>CANMUI010000001.1 GCA_947501045.1 uncultured Psychrobacter sp.
TTGATCTTAAAGTCTAGATCGTAACGCATAAAATAACCCCCATAAATTGTGTCCAACTTATGGGGGGCAGTTCAATATCAGTATCGCGCTTTTCTCATAGCTTTATTATCGATTAGTCAATATAAACCACTTCAAGCGGCGGAAAGCCATTAAACTCAACCGATGAATAGGAGTTGGTATAAGCGCCTGTGGTCAGCCAATAAATTTTGTCACCAATCTCAAGCTCTTGGGGCAACTGATATCCAGCTTCCTCATACATGATATCGGTCGAGTCACAAGTTGGTCCTGCCAATACTACCGTACCCTCGTTAGTTGAGGTTTCCATTTTGGGGGTATAAACTGGATATTTGATAGCTTCGCCCAAGGTTTCGATCAAACCTTGGAACAGACCTACATCAGTATAAACCCAGCGTGTCAGATCAGTATCTGATTTACGCGATATCAGTACTACATCACTAACTAGTACGCCAGAACCACCGACCAATGAGCGCCCCGGCTCCAAAATAATCTCTGGCATCTCCTCATCACTATAGTCGTCGCTCAGATAGCTCTTAATCTCGGAGGCGTAGACCGACAGCGGATTGACTTCACTGATGTAGTTGGTTGGAAAACCGCCGCCTAAATTAATCATTTGCAGCTTAATGTCTTCTTCGTTACGCATCCAGTCAAACATGTATTTAACTTTAGCGAGCGCATCATCCCATGCCGCCACATCCTTTTGCTGGCTGCCCACATGAAACGAGATACCATAAGGCACCAAACCCAATTCGCGTGCTTGTACCAATAGGTCAATTGCCATATTAGGATGACAGCCAAATTTACGTGATAATGGCCATTCAGCGGTTTCTGAACCCTGCACCAAAATACGCACGAAGACATTGGAGCCGGGCGCGTGCTTGGCAATGTTTTTTAGATCTGCTTCTGAATCAGTAGCATATAAAGTCACGCCCTTGTCATAAGCGTACTTAACGTGTTCAGCTTTTTTAATAGTATTACCGTAAGAGATGCGCGAAGGATCAACGCCGCAGTCCAGTACCCGATCTAGCTCATAGATAGAGGCACAATCAAAGTTTGAGCCCAATTCTGCGAGCAAGTTAATAACTTCAACGGCAGGACTCGCTTTCATAGCGTAATGTAGTTTTGCATTAGGAAAGTGAGCCACCATTTCATGATATTTGGTCTTAATACGACTAAGATCAACAATCAAAAAAGGCGTCGCGCGACCTTCGGCAACTTTAGTAAATTTTTGCCAAGCGGCAGGCTCAAAATATTGATCAATTTTGATCATAGTCATGCAGGTAAACCTCTAAGGTAAGTATGCTAAGCAAAGCTTAAAGCAGAATAAGTAAGTAAAAATAAGCTAAGTGATCGTTTTATAGGAATATGAATAATAATAGCTAGGCGTTAGTAGCTTGTAGCTCTTTATTAGCAGGTTTATCACCTTGCTTTTCACGAATTTTGAGCACTTTTTTAACTTTATCACGAGCGCGAGTTTGCTTAAGGCGTGATAAGTAATCAACGAAAATAACACCATTTAAATGATCCATTTCATGCTGGATACAGACTGCAAGCAGACCTTCAACTTCTTTGTCAATAGTATCTCCATTCTCGTCTAGAGCTTCGATACGTACTTTATTAGGCCTCTCAACCTTGTCATAGACCTCAGGTACTGATAGACACCCTTCTTCATAAGGCTGTTTTTCTTCTACTAGAGGCGTCACTTTAGGGTTAATAAAGACCATTGGTGTGTCTTTATTCTCGGATAAATCCATAACAATGAGCTGAATATGACGATCAACTTGGGTCGCAGCAAGACCGATGCCGTCAGCATCATACATGGTTTCAATCATATCAGCGATTAGTGTTTTGATTTCATCATCGACCTCTTTTACTGGTGCGGCGATCGTACGCAGGCGCGGATCGGGATAGCTTAAGATAGGGAGCAATGCCATAATAGAGCACCTCGATAATAGTAAATAGAATAGGCGGTATTATAAGGTAAATGAGGGCAAAAGGTACATTTATCAATGTCAGTTATTGTCTGTCAAGTCATACGCAGACGTTAACCTATCAATCCACCTTAGTAATAGACATTAAAAAAGACCTTATATCATATAAGGTCTTTTTCGATAATATATTAAATAGTGGTTTAATAGCTACGTACTTTATACGCGGCGTTTGTTCATGATCATCTCGTATAAGAACAAGAGAATGATAGCGCCGATTACTGAGAATATAAGACCTGTAAAGCCGCCATCTGCATCAATACCAATCAAACCAGCTATAAATCCGCCTAACATCGCTCCAACGATACCTAAGACGATGGTCATAATCCAGCCCATAGTATCATTACCTGGTTTAATAGCACGAGCTAACAAACCTGCTACTAAACCTACAATAATCATCCAAATAAAACCCATTTTGTTCTCCTCATAAACTGTGTTGGTAATACGCAACTAATATTGGTTAATAATGTTGTTAAGAGTATTGTAAACACAATTAAAAATTAAAGGTAAGGGCAAAATGTTACCAGTGTATGGGCTGTGTGAGAAAAACGGCATATTTGCTGTCACATGAGTAAAGTAGGTAAATGGAAGGTTACAAAAGTAATTTTATAGGTACGAATCACCCTCGTGCTATGCTCATCTACTAGGCTTAATAAAAGTTATTATATCAAGGTAACATTATATATTTTTTAGACAAAAGTTCTGTCTAGTGCGGTTATCAGGCGCTGATGAATGCCTTCAAAACCGCCGTTAGACATAATAATGATGGCATCACCTTTATCAGCATGAGCGCTAATATAATTGATAATATCATCAGTACTACTTAGGACTTGCTGTTTATCTCGATCTTTATTGACAGTCTCTTTTTCTAAATTACCACTTATCTCAACAATATCAGCGTCCTCAATTGCCTCTTTTAGACCCCATTTAAGACCTGCAGGTTCATACCATATAGTATGATCAGCAAGTAATGCTGATTGAGCCAAACTATCTTGATGAATGCCCATTTTCATCGTATTGCTACGCGGCTCAATGATAGCCCAAAGGCGCCTGCCTACTAGTTTTTTCTTGGCGCCATCTAGGGTAGTAGCAATGGCCGTAGGATGATGAGCAAAATCATCAAAAACTAAGATGTCGTCCACTTCACCAATGAGCTCCATTCGGCGTTTAATACCAGCAAAAGCAGATAATGCTGCACAGGCTGTGGCGGTATCAACACCAACGTCATAAGCAGCGGCTACTGCTACCAAGGCATTATTGACGTTATGGATGCCGCTCATCGCCCAGTCAACCGTAGCTGATGCCGTTGGATCATCATTAAAACAGACTTGGAACTGGCTGCCATCTGCTTTCATCAGCTTTGCATGCCAATCACTATTGATGGGCTCATCCTTACTGTTCTCTTGATTACTTTGCTCAGCTGATCTTTGGGTAGTGGTTATAGCAGTGCGCCATACAGGTGTCCAAACGCCTTTAGCTAGAGTATCTTCTAAGCTAATGGTGACCGCTGGCATAATAATCTTACCGCTACTTGGAATCATACGTACCATATGATGAAACTGAGTCTGAATGGCGCCCAAATCAGCAAAAATATCAGCATGATCAAATTCAAGATTATTTAGAATAGCGGTACGCGGACGGTAGTGTACAAACTTTGAGCGCTTATCAAAAAACGCAGAATCATACTCATCGGCTTCAATGACAAAATAGCTTGTATTGGCATCCTTAGAAGAGGTTGCAGCAGTGTCTGTTTGATTTGCTCCCAAATAACTACTATGAGCAAAGACTTGCTGTAGATGCTCATCTGGAGTATTTACCAAAGGCACACCACCAATCAAAAACCCGGTATCAATACCTGCATAATGCAGTATCCAAGCCAGCATGGTCGTGGTCGTTGTTTTGCCATGTGTGCCGGCAACAGCGATAACATGACGCGACTGCAGTACCTGCTCGGATAAAAATTGTGGCCCTGAGGTATAGCGCAAACCTTGATCGAGCATGTATTCGATGACGTCCATACCACGCTTCATCGCATTGCCCACCACGACTAAATCAGGCGCTGGTTGCAAATGCTCTATTAGATAACCCTCCTCGATAGTGACACCAGCTTGCTCAAGCTGCGTGGACATCGGCGGATAAATATTAGCATCTGAGCCAGTAACGGTAAATCCAAGCTCACGGGCTAAGAGTGCAAGCGAACCCATAAAGGTGCCACAAATACCAAGAATATGAATATGCATAAAAGTTCCGAGCTAAACTAAAGAGTCAAAGGAGTTAAAATACTGCAAATACAATAATGAGAAATTTGCCAGTCTTGTCAGCTCTCATTGTAGAGTAAACCTTGATAGATAACCAATAAAAAACGCCCAATAAGTAGGCGCCAATAGGGTGCTGCATTTGATAAGTATTTTATTCTATAAACATTTACAAAGGACTTTGAAGCCAAAACTGTATTATTACCGGCTAATACTGCTTACTTACGCGACAACGTATAATCAGCGTTTAAGCTTTCATCATTATTCATCATGACCAAATGATTATTTTGAATACTGTAGCTTTCAATATTTTTATTATCATAAACCACAGTAATCACTGCATTGTCCTGACGATAAATACCAGGTTCAATAAGCGGTAACGTAGGCTCCTCTGGATTTTGGTAAATGCTGGTTTTTAGCACTGATCCATCAGAAAATAAATTTAGGGTCACTGATATGTCCGTACAAAACTTACAAGGCAATATCCCTACATAATCTCCGATCAAGGTTGCTTGTAGCGCCTCATCAGTACTCGTCTCAGAAATCATAGGCGCACGTCTTGTACGTATACTATTATTGGGATCGTTTGGTTGAGCGGCGGCAATTAGTGATTCACCTTGATTTATATCTTCTATATTATCTGTCGAAGCTGGGTTTTTACTATAAGCTGCATCATCTGTTTGTTGAACGGGCGTTGATTGATTTGAGGCGTCATCGTAGGTGACAGTAGCTGATTGATCATCACAACTGAGCAAAATGGTACAAAAAAATAGCGACAGTAATAGACGTCCAAAATGTCTGATGGAAAGAATCGTAGTAAAGACAGTAAATGTAGAATAATTCATCTTCATACCAACAATAAACAAGGGTCGTACGAATGACAACGTAAACAAGTAAAGTATAAGCAGATAACTACTAATCACAAGTATCTATTATCTATAGTTAAACCACTTAATCAAACCATTCTAAAATCAGTATCGTATAATGCTGTTAGAATGCTTTTTCGAAATATGGGCTGGGTAGCTTTCGTCGGCTACCTCCAGCATTCAAATAGGATTTGTACCAGTAGCATGTGACAGAAGATATACCTACTTTATTTGAGATTGACTATGTAGTCTTATAGAGCACAACTGATCAATAGTATGCATCTATACTAATACTAGCGTTAATTAAATGTTACAACGTTGTTAAAGCGTCATTATGATTTACTATTTTTAACTGCCTCTTATCGTATCCCAAATACCTCTTAGCAATAGCAAAAAGATTGTTTGTAGGTTTTTCAACTGAGTTTTATAAGTTACAAAGAGAGATAACAAGATAAACGGTTATATATCGTTTACAGAAGGTAGACAACATAGCAAACCGTAATATTCTATATGTGGGTATTTTGTTACAAGTAGAATGAGTTACAGGAATTAGATCATCAGCGACGTCTTTTAATCTGCAACATTTTTTACTTAATGATCAAATAAAGCAGACAATAAAAGAAGAGTAATAATAGAGAAGACAAGTATAGGTAGCTGAGACTCAAAATATATAAAAAAGTTATTAATAATAGTACTAAATAAAATAAACGCTTTACTAGCATTAGCTAATAAAGCGTTTAAATGAGATACAAGGTAATAAGTAGTAAAATAAATTAACTATGGATGTAAAAAATAGCAGCGCTATTTAACGAACAACGACAGGTCGCACAATACGCCAAAATATCAAGACATGAACCAATAATAATACACTAAAAAAGATTAGCGACTGTTCAGGAATACTAAGCCCCATAAATTGCCAATCAATAACTGCGCATTCCCCTGAACCAGAGAGCACCTCACTAAATACCTGCTTCATAGGTAGCGTCTCCACCCAATAATCCAGTCCTGGACCACAAGAGGGTACTTGATCGGCAGGCAGGTGCTGTAGCCATACATGGCGCGCCGCTATCACTGTTGACCAGCCAATACCTAGCAAACTACCTAGCCATAGCAATATTTTGAATGGAGTTGTTTTGGGGTTACTAAGTGCAGCGATAAGAGCAAAACCGCCCATAGTGATCAGCCCGATACGCTGAAAGACACATAATGGACAAGGCGATAAACCCATATAGCGCTGCAAAAACAACAGCGCATAACTCATACCGATCACACTCATAATGACTAATAACACTTGTAAACTGCGATAAGTGGTCAATCGTTGCATTTAAGACGTACTCTTATAAATATGAAGGCTATATAATACAGTAATGAGCAATAATGTCGCTAGTTAATGATGCTTAGCCGTTAGTTTAGTAAGCATATTATCTGTACTGCTGTATAAAGTCCATAAAGTCCTCAGTCTCTATTTCTTCCAGTTCTGCTTGTTGCAAGAGTGATTTTTCGGCCAACACTTCATATTTGGCTTGGGTATTGGGACTCAAAGTTTGCTGCAACAAAGTATCACGGTGCTGCTGGGCTAGAGTAGATCCTAATTGCCACATACCGCCCAATCTTTCACTATCCGCATTGACTTGAGCTGAGATAGTCAATTCAGGCTGACCTGCTTTACCCTGCATCAGTGCTAGAGCAGCACGGTAATCATTGCCACCATAATGCGAGTCCAGCATTGCCGCTAGTGGAAGCATATTGTTTAAATGCTTAAGCATCCAGTCCTTTAATGGGATCTCCGTGCCATCATTAATAATATGGACATTATCACGGCGTCCTTCGTTAACCACGCGTTCGATATTAATAGCCAGCTCATCCTCTTCTTCTGGTAGTAGATCAGGTGAGGTATTGAGGAGACAATATAAAGCCATGATCTCTAAGAAACAGGCACTAGATAAACGAATACCGATGTCACTATAGGGGTCAAGATCAATAGCACGAAACTCAACATAAGCGATACCGCGGCGCTCTAAAGCTTCTGTTGGTGTCTCACCGCGACCGGCAATTTGTTTGGGGCGGATGGGACTGTAGTACTCGTTTTCTATCTGTAGAATATGATCATTGATCTGAATGGGATTACCATCTGCATCATTTAGGTCAAGTTTTTGAAAGCTTTTGTGCGGTGTTTGAATAGCGCGGCGCAGACCTACGATATACTCAGGTAGATTGTTGTAGCGGATATCAAGGTTTTCTTGCACACTATTGGTATAGCCAAGTTTGCCCATTCGTAAGCTGGTCGCTGTCGGCTTATAATAGGTAGAGTCGTTTTGCAAAATCAGATCATGTTCTCGTCCTGCCAAAAAGCTAGCAGCCACGTTTGGACTGGCGCCCAGTAAATAAAGCACCAAACTGGTTAAGCGCTTAAAATTACGAATAAGACCAAGATATTTGTCATCTTTGAATGCGGTTAGAGTTAGGTTTTGTGCCTCGGGCATTTGAGCTTGCCATGTTTCAAATAAACCATCACCAAAAGATAGATTATAGTGCAAACCTGCGATAGCCTGCATCCGGCGACCATAGCGCACACCTAGTCCACTACGATACAAAGTTTTAAGCTTGCCTGTATTAGAGCTGCCAAAATCTGCTAGAGGAATATCTTCATCAAGAGCAGAGCGCATATAAGGCATGGATAGTGGCCACATCAGCTCATCTTCAGGCAGCGCCCGATAGACAAGTACATGTAGCTGACGCAAGATTAAAAGCGTATCTTTGGGAGTGGTTCTAGGGTCAGTGACCAGCTCGAGTAAATTTTCTGAATAGTCCGTAGTAATAAAGGGGTGCGTAAGTTTTGAGCCCAGCTGGACAGGATGAGGAGATTGACTTAAATAACCATCAGATTTGATTCGCAAACCTTCTTTTTCGATACCACGCAGCATACCAGTAAGAAGTTGATTGCTCATCCAGCTTGGGACTTTGAATTGGGCGAAGTTACTCATAAGATGTCATCTATTGTTATTCATTATTTTATATCAACACACAACTAGTGTTCGTGAGCTGACATGAGAGTTTAGACTTGGGAGGATAATTGGTATAGAGAATCCAGTCAGTTTAGCTTATAGCAACAAAAAAAACCAAGCACTATTACAAATTCAGTAACCTTTGGGTAGGCGGCAAACGCTATATAAAAAAGCATCTACCTGTTCACAAGTAGATGCTCTTATAGTTAGCTGTATGTTTATACAAAAATATGAATATAGTTTAACACAAAGCTGAACGAATGTTGTAAATAAATCTACGAAAAATCAAGCTCAGTCTCAAAACCTTTTAGATTATGGCGAGCCATAGCAAGGTTTGATTTTTGACGATCAAGCACTAGGTACAAAAATAAATTACCGTTACGTACTAAAGGACGTAGCAAATGATACTGCTTATTTAAGGTAATAAGAATATCTTCAATGTTTTCGTTAAGCCCCAAAGCTTCAGCTACTTTGCGCTTAGAGCGTATTACCTCAGTATTACCTGCAGCAGCTAGCTCAAGATCAATACCAGTACCTACAGTAGCAAGTGCTAGCCCTGATTCGCTGTCAACAAGTGCTGCTGCGATAAAACCGTCAATTTCATTTAATGCGTCAAGTGATAACTTAGCCATAATGTCATTCCTCAATGATGAAAAACTAAAAGTGATTTGATATTTAGTAACCAACAATAATCAATCTTTATAGATGGTGATAAGAGCAGATAAATGCTTTACCAACTAGATTGTCTAGCGAGTTACTTAGCTTTAATAAAGATGTTTTAAAATATTACTTAGAGATAAGTAATCTATCTACAGTTTAGCAATTCCAATGCTAGCGTAATTATAATTTGGTGTTATAAGCTAGATTGTTTATCTATTTAAACATCTTCTCACTTTAATACAATATTAAGGAGATAAGCCGCATTTTTGGACGGCTTATCGGTATGAAACTAAGTTTTTAGTTTACAAGTGTTTACTGAGTTCAAGCTTTACTACTGTTTCTGCTACGCTTTAGTAAAGCGCACGACAGCTTTAAAATTAAAAATTGGCTTAATTAAAATGCAGTCTAAATAGAGAACGATGAACCGCAGCCACAAGAGGTAGTAGCATTAGGGTTTTGTACCACAAAGCGGGCACCTTCTAGACCTTCAGTATAGTCGACAGTAGAGCCTTGCAAGTATTGATAACTTAAGGCATCAATAACTAAGCTTACATCGCCATTATCGAAATTGGCATCGTCTTCGTTCAAATCACTGTCAAATCTAAAGCCGTAAGAGAAACCTGAACAGCCACCACCCGTCACATAAACACGAAGCATAAGGCTAGTATCTCCTTCTTCTTCACGCAAGCGGCGTACCTTTTGGGCAGCACTGTCCGTTAAATTTAATACAGTGGGATCTACAGGTTGACTTGAGCTTGGATCATATTGGTTAGTTGATTCGTTCATATCTACCTCAGTTACTAACATAATTACTAAAATTGAGTTACTAAAATTGAGTTACTAAAACTAAATAGGGGCTTATCCTGCTTATGCCAGTATTCATCAACAACACTACAAATAAAGTAGCGAGTGTTTTTGATTCAATAGAGACTGTTATATATAGCAAAATAGTGGCGACAGTTAAGTATTGAGAAGCATATATAAGCCGTCCTGTGTCTCCTAGCAGTATATCATAATGGGGGTTAGCTTTAGTTTGTCAATAGCAGGATTTGTTATTGAACTCAAGGTTACTTGCCACAATAAATGTATAAATTTGAACTGCTTATTTAGGAGGGGTAGAACATTTAATCGTTTGCCTATTGGCTAAGCGTTTGAAATAATAGCCGCCAAATGCCCTGAGTATGCTTTTTAATACTTTATACCGATATTAAGACGAAAAAACCTTTATTAAGATGAAGAAAACCTATGATCGAATTTAAAGATGTAAGCGTGCGCCGTGACGGTCGTATGTTGTTTAGCGGTGCCAGCTTCCAGCTCCATCCTGGCCAAAAGATTGGCTTAACGGGTAATAATGGTACGGGCAAATCTACGTTATTTGCGCTGTTATTGACTTATATGGGAGCTGGAGACACTGAGGTCACACTTGATAAAGGCGAGATTAGTATACCTGATAGCTGGCATGTCGCGCACATGGCGCAAGAAGTGGGCGCTAGCAGCCAAACGGCTATTGATTATGTACTAAGCGGTGATGAGCAGTGGTACACCATCAATGCAGCCCTAAGTGATCTAAGTCAGGTGAGCGATGAGCAAATTGGAATGCTGCATCAGCAGTTTGATGAGATCGACGGTTATCGTACGCCAACCAAAGCGGCGCAAATTATGGCAGGTCTTGGTTTTAATACTAATCAGCATGAATTGCCAGTAGAGGGGTTCTCTGGGGGCTGGCGCATGCGCTTAAACCTTGCTAAAACCTTGATGAGCCGCGCTGACTTAATGCTACTCGATGAGCCTACCAACCATTTGGATTTGGATGCGATATTGTGGCTTGAAACATGGATCAATCAATTTACTGGTCTCGTTATTGTCATCTCTCATGACCAAGCGTTTTTAGATGCTACCGTTGATCACATCTTGCACGTAGAACAACAAAAAATCACCCTTTATACCGGTAATTATCAGCAGTTTATTCGTACCCGTCATGAACGTATGGCGCAGCAGCAGCAAGCTTACGAAAAGCAGCAGGAAACCCGCGCCCATTTAGATGATTTTATTCGTCGTTTTCGTGCCAAAGCCAGTAAGGCAAAGCAAGCGCAGAGCCGTATCAAACAGCTTGAGCGCATGGCTGATTTGTCACCGATGATGGCTGATAATCCTTTTTCATTCCAGTTTTATCCCCCTGCTAATATGAGCACGCCACTCATCGAGATGATAGATGCTGACATCGGTTATAGCGAGACGCCGCTTCTTTATAACGCCAGTGTACAGGTGACGCCCGATACGCGTCTTGGCCTGCTAGGTATGAACGGCGCAGGTAAGTCAACTTTGATCAAAGCTTTGGTGGGTGAGCTTGGTATCTTATCGGGCAGCTACCGTGTCTCAGATACGCTTAAACTTGGCTATTTTAATCAGCATCAAATGGATGCCCTAGATGCTGCTGCTACGCCGATGCAAATGCTGCGCCGTCTGGCTGGTAAAACCTCCGATGCGTTATTGCGCTCCTTTTTGGGTAGCTTTGATTTTCGGGGTGAGCGTATTGACACTCCAAGCGAGCTGTTTTCAGGAGGCGAACGTGCGCGTTTGACCCTAGCCTTGATCGTCTGGCAGCGTCCGAATGTCCTTGTACTCGATGAGCCCACCAACCATTTGGACTTGCAGATGCGTCAAGCCTTAACTTTAGCGTTGCAAGGTTTTGAGGGCGCAGTGGTGCTGGTGTCACACGACCGCGAATTAATTGCCAACGTCTGTGATGAATTATACTTGGTACATGACGGCCGGATTGATGAGTTTGATGGAGATATCAGCGACTATGGTAAGTGGCTAAGCGATAAGCGCAAGCAAGAAAACACGGCTGATAAAAACAGTGGTAAGCAAAAAAAAGATAAAAAGGCTAATAAGCAGTTTGTGCCACAGCCAACAAAGATCAAAAGTACAAATAATCACTCAGACAGTAGTAAAGATATTCAGGTAGCAAAGCTGGATGAATCAACTAACTCTGCACAAACAACCTCCAAACAGGCGATACCTCAGCAAAGCACACTTAGCAAAGAAGAGCAGCGTAAATTGGCCGCCGAACAGCGTAAGCTGACGGCTCCTATTCGCCGAGATATTGAGAATACAGAAAAGTCACTAGCCGCTATTGAAGATAAATTGGCTAAACTTGAAGAAAAACTAGCCGCTACTGATCTTTATGAAGAGCATCGCAAAGCTGATCTGCTCAAATTACTTGAAGAACAAACCTCATTGCAACAACAGCACAGTGATAATGAAGAGAAGCTATTGCAGGCGATGACAACCTTAGAAGAGATGGAAGCAGATTTTGGCTAAAAACTGTTAAATACTATCGTTAAGTATCATTATTAAATACAAAAAGGGAAGAGCACCAGCTCTTCCCTTTTTTATTACGTTACGGGCTATTTATTATATTACTGCCTACGATATTTGCCATCACCGTAAGAGAGTATCTTCATACTAGTCGTACAAAGTTTACAGTTTATCTTACCTGCAGCTGCTTTAGATAAATCCAGAATGCGTCCCCGAGTAAAAGGGCCTCTATCTGTAATTTTTACTATCACACTCTGCTTGGTCTTCTTATTGGTCACTTCTACTTCGGTACCAAATGGCAGCGTTTTGTGCGCTGCAGTCATGGCATTCATATTGAAGATACTACCACTAGCGGTACGCTTGCCATGGAACTTATCTCCATAGTAACTGGTGTTACCTGCGAAAACCGTAGTCGTTAATAGTAGTGATAAAGTGATAACTAAAGACTTGATTAAATAAGACATTCATTACCTTTTTACGATTTATAGAATAGACAGATGTTTTTGCCTATATGATCTATACTCCCCATGAGTATAAATAATATGGCTATTTTACGGTAAAATTATTACTGTATTCTTACTAAAGAGTAAAAAGGGTTGTAGAAAAAAGGCTTGCATATCATAAAGTTAAGCAACTACCCATTCTATTATTTATAACAAACGTCATACTAACAAGGGGTAGCGAATAATATTGACACAATTCTTGCATATTTAATATATCTGTCTTCTTGATTTTAAATACAAAATATGACAATATTAATTTTATAGAAATAAAAATTTAATAAAAATTACATTTTTGTTGCATTTAAGAAATATAAAAGTTATTATTTCTGCGAACAAAATTTAGTTACTAAAGCCCTATTACTTAAGCCCACGTAAGCTTAGAAACATCTAGGATTTATACCTCCTTATAACTCTTATCAAGACTTACTGCAAGTTAAGCTGTAAGTAAAAAAATCTTATTATCTACACTAAAGTATCTAACCTTTTTAGGAGCAAACAGTAAATCGTTTGCTCCTTTTTTTGGTTATAAATTTGTTCAAAAAGAGTATTTGAATTTTGCTACAGTCAGCTTGCAGCCGCCTTGCTTATGGCATACTGTATTATTAAGTTGTTTGTAAGAATGGTAGATAAAAATAACATTGTAAAAGTAACTATAGAACCAAATATAGTTTCCCTATAAACCTTTATGATAAAGGTAGTTACTATTTAGACTTTAAAGATATTTAGATTTTAAAAGCACAAAATATATGTTTATTGCGCTATGTTATAAAGAATATAGTGAATTAGTAAGTATAAAAATATAAGGAAAATAATATGGCAGAAAAAAACTATTACGACATTCTTGGAGTCAAAAAAGACGCCTCAGATGCTGACATCAAGAAAAAGTACCGCAAGTTGGTACGCCAGTATCACCCCGATGTCAGCGATGATCCGGACTCTGATAACAAGATCGCTGAG
This sequence comes from uncultured Psychrobacter sp., assembly GCA_947501045.1. Taxonomy (GTDB): domain Bacteria; phylum Pseudomonadota; class Gammaproteobacteria; order Pseudomonadales; family Moraxellaceae; genus Psychrobacter. The sequence continues at coordinate 13,574 of CANMUI010000001.1, forward strand.
ATCAATAACGCTTATGAAACCTTAAGAGATAAAGACAAACGTAGCGAATATGATGCGATGCTCGATAATCCATTTGCTGGTCAAGCAGGTGGCTTCGGCGGTGCAGGGTTTGGTGGTCAGAGCAGCGGTGGTGGCTTTCGCTGGGAGGATATCAAAGATCAGTTCGGTGATGGCGAGGCTTTTGGTGGTGGCGGCTTCCGCTTTGATGATATTTTCTCAGCGTTTGGACGCGGCGCACGTGGTCAAACCGGGGGACAAAGTAGCGGTTTTGATCAATTCGGTGGCGGTTTTGGTGCGCAAGATAGCGCTGGTCAAGATCAACATGCGGAGATTAGTGTTGATTTGGCATCGGTCTATAGCGGCGACGACTATAGTATTAAATTAAATGTGCCAGTGCGTCAGCCTAATGGTAGCGTCGATTATGAGAATAAAACCTTGAAGATTAAGATCCCTAAAGGTATCACAGACGGTAAGCAAATTCGCTTATCTGGCCAAGGCGCAGCAGGTTTTGGTGGCGGCAAAAACGGTGATTTGTTCTTAAAAGTAAAGGTTACTCATGCTGATAATATTCGCCTAGAAGGGGCAAACGTTTATCAAACGGTAAATATCACCCCATGGGAGGCCGCCTTAGGTGAAAAAATTAACGTCAGTACGCCAGCGGGAACTTTGGGTGTGACTATTCCCAAAAACAGTAAATCTGGTAGCAATCTACGTCTAAAGGGCAAAGGTATTCCTGCCAAGCAAGCGGGCGACTTATATTTAACTTTAAATATCGTTAATCCTGAAGTTAGCAACGATGAAGAATTCCAAGCTTATGAGCAGTTAAAACAAGCCTTTGCTGGTACTAGTATAAGGCGTTAACTAAGCTTTCTATCACTTGCAGCTATATAGGTAGCCACCATAGTAAATAGTAAGCTCATAATAACGATAAAATGAACAGCAAACACGGACGATCATAAAACAAAGAGCAACTGAGGATAATAATTATGAAACAATCCCATGAATTCACCGACATCATCATGAGCTTTGATGAATTAGTGTCCGTTTGCGGTCAAGAGCGCCAATGGATACTGGCTTTGATAGAAGAGAATATTATCGAATATGATGTGCCTGAAACCAAGCAGTTCACTGGCTATCAGCTCACCACTGTGCGCCGTGCCTCACGTCTTAGCCGTGATTTCGACGCCAGCGTACCGGCTATTGGTTTGATACTGGAGCTGCTAGATGAGGTTGAGCAGCTACGTCAGTTCAAACGCCAGTGGGAAACGGATACAGCTATGATTGAAATAGATGCTGATAGCATAAAAAACCAGTAGTTTTTATCCAACAAAAAGGGCTTATCAAAGCCCTTTTTGTTGGTCACAAACAAACTTATTTATTGGTTGTTAATGAGTAAACTATTATTAACGGGCAAACCATTTATTAACGAGAAAACTTGGGATCAGCGGCGGCGGTAAATAGCACGTCTGTCGATGAGTTCAGTGCGGTTTCAGCAGAATCTTGTATCACGCCGATAATGAAGCCGATGGCGACTACTTGCATAGCAATGTCGTTTGGAATGCTAAATAAGCTGGCGGCAAGAGGAATAAGTAGTAGCGAGCCACCAGCAACACCTGAGGCGCCGCAAGCGCTAATAGTAGCGACGAGACTTAAGAGTAGTGCTGAGGCGAAGCTGACTTCGATACCCAAAGTATGCGCCGCGGCAAGCGTCAACACATTAATAGTAATCGCCGCGCCCGCCATATTAATAGTAGCCCCTAGCGGAATGGTTACTGAATAAGTATCTCGATGTAGTCCCAATTTCTCAGCAAGATTCATATTAACCGGAATGTTGGCCGCTGAGCTACGAGTAAAGAATGCTGTAATTCCCGACTCGCGCAGACAAGTAAACACTAACGGATATGGGTTTTTGCCAGTCTTGATAAGTACGATCAGTGGGTTTGCAACTAAAGCGATAAAAAGCATACAGCCTACCAATATCATTAAGATACGGGCGTATCCTGCTAGAGCTGTAAAGCCAGTTTCAGCTACAGTATTGGCAACCAGTCCTAAGATACCAAAAGGCGCTAAAGCAATAACCCACTTAACGACCTGAGAGATGGCTTCTGCAAAATCGTTAACCACAGTACGAGCGGTGTCGCTCGCTTGACGCAAAGCAAAACCGATAATAATGGCCCAAGCTAGAATACCGATATAATTGGCATTAGCAACGGCATTGACAGGATTAGCCACCAAGTTTAAGAGCAGATTGGTCAAGACTTCTTGCAGGTTTGCAGGCGGTATCTGTTCGATATCAGCATTGATTAAAGTCAGCTCAGTAGGGAACAAAAAGCTTGCTCCTACAGCGGTAAGGGCGGCCAAAAAAGTGCCAAACATATACATGATGATTACAGGTTTGACGTACACTTCGTTGCCGCTACGATGTTGGCTAATTGCAGCCATTACTAGTACAAATACCAGTACCGGCGCTACGGCTTTTAGCGCACCGACAAACAGCGTACCTAACAACCCTAGGGCTATACCGATATTAGGTGCTAGCCAACCTAGTAAAATTCCTAGGATTAAACCTATAATAATTAGTGGTACCAGCCCTATGCGTTGATACATCATTATCAGCGAACGCATTACTATCCCCTCAAAGAAGTCAATAAAAATGATTAAAGCATCAGTAAATAATCGCCGAATAGTAGCATCTTTTAAGCTATTCACCTACTGCCATATTAAAAGCAGCTAAATAAAAATACGCTATAAGATAGCTATAGCATGCATTAAAAGATAATTTGTGGTTTACAATAAAGCGAATAAAGCGTTTTATAAGCCGCCTACTAGACTTTAAAATGCGTAAGCTTGTAGCCTAATTGCTGGTAATGCTTATATTTCTGACGACCCTCTTGCACACTGGCAGTGTCAGGTCTAATGATCTCAAGAATGCGAGTAAGACGGGTATTACTAGTGGTAGTAATAAAATTATTGACGGGACGCGCCGTGATATTAACAACAATACCGTTAAACTCTGCTGGCAGATAAGGGGCTAACAACACAGGAGCCAAAAGTGCACTCGTTACTGTATGAGCGTTGGCAACATGAGCATTGGTAACGTCGTTAGAGTCATTAATATTGGAATCACTAATCTTTGCATCGAGCATTAAACGTTGATGCGGTATAAACCCTGAAGCGGCATATGACCATAGCGCATCATCAAGCTCACTAATTAAGCTCTCATCTTCAACAAGAATCAACAGTGACTCATGGCTTTTATTAAGTGCTGTTTGGATTAAATGACAAATAAAGCCCAAGAAATCTTGGGCTTTACTCTCACTTAATACATAAAAGCTAACGTTTGGTTTTTGCATACTAGTTATTTTGCATCTCAATTACACAGTAGCTTACGACTACCTAAGCCATATCTGCATGATTTTTGAGATACTGCATAAATAAAGGTACCGGACGACCCGTTGCTGATTTATCTTTATCTGAGCTCCATGCTGTACCAGCGATATCTAGATGCGCCCACGGCTGGCCTTCTTCAACGAAGCGCGATAAGAAACAAGCGGCAGTAACTGCTCCTGCGCCTTTACCACCGATGTTTTGGATATCAGCGATAGGAGAGTCGATTAGCGACTGATAGGCATCGTCTAATGGCATGTGCCAGATAAGATCCCCTGACTGCTCACTAGCATTTTCTAAAGCAAATAACACATCTTCATCATTACTAAATACCGCTGAGCGTACATGACCTAAAGCTACTACGATAGCTCCGGTCAAAGTTGCCACATCAATGATAGCTTTGGGCTGATAACGCTGCACGTAGCATAAAGTATCTGCTAATACTAAGCGGCCTTCAGCGTCAGTATTCAAGATCTCAACCGACTTGCCATTCATCGCTTTGACGATATCACCCGGACGAGTAGCATCACCTGCTGGCATGTTTTCCGCACAAGCTAAAGCGCCCACGACGTTGATTGGTAGACGCGCTTCACATAACGCTTTGATCGTACCTAGAACAGATGCCGCGCCACCCATATCGAACTTCATCTCATCCATACCCGCGCCAGGCTTGATAGAGATTCCGCCCGAATCAAAGGTAATGCCTTTACCAACGAGTACAATAGGCGCATCATCATTGGTGTTTTGTGTTTTGTTGTCGACATGCTTAGCGGATTTTTTACTAGATGACTTGTTGCTAGCAGACTTAGGAGTCGGTAGCTTATCAGTAAGCGCTTTTAGACCGCCACTGACTTTAGCGCCGCTCACCATACCTGCCGTAGAGGAGATTTTCGCACCAAATTTTGACTTACCTTGATACTCCATCAAGACCAGTTTGCCCTCGCGCGCAGAGCCTTTAGCCACCGCTAAGAAGCACTCCATACCTAGTGCCATCATCTCTTTTTCGCCAAGTACGGTCACTTTTAATAAATCAGGATAAGCTTTTTCCAGCTCTTGGGCTTGTTCTGCCATATAGGCTGGGAAACAGATATTGCCCGGCTCATTAGCTACATCACGGGTTAAGTTTTGACCAGCAAACACTGATTGTGTAAAGTCTAGTATGTCTTGGAGCGACTTATCTGCAAGCAAATAAATATCCGTTAATACCGGAGTCGTTTGCTCAGACTTGTATTTGTCAAATCGATAGCTTGCCGCTAATAAATTAAGCGCAAATTGGCTAAATTGGTTCTCTTCTAAATCATCGCCCAAGGCCACAGTGATAGAAGCTACGCGCTTTTGGGTGCTGTTATAGATAGTCTTAGCAATTTTTTTCAAAGTAGTTTCGTTAAGCTTATCAGTGCTACCGATACCCACTAATAATAGTTGTACTGGGTTTTGCTTGGCTGTTTTTTTGTCACCTACTAAAGCATAATCAGCAACGGTTTCACCAGCTTTACCACTAAAATGCGAGACTTCAATCAGCTGTTCAATACGGTCGGTATAATCGGTTAAAGCTGACTTTGCGATAATGTTTTTCTCATCATCGATCAATACCACTAAAGAGGCCGCATCTTTATCTTTAGCTTCTTTTTTAAGTATCTTTTGGGTATGAGTCTTTGGTAGCTGTTGGGTTAGTTTAATATTCATTTTTTTATCCTTGTATGATGTATAAGTGAGCGTTTTTTGGGTAAAAATCAGCAATAAATGTACTCTAATTATAAGTATTTATTATCATAATAATTTAGCGATTTAGTGTAACATAGTGGACGTTATATCTAAGTATATGGACCGTAAAGCTCAAGCGATCTATGGTTAATCTCAAATAAAACTAACGTATTTAGCCACCTACTGCTGGTACTAATTTTACTTACAAGCTGTGTCTATGCTATACCGAACAGTAATACTTTTAAAGTGACTCAACGGTACAAACCACCTCTAATCTTTGAGCAGCTCATCGGTAGACAGCAGTGCAGAAAATCTGTCATGAATGGCCGCCATTGCTGTGTTATGCATGACATCTGCACTTATTGTTTCGCCTTTTTGATCGGGCAGAGCGCGAGTAGCGCAAGCATCATGGACAACAAAGTTTTGAAAACCCAAATCAAAAGCGGCGCGTACGCTTGAGCTGATACACATATGACTCATAAAACCTACAAACACCACCTGCTGTTTGCCAGTGTCTTTTATAAGTTCTTGCAGCGGGGTATCATGAAAGGCGTTCGGGTGTTTTTTGGTAATGGTTTTCTCACCTTCTATCGGTTTTAGATCGTCAACGATAGCGACTTTAGAAGATAATGGATCAAAAACGCCGCCGTTTTCGGCACCGTGATGAGCTATATGAAAGATGGGCAACTTGTCCTGCCGGGCCTTATCGAGTAATAAGCGCGCATTAGCAGTGGCTTTAGCGCCTGCCTCACCTAAAGGCATAGCGCCATCGACGTACTCATTTTGAAAATCAATAAAAACCATGACGCAGTTTGACCAATCAAGGGCGTCAAATTTACCGCCAGCTAATTCAAGTAGTGTTAAGGGTGTAGACATTTTATTCTCCGTTGTATGGTATTTTCTAATTACTATAAGTTTGCATATTGTGAGATGAATGACAACTACTCTTGATTCTACCAAGTAATACTGGTGATATTCGCCCAATGATACCAACCCTCAACAAACTAACATGAATAAAATGCAACAAAATTTTAATTACCCTGATAATGGAGAGACAAGGGTAAGTTGGTAAGGGTTAGGTAATGTTTTCGAACACATTTTACCGCTATTTTTTGCCAAAACATGCTAGCATTAGCGGCTACTTATAGTACTTAAGTTTGTCAGTCATAGCTTATGAGACGCTCCACTCTGTTTATAACTACTTAAATATTTACTTAAAACAGTACTGTGTTTGATTGTTACTCCCCAACCCCTTGTTAAGAGTACCTATTGTGATACTACGCCGTTACATGACCCGTCAGGTTGCCTCAACTACCGCTTTGGTGTTGGGGTTTTTGGTGGTGATGATGCTTGGCGGTCGCCTCATTCGTTATTTTGGTATTGCAGCAGAAGGTCGTTTGGATGTCAGTTTGCTGTTTACTATTATTGGCTACAATCTACCTTATTTTTTGGAGCTAATACTGCCGCTAGCTTTTTTTATTGCTCTAATGCTAGTGTTTGGCCGTCTATATATTGATCAAGAAATGGCGGTCATTAATGCCAGCGGTGTCTCACGAGGTAAGCTTGCCCGCTTAATAACGCCGCTGATTTTAGCGCTGTTTGTCGGTGAGGCGGCGCTATCAATAGTAGGTAAACCTTGGGGTGTGCGCTCATCGGAGACTATTTGGCAGCAGCAAGCATTGACCAGTGCTTTTGATCTTATTCGTCCTAACGAGTTTATCAGTAGCGGCAATTATCATCTGTATGTCGGCAGTCTTAGCGACGACAAAACCCAGTTACAAGATGTAGTGCTGATTCAAACTGAGCCAAAAGATAAAGCTGCAAATCGTACGACCCCTGAATCGATTGAGATTCCTGCTGATTTTTCTGAAGATCTGCCTAATAATCCCATAGCTACGCAAGTTAGTAGTTCGCCTATTAGCACTGATACCATTACTTTAGCTAAGCGTGCTGAGCAGGTAGAGACAGGTAACAGTGGCGTGACGCAGCTGGATTTATTTCAAGGTCGGCGTTATGAAGTAGGTGCAGGTAGTCTTAAATACAACCAAGTAAGCTTTGATCGTTACCGTATTAGCTTGACAGAATCATCTCAAGAAACGGTGACCGAGGACAATATTGAGACGCAAGCCGTTGGACCCTTGTGGCAAGCTGCCACAGGGAGCGCGCAAGTGAGCAGTATTGACGCAATTCGAGCCGCACAAGGAGAGCTTGGCTATCGTTTTGCACTGCCTTGGCTGATGATCATTGCGCCTATGTTGGCGGTACCACTGGCACAAGTGCGTCCGCGTCAAGGGCGCTGGCTACGCCTGTTTCCTTCTATCTTGTTATTTGTCAGCTGCGCATTAGGTATCATCTCGCTCAAAAATGCGGTTAGCAAAGGTAGCGTAACGGTATGGGCCTATGCTTGGCTAATACTAGGATTTATGGCGCTAGCACTGTACCTAAATTGGGGTAGCCGTATTCAACATCGGCTGCGCGTGCGCTCAAAAGATAAAGTGCTAGCGGCCGCTGATAGTCCGCAGCAGGGACCATTATAATGAGTGCCTTTTCTCCGATTAAACGTCTTAAAAGTCATAAATCGACTGCACTGCCAGTACTGGGTCGTTATGTCAAAATCAATGCGTTACTGGCTATTGTTGGTGCAGTATTAGGCTTGTGGACGCTACAAATTTTATTTTCTTACTTAAATGAGCTTGATTCATTGTCTGACAGCTATACCTTGTCTGAGGCTCTAAAATATATTGTCTATCGCTCACCTTATTTTTTGGAGCAGTTTATTCCGACAGGGGCACTGCTTGGGGCGGTAGTAGGTTTGGGACTGCTGGCCAATAAAAGTGAGCTGGTAGTCATGCGCGCCTCAGGGGTAAGCGTCTATCGTATCGTCGGTTGGGTATTGCAGCCTGCGCTTATTTTTGTGCTAATCGCTTTAGCTATCAATCAGTTTGTACTGCCGTATAGTAATCAATTAGCCGCTGAGATCGATGATAAAGACAGCCGCGCACGGATCACTTCTGTACAAGGTTATTGGACGGTGCAGCCACGTTTTGAAACCTCAGCTGATGACAGCATCCAGCCGGCGGGTAGTGATATTTTGTATATTGATTATGCTGATATCCAAGGTAATATTGGTGAGGTTAAGCGCTGGCATTTGGATAACGACGGTCGACTACAAACTGCTGTCCATGCTGAGGGTGGAGAATATATGGGGCGTACTCCGATTGATGGACCAGCTAGTGCTTTGAGTCAGCAGTATCGTTATGAGTGGCAACTGAACAATATGACTGAGCTTACGATCAATCAAGGCTTTGATAGTAGTCAATCACAAACAGCGTCGGATACGCTGAGCCTACCTTTTGCTCCCGAATCGGTTTACCTACTAACACGCGATGCCGAGGATCTATCGCTCACTCAGCTCTACGCACACCGTCAGTTTATGCGCGGACAAAACAGCCGCTCACTTGAGCACGAGCTGGCCTTTTGGCAAAAGTTGTTATCGCCTTTATCTATCTTATCGTTAGTTATTGTCGCCTGCTCTTTTGTCTTTGGCTCACTACGTACGCACAGTTTAGGCCTGCGCATTGTAGTGGCATTATTATTTGGTTTGTTATTTAGCTATATCCAAGATTTAGTGGGTTTTGTCTCTTTGGCGACGGGTTTTTCGCCGCTATTGATGGTATTGTTACCGATCATTGGGAGTGCAGCACTAGGTGGTTATTTATTGAAGCGACAGATGTAATCAAGACAAAACAAACAAATAACCCGCTAAAACGTTAAAGTCTTAGCGGGTTATTTGTTAATAACGAAAAGCGCTAAAAATTAATCTTTAGTCGCCATAGTAATCGTATAAGTCTTACCTTGTTTCACCTTTTCGCTATTACCAAATACTTCGGTAAATGCACGCTTCATAAACTGACGCAGCCCATTGATCGTCACCACATAGAAGCGTCCACCTTGACGCATTCTTGCATGAGCATCAAGAAAATACAAATAATGTTGCTCTTTGCCTACTTTGGCTGGCAAGTTTGACATCACCAAACTAAAGTCTTTGTCTTTTGCTACATGATTAAAGCCGTTAGATAGATGTACATCGACGTTGTTTAAAGCATTCTTCTCGCAGTTAAGACGTGCGTACTCTACTGCCATAAAGTCTTTATCAATCAAGGTATGCATGCCACTGGGGCATTCGCGCGCCGCCGTCATGCCAAGCACCCCGTAGCCACAGCCCAAATCTATCGAATCATCATCACGCTGAAAGTCCACATAATCAAGCAGCATCAGGCTACCATCATCAAGCTTTTGCGGGGAGAAAATCCCCCACGTGGTGGCAAAGTCAAAAGGTTTGCCCAATACGTCTTGACGAAAGTTAATATCTTCGCGCCAGTGTTGGGCGCTTTTTAGTAAATCAGCAGGCGGTCTATGGCTCATTAGATTCTCGAATTATAAATAAGTTGATGATAAACAATAGAGCAAGACACTATTCAAAACAGCTTGCACCTAATGGCCGTATTGTAACGATAAAGTGATAGATTTGCAGCTATGAATACAAGTGATTCTAAATCTTACCAGCAATAAAATCGGATGCTAGGGACTCAAACTACTCTTGCTCCTTTTGAGATTCTTTTTCAGTAATGGATTTGAAAGGCGCTGAGAACTGCAGGATCAAAAAACTCACTATCGATAATATAATTGCAATCTCATACCGACTGTATGCCACCGAGATACCGATAGCGCCGGTGTTCCAAAGACCTGCTGCTGTCGCTGTACCCTTAACACTGCCGCCGTTTTTGAAGATCGCGCCGCCGCCGATGAAACCCATCCCTGTGATGATAGCGTACATAATCCGCGCCTCAGCATCACCCTCTTCATAAATATCACGACCAACGAGCATAAACGCACAGGAAGCAATACATACCAGTGGAAACGTGCGCAGACCCGCGCCGCTGTCTTTCATCTCGCGATTAAGGGCGATAGGTAGAGACAATATAAAAGCAAAGCTTAATTGAAAAGAATGATATTTTAGTAAAGCAAAGTCGATATCAAATCCAAACATAACTTGTCGCGCTCTCTAGTTAAACTGCTTTTAATAGGCATAACTAATAGCTTACTGTAGCCTAACTTTAAAGTATTGACTAGAGGTTATTACTAATATTGCAATAAGTAGCAAATTTTGTATTCAGTGATCAGAATAATAACTGATTGCTCCGGCAAAAAAGAACGCTTATACTGAACGGCAAGGGAATAATTGTTAACAATACAGCCAGCAAAATAGGGACATTTTCTATGGCAATCTTAAAAGTATCTCCAAAAGTATTTTCACGTTCGCTACTCACGCTATCTATAACTACCGCACTTCTCGCCAGCGGCTCAGCTTTCGCTGATGACATCACTATAAAACGTGACGGCTATGGTACCCCGCATGTCTATGCTAACAATACTTATGATCTGTTTTATGGTTATGGGTACTCGATTGCCCAAGATCGGCTATTTTCGCTAGATATGGCGCGTCGTACTGGCACCGGCGAGGTATCTGAGATTCTAGGCGCAGAATTTGTTGATTTTGATAAGCAAATACGCGGTAATTACTGGCCTTGGCGGGTGCAAGAGCAGCTAAACAATGCCAGCAAAGATCAGCGCGATGTGCTCAATGGCTATGCCGCTGGTATCAATGCTTGGATTGGCCATGTTAATGCTCAGCCCGAAACCCTGATGCCTAAAGAATACCTGACTCACGGTGTAAAGCCAAAAGCTTGGACAGGTTATGATGTGGCGATGGTATTTATCGGCTCTATGATTTACCGCTTTGGCGATTATAATACTGAACTCGATAACGCGGCTCTTCTTGAGGCTCTGATTGAAAAACATGGTGAAACCACAGGTCGTGAAATCTTTAATACCTTACTGGCTTTAGATGTGCCCGACGCACCAACTACCATTCCACCCGGTGATTGGGATCCAGCAAAGCGTGAGAGCGCCAACCTGAATCTGCGTCCGGTAGTAAAAGGTGCGGTTACGCCCGAAATTTTGCGGCAAGCGGCTACAGCACCGACCGATTTTATTGGCGCTGATGGAACTGCTCTACCGCGCGAGAAGTGGCGCGACGCCAATATAGAAGCGCTGAGTACCCATGGCCCAGCGGCTCTGCGTTATGAGGGCGCCTCAAACATGGCTATCCTTGGACCGCAAAAGCTAGAGGGCGCAAAATCTGTGTTGTTAAACGGCCCGCAATTTGGCTGGTATCAGCCTGCTTACACGTATTCAATTGGTCTACATGGCGCAGGCTTCGATGTCGCTGGCAACACCGTTTATGGCTACCCGAGTATTATGTTCGCTCATAACGGTCAAACTGCTTGGGGCAGCACGTGGGCGGCAGGGGATCTGGTAGATTTATTTCGTGAAACACTCAACCCTGACAATCCAGACCAATATAAATACAAAGGTGCTTGGCGAGATATGGAGAGCAGTGAGCAAACCATCAATGTTAATGGTGGTGATCCTGTACCATTCATCGCTTATCGCACCGTGCATGGTCCCGTCGTAGCCAGAGATGAAGACACTAATATTGCCTACGCGCAAAAGCGTGCTTGGAGCGGTAAGGAACTTAGTACGCTTGAGTCTTGGGTTGATATCATGAAAGCGCAAAATTTTGACGAGTTCAAAACCGCGGCGGCAAAATCAGCGGTGAACGTCAATCTTTATTATGCGGATGCAAAGGGCGATATCGGTTATATCTTTGGCGGTCATTATCCTAAACGCGCTGCAGGCCACGATGGGCGCACGCCAGCCTCCGGCGAGGGCGATATGGATTGGCAAGGCATTATGCCGTTTGATACTAACCCGCAAGTGCTCAATCCCTCGAACCATATGCTGTTAAACTGGAACAACCGCCCTGCCGAAGGCTTTCCAAACCCGGATCAGTATTGGTACTCGTGGATGCTTGCGGATCGCGTCAAGGTTCTATTCAATGAGTTTGAAGACAAAGATGACTTTACCCCTGATGAGGTGTGGAACACTGTCGTTGACCATGCCTCGTTTGAAGATGTCAACGCAGGCGAGATGGTTCCGTTTGTGCTGGAAACAGTAGAAGGTTTACCTGCAAATGATCCGCGTCATCAATTGGCTATGCAATTGCAAGACTGGAACTATATGTTAGAAGACAAAGATGGCGACGGCAAATACGATCATCCCGGCGTTGCCATTATGCAGACGTGGTTGACGACGTTGCTAACGCAAACCTTTGCAAGCTTACCTGAACCTTATGACGGCATTTTTGCCAACGCTGGTTATCCGGGGCCTGAGGTCACCACGGCATCGGGACAAAATATTCAAGTGGGTACCAAAGTTCTGCATTACAACTTATCCGGCCAAGGTTATGATTTCTTTGAGGGTCAACCGAAAGCGGCTATATTGTCAGCACTCGACGCTACCGATAAGAAGCTTAGTGAAGAATACGGAGACAACATGGTAAACTGGTTAGCGCCTGTCGGCATCATTCGCTACAACCACAAAAACTTCCGTGAGATTCCGCAAACCCTGCCTGCTCAGGAACAAGACACTGCCATCGCCATGAACCGCGGTACTGAAAATAATATGACCGTATTTACCAAAGACGGCGTCAAAGCGTGGGAAACCGTACCCCCCGGACAAAGCGGCTTTATCGCGCCCGATGGCACGACTACGAGCCACTATAATGATCAGACCGCTGAATACGCTGAGCTTGGTCGTAAGCGGGTTTGGTTCACCGATGCAGAAGTCGATGCCAATACGAGCTATACGCAAACCATTTCTATTAACAGATCGGAGTAGATAAGATAGATATTAGAGGGTAACTTTTAAAAGTCTTAATACCGCTTTAAATCTCGCGTTAAGTGGGCTATAGCGTAACCCAATTAACGTATATTTCTAATAAAACGACACACTTAGGTTCTACAAATAAATTTTAAGTATCATTTATGTCAGACATTATATTCACATCCAAAATTAATTTTTGGATAGCGTTAGTGCTTTGGGGTAGTAGCTTGCTGACTATTTCTGTTCCATTTTGGCAGTGGAAACGAGGCAAAAATGGTTCACTAGCACAAAGCATATTGCTGTCGGTTGTTTTTCTGCCATTTATAGCACTAATGCTTATTCCACTTTTTGGTACTAAATACACCTTAACCGATAGCCAGCTGCAAGTAGATAGTGGATTTTCTACTGAGCACATTGAGCTTAAAGATATCTCATATATTACCCCTACTCGAAATGCGCTTTCTGCACCAGCACTGTCACTAGATAGAATTGAGATACGCTATAAAGACGAAGTGGTTTTGATATCTCCAAAAGATAAATCACGCTTTTATCAAGAAATAAAAGCGCGGAATCCTAATATGGTGATTGATAAAGAGAGTGACTAGGATAGGGTTTTTAATATGTTTAACTAGCGCGTAGGGTGGGTTAGCGAATGCGTAACCCACCAACTATCTTGAAATATAAGATGATGGATTACGTCTTGACTGCACTTTCTTCTTGAGAGCTTGACAAAACTAACCCACCCTACATTAAATATTTACCCTTTTTTCAAATTTTCAAATTATCAAAATCTCGAATGATACTCCGTATGCAATTTCTACAATCTCGCGGTCGCCACATGGGTATAAATCTGCGTGGTGGATAAATCACTATGCCAAAGAATTTCTGAGCCTCTCCAATACAGAAAAGCTTTCAACCTCACTTTCTCAAATTCTTCTTCAACAAATGATCAAATATAAACGGCCCAAAAGGCAAAAATGAGCCGAGGACCCCAGCAGGCAGTGCCCAAAGCGGCATTTTTATTTTACTTGTAGCGAACACAAGCGTCAAAATATAGCCAATAAATAGCGCCCCGTGCGCCATACCGATATATCTTACAGGTTCGGGAATTCCCAGCATATACTTTAGCGGCATCGCAATACCAAGCAATAATAAAAAAGAAGTACCCTCTAAATAACCCATAATAGTCAGCGTTTTGAGTGCAGAGTTTTGTTCTTTTGTCAGAGTAGATAGGGGATATGACTGAGCTTGCGACACTGTATTGTCCTTTTACGATCACTGATAACTATTTATATGAACAGTTGAATTATTCAGTTGAGCTGGATTAGCGAGTAGGGTGGGCGATAGAGTAACCCACCAAGTTTAAAATAACGTTATCAAAAAAGGTGGGTTACGTCTTAACAGCATTCTCTTTGAGAATTTGTTAAGTCTAACCCACCCTACATCAAACATTTACAATCTTATATTTTAACCACGCGGATGATGCTCAGCATGCAATTTTTGCAACCTTGCCGTTGCCACATGAGTATAAATCTGCGTGGTGGACAGATCACTGTGTCCAAGCAATAACTGCACGCTACGCAGATCGGCACCATGATTAAGCAGATGGGTAGCAAAGGCGTGACGTAGGGTGTGCGGTGATAACTCTTTATCGATACTGGCGACTTTAGCGTATTTTTTAAGCAGGTACCAAAAGTTCTGCCGCGTCATATAACCGCCTTGCGCCGTCAAAAACACCGCTTGGCAATTGCCAGATTTCAGATGTGCAATCAAATCTCCGCGCCCATGCGTTAGATAGTCTTCCAGTGCGTCCGCGGCGTATTCGCCTAATGGCACTAGCCTAGTTTTATTACCTTTTCCGGTGATCTGTAGCCAGCCTGAATTGAGATTGACTTGCTCAAGCGACAGGTTAATCAACTCACTAACCCGAAGACCACAGGCGTAAAGTACCTCAAGCATGGCTTTATCACGTAGACCTAGGGCAGTGCTAGTGTCCGGCGCAGCAAGCAGATTATCAACGTCCGACTCGCTTAAGTCTTTAGGCAGGGGACGCCCCAACTTTGGGCTTTTGATACGCTCGCAGGGGTTGTCTTCACGTAGACTACTGGCAATCATCCATAGATAGAATTGACGCAGACTTGAGAGCATCCGTGCTTGCGTGCGCGGGGTTTTGCCATCTTGAGTAAGAGTTGATAAGCAGTGCAGTACATCATCGGCTTGCCATTTGGTCAGAGCAGTAGGGCTGGTTAATTCGCAAGCACGCAGATCGCGCACATAAGCATTACGTGTCCGCGTTGCCAGTCCTCGTGCTAGCATGGCTTGACGAAACTCAGTGATATAGCTTGGCTCATCATCGACAGCTAGCGCTTTGGGCTGACGCTGCTGTATGGCGCGATCACGGCTCATAGGATGAACTCACTAAACACCACAAGGAGGTAATCTCGGCACTCCTCGCCGCGTATAAAGAATCGTTCTCATCTTGGCTACGACCATGCTTGGGCTGGGTATCAAGACGGTATTTTACTTTCAGTCCGCTATCTGCAAACCAGCCTAATAACTCCTCACGACTACGCAACTGCAAGTGCTCAGCCAAATCTGACAAAATCAGCCAAACTTCACCTTGATCGCTTAAGTACTGCTTTGCGCCTTGCAAAAACCCACGCAACATCGTGCTATTGGCATCATAGACGGCGTACTCAAGCGGCGAGCTGGGTTTCGCAGGGAGCCAAGGCGGATTACAGACAATCAAATTCGCTAGTGGCGCATCAGTTGGAAACAAATTGGCTTGCTGTAACTGTATGCTAGATAGTTGCAAGCGCGCGAAGTTCTCGCGAGCACAGTCTAAAGCACGCGGATTCAAGTCTGTAGCAACTACTTGTTTCACACCGCGCTGCGCTAAAATAATGGCTAACAATCCGGTACCCGTACCGATGTCATAAGCAATATTACAAGCATCTGGCAGGGGCGCATCGATCAATAGCTGTACATACTCATGACGGGTGGGTGCAAAGACCCCATAATGCGGGAATATCGAGAGGCCTAAACTTTCAATCGCTACGCCTTTTTCGCGCCACTGCGCCGCACCTAACGCACCTTGCAAGTCTCGAAATGAGAGCAGACACGACTCATCTACCCCTTTTTCCAACTGGCCGAAAGCTGCTATGCAGGCTGCGCTCACATCAGGCGCACGGCGCAGCTTACTGACATAACCAGTATCCAGCTCTAATAGTAAACGGCTTAATATACGCGCACGCTGGGCTTGCAGTTGCCGCTGTTGATGAAAAAGATTAGATGTTTCTTGAGATTTTTCTATGGATTTAGACTTAGCAGGCTGCTTAGTCGCTTTGCTTAATTTGCGTTTTTCAGAGCGCTCATTAGTACGCTCAATACGCCGAGTGATCGCTTGCAAGAGTTGCTGCCCGTTATAAAAGTCACCGCGATACAACATTGACGTGCCAGCACAGGCTAAGCGGTAAGCTTCATCAGCGCTGGTTTTATCATCGACCAACACAACACGTGTAGGCGGCGTATAGTCACTTGCAGATAACCAGCGAGCATGACATAAAGTATCTTTGCCGTTTTCGTTTTCATGCCACTGCACATACTTTTTTTCTATGGGTAACAAGTGATTTACCTTTCAGATGTAGATGATAGGATTGTTATAAAGCTTTAATGTTTAACGGTCTTAAGCACTTTTCTTTTTTACCACGTATCGATAAAGACTCGCGCTAGTAGGTTTGTCATCATCGCTATCAATCCTTATTTCATCAGGATCAATATCTATACTCACTTGTTCAGCTAACGTTTCTTGATGCACAAGCTCATGACCTAAATGACGGCAAAAATTAGGAATATCGCGCGTAGTAGCCGGATCAGTGGCGAGTATTTCGATAGTATCGCCGCTATCGGCTTGACGAATAGTTCTATGTAGCATCATTACTGGTTCAGGACAAATAAGACCTTGCGTATCCAAATGATGATCGATAGGAGTGTTAAGGGTTGAAGTTGTCATAGTAGTCATATAAAACGTTTATTCGATGAATTTAAAGGATGTTTACCAGTATTCGTTATTGTTCTACAGTTGGTGTAGCGGCTTGTTCAGCAGCTAGAAAATCAAAGAAGCGCTTAAAGTTAGATTTAAACAAAAACGCTACACCAAGCCAGCAGGACAAACCCAGCCAAGCTGTATCAGCAAAAATCAAACCGCCAATAAGTACAAGGGCTGAAACACCAATAGTCATAATCACCATAGAGGTCTGACTTAAACGATAGCGATAAATGATAAAGGCGTTATAAAGGGTAATAGGAATAGTCAGTGCAATTAACAAATAAGGCAGTTTAAAGTAGAGCCAATAAAGTAAAGTATTATCGTGAAACATCTTTATGCTAGCAATAGTGCCAAAGAGAATAAAGGCAACCATTGCTACATAGAGCATATAAACGGCAAGTTTATTGGCTCGCTGGGCACCCTTAATACGAGCAATAGCCAGTGGGGCAAAGCCATGTTGAGTCGCTTGAGTCGAGGCAATGGTCATAGCAGTTAGCCCTTTGTAGATATAGAGTAATGATACCTTAATACTATGCTTGAATAACAAAACTTAGATGATAAGCTTAGCGTTTTTCAATCCGCCTTTTTAATCTACTTTAGCTTTTCAATCTACTTTAATGGTATCAATAGCCATCGCGCTACTGGGGTCTGAGAAGTATGTAGATAGTAAAATACAAGCTGAGATATCATCAATGGGGTCGCGCTCATCTTCAATCCAGCCATTCTCCCAAGCGATCTCACGTGCTTCTATAGAGGTTAGGCGCTCATCACACATTTTGACTACTACTGGCAGGTGCTGCTCCATTAAACGGTGCGCTAGGCGGCGCGCAAACTTATGCGCGCGCCTACTTAGCATGGAGCTGCTGCCATCCATATTTAGTGGCAAACCTACCACCACTTGGGTCACGCCCCACACCTTGATAATACCTAGCAAGTTATCCCAATCTGGCTGCCCGTTGTTCATTGCTAAAATATCAAAGGCGCGCGCGGTTTCGGTCACAGTGTTACCCAGCGCCATGCCCATTTTTTTGACACCGTAATCAAGTCCTAACATAAGATGAGGTTTAACTATCGCTTCGGCTACATTATCAAGCATGACCAATATCACTACTTAAATAATCGAAATTAACGCCGATCTTATCAGCAGCGGATTGCCAGCGTTCCTCAAAAGGAGTGTCAAATAATAAAGTTAAATCGGCCGGACAGATGAGCCAATCACCGCTCTCAATTTCGCGTTCAAGCTGTTTTTTACTCCAGCTGGCGTGGCCTAAGCACAAGTGATAATAGCCAACCCCTTCGCCAGCTGCAATACGTTTGAGCACATCTTGGCTGGTAGTGATACAGACATTCTCTGAGATAGCAAAAGAGGATGCCCACTCCGGCTGCCCCGTATGTAGCACAAAACCCACCTCAGGGTACATAGGACCGCCTTCTAGCGCCAGATCATCCATCACTTGCGGATTGGTGACATTGATATTTAAATCTTCTAGTAGTTTGCCCACGCGTGCCTGTTTTAGCGGACGATTTACCATCAAGCCTAAGGCACCATGTTTATCATGTCGACAGATATAGATCAGCGCCTGCTCAAACCTGGGGTCTGATAAACTAGGCGCCGCAATTAAGAAATGATGGGTCAAATTAGCTTTGAACATAGAGGCAAATGCAACATAAATAAAGGGATGAGACACTACTATATGATGATCATCGATAAAAAATCAACAGAAGGCGGTATTAACTGATGTCTATCTAACATCGGTCAATAGACTACGTGCATGATCTCGCGTGACGTCAGTGATATTGATGCCGCCTGACATCCTAGCCAATTCATCTATCTGCGCCTCTGGAGTTAAAATAATAAGCTCGCTTTGAGTTTGCTTATCATGATGCTTTTGTACCAAGATATGCTGATGCGCTTGTGCGGCTACTTGCGCTTGGTGAGTAATCGCCAACAGCTGCTGGGTTTGACCAAGTGCTCGCAGCAGCTCACCCACCACTTGCGCAGTACCGCCGCTGATACCGACATCAACTTCATCGAATACTAGCATGGGTTTGGCAGCATTACTCTCAGAACTCGTTGCTTGCAGAACCTGCATGACCAGTGCCATACGAGACAACTCACCGCCCGAGGCAATTTTATGGAGCGGCTGCATTGGCATACCAACATTGGCACTAAACAGCAAGTCAATATCAAAGCAGCCCTGAGCATTATAGTGACTGGGATCAGCTCTTTTAGTAAAAACAAACTCGCAGCGGGCGTTGGGCAGAGCCAGCGGCTGCAACTGAGCAATCAATTGCGCACAAATCGCAGGCGCCGCCTGCATACGCTTATCGTTAAGCTCGTCTGCCAGCTTAAGATAATCTTGCCAAGCTGCCTCAATTTGGGCGGCCAACACATCACTGCTTGGCTCATTTTCTAGCTGCTCTAATTGCTGTTGCCATACTTTGGCCTCAGCTATCAGGTCGCTGGCTGGCAAATTGTGTTTGCGCGATAATCGGTGCCCCAAGCTAATCAAACTATCTAATGCTTGCAAACGTTCAGGATCGGGCAATTGCTGTTCGGCGTAGTCAGATAGCAAAGCGGTGGCTTCAGTAATCTGCTGCTGAGCTAAATGTAGCTGCTCGGAGGCCAGCCCAAAGGTTTGACTAACGCCCACCTGCTGATCACACAGCTTAATCGCTTGCCCAAGCAAGGTCATAACATCTGGCTCATCGGTATCGTTATCAAGTAAATACAAGCTGCGACCAGCCTCTGTCATCAAAGCTTCAATGTTAGAGAGCTCTTCGTGTTCAGCTTCGATATCAGCATAATCAACCTCTAACAACGGCGCAATATCGGCCAGTTGGCTCTGTAGAAGCTCAATGCGGTCTTTACGCTGGGCTTCGCGACTAGCAATCTCATCGGCTTGACGTTTGAGCTGCTGATAGTGCTGATAACTGCTGGCAGCTTGTTCAGCAAGCCCTGTCACTTGTGCCATAGCGTCAAGCCACTGTACGACAAACTGCGGCTTGAGCAGAGCTTGCTGCGCGTGTTGGCTATGAATATTTACTAAAAGCGCGCCTAAACTTTTAAGCTCGGCTAGGCTTACTGGTGTACCATTCAACCACGCTTTTGAGCGGCCGCTGCTGCTTAGTTGCCGACGAATTAATACCTCCGGCTCTTCCAAATCGCGTTCATGCGCGACAAACCAATCTGCTACTACGCTATTGTCGGCAACATCGAACTGAGCATAAATGTCAGCAAAATCTGCACCATGTCTAACCATAGCGCTATCTGCCCGCTCACCTACGCACAACGACAAGGCATCAAGTAATAAAGACTTACCCGCGCCCGTCTCACCAGTGATGACGTTAAAGCCTTCAGCGACGCTCAGCTCATGCTCAGCAATCAGTGCAAATTGATATAAAGTTAATGATAAAAGCATCAACGTCTCTCACGACAGACAATGAACATCAAATAAAATCCTATTATAAAAGATTTGGCCCAATGGATGATATATAGTGGTAAAAGGTTTTAAATACAAACCTTAAGACTTCAGAGTTCATAATGTAGTCTTGGTAAACTAACCGCTGTTAAATTAATAACAGATTGATAGTATTAAAATATTCTAATCATTTAGCCTAACTATAAGAGGCATGAAAAGCAACTTTGTTTAACCCGTTATTTTAAACTAACTTAGTATGCATTTTATAGCAAACATAGTATCAACCATGCAGTTACTGATCTTACTTGAAAGCATGAGTGCCACATCGATATAAGCAATAAACATCATTTCTAGCACTGCTGTAACAAACTTTTTGGAGATAATGTGGTAGCATAATCTCACTTAATCGTAAACTTCTGCGACAAGCGCTACACATGCTGTCTTATGGCTTCTTGCCCTATGTAACCTTATGGGTTGAATCTAGAGAATTGGACAGTTAGATTGGTATTACAGTGCATTTATTAAAAATAACGATGTCAAAAGTCGTGGTTTTAAAATAAGCTGTATTAGAGATTAAGGTTTAAGTTGTAATGTCATCAGACACTTATTTTTTAGTTTAGTCATAATTATTTGATAAGGAAGCCACTATGTCAGCGGCACAATATACTAACGTAACAGTCAATGCTCAGGCTACAGTCACGTATGATGGGCGTTGTTCAAGTCATACTATTATGTTCGAAGATGGACGTCACAAAACACTGGGCGTCATTCTGCCTTGTGATAGTGCTGTTGAGCAGTACCACTTTAGCACCAATACCTCTGAGCGTATTGAGATTACTAGCGGCGAATGTGAAGTCAAGATTAATGGAGATGAAGAGTTTAGTTACTACCGCGCCGGACAGTCTTTCGTCGTTGAAGGCAATAGCAGTTTTAATCTGCGTACCGAAGAGATTGTACAATATGTCTGTCATCTAGAAGGCTGACGCTAGCGCTAAGTCAATTTTAGCTTTAGCTACAGCTAAAAGAGCAAACCGAAAAGAAACTAATAATATCAATCAGATTTTGTTCGTTTCTTTTTTTATGCAATTTTTTATGACCGTAGCAATTTTCTATTATATTAGCTGCTACCTTATTTACAATCAGTAGGTTTTTTTATGGCAAAACCCAGCTATTTTTATGGCATTCATGCTATTGATGCTTTACTTGCCCATCGTCCTCTTGATGCCCTGAGCCTATTTGTGCAGCAAGGTCGTGAGAATGATAGCCACGTACAAGACATTATCACTCAAGCGCAAGGCTATGGCATAAGTATTCAGCCGACCCAAAAAGATAAGCTGACACAGCTGTGTGGCAGCCCGCAGCATCAAGGTGTGGTGTTGCATGCGCGTCCATTGGCATTTGCTGACGAGGGTTTATTGGACACCATCTCTGGGCATGATCAATGCTTGCTGCTCGTACTTGATCAGATTACTGACGCCCATAATTTTGGGGCATGCTTACGTACGGCAGTGGCCATGGGCGTTGACGCGGTTATTTGTCCCAAGCATCATGCTGCAAGCCTCACCCCAACAGTAGCAAAGGTATCGGTAGGCGCCGCTGAGATGATGCCTATTATCAGCGTTACCAATTTGGCGCGCACGCTTACACAGATCAAAGAGGCAGGCGTCTTCGTATTTGGTACGGCGCTCAGTAAAGACGCCAAATCAATACATACGGTAGACTTAACGGGGAAAACCGCTTTGGTTATGGGGTCTGAGGGCGAAGGGATGCGCCGCTTAACGCTTGAGCGCTGTGATGAATTGGTATACATTCCCATGTCCGGCAACGAGCATGGGAATCTGCAAAGCTTAAATGTTAGTGTCGCAACTGGTATGGCGCTATATGAAGTTAATCGACAGCGTACTTTAGCTGCTGGGCAAGGGTAAGATAGTTCTGGTGTAAGGGTTCTAGCTGTCGATGCAAAGTCGCTAGATCCTCTTCATTAATGATGATGTCATCTGCATGGCGGTTGCGTTCAGTACGCTCGAGCTGGTTTGCCATAATAGCCTTAATCTTCGACATACTTTGCTCATCGCGCAAGCTGGCACGAGCAAGCTGGGTATCTTCACTGACATCAATAACCAAAATGCGCTGACACAAGTTAGCAAGCCCAGCTTCAGCGCCCTCAATCAATAGCGGCGCTGATAAGATAACATATGACGAGGTGCTCTCGTTCAGCTGTCTTTTGGCCGCTTCACGTATGGCAGGATGGGTAATGGCTTCAAGCTCTATAAGCGCCTCAGGATGAGTAAAAACATGGGTACGTACTGCGGCGCGATCCATTTGTCCGTCTGGTTTGATAACCCAATCGCCAAATCTTTTTTGAATTTTTCTTAAGGTTGCGCTGTCTTTTGCCACAACCTTGTGCGCGATGACATCAGCATCAATAATGTCAATTCCCTGCTCAGCAAACCAGTCACTAGCCGCCGATTTACCGCTACCGATACCGCCTGTTAATCCAACTACTAGAGTTTTATTCGTCATTTTCGCTTGCTACCGCTAAGATATTGAAATTAAGAAGGGCATTGATGTCAGAGTAGATCTATTCTCATAGATAATAAAGGTATGCCCATGACTTTGCAATATCGTAATTTATACCATCAGTCGTTTCATGCCTCTAAAAAGAGATGACTAAAAGATGCTTTGCTAGCTAAACGTACATACCTAAGTACCAGTTGACCAGATCTGTACCGTATAATAAAGCCACTATGCCAGCCATAGCGATATACGGGCCAAAAGCAAACGGGCGGCTCTCGCCTTGTTTTTTTATGAGGATAATACCGACGATAGAGCCAAGCAAGGAAGATAGCAAGATTACTAAAGGCAGCATCATAGGGCCAAGCCAAGCACCCATCACCGCTAATAGTTTAAAATCACCTTGCCCCATACCGTGCTTTTTAGTGATGAGATAAAAGATTTTGACCACGACCCATAGCGATAAAAACCCAAACAATAAACCCCAAATGGACTGAGTGGGTGTTACAAACCAGCCTTGCGAATTTACCGCCAAACCAAGACCAGCTAATGGAAAAGTCAAGCGATCAGGCAACAGCTGGGTATCAAAGTCAATACCGGTTAGCGCAATCAGCGTCCATACCAATACAAGCGCCGATAAACCGCTGGCCGTAACCCCAAATTTGTAGATAACTAAGGCTGAGAGTAGAGCTGTCATTAGCTCAACGAGAGGGTAACGTATACTGATAGGAGCATGACAGCTCGAGCAACGTCCGCGTAGGAGCAGCCAGCTAATTAAGGGAATGTTTTCATACCATCTAATCTTGTGGGCACAGTGCGGACAACGCGACGCAGGTCGACTCAAAGTAATCGGGGTGTCGTTCGCGGTAATCGCTGTTAAAGGCGCGCTATGCTCAGGCGGCATATCAGGCTGCTGCGCCATAAACTGACTGCATTCTTGCCGCCAGCTGTACATCATCATAAGCGGCATGCGGTGAATCACCACATTTAAAAAACTACCAATACAGAGACCTAAGATCGCAAATACTACGAGTGCTAGGATTAGATTGTCTTGTAGTAATGCTATAAACGCCATCAAATTATTATCCTACCACTGAGCCCATCTGGAAGATTGGTAAATACATGGCGATGACCAGACCACCGACCAATACGCCCAATACCGCCATAATGAGTGGTTCCATTAGACTAGTTAATCCATCGACAGCGTTATCTACTTCGTTCTCATAATATACTGCCACTTTATCGAGCATTTCCTCAAGGCTCCCTGACTCTTCACCGATACCGACCATTTGAATGGCTAGGCTTGGAAAAAGGTTAGTGGTGCGCATAGAAAACTGTAGCTGCTGTCCGGTTGAGACATCATTTTTTATTTGCTGAATCGCATTATAAAAGACCACGTTATTGGCCGCGCCAGCCGTAGAGTCCAAAGCATCAATCAAGGGTACACCAGCGGCAAAAGTAGTAGAAAGCGTACGCGAAAAACGAGCAATGACCGCTTGATAAGCAATGTTACCAAATATCGGTGCCTTTAATGCAGCACGGTCCAAAAAATCACGAAATTTCTTCGAACGTTTTTTAGCTTCAGAGAAGCTTACGATAGTAGCACCAATGACGATAATTAAAATAAACCACCATGACTGCATCCATTCTGACATGTTTACGACCATTTGCGTAAAAGCGGGCAATTCTGCACCAAAGGAGGCAAATAGTCCAGAGAATACAGGAACGACTTTGATCAGTAGAATAATGGTGACGATGACAGCCACGACAATGACGGCGATAGGATATTTCATAGCCTTTTTAATCTTCGCTTTGAGTAGCTCGCTCTTTTCTTTATAAGTAGCGACACGCTCAAGCATGGTTTCAAGTGCGCCTGATTGTTCACCAGACTCGACCAAAGAGCAAAATAGATCATCGAAGTAGCGCGGATGTTTGCGTAGCGCTGAAGCAAAAGTACCGCCTGCTTCAATATCTCCTTTAATCTGTAATACCAAGTCTTTCATACTAGGGTTATCTAAGGAATCTGCGACAATCTCAAACGACTGAGTAAGCGGTACCCCAGCTTTCATCATAGTGGCCAGTTGCCGTGAAAAGATAGCGATATCAATAGGCTTGATGGCTTTTTTGACGGTGAAAAGCGGTTTAGGTTTTTTCTTAATGGTTTTAACCGTAATACCTTGCTTACGCAAAGTCGCTTTTGCAAGCTCCAAACTGCGACTGGTAGTCTCCCCTTTTATTTTTTGTCCACGCCGATTGACACCGTCATAGACAAAGTCCAATAGCATGTCAGTCTTAGCTTTTGCCATGTCTCTATCCTCAAAGGTTACCTAGTTTATACATCTTATGTAGTTATCGGTGCTGTTTAGTTGTTGGTAGTGCTATTTTATTCAATTATTCAGAAGTCACGCGCATCATCTCTTGGATACTGGTCACGCCTTGCAGTACTTTGAGCACTCCTGAACGGCGTAGATCACGAAAGCCGTTTTTGAGAGCTGCATCTTTGATATCGATTGCATTGCCATCCTCCATAATAATGCGTGAGATATCAGGCACAATTTTCATCACCTCATAAATACCGACTCGTCCTTTATAGCCCTCGCGGCACTCCGAGCAACCCACGGGCTCGTAAATGGTATTGTCGGGATTGTCCAAATCTTCCTCGGTAAAGCCAATCTCAAGCAGACTTTGCCTTGGCACATCAAGAGGAGTTTTACAGTTTTTACAAAGCCTGCGAGCAAGGCGCTGAGCGATAACTAAGTTTACTGAGGTGGCAATATTAAATGAAGCTACGCCCATGTTACGCAGACGAGTTAGAGTTTCAGGTGCGGAGTTGGTGTGCAGTGTTGAGAGTACCATGTGACCGGTTTGCGCCGCTTTAATCGCGATCTCAGCGGTCTCAAGATCACGAATCTCACCAACCATGACGATATCTGGATCTTGGCGCAAAAAGGACTTAAGGGCGCTTGAGAAAGTTAGGCCTACTTTAGAGTTAACGTTGACCTGATTGATGCCCTCAAGGTTAATCTCAACCGGATCTTCAGCCGTAGAGATATTGGTCGCTCCGGTATTTAAAATGTTAATACCGGTATAAAGAGATACCGTTTTACCAGAACCTGTTGGACCGGTGATGAGTACCATGCCTTGCGGCTTATGCAGCGCCTCCAAAAACATCTCTTTTTGATCAGTCTCATAGCCTAGTGCGTCAATACCAAGCATTGCAGAAGAGGGGTCTAAAATACGTAGAACCAGCTTTTCGCCAAATAAGGTTGGCAGGGAGCTTACCCGAAAATCAATGGCTTTATTTTTGGAGAGTTTAAGCTTAATACGACCATCTTGTGGAATGCGCCGCTCAGATATGTCCATTTGTGACATGACTTTTAGACGTGCGGCGATTTTGCTGGCCAGTTGTACCGGTGGACTGGCTATTTTCTCCATCACTCCATCAACGCGAAAGCGCACACGATAAGATTTCTCATAAGGCTCAAAATGCAAGTCAGATGCGCCCATTCGAATAGCATCGACTAACATTTTATTGACAAACTTTACCACAGGAGCTTCATCGATGCCGTCCGCTAACTTAGTTTCGCCCGCATCTTCTTCGTTGTCCTCAAAATCGACACTCAAATCACCATCAGCGAAACCGCCAAAACTTTGCATCGTATCGGCATAGACGCTTTCAATACGCTTTTTGAGCTTATCCTCTTCGACCACTACGGTTTCAATGGATAACCGTGAATTAAAAGCAATAGCGTCAATAGCGTCGATGCGAGTCGGGTCACTTAGCGCCACAAATAAGCGCTGTCCGCGTTTAAAAATAGGTAGAGCATTAAATTTGCGTACTATTTTTTCATCAACTAAATCTTTTGGAATGATATCGTTACTAAGAACATTAAGATCAAAAAGTGGATCACCGAACGACTGCGACATCAGCTTTGCAAGCTGATAGGCGTTTGCCATCTTATTATCTACTAGATAAGTAACCAAGCTAATTTGCTGCTGCTGCGCCTCAGTTTGCGCGGTTTTCATGTGCGCCTCGCTCACCACACCGGCATTAGTTAGCTGCTGTGCTAGGCCACCGAACGTAGCTACCGTAGACATCGATCTCTCCTCAGTTTGATCTTCATATACTAAATACAGCTAAGAGTATGCAAGAAACATGACAATTTTAGTCAAGGTCATTTTGAAGTTGGCAGTAGTCAACGTACAACCCTGAGCTGTAGTGCAGTGCTGTAGCTCTAACAAATATTTGTTATACTTGCGCTCAATAGCCATGTTGGCAAAATCAAATAATATAAGGTAGATGTCTAATGCACGCTGTAATTGGAAATTGGAAACAAAATCCGGCAACGATTGATGAAGTGAATACGTTATTAGATAGTTTGTTAGCGGCAACCGAAGACCAAGACGCTAATGATCAACACTGCCAGCTTATGGTAGCGCCAAGCTGTATTCATCTCGCCAGCGTTAGCGCGCGTTTGCAAAACACCTCTATATTAGCTGCTGCCCAAGATATCAGTGCTCATAGTAGTAGTATCGGCGCTTATACTGGCGACTGCTCAGCGCAGCAGATAGCAGACGCAGGCGCGACATGGACCATATTGGGGCACTCTGAACGCCGTCAGTATCACAAGGAGTCGCACCAGACACTAGTCAATAAGGTCAACAATGCGTTTGAACACAATTTAGGCGTAGTATTTTGTATTGGGGAAACTCAAACCCAGTACGATGA
This sequence comes from uncultured Psychrobacter sp., assembly GCA_947501045.1. Lineage (GTDB taxonomy): Bacteria > Pseudomonadota > Gammaproteobacteria > Pseudomonadales > Moraxellaceae > Psychrobacter. Next base: position 41,166 of record CANMUI010000001.1, read on the forward strand.
TAAACAAACTTTTGCAGTACTTGATAAACAATTGGCGGTGATAAAAGACAGTATTACTAAGTTAAAAGAGCAACATATTGATAGCAAAAAACTCTCTGAGGACCTAATTATCGCTTACGAGCCGGTTTGGGCTATTGGGACGGGCAAAGTACCTACTGTAGAGGAGGTAAGTGCCACTCATGAACATATTAAACAGACTGTAGCCGCTTTCGATAAAGCTTTGCCTGCGGTTACCGTGTTATACGGTGGTAGCGTCAATACCGATAATGCCGATGATTTTGCTGCCAGCACTATGATAGATGGGGCTCTAGTAGGAGGCGCTTCATTAAAAGCAGATAGCTTTTTGGCTATTGCCAACGCCTTTAATCGTGCTAAAAGTTAGGCAGTAGTATCAAAAGATAAGCAGTATGCTGACTTATGAAGGTTAGATTGTCTAAAAACTCCTTATGAGTTATTAAAAGTGAGTTTAATTTATCCCTTGTAATCGTGTACAATGCGCCTTATTTACTGTCATTGTATTTTTACCACTGTAGATAGATACCAATACGGTGTTAATCTATGCCTAATTTTTTAACGTTAAGTGTTTTTTAACGTCAAGTTTTTAAGTTTGAGTTTAAATTTTTGTTAGCAGTCGTCATTACACGGCAAAAGAGGCCACCATGTTTACGTTTATATTAGCCCTGCATATTATTGTAGCGATTGCTATGATTGGCTTGATTTTGATTCAGCACGGTAAAGGGGCAGATGCAGGGGCTTCTTTTGGTGCAGGTTCTTCTGGCACTGTATTCGGTGCAGCGGGTACTGCAAACTTCTTGACCCGCGCAACTGCTGTACTGACTGCGGTGTTTTTTGTAACCAGTATGATCCTTGCGGTTCAAGCGCGTGAGCAGGCTGAAGATCAGTTTCGTCTAGACGCTCCTGTATCTGCGCCGCAAACTCCTAGACCATTAACAGAAAACCCTCAATAGCTGTTAGACAATACTTTTAAGCTGTTCTTCTTAGAAGCGCTTGCTATTTTATTGGGTTAGTTTTACAATGCTTGCTCGTTTTTATTTCGTTATAGCTATATTTTGTTGTCATCCTCATGACATTAACTACAGTTAATTTAGCTTGATATTAGCGATATAGTAAAAATTATTACCATAATGGAGCTCTATATATAATAGGCTCGATGGAAGTAATAAGCGATTGTGGTGGAATTGGTAGACACGCCATCTTGAGGGGGTGGTGGCGCAAGCTGTGGGGGTTCAAGTCCCCCCAATCGCACCAACTTTTAGATAGTAGCAGTAGATAGATACTCCTTTAAGTACTGTAGGTCTTAAATACTATTAGTATTTATAGTCATTTGATTTAAAGTTAATTTTAAATAAAGATTGACAGGTTGATAGAATCTCCCTATAATATGCATTCTAAATTGATGCGGGGTGGAGCAGTCTGGTAGCTCGTCGGGCTCATAACCCGAAGGTCGTTGGTTCAAATCCAGCCCCCGCTACCACTTTCAATACTGATTTTTGTACACTAAATTTTCAGTTGCAATTAGCCCACCATTAGTTTGTGGGTTTTTTTGTACCTATTAGACAGTGTTACTTGGTCAGCTACGTTGTATTTCTTGAGTTAAGTTACTTTAATACGCTGTATATTGAAGAGTTAAGTGAGCTCGCTTACTGATAAAGTCAGTAGTGTAAGCTTAGAGCCTATCCCATAATATTTCAGTAAATTAATATTCAAGGGTCGTGAGGCCTCATTTTACGATTGCCTATCTAAAGTATTTTTATACTTATAGCGAACATTAAAAGTGCTCTTTATTAACGGCCATCAAGCTTTACTAAACACTAAATACCAGTCAATAGGAAGTAATAGATAAAATATGAAACTTTCGACTAAAGTCACAGAATTGACCAACATTATTGAGCCAGCAGTAGCTGCTTGTGATGTAGCGCTTTGGGGTATAGAGTTTGTACCGCAAGGCCGCCGCTCTTTATTACGCATTTATATTGAGTCATTGCCAGAAGAGCAAGCTCAAGATAAGCAAGTAACTATTGAGGACTGTGCTGCTGTAAATCACCAAGTAAGTGGGGTTTTAGAGGTTCATGATCCTATCGCTGGTGAGTATGTCTTAGAGGTATCGTCACCTGGGTTTGATCGGGCGTTTTTCTCAGAAGAGCAGATGCGCGATTATATTGGCCAGACGGTAAGTTTACGTCTGATACAAGCGATAGGGCAAGGTGATAAGAAGCGTCGCAAAGTAACAGGTATTTTAGATAGTATGAGCGATACAGCTTTACAGATTACTGCCACCGATGATGAGATCTTTGAGATCGCTTTTAGCAATATTGATAAGGCTAATTTAATTTTTACAGATATCTAACTTTAAAAGGTTGAATATTCTGTCAGATGTACAATAAATCTACAAGTTGTTCTCATTTGCATACAAGCAACGCTTTAGTAAACAACAAATGACGTATTGATTGCTTTAGCAATACAAGGTTAATACACAAGTTATGAAATTTAAGTTAATTATAGAATGATAGGACAGGTATATCATGAGTCGTGAAATCTTAACGGTAGTTGAAACCGTCAGCAATGAAAAGGGCCTGAATCCTGAAGATATCTTTGAAGCAATAGAAGACGCTTTAGTGGTTTCGACTAAGAAAAAAGTGTACACCGATCAACCAGAAGTAGCTATAAGGGTGGCTATTGATCGTACGACTGGTGATTATGATACTTATCGTTACTGGACAGTAGTTGCTGATGAAGATCATGAGATGCCAGCTTGTCAATTAGCTATTACTGATCTTGATCAAGATGAGTGGTCCATTGGCGATATTAAAGAAGAGCAAATTGAATCGATTGAGTTTGGTCGTATTGCCGCCACGCAAGCTAAACAAGTCATCATTCAGAAAATTCGTGAAGCTGAGCGTGCCTTAGTAGCAGACGCTTTTGAATCGCGCGTTGGCGAGATGATGTATGGCGAGGTCAAAAAACAGACGCGTGATGGTTATATTATTGATTTAGGAGACAATGCTGAAGGGTATTTGTCGCGTGATCATATGCTGCCACGCGAGCAGCTACGGGTGAAATCACGTATCAACGCAATTTTGTATCATGTGAATCGTGAAAATCGCGGTGCACAATTGCTATTGTCGCGTACGCATCCTGAAATGCTCTCGGCCTTGATGCAAAAAGAAGTGCCTGAGATTGCAGAAGAAATTATCGAGATTCGTAATGTCGCGCGCCTGCCTGGTACCCGTGCTAAAATATCAGTCAAGACTAATGATAATCGTATAGATCCGGTGGGTGCTTGTATCGGTATGCGCGGTACGCGTATTCAAGCGGTTCAGCAAGAGCTTGATGGTGAGCGTATTGATGTCGTGGTGTGGTCAGATGATCCGGCGCAGTACATTATTAGCGCACTTGAGCCTGCTGATGTTAGTAGTATTATCTTAGATGAAGATACTCAGACAGCAGACATTGTTTTTAGCACTAATGATCAGCTGGCACGCGCTATTGGATCACAAGGACAGAATGTTCGTTTGGCCTCCGAGCTTACCGGTTACAAACTCAATATGATGCTAGAAGAAGAGTATCAACAGCGTCAAGAAAACGAAACTAAAGCATTTATTGAGCTCTTTTATGATCGTTTAGAAGTAGATCATGATTTGGCACAAGCATTAGTTGATATTGGCTTTACAAGTATCGAAGAAGTAGCTTATGTACCCGTTGAAACTTTTTATGATATAGAAGGTTTGGACGACGAAGCTATTGATATGATTCAAGAGCGTGCCAAAGAGGTCGTCATTGCAGATGAACTCGTTAAACAACAAAATATGAAAGAGCCGAGTCAAGAACTACAAGATCTTGAAGGAATGACTGTTAGTTGGGCCTATAAAATGGCACAAAAAGACATTATTACCGTTGATGATCTAGCTGAACAAGCGGTTTTTGATTTAGAAGATATTGAAGGCTTAGATAGCGAAACCGCAGGTAAGCTTATCATGAAAGCTCGGGAATCTTGGTTCGATGAATAGGCGTTAGCTGCATATCGCTGTCTTTTGGTGGTATGCTATCGACGATAAAGTGCTGATAAAAAATCTCGTTACCTTTTATACTTATACTGATTTAATTTTAATTATAATAAATAACGTTGATATCAGCCTAAACGCAATCATTTGTAGCCAACAATTGAATTGAACATATAGCAAATAATAGACAGTGGGTGATAATAAATGGCAGATAAGACCGTCAAAGAACTGGCAGATATGGTAGGCAAAACCGCTAGTGCTGTACAACAGCAACTAAAGGATGCTGGCTTGCCTGCTCGTGCAGAAGATGACTTGGTCAGCGAAAGCGAGCAAGAAAAGCTAGTGGCGTATTTGAAGCAGAGTCACGGCCAACAAGATAAACGTCGTATTAGCCTCAAATCTAAAACGACAAGTACGGCACGCGTAACTGGCTCCTCAGGTAAATCAAAGAATGTCAATGTTGAGGTGCGCAAAAAGAAAGTATTTGACAAGCCTGATCCTGAAAAAATAGCTAAAGAACTGGCTGCACGTGAACAAGCAATGATTGAGGCGCAAGCTCGTGCTGCTAAAGAAGCCGAGGAGCGTGCGGCTGCTAAAAAAGAAGCAGAAGAGCGTCAGGCAGCAACGTTGGCAGCTATGCGTGCAAGTCTTGGCTCTAACAAAAGCGCAACCGGCAAGAATGAAGATGTTGCAGCATCAGTGGTAGTGAAAAAAGGTGGCAAAGCTACCGCTGAGGTTAAGCCTAAAGAAAAAGAGAAGAAGAAAACTGTCGCTACTAAACCGAAAGTTGAGAGCGCAGCTGAGCGTAAAGCACGTGAAGCACGCGAAAAAGAAGAGAATCGCCTACGCGAGATCGAAGCTGAAACTCGCCGTGCTCAAGCTGAAGAAGCGCAAAAACGTACGCTTGAACAAATGCGTAAAATGGCGGGTAAATATAATGACCGTGAACCGGTTGCCGAAGTGCGTAAAGATGAGCCACTGGCCGAAGGTTTGGTTGGTGACGCACTAGAAGAGTCGTTTGAAAAAGAGCGCCGCGAGATTAAACGCGGTGCTAATAGTACTGGTGCACGTGGTCGTCGCCGTAAGAACCAGAGCGAGCGTGAGATCAAAAACACCAAAAATGGTTTACGTTCAACTCAGGCTAATCAGCATAAATTTGAGAAACCTGTTGAGAAAATCGTTTATGACGTTGAGATTAGTGAGCATATTACGGTAGCAGATCTGGCTCAGCGTATGGCAGTCAAAGCTCGTGAAGTTACCAAATTGCTTATGAAAATGGGTGAGATGGCACGCGAGACTGATACTATTGATCAAGCGACAGCAAGTTTAATCGTTGAAGAGATGGGTCATAATCCAGTACCGGTAAGCGACACTAAAGTTGAAGATGATCTTCACGAAGCGGTTGATGAGCGTAGTAGCAACGTTCAGGCGCGTCCACCAGTAGTAACCATCATGGGTCACGTTGATCATGGTAAAACTTCGCTACTCGATAAAATTCGCGAAACTAAAGTGGCTACTGGTGAAGCTGGCGGTATTACTCAGCATATCGGTGCCTATCATGTAAAAACAGACCGCGGAGTAGTAACTTTCCTTGATACTCCAGGTCACGCCGCCTTTAGTGCGATGCGTTCGCGCGGCGCACAAGCGACTGACATTGTAGTACTGGTTGTCGCCGCTGATGATGGCATGATGCCGCAAACCGAAGAGGCGATTGATCATGCTCGCGCTGCTGGTACACCGCTTATTGTCGCTATCAACAAGATGGATAAGCCAAGTGCTGATCCTGATCGGGTACTGAACGAGCTGACCGCGAAAGAAGTCGTATCAGAAGAGTGGGGCGGTGATACGCCAATGGCACGTATCTCAGCTAAGACTGGTGAAGGTATTGATGAGCTCTTAGAGCTTATCAGTCTGCAAGCCGAGCTGATGGAGTTAGAAGCACCTTTAGATGGTGCTGCTCAAGGCGTGGTCATTGAATCAAAACTTGAGAAAGGTCGTGGCCCTGTGGTTAGTGTACTGGTCAAAAAGGGTACGCTAAAGCAAGGTGACTTGGTGCTAGCTGGTGAGCATTACGGTAAAGTTCGTGCGATGATTGATGAGCGTGGACAACGTATCAAATCAGCGGGTCCTTCTATTCCTGTTGAGATATTGGGCTTACCCGAGACACCTGCAGCTGGTAGCGAGTTCTTAGTCGTTACTGATGAGAAAAAAGCTCGTGAAGTGGCTGACTTTAGAACTAATCGTGAGCGTGAGCGTCAACTTGAACGTCAAAATGCTATGCGTTTAGAGAGCATGTTCGATCAGATGGAACAAGGCGATGTGTCGTTCTTAAATATCGTCTTAAAAACTGATGTTCGCGGTTCGCTTGAAGCGCTGCTCTCTGCACTGAACGATTTATCAACTGATGAAGTCAAAGTCAGAGTGATTAGCTCAGGCGTGGGTCCTATCTCTGAGTCCGATGTCACTCTTGCTGAGTCTAGCGAAGCGGTGCTGTTAGGTTTCAACGTGCGTGCAGATGCTACAGCGCGCCGCAAAGCTGATACTGCCAACATGGATATCCGCTACTACAGCGTTATCTACGGCTTAATTGATGATGTTAAAGCGGCTATGAGCGGCCTGCTGGCTCCTGAACACCGTGAGAAAATTCTTGGCATTGCTGATGTGCGTGAAGTATTCCGCTCTAGCAAATTTGGTGCCGCTGCTGGTTGTATGGTGGTTGAAGGTACGATCTATCGTAACAAACCGATTCGCGTACTGCGCGATGACAAGGTGATCTTTACCGGTCAACTGCAATCACTGCGCCGTTACAAAGAAGATGTCAACGAAGTACGTACTGGTATGGAATGCGGCCTTGCGGTTCGTGGTTATGATGTAGAAGTAGGCGATAAGATTGAAGTCTTTGAGATTCAAGAGTTCGAGCGTACTATCTAAACCTACCGCTTAGACCTATTATGTTAGTTTAAGTCTTAGATTAAAATTTACTTAGGCCTAACAGGTCCATCCTGCTAGGCCTTTTTTATCGCACATCTGCCTTATTAACTCAAGATATAAATATAGGATAAAAGTATGAACCAACGTCTACAGCGTTTAGGGGATCAGATTCAGCGTGAACTTGCTGTTCTCATTCGAGATGAGGTGAACGATCCACGTCTTACCGGTTTTGTGACTATCTCAAGCGTAAAAGTAAGCTCCGATTTAGGTTATGCTGATATTTATGTCACTATTATGGAGCCTGAGCTTAACGATGCGATGACCAAGACCAATCATGAACAAAGCATTGAGGTACTAAACAAAGCAGCTGGCTTTTTGCGTACGCAGCTCAGTCATATTTTGAAAACTCGTACTACGCCGCGCTTGCGTTTTCATTATGATGAAGTGACCGCTCGTGGTAATTATATGATGGATTTGATCAATCAAGCCGTTACTAAAACTGAGCAAAATGAAGCTGACGAGTAATCTACCACTATGTCAAAACAAGCGAATAAGCAGTCTAATAAACAACCCAGTAAACAAAAGGTTTCAGGGGTTATTTTGATTGATAAGCCTATAGGTATGACTTCGCAGCAAGTGGTATCCAAGGTCAAATATTTATTCAAATCACCTGAGCACGACAGTAAAAAGGCAGGTCATACGGGTACGCTTGATCCGATGGCGACAGGTTTATTGCCGATTTGTCTAGGTGAGGCCACCAAATTTAGTCATTATCAATTAGATGCTGATAAGTCTTACCAAGCGACAATATTACTTGGTCAACAGACCGATACAGGCGATGCGGATGGGCAGATAGTAGCCCAAAAGGACGTACCAATCGTCACTAAAGCTTTACTTGATAGTACTGCTCAGGCATTTTTAGGAGCGCAGCAGCAGATTCCGCCTATGTATTCTGCGCTAAAAAAAGACGGTAAAAAGCTATATGAGTATGCTCGTGCTGGTATAGAGATTGAACGAGAACCAAGGAATATAGTAATCAAAGCGATTGAGCTAGTAGCGATAGACGCCCATCATATTCAGCTGACGGTAACTTGCTCTAAAGGTACTTACGTTCGGGTTTTGGCAGAAGATATAGCCAATGCTTTAGGCACACTTGGACATTTAACGGCACTGAGACGTTTAGAGGTTGGCGACTTTAAAGTTGAGGATGCCCTTACATTAGAGCAATTAGAAGCGCTAAATTTTAGGAGTAGATTTGATCCGCTCTTGCCTGTAGAAGCTTGTGTAAATATTGAGCCCAAGCTAATACTGTCAGCGCAGCAAAGCAGCCGGGTACGACAAGGCCAACGCTTGAATGTAACAGAGCAGCTTACAAGCGATCTTAAAGCCTATATTTTAAATAACGTTGAGCAAAGTATAGACCATACAGGTAATCTTGATAACACTATAGTCGACGAACAAAATAGTAGTATCAGTCAAGCTCCCGATTCTAATAGCCGAGATAATGTAGAGCAGCTGCCAAGTTATGAGATCCCTATAGATATACGTCTTGTCAATGAGCAAGGACAGTTTATCGGTTTAGGAGCGGTAAGTTTAAATGGTCGTTTGCAGCCTAAAAAGCTTATTCAGTTATAAATATTTTTGTTAGAATTATTGAGGCTCTTATTAAATCTTTTATATTTCTACAATATTTACTAAAGCTTTATATAGCTTACTAGTGCCTTACACTAATCACATATCGTCACATTTAATTGCAGGTTTCACCTATGGTGAAATCTGCTTTTTTTATACACTAATTGTGTCAGACAAAGGGCACTATATGAGAAGTCAATTCATAAGAAACGTATTCACTAAAAAGTTTGCATACAATAAAAAAACTAACGCCAAACTTGTTTAGAATGGTTTTTTGGCAGTGTGTTTTTCTAAAGCTCAACTATAATGATATAAGGAATACTATGAAAACGATTGCTTTTTTACTTCATAATAATTTTGAACAAGCAGAGTATGAAGAAGTTAATAATAAACTAAAAGATAAAGGCTATGAGACTGTCCTTATTACTACCAATAAGGACAAAAAGGTTCAAGCCATGAACCAAGATGTTAACAAAGGCGATACCTTTACCGCTGATATCTTTGCAAAAGATGCTAAAGTCAGTGATTATGATGCTCTTGTAATCCCTGGTGGTACGGTAAATGCTGATACTATACGCGGTAATAGAGAAGCGCATAGCATCGTTAATGCTATTAACGACGCTAATAAAACACTAGCCGTTATTTGTCATGGCCCTTGGATTTTAGCCAATACGGGCATTGCAAAGGGTAAGACACTAACTGCTTATCCCAGTTTGCAAACAGATTTAGAAAATGCTGGTGCAACTTTTGTGGACAAAACAGTACAAGTAGATGGTAATTTGATTACTTCGCGTAACCCTGACGATATTGATAACTTCGTTGAAGCTATTGACAAAGCCTTGGCGTAATAGCTTGGTTCCTATACTATTACTGAGTATACCATTACTGAGTATTTATTTGAGAAGATGCCTCAACATGGGTAAATGATCCAAATAGTATCTATTACTTGGTACGTGGTATATGATATATAATGTGTTTTGCATGACTTAGCGATAATTGCCAATTTATGTCCTTATAATCACATTTAATTTAATAACTACAATTTGATAACTACAAAGGAAAAATATTATGACACAGCCTAATCCAAATGATACCAAACTTGAGCAACAAAAATCTGAATCAGAAATCTCATCACTGAAGAATCAGACTGAGAATAACTATAAAGAAGAAACTGAGGAAGCAGCAGATCGTATCGCTGATAATTTAGAAGACGCTAAAGAAGATAAATAGTCTTTAATGCTAAATAGTAGCTGATGGGATATGGTTAGCTACTATTTTCAAAAGTATTAGCTGCTAAAAGTTTAGAAATATAGGGAGATACTATGGATAGTTCAAAACAAAACATGGATCAGCAAGAACAAAAGATTGAAGAGCTTGCAGAGGACATTAATCCTAAACAAGACAAAGCTCCTGACAGTTTGGCTGAAGCTACTACAGTACCGCTTGATGATGACGCTCTTGGTGGTAATGCTACTGAAGATGACGTTAAGCATAACAAAAGCAAGTAAGTATCACATAGAAGAGTTAGCCCTACTGGATAATTTATAAAAACCGTTAAAACTAATCTTGAAAACTGCTGTTAGTTCAGCAGTTTTTTGTTATAATGACCGCCGAGCTACGTACCAGTGTTGTATCGTATTTTTAAAAAGTCATTTTAATGAAACTGCCTTTACTAAACGATACTATTTTATATACTGTGCTAAGCCAATTTATTATGCTTGTTGTCTACTAGGTCAACTCTAGTAATGCAGGGTTGTCCCGAATGGGCGGTAAGCTTTTTATTTATTTTATTCTATAGTTTCAATGTTTTCTAAACCATGTTTTGCAAATTTATTAGTAAATATTGAGACTTTTAGCATTGCCGGAGAAATTTATGCTAACTAATACTGATCGTCAAAACATTATTGCTCAATATCAACGCAGTGAGAATGACACAGGGTCACCTGAGGTTCAGGTTGCACTACTAAGTGCTCGTATTAATGATCTACAAGACCATTTCAAAACTCATAAGGCGGATCATCATAGCCGTCGTGGTCTTATTCGTATGGTTAATACTCGTCGTAAACTACTTGATTATTTAAAAGGTAAAGATCTTGGTCGTTATAGCACTTTGATTAGCCAACTAGGTTTACGCCGTTAATTCAGCGACTGTGTTGCAAGCAGGAATCTACTTTAGAGATACTGTAAAGTTTCACGATCATTTTAAGTTGATAAAGATAGCTCGCATAAAGTTATCGACATAAAATATGAGTAGTATAAAAACGGTGTGAAAATAGTTTCACGCCGTTTTTTTATGGTCATTAGCCATTAAACTAAATGGACAAGGTAGAGGACGACAACGACCTATCAATAATGGATCTACATTGGTCAAAAACACTAAAATCTGTTCAGTTTAGCAATTGATTGGTCAATATCTATAAATCCCTGTAAAATAGTGCACTATAAAAAACATAGTTAACTATAAGTATAGTTGGCTGTCATACTCTTTAAGCTGTTTTATAGATAGTTGCTCATGTAAAGAGCAAAAAGCTTACCTTTATTTCATTAAAATCACTAGCAGTTATCGAAACCGAATTTAAACTATCTAAAAGCAATAGTAATAATAATCGTACTATAGAACTATAACAGTCAATATCAAAACAGACGTAGGACTGGTATTGGCCCTGTTATCCAACATTAGGAAAAATATATGACAAATCCGACAATGTTTAATACTATTAAACGTGAATTTCAATACGGTGATCAGCAGGTGGTATTAGAGACTGGCCGTATCGCCCGTCAAGCCAACTCTATCATGGTACATATGGGCGGTGTTTCAGTCCTTGTAGCAGCCGTAGTCAAATCAGAAGCCAAGGAAGGTCAAAACTTCTTTCCGCTAACCGTAAACTATCAAGAAAAAATGTACGCCTCGGGCAAAATCCCTGGCGCTTACGGCAAGCGTGAAGGCCGTGCTAGCGAGTTTGAGACGCTAACGTCACGTTTGATTGACCGCCCAATTCGTCCATTATTTCCTGAAGGTTATGTCAACGAGATTCAAATTACGGCCACAGTCGTCTCATCAGACAAATCTCGTCATGCAGATATTGCTGCAATGATAGGTGCTTCAGCTGCTCTAGCAATCTCAGATGCCCCTTTTAACGGTCCCGTAGGCGGCGCACGCGTAGGCTTTATCAATGGCGAATATGTATTAAACCCAACGCTTGAGCAGCTAGAAAATAGCGATCTTGATTTGGTTGTTGCTGGTACTAAGTCTGCGGTATTGATGGTTGAGTCTGAAGCTAAAGAGCTGTCAGAAGATCAGATGTTAGGCGCAGTATTGTACGGTCATGAGCAGCAGCAAATCGTTATTGATAACATCATCTCACTTGCCGAAGAAGTAGGCACTGCCAAGCAGCAATTTGAAACCCCTAAGCATAATGAGACTTTAGAGTTTAGTATGAAAGAGCAGTTTGGCGCACAAGTTGCCGACGCTTATACGATTACTGATAAGCAAGATCGTTATGCCAAGCTTGATGAGATCAAAGACGCTGCTATTGAAGCTCTAGCAGGTGAGGCGGAGTCTGAGGACTATGATAGCAAGGTCTCTGAGCTTAAAGACATTTATAATGATCTAAAATACCGTACGGTACGTGATAATATTTTATCCGGTAAGCCGCGTATTGATGGTCGTGACCTTGAAACGGTTCGTGCTCTTGATATCCAAGTTGGGGTATTGCCTTATACGCATGGCTCAGCATTATTTACTCGCGGTGAGACTCAGGCATTGGTAACGACCACGCTTGGTAACAGCCGTGATGTCAATATGATTGATTCGCTTGCAGGTACGATCCGCGATCATTTTATGCTGCACTATAACTTCCCGCATTTCTCAGTAGGCGAGACTGGACGTGAAGGTATTCCAAAACGCCGCGAGATTGGTCATGGTCGCCTAGCGCGCCGCGGCGTAGAAGCGATGCTACCCGATAGCGAACGCTTTCCTTATGTCATCCGCGTGGTATCAGAGATTACCGAGTCGAACGGTTCTTCTTCTATGGCCTCTGTTTGCGGCGCAAGCTTAGCACTAATGGATGCAGGCGTACCGATGAAAGCGCCGGTCGCTGGTATTGCAATGGGTCTGGTCAAAGAGGGCGAGCGCTTTGCCGTACTATCTGACATCTTGGGTGACGAAGATCATCTTGGCGATATGGACTTTAAAGTTGCCGGTTCAAAAGACGGTATTACTGCGCTGCAGATGGATATCAAAATCGAGGGGATTACCCCTGATATTATGGAGCAAGCGTTAAAGCAAGCTCATGCAGGTCGTATCCATATCTTGGAGGCCATGAACAAAGTATTGCCTGAGAGCCGTACTGAGATCAACGCTCATGCGCCAAACTATGCGGTTATCGAGATCAATGCTGATAAAATCCGTGATGTTATTGGTAAAGGCGGTGCGATGATTCGTCAGCTTACCGAAGAGACGGGCGCGGTTATCGATATCGACGATAATGGTACCATTCGTATCTTTGGTGAGAATAAAGCCGCAACCAAAGCAGCTATTGGTAAAATTGAGGCACTAACCGCTGAAGTTGAAGTCGGCAAAACTTATGAAGGTACCGTTGCGCGTATCGTTGACTTTGGTGCGTTTGTAAACGTCTTACCAAACACTGATGGTCTGGTACATATCTCACAGATCGCAGAAGAGCGCGTAGAGAATGTATCTGATTATCTAAAAGAAGGCCAAACCGTTAAAGTACTTGTGCAAGACGTAGATAATCGTGGTCGTATTAAACTGACTATGAAAGGTGTTGAGCAGGAAGCCACTGCTGCTGTTGAATAAATAGTTTTTCGGTTAAGTTTAAAAACCGCTTTGAGCTGTTAGTAATAGCACTCAAGGCGTTTTTTTTGGCTGTTATTTGCTTGTTAATGTAGGCACAAGGATAATGTGTTGCAAAATGGACTACAAATGTTACAGTAGATATTTATAACAACAGTACCAATTGTTACTACAAAATATTTAATTTTTATACAAAGGAGCTTAAATATTTATGAGTAAACCTAAGCAAGCATCTATTCATATTCGTTGCGATGAAAAGTTGGCAAACGAATTCAAGCAAGTAGTTGAGCAGAACGGCTATACAAAATCGCTAGTCATACGTGAGATGATGCAAGAGTATGTTGATAACTCTAAAAAGCTCAACTTGGCAAGCCAACAGGACACAATGGCAAAGGTTATAAAAACCGAGGATATAGATAAACTAGAACCTTTAAAAGACATAACAGCCGATGATTTGTTGAAACTAGCTATTAGAATGGCCGAAAAACATATATAACTGAGTTCACAGAAAAGCAAATAGTTCGTAGGGTGATACAGTGATCCTCTATAGTTTGCAACGATTTTTTAGCATAATTCGATAAAACAGTGAAAACATGGTTACTCCATTATGATGCAACAAATTTTAGATGATATTGCCGCAGAAATAGCTTGTGAGACTGACCGTGGCAAAGTAGCGGATTATATCCCGCAGCTCGCGCATGTCGACCCCAACCAGTTTGGCATTGCTGTGGCAACCCCTGATGGGCAGATGTATTCAGCAGGGGATGCTAGCACACTGTTTTCGATCCAAAGTATCTCCAAAGTCTTTACTTTAACCCTTGCTCTTAGCAAATTAGGAAGTACGCTTTGGAGTCATGTGGGTCGTGAGCCCTCCGGCGACCCTTTTAACTCCATTACTATATTGGAGTATGAATCGGGCCGGCCGCGCAACCCTTTTATCAATGCAGGCGCCATTGCGGTAGTCGATGCTATAACGATGGGACGCGAGCCTAAAGAGATATTGGATGAGATTTTACAGTTCGTGCACTTTGTGACAGGTGACGAGTCGATTTGTTTTGATTATAAAGTGGCAACGTCTGAGATTGATCACAAAAATCGCAACGCCGCATTAGCGCATTTTATGAAGTCTTTTGGTCATCTAAAGTATGATGTGGATAAGATACTTAACACTTACTTTCATCAATGCTCGATTGCCATGAGCTGCGAGCAGTTAGCCCGTGCAGGTCTGTTTTTGGTGTCCAATGGTGTCAATCAACCTAAAGGGGAGAGGGTGATCAGTTCACAACAGTCTAGACGGATCAATTCCTTAATGATGATGTGCGGTCACTACGATGGCTCTGGTGAGTTTGCTTATCGCGTCGGTTTGCCAGGTAAGAGCGGCGTTGGCGGCGGAATTTTGACGATAGCGCCGGGTAAAGGCGCAATCGCTGTCTGGTCACCAGGCCTTAATCCGGTAGGTAACTCTAAACTGGGCTCAAAAGCACTGGAGCGTCTAGTCAAGAAAACAGGATGGTCTGTTTTTTCACAATAAAGGTGTTAATACCAGCAAGGTTATGACCAGTAAGGAAACCTAAAGCGACAAAAAAATCCAATGTTAAACGCTTATTTTAAACGTCTAACATTAGATCAGTTATACTTTATATATAATTATTTATTTTGATCGTTCTGATTTTCTTTGTCGTCTTGATTGTCCTGATCTTTTTGATCGTCTTGATCGTTCTGATTGTCTTGATCGTTCTGATTGTTTTGGTCCTTTTGATCAAGTTTATCAAGCATATCTTGGTATTTCTCTTTTCTATCAGCAATCTTAGTACGTTCTTCTTCTACGTTGGCTATAAGGTTTTTAGCAACTTCAACGCTCCTATCAAAAGCTGCTAATTCCATATCTACCACAGATATTAACCTTTGCAGCGTCATGGCAGTCGCTTTTTCTGTGACGCCACTGGTAATATTCATTGCTTCAGACATAAAGTCTTCTCGAAGCTTAGATGCCCACTGAAACATACCAGACGTTGTCATACTAGCAGTGTCATCTTGCTCAGACTGCTCTTTTTCGTCAGCTCTATCTTCTTGCTCAGATTCATTATCTTTAGCATCAGTCTCTTCTTCGCTAGATTTATCATCCTTCTCAGAAGACTCTTCTTTATTAGATATGCCCTCTTTGTCAGAATCAGTATCTTGCTTAGATTGTTTATCTTTGCTAGATTCTACATTTTTATCAGAGTCATTGTCTTGTTTAGACTTATCATCCTTAGTAGATTTCTGATCTTTATCAGACTTATCGTCCTTACTAGATTTACTGTCTTTTTCAAGCGACTCTTTTTCTTCAACTGATGTTTTATCTTTGCCAGATGACTTTTCTTCACTAGACTTTTGGTCTTTACCAGCGTTTTTATTCTTGTTGGTGTTCTCAGCTTTATCTTCTTTGTCTGACTTACCTTTACCTGATTTATTACTACTGGTCGAACTAGCGTCTGTCTCTTCTTGATAGTCATGATCGGCATTATAGTCTTCGAAGTCGCCTTCCTCATATACTACGGTATCATCTTTGACAACTTCCACCGCTGTTACTGCATCATTCTTAAGAGGGTCTGCTGACTTGTCTTTCATATTGTTCTTAGAAGTGTTGTTTGACATAAATTATTATCCTTTTTAAAGTTTAGGTAAAAATCATTCACCATCAATACTAATGATACTAGGCTAAGGTCTTTTCTTAGTCAATATCTTGATATAAATCTACCCTTTAATGTCTACAGAAAAACACATTCTAGTGTTGCGACTTCTATTTTTTGCAATAGCTTATTCTACAAAGCAGAATATAGTAATGTTTATATTTTTGTTAGCTTGCGATAGGAACACTTCTTGGTACATGCACTTCAGTACGCAATTTAGGTAAGTGTTGCAGATATTGAGTTATTAGCGGTAAAGTAAAGGTCTGCCAATCTAAAGGTAGGCTGTTAGTTGAGCTTTCTTCTTTACTTATTATGTTAGTAGATGAATGATCAAAGATGAGAGGCCTTGCTAGTAAAGCCACTTTACGCACACCTTGATAGCGTATTAGTGGTATTAGTTGCTGCTGCAAATCAATGAGAGCAGTCTTTAACCATTGGGATCGGGCCGGATGATAAGGATGATCGGAGACTGTGAGATTGGCGACATAAATTGGTTGATTGCCGTTATGAGAGGCGCTAAGACCCGCTTGCTCGCGAACACGCTTATGTAGCAGACAACTTCCTACCTCTAAACTACCATCACGGCAGGCACGATGATAGCGTTGATAGTTATCAGGGTATAGGGTTTTGGTACGCATCAAAACAGGATCTAAAAAAATACTAGCCGTATTAACAGGCAAGATCAGTACTTGCGCGCTACTATTTAAAATAGGGGCATGAGTAAGCTGTAAAGTAGTCATAATATAACCCCCTGAGTAGATACTTTAATAAATAATATAGCCAAAATTGATAGTTATTATTGAGTTGGTGCGGCTTCCAACTGTGCTATTTGCTGTTCAAGTAACTTAATTTGCTCTGCTTTCATTTCGGTCAGTTTCTTATTCATTTGTACTTGTTCACTGGCCAGTTGTTCTTGCTCTGTAAGGCGTTGGTATTCGTCCTCTAAACGATCAATCTCTTCTTTCGCTAAGCTATCTGTTTTTGGTAGCGGAGCATTTAGTATTTTTTCAGCTGTAGGTATTCGGGTATCAACAATTTCATCACCCATAGGGTCGTTATCAGTACTTTTGATATTAGTATTCTCAATGCTCCCAGCAGGTTCTAATTGAGCTTCTTCAGAGACTGCGGATGTCTGTTGTACGGATGATGGGATGGTAAAAGAGGAGCGTTGCCAGATAAAATAACCAATGACCATAATTAATAGCAATAAAATAACAGCTATCAATTTTTTTGAGCGAGCACTAATATGTTGAGCGGATTTTGGAGTATTATTCGGTTTAAGTGATGCTTTTTTAGAAGTCATGCGTAAGCCAAGTTATATCAAAACAAAGTTACCTTACTATAACAAAACTCAAAACAAAAGCCTATCAGTAGATAGGCTTTTGTTTTTTAAATAACGAGTATGCTAACGTACAAATTTACCGTTTAAACTTTATGGTCCCGCTAGTACCGGTGGTCATAGCGTCACGAGTGAGTTGATCTTCAAGATGGTTTTTGGCACTAATTACACTAGGGTCAGGGCGATGCTCAGTATGTTGGCACTCAGTACATTCAATATACTCGTCAGGTTCAGGCGTCACAACATTGACTTGTACTACGGCATCCATGGCCTGGCATTTAGGGCAACTAACACCTGCTAAAAAGCGTCGCTTTGGACGATCGGATTGGTAACGCATTAGCCCACCTCCTGTTGGTCCTGATCGTTGGCTGCATTATTGAATGTAGGGTTGTCAAAACCACTATGACGCAGTAGCGCATCAATACTAGCGCTACGACCACGAAAATTTTCAAAGTTAGTTTTAGCCGGCAAGCTGCCGCCTACTGATAAGATAGTTTCGCGAAACGCTTTACCAGTAATGGGATTAAAGATACCGTCTTCTTCAAACTTACTAAAAGCGTCAGCTGACAACAGTTCTGCCCATTTATACGAGTAGTACCCAGCCGCATAGCCGCCCGCAAAGATATGACTAAAGCCATTGGCAAAACGATTATAGTCAGGCGTATCCATCACTGCGATATCGCCGCGCACCTTATCTAAAGTCGCTAAAATACCGTCATAGTCAAGGGCTGGGGTATGAGCGTGAATCAGTAGATCAAACAAAGCAAACTCAATCTGACGCAAGGTTTGCATACCGCTTTGGAAGTTTTTGGCAGCAAGTAAAGCCTCAAGTTTGTCTTTAGGTAAGGGTTCATCGGTTTCAACATGGCTACTGATCAGGGCAATACCCTCGCTATCCCACGCCCAGTTCTCCATAAATTGGCTGGGTAGCTCGACTGCATCCCATTCAACGCCGTTAACCCCAGCAACGTCACCAACGCTCACTTGCGTCAGCAAATGATGGAGGCCATGACCAAACTCATGGAACAAAGTTAACACTTCATTGTGGGTCAAAAGACTGGGCTTACCATCGAGTGCCGGAGTAAAGTTACCGACCATAAAGCAGACTGGTAATTGCTCATAGTCCTCGCCCTCATGACGATAGCGCGCCTGAAAACCACTCATCCAAGCACCGCCGCGCTTCCCACTGCGCGCAAATAGATCAAAGTAAAAACCACCGATTAAACTATCGTCGCTATCGAACAGTTGATAAAAACGTACATCATTATGCCAGCGTGAGACAGTCCCGGTTGATATGGTATCTGTGCCTTCAACGATATCGTCAAATTTTTGCTCTTTGACGGTAATACTATATAGACGCTCAACAATAGCAAACAGTCCATCAATCACTCTAGGTAGTGGGAAGTAAGGACGTATCTCTTCTTGCGATAAGCTAAACTTACTCTGCTTAATCTTTTCAGCCAAGTAAGCGCTATCCCAAGGTTGCAGCTCAGCGATATCATAATCACGCGCACACGCTTGTAGTTCAGCTAAATCCTCTTTAGCGGTAGGCGTGGCTTTAGCAGCTAAATTACGTAAAAAGGTTTCAACCTCAGCGACGTTGTCCGCCATTTTTGTAGACAATGATACTTCAGCGTAATTGCTAAAGCCTAATAGTTTAGCCTTTTTTTCGCGCAGATCTAAGATCTCGCTCATGACATCAGCATTATTTAACGACTCACCTTTATTGTTAGTGTGGTCATCAAACTCTGAGGCACGGGTCACGTAGGCGCGGTATAGTGTCTCACGTAGCTGTCGATCATCGGCATAAGTCATCACCGCCAAATAGACGGGAATGTTTAAAGTCGCCACATAATAAGGTGTTGGTAACGCGTCAATCTCGTCTTGGCTGAGCGTATCATTTTTACGCTGATTGGCTTTGTATTGCTCGCCGGCATCAGCTAACAGCGCCAAACCACTTTCGGTCAAACCTGCTAATTGCTCGGATTTAAGCGGTAATGCAAAGGCTTGGGTAGCGTCTAAAACATGATCTGAGAAAGTCGCTGATAAGGTGGATAACTGACTTTGAATAGCAGCGAATTTGTCTTGCTCATCTTTTGGTAGCGCGACCCCTGATAACTCAAATCGTTGCAGCGCAAGCTCAATAGCACGTGCGCGTGCAGGCTCAAGCTTGGCGAAAAAATCCTTATCAGCCACTACTGCTTGATAGCGACTAAAGAGTGGCTGATGTTGACCCACACGAGTGCCATAAGCCGATAACTTGGGTAGTAGTTCATGATGAACGTGACGAATCTCATCATTACTCATCACGCTGTTTAGATGCGATAAAATACCCCAACTGCGATCTAGCGCTAAATTAATATGATCAAAATCAATAATATCTGCTAATGCTTGCTGAGCATCAACATTATTTTTTGTAGTATCAATACTTTTACTATCAGCTTGGTTGTCTTCTGTTACTGACAGCTCATCTAAAAAAGCATTGGCTTTGTCAATAGCTGCATTGACTTGTACTTGCAAGTCGTTAGGGTTTGCTGCTGTAAAGTCCACAAGGTGCAAATCTGCTGCAAAAGTAGTCATAAAAATATTCCCTAATAGGCGGAGCGAAAAGATTGAATTGAGTTGAAACTGTTAAAAAGCGGTCAATATTTGGATGAACAGCGGTCAATATTATAATTATTCTGTCCTTTTATAGGCCTTCATTATAAATGTTCAATAACAATTCAATGATGGATGAATTGAATATAAACTGCTTATCAGACGTTTAACAGTAAGTTATTTTAAAGATGGGTATGTTCTAGCCTGAATACAAGTCGCTAAAAGATAGCTAGTGATTATTTAAAGGTATCCATCTTTTTGTTAAGATTAGATGGTTTAGAGTGCTCAATTTGACGACTGTACTTACAAAGCGTCATCATTTGCTTGCAAACTAACCATACAGCTATTGGCGGGAACTTGTTAGCATCGTAATGGTTAAGCAAAACAATTAAGAAGTTAACGGGTAATAAAAAGCTGATAGTTGAAAAGTTAGCAATTAAAACCAAAGCAGATTTATTTGGAGTACCATGAATAGAATGTAGTATAAATAACTATCTTATAAATAAAATTAGATTCTATTCATTATTTAAAATTGACGACAACAAAAGAAGGAAAATTATCTATGAAAGCAACGCTTAAGAGCCTACGTGAAACCAAAGCCGATCCAGCGGTTAGTATTTTTGTTAAAACCCATCGTGAACATCCCGCTAATGATCAAGATCCTATTGCTCTAAAGAACCAATTAAAAGTCGCAGAAGAACGATTGACGAATGAATACGACAAGCATATCGCCGCTACGATTATGGAAGGTATTCATGCCAAAACGGACGAGCTAAACCACAACTATAATCTCGATACGTTAGCTATTTTTGCCAGCACTGATGATGTGCAAATCATTCGTATGCCGCTTGATACCACTGAGCGTGTCGTTATCTCAGACAGTTTCGCTACCCGCGACTTGGTTCGTGATATGGCAAGCGCCGTACATTTCTATGCTGTGGTAATCACTCGCGATATGGCGCGTTTAATTGAAGCGTCCAACGACCGTGTAGTCAAAGAGCTTGATACGGATGATAACATCCAAAATAACATGGAAAACATCCCATTTCCTATCGAAAATAATGGCCTATATACTACTGGTGACGGTGGTTCTGATCGTTCATCAAACAACGAAAGTAGCCATCTAAAAGAGTTCTTTAACCAAGTAGATAAAAGCGTGCAAGAGCTATGGGGCGAGCATAAAATGCCGCTCGTTATCGTCGGCGATGCAAAAAACGTTGGTTACTATAAAGAAGTCTGTGATCGCCCAGATAATATTATCGGTACGGTTACTAACGTTACTCAATTAGAAGATGGTAGTGCCCAGCACATCATTGATGGTGTGCAAGAAGCAGTAGAAGCGTATCGCTCTTCATTGCACGAAGCGGCGCTTGGCGAGATTGATAGAGCTCGTGGGGTACAGATGCTACGTACTGACTTACAAGAAGTTTATCGCGGGGCTTTCCAAGGGGCAGGCGAGACACTTTATGTACGCCGTGGTTATATGCAGCCTGCAAAAATTGACGAAAAAGCGCAAACGCTTACTGTGGTAGATGATGCTGCTGGCGAAGGTGTTACTGACGATGCTATCGGCGAGATTATTGAGCAAGTTATGCATAATGGGGGTGAAGTGGTCTTTATGCCGCAAGAGATTATGGGTGAAGATCAGCCTATTGCTCTAGTTACACGCTATTAATTATTAATGTGTCTATAAAGACATACCAGTAAATAATTAGAGCATTGGTTCTTTGCGATCCAATGCTCTTTTTCATTAAATACTTTATATTTTTAGTAGCTACAGACATTACTATTGCTAACGCTGATTAACTTAACAAGGAGGCTAGTCATGAAAATTCCAAACAATACTCTGGGATATACGATAAAGAGTTTGCAGGCGACGACCTCAACTCTGCTGCGCGCTGGACGCGGTAATATGGGTACACCGTTCCCAATGCAACCAAGCGAAGCTCTTATTTTATATGAGCACGAAGCTTGCCCTTACTCGCGCCGAGTGCGTGAAGTAATGACTTATCTGAATTTGGATTTTGAGAGTCGTCCTAGTCCCCACGAAGGCCATGTATATCGTGACGAGCTCAAAGAGCTCGCTGGTAAGGTACAAGTCCCTTTTTTAATTGATGTTAACACTGATGATTATATACTCGATTCACAAGCTATCATTGATCACCTCTTTACCCACTATTCTAAAGAAAGGATAACGCCCAAAGACTACCAAGAACCAAGTACTGATGATCATGCTACCTTGGTCAATAAAGCGGCCAGTGTGGTCTCTATGATGCGCGGCGTCAAAGCTGAGAATCCAGCGCATAATCAAGCTCGAGGTAAGCCTGATGAGCTCCTGCATCTTTACGGTTTTGAGGCTAGTCCCTTTTGTCGTTTGGTACGTGAAAAGCTAAGCGAGCTTGAAGTGGGCTATATTAATCACAACGTTGCTCGTGAGCAAATAGAGGACATTGGAGTGTTTGGCAAACGTATCAATCTTAGTGTCTTTAGCGCTCCTCGCCATCCTAACAAGTATCGTCCGGTCAAAGGCGGCAAACGCGAACGCATTAAAGATCAGGTCATGACTAGAAAACTGCAGTTTCCTTATCTTATTGATCCCAATACCAATGTTGTCCTGTACGAATCAAAAGAAATTATTGATTATTTAGATGAGACTTACGGGTAATCAAGCCGTATTTTTGCTAAGCTGATTGATGATAGTCCTAACAATTTTTATAATTCTGAAACTTTAGCTTCCCCGTTAGTTTGCTACTTGCTTTATTGTCAAACGGTTTTGACGTCAGTCTATAATCTTGACGCGTCTATCGATAAGTTATCAAACCTATTTTAATAACGATTTTTCTTAACTTTTAATAAATTATTGAATCTATGACCATGATCCGCTCCTTCGTTCTAACCAGTTACAACATCCATAAAGGTATGTCGCCCCTCAATCGTCAAGTCAAGATGCAAGGTATTGCGCAAGCGCTTGATACGATAGGTTCAGACATATTGTGTTTGCAAGAAGTCCAAGGCCAAAACCTAAAACGCAACATACAGTACAACGAATACCCCGATCAGTCGCAGCACGAATGGTTTGGAGAGTATCTACAATTGCAAAATAGCTATGGTAAGAATTCAGAATATGATAATGGTCACCACGGTAATGCCGTGCTTAGCCGCTTTCCTCTAGACCCCAAGCATAATGTTAATATTACGGTTAATAAGCTTGAGCAGCGCGGGGTGCTGCACTGTGAAGTACAGCCAGTGGGTTGGGAGCAACCAGTAGTAGTCTTATGCGCGCATCTAAACTTGTTTGAGCGCGATCGTATTAAGCAGTATCAGGCTATAGCTGACTACGTGCAAAACGAGATTGACTCTAATCAACCTTTGATATTGGCAGGTGACTTTAACGATTGGAAAAAGATGTCTTGTGATAAGCTGGCAGCCAGTCTGGGCATGACGGAAGCTTTTAAACACTGTCATGGCAAATTGTCACCTACTTTTCCGGCAAAACTGCCTGTTTTGAGTTTGGATCGTATCTATGTACGCAATTTAAAGGTAAAAAACGCTTGGGTGCATAGTGGTAAACCTTGGTCAACGCTATCAGACCATCTGCCTATTAGCGCAGAGCTGATTTTGGCATAAATTTAAAATTTTGCAAGGTTGTTTTAAGCCCGGCGAAATCAATAGCTTTTAGTAGTTCTCATTCACATATAAAAAAGGATATTTTATTATGTCTAATCTTTTCTCTGAAAATAAATCTTTACCAACGACCCAGCATGCGGTGCTTATGCGTAAATTTGGTGAGCCTGAAGTTATGCAGTACCAGGACGGCGTAGCCATGCCGGAACCTGATGATGAGCAGGTGCTCATAAAAGTAGCATACGCTGGTATTAACCCTGTGGATTATAAAACCCGTCAAGGTAAAGGCTGGGGCGCAGAGGCTATTCAAAAAGATAAATTCGATCACGATGAGCCTGCTATATTAGGTTTTGATGTGGCGGGCACTGTGGTCAAAAGTAATAGTGCCAAGTATGCAGTTGGTGACAAGGTTGCTGCCTTGACTTTTGGCGGTGGTTGCTATGCACAGTTTGTGGCAGTTGATGCTAATCTATTGGCTAAAGTACCAAAGGCGCTCACTTTAGAACAAGCTGGAGCATTGCCTTGTGTGGGTCAAACCGCGCTACAGTTTGTAGAATCTGCGGACATTAAAGCTGGTGAGTATGTGGTAATGAATGCGCCCGCAGGCGGCGTTGGGCAATTGGTCGTACAGCTATTGATGGACAAAGCTGCAAAAGACAATATAAAAGTGACAGTTATTTGCTCACCTGACAAGTACGATAAGCTTGATCAGTTTATCAATAAAACTAAACTTGAAGGCTGGATCGATTATACCAAAGACGAGGATTTCCCTGATCTGCAGGCTGACGTACTGCTAGATTTAGTCGGCGATGATGCAGGCGTTCGTGCGCTTAAAACGCTTAAATCTGGCGGGCGTGTCAACGTGTTACCAACGATTTGGGTTGATAAACTTAAAGAGGCAGGTAGCCAAAAAAATCTACAGGTAGACGGTTTTAAGGCTGAGCGTAGCGGTCAATCCATGGCAGAGGCGCTAGAGCAAGTCGCTAATGGTGAGCTTAAATTGCATATTCAAAAGACTTATCCATTACCGGAGGTGGCCTTAGCCCACACTCAGCTACAAAAAGGCGATACCTTTGGTAAAATTGTCCTAGCAGTCGCTGATGATAAAAATGAAGAAACAAGTACTGACGAGAAAACCGCTACTAATAACCAGACAAGTACTAGTAAAGAAGCGAATAAACAGGACACTACTGACACCAGTACTAAGAATAACGGTACTGCTGATAAAGAAGCTTATGAATCTCAGGTTCGCCAACAAATACAAGCTTGGAAGAACCCTGAAAAAAGCTTTTTAGATGAAGCCTTTGCTGCCTTAAGTAAGCCAATCGACAAAGCTGGAGAGAGGCTAATGGCAGCGCCGCAGTTCGGTGAAACTTTGAAGCAAGCTACTGAAAAGATGATAACTACATTAAGTGATACGGCGAATTGGACATTAGACGTGCAAGATGCCATTGAAGCTTACCAAAACGAAACAGATATTGACGGCTCAGAGGTTAAAAAGCTTCAAGACATCGAAAATTTGCCTATCGCCATCGTCGATAAGCAAGTCAAACTCTTTAAGAGTAAGTATGTGGCGCTAACTAGCGCTCAAGGCGTGGCAACAGGTATCGCTGGCTGGGCAGGCATTCCTGCCGATATAATGGGTCTTATTACCGCTAATCTGCGTGCTATCGGTGAATACGCGACTTACTACGGTTTTGATATGAGTGATAAAAACGAGCAATTATTTGCTATGTCACTATTGGCGGTTGCCACTTCCGCTTCTGCTGAAGAACGCCAATCGGCACTTGATGATACCTTTAGTACAATAAAAGACCCAGAAGTTCTAGCCTTTAACAAGGTTAACGAAAAAGTAGCTTCACGAGTGCTGCGCCAAACGGCAACTAAAGTGGCGACCAATATGGTCAAGACTAAAGCGGCGCAAATCATTCCAGCGGTAGGAGCTATGGTCGCAGGCGGCGTTAATGCTAGCTATACTTCAAGCGTTTGTGAAGCCGCTTATCAATGCTATCGCGAGCGTTTTTTGGATCGTCAAGCTGCTGAATAAAGTAGGTTTAGACAGTTGCTGTTATAAAAGAGGCGTGCTTAGCGTTCGCCGAAAGGTAAGGCTGATGCGTCCTTCATTTACCTTGGTCGTCTTAGTAATAGTGTGCTTCCAAAAGCTTTGAGTCACACCATGCATGACGATAAGCTGACCGGACTCAAGATGAAGCTCGATTTTGTCTTGAGTTTTTTTATGTTTAAGGACAAATTTTCTAGTAGCCCCTAAAGATAAGGAAGCTATGGTAGGCTGCGCGCCTAGCTCTTTTTCATCATCAGCATGATAGCCCATGCCTTCGCTACCAGAAGGATAGTAATTTAATAAACATGAATTGAAATTGGCATTAATCCCGTTGCTTAGAAGTCTTTGCTCAACAAGTTGTTTTACTTGCAATACTATAGTTGACCAAGGAGCGGTGCGGCGCAAGTGACCAGAATAATGATAGCTGATGCTATCCTCACCCATCCAAACGATCTGGCGTTTGGTGACATGAGTTTTACCAAATAAAGTCACGATGTCAGACTGCCAAGGAAGCTCAGCTAGTAAAGTATTATAAAGAACATCAGTATCATCAATAACAATGCCTAAATCGCTAACCCTGCCATCGTAAGGCAATAGGTTATCAGTAGCGTGAGGTGTAAATAAATTGCTCATCTAACTGGCTATTTTGGAGTTAAAAGAGCGGTTTGAGTCAAGAATAATATCAGCACATTTCTCTGGCGCTTCCATAGGCACTAAGTGCCCGTAATCCGATAAAGTAACGATACGATTATCCGGTACTACTCCTTGCCAGCTACTACGAACTTTATTGCTATTAAACACTGAGGGTTTAGCAAGCATTAAGGTGTAAGGCAGATTGATTTTATTGAGCTTTTTTAAGGCCTTAGTAATGTATGGAGTACCAAAATAGCTGGCTAATTCATATTTGGGCTTAAAGAGCAAGGTATAACTGCCATCATCTCTTTTGACTAAGCTGTTGCTAGCAAAGGTATAAAGATGCTCATCACTGATACGTCTAAACGCTCGATGCTGGCGCAAAAATTGATAATAATCATCAATGCTTACCCATTCAGCTTGTTTTTTAGCAGTGCTTTTAAAAGGTTCTTGGGTCATTAAGATACGTCTAGGAGTGTTGCCATACAGGAGCGACTGCGCTTTGGTAAAGGTTACCGGATCGATAAGATAAAGCTGTGAGAACAAATCAGGACGCTTGGCAGCTGCCATTGCTGTAGCAGACGCGCCTTGTGAATGCCCAATGCCGACGACAGGTTCTTTTTGCGTCTGCTCCAAAAACTCAACGAGCATATCGGCGTCTTGCTCGCGAGTCATTATTTTATCTGTTGGCGTGTCATACCAATAACCTTGTAATGCAAGAGCGCTAAGATTCAGCTCATGTGCCAGCGCTTTGAGTAGGGGCTCATAAGTACCAACCGCAAAACCATTGCCCCCGTAAAAATGCGCTGCTGGCTTTGTATTTTCACCTGCATTTTGCGTCAAAGTAGATAAATCGTAATAGCGCGCTTGCTTACCATTTATCATTATGCTTTTTACAAAGGTTTCCATAAAAATGCTACGTCCTTATAATGATCCAGCTTGATGTCTTATCGTCTTACTCAGTTGCTCCCAAGAAACCACCACTTTGACGCTCCCATAATCCAGCATAAACACCATCCAACTCCAACAGTTCTTCATGACTGCCCTGCTCAATAATACGACCTTTATCCATCACTACCAGTCTATCAAGAGCAGCAATAGTCGAGAGACGATGGGCAATAGCAATGACAGTTTTGCCCATCATGATATCATTTAGGCTCTCAGTTATAGCGTATTCAATTTCAGAATCAAGGGCACTGGTGGCCTCATCCAACAACAAAATAGGCGCATTTTTTAGCATAACCCGTGAGATGGCGATACGCTGACGTTGACCACCAGATAGCTTAACACCGCGCTCACCGACTTGGGTATCAAGGCCTGTATTGCCTTTATCATCATGTAAATCTTTAATAAAGTCCCAAGCTTGTGCCTGCTTGGTGGCATGGATAATCTCTGCATCGCTAGCCCCTGGGCGACCATAGGCGATGTTTTCGCGTACGGTCCGGTGCAGCAAAGACGTATCTTGCGTCACCATACCGATTTGCTGGCGTAGAGACTCTTGAGTGACTTCATTGATCGCTTGTCCATCGATACAGATTTTACCGCTATCGACATCGAAGAAACGCAGAAGCAAGTTAACCAAGGTTGATTTACCAGCACCTGAGCGTCCGACCAAACCGATTTTTTCGCCAGGTTTAATATTTAGGTAAAAGTCGTCAAGTAGCTTCACTGGCGAGGCGCTAAGCTCAGACTCATCAATATTAACATCGCTAATTTTTTCACCTTCTAAGCTATCTGCGTCTTGTACGCTCTCATAACTAAAATCAACGTGATCAAAGATAATATGACCTTCGGTGACTTTTAAAGCAGGTGCATTGGGCACATCGATAATGGTTTGCGGCGCTGACAAGGTGCGCATACCATCTTGCGCGGTACCAATACTCTCAAACAATCTTGCCGTCTCCCACATAATCCAGTGGGTGATACCATTTAATCGTAGCGCCATTGCTGTTGCGGCTGCAACCGCTCCCACCCCAATAGCGCCTTGTTGCCAAAGATAAACACTAATGCCAGCGGTACTACCGATCAAAACGACACTGATGACATGGGTCGAGACTTCCAAACGACTAACCCAGCGCATTTGCCCATGCACCGTTTCTAAAAACTGGCCCATAGCGTTTTTGGCATAACCCAGCTCGCGGCGTGAATGGCTAAATAGCTTAACGGTCATAATATTGGCGTAAGCGTCGGTCACTCGTCCCACCATCAAGGCACGGGCGTCGGCTTGTACAATAGCGGTGCGTTTAAGCTTAGGAATAAAGAAACGCAGATTAAAGCCAACCAATATAAACCAGATGATAAATGGTATTAATAATAAGCTATCAAGATTGAATAAGATGATACCAGAGGTGATAAAGTACACGCCAACATAAGTAAACATATCAGTGACGGTCATTACTGTATCACGTACTGCTAGCGCCGTTTGCATCACTTTAGCAGAGATACGACCTGAAAACTCATCTTGATAAAACTGCATCGATTGACCCAGCATATGCTGATGAAAACGCCAGCGCATCTGCATCGGAAACACGCCATTGATCGTTTGGAAATGGACAAATGACGCTAAAGCAATCCAAATGGGACTCAGCACCATCACGGCCAGCATGAGCAGCAACATATCGCCTTTCTCGCTCCATAGCGTTTGCGGCGTATAAAGGCCAAGCCAATTGACAATGTCCCCAATCCAAGCAAACAGTACCGCTTCATAAACCCCAATACCAGCCGACAAGATCATGAATAGTAGCAGCCAGCCACGTAGACCTTTCGTACAGGCCCACAAAAATTTTAGGAGCCCATCACGAGGAGAGGGCAACATCATAGGGGTTTCAGGAAAGGCGGGAAGCCGATTTTCAAAAAAGCGAAATAGAGCATTCATAAGTAATTAATAACCATAGGCTAAGACGGGATCAGTAAGCTTACCAGTGCGATCTTGAGCGGTTAGGGGTGTAAAAAAAGTACATTATTTTAGCAAAACTTATTAATCCATCCTGCTTGCTAATTGTAATTTGAGCTTGAGGACTAGTACTGGTGTCATTAATAAACGACATAAAATAAAACAGAGTAGACGGTTTAGTCAAAATATAAAAATTGCTAACTATGAAATATATTGTTACATTCTATAGCCGAACGATTTACTTATAATCAACTTTTATAATCTTGCTACATTTTTATTCAAGGATAGAAACTATGGTGTATTTGACGATTGCAGTGTTATGTAGTGTAGCAGTCTCAGTACTTTTAAAAGTGCTGCGGCAAAAAAATATAGATATTCGTCAAACTATTGTGGCAGGTTACCCTGTTGCCTTTTTGCTCACTTTGGTTTTACTAGACCCGGATATAAGCGGGTTAAGTACCCTTGGCAGCGTATGGAGCATTATTATTGCCCTTGGAGTTTTGTTGCCTGCTGTGTTCGTTATTCTAGGCCGAGCTATTGCAGCGGTTGGTATGGTCGCAACTGACGCCGCCCAGCGTCTATCCTTAATTATTCCCATTATTGCCGCATTCCTTTTATTTGGAGAAATACTAACAGGAACTCGTATATTGGGACTGATATTAGGATTTCTAGCTTTGGGAGCATTGGTTTATCGTCCGCATCAAAAGGCTATAGATAATACTACTAATAAATCGGCTCGGCAGACACCACTTTGGCTATTTGGGGTATGGGCAGGCTACGGTATTATCGATATTTTATTTAAGCAGGTTGCCAAACAAGGAGCGGCATTTGCGCTGACTTTATTGGTAAGCTTTGGACTGGCCGGCTTATTATTATTCATCTATCTACTCATTACACGGGTACGCTGGCAAGGCAAGGCACTGGTAGCAGGGCTGTTGCTAGGTGCGCTGAACATGGGTAACATTTATGCTTATGTACGCGCGCATCAGGTGTTATCTGAGTCGCCGAGTATTGTATTTACCGGCATGAACGTAGGCGTGATTACAGTTGCGACACTCATCGGGGTAGGTATTTTTAAAGAATCTTTGAACCGAGTTAATGTAATAGGGCTCATATTAGCAGTAGCCTGCGTAGTAGTATTATTTTTGGCATAAAAAGGTCCAGTTTGTATATGCTGGTAGCAATATATATAATAAAGCGTAATGAGAGTCTACAAAATTCCAACAACTGTTCTTGGAATGGGTGGTTTGTTAACTTATTGAATATAGGTACTTGTTACGCCTTATGATAAGCTTACTCACAAACAGATAATCAGTTAGATCATATGTAGACTATTTTATGTTATTCAATATAAAATCATAAGATTCAATCTTTATTAACTTCAATTAATACTAATAAGCATAGGATGTATAATTAATGGAATACGAAAAGCAACTACAACAGATAAAAAATGGTTCAGGTTTTATTGCAGCGCTTGATCAGAGCGGTGGTAGCACACCTAAAGCGTTAGAAAACTATGGTGTAAGCGGTGATGAATACGATAATGATGAATCCATGTTCGATTTAGTACATGAGATGCGCGCTCGTATTATGACCTGTAATGCCTTTGATAATGAGCGCGTCCTTGGTGCTATTTTATTCGAAGACACTATGGATCGCGAAGTTAACGGTAAACCTACCGCTAATTATCTTTGGGAAGATAAAAATATCGTACCTTTTTTAAAGGTAGATAAAGGTCTTGCTGAGCAAATGGATGGCGTACAAGTAATGCGTCCGATACCAGGTCTAAATGCGCTATTAGATAAGGCTAAAAAGTATCCAGTGTTTGGTACTAAGATGCGTTCAGTCATTTACGAGCCTAGTGTCGATGGTATTGAGAAAGTAGTGCAGCAGCAATTTGATGTCGCTAAACAAATTCTCTCAAAAGGTTTTATGCCTATCGTAGAGCCAGAGGTCAATATTGATAGCGCCAAAAAACATGACTGCGAGCTGATATTAAAGACAGCGATCTTACGTCACTTGGATTATCTCGACGATGATCATCAAGTTATGTTGAAATTGACTTTGCCAGAAGAAGGCGGTTTTTATCAAGAGCTGATTGATCATCCAAAGGTGATTAAAGTCGTGGCTTTATCAGGGGGTTATAGCCGTAGCGTCGCTTGTGACAAGCTTGAAGAAAATCCTGGTATGATTGCCAGTTTCTCACGTGCCTTTACCGAAGGTTTGAGCAAACAACAAAGCGATAAAGAGTTCGCTGAGACTATAGATAAATCAATAAACAAGATTTATGAGGCGTCAAAGGTTTAGTAATAATATAGTTATTGAAAGTAAAACGTAGTTTTAACAAACAAGAAAAGCCCTGCTAAATAAGTATTTTAGTACTTACAATAGCAGGGCTTTTTTAGTTTGAAAAAATAAAACTTAACTAAATCATGATTGTCTACTTTTCAGGCGTCCAGCCTTGCGCGCGCTCATAATCTTCGTTATTTAAAAACTTTTCACGTTGCTCTGTTAAGAACTTCTTAGCTTCAGGATCCATCATACTAAGGTGGTTTTCATTGATCAGCATAGTTTGCTGCTCAAGCCATTCTTGCCATGCTTTATCAGAAACTGTTTCCTGTATCTCTTGTCCCTTTTTATTGGGAAAAGGAGGATTGGCCATTTTTGGTAGATCTTGCTTGTATTTACGGCAAAAAACTGTATTAGCTTGGGGATTAAAAGTATCAGCCATGAGTAACTCCCTATTATTAGTGTGATAATTATTAGTTTGGTAGTGGGTTTGGTTGTCTACTGTTTTGATCCAATTAAGCGAAAGCCTTTAGGCGTGCACGACCATTAATAACGGCTTGCTTGACTTGATTGGGCGCAGTACCACCTAAATGATCACGGGCAGCCAGTGAGCCCTCGAGCGTCAAAAAGTCGAACACATCATCACCGATCGCAGTGCTAAATTGTTGCAACTGTGCTAAAGACAGATCGCTCAAGTCAACGCCTTCCTTTATAGCCAAAGCGACAGTATTACCAACCACTTCATGGGCATCACGAAAAGCCACGCCATTACGTACTAGATAGTCGGCCAGATCAGTAGCCGTTGCATAACCTTTCATGGTGGCGGCGCGCATATTATCTTTATTTGGCGTGATGTTCGGCAGCATATCAGCGAAAGCTAATAGCGAGCCGGTTAGGGTATCCACGCAGTCAAATAGCGGCTCTTTGTCCTCTTGGTTGTCTTTATTATAAGCCAGCGGCTGGCTTTTCATTAGGCTAAGTAGCGTCATCAATTGCCCAAAAACCCGCGCCGCTTTACCGCGTACCAATTCTGGCACGTCAGGGTTTTTCTTTTGTGGCATGATCGATGAGCCGGTACAAAAGCGATCGGGTATTTGTACAAAGTTAAACTGCGCCGACATCCATAGGATAATCTCTTCGCTCATACGCGATAGATGCATCATTAAAATGGACGCTGCGGAGGTAAATTCAATAGCAAAGTCACGATCGGAAACCGCATCCAAGGAGTTTTGGCAAATACCTTCAAAACCGAGCAGTTCAGCGGTAATAGTGCGATCTATTGGAAAAGTCGTGCCAGCAAGAGCGGCGCTGCCAAGCGGTAGCTGATTAATACGGCGCCGCGCGTCGACAAGGCGTTGGGTATCACGGTAGAGCATCTCAAACCATGCCATTACATGGTGACCAAAGCTTACTGGCTGCGCGGTTTGTAGATGGGTAAAGCCTGGCATAATCGTATCGGTATGCTGCTTGGCCAAATCAAGCAAGCCGCTTTGCAAACGCACCAGTAGCGCAATAATATTATCGGTCTCTTCACGTAGCCAAAGACGAATATCGGTTGCTACCTGATCGTTACGGCTACGTCCGGTATGCAGTTTCTTGCCGACTGCGCCTACGATATCAGTCAGGCGCGATTCAACGTTCATGTGCACGTCTTCAAGGGTAGTAGACCAATTGAATTCGCCCGCTTCAATCTCCCTTAATACTTGCTTGAGGCCATCGATAATAGTGGCGACTTCCTCATCGGTTAGAATATTGCACTCTTTGAGCATGGTCGCGTGCGCGATAGAACCTTCGATATCGTGACGAGCAAAACGCTGATCAAAGCCTACCGAGGCGGTGAAGGCGGCGACGAAGCTATCTGTCGCTTCGCTAAAGCGTCCGCCCCACATTTGCTGACCTTGACTATTGGTCGCGCCGCTTTGTAACGTACTATCCGCTGCATTTATGCTAAAATCAGTGGCACTTGGATTTTTATTTTGCTCAGGAATGTTGGAATTTGAAGAAGTTGCGTTCATATTGGTCTAAGACAAGTCAAGAGAATAAGAGCTCAAGTATAGCAAAGGATGAGGTTGCCTTACTAGCCGAGCGCTTAGAGTTTTTTATGCCAAAGCTCATGGAGGTAATGAAACCTTGGCAATGGCTGCTCTATATATTTTTTTGGTCATTGTTTGTGACCACTATTGATCGTCATGATCTAGCAACGTGGTCAGATTTTTTCATCAAGTTTGTTAGCCGAATTGTTCAATACACGCTAAGCATTATTCCCTCGTTTTATTTGATTGATTATCTGCGTCCAGTTTTTAAACGGGCTAATCCTATTGTCGTCAGTATACGTATCTTACTAATACTGACGACTACTGCTATAGTGTCGGTGACTTTGGTTATGTTAGTCATGATAAATATGGGCTGGATGGTGTATGACCGTAAAGCATTTATCTTAAATATATTGTTTAATGTCTTGATTACCAGTGGTTTTACTATTGTATTTTTGCTCTATTTTATGCGCCGTTACCGTGAGCTGATGGCGCTTAAACAATCGTTTGAAGACAAACTTACCGCTCAAAATGATTTGATGAAAGCGCGTATCGCGCCGCACTTTTTCTTTAATACTGTTAATACCTTGATATCACTTATTGAGTCTAATCCGCCGCGGGCAGCTGATCTTTTGCAGCATGTCTCCGCGCTTTTCCGAGCCAGCTTTAATGGCGCGCGCGAGATTAGTTTTGAGGAGGAAGTGGCACTTTGTGAGCACTATTTGGCGATTGAGTCGAGCCGATTGGCAGATAAGCTGGTAGTAAGCTGGGATCTGCCTGATGATGACATCATGTACGATATGGTTATCACAGCATTAACACTCCAAACCGTCCTTGAAAAAATGCTCCTCAATGTCGTCGAGATGACCACTGAAACCATCTACATTGTTATTAGTGTAAAGTGGCAACAGCATCGCGTTACTATTACGGTCACCGTTCAACTTCCAAGCAAAACCTTGATGATTTCTCACGATCTACGCCGACACGTAGACTTCCATATTCAGGCAGAACGCCTCAAAGCTTATTTTGATCAGAGCGCTAACATCCAAAGTAAAGTCACCAGTGAACAGATTGTCACAGTGATTGATTATCCTTTGTATGATGTTGGGTTTTAATTTTCT
Organism: uncultured Psychrobacter sp.; assembly: GCA_947501045.1. Classification (GTDB taxonomy): domain Bacteria; phylum Pseudomonadota; class Gammaproteobacteria; order Pseudomonadales; family Moraxellaceae; genus Psychrobacter. Next base: position 75,831 of record CANMUI010000001.1, read on the forward strand.
TAGTATCAATCTCTGCACTTAATTTGTCTCTTGTCTATTATTTGAACACTTATGGCATATTTATTGCTTGTTACCTTATGAATGCTTATTGTGTAATAGTTGTTTATTGGCAAGCTCTAGAAAAGCCGCAGCTACGAGCCTTTAACTAAAACCTTAATATACAAAATATACAAATAATTTTTAACTTAGAAATTTATTTTATTTAAAATGTAGAAGAGCAGAGTTCTTTTAGAACGTATTATTTTTATACTTTCGTAAGCTTATTATAAATAGATTTTTGATTACAATTGTTCATAAATGTATGAGCTATAGGTATAGACTAAAACTTTAGAGCGTCTTAGACCTGTTATCGATACAGTATTAATAATATACTCATCATGCTGTAAGAGAGGAATTTACATGCGAATTGTTGTTTGTGACGATGAACCACTCGCTCGTGAGCGTTTGGTCAGAATTGTACAAGAATCAGGGCATGAGGTGGTCGCGCAGGCCACTACTGGCATTGAAGCCATTACTGCCGTAAAGTCGCAGCAGCCTGATGTGATTTTACTTGATATCCGCATGCCAGAGATGGATGGCGTACACTGCGCGGCAGCGCTCAATGAGCTTGATTATCCGCCGGCGGTCATTTTTGTAACCGCTTATGACCACTATGCTATTATGGCTTTTAAAGCGAATGCTATTGGTTATTTATTAAAACCTGCCAATAAGGATGAATTACTTGAAGCTTTGAGTAAGGCCAAAAACTTAAACGCCGCCCAGTTAAATGAAATTCGCAAGCTTGAAGACCCTACTGCTCGGCCTGTGCGCGAACATATTGCCGCTCGTACCCATCGCGGTGTAGAGCTGATTAAGCTCAAAGACATTTACTACTTTACAGCTGATCAAAAGTACGTCAAAGTACGTCATAAAGAGGGCACAGTACTTATCGATGAAACCTTAAAAGAGCTTGAGCAAGAATTTGAGAATCGTCTGTTTCGAGTACATCGTAACGCCATCATTAATTTGAGTTTTTTGGATTATTTAGAAACTGTAGATTCTGGTCAGTACCAAGTTCGCTTTAAAGGCCTTGATGAAACCTTGTCTGTTAGTCGTCGTCATCTACCATCGTTGCGAGATAAAATTCAAAGTATGTGATTACAAGCATTCTTACTAACTACTCAATTGCTCCGAAATAAATGTTTGATTTGATAATTATTTGTTTAGTAGGAACCAGTTTAGTAAGTATCTATTTAACAGTCACCTAACAATTTTTAAGAATCGATAAGATATCAAAGCGCTTAAGTCATATCATCAAACCCTTATTTATGCTTAAATAGGGGTATTTTTTTGCGCCCGCTTTGAGCTTACTAAGGCAAAGCTTACTGATGCATTAAGCGCATTATTAACGACATACTTGGCATTAACAATAATATATTAATAATCTTGAGGTCTTTTATGAGCACTACACAGCCATCTACCTTACATACCCTGAATATTGCCACTCGTCAGAGCCCATTAGCGTTATGGCAAGCAGAGCATATTCGTGATAGGTTGTTAAAATTATATCCAGATCTAACTATTAACCTACTAAAGATTGTCACTAAAGGTGACAAAATTTTGGATACGCCGCTTGCCAAAATCGGTGGCAAAGGCTTATTTGTCAAAGAGCTTGAACAAGCTATATATGACAAAAAAGCAGATATTGCTGTGCATTCTTTAAAGGATGTGCCGATGCAATTACCAGAAGGGTTGATGCTTGGTGTTTATTGCAAACGGGCTGCGCCTACTGACGCCTTTGTTTCTAACACCTATAATAATATCGATGAGCTACCACATGGAGCGATAGTCGGCACCTCAAGTCTGCGCCGCCAATGTCAGATTAAAGCGTATCGTCCAGATCTGCAAATAAAAACTCTACGCGGTAATGTAGGAACGCGTTTAGGTAAGCTTGATGCTGGCGAGTATGACGCCATTATCTTAGCTACTAGTGGCCTACAACGTATTGAGCTTGATGAACGTATTCGCGGTGAATTAGATATTGATACTTGTCTACCAGCGGTAGGGCAAGGAGCTTTAGCGATTGAGTGCCGCGAAGCTGATCCTGAGGTGCTGGCACTGCTTGCGCCGCTCAATGATGACAGAGCACGCATTCGCCTGATTGCCGAGCGCGCTTTAAATCGGCATCTAGAAGGCGGCTGCCAAGTCCCTATTGCTGCATTTGCTGTGCTGCAAACCACTGAGACCGATAACAATAACAATGACGACGCCGGTCATATTTTATGGCTGCGGGGGCGGGTTGGACAAGCAGACGGTAGTGAGCTACTCAAAGCCGAACAGCGTGTTACTTTGACAGGTACACAAGCAGAACAAGAAGCACAGGCCAATCAGCTAGGTATTGATGTCGCCAAAAAACTACTCGCTGAGGGTGCAGGCGCTATTTTAGAGGCCATCTATAATCCGTAGTGGTGATATTAGCGATAAGCTTATCTATTGTAGAATAAACCAAGCTTATACTTTGTTTGCGGCGATGACTCATTTGCTGCGATGACTTACTCTATTTACTCATTAGTTTTAGGTAGTGGTATCTTTATGCCTCAATCATCAAGCTTACCCCTGGCAGCACCGATCGTAATCAATACGCGTCCTGTTGAGCGCGCGGCTCCCTTAACCCGCTATTTGCAAGCAGCTGGTTTAAGCGTAGTTGATATACCCATATTGGACCTACAACCGCTACCGACCAGTGCTGCAGACATCGATATCATGCAGCGCTGGCTTGCTGGCCACTACCAAGCCTTAGTCATAGTGAGTCCAACCGCAGCAGCCTCAGGACTAGAGGTATGGCAGACGCTGGCTCCAGAGATGCATGTCTTTGATCAAGACTCAAATAGTAGTCAAGTATCAACATCACAGTTGACCACTGCTAATCCTAAGAAGCCGCCAAGTCATTTAATTGCAGTTGGCGCTGCGACCGCAGCTGTTTTACAGCAAGCGGGTTATCAAGTGCTACAACCTATCATTGCTAACAATGAAGGAATGCTTGCTATGCCAGAGATTCAAAGTCTGCAAGCTGGTGATAAGTTACTGATTTGGCGTGGTCTTGGCGGAAGACGATTACTGGTTGATACGCTGCAAGCGCGCGGCGTCCATATTGATAGTATTGCTTGGTATGAACGTACGCAGCCCAACGATGCCAGTACTCATTACCGACAGTGGCTTGAACAATTTGTCAAGCAATTTGCTACACAAACAAAGCAGTTTACACAGCAAAAGCCTATAGTCATCATTAGTAGTGGTACCGCATTTGAGCATTGGTCAAGTATAGTGAGACAGACGCAATCTATAGAGGTAGATTCGACTACAAATCATCTAGCGCTAAGCTTAGCAGACTATATTTACATTGTATTAGGCGAGCGTTTGGCTGCTATGGTAGCCGATCAACAGCTTGACCACTGGCAAGTAGAAGATTTAGCGCCTGAGACTATTTTGGCAACTATTAGGGATAATGATTCATAGATGGTAACCCTAAATTGTCCACCTATCTCTAAACGAGAAATACTAGCAAATTTATCAATGACGGGGCTGCCTTATGTCAACTAAGCCTACTGCTTCACCTGATAGCCCCTCTCCAAATCGGCAGCGTCGACAAGCACATAGGTTATTAGTGCGTTTGCAGTGGCTGCTTATTTTGTTGCTAATTATCGCCTTGGTTTGGCTCTACGTCAGTCAGCAGCGTTTTCAAAACCAAACCAACGATCGTCTGCAAAACAATGAGCAAGTAATCAGCCGTTTAAATGAGATGGATGATCGCCTATTCGCCATTAACCAGCAAGCATCACCAAAACCTAACACAGCTGCGAGTAATCAGGCGCAAAATCAGCTAGACTTACTGCGTATTCAGATCCAAGCTGCTGATCGATTGCTTGCTGATAATAACTATAGCGCTTCTATAGATTTACTGCGTAGTTTGCAATGGCAGTTGTCGCAAGACAGTAATGAGATTGCGCCGGCGCTAACAACTGTAATTAAACAAAGCCTTGCCAAAGATATCGAACGTTTGCAGGCGCAAAGCTTACAACCCAATGCTTGGCAGCTACAAAACATAGCCATTCAAAATATTCAAGAGTTTTTGCACAGCTATGAGCACATCAATAGTACCAACAAGCGTAGCAAAGACACCAATACAGCTGCAATCGCTACTACGGCTGACAACAGCGTAGCATTGATGCGGCGTCAATTAGTAGTTCATGAAGCGATAATGACCTTAAATTTGGCTATTCAAGCTAGTAATATGCGCGAACCGGAGCAGTTAAATGACTACTTGCGCCAAGCACGTGATCGTCTACAGACGCTAATTGTGAATCAAGCAACTACTCAAAAAACACCAGCCAGTACAGTGCAATCCTCTTTAGAAGATAGGATAAAAGCATCTGAAAGCGAAGCTCGCTTAGTAACGACGGCACCGCCAGCAAATATTCAAGAGGTGATTGGGTGGCTTGATAAATTGATTGCTAACGCGCCGACATCCACACCCTTGGTCACCACTCAAATTCTAAGGCAGGAGTCTTTATCTTAGATAAAAGTAAATCCTACGTAAATATAAAAGCCTTGAACATAAGTCTTTGAGTGCAAAGCCTTTAATATGAATAGTAAAACATAGGTCAGTTATGAATAATAATACAGATAATACAAACAGTCCCAGACGAAGTCCGATGGACTTTGCCCACGGCAATACTTGTCAAGAGATTCCTAGCGCATTAGCGCAGTATCCTATTATTCACTATCAGCCTATTCAGTGGGGCGAGATGGACGCTTTTAACCATCTTAACAATGTCGTTTATTACCGTTATGCTGAGTCAGCGCGAATCGCCTACCTACAGGCGCTGGGTATGTTTGATGGCAGTATGGTGACTATGCTGGCTCAGTCGAGCTGTCAGTATTTGCGTCCGGTGATGTATCCTGATACGTTACTATTAGGGGTACGCTGTCAACGTTTGGGTAATACTAGTATCGTATTAGAATACAGTTATTATAGCTGCATGCAGCAAGCTATCGTTGCTACTGCTGAAGCTGTGATTGTACGTTTAGATAGTGCAGGACAACATAAGCTGGCTTGGAGCGCTGATGAACGCGCTCGTTTGTCAGCCTTAGAAAGCAAGTTTGGTCATGAGCCAGAATTATAATAGCGCTGTTGATGTTCTGAACAATAAGGTGCTACTTAATAAAGCCAGTTAATAAAAAAGGTACGTTACCATAAGTAGCGTACCTTTTTGACATCAGAGTATTTTTGGTAGCACTAAGAAGTTTTCAATCCCAAAACTATCTAATTTTAAAGACCATCAAACCTTTTTAGGAGCGTGTATAAAATCAACTACGTTTAAATCAAATCCTGATAATGCATAGAACTTCATCGGTGAAGACAATAAACGCATATCACGCACCCCTAAATGACGCAGAATCTGCGCGCCGACTCCAATGCTACGATAAGGCTGCTGAGTAAGGGTTGAGAGCGACTGATTGTTTGAAGCTTTATCTAAAGCATCGCCCAAATCAATGGGTTGATGATTACCAATCCATACCAAGACGCCGCGCTCCGAAGCATTAATCTCCTCTAATGCAGACTGGACACTCCAACCACTGCGCCCTGTCGTGTCTTTTTTTGCGGCAAATAAATCACGTAGCGGATGAAAACCATGGACACGTACGGTACTGACGCCTTCATTCACGTCGCCTTTGACTAAAGCCAGATGCGTCTCATCAGCACCGAATTCACGGAAACGGTGCAAAGTAAAAGTGCCATATTCAGTCTCAAAAGGATAGCTGTCGACCTCTTCTATCGTTTGCTCATTAGCGATACGATAGTTAATAAGATCAGCGATCGTTCCGATTTTGATACCGTGCTCTTGAGCGAATATCTCAAGATCGTCACGGCGTGCCATCGTACCATCGGCATTGATAATCTCAACGATCACCGCAGCTGGCTCAAGACCTGCAAGGCGCGCTAGATCACAGCCCGCTTCAGTGTGACCGGCGCGATGTAGGACGCCGCCATTTTGCGCCATGATTGGAAAAATATGACCCGGTTGTACAATATCCTCAGGCTTGGCAGTGGACGAAACTGCAGCTTGTATGGTGCGCGCACGATCTGCGGCTGATATGCCAGTGGTAACGCCTTCTGCCGCTTCAATAGATACGGTAAAGTTGGTGCTGAATTTTGCTTCGTTGCGATCAGACATCAGTGGTAGTGCCAGCTGCTGACAGCGTGCTTGCGATAAAGTTAAGCAAACCAAGCCGCGGGCATGAGTAATCATAAAGTTGATATCTTCAGGACGTACATGCGTGGCTGCCATGATAATGTCGCCTTCGTTTTCGCGATCTTCATCATCCATTAAGATAACCATCTTGCCAGCACGAATGTCTTCGATAATCTCAGGAATAGTGTTTAAATTCATAAAAAAGTCTCAAGGTTTATTATCTATTAGTTGGTTAGATTTATTAGTCAGTTAAAAGTAAGGTATAAAAGGTGATTTGTCTATTGTATCAGCCCCTATAGTTTTACCATGGGTGTATTTTAAAATTTTTTGTCGCAATAAGCCGTTGTATGGTTATAACTTGGCGTTTGATGGCTTAAAACCTAACGATATAGTCGTAGCTTGTTAATCATTGCTTGCTGCTTGCGATTTTAGCCAGTCCATAAACTGTTTACTGTGCTGCTCACGCTGATTGTCTGCATACTCATAAAAACGTGTCCCTGTTAAATTATCAGGTAAATAGGGTTGCGCGTAGTAGTGATTGGGATAATTATGCGGATAAGTATAACCTTTGCCATACCCTTGCTCGCGCATCAGCTTGGTCACGCCATTTCTTAGATGTAGCGGTACTGGCGAGGCATCCTTTTCGGCCAGCGCCATCGCCGCATTGATGGCTTTATAAGTGCTATTGCTTTTGGCACTGGTCGCCAGATAAACCACTACTTGACCTAAAATAATCCGTGCCTCGGGCATACCAATGGACTGCACACTACGCAGGGCAGCATCCGCAAGCAATAAAGCGTTAGGATTAGCATTACCGATATCTTCGCTGGCTAAAATTACCAAGCGCCGCGCGATAAAGTCAGCAGGTTCACCGCCAACTAACATGCGCGCCATCCAGTACAAAGCAGCATCAGGATCGGAGCCGCGCACGGATTTGATCAGCGCTGAGACGATGTCATAATGCTGTTCACCATCTTTATCGTAGCGTACCAGCGCTGTTTGAGCGACCCGGCCTACCAATTCATCATCAATGATAATAGGTGACTGCTTGGGGTCTGCCGTCTGTACCGCCAGCTCCAATAAATTAAGCGCTTTACGAGCATCACCATGCGCTAGCTGATTGATAAAATCTTGCGCTTGCAACTCAATAGATAATGATTGAAATATAGGGTCTTCATCGATAGCACGCGCCAGAACGCTCTCGATTTGCTCGGTACTGAGTGGCTCCAATCGATAAACTTGGCAGCGCGATAATAGAGCGTTGTTGACACTAAAAGAGGGATTTTCAGTTGTTGCCCCGATCAAGGTAATATCACCTGATTCTACTGCGCCAAGCAAAGCGTCTTGCTGCGCTTTATTAAAACGGTGGATCTCATCAATGAAGACTACAGGCGCGTCAAAGCTTAAACCATCTTTACTGTCCAATACTTCTCGCAACTGCTTAACGCCAGTATTGAGCGCTGATAGAGCGTGAAAAGGCCGGCGGGCGGCATCAGCCAGTAGCATAGCAATAGTAGTTTTACCAATACCGGCCTCACCGTGTAGTATAATTGATGGTAGATGCCCTTGCTCAACTAAGCGGCGTAGCGGCGCGCCATCAGCCAATAAATGCTCTTGACCAATAATAGCGTCAAGAGAGCTGGGACGCATACGCTGAGCAAGCGGAGTCTTGGCATGAAAAGTAGGGGACATAACATTCTCAACTTACAATAAAAATAACGGAGATACTAATTGACCAAAATATGGCAGGCAACAAAGCATTTATTGAGCCAAAAGCGGCGTTTATCAAGCCGGTTTGAACAACAATCACGCCCACTTACCAAAGGTGAAAAAGCGCTGGCACGTTCAGTATTTGGCCATAGCCTTGATGTTGATAAGGTACAGCTGAAAACCGCTTGGTGGGTGCTCAAAAATTATGCGGTAAGTCCTAATGGTTATATTTACTTTCACCCTGAAAACTGGATTACGGACTTTAGCGCGGCATCAATTGGTAAGCAGAGTTGGCTGATCCATGAGCTTACTCATGTGTGGCAATTACAACAAGGTTTAAAAGTGGTACGCGGCGCTATTATCAACCGCCGTTATCGTTATCATTTAAAACAGGGCAAGTCGTTTTTTAGCTATGGAATAGAGCAGCAAGCGCAAATGGTGCAAGACTATTTTATACGTCGTCAACGCGGACAAGACTGTCAGGCATGGGCAGATTGCATTCCTTTTTTAGATACCAATTTAGGCATAATAGCCGCAGACAACAACAAGAACACTGTCAGTAGCGATAGCTCACTCAACATTTAACTTTCAACTAACGCCTAATAAACGCTATTATAAAGTAGTTTCCAACAACTATGACTATTAGTCATTTAACTTGTATCATTTAACAATAATAAATTTCGGCCTCAACCAAGGATCTGTGTTGTGATATTTACTTTTTTGACTGCAAAATTGGACAGTAATAAGCAAAAAAAAGTTATACATAAAAGAAGGGACTGCTATGGAGATAACAAGCTTATGAATAGCAGGCAGCCCGTATCGATGCTCCCAATATCTATGCTAATAGTAGCATCGTTTTTAGGAACATTATCATTGACAGGATGTCAGCCCACAGCAAAGCCTGCAGATGACGACCAAGTAAGCTCGCAATCAGAGGCTGACTCTAAGCCTGGCGTGCAAAGTGATTCCGCGGCTGCGCGTATAGAAGAATTTGAACCTTTATACGTTAAAGAGATGCAAGAATTGCAGCAGCGTTTGCAAGCTGAATACGAAGCCCTACAAGCAGCCGATGCGCCTGATAGTAGCAGCATACTACCTAATAGCGTGTCAAAGCCTACGCCTAATGATACTGATAAGAATACTGACACAGACAGTACAACGACAGCAGCGACTTCTGAAAATACAGCTTCGAATGCGGACACTAGCGCGGTGTCTACTGACAAGGCTGGAGCTGAGATAAACACTAGTACTCAGGTTGGCGAGCGTGATTTAGAAGTATTAAAGCTTATTCGAATTGGTCCTCGTAAACCCAGCCTTTTGACTGAAAATCAGCTTATAGAGCGTTATCAACAAGCTATGCAAGCACTTTATGAGCCAGCTTCGATACCTCTTAGTGCACAGGATATTGATACTTTGCTTAATATCATGACCTTGTTGCCAGAGCTATTTGAGCATGCAGAGATTGCTGAGCGCGTAAGTATAAAAAGTCCGGCGCTTGCCCGTCTGATTACTCAGCACCAAGTATGGCAACAAATAGAAGTACAACAAGCGCTCGATATGGAGCAGATGAAAATAAATCAGCAGCAAGAGTTTGAGGCGCTGATGAAAAAATTTAACGATACTATTGAGAGCTATGATGAACAAATTGCCAAATACGAACAAACTCTAGAAGAGTTTCAGTAAATATAAAATACCTAGCAATGTAAACGTATAAAAAATCCCGCTCGTAGCGGGATTTTTATGTAAGAATCAATTATGCTGGTTTATAAGACTATTTACGATTTTCAACTTTTACAAAATCGCGCTTGGTCTCGCCAGTATATAGCTGACGTGGACGACCGATTTTGAATGGTGCGCTGTGCATCTCAAGCCAATGGCTGATCCAACCTGAGGTACGAGCCAATGAGAAAATCACAGTAAACATCGATGTTGGAATACCAATAGCTTTTAGAATGATACCCGAGTAAAAGTCAACGTTTGGATAAAGATTACGCTCAATAAAGAATGGATCTTCTAGCGCTATTCTTTCAAGCTCCATAGCCAATTGTAGTTTAGGATCATCAATACCAAGAGCACTTAGTACCTCATCTGACGTCTCTTTTAACACCTGGGCACGCGGGTCAAAGTTTTTGTAGACCCGGTGACCAAAGCCCATCAATTTAACTTCACGGCTCTTCACTTTTTCCATAAATGCCGGAACATTCTCGACAGTACCAATCTCATCTAACATCTCAAGAACGGCCTCATTGGCACCGCCATGTGAGGGGCCCCAAAGCGCTGCGATACCAGCTGCGATACAAGCGTAAGGATTGGCACCAGTAGAACCTGCCAAACGTACTGTAGAGGTCGAAGCATTTTGCTCATGATCAGCGTGTAGAGTGAAAATCTTGTCCATTGCTTTAGCGATAATAGGATTGACTTTATAATCGACGTCGCCAGGGGTTGCAAACATCATATATAAGAAATTCTCTGCATAACTAAAGTCATTACGCGGATACATAAATGGCTCGCCTTGAGAGTATTTATAACTCATGGCAGCAAGTGTTGGCATTTTGGCAACTAAACGTATGGCCGTAGCTTCACGATCATCTTCATTGCTGATGTCTAGATCTTCGTGATAAAACGCGGATAAAGCACCCACGACACCGACCATAATAGCCATTGGATGCGCGTCACGGCGAAAGCCTTCGAAGAACTTACGTAGTTGGTCATGAACCCCTGAGTGCTTACGAATCTTCGCGTAGAAGTCTTCTTTTTGCTCACTGTTAGGCAGATCGCCATGAATAAGCGCGTAAGCGACTTCTAAATATTCAGCTTCATTAGCCAATTGGTCAATAGGATAGCCGCGATATAGTAGCTCACCTTCGCCGCCATTAATAAAAGTAATTTTTGACTCAACCGGAGCCGTTATTTTAAACCCTGGGTCGTACGACCAAAAGCCTGAATCTTGTAGGTTAGCAACATCGATAACGGGACGACCTAAAGTACCTTTTATAATAGGCAGTTGGTATTCCTTACCATCTACAGCTAATGTAGCTTCGTTATCAGACTTAATGTTGTCAGCCATAATTTTTCTCCATCGATTTTGGTTTATTAGAATAAAAGTACTGTCGACGCACATCCTTGCTTGTATCATGCGCCTTTTTTTTGCATATGCTGTTTGCGTCATTAATAATTGAACAGGCAAATACAGAGTCGATTGCATCAGTATTTCGGCTATGTTACCAGTAATTCTATATAATTTGAAAAGACTTTTAGTAGCAATCACCCTATGTCACACGGTTTCAGGGTACTTATACCCTGTAATTTTTGTATCAAAATATGTCTAACCCTATATTTATATCTACAAAAGAGCTTTAAAAAAACAATGACATCTATTAATAATTGAATAAGAGAAGTTAATTATTCAAAAAATTGTTTAGCCTAAATTTATAATTTTAACTGGCAACGACTGCTAGAGAATGCATATCAAGCAGATAAGATGCAAATTGTAAATAAACGACAAGGCGTAATACTTAAGTAGTAATATTACGGAGCCTTACTATTCTTGATATCAAAAGTCATACCTAATATTTGCGTGATAAGTTTGTAATTAGTGGGCAGTCATTTTATAATTAGCACAATTTAACTGACATAAGCTTTGCTGAGGTCAGTCGGTGTTATCCGCTATCAAAGAGTTATTGATAAAGCACGCCGCTGACTTATATTTTGCTATGGTTAAAAGTCTGTTTGTAGATTAACAAAGATGTGTTTATAAAGATGACCATGCTTAACCATATTTTTAATGGGATCTAGCATTGTCTTCTTATTTTTGAGACACAAGTGAGTCATATAGGTTGATGACTACATTATAACAGCCTATATCATAATGTTTTCCATAGTACTGCTGTGTATAGAATTGATAGCTGAAGAAGTAACCGGCAGACACAATCAGCAAGGTCAGCTAGCTCCTCCTTATTACTTTATTCGTCTCGTGTGTTGCTCAATACTGGTACTTGCTTAAGTTGGCTTTATTAAGTATTGATAGCAGATACAGGAGTATAACCGCAAAAGGATGCCCGCTGTGAAAAGCAACCGACCTATTAATTTACCTCTAAGTCAAGTAATTAGCGTTAATCGTTCACCGATCGCAATTGCTTCAATCTTACATCGTATATCTGGCATTATTTTATTTTTGTTAATCCCTGTCATGTTATGGCTATTACAAACCTCTCTAGCTTCACCTGAGAGCTTTGAGACGGTATTTGACAATATTTTTATTCGTTTTCTAACATGGATATTTGTTGCCGCAATCGCTTATCATTTTGTAATGGGCATTAAACATTTATTTGCAGATAACGGCAAGAACGAAGAGCTAAAATCTGCACGTATGGTTTCTAATATATGCTTTGTGATTGCAGCGATTTTAATTGTCATGTCATTTATATGGGTGATGTTCTAATGATAAAAAATGATTCAAGAATTAAGAGTGCTACTGGTCTGACAGGCTCAGGTACCCGTGATTGGATGGTACAACGCATTAGCGCTGTTGTTCTAGCGGTATATAGTGTTGTATTACTAGGCTTTTTTTTAACGCACAGTAATGTGGATTTTTATTCATGGACAGCATTTATGACAAGTTTGCCCATGCGATTATTTAGTTTAGTCGCTGTTCTTGCGCTTGCTGGACATGCTTGGGTAGGTATGTGGACGGTCTTTACTGACTATATTACGTCTGGGAAAATGGGTGAAGATGCACCAAAATTAAGATTAGTGTTACAGACCTTAATGATCATTGCTATTTTAGTCTATTTATTTTGGGGTATCATGATTTTTTGGGGCAATGGCTTCGGCGTTATCGCGGTATAAGTTGTCAGTTTTATAATCATAACTTTTTATTATAGAGATTTAGTACTAGATAACTATTGCCTAATTTATAATAGATTAATTATCTAATAACTGGCGAGTAAGTCATAATAGATCAGTTAGTGAGCTAGTGTTAATTTCGATAACGATAGGGCACATATCAATTACTTATTGAGCTTAGACATATAGATGATCTCTATATCTACCTTCTAGGCATCAACAAGCATTAGGAATATTGTAATGGCAACAAGACAAGATAATACTATTAGTAATATTAAAAATCTCAACTATGACGCTGTGATTGTTGGTGGTGGTGGCTCAGGTATGCGCGCCTCGTTACAGTTAGCCGAAGCGGGTATGAATGTCGCTGTTATCACCAAAGTGTTTCCAACGCGCTCGCATACAGTTGCCGCTCAAGGTGGTATTGGTGCCAGCCTTGGTAATATGAGTAACGACAATTGGCATTTTCACTTTTATGATACGGTAAAAGGCTCAGACTGGTTGGGTGACCAAGACGCTATTGAATATATGTGCCGCGAAGCACCAAAAGTCGTCTACGAGCTTGAGCATATGGGTATGCCGTTTGACCGTAATGAAGACGGAACTATTTATCAGCGTCCATTCGGTGGTCATACCTCTAACTACGGCGAAAAAGCGGTGCAACGTGCTTGTGCTGCCGCCGACCGTACAGGGCATGCTTTACTACATACCTTGTATCAAAAGAATCTTGAGCAAGGTACACAGTTTTTCGTTGAATGGATCGCTCTTGATCTGATCAAAGATGAAGACGGTAACATCAACGGGGTAGTCGCGATTGAACAAGAAACTGGTACGGTTGCTGTATTCCAGTCCCCTATTACTGTACTCGCCACAGGCGGTGCAGGGCGTATCTTTGCTGCCTCTACCAATGCCTATATTAATACTGGCGATGGTATTGGTATGGCCGTACGTGCAGGCGTGCCACTAGAGGATATGGAGTTTTGGCAGTTCCATCCCACAGGTGTTGCTGGTGCGGGCGTACTCTTGACCGAAGGGTGCCGCGGTGAAGGGGCTATCTTGCGTAACAAAGACGGCGAAGCCTTTATGGAGCGTTATGCACCAACGGTAAAAGATTTGGCGCCGCGCGATTTGGTCTCACGTTCAATGGACCAAGAGATCAAAGAAGGTCGCGGTTGTGGTCCTGATGGCGACTATATCGTTATGGATATGACTCACTTAGGGGTTGATACCATCATGAAGCGCTTGCCATCAGTCTTTGAGATTGGTAAAAACTTTGCCAACGTTGATATCACCAAAGAGCCCATTCCTGTTATTCCAACTATTCATTATATGATGGGCGGTATTCCAACGACTATTCACGGTCAAGTTATTGTACCTGATTTAGAAGCGGGCACTGATGAAGAGGGTCTATACGCTGAAGGCAAGATAGTCAAAGGCCTTTATGCAATCGGTGAGTGTGCTTGCGTCAGCGTCCATGGTGCCAACCGCCTAGGTACCAACTCTTTGCTTGACTTGGTCGTCTTTGGCCGTGCTGCTGGTAAGCATATTGTTGATGAATATCACCACAACGATCACAATTATAAGCCGCTAGATACCCATGTCCTTGATTTTACACTTAGCCGTTTGGATAAGCTGCAAAAATCAACCGAGGGTTACAACGCACAAGAAGTGGCAGATGAGATTCGCGCTACTATGCAAAAGCACGCTAGTGTCTTTCGTACGCAAGCGCTGATGGATGAGGGCGTAGAGAAAATTCTAGCACTCGGCGAAAAAGTTGAAAATATCCATCTTGCTGATAAATCGCAAGTATTCAATACTGCACGTATTGAAGCTTTTGAAGTTATTAATTTATATGAAGTTGCTAAAGCTACTATGATTTCAGCGGCTAACCGTCATGAGAGCCGCGGTGCCCATAGTGTATCGGACTATGATCGCCCAGAAGATGATGATTATGCACCAAATGGTCGTAACGATCATGACTGGATGAAACATACTTTATGGTACTCTGAAGGCAACCGCGTAATCTACAAGCCAGTCCGTAAGGTGCCATTAACAGTAGATTATATTGAACCAAAAGTTCGGGTTTACTAGTCAAAGTAATATTTTAACGATAGTAAAATTATTTTGATTGAAAGCCAGATTTTATTATTACCAACTTATTAAAAGGTGACCGCCAGCTACATGCAAATACCAATGTATTGATTGTTGAAATAATTGATCGATAAATAAGCAGTTTCATAGTTTATTAAATAACCTATTAGTATTGGTATATTGCAATCCTTGTACGCCCGCCGTCACCTATGTGTGGAGTTTAGCATTATGAGCCGAGGTACTCGCACCATCGAAATTTATCGCTACGATCCTGACAAGGATGCAGCGCCACGTATGCAAACTTATACGGTTGAGCTAATAGAGTCAGATCGTATGCTGCTTGACGTATTATTACGTCTGAAAAAGCAAGACGAGACCATTACCTTTCGCCGCTCCTGCCGTGAAGGCATCTGTGGTTCTGATGGTATGAACATCAATGGTAAAAATGGTCTTGCCTGTTTGCTCAATATGAACACATTACCTGAAAAGATTACTATTCGCCCTCTGCCAGGATTACCGGTCGTTCGTGATTTAGTTGTCGATATGAACCAGTTTTATGCACAGTACGAAAAGGTACACCCTTATCTGATTAATGATCAGCCAGCACCGCCAACCGAACGTTTGCAATCTCCTGAACAGCGCGAACAATTGAATGGTTTATATGAGTGTATTTTATGCGCTTGTTGTTCGACCAGCTGTCCTTCATTTTGGTGGAACCCTGATAAGTTTTTAGGTCCAGCAGCTTTATTGAATGCTAACCGTTTTGTAGTGGATAGTCGTGATAGCGATACGCAAGCACGTCTAGCTCGTTTAGAAGATCCGTTTAGTCTGTTCCGTTGCCGCGGCATTATGAACTGCGTATCAGTATGTCCTAAAGGATTGAATCCTACTAAAGCTATTGGACATCTGCGTAGTATGCTTATTGATCAGGCAGGCTAATGTCATTATATAAGTGTGGAGTAGTATCAATTGCTACAGTGCTATGCTATTGAGTAGTAGCTACTTAAGAACACCGTCTATAGATAGGCGGTGTTCTTGTATTAAAAGCTGATAGTTTTGATACAAATACCGCCATAAGTACGTAATGTCATATTATTAATACGTTGTTAGCTTGTAATTACTACGATTGAATAAGATAATTTTTAGCAGAGTAAAGTATAGTAATGACTCAATAAATTTATTATATATCATTAAACATAGGTTATAGAAAAACAAGTTGTAGTTCTAGTTATGATTGATAAAACATTACTATAAGTATATTTGTTATTCATTAAGTAAATACTTAGTATTAAGTAAACAAACTGTATCAATTATTTATGACATGATAGGCTATGTGGCAATGTATGCTTGACACTAGAGCCAATAGGGCCAAGTTTTAGAAAAACTTATAGTAGTCGTGGTTAATGATTATACAAAGACTATAATTATTGGGTATGAGAGCATAAAGATAACTAATTTTTACCTTAATACAAGGCTAATATCTACCAAATACTACTATAGACCTAAGTCATTTTTCTGCAATTTAGCATACAAAAACGATATAACAACAAGCACGATTCCATTCATTTATCTATTAAATAGACGATTATTATGAATAGTACAAATAAAAAATCAGCTAATGTGGGGCATACTGAACTTGCAGCTGACAATGCTTACTACATTGAATCCCTTTATGAACAGTATCTTGACGATCCTGCAAATGTTGACGAGGATTGGCAGGAGTATTTTGAGCAATATCAGTCTGCTGATGATGCTAAGCACAACGCCATTCAGGATCAATTCTTGCTGCTAGCGCGCAATCAAACTGCTAATAAAGTGACGGCTGCGCCTGCTGCAAACGATGCAACAAGTTTGGTAGACTGTGCCGATCCTAAACAGATGGGCGTACAACAGCTTATCTCAGCCTACCGTCGCCGTGGTCATCGCCGTGCTCAGCTTGATCCGCTAGGACTACATCCACGCGAAGAAGTTGTCGATTTGACACTAGCTTATCACGGCTTATCAGAAGATGATCTTGATACGGTATATCCGACAAGTGATCTTAATATTGGCAAATCAGAAGCGCCATTACGTGAGATTATAGAGATCATGGAGCGGGTTTATTGCCGCTACATCGGTGTAGAGTATATGCATGTCACTACTAGTGTTGAGAAACGCTGGATGGAGCAATATCTTGAGAGCAACCTAGGCCATATCGAATTTGATAAAGAAAAACGCTTGTCTATTCTTGAGCGCTTAAGTGCTGCTGAAGGTTTAGAGAAGTATTTGGCACGTAAATATACTGGTGTTAAGCGTTTTGGTCTAGAAGGCGGTGAGAGCTTTATTCCTGCGGTCAATGAGATCATTCAACGTGCTGGTAGCTATGGTACCAAAGAGATGGTCATTGGCATGGCACACCGTGGACGCTTAAACTTACTGGTCAATATTTTGGGTAAAAATCCAGCGGATTTGTTCGATGAGTTTGATGGTAAAGTGCAGCCAGAGAAAGGTTCAGGTGATGTCAAATACCATAACGGTTATTCATCAAATGTCATGACGCCGGGCGGGGAGGCACATTTAGCACTAGCTTTCAACCCCTCGCATCTAGAGATTGTAGCACCTGTGCTACAAGGTTCAGTACGCGCGCGCCAAGTTCGCCGCAACGATCAGCCGGGTCATAGTGACAAGGATGGCAACTCAGTATTGCCTATCGTGGTTCATGGTGATGCTGCCTTTGCTGCTCAAGGCGTGGTACAAGAGACTTTCCAGATGTCACAAACCCGTGCCTATACTACAGGCGGTACGGTACATATTGTTATTAATAACCAAGTTGGCTTTACTACCAGCCGCCAAGAAGATGCCCGTTCGACAGAATACTGTACCGATGTAGCAAAAATGGTACATGCGCCTATTTTACATGTGAATGGAGATGATCCTGAATCGGTAGTATTTGCCGCCCAGCTAGCGCTTGATTATCGCCATGAGTTTGATAAAGACATCGTTATTGATTTATTTTGCTATCGCCGTAATGGTCATAACGAAGCTGATGAGCCATCAGCAACTCAGCCGCTTATGTATGCCGTTATCAAAAAACTGCCCACCACGCGTGCAATTTATGCTGAAAAGCTGATCGAAGAAGGTGTCATTGATAGTGACGAAGCGAAGAAGTACGAAGACAGCTATCGTGAGTCTTTAGACCGTGGTGATTATGTAGCCAATTCACTAGTGAGCGATCCTGATGAAAAGCTTTTTGTAGACTGGGCACCCTATCTTGGTCATGACTGGGTTGATGATTGGGATACCAGTGTCGATATAGAAAAGCTAAAAGATTATGGTCGCAAAATGGCAGAGATGCCAGAAGGTTATAAGCTGCAGCGTCAAGTACAAAAAGTCGTTGAACAGCGTCTGGCCATGCAAACAGGTGAGGAACCGCTGAACTGGGGCGCAGCTGAAACGCTAGCCTATGCCAGTTTAGTCGCTAACGATAATACACTAGTACGTATCACGGGCGAAGATGTAGGCCGTGGTACTTTCTCGCATCGCCATAGCGAGATATACAATACCGCTGATGGTAGCATGTATGTACCCCTAGCTCATATCAGTAAAGATCAAGCCCGTTTTGCTATCTATAACTCTTTATTATCAGAAGAAGCTGTTTTAGCGTTTGAATACGGCTATGCGACGACCGTTCCCAATGCCTTGATCGTTTGGGAAGCTCAATTTGGTGATTTCGTCAACGGCGCTCAAGTTGTCATTGATCAGTTCATCGCTAGTGGTGAGACTAAATGGCAGCGTGTTTGTGGCTTAACTATGCTATTACCACATGGCTATGAAGGTCAAGGCCCTGAGCATTCCTCGGCACGTCTTGAGCGCTTCTTGCAACTATGTGCTGAAGATAATATGCAAGTGATTACGCCAACCACACCTGCGCAAATATTCCATGCGCTACGTCGTCAAGCGGTGCGTCCAATCCGTAAACCGATGATTGTGATGTCACCAAAGAGTTTACTGCGTCATAAATTGGCAACGTCTACTCTAGAAGAGCTGGCTGATGGCAAGTTTGAAACTGTATTGTCAGAGATTGATGAGCACAACGCTGATAAGATCACGCGCTTAGTATTATGCGGTGGTAAGGTTTATTATGACTTACTTGAGCAGCGCCGTGAGCTTGGCTTAGAACATGTTGCAATCGTGCGTATTGAGCAGCTCTATCCGTTACCAGAAGAGCGTTTGATTGCTGAGATTGAAAAATACAGCAACCTAAAAGAGATCGTTTGGACGCAAGAGGAGCCACTAAACCAAGGTGCTTGGTACTATTTAGCTCCGCATATGTTCCGTATCGTAGTACCGCATCCGACTAAAGCTAAAGTCATGGAGCCTGTGGCACGTCCTCCTAGTGCAGCGCCAGCGACAGGATCGCCTAAGTTACACGCTCAGCAGCAGCAAACGTTAGTGGCAGAGGGTCTAGGTGTTAGCGTTGAAGAATTAACTAAATAAAAACCTATAACGAGGGTTCTTTATCAACGATAAAGGACTCTTTTAGAATAATTTATTAAAGTAAATAGTGACTACGATAGTGTTCGTTATTTAAGTATTTTATCTATCAATAATAAACTTACCAACGAACAAACGACTTCTTCATTTATGAGGGTGTATCATTCTTTATGACGCACCCTTTTATAGGAAGTAACAGTTTATCTTATAATAAATATCAAAACTCAAATCTAAGGAGTATTTTCGATGGCTGATATCAAAGCCCCCGTTTTCCCAGAATCAGTTGCCGACGGTACCATTGTTGAATGGCATGTCGCTGAAGGTGAACAAGTTAGCCGTGACGATCTTTTAGCAGAAATCGAGACTGATAAAGTCGTTTTAGAAGTTGTTGCGCCTGATGATGGTGTGGTGACCAAGATTGTTAAACAAGTTGACGATACCGTTGAGTCTGCAGATTTAATTGCCGAATTTGAAGCAGGCGCTAGTGGCAGTAGCGATACCAGTGCTAGTGATGACGCAGAAGCTGATCAACAGTCTGACGCTGACAAAGATAAGGATGATGCTCCAGCAGTCGATCCTGATCAACCAGCAGCGCCAGTACAGAAAAAGCAAGCCACAGATGGCGGCGAACCTGTACAAGTTACGGATAAAAAAGGTGATCCTGAAGCTGATCATAAAGATCAAAGCCCAGCAGTACGTAAAGCGGCCAAAGAGTCAGGCGTTGATCCAAAAGAAGTTGAAGGTAGTGGCCGCGGTGGCCGAGTCACCAAGTCTGATATGGCAGATCCAAAGCTTAAAGCAGACAGCAGTATCAAAACAGACAGTGGTCGTCCTGTGGCAGAAGCAGTCGGTGAGCGTAGTGAGAAACGCGTACCTATGACCCGTCTACGTAAGCGCGTAGCTGAGCGTCTACTATCTGCAACGCAAGAAACCGCAATGCTTACGACGTTCAATGAAGTCAATATGAAGCCATTGATGGATATGCGTACCAAGTATAAAGATCAGTTCGAGAAGCGTCATGGCGTACGCCTAGGCTTTATGTCATTATTCGTAAAAGCCGCTACCGAAGCTCTTAAACGCTTCCCAGCAGTGAATGCGTCACTCGATGGCGATGATATCGTCTATCATGGTTTTTATGATATCGGAGTTGCTGTATCGTCAGATCGTGGTTTAGTTGTTCCTGTACTACGCGATACAGATCGTATGAGTATGGCAGATGTCGAGAGCAAAATCCGTGAGCTTGGCGGTAAAGCGCAAGATGGTAAGCTTAGTCTTGATGAGATGACTGGTGGTACTTTCACTATCTCAAACGGCGGTGTATTTGGCTCACTGATGTCAACGCCTATCTTGAATCCACCACAAACAGCGATCTTAGGTATGCATGCTATCAATGAGCGTCCTATGGCTGTTGATGGTAAAGTTGAGATTTTACCTATGATGTATCTGGCATTGTCTTACGATCACCGCATGATTGATGGTAAAGAAGCAGTCTTATTCTTATCTACTATCAAAGAGCTGGTTGAAGACCCTGCCATGTTACTACTAGATCTATAAGCTTCTAAGCTTGTATTAGCAATCGCTGATACAAGCTTTTTGCTTTTATGCTAAACCATCTTGCAATTCAAAAAGCATTCTTCATACGGACTTATAAACTGGTGTATTAACTATAAGCTCAAGGCATAATTTAGGGCTTGTTTATCCGTTGTAAAATAACATATGACAAAGCTTGCTGAGTATTGATAAAAGCCAAAATGAATTAAGAGTTAGACTAAAAAAATATACTGAAATTTACATTATTTTAGTTACTTTATATCAAAAGTTATAATAGGAACCTACTATGAAAGACAATTATGATTTAGTCATTATCGGCGGTGGTCCTGGTGGCTATGAAGCCGCTATCCGCGCAGGTCAGCTGGGTATGAGCGTGGCTTGTATCGAAAAACGTGTTTATAAAGGGGAGCCGGCTCTCGGTGGTACCTGTTTAAACGTCGGTTGTATTCCATCCAAAGCGTTACTAGACACCTCACATCGTTATGAAGCGACCAAGCATGACCTTGACGAGCATGGCATTAGCACCGGCGATGTTGAGATCAACGTTGAACAAATGATTGAGCGCAAAGAAGGCATCGTCAAGCAGTTAACGGGCGGCGTCGCAGCTTTGGTAAAAGGTAATGGCGCTGACTGGCTACAAGGCTGGGGTACGCTAATTGATGGCAAAGGCGACGAGAAGAAGATTAAATTTGTCGCGCTTGAAGACGAAAGCGAGAGTACGATTACGGCTAAACACGTCATTCTAGCCTCAGGTTCAGTACCTATCGAGATTCCAGTCGCTCCAACGGACGGCGAACGTATCGTTGATTCGACAGGCGCTCTTGATTTTACCCAAACCCCTAAGCGTTTAGGTGTGATTGGTGCAGGTGTTATTGGACTTGAGCTGGGTTCAGTATGGCGTCGTTTAGGTAGTGAAGTTGTGGTGTACGAAGCGCTTCCTGAGTTCTTAGCGGCAGCTGATAAAGATATGGCTAAAGAAGCCCGCAAAATGTTCAAACAACAAGGCTTAGATATTCGCGTCGATACCAAAGTAACCAATGCCGAAGTTAAAGGCGATGAAGTGGTAGTCACCAGCGAAAACAACGGCGAATCATCGGAAGAGAGTTTTGATAAGTTGATCGTCTGTGTCGGACGCCGCGCTTACTCTGAAAAACTGCTTGGTGATGATAGCGGTGTTAAGCTAACTGAGCGCGGTCTCATCGATGTCAACGACCAATGTCAGACCAATCTTGACGGCGTTTATGCCATTGGTGATCTGGTACGTGGTCCTATGCTTGCGCATAAAGCGATGGAAGAGGGCATGATGGCCGTTGAGCGCATCCACGGCGAAAAAGCTCAGGTTAACTATGACACTATTATCAATGTCATTTATACCCATCCAGAGATCGCTTGGGTTGGTCTTACTGAGCAAGAAGCAGTTGATGCTGGCCATGAAGTCAAAACGGGATCATTTAACTTAGCTGCCAACGGTCGTGCTTTGGCGCAAAGTGAGGCACAAGGCTCTATCAAAGTTGTCGCTGATGCCAAAACAGACCGCTTGTTAGGTATGCATGCAATCTCTGCAGGCGCAGGCGATATCGTCCATCAAGGTATGATTGCGATGGAGTTTGTCTCTAGTATCGAAGATCTGCAATTGATGACTTTTGCGCATCCAACGATATCAGAGGCGGTACATGAAGCTGCACTATCAGCAGATGGTCGCGCTATTCATGCTATTCAACGCAAAAAGCGTAAAAAATAAGCCGCTTAAGCAAACGATGAGCTTTAGATTTAGTTTATTTAAAGGCTGATTCATAAGCTCATTTTCATTTTTTATTAATGACAAAAATAAAGGATACAATCAATGAATTTACATGAGTATCAAGCAAAAGAGTTATTAAAAAGCTACGGATTACCCATTCAAGAAGGTATTACCGCTTATAGTGGCGAAGAAGCTGCTGCCGCTTTTGATAAAACGCCTACCGATATGGCGGTAATCAAAGCGCAGGTTCATGCTGGTGGCCGCGGTAAAGCGGGCGGCGTAAAAGTCGTTAAAACTCGCGAAGAAGCCAAGCAAGTGACAGACGATTTGATCGGCACTAATTTGGTGACCTTTCAAACTGACGCTGATGGTCAGCCCGTCAACTTTGTGTTGGTAGCAGAAGACATGTATCCGGTACAGAATGAATTGTACCTTGGCGCCGTGGTTGATCGCTCAACTCGCCGCGTTACTTTTATGGCCTCAACCGAAGGCGGCGTTGATATCGAAGAAGTCGCTAATGAGACGCCAGAGAAAATATTTAAAGTGAGCGTTGATCCCTTAGTCGGTCTCATGCCCTATCAAGCGCGCGATGTAGCGTTTCAGTTGGGTTTAGAGGGCAAACAAATCAATCAGTTTGTCAAAATTATGACTGGCGCTTATAAAGCGTTTGTAGAAAATGACTTTGCACTCCTTGAAGTGAACCCACTAGCGGTACGTGAAAACGGCGAGATCGTTTGTGTCGATGGCAAAATTGGTATTGATTCAAACGCGCTATACCGTTTACCCAAAATCGCGGCACTACAAGATAAAACTCAAGAAAACGAGCGTGAGCTAAAAGCTGCTGAGTTTGATTTAAACTATGTCGCTTTAGAAGGTAATATCGGTTGTATGGTCAACGGTGCTGGTCTTGCGATGGCAACGATGGACATCATCAAACTGTATGGCGGTAAGCCTGCCAACTTTTTGGATGTAGGCGGCGGCGCGACCAAAGATCGTGTGGTTGAGGCGTTCAAAATTATTTTAGAAGACAGCAGTGTTGAAGGCGTGCTCATTAACATCTTTGGCGGTATCGTACGCTGTGACATGATTGCCGAAGCTATCATTGCTGCGGTCAAAGAAGTCGACGTACAAGTACCTGTCGTTGTGCGCCTAGAAGGTAACAACGCTGAAAAAGGTATTGAGCTACTAGAGCAATCAGATGTAAAAATCATCTCAGCTCAAGGCTTAGCAGATGCGGCACAAAAAATCGTCGATGCTGTAAAAGCTTAAGCACCTCACTGTCGCTGCAAGTATAGTCGTAAGATGCAACAGTAGCTTGACTGGTATAAGAAAGTATTTATAACTCAGTATCTATAAATTAGGTTAGAGGTTAACTAAGCTGGACTAGTAAGCGACTGTTGCAAGACAACCGAATATAAGGAAAAAATAATGAGTGTATTAATTGATAAAGATACCAAAGTATTGGTACAAGGTTTTACTGGTAAAAACGGCACGTTTCATTCTGAACAAGCCATCGAATACGGCACCAAAGTCGTCGGCGGGGTCACCCCAGGCAAAGGCGGTCAAACGCATTTAGGCCTACCGGTATTTAATACTATGGCAGAAGCGATGGCAGAGACGCATGCGGATGCTTCAGTCATCTATGTCCCAGCACCATTTGTATTAGATTCGATCGTAGAAGCTATCGATGCTGGCGTAAAATTGATCGTGGTAATCACCGAAGGCGTACCGACTATCGATATGCTAAAAGCTAAGCGCTATCTTGAGGAAGCAGGCGATGTGCGTCTAGTTGGCCCCAACTGTCCAGGCGTCATCACCCCAGGCGAATGCAAAATCGGTATTATGCCCGGTCATATTCATTTACCGGGTAAAGTGGGCATTATCTCACGCTCTGGCACCCTAACTTATGAAGCGGTTGCACAGACCACCAAGCTGGGCTTTGGTCAGTCTACCTGTATCGGTATCGGCGGCGACCCTATCCCCGGTATGAACCAAATCGATGCGTTAAAGCTGTTCCAAGATGATCCACAGACCGAAGCTATTGTATTGATCGGTGAGATTGGCGGTACTGCTGAAGAAGAAGCGGCGGCTTACATCAAAGAGAACGTTACTAAGCCTGTGGTAGGTTACATCGCTGGTGTTACTGCTCCTGCTGGTAAGCGTATGGGTCATGCGGGCGCGATCATCTCTGGCGGTCAAGGTACGGCTGAAGATAAGTTTAAAGCCTTTGAAGACGCAGGCATCGCGTATACTCGTGATCCTTCAAAAATTGGCGATAAGCTGAAGGAAGTTACGGGTTGGTAGCATATGTAAGTTACTGAATATAGGTATTTTCAGTGGTTTATCTTGAAAAAATGTAAAGACACCCCTACAATGGGGTGTTTTTTTATATATTGTAAATGACTTTAATAACAAGACTTTAGCCATTAATCTATCTCTACACATCAGTTCAGAGATACTTAATAAAACTGATAGCTTTTTTGAAGTACCTGATGAAAGATTTTGCCAATCTGTTAGATGCTGGTCAGTTTAATTTTTAGGCATTCCTCAAGCATTCAAACTTTAAATACTATTAAGGTAAAAATGCGATAGTTTGCTATTGATACAGACAATAGTAATAGGCATTGGTAAAGTATGAATCTAGATAGCTACAATAAAGGTTTACGATCTTAACAATCTCCTAATTCCTCTCAAAAAGACTCTGTTATGATAAAAGTATTAAGCATATTCGGTACCCGTCCAGAAGCGATCAAAATGGCACCTGTCATTAAAGCTTTGGAGGCCAATCCAGATATTGAGTCTTTAGTCTGCGTGACCGCTCAGCATCGAGAGATGCTCGATCAGGTATTATCTTTATTTGAAATTACTCCAGATTATGATTTAAATATTATGAAATCTGGACAAAGCTTGACTGAAGCTAGCTCACGAATGCTACTTGCGCTCGAACCTATCTTAAAACAGAGCCAACCAGATTTAGTACTAGTACATGGTGATACTTCAACTACCTTATGCGGAGCCATGGCTGCTTTTTATCAACAGATACCTATCGGCCACGTTGAGTCTGGATTGCGGACTTATAATATCTATTCCCCTTGGCCAGAAGAAGCCAATAGACAGCTGACTAGTATCATTACCAAGCTACATTTTGCGCCGACACAAACTGCTGCCCAGCACCTTTATGATGAACGTAACAATCCCGACTGTATCCATGTAACAGGTAATACGGTCGTTGATGCGCTTTTAGATGTCAAGCATAAGCTTGAGACTGACCAAGCCTTGAGAAATGAGTTACAGCAGCGATTCTCTGCATTAGACTTTACTAAGCGTCGCGTTTTAATCACTGGTCATCGCCGAGAGAATTTCGGTGATGGTTTTGAATCCATTTGCCGAGCTATTAAAGAGCTTGCTGAAAAGTACCCTAATTACGAATTTGTCTACCCTGTTCATCTCAATCCTAATGTTAAAGAGCCTGTCAATAGATTACTAAAAGAGCTCGATAACGTTAAATTGATTGAGCCGCAAGATTATCTACCTTTTGTTTATTTGATGAGTACCAGCCATATTATATTAACTGACTCAGGTGGTATTCAAGAAGAAGCTCCCTCACTTGGTATTCCTGTACTGGTCATGCGTACTACCACTGAACGTCAAGAAGCCGTCGAGGCTGGTACTGTCAAACTTGTGGGTACGCATTGCCCCACTATTGTGACCGAAGTCAGTAATTTAATTGATAATGAAGCCATTTATAAAAAAATGAGTCAGGCACATAATCCATACGGTGATGGGCAAGCCTCAGAGCGTATTGCAGAAACTATTGTTGAATTTTTCAATAAATCAGCCGTTGCAACTAATTAAGAAAATTAACTAGATATTGAGTAAGTGAGATTAAGATGGAAAATATTTGTGTGTTTGGTTTGGGGTATATCGGTCTGCCTACTGCAGCGATGTTTGCGCATCATGGTGCCAATGTCACGGGAGTCGATGTTAATCAACACGCCGTTGATACTATTAATCAAGGCAGAATTCATATCGTTGAGCCGGGTTTAGAAGCGATAGTTAAAAAGGCTGTCGATAATGGTAAGCTTAAAGCCAGCCTAAAACCAGTACACTCAGACGCTTACTTAATCGCCGTACCAACACCGTTTAAAGGTGACGACCATACTCCTGATCTATCCTATATCCAATCTGTTAGCAAAGCGTTAGCTCCTCTACTAGAAAAGGGCGATGTAGTCATCTTGGAATCAACCTCGCCAGTAGGGGCTACCGAACAGATGGTTGAATGGCTCGCTGATGCACGTTCAGACCTGACTTTCCCTAAGTATGATGAACCAGATACTGAGGCCGATATATTCATCGCTTACTGTCCTGAGCGTGTACTACCCGGTAAAGTAGTAGAGGAACTCATCGTCAACGATCGCGTCATCGGTGGTATGACCAAACAATCTACATTAAAAGCTAAAGAAGTGTATCGTCGGTTCGTCACCGGCGAGCTGTTAGAGACTAACTCACGTACTGCCGAGATGGCAAAATTGACTGAAAATGCTTTTCGTGACGTCAACATCGCTTTTGCTAATGAGCTGTCTATGATCTCCGATAAGCTCAATATCAATGTGTGGGAGCTGATCGAGCTTGCCAATCATCATCCGCGCGTCAATATTCTACAGCCTGGAGCTGGTGTCGGTGGTCACTGTATCGCTGTTGATCCTTGGTTCATCGTCAACAAAAACCCTAATGAAGCTAAAATAATCCGTTCGGCTCGTGAGATTAATGACTATAAACCTGAATGGGTGATTGAAAAGATCAACGCTGAAGTGAGTAAGCTGATAGAGCAAGGTATTAAGAAACCAACAGTGGCGCTATTAGGATTGGCATTTAAACCTAATATTGATGATTTGCGTGAGAGCCCTGCAGTGAGTATTGCTGAGAAGATGCTCAAAAATAACGATGTTAACGTTTTATTGGTTGAGCCTAATATTAAGCAATTACCTCAAAAGCTAGTAGGCGGTGAATTAATCTCTTTACAAGAAGCCGTAGAAAAAGCTAATGTAATAGCTATTTTAGTAGCACATGATGAGTTTGAAAAATTAGATGCTTCTGATAAGAGCTTAATCAACCTTGTATCCAACTATTAAACTTTCAGTGCAGGTAAAAAGCACTAAATGATTTCCATAAAATCGTTTAGTGTTTGTTCTCAAACTTACTATACCCACTCAGGTTATTATGAGGATCTATGAAAAATAAAATAAGTAAGATGTTATCTAAACATAATAACAAGCTTAGTCCAGATGAAATCAAAGCCATTAATAAATTGGTTGAGCAGTACGGTGGTTCTATAGATGAGTTAAAACATTATATCCGTTCTATTGAATTGGAAAATGAACGAAGTCGTATTAATCGGGCAGTAGAGAAAAACACTATATCCTACCAGCTGGGTAAATCACTAATTGATGCTGCTAAAAGAAAAACGACTATTAAAGTATTTAGTAAAGAGCTATTTGATATTTATGGAGATGCACTCAGTAGAAAAAATACTGATCTAAGAAACACTAAATTATTGCCTAAAATAATAATATTACTTCATGAACAGAAGAAAAACGAGCTTAATGAATTAAGAAGAATTAAGGACATAAAGGCAGGCAATATAGTAAACGTAAATACTAAAAGTTTACCTGACTCATCAGTAGCTATAGCGAAAAAAACAAAAAATATAGTGATACCAAGGAAAAAGTATCTAGACAATACTTTAGTGGATAAGGCTGTCTTAGAAAAAGCATTCTTAGAAAAAGGTATAAAAATAGCTGCTATTATGGATGAATTTACCTCATTGTGTTTTGAACCTGAGGCAGATATATACCATATTACACCGACGAATTGGCAAGATGAGATATTAGAGTTTGGACCAGATATTTTATTTATAGAATCAGCTTGGCAAGGTAAAAATGGTTTATGGAATACAAAAATTAGCCAGCAGTCAGTAGAGTTAGTAGATTTAATAAAATTCTGTGAAGATAAAAATATTAGAACCGTTTTTTGGAGTAAAGAAGATCCTGTACACTTTGGAACCTTTTTAGGAGTAGCTGAGTTAGTCGATGTCGTATTTACTACAGATATCGATTGTATTCAAAAGTACAAAGAACTTCTCGGTCATGACAGAGTATATTTATTGTACTTTGCTGCCCAGCCGAAGATACATAATCCTATAGAGGTCTACGATAGACAGGCCAAATTCAGCTTCGCTGGATCTTACTATTTGAAATACCCTAAAAGACAAAAAGATTTCTCTGTATTAGCTGAAGTTGCTCAAAACTACAGAGGGTTAGATATATATGACCGTAATTTCAATAAGCCTCATCCTCATTATGAGTTTCCTGAAAGTTATCAGCCGATGATATTAGGTACTCTAGATCCTTCTGAGATAGATAAAGCTTATAAAGGTTATATATATGGGATCAATATAAATACTATCAAACAGTCACAAACTATGTTTGCTAGACGGGTGTTTGAGATGTTGGCTTCTAACACTATAGTAATCAGTAACTACTCGCGGGGGGTAAGATTGCTATTCGGTGATCTAGTAATATGTTCAGATGAAGCAACTGAGCTTACTAGACAACTAGAAAAGTTTACTGAAAATGTCACTACTCAGAAAAAATATAAGCTTCAAGGACTCAGGAAAGTTCTTAAATACCATACTTATCAAAACCGTTTGAAATACGTTTTAGAGAAAGCTTTTGAAACGACTCTAAATGTGACGAACGGTCACGTTGTGATAGTGGCTGCTATCGATAATCAAGATGAATTAGAGAGAGTAATAAAGTCTTTTAGTAATCAAGAGTATGCGGATAAGGAATTACTACTGTATAGCACCATAGATGGTTTGAGTGACTTTTCTGATGATAATATTACTATCTATACGGATACATCGATATTGGCTCAAGCTATCAAACAGTATCAAGCAGACACTTATGTAGCCGTATTTAATCCAATCGATAGCTACGGAAGTTACTATTTGACAGATTTGGTACAGAGTCAAGTCTATCTTGAACAAGACGTTGACGAGCCTATAGTAGCGATTACTAAGGATAGTTATTTTGAAAATGTGAATGGAAAAGCTAAGCTGATACAAAACAATGAATATCAGCAAGTAAGCAGATTTAAATTCTCTAGAAGTATAGTAACTGTAGATACATTTATAAACGAAGTTTTAGATAATGATCAGTTTGAAACTGTTAATAACCTAGAAGTTGAAGCAAAGTCTTTTGCTATTGACTGTTTTAGTTATATTGCGAATGGAGCTAGCTTAGATCTAGAAGATACTCGTGAAGCACATAATCAACTGATCTTGGACGAGGGAGTTGACTTTGAAAACAGATTGCTGCCCGTCTCAGAAGCAATTAGCGTTGATTACGATGAAGTGGATAATCTAGCAATATATGAAGATGTAGATACTTTTATCTTTTCAGTTGACGATATAGATGAGCAGCTCATTAGACCGCAAAGTAAACAAATACTTATCAAAAAAGAGGAAATGAGTGTAGAGATTACTTCAACACTTCCTGACGATAAGTTTGCGTATATCTATTTTAAAACTATATATAACAGAGCTGATATTAACTTAAAGTTAAACAGTCAGTTTGTAGCCAACGCAGCTACTAATATGGATGTCCGTTCCGTATTTATATTTTTAGATGAGAACAGAAATAAAATATCACATCATATAGCGCCAGTTGCTCATAATCATACTATGCCCATACCTGTAGATTGTGAATATGTACAAGTTGGCTTTAAACTTACCGGTAGCGGCCAATCTATCATAGAGTCTATAAAAATTGGTGAGAAAAGAGAAGTAGTTAATGATCTTATTGCCAAAAGCGACACTTTAGTATTAGCCAAGCAGTATCCTTCGTACGCTGATCTTTACAAGTATGGCTTTTTACATAGTAGAGTAAGAGCATATAAGGAACACAACCACATAGTAGATGTGTTTAAAATTACTGATAGTAATACTGATATAGGCTTTAGAGAGTTTGAGTCTATTGATGTCTTTAGTGGACATAATCATAGCCTAAAAAATATTCTTGAATCAGGTCAAATTAAGAACATATTCATACATCTTATGGATGACAAGATGTGGAATATAGTTAAAGACTATAAAGATAGAATAAAAATTACCATATGGTTGCATGGTGCTGAAGTTCAAAGCTGGAAGCGCCGAGAGTTTGATCTTGTAGGGCTGAGTGCGTCTGAGGTAGAAAGGAAAAAGAAGTTATCTGACAATAGATCAAGATTTTGGAAGAAGCTAATTAACGAAGAGTTAAATAGTAATATCACTTTAGTTTTTGTTTCGAATACCTTTCTTCAAGAAGTAGAAGAGGATTTGGAACTCGCCATACCTAGTGCTAATAAGATGGTAATACATAATTATGTAGACAATGGAATATTTAAATATAATGAGAAAAAGCCTGAAGATAGATTGAAGCTGTTGTCCATAAGGCCTTATTCAGGTCCTAAGTATGGCAATGATATGACCGTAAACGCTTTATTAGAATTATCCAAGTATGATTTCTTTAAAGATCTAGAAATAAACATATACGGCGATGGATTAGAATTTGATTTAATCAATGAACCACTACTACAGTTCGACAATGTCCATTTGCACAAAAGATTTTTGAGTCATAATGAGATAGCAGCAGCTCATAAGGAACACGGCGTTTTCTTAAACCCTACTAGGTGGGATTCTCAAGGCGTATCTAGAGATGAGGCAATGTCTTCAGGCTTAGTAGTAGTCACTAATAAAGTAGCAGCCGTTCCAGAGTTTATTTCTGACGAAGAAGGAGCATTATTTGAGGCTGAAAATGTTCAAGAAATGGTGGAGAAGATTATAGAGATTGTTCAAGATCCTGACTTATTTCTAAATAAGTCGGAATATGCTAGAGAACGCGCGAGTATACAATGTAATTTTGAGAATACTATCGAGCGAGAGATCAAGTTTGTAAAGAGCACGAGCTAAATATAATTTTAATTTATCTTTATAAACTATTAAATAAAACTAGTCTTAAAATCTTAACCAAGTAAAAAATTATCATTGTATGATTAGTTTATGATCTAAATCAAAATGTATAATATTTTTATCATTAATTCTCTATTCTCGAAATATATTTTAGGGACAAAAATATGTTAGACATAAACTTTTATTACAGTGAAAATGAATTAAGTGTTGATTTAAATTTACCTGTAGATTCAGAAGACAAGATTTTTTATATATTGCATGAAGGTAATAAGGTTTTCACCAAGTATTTTGATGAAAACAGAGTAATTATTCCAAAAGATAATATTAGAAATAGAAAAGTGTATTTTGAAGTCTTATGGAAAGAAGAAGTTAAAAGCCGTAGCTTTAAAAGTTATTCAATAACTTTTGTTGAAATTAATAAAAAAATTTATCATGCTATTATTTCCAAAAAGAATAAATATGATGAGATCAAAGAAAACGGTTATAGTTCTATAGATAATGTTAAGAATGTTACTATTAACGAAAATATTGATTGGCAAAATGGTCATAGAAACTTTGATTTTAACCTTAATGCATGGCGATTTTTAGCTCCTTACTGGGGTAAATTCTTAGAAAGCTACGATAATAACGTACTTAACGAGATAGTTACGACTATTTCAAGCTATCATAAACATATGTTAAGCAGCAAGTCTAAGGCTAATAAGTTTATATGGTATGACATGGCTGCTGGCATAAGAGCGTTGCATATCTCTCTAGCTATAAGCTTTAAAGAGTTTTTATCGAAAGAAAATGTAAGAATGTTAGAAGAGTTACATAATAACCATTTAGAAAAGCTTTTAGAGGAGAAGTTCTTCTCTCTAAATAATCATGGTATTTGGCAGATCTATGGGCTAAGAGTTCTGATATACATAGATAATGATTCGGATTTAGCTGCATTGGCTTACTGTAATAAAAGATTTTCTGAACTTATTGATGCTAGTTTTAATAACGAAAAGGTTCATACAGAAAATTCTCCTTTTTATCATCAGTATGTTACAAAGCTCTTTAAAGTAGTTCCTACGCAGCTGTTCTTAAATAATGAGAAGTTAGCTTCTATAATATCCGACTCTACTCACTTCTCAGCTTGGCTAGCAGATGTAAATCAGCAATTTTTTCAGATAGGGGATACAGAAAGTTCATCCAAAAACAAATTACATTTAAGTAGTTATACCCCTGATTTCAATAATAAGCAGACTAAGACTTATTCAAAAGTTTTTTATGACTCAGGTTATTTTGTTGCAAAAAGCTTTGATAATAAAGGTTTGTGTAGATCTGAATTTGTTTTCTATAATACTTCAGACTCAATTGTACATAAGCATTTAGATGGTAATTCATTTATATTAAGATGCAACAATGTGGAATTGTTTGCAGATGCAGGAAAATATACCTACGACTACGGTGATTTTAAAAAATATTTTCGTTCTTTTAACGCGCACAACTGCATTTATCCAGAAAATAACGATATTTTATTAAGTGAATTGAACTTAGAAAAAACTAGCTTTACTAGTTTTAAGATTGATGATTGTTATCAAATTTCATCAAAAGTAAGCTATAGTGATTATTTCGAGCATATTAGAAACTTGTCCTACTATCCTAATACTAAAATAGTTATAGAAGATGAAATACAAAATAAGAGTGAATCTAACA
This sequence comes from uncultured Psychrobacter sp., assembly GCA_947501045.1. Lineage (GTDB taxonomy): Bacteria > Pseudomonadota > Gammaproteobacteria > Pseudomonadales > Moraxellaceae > Psychrobacter. The sequence goes on from CANMUI010000001.1 coordinate 109,171, forward strand.
ACGTTTTAAATTTTTTATTTGGAATTGATATTGATGTACAAGACTGTTGTAGTGAAGGTTATTTACTATTGGGGTATAGAGGTATAGTAATGGCTAAATTAGCAGTACCTGAGGATTTCATTTCTTATAAAATTTACTTTGGTTCGAAAAATCCTTATAAAGGTTGGGTTAGTAAAAAATATTCAACATCAGAAGCTGTATTTGGTATTGAAATTACTTACCCGAATAAAATTAAAAAACTAAAAACTGAAATAACTTTATTGTATGAAGCAGATAGTATTCAGAATAGTTTCTTTTTAAAAAGCGATTTTACAATGATAAATTTAGATGATACTAAAGAGTTTAAAAGAAAAGTTATCAATAATAATGGATTCATAGGCTTAGAAACAGAATTTGAAGAAGATTTAGAGTATGCGTTTTATTTGACCCATTCTAAAGGTACTGAAAAGAAAATGTATACTAGTGAACCTAAAGTTCGCTTTGATATACCTTTTGAAGAAGGTAGCTTTAAAGCTATATTTTACTACAAATACAATGGAAAAAAGATAGCCCATAAACTATATTTTAATATTGATAAAGATGGGATTGTTGATTTATCAGAGTTAGTAGTTAGTAATATTATTGAAAAGAATGGATATAAAATAGATTTTTATGATGTAGGTGCCTCAAAAACTTTTGTTGTCTTTAATGGAGCCGGAACATTAAAGACTGAAACACCGTTCGCTCTAAATTACCTTAATAAGAATGGATTTAACGTAGTAGCTTGTTTACAAAATGATAATCAATATCAGGAGTTGTCATTTGAAGATGTTGAAAAGTATGTTTATCCCATTGTTCGCAATCATGAAGTTTTCCTATATGGTAGCTCACTAGGTGGTTATTGTGCAATCTATTACGCAGGAGCGGTAAATGGTACGGTTATAGCGTCCGCACCTAGAAACTCAGCACATCCTATCTTAGTGGCATCCTCAGAAAAAGAGTCTAAGTTTGATGGAAAGAATTTTAAACATTTAAGGTTTGATGATAATAAAAAAACCGATAAAGATATTTTTATTTTTTATGATCCTTATGTAAAAGAAGATAGCTATTTTATAGAAAGTTTAATCGAAGATACCTTTAACAAGCTACATTTGATCCGTTGTGATTTTGCTGGACATGAAGTCCTATATCATCTAAACCATACGAAACAATTAAGTCGTATAATAAAATCAATAACTGAGGGTGATACACCTGTTATTGAAAAAATCGATAGTAGTTATACCTATATGGGTCAGGCAAGACAAGCCTATTTAATGGGAGACTACAAAAAATCAGTATCTTTATCAGCAAAAGCGCTTGAAGATAAGTCATTGAAAGAGGTGACTAAAAAGAAATTTAAGAGATTTAATAGTACTGCATTGGCAGCACTTAATAAATCGTCAGCTTAATTCAGTATAACAATTTTTTGCATGGAGAATGACTGATGAAAATTAAAGTATATGGAGGCTGCGTTTCTCGAGATATCTTAAATTTTGATGATACTGATACAATGCAGCTAGTTGGCTATCACGCACGATCCTCTCTAGCGACACTCGGATCGAAGAATATAACAAAGAAAATTTCGAAGAAATACTATGATTCTTTATCTAATATAGAATCTAAGTTTCAGCGCCGTATGGTTGAGTCCGATTTCAACAATGAAGTTATAAAATCTGTAAGTGTAAATGATTATGATTTTTTACTAATTGACTTTCTTGTTGATAGATTGCACTTAGCTGAACTAGACGGCAAATTAGTGACTCGTTCAGTAGAGTTTTTACGTTCAGGTATTAAACCTGATAAAGTTATAAATACATTTTCAGATCAGTATTTCAAGCTTTGGAAGGAAGGTGTCGATAATCTATTTACTACGGTTAGTGATACAGTAGGTTTAGAGGCCATAAAAATTAACAAGGTCTATTGGACAGATACAGCAACTGATGCCCAAGATAATATTAAATTAGGGGAAAAGTGGGACATTGAGAAAAACAATGAAAAATTAAATGCGATGTATAAATACGTAGAAGGTATTTTGCCACAGTCTAGCATAATTGAAGTTAGTAAAGATCTGCTTATAGCTGACTCAAATCATAAATGGGGCTTATCACCATTTCATTACACTGACGATTATTATAAAAGAATGCTAGAGATAGTAACAAAATAGTAAGTAGTAATTATTGAGATATTATTACTGTCAATACGGCTGATAGTAGTTATTGAGTTATACATAAGAGAGAAGACCTAGCGTAGGTTACTCTTGTATTTTTGAGGAAGTTTAAATGAGTTTAGAAAAAATGTCAGCGAGTAAATCCTTTATTGATCTTAAAACAAAGGACAGCGTAACTAAAGAGCTTAAATTATCAAATATCCAGCTGATAGAAAAAATAGAATTGCCACTCAAAAATCCAGTATGGTACCCAATTTCAGTTAAGTCAGGACAGCGTATAAGTATCAAAGCTATCGTAGAGTATCTAAACATTAATTATACCGATAATCGTAAAGCAGTACTGTTGATTAGGACCTATAACGACGCTGGCGAAGAAGTAAACGTGTCTTTTGATAAAATGGCAAGATCTGATAATTTCGAAGCACACTTCAAATACTTGTCATCTACGCAAGATATTGTGGAAGAGCTATACACGTTCATAGTACCTGAAGGCGTATCCATCATACATTTCGGTTTCAGTAGATTTTTATGTTCTGAAGACGAGCGGGTAGTAGTGAATGATCTTACTATCTATCCTGAAGAAAAGATTGAGGTAAGTAAGTTATCTGAATTATTCCTAATACCTAATGAGCACTCAATAGGAAAAGTAGAACTACCATTAAAAGATCCCATATGGTATCTGAGTTCAGTTAAGCCAGGGCATAGCTTAAGTATTAAGGCTATAGTAGAGTATTCGAACATAAAGACTGCTAGCAAACGTAAGGCTTTATTACTAGTAAAATGTTATGACGAAACTGATGAAGAGGTCAATGGTCATTTTAATAATTTGTCTTGGTCTGAGAATTTTGAAGCCCACTTTAAATATTTACCGCCTACACGTGGTGTAGTTGATAATCTATATACCTTATTAGTACCTGAGAATGTAGCTACTGTTCATGTTGGTTTCGTTAGGTTCCTATGTTCGGCAGATGAAAAAGTAATCTTAAATGAGCTTTCATTATCCTCCTCTATTGTAGAAGACAATGAAAACTTGGGTATCGTAGAAAATGAACTAGATATTGAAGACAGTGAAGAAGAATACAAAGTTGCTTTTTCTGAATTTGAAGATATCTATTCAGCACTGATAGAGTTTGACAAGAACAATTCATTCCTGAGTAAGGATGATAAGGCTCACAAACTCATATTGGCCAGTAAAACTATAGATACGGAGTCAAGATATATAGTAGCAGGTATAGCAGCGAATTTATGTCAAGATGCTTTTACTCTTATGAGCTACGCTTGGGAATGTGTTTATAGTAAAAATTACTACAAAGCTATAGAGGTTTTAGATCATTTACAAGTAAACGAACTAGCCAATGAAAAACAGCTTCGAAGTTTGAAAGGTTCTTTATCTTCGAGACTATCAGATAGAGATATTAAAGCTTATTCGAAACAGTCTACAGAAGGTAATCCTGTAACTACAGGAACTAATACTAACTCGAATAAAGAGAATGAGAGTGGATTAAACATCAAATATGATGAAGAGCAAGTTGCTGTTATATTAGATAAATCTGGGGCTGAAGAAGTTATAGAGCTACTTGATAATGAGATTTTTAGCAATAAGATTAAAGCCACTTATGCATTAAAAGCAGCTAATGCAGTACGTAATTATAAAGATTCTCGTCCAGAAGACTTTAAACATGATACCGATTTACTAGCATCGTATGCCTATGCGCTTGATAAGAGTGAAAGTACATTGCGCAACGTTTATTTTGCTTATCAGCGCACTTTTCAATACGATAAGTTAGAAGAAGTTACCACTCTTTTACGTATGATCACAGGAGACAACCCAACACCAAGACAACGTAAACTACTGTGGTCAACGCCTGAGCATCTCATTACTCTAGCTGATCAAGTTCCTGACCGTAGGCAAGCGTTAGCATACGAACCCACTGAAGGTAAGATCTGTTATGTGATCCATAATAGCTTACCTTATTCGAGTGGCGGTTACGCTACCCGCGGGCATGGTCTGCTGACTGCGCTAAATGCTCAAGGATTAGATATCTATGCCATGACACGACCTGGGTATCCGCATGACATTAGCGACATCAAAGTCGAAGAAGTGCTGCCTGCTGATCGTATAGATGATGTCATCTATAAGCGTCTACTATCACCTTCGCGTCGTGACTATTCAAACTATGAATATATATTAAAAGCCGTAGAGAGCTATAAACAGGCTTTTGAAGTCGATAGACCAGCTTTGATTATTGCAGCGTCTAATCATTTAGATGGTCTGCCTGCTATGTTTGCTGCTCGCGATCTAGGTATCCCCTTTATCTATGAAATACGCGGTTTTTGGGAGATCACTCGGTTATCGAAACATCCTGAGTTTGAACAAGATCCTATGTTTGAAGTAGAAAAGCGACTAGAGGCTGTAGTTGCAGAACATGCTGATCATATCTTTACCCTTACTCAGGGGATGGTAGATGAGTTGGAGTCAAGAGGAGTACAAACTCAATATCGCATTACTCTATTGCCGAACTCATGCAATGTTGAACGTTTTAACCCTATTCCAAAAGATACAGAGTTGGCAGCTGAGCTTAACATACCTTTAGATGTGCCCGTCATCGGCTACGTTGGTACCTTAGTAAGTTATGAAGGGCTTGATGACCTAGCTATGGCTTGCTCTAAACTAAAGCAATTAGGTTACGAGTTTAGACTCTTGATAGTCGGTAATGAGGACGCCACCGGACAAAGCAAAGGCAGTATCGTCCAACAAATAGAACAAATAGCCGAAGAGACAGAATTTAAAGACTGGCTAATTATGCCAGGACGCATACCGTTTGAAGAGGTTGAGAGCTATTATTCTTTGATTGATATTGCACCTTTTCCTCGCAAAGCTTGGCCAGTATGTGAAATAGTGCCACCTATGAAAACCCTAGAGGCGCTATCAATGAAAAAAGCGGTAGTGGTATCAAGCAATAAAGCTCTGACAGAGATGATCACCCACGATGTGAATGGACGTATCTTTGAGCGTGGTAATGTAGAGGATTTGGTAGAGCAGCTACAATACTTGCTTGATCATCCAGAGAAGTGGTCAGGTTATGGCGAAGCGGGTCGTATATTTGTGGAGAATGAACGTACTTGGCAGCGCACTGCTGAGAAGGCTGTAGCGGTAATTGAGAAAGTATTAAATCAATAATTTACTAAATTGGATATCTGAATTGTCATGCTAATACCTTACGAAGACCTTATGGGAAATAGTAACAAAAGTCATGCCCTTATCTTAAAAAAAGCGTTGCAGGTATTAGACGAAGGATGGGTGATTGGTAGTTATCCTCCGGTTAGAGTAGATAGGTTAGTAGACTGGCAGCTGCATGACGAGGACCAACGTTCTTGGAATTTTCATATCCATTCATGGGATATGGTTGAAGCATTATTAACCGCTTACAATAAGGACCCGTTTACGCTTTTTTTACGCCCAGCTGTGCAAGTCGCATTAGACTGGGTAGAGCAGCATACAAAGGTAGCCAAACCATTAGTCTCTGATACCATATCCAAATTTGCTTGGTATGATATGGCAGCAGGGTTACGTGCTTATCGACTCGCCTTCATAATTGACGCTGCTGACCACGAGGGTATGTTAACAGAACAAGAGAGGCACTTATTATGGGAAGGCTTATTGGCGCATGATGATTATTTAAAAGCAGATGATAACATCGCTTTTCATACCAATCACGGATATTATCAAGCCGCTGGACAAATCGCTATGGGCAGACGTTTTGCCCAAACTCAAGATACAATGGCGACTGCATTGCAACAGGGTACCGAGCGTTTCAAAATTATGCTTGATACTCAGTTCACTCAGGATGGGGTGCACAGAGAGCATTCTCCAGATTATCACCGCATGGTTTATGAGACTTTAGTTGGAGTCATAAGCGCTGACTTAATTGATGACGAGAATATTCTTGCATTTACTAAGACTATTGAAGAAGCTTTGTCTTGGTTTATCTATCCGCATAGACGTATTGTTAACTTTGGAGATTCGGATTCTCGTGATGTCACCAGTACAATTAATATGGCAAAGCTGAAATGGCAAACCTCGTCAATGCATTTTGTGACGACAAATGGTGAACTTGGCTCTTTGACTGGTAAAACCCTAAAGGTGTTTAAGGAGGCAGGATACTTTGTTATGCGGTTTAACCCGGACAATACAGCAAAAGCATACGATCATTATAGTTATCTGGCACAAACGGCAGCTTTTCATTCGAGAACTCATAAACATGCAGATGATCTAAGTTTTGTTTGGAGTGATAGGAGACATAATATTCTTATCGATGCAGGTCGCTATGGTTATATCGGTAAGGCTGAAATGGGTACAGAACTTTGGAAGCAAGGTTATTGGTATACGCATCCTAACCGATTATATTGTGAATCCACACGCGCGCACAACACACTTGAGTTTGATGGAGAGGATTACCCTCGAAAAGGCGTAAAACCATATGAGAGTGCTATTGGACGTCATCACCAGTATGCGAATGGATTAACTATACTAGAAACAGAATGCAAACATTTCAAAAGTATTCGTCGTGTAAGAGTATTACTGTATATGCCGAATCAATGGTTAATTGTTTATGATTGGTTTAAGGATAATATAGATGATAAACATGAAGTACGCCAATGGTTTAACTTCGCACCCAAGATTAAGTTGACTCAAACAGATAAGAGCTATATTACAAAACTGGATAATCACACGCAACTACATGTAACTAATTTATTAGAAGAAGTGACTGCTTCTGATATTATGCATGGTGTAGAAGAGCCTAGATTACAAGGATGGTTTTCCCCTGCTGAGCGCGAGTTCATTGCGGTAGACTCTATTTACTATGCTATCAATAACTTAAATACAGGATCTATCGCTACCTTGTTCAGCTTCAATGGTTCGCCCACTGTAAACTTAGATAAAAATGTAGTCAATGTGTCTGGTCGCCGTGCTCAGTTTAGTTGGTCAGACGATTTGGGTCAGCATAATATTCAGCTAAAACGAGATGATGAGATCAATATTGGCTGTATATATAAACTAATTTAATTTAAGATAAATATAAAGGATAATATGAGCTATGGTAAAGAATGTAAACAAGAAAGAATTTGATCCTTATAAAGCACTTGGTATAGATGGACAAGTTAGACTTGTAGTTTACGATGAAACTTCTCAGAGCTTCATCGTTACTAAAATAATAGAAGCAAAAAAAGTTCTGGAACTTGACTTTAATTTTGAAATATATAATAAGAGTGCTTTAAAGTATAAATACCAAATTAAAGGTGAAAATAGCAAATGGGTAGATATAGGAAAGGGATATAATTATCTATTTAGGTTACAATCTAATCAGTTGTTTGATGGTTTTAAATTTAGCGTAAAAGATAAAGAAAATGTCAAATTATTGATAGGAATGAAGGATGGTGAGATTGGATATTTTACTCGTAACTTACTTTCGAAATACTACTATTACTTTTTAGAATCTCCTAATGAAGATAAGATTAAAAGGATAAGATTATACTTAAAAAGTTTTTCTAATAGTATCATTAATTCTGATAATAGAGTTGCACATGTATATGCTCAAATAACCTTACTCACAGACTACGTAGAAAAAAAGACTAACGAGGATAATGAAACAACTGATAATTTTTCAGATATTCAATGGCTAAATAAAAAAATTGAAGAATATGGTTTTAATTATAGTATAGTTGGATTGCTTACAGGTAGTTTAGTTGCGAAAGGACATATATCTAGTTTATATGATAGATTACAGACTTATGAATATTACCAACAAGCTTTAAAAGAAGGCGAAGGGTTTATCGAAAACTTTCTACCAGTAGATGCTCTTTCTACTTATTATCCATCTGTAGATAAAGAAAATACTAGCTTTGAGATAATTGACTATGATATTAGAGAGAAAAGTCCAGTTTCGACTATAAACATATGCTTTTCTACGGATATTAAGTATTTTCAAATGTTTGCAGCTTCGTGGGCTCAATCATCTTTTCATTTTAATCAGCTTACATTAAGTTTTGGAATTGTTACTAATAATGAAGAAGAATATAAATTTTGTTTATTTGCATATGAGTCACTCCTTAAGAGTATGGCCAGTTTAATGAATACGGATATACCTAATAACTATAAGTTTTTCTGGATAAAGTCAAAGATTATAAACACGACAGTTTATGCCTGTGCTAGATTCTATTTAGCTCAATATTTATTGAAGAATCATGATGAAGATGTATTTATTAGTGATATAGATCAGATTTTAGTAGGTAATTTCGAAGATTATTTGAAAAAGGTTAAGAAAACAGACTATAGTGTTTTACAACCTCTTATGAGAGGTTATTTTTCTTTATTACCAGGAAGAAGTCATCTAGCAGGTAATATTTATTTACGTAATGATAGTTATGGAATTGAGTACTGTACATTAATGACAGACTACGTAGGGCTAGGATTTGAAGAAAATAATTCGTGGATACTGGATCAGAATGCTACTAGATATGCTGCAGAAAAAGTCATTGTTGAAGATTTAAATAAATATGGAAATAGGGCAGTAAGACAGTTCCCAGAACTAAAAACTACTCTAAGAAAAATATTAGAGTAAAAATCTAAATAAAGAGAAAATTTCAAGAAACAAATAGAAAATATTAATTATTTTGCAATATAATTTAGTAAACATTAAAATATAGTATCCTTATGTCTTACTAAGATAAACGCTATCAAAAATTATCAGTAAAAGTATTACTGGTATGGCCTTTTTTGAGGTTAATATCGTTATCCGTCCCTGTATTATTGAAAACCTTATTATTTTCTGCCTTTTTGGTGAGTTTGATAGCGACTTTAGAATTAGTAATTATATTGTCTTTAATTAGGTTATGAGATGAAGCTAAGGAGATGGCATATTTTTGGCAGTGTTGTAAGTGATTGTCCATAATTGTTGTGTGATCAAATTTTTCTCTGTTGACGGAAATCCCATAACTGGTTCCAATTATTTGATTGCTTTTAACAATCATATGCTCACCATTACAACGTATAGCTTTATGCGCAGTATCGCGAATGATATTATCAGCAATAATACTAGCAGAGCCTGCAGAAATGCCTTCATAGAATCCAATCACAGTATTGTTAGCTACCATGCAATTTTTTGCTCCATTGAGTTTGATACACGCGCTTTTCTCCTCAATAGCTTGGTCGATGTAGTTATTTAGAACATGAATGTCACGAGACTTTTGTTTAGGTAATTCAGCTTCAGATGAGGTCTCGGCCTTTACCAGCGAGCGAATATAATGCCCAATACAGCCTCTGACGATACCTTTCCCCGAATTAAGCTCATACAAGATTGCATCATTACCGACTTGTTCGAAGACACAAGCATCGACGATATTATAGCGACCAGATGCTTTGTCTTTATCAGAATTAAAGCGTCCAAATCTTATAACATGCTCTTTACAATGTGAAAAAGTCACGCCGTATATTTGGTTATAGTAACCTTTAAAAACAAAAATATTATTACTTTGGCAGTCTTTGATGACGCCACCTCTTACTATATTATGCCTAGTTTCTTGTTCAAATATAGCGACATTATTTTTGAAGTTATGAGCGTCTATATTATTTAACTCAACCTGCTGGTTATTAGTGAACCTTAATGCAACTTGGTGTTTTTTGTTTACCTCAACAGTCGTACTACCATCAAAAACAATATCCGATATCTCAATAGGATTAGTTGATTTGTCATACATAAGCCCGCTATATTTAGTATCCTGATTGCTCATGATGCAAGCCTGATCACCGAAGAAGGAAACCCCTTTGATATCAATACCAGAGAGTAGATAAGTACCAGCTGGGAAAAATAGAGATCGCTTTTTTGTAGCAGCTCTATCAAAGGCCGCTTGCACCGCTTTGCTATCATCTGTGTTACCATCACCGATAGCGCCAAACTGCTTCACTGAAAGCTGTTGAGAGGTTTGGGAAGAAGGTCGAGAGGACATAGCGCAGGCAGACTCCATATAGACAATACTCGATAACATGGTAAGTTTAAACAGTTTTTGATTGAATTGACGACGATCCAAAAGGACTCTCCGAAAGGACTAAAAGTTAAAATTGAAAATTGAAGAAGTTTAAAAAGTGCTACTGAGGAGATGATTGATAGAGTGGTCATCTTATTAGTATAGAATTTTATTGTTAGATGAATACTAAATAACGATACACTCTATCGAGTATCTTTATTGTACAGTGATGTTAGCATTGTCATCACCCAAACATCAAAGTGTTCAATTTTTAAACTTAAGACATAGGATCATACTTTGTTAAAGTTAGCACTAATCAGTGACGAGTTGACCTCCAAATCCTTGCATAAATCAAATGCTTTTAAAATCGTTGAACAACAGCTTCAGTATCAGCTTTGGAAAAGACGTAAGCCTGACTTTATCTTAGTAGAGTCCGCATGGCGGGGCTATAAGGACAGATGGCGTTATAAGATAGCCAATTATCCTGACTATCCTGAACGCAGTAATGTCGAACTGCGTAAACTCTTAGAGCTTGCAGACAAACATAATATCCCAGCCGTGTTCTGGAATAAAGAAGACGGCGCTCATTTTAACCGCTTTATCAATTCGGCTAGCTTATTTAAGTATATTCTGACGGTTGATGAAAACTGCGTCGAACGCTACCAGTCGATACTAGGCAAGAGTGTCCGAGTAGGGGTGTTACCTTTTGCGGTACAGCCTAAGTTTCATTATCCCACCGATTTACCTCCTCGTTATAATCAAAGCTTATTTGTAGGCAGCTATAGCCATCATATCCATAGTGTACGTCAGCAATGGCAGAATATGGCATTTACCGCCGCTTCGCCTTATGGGCTGACTATCGTCGATCGCAACTCTGACCGCAAATCAGACGTTTATCGTTATCCTGATCTGCCGAATATGACTATCAAACCTGCCGTACCTTATGATCAGACAGGTGCGCTATTTAGGCAGTATTCGCATTGCCTAAACGTTAACACAGTAACTGACTCCCCAAGTATGTTTTCCCGCCGTCTGATTGAAATTATGGCTTGTGGTCGTTTAGCGGTCACCAATCCAAGCCTAGCAGTCAATACGCGCTTTGAAGGGATGTGCGAAGTCATTGATAATAAAGAACAAGCGGATGAACTATTTGCGCAGTTAGCTAAAGGCTATACCAAAGAGCAGACAGAAATGATGCGCTACGCAAGTGATCATGTACTACAAAATTACAATTATGATAAATGGTTACAACGCATTATCGAGTTTATTGATTTATAGTAAGGAAACTAATTTTTACTAGACTCATTTACTACTATGTCCACATCTACCATCACCCACGCCGTCATCCCCGTCGCAGGCTTTGGCACACGTATGCTGCCGCTATCTAAGTCTGTTCCCAAAGAATTATTACCACTAGGCAATCGTCCTGCTATTCACTATGTGGTGGCAGAGGCGATCGCTGCTGGTATCAAGCATATTGTCTTGGTCGGACACGCGCAAAAAAGCGCGATTGAGAACTACTTCGATATCAACGCGGAATTAGATAATCAGCTGCGCCATAAAGGCAAAGACGAGCTGGCAGACAGTCTCAATTGGCTACCAGAAGATGTGAGCGTATCGATGATACGTCAGGGCAAGCCTTTAGGCTTAGGTCATGCGGTATTGGCGGCGCGTCCTATTATCGGCAATCATGACTTTGCGGTTTTGCTACCCGATGTGGTGCTTGATCCCTTTACTACCGATATGCACACGGACAACTTGGCGTTTATGATCGATGCTTTTGGCAGGGACAAACACTCACAAATTCTGGTAGATGCGGTTGCAGATGAAGACGTACATAAATACGGTATCGCCAAGCTTATCGATAGTGAGAGCAAGACTGATTATAAAGACATAAATGCCAGCTTTAAAGTCGCAGGCTTTGTAGAAAAGCCCAGCTTAAACGATGCGCCATCTAATTTGGCCGTGGTGGGTCGATACGTGTTTAGCAATCAGATCTTTGATTATTTAGCGCAGACTACAGCCTCGGTAGGCGGGGAGATTCAGCTGACCGATGCCATTGACGCTCTAATTAGCGAATACGGCGTCAATGTTACCACCATGCGCGGTGACAGCTATGATGCAGGCGACATGCGCTCTTATATGCAGGCGTTTATTTACTTTGCCGAGCAGCAGTTACAGGATGATTAGTAGACAATGAAGCAAAACGATAGTAAGGATGATCATAAGCACGCTAAAAATTATAACAGTGCTCGTCACTCAGCGCATTGGCAGCAGTTGCAGCAGCTAGCAGATAAGCAGTGGTCACTAGCTAGCTTGTTTGCGCAAGATGAGACGCGCGCGACGCGTTTTAGTGTTGAGTCAGGCGCGCTGTATATGGACTTTAGCAAGCAGTGTTTAGATGAGACAGTGTTATCTCATTTGTTAGGCTTAGCTGATAGCTGTGATTTGTCAGCACGTATTCAAGCGCTGCTACAAGGGGCGATGGTCAATACCAGCGAGGAGCGCGCGGCGCTGCATACAGCGTTACGACTACCGGAGACTGCTAAGCTGCAAGTCGATGAGCAAAATGTGGTGGCTGATGTACACCGGAGTTTGGCGCAAGTAGCACGCTTATCTGAGCGCGTACGCACTGGTACTTGGCGCGGATTTTCGGGTAAAGCTATTACCGATGTGGTCAACATTGGTGTTGGTGGTTCAGACTTGGGGCCACTGATGGCAACGACTGCCCTTGATGAGTGGGCAGATACGGATATCGAGGTGCATTTTGTCTCCAATATGGACGGCACTCAGCTGGATAATTTGCTCAAGCATTTAAATCCTGAGACCACTTTATTTATTATCTCCTCCAAATCCTTTGGTACCATCGATACTTTATCTAATGCTAAAACCGCGCTGTCGTGGCTACTAGCCACGGCGAAATTAGTTGCTGGTACTGAGGACAGCGTACTGCGACGCCACTTTATTGGTATCTCCGCCAATAGTGACAAGATGAGCGCTTGGGGCATCCATCCTGAGCACCAGCTCCAGCTTTGGGACTGGGTTGGCGGCCGGTTTTCTTTGTGGTCAGCGATTGGACTGGCTACTGCTATTCGTATTGGCATGCCCAGCTTTAAAGCACTATTGGCTGGTGCTCATAGTATGGATGAGCATTTTGCACAAACTGATTTTGGACAAAATCTACCAGTACTTTTAGGGTTGATTGCAGTTTGGAATAGCACTTTTTTGCAAGTGCACGCGCATACAGTATTGCCTTACGATGGCCGTTTGAGCTATCTGCCAAGCTATTTGACTCAGCTTGAGATGGAGAGTAACGGTAAGTCAGTCACCCAGCATGGCGATCATATCGACTACGATACTTGTCCGATTCTTTGGGGCGAGATTGGCTCTAACGCCCAGCACGCCTTTTATCAGCTCTTGCATCAAGGCACGCAGCACGTTTCTTGCGACTTTATTGCCTGTGTGAACCGTTATAGTGATAAAGAGCACAATGCCTCATTGCAGCAGCAGCATGAGCTGTCGTTGGCCAATTGTTTGGCGCAAAGCCGGGTACTGGCTTTTGGCAATGACGCTGTTGGCGACGATATTTTGGACAATAATATCACTGTGGATGCCGATAAATACAAGCACTACCGCGGCAATCAGCCCTCAACCACTATACTGATCGACGAGCTCACCCCGCAGAGCTTAGGAGCACTGATAGCGCTTTATGAGCATAAAGTCTATGTCATGGCCAGTATTTGGTATATTAACCCATTTGATCAGTGGGGGGTTGAGATGGGCAAACAGATGGCAGAGTCGGTATATGTGGCTATGCAACAAGAAGCTAGCGATCAATTTGATAGCTCAACCGATCAGCTCTTACAGCACATCAAGCGCTTTTCTTAATGTTGTTTCAGATTTAATGATAAGCTATCGTAAGCTGGGTTTTTAATCCTGAGAAACGTTAAAAAATTGCACTGCAATTTTAGTTTCGCAAGAGGAATTCTTTAAATAGAATTTCTGTAAGATACTTTGAAATCTATAATCTAAATGTCTTGCCATTAAAAAGGATATAAGATGTCTGTTACTCCAAGCCATGTCGATAATATTAATGATAAATCAGCAGTCTGTGTCATCGTTGGTCATGGTATCGAAGCCATTACCAGCGCTGTAGTGCTGGCAAGTTTGGGTCAAACTGTGCATCTCTATGCCGATATGGATGTACTTGCGCAGCAGCTCCAGCAATACGGCTTTGAGCGTCATTTGCAGGCGCTGTGGCAGATGTATGATCAGCAGCAGCAGATTGTCAGTCAAGCATTACCTAGTAGCGCGGACAAAATACTGCAAATTTACAAAGCGTCAGCAGCTGATAGTCAAGACGATGACGCCATAAAAGCGGCACAACATACAAAAGATGATACAGCCGTTGCTCTTTACTGGTTGTTTTTGGATAGTATAAAGTCAACTTGGCAGGATGACAGTTGGATTAGCGCTTTTAATTACAGCGATGAGCAGACGCTGCCTATGGTGTTGAGTGGTATTGAAGCACTGGGACGGGTCGCAGATATTGCCGCGCGTCTAAAGCGAGCATGGGTCTATTACGTGCCCTTTGTTTTCTTGCAAGATGGCGATGCTTATAGCTCTATGCTGAGTCCGTCTTTATGGCTGCTGGGCGAGAAGACAGCTGATAGTAGCCGTCAGCACCTAAGACCTTTGCAGCCTTTGATGCAACATGCTAGTGCTTCTCACTGCGCTGATATTGCTACCATAGAGTTTGCACGCAGTAGCATTATGAGTATGCTGGCAACAAGGGTGAGCTTTATGAATGGGCTGTCGCGATTGGCAGACAGTCATCATATTGATATCCAAGAAGTCAGTTATATTATGGGACTGGACGCGCGCGTCGGTAGCAGCTACTTAAAAGCAGGCTGGGGTTTTGGCGGTAATACACTACCCAGCGAGCTGCAGCAGTTAGAGCAATCGGCGCAAGCCAGCCGCGTAGAGATGCCCCTACTGCAGGCCATCCAGCATATCAACGAAGATCAAAAAGAGCTGATATTTCGTAAGTTCTGGCAATATTTCGATGGCTTTATCGATAATAAAACCGTGATGATTTGGGGCGGTAGTTATAAGTCAGGATCTGGTCGTACAGCTGGTTCGGCTATCCATCCCTTACTGGCTCTGTTATGGTCTTATAATATTCGTACCTTAATCTATAGTGACAAAGCCAAGGCTGAGCTGCATAGCTTATATAGTGAGCAGCCATTATTGCAGTTGCTTGATGATCCTTATACCAAGCTTCATAGTACGCAGGCCTTATTTATTATGAGCTGGCCGCTACATTATCCTTTGGAGATCAGCCAAATTAATAAGACCGCTCAGCCTATTTTTGATGCCCAAAACGCACTGACACGCCCGCAGATACAAAGCCTCGTTGGGGATTATATGGGTATTGGGCGAGCCAAATAATCAACAATCAGTCTTAAGCTAGCACCGCACCCTGCGCCTCCAGCCACTGTTGTATCTCTTGGATCTTATCAGCTAGTAATTGCTGATCCCCGCGAGCTTCGATATTTAGCCTAATCAAAGGCTCAGTGTTTGAAGCGCGTAGATTAAAACGCCAGTCACCAAAATCCAGACTTAAGCCATCAAGCGTGGTTTTGGTAGGGTTTTGCTGGCTATATTTGTCTTCAATATCTCTAATAATAGTCGGTGCGTCATGACCCGTTAGGCGAAAATTCAGCTCGCCTGAGCTGGGATAAGCGCTGATATAACCGCTGACCAATTCCGATAAAGTTTTATTAGTGATGGATAATAGCTCAATGGTGAGCAGCCATGGAATCATACCGCTATCGCAGTAAAAAAAGTCGCGAAAGTAGTGATGAGCAGACATCTCGCCACCATAGACCGCACCGGACTTACGCATCATATACTTGATAAAAGAGTGCCCTGATTTACTGATAACCGCTTGACCATTACGAGCTTTAATCACCGCTTCGGTATTGTAGACCACGCGCGGATCATAAACGATAGACTCGCCCGGATACTTATTCAAAAACGCCTGCGCGAGCATCCCCACTACGTAACTACCATCGACGAACTCGCCGTTTTCATCGAATAAAAAACAGCGATCAAAATCACCATCAAAGGCAATACCTAGATCGGCCTTGTGCTTTAGTACAGCCTCTTGAGTTGCTGCTCTATTGGCAAGAATCATCGGATTAGGAATACCATTAGGGAAGCTGCCATCAGGCTCATGATGCAATTTGACGACTTCGATCGACGCCTTTGCTTGCTCAAGCTTAGCGACCAACAAATCAACGACAGGGCCAGCGCTACCATTGCCTGAATTGATCACAAGCTTTAACGGTTTTAATTTAGCGATGTCAATAAAGCTTATTACATGGTTAATATAAGCGCTTTTGTCAGTTAATAACTGCAACTTGCCTTTATGACTAGGCTGGTTAAACTGTCCAGACTCTGCTAATGCTTGAATCTCTGCTAGACCTTCATCGGCGCTGATAGGCTTTGAGTGCTCTTTGACCAGTTTTAAGCCATTATAATTAATAGGGTTATGGCTTGCCGTGACTTCTATACCGCCTAGCGCTTGATAATGGCTAGTAGCAAAATAGACCTCTTCGGTACCCGTCATACCTAGGTCGATCACGTCGACACCGGCGTCCATAATACCTTTAAGAGTCGCTTGTTTTAGGGTTTCGCTTGAATGACGAATATCGCTGCCGATAACGATAGTAGGCTTTAGATCTGCTAAATCTTTAACATCGCTAGTCTGCGCCGGATCACGATAACGCTGATATAAAATCTGCGCAAAAGCACGTCCGATACGGTAGGCGATCTCTTCATTGAGATCAGCCCCAAGTTCGCCGCGAATATCATAGGCTTTAAAAGAGTTGATGCTGATAGGATCAAAGGTGCTAGTCGGTTGGTAGCTGGCATGAGTTGGCGTAGACATATTATAAAATTCCCTGCGCTTAAAAAAAGAGGGGCTTAAGCTTTTTTATATAGTGAAACAACCATTAATGATACACTAACTGCTAACTAATTTGAGTTATTAGATAATAAGTAGTAATAAAAAATGTTAAAAAGACAAGAGTAACCGTTATGAGTCACCAAGTTATAAATACCCAAAATAATTCTAATCAGTCAAACCAAATCCTACCTCCTAAACCAGTGCTAGGAGCCCCTGATGCTAGTGGCGAAATGGCTGATTTATTAGCACTAATGGCGCGCTTGCGGGCGGACTGTCCGTGGGATCAAAAGCAGACCAATCATAGCTTGATTCCTTACGCCATTGAAGAGGCTTATGAGCTGGGCGAGGCGGTACAAACAGATGACGATGAAGATATCAAAGGCGAGCTTGGCGATGTGTTGTTGCAAGTGATTTTTCATTGCCAGCTCTACGCTGAGCAAGGACGCTTTGATATCGAAGACGTTATCACCACGCTACAAGAGAAGCTGATTCGTCGTCATCCGCATGTGTTTGAGGCTGAGCGTCTCAAAGATGACGCAGCAGTAAAAGCGCGCTGGGATGAGATCAAAGCTGAAGAAAACCAAGCGCGAGAAGCACGAGGCAAACCGCGTCGTCGCTTAGACGCCTGTAGGGCTGGTAGCGCGCTGATGCAAGCGCAGGACGTGCAAAAGCAGGCGTCGAAACTAGGTTTTGATTGGGACGATGTAAGCGGAGCGCTAGATAAATTAGATGAAGAGATTAGCGAATTAAAGCAAGAGCTACAAACACTACCATCGAACCTCAAAAACGCTAAAGAGACCCAGATAAGAGAGCTTGAAAAGGAGCTGGGTGATTGCATGTTTGCACTAGTCAATGTCACGCGTAAACTAGGTCTGGATGCAGAAGCGGCAATGCTGACTTGCGTGCATAAATTTAAATCACGTTTTGGCTTTATTGAGTCGCAGCTAGCAATGGCTGGCAAACAGTTTGAGGACAGTGATTTGATGGAGATGGATACGCTTTGGGAGGCGGCCAAACAGCATGAACGCGCGCAATAACGCTAGGGTTTGGCCGCTGGTAAAAGCTCGCTTTTTTTGGGTTGTGCTTTTTATGATAGCGTTTGGTCATATCAGTAGCGCTCAAGCAGCCCTTTGTTTTAGTGACCCGCAGCGGGCTTATGCTTACTTATTGGCTCAAGAAAAGTTAGAAACCCAAGCCCTTACCCAAATGGCGGTCAATATTAACCGCGCCTCTGAGGCCGAGCTGACCACGCTACGCGGTATTGGCAGTAGTAAAGCTCAGGCAATTATCTTGTACCGTGATATGTTTGGTGAGTTTAAGACTATCGATGAATTAGCTAATGTTAAAGGTATCGGAGCTAAAACGATTGACAATAACCGTACACGCTTGCAGCTACAAAATTGACTAAACATATTGATTGAATATAAGGCTCAACAATATATAAAAATAGTTTTAAGTGTCTGCATACTAAGAAATAGATTGATTTTTAGCAAATAGCCGCCAAATAACAACCATAATCCACTCAGTACTCGCAAAATTTGTTAAACTATGCGGACATCCGCCTGATAAACGCTGCGTTGATCAAGAGTGGTTAAGAATACCGGCAAGGAGTAGATGCATGGCCGAGCGCGCCGCCAAGCAGTTAGAACTGAATAAATCTGAATTACCCAATTCCATCACTGAAGTTATCGCCACTTTATCTCGAGCAGGTTTTGATGCCTATATCGTGGGCGGCGGCGTGCGTGATACCTTGCTAGGTCTGCGTCCCAAAGACTTTGATGCGGTCACCGATGCCAAACCGCATGAGATCAAAGATGTCTTTGGTAAGCGCTGCCGTATCATCGGTCGCAGATTTCAGCTGGCGCATGTGTACTCAGGACGTGAACTCATCGAAGTGGCGACCTTTCGCGGTCCGCCGAACAACAATGCCAATACCAATCAAGATGGTATGATTTTGCGTGACAACGTTTGGGGCGATATCAAGCAAGACTTTGCCCGTCGCGATTTTTCGATTAACGCGCTTTATTATCAGCCCTTAAAGGGCGTGGTGCATGATTTTTGCGGTGCGCTTAAAGACATCGATAATAAGGTGATTCGTCTGCTAGGTCATGCGCCGGTGCGTATCGAAGAAGACCCGGTACGGTTACTGCGTGCACTACGTTTTAAGGCCAAACTTGGCTTTGAGTTTGATAAAGAGCTGTCTGAGCAATTCCACGATAGTAATTGGGCGCTGCTTGAGCAAATATCGCCGCACCGTCTCTATGATGAGACGCAAAAGATGTTTACCGGTGGTTACCTAGTGCCTCTGCTACCGCTGTTGTTTGAGTCAGGTGCGATCGATAGTTTGATCATTTATCCACCATCTGAGCCCAGCGCTTTAGTCCAGCAGGTCGCTATCAATACCGATAAACGTATCGCCGCTGGTAAAAGCATCAATCCGGCCTTTTTCTATGCCGCCCTGCTGTGGGAGAATTATCTGCATCAGTTAGAAAAGGCCAAAAAACGCAATATGCCGTTTGCAGAAGCACAAATGCACGCAGCGGGCAAAGTCATTGACCGCCAGCGTATTAAGACCGCTATTCCTAAATTTGCTGAGCAATTTATTCGCGATATTTGGATTTTGCAGCCTAAACTTGCCGCGCCGCGTAGCAAGCAGATTGAGCAGCTGGCTGAACATCCGCGCTTTCGGGCTGGTTTTGACTTTTTACTACTGCGCGAGCAGTGCGGCGATGCTGAGCATCCCTTATCTGAGTCAACCAATGGCATGGGCGAGTGGTGGCAAACTTATCAGACTTTATCGGCAAAAGATCAGCAGCAAGCTATTGATGATTTTGATGAAAATATTCGCCGCGGTGCTTATAAGCGCGGCCGCGAGCGCAATCGTCAAAAACAAGTCACTAGTAGCAAGGATACCGATGCTAGTTTGGCTCAGGCTAAACAAGAGAACGGTAAAGAAAATGCTACTAAACAGAGCAGTACACAAAAAGGTGACTCAGCACAACAGGCTGCGCAAACCCCAAACGATGCGGCAACTGTACCCTCAAAACGTCGCCGCCGTAGTAGCGGTAGTAGTGAACCAACAAAGACGCAGTCATCTACCGATAGCAAGTCTTATGATAGCAAACAAGTGCAGCAAGACCGCGCTGAGCTTGAGCAGTTAAAGCAATTATCGCTTGCCAATACTGAGAACAATGCTGATATACGTCATACAGCTAAACCTTTATTTGTCATTGAGCATGAGCGCGTGGTACCGCCGCTACAAAAGCAGCAAGCAGATGATAAAAAGTCGCCGTCTAAAGCTCAACAGACTGCTGCTGAGCCTACCCACGACGTCCAAAGCCAAAGCGCTGCTGGCTCTACAACCAAGTCTGAGACAAAAAATCAGCGTCAGCAAGGCCAAGACCGATCAGCTGAATCAAAGCCGCAGACAACTAAATCAGAGATGCCTAAACAAGTGCCTAGCGACCATGAATTAACTACTGAAAAACCGGTAGCAGATAAAAAAGCTAAGCGTAAAATGGACGGAGCCGCTCAAGTACCGCGAACGCCGCAACTGGTTAGTCCTAGTAGCGCGCCGGTACCCAGCAAACGTCGTCGCCGTCAGCCTGTTGTAGATAGTGTAGAGGCGCCCGTTAGCGCTGATAATAGCTCGCCTGATAAACGTACAACTGACAGCAAATATACCAAAAAGTCGCCAAAAACTACTGTACAAGCTGATACTGATGAAAAAGGCGATAACGGCGCAACGAAAAAAGAGTCTACAACTACTGCTAAAACTAAAAAATCAGTTCAATCTAGCAAAGATAAAACTAACCAAGCTCAAGCTGATAGTAGTGCTGTTACGGCTCAAGGTGTTAATTATAAAAGCCCTGATAGCAAAGGCCCTGATAGCAAAGGCCCTATACCTTCTAAGCGTCGCCGCCGTCAGCTCAGCACTGATAGTGCTCAATCATAAGAGGTAGTAGGATAAAGTGACGACTATGGTTGATTTGGTGGCTAGTACAGAGGATTGGACTCTTTGTTACGTGGGTTTGGGTAGCAATTTAGCCACTGAGCTTGGTTCACCTATCCAGCATCTGCAGCAAGCCCTAACCAGTTTAGCGGCAAATCTGCAAATACGAGAACTAAGCGCTTCTTCTTTTTATGTCTCAGTGCCCATGGGACCTAAGGATCAGCCAGATTTTGTCAACGCAGTAGCAGGGTTTGAAACCACATTGAAACCCCTTGAGCTACTTAGCTTTTGTCAGCAGTTAGAGCAAGCAGCGCGGCGCGCACGCCTGCGTCATTGGGGCGAGCGTAGCCTAGATGTAGACATTTTACTTTATGGGCAAGAGCAGATTATGACACCAGAGCTAACAGTGCCTCATGCAGGCCTGATTGAGCGTAACTTTGTGTTGCTGCCGCTACGAGAGTTGGCGCCAAAGTTAACCATTGCCGGTAAACCTATAAGCTATTATGAGCTAAGTAGCGATTGGACAGGCTTAAAACTGTTATCAGCTGATCAATAGAGAATGTTATGACAACCTTATCGACTTTAAACAAATTTAAAAAAGAAGGCACCAAGTTCACCTGTTTGACCTGCTATGATGCGATGTTTGCTCGCATGATGGACAAAGCACAAATAGATACTATTTTGATCGGTGACAGTCTGGGCATGGTTGTGCAAGGTCATGATTCAACCTTGCCGGTGAGCGTCGATGACATCGCTTATCATACCGCCAACATTGCTCGCAGCAATGAGCACGCGCTGATATTAGCGGATCTACCTTTTATGAGCTATGTCGTGCTGCCAGAGGCCATTGCTAATAGCCGCCGTTTAATGCAAGCAGGCGCACATGTGATTAAGATTGAAGGCGGTAGCGAGCTTTGCGATTTGGTGACGACTTTAGCGCAGGCAGGCACGCCAACCTGTGTTCATTTGGGTCTAACCCCGCAGTCGGTCAATGTATTTGGCGGCTATAAGGTCCAAGGGCGTAGTGAGCAGGCAGCTGACAAACTGCTTGATGACGCCAAAGCGGTAGTGGGCGCTGGCGCTGCCATGCTAGTATTAGAATGCGTCCCTGCAGCGCTTGCCAAAGCTGTGACGGAGGCGGTTGAGGTGCCTGTTATTGGTATTGGGGCTGGCGCTGATACGGATGGTCAAGTGCTGGTTATGCATGACATGCTCGGGATGACGCATGGACGTGTACCGCGCTTTGTGCATGATTTTTTGACTGATGAGCGCAACACTCAGCATAGTATTGAAGGGGCGTTTGCACTTTATAAGCAATCCGTAATAGAGGGCAGTTTTCCAGCCTCGCAGCATCAATTTGATTAGGGGCGCTTTAGTTGAGAATATATAGTTTTTATTATAAAGACTGCGCTACAAAGATAAGTTTTTCGTAGCTTCTTAAACTAAACCTATCTTTTTATTTTGCAAAGAGTTATTTATTAATGCCAATTATCTACCATCATATCTCAGCGCTACAAACTACTTTAAAAGCGTATCGTAGTCATAAACGTATAGCACTGGTACCAACGATGGGTAATCTACATGCTGGTCATCTTGAACTGGTCAAGATTGCCAAGCAGCACGCTGATATCGTAGTGGTCAGTATTTTTGTTAATCCTACTCAGTTTGGCGTTGGTGAGGATTTTGACAGCTATCCGCGTACGCTAGATGACGATGTCGCTAAACTTACCACGGTCAACGCCGATTATGTATTCGCGCCCAGCGTTGATGAGATGTATCCGGTACTACCAACGCCGACCAGTATAAGTGCCGGTATGATTACTAAGCAGTTATGTGGTCAATCGCGTCCGACTCATTTTGACGGTGTCGGTATCGTCGTGGCCAAACTATTTAATGTTGTGCAGCCTGATGTCGCCATATTTGGACAAAAGGACTATCAGCAATTGACTATTATCAGGCAGCTGGTGCGCGATTTAAGTTATCCGGTTGCTATTATTGCCGCTCCCATTATTCGGGCTGGAGATGGTTTGGCGTTGTCCTCGCGTAATCAATATCTAAGCGAAGCGGAGCGCGAAGTGGCACCAGTATTGCATCAAGCGCTACACAAACTAGCGCAGCAGCTGAAGCAGGGTATATACAGTACTCAATCAGAATTCAATGATTTATTAGATGTGTTATTAAAACAGACGCGTATGCGCCTTGTGAAAGCTGGTTTTATTATTGACTATTTAGAAATAAAGACTACCCAGCTAGAGCCGGTACAAATTGATAAAGTGCAAACACAAAACAAGCAAACCCAAGATTTAATTATATTAGCGGCTGCATGGCTGGGACGTGCGCGCTTACTAGATAATGAAACCCTGTCAATTTCGTACGCTAGTAGCCACTAACTCAGAGTAGCGCGGCTAAAAGTAGTATGATGTGCTGGGCCAATGATCATAACAAGACAGGATGTTAGGCTATGAATGATTCAGGTATGAACCAAGAGCATGCGTCGACCCCAAAGCAAGACAAAGACGATAGTATCAGCATTATAGTAGTGTCAGGCAGCTCAGGATCAGGAAAAACCTCCGTATTAAATATTTTAGAGGATCTGGGTTATTACTCTATCGACAATTTGCCGTTGTCTTTGGTGCCAGATGTAGCTCATAAGTTGGTTAAAGAGAGCGCCATACGTCTCGTCGCGCTTGGAGTAGATATACGCTCGCCGCGTGCAGATTTATCCAATTTTGCTACCATCTATAAAGATTTAAAACACGTATATGGTGAGCAGACTGTCAAAGTCATCTATGTCACTGCACTAGATGCAGTCTTGGTGGCGCGTTTCAACGCTACGCGCCGTGTACACCCACTCATGGCACAAGATGCAGTAGGGGCGATGTATGCTACTTACAATCTACCCGCTGCTATCAGAAAAGAGGAAGAACTGCTAGAGCCAGTTGCCAGTTATGCCGATATCAAAATTGATACTAGCAAGTTAAACATCCACCAGCTAAAAGATCGTCTGCGTGATCATATCGGTGTGGACAACAAGATTGTCATCAACCTACTGTCTTTTGGTTTTAAATACGGCAGCCCTATCGATGCCGATTTTGTCTTTGATGTAAGAATTCTGCCTAATCCACATTGGAATCCTGAGCTACGTACGTCGACGGGTTTAGATAGCGAGGTGAGTGATTTCTTCGCGGACTATCCTGAAGTGGCAGAGATGACTGATGATATCGCGACTTTCTTGAATCGTTGGTTGCCTAGTTTTTTACATAACAACCGCCATACGGTAACGGTCGCTATTGGCTGTACTGGTGGTAAGCATCGTTCCGTATTTATTACCGAGCAGCTGCAAACACGCTTGGCAAAGAGTCTCCCGCAAGGCTTGAGCGTCGCTGCTAAACACCGAGAAAAACGGCGTTGGTAGAGGTTTAGCTGCTGGGTTAATTTTATTCACTATTTTGGAAGGCTTGTATGATTGATTGGTCAGAACAGGACATGCGCGTCTCGCGTACCGAACTTAAAAAAGCTCACGAGCGTTTGCAGCAGCTATCAATACCGCTTGCTAGCCTATCGAAAAAGCAGCTCAAAGCACTGCCTGCTAGTGATTACTTTATGGCAGAGCTGATGGCGCTTGCTGACATTACCAGCGCTAATGCGCGCAATCGCCAGACCAAACGCGTGGGTAAGCTTATCAGTGAAGAGAATCGCCATGAGCTGGTAAAAGCTTTATTTGAAGCCTTTTTTCCCAATGAGCAAATTGCCAAAATTGAGAGCTGGCAAGGGCGGCTAAATATCAATGATGAAAGCACGCTGAAACAGTTTATAAAGCAGTATAAAGCCTCAGAGCGTAATAGCCTGTATCAGTTACTACTTTGGATTGAGTATGCCAAGCACAACCAAGATGACGAGTTGCTAATGGAGTCTGAGGAAGATCTGGCCAGCTACATTCGAGAGGTGGCTATTTTATCGCAGCTAAAATAGTATTAGGCACTGATTTTAAGTAAAAGTATAAATTACATTAAAGCCGGCTGATTCAGTCGGCTTTTTGCTGCCTGCTTTTATAAAAGCTATTCTAGATAGAAAAGCTACTTTAAAACAGATGTAGTGTTATTAGTATGTTTTTTTTAATGTGTATCGCGCAGTATCAAAACTATAAAGCCACAGTACATAAGGAAAATTATACTAGTAGCGCATTACAGTGATTGTACTTTGTTTATTTATAATTAACTATAGTATGTATTGTTGCTTAATAGTTTACTTAGTAATCATCGCTAGCCTTACGTTATTTTCTATGCTATCAATATAATATTAGAGTGTATTTATAACTATGTACACCCCTAATATTTGTCCTTTCGCCTCAAACAGGAGTATGACCATTGACTGAACCTGTGATAGTGACCGTAATTTTGAATCCAGTACCGGATCCATCCGGCGCCGAGCCAATGTTTCATGCTTTTGTGATGCTAAAAGATTGGGCCGCTGATCACAACGTAACGGTGCAGCCGCCTATAAATACCAACGCCGAAGCTTTACGATATGCAGCCGTGCTAGCTCCTAATAAGGATCGAGCGGATACGATAATGGTAGAGCTTTCGGATCTGACGTTCGTTGACGCCTGTTATAGAAAGCCAACTGACGCCCCTCCTTAAGCAGTTTTTGTTTTGATAGGAGTTACAGCTATGACTAACAATACGATAAAAAAAATGCCTGCATCACCGTGTGAGACGGTAGTTATTATGCAGCCTGATGCCAGTCTACGTGCCTCTGATGGGCGACTTGAGACGGCGTCAGCAGAACCGGTATCCGATATTAAGAAGTTATTGGATAAATATCAAGCTAGTATGAGGCCTATGTTTGGTAGTACTGAAGAGCGGATCGAGAGGGAGCTGTTGGCAGAATCTGCTGAGGGCGTAGTCGATATGCCAATGCCGCAGTTGAGCCGATTCTATAAACTAGAGGTGGATGATTCAAGGGCGCAAGAAGCTGCTGCAGCGCTAGCAAAATTAAGTCAGGTCGAGGCCGCTTATGTTAAACCTGGAGCTGAGCCGCCCATCATGTTAGATGAGCAAGTTACGTCCTTACAAAACGATCTAGGCGTACCTGTAACGCCAGATTTTATATCGCGGCAAATCTACTTAGATCCTAGCCCTGTGGGCGTAGACGCTTATTTTGCACATTCACAGGCAGGAGGAAGAGGTCAAGACGTTCGTATCATTGATATCGAAGGCGCGTGGCGCTTCTCCCATGAAGATCTACGTCAAATTCAAGGCGGCGTGGTAGGCGGCGTGCAATCAGAAGATGTGGGTTGGCGCAATCATGGTACGGCGGTACTAGGAGTCTATTCTGGTGATCATAATCATTTTGGCATATCTGGCATTAGCGATCAGGCTATGGCATCGGCAGTGTCAATCTTTGGTGGTATGGGGTCAGCGGCAGCGATTCGTAGTGCAGCGGCGCGGCTACGAAGCGGTGATGTGATATTGCTAGAGCTGCATCGCCCAGGGCCGCGCTATGATTTCCAAGCACGAGAGGATCAACAAGGATATATCGCTATCGAATGGTGGGAGGATGACTATGCTGCCATTCTAGCGGCTACACGGCGCGGTATTATTGTCATTGAAGCCGCTGGTAATGGCGCTGAGAATCTAGATGATGATCTCTATGAAGTGCGACCCAGTGATTTTCCAAGCAGTTGGCGTAACTCTTTTCGTCGATCAAATAGAGACTCCGGCGCAATCTTTGTTGGAGCAGGAGCGCCGCCGCCCGGTACTCATGGTCGCGACCATGGACCCGACAGATCAAGACTAGGGTTTTCAAATTATGGCGCGCTGGTTGATGCCCAAGGCTGGGGCCGCGAGGTGACTACTTGTGGCTATGGTGATCTACAAAGCGGTCTCAATGAGGATGTTTGGTATACTGACGCCTTTTCAGGTACTTCGTCGGCGTCGCCTATCGTAGTTGGAGCAGTCGCCTCACTGCAAGGTATGGTACGCGCACGCGGTGCAGCCCTTTTAAGTCCGGCGCAAATGCGTCAGTGCTTGCGTGCAACTGGCGCTGAACAAACTGATGCTCCTGAACGTCCGCGCACGCAGCGTATCGGCAATAGACCCGATATAAAGGCTCTATATCAGTACGTTTTTGAAGATGATGAAGAGGGTAAGGATAAGGAGTATATTAAACTGTTTAAGGAATTTAAAGAATTCGAAGCGTTTAAAAGGTTTAGAGAATTCGAAGAATTTAAAAAGTTTAAACAATTCAGACAAATAAAAGCGTTTGAGAAATTTAAAGAAGAGGATAGCGAAAGCTTTGAGGAGAATGGGGATAAGAAGCTTGATGAAAATGTCGACAACCCTCAGCTTGATAATCAGCCTAACTCTCCATAAGTCTAAAAGGCTGTTGATCTAAAAGGCTTTTCGTAGATAATAACAGAATAGTAAAACGCAGAAGCCAATCAATTAAGATTGGCTTCTGTGCTGCCCGCAATATAACTCTTTGACCTAATTCTTTGGTAGGTATAACTACAGAAAAAGACTATTTTTTCTCAGCGCGGACTTTATCAACAAGATAATCAACGACTTGAGGAACTTTAGCCCCTTCACCGGTTACTACATACTTACCTTGCACCACAACGGCTGGCACACCAGAGAGCTGATAACGTTTAGCGCCAGCTTGTGAGCGGCCAATTTTAGTACCTACAGCAAATGAGTTATAAAGGCTATTAAATTTCTTTTGATCAACGCCTTGTGATCCATACCACTTGCTAAGTGACGCTTGATCAAATGGCTGTTTACCTTCTTTATGAACAGCATCAAATAGCGCGTCGTGGGTTTTATCTTCATAACCTAACAGCTGAGCGGCATAAAAGCCGCGCGCACTGGCTTCCCAAACTGGATTCAGTGCCGCTGGGGTTTTAAAGAATGCCACATCTTTATCTTTGGTCTTAGCCCATTTCTCCATATGCGGGTTTAGAGAATAGCAATGCGGACAGCCGTACCAGAAAAACTCGCGGACAATAATAGCGTCACCGCTGATGTTCTCTGGGTTATCGAGTACGCGGTAGTCTTGACCGGCAACGTAATCAGCAGCTTGCGCGCCCATATTAGCAAGCCCAATAGCAACTGCCAGACCAGTCAGAGTAATAACACGTTTCATACTTTTTCCTTCGAGGAGTTTGAGATTTTAAATAATAAACCATATAGCGTTAAATGGGATGAGGCTATAATAACGCAAAACAACCACTTTTGTGAATCTCATTCTTAATCAAAAGTTGTAAATCTGTGAGACATTATTTAGAGGATATTGCTCTTAATCACGTAGATAATAGCGTTATTCACAATCGGTCACGATGTCCTTACGACAAAATAGTCGCTCTCATGCTAACATTAAGACCATAATAGTGTACAACATATAATGACCACAAAGGAAAAAGCCATGAGCTTATCTGCACCTGCTACTAATACGCAGACTAATGATAATTTTGATACTGATACTGCTGATACCATAACGTCAACCAATGTTGATCCAAGCGAGGTCGACAAGTTCAATAAGCTGGCGGGCGAGTGGTGGGATAACAATGGTGCTTTTGCAACCTTGCACGAGATCAATCCGCTACGCCTTAACTGGATAGAAGAGAATGTAAAGCGCGGCTATTCAAGTGCCCATGCCGATAAAACCGCAGCAAGTGGCTTGGCTGATAAAAATATCCTCGATGTTGGCTGCGGCGGCGGTATATTGTCAGAGTCAATGGCACGCCGAGGTGCAGATGTGACGGGTATTGATTTAGGAGCAGAAAACCTAAAAGCAGCTACTGTCCATGCCAAGCAAAGCGGACTTGAGCATACCTTGCGTTATCAACATATTCCCGTAGAAAATCTAGCAAAATCTCATGCTGGTCAATTCGATGTCGTGACTTGTATGGAGATGCTTGAGCATGTGCCTGATCCTAGTGCGATTGTACAAGCCTGTTTTGATCTACTAGCGCCAGGTGGGGTGTGCGTATTATCCACCATCAATCGTAACCCCAAGTCTTATCTCTTCGCCATTATCGGCGCTGAATACGTCCTGCGTCTGCTTGATCGCGGTACTCATGATTATGCCAAATTTATTACCCCAGCAGAGCTTGATAAAATGGCTGTCAACGCAGGTTTTAATCGTCAAGACATCATTGGCCTGCACTATAATCCTATCACCAAGCGCTACTGGCTGGCACAAAATGTCGATGTCAATTATATGATGGCCGTGCAAAAACCACTAGCTTGAATCAGTCTTAGATGATTTTTTGGACTTTTTAAATGTAGCGGTTACCAGTAGTGGCTATCGCGCTAATAAAGCGCTGACGGAGACTATTTTTTATAATAAAACGAGAACCTCTCCTATGACTAACTTTGTAAAAGCAGTTTTGTTTGACCTTGACGGCACGCTGATTGATACTGCGGCTGATTTTGTACGTATTATTGGCAAAATGAGTAGTGAGCATGGTTGGCAAGTACCAAGCGATGCTGATATACGTGAACAGGTTTCAGCAGGAGCCTCGGCAATGGTAGAGCTGTTGCTACGCCATAATGGACAGTCAGCGGCCAGCGAGAAAGAAATGCTTGATTTTCGTCAGCAGTTTTTGGATGAGTATGACGCCGATATTTATGTTGATAGCGTGTTGTTTAATAGTCTTGAAAAGATTCTAAGCACACTTGAGCAAAATCAGGTGCCATGGGGCATAGTGACTAATAAACCGCGCTACCTGACTGAAAAGCTACTCAAAGCCATGCAGTTAGATGAGCGCTGTTCGGTACTGGTTTGTCCTGAGGATGTTGCACGGACTAAGCCTGATCCTGAATCCATGTACTTGGCTTTAGAGAAGCTGGGTATACCGCGCGGCGGTTCAGCGTGTGTACTTTATGTCGGTGATCATATTCGCGACATTGAAGCAGGTAATGCTGCTGGTATGACTACTATTTTGGCTGCTTATGGTTATATTGCTGTTGCTGAAAAAAAGAAGCTAAAAAAATGGGGTGCCAATTATATTGTTGAGACGCCCGAACAGCTAGAAAAACTAATGTTATCTTCAGGTAAGTTTGAATACTTATAACTGAATAAACTCAATCTATAGATGTTAGTAACGATAAGCTGTTATTAAACCTCAGTCATTAATCTAAAGCAATGAGCTATGCTATGAGTACCAATCTAGACACCAACTTAACGTCCAACACTCCTTTATCTCACGATGCCATACGTCATTTTGTAGCACCCGAGGAGTGTCTACAAGGCAAGACTATTTTGGTCACCGGAGCCAGCGCTGGTATTGGCCGAGTCGCTGCTCTAACTTACGCCCGTTACGGCGCTACGGTGCTATTGCTGAGCCGAAACATTAGTAAGCTTGAAGCGGTCTATGATGAGATCGAAAATTCAGGCGGTAAACAACCAGCGATATTACCGATGGATCTAGAGACGGCCACTTATGATGAGATGCGCAGATTAGCAGAGCTGATTGATACAGAATTTGGGCAGTTAGATGGCGTTTTGCATAACGCTGGTATTCTTGGACAATTGACGCCCCTTGAGATGTACGATGTTGATCTCTTTGCCAAAGTTATGTACGTCAACGCGACAGCCACTTTTATGCTCACCCAAGCTTTGTTGCCGCTACTTAAAGAGAGTGATAACGGCTCCATCGTCTTCACATCCAGCACTGTAGGCACCCATCCGCGAGCATTCTGGGGTGCTTATGCACTCTCAAAGCAAACGCTGGAGGGCATGAGTGATATCTTTACCCAAGAAACCCAAAATACCACTAACTTGCGCTTTAATTGTATCAATCCGGGCGGTACCCGCACCAATATGCGCGCTCATGCTTTTCCGGGTGAGAATCCTATGACCCTAAAAACGCCCGAGGATATTATGTCAGGTTATGTATGTCTGATGAGTGATGCCAGTATCGGTGTACGCGGACAAGTGGTGGCTTTGCAGCCGAAGGATTAGAGCCTATCTGGTAGTGAGTTGAAAACGTTTGTTTTAACCCCATCTATTTGTTCTTAAAGACTTTTATGCTATTAATAGTAAATAATTCATAATAAATATAAAGGATAAGATTATGGCGGGTGGATGGTCAAGAGATGGCGCTGAACATGAGCAGATGGATGCAACCGTTAATGATGCTTTGGATCGCGTACGTAGTGCTATACCTAAAGGCGAAAGTAGCGAATACTGTGATGAGTGCGGTGAGCCTATTCCAGAAGCGCGCCGCGTAGCACTACCAGGCGTACAGCACTGCGTTGGTTGTCAGACCGAGCTTGAGCAAACAGCAAAAGCCGCTGAGCTGTTTAATCGACGCGGCAGCAAAGACAGTCAATTGCGCTAGCAGACTATGAGTTTTGTTAAATAATAGCTATGAGATTGATAAACAAAAAGCTCTGATACCGGTATCAGAGCTTTTTGTTTGCGTAATAAACGAAAGTACTAAATTTAAAACGATTACTCAGCAGATTCAGTGGCTTCTTCAGGCTCAGCCTCATCGGGAACAAAGACATAGCCTACGCCCCAAACCGTTTGAATATAACGCGCTTGTGAAGGATTGTCCTCAATCAGACGGCGCAAGCGTGATACTTGCACATCGATAGAGCGCTCCATTGCCCCCCATTCTCGGCCACGTGCTAGGTTCATAAGCTTGTCGCGGGTCAACGGCTCACGTGGATGCTGTACCAGCGCTTTTAATACTGAAAACTCGCCTGTGGTCAACGTTACTACATTGCCATCGCGCTTAAGCGTACGCGTCGATAAATCCAGCGTCCATGGACCAAATTCTACTACCTCTAACTGATAACTTGGTGCGCCTGGCAGCTCGCGATTTTGGCGACGCAGTACCGCTTTGATACGAGCTAGTAGCTCTTTTGGGTTAAAAGGCTTAGGCAGATAATCATCAGCCCCAGCCTCAAGACCAGCAATACGATCCGCATCACCACCTTTGGCCGTTAGCATAATAATTGGGATATCTCCATTGTCCTCACGCAGGCGCTTACAGATGCTAATACCGTCCTCGCCGGGTAGCATTAAATCGAGCACCACCAAAGAGAACAATTCGCGCTGCATCAACTTATCCATTTGACTGCCATCATGAGCAGTACGGACAACGAAACCATCATCTTCTAAAAAGCGCTGTAGCAATGAGCGCAGCCTTGCGTCGTCATCGACGACTAAAATACGTTGAGTCATAGTATCAGGGCTTTTACTATCCGTCATATCAAAATCCTTTAATAAACATTGTTATTGTCAGAAGCGTTTTAATTATTTATAAGCTCATTTATCTACTAGTAATGTTATTGACAGCCATATAATTGTATCGTTTAAACGAAATCCTCATTCCTCTAAAATTCAAATGATTTGGCATTTATACTTTGACTACTTTAGTGTATAAGATTGTACAGCCAATTGCACCACTCATAGCGTAAATGCTGTATGCGTTTGTTTAATAATACTAGAGAACAGGTAATAGCGCTGAATTTAAGGCATAAAAACGATAATTTAAACCATTAACCCCATAATTTATGCCGTAGAGACTAGAAAAAGCTGTGAAAATATAAAAAGGATTTTTATTCATGCAGCTTTTGCTATAATGCAAAACTACATTTCTCAACGATTGATATGGATATGAGTAGCACTGATACCTTAACGTCATCACAAGCCCCAGCAAACACGCAGAGCTTGGATGCAACCACACACGCGAATATTCACGACAAACTTGCTCGCGCGCTTGGCATTAAGACTGCTCAAGTCGATGCGTTTGTTAAACTTTTCGATGAAGGGGCAACGGTTCCGTTTATCGCGCGATACCGTAAAGAGAAGACCCAAAACCTTGATGATGCTCAGCTCAGGACACTAGAGAAGTCGCTCAATTATGAGCGTGACATGGCAACGCGTCGCCTCAAAATAACTGAGCTGCTGCGTACACAAGGCAATCTAAACGATGAGCTGCAAGCGCGTATCGACAATGCCACCTCTAAGCTTGAGCTTGAAGATATCTATCTGCCTTATCGTCCGCGCCGCCGCTCACCTGCGGCTAAAGCTCGTGCCGCAGGTTTGGACGCGCCCGCGCAAGCGTTACTAACGCAAGAGATCACGCCAATGGAGGCGCTAGGTGATTATCAAGTACCTGCCAGCGTTACTGATGATAGTGGTAATGAGATCGACGTTGACTTTAGTGATATCGATAAGCAGCTCGCTGGCGTGCAAGCTATTATCATTGATGAATGGACGCAAGCACTGGATCTACTCGACAGCGTGCGCAGTGGTTTTGCCAAAACCGCCAGCATTGTATCGACAGTAGCTAGCGATGAGAAACGCGAAGTTGGTGAGAAGTTTAAAGACTACTTTGAGCATAGCGAGAGCTTGGCACGTCTGCCCAATCATCGTCTGCTGGCAATGCTGCGTGGTCGTCAAGAAAACGTCTTGGGTCTCAAAATCGAAGGTGAAGATACGCCGTTTATTGATAAAATTATCAAACACTTTGACGTTGATAGCAAAACGCCCGAGGCGCGGCGCGAATTTTTAGTAGAGGCGGCGACAAGTCTTTGGAAAGACAAATGGCGTCCACACATTGAGCATCGTCTGCTAACTGAAAAACGTTTAGCCGCTGAGGCTGACGCTATTGAGGTTTTTGCTAATAATTTACAGCATCTGCTGATGGCGGCTCCTGCTGGGCGCAAAATTATCTTGGGTGTCGATCCTGGTATTCGTCATGGGGTCAAAATGGCAGTTATTGATGCTCAAGGTCAGGTCATAAAAGATAATGACGATAAACCAGTCATCGCCACAGTCTATCCTTTTGCACCCGATAATAAAATGGCTGAGGCCAAAACCGTTATTGATGAGTTATTAAGTACTTACAACGTTGATTTGGTGGCTATCGGTAACGGGACTGCTAGCCGCGAAACCGATGCGATGATTAAAGAGATCCTAGCAGCCAACGACGATCTAAAAGCTAAAGCCGTTATCGTCAACGAAGCAGGAGCATCCGTTTATTCAGCAAGTGAGCTTGCTAGTGATGAGCTTGCTGATTTAGATGTATCCGTACGCGGTGCGGTTTCTATTGCTCGCCGCTTGCAAGATCCGTTGTCGGAGCTGGTGAAAGTAGATCCAAAAGCGATCGGCGTAGGTCAATACCAGCACGATGTCAATCAAAACCAGCTAGCGGATAGTT
This sequence comes from uncultured Psychrobacter sp., assembly GCA_947501045.1. Classification (GTDB taxonomy): domain Bacteria; phylum Pseudomonadota; class Gammaproteobacteria; order Pseudomonadales; family Moraxellaceae; genus Psychrobacter. The sequence goes on from CANMUI010000001.1 coordinate 143,486, forward strand.
TGGATAAAGTCACTCAAGATAGCGTCAACGCCGTTGGTGTCGATGTCAATACGGCAAGCCCAGCAATTTTAACGCATATCGCTGGTCTTAATAGCAATGTTGCCCAGCAAATTGTCAACTATCGCCGCGAACATGGTGCGTTTGATAACCGCGAGGCACTAAAAGATGTCCCACGTTTGGGCGCCAAGACTTTTGAGCAAGCGGCAGGATTTTTACGTATTCATGATGGTAGTAATCCTCTTGATGCCACCGGTGTTCATCCCGAGAGTTATGCGCTAGTCAATAACTTATTGGCACAGACCGGTAAAGCGCTGCCGGAGATTATCGGTAACGATAGCGTACTTAATAGCATTGATACTGATAAGCTTGCCGCCAACGATGATAATATCAGCGTCAGTGCGATTGTTGAAGAGCTGGCAAAGCCTGCTCGTGATCCGCGTCCTAAGTTTAAAACAGCTAACTTCCGTGATGATGTTAATAGCATCAAAGATCTGACTGAAGGTATGCAGCTAGAGGGCGTGGTAACTAATGTGACCGCCTTTGGTTGTTTCGTTGATGTTGGCGTGCATCAAGATGGCTTGGTACATATCTCGCAGATGGCTAACGACTTTGTTGCCGATCCTATGAACCGTGTCAAACCCGGTGACATTGTCTCGGTACGTGTCATCTCCATCGATGAGCAACGTGGTCGCATCGGTTTTAGTATGAAACCTGAGAAAGATAAGCCAGTACGTACTACCAATAAAACGACTACAGCTAATACTGATTCTAGTAGTACTGATGATAAGCCAAGTCGGTCTTATAACCGTCCAACATCTGATGGTGACAAGCGCCGCTCTCCATCACGTAGCAAACGCCCTGATAGTAGATCCAATTCTAATAAAGGCGCTACTAAGCAAGGCGCTACTGACAATCGTAACCATACGCAAAAGCCTAGCAAACCAGAGGCTCCTAGTAAGATTGGTACTTTGGGCGCATTGTTACAAGAAGCTGGCGTGACTAAAGGCAAAAAATAAACCAGCTATTTTTCACAATTATTTTTCACAATATAAAAAGGCAGCCATCAGGCTGCCTTTTTATATTGCTTGCTACATTCTTATGTTAAGGTAAGTTGGTTAACGTACGCTAACCACACGAACCTCACTAACTTCAACCTCTCCTGGTTGAGTCGCCAGCAATTCACCACGACTATCTGCCTCTTTTTCTTGTAAAGTGATAGGCACTGCGGTAGTACGTTCATCAGCAGGTGTCACGTTACTATCAAAATCTTCGCCAGCAAGCAGACGCTGAGGGTTAGCGTTGCTATTTTGACTCAGTAGTGGATCCGAGGTTGCCATATCCGTAGCCAAGGCTTCTTGCTCTTCTATTTCAACTTCACCTGGCTGCGTAGCTAATAGCTCACCGCTAGGCCCTTCAATCTCCTCTTGTAAGGTATTAGGAGCAGAGGTAACGCGCTCATCAGCGGGCTCAATATAGCCTGTATTAGCAGAATCTTCTGACATCATGTTAGGATCTTGCATCATGTTGGGATCCTGCATCATGTTGGGATCCTGCATCATGTTGGGATCTTGCATCATGTTGGGATCTTGCATCATGTTAGGATCTTGCACCATGTTGGGATCTTGCATCATGTTAGGATCTTGCATCATGTTAGGATCTTGCATCATGTTGGGATCTTGCACCATGTTGGGATCTTGCATCATGTTGGGATCCTGCATCATGTTAGGATCCTGCATCATGTTAGGATCCTGCATCATGTTAGGATCTTGCATCATGTTAGGATCTTGCATCATGTTGGGATCCTGCGTTTCTTCAGGATAAGTTTCGACAACCATCTCATTGGTCTCAACTTCACCTGGCTGGGTGGCAAGTAGCTCGCCATCAGGTCCTTCTATCTCAGCTTGCAAGGTGTTGTTAACGGGGGCTGCGCCCATATCTGCTGGCGTGATATTATCTGTATCAAGAGGTGCGGCTATAGCTAAGCTTGGCATAACCAAAGCCGTGCCTATAATGAATGATAAAGTGCGAATTTGCATCAGTCTATTCCTTAGTCATAACGTTATTGATCCGTTCAAAGCGCTCTTAAACTTATCTCTTTTTACCTTATTCTTTCTTACAACTCATCGTTAGCAAGGGGCTCTTCTGGCTCTACCGGCATAGTATTGTAGTCAACATCGGTAGGTTCTGTTACAGCTGGGTCTATCTCGCTACTATCTTGCTGATTAAGAGCTTCATTTTGAGCGTCTGGACTTACTTCTTCAGGATAAGTTTCAACTACTGTTTCATCAGTTACCACTTCACCCGGTTGGGTAGCTAGTAGTTCACCATCAGGGCCTTCAACTTCAGCTTGTAGGGTATTGTCAGCCGTAGCAGTACTTGTATCTGCTGGGGTAGTCTCCTCGTAGCCTGTTAAATCAGCCATGGCAAGGGTTGGCACTACCAGAGCTGTACTAAGAAGTAGAGATAAAGATAAAGTATTACGTTTCATGGGGTCATTCCTTGGGTCAAAAATTTAATTAATTAGATTGAAGCTTTGTTTTTAAAGCTTTTATTAAAAGTTGTCGTCAGCAAGTGGTGCTTCAGGCTCTACTGGTGCCGCATAGTCGGTATTAGCAGGAGTAGTTACTGGTGGATAGGCTTCGACGTTGCTTTGTTGACTAAGCTCTTCGTCAAAACCTTGTTGATTCATAGAGTTTTGATTCATGGTGCCCTGATTTAAAGTACCTTGATCCAGAGTACTATTTTCAGTAATCGTTTCAGTTGCATAGCCATTATCAATATTAGGTTGGGTAGTAAGGATCTCACCACTGCCTGGTTGTAGGCTTCCTTCGGCAGGCAAAGTATCAGACGTAGTACCTACCTCTACTGCCGCACGGCTATAGTCAGTTGAATCGGCCATTGCCAGTGTTGGAACGACAAGAGCGGAGCTAAGCAGTAGTGATAAAGATAGAGTATTGAGTTTCATGGGTACATCCTTTAAAAGTATTCGTAATAGTTAAGTTTAATAATAATTTAGACTATTAACGCTAAACTTAACTATTGTCAGCACATTCAGTATACTTAACATATGTTGTTAATTTAGTTAATATATAAATGCAAAATAAAATCATGGCAGCCCATAAAGTAGCTATCATGATTGGTTTAAATTAAGACTGCGACTGTCATCTAAATTAGTCGCTATACCTCAGACACAAAAATACCAGCTCTAGGGCTGGTATTTCAGTAGTAAACTCATTAAAGGTCTAACAGCTTGATGTATTCATGTGACGTTATGAAAGTGCTGTGTCTATAGCTCTAAAACAGCAACTATCTACAGATCAGCGGTCACTTATCCATTATGGAGTGTTTATTCTACAATAATAAATTCGCCAGTATTTGGATCTACCATGCGCTGCGGTGCATCGTTGTTAGGCACCTGAAACACTGGGAATGTTTGACCAATCTCGGTATTTTCAAGTACTTCAGCATCCGCCTCTTGACCAATAACAACGTTACGCTGATTACGATTTTCAATAGCTATAGCAGTACCTGACTCTGTCTCAACGCGGTTAATTTGATCTTGCGGTGCGATGATGACTTCTTTAACAACATATTGAGAAGGGCGAATAACGCGCTTGGTCTCAATAACTACAGGCTCAACAATGCGAGCTTCTTCTATAGCAACCTGTGCTTCGGGCGCTTTTGCTTCACTAACCACAGGGGTGGGGAAATTATCGCCAAAATGGTTGTCACACTGCTGCATGGTCAAACGTACCGGATTACCGCTACTATCCATATAAACGTTGACTGGCATATCAGATGCAAAAGGAACGTACTTACCTACTAGCGCACCTGAAACACCATAGCGACCATTTGATTGACCAACACCTAAGTCGCAAGCACCAGCTTGATAATCTGCAGTACGCAAGCTTTGATTATTGACTACGCTTTGCGGAATCATGACTTCAGACAAACGCATTTTCTCAACGTTTACTTCGCCTGCACGGGGCTTTGGGTTTTGATAAGTATAAGGGGTATAAAATTTAGCAGAACCATCTTTGACCGCAGCCACGCATTCATCATAGCTATCATAACCAACGTTACCATGGCTATCGGTTACCATAGCCGCATTAGCAGAGCTTGCAAACATAGCAAGACCTGAGGTTACTACTGCTGCCGTTAATATATTCAATTTCATAATAGACTCCTTTTGACGATTATTTAATTAATGCTGATAGGTTGTTTTTAAAGTTAAAACTGTTATGAATATCAATGGAAAAATAAATCCTCTAAATGTCAAAGTAAAAATTTCTACGAAAACCTCAGGTAGATAAAAAAACTTTGGATTCTCATAACTGTTTTATTTGAGCGTCACAATAGTCACAATGTGATAACTTTACTAAGGGTACGCGATATAATTAGTTATCGTTGTGTCTTTGAATTAACAAAGTGTATTGTTATGTGCTTAAATATCAAAAATAAGCGCTACCGTTTACCTAAAAAATACGTTATTAGCGTTTATTAACATTAATCGGCCTGATTTTTGAGAGGTAGCCATTTTTTAGTATACTTCTCTCATCCGTAAGTTTCGGACAAAAAAAAGCCGCGACTTATCTTATAAGTCACGGTTTTTGCTTTTATAAATAGTTATATAGTAGGTAATTATGAACTATGAAAGATAAATATAGTCGACTTTAGTCTTTAGCGCTCACCACCTCAAAGCTAAGACCGGAGTGAGTCTCTAAGCGCTGCAATAGATGTTCGCCCATAGCAGAGGCTGGCGTCCAAAAACCGCCTTCAACGTCTTCTTTGGTGATATCTTGGGCTAAACACAGCGCTGATTGCGCCAGCATACGCGACGTACTGCCATAGCCAGGATCTTTATCACCCGTGACTTTAGTATTGATAGTGTCGCCATTAGGCGTTTTGCCAAAGAAGCGGATATCGAAGTAGCCGTTTTCTTGTTCAGATTTAGAAGGGCCTTCACCCGCTTTGGTTAAAACGTGTTCAGATAAAAACTCCCGGCTGGTCTTAAAGGTCATCGCTGTGGCAAAGCCAAGCAAACCTGCACTCATACCAAAGCTCATCAGCTGACCTTTTAGCCCATCTTTCATCCACATGGCTTCATCGTACTTAAAGTTGCGACCATATTCGTAACCCAATAGCTGGTTGCTACGGTGCACGACGCGAGTATTGATGCTTGCCATAACAAAAGGTGCAAGCCAGCGCTTGTGCTCATCGTCATACTCAGGTTTGCTCACATTATCTTGACGCACGCTAGGCGCATCGTCATCATCGTTGAGCAGATAGGGATTGGCCAACTGCTTGCGGCGCGCTTTGTCTTGACCTACCTCTTCAAATATAGTGGCCATCGAAGCAATAGTACCGCCCGATAAACCGCCTTTGGCAGCTTTTACGCGCATGTTTATAACTTCACATGCTTCGTCAAATTGGTCTTCAGCTTGCTGCTGAGTGAAGTAAACCCCTAGATCTGAAGGAATAGAGTCAAAACCACACGAGTTGACAATACGGGCGCCGCTATTTTTAGCGGTATCTTGGTACTTATCTAGCATGTCTTTGATAAAGATAGCTTCACCGGTGAGATCGACATAGTCTGTACCATTTTCGGCACAAGATTTGATCAGGGGTTCTCCATATTTAAGGTAAGGACCAACGGTTGAGATAATAACTTGGGCTTGTTTGGTCATCTCATCAAGACTAGCAGGGTCATTACTATTAGCGACGATAATATCAACTTTAGCTTTATTATCTGCTGAGTCTTTTTTCTGCGCGTCACTTAACTCACGCTGCAATTTGTCTAATTTGTCTTGATCACGTCCAGCGATTGCCCAAGTGACTGTTTTATTTTGATCTGTCCCATTTTGCTGATTATCACGTGACAAAAACTGTGATAAATAATGAGCAGTAATCTGACCTACAAAGCTGGTTGCACCATATAAAACAACGGCATAAGAGCGGTCTTGATTGTTTGAGTTGTCCGTATCGTTATTCATAGCTGTTTCCTTAATTTATAATTGATTGGTTTATAATTGAATAGTTTCACTTGCAGTGAAATGATTATAGGCGCTAACATTATATAGTTTTTATAATCCTACAAACTATATATTAAAGTGCATGTAATACTGATATAAAGAACAATGTACCATTCAAATTTGCTATAAATAAAGGTACAAAACTACAAAGGTTACATAATATAGCGAGACGGTTACTAATATGAACATTTGTATGTTCTAAAAGTTGTTATGATTAAGTCATCAGCAACTAACCTATATCGTTTAATGCTTTGTAAGTTAGTTATTATATAAGTTGAATGCAGTCACTATTGAAAGGTTTCAATAATAAATATCCATAATAATATTCAATGCATAAGTGCTAATAAGTATTGAGATGTTGGCGATTTAGGTTTTACTTAAGTTTTTTATAGTTTCGTCATCGTTCAATTGAGGAGAATAACTATGTTTCGTTGGGCTATTATTTTTGCAGTTATCGCATTGCTGGCAAGTTTGTTAGGGTTTGGCGGCGTAGCGGGTTTATCTGCTAACTTGGCTTACATTTTCTTAGCAGTAGCTGTTATTTTATTTATCGTAGCTTTTGTTAGCCGTAAAATGTAGTTGCCAAATAGCAACTAAGTACGTAAAAGATCCAAAAACCAAAAAAACGTCCTTTTAAAAGGACGTTTTTTTATTGATACGTTGACATTGATAACAAGACTAAATAGCTATTCTAGAATTATTAAAACCGTTTTGGTTGAATGATATACTCTAAGCGTTTCGCCAATCGAATATCATGACTAGTGATACCGCCAGTATCATGAGTGGTCAAACGCACCTCTACTACATTATAGATATTGCGCCATTCAGGATGATGTTCCAGCGCTTCTGCATAAAAAGCTGCCTGATTCATAAAGCTCATAGCTTCAATAAAATCGCTAAAGTGATAGGTCTTAATGATACTATCACCATCGCGCTGCCAGCCAGCAAGGTCTTCTAGCTGCATATCAATTTGTTCATTAGATAAACTACTCATATTAATATCCCTTATTTTATTATTATACAATTGTCATCAGGACGTAAAAACTACTTACCGCTTATACTTTATTATATATCGATTTTTAAATACAAAGCTAGGTAAGTTCAAATAGTGAGTATGCAGAGCGTCACTGCTTAATAGTTATATCCTCATAATAGAAGATAATAGGTTGCATGTTTATAAAATAGTTTATAAGCACATGATAAGTTTGATCTCCATCATACTCTTTATCCTACAAGGTCTTTATAATCTGGATGCTTATTGATGTAAGACGCTACAAATGAGCATTGGGGTACGACTTTTTTGTCATGAGCACGTGCATAATCTAAGGCGTGTTCAACCAGTGCTGAGCCCACACCGCGACCTCCCAATGCTTGCGGGACGATAGTGTGGTCATAGACTAAAGTATCACCGCGCTCTTGATAGCTGATATAGCCGGTTTGACCATCAATAGTGGTCTCAAAACGCTTGGCTGACTCATCATGACGGATATCAAGATCTTTATTGTCGGTTTGGTTGCTCATAAAAACTCCATAGTTAGGTAGGATTATTTAATTATTAACTTTTCGTAGGTTTTGCTGACCATGCATAGAACCAAGCATCGCGTACCACCTCAGGAAGATAGCTTTTGATGCCGCTTACCGGCGTCGTCATTCTCTGTTCTTTTTTACCTATAGGTATACTATCAGCATCACAGAGGGACTGTATCTGCTCGTAAGCTTGCAATTCATCGGCATTGGGCTTGCTAAAGTGATAAATACGTTTGAGCACTTGTTTAAACTGTATCCCAAAGTTACCCGTATTATAGGATAGATCATACTTTTGGCATATCTTTTTTACTTGCGGCGCAATACGGCCATAGTGATTGGCTGGCATATCAGGGAAGATATGATGTTCAATCTGATGCGATAGGTTACCCGTGAGAAGGTGAAATAATTTGCTGCCCTCTATATTACTAGAGCCGAGGATCTGGCGTACATACCAGTCGCCCTTGGTCTCACTATCATCAAGATGAGTATAAATGTGTGCCTGCTCAGTAAGATGCCCACAAAAGATCACCGCCCATGTCCATAAATTGCGCGCAATATTGGCGGTAATATTACCACTCAATGTAGTTAGCGCACTACGGCGACCTAGTACTATTCCTGCAATTATGGGTAGTACCGCATAGTCTTTACCCACCTGACGGACGATTTTGGCAAACAGAGCACGAGATTTTTGTTGTAGTAGCGGGTGCCTGTCCGCTGACTGTGCATACTCATCTACGCTGATTTGAATATCGTGAAAGGCGACGGCCCATTCAAAGCCCAAGGCTAACACCATGGTTTTAAATGGATTATAGCGATCGCTTGGTATCCACGCCTGCTCATCGGTTACTCGAATCAAATGGTAACCGACGTCGTGGTCACGGCCGACGATATTGGTAAAAGTATGATGCAAATAGTTGTGTGAGTGCTGCCACAAGGGCGCAGGACACACGATATCCCAATCAAAACTTCGACTGTTTAGATGCGGATGCTGCATCCAGTCATATTGACCATGCATAACATTGTGCCCAAGCTCCATATTATTCAATATTTTGCTAAAGCTGAGCAGGCCAGTACCCACTAGCCAAGCGCCGAGTTGGTAACGCTTTGATGATAAACGACCAGCGCTAGCCAATATTCCGCGAGCTACAAGCTCGCTATAAACCACGGTCGCATAGACACGTTTGATATAGCGCGCATCGGTAGCGCCCAATGAATTCATAACATCTTGATATAAGGTATTTAACTCATCGGCTAAGGCTTCGGTTTGTACCTTTGATAGCGGCGCGCCAGATAGAGTAGGATAATGTGCAGGCTGACCTTTTTCAGCTTGTTGTTTGTGATCTACATTACTATTGTCACTGCTATCAGATAGGTACGCAACATAACCTTGATCTGCTAATGCGTCACTCTGCAATGGTGGCTGCGGGTTTAAAGCCAAGATAGGTACCGCAGAGTTGGCAGTAAATAGTGGGGGTAATAAGCGCATAAATTATCCTTTACCGAGCCAGCCTGATTGATGCACAAAATCAATGCAACTATATAAGTAGGATCGGTTTGTAAAGCATATAGGTTTTGGCACAGTAAACAACAAATCACGCATTCATTTATTACTTATCTTGCTAAATACGGTTTTTATTATGCCTATTGGAAAAAAGTTAGTTCTAATAACGGTTATACATCCAGCACCACATCGCTTATAGCCATGTTGATACAAGTTTGAATCGATTCAAAGCCGTCGCTACTGACTTTACCTGTTTGCACGTTTTTGACTACGCCGCTGACTTTATTACAGCGGCACATCTGACAAATACCTTGGCGGCACCCATAAGCCATACGTATACCTGCCTGTTCAGCTGCATTTAATATCGTGCTATCACTATTAAACTTTTGCTGGCGCATGCGCAGATAAACCGTATGTGTCCCAGTGTCACTCTTTATATCATCTGTATCAAAAGCAGATAAAGCGCTACCGAAATGCTCTACCACAATGTTATCACGCAAATCATAACCATTCGTCAGCGCCACTTTACTAGCAGCGTCGTATAAGCTTGCTAATAATGTCTGCGAGCCGCAAGCAAAAATCTGTGTCTCGGCTAGAGGCAACTTTAATGCCAGTAGGCTTTGCGCCGTTAAATGACGAGTATTCGCTAAGTAAGTATTGGAGTCGTGCGTATCAATGAGATAGTAAGTGAAAGCAGGATAATTAGCAGCTAAATCTTGCCAGCAATCCTCCAATATAGAGCCGCGGTTATAGTGCAATAAAGTGACTTGCCGCCCATCTGCTAGGGCCTGAGTCACTAATCCTAACATCGGTGTAATACCACTACCACCTGCGATACATAATAAAGGCGCTGGTTTTGCTAGCGATGATTTAGCAGCCAAAATCCGCGATTGTAAAACAAAATTACCACTAGGTCTGCTAGTACCAAAGACACTACCTATGGGCGCAAGCTTCGTTAAATAGTTTGAGACTAGGCCTTGCGGCTTAAGAGCAATGGTCAGGGTATGGCGTTTGGACGATTTACTAGTGTCCCACCATAAAGGCTGATAGGGCATACCTACTAATGAGTAACTACGCTGATGATAAATACCGTCTATTGGCACACTTAGATTCAGGTGTTGCCCGCCTTGCCAGCCCTCTTTTTTTAATATTTGCTGCTCAAAAGCGCGATTGACCTCGAATTGTAAAGCAACTAGCTCGTCACTAAGCGCATACCTAGCAAGCAGTCGCAGTTTTGGTGTCGTCAACGACCAAAACGGAAGCATGCGCGCGCCCAAAAAATCAATAAACACGCTTTGAATAATCTCAGGCTGATAGCCGGATGTCATACCCTTAGTACCTTGTTATAAAAAGCGCTATTAGCATAATCAATAGTTAGCGCTGATTACTATAATTATTAAAGCTTTGAATCAATAAAACTTTGAATTAATAAAGCTTTGGACGCTGTAAAATAGCGCTCATAGCCTCTTTTATGGTGATTTAGCCAGAGCTTTACAACCACTATTGTTCGAGTTTGTCACAAAGAGACGCTAATTAGTGATAAAAGGGTCAAAACGCTTGCAAAAGCTGTCTCTCAGGTTGCAGGGCGCGTGCCACAATGCGATAATAAGCCACCATCTATATCTTAATTTTAAAGCGCAGCAAAGGTGTTCATATAAATAGTCGTGACATGCATTTGCTGAGCTCTCTTATATAGCCAATCTAATTTAATTCTAAAGCAAAAATCGCATGCAAAATTACAGTCGGTACTAAGCTAAATACTCAGCTAAGTACAGGTAGTACTATAAGCAAGAGTGATGGTGCTAGAGTTTAAGAGCGTTTGGTTATACAGTCTATCGGAGTGTTAATGGCTCAATATATCTACACGATGAACAACGTATCAAAACTTGTTCCGCCTAAACGTGAAATTCTAAAAAATATTAATTTATCCTTTTTCCCTGGTGCAAAAATTGGGGTATTGGGCATTAATGGTTCAGGTAAATCAACTTTGCTGCGCATAATGGCGGGCGTTGATACCGAATTTAGCGGTGAAGCCCGGGCGCAGCCTGGTACCAAAATCGGTTATTTGCCGCAAGAACCACAGCTTGATGACAGCAAAGACGTGCGCGGTAATGTTGAAGATGGCATGCGTGAAGCGTTAGATGCGCTGGCACGTCTAGATCAGATTTATAGCGACTACGCTGATCCTGACGCCGACTTTGATAAGCTTGCCGAAGAACAAGGCAAGATGGAAAACATCATTCAAACGTGGGACGCGCACAACTTAGAGCCGCAGTTAGAAAAAGCGGCCGATGCTTTGCGTCTGCCGCCATGGGATGCTGATGTCAGCAAATTATCAGGTGGTGAGAAACGCCGCGTAGCCTTATGTCGTCTACTACTATCGCGTCCTGATATGCTGCTACTTGATGAGCCGACCAACCATTTGGACGCCGAATCGGTGGCATGGCTTGAGCAGTTTTTGCAAAACTACAGCGGTACTATCGTGGCTATTACCCATGATAGATATTTCTTAGACAATGTGGCTCAGTGGATCTTGGAGCTGGATCGCGGTCATGGCTATCCGTATGAAGGCAACTATACTGAGTGGCTTGAGCAAAAGAACACGCGTCTAGAGCAGCAGCAAAAGCAAGAAGAGTCTTTTGCTAAAGCGCTGAAAAAAGAGCTTGAGTGGATTCGTAAAAACCAAAAGGGCCAGCAAACCAAATCCAAATCTCGCGTACAGCGCTTTGAAGAGCTGAACTCAAAAGAGTTCCAGCAGCGTAATGAGACCTCGGAGATTTATATTCCACCAGGCCCACGTTTAGGTAATAAAGTTATCGAAGTCAACGATATCTCCAAATCCTTTGGCGATCGTCTGCTTTATGAAAACTTAAGTTTTAATGTACCAGCAGGCGCTATCGTTGGTATTATCGGTCCAAATGGCGCGGGTAAAACCACGCTATTTAATATGATTACCGAACGCGATACGCCAGATACTGGTTCTGTAGAGCTTGGCGAGAGCGTCAGCGTGGCCTACGTCGGTCAGGTACGTGATAATCTCGACAACAATAAAACGGTCTGGGAGGAGGTTTCGGACGGCTTAGATATTATTACCGTTGGCGACTATACCACCCCAAGCCGCGCTTATATTGGCCGCTTTAACTTTAAAGGCTCAGACCAGCAAAAGCGCGTTGGACAACTATCCGGCGGTGAGCGTAACCGTCTACAACTGGCGAAGACTTTAAAGCAAGGCGCAAACGTTTTATTACTCGATGAGCCCTCAAACGATTTGGACATCGAAACCTTGCGCGCGCTTGAAGATGCGATTCAGGTTTTCCCGGGTACGGTAATGGTAGTCTCACATGATCGCTGGTTCCTTGACCGGATTGCTACGCACATTCTTGCCTTTGAAGAAGAAGGTCCGATCTGGTTTGATGGTAACTATTCTGAATTTGAAACCTATCGCAAAAAGACCATGGGCGCAGATGCTGGCCCCAAGCGCATGAAATATAAGAAAATTACTAGCTAGGTTTGTTTTTCTTGTTCAGTGCTATAAAAAGACCGCTAATTAATTAGCGGTCTTTTTTTGTGTCATTTATTATGGAAAATATGATTCACTAAAAACAAGGTCAATACGCCAACTATGCGTCTATTGATTAAGCATTATACAGCGCTTGTTTTTTAGCCAGTAGTGCTTGTTTTTCAGCGGGAGTTAAATATTGAATCTTAAAGTTCATCATGGCTAATAAAATAGCCAGTAAGGGGGTGGCGTAATTGAAAACTGCATAAGGGGCGTACTCAAAGGCGCTGACGCCGAGCATTGAGAAGGCAAAGACCCCGCAAGTATTCCAAGGTATCAATACGGAGGTGACCGTACCACCATCCTCTAGGGCGCGCGAAAGGTTTTTGCTATGGAGACCCTTGTCTTTAAACGCCTCTACATACATACGTCCCGGCAGCAGGATAGAGATGTATTGCTCGGAGGCAGTAGCGTTGGTCAAAAACGCTGAAGCTAGCGTTGCCACAATAAGACTCTTAGCGCTTTTGGCTAAGCGCAAAATCTGGGTCACTATAGAGCGCAGCATACCGGTCTGCTCCATGATACCGCCAAAGCTCATAGCGACGATGGTTAGGGATACGGTAAACATCATGGCATCGATACCGCCGCGATTAAATAAGGTATCAATCATCTCGTTACCGCTTTCTATCGCATAACCGTTGTTGAGCGTATCTAAAGCGACGCCAATATCGCCGCCCTGAATAAATACGTGGCACAACCAACCGAGAATAATACCAGCGGTTAAAGCGGGCAGTGCTGGTACCTTTTTGGCAACCAATACCACAACAAGAACGGGTACCAAAAGCAGCCATGGCGAGATGACAAAGTTAGCTTCAATCACCGTTAAGATATCGCTGATTCTTCCGGTATCAACGTTTGAGCCATCAAAACCTCGACCTAAATAAAAATACACGCCTAGCGCCAAAAGCATAGCGGGCAAGGTGGTGACCATCATATAGCGAATATGCTCGAACAAATCAGTATCAGTAATACCAGCCGCTAAGTTGGTGGTATCTGATAAAGGCGACATCTTATCGCCAAAATAAGCGCCAGAGATGATAGCGCCTGCGGTCATAGCGGATGGGATACCAATGGAGATACCAATGCCGATGCCTGCTACGCCGATAGTGCCTAGGGTTGACCAAGAACTGCCTACCGCTAAGGTAACCACCGCACAAATGATGCAAATAGTCGCCAAAAACAGGGGTGGCGAGATGATCTCAAGCCCATAGTAAATCATAGTAGCGATGATACCGCCGCCGATCCAAGAGCCAATGACCAACCCGATCATGATAATAATGACTACCGCAGGCAGCGCCAGCTTGATGCCGACATAAATGCCCTCCTCGATAGTCTTCCAGGTATAACCGTGCAAAGAAGCTACGATAGCTGCGATAATAGCACCAACGATTAAAGGGACGTGCGGCGCAATCTCATACACGCTAATAGCAACCGCCATAAAACTAATCATAATAATGACGGGCAAGATCGCGTAACGAAAAGGTATAGCTGTGTCAGGTTTTGGCTCTGTATTGATTATTTTATCTTCCATGATAGTTATTCTCCTACCGTCTAATGGATCTTATGCAGCTTCTCAGCTTACTTTATGCTTTTTATCAGAAGCTGACTAGATTAATTTTTTAAAGCGTGCAAACTGGTTCTTATAGAAAAATACTGAAACAAGAGATAATTAATCAAAACGTTGACTGCTAAAAGGACTGGCATCTATGATTAAAGGCTTATCATAGATCATCTCTTCTATAAGACGACCGGTAATAGGACCTAGAGTAAAACCTTGATGACCATGACCAAAGGCGAACCATAACTTATCGTGCTTTGAAGCCGGTCCAATGATTGGCTTCATATCTGGCAAGCAAGGTCTGGCTCCTGCCCAAGGTTCTGACTCAATAGCGCTCTCAAGTGGCAAGACTTGTCTGGCATAGCTAAGTACTGCTTCTAATTGCGCAAAGTTTTTGGGTGCGTCCAGTAGCGACATCTCAGCGCCCGTCGTGATTCTAATGCCTTGCTCCATAGCACCCATGACAAAGCCTTTGTCCACATCACACAAACTATGATTGATGGTGTTTTTGTCTGTCAGCGCAAAATGCTGGTGATAGCCGCGCATAGGGAATAGAGGTATATCGTAGCCCAAAGGCGCTATAAGCTGGGCAGACCAAGGTCCTGCAGCAATAACCACCTGCTTGCATAAATAAGTGTCGTCATCGGTAATGACTTGCCAGCCATCCTCAATTGGCAACAGCTCTTTGACGGTTGCTTGTTTGGTACGGCCTTGCATCTGCTCAAAGCTACGTGCATAAGCTTTGACTAGCTTGCTTGGGTTACTAACCTGCCAGGAGCTTTTCCAGTGTATTCCGCCGACATAATCGGCAAAGTTGACGTTTGGTTCTAGCGCTTGCAATTCAGGTACGGATAGGATTTGATACTCTATGCCTTCATCAGTCATTTTTTGTGTAAGGGCGACCGCTTCATTAAATTTAGTCTGATTACGATAAATATCAATCCAGCCCGCTTTAGAGACCAAATTATCAGCATCGGCTGCTTTCATCATAATGCTGTGTTCACTGGTGCTATGTTCGATGAGCGTTGACCACTGTTTTTCAATAGCGCCAACTTTATTCTGACTAGAATGCATCCAGTATTGCATCAAAGGACGTAGATATCGAAACATAGCCGACCAGCGATACCGGATATCGGTACTATTATTAGGCAGTACGCGCATAACCTCGCTAAGTTGCCGCGGAAAAGGGGTGACGTGAATGGCTTCTCTTTGGATCAATCCAGCATTACCATAAGAGGTTTCTTCTCCTGGCAGTTTTTTGTCCAGCATCAAAACCTGAGAACCGCTTTTTTGTAGATGCCAAGCGATGGAAGTGCCCACCATACCTGAGCCCACCACAATAACGTCATAATGCATATTGATACCCTCTATTGCAAACAAGCCAATACTACAGTGTATAAATGAGTTTGCTCAAATATTGTGACAAAAGCAAAATGATTATAATAACTGCTTTTAAAAACCAAGGCTAAATTTACTTTGTTTTAATATATAAAAAAAGCAAACTGCTCACAGTTTGCTTTGTAGTGATAGATAGACAATAAGCAAATTGTCTTAATAACTAGTAGCTGTTAGCGCTTAAGACCAAATTTGCGCTGCTTTTTGTTGCTAATCTCAGTAATAGCATAAGTAATCTCTTCTTCACTAAGATGCGCCACTTGCTGCAAAATTTGCATCATATCAGGATTGAGAACGTATTTAGCGTACTGCGCAATATCATCGATACGCTGATCAAAGGTGAGAATTCCCGTTTCATTATCCTTTTGAAGATAGTCAAGCCGGATAAGGGCGGTCACAAAACTGGTAAATAACGCTCGATCAAAAAAGTCTGGAATATCATCGGCATAGAGTACAGATAGACGCTGGCCTAGCAGATGACACAGATCAACCACTTCATCCTCAGTCAGATTGCCTGAACCTTGCTGCGAGAGCAGGGCAAGGGTCATAAAGTAACGCTCAAGACTTTGACCCACGGGCGCTGCTAACACCTCTAACTGTTGGTATTCATTGCTGTTGGCTTCTGGAACGCTCAACAGGCCATCACTTAGCTCAACGATAATGCCATGAGCCATCATGTTTTCGATCTTTTGATCGAGGGTTTCGGTCAAACCGTGAGCAGGATAGTATAAAAATAGCTCGCTTTGTAAAAAGGGGTAGAGCTGCTTGACGATATCATCTAAACGGCTACGCTCGATACGGCTATTACGAGCCACCAAGGCTGCCAAGAACGATAATAAGATAAAGACATGTAAGATATTATTGCGAAAGTAGCTCAGTAACGGCGCTTGTCTACCAGCGACTTGGATGATATCACCCAAAATATGCGGTATGCGTTCAATAAGCTTGAGCTTGATACCGTAATCAATAATTTGCTGCGGGCTCATATCAGTGATAATAGTATCATCAGCATAAGGCAGCTCGCGGGCAAGGCCTTGATAAAGGGCGATTTGTTCACGGCAGATGTCTTCATCGAGAGCCGCTTTGGGCGCTGATAAGAGTACCAAGGATAATAATGAGACCGGATTAATCACAGCAGCTTTATTGATATGCTGCATAATCTTGACACCAATATTATCAACCATGGCGCTGGCTTTTTCATCAAGTGGAGTATCAGTGCGATGAGCAGGCAAGCTATCAGCTGGAACATCGAATTTTTGCATAAAATCGCTAAGATATAGCGGTGTACCAAAGCTTAGGTGCACGGTACCAAAAATGCGTTCTATTTTGCGTCCAGCTTTAAGTAGGCCAATAATCGATTCTGACTCTTTAGGTTTGCCTTTGAGCTCACCGATATAAGTGCCGCCCTCCATAATGCGCTCGTAACCAATAAAGGTGGGGATGAAGACGACGGGTTTATTGCTTTGACGCAGCTGGCTATGCACCGTCATCGCCAGCATGCCCATTTTTGGCGGTAACAAACGGCCAGTACGTGAGCGCCCACCCTCAATAAAGTACTCAATCGGCGTATTGCGCGTAATTAAGGTGTGCATATATTCGCGTAATACTGCCGTATATAGCGCATTACCACGAAAGCTTCTGCGAATAAAAAAAGCCACAGCCCCGCGTAGTAAGGGTCCTAACAAAGGCACATCTAGGTTATCTCCAGCAGCGACGTACGGAATGCTCAAACCGCGTTTATAGATAACATAAGATAATAGCAAATAATCGACATGACTGCGGTGACAAGGCGCGTAGATGATTTCGTGATCCGTTGCCAGCTCGCGTACGCGCTCAAAATGATGAACCTTAACTCCATCATAAAGCTGCGTCCACAGCCACGTCAAAAACCGATCAAAAACGCGGATAATAGGATGTGAATAATCATTAACCATCTCATTGGCATAACCTCTAGCCAGTTTCCGTGCTTCTTTTACGGCTATGCCCTTTGTTTTGGCCTCTATCTCTATCGCGTGCTTAATGGCTGGCGAATAGATGAGTTTATCAACTAAGTTGCGGCGATCGGATAAATCAGGGCCGAGCATGCTGGCGCGCTGTTTATCAAGATAAGTATTCAACTGAGTTTGTAAGTCGCGTACCAGTTCTCGATTGGCATCTACTGAGGCAACTAACGCAGCATGCTCAGTGCTGGGCTGGCTTGACTGGTCTACATAAGTATTTGCAGAGTCTGTTTGGCCATCTATTCCCTCACTGTTTAGGTTGTTGTAAATGATGGTACGTAAATCCTGCGGTGTATGAAATTGTACGAAGGTATCACGTCCCATAACGCCAATATTGAAGAGCTGTTTGGTGATACTTGGATCTTCCCAGTTATCCGTCATCAGCAGCTTAAACAAAGAATCTTCTTTTTCAGGAGCACGTCCCCAAAGGATCGTCACTGGTATCAGGCGAATATTTAAATTAGGATATTGCAAGCTGGCCGCTACCAAGCGTGATAGACGCGGCGACAGTTGATGATCTTTTGCTCTTGGATGATGCAAAAACACAATAGCTGCATTCTCATTGATACCCTGAGAGCTATCTTTTAAACCTACCAAAGCTGGCGGTAAGTTATGCTCTTGAGTCTGCAGGTCAATTAAGATACTGTTGGAGCGTGAGTAATCTTGCAGTACATAAAAGGTTAGCGTTTGGTCATCACTATCAATCTGTGGCAGCTCGCCAAGCAGCTTAGCTTTGACTGCCAAATCAAGCGTTTGTCCCGAGATTTTACGGTAGAGCTGATTGATTGAAGTGTTAGATACGCTGGCATAATGCGGTGCTAGCGACTGGCGCTTGGACGTTGATTCATTAACGTCAGTAGGGGCAGCTGACGTCTTAGCAATCCGTTTTTTCAAAAGCTTGTTTTTTAGGAAACTGGGTATCATAATCAGGAGTCAGGTTTTATAAAATATAGTGTGCTTATGATGCCATAAAAGTACATAAAGCGATATATAGTGTCGCCATCTCTTCTTAATATATTATAAGATTTGGCGGATAGTCGCTTGTGATAGACCTATCAAAATAAAGACGAAAAACTATTTACAGAAGAACTATTATTACGCATTAATTACTAGTTTAAAGTGAGGGCTGATGACTCCTGCTATTGAGCTTGCCAAAGCGCTTGATCTTGATTATCAAGTACACGAATTTACTCACGATAGCAGTGCCCAATCTTTTGGGTTAGAAGCTGCTAAAAAGCTTGGGCTACCAGCTGCACAGGTTTTTAAAACCTTAATTGTTGAGACCGATACAGGGGCACTAGCGATGGCAATCTTGCCCGTTGATACTACCTTAAATCTCAAGAAAATGGCCAAAGCTTTGCACTGCAAAAAGACCAAAATGGCTGATCCTAAACAGGTGCAGCGCAGTACTGGTTATGTGCTAGGCGGCGTCAGTCCACTAGGACAAAAAAAGCGCTTAACGACGGTTATGGATAGCGGAGCACAAAGCCAGACTACGATATATGTGAGCGGTGGTCGGCGCGGACTTGATCTTGAGCTGCCACCGATGCAGTTGGCTACTACGCTTGATGCAAGTTTTGCAGATATCGCTGATAATTAGTAGCATGCTATTGGCTTGTTATTTATTACGCTAATTCAAAATGAATTATTTACCAGATTACTTACTTAAGGAGCTATTTTATGCCGCATCTTACCTTGCAAGCAACGCCTAATGTCAGCATACCTCACGAAGAATCTTTACTCAAAGCGCTCAATCAGGCGCTTTGGCGTAGCGGTCACTTTAATAAAGCTACGGATATCAAAGCGCGCCTCATTCCTATCGACACCTTTTTAGTCGGTGTTGAAGATGACGAGTAAGAATATGGTTTTATCTACGCGCATCTAAAGCTTATGGTAGGTCGTGACATTGTGGCTCGCAACCAGTTGGCAGAGATAGTAGTCAAAGCTATAGAGGATCAGCTCATTGATGAGCAATCAAAGCGCACCTCCTTACAGATAGCTGTCGAGGTAGAAGAGATTAGCGACGTTTATCAAAAGAAAATACTAGGTAGCTAAGCGTTTGATGCTTTATAAAAAAAGCGCCTAATCAATAGGCGCTTCTCGTACAATCTTAAGAAATTAGTCTAAAAAGGCAAAGTTTTCAATATCCATAGCAGTCATACTCTCGCTTGGTGCCACCATACTTTCGGCATGACCTGAAGTGCGGGGCAAGATTTTATCGAAATAAAACTCAGCCGTTTGGACTTTAGCCGTATAGAATTCTGCTGACTCCACGCCGCCATTTTCTAGTTTTTCATAAGCCACGGCTGCCATGCGCGCCCAGTGATAACCCATCATTACGTAGCCTGAATACATTAAGAAGTCATCTGAGGCCGCTGAGATAATCTCACGATCTTTACGCGCCATGAGCATCAAGCGCACAGTAAGCGTATTCCATTCAGCACACAGTTTAGTGAGTGCCCAAACGAATTTACGCATGTTTTTATCAAGCGCATACTCGCCGCACCATCTCATGATGCTAGAAGTATAATCACGGATGATTTTACCTTTGGATTGCAAAATCACCTTACGACCTAGTAAATCAAGGGCTTGAATACCGGTAGTGCCTTCGTACATGGTAGCAATGCGAGCATCACGAGCGATCAGCTCCATGCCCCACTCTTTGATATAGCCGTGACCACCGTATACTTGCTGACCGTGTTTGGCCGCCTCGATACCAAGCTCAGTTAAAAAGCCTTTGAGAATAGGGGTATAAAAGCCTAATTTATCATCCCATTTTTCAAACTCAGTATCATCACCTTGAGCGACGCCTTGAGCCATTTTGTCAGCGTAACGAGCAGCATGATAAATCATTGAGCGTCCGCCTTCAGCAAAGGCTTTTTGCGTCAGTAGCATACGGCGTACGTCGGCATGATGGATGATGGCATCGGCTACTTTTTCAGGATCTTTGGTACCTGATAAAGCGCGCATAGAGCGGCGATCTTTAGCATAAGGTAGAGCGTTTTGGAATGACAGCTCAGTATGAGCCAATCCTTCAATACCGGTACCGATACGCGCAGTATTCATAAAGGTAAACATGGCTTTTAGGCCTTTATTCGGCTCACCAATTAGATAACCGATGGCTTCATCAAAATTAAGCACACAAGTAGCAGATGAGCTGATACCCATTTTGTGCTCAATAGAGCCGCAAGTAACGCCGTTACGCTCGCCCACTTCATTATCATCGTTTGGCAAAAATTTAGGGACGATAAACAGCGAAATACCACGAGTGCCCTCAGGAGCATTAGGCAGGCGTGCCAAAACGATATGCACGATATTCTCAGTCAAATCATGCTCGCCGCTTGAGATAAAGATTTTAGTGCCTGATAATTTGTATGAGCCATCGTCTTGCGGAATAGCTTTAGACTTAACCTGACCCAAGTCAGTACCACACTGAGGTTCAGTCAAACACATGGTGCCTGACCACGAGCCTTCAACCAACTTATGTAAATAAGTCTGTTTTTGCTCATCCGTGCCATACTGCAATAAAGTATTGATACAGCCGGTAGATAGACCCGGATACATGGACCACGGCCAGTTGGCCGTACCGATCATCTCGGACTTAATGAGGTTAAGTGACATAGGTAAGTTCATACCGCCGTATTCTTCAGGGTATGAGATGCCCTGCCAGCCGCCTTCTACGAACTGATCATAGGCTTCTTTGAAGCCTTTTGGAGTAGTTACAACGCCATTTTCAAAATGACAACCCTCAGCATCGGCATCTTGATAGATAGGTGCAAGAACATTTTCGGCAAAATCAGCCATGCCTTGCAAAATCATATCGATGGTTTCAGGATCAGCATTAGCGCCGTTGTCCAAATCTTTGTAATGGGTTTGAAAATCAAATACGTCGTTGATTAAAAACTTAATATCACGTAAAGGCGCTTTGTAGGTTAACATAGTTGGTCTCTTTGATTATCGGTTCGCTCAATTTATATGACTAGTTATATAAAAATGGTAAAACCAGTTATTAATAGATAAAGTAAAAAACAGATCTGGTTATAATATCTATCGTAAAAATGTATTCAACAAATTTAGCAATTATAAAACTGCTCACTTATAAACTTACATTGAGTATAAGTGTTCTTTAGCAACAAATATACTATTCATAATTAAAATTCATATTATAATAGTTCAGTTATTACTTTATATTATAATAGAGAATAGTTTTACTATTGACAAACACTAAAAGTAAAAACTAAATTCGTGCTTTCCTTAAAAATTACTACTCAATATCTTATCGAGGCATATCCTTGTCTAAACCAACAGCTAACTCTATATCTACAGTGACTAGACGAGTCGTTAGTGGTGAGATTGCCCATCTACTGACAGTCAATCGTAGCAAACGTCCTTGGCACCTGCCCATTATCGCCGCTATTGCCATCAGCTTTCCGGTGTTTGTAGGAGCTTATTTTGACGTTTTATCTGACGGTATCAAAGCTTCTTTAGGAGCGATGATTATCTTAAATATACCGCTAGCAGGTTCTCTGCCTTATCGTCTGGTAACAGTGATGACATGGGGTTTTGCTATGTCGCTGTGTTTTGCACTTGGACTTATTGCGCAGCAGGTGCCCATACTGATCATTCCTGTGTTTGCACTGATGGCTTTTGGTATTGTTTTTTTTGGAAGGTACTATCGCCAGCCGCCACCAGCAGGGTTGTTTGTCATGATGGCGGGTGCCATTGCTCTGTTTATTCCTGTGCCTTTCGAGCAAATTATGTTTGCAACGGGTCTGGTAGTGCTGGGTAGTGGTTTTTCGATACTGATGGCATTGTTTTATTCGCTATTTTTAATGATGACGCGTCAGTATACCCCAACGCCTACTTATCACTACGAGCCTGAGACTATTAGTGAAAGCATTATGGTGGCAGGTTTTGTCAGTCTAGCGCTGTTGATAGCCGTAATTTTAGGCGTACCTAACCCTTATTGGGCGGCAGTCAGCTGCTTTATTATTATTCAAGGGATTCATCTGCGCACGATGTGGATTAAGCAGTCTCATCGTCTGTTTGGTACCTTACTGGGTATGGGTTTGGCAGGTTGGATGATTTCTTGGGGGTTAGCAAGATGGGAGGTTGCCATTGCCATACTGATCATGATGCTCTGTATAGAAGCGCTAGTCGATCGCCATTACGGGCTCGCCGTTGTATTTGTTACGCCCTTAACGATATTTATCGCTGAATATGGCAGCAGTTCGCCACTTATGCAACAAGGCTATCAACACATCGTTAATGCGCGCTTGTTTGATACTCTAATTGGCTGCGTGACGGGCTTTGCAGGCGGTTTTATGATGCAGTCCTCACGTTTGCGCGTACCACTGCGGCAAGTAGAGGACTGGCTACTAGTAAAGTTTGGGTAAAATAAAAACAGCCGCTTATAGATCAAGATATTTTCAGCCAGCTACTGTTTTTAGTCCACTACTTAGCCGCCTGCTTTAAGGTGTCACTCGCTTGTAATACATCAATATGCTGTCCTGTCCAGCGCTCAAAACTCAAGGCTGCCTGTCCGATAAGCATACCGTAGCCATCAGTTGTCTGCGCGCCTCTAGCATCAAAGTGTTGTAAAAAAGGCAGCGGGCGTCCATACATCATGTCGTAGGCGTAATGAGCACTTAACTCTGGAGACAAGAGCAGATTATCGCCTGATAAGCCCGTAGACGTTGCATTGATAATCAAGTCAAATTCGCCCGTCAATTCAGCGCTTGCACAAGTCGTTATAGAGTGCTGATTAATCTCATCGCTAGCAAGCGTAAGCTCATTGATAAGTGTTTTAGCTTTGATAAGTGTCCGATTGGCGATAGTCAGCTGCCCGATGCCTGCCTGTATAAGCGGTAAAATCACTCCGCGTGCCGCCCCGCCTGCACCGACAATAGCGACGCGTGCGTCATGCAGTGGCCAGCCCATACTCAACAGATGGTTAACCAAACCTTGTCCATCAGTATTATCACCATATAAGGTATTGTTTTTTAAAAGTAGGGTATTGACGGCGCCAGCAACCTCTGCATGTTTGGAGAGACTACCATGTGCTTGGCAATAAGCATAAGCTATTTGTTTGAAAGGTACGGTTATATTAGCGCCTATACCGCCTCCATTAAAAAACGCCTCAACCACAGCGACGAAGCTAGCATTGTCATCTGGGCAATATTGACGCTGGTAAATAATATCAAGGTCCGTCTGCGCAGCGAACACACGATGGATATCTGGAGATTTACTATGGTCTATAGGGTTGCCAATGACAATAAAGTGCTGAGTCATAAATAATCCATAAGTCTTATAAGTTAAAGAGAACGAAACATAAAAGATAAAAAACCATCAGAAGATAATCGTCATAGGATATAACAATATTTTTAACAAATTTGTGCTCTCTTGGACGGTTATCCGTAACGTAAAGGCTAGTCAAGCACTAGGCAGTTGGGTACACTGTTGTGTAAGTATAGTGTTAATAGTAGGTCATTGAGTATAAAATAAAGTAAGCCAGTATAGTAAAATTATAATAATTTAACAAAGTAAGCGATGGTTTTATAATTGTTTTATAGCTGGCGCACTTATTGCACAAACTGGCATATATTTATATCTTATTGATAACGCAGACTCTTTATCGACAGTTGCCTCTCTTAGTAGCTTGTTGGTATAACCCCAAAACTCAAATGTAACCTTAAAACCTAAAAAATATGAGTAAAGTGCCCATGTGGAATAATAACCTACAGATTGTTATGATCGGTATAGTGATGGGGGCTGGTGCATCATTAAGTGCATGTAACAGCTCAACCCAAGATAATACTGCTGAAATAGCCACCGAACAAACGACTGCTGAGGAGCCTGTACAGACCAGCCCAGCACCGAGTGCAGATATGGACGGGGCAGTCGCCGAGCAAGGGGTCCCCGTCAGCTATGATGTATCATCGTGGAATAGCGACGCTGTCAATTCTGTCAGTATAAACGAGGTTGATCAAATCAAATCAACGTTCGGTAAAGTAATTACAACTGATGAAAATAGCTTAGATTATGCTAGTAATCCTGCAACCAAATATCGTTTTATGGATACTGACGCGCCTTATCTAGATTTGATCGATTCTAAAAAATATCTCGAGCTTGGCTGGTATTATGCCAATCCTACTGACTCGGATGAAGAAAAAAAGTTTAGTCAAGCGCATGCACAAAAATCATATCAACTTGCGCGGCAGCTAATGGGAGATGATGGCGAAAAAGTACTGGCTGAGATGCTAAATGGTCAAGTCATAAAAAATCAAACCGTCGGCGGCCAGAAAATAGAATTAGCAAAATGTGAGTTTTATAGCTGTATGCTGGTGCTAAATAAATCAGGTGAACAGCAAGCAACAGACAGCTAAGCAATGACTGTTAAAGCTCAGAGTCTTCAAGGTCAATGGCAGTGCCTATATCCGCAGGTCGATACGAATTCTGCTACCATAGATAGTGCTTGTATCAGTTTAGACAACCGCGGTTTGGCTTATGGTGATGGTTTTTTTACCACTATGGGCGTTATTGACGGTGCGGTACTATGGCAAGACTATCATGTCAAGCGTCTGATATCTCATGCACAAGCTCTGCAGCTAAATATAGACAATCAAGATCACATTGCAAAACTAATAGTAAGTTTACAGGCACAGGCTGGTGAGCTACAACAAGGGATAATGAAGCTTATAGTGACCCGTGCGACCCAAACAGCGCGCGGTTATGGTTTTGTGCCAAATACCTCAGGCAGTGATTGTGAAATTTGGTTAAAAGCAACCTCTATGTCTATAGATAGCAGTCAGTATCTTTGTTTAGCAAATACGCCCTTAATTCCTCTACAGCCTAACACACAAGCTGTCTGCTTAACCTCTCAGCTGGCTAGTATGCCGCCGCCTTTAGCAGGACTTAAGAGCCTCAATCGTCTTGACAGCGTTCTTGCAAGTGGTGAGCTTCAGCGTATTAACGCTGCTTCAGCTGCACTAGGTTTTGGTGAAGGATTGCTGCGTGATATGACAGGCCGCTGGGTTGAGGGGACGATGAGTAATGTCTTTTATCAGTTATCTAGCGCTCAGTTGACTGACTCTAGCCATAACACCAGCTATTCTGATCACTATTTGTCTGGTCAGTGGTTTACGTCGCCTATAGTACACTCAGGAGTCGCGGGTGTGATGCGCCAAGTATTGCTTGATAGCTTTGCCAACACTGATTTGCCTGTTATTATGCGTCCATTAAAAGATAAAGATTTGCCTAATCTACAGGCGCTATTTTTTTGCAATGCAGTGCGCGGTGTGATTCCAGTGAGTGAGCTTAGTTTGCTATCGGGTAAGGTTATACATTTTTAATAGTTCTATTTATCTACTACTTAGCAAATAACATTGAAAAGCTTACCGTTCAGTGCTAAATTCTAGCAAACCTTTGCCTCGCGAGTTGCCATGAGCAAGCCTACATCCGAAAAACCTTCTAATCAATCTGATGATACTCAGAATGGCACGCCTGCAAATCAGCAAGAAGGGACTATTGACGACGCTAATGATAAAGGGTCTGCTACAGATACTGATGATAAAGCACCCTTAACCGATATCTCCTTAATCAGTGGCGATACCAAACCGCGGCGCTATAAAAAGGACAACCAATCGTTTTTTATGCAGCGCGGCTATCAGATACTATTAGTGTTGGGTCTCATTGCTGCCTTTTTATTGGTAATGGTTTATCAAACCTTGTTTGGACGTATCGATCAGCCTGCACAAAAAGTGACTATCGAGCAGGGTGATACTTACTATGGGCTGCTGCCGCAGTGGCAACGACAAATTCCGCTGTTTTCGACCAGTATTGCTAAGCTTTATATTAAATCACAGATTGACGCACCATTGCATGCTGGAATCTATCAGCTGCCTGAGAATCCAACGATTGCAGAGGTTCTGCAAGTCTTAGAGCAAGGCGCAAAAGTAGCAATGGTAAAAGTACAAATTATCGAGGGTAAAACCGCAAGCGACTTGTATCAAAACTTGCGTGATAATCCTGGTATCAAAAAAGAAGTACTAACAGCAGATAGCGATAATGCCAGTATCGCCACAGCGCTAGATTTGGATGGGGTATTACCAGATTCAGTAACAAACAGCGATGATGCCATCGTTCGCTATAATTTAGAAGGCTGGTTTGCACCCGATACCTATTATTATGGTGAAGGCGCTACCGACACAAAAGTTCTCACCGATCTGTACAAGCGTCAGCAGCAGGCATTAACCACCGCGTGGGAGAATCGTGCCGAAGGCCTGCCTTACAAAACCCCTTATGAAGCCTTAGTTATGGCCTCTATTATTGAGAAAGAGACTAGCGTTCCTGACGAGCGCCCTTTGGTATCAGCGGTATTTAATAATCGCTTAAATAAAGGCATGCGCTTGCAAACGGATCCCACGATCATTTATGGTATGGGCAACCGCTATGATGGTAATATTCGCCGCCAAGATATCGATGAAAAGACCGCTTACAATACCTATCAGATCGATGGTCTGCCGCCAACGCCCATTGCGCTACCCTCAGCGGCCTCTATCGAAGCCACTCTACATCCGGCTGATAGCGAGGCGCTATACTTTGTCGCGACAGGCAATGGTGGGCACAAATTTACCAATAGCTTGGCGGAGCACAACAAGGCCGTACAAGAATATCTAAGCGTCATGCGTGAGAAAAAAGCGCAAATGCCGCCCGAGTAAATCAATAAGGCATACTTATATGTCAATAGTGTTAGCACCAATGAATATGCAAGCAAATCAGGTCAGTATGACTAAGCCTACAGAGAGTAATAAGCCTGCGACTGTAACTAATCCAGAGTCAAGCTCAGAATTAGCGCAAAAACATGGTAAATTTATTAGCGTTGAGGGTACAGAAGGCGTTGGCAAAACCACCGCTATCAATCAGCTATGCACGCGTCTAGAAACAGCCGGCATACCTTATGTGCGTACGCGCGAGCCGGGCGGTAGTCCCTTTGCTGAGCGTCTGCGTACTATCCTTTTAGATCCAGCAACGGCTATCAGTGATGATACCGAGCTACTACTGCTATTTGCAGCGCGCTGTGATCACTTGCAGCGCGTTATTTTGCCCGCGCTACAAAACGGTTCGTGGGTGATCTGTGATCGTTTTACTGATTCAACCATCGCTTATCAAGGCTTTGGACGAGCACATGGCGACACTAGCGTATTAACAAAAATTGATACGCTTATCGACCAGTTTGTTCCTGTGCTACCGGAGCTGACATTATGGCTAGATCTTCCTGTGCTTGAAGGTATGGCACGCGCAGGCAAACGCAGCGTCGCTGACCGCTTTGAGCAGCAAGCAGCTGCTTTTTTTACCCGAGTCTATGCAGGCTTTGAGACCCTTGCCAGTAAATACCCCCAAAGGATACAGCGTATTGATGCAGCGGGGAGTAGCGATGAGGTTGGCAGACGCATCTGGCAGGTGATTGAGTCAAAGTTTGCTACTTTTAAGACTTAAAATTAGTGAGCTTTACGACAGTAAAAGTCCAGCTCTAAAGCTGGACTGTTATTGAAATAGACTATGTAGCTATCGATGATTATGACAGCTGCTTTGACAGTTATTTATATAACAGTCAATAATACAACAGCTACTTATTATCACTACCATCTTTAGCAGTACTGCTATCTGTATCTTGAGACCCTTCTTCAGTATCATCGGCCGTACTACTGCCACCTGGTAGGCGATTAGGATCTAGTGAACCCTTTTTGTTTTTGGGCGCGCTACCGCTACCTTGAGCGTTGCCTTTTATTCTAGCAACTGTATCGCTGTTTGTAGCGCTGGATGTGGTAGGGCTTTCAGTTTTCGCAGCGTTGTCTTGCACGACTGCTGGTATCTCTTTTTGCGTAGCGACTACTTTTTTGTCAGCATTAATACCTGCATCGGTTTCTTGATAACTGTTTTCGGTGGCACTGTCATCTACCGCAGTATCTTTAATAGCACTATCTTTATCGCTATCATCTATCAGCTC
This sequence comes from uncultured Psychrobacter sp., assembly GCA_947501045.1. Classification (GTDB taxonomy): domain Bacteria; phylum Pseudomonadota; class Gammaproteobacteria; order Pseudomonadales; family Moraxellaceae; genus Psychrobacter. The sequence continues at coordinate 172,066 of CANMUI010000001.1, forward strand.
TTTTTCTTTACGTTTTTCAGGGGCTTTAGAGCTGGCTTCAAAGTGCGCGTCAGCAACTGCCCGAGCTTGTTCTTGTTTGGCCGTGACATCAACAGGCTTTGGTTGCACTTCATCGTCAATGACTAAGGCTACTAGCTTACGATCGCGCGGTACAGTGCCATCAAATCTGTCAGTGATAACGTGCAATTTGCCTTCTTTATCAAGAGTATATAGAGGTACAAACTGCTTATTATCCGCTTTATACTGCTCATAGCTATAACTGTCAGTAATATTAGTGATTTTAATTTTTGCCTTTTTGGACAACATACTGGCAAGCTTAGTATAAGTCACGTCTTTGCCGAACAACCACTGTGACTGAAAGTTTGACTGCTTATCATCGCGCTCGCTTTTAACCTTTTCATCACTAAATTTGAGGCGAAAAAGTTTTTGTTCGCCGAATTCATGGCGATAATGAATCTCAGATAAGGTATTCATCTCTTTATCCGTACTCATCGCAAATAAATTACCGATGCCGATGAGATCTAAATGGCGATCGGCATGGTCGGAGATGGGGTTACCAAAGTAGGTACGTATCCCGCTCATGCGCGCCCGCGCAATATTAGTATAGTTATTATGAGCGACGATGACATCAAAACCTTGCTCTTTTAAAGAGGTGGCTACTAGTAAAGCAACTGGATTTGAGCCTACTACCAATACGCCATTGGTTTCAGGTTCACGAACGCCCAATAAATTACCAACCATTTTTGCGCCTAAACCCTGCACCATGACCGTACCGATAATGACCATAAATACTAAGGGTACGAGCAGCTCAACGCCTTGTATATCGTACTCTTGCAACCGAATCGCAAACAAGGAGGAGATGGCTGCGGCGACGATACCACGCGGCCCGATCCAGCTGATCATGAGCTTTTCGCTGGTCTTTAGATTGGAGCCAATCGAGGAGGCCCAAACTGATAAGGGACGCGCGACAAACATTACGATGGCAAGCAGTATTAAACCAAAAAAACCTACGCTTACTAGGTTGGCAAGCTCTACGCGCGCAGCAAGAATAATAAATAGCGCTGAGATGAGTAGGATCGTTAGCGATTCGTTAAATTCTAAAATCGTATCGCGTGGGAATTTTGGCCAGTTGGCAAGCGCGACTCCCATTACTGTTACGGTCAACAGCCCAGATTCATGCTCTAAATGATTGGATATTGAAAATAGTACGAGAACAAAGGCGAGGGTAAAGACATTGTGCAAAAACTCAGGAAGCATATGTCTGCGCATCAAAAACGCTAGCACCCAAGCTCCTGCCATCCCAATTACCGTCGCTAGCACGACTATTTTGGCGAATAAGAAGATACTACTGGCTTCACCGCCAGAGATGATATATTCATAAATCAATACTACCGCAATTGCGCCGATAGGATCGATGATAATACCTTCCCACTTTAAGATGTTGGCAATGGTTTTATTGGGACGCACACTGCGCAGGAGCGGCATGATGACCGTAGGACCAGTCACGCAAACTAGAGCACCAAACAATAAAGCGATCAGAGGATCAACATCAAATAAAAGATAGGTCGATAGCGCCACAATGGCGATAGTAATAAGTACGCCGACCGATACCAGCATCTGCACGACGGTACCATGTTGCTTAATCTCATCGAACTCTAAAGTTAGTGAGCCCTCAAATAAAATAACGGCCACGCCTAATGAGATAAAAGGGAACATCAGCTCGCCCAATACCACATCAGGGTCAAAGATACCCAATACAGGGCCGACTAGAATGCCAATTAATAATAAAAATAGAATGGATGGCTGCTTTAAGTACCAAGCCAACCACTGAGCGGCGATGCCAAGCCCAACCACACCGGATAGCAATAGGGCGGTATCCATAAGTTAATCCTTTTATAAGCTTGCTATACTGCACGTACATTAGAGTTTTTTGCGATCTAACAGTGACTATCTAGTGGTTTTCGCTGATACCTATAGCACTGTATGGCACTGGTATCTATGAAGTAAACTCTAATCTTTGCTATAGTAAATAGTTGTTACCAACACTTTAATGAAGCATCATTCATTGTCACAAAAACATTTATACTCAATTTAATATAGTCGGCAAAAATAGATAGTGACAAAAACCTGTGACACCAAAAGAGCTCAAAGACAAAGAGTCATTTGATACAGCGTATGCGTAACAAACGAGATAATAAATAAATTGAAATAATAGAGGGTTCAAGCTGCCAAAGACTAAAGCGAGGAATAATAGCAGTATTTTTCATCAATAACTTCTGTTTATAGTTTAGATTATTTGGCTTGTAATCATACCATGATTTTATTTTACTTGTGTTAAACGCAAGCGGTATCATTTAGTGATAGACAGTATAAGGTAGAATTTATGTCAGTTTTCACACTGCAGTTGATAAGCCTATTACCCGTACATTGAACGGCAGTAGTAAGAGAATAGGGACATAGCTATGCATAGTTTTATCCTGCATAATATAGCCATAAAAAATTCAAATTATCAAATTATAAAGTTTAGACAAGGGTAGTAATATGAAAGCGCAGCCAATAGCTCATAGGATACAACGTGGATTACAACAAGGAGTGCTGGCATCAGCACTGAGTATAGCTATGATGGCAGGGATTAGTGCTACTGCTAGTACTAGTGTGCAAGCGGCAGTCAGCACTACTGATTTCTCCGATCTGGTGCAGCAAGTGACGCCAGGGGTAGCACGGGTTAATGTCACTAAGCAGATCAGTGAGGATGAATTGGTCAAAGCTCAGACGGCTGAATTATTACGTCAGTTTTTTGGTAATCGTTTACGCCTACCTGATCGAGCGGCGACGCCTGCAGTTGAGCATGCTTATGGCACTGCTTTTTTTGTCACGAATGATGGTTATATGTTGACCAATCATCACGTGGTTGCAGGCGCAGATAATATCACCGTCACCCTCAATGACCGCACCGAGCTTGACGCCACTTTAGTGGGTAGTGATGAGCGCTCAGACGTGGCGGTACTAAAAGTATCAGGCAACCAGTTTCCAGCACTACCAATTGGTGATTCTGATACCATAAAGGTCGGCGAGCCTGTCTTGGCTATCGGTTCCCCATTTGGCTTTGATTATTCTGCCTCTGCAGGTATTGTCAGTGCTAAATCGCGCAGCTTTTCGCGTGAGACCAGCGTGCCCTTTATCCAAACGGATGTGGCACTAAACCCTGGTAATTCAGGGGGACCTTTGTTTAATAAGCGCGGCGAGGTAGTTGGTATCAACTCGCGTATCTTTAGCGGTACGGGCGGCTACATGGGCTTATCATTCTCTATTCCCATTGATGCGGCTATGGATATCTACGAGCAGCTCAAAGAAAATGGTGAAGTATCGCGCGCGTATTTAGGCGTTTATCCACAAGATATTGATCGTAACCTAGCAGAGGTTTATAAGCTAGCACGGCCACAAGGCGCGCTGTTGATTCGGGTATCCCCAGATTCACCAGCACAAAAAGCAGGACTTGAGTCAGGCGATATTATCTTAAAGTATAATGATAGAAATATTATGCGCGCCTCCGACCTGCTTAATCTTATCAATCGTGCTCGTCCTGATGATAGGTTTATAGCCCAAGTACAGCGTGATGGGAAGCAGCTGCGCGTGTCCGGTCAGCTTGGTCAAGCACCAAGTGATGTGCAAGCAGAAGGACGCGATAAACAGGACAACGAGGTACGTGTAGGTTTGCGATTACGCAACTTGACTCCAGATGAGCAAGCGGGTCTGGCTACAGAGGGTAAGACTGGTATACTGGTCACCGCTGTAGATCCAACGGGGCTGGCAGCACGCTCCGGTATCATGGCAGGCGATATCATTACGAATTTGCATCAAAAACCTATCAGCGATGTGACAGATTTTTCTAGTGCCATCTCAGCGCTACCTAATAAAGGCGTGATAACTATAGAGCTATTACGCCAAGGCATACCAGCAATTATCGGTTTACGTATTGAATAAGAACAAAGTCAGACGATAGCTGATAAGACTTGTTTATTGTAGGTAACGCTCTTTATAATAGCTGATTTTTGTAGTGTCCGCTGCTGATGGTATAACGATGAGCAGGGCATCTATTTATACACCTTAACTATTTTTGTATAACGGGTAAGCTAAACTGCACAGAGCTGATACGTATTGGCGCTGGTTTGGGCCTAAACTAACTTGAGACTTTACCCGTGTCCGTTTATATCCATATTAGGTATTCATGATTGACCACCCTATTTATACGCTAGGTATCATTATCGCGACAATGCTAGTGGCGTACGTAATATTGTGGTCAGGACTGCAAACCTTTAACGCCAATCCTAGCAAGCGTTTTATGCGTATTTGGCCAAAACTGGCATTGTATCATGCCGCCTACACCATGCCGATATGGGCCCTACTGCTCATCGCGGGCTGGGCTACAAATGTAACGCCTATGCTAGGACAGTCATCATTACTATGGATACTGTTATGTATAGCAGTGATGGGGCTATACTTTTATACCGTTATTGTACAACCAAGCCGCTTACGACTGCGCCGTCAAACTATAGATCTCGGTTTAACGACACCATTGACTGTAGCCGTACTAGCAGATTTACGTATAGGGCTGTACAGCGGTAAGCCGCGCCATATTCGCAAGCTAATTGCTACGATTAACGAGCTGACGGTGGATGCAGTATTGATTACCGGTGACTGGCTTTATTACCCGAGCGCTGATTTGGTTGGACAGCTAATGCTATTTAAGGGCGCGAATAAACCTATTTATACAGTGATGAGCATCTCAGATTTACGCTATCAGTCTATGAATACTACCAAACAAGGTCAGCCACTGCTAGAAGACACGCTAGCTTGCGCGTTTGATGTACTCGACATTGCTTGTATCGGTCAAAAGTGCTTGCCGCTACCGCCCAAAAGTACAGGTAATGTTCATACTTATGCAATAAAAGACAGGCAAGATATATCTTTGAGTACCAAAACGACCAAACGCATAGATCCTGTACAGCAAACGGCCATGCTCTGTGGTTGGCAAGATGTACCAAAGCATTATCTTAAAAACACGCTTAAGAATATAGGATCACAAGAGTACCAAAAGCAGGTACCAGCAGCTCCTCAAGCAGATAGCTGTACAAACAGTCATGAGAACAACCATCTTAAAAAACACAGCCATGAGACTAATGCTGGCATTGCAGTGTTGGCTGATAAAACAGCGCTGCGCACTAAAATTAAGCAAGCCACACTACCAGTTATTATTTTAGCCGCACGCTTTGATAATGTTGCTGATTTACCAAAAGCGCTACAGCCAAGACCACTTTTGATCGCAGGCGCTGCAAAATCTGCTGAATTTAAAGGTAAACTAACAGGTAACGAGCGTGGCTTGTATCAACATGGTAGCGCACAAGTATTTGTGAGTAGTGGTATTGGTACTCGGGGTTTGCCCTTTCGCCTGCATTGTCCCACTATTGATGTATTAACCATTCGTTAATGGTAGTTATTAACAAATAGCGGTTAACAGCTAGGTTATTGCCATCTGGTATGCCCATACTCACTACAAGGAAGGCAATTAAAGCTGATTGTTATTAAATAAAGCCCATTAAAAGTCAATTGTTAGTGAGTCAGTAAATTAAAATATGCTACACTAGCGGGCATTTATAACAGTAGCTAATGCACTATTCAATTAGATCTTTTAATTTGACAGATTATCTATTCTAATAAGATATGAGCCAATAGCATTAATATTAATATAAAGCGAGGCGTAGTCCTTGCAGGTGACCTATTATGCGTAAGCTTTACTCAAAGCTGGCGCGATACAGTAAGGTAGAGTTATGAGCACAGCATACAATGACATTAAGACCCAATTACAAGGCTCTATGGTAGCTTTGGTAACGCCTATGCATCCTGATGGTAAGGTCGATTATAAACGTCTGGCAGATCTCATAGACTGGCAAATTGAGCAAGGCACGCATTGTTTGGTGGCTGTAGGTACTACTGGCGAATCTGCCACTTTATCTATGCAAGAACACAGTGATGTCATTCGCTATTTTGTGCAACATGTGAAAAACCGTGTCCCTGTAATTGCAGGTACGGGCGCTAATAATACGCTTGAAGCCATCAAGCTGACACAAGAAGCCAAGGATGCAGGTGCGGACTGTGCTTTATTGGTCGCTCCTTACTATAATAAGCCCCCGCAAGAAGGCTTGTATCAACATTATAAAGCTGTCGCTGCAGCAGTTGATATGCCGCAAATGCTCTACAATGTACCTGGTCGCACGGTGGTCGATATCGCTCAAGAGACGGTCGAGCGTCTGGCTGACATCGATAATATTGTGGCTATTAAAGATGCCACTGGCTCTGTTGCTCGCGGCGAGCAACTGATTAAAGCCGTTGGCGACAGAATTGTGGTTGTATCAGGTGAAGATGGCACAGCGCTTGAGCTGATGAGAGTAGGTGCTAAAGGTAATATCTCTGTAACGGCTAATGTCGCTCCCAAGGCTATGAGTAATACTTTCGCTGCAGCTTTACGCGGCGACTTTGAGACAGCAAACCAAGCACACGATGTCATCAAGCATCTGCATCGTGACCTGTTTATTGAGTCAAGCCCTATTCCAGCAAAATACGCGTTACATAAGATGGGTATGATAGACAATGGTATTCGTTTGCCGCTTGTATGGCTAGCTCCAGAGCATCATGCGACCATCGATGAGGCCTTAGTACGGGCAAACTTATTATAAATTTTCGATTCCAAATCAATAGTAACTATAGTACTAGCTAGCAACAGTGCTGCGCCTATAGTGGTATTGATATAAATGTCGATTACTACTTTAAGAGATAATATGATGAAGACGTCGTCAATTAACCCAAAGCTACTTACTGCGATATTTAGTTTATTTTTAGGAAGTACAGTGGCATTGAGCGGTTGTCAATCTGCTAAAAACCTACTGGGTCAGCGAGACAATGGCAGTTTGGAGTATCAACAAAGCCAAAAGCTTGCACCTATAGAGCTACCCGTCGCTCAAGAAACAGCGCCCTTTGTCCCTTTATACCAAACGCCGGATTTGGGTGCAAACACGCTTGAATTGCAAAACGAGGCAGGTAAACAGTATCGACTGCCAAAACCTGAGCGCGCGGTTCCTGTGACTGCTGTGCCCGTTGAATAAAGATCAATACCTTACTGAAACGCCAACCAGACAACGCTAATTTTTGAATAGAGCTAGCGTTGTAAAATATAAGCTTGAATGAAGGACAAGCCACCATGCAAAAGCAACAACTGCTTTATAAGGGCAAAGCTAAATCTGTGTATGAAACAGACGATAATGATTTTTTGATCTTACACTTTCGTGATGATACCTCAGCCTTCAATGGTGAACGTGTTGAACAGTTGGCACGTAAAGGCGAGATAAACAATCGTTTTAATGCCTTTATTATGCAAAAGCTTACGGATGCTGGTATCGAGACTCATTTTGAAAAACAACTATCAACGGATGAAGTGCTGGTAAAGCGTCTTGAGATGATTCCGGTTGAGTGTGTGGTGCGTAACTTTGCTGCTGGTAGTTTGGTGCGCCGCTTGGGCCTAGAGGAAGGGCAAGCACTGACGCCGCCAACTTATGAGCTGTTTTATAAAGATGATGCGCTTGGCGATCCTATGGTCAACGAGTCATTGTCCATCTCTCTTGATTGGGCTACCAAAGAGCAGCTGAGCCAAATGCAAGAGCTGACTTATCAAGTCAATGATGTACTTAGTGAGATCTTTGACGCTGGCGATTTAATGCTAGTAGACTTCAAGTTAGAGTTTGGCGTTTTTCACGACCGCATTGTGTTGGGTGATGAGTTCTCACCAGATGGCTGCCGTATTTGGGATAAAAAAACTAAGAAAAAACTAGATAAAGACCGTTTCCGCCAATCCTTAGGGGATGTGGTTGAAGGATATGAAGAGGTGGCTAAGCGTATTGGCGTGCCTTTAGATTAGGTATTTTTTTATCTTTATAAAAGTAGTTACAATAACTGAGCCATGTGCTCAGTTTTTTGTGGAGTAAAGTATTAAAACTTAAGTAAATGCTAGCTTTAAGCAAGCTTAAAATCTTGTAAAATTATATGGCTAATATAAAGTTTAGTAGCCGCGCCCATAATATTTAGTAGCAACAAGGTTTGATAAATGCCAACCGCTAAAGCTTCTGTGTCTAAAGTAACGATTTTAGCCTCTTCTTGGTTTACGCGTCCAACGTGCGTGGTCGCGGCTGACTTGGTTGGCAAAATACTGTGTCGCCAACTGATAGATAGTGATGGTAACGTCAAGACTTTGCGACTGCGCATATCAGAAACCGAGGCTTATATTGGTGACGAAGATGGATCGGTACAAGCACATGTAGGGACACGCACCAAACGCGGTGATATTATGTATGAGCAAGGGGGGATTTTTTATATCTACTTGACCTACGGCGTCCATCATATGCTAAATCTGGTGAGCGGCAAAGCCCAGTCTCCTGAGTCTGTGCTGATACGGGCAGGATTCTTAATAGATAATAGCGACCATTCAGATGCAGACTCAAGTACTGATAACTCAGGTAATAATAAAAAATTAACGCCTGTGCAGCAGCTCAAACAATTTGCAGGTCCAGGCAAATTAACCAAACATTTGCAGATTGACCGTACGCTGTCTGGTTTGGCAATCGATCCTGAATCAAACCTGTGGATTGAAGATGATGAATGCACGCCGCCAGTATCCTTACGTCCTCGTATCGGTATTGACTATGCAGGGGAGGCCAAAGACTGGTTACTACGCTATGTATGGACCGATCATCCCTCACTATCAAAAAAATAGTAAAAAAGTTCGTAGCATTGAGGTTAGAAAGGCAATAATAAAGTAGATTTTGTTTTTCGCCCTAATATGAAATTATTGGCTATACTTAGTTTATCTATTACCATCGAACGTATGCTTATGAGGGTTATAAATGTATAAATTAACGGTTTTTATTCCCGAAGACGCTTTAGAACCGGTCAAGTTGGCTCTGTTTGCTGCTGGAGCAGGGACTATCGGCAATTATGAACAGTGCTGCTGGCAAGTTGAGGGTAGAGGACAATTTATGCCCATATCAGGTAGTACACCGCATATCGGCCGCCAAGATGAGCTAGAAACAGTCGCAGAGTGGCGTGTTGAGATGGTCGTTCGTGAGGCTGTTATTCAAACAGTCATCGCTGCACTCAAAGACGCTCACCCTTATGAGACCCCAGCTTATGATGTTATCAAAGTGCTTGATATTTGAAGCTTAATAAATACTATAGTCAGGTCAATATAAAAAAAGTCAGACGAAACCAAGGGCTGGCTTGTCTGACTACAGACACCAAAATTTTAACGGTGTCAAAAACTTAACTTAAAGTCTTATGTTATTTAGTTGTACCTTATTGTTTTGGTCAAAAGTATCAGTCTTTTTCAATTTTAATAATGTCCAGATCTGGGTAGCCAAGTACTACCTCAAAATCCTGTGAACCGCGTTTAGCTTCAATCTCAAATACCCCGTGATTATCTTCTTCTTCTAGCTCAATTTTCTCTACTTGATAGTCCATATCGTTTATTTTGCCGATAGCTCGCTTCTTAACAGTAGGATAACGAGCTTCTTGTTTAATGCTATCCTCAATATTTTTATGTTTTCTATTCTTCCATACGTTCGACCACTGCTTCTTATCTGTGCTAATCAGTTCTAATTCAGGATAGCTATAAGTGAGAACATAAGGCTGATGGTCTTTTTTGGCATAAACATCAATTTGATTGTTGCCGTCAGCTTGCACGTCCATCACATAATAGCCATCACGGCGCAGATCCTGACGCAGCTGGTTAGTCATCTCTCCAAAACTCTCTTGTTGGTAGATGTTTTGTTCACTATGATTCGAAGCTATAACGCTGACACTAGGCAATGTACCCAATACCAGAAGAACTAGACTGGGCAAAATTAGACGTCTTGTTAAGGGCTTAAGCATAGGCATAGTATTTTCCCTACAAAGTTTACAATGATTCAGCACAACATCTCACTAATCATAGCAATAACTAGCTATCAACCTTTTGTTATAACCCATCTAGTTATCGCTTTGATCAAACAAATTTAATCATTAACGTCGCTATTGTTTTATGAACTTGATTAATTCAAATAGCGAAATAATTTATTACATTTGTATAGTAAGCTGCAAAGCTTGATGATAGATGTCATGTGCGTTAGTAAGTTGTAAATAATGCAACAGCTAGCGCAAGAACATAGAAACTCTTGTGCATGCAGAACCTTTAGTGAAATAGATCGAAGTACAGCTATAAAGGCATTGTTAGAGACAGAATAAAAAGAGCTTTTATTCGTTAGGTGCGACTCTACGGTTTTTGTGCAGAATAATGAGTGAGCGGCTGTTATAGAGGATAATAATATATTCTCAAAAGTGCATGTAAGCATATGCTTACACGTAATGACGCTTGAGCGACTTATCAGCAGCTCATCAATTTGGCATTATACACACACGGCATAAGGGAATGTGACTCAAGGATTGAGTAGACCGAATTAAGGATGTTAATTCATCTGCTAGCGTCAGGATGATAATAGTAGGTAAGATAGAAACGCATGTTTTATGCTGCTGGTAGATACTATTAAAATAGTTGTTATCAGAAAAGTAATAAACGATGAGCAGGATGCTCAGCTTTTACAGTATATATAGTATTTTGCATGGATGCATTGATACTCACGGTAAAAGATAACAGGAATGGTTAACAATAAAACCGCATAACATTGATTGTTATGCGGTTTTATCGTGTTTACAAACGGTATAGTATACCGTACAAAAGTTACTGTGATTAAAAGCTTCTATTAGCCTAGAAAAAGACCGTATAAACTAAGTAGTTTATACGGTCTTAACATTTATAAGCTAAGCAATGTGAAAAGCTGTTTATCAGATAATACTAGTAATTATTATCACGACGCCAATCATCAACCTCACGCTCGGCATCTTCTCTACTACGACCGTAGCGATCTTGGACGCGGCCTACTAGTCTATCTCGGTCACCATTGACATGATCCATATCGTCATCAGTCATCTCAGACCATTTTTGTTTCACTGAGTTTTTCATGTCGTTCCATTGACCTTTTAGAGTATTGTTGTCCATTGTTCTATTCCTTTTATTAATTATAAATTTATAGTTAAGATCATTGTCTTTGATCTAATATTCTAGCTACCAGTGGCGATCAAAACTCATAAGCCAGCTGGTAATATCTAATCTATAAAATCCAGATTATTTTGTCTGTATAAGCATTGTCCAAAGTGTTACTTCTTCATAAATAAAGCCACAATTTTATTAAGGCTTTGTAATTTATGTTATTGATAAACAAAGCAATTAATATAATGTAAACTAGATTTTGTAGTTAGTAACTACACATGAGATGCTAATGAAGCACCGATAATCATCTACATATACAATATCTATTATTAAATTACTGGGTCAATAAAAAAGTTCGACATTATGTTTGTCTATAAGCTAAAGTAATCTTTAACAAAGCCGTTTTGTTATAAAAAAAGTGACAATCAAAACAGGTTTATATCATAGGTACGACAAAGGATATGGCAAGGAACATCAAGCTACCAAAGGGATTGACTATGACTACTGAACAAACTCATTTTAGAACCTGCAATTTGTGTGAAGCGATGTGTGGCATCGTTATCCAGCATGATGGCAAAAAGGTTCTATCGATCAAAGGCGACAAAGATGACCCATTCTCCAAAGGTTACATTTGCCCCAAAGCAACGGCCTTGCAAGACTTGCATGAAGACCCTGATCGTCTGCGTCACCCTATTGAGCGTACGGCTACTGGCTGGAGAGAAATCAGCTGGTCTGAGGCTTTAGACAAGGTAGCTGCTGGTATTAAATCTATACAAAAAAATTATGGTCAAAACGCGCTCGGTATCTATCTAGGTAATCCAAATGTGCATAATTTAGGCGGTATGCTGACTATTAAGCATCTACTCACCAGCGTAAAAACCCGCAGTCGCTTCTCAGCCACCTCAATCGATCAGCTGCCGCATCATATCGTGAGTATGCATCTATTTGGGCATATGCTGCGTATTCCGGTACCTGATGTCAATCGAACTCAGCATATGCTTATCATAGGTGGTAACCCGCTAGCCTCGAATGGCAGTATTATGACCGCCCCAAATATGCGCCAAAAACTAAAGGACATTAAAGCTCGCAGCGGCAAAGTGGTGGTCATTGACCCAAGGCGTACCGAAACCGCAGATATTGCTAGCGAACATCACTTTATTCGCCCAGCAACTGACGTTTTATTATTGCTCGCCATGCTCAATGAAATTTATGCGCAAGGCTATGCGGATAAAGCGTTTTCTAGTAACACAGCTGCCGCTTTAGCGCCAGAGATTGAACGATTAGCTGATTTTGCCAAAGACTATCCTGCCGAGAAGGTTGCAGATATTACCGGTATCGCTGCAAATGAGATTAAACGCTTAGCAAAAGAGTTTTGTGAAGCTAAAAGCTCGGTTTGTTACGGGCGCATGGGCGTTTCGGTGCAAGAGTTTGGTTTGTTAAGTCAGTACCTGATCATGGTGATTAACCTTGTCACTGGCCGCTTAGATGAAGTAGGCGGTCTTATGTTCCCTAACCCTGCCGTCGATGTGGTTAATAATTCAGGTCCCGGCTATCTAGGTAAACGTCACAGCCGCGTCAGCAACTTGCCCGATTTTAATGGTGATTATCCTGTCGTTGCTATGAGCGACGAGATGCTAGTAGAAGGCGAGGGGCAATTAAAGGGTTTTATTTGTGTCGCTGGCAATCCGGTGCTGAGTACACCGAATGGCGAAAAACTAGATGAGGCGTTCTCAAAGCTCGACTTTATGGTTGCCTTTGATTATTACGTCAATGAGACCAGTCGTCATGCCCATATCATACTGCCGCCCGTCTCTCCGCTGGAGCGTGATCACTATGACCTAACCTTTAATGGTTTTGCGGTGCACAATGTGGCCAAATACTCACCAGCTTTATTTGCCAAGCACAAAGAAGCCAAACACGATTGGCAAATCTACTTAGAGCTGGCTGATCGTTTAGACAAAAAAGTACCTGTTGCCACCAGAGTTGAGCGCCAATTAATCAAAAGATTAGGGCCGAAATTTATGCTTGATCAAGGTCTAAAACGCGGGCCTTATTATGGTATGACTCTCAACAAGCTAAAAAAACATCCGCATGGCGTAGATCTAGGACCTTTGAAAAAAATGCTACCACAAGCTATAAAGCATAAAGATAAGCAAATTCATCTTAATGTAGATTTTTATCAAGCCGATTTAGAACGCGTACAACAGATGATGGCGCAGTATGATGATAAGCAAGTTCTACTGATAGGCCGTCGCCATGTGCGCAGTAATAATTCGTGGCTACATAACAGCTATCGCTTGGTGAAAGGCAAGCCGCGCTGCACTCTAATGCTGCATCCGGACACAGCTAAAGAGTACGGCATTGAGGATGGTCAAAAGGTAGAAGTCACCTCACGTGTCGGTAGCGTAACTATCATCGCCGAAGTGACTGATGAGCTGATGCCAAGGGTCGTAAGTATTCCCCACGGCTGGGGACATGGCCGCAGAGGCGTTAAGCAAAAAATCGCCCAAGCGCATGCTGGTGTCAGTGTTAACGATCTTACCGACGACACTTTGATAGATCAGCTGTGTGGCAACGCGGCGGTAAACGGCGTACCTGTGCAACTGATAGCGCTCAAATCAGAAAGTGGAGATACCGATATCGATGTTGTAGCTGAGTCTGAACCTAAAGCTTTATCTGACAATATAATGGGCTAAGCGTTTCTGGAAAAACTAAGCGTTCTAAGTTATTAAAATTAAAAAGGCACTCTATATGAGCGCCTTTTTCATACCTAATGACGTTTTATTTATTGGACAAGCCTATCAAGCATTTATACCGACAAAATCAAAATCGACTACTGGGGTTTCGTTTTGCATCATCAAACTAATGGCTTTAGCAGAGCCGCAAGCATACATCCAGCCTAATGTACCATGTCCAGTGTTGAGCCATAAATTATCAAAGGTAGCACTGCTATCTTGGCTACCGTGGTAATTTTGTCCGATATGAGCGCGCCCGATCAAAGGTACACTTGAGGGTGTCATAGGATGCAGACCTGCCCAGTACTGAGCAGAGTTAGCGATAACACCTTTAGGAAATAGCTGTCTTACGCGGCGCGTAATAGCCTCGCAGCGAGCTTGGTTTAAATCCAAACTATAACCATTAAATTCGATAGCGCTTGCCACTCGCAGCTTGTCACCAAGACGTGATATTACCAATTTATATTCATCGTCAATAAGGCTAATAAATGGCGCTAAATGCGGAGCACGCGGATTGACTTTATAGGTTGCAGAGTAGCTTTTGGCCGCAAAGATAGGCAATTGCACCTCCAACGGTTTTACTAGAGGCATACTATCGTGACCAAGTGCGAGAACATAACTATCTGCACTAAAGGTCTGAGCGTTTTCATCGATGGGACGGATAGTAATACTGTGAATGTGCGGCGCACTGGAGTGTACATCACTATTAAGAGCTAAAACCTCAGTATCATACATAAATCGCACGCCTGCTTCAGCGCAGCGCTCAGCTAAGTTCTGGGTAAATAAGTAGGCATTGCCTGATTCATCGAGACTGGTATAAGTGGCACCAATCAGTCTATGAGCAACCGGATATAGCGCTGGCTCCAAGCTTGCCGCATTATTGATATCGATAAAGCGGCGGTTACAGCCCAGCTCTTGCAGACGTTCAGTAGGCGCACTAGCAGCATCAAAAGCGGCTTGATTGGTATAAAAATGCATCACTCCGCGAGTTTTATGCTCATATTTGATTTGGGTCTCGGCACGCAGTTTTTGCAGGGCTTCTTGTGAATATAATCCTAGACGTACCATTTGTATAAGATTGGCATCTGAATGTTCAGCGCGGCACTCACGCAGAAACTGCATCGCCCACTGACGCTGTGACTTATCAACGCGCAGACGATAAAGCAGCGGTGCATCCTCGCTGAAAAAGCCTTTAAGCGCTTCAAAAGGGGTTTTGGGGTCGGCCCAAGGTTTAGCGTTAGCTACCGATAAGCTGCCGCTTGCAAATAAAGTTTGCATGCCAGCACCTGACTCTCGCTCAATGACGGTGACCTCAAAACCTGCTTGCCGTAAATACCAGGCAGTGGTCACGCCCACCACGCCTGCTCCAAGTACTGCAATATGTGTCATAGTAGTCCTGATTAGTTATCCTAATTATAGGTGACGTTTTTGGCTCAAGACTTACTGGCCCCCTTTATTTTACTGAGGGCGAGCAACATCGACTTGCAAAGCAGATGGCAACTCAAGAATGTTTAAATCACTATCTGCTAGCTGCTCTGGACGCGCAACGACCAAAGCCTCAAAACCCTTGTCAGTGGCAATAGCGTTGACTATTTGAATCTTGTCTATTTTATCGCCTGCTGCTGGCACCTCGCCTGCACCTGCTACACGATGTAAAAACGCTTTTGGCGCAGCTTTAAAATAGATACGAGCGATGACTTCTTGACCTAAATAGCAACCTTTATCATAATCTATACCGCCGCGCTGATGCAGACGCAGCTCTTGCGGCTGAAACTGACCTTGCGTTGCCGCCACTATCCAATAGTTACCTGTCGCAACACTACGCTGCATCCAGGCTCGAGTATCTTCTGCTGTATTATGGTCATCCTTATGACTAAAGGTCGGTTCATCAGCGAGTACACAAGGGTAAATAGCTACAGGTGCACTGGTTTCAAACTTTGAAAAAGCGCCATACTTAGTTAGATGAGCTTGTAAAGACTGTGCACAATCGCTACTAACAACCACGTCGTAGTGTTTTTCGTCTTGTTTCTTTATCCAAAGACCAAAATCAATACGGCCCTTTAAATTACTAAGCGCCGTTGGCTGATAGCTAAGCCCAAGTTTGGTTAGATCAGATGTGATCTGATTTTGCAAAAATTTCTCAGCATCCTCGCCTTGAATAGTCAATTGTACAAACTGCGGTAGCAGTGATGAATTCAGAGCATCATTCATTGTTATTATTCCTGTCATTTAAAACACATGGATTAGGTTATAGATTGGGTGCTATGACTGATTTTCAACCAAGCGGATTGGTTAAAATTAGCCACTTGAGCTACAATGCTAGGATTAGCATAACCCTAATTTATAGAGTCTAAAGAGAAAATTATGTTACCTAATTGTCCAAAATGTGATGCTGATTATACTTATGAAGATGGCGCGTTGTTGGTTTGTCCCATGTGTGCTCATGAGTGGACAGCTGCTGAAACCGATGCTGCAGAGGCTGACGCGGCACAAGCCAATATCGAAGATAACGTCATTCGCGATGCCGTCGGTAATGAGCTGCAAGATGGTGATGCCGTAACGGTGATCAAGGATCTAAAGGTGAAAGGCGCATCGACATCCATAAAAGTCGGTACGAAAGTAAAAAGCATCCGTTTGCTTGACGATCCCGTAGACGGACACGACATCGACTGTAAAGTAGACGGCTTTGGGCAGATGAAACTTAAGTCTTCGGTAGTCAAAAAGGCTTAATAAGCTCTTGCACGTATAGACAAATGCAGAAGAGCTAAAAGTATTAGCCGTCTATTTTGTTAAACTTTAGTAGGCGTGAGGTGATTGAGCCTTTAGTGCGCTCATGCTGCCCAGCGAGCATAGCAATAGAGTGGCCATTATCAAAAGCAGCTATGAGTTTTTGATCTTCTTCTTTATTCCAAGGCTTACCGGCGTTGATTGGCAAATTAGCTCTACGAATATCAGCTTTGATTTTGCTTTCAAGTGCAGGAATCGCGGTTTGCAGCGCCCTTTGAATGTCACTATGTAAACATAAACTATTAGCGGATAAAGGTTCATCAGATAAAGGATTAATACCATTAATCAGGGTTTGAATAATAGTGATGGCTTCTTGGTTGTTCATAGGGATTGCAGCCGCTGTCTTGATGGATTCATGTACTAAAGTGGTCATTATATGGTAGCTCCGTTTATATAAAAAGTTAGACAAAAGTTTATCAGGTCTTTTTACTATATTACAGAAATAAAAGTTTAGCAAATTCAAATGTCAGCAAATACAGTTTTTAAGACTGGGACTGTTTTACTGGGACTGTTTTTTATTGTCAGCAAAATTTAAAACCTACTGAATAATCGCTACAATGGACTATTCGTCCAAAATTCTAATAAATAAAGGTCATCATTATGAGTACTAAAAACGAACAACTTTTCGCGCAAGCCCGCAAACATATTCCGGGCGGCGTTAATTCACCTGTACGTGCTTTTGCTGGTGTCGGCGGTACGCCTGTTTTTATGCACCGTGCTGAAGGGAGTAAAATTTACGATACCGAAGATAACGCCTATATCGATTATATTGGCTCTTGGGGTCCCATGATTTTGGGACACGCGCATCCAAAAGTCATCGAGGCGGTAAAAAAAGCGGCTGATGATGGCTTAAGCTTTGGTACGCCAACGCCGTTTGAGACGACGGTTGCAGATAAGATTTGCGATATCGTGCCTAGCGTTGAGATGGTGCGGATGACCAGCTCCGGTACTGAGGCGACAATGAGTGCTATTCGTTTGGCGCGTGGATTTACAGAACGCGACAATATCGTCAAATTTGAAGGCTGCTATCATGGCCATTCCGACAGCTTATTAGTAAAAGCTGGGTCGGGTATGCTTGATATTGGTGAGCCGACTTCAAAAGGGGTACCGGCGGACTTTGCTAAGCACACCATTACTATCCCTTATAATGATCCACAAGCGATAAAAGACTGTTTTGAGAAGTGGGGCGAGACCATTGCTTGTGTTATTGTTGAGCCTATCGCTGGCAATATGAACATGGTGATCCCCGAGCAAACCTTTCATGATACTTTACGTGATCAGTGTACTAAGCACGGTGCAGTGCTGATCTTTGATGAGGTTATGACGGGTTTTCGCGTAGGACTTGGCGGCGCGCAAGGGCACTTCAATATTAAGCCTGATCTGACCTGCTTTGGTAAAATCATTGGGGCAGGTTTACCAGTAGGTGCTTTTGGCGGTAAGCAAGAGATTATGGAGCATATCGCGCCAATGGGCGGCGTTTATCAAGCCGGTACGCTATCGGGTAATCCGCTGGCGATGCGTGCGGGTATTGCGATGTTTGAGGACTTAACCGTCGATGGTTTTTATGAGGATTTATCAGCCAAGGTTGATCACTTAGTTGATGGCATTCAAACGGCGGCTGATAAACATGGTATCCATTTGCGTACCAATAAATTGGGCGGTATGTTTGGCATATTTTTTGTCAAAGATAGCGCTACTAAAACTCCACTTGATTTCGATGACGTGACTGCTTGTGATATGGACGCCTTTAATACCTTCTTTCACGGTATGTTAGATCGCGGAATTTATCTGGCGCCCTCTGCTTATGAAGCCGGTTTTATGTCTATCAAACATAGTGATGAAGACTTAGAGGCATCAATCAAGGCTGCTGATGAAATCTTTGCTCAGATGGCAGCAGCATAGCTTAATGGTTTAAAAAGCTCAACAGTTTTAAGAAAACTATAACTAAGCCAGCATGACCAATATAGAAGGTCATGCTGGCTTTTTTATAAAACTAAAATCTTGGTCTGATTAGTATAAATAATGGTCTAGCAGTATATAAAATAAATAATAAATCATGCTATGCTAATATTAATACCTATAGGCTTAAAACCTTTAACTTTTTTGAAACTAACTATCTTAGCAAGGACGCTGACCTATGAATGCTACTGCTGACAATAGCTCGCCTAGCAAATCTGTGCCACCATTATGGCAGGTGAGCTATGAGCAATATGGACTTAGAAATAATTTAGAAGTACTAGAAGGCAAACAAAACCTGCTCGACCTACTACAGCCAAAAATCAATCAGTATGGTGAGTCCACAGCTTTTAGTATGGGAGCTGCAAAACTAAGCTTTGTGCAGTTAGATATTGCCAGTCGCCGCTTTGCTGCCTTTTTACAAGCTCAGGGCATAAAAAAGGGCGAGCGTATCGCCGTCCAGTTGCCCAATATATTACAGTACGCTGTCGTGATGCTCGGTTGTTTGCGGGCAGGAATAGTACTGGTCAACGTCAACCCTCTGTATACTCACTATGAGCTTGCGCATCAATTAAGCGATGCGCAAGCTTGTGGGCTTATTATTCTTGATGGCATGTCATCTGCTTATGATCAGCTTGAGGACGATGTCAAAGCGCAGTTGTCGGTCGTGGTGCACTGCTGCATTGATCCCAATGTCACCGATGCAGACAATGATATTTTCTTGTTGCAACAAATCAATAAATCATCGACTAGTACACCCATCAATAAAGACTTGAAACGTCAGGTAAACTTCGCCCACATTATGAGCGAATACCATGCTGACCAATGTCAGCCGGTGTCTATTGAGCGTGAAGATTTGGCATTGCTGCAATACACTGGCGGCACCACAGGCAAGCCTAAAGGCGCGATGCTTACTCACTACAACGTCATGGCTAATGTCTGTCAGTGTTATGCCATGTTTGGCAAGGCTATTGAAGCGGGCCGTAGTGAACAAATCAAAATCCTAAATCCTTTGCCGCTTTATCATATTTTCTCCTTTACCGTTTGCGGTTTGCTTGGAATCTACGGCGGCTGGGAAGATGTTTTAGTCACTAATCCACGTGATATCGATGGACTAGTCAATACTATTGAGCAGCATCGTCCACACGTTATTCCTTCGGTTAATACCTTATTTAATGCCATGCTCAACCATCCTAAGTTTGCCAGCCTAGATTTTAGCCGTTTAGCGTTATCGATTGGTGGCGGTACAGCAATCATTAAAGCTATATCCGATCAGTGGCAACAAGTGACTGGAATGATTATTAATGAAGGTTATGGTATGTCAGAGACCGCGCCGGTGATCTCTTTTAACCCGCCAGGTATTACCAAGTTCAATGGTAGCGTCGGTCTTCCATTAGCGATGATGGCGATCAAAATCATCGATGATAAAGGTGGGTCGTGCGCTGTTGGAGAGCCTGGGGAGGTTGGTATTAAGGGGCCGCAGGTAATGCGTGGCTATTGGCGACAAGATAATACCTTAACCTTTACAGAAGATGGTTACTTCAAATCAGGCGATATTGGCGTACTTGACGCAGCGGGTTTTTTAACCTTGGTTGATCGCAAAAAAGATATGATTCTGGTCTCAGGGTTTAATGTTTACCCCAATGAGGTAGAAGCGGCGCTTACTGAACACCCCAAAGTGTTAGAAGTAGCTGTTATTGGTATTGAAGACGACCATAGCGGTGAGGTGCCCAAAGCTTTTGTGGTCAAAAAAGATCCAAGTCTGACCTCGGAGGAATTAACCGCTTTTGCCAAGGATCGCTTAACCGCTTACAAGCGTCCACAGTCTTACGCCTTTATTGACGAGCTACCAAAGACGGCGGTTGGCAAAATACTGCGTAAGTCGCTGCGCTGATTACTAAAGCTAAATATTAGATAACCAAACAATAAAAGCCGTTAAGCTGTCTTTAGAAGAGCTTAATGGCTTTTATTTTATAATTGAAATACTTAGTCTTAAGAACTAGCTGGCTCGTTTGGCTACATTAGATCTTGGTTTATCAAATTTGCGATCCACCAAGCTTAGATTACCGCGTAGCACGTCGGTATACATGCGAAAATCACTGACAAAGCTTTGTAGAGGAAACTTAAAAGAGGCCGGTTTGTTTTTCTCGAAGAAAAAATGTCCAACCCAAGCACAAGCGTAGCCTGCAGCGATACCTTTGAGAACGGGTTTAGGTGAACGAATTTTGACAGACTTTGCCAATCCTAACAAACCAAAGCTACTACCAGCAAAGTGCAAACGGCGACAAGCCATGTTTTGATGCTCATCTAAATAAAAATCGTAAAAATTATACTTTGCAAGCTCACTCGTATTTGTGACATCATTGCTCATATTCGTACTTTTGAGCGTATTGGTAGTCGGTTGTACTTGGGTGTGGTCAATTGTATTCATGGTCGTAGCTTCCCTTGCTAATTGCATATGTTAACTGATCAGACTTGCTAGCGCTAAATTGATAATAATACTAGAGTAGCAGTATTCTTGAAACGAAATAAAAAGAATTACATAGTCATAAATAGGGTATAAATGATAATCATCTAGTAGTTATTAATAGTTCTAGTAGTTACTAACAGTTGTGTTTTTAACTCAGAATGTAGCAAACCGTCATAACGAGCATAAGTTATTCTACATGTTACCCTGTTCCTTCCCTTATTTAAGTTTAGCTTAAAAGTGTTACCGTTAGCTTGCCAGTTTTTAGCAAAAGTGCTTTAATAACAAAATTTACCGATAGTATATAGGTTTATGCTTTTAGCCACTATAACTGTTGCAGTATCCTTTGTCAGTTGACATCATGAGTCATTTGTTATCATTTATCCAACCCATCCAATTTGGTAATCGTCTGCCCTATGCTTAATAAATATCTAGCAAACCCGCCACTCGCTGATGATGAGCTAATGGCGGCCATTGATATTGGCTCCAATAGCTTTCACTTAGCTATCGCGCGCCTTGATCATGGCGAAGTACGAAAAGTAGTTTCTATGTCTGAAAAGGTACAACTAGCTGCAGGCTTAGATGAGCATAATATTTTAGGCGTAGCGGCCATACGCCGCGGACTTGAATGCCTAAGTCGTTTTGTCGCGCGCCTTGATTCGGTATCGCCAAAGCGCATCCGTATCGTTGCCACCAATGCTTTGCGTCAAGCCAAAAACGCTGATGACTTTATTAAACGTGCTAATGAGATATTACCGAAACCTATTGAGATCATTGCTGGTCGTGAAGAGGCGCGCTTGATTCATTTGGGCGTCTCGCATACCAATGCTAGTAGTGACAAGCGTTTGGTCATCGATATCGGCGGCGGATCTACAGAGTTTATTATCGGTAAAGGGTTTGAGCCGCTATTGACTGAAAGCTTACAAATGGGCTGCGTGGCTTTTACCAAAAAATTCTTCGCTGATGGCCTGATTACCAAAGACGCTTTTAACAACGCAACTACTGCCGCACGCAAGGAGATATTGGCCATCAATGGTCAGTACCAAAAGACAGGTTGGAGTAGTGTGATCGGCTCCAGTGGTACCATCAAAGCGGTCAGAAACGTGTTGGTATCTAAGGGCTGGGCTGATGATCAAGAGCGTATTACTTATCAAGGGGTCAAAAAGTTAGAAAAACTATTGATTAATATTGGGGATGTGAGTGCTATTGAGCTAGAAGGCGTCAAAGAGCATCGTAACGCTGTGTTTCCAGCAGGGGTTGCGGTACTGCGCGCAGCAATGAAGGTGCTAGGTATCGATACCATTACCTATTCTGATGGGGCGCTGCGCGAGGGCGTTATGTACGATATGTTAGGTCGCTTTGCCAGCGAAGATGTGCGAGATCGAAGTGTGCTGGCCTTGATTAAGCGCTATTCTGTAGATAAAAAGCAGGCCAAGCAAGTGGTTAAGACCTGCCAGCATTTGCTTGAGCAAGTGCAAGATGAGCTGGGTTTAAATAGCGATGACGCTGATTTATTAAGGCGCGCCGCGTTTTTACATGAGATCGGTTTAGCCATTAGTCATAGTAGTTACCATCGGCACAGCAGCTATTTGCTTGAGCACTCAGATATTCCAGGATTTTCACAGGTAGATCAAAAACGTATGGCGCAGCTGGTGCTCAGTCATCGGCGCAAGCTTAAGACCGATATGCTTGAGCAAACTTGTACAATTGGCGGTGACCAATTGGTTTATTTATGCTTGCTATTGAGACTGGCAGTGCTAGCGCATCATAGTCGTAGCGAATATAGCCCACCTGACATGCAGCTGAACATTATAGATACCAATCACTGGCAAATGATGGTCGCTACTGATAAAAAACACTATGCTTTTTTATTGTCAGACTTGAGCGCAGAGATTGAACAATTTGCCAAATGGGGTGTTAGGTTAGAGGTAATTAAAGCACCGCTACCTGCCTAAGCGGTTATCTTATTTCTATGAGTCACTACACTGTTGAATACATCAAAAAACACAGGCCTTGATAATACACTAAGGTCTATAAACTGTGCTACTATAAGTTTTATTGAGTTTACAACTGTACCTGTTTATTTAGAGTTTATGCTCAAACCAGTTATTATTGATATGAATGATATGAAACTAACGAAGGAATACGCTTATGAGTACTGTTTGGGATAGCGTTCAGCTGGCACGTCATGCCAAGCGTCCATTATTTATGGACTATGTTAATCAGCTGTTTACCGAGTTTGATGAGCTGCATGGAGATCGTGCTTATGCTGATGATAAAGCTATTATTGGCGGTCTGGCGCGTTTTGCTGGCAAGCCGGTTATGGTCATCGGTCAACATCGGGGCCGCAGTACCCGTGAGCGTATTGCTCATAACTTTGGTATGGCCAATCCTGAGGGTTATCGCAAAGTTATCCGCTTGGTTAAGATGGCAGAGCGCTTTAATGTCCCTGTTATGACCTTTGTCGATACACAAGGTGCTTATCCAGGTATCGGTGCCGAGGAGCGCGGACAGGCACAAGCAATTGCTGAGAGTATTGCCGTATTTTCAAGCTTGCGTGTGCCTATTATCGTAACTGTTGTCGGTGAAGGCGGTTCTGGCGGTGCGCTAGCTATCGGCTTTGGCGATAAAGTAAACATGCTACAAAACAGCATTTATTCTGTCATCTCGCCTGAGGGCTGTGCCTCTATTCTTTGGCGCACGGCTGAAAAAGCGCAAGACGCTAGTGAGGCCTTAAAATTAAACGCGCTTAACTTATATCAGCTAGGTCTGATTGACGCTGTTATTGAAGAGGGTGAGGGGGCGCATCTGCAGCCGCAGCCTGTGATGAATGCGCTAAAAGACTTGCTGCTTGAACAATTAAACGAGTTACAAGAGCTGGACGCAGAGGCTCGCTGCGAGCAACGTTATGAGAAGTTTAAAGCCTTCAATTCAGAGGTTATGTTGCCAAGCTAATGGTTTGACACACCAAAATTAATTATTTAACACGGTTTAATACTTTAATGATAACGTGCTATAAAATAGCACGTTTTTTTTATGGGTACTATTATGACCAGCAGTATGACCAGCAGCGCCATCAAACCCTATCCTGCCGCGCCAATAGCAGCAAATCTGCCAATTGCTGCAGTGCTTGCCGATGCGCTACTGGTAAGTGTGAATGAGTATCGTAGGCAGCTGCACGGTCGCCGCATTTGGCTGGCTTGTAGCGGTGGCCGTGATTCATTAGCGCTTGCTGCGATATGTTTGCAATTATACCGTCAAGGCAAATTACCTTTTTTACCGCAGTTATTGCATGTTGATCATAATCTACAAGCGGGTAGCCAGCTCTGGGCGCAGCATGTTGCAAAATGGGCAGCAGCGCAGCAAATGTCTTGTACGATCTTGCAGGCACAGGTAGATGGTCATGACGAGCAGGCAGCAAGGCAAGCGCGTTATCAAATCATGGGTGCGCACATCAATCAAGAGGATGTTTTACTATTGGCGCATCATGCCGATGATCAGGCAGAGACGGTATTGATGCGCCTAATTCAGGGCGCAGGCGTCAAAGGTCTATCTGGTATGCAATCATGGCGCGTCACTAAGCAAGGCGAGCAGCAGAGTATACTATGGCGGCCTTGGTTGTCAGTACGCAGGGCTGCTATTAGCCGCTATGCCAAACAGTTAAAACTACCTTATATTAATGATCCAACCAATGACAGCGGTGATAATGTGCGTAGCAGTTTGCGCTGTGATGTGATACCGCTATTAACGACTTATAATAACAATGTAATTGAAAATATTGCCCGTAGCGCGCAGCTGCTTAGCGACGCACAGGCTATCGTAAGTGAGCAGGCAAATAAAGACATGCACTATAGCGCTATTGAGCGACTATGCTATCCACCAGTGCAGCGGGCGCTGGATATTGATCTGCTGCAAACGCTCCCTATCTACCGACAACGCCAGCTGCTGCATCACTGGCTAGCGCAAGACGAACCGCTACCGCCTAACAAACAGTTGATAGACGACGTCCTAAGCCTAACCCAGCGCGCTGATCATGACCATCAAACGCAATTAGATTGGCAAGGCCGCTATCAGCACTATAGTGTGCGTCGCTACCGCCAGCAGCTGTATCGGCTCAGTGAGACTTGGCTTACATGGTTAGAGCTGCCCCTTGCTGAGTCAAAAGTATTAATAGAACCTTTTTTACCAGACTCTCATTCGGCGACTGATCAATCGTTGAGCATTACTTTACGAGATAGTGATCGTTGTCATTGGCAATTGATAGTGAAATTAGATCATTTACTAGCATTTATTAATGCTAATTTTGTTAATAAAGAAAATCATAATATAGCTTTACAAGTAGCGCCATTAGATCGACAGCAGCGACTACAAACGGCTTTGGCAACGCGTCCGCAAGCTGGGAAAAAGTTGTATCAAACACTGGGCGTGCCTGTATGGCTGCGCGACAGCTTAATCGTTGTCAGTGTTATAGATGAGCAAACTGGCAAGAAATGGCCTTTATTATTGCTATCACCATTTGAGAGCTGGGTATTGGGCGTCGATAAATTAGCGCTAAAGATGACAAATAATGACAATTTAGTAGATAGCATTATCAGAAATGTACTATAGTCAATTCGAAATAAAATCGATACGCTAATATTACCAGTAGCACTGTATCAGTTTTATAGTGATTCAAATATACACGTAAGCTATTAATTTTTCATCATTTTAATGTCTATTATCCTAGTGCTTTCGTATAGCTCTTCACTGTTTTCTCCATTAGCTACAAAGCCAAGTTTCTCATAAAAGTTGATAGCATTTAGATTGGTTTTAAGCACCCATAGATAAAAGTGGGCGTTGGCGTTAGTATTCAGTAGGTATTGTAATGAGACATCTATCAGCGCCGTACCTATACCTAAACTATGATACTCAGGTAAAACATACAAGGTCGTGATTTCATAGTTATCAGCGGTCGCAAAATATCCAATAAACCCTAAATTATTATGATTGTCATCATAAGCTATCCAAACCAGTACGCTAGGATGAGACAGTAGCTTCTGCCACATAATTATCTTTTCTGACAAATCATTTTTCTGTTGTACATACGATGCAGGCAAAACATCTGCATAAGCAGCATGCCAGCTTGTAAAATGAATGTTAGCAATATCCAAATAATCATGTGAACTGGCCTTACGCACAAAAAACATCTTTTGCTCCGCAGTTATCATTTTTAATTTATCAAACGGCAATAATAGCAGTATGCTAAACTAGGCGTCATTTAAATATTATTATGCTCAACTATAGTTTGTTCAAGACTATTTATGCTATTTTTAGATTTTGTCAGCTTGGTACCATATTAGTAGGAGACCGCTATGTCCGTATCATCTTTAAATAACGAAAAACCAAATAATGACAAGCTAAGTAACGATAAGCTGCACAACAAAAAAATCAGCTTTATTGGTGGCGGCAACATGGCGCAAGCCTTGATAAGTGGCCTGCTTGCTTGCGGTGTTAAGCCTGAGATGATTACCGTTTCAGCACCTAGCATGGAGACGCGTCAACGCTTTGCTGATCAGCACATGCATACCGTTGACGCCAAAACAGAGCCAAAAGCGGCCATTACTGGTGCTGATATTATAGTACTGGCTGTCAAACCACAGGTGATGAAAAAGGTCGTTAGCGCCTTTGCTGATGCCTTAGATGAGCAATTAGTGATCTCGGTTGCTGCTGGCTTATCGACTGAGGTTTTATCTGACATGCTTGGCGGCTATCGTCATATCGTACGTGCAATGCCTAACACTCCAGCAACTATTCAGATGGGCGCTACTGGTCTATATGCTACTGCTAACATCACTGATACCCAAAAGCAGCTTGCTGAGGCACTGATGGCAGCGTCCGGTCTGGCAATGTGGGTAGATTTTGAGCAGCAGATGCATGCGGTCACTGCGGTAGCTGGCTCCGCGCCTGCGTATGTTTTTTACTTTATCGAGTCGATGATTGATGGCGCTATAGCGTTAGGGCTAGATAAAGAGCAGGCCTCAGCACTTGCCATGCAAACCGTGTTAGGAGCGGCACAAATGACCATCGACAGTGAAGATAGTCCAAGCGAGCTGCGCCGTAAAGTGATGTCACCAAACGGTACTACGCAAGCGGCGATTGAGTCTATGCAGCACAATGAGATCGCTCGTCAAATCGGCGAGGCTATGCAAGCGTGTTATGATCGTAGCCAAGCGCTTAGCGAAGAGATGAGATAAAACATGGGTAACGCTACTGATCTAACTAATAGATAGTAAAGTAATTGTATTGTCGTTTATTTGCCCAATATCAATTAGGTTATCCTCTATGCATTTAGCATTTATCAATCCGGCATTTACTAATACAAGCATTTACCAATACAGGTACATTGAGTAACTCTTCATGAATAATATGTTATTGCAAATTTTTGATTTGGTCACCACCTTTGCCATGTTGCTAGTGTTTATACGCTTTATGCTGCAATTTGCAGGGATGGATGCTAGCGACCCTATGGTAAGCCCAGCTTATAAAGCGACACATATTGTCGATGTCTTTGGACGTATTTTTCCAACCGTGGCGCAGGGTCGTATTAGTATTGCTGCTATTGTGCTGATGTTTCTTATTCGGCTAGTGGATATCTCAGGTAAGGCGGCATTAACTAATCAGGGTATCGCTCCTGTACCGCTATTTTTTACCGGTTCAATCAGTTTAGTGCTAGACTTCTTGCGTATGTGTCGCTACCTAGTTATTGGCTCAATTATCGTCAGCTGGATTGTGGTCTTTACCAATTCTATGCATCCTATCATCGGTATTATTATGCGCTTAGCTGAGCCAATTTTGGCACCATTTCGCCGTATCACGCCCAATTTAGGAATGCTAGATCTATCTCCACTCGTGGCCTTTTTTGCCTTCTATCTGATCGAGATTTTTATCGGCGGTTTGGCAGCAAGCTTTATGCCTATGCTAGGCTAGGCTGATTAAATTATAGCTAGCTAGTGAACTACAAAAAAGACGCCTATTTTTATAGCGCGTCTTTTTTTATACAAGTCTATATCGACTACTGTCTTGTCCGCAACTTTCTATGTTAAAAGGTTGGGTTAAAAGGTTTAAATGAGTATTTGCATGGGCTCGATTATTATATAGATGCCATATTATGACGAAAGTATGAAAAGTATGATGAAAAAACGAGTACAACGCTTGCAATTCGTTATGTCTTTGTTATAATACTCGCCCACGGCTAGGACGTATTGTTAGCATCAATACTGTTCTTTAGATTATAAATATTTTTATGAATACTTATAATACAAAGAGTCTTATCTCGTTCGGTGAAGTGGGTGAGTGGCTGAAACCAGTTCCCTGCTAAGGAACCATACGTGTAAGCGTATCGAGGGTTCGAATCCCTCCTTCACCGCCATTTATTCGGTTTATTTTTAGATTTATAGTACTGTATTATATTTAATACCTTAAAATGAAAATTGTTTTATTATAAGTTTTTAAATGTATTGACACCAGCTAGATTATCTATATAATAGCCAACCTAATTTACTGTAAATGAGGTTTAAAAAGCAGTAGATGATATGCAAAATAAGCGCCTGTAGCTCAGTTGGATAGAGCACTTGGCTACGAACTAAGGGGTCGGGAGTTCGAATCTCTCCAGGCGCACCATTTGCATAATAGCTAGCCAAATTTAAATCAATCGCCTGTCTGATGACACTTTGGCGATTTTTTTATGTCTGATTGTTTTTGCATTTTCATGACTATATCTAAATCTTTGCTATTTCTTATATTCATATCGTATGTATAGTTACTCTACGATTGAGCCTATAATTACGGTACAATACAAGGTTCAACTAATAAGCAATCGATAGAATCAGCTAACAAATAGCCTGTGCTTATTATGACTTTGAATAAGGCCGAAAAACATGTCAAAAGCGCCTGCTAAAGCAAAAACACAGCGTAAAGCATCGCCGCTACCTATACCTGCAACCGAACAGCCAACCATCGCTAAACCAAGTACTCGGCTCGTCGCCATTGTCTACGATGGTATGCTAATCTTGGCTTTATTGTTTTTGGTCGGGACAGTGCTGACCGTAATTGGTACGCTATTGACCATGCAAACCGGTACTGATTCAGCACAGGCGCAGTCGCTACCGACCTGGTATCAAAACCTAATTATGACGCCCTCTTTTATTCTAACGCTAGTGGGGTTCTATGGTTTATTTTGGCGACGCGGTGGTCAAACCTTGGGTATGCAAACGTGGCGACTTAAAACCGTCAATAATGTAGGTCATTTATTAAGCTGGGGACAATCGTTTAAACGTATCTTAGCGGCTTGTTTGATGCCGTTACTCTTTGGCGTTATTGGTAGCTTGATCGGTGGCTCACGCGCTGTGGTACTGACCAGCGCGTTTTTAGGCTTAATGTTTAACTATGCATTTTGTATCTTCAATCGTCGCGGTTTAGCGGTGCAAGATATGATCTCAAATACCATTACCCTAAAGATGCCTAAACAAGAACATGAAGGACTATGGAAAGGCTTCAAAAATCGCAAACAAAACAAGCAGTAAGGGGTGTAAATAGTAGCGTACTTAGCTACAAGCTAGCCGTCTGTATCAACCCTACCGTATAACCGACGAAAAATAGCACCAAAGTCGCGCCTGATAAGCGGCCAAATTGGCGCTTGGTTTTGAAGGCAAACAAACACATTGCAAATAGCAATAATGTTAACAGACCCATTGCTAATATATCACGTGATAGAATAATTGCATTAGGCGTAATAGGAGCAATGAGCGCGGCGAATCCGACTACGGCCAGCGTATTAAATATATTTGAGCCGATAATATTTCCTAAAGCCATATCGTGCTCACCCTTACGCGCCGCTGACAGACTGGCTACTAGCTCAGGTAATGACGTACCTATGGCGACGATAGTGAGACCGATAATCAACTCACTTAAACCCCAAAATGTTGCCAGCTCAACTGCGCCCCAGACGATGGCACGCGAGCTTAGTATCAGTACCAGCAAACCTAGGAATAGACCACCTAAGCCGCGGATAGCGCTCGTCTCATCTGCACTTGCTATTATGGGGTCATCTTCGTGTTCATGATTGCCCTCACGTAAACTCAATACGATCTGCATACCTAGTACAGCGACTAATAAAATGATTAGAATAATACCGTCAGTACTGCTTAAGACGCCATCGCTTAGTTGCCATGCGGCAACTACAGTCACCAATAGTAACAAAGGCATATCGCGATTGATAATACTTTTGCGAATAATAATAGGGCTGATCAGTACGGTCGCTCCCAAGACCAAAGCGATATTGATAATGTTGGAGCCATAAGCATTGCCTAATGCCAGCTCAGGGCTACCTTCCAATGCCGCTAGTACCGATACTACCATTTCTGGTGCTGAGGTTCCTAACCCTAAAATTACGACACCAATCAAAAAGCTTGGAACTTTAAGCTTATTTGCTAAAACGACAGCGCCGTCAATAAAGACATCGGCACTCCAAACTAAAATTGCAAGTCCAATCAGTACTGCAATGACTGCCAACCACATGAGTTTTATTTCCTATTAAGAAGTTGTATAAGATTCTAAGCTGCAATGTGGTCACAATCGACCACAACATGATCATAAGGTATAAAAAAAGCTGAATCAAAATAACGATCCAGCTTTTATAGTAGTATAGGTTTAAGAATATCATTAAAAAAACTATATCACCTTCAATACCTATTTCATTTTATTAAACCAGAAATATTGCCGTTTTGGTAAAATGAATAAATACTGGCTAAATTATAAGTCCCTGTATCGTTAAGCAACTTGTACGGGAATAATATTAGCAGTATCTTTAACCGTATTATCTTCATTGCAGTAGACGAGTTTGGGCTGATAGGTTGCCGCTTCCACTTCATCAAAATGAGCATAAGCGCAAATGATTACGATATCACCCAAATCTGCCATATGAGCGGCTGCACCATTTAAGGAGATAATACCAGAGCCTGCTTCTGCACGAATAGCGTAGGTACGAAAACGTTTGCCATTAGTAACGTTATAGATATCGATGGATTCGTTTTCATGTAAACCTGCAAGATCCAATAAATCACCATCAATGCCACAAGAGCCTTCATAATGAAGCTCAGCATGGGTGACGCGTGCACGGTGTAACTTGCATTTAAGCATATTAAGTAGCATAGATTGCTTCCTCGGTACTAATAAATTAAATAGTATTAATAGATTAAATCAAAAGTTTAATGGGGATGAGGCTGTTGAATTAAAAGCACATTTTATACTATTTATAAGACTAATCAGGTAGTTTGAAGCTATTGATCTGCGAACGCGCCCGTTCAATATCACCATTTAATAATAGTGGCAATGCCTCAAAAGCAGCAGTCAGGGCACTATCGATAGCGATTTGTTCATCAGGAGCGGCTTTTGATAGCACATGGCCGGTGACTTTTGACTTGTGACCAGGATGACCAATACCGACGCGCAAACGATGAAAATCATTACCAATATGCGGAGTGATATCTCGTAGACCATTGTGACCCCCATGACCGCCGCCAGTTTTGAGCTTAATACTGCCAGCTGGTATATCAAGCTCATCATGGGCTATCAGCAGCTCATCGTTAGCAATATTATAAAAATTGACCATCGGTACTACTGATTGACCAGACTTATTCATAAAGGTCAAAGGCAGTAATAAACGCACATCAGACCCGTGAATCTGGCCACGTCCAGTGACCCCATGGAATTTTTTATCAGGAGTCAGCTCAATATTAAACTGCTGCGCTAAATGCTGTACAAACCAAAACCCAGCATTGTGGCGCGTAAACATATACTGTTGACCCGGATTGCCAAGGCCGACGATAAGCTTTATAGCCATAAAATACTCTGCTCAAATTTACTAAGTCATTTTTATTGTGGAGCTACAAAAGTGTGGTTTTAAACCGTAATGACAAAAACAGCAGGAGACCTTAATCACCTGCTGTTTTTTACTACTCTAGACTCTTAACCTAATACTTATTCTTCGCTGTCTTTATCTTCGTCATCTTCACTATCAGCGTCGCCAGTAGCTTTATCGCTTTGTTCAGTGGCTGGTACTTCATCCGCATCCACTTCATCTTCTTCAACTTCATCTACTTCTTCAACCGTCGGTGGCAACATGTTGACGATCGTGCGATCGTGTGCATCTTCTAGGTCAAGCTCATAGATGATAACACCTTCAGGAAGTTTGATATCTGATAGACGGAACAGATCACCAATTTCCATACCAGAGACATCTATTTCTAAATATTCAGGCAGCTGTGATGGTAGAGCAACGATTTCAACGTCAGATACTAGTGTTGATAAAATACCACCCTCTTTAGTACCAGGCGCTTCTTCGCGACCTGAAAAATGTACTGGGATGTTCATGTGAATTTTTTGACCTCTTACAATGCGCTGAAAGTCAGCATGCATTGGAAAGCCTTTGGCAGGATGACGCTGTAAGTCTTTGATAACGACTTGGTGCTCATCGCCTTTATCGGTAGTAATGGTCAAAATCTGCGAGAAGAACGCTTCATATTCGAGCGACTTTACCATCTCGTTAAGTTTGATAGAGATAGCCGTTGGCTCCTCATTACCGCCGTAAATGATAGCAGGAACTAGATTCTGCTTACGTAGGCGGCGGCTCGCACCTTTACCTTGCTGCTCGCTAGATCTGTCAACTGCGTTAATTGCAAAATGATCAATAGCCATGGATATAATCCTATTATAAAATAAATGAAGTATCTGCCAATAATGAGCTTGCGACCAGTCCATTACTAGGTTATCGACACTCGTGATAGTGCCCACCTCGTCCATCAAATCTATTGAATAAATGATAGATTCGAGACAAAGGGCAGGCACAGGCGCGCATTATACGCGGTTTTGTAGCAATAATAAAGGTTTACGCGTCAAACATGGCGCTAATAGACTCTTCGTTATTAATACGGCGTAGGCTCTCAGCCAGCATTGGTGCGATAGAAACTTGACGAATCTTACTACAGCCTTTAGCAGCCTCAGATAACGGAATCGTATCAGTGACCACCACTTCATCCAACTCCGATTCGCTAATATTTTTAAGCGCTTTACCTGAGAGCACCGGATGGGTAATGTACGCTAGAACACGGCGGGCGCCATTTTCTTTGAGCGCTAATGCAGCTTGACACAGCGTACCTGCGGTATCGACCATATCATCAACGATCACGCAGTCTCGATCACGTACATCACCGATGATATTCATCACTTGTGACTCGTTAGGACTGGGACGACGTTTATCGATAATGGCAAGATCAGTATCACCCAACTGCTTTGCCATAGCGCGGGCACGAACCACACCGCCGACATCAGGTGAGACTATGATAATGTCGTCATAGTCTTGTTTGATCAAGTCTTTTAAGAGTACCGGCGTGCCATAGATATTATCTACGGGAATAGAGAAGAAACCTTGAATCTGATCTGAGTGTAAATCAACCGTCATGACGCGATCAATACTAACAATGTTGAGCATATCAGCGACGACTTTAGCAGAGATAGGAACACGAGCGGAGCGGGGACGACGGTCTTGGCGAGCATAACCAAAATAAGGTATGACTGCCGTGATACGGCCAGCACTTGAGCGGCGCAAGGCATCAGCCATCATCATGATTTCCATTAGATTGTCATTGGTCGGCGCGCAGGTTGGCTGCATAATAAACACATCTTTTCCGCGCACGTGCTCTTTGATCTCAACAGCGATCTCGCCATCAGAGAAACGCGTGATGTCAGCTTTACCAAGAGGAATATGCAGATGATCGGCTACGGTTTTTGCAAGTTCTGGGTGGGCGTTACCCGTAAAAATTGCCAGATAAGGCATGACTAAGTCCTATAAATTGACTCAAGCAGTGACCGCCAAGCAGTGGCTAACTGCTCAAATTAAGAAAAGTGTGAAAAACGTTATTGATGGTGACTATTTTATATTTTGTAAATTTATGATTTACAAAACAACTTTATAAGATCATACCAATAGAAAATGGCAGGGGTAGCTGGACTCGAACCAACGGATGTCAGGATCAAAACCTGATGCCTTACCAACTTGGCTATACCCCTGTAATGTACAAATTGTCTTATAAACGTAAATGCTATAACTGTATTAAATTGTAATATACAGCTTACTATAACATTTTTCTTTAGTAGCGTTCGTTGCGAACTATACCGAAATTAGGAAGGTGTTGTCAATTGCTTATCAGCTGTAATCTATCTGTCACCAATAAGCAATAGCAACTAAATATGGCAGGGGTAGCTGGACTCGAACCAACGGATGTCAGGATCAAAACCTGATGCCTTACCAACTTGGCTATACCCCTATTGAGGCGACCTATTATAAATAAATATTTAGATTTTGCAAGGGTTTTGCGCCTTTTTCTTGGTTTTATTCATAATGAAACAAGGTTGACATCATTTTAGCAAATTAATAGAACTAAGCATAACCTTATTAAGAGTAACTATTGACAATACAGGCAGAGCAGGGTGCATCAGCAGTCCACCTCTTCAAAAGCGCTTTATGACCAATCACACTGTTATCTAAAGGTAAAAACACCGCGCTACCAGAACCTGTCATCCTTGCTGTAGCTAAGGCTTTTGTCTCTAACCTTTGTAAATAATGCAGTGCTTTGTCAACAGCAGGAGCAAGGCTTATCACCACAGGCGTAAATACGTTGTGATAGGGCGCCATTAAGTTTTGTGTGTAATCCTTAGATTGACTTTGAATGGTCTCAATCGCCAATGGTTCGATATCGCGGCGCAATTTTGGATGCGCAAAAAGTTCAGCGGTACTAACGTGTGCATCGGGGGTTAGCAATAAATAGTGCTGATCAGGCAACTCAATAGGTGTTAGCTGCTCGCCAATACCCATCGCGATAGCGTCGCCGCCAAAGACAAATATCGGCACATCAGCGCCAATAGTGGTTGCGACTTTTATCAATTCCTCTTGGTTTAGATTAAATTGCCAGATTTCATTTAGCGTCAGTAGAGTAGTTGCCGCATTGGAGGAGCCGCCACCTAAGCCTGCGCCCATGGGTAAGCGTTTATCCAGAGTAATACTCACTTGTTGTAATTGTTCAGGCAGTTTTTTGACATCGATAACATAATTCAGTAGCGATTTTGCCGCTTTAAAAATTAAGTTGTCTTCGATGCTATCAGTAATATTATCGATGCCTGTAAGCGTTAGCAGGTTTCTGCATAGCTTGTTAGCTGATTGCCCATGAGTGCTATTTGGCGTTAATACGTCGTTAAGTGTTACTATCGCTGTGGGCAAAAAGTGTAGGTAATCGCCCCAATTTAGCAGACGAAACACTGTTTGCAGGTTATGATAACCATCATCGCGTCTACCCGTAATGTGCAAAAACAAATTAATCTTTGCAGGCGATAAGCGAATGATAGCTGAATCAGCGTTGCTTTTAGGCAGTTTCATAATCAGGGTTAGTCTATAATCTCAATAAAGCTGATTTTAATGATTAATGGTCATTACTACTTTTTCGCCCGTAGGCTGGATGGCGCTGATTTTATTGGGTAATTTATCATCGCCTTTATAATTAAAGCTAGCTGTCCATTGACCATTGACTGAGCTGATTAAGCGTCCAGCATTATCTAGCTGCGGTGCACTGTCAGAAGGTGCAGGACGACCAGATATCCAATACGGCATCTGGGAGATAGGTGCTTGCCAGCCTGTCGCTTTTTGTAGCAAAGTTTCAGGGTTGTCAGCAGTTAGCGTGCCTGTTTTTTCACTGACTAAAGTGGCCGTTTGACCGTCGTATTCGATATTGGTTTTGCCAATACCCAAAGCCCCAATCAGCTCAATAGCGAAACGCTCACCTTCTTGTTGCCAGGCATAAAACGCACTGCCACCCTGAGCGCTAGTATTGGTCGTACTGTTGGCAGGCGTAGTGACGCCAATTTTACCAGTGATACTGAAATTATCGAGTTTCTGAGCTTGCACCACAGGCGTGGCACTGGTTGTTGTCTGCGCACTTTGTAGTGACTGACAACCGGAGGTTATTAATAGGGCTGCTACAAGCGTAGCAAAAGCAGGCAGCTTAATTGATTTATGGTGACTTACAGGTAGTGATGATAAGCGCGCTAACATGATGTTTCCTCGATATTGAAAAATGCAGCTTAAGCTATAGTTGTTGCCTGAGTTTAAATTTTTGTTGGCTTTATACGAGCTGATAAAGCATCAGGTAGTATATAAAAGTTAATAAAGCTGCACGCGATCATTAACGTTTTGTTGCCCGAACGAAAAGCGCTGCTGCAGATCTTCTAAGAGCTCATCAACTTTGTCGTTCTTGCCAAGACCTTGATAAGCTCGCAGTAAAAGCACCCCCGAACGCAGAGTAGGAAGTACATCGTATGGAGTCTGCAGATAATCAATAACTTGAGCGTATTTTTTATTCACCAGAGCATTGTTTGCTAAGACATTCAATGCTTGTAGATGGAGCTCATTATCATAACGCGGGTCATCGTAGCGAATCTCGATAAGCGCTTGCGCCAGCTCCAATCCCTTCTCAGATTTTTGATCGTGAGCGAGCAAAAGCTGGGCGTAACTGAGCTGGTAGGACAAATTGTTAGGATCCAACGTTTGCAAATGATTAAGGAGGGCACGTTTGACGATATAGTCGTTGACATCGTCTAGCAGTTGAGCACGGGCAAAGAGTATGATCTCATTGCTAGGATATTGACGACTGGCGCGCGTCAATAGTTGTAACGCAGCATCCGCCTCATCGTGCTGCCATAAAATGTCGGCTTGCATAACATAGGTTTCGGGCGCAAACACTTCAAATTGCTGACGTAGTTTTTCAAGCGTCGCAATAGCGGCATCAACATTACCATTTAAGAGTTCAAGATCGACAACTTTTTTGCGCGCAGCCAGTACTAAGTCTTCTTGCATGACGCCGTTTAGGTAGTATTTTGCTTGCTCGAAACGCTGCTGACGTTCGGCACTAATCCCTAAATAATAGTAAGCTTGATCTAGATAGGTAGGGCTTTTTGCTAGCATGTTGAGTAATTTGTCAGCGCTACGATACTCTTCAATATCCAAGCTGACTAAGGCTGCTAATAAAGTGATCTCAGCATCATCTGGAAAACGATCGTTTGCTGTCAGTAACAATTGCCACGCCTGCTCGCTTTGTTTAAGGTCTAGCAAGTAGCGAATCTCATAAAGATATAAGCTCTTATTATTCGGGATACGCAAGCGCGCTTGGCTAATATAGTTTGTGACTGTCACAGCCGGTTCAATTTTGCGTAAAATATCTGCTTTTAAGGTAATAAATGGTACGTAGTCCGGTTGACGCATCAAAGCGCGATTAATATGAATAAGCGCCGCTTCTGATTCATTAAACTGATAAAGTAGGCCGGCTTTTAATACTGACAAAGAAGCGTTTTGTTCGCTATTGATTGGCTGCAAAGCTGCTAGCAGCTCACGTTGATCGCTATCTGTGGTGGGGTAGATCCCGATCAAGATCTCACTTAAATCAGTACGCGGATCATAACGCAGAATACGGTTTAAGGTTTGGCTTGCCAGCTTATAGTCGTGAGCTTTGAGAGCCAAATGTGCTACGTAAAACCAAGCAGGCACATGATCAGGATTTTGATCCTGCCATTTTTTAGCAAATTGTAGCGAGGATATTACATCGTCATAACGTAAGGATAGCGTCAAGGCACGCTCGAACACAGCTGTAGCATCTTCTTTAAAGGATTGCTGTTTATAAAGCGCTAAGGCGCGCCCAATATCACCGCGATCAGCGGCAAATTCAGCATCTAGCAGGGCATATAAGCTGGGTTCATTTAAGGATTCATTAGGTTTTGGCTGTAGCACTGTCGCCGAAGGCAATGTATTAGTATTGATAAAATCATCAGTATCATGAATATTAAACGCTGGCGATGCTGACTGAGTATAGGTTCTATCATCAGTAGCCGTAGTGCTAATCCCAGTGCCAATAATAGGGCCAATAACAGCTGCGCCGCTCACTTTATCAACGTTCATATCTGTATGATCAGCATTACTAACGCTTGTCTCTACCGGAGCAGACTCAGCGGCGAATAATGATGAGGGAATATCAAAAATTGAGGCATGAACAGAGCTGCTAAGACACAGGCAAGTCACCAACGATAGCGTTAGCTTTTGGTACCGACGCAAACGATTCGTAATGACACTAGTTAAGGTCTGATTCTTAAAACAATGATCATAAATAAATTGCAGCGCAGGTTTTGATTGAGACAACAACCCAAGAGAAATCATAGACAGCAGCATTCATCAGTAAGTAAAAACAGTTTATTATAAAAGCAAATAATATTAACAAATAACGATATTAGCGAACAATAGTAATCCTGTTACTGATTATTCTACTAATATTCAGTAGATAATGACTATAGTAGCGCTATAGATCTTATTACAACAGGATAGCTGTTGTTTGAATTCTTTATATAGATTTCAAAAAAGAGTAGCTTAATAATAACATATTGTTCGTTATGACTAATTTATAATAAGAGGATTTTTACCTATATATAGCAAGTTGTGTGTTTATTTGACTGCTGAATACTGATAGCAAGGATTGTGGTTGATTTGTCGCTGGTATGCCCAAATACAGTCAGGTAGCAATCATACTAGGGCGGATGTTAAATAAAGCGCTCAACGATGTTATAATGAGCGCTTTTGTATTTGTAGTATGCGCTGTATAACCTATTCAAACTAATAACGTACCAATATTGACGGTTGATACACAATTTGGTGGCAACTGCAAAAAGCTGAATTTTACTCATTTGGATGCCAGATTTGCTTTGGTATCTATTAGGGTGTAATCAATTGGCAAGCGTTATATTTATGGTATATCAATAATGAGATTAGTGGTCATTGGGGTCAATCACAAAACCGCACCAGTTGCTTTGCGTGAGCGCCTGGCGTTTGGTAGTGACGATTTGACAGCTGCTCATACGCAACTAAAACGCTTTACCGACGGCAGTGTAATTGTCTCAACCTGTAATCGTACCGAGATTTATGCTCTAGTACCGCAAAGCTATAGTACGTTGCCGGCTAATACCAAAATGACTACTGATACCAAAAATACTGACAGTAGTACGGGCAGAGTTGGTATTACAGCGGCAGTGATGAGCGCGCATATTAATAAAATCAAATCATGGCTTGCCGATTTTAAACGCTTGCCTTTGGCCGAGATAGAGTCGTATCTATACATTCATCGAGATGTCCATGCACTCACGCATTGGCTGCGGGTGGCAGCAGGCCTTGATTCTATGATACTGGGTGAACCGCAGATTCTGGGACAAATTAAACGTGCGGTACAATTCTCTCAAGAACAGCAGGCACTAAGCAGTCAGCTCACCTGGATCGTTGATCAAATATTTGCCGCTGCTAAACGGGTGCGTAATGAAACCCAAGTCGGTGCTCAAGCGGTGTCACTTGGGTTTGCAGCCGCCAAATTGGCAACTCAGATTTTTGATGATTTGCACAATCGTACCTTACTTGTCGTAGCAGCGGGCGAGATGAACCGCTTAGTTGCTACCCATATCGCAGGCTTAGGTGTTGGCCGCATTATCATCTGTAATCGCAGTCCCGAGCGCGCTGAAGCGTTAGCTGGCGAGCTGCGTCAGCCTGGACGTAGCGTTGAGATTAGAACGCTACAAGATCTGCCAAAGGTGCTGAGCGAAGCTGACATCGTCAGTAGTTGTAGCGGTAGTATGGAGTTATTGATTAACAAAACTATGACCGTACAAGCGCTAAAGCGCCGTCGCTATCAGCCTATGTTACTCATAGATCTAGCTGTACCTCGTGATATCGATGCCTCTATTAGCCGTTTGGATGATGTATATCTGTATTCTGTTGATGATTTACAGCATGTTATCGCAGGCAATCTTGAGCAGCGCCGGCAGGCTG
This sequence comes from uncultured Psychrobacter sp., assembly GCA_947501045.1. Lineage (GTDB taxonomy): Bacteria > Pseudomonadota > Gammaproteobacteria > Pseudomonadales > Moraxellaceae > Psychrobacter. The sequence goes on from CANMUI010000001.1 coordinate 212,079, forward strand.
CTGTAGATGCTGAGCTGCTGGTCAGTCAGCTGGTGGTTGAGATGGAGCGGCGTTTTCAGGTGCGTCAGGTTGGCCGCGATATCCAGCAGTACCGTATGCGTACCTATGATCAAGTTGACAAGCTATTACACGAATCAATAGCAAGGCTTGAGCAGGGTGATGCTTGCGCTGAAGATATCATCACTGAGCTATCACGGCGTTTAACTCAGACTTTAACCCACGCCCCATCAAAGCTTATGCGTAAAGCGGCGCGTGAAGGCGATAGTGAGTTGCTTGACTTTGTGGTATCAGGATTAAATGATGCTTATCGAACTAAGTAGACGTTATTTAGATAATTACAATCCATCTTGTGATTATTTATCCAGTCAAATAATAGCTTGCTGAATCAGCAAAGCATTGCCAGTCCTTAATATCGATGCTAATATCAAATAGCCATTGCTATGCCGTTGTCTACCATTATGTAGCTTCGTATATCACAACACCAGTGCTGTGCTTATATCGCAGTTGGCAACCATTAACGACAATAGTGCAAGGTTAAAGCGCTATATCGTCAATCCCTCGTTATACCCTCTATTGTATCAATGGCTTAGCTGTATAAAAGTTATTCGCATCCTAGCAATCTTATAAATAATTTAATAAAACAAGGAGTGTCTCATGCCTGCATTACGTCAAGATGTTGATCCTAATGGTCTTTTAGAATATTCAGTGGTTTATACTGATCGCGCCCTAAATCATATGTCAAAAGTCTTTCAGCAAGTGATGAACGACTTATCTAGCGACTTAAAATCAGTCTATAACGCCGAAGCCGTTGCCATCGTTCCAGGCTCTGGTACTTATGGTATGGAAGCTGTGGCGCTACAATTAGCAAATGATGAGGATTGCCTTATCATCCGTAATGGCTGGTTTAGCTATCGCTGGACGCAGATTTTAGAAAAAGGCAAAATCGCCAAATCATCAACCGTACTGACTGCCAATCGCAGTGACGATAGTGATACGCCAAAACCATTTGCCCCAGTGGACATTGATGAAGCAGTCGCTAAGATTAAAGAGCACAAACCTGCTGTCGTGTTTGCACCGCATGTCGAAACCTCAGCAGGTATTATTCTACCTGAGGACTATATCAAAGCACTCGCTGATGCCACTCATAGCGTAGGCGGCTTATTAGTTATTGATTGTATCGCCTCAGGGTGCGTCTGGCTGGATATGAAAAAACTGGGCATTGACGTCCTGATTAGCGCGCCGCAAAAAGGCTGGAGTAGCACTCCTTGTGCCGGTTTGGTTATGATGAGCAAAGCTGCGGTCGAAAAAGTAGACAGCACTGAATCGAATAGCTTTAGTCTTGATCTAAAGCAGTGGTTAAACATCATGCGTGCTTATGAGGATGGTGGTCATGCTTATCATGCTACTATGCCAACCGATGGTTTGCGTCAGTTCCGCGATACTATCAATGAAGCCAAAGAAGTCGGTTTTGATAAATTATGCGCGGCGCAGTGGGAGCTTGGCAAGCGTATCCGCGCCGTGCTCGAAAATAAAGGAATTGAGAGCGTTGCCGCTGAAGGCTTTAAAGCACCGGGGGTAGTGGTATCTTATACTGACCGTGATGATATGCATAAAGGTAGTGCCTTTGCTGAAGCTGGCATGCAAATAGCCTCTGGAGTGCCATTAAAGGTAGGGGAGCCTGAGAGCTTTAAAACCTTCCGCTTGGGTCTATTCGGTCTGGATAAATTGACTGACATTGAGGGGGCAGTTGAGCGTTTTGAGACAGTACTTGAAAAAGTGATGGCTGAGCAACCTGCCTAATTGATTGAAATATAGCGCTTTTAGTACAGCTATAATTTAAATAAGAAATACCGAGTGTGTTGATACAAGCGCTCGGTATTTTTTAGCTATTTATTATGTTTTACAATATAATGTATTTTTATAAATAGAATAATTAAGAATTCATCAGGTAATTCGTTATGAGTATACAAATAGACTGGCAAGCCTTCACCCCTATCTCTTTAGTTGGTGGTTTGATGATAGGAGTCGCAGCAGTGGTTTTACTATTAGGTATTGGCCGTATTGCTGGTATCAGCGGCATTGCCTCAAGTTTACTAAAGCCTAGACGCGTTGAGATATGGCAAGTGTTATTTATCTTGGGTTTGGTGGTGTCACCTTTATTATACCAACTGGTAACGCCGCTGCCGGTAATGCAAGTGACGTCATCACTGCCTTTATTAATCGCAGCTGGCTTGTTAGTCGGTTTTGGTACAAGATTAGGGTCTGGTTGTACTAGTGGTCACGGCATCTGCGGTAATGCGCGCTTATCACCACGCTCTATGGTAGCTACCGCAACTTTTATGGGATTTGGTATTTTTACCGTCTATATTGGTCGCCATGTTTTGGGTTTGATTTGAACAGATTTGAGTTTGACGGATGCTTAGAGAGCACCCTATAGGCTGATATAAACACAATAAAAACAACGATAGCGAGAATTAACAATGTTAAAAAATATCATTGGACTACTGGCAGGATTACTATTTGGTCTTGGACTGCTTATATCTGGTATGACTGATCCAGTTAAAGTACAAGGATTTTTAGATGTGTTTGGCGCGTGGGATATCTCTTTGGCGCTGGTTATGGGCGGCGGTTTAGTCGTTGCGCTGCTCGGTGTGCAATTAATAGCCAAGCGACAAAAAACCAGTTGGATTGGTAGCGAAATCGACATGCCAACCAAAACAGTCATCACCAAACCGCTTATTATCGGCGCTATGCTATTTGGTATTGGCTGGGGTCTGGTCGGAATTTGTCCCGGACCGGGTATTGTGCTACTAGGCACTGGCCAGTGGCAAGCTTATGTCTTTGTAACCGCGATGGTTGTTGGGATGGTGGTGTTTCAGCGGCTTGAACCTAGGCTTGGTTAGAAGTAGGTTTGAAGCGTTAAAAAGGTCAGCCTAAATAAATTAAGCTGACCTTTTTTTATACTTTACGAACTTATTTCGCGCTTGATGTTACTTTTGGTGTTTCATGCGCGAGTGATTTGGCCGCTTGGCGCAGCTCAAATTTTTGTACTTTACCGGTACTGGTCTTGGGTATTTCAGTGAAGATGATGTATTTGGGGACTTTAAATCCTGCTAAATGCTGCTTGCAATGGGCGGTGACCGTATCGCGCTGCAAAGTATGGCCGTCATGGATCTCGATAAAAGCCACTGGTACCTCACCCCATTTTTCATGAGGAGCGGCAACTACTGCGCAGCTTACGACGGCAGGCAGTTGATATAGGACATTTTCAACCTCAATACTAGAGATGTTCTCGCCGCCTGAGATAATAATGTCTTTGAGTCTATCCATGATTTTTATATAGCCATCTGGATATTTAACCCCTAAATCTCCAGTACGAAACCAACCATCTTTAAACGCCGCTTCGGTGGCTTTACGGCTTTTAAGATAACCTTTCATGATCATATTGCCGCGCAGGGCCAGCTCGCCCATCTCCTCTCCATCTGCTTCTACCGGCTCTGTTGTGTCTTGTCTTAATACCTCAAACCCAGTCATCAAATGTGATCTTACGCCTTGACGGGATTTCTTTTGCGCGCGTCCACTAACGTCCAGCTCATCCCACTCAGCTTGCTCAGCGCAAACGGTTACGGGCCCGTAGACTTCGGTGAGTCCGTAAACATGGGAGATATGAAAGCCCATTTTCTCCATTGCCGCCAGCATAGTTTCGGACGGCGGCGCGCCTGCCACCCAGCCTTTGACTTCATGATTGATAGCCGCTTTATAGTCAGCATCACCGCCAGCGATCATATTATGGACAATGGGGGCGGCGCAGTAATGCGATACTTGATGTTTGGCAATTAGTTGCAAAATCAAATTGCCATCTATTTTACGCAGACAGACATTGACGCCTGCACGCTCAGCGATGGTCCACGGGAAACACCAGCCGTTACAATGGAACATGGGCAGCGTCCATAGGTACAGTGGATGTTTGGGCATGTCCCAATCTAAGATATTAGAGAGAGCATTCAGCGTTGCGCCGCGGTGGTGATAGACCACTCCTTTGGGCGTGCCGGTAGTACCAGAAGTATAATTTAGTGCAATGGCTTCCCATTCATCCTCTGGCCTCTCCCAATTATCTAAGCGATCTGAGCTGGCAATCAGCTCTTCATAAGTCATCTTACCAAAGCGTTCTACTTTAACGGCAGCATCTGTCGCATGAATTACGATTAAATTAGGAAAAGTCTCATCAATGATCTCAGCAAGATCAGCAAACTCGCTATCCATAATAAGCACTTTGGCCTCAGAGTGTTGCACACAAAAGGTTAGCGCATTGATATCGAGGCGCGTATTTAAAGTACAAAGGACGCCGCCCGACATCGGTATGCCAAAGGCAGCCTCTACCATCACGGGGGTGTTTGGCAACATAACAGCGACGGTATCGTTTTTATCAATACCTAGTTTACGCAGAGCATCGGACAACTGACGGCAACGATCATAGGTTTGTTGCCAAGTTTGGGTCAGATCATTATGCTCAAGATCATCGTAGATAATAGCAGTTTTATCGGGATAAACCTGTGCGCTGCGAGTAATAAAATCAATAGGTGTAAGCGGTTGATAGTTAGCAGCATTTTTGCCAAGACCTGTGTGAAAGTCAGTCATAAAGATAGTCCTTTATCGTGTTTTTATTCAAGCTTTTTAACGGATGGTTATAGACCATCGTCTATTCATTATAGACAAAGCTGGACTAAAAGTAAGCTTGAATTGTGGCGTTTGTTTAATTAAGGCAGTTAAGTAATAAATCTATCACAAAATCAACTGGCTATAACGCTCACTCATCAGTCGTTTGTCTGCATAGCTGACGATAAGGGCCTGTGTTAGGATAGAACCACTATTTATCTGCATATTATTTTACAACCGCAATTTATTGATTCATTCATAAGGACAATGACATGAGCGCCAGCAATCCTGCCAAAAGCAATGCCAGCACTGACAAGACTATTAACACAGCTAATGCTAATGAGCACTATCCGCACCTGTTTGAGCCGCTAGATTTAGGCTTTACGACGCTCAAAAATCGTCTAGTGATGGGCTCGATGCATACCGGACTCGAAGACCGTTTTTATAACTATGGCAAGCTTGCCGCGTATTTCGCTGAGCGCGCTAAAGGCGGCGTCGCTATGATGATTACCGGTGGTATCTCGCCCAATCGTGAAGGCTGGCTGTTGCCTGCTGGTGGTACCATGAACACCAAGATGGACGTTATCAACCACCAGCGCGTTACCCGCGCCGCGCATAAGTACGATAGCAAAATCATCATGCAAATCCTGCACAGTGGTCGCTACGGTTATCATCCGTTCATCGTCTCCTCAAGCCCGATTAAGTCGCCAATCACGCCCTTCAAACCGCGCAAGATGAGCATCAAAAACATCGAGCAGACGGTTGAAGATTACGCACGCTGTGCCAAGCTTGCCAAACAAGCAGGCTACGATGGCGTTGAGATCATGGGTTCGGAAGGCTACTTGCTGAATCAGTTTTTATCGAATCATGTCAATCAACGTGACGATGAATACGGCGGTGATATCAATGGACGCATGAAGTTCGCCGTTGATGTAGTCAAAGCGGTTCGCGCTGCTGTAGGTGAAGATTTCATTATCGTATTTCGCCTATCGGTCATCGATCTGGTCAAAGATGGCAATGTCATGGATGAGGTTATCACTGTCGCTAAAGCCTTAGAAGCCGCTGGCGTGACTATCATGAACACCGGTATCGGCTGGCATGAAGCACGGGTGCCAACGATTGTGACCAGCGTGCCGCGCGCCGCTTTCGTTGACTTCTCAGCTGAGATCAAAAAGCATATCAATATCCCAATGATGGCGGCCAACCGTATCAATATGCCGTATACCGCTGAAGCGATTGTCGCTAGTGGTCAAGCTGATCTTATTCAAATGGCGCGTCCGTTCCTCGCTGACCCTGACTGGGTCAATAAAGCTAAAGAGGGTAAAGCCGACCGTATCAATACCTGTATCGCCTGTAACCAAGCTTGCCTTGATCATACCTTTGAGAACAAACGCTCAACTTGTCTGGTTAATCCTAGAGCTTGTTATGAGACCGAGCTGGTCTATAAGAAAACTAAAAATCCGCAAAAAGTCGCGGTCATCGGTGGCGGTGTCGCTGGCATGTCAGCGGCGCATGTCGCGGCCCTACGTGGGCATAATGTGACATTATTTGAAGCCAAAGACATCCTAGGCGGTCAGTTCAACTATGCCAAAGTCATTCCCGGTAAAGAAGAGTTCTTTGAGACTATTCGCTACTACATCAACGAGCTGAACCATCTAGGCGTTGAGATTAAACTTAATACCAAAGTCGACAAAGCGATGTTGGATGACGGTAAATTCCAACATGTCATTGTCGCAACCGGCGTGGTACCAAGAAGCCTCAAGCTTGAGGGCGTGGATCTGCCGCAAGTCATGAGCTATGCAGAGTTGCTCTCAGGCGAAAAAGCCGTCGGCGATACCGTGGCCGTCATCGGTGCAGGCGGCGTGGGTTTCGACGTCAGCGAATACCTCACTGCGCGTCATGGTCAGCCTTTGCATGAGTTAGGGCCTGAAACCCTAAAAGACCCAAACTACCGTCCCGAGCCACAGTCTATCGAGGAGTGGCGTGAAGAGTGGGGCGTCACCGAAGATACCAACTATCAAAGTGATGGCGGCCTGCTCAAACCTGAAGGCATCACGCCCATTCGCCAAGTATACCTCATGCAGCGCAGTAAAGGCCGCTTAGGTAAAGGCTTGAACAAAACGACGGGCTGGGTACACCGCGCTCATGTTAAATCGCACGGCGTCATTCAAGTGGCTGGCGTGCAGTATGAAAAAATCACCAACGAAGGCATTTGGGTGACCAATCCACAAGGACAAAGCCAGCTCTTGCGTGTTGATAGTGTCGTCGTCTGCGCCGGTCAAGAGTCGGTTACGGAGCTGATGCCGAATGTTGGCGATGCACCAAACGCGCAGTATCATTTGATTGGTGGAGCAAAACTTGCCGCAGAATTGGATGCCAAACGCGCCATTCGTGAGGGAGCTGAGGTTGCAGTGGGGATTTAGGGTTTTAAGTTAATTATCAAAGCGGTGAGATTCTTATCTTGCCGTTTTTTTTGTTTAGTCAGTAGGGTGCGCCCAGCGCACCATAAGCAAGGTAATGTCTAACATCGGTGCGTGGAATGCAATCTATAGCTGTAGCAGGTTTTCATTTAAAGCCAGATATTAGTCAGTATATGACTGAAGTGAATATAATGAATGAATAGTTGAGTAAGTGCTAGAATTTTTGCAAACAAGTAGCTGTGCCCATATTTATAAAATAAAACTAGGAATCACTGTGAAAAAAGCTTTAATGAAAGCAATGTTAGTAAGTGCCGCCTTTGTTGTATCGAATACCAGCTTTTCAGAGGAGTCAACTTATCCAAATTCAGTACCAGAACCTATAAATAGTTTATATGATTTAATTAAACCTTTAGACAACAATATATCGCTGGTATATTTACAGACGGATAAAGGGGTAAAACAAGGTATTATTGATAGTTTATCAGGAATAAAAATTGTTCCTCCAATTTATGAACAAATCTTAAGCTATCACGAAGATATTGCCGTAGTCGTAAAAGATAATAAATATAGTCTCATTGATACCAAAAATAATACAGTCTTGCCTACAGTATATGATTATATTGTTTTTCAAAACGACGGAACAGCAAGAGTACAGTTGGACGGTAAATATGGTTTGATTAACAATAAGGGAGAGCAAATTATCTCCAATAAATATGACTATGTGGGTATGTTTAGTGAAGGCCTATTAGCCGTTCAACTCAATGGTAAAGCAGGTTATATTGATCAAGATGAGAAAGCCGTTATAGACTTTCAATACGACTACGGTCATGAATTCGCTAATGGATTGGCATGGGTATCTTTTAATAATAAATATGCTCTTATCAACAAAGATAACAAGCTTGTCATTCCTTTTATTTATGATTCTGCAAGAGCATTTAGTAATGGTTTGGCAGTCGTCAGTTTAGAAGGTAAGGATGGATTTGTTGATCAGCAAGGTAGAGTCATTATTCCTTTTAAATATGACAGTGCACTATCTTTTGAAAACGGTGTCGCTAAAGTTTATGTAAGAGATAACCATGATTGTAGTGGGAGCTTTTGTATTGATATTAAGGGTAACCGTACAGAATGCCCTGATGAGTATATTGCTACTGCTGAGGTGTCAGATTAACAAATAAAAGATTCAAACGGAACTACCCAATCGTTTTAGTCAAGGTAACAGGCTAAGTCTTTTGCAATCGTAGCGTTGAAGAAACTCTTCAGATGACTCGTTTTGTTTAGCTCAGTACCGAATGGAAAACTTCAACATGATCCTAAAAAAGCTCGTCTCCGCGATTGCCCTGACAGGAAGCGCTATTGTTATCGCCCGATCGGTTTTTGCGTTGCCAAAAATAGAAGAGCGCATTGATAGCACCGCACTACCAAAAACCATGAGCGGACCACTAGCTGAGGCGTTAATTGATCTAGAAGAGGAGCATAAAGGGCTTACGGGAGTCGCACCGCTCCAAAACAGTGCCGACGCCTTTGCGGTACGTATTCTCCTTGCAGACGCTGCTGTAACAAGCATTGATGCTCAGTACTACATGTGGCATGCCGATCTGACGGGCACCTTATTACTCGATGCGCTGGTTCGTGCAGCCGACCGAGGCGTGCGGGTTCGGTTGCTGTTAGATGACAACGGTACCACCGGACTAGATGGCGATATAGCCGCTTTGGTTGCTCATCCAAACATTGAGGTACGACTCTATAATCCTTTTAATCTTAGAACTTTCAAGACATTATCGTACGCGTTTGATTTTTTTAGATTGAACCGCAGAATGCATAACAAATCGTTCACAGTAGATGGCAGAGCTACCATACTCGGCGGTCGAAACGTTGGCGATGAGTATTTTGGGACGGGTTCAACGCCGTTGTTTGTTGATCTTGATGTACTCGCAGCTGGGACAATCGTCGCCGAGGTCGTAGCTGATTTTGATCGTTACTGGGCTTCGCTATCGTCTTATTCGGCACAGGCGATCGTTGGGGTAAATAAAGACACTGACCCGATTGGTGAGCGTTTAGCTAATTTTAGAGCCGATCCGCAAATGGGTAAGTACAAAGCTATTTTAGAGGACTCGAACACGGTGTCGGCGCTTATCAAAGGGGAGCTGAATTTAGAATGGACGACAACCTTGTTGGTGAGCGATGATCCTGCAAAAGGACAGGGAGCCGTGCCAAAAGAAGATCTATTGGTACATCGCCTAAAAGAAGCAGTAGGCGATATCCAGACACGGTTTGATGGCATTTCAGCCTATCTTGTTCCCGGTACCACTGGTGTCAAAACCTTTGCCGACCTACAAGCAAGAGGCGTTACCGTGCGAATGCTGACCAACTCAATGGAGGCTACCGATGTGCTACCTGTTCATGCCGGTTATGCTAAATATCGTAAGAAGATGCTCAAAAGTGGCGTTACGCTCTTTGAGCTACGAGAAAAAGTCGCACCTTGTGCCACTGCCAGTCGTCTAGGACTATTAGGCTCGACAGGAGCTAGTCTGCATACCAAAACCTTCGCTGTGGATGGACAGCGGATATTTGTGGGATCATTTAACTTTGATCCTCGCTCTACCAAGCTTAATACTGAATTGGGTTTATTGATCGATAGTGAGCAAATGGCGCAACAGCTGCATACCGTATTTGATGAAGGCATGGTCGGTCTGACTTGGCGAGTTAAACTAAGCGGTAACAAGCTGGTCTGGATCGATGCCAATACGGGTTTGATAACGACTTCTGAGCCGGGTTCTAGTGTTATGCGCAGCTTTATCTTAGCAGTAGTTAAAAGGCTGCCCGTTGAATGGCTTTTGTAACTTCTCTAAATTACAGTAGATTCTTAAGAAAAAGATTGCGGTTAATAACTACATTAAAAAGGTGCATTTTATATATTTACTAATTAAAATATACCTTCCTATTATACGGTATGGATTTTAACCCGATGAAAAAGACCCTGTTAACGTTAGCTATTACCTCTTTATCAGTGTCTGCTGCTTTTGCTGAACCAACGCTCTCTGGCCGGATCTTTATAATTGGCAACTATGTCGATGGCGAGTTTAAAGATAGCAATGCCAACGATGATAACGGTATACGGCGAAATGGAGATTTTGATGGTGATACTTTCGAGATTGAATCGCATAAATCAAGCATAGGTCTTGAAGGCTCCGAACCAATAACTGCTAAGACCGATGTCATTTATGAATTGGAGTATGACATTGGCGTCGATGGCGAGTCGAGAACCTTTGAAAGCCGTAGTACCTATTTGGGACTTGCTAACGACAACTATGGTGAGCTGCGGGTGGGTAAATACTTCTCACCTATAGATATGATAAACAATGTCGCTGTAACTCAAGGGTTTTGGGATAATTTAGGCACGACAGCATTGTCAGAAGACACAAGGGCGGTACAAGCTTTAAATATGGCAGATGCGCCGCCGCGTGTGTCTAATTCAGTCAGCTGGGTCTCACCTAAGTTTGATAACCTACCTATCGAAGTTGCATTTATGTATGCGGCTAGCGAAGATTTTTCTAATGGCAGTGGTGATGAGAATGACACTGACAACGGTTATGGTAGCTATCTCACCTATGAGCAAAGCGGCCTTGTCGCAAGCCTTGCCTATGATAAAGACATCGATATTATAGGCGATCTTATTCGCGGTACCGTCACTTATGATATGAGCGATATAATCGATGTCCCTGTTACCTTTGGCGCGTTATATCAACAAGCGGATTACGACAACCGCTCGGACAAAGAAAAAGGCTTTGTAATCAGTGCTAGTCTGCAATTAAACAACTTTTCTCGTCCTGCCTCTATTTATGTACAATACAATAATGCTGCCAACTTAGATGGTAGAAAAGATGCTGATTCTGATCAATTTGTCATCGGTGGTCAGTACGATATTAAAGACAACATCATCGCCCACGCTTATGCGGGTATCAATAAGGCTGATGATATTCAAGGGGTCTCAGGCTCCGACACTACTGATATCGATAGCGATAGCGACAATGTGGTATTTGGTAGCGGTAATACGGAACTTATCGCGATTGGTGGTGGTTTGCAGTATTATTTTTAGGGTGATGGTTTAAAGACAGAGGGTGGGAGCGATCCGATCTCTTATGAGTATTAGATATGGTTGACTTCTACGCAATTTAACCAAGCTTATCTACTATTACTCAATATCACCTAATGTGAGACCCGTATCTTCGGTACTGTATATAATGATGCCTTCATCATCGATTTTATTATCCATTACCAATCTACCGATTCTATTGCTGGCCTCTTGATTGCCTTGATCGGCGGCTTTTTTATACCATTCAAAAGCTTTTTCGTAATCTTGTGGCACGCCTTGACCTTGTTCATAAAGGTCACCAAGATTAAATTGTGCGAGACCCACGTCTTGTTCAGCAGCTTTTTTGTACCACTCAAAAGCTTTAGTATAGCTTTGTGTTACGCCTCTACCAACATAGTACATCGTGCCAATATTGTTTTGAGCATTAAAAGATCCATTATCAGCTGCTAATAAATACAATTGCATGGCTTTTTCATAATCTTGATCAATACCTACTCCACTTCCATACATAATACCGAGACTAAATTGAGCATCAGTGTATCCTTGGTTGGCTGCTTTTTAGATCCATCAAATTCTCGTTAAAAACTATTTATTGAATAGGCTGATTCGGACTGACTTGCTCATAGGTTTTACCTTCTGGCACAGGTATGCAATTGACCTCTTTTTGTGACTCATTTGGCTGACAAAAAGTCATATCTTCAATAAAGTCGTCTTCGACACCATTCATGCTCACACCAGAAGGCAATCTTTCAAGGTATATCTTGCCTATATGAACATATTCAGGTACTTCAAAAGACCTGCTTACTTTAAGTCTTGGAAACCGAAGTTCCAGTAAGACTTTCTTCTATAGTTCTCTCTATACACTGCCATGCTGCTTTCACTTATTTGATTTAATTCCCAGTAATCAGGTGAAGAAGATACATCATATTTAATAGCAGGTAATCTAAAAAATCCGCTTTTATCTGTTTCAGTCAACTCCTTACTGGTGTAAACGATAGTAACCCCATCTAGAGGTTCACTAGTATCTTTATCTAATACTTGCCCAGTAACAATAGGCGTTAGGTAATACTCAGTAGTAGGCTCTGCCTGACAAGCAGTTAATGAGATAGATAGTAAACATAGTCCAAATAATAGTGGTTTCATAACTACCCTCTACTTACCAATGGCACAACTTGAATTCTTGATAACCAGATGAAACTGCGCACATCTTCTTCACTAGCTACAGCTTTATCATTAGCATATTCTATCAAATCACAGTTATTACTAATATTTTGACAATCATATAGCTAAGCCAAAAGATGTGACTTACTGATCGATATTAAATTTTCTTGATTTATCAATTCAATCACCTGACTGGTAATTTGGGGAGTAGCATAAATCACTTTTTTTTGCAGCCTGTTAAACTGGCTGATAAGAATGCAAATGCGGTTGGATAAAGCGTTTTATTTTTCGTATTAATGTTTGCTAATTAATATACCCTTATCGCTATCTTTGAGTTTTTCCCAAGTAAAGTTAATAGTTTTAATAAACTTAGGGTCAACTTTTATCTTTGTGTCAACATCATAGAAGTGTCCAACATAAACCAATTGATAGTCATTTGTACCATCCATAAATAAGTATTCTTTAAAACTAGTTGAGAGACTTTTGTCTTGTAAAGCTGACTCACCATCATTATCAGCCCAAGCATTCGTCTCATTACTAGAGTCTTCTTTAGCAGTATTGATAAGACTAGCAAACACCGCGTCAGGATCAGACTTAGGAAACTGTAAAGGTGCAGGTTGTTCAAACATTGGCTCAGGCTGCTCAACGCCAAACACTTCAAAGTCCGACTCGGCAAACGACTGCTGAATAGCAATGAGCTTAGCGCCGCAGCTAGTGATATCGCCGCCGCGGGCAATCGGTGCGCCGTCGACAATAAAGGACGAGTCGCCTGTAAGAATGGTAATAACTTTTTTACATTTTTTATGAACTTAAGTATGGTTTTTAAAAACGATATAAAAACCCCCAAACAAGATTTGGGGTCAATTTTCTATTCTAATACTAATTTATAATTATCTTTAAATCTAACTACTCCCCCAAAACCCCATCCAACTCCTCAATAAAGCTACGAATACGATCGGCATTTTTACCCAAATCGCTTTTGCCTACGCGGGATTTACTACGAATATCGAGCAAGCGCTCACTACCGTCATCAGTTACTCGTATCACTACATCATCCTTAAAGCCAAACCACATGGTAGTATCCGTCGCCTCTATAATGCCCGCATTGCCATCGACATTAACTATATCCCAGCTAAGATTATTAGCCGCTTGCTCGGCAGCAGCGATTAGCTCGCTTTGTGACTGCGGATAGTTTAAAGTTTGCAGTTCAGGAAAAGCTTGACGTTGTTGCTCAGCGGTTTCCGCGCCAGCGTAGGCTACCGGATTAGCCGCATCAGCACGTAGGGGAGCAATGGCGACAAACTCAGGTGGATTATCCAGGTCAGTTGAGATGTCGTGAATGGGCGGTACCTTTTGCGCGGTAGTCATCATGCTAAGCGGAACAATAATAGCAATGGCGGAGAAGATAACTGCTGTCAGCGCGCTTGTGAGGGTAATCGTTTTACGCTTAAAGATAACCTGAATGAGCAATAATACAAGCGCAAGAACACCAGCATACAGACCGAATCTAAATAGCATAAATGCGGTACTGAGCTCGGCTATTCCAAACCTATAAAGAGGTCCTGGCAACAACACCAATAGTAAAGCAATAAAACTCACTAGGCTCACTAAAACTTTCATTACCTCTCTCCATTATAGCTTGATTGCAATCCATTTAACGCAGTAACCAAACGTGTTCGGTCACTTGCAAGTCAGGCGCTGAGCCTATCGTGGTGGACTCTTGTGTCAGTTCAGTAATTTGCTGATAATAACTATAGTACTGTTTAACCTCTTCGGCAGTGACCGCAAATGGGGGCCCCTCTTTTTGGCTTTGATCGTAGTCAAGGGTAACAACAAGCTGCGGTGCTAAGTGACCATCAGCATTGCGCGCTATACGCATTAGATGCTCTGTGTAATGGGCCCGCGCATTAGCAGGTAGCGCGATTAAGGCCGCTCTATCATACACCGCATCTATAGGACCAATGTTATCAGACGTTAAACTAAAAATGTCAGCCGCCCAAATAGTGACAGGCTGTCCTGCTGTTTGATCTTTTAGTTGACCTTGATAGCGCTTAATAGTGGGATTATGACCCATGTGCTCAAGATGACCCGCGTGCTCAAGCTCTGGGTATTCAGTCACCGCCGGTACGATACCGCGCTCGGTAAAGAAGTCTTGTACCGCAGATTCGATAAGCTCAATGCCTATCACCTCGTAGCCCTCAGCCGCAAGCCAAGCCATATCTATAGATTTACCAGACAAAGGCACCAAAACTCGGCTACCTACTGGTAAATCTAAAGCGGTAAAGTACTGGGTAAGTAATGGATTGACCTCAGATTTATGAAAGCCAATACGACCCTCACGCCAGCGCGATTGCCAAAATTCAGGAGTCATAAGTAACCTTTATCCTCAACGATTTATGCTCTATCAAATCAGAATTTATTAAAAAAGCCAAGCGTATGCACACTTGGCCTAATAGCACATAATATTTATGCCGGTATCTAAGCCACCATATACTTATTAAATTCTTTACGCAGTTTGGCAAGCTTTGGCGGAATGGAGAAGTTGCAGTAAGCCTGATTAGGATTACGATTAAAGAAATCCTGATGCTCCTCTTCAGCCTTATAAAACTCAACGGCTGGATGTACTTCGGTGACGATGTTCAAACCCATGTCACGCAATTTATTGATAGTGCGATCGACAGTTGGCTTTTGGTCTTCGTCAGTATAGAAGACGGCGCTACGGTATTGACTACCGACATCGTTGCCTTGACGATCGCGAGTAGTGGGATCATGGGTTGCAAAGAAGATATCAAGAATCACCTCTAAAGGTACGACAGACTCATCATAGTCCACTTTGACCACTTCGATATGACCGCTATTACCGCCACAAACCGTACGATAGTTGGCAGTAGCTGCGTCCCCACCCATGTACCCTGACACCACAGACTCTACGCCTTTTACTGATAAAAATACGGACTCGGTGCACCAAAAACAGCCACCGCCTAGTACGATAGTTTGCATAATTTTTCCTATTATTATGAATGTGTTCTGAGTATTCTATCTAGTTGCAAGGTGCTTATTTTTCAATGATTTATTACACTTTGCATACTTGTTTAGCTTAGCAGGCAGGCATATAACGCTAAGTAACAAACAGTAATGTTATAATGGGCTTTTGCTATTTTTATGAGTGGTACCATGAGTCAATCTACAAAAAATAACTCTCTTAATAATACTATTAAACCTGACACTTTGTTTGATAAGCCTTTCACCACCCCACTGGATAAAGCCGCGCGTTTCTCCTTTGATGAGCAAGTGGTCGCCTGCTTCCCCGATATGATTCGCCGTAGCGTACCCGGTTACGGGCAGGTATTAGCTATGCTGCCACTATTTGCGCGGCGTCACTGCAAGTATCGCCAGCAAAACGACAATGGTCAAAGGGTTAGTCGAATCTATGATTTGGGCTGCTCGCTTGGCGGTGCGAGTATGGCGCTGGCAGGCGAGTTTGAGCCGCATGATTTGCAAATCAAAGCGGTTGATATCTCTCCTGCGATGACAACTGAAGCTAAAACACTCTTAGCAGATAATTATTCTAAGCACGACATTAAGGTAATTACCGCTGATATCCGTGATATCGAGCTTGAACCCTGTGATATGGTTATTCTAAATTTAACGCTACAGTTCTTACCTGTCGAGGATAGGGTTGCCGTTTTAGATAAGGTTTATGCAGCGCTAGAGAAGGGCGGCATACTGGTATTGACCGAAAAAACTCATGCACTTGATGAGCAATACGACGCGTGGCTGGTCGAGCGTTATTACGATTTTAAACGCGCCAATGGTTATAGTGAGATGGAGATTAGCGGTAAGCGCAATGCTTTAGAAAACGTACTGATTACCGATACCTTGGACGAGCATCACGAGCGTTTAGATCACGTAGGTTTTAAGCGCCATCTGACATGGTTCCAGTTTTTAAACTTTGTTTCTATAGTGGCGTTTAGGTAGTTTGTATTTTAGGGGCTGACGACAATAATACTTTCTTTAGCTGTATTTATCGTGGTTTGAGTTATATTTTTTGTAGGGTGGGTTAGACTTGTCAAATTCTCGTAGAGAATGAAGTCAAGACGTAACCCACCTATTCAGGTTATAACTAAGTTGGTGGGTTACGCATTCGCTAACCCACCCTACGCCTGACTTAAATTTGAACTTCGTTCGTAGGGTGTCGTCCCGCTCACCTTTTCATAGAATGTAAGGTATAAACATGATTTTACCTATAGCCGAGAGAAAGATTCATGAGGTATTAACCAAGAAGATAAGCTTACAATCGTTTGAACAATGGCTGTATGAAGATAATGTACTAGAATCTAGTAATCCTGATTTGTATTTTGAATTGATTTCTTTTGATTATAAATCTGAAGATAGCTTTAATAGGTTCTACGAGAATTTTGCAAAGTATATCAACTTTTATAAGTTTGAAGCAGAGCGTATAGCAGAATATTTATACTCAATTATTAATAATGATGAAAATTGTGGTCATGCAATTTGGATGATGTATGAGTTATATTGTGATAGTTATGGTTTCCTCGGTAAAATCGGTATGGTGTATGGTTTCTCTTTAGTAGATGAAGTTACATCAGCATCAAACCGTAATATGGAGTATATTTTCGATAAGTTTTATCCCGATATTATTGTCGATGCTAAAAATGTCTTAAGCTGGCTAGAAGAGGGAAAGATCGTTTTTAAAAATCAGGACAATGGTTATGGTGGCTTTGAATATGACGACTTTCGTAGTGAAGCTGAGATTTTGCAAGGACAGGCATAGAGTATGTTTAAGTTAATGACATAGGTAAACAGTCACGTCATTAGCTTTGTTTATCGGTGCGCTGGGCGCACTCTACAAAAACCTTTATCGAGGGTGAGCGAGGATCAAGTATAGCACTGCTCTGCCAGAGCCTAAGACGAAAGCTCTTGCCGAGGGACGAGGCGCGCATAAACCTTTAAAGAACACCGAGCTATGCCCCGCATATTTCCTCATCATTAAAGCAAGCGATGCTGAGGCCAATCTTTTTGCTTTTATGAATCTCACTCCTTAAAATACCGTCAAACATCATCATGAATTAATAAAAACTGAAATTTTATGACCAATCAAACCATTGCCAATGCCGAACGTGAGCTGTATCTGACTTTATTTGACTTAGCGCAAACGCAGCCAAAGGCGCATGAATGGTTGGCGCAGCTGCCAAAATGGCTAAATGACATCAAAGATAAAAGCCGCTACGCGCATGCACCAGCTTATCAAGCGGCGGTGGGACATTTGCCTGTATTGACAGTGGATAGCGTCGATTTAAATAGCGCGGCTATAACGATTGAAGCTCAGCTTAATGATTCTGAGCGCAAACAAATCACCGCGCTACTCAAGCAATTGATGCCGTGGCGTAAAGGGCCTTTTCAGATTGGTGCTCAGATTGAAAGCCAAATTGGCGATGAGCAATCAGCTATTAAAATAGACACCGAATGGCGCAGCGATTGGAAATGGGAGCGGGTAGCGCCGCATTTAAGTCCGCTGAGAAATAGACGTGTGCTTGATGTCGGCGGCGGTTCAGGCTATCACGGTTGGCGCATGGCAGGGGCGGGCGCGGATACGGTTATTATCGTTGATCCGTCGTGCCTTTTTTATCATCAATTTATGGCGATTAGGCATTTTGTCGGAGCTGCTGACAACTATAATACTCATTATATTCCCGTGCCACTCGAAGCCCTACCGGAGCACAGTCAGCTGTTTGATACGGTGTTTAGTATGGGCGTGCTTTATCATCGTCAATCACCATTTGAGCATTTACAGCAGCTCAAAGGTCAGCTAGCAAAAGGCGGCGAGCTGGTACTGGAGACTTTAGTTATTGAAGGCGATGCCAATACCGTACTGGTGCCACACAATCGTTATGCGCAAATGAACAATGTATATTTCTTACCATCAGTTGACGCGCTTGTCAGTTGGCTCAAGAAGGTAGGTTTTTCTGAAGTGCGCTGCGTTGATGTTGATGTCACAACCACAGATGAGCAGCGTAAAACTGAGTGGATGACTTATCAGTCTCTGACAGACTTTTTAGATCCCAACGATGCCAGCAAAACCATAGAAGGTTATCCGGCACCTAAGCGCGCTACCATTATTGCCAAAAAATGATGGTGCTAAAAAATAGTGGTAATCAAGCAAGTAAGCTGCTAAAACTAACCAAATAAAAATAGTCAAAACTAGTTTTTATAGCGCCTTAAATGCTAAGTTGCAAGGAAGCAATATGGCAAGTTTGCTCCAAACTTTAAAAAAAGACTGGTCACTATCGGCCTCGGTAGCTGGTTTTTTAGCGGTACTTATCGCTTATGCTGGCCCTTTAGTGATATTTTTTCAGGCAGCGCAAGCGGCGCAGGTGTCAGATGCGATGATGGCTTCTTGGATTTGGGGCATCTCTATTGGGGCGGTCATTCCCGGCATCTATTTATCTATCAAATATAAAACGCCTGTAGTAGCAGGTTGGTCGGCCCCAGGTACCGCGCTGCTAGTCACTTTATTTCCGCAGATGAGTATCAATGAGGCGGTTGCCGCTTATATCGTCTCTGCTGTCGTGATATTTTTGGTAGGTATTACTGGCTCTTTCGACAGATTTTTGCGATTGATTCCTAATGGGATTGCTGCAGGCATGATGGCGGGTATTTTATTTCAATTCGGCTTAGACTTGTTTGTTGCCACCGATACTATGCCTGTGATCGTCTTTAGTATGCTGGCGTGCTATCTATTTGCTAAACGCTACACGCCGCGCTATACCATGATTTGGGTATTGGCATGCGGTATCGTTTTGAGTGTCTGGTTTGGTAAAATGAATCCTGTTGATATTAATCTGACGCTAACGATCCCCAAGCTTATCTTGCCAGAATGGACGTGGCGCTCGGTATTTAACCTTGCCATTCCCCTCATCCTAGTAAGCTTAAGTGGCCAGTTTTTGCCTGGTATGGCCATCTTAAGATTGAGCGGCTACGAGGTACCAGCCAAACCTATTGTCAGCGCTTTTGGCATTGCCTCCTTAGCCGTCGCTTGTACAGGAGGCATTACGCTGACTTTAGGCGCGATCACTGCGGCGCTTTGTACCGGGAAAGATGCTCACGAAAATAAAGAAAAGCGTTATATAGCTGGCATTGCCAATAGCTTGTTTTATTTATTAGGCGGTTTATTTGCTGGCAGTATTGTAGCAGTGTTCAGCTTATTGCCTACTGAATTGATTGCAGCTTTAGCAGGTTTGGCACTTATTGGGGCTATCTCGGTCAATATTAGTATTGCTATGAAGGATGATCGGCAAAGAGATTCGGCCTTGATTACCTTTTTGGCAACCGCTTCAGGCATGCAATTTTTAGGATTAAGCTCTGTATTTTGGGGCGTGATTATTGGTATCAGCGCTCATTATATATTAACCAAAAAGCAGCTACTACCTAGCTTTTTATTAATAAAATCAGGTTAGCCGTAAGCTTAATTCAGTTGTAAAATATGATTAGATCAGCCACTTTTCAAAAGCGACTTCTAGCAGTAACTTGAGCAAGAAACCCATAAAACCTGCCCCTAAAGCTAAGAAAATCCAAAAAGTACCCGCGCGTCCTGCTTCGGATTTTTTGGAGATGTCAAATACGATAAAAAATAAGAAAGCGATGAATATGGGCAATAATACGTATAATCCCCAATTAGTGATAGTACTTGCAGCAATAGCAAACATGGTGTGATCCTATATAAAATATTAATATGCTTTATCGATTATAATTATTCTGATTCAGCTATTTGTGGTCTGTTTTATAGTGAGGCAACTTTTTTATCGCGGTTAAACGATACAAATTAAAGTAATAAGCATATTTATAGAGAAGTAATAATAAAGATAAGAGGGTTTTTAGGTTCTATATGAGGCCATATTATAACGCGGAATGTCATTGGTATGAATGCTTTACAACCTGCAAACAACAGGAACCCTACAATCAACGTGACTAGACCGTCACAGGTTGTCATCTGTTTGAGGTATTGAGTAATTGTGAATACTGTTGCCTATAACTAATGCTCAATCAATGCTAGATTTTTTACTAAAACCCTAGCAAGCGTGAGTACTAATAACGTCGTAATCCATAAATAAAATGTGTTTGCCGCTAAATTTAATGTAAAGGATGCAATCACAGGCAAAGATTGTTATATTTACAGGTTACTTAGCTTTTGTACTATTTTATCCCCTATAATGCTGATCGCTATTGTAATAAGCGCTTGCTGCTTATATCTAGTTCATTTTGCACCATTTTTATTGTTTATTTTATTACTTATAATCTGAGTTTATAGCCCTATGTCACAAACCCAAATAGATACATTAGCCTCACTATTCAATCAAGCGGTTGAGGATCTAAAACAACAAGGCGTATTGCCTGCTGATTGGCAAAATAACAGTCAAATTACGCTCACCAAGGACGCCAACCATGGTGATTTTGCGAGCAATATCGCTTTGACGGCTTCAAAAGCGGCTAAAAGCAATCCACGCGCGCTCGCTGAAAAAATAGTCGAGGCACTTCCTGACAATCAAGATATTCGCCAAATAGAGATCGCAGGACCTGGTTTTATCAACGTGTTTTTAAATAGCGAAGCCAAGTTTGCCGTACTCGATGATATCTTTGATTTGCAAGAGCGCTTTGGTTTGAGCAAACAGTTTAGAGGTCAAAAACTGCAAGTTGAATTTGTATCAGCCAATCCAACCTCAAGCTTACATGTCGGTCATGGACGCGGCGCCGCTTTTGGCATGAGTGTAGCTAATTTGTTAGAAGCAGTGGGCTACGAAGTGACGCGCGAGTACTACGTCAACGATGCTGGTCGGCAGATGGATATTTTGGCGACCAGTGCTTATCTGCGTTATTTGGAAGCCAATGGTGAAAAAGTACAGTTTCCAGTCAACGCTTATCAAGGCGATTATGTCCGTGATATCGCTGAGACCTTAAAAATGCAGCATGGCGATAGCTACGTCCATAGCTTTGAGCAAATAGCGCAGGATGTGCCACAAGACGCGCAATTTTCAACTAATGAGGCGGGTGAAAAAGAGCTGATATCTGGTGATAAAGAAGCACACATTGATGGGCTGATTGCTAATAGTAAAAAGCTATTGGGCGCAGGCTACGAGCTGTTTTTAAATGCAGCTTTAAGCGGTATTTTGGCCGATATCAAAGATGATCTCAATGATTTTGGGGTCCGTTATGAGCGCTGGTTTAGCGAAAGATCTATTAGCGATGAGATTGAGCCTGCACTACAAATATTGGATGACAAAGGTTATCTGTATGAAAAAGACGGTAATATTTGGTTCAAGTCAACCGAGTTTGGCGATGAAAAAGATCGGGTAGTGCGCCGAGCGAATGGCCAGACCACCTACTTTGCTTCAGATATTGCTTATCACAAAAACAAATTTGATCGCGGTTTTGATAAAGTCATTGATGTTTTAGGGGCTGATCATCATGGTTATGTGCCTCGCGTCAGAGCGGCATTGCTAGCCCTCGGTATTGATGCCGATCGTCTGGATGTCGTACTGGTACAGTTTGTCGCCCTATGGCGCGGAGATGAGAAAATTCAGATGTCATCGCGTTCCGGTAAGTTTGTGACTCTGCGGGAGCTGCGCGAAGAAGTCGGTAATGACGCTGCGCGCTTTTATTACGTAGCACGTAAGCCTGAGGTACACGTTGATTTTGATCTGGAGCTGGCGAAATCTCAAAGCAAAGATAATCAGGTTTATTATATTCAATATGCCCATGCCCGCGTTTGCCGAGTGTTAGAAAAATTGGAGGCCAGTGGCCTTGCTGTTAATGACATCGTTGGCAAACAGCAGCAAAATTTGCTTACCGCATCAAGCGAAGATGAGCTGATCAAACTACTTGGCGCGTATCCGGCAACTTTGCTACGGGCAGCGACAGGTTATGAGCCGCATGTATTGACCAATTATTTAAAAGAGCTGGCGGCGCTATTTCATGGTTGGTATGACAGTAATCGCATTTTGCCGATGAGTTTGACCTCAGGCGCGGTGCCCAATCAAAACGAGCTTGATATGATGCAAGCGCGTCTGCGATTGTCCAAAGCAGTACGCCAAGTATTAGCCAACGGTCTGAGCTTATTAGGATTGTCCGCGCCCTCTAGTATGTAACCCTCTAGTAGATGACGATACAATGATAATTACCAACAATTCGATAATGATTAGTAGATTGAGTTTGGAGAAAGATCCATGCTAGCCAAAAAACCTAAGGGTGCCACCGAAAAACGCAAATCAAGTAGCGTATCAGGCCTACTGTGGATGTTTGTAGGGGCAGTATTGACCCTAATGATTGGGGTGTTTTTATACCTCTCCCCATTGTTTGACTTTAGCCCTGCTGGCAGTAGCGCTGAAACTAATCCTGAGCGTCAAGTACAACCGCGAGTTGAAACGGATACCGATAATAGCGATTATGAGTTTTATGATATTTTGCCCAATCAAGAGATGGCAACCATTCCTGATGAGGATTTTGGTGACATAAATAATTCTCAAACCGACGATATAAGTGATTTTGAGCCTGATGTAGTCATTAATCAGCCTGAGAATAGTGCAGGCCGTGATGAGGATTCAGGTAACTTTGGCATCTCTGAGAGTACGGTAATTGAACCTAGCCGCAGTAACGATGTTAGTAACAATGTTAATAACAACGCTGCCAATAACGATGATATTGTGATTGTCGAAGAAGAAGCAACCTACGATGGCACACCATCTACAAACAACAATACTGCTAACAGAACCAACAATCTAGGTTCAGGAACGGCAAGCGTACAGCAAGCTGCGCCAGCGACCACTTATATTTTGCAAATAAATAGCTTCGGCAATGCAGATGAGGCGGATCGTCGCCGTGCCCAAGTGCTTATGGCTGGCGTGGATGCTAGGGTCATCAAAAATACCACGGGTAATGGCCTGCCTATTTATCAAGTTATCTCGCGACCAATGAATAGTCGTCAAGCCGTTGCTAGTGCGCAGCAGCGTCTCCAGAATAACGGTATCGACTCTATTATCGTTGAACAGCGCCGTTAGGTTTATGGTTCAATGTTGAGAGGTTTATCAAATTAAAAGCGTCACAATGACGCTTTTTTTATACTTTTTTTTCGGTAACTTTTATCTTATATTGAGCATTTTCAGTGTAAATCTTTAACCAAAACTAAATTAAGAGCTTAATAATGAGCGTATCTGATTCAGTAATACCGCCTGTCAGTCCTATCAAAGCATTTTTCCAAAAGTACTTTATTGACGCCTTTACTGGTATGGCTTTAGGATTATTTGTCACTTTGATTGCAGGACTTATTATCTCGCAGATTGGCGGCTGGTTGCATCTGCCTGCTTTGGTAGCTGTGGGTAAGCTGGCTTCTATCCTTATGGGTGCTGGTATCGGCGTCGGTATTGCTTATTATCTCAAAGCGCCGACACTGGTCATGCTTAGCTGTTTGGTAGCTGGAATGTTGGGAGCGCATTCTGAGGCACTGATGGCGGGCACGCTATTTATTCCCCAAGAAGCTGGTCCGGCAACCTTTTTGGCGCTACCGGGCAATCCAATAGGCGCATATTTGACCTCAGTGTTTGCTTACCGCGCAGGTACGCTAGTTGCGGGCAAGACTAAGCTTGATATTTTATTAATTCCCTTATTGGTATGTACGGTGGCATTGGTAGTTTGCGCGCTGCTCAATCCTCCGGTCGTTGCAGCTGTCAACGCTATTGGACAAGGTATTCAAGCGGCAACTGAGTTGCAACCATTCTTGATGGGTGTGGTCATTGCAGTGGTAGTCGGCATACTATTGACGCTACCCACATCAAGCGCGGCTATTTGTATCGCTATTGGTCTTGGCGGCGTAGCAGGAGGTGCGGCAGTAGTGGGCTGCGCCGCTCATATGATAGGCTTTGCTGTTGCAAGCTTTAAGGATAATGGTTTTAGCGGCGTCATCTCACAAGGTTTGGGGACTAGCATGCTCCAGATTCCCAATGTGCTTAGAAAGCCTTTGGTTTTATTGCCAGCAGTGATTGCCAGTGCCATTGTCGGCCCTATTGCCACCGTAGGTTTTGGACTGGCTTGCACGGCGACGGGCGCGGGTATGGGGACGGCGGGGTTGGTTGGCGTCTTTGGGGTACTTGAAGCCTCAACAGAGATTATGAGTAGTGCTCAGTTGTGGACGGCAATCATTTTACTCATGTTTGTACTACCAGCGCTCATTGCTGGAATAGTAGCTTATATTATGCGCAAATTTGGCTGGCTAGTAGCAGGTGATATGAAACTGCCCTAAAAATATTTTGGAAGCTGACTTCTATTGTGTTATCGCTTAGCAAAAAGCTCAGTTCAAAACTGAGCTTTTTATTAACTGATTTTTATTCAAATTTTGGGTTTAGTCGTTGCGTGTTTTCTACTTTTTTGCCCTTTAGCTTACGTGAGAGCCTATTAGCACGATTTACAACGCTGCTATAATTTGCTGGAAAAAGACGCTGAACGACATCCATCATTTTGGCATCGTTACCAATTAGGCAACGCGGCTGATTGGTCGCCGCCGCGTGCAAAATGACCCAAGCGGCATCATTAGCATCAAACTTCAACAGTTTATTGAAGCTAGCAATGGCTTTGGGACCTGCACGCATACCGATATCACTGATACTGTCATTGCCGCGTGCGCTATTAGCAATGTTGGTCTTGATACCACCCGGATGGACACAGGTCGCTGAGACCCCAGCACGCTGAATATCTAGCTCCTGACGTAGGCTCTCGGTAAAGCCGCGTACCGCAAACTTACTGGCATTATAAGCGGACTGTGAGGGCTGCGCGGTCAAACCAAACAAGCTTGAGATGTTGATAATATGACCGTGCTCACTAAACTGACGCCCGTTATTATCATTTGTATTGATCTCGCCTTTATTGACTTCGCTTAGCTTCACACTGTTTTTGATCAGTGGTAAAAACGCTTTGGTGCCGTAGACCACGCCCCAAAAGTTGATGTCCATGACCCATTCAAGCTCGTCAATACTGCTGCCCTCTACGCTGGAATACAGCGCCACACCAGCATTATTAAAGATAAAGTTAACCTTGTCATGAGCGCTCATTACGCTTTGTGCCCAAGCATCAACGGCGTCTTTGTCTGAGACATCAAGGACAGTGGTAGTGACTTTAACATCGTAATCGGCGAGCAAATCTTGAGTCTGCGCCAGCTGTTCTGCATTGATATCTGATAATGCCACATGGCATCCCATCCGTGCTAAATGCATGGCAAGGGCGCGTCCCATACCAGAGCCTGCTCCCGTGATAGCGGCGACATGATCGCGGTAGTAGGCAGTAAGGTCATTATGATTGTCTGTATTTACAGTAGAAGTACTAGCAAGAGGAAAATGTTGACGCAGCGCGGCCGTCATAGCGGTAATATTGTTAAGCATGATAAACAGTCCTTTGTTTTATTATATTAACTTATTATTGATAAGCGGTATAAATCCGAAAACCTACCTTAGCATAATTTGTCAGTCTCTCTATTTATAATCAGTAGACGTGGCTGTCACTTTATAAAGCTTGCTAGCAGCTCCCTAGAATGTATAAGTAAGCAGACACAAAAACGGCGTCTGCTATAAAATAAGCCAGACGCCGTTAGTTGAAAATTACTATGTAGCTCAAAATTAGATAGCTTAAAACAAGAGCCTCTAAAACGCACTAAGCAATTTTTGGCGTTTTGCCTTCATTAATAACCTGCTCATCCACCATAACAGTTTTGGCATTTTTCATTGAAGGCAGCTCGTACATGGTTTCAAGCAGAGCGTTTTCTACGATAGAGCGCAGACCACGCGCCCCTGTCTTACGCTCCATAGCCTTTTTGGCAATGGCATCCAATGCTTCTTGAGTAAAGCTAATCTCAGCGCCTTCCATATCAAAAAGATACTTGTACTGTTTTACCAGTGCATTTTTAGGCTCGGTCAATATCTGAATCAAAGCTTCTTCATCCAGCTCTTGCAGTGCTGCAATCACAGGCAAACGGCCAATAAGCTCAGGGATAAGGCCAAACTTGATCAAATCCTCAGGTTCCACCTTTTGCAGTAGCTCTGAGCTGCGGCGGCTATCATCTTTTGAGCTGACATCAGCATTAAAACCGATACCTGTCTTTTCAGTACGCTGCTGAATCACTTTATCAAGGCCAGCAAAAGCGCCGCCGACGATGATTAAGATATTGCTAGTGTCTACCTGAATGAGCTCTTGCTGCGGATGCTTGCGGCCACCATGCGGCGGAATAGCAGCAACCGTACCTTCGATCAGTTTAAGTAGTGCTTGCTGAACACCTTCACCCGAGACATCACGAGTGATGGACGGGTTATCGCCTTTTTTACTGATTTTATCAATCTCATCAATGTAAATGATGCCTTGTTCAGCTTTGCTCACATCATAATCAGAAGCTTGTAGCAGCTTTTGGACGATGTTTTCAACGTCTTCACCCACGTAACCGGCTTCTGTTAGAGTAGTGGCATCAGCCATAGCAAAAGGTACATCGAGCAGACGCGCTAAAGTTTGCGCCAGCAACGTCTTCCCAGAACCAGTGGGTCCTATTAGCAAGATATTACTTTTAGCCAGCTCAACCATCGCATCATCCGCGCCAATCCGAGCTTTTTTGCTGTCATTAGCCAAGGTTTGGCTGACCTTTAAACGCTTGTAATGGTTGTAAACGGCGACTGCCAGAGCTTTTTTGGCCGCGTCTTGTCCGATGACGTACTCATCAAGCTTAGCACGCAGCTCCTTTGGCGTCGGTAGTTTTTTATTGACCCATGAGGTATCAAGATCGCTATTAGTGTCATCATCATCCGCAGCGCTGTCAGCGATTAGATCAGTACACAGCTCGATGCATTCGTTACAAATATTGGCATCGTCAGACGCAATCAGCTGTTTAACTTCGCTTTTAGCTTTACCGCAAAACGAGCAATGCGGGGTGTTGTCTTTTGCCATATAAAGGCACTCCTAGAATTTGATTCTTATATAGTCTGTTTGCTAAGTTGGCTATCAGTTTTTATGACGGCGGATGAATAAGATGCTTAGTACTTATAGCGTATCAGGACGACGCTCTAGTACTTCATCAACCAAACCGTATTCTTTAGCTTCTTCAGCATCTAGCCAAAAATCACGCTCAGCATCTTTTTCAATCTTCTCTAAAGGCTGACCGGTACGCTCAGATAAGATACGGTTCAAGCGATCACGAGTTTTTAGAATCTCGCGAGCATTAATCTCGATATCAGAGGCTTGACCTTGCGCGCCGCCTGAAGGCTGATGAATCATCACGCGCGAATTGGCTAGGGCATAACGCTTGCCGCGCTCACCCGCTGCTAGCAAAAAAGAACCCATGCTATAAGCGCCGCCCATACAGATAGTTGAGACCTCAGGCTTGATAAAGTTCATAGTATCAAACACGGCTAGACCTGCACTAACAGAGCCTCCTGGCGAGTTGATATACAAATGAATATCTTTGTCAGGGTTCTCAGACTCTAAGAATAAAAGCTGCGCGACGATCAAGTTGGCCATATTGTCTTCAACTTGGCCGGTCAAAAAGATGACACGCTCGCGCAGCAGGCGCGAAAAGATATCAAATGAGCGCTCACCACGTGCCGACTGCTCAACGACCATAGGGACTAATGCGCCTTGGGCACCTTGAGGAGAGCTTTGTACTTGGTCATGGGCGCTCATCAGCATATCAAAATGTGGGTTGGCAGTAATGCGATCGTAATCTGTCATAAAGATGTCCTATTTATAAAGGTATAAGATAAAAACATAAAATTATTTTGATAATAGTGGCTACTTTTAAGTCTGCTTGCAAACAAGTTAGCCTGCGTTGCCTAAGAATAATAGTTTTAAAATAAATAGGCCTAAAACAATTAAAGTAGTTTTTTTGAGCTTATATTAGTCACATTTTGCGTGACTAATGATAAATTATTTCCTATTAATAAGGGGTGCAACCGCACTTA
Organism: uncultured Psychrobacter sp.; assembly: GCA_947501045.1. Taxonomy (GTDB): domain Bacteria; phylum Pseudomonadota; class Gammaproteobacteria; order Pseudomonadales; family Moraxellaceae; genus Psychrobacter. The sequence goes on from CANMUI010000001.1 coordinate 240,407, forward strand.
TCAAGGGCAAAGGTTTAACTTATCAAAGAAGTATCTTACAGCATTAACGATAATGCCCTAACAAGTCGTCAGGGCATTAATCATATATTTACAATAAACCATCCTAAATACTAATTTACATGGCTTGTTGTTGCTGCGCCGCTAGCAAGTCTTGGTAACTGACTTCTTTATCAGTAACTTTACCTTGATTGATCAGATAATCTACCACTTGATCTTCTAGGACGACAGACTCGATATTGGCACGCTGCTGCTTATCGTTAGTATAGTACTCGATGACCTCACTTGGATCTTCGTAGTTTTCAGCGGCTTCTTTGATAAAAGCTTCAACGCGGTCTTGATCGACTTTAATATCTTGGGTGTCAATAACGCGCGCGACAATAATGCCAAGACGGGCCGCACGTAGCGCTTGCTCTTCAAAAAGCTCGTTAGGTAGCATGTCTTTATCAAAGCTATCCGCACTTGAGCCGAACTGCTGCGCGAAACGCTGCATCATCATACTACGCTGACGATCGATCTCTTGCTCAAGCATAGCACTTGGTACATCAAATTCGTTCTTTTCTAGTAGTGCATCAAAAGTCGCTTGCTTAACTTGGCTACGCGCAGCGTTTTTGATCTCACGCTCCATATTTTTGCGTACGTCTTCTTTTAGTTTATCAACGCCGCCTTCGGTCACGCCAAATAGCTCAAGGAATTCGTCATCAATCTCAGGAAGCTTAGATTTTTCAACCAATTTAACATTGATTTTGAACTGCGCTTCTTTACCCGCTAAGTTCTCAGCTTGGTAGTCTTCTGGGAAGGTCACATCAATGGTTTTTTCTTCGCCAGCTTTCATGCCTTTAATACCATCTTCAAAGCCTGGAATCATCTGACCACTACCGATAACCAGTTTAAAGTCCTCAGATGAGCCGCCTTCGAATTTTTCGCCATCGATTGAGCCTTCAAAGTCAAAAGTAACTTGGTTACCCTTGGCCGCCATGCCTTTTTTCTCAACGAACTCTTCACGCTGCTTTTGCAAGTTTTCGATCATCGTATCGACATCTTCGTCATTAACGGTTGCCGTATGACGTTCTACTTCGATCTCATCCATACCTTGTACGTCGATCTCTGGGAAGATCTCCACGGTGGCTTGATACACTAAGAAATCGTCTTCTAGTTTGACATCATCAATATTAGGCATGCCTACCGCGCGGATGTCCTCTGATTTGATAGCCTCAAAGACGGTATCGCGAATCACATCATTGATAACTTCTTGTTGAATACCAGCGCCATACTGCGAGCGGATATGCGACATCGGCACTTTGCCTTTACGAAAACCATCAATCTTGGCGGTTTTGGCAACTTGGCGAATACGGCCTTCCACTTTGTTTTGAATTTTTTCGACAGGGACCTTAACCGTCAGCTGAGTTTCTTTTTCAGACAGCTTGTTGGTTGTGACTTGTAAATCTGTAGCCATGTTAATTACACCTTTAGAATTAAAATAATAGGCAATCGTGTCTTACAACACCTGTGCTGCACCGATTGCCGTTGAAATGAATGTGGTATGTTGGTACGGTTACTGATGTTAAATAGGCGATCAATAATACGTTTGGCAATCACCAATACTAAAAGCTCTTATTAAACATCAAAAACAACGCGCTAATAAATCCTCAAAATGCTTCTTAATAGACATGAGGAGTAAATAGCGATTTTTAACAAAATTTCAAAAGTAGAACAGTATAATCTATCTGTTAATCAAAGTAAAAATTATCTGTTTTAAGCCAGCAAATAGTGGCTATCAAATAGTGGCTATAAAGACAATTATCTGCCTTATTTTTAACAGCAAAGACTTTCTAACAGCACCAAACATCAAAACTATGATAACAATTGCGACAATAACTGCCCAATAGCTTGACCGCGATGACTGAGACGGTTTTTGTCAGCGGCATCCATGCAAGCGGCGGTAGTTTGCAGCTCAGGTAACCAAAATAGCGGATCATAACCAAAGCCATTATCGCCTTGCGGCGCCTCTAATATCTCACCCTGCCATAAACCTTGCGCGATAATCGGTAGCGGATCATCGGCGTGACGCACCATAGCCAGTACACAAACAAACATACCTTTTATAGACTGGTCTGGTTGCTGCATACGTAGAGGCTGCAACTCTTTGATAAGTTTAGCGTTATTTTTAGCATCATTACCATGCTCGCCGGCGTAGCGAGCAGAGTAGATGCCCGGCGCGTTGCCAAGGGCGGGTACGCACAGCCCTGAATCATCAGCGATAGCGGGCAAACCACCAATGCGGCTGGCATGACGGGCTTTGATAATCGCGTTTTCGACGAAGCTAAGACCGTCCTCAATCGCGTCTTCGATATTGAGCTCGCCTTGCGGAGTAACAGTAATGTCTAAATCGGCTTCTGCGAATAAGCGTTTAAGTTCAGCCAACTTGCCTTGGTTATTGCTGGCAAGTATCCATTTCGCAGAGGCAGGGTTTTTGGCATACAGTTGGGAATTGGAGCTGCTCATAAGTTATTTCCGTAATCGGTGACTTTAATAATACTTATTGGCTATTTTAAAAGGGTGCGACTATTATAGCTAATAGCACCGATTATACGCTTTATAACATTCAGTAACGGAGACTAGTCCGTACCTTTGTTATACTGATCGGCAAGCTATAGTGAATAATAGCTTATAGCTTATGAATTTAAGGTTAATTATGCTTTTTAAATTAACTTTAAAAATTGTGTGCAAGCACTAAGTTTTAAGATAAGTTTTAAGAAGTATGTTAAGCAGTAATAAGTATTAAGCGATAATATTTATTCATTAAAAATAAACTCAGCCAATTTAGTTCAACATTATAAGGTCTTGCATTTAGGTGCGACCTCTTAAGCATAATAAAATGAACTAAATGAGCAAGGATAAAATAAAGGATAAAATAACTATGTCAAATATCAAATTACCAGATCTTCCTTATGCAAAAGATGCGCTTGAGCCACATATTAGTGCTGAAACACTAGAATACCACCATGATAAGCATCACGCTGCTTATGTGAACAAGCTAAAAGACATGCTGCCAGGCTCTGGTCTTGAAGACAAAACGTTGCCAGAGATTATCGAAGCGACTGCGAAAGATGACAGCAAGCAAACGATGTTTAACCAAGCGGCGCAAGTATGGAACCACACGTTCTACTGGAACTGCATGACGCCAGACAATGGCGGCGGCGAGCCAACAGGCGATCTAAAAGGCAAAATCGAAGAAGACTTCGGTAGCTATGATAAGTTCCGTGAAGAGTTCAAAAACGCAGCGACTTCACAGTTTGGTTCAGGTTGGGCGTGGTTAGTTGCTGATAAAGTCGGCGGCAAATTATCTGTTATGAAGACTAGCGATGCTGATAACCCACTTGCGCATGACAAAGTAGCGGTATTGACTTGTGACGTGTGGGAGCATGCATACTACATCGATTATCGCAACCGTCGTCCTGATTATGTCGACACGTTCCTTGATAAGCTTGTGAACTGGGACTACGCGAATGCAAAATACAAAGGTCAAGATGCAGGTAATGAAGGCAAGTAATTTACCTAGCTTTTGATTAGTAAGTAAAAAGAGGACGCCGTTTGGTGTCCTTTTTTTTGTTTACTACATATCTTTATTCATCATCACCGTAATCAGGCTCTAAAGTACCAAAATCAACTGAAGTTATAGGATTTACAACCTCTACTTCCTCAATCTCTATATCTGATAAATCACCATTTAAGTCTCCACATACAGTAACTAATATTTCAGAATTAAACTGCGCTTCAGTAGTAATTGTGACTCCACCAATACCAACATAATCACGATCTATTGAATCGTAATGTGAAAGAGAAAATTCGCCTTCTACCTCAACTGAGATACTAGCATTCATTTCTAGTACAACATAATTCTCTGCATGGTCTACTATTTTAAAGTCATAGTTGACTAACTCAAAGTTACTTAACCAACCATGAGAACCCTCTGGTTCCCAGTAATGGTAAGAGTCTGCTTCTTGATCTGGTGTAAATCCATTAAAGTAGTTTTCTAAACCACTGTGAATTTTCTCCACGAATTCAACAGCATCTTTATCTTCTCGTTCCAATTGCAAAGTTAAAAGAGATAGAAAAGTAAAAGGTGCTGTTTCTTTATTAAACTTACTTAGTGCGTCTGCAAGGTCGTCGATGTAGTCGATATTAGATGATATTTCACAATATTTTTTCCAATCATTATCATGAGCAACAGCTAGAACCTGGACGTCACTTTCTTTCGCCCATGCATCCGTAGCCAAAAGTACAATTGCATCAGGAAATTCGTTTTTCTTTTTGCCTGTCTCTGCGAAAGGTGGCTTGTTTTGAAAATACTGCTGTAATAGCTCAGATATTGATATATAGTTTCCACACTCAAGTACTAATGCGCCTGTGTTAACTATAAAATTATCAAGACGATTTGCAGAAACTTCTTCGATTTCGCTACTATCGATTAGGGTTGATTTTGCAACATTGAGTTTACTACCTTCAAAAAATAGATGGTCTCCAGCGTCATTTAAGGCTTTTTCTAGGGAGGAGCGAGAGCTTTTAATTTTATCTTCTAAGTGATTTTTAATTTCACCTTTTATAACATCAGGTAAAAGGTAGTCGATATTACTATCTTTGAACTGATTTAATTTTCCTAGTAAACCTTTCTCTAGTCTTAGACCGTTTCTGTCAAAAATAGATGTATCTACAAGAATTGCACCATATTCTTTATTTTCGTCGGAGCTCATTAGTACCCTCGAATTTATCTAATAAATTTAAAATCTCAAAACGGTGGGTTATGCTTTATCTTCATTCTCTTTGATAATTTAATAAAACTAACCGCACCCTACGCAAACTTTGTACATCAGTTGATATTTCAAAGATTATTGGTGCGCGGAGCGACACCCTACAACACCTATCGATTGTCTAATCATTAGTCACAACCCAACCACTGTCTTCATCCACAACCGATTCATCAAACACTCTCTTAAAACCCTGTTTAATCAATTCAAGGCGTGACGACTGTTCTCCAATCGTCACTCTAGGCGCATTTATAGGTTCAATCGCTTGCCATGGCAGATTAGGCTTACTTTTATTTGCCAGCACAAAACTAAAGAACGCGGTATTGTCTGCCATCATACGTAGATCGTCAACTACCAGTTGTTCCGTTATCGTGTGGGAATAGTCATTGGTAGCGGGAAGCATTTGTGTCCGGTAGCCCGTCCAATCGTTCGAGAACCAATCAAGCCGCTTGGCGTAAGGCTGGCTAGCGTTTGGCACGGTTGCACGTAGCGCTGGCGAGTTGTCATATTGGCTTAGATAACGATATTCAGGTAGGCGCTTATCCAAAACACTACCGCGTATTTCGATCAATCTATTTTGCTCATCTTTAGCGAGCGTACGCCACATTAATATAGTCGGTAGTACAGGCATGGTTTTACTACGCACGATGTTATTTATACCAGCAGCGCTAAGAGCATGCTTGGCTTGATCTGAGGCGTAAAATTTTAATCCAACCGATAGGAGTAAATAGCTGCTACTGATTATGAGCATCCAAACCGCGAAGCGCTGGCAATTGGCTAGTAAGCCTTTTTTGAAAATACTAAGTTTGCGACCTTTTATAAATCCAACAATCATGGCGATAAGCAGAGGCAAGGTATAAAGCGGATCAATAATAAAGATGGAGGCGATACTGATAGGGGTGAGGTTGATGGCTTCGTGTAACGGCCATAACAGCTGCGTACCATAAACGGTAAAGCTGTCCAAAATCGGATGGGTGGTTAAAGCTAGCGTCATAGCAGCGGCTAAGCGCCTAAAAGAGTAGGGCAGTGGTAAGTTGCGCCATTTATGATAGCGGCTAATGAGCCAAGCACCACTCAAGCCTACCGCAGTTAGCACGATTAGCGAGTGACTAAAGCCGCGATGATAGGTCATATTGCTAATGGGATCGCCGTAGCTGATAACCACATCTAAATCAGGAAGCGTACCCAGCATAGCGCCATAAAGATAGGCTTTGCGTCCTTGATATTTACCAAGAATAGCGCCTTGGACGCTAGCGCCTAAAACGATTTGACTAAGTGAATCCATAAATTTTTAGGATGCTCTTATATAAAGGTGAGAGATGTTAATTTTAAATTAGCAGTTAAGTTTTACAAAGGTTTGTGAAGATTCTATTTAAAAAATTTTCCTTGCAAAACTAAAATTGTAATGCAATTTTTTAACGCTTTTTAGGTGCGCAGAGCGATACCCTACGGCATTAAAACACTTCAAATTCAAACTTACCCAATGCTTCTCGAAGCATCGCAATATTATAATAAGCATGGGCATTAACTGTATTTTGGAAGAAGATATAGAGGGTATCAAAATGCTGGCGCTGATTGGCAATCGCTTGCGCCCAATCCTGCATCTCAGCCTCAGTGTAGCGATAATCGTGGCGGTCGCTGGCACTCATCGCATCCCACCAGTTCAAGTTATTGCCGTGCATTCTTAAGTAACCCGTACGCTGAGTAAATATCAGTCTCGATGGCGGTAAACCATTGACCTTTGGGTAATCGACGCTACACCAAATCAAACCTTGCTCTTTAAAGCTATCGACCACTTGCGGTGTATGCCACCCGTTATGACGAAACTCGACCGCTAGCGGATAATCGCCAAACCAGCTAACCAGATTGGCCAGATAAAGCCGATGCTGGCGGGTACGATCAAAGCCGTGCGGGAATTGTAATAACAGCGGCGCAAGACAATCCGCTTCTATTAGCGGTGCCAGAGCGTTGAGAAAAGCTTGCGCGTGCTCCGCTGTGCCTTTTCTAGCATGGGTAAAGTCTTGATGCAGCTTGACCGCAAATTTAAGCTCGCTGTCCGCTTGCACGTAAGCTTTATTTACCATACCTGCAAAGGCTTTTTGACCGATAGGCGCATAAAACGTACTATTGATCTCAACCGCGCCATACTGTTTGGCGTACTCACGTAAGAAGTCTGATTTTTTAGTGCCTTTTGGATATAGCGTGCCGAGCAGGTCGGTATCGCTATAGCCGCCGGTGCCGAGGTAAATACGCGGGGTGGAAAGAGTGTTCATTTAGAGTACTAAGCTCCATTATCTATTTACTATAGTTGCTTAAATAAGGCTTACTTTTTTCTTGCCCAAAGCCACTCTATTAATGCCAGCAGTGCATTATTGTCTTTGCTACCACCAAGCTCACGAGCAATTGCCGTGCGACCTTCATCAAACAATGATTGAGCGTACTCTTTTGCAGCGTCCACGCCCATCAATTTCACATAGGTTGATTTGTCGAGCTTTTCATCACTGCCAGCAGGTTTACCCAAAGCATCGGTACTGGTGGTGACATCCAAAATATCATCCTGTACCTGAAAGGCCAGTCCAATATGCTGGGCGCAGTCCTGCAAAGCAATACGCTCTTGCGCAGTGGCTCCGGCGCAAATACCGCCCATCAGCATAGCTGCTTCAATCAAAGCGCCGGTTTTGTCACGGTGGATAGCTTCCAGATCGGCTTGGGTAATACCCGTGCTAGCCTCAGCGTTTAAATCAAGCATTTGTCCTGCGACCATACGCCGTGCCCGCGGTGCAAATATTGCCAACAATTTACTGGCAATATCGTTATCAAAAGGCGCAAAGGTGGGTATCTCAGCGCTGAGTACCTCAAAGGCCAGCGTTTGCAAGACGTCACCTGCCAGCAGCGCTGTGGCTTCATCAAAGACAATATGACAAGTAGGCTGCCCGCGGCGCAAATCATCATCGTCCATACAAGGCAGATCATCGTGTACCAAGGAATAAGTATGCAGTAGCTCTACTGATAAAGCAGCGCGCCTGCACATATCGAAATGCACCTCGCTGCTTAGAAGATCATCTAAATTATCTATTTCAATTTTGTCCGCTATTAAAGTTTTCATCGCCTCATCGGCAGTGTTTTTATTAGTATTATCGATGCTTGCAAAAGCACTGGCAACCAATAAAGGGCGTACCAGCTTGCCTTGTCCGGTCATGACATAACGGCAAGCCTCACCAAGCGGATTTGGCAAATCAGCATAGGTAAATAGCGCCTCAATGTCCTGCGTCAACTGGGTGCGTAAACTATTATTGAACTGCTCAAAATCGGTGAACGGAGTGAAGCTAGGGGCAAGAGCGGACATAGAAGAAAGTGACATAACTCAACCAACCACAAGGTGAATAAAATAAATAAAAATAGATAGACTGCTAGTGTAGCATGATAGCAGATGGCGCTTATGCTGACACTTTAGCTACTATCGAGGCGTACTGTTTTTCGTTAATTTTTATAGCTGCGTTTTACAGTTACGTATTGGTGATTTAACTTACAGGTTGAATATGTTTTGATAAGATCATGTATTTTAATAATGCTAATTATCAATCCATATATAAACATCAGTACTGAGATACTGAGATACTGAGATACTGAGATACTGAGATACTGACATACTAAGCAAGCGAGTCATTGCTCTACTAGTTGCTATGAATTTGATAGCGAATTTTTAATAATGACTTGCGAGTCTGGTATTTGCTTGTGACAGTCAAGGGCATAATCCCCTACACTAATTGCGTCAAAATGATCTAGCACGCCAAATATAGTTGATGGATTTTAAAAAGAATATAGAGGTACTGGGATGAATTTTGCGCAGCATCGAAAGAAATTCATGTAAACAGCCAGTAAGGAAAATTTATACCAGTAGCACATTTAAATCCATATAACAGTTTTATTTTCAACTAACTATAATAGGCTTATAAATGGGTTGTCTAACTGATACTTTATTGCAGCCCTTTATTTCGATACTATTTCGGCATTAGATCATCTTATTTCTATAAACCATAACCTTATTTTTTCAAACACAGCAGTGAGCTAGTTATTCTAGGTTAAAACCTAGCTTTTATTAAGTTATTTTATTATATAAGAAGGAGTTCCAAATGATATACCAAGGAAACCGCATCACAGTTAGCATGATTGATGACGGCATTGCGAATATGCACTATAACGCTGAAAACGAGAGCGTAAACAAATTTGATAATGAGACCAACAAGCAATTTGGCGAAGCGGTCAGCGCTTTAGAGAAAGCCAGTGACGTCAAAGGTTTGATCGTCACCTCAGGTAAAGGCGTGTTTATCGCAGGGGCTGACATCACTGAATTCGTTGCCTCTTTTAAACAATCAGAAGATGAGATTAAAGATTGGGTGATCAATATCAACGATGACTTTAATCGTTTTGAAGATCTACCATTTCCAAAAGTTGCCGCTATCAATGGCGCCGCATTAGGCGGTGGTTGTGAGATGACGCTGGTTTGTGAATACCGTGTCATGAGCGACAAAGCTATCATCGGTCTGCCAGAGACTCAGCTTGGTATCTTCCCAGGCTTTGGGGGTACGGTTCGTAGTACCCGCGTCATCGGTATCGATAACGCGCTTGAGCTTATCGCGACAGGTAAACCTAAAAAATCACTAGAAGCTTTAAAGTTAGGCTTGGTTGATGCCACGGTTGCCGCTGATGATCTGCAAGAGGCCGCTATTGATCTGGTCAAAAAGTGCATCTCAGGGGAGCTTGATTGGCAAGCTAAACGTGAAGAGAAGATCAATCCGGTTAAGTTAAACCAGCTCGAACAAGCGATGGCTTTTAATAGTGCCAAAGGAATGATTTTCTCCAAAGCCAATCCAAAACAGTATCCAGCGCCTGCGCTTGCTATTGAAGCCATTGAACAGCATGTCAATTTGACGCGCGATGAAGCTATAAAAGTGGAAGCGGCAGGCTTTGCTAAAGCTGCTAAAACTCCGCAAGCAGAGAGCTTAGTGGGTCTGTTCTTAAACGATCAGTTGGTTAAAAAACTGGCTAAAAAACACAGCAAGCAAGCGCACGATATTAATGAAGCTGCTGTACTTGGCGCCGGTATCATGGGCGGCGGTATTGCTTATCAAGCCGCCAGTAAAGGCTTGCCTATTATCATGAAAGACATCAAATCTGAGCAATTAGATTTGGGTATGAAAGAGGCCAGTAAGATATTAAGTAAAATGGTCGATCGCGAGAAGATGACCCCAGCAAAAATGGGGGAGACTTTAAGCCGTATCCGTCCAACGCTAAACTATGGCGACTTTGCTGATACCGATATTGTGATCGAAGCAGTAGTTGAGAATCCAAAAGTCAAACATGCGGTACTCAAAGAAGTAGAAGGCTTGGTGAAAAAAGATGCGATTTTGGCGTCTAACACCTCAACGATTTCTATCACACACTTAGCGGAAGTACTTGAGTGTCCTGAGAACTTCGTCGGTATGCATTTCTTTAACCCCGTGCACCGTATGCCGCTGGTTGAGGTGATTCGCGGCGAAAAATCCTCAGAAGAAGCCATTGCTACTACTGTTGCGCTAGCTTCTAAAATGGGCAAAGTGCCGGTTGTGGTTAATGATTGCCCAGGCTTTTTAGTTAACCGTGTATTGTTCCCTTACTTTGGCGCGTTTGATTTACTGCTCAAGCAAGGTGCTGATTTTACGCATGTCGATAAAGTGATGGAAAAATTCGGCTGGCCTATGGGTCCGGCTTATTTGATTGACGTGGTCGGTTTAGATACCGGTGTGCACGGCGCAGAAGTTATGGCAGAAGGATTTCCTGATCGCATGAAGCCTGACTATAAAGGCGCGATTCAACATCTGTACGAAAACGAGCGTTTGGGTCAGAAAAACGGTGTGGGTTTCTATAAGTACGAGACTGACAAACGCGGCAAGACTAAGAAGGTCGCTGACGATGCTACCTATGAGCTGCTAAAAACGACTACCGATAGCGACAAGCAAGAGTTTGATGATCAAACGATTATTGACCGCACTATGCTAGCCTTTTGTAATGAAACGGTACGCTGCTTAGAGGACAACATCGTCTCTACGCCGGCTGAGGCGGATATGGCGATGATTATGGGCGTTGGTTTCCCGCCATTCCGTGGTGGCCCTTGCCGTTATATCGATCAGATGGGTTTAGAGAACTACTTAGTACTGTGTGAAAAGTATGCGCATCTTGGCAAAGCCTATGAAGCGCCGCAAAAGATTCGCGACATGGCGGCCGCTGGCGAGACTTTTTATCCAGCAGCATAACCTAACCCGTCCAACCTATAGGGTTACCGTATTAGGATAGGTGCCGTAAGCTTGCTTTATATGTATCCATTATGAACTGATAAAGCTTGAGCAGCGGCACTGACAACAAATTGAAAAGGAAGATAATATGACAACTTTAAGTCCAACAGATGTGGTCATCGTAGATGGCGTGCGCTCAGCGATGGGAAAATCTAAAAACGGTATGTTCCGTCACGTGCGTGCTGATGACATGTCAGCTGACTTGATGCGCGCTTTGGTCGCCCGTAATGATTTTGATCCAAAAGAGGTCGAAGACGTGATTTGGGGCTGCGTACAGCAAACCCTAGAACAGGCTTATAATATCGGTCGTAATGCGGCGCTGTTAGCTGATATTCCAACTACCGTTGGTGGTCAAACCGTCAACCGTCTGTGCGGCTCATCCATGCAGGCTATCCATACCGCAGCGGCGCAGATTATGACGGGTCAAGGCGATATTTTTATCGTCGGCGGCGTCGAGCACATGGGTCACGTCGGTATGATGCATGGTTTAGATATCAACCCTGCAGCCTCTAAGCATTATGCTAAGGCCTCATATATGATGGGCTTGACCGCAGAGATGCTTGGCCGTATGAACAACGTTAGCCGCGAGGAGCAAGACGCCTTTGGTCTTGAGTCGCATCGTCGTGCGTGGGCTGCGACTACCGAGGGTCGTTTTGATAATGAAATCGTCGGCATTGAAGGCCATGATGAAGCAGGCCGTTTGCAGCTGTGTACTGTTGATGAAGTGATTCGTCCCGATGCTACGATGGAGCAGATGCAAGGCCTACGTCCAGCCTTTGATCCAAAAGGGACAGTAACTGCAGCAACGTCATCAGCGTTGTCTGATGGTGCCTCGGCTATGCTTATGATGAGTGCGCAAAAAGCCAAAGATTTAGGTCTAAAACCACGCGCGCGTATTCGTAGCATGGCGATTGCTGGCTGTGATGCCGCTATTATGGGTTATGGCCCGGTACCTGCGACCAAAAAAGCGCTTAAACGTGCTGGCATGAGCATCGGTGACATGCAAACCATTGAGCTGAACGAAGCCTTTGCCGCGCAAAGCCTATCGGTACTTAAAAATATGGATCTAGAGGACAAGCAAGATATCGTTAACATCAACGGTGGCGCGATTGCTTTGGGTCATCCACTCGGCTGCTCAGGCTCGCGTATTACCGTCACTTTGCTAAATGCCATGGAGCAAATGGATACCGAGATTGGCCTTGCCACCATGTGTATTGGTTTGGGTCAAGGTATCTCTACGGTTATCGAGCGGGTTTAAGCTTATATTGACACTATTTAGATTAGATTTGTACCATTTTAATTGATATTTATTTGATATGAGTCTTAATAGAGCCCTTAATCATTTTGGTTAAGGGCTTTATGTTTCGTAGTAGCAAAACTTGACAGCAAAGATAATTACTTTATTTTTACTTTGCTATCAAGTGTTATTAAAAATTATCGTTATTGACGCATCGACTAAACTGTGACTAAATAAGGGTAAGTTTAGCAGTATTTATTTTAATAACAGTATTGATTTTAAACACACTGTGGTATTCGCCGCAGTCGTACAAGGAGTGTACTATGCCTACTATGATTTCTGATCGCACTTATAGAATAGCTCGCGAAGATACGCAGGCAATGATCATTGATGTGCAAGAACGTTTGACACCGCACATATTAGATCATGAAGAGATTGTTAAAAAGATCGTTACTCTTATCAAAGGCTTGCAAGCTCTTAATGTTCCCATCATGCTTAACGAACAATATAAAAAAGGTTTGGGTGATACGTTACCTGAGATCAAAGAGGTGCTTGAAGGCAGTAACGCTGAAGGTTTTGAAAAGGTGACCTTTAGTGCTTGTGATAACAATGACTCTTGGCATTATCTTGCCCAGCAGAACCGTAGTATAGTCTTACTGGTTGGGGCTGAAGCCCATGTCTGCGTCCTACAAACCGCGCTTGATCTGCTTGATAATGGTATGCAGCCAGTAATCATTGGCGACGCGGTAGGTTCACGTTTTCCTTACGATAAAAAACAAGCCATTCGCCGTATTCGAAGGGCAGGCGGAGTCATTACTACTGTAGAAACCGTTTTATTTGAGCTGTGCCGTAGCAGCCAAGATCCAGCATTTAAGACCATTAGTAATTTGATCAAGTAGCCCGCTCATGAGATGATGTCAGTTATTAAAACAGACAAACGAAGGTAATAGAATGAATAGGGTAAAGCAGTCCAGTTTAAAATATTTTTTAGCAGCATTATTTTCGGTGCTAATAATACCGCTAGCCTCTGCTGCTACGCCTAGTACAAGTGGTGACAAGCTAGCAGCAGACGCCAAAAAACAGATTGGTGTGACGGTCAACTACGATCCTGCTTATCGTAAAATAGAGTTTCCACGTGGTGATGTGCCTAAAAACACAGGTAGGTCAGCTGATGTGATCATTCGCGCTTATCGATTACAAAACATAGATTTGCAGCAATTGGTTAATGTGGATATGCAAGAGAACTGGGCCGTATATCCAAAGCTTTGGGATTTAGAATCCCCGGACAAAAATATCGATCATCGCCGAGTACCTAATTTAGAAACGTTTTTTGAACGTCATGGACAATCGTTGTCGACTACTAATAAGGAGAGTTTTGAGGCAGGAGATATTGTGACTTGGCGATTAACGGACGGTAATAAGCCGCATATAGGTATTGTTTCCAACAAAAAGGCCGCTGATGGTACGCCGCTAATTATTCATAACATTGGTGAAGGTACACAGGAAAAAAATGTTCTGTTCAAATATCCTATCCGTAAACATTTTCGCTATTAGGTTGAGTATTAATTTTGAATCTTAATACTATTTTAATTAGTACGGTTTTAAAGGCTATAAAAAGCGCTTTTAACGTTTATTAGAGCCATGATTAGAGCTAGTATGGTTAGTTTGATGCACAATTTGCTCGACTTGCATAAAATCAGTATGACGGACATCTTTGCCGCTGGTGCAAAAAATAACCAACTCAGCAATATTACGCGCATGATCACCTACGCGCTCAAGTGCTCGTAATACCCACAAGATATTGATGACTTTGGACACATGGCGGCTATCTTCCATAATATAGGTCATCAATGATCGCGTGGCCGATTGATACTCCTCGTTGACCGCATCATCGCTTTGTAGTACTGCAAATGCCTGCTGAGGATTCATCCGCGTGAATGCATCAAGGGCATCAAGCAGCATTAAGCGCACCTGATTGGATAAGTGCTGCACTTCCAAATAGCCTCGCGGCGACGCACCAACCTTAATCAATTGACATGCCATACGAGCTATCTTACTGGCTTCATCGCCCACACGTTCTAGATCAACCACGCCTTTGCTCAGCGCCATAACTAAGCGCAAGTCATTCGCTGCTGGCTGCCTTTTTGCTACCAGTAGCATAATTTGCTCATCAATTTTAATCTCTAACTGATTGATCAGCTGATCATCTGCCACTACCTTTTTAGCTGCCTGTTCATCCGCTTCTATCAAGGCCCGGGTGGCAATGGTCACTTGCTCTGCTGCCATGTGCCCCATCTGCATAAATAAATCGATAACCTCACGCAAGTCATGATCAAAACTTTTGGATAAATGCTTTTCAGACATCGGCATCGCGGTTCTCTTATATTGTCTTGGTTTGCGTAATAAAGTTTTGCATATAGTCAATCTCAAATAAAACTGACATATTTAGCCACGTGCTGCTGGTATTCATTTTACTTGCGTGCTGTGTCTACGCTGACAGAGGCTGCGCAAAACAAATACCAGCAGCACTGAGTTGTAACACCTTTAAAGTGACCTAGCTATAATAAAATGATGCTTAATAGAATAACTGCTCTAAAACAAGACAGATTTAGCCATAACGCCCCGTAATATAGTCTTCTGTCGCTTTTTGCGTGGGGCTAGTAAATATCTGATCGGTTGCGCCCATCTCTACCATATCGCCCAAATACATATAAGCGGTGTAATCGGAGACACGCGCGGCTTGTTGCATGTTGTGGGTTACGATAGCAATGGTGTAGTCGTTTTTTAGATCGGTAATCAAGTCTTCGATAGCGCCTGTCGAGATGGGATCAAGTGCTGAGGTTGGCTCATCTAATAGCAATACTTCAGGTTTGGTTGCCACACTGCGAGCGATACACAGACGCTGCTGTTGACCACCAGATAAGGACAGTCCAGACGCCTTTAACTTGTCTTTCACCTCAGGCCATAATGCCGCCTTTTTTAGCGCCCATTCGACCCGCTCCTCCATCTCTGATTTGCTCAGTTTTTCATACAAGCGTATCCCAAAGGCGACATTGTCATAAATCGACATCGGAAACGGCGTTGGCTTTTGGAACATCATACCGACACGCGCCCGCAGCAGATTCACATCCACCTCTTTGCCCAAAATATTTTTGCCATCAAGGCTGATTTGACCTTCAGCACGCATACTAGGGTATAAGTCGTACATACGGTTAAGGGTGCGTAGCAGCGTTGATTTACCGCAGCCTGATGGGCCAATAAAAGCAGTTACCCTCTTTTCTGGTATATCGATGTTGATGTTTTTTAAGGCTTGAAAATCACCATAATAAAAATTCAAATCGCGAATGGTTATCTTAGCCGTGGGCATATTGTCAGGGATATCTGCCACGGTTTGCTGAGTAAGGCGCGTGCTATCGGGTTGCTTGCTCTGACCTTTATTAAAGGTGGGTGGTAAGCGGTTTTTTTTGATGATAGGCATAAGCGTTTTCTGTTTCACATTTTTTCTCTCTAGGACGTCAGTCATAATGGTATCCAGCCCTTTTAAATTTACGTTAAATCAGCATATGGTTACGTTAAATCAGGGTATTATTAATTAAGGTAATATTAGTCATAGTGTTTCCTGTTTTGAGCTATCGGCTGTGATCTTTACCGCCGATAAAGCGAGCAAGGATATTCAAAGTTAATACCGTCGTGGTAATGAGTAGTGCCGCTGCCCAAGCTAGCGCATGCCAGTTGTCATAAGGGCTCATAGCAAATTGGTAAATAGTGTTTGGTAAGTTGGCCATCGGCCCCGTCATGTCGGTACTAAAGTACTGGTTGTTTAAGGCGGTAAACAACAGCGGCGCGGTCTCACCAGTAATACGAGCAAACGCCAATAGCACCCCTGTGGTCAAGCCAGCTCTTGCCGCTTTAATGGTGACCGTCGTTACCAGCTTCCATTTTGGTGT
Organism: uncultured Psychrobacter sp.; assembly: GCA_947501045.1. Classification (GTDB taxonomy): domain Bacteria; phylum Pseudomonadota; class Gammaproteobacteria; order Pseudomonadales; family Moraxellaceae; genus Psychrobacter. Next base: position 256,728 of record CANMUI010000001.1, read on the forward strand.
ACCTAGGGCATACGCCGCTTCGCGCAGGGTATTGGGTACTAGATTGAGCATGTTTTCAGTGGTACGCACCACAACGGGAATCACAATCAATGCCAGCGCGATCGCGCCTGCCCAACCTGAGAAACTTTGACCTTTGACCATCAGTGCATAAACAAACAGCCCAATAACGATTGAAGGGGCAGACAGCAAAATATCGTTTAAAAATCGCGTGACCTTACCTAATAGGCTGCCATGCGAGAATTCCGCTAAGTAAATGCCTGCCATCATGCCGATGGGGGCGCCAATCGCTAGACCCGAAAAAGCCAGCATTGCTGAGCCGACGATAGCGTTACGCAGACCACCCTCACTCATAGGCGGCGGTGTATCAGCCACAAATACGGGCATCTCGACTAAACCTTGAAAGCCTTCGGTGAGAAGTGTAACCAAAATCCAAAGCAGCCAAAACAAACCGAATATCATGGCCGACATCGCAAACCCAAGCCCTAGTCTGTTTATAAAACGACGCTTGTTATACAGGCTTTTGCTGTAGCGATCCTCAAAGCTTGAAGAGGGCTTAGTAATCACAGGCGCTAAAGTCATAAAAGGCTTGTCCTTTTTGGTTTGGATAGGGCAGCTTCGTACTGAAGCTTTACTGAATTTTTAATTGCCAGCTTTTTGGTCAATACGCATGAGCATCAATTTAGAGATAGACAACACGATAAAGGTAATCACAAACAGAATCAGCCCTAAATGCAGCAATGACGCTAAGTGCAACTCACTTGATGCCTCGGCAAACTCATTGGCCAATGCTGAGGTAATGGTGACGCCAGAAGTAAAGAGACTTGGGCTGATATTAAAGGCATTACCAATCAAAAAGGTCACTGCCATCGTCTCACCCAATGCGCGACCAAGACCCAAAATCACCCCACCGACCACGCCTGCTTTGGTATATGGAAGGACAATTTTGAACATCACCTCCCACGTGGTGGCGCCCATACCATAAGCTGATTCTTTTAATAAGTCAGGCACTACAGAGAACACATCGCGCATGGTGGCGGCAATAAAGGGAATAATCATAATCGCCAGCACTAACGAGGCGGTAAACATACCCAGCCCCATGGGCGCACCAGTAAACAGCTTGCCGATGATAGGTAGCGGCCCAATATTTTCAATAAACCAAGGTTGAATGTGATCGCCAAAGAACGGTGCAAATACAAATAACCCCCACATACCGTAAATGATAGAAGGGATGCCAGCCAAAAGCTCAATGGCAATACCTAAGGGCCTTTTCAAAAAAACAGGGCATAATTCGGTTAAGAAGATGGCAATACCGAAGCTGACGGGTACCGCAATGCAGATCGCGATCATTGAGGTGACGAGCGTACCGTAAATGGGCGCTAGTGCCCCGTATTGATTGCCTACTGTATCCCAGTTATTGCTGGTATAAAACCCAAGGCCAAATTCGCTGATACTCGGCCATGCACCCACAACTAACGAGAGCATGATGCCGCCAAGCGCCAATAGAACCAATATGGCAAACGCTTTGGTCGCATTGACAAAAACGGCATCAATGCGTCTTTGTTTGGCTACTCGATGCTTTGCTAGTTGGGATTTTAGATCTGCCATAAAAGCCTCAATACTCTAATTAGCCTAGTAAGTTATGGTTTTAATGGAACTGCGCTTTAGTTAATCCGACTAAGAGGGGTTATAAACAGGCTGACCTTCGCTATCGACGACCTCATTCCATTTGGCTTTAAATAAATCTACAGCAGTATCAGAGAAGGGCACATAATCAAGCGCCATAGCGTCGTCATCTCCTTGAGCATAAGCCCAGTCAAAGAAGTTGAATACACCAGCGATTTGCTGCGCATCTTCAGGCTGCTTATGCACTAAGATAAAGGTAGCCGCAGCGATTGGCCATGCTTGCTCAGTCTCGGAGTTGGTGATAATTTTATAAAACCCTTCTTGCTGTGACCAATCGATGTCACCAGCGGCGGCGAAGGTCTCAGCAGAGGGCTGTACCACGTTACCTGCCGCGTTTTTGAGGGCGACGTGTGACATACCGTTTTGTTTGGCATATGCATATTCAACATAACCGATAGCGTTATTCATACGTGTTACGTAGCTTGAAACGCCCTCGTTGCCTTTGCCGCCCGCACCCGTTGCTGAAGTTGGCCATTTCACCGTTTTATCCACGCCAACATTGTCTTTCCAGTCGCTGGAGACTTTAGCCAGATAATCAGTGAAATTAAAAGTCGTACCCGAACCGTCTGAGCGAAATACCGTGGTAATAGCGGCATCAGGAAGGGTTAACTCAGGATTCATAGCAGCGATGGCAGGGTCATTCCAGTTGCTGATCTTGCCAAGGTAGATATCTGCTAACATCTCCCCATCTAGCTGCAACTGACCCGGTTCAATACCTTCGATATTGACGACAGGGACGACGCCGCCGATGACGGTTGGGAACTGAATCAGACCTGCTTCGTTTAGCTCATCTGGAGTCATAGGGGCGTCAGATGCACCAAAATCTACCGTTTTGGCGATGATTTGCTTGATACCACCGGATGAGCCGATTGACTGATAATTCACTTGACCGCCTGTTGCCTTGTTATAGGCATCTGACCATTTAGCATAGACAGGCTGCGGAAAAGAAGCGCCAGCTCCAGTGATGTTCATGGATATGTTTTCAGCCGAATTAGCATCGCCAGAAGCAGCCGTTGCCGTATTAGCTGATACTGCGCTATCAATGGTTTCATTATCGTTGCTACTTGTCGTTTGATTGCAAGCAGCTAAGGTAAAGGCACTAACGACGGCTACCGTTATTAATGAATGACGCATTATTTCTCCTAAAAGTTTTTTTTATCAGGCATTTATAAATAACAATGACAACGCTGCAACTATGCCCTGTGGTTAATGAGCCCATTGTGACAAGCAAATATGACAGTTTGATGACATAAAAAATATTTATAAAAATATGTCAAAAGTGACTGTATTTTTTATTTAGGATTGATCATAGTGAGGGTATTTAAATAGAAGAGAACAAAACGCCCTAGTATAATGACGGAGATTTATTTCAATCATTTATGCAATGAGAACCTTATGTCATCAACCTTGTCATCAGCTTCGTCGTCTGCGATATCGTCAGCTCGCTCATCAACGCTTTCAAACACTATTAATATGCATGAGGTGACCGAGTTTCTATTAGCGCTTGATGCACTAAAGCATGTCAATCGCCGTAACCACATTACTAAAAACGGTAGTGAGTCGCTGCGAGTAGAGAATTCCGCCGAGCATTCATGGCACTTAGCGATGGCGTGCTGGTCAATAGCGGAGTTATTTGAGCTGGACGTGAATCACGAGACATTGCTAAAAATGGCATTGGTGCATGATTTAGGAGAGATTGATGTGGGTGACACGTTTTTGTATGCTCGCGCCCGCAGTGATGCGCACATCAAAGAGCGTGACGGTATAGCACGTCTGCAAGCCCAGCAGGGTAACGGGATTGGCAACTTGAGTAAAATCTGGGAGGAGCAAGAGACTGGCAATAGCACTGAGACCCAACTGCTAAAAGTAGTGGATCGGCCATTGCCTTTTTTGTTGAATCTAAACACTGAGGGCAAAACGTGGATAGAGCTGGGTATCACACGCTCACAAGTGGCTGGGGCACATGAGTTTATTGCCGATACTTTTCCTGCAGTGCATCAGTGGCTGGTCACCCAAATCGATTATGCGACCAAGCAAGGCTGGCTGATTGATGCTTGAGTTTTATTAGACCTTAGCCACGCCTAATAATTGACCCATTTGTACCACACTATTTGCGTGTAAACCATTTAACCAATCTGCCTTTGCCTCTTTTGGCAAGATGACTATAGCGGTTGAACCCAGATAAAAACGCCCAAGCTCATCGCCTTTCTCGAGCTTCATATTGTGCTCAGCTTCTTGAATATCATCGGTGCGTACAATTTTGCCAGTAGCGACACTTTCGATACCGGCGACAATCATCGCACCAACCATGACCACCGCCGCTTTGCCATACTGAGTATCAAACAGACAAACCAAACGCTCGTTGCGAGCAAACAAATCAGGCACGTTGGCAGCGGTAGTGTTGTTGACTGAAAACAGCGTACCCGGCACATAACGAGTCTTTGTCAGCGTACCGGCAAAAGGCATATGCACACGGTGATAATTGCTTGGCGCTAGATAGATGGTCGCAAAGCTGCCATCAGCGAAATAATGACCGTCGCTGCTATCAGCAAGTAGTTGTCCTATATCGTAGTGGCGACCTTTAGCTTGTAGTAGCTTACTGTCATCAATTTGTCCAAGCTGCGATATGATACCGTCAGCGGGGCTAACAATGCCGTTTGCGGTTGGGTCTATCGCCCGTGCCTCGTCTTTGAGCTCACGGGTAAAAAAGTCATTAAAGCTCTCATAGGCATTAAAGCTCTGACGTTCATATTCGTCTAGGCTGACACCATAAGCTTTGGCAAAACTGCGGATAAAGGCGCGCTTGACGACAGGGTGACGACTGGCGGCTAAGCGTCCAGCAATTTTACTTAGTTTTTGTTGGGGAACAAATTGTTGTATGGTGGTAAATAAGGTCATAGTGGGCTACCGAAATATTTTTAGAATGAAAATAGGCTATGAAGACGGAAAAAATATGAGGTTGTATTTTATCATGGACAACGTCTGCCCGTGTGATCATAATCGATCAAAGCTACGAATATCATGAATAAAGGGTTAGTGAATGAAGGCACTTATACAGCGAGTAAGCACTGCTAATGTGGAAGTTGATAACAACTGTGTGGGTTCAATTGAATATGGAATACTAGCGTATGTTGGGCTGGGGCATGATGATAACTTGCAAAGTACGCAGCGGATGATTGATAAAATTCTCACCTATCGTATTTTTGAGAATGATAGCGACCCTGCGAAGCGTGGTAAATTGGATCAAAACGTCCAGCAAGTTGGCGGTGGGTTACTGTTAATACCGCAGTTTACTTTGATGGCAAAGACTGATAAAGGTCGCCGTCCTGACTTTGGCGGAGCAATGGCGCCAGATAGCGCCCAAGCGTTATTCGCTGATATGATAGTCTATGCCAAATCGCAATATCCAAAGATTGCCAGCGGTCAGTTCGGGGCTGATATGCAAGTAACCAGTATCAATGATGGACCATTGAACTTTTTATTAGAAATAATTTAAATGTAAATGTCATCAAACTGTCATAATTAATCGGTTTAATGAGCAAACATTGGCGAGTGCTTATCGTCTTTTTGAACGCCAACTATTTTTTGTATCTTAAGAAAGGCTTTCATATGCAAAATGAACAGATTTTAATTGTCGAAGATGAGCCAGCGATTCGCGAGATGGTGGTGATGACGTTAGAGATGGCTGGATTTGAGAGTTTGCAGGCGGCTGATGTCTCAGAGGCGCATCAGCAAGTCGTTGATCATCGTCCAGCACTGATTTTGCTCGATTGGATGTTGCCCGGTGATAAAAGCGGCATTGATTTTTGCCGTATGCTCAAAAGCGATGAGCTACTCTCTGAGATCCCTGTCATTATGTTGACCGCCAAAAGCGAGGAAGATAGTAAGGTTCACGGTCTTGATGCTGGCGCTGATGACTATATGACCAAACCCTTTTCCACCCGTGAGCTGATTTCACGGATAAAGGCGGTATTGCGCCGTAGCAGTGCGCTTGGTACTGAGAAGACGATCGACGTAGGTAAGCTGAGCCTAGATCCTAAAAGTCAGCGCGTCACCGCTGATGGTACGCTCATAAATATCGGTCCGACAGAGTATCGATTGCTGGCGTTTTTTATGAGCCATCCGGAGCGTGCTTATACGCGAGCGCAGTTGCTAGATCAGGTCTGGGGCGGTAATGTTTACATCGAAGATCGCACGATTGATGTCCATATTCGGCGTTTACGTAAACTGTTGCGACCATATGACTGTGATACCTTGATCCAAACGGTTCGTGGTACTGGCTATCGGTTCTCTAATTTAGTCGAGCAAGAGTAGGGTCTGTTGAACATTCAAATATTAGGGCTGCTGATAGCCATGCAGCTGCTTATAAAGACGGTGGATAAACACGATGACGCCTAGAAACACTGACTCACAAGATCCGCAGAACCAAGATTCTCCGCAAAGTACAACAGATCAACTCACAAAAATCAGAAGCGCCCTACGAGCACTACGTGATGCGATGATTTTGCTCAATGATGATGATGGTTTGGAGTGGTGGAATCAGGCGGCCGAGGATCTGTTATTATTGCAACCAGACGATCAGGGCAAGTGTATTTTTGACTTCATTACAGCACCTGAATTCCGAAAGTATTATCAGAATGTAACGTCGCCTAATGATGGCGTGCATATCGCCTCATGGCGAGATCCAAAGCGTTATTTAAAGTGTGAGCTCACCCATTTTGGGGATGAAAAGCTGCTGATCATTTATGATGTGACCCGTTTGCAGCATCTGGAGCAAATGCGCCGCGACTTTGTGGCCAATGTCTCTCATGAGCTGCGCACGCCTTTAACGGTGCTGATGGGTTACCTTGAAAACTTCTCAGATCAGCCAGACATGCCTCCGCATTGGCAGCGCGGTTTTGAGCTGATGACCCAGCAGACCGCGCGGATGAATAGAGTGGTGAATGACTTATTGCTGCTATCTCGCATCGAGATCGAAGAGACCCATGAGTTGCATTATATCGATATGAGCAGCCTGCTCACCCACGTCTATAATGACGCACAGGTTTATAACCAAGAATATGGGCATACGATTAGCTTGCAGATAGATACGGACGCTGGTTTATTTGGTTCAGAGATGTATCTCAATAGCGCATTATCCAATCTGGTTGTTAATGCGATCAAATATACCCCTAAAGGCGGCAATATCGTCATCAGTTGGACAAAAACTCTAGAGGGCTGCCGATTTGCAGTCACAGATGATGGGATTGGCATTGCCCAACAGCATATTACCCGTTTAACTGAGCGTTTTTATCGCGTCGATAGTGGTCGTAGCCGTGCTACCGGAGGGACAGGGTTGGGACTGGCGATTGTAAAACATGTCTTGTATCAATATAACTCAAATTTACAAATTGAATCGGTAGAAGGCGTAGGTTCGACATTTAGTGCCGTATTCCCAAGCGCTCATGTTCGCTCTATGCCTAACAATACAACTGCTCATACTAAGCCAGATCCTGCTATCATCCGTTCAAAATAAAAAAGAAGGCACGGTATCGGTTTTAAAGTGAAGTGATTAAATGTAAGGTGACTAAATGTGAGGCGATTAAAAGTAAATCTACCTAACACGCCCCGTTTTTGCTTCGCCAAGTTATGAGTCAACTATTAGCTGTCAGGTTTTATTAGTAAGGGATAAGGGTTGACCGCTTGCCCGTTAATATAGATACCATAATGCACGTGCGGCGGTGTGCCTTTGGCATTACCACTATCGCCGACATAGCCGATCGTGTCACCCACATCAACCCAGTCATTGGGCTCAATATCAGCATAATCTTTCAAATGCGCATAATAATGCCCCGCACCGCCAGGCCCGACGATGACGACGACGCGGCCGCCCAAGTTATTATGACCCACCTTTCTGACGATACCTTGGGTGGTGGCTTGAATAGGGGTGCCACGATCCGCAAATATATCGATGCCCTCATGACTGCGACCTTGGCTTCGCGCCGCGCCCCAAGTATCTGTTAAATGCTGGCCGGGTAATGGACTGGGTAGGCTATTTTCTGTAGGCAATTCTTGCTGCATAAGGCTCAGCTGCTGCCATTTTGCGACTATAAAAGACTGAGTTTGCTGACTAATACTGGGGAGTAATTTATCAAGTACAAACAACAAGGCTAGCACTACTAGTGATTTGAATAGCACACTAAGCAGACGACTGAAAAATGATGGTTTTTGGGGCTGGTTTTGTCTGTTAGAGGGCATTGGTCTCTCTGTTTCTCAAATGGTTTTGAGGCGTATGATTGAGTGGTACTATAGGTTTGTTGTTTTATACCTTTTATAGTTGATATTAAAGTATCAATTTTATTTTGTGTCGACTATATATATTATAGCGTCTACTTCTTCATTCAGCTTATAACGGTTTTGATTTATGAACAACCCTGCCACCGCGCTTATTATAGATACTGAAACCGATCAAGGCCGTGATCCACGGCCTATTCAAGTAGCCACAATCGATGTGGCTACTGGTTTTGAATGGATGAAATATTTTAATAGCGGCCGTCCGATATCGCCCATTGTGATCAAAGTACATGGTATTACTGACGATGATGTTGCTGGACTCGAGCGTTTTGAGTTAGAACAATTTGAGTTGCCAGAGTACCTTATCGGCCACAACGTGCGTTTTGACTGGCGAGTAATAGGTCGGCCCTCTGCCAAGCTTATTTGTACGGTAAGGCTGGCGCGCGTAGCTTTTCCAGAATGGCGCTATTATGGCCAGTCCAAATGTATCGAGCAGCTATTGGGCAAGGCTGAGGCCAGTCAAATGACTATCGCCGCTCACGACGCGCTAGGAGATGCGCGCATGTGTTATTTGCTCTATAAAGCGTGCTGCGCGCGCCTTGAGATTGAGCCAACCGATTTGGCGGCAGCGCATGGCATCGCAAACACGGCTCATCCCATTAGCAAAATGCCATTTGGTAAGCATAAAGGCAAGCTGATAAAAGACGTGCCTATCAGCTATATCAAATGGATGCTGGGGAACATTCACAATATGCAGCCGTCGCTATATTCTGCTTTAAATAAACGTTTGGAGGCTGAGCGAGCACAGGATTTGTAGTCTACTGGGTAGGTTGATTCTTATTAAACCAGTCTACCGCCATTTGCCAAAGCTCAGGCGCTTTTGCCTGCGTTTTGCTACTAAAATAACGCATATGCCTGATACTATTTAACCCAAAGTCTTTAGGATGCAAAAAATGCTTATCTACCGGCATTTGCGGGAATACTCTTATCATGTCGTCCATGTTTTGACTATTGGCAATCTCATCATCGCTAAAGCCCAGCCATAACGCTGGCATATCTATCTCGTCATAAAAGTGCGTATGAATGCTTTTGCCAAGCGCTGTCTTTATGTAGCCGGCACCATTACACCACTCGCGCCATTGCCGAGCCACACCGCGCGGTAGCGGTTCACCCATAGCGATTTTATCAGCAGGCGTATAACCCAATACTAGATTACTTACGGGAATAAACACATCCATAAAACCCATGGCTTTTATCTTATAAGGCATAGCCATGTTTTTGATACGTCCTGATGAGCAAGCCACATTGAATATTGATGAGATAGCCTTATAATTGGGCATAAGGCCGATCAGCTGGCCACCAGCGCTGTGACCAAGTAGATGATAGTTGGCCTCTACAAACTCATCTTGCAGAGCATCAAGTACTGCTGGCATATCATGGCGCCCCCAGCTTACTAATGAGGCATCACACTTAGCCAAATCAGTGCTAAGCGATTCCCCAATACCTTCATTGTCAAAGGTAATCACCCCAAAGCCCTTTTTGGCTAAAAAGGTGGCAAACTTATGGTAAAACTGGCGTTTGATTCCGGTTGCAGGAGCGATCATGACCGCGTTCTTGACTAAAGTTTGAGGACGATAAACGGTAGCTGCTAGTACTTGATTACGCTCGGTCATTATAGATAGTGAGTAGCTGTCAATAGCAATAGTAGGGTTAATAGTGTTACTCTTTTGATTTAGAAGAGGTGGTAGATGAAGGTCATGCATAGTTATACCTTGATAGGCTTAATCCTGTTATCAATCCCTGATATTTATTGGTAAGCGCTTTAGTTAATGGGTAGCTTGAGAAAATGTCGCTGGCGTTTAGTAATAGATGGTTGCTATCCTGTGGTAGTACCGCTTATGGTAAAATAAATGTCGAGCAAAATAGGTAAGGTGTAGAGGTTATTTGCAACGAGTACTAAGCTTAAATGAATTAAACAACAAGAATGTAAACAACATTGGGACTATTATATGCAAATGAAAATTAATAACGATACTTATGAGGTACTAACCAGTCAAGACATTACCCATATTGAAAAAGCAATTGATAAATCAACTTTGACTATGCCGCTGGTTGCAGTTTATTGTGGCTCACGTTTAGGCAATAATGAGATTTATGAGCAAGCAGCGCGCAAGCTTGGTCGTGCTCTAGCTAAGAATGGTTTAGGATTGGTCTACGGAGGTGCTAGCATCGGTCTTATGGGCGCGGTAGCAGATGAGGTCATTATAAATGGCGCACAAGCGGTTGGCGTTATTCCGACCTTCATGCTCAAACATGAAATCGCTCATGAGGGGCTAACGCGGCTGCACTATACTGACACCATGCACACGCGCAAAACAGTAATGGCAGAATATGCTGATGCCTTTATTACTTTGCCAGGTGGGCTTGGCACGCTTGAGGAGATTATGGAGATTGCCACGTGGCGTCAGCTGTATCAACATGAAAAGCCCATGATTATCCTCAATATCAATGGTTATTATGATCATATGATTGAACATTTAAAATATACGACTGAACAAGGCTTTATGAAGGTTGAAGACCTTGAGCGTTTGGTGGTCTGTAATACGATTGATGAGGCTATTGATCTATTACAAACTATAGTGACTATCGATGATGAGGTCGATACTAATAAAATGGTAGGTAATTAAAAGATTAAGCGATTTATAAGCTGAATAAATAACTACTGACACCAAAAAGAGCAGATAATTTAATATCTGCTCTTTTTTTTACAGTTGCTGCTAGTAAATTATTTTGCATAGCTTATCAATTGATCATACCTTAGCAGTCGTTACACTATCTAGTGCTACTTCGCGAATACTGTGATTGACACCAGCCATCGCTAGTGGAAAGCCGCGTTCTTCGGCCAATACTTTAGCTAAGCAGTCAACTGTCGTCTCATTATTATGCGCCAAGTACGACCACTGATGGGTAAAACGCTTATGATTGGCTGGCAAATCTTTTTGTAATATGTTCAGCTTTGTCAGCTCATCAACAATCTCGTCAGCGGCAATCAAGGTGGAAGAGGCTTTGACATTCTCAGCACGTGCATAATGCAAATTAGAATACAAGCTAACGTCAGCCACGCGTAGAGTATCGTCCTGCCCTGGAATCTGTTGACCGCCATATAGCGCATTACCTACAGTATGAGCACTATTAAACGTCGGTACAAACTCCGCCACATATTCAATCGCTTGCTGGCTGCGCGCTTGTAGCGGCGCTTTATCCCAGCCATCTTCAATATAATGTACATATTGTGCAGGTAATTTGGGCTGCGCACTGTCTTTGTTAGATGCCACCAAACCGTTGTCAAATAAAGTAATGGCTTTGCTCATACCGTGGATTTGGAAATAGCCATCTGGATAAGGCGTAAGCTGCGCCATACCTTCAGGTGTCCCGCGCGCGCCATAAATAATGATCTCTGGAATCTGACCACCAGCCTCGCCCCAATGCGTGATATACGAGGATTTAAACTCAACCATACGCGTCACTTCAACGCCCACCATATCATCGATAATACCAGTACGAAAGCCGCAAGCATTGATTAGATAGTCGACCTCGACAGACTCAGTTTCAGGTTGGCTGTCTTGCTGATTGCCAGCATTTTGCTGATAGTCGACACGCCATTTGACCACATGATGATCGGCGTTGGTACAATTCTCGCAGTCAACGGCAGCCACTTGCTGCACGCTAGTGTTAGTAAAGACGTGAGCGTGTTCATACTCATTGAGCGCCAGCTGAGCTGAGGCGGCGAGACGAAAAATATTCCAGCCGTATTCTTGCACGACAATCAGTGGAAATTTAACCTTATTAAGGTCAAGATACTTGGCAACCGGTATCATCCACTCATCAATACACGTAGGCACAGCAACCTGTTCACGCTCTGATAACGCCACCATCTGCTCATGGCTATAGAGCTGATAGTAGTTTTCAGGTTCACCCAAAACTTTATTATGGATGTCTTTAGCCACCATCTCGCGATAAGCATCGGTCAAAGTATCAAGACGCGGCAGCAAATCTTCTGGTAAACCCTCATCGCGAGTTGGCACGGCAAAAACCGTAGGTCGCACGTCCATGGTATAAGGATAAAGACGTAGGATATCTATGCACTGCTTAAGCAGAGCCACGCAGTCGGCTTCTGGAATCTCTCGATACAAGTTGCCCCCTGCATGCAGATGACACATTGGTGGACCATCAATCAATGAGGTCTTTTTTTCAAACAAATAAGTCTCAAGTCCCAAGGCAGCAAGGCGAATAGCTATCGTCGAGCCTGCTGTACCGCCGCCCAAAATCCCTACGCGTTTCACTGGTTTATCTTTAGCATAATTTAAGATTGTATTAGTGCTGCTGGCGGACTGAGTGTTTTTAGAAAATTGAGTCATTATCGTTATAATATCCTTAAAGTCGAATGTCATAAGCATCAAATAAGCTATGAATCTAAGCTATGAATCATTGAACTGACGGTAGAGATTGTAAATACAGCCGTATAAAAATAGCGGTTATAGTTTTTAGCTGTGCTGAGTTTATATGCGTGCACCAATAAGCGAGTTCAATACTTATCCACTACTGTTACCGTTATATTTCAGGTTTAGCAGTATGGCAAACTTTTAGTTGTCAAAACTATTTCTTTATTTGACTTATGTTTTAGTCAATCTAAATTGATCAACTTAAGTAGCATTACTCGTTTTATATCAACTTTATTTGTCTGACTATTGTATGAGAGCTGGCTAATAGTATCGTAGCAACTAAGTAAATAATGATAGGAGTCTCAATAGCCAGTGGTCATCTATATGTATGTTTCGGTGTGCGTTTTGTAAGTTAGCTAAAGAGTAGAATTAACTTTTTTAAAGCATGTGCTATATTAAAAAAGCTTAATGCTAGGAAACAAAAGGGTATTCAAAAAACAGAGTATTTAAACAAACAAAGTATTTAAACTGACTAATCATTTTCTAAGAATAAGGAAGTTACTATGAAGCGTATTATGATGTTATCTGCACTAAGTGGTGTTTTAGCGCTTACAGGCTGCTCGACAATAGATAAAGTATTTGGCACTAATATGTCAGGAATGAATGATAACCAGATGGTTAGTAGCAGCGCCGTACCAGTGACTAGTAGAAACGGTATGCTGGTTGATTCTACTAATTACATGACGCTATATACCTTTGACAAAGACACTGCCAATAAGTCGAACTGTACAGGTGATTGTTTAGCGGCTTGGCCAGCACTTACCGCCCCTAACAATGCCAAAAGCGTCGGTCAGTTCTCGACTTTTCAGCGTGATGACGGTACTTATCAGTGGGCTGCCAATAACATGCCGTTATACTTCTTTGTAAAAGACACTAAAGCTGGAGATGCAAACGGCGATAATGTAAAAGGCGTTTGGCATATTGTTCCAACTCAATAAAGCCCAACATATTGTAGAGACAAAAAACAGCAGCTATAACTAGTTATAGCTGCTGTTTTTTTATAGTGATACTGTCTGCAATAATACTTTTTAATACTACCTTATTAAGCAGGTCTGTTCGCCTCATCTTCAGAAGCAAGTGCTGCCTTTTTTCTATATAAAGGAAAGAAGTCAGAATTCAAATCTTCCTCGCTCAGACCAACCTTGGCTACCAATTCGGCATATTTCTCTGGGTTGACAATGAGTCTATAGGTTTTAAAATCAAACTCCTCAGAGGGGGAGCTAAAGCCTTTTTTATATTTGTATAGTGAGTCGAGGCTAGCACCAAGGCCACCGCCAAGGTGAAGTAATTTATAGTTATTTTCCCGCCCCCAGTCTCTTGCCACATGAGTGATCAGTTTAGCAGGCTGCAGTTTTCTATAATCGTCGAGCGTTCCTCCTAAATGATACTGCATAATCCCTGACTCCTCACAGGCAGTGTATAAAGAAGAAGCAATAGGCTTATCCTCTTGATAAGCCGTTATCAACAGCAATCTGCCTTGTAGGTTTTCAGACAAATTATAGTAATAATTGTCATCAAAAAAATAATAATCAGTGGCACCAACATTCGCCATCGTCTCTTCATAAATCTTTGAAAAGATTTTAGCGTTTTCTTCGTCCAACGCTTCAACCTTAGTAGTCACATCCATTTTCATTGCTTTTTTGATGCCACGGCGGTGCTGATTTTGAGTTTCTTGCCAGTGTTCTTCTTCAGATTTAGTCAAATCAGAGGCTACTGTTAAGCCATGCTTTATTATTTTACCAACAGCTGGGGGGCGCTCTCGTTCTTTGTTAATGATGGGATGCAGGCGCATAAACAAAGAGACACAGCCTTCTTCATAAAGAAAATCCTGAAGGCCTTTTAACATGATATCCAGCTCATCAGTGGTCACAGTGTCGTCAACCAGCGGACCGCCATACCCATAAGTAGAAGTGGCATCCCAGTACTTAGCATCAATCTCTCTTATCATTAAAGGCAAATATATTTTTTTATTATTATATTCGGCGACTATACCCTTAGGCTTGCCGTCGTCTATAACGGCTGAAGCGTTAATCCAACCAGATAGATGATATATATCAAAACTATAGTTTGAAATCTCTTTATCCCAATCCTTGTCTATAGTTATAAATTTTACAGATATCTTATCCATATTTTTAATACCCTTATTACATAATATATATATACGTACAAATGAATGTACAGTAAAACACTAGGTATTAATACCTACAATAGTGTAATAAAGTTTAGCTCACATCTTTTACTTGTTTATATTATGTATAAGGAGATACTGCACTTAAAAGACAAAAGAAGAGAAAAGGGAGAGCATAAGTTAAAGTAAAAAGGTGGTCATAAGTCATTAGCTACAATGTAGCTTAGCGACGTTCAAATATTTAGCCTCTGGTATACAGCTAACTTGCATCAAACCACAAAAACCGTTAAAATCGCGGTTTCATTTTCCCGCTGTGGAAGGCTAAGTGAGCAGCAATATGGTATTAGGTGCTGGAATAAGCCAGTGACTTGATGGCCAGATTGAAAAATGTCCTTAGTGCCTCAGTTACGTGTGCACAATCTAACTTATATCGAAGACTGATTGGCTAAGCATACATCGGACCTAGAGAGTTTATTATGCGTAAAGATATTCATCCTGATTATCAAGAAGTATTGTTCCACGACACGAATGCTGACGTGTTTTTCTTAACCCGTTCTACGGTTAATACTAAAGCGACTCGCGAATACGAAGGTAAAGAGTACCCATATTATCCACTTGATATCTCAAGTGCTTCGCATCCGTTCTATACGGGTGAGCAGCGTAAAAGCTCAACCGAAGGCCGTGTTGCTAGCTTTAACAAGCGTTTTGGTGCTTTTGGTGGCCGTAGCAAAAAATCTTCTGCTGAGTAAGTTTATCAAGTTAGTAGAGCTAAATTAAATACTTCTAGTAAAGCCAAGAAAAAACCGCTGAATGATCAGCGGTTTTTTTGTTTTAAATGGTTGTTAATTCGTATTTTCTCTAGCTAGTAAAGCGCTTATCAAGTCGCTCAATTGCTGCGCCCAATAACCGTACGTTATAGAGCTTGGGTGAAAACCGTCGCTGGCGAACATGACGGTGCCATCTATAGGCTCACCATTACTATTATCGCCTTTACTGCGGTGCTCCTCAGCCATACGCGTAAAATCAGCAGCCATGTAGTATACGTCATCATGCTTAGCACAAACTTGCTGCAATATAGTATCAAGCTTAGCTGCTTTGGCTCCGATAAACTCGTTCAAAGGCGCGGGCAGGGCGGGCATTTTTGCCATAGGCGGTAGACTTGAGAAAACAATCGTCTTTACGCCAAATTTACGCTTGGCAACCTCGATAATATCTTCAAGCTGCCGTCGCCATGTTTTAGTTGCGACATTAGAGGTTGCGTCATTCACCCCAAGGCTTAGTATCATGACATCAATAGGCTCACAAGGCGTAGAAAGTACATAAAGCCTGCGCAAAATATCAAAGCTGGTATGTCCGGTAGTAGCCTGTAGTGACCAGTCAAGCTGAGCAAAATTTGAGTTAATTACTGACTGCTGCACTAAAGATGGAATCAGTAGCCCAGCTAGCGCTTGCTGCTGCGACTGGCTGCCTACGCCTGCTGCTGATGAATCGCCAACAATCATAAGATTAAGTGTTGGCTTAGCATTAGTAGCACGGGTTTTTTCAAGCTTAACACTGCCCCAACGTGCGCCTTTAGGTTCAGGGAGGCGTATGGTGTCACGCTTAACTTTACGACCTTGATATAAGTAGATAGGCGCGAGTAACACGTCTTTGGCCACAATCGCAACTTTAGCCGCAGCTGCTGTTCTTACCGCGGTTTTTGTATTAGAGGCGGTTACCATCCTGTGCGTCCTCTGATCGTAGTAAGATTATCATCAACCAGTAATTGACCATCGACAAACACGTCTTGTAGTAAGTTATCTGCTAGATGTTCTAATGTCTCTTCTTTGATAGTGTTAAGGTCACCGTTACTATCTTTAACTAGCGCCAAGCGGCCCTTTTTGGAGCGTTTGGAGCGGCTGGTCACCGGATCTTTAAAGATATCTACCCATTCGCCGTCAATTTGAATAGCGCTGGCTTTCATCGCCCAGCTCATAGTATCGCGGTTAACTTGCTGCAATAAACCGCCGCCCATCCCAAAGGTGACATTCTCTGCACTAAAGCCAGCTGCCATAACGACGTCTAATATCTTGCCTAAGCTTTGCGGATTGATACCATCGCCTTGAATGAGGCGCACGTAATCAGGCAGGACTTTATAGCCCTTGCTATTGGTTGTCGTGCCAAACTTTACAGCCAAACGCTCTAAAGCCTCACGAACTACCTTGGCAGGATCGCCACTGTCAGGACGTATTACTAATGTGCCGCCCATAGTTTCTACTTTATCTTTGAGCGCGTCGCCCCAGATGTTATCAATGGCATTCCATAAGTCATAACTGTCCGATACCACGGCTACGGTATGGCCTGCGCCGCCGAACTGATCCAGCATATTCTCATAAGCCTGAGTCTCGCGCTCGCGTCCCCAAGCGGTCATGGTACTGTGCTCAGCAGCGGGAATGGAGAATGCTGGCATGTCTTTATTCATCCCATACCAGCGGCTAGCGGCAACCAAAGCTGTCATGCTATCAGTGCCGGAAAAATTGACCAAGTTAGCAAGGCTGCCTAAAGCTACGGTTTCCATACTAGAGGCACCGCGCGCGCCAAAATCATGTAATTTAAAAGGTAGGATGTCGCTATTATCAGCGGACTTTTCTAGCGCGGCTTTGATCACGTTTTTGCAATAATAAGATAAACTGGCGACAGTTGAGGGATACCAAATAGCGCGCAGTAGAGTAGTCTCAAGGTAGCTTGGCAGCCAATAAAACTCAGGATCGGTATTGACGACTTGGCAAACCACGTTTGATACCGACACAATACTGCCTTCAGGCACCGCTTGAATACGTATAGGTAATCGGCCACCGTGCTTTGCGACTAGGCGCTGCCAACCCGCTCGGTTAAAAGGCAGACCATGCGCGGTGATAACCGCTTCGGCTTCATCAATATGAGCCGTGGTAATCGGTGCATGTAGGTATTCTTTAATAAAAGCTTGTAGACCGAAAAACAGCACATCGTAGTCGCCACTGCGAGCCTCAACGTAGCTTGACATATACTCGCTACCGGGTGGATACTGTAACCAGTGCGAGGTTTTATAGCTGTCAGAATTTAGGATTAGATTATTGAAATTGCTAGTATACATCACAGAACTCCTCTGCTTTTAGGTACCGCATTATTGCGGCGATTGACCCTTACCGTCTATCGGCTTGGGTTGTGAAAATTTTTAATTATTATACGCTTACAATAATTAAATTAATAGACTTTTGTTTACAAGTTTGCAGTACAAAAGTTAGATGGTTGATGAGCCAAGATTTACAACCCTACCATTTTAGTAATAATCGCATAGTGATCTTCAAACATCATCTGGGCATCTAATTCAGCAAGCGGCAGCCAAAATGCGGTAGCTGCATCATCACCACCTTTGACTTTGGGTAAGCCTTTGGCGTCGTTTTTGAGCTGTAGATAAAATGCTTGAGTAATCGTGCGTCCGCGCGCTGAGCGATACGGATCATCAAAGGTATGCTGACTATGAAACGAGCCACGTAGCACCGGTTCAGGAACCTTTAAGCGGGTCTCTTCGCGTAGCTCACGGATACAGGCATCAAACAAGGTTTCTTTAGGATTTAAAAACCCCCCTGGCAGTGCCCAAAGCCCTTTGCCTGGCATACTACGACGCTCAACGAGTAAGATATGTCCTGACTGCACCACTAGCGCATCAGCGGTCATAAAGGTCGGCGGATAAGGAGCAGATTCCCACTGTTTTTTATATTTATCGATAAAGCCGGCCTCAAGGTGCAGCTTTTTATACTCATCAGTCTCTTTAAACTCATTTAGCACTTTACGCGTAGATTCAGGCGTACGCTCAGGTGTTGGCGTTGCACCCATCAAATAACTGTCGCGAATAGGGGTAGCTGATAGATTATGATAGTTGGGTACTGAGACTGATGCCCAGTTTGGGAATAACGATAAATAATAAGAAGAGCTATCTTTTGAATGCCCAATCAAGCCGATATCCGCATTTAAGTCATTAGTCACCGAGCGTACGCCCGCTTGCACATATTTTAGCCAGCGCGTATCGTTGTATAACGCATCGTCAAGGCCAACGCAGTGAATACGCGCGGCGTCTTCTTTTGAGTAAGCGTTTTTAATCATCGCGGTACGCTCGCTTACCGAAAAAGGATTTCGCAGGCTTCGCGGCAGATTAGCAGAACCGATAAGCATAATCACATTATCTGCGCGCTTAAGCGCCTCATCAACGACCGCTTTATGCCCAAAATGGAAAGGCTGAAAGCGGCCAATAAAGACTAAATATTGATAGTGCTTATCATTTTTATCATTAGAATTTTGTTTTGATAACTCGCTCATAACTGTCAACTCCTTACCACGTACTCATTTACTATTTATTCAAAAATTGTTAATGGCGCTAATACTGACACAAGCGCTTGACAGCTGACAAGTAGAAAGATGTTTTAGGTCATATCATAATTGAGTATTAGCTTATTTTAGGCAAATTAAAATAATAGACAACAAATATAGGCAATAAAAAACCCCTCCAATTTAATTAGAGGGATTTAAGTGTAGTTACTTACATAACTATTCGGTTTATAATTACACTTTGTAATCATAATAACTTATAACGATCCAATTTTCTCTAAACCTTGCTGTTCAAGAACAGCAGTTAAGCCTTTATCCTCTTCAATACGCTTAACAAAGTCGTTTAAATTATTGTATTTAGACAAGTCAATCTCAAACTTCTTTGCCCACGTTAGGGTAACGTAAAGATAGATATCAGCGGTAGTCTTAGTGCCGGTTAGATAATCATGCTTACTCAGTTGCTCATTGGGCAATCTAAGCAGGTGCGCAATTTTTTCTTTTGCTTTCGCTTTTAATTGTTCCTGCGCTGCTTCGTCTTCTATAAAGCCATCAGGGCCAAAGAGAGGCGCAAAGGCTTTATGAAGATCAGCATTTACGAATGCTAGCCAATGCATAAATTCGCCTTTTTCGGCCGGTGTTTCATTACCCCCAAAGATGTTTGTTTCAGGGTAGTTAGCATCAATATAGACTTGGGTAGCGATATTTTGCGTAATAATGGTATCGCCATCGACTATCGAAGGTACGGCGCCTTGTGGGTTTATTTTTAGATATTCTTCTGATTTGACAGAATCATGGTCTAAAAGCTCAAGCTCATAGTCTGCGCCTGTCCACTCAAGGGCGGTGTGCGGAACAACTGCGCAAGTACCTGGAATCACATATAACTTCATAGCCTACTCCTTTATCATTATTTATTTATCTATCATTTTTTATTAACGTTATAAAGTTTAACTAATCATAAGAGTTTATTGGGTTATCTTATGTGAAGTTAATTTGAATAGATGTAATCTCATTTTGTATGCTTATTAATCCAAGCGGCAACCGTTGGCCAAATCTCTTTGGCAGCATCACGGCTCATCAAAATCCTACTGTGCGTATAATCGCTTAAGTTGCCGTTAGCTTTCGAGAACTCATAAAATACATTGCTTGGATGACTAAAGTTATCGAAGAATAGTTTGCAGCCCTGAGTGGGCGAGATAAAGGTATCGCCTTTAGCACTGATAGCGTAGATAGGGATAGTAATTTTTGGCATAGCTTGACGATAATCGAAGCGCTCATCGCTATTAGTTTGATCAAAATGGCTGCAGTGTTTACTGTTATTTTTTTTAGTAAAACTGCTGTTAAAGTTTTTGTTTAAGTTCCAGTCGTACCACTGTGCCATCATGTAGTAGCTCTCGTTAACCGGACCTAGTTTGAGCAGCTTAGCAGGAATATAACCTAACATACGGTTAAAAATGTTTGCTGCAGAAATTTTGGCATAGCTTTTGACATCTGATATTGCGCCATACGCTTGGCAGGCAAATAAACTCATGCTATTTACTTTATCGATATATTGCTCATTTTGTATTAAAAACATCGTCAAACAAACACCGCCGCCGCTATGAGTCACACAGTGTAAGTTGTCTAGCTTTAAATCATCGAATAAATATCGAAAAACCGCTGCAAAGTCGTAAGTAGCAACGGTTTCAAAATTGAATTTCTTTGTTGATTTCGGACTAGCGCCATGACCGCGCCATTCCATAATATAGCAGTCGTGTCCCAGCTGAGCCAAATAACTGGCTATTCTTAAACAAGCTCTTTTGTCTGAGAAGGTACCGTGGGTCAAAAAGATATTTTGGCTCTTTGCAACCTGCTGAGTAGGAGAGCTTGCCTTTGTGTTGAGTCTTATATCTGTAGAATTACTCACTTTCCAAACGGCAACTTGCGCGCCATCTTTGGTGGTTAACTTTTTTAAGGTTTCTGTTAGCATGCAACAATGCTCATTTGTTGTATTGATTGCTGAAGTGTACTTATTGGCATGAGGGTTGGCAAATATCATCGAAAGATGACCCAGTCAGAAGTACTGTTTTACAAGGTAGCGTCTTACTATTTTGTATAGCCTCTATAGTTTTAATCCTGCGTGTAAAAATCCTTGATAATCCATTAAGTCGTCTTAATATAGATAGGGTACTGAGTAAGCGTATTACTCTATATTTATAGCAGCTGTTGCTAAAACACAGTAGCGCAGTCGGAATTACCTCTTAAGTGCGCTATAATGAACCCTATAAATTTATAGACATGTATTGTTGATCGTAGTCAGAGCAAAAGTATTCAAAACGGCAACAGTTAATAATTGCAAACCTCTCAAATTCACGACACCGTAGCGGCAAACAGACTGGTACTGATGTCACAACGAATAGGAAGCCTTATGAGTGAACACAATCCAACAAACACTGTAGCTGATGGCTATGAATCAGCTTTAGATACTGATCAGTCTGAGATCAAAAGTAATATTACTATTACTGAATCTGCTCAAGGTTATTTAGCTGATCTATTGTCTAAACAAGATACCGATGGCATCGGTGTTCGTATCTTTGTTGAACATCCAGGTACACCGCGTGCTGAGTGCTGTATGGCATATAATCAGCCTGGCGAAGAAGATAGTGCTGATTTACAGTTAAGTTATGACGAGTTTTCAGCTTTCATCGAAGCGTCATCGGTACCATATCTAGAAGATGCGGTAATTGACTACAATAAAGATCGTTTCGGTGGTCAATTAACCTTCCGCGCTCCCAATTCTAAAGTGCCTAAAGTTGGCGCTGATGCCAGTGTTGAGGAACGTATCAACTATGTACTGCAATCAGAGATTAACCCAGGTCTAGCAGCTCATGGTGGTATGGTCGATTTGATAGAGCTTATTGAAGAAGAAGGCATTGGGCTGACGGCGGTGCTTAAGTTTGGCGGTGGTTGCCAAGGCTGCTCAGCGGTCGATATGACTTTGCGTCACGGGGTAGAGGTGCAGCTAAAGCAGCAAATACCGGAGCTGACGCAAGTGATTGACGAGACTGATCACACGCGTACAGAAAACGCTTATTATAAGTAAAGGTCGTTAGGAGCTTGGAAAAGCTTACTTCTGTTGTTTTATTCGTACCAAAGCTGAGTTATGATTAACTCAGCTTTTTTTATAGCTGTATTTACCCTCTATCAAGGAGCAGATTATGAGTGACCAGCAAACAGACGATAACAATTTAGACTCTCAGCGTTTAGAAACTTTAGCGATTCACGCCGGCTACAGTGTCGAGCCGACCACTAAAGCGGTTGCCGTGCCCATTTATCATACTAGCTCTTATGCGTTTGATGATACCCAGCACGGGGCGGATTTATTTGATTTAAAAGTTCAAGGCAACATTTATACTCGTATTATGAACCCCACTAATGCGGTGTTGGAGGAGCGCGTTGCCGCACTCGAGGGCGGTGTTGGCGGGCTGGCCGTAGCCTCCGGTATGGCAGCGATTACTTATACTGTGCAGACCATTTGTGAGATGGGTGACAACATTGTCGCGGTATCGACATTGTACGGTGGTACGTATAATTTATTTGCCCATACTTTGCCGCGTCAAGGAATTGAGGTGCGCTTTTTTGATCATAAAAACCCTGAGGCTATTCATGATTTGATTGATGATAAAACTAAGATGGTTTTTGCTGAGAGCATCGGTAATCCATTAGGCAATATCGTTGATATTCAGGCACTAAGCGATATTGCGCACGAATATGGCGTACCGGTAGTGATTGATAATACAGTCGCCACACCAGCACTGTGTCGGCCGTTTGAATTTGGCGCTGATATCGTGGTGCATTCATTGACCAAATATATGAGCGGGACCGGTACTTCAATTGGCGGCGCAATCGTCGATAGCGGTAGATTTCCTTGGGGCGATTATCCTGAGCGCTTCTCTCTACTCAATACGCCAGATGCCAGCTACCATGGGGTGAATTTTGTCCAAGATGTGGGGGAAGCCGCTTTTATTGCCCGTGCTCGCGTAGCCCCTCTGCGCAATACTGGCGCGGCATTAAGTCCGCTTAATGCTTTTAGTATTTTGCAAGGCATGCAGACTTTGAGTCTGCGTATGGAGCGCCATGTCGAGAACGCGCAAGCCGTTGCTGAATACTTGCGTGACCATGACAAAGTAGCTTGGGTAAAGTACGCCGGTTTGTCTGATCATCCTGAGCATGATTTGGCACAAAAATATATGCAAGGCACGCCTTCAGCGATTTTGACCTTTGGCGTTAAAAGTAGTAGAGAGGACGAAGAAGGAGGCGGGCGTGCAGCAGGAGCGCGCTTCATCGACGCCCTGCAACTGATCACACGCCTAGTAAATATCGGTGATGCCAAGTCCTTAGCCTGTCATCCTGCGACCACGACTCACCGTCAGCTCAATGGGCAAGAGCTTGAACAAGCGGGCGTCAGTGAGGATATGGTACGGCTGTCAATTGGTATTGAACATATTGATGATATTAAAGCTGATTTAGAACAAGCATTGGCGCAGGCTTAGGTTGAGAGTCTATATCTATTTTTTTGTCCAATAAACCAAAAGCCCGTATGATCAGTACGGGCTTTTTTGTGCTGGTAGGCTGCAACTAAATTACTAAACGGTCAATACACGGTGTGCAATATCTTTATAATCTTGTGAGCTTAGGCGCGGACCGAACTGCTGGATCACTTGCGCTGAGACCTCACCAGCTAGGCGACCACATTCAGGCAAACTATATTGCTGAGATAAAGCGTATAAAAAAGTCCCAGCGTAGTTGTCACCAGCACCATTGGTATCAGTAACATGAGCTACAGTCGGCGTCGTCACCTCATAAAAACCAACTTCTTTAGTCTGTTCTGATTTATAAGCGATGATTGTAGGGTTCGCACTATCTGTCACCACAGCAATCTGACAGTAGTCAAGCAAGGCCCGAGCAGCAGCCTTGATTTGTTTTTTCTCAGTGAACAGGCGCGCCTCCTCACTATTGCAAAATATCACCTCGACTTTATTACCCAGCATATTGAGCAGACCCTCTTTGGCAAATTTTACTACCGCAGGGTCAGCAAAGCTGACGGCGATTTTAGCGCCATGAATGCCAGCCTGTTGGCGCAGTTGAGTCATGGCTGGTTGAATGCTCTCCGACATAGCCAAATAGCCTTCTATATATAACCAATCAGCTTGGGTCAACGCATCAAAATCAACATTATCGCTAGTAATGTCGCTCGATGTGCCAAGATAGGTTTGCATAGTACGCTCACCGTCTTCGGTCACAGCAACTACACAGGAACCTGTGACTCCGCCTGCGTGTATAGACTGCTTTGAGGTCGCAACGCCGGCCTCGTTCAAATCTTTTAAATAAAATAAGCCTTGTTCATCGTCACCGACGCGGCAGGCATAAAAAGGTTTACCGCCGAGGCTTGCAAAGGCAAACATGGTATTAGCTGCTGAACCGCCGCCTGCTTTTTTTGATAGTTTGATGTTGGCCAGCTTTAAAAATGCTAAAACCTGCTGCTGCTCTTCTAAACTAACCAGCGTCATATTACCTTTGGTAAGCTCAGTCTCTTCTAACGCTGCATCGGTCAATACAAATTCGTAATCGACCAAAGCATTACCTACTGCCATCACATCATACATCGCTTATCTCTCCAATTGCTGTATTTACCAAGTTGTTGTCTTTAAATAAAAATCAAGTTTGCAGCTCAAGCAGACGCTGATATAACGCATTTTTTTTGACGCCCGTAATATCAGCTGCCAATGCTGCCGCCTTTTTAACTGACAGATCCTCGAGTAAGCGCTGCAAAAGTTTATCGTGGATACTGACGTCATCGTCGTCGTGCGCTGTATTAGCACCTGCAACGACGATAACTATTTCACCGCGTTGCTGATTGCTATCGGCTTTAACGAACTCACTAAGCGCTCCAAGAGAGGTGTTATACACCGTTTCAAAGGTTTTGGTCAGTTCGCGACAAAAAGCCACCTGCCGCTCGGTGCCAAATACTTTAGCCATATCTTCAAGGCTGGCGACAATACGATGCGGTGCTTCATAAAAAATAAGCGTTTCAGTACGTGATTTCAAGGTTTCGAGTTGTTTTTGGCGACCATGCGTCTTTGCTGGTAAAAACCCTATAAAGCTAAAGCGATCGGAGGGCAGACCTGCAACTGACAGGGCAGCAATAGCGGCTGAAGCTCCAACAATAGGCGAGACTGTTACCCCAGCGGCATGCGCGGCCTGTACCAACTGAAAACCTGGATCACTAACCAAAGGCGTGCCGGCATCGCTAATCAGAGCAACCGAATGTCCTTGTTGAATCATCTCGATAATCTTAGGGGTTTGAATGGCGCTATTGTGCTCATGATAGGCCCAAAGTTTATTATAGCCACGAGGTTTGTCAGCGTTTTCTTCAATCTTGTCTGCGTCATCATTACTAGTATTGTTACTAGCATTTTTGTTATCAGTTTTGGTATCGATGCCAAAGTGCGCCAGCAGTTTGCCTGAGGTGCGCGTATCTTCACAAGCGATGATAGCCACTTGCTTTAGCGTCTCAAGTGCCCGCGGCGTCATATCGTTTAAATTACCAATCGGTGTAGCAACGATATACAAACAAGCGGGCATCGTAGTAGGGCTGGACATGAAAACCTCTTAGGCGTGGCTATTGATATAGAGTTTAGAATTTATTATTTATAAGAGTACTTAAAAAAATAACAGGAAAACATAGGATTTGTATGCTTTGATGGGGTTAGTTTAGCATGTTGTGCTATGATAATTCACAATTGACCATTCTGTCATGATTTACCGTATCGTACAGACAACTTTATATTAGTACAAAAGGCTAACGTTATGGCTAAGCAGAAAGCTCATAATCATTCGCTGGCCCTAAACTCTCCTAAGCAGCGCCAAGGCAGTCGTTTTGAGGCGCACGCTTGTCAGTTCTTAATGAGTCAAGGCTTGGTTTTAATCGCAAAAAACTGGCAGCAGCCAAAAATGGGTGAGCTGGATTTAGTGATGTTAGAGACTAATCAAGCATGGTCGACACTGGTGTTTGTTGAAGTGCGTCAGCGCCTACGCTCAGGTTTTGGCGATGCAGCACTCAGTGTCACTAAAGCCAAACAACGCAAAATTATTAAAGCCGCCAAATGTTTTTTGCAGCAACATCCTGAGTATGCCAATTGTGATTGCCGGTTTGATGTGGTCGCCTATAATACTACTCGCAGCTTGGCTTATACTGTAGAGACTGGCATGGACGGCGATCATAGTAAGGTGCATGGCAATGATAGCAACAGCAATAAAGCAGGCGAGTCGGTATCACCTTATCAACCAGAATGGTTGACAGGCGCTTTTATGGCAAGCGCTTGGTAGTGTTGTCGAATACTGATATTATTCACTAAAAGATAATTTTAATAGATATTCCTTATTGATATTTAACTATTGACCGTGCTTTATGAGGTAGAGGATGACAAGGTTGCATACATTTAACACTGTTTTAACAAAGCCGCGCGCTACGAAAAGCTATATCACGCTAAGTGCGCTGCTAATGGCCTGCGCCATCAGTACAGGCTGTACCACCAACTATTTGACCAATAGTACGCAAGGAACTTATGGAGTGCCGGTAACTGAGCGTACTATTCCTCAGCGCCTACTTGATCGTAGCATTGAGCATACTGCTAAGGTCAATATTTATGGTCTGCAAGAGAACCTACAACAAAACAGCCGCATCAGTATCGACAGCTTTTATAGCGAAGTACTCCTAAGCGGTGAGGTGCCTACAGAGGCGCTCAAAACTCAAATTGAAAAAGTAGTCAGCTCCATGCCTGATGTTCGCCGCGTCTATAATGAGCTTAATGTGAGTGTCGCTAAAGGCTATAGCTCAACCGTACACGATGGCTATATAACCTCAAAACTAATGGCCAAAGCCGCGGCCAACGATGGTGTTAGAGCTTCCCAAGTAAAGGCCATTACCAATGATGGCGTGGTCTATATTATGGGACGCCTGACCCCCACTCAGCAAAGCCGTCTGATCGATATTGCTAATAGTACCGTAGGTATTACTGAGCTGGTGCTACTGACGACAGTGGTGAATGACAGAGGTTTGCCAATCGATGAAGAGGATATTATGTCTGAAAGCAGCGCCGTAGATCCTACATCGATCCAGCCTTCTTCTGCGCAGCCATTCGTAGCAGCGCCCGTGCTCAGAGATATCGCCCCAGCGCCTGCACCTAATACTGTGCCGCAAGCAAACCCAGCACCAGTAGAGCCGACTACAGATAGCGTGCCTGCCAACCAAGACAATCAAAACTCATCAAGTCCTTATGTTGACTTGTATAGTGATTGAGAGTCACCATCAATAAAGGCAGTCACAAGAACCTTGAACAGTAGTAGTACTAAGAACAAGCTGGACGGTCATAAGGCCAATAGGTGACAGAAAGTAGAAATTAAGCATTTATCGAAAGATAATAAAAAAGGGTAGCGGCTATGAAAGATTCAAATCCAAATAAAGCACGACCAAAAACCTATACTACTGACCTAGCCAATGACGAGATGACTAGCCACTTATCCCAAAAAACAAATAAGTTGAAGCTGGCAGGGGCGAGCATAGCAGCTGTAGGGGTTATGACTTTTGCCGCTCAGCAAGCACAGGCGATCTCAGCGTTGTCTGTACTCAATACCTTCTCCCCGAATGGCGGAGTGGGCGTTACCAAAGACATCTTGTATGGTGAGGAGCCGCTACAAGATTTAAATATTTATTACCCCAAACCATTAGCGCAAGCGATGCAATCACAAAATAGCATCGATAAGGGGATTATCAATGACAGCTATCCTATGATTGTATTTGTTCATGGCGGCTCATGGGAGAGCGGCAACAAGGAGCAGTATGCTTTTGTAGGCCAAAGTCTTGCGCAAGCAGGCTATATTACTGCTGTTATTAATTACCGAAAAGCGCCTGAACATGTCTACCCTGACTACGTCAAAGATACTGCCCAAGCCATTGCGTGGAGTTATAATAACGCAAGCGATCTGCATGCTGACCCTAAGCGTTTTGCAGTCATAGGTCATTCAGCGGGTGCATTTAATGCAGTAGCTGCCGTCTCAGATGAAGATTTTCTAGCACCTTATAACGTTAGTCCAAATGATATTAGTGCTGTGATAGGTATTGCTGGCCCGTACAGTTATGATTTTCGTCAATATAGCGGTGGTACGGCCTTCGCTGATGATGCAACGCCAGATGATGTCATGCCCGATAGGCACATTAAGGGCAAGCAGCCGCCGTATTTATTATTGACAGCTGAAAATGACAAAGTGGTTCATGATCGTAATACTATTAAGATGACGCAGGCTTTGAAAGACTATGGGGCAACCGTTGAGACGGGTGAGATTAAAGGTGCCAGTCATGCTACGAGCATCGCGGCAATGTCGTCTCCTTTGCGTTGGTTGAATGATGTACGCGCGCAAGTATTAAACTATTTAAATAAAAGCTTATGACATGGGGTCAATCTTAGATAAAATTGGCACCTATTTTTTCATGTGCTGCTGGTTCTAATCTGAAAATCTACTATCAAGTTATTATTCATGACAAAAATAGCCACATTATGTATTAGCACAGGTTATCAGCACAAGACGGTACTGTAAGATCCATAAACTCTTGTTATAATGTCTCTATTTTGGCAACTGGTCTGACATTTTAATTTGAAGTTTTTGCTATTCTCTTCACATTCAAAACAGGTATTTTTATGAGTATGAACGCTGATGATTTAATTGCATTTTTGCAGCAGCATTTTCCAGACGCTTTTATTCAAGCGGCCAATCAGGGCAATAAGTTCGATGTCCGTGTCGTCGATGCAAGCTTTGAGGGCAAGCGCTCCGTGCAGCGCCAACAGGCTATCTACGCTTTGGTTAACGACAAGATTGCTAGTGGTGATATTCATGCGCTTAATATCCAAGCATTGACCCCTGCTGAATGGGAAACCCAATCAACAGGCCAATCATAAAGTCAAAAAGCTCTGATTTTCACATGACTCTTTTATCATTACTCACCTTATTATTCACATACAATTAGGTTGTTACCCCTATGGACCAGTTTTTAATCACCGGTAGTAGTCGTATTGCAGGAGAAGTAACCATCTCTGGCGCCAAAAATGCTGCGTTGCCTTTATTGGCAGCTATGATATTGGCTGAGACGCCCATGACCTTGCATAATGTACCATCGCTACAAGATGTACGCACCTTGATTAAACTGATTTTGGGTATGGGTATTGATATCCAAAAGCAGGGCGATACGGTTACTTGTGATACCAAGAGTATCGATAACTTTTATGCGCCTTATGATTTGGTTAAGACCATGCGTGCCTCTATTTTAGTGTTGGGGCCATTGCTGGCGCGTTTTGGTGAAGCGGAGGTTTCCCTACCAGGTGGCTGTGCTATTGGTTCACGGCCTGTGGATCAGCATCTTAAAGCCTTTGAGGCAATGGGCGCTGAAATTACGGTAGAAAATGGCTATGTCAAAGCCCATGCTCCTAAAGGCGGCAAACTGCTTGGCTGTAATTTTTCTTTTGATATGGTCACGGTAGGCGGTACTGAAAACGTCATTATGGCAGCAGTATTGGCAAAAGGTACTACGGTGCTGGGCAACTGCGCGCTGGAACCAGAAGTGGTTGATTTGGCAAATATGCTGGTGGCTATGGGCGCTAAAATTAGCGGTATTGGGACAGCAACGATGACTATTGAAGGCGTTGAGCGCTTGCAAGGCTGTACGTATGCCGTGGTTCCTGACCGTATCGAGACCGGTTCTTACTTAGCGGGCGCACTAATGACCCGCGGCGATGTATTGACCAAAAAAACCAATGCCAGTTTGCTATATCCTGTACTTGAAAAGTTTGAGGCTATGGGCGCTACGATTAGCACAGGTGAGGATTGGATTCGAGCGCAAATGACAGGGCGTCCAAAGCCAGTTGATATTCGTACCCAGCCGCATCCAGGCTTTCCTACCGATATGCAGGCGCAATTGATGGCGGTTTGTTGCCTTGCTGATGGCACCAGCACTATTATCGAAAACATTTTTGAAAATCGCTACATGCATGTCCCCGAGCTCAATCGTTTAGGTGCCTCTATTCAAGTAGATGGTCATACTGCTGTCGTAAGAGGGGTAGAGAGATTTACTGCAGCCCCTGTAATGGCGACAGATTTGCGTGCTTCGATGTCACTAGTTATGGCGGCAGCGGCGGCCGAGGGTGAGAGTCTAATAGACCGTATTTATCATATTGATCGCGGTTATGAGAATGTGGAAAATAAACTGCGCGCTTTAGGCGTCAACATCAAGCGGGTTAATACCAATGACTAAGCAAAATGAGCAAACTGCGAATTTACCAACCGACAGTTTATTAAATGAGTTGGATACTGAATTTAATGGCTTGACGCTGGCGTTATCTAAAGGCCGTATTTTAGAAGAGACACTCCCTTTACTGCAGGCAGCTGGCGTTGATTTACTTGAAGATCCTGAAGCGTCGCGCAAGCTGATTTTTCCCACTTCAAACCCACATGTTCGTGTCCTGATTTTACGGGCAAGCGATGTACCAACCTATGTAGAACATGGAGCGGCTGATTTTGGTGTCGCGGGTAAAGATGTGCTTTTAGAACACGGTGCCAATCATGTTTATGAGCTGTTGGATTTACAAATTGCTCAGTGCAAGCTTATGACTGCAGGCATAAAAGGTGCTCCATTGCCCAAGCGCCGCTTGCGTATTGCTACCAAATACGTCAATGTGGCTCGTGCTTACTTTGCCAGTCAAGGCCAACAGGTAGATGTCATCAAACTTTATGGTTCGATGGAGCTTGCGCCGCTAGTAGGATTAGGTGATTTGATTGTAGATGTGGTCGATACTGGTAACACGCTGCGTGCCAATGGTCTTGAACCCCTCGATCATATTTGTGATGTGTCCTCGCGCTTGATTGTCAATCAAGTCAGTTACAAGCGCAAGTTTGCTCTGCTTGAGCCGATTTTTGAGAGCTTTAAAGACAGTATCGCTATCGCTTGATAACTACCAGATGCTTGCACAATACTATTGATATAGATATATGACTAATAGATATGGTGCTATGAGTAATATAGAAAATAGCTATGTAAATTTTGAAACCAGTTTAGCGCTTACAGTAGGTATAGAGCGTGCTAAACTGGTTTTGTTGTTTTTGTATAAGATCATAAAAGATAACTATTATTGCAAATAACGTCTTAAAATAGTGACTGCTAAAAGGTGATTATTGAAAGTTATAGCGCCTATTTTTTTACTACTATTCTCAAGCTAAATATAGGATAAGATCATGCGTCAGCTAAGTACCCAAGATTGTGATTTTGAACAGCAATTAACGTCATTGCTGGCTTTTGAAACGGTGAATGATGCCAGCTTACTCAGTACAGTAGATGGCATTATCGCTCAGGTACGCGCAGATGGGGATAGTGTAGTGCTGGCTTTAACCCAGCAGTTTGATCAACATCCAGCTAAAGATATGGGTGAGCTTGAGCTAACAAAAAAGGCTCTGGTTGAGGCTTTTGATGGTCTAGAAGATGATGTAAAGACGGCTTTGATGACAGCTGCTTCTCGCGTACAGACTTTTCACGAGCGCCAAGTTCAAGAGAGCTGGCACTATAACGACGAGCTGGGCAACCGCTTAGGTCAAAAAGTCACCCCCCTTGATCGAGTCGGTATCTATGTCCCAGGAGGTCTGGCCTCTTATCCCTCATCAGTACTTATGAATGCTATTCCTGCCAAAGTTGCAGGTGTCGAAGAAGTTATTATGGTGGTGCCAGCCCCAAAAGGGGTATTAAACCCGCTGGTTTTGGCAGCGGCGCACTTAGCGCAGGTTGACCGAGTATTTACTATTGGCGGCGCCCAAGCGGTAGCCGCATTGGCTTATGGCACCCAAACCATTCCGCAAGTTGATAAGATAACAGGCCCTGGTAATAAGTACGTTGCGGCGGCCAAAAGAGCAGTATTTGGTCAGGTAGGTATCGATATGATCGCTGGACCCTCCGAGGTGCTAGTCTACGCAGAAGGTGAAAGTAATGACCGTGCTGATTGGCTGGCCATGGATTTATTGTCGCAAGCTGAGCACGACCGCGTTGCCCAAGCGATTTTTGTGACTACAAGCCCTGAGCAACTAACAGCAGTTGCCACTGAGATCGAAAAAGCTTTGGCCCAAATACCAAAAGCTGATATCGCTCGCGATTCGCTACAAAACCGCGGCGCCCTTATCTTAGTTAAAGACCGAGCTGAAGGTATGAGGGTCATCAACCGTATTGCACCTGAGCATTTAGAGCTGTCTGTTGACGATCCTGATGCCTTGCTCAATGATATCCGCCATGCTGGTGCTATTTTTATGGGTCGCCATACTCCAGAGGCGATTGGTGACTACTGCGCAGGACCCAACCATGTCTTGCCAACCTCAGGTACGGCAAGGTTTTCATCGCCATTGGGTGTCTATGATTTTCAAAAGAAATCATCAATTATCTATTGTAGCGAAAGCGGTAGCAAACCTTTGGCAAAGACAGCGGATATCTTAGCGCAGCGTGAGGATTTAGAAGCTCATGCTCGTTCAGCACGCTATCGTTACCAGTAAATAACTGTAGTTAATGAATATCTTTGATAACTAACGGTCTTTATTTAGCAAACTTTTCATTGTAAGTTTAATGCTAAAATTGTAGTCAATAAACTTATAATAAGTGCAATAACGACAGAATAACGGCTATAAAGAACCCTTTGTCAGAAATAAATAGGCATTACAGTAGGGACTATATAACATCTAATTATAGTATTACAAAACTAAAGTCAGTCTCATGATCTTTAGTAATGTGGTCTCAAATAATGTAGCCATTGGTATAATAGGATGAATTATGAGTGAACCGAAAATTGATACTAGACTTTGGTCTGCCAGAGCACGACACTTATCTCCCTATGTTCCAGGTGAGCAGCCCAAACACGAAAACTTATGCAAATTAAACACCAATGAAAATCCCTTTCCACCTTCGCCAAAGGTAGCGGAAGCAATTGCTAAAGTTGTCGGACAACAAGGCGATGAGCTACGCTTTTATCCAGATCCTGAATCTGATAGCCTGCGGTCTGCATTGGCTAAACTTTATAATCTTAATACCAATCAGGTATTTGTTGGTAACGGCTCAGATGAAGTACTCGCTTTAGTGTTTGCCAGCTTTTTTATAAAAGAGCGTCCGGTGTTAGCGCCAGATATCAGTTATAGCTTTTATCCTGTTTACGCGCAGACTTTTGGTGTAGAGTTAGTGCAAATTGCGCTTGAAGAAGATTTTAGTATAGATCCCGATGCTTATCGTCAGCCTTGTGGCGGCATTATCATAGCCAATCCTAACGCGCCAACAGGATTGTTACTATCGCTTGCCGATATTCGTAAGCTTGCTACTGAGCACACCAATTCAGTTATCGTTATTGACGAAGCCTATATAGACTTTGCAAAAGTCAATGAAAACGATTCAGACAGTGATACAGCAGCGGTCTCAGCCATTAACCTAATCGATGAGTTTGATAACCTCTTAGTTACCCAAACCTTTTCAAAGTCGCGCTCGCTTGCCGGTCTCAGGGTAGGCATGGCATTTGGTAATGTATCTTTAATTGAAGCGTTAACACGGATGAAGAATAGCTTTAATAGCTATCCATTAGATAAGCTTGCACAAGCTGGCGCTACCGCTAGCGTTTTAGATACCGAGTATTTTGAGCAAACCTGTCAGCAGGTCGTTGACTTACGAGAAGTATTGACAGCGCAGCTAACCGCGCTTGACTATCAAATATTGCCCTCACAGGCAAACTTTGTGTTTGCTCGTCCTCCTAATGGCGATGCTAGCAGCGTAGCTGAAGCATTACGTAAGCAAGGTATTATCGTGCGCCATTTTGACAAACCTCGCATCAGTGAATATCTACGTATCACGGTAGGTACTTCTGATCAGCATCAGCGCTTAATTGATGCGTTAGCAGTGTTGCACAACCACAAAGCACATACGGCAGCAGTAAGTTAAAACTATCTATGTTGATTAGAATAAAGATTTTCTCAAGACTGCCTTTAAATAAAGGTTATATAAACTTGGTAGCTTAAACCTTATATAGTTTCTAATATAGTAAGTAAATTACTCACTTTGTCGAGGCTTTCTTGGTACTCGTCGCTGCACTTTGATGCTATAGTAATACCGCCGCCCGCCCACAAGCTTACTTTAGTAGTCTTGCTCGACTCGTCTACTAGATGCTGGGCTTGTAAGGTTCTGATCAACACATTCCATTGCCCACTACCATCAAAGTTCATATAACCCATGGTACCGCAGTACGCGCCGCGCGGTGCCACTTCTAACTCTGAGATAATCTCAACTGCTCGTTTTTTCGGCGTACCAGTAATTGAGCCGGCAGGTAGACTACCAAATAATACCGCTAGCGGATGGGCATCTTTTGCCAACTCAGCGGTGATCGTGCTGACCATATGATGGACATTACTAAAGCTCTCAATACTGAATAAGTGCGGTACTTTCACGCTACCAGTTTTGGCATATCTACCTAAGTCGTTACGCAGCAGATCCACGATCATGACATTTTCAGCGCGGTCTTTATTACTAGTCGCAAGCTCTTGCTCTAAGATTAAATCTTGCTCAGTGCTGTTACCTCTGGGACGTGTACCCTTAATCGGCTTAGTACGGATATGATGCTTACCAGTTCCACTGTCTCTTACAAAAGTAAAAAACAGCTCAGGCGAGCAGCTTAACAACTCAAAACTAGAGTGTTCACCGTATTTGCTAAAAGTACTATTTTTATCAAAGCTGCCACCTAGAGCTTGAATGTTCATGTAGCCGGCAAAAGGCGCTTGTGTGCTGTACTGTAGAGCAGGTAGGTAATCTATAAGTGCGGCTACCGCTTCATGGTCTTTTTTATAAGTAAACTGGTTTTGCCAAGCTTGGGTTAGATTGATTTGGTAGCAGTCGCCTTGTTGTAGATAGTGTTGAGTTTTCTCAAACGCACATTGGTAGTCCTCTTTATGCCAGCGTGCTCTTAAAGTTAAAGGCGCAAGCGTAGCTGTAGGCTTGTCTTTACCAGATAGCTGAGCATCTAGCTTATTTAAATAAGAGATCAGTAGGTTTAAGGTTCTCTCGTTGGGCTCATTGTCGCCAGTTTGCTTGGTTTTGATGACATTTAACGACCAACTGGATAGTTCAGTATCCGTATCAATCGCAGTTAGATAGATATCATAGTGTCCCAATACTGCACAGGGCTGCGCAGCCAGTTTTATATTGGCCGCTGGACTTAGCTCACAAGCGGCCATATCATAACTAATAAAACCCATTAGGCCATGATGGTAACTTGAGTAGTCGTTTTTTTTATTTGTTGGTTTTGCAGTACTATGATCATTTTCATAAGCTTGACTATAATTAATAAGCTCATCTTGCCATTCCATATAGCTCATATTAGTAGTCATTATCACATTGCCATTATTACGAAGATTTTTTACCACTTTGTAATAAGGTAGTGGCTTGTCAGACTCCCTGTTATTAGTAGGATAAACAGACCAGCCTACTTTAGGCAGCAATCCAATTACAGGTCTACCATCATTGTTAAGCCAAACCAATTGCCAGTTAGCGGTAGCGTCTTGCGCCAGCAAATACTGCTGCAATTTTGGTAACAGTTCAGCTGCCGATAAACCACCAAAAAGCCAGCTAATTTGATCAGCTGGCTTTTGAGAGGAGGAATTTCGCTGAGATGTATCTGGTAAAGCCTTTGGTACGAGCATAATTTAAGCGTCAAACTTTTTGATAATTAAGGTTGCATTAGTACCGCCAAAACCAAAGCTGTTGGTCATTAGGGTTTTAAGAGCAGCGTCTCGTCGCTCCGTGACGATATCAAAATCTGCTGCTGCTTCATCTAGCTGCTCAATATTGATACTAGGAGCGATAAAGCCTTCTTGGAGCATAAGCAGGCAGTAGATCAGCTCTTGAGCACCGACTGCGCCTAAACTGTGTCCCGTCATAGATTTGGTTGAGCTAATAGGAGGTATAGACGCTTGAGAGTCAGAAGCAGCATCGTCGTCGGAGGCGAACACTTTAGCAATGGCTTTAAGCTCAGTAATATCACCTAACGGCGTGCTAGTACCATGACTGTTGATATAGTCAACGCTTTGCAGACCGGCTTGATCTAGTGCTTGCTGCATACAGCGCACTGCGCCTTCACCGCTTGGCGCGACCATCTCAGCGCCATCAGAGCTAGCACCGTAACCGACGATCTCAGCTAAAATATTAGCGCCGCGCTCCTGCGCGTGTTCTAAGCTTTCAACCACTACCATAGCCCCGCCTGCGGCAATAACAAAACCGTCACGATCTTTATCATATGCCCGCGAAGACTGCTTAGGACTGTCATTGTACTGAGTACTCATAGCGCCCATAGCATCAAACATACAAGACTGCGTCCAGTGCTCAGCTTCACCACCACCAGCAATGATAACGTCAGCTTTGCCTAATTGAATTAGCTCAGCGGCGTGCCCGATACAATGAGTTGAGGTGGCACACGCTGAAGAGACAGAGTAGGAGATACCATGAATCTTAAGACCAGTTGCTAGTGCTGCTGATACCGAACTACTCATAGTCTTTGGCACTGCCATAGCGCCGACCCCGCGCAGACCTTTTTCGCGCATAGCATCTGTAGCTGCAACCACACTCTCAGTTGATGCGCCCCCTGAGCCTGCAACGACCCCCACCCGTGGATTTTTACTGATAGTATCAAGTGATAGTCCAGATTGCTCAATAGCTGCTAAAGCGCTAACATAAGCGTAGAGACTAGCGTCACTAAAAAAGCGCTTAAGCTTACGATCGATGCCAGAAGTGTCCAATTCTGACTTGTCGATACTACCGCTTACCTGCGACTTAAACCCATGCTCTGCGTAACTTTCATTAAAGATGATACCAGACTGTCCTTGTTTAAGAGCAGCAGTGACAGTGGCTAAATCATGTCCGATACAAGAGACAATCCCTGCTCCAGTGATAACAACTCGGCGCATACTTCATTCCTTATGTTAAAATGTTGTGTTGTACGCTTTTTAAATACTTACTTGTCTAAAGTCCAACTTATCTAAAAAATACTTTGTTATAAATGATAGTCATTAAACTGATTTAGTTTTGACTGACTAGCAATTGTTAGCTCAGTGTACAATCATACTCTAGTTGTCACTATGATAGCGTATCGGAGGGTCAAAATCTCGGTTCAAGTGCAAAATAACGGTAAAAATTACTAACACTCACAGGTATTCTTGTGAAAATTTTCAAAAACCTTTAACAAATGTATTATAGGACATTATAATAATTCCAGTTATAGTAATCACTACTTTTATAGCGTGTAAGCCTTACGCAGCAATTAACTCTAAAATGTCGATCTCTATAGCAGAATAAAGCTGAAAGCGATTTAAATTTGGCTTTAATCATCACACTCAACTATTATGCAAAGGATATAACTATGTCAAAGCGTAGCACTCTTTCTCAAGGTATAAATACTATTGGTCATTTTACGCGCAACAATCTTGAGCGTATGGGCGCAATGATTGATAATGTAAACGCTAAGACTGGTAAACCGCGTCAGTATAAAGCGGTGAACTTAGGTGATGATGATTATCAGCAAGATTTGTTTCGTGAGCAAACTCTAAAAACTACTCAGCAGCTTATAGGGGCACGTTTTGCTACCTACGGCAAATATGCCAAAAAAGTAGTACCAAACAGTCTATTTCAGTCCACTATCGACGGTGCTTTTTCTCAAGTTGCCAAACTTGCGGCCAATTGGAGCCAAGTCGATTTGCCTGATGAGCACCGTTTTGCCGATATATCTACCTTAGATGATGAAGAGCGTTATGCGCTAGCTACTGATATTGCCAATCAGAATCGCGCTCTGGCAACTTTAGGCGGGCTTACTGGACTTGCAGGTTTGCCAGGATTATTGGCTGATACTCTATGGTTATTATTAGTATCTTTGCGTACGGTATATCAACTCGCAGCGGTCTACGATCAGCCATTAACAGGCAAGCAGGGCGTAAAAATGGCCTATGAGCTACTGGCGCACGCCGATTTAAGTAAGATGCAAGAAAAGCAAGCATTGCTAGCTGGTATCGGTATGGGCAAAGGGCTACTCGACAATGCCCAAGACCGCGGCTTACATAGCGAGCTTAAAAACTTAGGCCTTAAAAATAAAAATGTGAATTATTATGCTGAGCAAGTGGATAGTATTGCCAGCCAAGTTGGCCTAGATTTAGATCAAATCAACTTAACTTGGATACGCCGCTTTCTGCCATTAACAGCTGTTGCTATCGGTATGAACTACAACAGTCGTTTGATTGACGAAGTTATCGGTGTCGCGCAAGCAACTTTTGCTCCAGAACCGAAGCTTGCTCAACACTCTATCACTGATGATAGTAGTAGTGAGGCGCCAGTCAATAAAAAGTCTGTACAAGACGAGGACGATAATAATGATAACCGTACAGAAGACAAAAATACTGATAATGCTCAAGATAATAAAGGTACGGGTAAAAAAGAGCAGGATAAAGCTGATCTTAGTGAAAATAAGACTGAACAAAAAGATGAAACGGCAAGTAGCCTAAAAACCAAAATGAACCCTGACACAGAAGAGTCAGTAGATGAGAACTATAAAGAGGCACAGGAGAGTATGACCAACGATAGTACTACCAAAAAGTAGAGCGATACTAAAGTAGCACTAAAGCAGCTTTTTAAATTACAGTTTATTATGGAGTGCTAGTAGATGCTTCATTGATAAAGGACTTAGTTTAGTAAAGAGCTGTTTTTACTCACTGTTTTTTGATAAGGACTTAAACCTACAAGTATAAAGGTTTAAGTCCTTTTTAATGGTTATTGTAAACTTGAAAAATAAATCATTAACACCATAAAGTTAAAGCAACAGAACATCTTCTTGGCTAAGCGTTAATTTAATGAGCTTCGATTTGTTTTAAAGTCCATCTGCAAATGATGCACATCTATTCATTGTTGTAAAGCAAAACTACTTATAAGTAGTTGAAATACCAGTAACAACTCTTTATAATACATTGTCCTAAAAATGGGTACTGCCTGCTCTCATACTATATGAAAGAATAGGCGAATCGACCCATTTTTTTGTTTTATACCAAACGGGAGAAGGATGCCTTATGGCAACAACTAACCAATTGATCCGTAAGGGTCGCAAAACGATTACGGAAAAGTCAAAAGTTCCTGCACTGCAAGCGTGCCCACAGCGCCGCGGCGTATGTACTCGTGTCTATACGACTACACCAAAAAAGCCAAACTCAGCAATGCGCAAGGTTTGCCGTGTACGTCTAACTTCAGGCTATGAAGTATCAAGCTATATCGGCGGTGAAGGTCATAACCTACAAGAGCATAGCGTAGTATTGATCCGCGGTGGTCGTGTAAAAGATCTACCGGGCGTACGTTATCATACGGTTCGCGGTGCACTTGACTGCGCTGGCGTAAAAGACCGTAAACAAGGTCGCTCTAAATACGGTGCGAAAAAGCCTAAGGTTTAAAATCTGATTTTATTAATCAGGTTCTATTAACCAAGCTTATTTGTATCATCTATCAACTGTGCATGGGTTTGGTATCGAAAGCATTATCAGCGCTATCGATATACCACTATGCAGTAAGGCTGACTGACAACTCGATATAATCTCATATTTAAAGAGTGGTTCGAGATTGTGAATGTTAGACACTCCTGAAGACAAGGAAATTTATTATGCCAAGACGTCGCGTCGTTGCTACCCGTGAGATCCTACCGGATCCTAAGTTTGGTAGCCAAACTATTGCTAAATTCATCAATCATGTTATGAGTGATGGTAAAAAATCTACTGCTGAGCGTATCGTTTACGGTGCTCTTGATACAGTAGCGCAGAAACGTAATATCGAAGATCCAGTATCTTTCTTTGAAGACGTATTAGAGAATGTACGCCCAATGGTTGAAGTGAAAGCTCGCCGTGTTGGTGGTGCCACCTATCAAGTACCCATGGAAGTACGCCCCTCCCGTCGTACTGCTTTGGCTATGCGTTGGTTAGCTGAAGCTGC
The DNA here is from genome assembly GCA_947501045.1 of uncultured Psychrobacter sp. GTDB lineage: Bacteria > Pseudomonadota > Gammaproteobacteria > Pseudomonadales > Moraxellaceae > Psychrobacter. Next base: position 296,755 of record CANMUI010000001.1, read on the forward strand.
TGCAAAGCGTTCTGAAAAATCAATGGCTCTGCGTCTTGCAGGCGAGTTAGGTGATGCTTCTGAAGGTAAGGGTAATGCTATGAAAAAGCGTGACGAAGTTCACCGCATGGCTGATGCCAACAAAGCGTTCTCACATTATCGCTTCTAAGCTGATTTATAAGCGCATTTGATTAAGTTCTGTTAAGCAGTCAAATGCGTTGATCTATTTTTTATATTGATTACCGTCATCATGTCTTTAGCTATTAGAATTGAAGTGATTCGATAGTTGATATGGCGGTATCTATCTATACTCTAATGATTTTGTCCCAAATTCGATGCCACTATATTCTTAGTCATTACTCTTTATTGTCCCTATTAGCGTCACTGATTAGTAACAGGTTAAAGCTTATTGCATTAACCAAGGATATGTAAGGTAGAGACACAATACATTAATTTATACACGAATTTCCCTAGGAAAACACTATGGCTCGTAAAACTCCCCTAAAACGCTATCGCAATATCGGTATCTCAGCACACATTGATGCTGGTAAGACCACCACTACAGAGCGTGTCTTATTCTATACTGGTGTTAGTCATAAACTTGGCGAAGTTCATGATGGCGCCGCTACCATGGATTGGATGGAGCAAGAACAAGAGCGTGGTATTACTATTACCTCAGCAGCAACTACTTGTTTTTGGTCAGGTATGGCTAAGCAGTTTGATGAACATCGCATCAATATTATTGACACCCCAGGTCACGTTGATTTCACCATTGAAGTTGAACGTTCTATGCGTGTTCTTGATGGCGCGTGTATGGTTTACTGTGCGGTAGGCGGTGTACAACCACAGTCTGAGACTGTCTGGCGTCAGGCTAATAAATATAAAGTACCACGTTTAGCATTTGTCAATAAAATGGACCGTGTTGGTGCAGACTTCTATCGCGTTATCGACCAAATTAAAACTCGTCTAGGTGGTAAGCCCGTTCCAATCGTTATCCCAATTGGTAAAGAAGATGACTTTGAAGGCGTTGTTGATCTAGTAACCATGAAAGCTTTATATTGGGACGAAGCGTCTCAGGGTATGGAGTTTGAAGAGCGTGAAATTCCAGCTGAATTACAGGATAAAGCAGCAGAATATCGTGAAATGTTAGTAGAAACAGCGGCTGAAGCCACCGAAGAGCTCATGAATGAGTATCTTGAAAATGGTGAATTGTCAGTAGAGCAAATTCATACTGCGCTTCGTCAACTAACTATCGACAACGAAATTATTCCGCTACTTTGTGGTACTGCCTTTAAAAACAAAGGCGTACAAAAGATGCTAGATGCCGTTATCCAGTATTTGCCAGCTCCAATGGATGTACCAGCGATTCGCGGTATTCTTGATGATAAAGATGAGTCTGAAGGCACTCGTGAAGCGTCTGATGAAGCGCCTTTCTCAGCACTAGCGTTTAAAATCATGAATGACAAGTTCGTGGGTAACTTAACCTTCGTTCGTGTTTATTCAGGTGTTATCAAACAGGGTAGCAGTGTTTATAACCCAGTTAAGATGAAGCGTGAGCGTGTAGGCCGCATCGTACAGATGATGGCAAACTCGCAAGAAGAGCTTGAAGAGATTCGTACCGGTGATATCGCCGCTTTAGTTGGTATGAAAGACGTTGGTACTGGTGATACTTTATGCGATGAGAGCAACGTCATTACTCTTGAGCGTATGGAGTTCCCAGAACCAGTTATCAGCCTAGCTGTTGAGCCTAAGACTAAAGCTGACCAAGAAAAAATGTCAATTGCTTTGGGCCGTCTGGCTAAAGAAGATCCATCGTTCCGTGTGCATACTGATGAAGAGTCTGGTCAGACTATTATCAGTGGTATGGGTGAGCTGCATCTTGAGATTTTGGTTGATCGTATGAAGCGTGAGTTCAGCGTTGAGGCAAACATTGGTGCACCGCAGGTAGCTTACCGCGAAACCATTCGTGAGACTATTGAACAAGAAGGCAAATTCGTACGTCAGACTGGTGGCCGTGGTAAGTTCGGTCACGTTTGGTTACGTCTTGAGCCGCTTGATCCAGCGGGTGATGTTGAATACGAATTCGCTGAAGAAGTTGTCGGCGGTGTGGTACCAAAAGAATTCCACGGTGCTGTTGATAAAGGTATTCAAGAGCGCATGAAAAATGGCGTCCTTGCGGGTTACCCGGTCGTTGGCGTAAAAGCAACTTTATATGATGGTTCTTACCATGATGTTGACTCAGATGAGTTGTCATTTAAAATGGCAGGTTCTATTGCTTTTAGAAAAGGTTTCTTAGCAGCCAACCCTGCTCTTTTAGAGCCGGTCATGAAAGTTGAAGTAGAAACACCCGAAGACTACATGGGTGATATTATGGGTGATCTAAACCGTCGCCGCGGTATGGTGCAAGGTATGGAAGATTTGCCTGGTGGTACTAAGCAGATTCGTGCCGAAGTGCCATTAGCAGAGATGTTTGGTTATGCCACGCAAATGCGCTCAATGTCTCAAGGCCGTGCCACCTACTCTATGGAATTTCAAAAGTACGCGGAGATTCCAAAATCAGTAGCTGCCGATATCATCTCTAAGTACAACTCTAAAGATGGCGACGAATAATTAACAGTCAGCTTATTAAGACAATGCAGAGTATACCTCTGTATTGTCAGCTTTGATTTACTAATAATTGGTTAAAACACTTGTTATTGGCTGTAATATTCTTATAATATCTGCACATTGCATGTGTAACCCTTAATAATTATCTCAATGCGATTAATATATACTTGATAAAGCGCTTTTTAGATATGGTAACAGCGTCTATAAGAGGTCTTTATTAAGTAATTAATCCCAAATAAAGAGGAAGAACCCCATGGCAAAGGCCAAGTTTGAACGCAACAAGCCCCACGTCAACGTCGGCACCATCGGACACGTTGACCACGGCAAAACCACACTAACTGCTGCTATCGCAACCGTAGCCGCTAAAACCTCAGGCGGCGAAGCCAAAGACTACGCGTCAATTGATAGCGCCCCTGAAGAAAAAGCACGTGGCATCACCATCAACACCTCACACGTAGAGTATGACACCGAAGCTCGTCACTACGCACACGTTGATTGCCCAGGCCACGCTGACTACGTTAAAAACATGATCACCGGTGCCGCACAAATGGACGGCGCCATCCTAGTCGTCTCAGCGACCGATGGTCCTATGCCACAAACTCGTGAGCATATCCTGCTATCACGTCAGGTTGGCGTACCGTACATCATCGTCTTCATGAACAAGTGCGACCTTGTTGACGACGAAGAGCTACTAGAGCTTGTTGAAATGGAAGTTCGTGAACTCCTTAACGACTACGACTTCCCAGGCGACGACACCCCAATCGTTAAAGGTAGTGCCACCGAAGCCCTAAAAGGCTCTGACGGTCCTTATGGCGAACCTGCTGTTGTCGAACTACTTGGCATCCTAGATACCTACATCCCAGAGCCTGAGCGTGACATCGACAAAGCATTCCTTATGCCTATCGAAGACGTCTTTTCAATCTCAGGTCGTGGTACCGTAGTAACTGGTCGTGTGGAATCAGGTATCGTAAAAGTCGGCGACGAGATCGAAATCGTTGGTATCCGTCCGACCCAAAAAACCACCTGTACCGGTGTTGAGATGTTCCGTAAGCTTCTAGACGAAGGTCGTGCTGGTGAGAACTGTGGCGTATTGCTACGTGGTACCAAGCGTGAAGACGTACAACGTGGCCAAGTACTAGCTAAGCCAGGTTCAATCACTCCTCACACCAAATTTGACGCAGAAGTATACGTACTGTCAAAAGAAGAGGGTGGTCGTCACACGCCATTCCTAAACGGCTATCGTCCACAGTTCTACTTCCGTACCACTGACGTGACTGGCGCAATCCAATTACAAGACGGTACTGAAATGGTTATGCCTGGTGATAACGTTGAGATGGGCGTAGAGCTTATCCACCCCATCGCTATGGACAAAGGCCTACGTTTCGCGATTCGTGAAGGCGGCCGTACGGTAGGTGCTGGTGTAGTTGCAAGCGTTAGTAACTAATACCTAAAGACTAGTTGATCTATACTATTAGGGTTTATGTTTTAGCCTACTCTTATATAGTATAAACTGACTAAAAGCCGTTCTCGATTGAGAGCGGCTTTTTTTGTGCGTGCTTATTTATTTTTTGTGTCCCGTCCAAGTCTATATACCATTTTTACTTTTGACTGACTATACGCATAACTTTTGACATTATTTTTCTATTATTGTAATTAAATAACGTCTTAAAACTTGCATTCTTAATAAAGATAGGTATAATTATCAGCCTTAACACCTATAGGCGATTGGCTCAATTGGTAGAGCATCGGTCTCCAAAACCGAGGGTTGTAGGTTCGAGTCCTACATCGCCTGCCATCTTTTTATCAAATCTTTGTTGTAGCCTTTATCCCCAGAGCGAGTCCTTTATGAGCAATAATCAGGATAACCTTGATTCTAAGTTATCTGATGCCAAGGCAGATGCTGGTGGAATGCTAACTAAAGGTCAGCATGTATCAGCTAGCAACAAAACTACTGCTGTTGAAGTTGCTAAAACTGGCTCAGCAAAAGATATGATCTTGTGGCTACTGGCTGCTATACTTTTAATTGGTGCAACCTTAGTAAATCAGTATCTGCCAGGCTATTGGCAACCTGCTAATGATGTTTGGGTACGTATTGGTATCATTGTTGTTCTCATTATTAGTGCTTTGGTTTGCTTAGCATTAACCAATCAAGGTAGCGCTTTTAAAACATTATTAAAAGATTCAGCGGTTGAGCTGCGCCGAGTAACTTGGCCAGGCAAAGACGAAACCTTTCAATACACATGGCAAACCATTGTCGTGATTACGATTGTTGGGTTTTTTATTTGGTTGTTAGATAATTTTTTCAATTGGTTTGTAGGCATATTTATCGGTTAAAAGCAGCGTATTAGCAACTTTTAACTTGAGATTAACTTTAACGATTAGGAGCGTCATATGCGTTGGTATATTGTCCAAGCGTTTTCAGGATATGAAAAACAAGTACAACGCTCATTAATCGAGCGTATTAACCGCAGCGACTTTGCTGAAAACTTCGGTGATGTTCTAGTACCCACTGAAGAAGTCGTTGAAATGAAGGACGGCAAGAAGCGTAAGAGTGAGCGTAAGTTTTTTCCAGGATATGTGTTGATCCAAATGGAGATGAACGACAATACTTGGCATATTGTCAAAGAATGCCCACGTATTATGGGTTTTATCGGTGGTACACCTGAGACGCCTGCACCGATCACGCAAGCAGAAGCTGACCGTATTTTAAATCGTTTGAATCAAACTGAAACTACACCGCGTCCTAAAACTCTATTTGAGCCAGGCGAAGAGCTACTAGTTATTGACGGACCTTTTACTGATTTTAAAGGTCTAGTAGAAAAAGTAGATTACGAAAAATCTAAATTACATTTGACCGTAAACGTATTTAACCGACCTACTCAGGTCGAGCTTGAATTTAGTAAAGTTGAGAAGCTAGACTAAATTTTATCAACCGGGGAGCCTCTGTTTTCTAGTGGATTATTAATTAATATTCTACTCAAAAACTGGCGTTAGTACCCATATAGGAGAAAGTTATGGCTAAGAAGATTGATGGTTACATCAAACTACAAGTGCCCGCAGGTAAAGCAAATCCTTCACCACCAATTGGTCCAGCATTGGGTCAAAAAGGGGTGAATATCATGGCGTTTTGTAAAGAATTTAACGCGGCGACTTCAAACCAAGAGCCGGGATTACCGATTCCAACTGAGATCACTGTATATAGCGATAAATCTTTTACCTTTATCATGAAATCACCGCCAGCTGCGTATTTACTACGTAAGGCTGCTGGTATTGCGAAAGGTTCAGGCACGCCAAATACTGCAAAAGTAGGTAAAGTGGATCGTGCTCAGCTTGAAGAGATCGTAAAAACCAAAGATGCAGACTTAACTGCTGCAGGTCTTGATGCTGCTGTTCGTACTATCGCTGGTACTGCACGTTCAATGGGTATTACCGTGGAGGGTGTATAATGTCAAAGTTAACCAAGCGTCAAAAAGAGATCAATAGTCGTATCGATAATGAAAAGCAGTACACTATTGAAGAAGCGGTACAAATCTTAAATGATCTGCCTCCTCTTAAATTTAAAGAGTCTATCGATATCGCGGTAAATCTAGGCGTTGATCCACGTAAATCTGATCAAGTCGTGCGCGGAGCTACTAATCTTCCTGCAGGTACTGGTAAAACCAAACGCGTTGCTGTATTTGCTCAAGGCGCTGCTGCTGAAGCGGCCAAGGAAGCTGGTGCTGACATCGTTGGTATGGATGATTTAGCTGATCAAATAAAAGCTGGCAACATGGACTTTGATGTGGTTATCGCCGCTCCTGATGCTATGCGTGTTGTTGGTCAGTTAGGTACGATCTTAGGTCCACGTGGCCTGATGCCAAACCCAAAAGTAGGTACAGTAACGCCGAACGTTGCTGAAGCTGTAGCTAATACTAAAGCGGGTCAAGCACAGTATCGTGTGGATAAAGCCGGTATCATTCATACGACAATTGGACAAGTTGGCTTTACAGCAGAGCAAGTTATGCAAAATGCTCAAGCTTTGCTAGCTGATCTAAAGCGTGCTAAGCCTGCAACCTCTAAAGGTATTTTCATCAAGAAAATTACTTTATCTAGTACGATGGGTCCAGGTATCACTATCGATCCTGTTCCTTATCGTATGGCTAAATAAGATTACTGGTTTATTATATAAACCATTTCAAAGAATTTTCAAATTAGGTCAGTGTAGCATTTGCTACGCTGTCTAAGACCGTAGGTAGAGAGCAGTTTGGAGATTATAGAATAGTGATCTTTGAAGCACTATTATACTATCGATAAGCTGCTGTTGTTAATCGATGACCGATGAAAATCCTCATTGTCCTACGCAGACGGTGACCCACCCAGTTGTTGATAAGAGCCGATAGGGTAACCTATTACTTGATGTCATTCTGATAATGGTGCCGTAATTAGTCGTTGTTAGTAGCTTTTATATATATCAAAGCTATTAACAACGTGTCGTATCAAGTCAATATAAGCCAGTTGTTTAAAAGCTTGCAAACTTCGGTTTGAAATGTTTAAACGATGAGCTGATTGATAAGATTAAAGGAGTCAACTTATGGCATTAACGCTAGAGCAAAAACAACAAGTTGTAGCTGAAGTGTCTGAAGTTGCTGCTAATGCTTACTCAGCAGTAGCTGCCGAATATCACGGTATTGGTGTTGCAAAGCTTACTCAGCTGCGCGAACAAGCTCGTGATAAAGGTGTCGTTTTGAAAGTGGTAAAAAATACCCTAGCAAAACGCGCTTTTGAAGGCACTAAGTTTGAGGGCATGTCAGACCGTATGACTGGTCCATTACTTTTGGCTTTTTCTATGGAAGATTTGGGATCTGCCGCTAGAGTCGTTTTTGACTTTAGTAAAGATAACAAAGCTTTAGAAACCAAATTGGTATCAGTTGGTGGTGTGGTTTATGGTCCAGAAGAATTAGAGCGCGTATCGAAGCTACCAACACGCGACGAAGCGATCTCTATCTTGATGGCCACTATGAACGCACCAGTGACCAAGCTTGTTCAAACTATGAACGCTGTTCCTAGTAAGTTTGTTCGCACTGTAGCAGCAGTTAAAGACGCAAAAGAAGCAGCTTAATAGCTTGTTTTAACTTAATTTTGAAGTCGTAGATTGTTAATTATTGCCTGCTTTTATAGGTAGCAAGCAGTTTTACGACATTAAAACTCATTAATTTTTATCAGATAACGGAGAGTACTCATGGCACTATCTAAAGAAGATGTGTTGAACGCAATCAGCGAAATGTCAGTAATGGACATCGTTGAGTTGATTAGCGATATGGAAGAAAAATTCGGCGTAACTGCTGCTGTAGCTGCTGCTGCACCTGCTGCTGCTGCTGAAGGTGGCGCTGCTGCTGAAGAAAAAGACGAGTTTGACGTTATTCTTGCTAGCTTTGGCGAGAAAAAAGTCGGCGTTATCAAGGCCGTACGTGAAGCGACTGGTCTTGGTCTAAAAGAAGCGAAAGATTTGGTTGAAAGTGCTCCAGCACCAATCAAAGAAGGCGCGTCTAAAGATGAAGCTGAAGAGCTAAAGAAAAAGCTTGAAGAAGCTGGCGCTACTGTTGAACTAAAATAAGTTTGATGTAGTACGAAAAAAAGCCAGTAATGCCTTGCATTACTGGCTTTTTTTTATTATAATTACTGGCTTGACCTTTTGTGTCTACCAACGGTCGTATCGCAAGCGGTGGATACTCATCAAAAGGACAGACGATATACATGCACACAAACAAGCCAGTTTTTAAAATTAGTTGATATAAGCTAAACGTCCATGGATGTTTGGCATTTTTTCGTGTCTGCATACTTTCCTATCAACATTGTGGTTTATATTGATTCAACTGCGGTTTATCTCAATCATTTTGTCTCTCATTTATAACGGTTTCGCTGTCAGCATTTGTACTTATAGACAGTGAATATAAGTGACGATAGTATTTTTTCTTATACTTGTTTTCACATTCGGGTTTGTAAATTTGGTAGGTTGCCTATGACTAGTAAATTTTATAAATTTGACAGCTCTTAGAATTTTATTAGACTCAAAAGCACATTTATACTGAGTTATTTTATAATTATTGCTATTAAGTTTTAGAGCTATTGAAATTAGGAACAAAAGCAGTCATATAGCTGGGTCAAAATTGGTTTTTAGTATTTTAGCTTTTAATATTATACATTGCATTGTTTATTCTATACCGTTCACGTCGCTAAGTTTGTGCAGTATTTTCTAGACAGTATTATCTAGTTTAATATTGATGCATTTTAGCTACGCTTTTCATTTGTTTTCACGTCTACTGTAAGGACTCTCGATGGCATATTCTTATACTGAAAAAAAGCGTATTCGCAAAAGTTTTGCTGAATTGCCCACTGTGATGGACATTCCCTATTTGCTGTCTATTCAGGTAGATTCTTATGAGCATTTTTTGCAAGAGCATAAAAAACCAAAAGCTCGTGAGAATACTGGTTTGCAAGCTGCGTTTTCCTCTATTTTCCCAATCGAAAGTCACTCTGGCAATGCTGAGCTGCAATTTGTCGAATATTATTTAGGTACGCCTGAGTTTGATGAGCGTGAGTGTATTCTACGCGGCTCAACCTTTGCAGCCCCAATGCGGGTTAAAATCCGTCTAATTATCAAAGACAAAGATAGCAAAGACAAAGATAGCAAAGCGGCAATTAAAGATATCCGTGAGCAAAGCGTGTATATGGGTGAGATTCCACTCATGACTGACAACGGTACCTTTATTATCAATGGTACCGAGCGCGTTATTGTTTCACAATTGCACCGCTCTCCTGGCGTATTTTTCGATCATGATAAAGGCAAATCACACTCCAGTGGTAAAGTACTTTATAACGCCCGTATCATTCCTTATCGTGGTTCTTGGCTTGACTTTGAATTTGACGCCAAAGATTTAGTATTTGCTCGTATTGACCGTCGCCGTAAACTACTGGCATCTATTATCCTACGTGCTCTAGGCCTTACTACAAGTGAGATCTTAGAAACCTTTTTTGAGAAATCTACCGTTTATAAAGGTGAAGAGCAGTTTGAGATCGATATCATTCCTGATCGCCTGCGCGGTGAGATGGCACAGTTCGATATCGTTTCCCCTGAAGGTGAGGTATTAGTAGAGCAAGGCAAACGTATCAATGCACGCCGTATTCGTCAAATTGAAGAAGCGGGAATGACTCGCATTGCGGTGCCTGATGAGTATCTTTATGAGCGTATTCTAGCCGAAGATATCGTAGTGGGTGATGAAGTTGTCGCTCGTGCCAATACACTAATTGATCATGAGCTATTGGTTAAGCTAAGTGCATTTGAAGCCAGTGATTCTGTTAAAGATTTTACAATTTTATTCACTAATGATATTGATCAAGGTACTTATATTGCTGATACGCTACGTGCTGATAGTACCTCAAGCCGCGAAGAAGCCTTAATTGAGATCTATAAAGTCATGCGTCCAGGCGAGCCGCCTACCGTTGAAACGGCTGAAAAACTGTTTGAGAGTATGTTTTTTAATCCTGATCGTTATGATTTATCAAACGTTGGTCGTATGAAGTTCAACCGTCGTTTGGGTTTGGAGTTTGAGAACAGCGATGATCCAGACGTCCAGCGCGAGCGTAGTGTCTTAACTAATGACGATATTGTAAATGTACTAAAAGAGCTGATTGAGATTCGTAACGGTCGCGGTGATGTTGATGATATCGATCATTTAGGTAACCGCCGTATTCGCTCAGTGGGCGAGATGGCAGAGAACCAGTTCCGTGTCGGCCTTGTGCGTGTTGAGCGTGCGGTTAAAGAGCGCTTATCATCAGCTGAATCTGATAACTTATCGCCGCAAGATTTGATCAACTCCAAACCAGTTGCAGCTGCGATCAAAGAGTTCTTTGGTTCAAGTCAATTATCCCAGTTTATGGATCAAAATAATCCGTTATCTGAGGTAACACATAAGCGCCGCGTTTCAGCGCTTGGTCCTGGTGGTTTGACCCGTGAGCGTGCTGGTTTTGAGGTTCGTGACGTTCATGATACTCACTATGGCCGCGTATGTCCGATTGAAACTCCTGAAGGTCCAAACATTGGCTTGATCAACTCCTTAGCAACCTTTGCTAAAACCAATAGCTTTGGTTTCTTAGAAACGCCTTATCGCCGTGTGGTTAATGGTAAAGTCACTGATGATATCGAATATCTATCAGCGATTGAAGAGGTGGGTACTGTGATTGCGCAGGCTGATTCGCCTATGAACGACAAAGGTGAGCTTGCTGATGAGATGGTCAGTGTGCGTAGCTATGGGGAATTTGTACGTATGCCTGCTGACAAAGTGACGCATATGGACGTCTCACCAAGTCAGGTAGTATCAGTAGCAGCAGGTCTGATCCCATTCCTAGAACATGACGATGCCAACCGTGCTTTGATGGGCTCGAACATGCAGCGTCAAGCGGTACCAACTCTACGCGCTGATAAGCCGTTAGTAGGTACAGGTATGGAGCGTCATGTAGCGCGTGACTCTGGTGTTTGCGTTATTGCTAAGCGTGGCGGTGTGATCGAAGATGTTGATGCATCACGTATCGTCGTTCGTGTTAACGAAGATGAGATGCAAGCAGGTGAAGCGGGTATCGATATTTATAACTTGATCAAATATACGCGTTCAAACCAAAACACTTGTATCAACCAGCGCATCATCGTTAACCAAGGCGATGAGATTGCCTTTGGTGATATTCTAGCCGATGGTCCATCAACGGATCTTGGTGAGCTGGCTTTGGGTCAGAACATTCGTATCGCCTTTATGCCGTGGAATGGTTACAACTTTGAAGATTCGATTTTACTGTCTGAAAAAGTAGTGAAAGAAGATCGTTTTACTACCATTCATATTCAAGAATTAACTTGTGTGGCGCGTGATACTAAGCTTGGCACAGAAGAGATTACTGCTGATATTCCAAACGTTGGTGAAGCTGCACTGTCAAGTCTTGATGAGGCAGGTATTGTCTATATTGGTGCCGAAGTGGACGCAGGTGACATCTTAGTTGGTAAAGTGACGCCAAAAGGTGAGACGCAGCTAACGCCAGAAGAGAAATTACTACGGGCCATCTTTGGTGAAAAAGCGGCTGATGTTAAGGACACCTCACTGCGTGTACCAACATCAAGTAAAGGCACGGTTATTGACGTACAAGTCTATACCCGTGATGGCGTTGAAAAAGACGCTCGTGCGCGCGCCATTGAAAAATCTCAGCTTGATAGCTACCGTAAAGATTTAAAAGAAGAGCTACGTATTTTTGAAGAGGCAGCACGTGGTCGTATCAGCAATCTACTTGATGGTCAAAAGATCAGCGGCGGTTCGGGACTAAAAGCCGGTACGGTTATGAAAGCCGATGATATGAGAGATATGACTTTAGAGACTCTGCTCGATATTCAGCCTGTTGAAGAAGAAATCTCTGAGCGTTTAACGCAAATTGCAGATTACTTGGTGGACAAGCAAAAAGATATCGATAGCAAGTTTGCTGAGAAAAAGCGTAAATTGACTGCTGGCGATGATTTGCAGCATGGCGTTCAAAAAATCGTTAAAGTTTATTTAGCGGTTAAGCGCCGTATTCAGCCTGGTGATAAAATGGCGGGTCGTCACGGTAATAAAGGTGTGGTTTCACGCATTATGCCGATCGAAGACATGCCTTACGATGAGAACGGTAATACTGTTGACATCGTGTTAAACCCATTGGGTGTGCCATCACGTATGAATATTGGTCAGGTGTTAGAGACGCATTTAGGCATGGCGGCGAAAGGTTTGGGCGAAAAGATCGATGGTATGCTCAAAGCACAAGCGGCTATGAAGGATCTGCGTGATTTCTTAGATCAAATCTATAATAAAGTTGGCGGTGAGCAAGTCGATCTCGATAGCTTATCTGATGACGATATCATGGCATTGGCAAGCAACTTACGTGGCGGCGTGCCTATGGGTACAGCGGTATTTGATGGCGCACATGAGCACCAAGTTAAAGATCTATTAGAGCTTGCAGGTTTAGACCGTGATGGTCAGCAAACTTTATATGATGGTCGTACCGGCCAGAAATTTGATCGCAAGGTGACCGTTGGTTATATGTATATGCTCAAACTCAACCACTTAGTTGACGATAAGATGCATGCACGTTCAACAGGCTCTTATTCATTAGTCACACAGCAGCCACTAGGCGGTAAAGCGCAGTTTGGTGGTCAGAGATTCGGTGAGATGGAAGTGTGGGCATTAGAAGCATATGGCGCAACTTACACCTTGCAAGAGATGTTGACAGTGAAGTCAGATGATGTTGAAGGCCGTACTCGTATGTACAAGAACATCGTTGATGGTGAACAGTACATGGATCCAGGTATGCCTGAGTCATTCAACGTACTGACCAAAGAAATCAAATCATTGGGTCTTAATATTGAGCTAAAAGAAACTCATTAAGTTTATATAAGTCCATGCTTGTAGATTTCTCACGAGCATGACTGATTAAACTTAATGAACCACTAAAGGCAGTACGCTGCAGTACATTATTGTGCTGCTGCTTTTAGTCATTTATCTCAACCCTATTCATTGCCTTCATTCGTCTTGTCGACTTATCTATAGGGCAAGATGATTATAAAGATAACGGAGAAGCAACTTGAAAGATTTACTCGATATTATGCAAAGCCCTACCGCTAGCGGTAATCGTGAATTTGATAGTATTCAAATTACCCTAGCATCACCTGATGTAATCAAGTCGTGGTCGCACGGTGAAGTTAAAAAGCCTGAAACCATCAACTATCGTACCTTCAAGCCTGAGCGTGACGGTCTGTTCTGCGCCAAAATCTTTGGTCCGGTAAAAGACTTTGAATGTCTGTGCGGTAAGTATAAACGCCGCAAATTCCAAGGCGTTATTTGTGAAAAATGCGGTGTTGAAGTTACCACTGCTAAAGTGCGCCGTGACCGTATGGGCCATATCGATTTGGCCAGTCCTGTTGCGCATATTTGGTTCTTAAAATCATTACCAAGCCGTATTGGTCTACTTCTTGACATGACTTTGCGTGATATTGAGCGTGTCTTATATTTTGAAAGCTACATCGTTACCGAACCTGGTCTTACCAGTCTTGAGAAGTATCAATTGCTTGACGATGAAGACTATTATAAAGCGCTTGAAGAGTTTGGTGATGAATTCGTTGCCAAGATGGGTGCTGAGGCGGTACAAGACTTATTAAAAGATATTGATCTTGATATTGAGATTGATGAGCTGCGCGAAGCCATTCCACAAACTGGTTCTGAGACTAAGCTTAAAAAGATGTCTAAGCGTCTCAAATTATTAGAAGCCTTCCGTGATTCTAATAATAAGCCTGAGTGGATGGTAATGACCATTTTGCCAGTACTACCACCTGATTTGCGCCCACTAGTACCACTAGAAGGCGGCCGTTTTGCAACCTCAGATCTAAACGATCTCTATCGCCGCGTTATTAACCGTAACAACCGTCTAAAGCGTCTGCTTGAGCTAAGCGCTCCTGATATCATCGTACGTAACGAGAAACGTATGCTACAAGAGTCAGTCGATGCGCTACTAGATAACGGTCGCCGTGGCCGTGCGATTACTGGTAGCAACAAGCGTCCTCTTAAGTCTTTAGCAGATATGATTAAAGGTAAGCAAGGTCGATTCCGTCAGAACCTGCTTGGTAAGCGTGTCGATTATTCTGGACGTTCAGTTATCGTGGTAGGTCCAACGCTACGTTTGCATCAGTGCGGTTTACCGAAAAAAATGGCACTTGAGTTATTTAAGCCGTTTACCTATGCAAAACTGTTATCGCACGGTATGGCAACCACCATTAAAGCGGCCAAAAAGATGGTCGAGCGTGAAGAGCCACAAGTGTGGGATATGCTAGCGATGGTTATTCGCGAGCATCCTGTGCTGCTTAACCGTGCACCAACCTTGCACCGTTTGGGTTTGCAAGCATTTGAACCAGTACTGATTGAAGGTAAAGCGATTCAGTTGCATCCGCTGGTTTGTACCGCGTTTAACGCTGACTTTGATGGTGACCAAATGGCAGTACACGTGCCGTTAACCCTAGAAGCACAGCTTGAGTCGCGCGCTTTAATGATGTCAACCAACAATATCTTATCACCAGCAAACGGTGATCCGATTATCGTACCGTCACAAGATGTGGTACTTGGTTTGTACTATATCAGCCGTTCATCAGTAAATGCCCAGGGCGAGGGCATGATCTTTGCTACCGTCAATGAAGCACTGCGTGCTATTGGCTCAAATGACCTGCATGTTAATGCCAAGATCAAAGTGCGTGTCACTGAAACCAGTATTGATGAAGATGGCAATCAAACCCAAGCAACCAGTCTCAAGGACACGGTTGCCGGTCGTTTGCTTATTTGGAATATCATGCCTAAAGGTATGGCGTTTGATGAGTGTAACCAAGAGATGACCAAGAAAAATATCTCGCGCTTGATCAACTCTTGCTACCGTAAAATGGGCGTTAAAGACAGCGTTATGTTCGCTGACCAATTGATGTATCTAGGGTTTGCTCAAGCGACATTGTCTGGCGTATCTATTGGCTTAGATGATATGGTCATTCCGCCAAACAAAAAAGACATTATCGAAGTGGCAGAAGCTGAAGTTCGTGAGATTGAAGATCAGTTCGAGCAAGGTTTTGTGACTGCAGGTGAGCGTTATAACAAAGTGGTTGATATCTGGTCACGTACTAACGACAAAGTCGCCAAAGCGATGATGGATAACCTAGCTACTGATAAAGTCATCAATGCTCAGGGCGAGGAAGAAGAGCAAAAATCTTTTAACTCAATCTATATTATGTCAGATTCAGGTGCGCGTGGTAGTGCAGCGCAGATTCGTCAGCTCGCTGGTATGCGTGGATTGATGGCAAAACCGGATGGCTCTATTATCGAGACGCCGATTAAGGCCAACTTCCGTGAAGGCTTGACGGTACTACAGTACTTTATCTCAACGCATGGTGCACGTAAAGGTCTTGCCGATACCGCGCTGAAAACCGCTAACTCAGGTTATCTGACGCGTCGTTTGGTAGACGTGGCACAAGATTTGGTAATCACTAGTGATGATTGTGGTACTGAGCAAGGCTTATTGATGACGCCGCATATTCAAGGTGGCGAGATCATTGAAAAGCTTGGTGATTTAGTACTTGGCCGTGTGACAGCTCGTGATGTCACTTACAACGACGATGATTCAAAGATTTTGGTACCAGCGGGTACTTTGATCGATGAGCATTGGGTTAACGTATTAGATGAAAACGCTATTGATGACATTTGGGTACGCTCAGTGATCACTTGTGATATCGCGCATGGCGTCTGTTCGCAGTGCTATGGTCGTGACCTTGCTCGCGGTCACAAAGTCAATATTGGCGAGTCAGTAGGTGTCATGGCAGCTCAGTCTATCGGTGAGCCAGGTACTCAGCTAACAATGCGTACTTTCCACGTGGGCGGGGCAGCAAGCTCAGCATCCGTAGAAAACAGCATCTCAGTTCGTAACGCGGGTCAAGCACACTTTGAGAATATGAAAACTGTTGAGCATAGTGATGGTCACTTAGTTATCGTCTCGCGTTCAGCTGAGATCGCTTTGACGGATGAATTGGGACGTGAGCGTGAGCGTTATAAAGTGCCTTATGGTTCAAGCGTCTTAGTTAAAGATGGTGATCAAGTTGAAGGTGGTCAGACTATCGCTAAGTGGGATCCGCATACGCATCCCATTATTACTGAATTTGCGGGTACTGCACGCTTTAGTGATATTACCGATGGTATGACAGCTACTGTTAAAGTTGATGATGCAACTGGTATGAGCTCGTTTGAGATTTTGGCGACTCGTGATCGTTCAAGTACGGCAAAAGACTTACGTCCGGCTATTATCTTGAATACGGACGAAGGCAAAGAAGTGGTTTACTTCTTGCCCGCTGAAACCATCATTCGCGTAAGCGATGGCGAAAAAGTAGCCGCAGGTTCGATCCTTGGCCGCGTACCGCAAGCAACCTCAGGTACTAAGGATATTACAGGTGGTCTACCACGGGTAGCTGATTTGTTTGAAGCGCGTCGTCCTAAAGACCATGCGATTATGGCAGAGATGACCGGTGTGGTCAGCTTCGGTAAAGAAACTAAAGGTAAAAACCGTTTTATCATCACCAACGAAGATGGCGAGGTGCATGAAGAGCTGATTCCAAAATGGCGTCAGATCAACGTCTTTGAAAACGAGACAGTAGCCCGCGGTGAAATTATCGCCGATGGTCCGCAAAACCCGCATGATATTTTGCGTCTAAAAGGTCAGACGGCACTAGCAAACTATATCGTTAACGAAGTACAAGACGTCTATCGTTTGCAAGGGGTGAAGATCAACGATAAGCATATTGAAGTTATTATTCGTCAGATGCTACGCAAAGTTGAGATCACTGACGGCGGAGATTCAAATCAGTTCAAAGGTGATCAGGCTGAATATGCTGATATTAAAGCATTGAACGAGAAGCTTATTGAGGAAGACAAATTCCCAGTACAGTTTGAGCGTCAATTGCTTGGTATTACTAAAGCTAGCTTAGCTACAGAAAGCTTTATCTCAGCGGCGTCTTTCCAAGAGACTACTCGTGTACTAACTGCTGCTGCGGTTACTGGTAAGGTTGATGAGTTACGTGGTCTGAAAGAGAACGTGGTTGTTGGTCGCCTGATCCCAGCTGGTACAGGTCTGGCTTATCATAAGTCTCGTAAAGAGAAAACTGAGCAGAAACTGAAAGATAATGATATCAATGCTGCTTTTGATATCACTGCTGACACTGATAGTAAAGACTTTGCAAGCTTCGATGAAGCCTTTGCTCAAGAGCTTAATCAAGATAGCTAGTCTTATTATTTAAATAAGTCATTTATTAAATTAGATGTAAAAAAGCCAGCCGTGTTGCTGGCTTTTTTGCACGCCTAAAAAAGTAAAAAACTAGTATTGGTGTTTCTGTACAAAGTAGTACACTACTATTGGCGACTTCTTTACGGGTCGTAGTTATTTCATGGCTAATTATATGAGGATAAGCGCATGGCGGACAAAAGCCGAGTTGCTAAATATCAAGCGGATAGAACCAACCAAAAACTTTATTTTTGTCGTCTTTCTTGTCAAGCGGCAGGGAGTAGTATTGATAAACAGCTGTATCAAGCACACTGTGAGACTGCTATCTTTCATTTATATGGAACTTTTTTGGCCTTTATGCAGGAGCTTGCTCAGTTCTATAGTTTGGATATGAAAGCACCCACTTTGGCAGATATCGAGCAAGCATTAAGTGCACGCACGCAAGTATCACCAGAGGTGCAGCGCTTACAGCAGCTGCAGCAACAGGGGTTTTTGGCTAATATAGAGCGAGCTTACCAGCGTTGTCTGTATGCTGTATTGCCTGATCAGTTGAGCGCTAGTGAAAGTACTGATCATATAGAAGACAAGCCAAAAGATTTGATCGTTAATGTGGTGACTTTGTCCAACCAGTGGTTGCCCGATGAATCAACTATCCGTGAATGGCGCCAGCAGTTTTTAGAGCTTATTGAGCAGCTACGCGCCGGTATGGTAGAGTTTTAGAGGGTTAATCAGTTATCTCTGGTATAGGTGGCATAGTTTCTACGGGCGTCACTGTCAGCGGGTTTTGCGGGGTGCTACTACTAGGAGGCGTTGTCGGTCTTGATGATGCTGGACGCCGATTATTGGTATTAGCACTACGATCAGTATTAGCGCTTTCTTCAACACTAGGGGCAGGCACTGGGCGCTGCTGTGTTTGAGTCTTAACTGGTTTTAGCGCACTGCTAGTGTCTTTATCATCATCGGATTCTATGACTCCATCATCGGTCATCTCTAGTACACGTAGTTTCTGCTTTTCTGACTTTGCTTTGTTATTAACGGATACCCATTGGTGAGGCCGATTTCTGAGCTGTGATTTCATAAAATCCATCCATACCGGTAGTGCTGCCACCCCGCCGTATTCACGGCGTCCTAGTGTGGAGGGCTGATCAAAACCCATCCAAACGACCGTAGCATTAGTGGGATGGAACCCTGCAAACCAGGCGTCTTTGGCTTCATTGGTGGTTCCTGTTTTACCACCGATATCGCTGCGACCTAAGCTTTTAGCTTTTACAGCCGTACCGCGCTGTACCACATCACGCAATATATCAGCCATCTCATAAGCAACCCTAGGCTGTAAGATGCGCGGTGCTTGAGTCGCATTGACATATTGTACTACAGGGGCATGCAAACGATCCGCCTCTGGGCTGGCATCATAAATATCTAGATCAATAGCTGTATTGCTATCTGCTTTATTTTGGTCACCGTCCTCACTTTCGCTCTCTTTTATATCTTGGTTCTGATCAGCGGTCTGCTCATCCTCAGTATCACTAGTAGCGTCGTCTGCAGTATCGTCCTCAATAGACGCTTCATACTCTGTAATCAGCTGTTTATTAAGGTCGTCGACTTGTTCATTGAAACACAAAGCACAGGCTTGCTGCGGATTGGCCTGAAACAATAATTTATTGTTGTAGTTATACACTTGCTCAATAAAATAAGGTTGAACGCGGTGACCACCATTAGCGAAGGTAGCGTAAGCGGTTGCCATTTGTAACGGCGTTGCTTGTCCTGCTCCTAGTGCCAATGACAATGTTGTTGGCAGCTTCTCTTTATCAAGACCAAACTGATCTAATAAGTTGCGAGCATCAGAGATGCCAATAGCTTGTAACAATCGTATAGAGACTAGGTTGCGTGATAGATATAAACCGCGGCGTAAGGTAATGTCACCCAAAAAACGGGAGTCAGAGTTTTTAGGTTCCCAGTCGCCCACTTGTATAGGACGGTCTGAGACAATACTGTCTGGACGATAACCTTTTTCTAAAGCAGTAGTATAAACGAGCGGTTTAATCGTTGACCCTGGTTGACGCCATCCTTGTAGCGCACGGTTGAATTTACTGTGATTAAAGTCAAAACCACCAACTAACGCATTAACAGCTCCCGTATCTGGATCTAAAGAAACTAGACTGCCTTGTACTTCAGGGATTTGTGCCAGTTGCCAATTGCCATTGGCTGTTGAGATAAGACGAATAATGTCATTTTCACTGACAATCTGTGACGCGTTGCCAGGATAATAGCCAATTCGGTCAGCTGAAAAGTACTTGCGCGCCCAGCTCATACCTGACCAGTTGACTGTAACCTCATCACCAGACGGCAAGGTAGCTTCAAAGCTGCGCGAGTTGACCTTGGTTACTTTGGCAGGCAACATACCGCCGTAACGACGGAAATTCTCAATTGGCTCATCGTTGGCCTCAGCACCGCGCCAACCATGGCGATGATCATAAGCAATCAATCCTTTTAATACAGCTGCCTCAGCAGCCTGCTGCGCTTCGCTATCAACAGTGAGGCGTACCCGCCACCCTCCATTGACGACTTGTTCACCGTAGCGATTAACTAGTGCATAACGGGTCATCTCTGCCAAATAGGGCATATTGACATCAAGTTTTTCTTGGTACAGTTTTAAGCCAATAGGTGCGTTAATAGCTTCATCGTGCTGGGCCTTATCGATGTACCCAAGCTCATACATACGGCCAACGATCCAGTTGCGGCGAGTAAGCGCGCGCTCAGGATTAGCAACAGGATTATACTTTGAAGGTGCTTTTGGTAGGCCTGCAAGCATAGCCATCTCAGCTACGGTTAGATTATCTAAAGACTTACTGTAGTATTTTTTGGCAGCGGCTCGAATACCGTAGGCGCCTTCGCCCAAATATATCTTATTGACATATAGAGTCAGAATGTCGTTTTTGCTCAGCTCGTCTTCCATTTTGCGCGCTAGAAACAATTCAGTTAATTTTCGGTTCAAAGTACGCTCAGGGCTCAAAAAGTAATTTTTGGCAACCTGCATAGTAATGGTAGAACCACCGGTCTGACTCTCATCGTCAGTAACGGCTTCGGTAACCGCACGCCCAAGCCCTTTGATGCTGATACCGCTATGTTGAAAAAACGAAGAGTCTTCTGCTGCTAAAAAAGCATTAATTAGATTATCAGGAATATCTTCAAAGGTAACAGGCAACGACATACGGTTGCCGTATTGACCAATAAGCTTGTCGTCACTGCTATATATTTGAAGCGGCATCTCAAGGCTAGCCGTCTTGATTTCTTGAATACTAGGTAGCGTTGGCGACAAATACATCGCCATACCATAGAAGCCAATTGGCACAGTTAATGCAAGAACAACCACTAGAGCTAGACCGGCAATAACAAGTCCCACCAAAAATTTAACGAGACGAGCAGTAGCATTTTTCTGGGTCATAATCAAACTTATTTATTAAAATCAGTAGCAAATGTTCCATTATACAGCGAACCAAACATTCAGGTCATGCTAAAAGTGTAATTTGTTCCCAAAGTGTTTTTAAATACTTGAATATGTCTATTAAGTAACGTATTGTATCTATTTATTACTAAATGATTTCAAAAAGTAAAATTATATAAGGTAAAGCGTTTGTGAGGCTACTTTCTTCTAAAGGTCGACATCTAGTTGGAGTGGATATATCTACTACCTCTGTAAAAATAGTCGATATACAGCGTCAACAAGGGATATTTCATCTAAAAGCTTATGGTATTGAGAAGTTACCGTTGGGTACGGTGGTCGATAAGCTAATCATTGATACCGAGGCGGTAGGTGATGCTATTACGCGTGCAGCCAAACGTTGTCAGACTACAGGTAGTGATGCTGCTACCGCGGTTACAGGTTCAGCAGTCATTACTAAAATTATCGATATGGATGCAGGGTTAAGCGACATTGAGCGCGAAGCTCAAATTCGCCTAGATGCTGATCAATATATCCCATATCCGCTAGAAGAAGTTAATTTGGACTTTGAAGTACTAGGTCCCTCATTAGTTGATGAAAATTTAGTACAAGTACTACTGGCAGCCTCACGATCAGAAAACGTTGATCAGCGCGTTGATGCGCTGACTTTTGGTGGTTTAAAAACCAAGATCATGGACATTGAGTCGCATGCTATTGAGCGCTCGTTTGCGCTGATGGTAGATAGTTTACCAAGCTTGCCAGAGCTGGTAGCACTAGTAGATATCGGTCACAACCAGACTACACTGTATATCGCCAAAAATGGTGAGTTCGTTTATAGCCGCGAACAACTATTTGGCGGCGCGCAGTTAACAGAAGCTATTCAAAATCGCTACGGCCTATCATTTGAAGAAGCTTCGGTTAATAAACGCGAGATTGCACTGCCTGATGATTATTACTCTGAGATCCTAACGCCGTTTATGGAAAGTACTATTCAGCAGATCACGCGCTCCTTACAATTTTACTTCTCCTCTAGCCAATACAATAGTATTGATCACGTGGTACTTGCTGGCGGTAGTAGTGCTATCTCAGGCTTATCTAATCTGGTGCAGCAGAAACTTGGTGTCCCCGTCACTACAGCTAATCCTTTTATCAATATGACAGTAGACCCTTATGTAGATAGTGAGCAGCTGGCTATTGATGCGCCAAGCTTACTTGCTGCTTGTGGCCTTGCGCTTAGGAGCTTTGACTAATGGCTCGTATTAATCTATTACCTTGGCGAGCAGAAGCGCGCGAACGCAGCAACAAAGAATTTATGACTTTGGTTGTAGCTGTTATTTTATTAGCGTTGTTGTCAGCATTTGCCTCTTGGAGCTATTTCAATAATGAGCTTGAAGAGCAGCGCGACGCCAATGCTCTTATTGAACAAGAAAACAGTCGTCTAGATACGGCGCTCACTGAGATTGATAGCTTAGAGCAGCGCCGAGCAGATATTATCTCGCGTATGCAAGTGATTCAAGATTTACAAGGGCGGCGTCCAGTTCCCGTGCATTTATGGGATGACATCGCTAAAGCCATACCGCCTGCACTTTATATTAACAATTTTAAGCGCGAAGGTGACTTGCTCACTTTGACCGGACTTGCTGATAACCCCAATGTGGTGTCTAGTTTGATCCGTAACTTAGACAATACTAAATGGATGGGGGGTTCTGCTGTGCGTAACATCCAGCAAAACATTACTGCCTATCAGGCCGCGCCTGCTCTAAACGAGATGGTAACTGACGGCCAGCAGGCACGTCCCATATACCCTGAAGACAGCTATGTACAGTTTGTAGTGACAACGCAAGTGCAGTTAGAGACTATCGATCCTGATGACAGTGCTGAGTCTGGAGGTGAGTTGTGAAACTTGCGCGCAAAAAGAGTTTGCTGAAAACTAAAAAAGTTAAAAATCCGGCCGTAACTCCTAAAAAACAATTTAATTTCAATGACTTTCGCCGTAGTTTTGAGTCGTTAGATAGTGAAAACTATGGTAGCTGGCCCCTACCAGTCAAGATAACTGTATTTATCTTCATCATCGGCTTCATTGCTGCCTTATCTTGGGCTATGCCGATCAGTAGCAAGATTGACGCTATTAAAGCGGCTGAGAGTGAACAGCAAACTTTACTAGACAGCTACCGCGAAAAAGAATCACGGGCCCGTCATTTAGAAGCTTATAAAGCTCAGGTTAATCAGATGGAAGGCGAGTTTAAGACTTTACTTGATCAGCTTCCCAAAGATACTCGGGTTTCAGAGTTGGTAGAGGGTATCAATATGACTGGTGTTGGCAGTAATATTCGTTTTCAAGATATCTCAGTAGAGCCTGAGATTGAAAATGAGTTTTTCATCGAGCAGCCGATTCGTATTGCGGCTCTAGGTGAGTATCATCAGTTTGGTAGCTTTATTAGTGGCCTTGCAGCTCTACCGCGAATTGTCACGATGCACGACTTTGAAGTCAGCAATCCGCAGCCAACTTTGGATACCCTGCCAGAGCTGAACTTAGTACTACAAACCAAGACTTATCGCTCAAAAGACTTAACGGCTGAAGAGGTAGCAACGACGCCAGCAACTGAAGCTACGGCTGAGGGCAACTAATATGAATATAAAACAACTGCCAGTCCTCATCACCTTAAGCATCACCACTTTATGGTTAACTGGTTGTACGGATCGCATTGGTATTGCAGGAAAGGCGATGGATGATATCCGTAATTCACCTTCACAGCCTATTGAGCCACCGCCGCAAGCTGAGCTGGTAGAGGATTTTGTATACAGTGCAAGCCTAGTACGTAGTCCCTTTTTGCCACCCAGTCTTGTAAATGTACAAGATTCAGCAGTCTCTACTGATGGCGTGCGTCCTGATATTACTCGAACAAAACAGCCTCTTGAACAGTATGAAATTGCCCAGCTGACTTTTCGGGGAATGGTGATATCGCCTGAAGGTCGGCAGTATGGACTAATACAGCGCCCAGATGGATCAGTTACTAGCGTTAAAGTAGGTGATTATCTTGGATTGAATGACGGTCGTATTGTTGAGATCACTCCAACCCAGATTAATTTGATTGAAATTGTGCCAGACAGCCGCGCAGGGTTTATTGAAAGACCACAATCGCTGGTTTCTCCTATAAGTTAAGTTGGCAGATTTTTTGAGGAATAAATAATGACAGTACGCAGTAACAAGATAATGACGATGAATAACCGTATGTCCTCGACTTTTGCGATATCTGCATTAGCAATCAGTATGGTTGCTGTTAGCAGCAGCGCTTACGCTGAACCGCGCATCAATAACGTCTCTGTAGTACAGACAGCACCTGCTGTTACGCAAATGCGTCTCGGATTTAGCAGTGCACCTGTACTACCTTCTGCTTATCAGCTCGATAACCCAAGCCGTTTGGTTTTGGATTTTGAGCAAGTACAAAATGGACTTGCAAGCCGCTTTAACGACTATAATATTGGTATGGTCAATGATGTTACTACTCTAAACAGCGATAGTACCACGCGCTTAATTGTAGGGTTAAAACAAAGCGGCAATTATACTACTGCTATTGATGGTAACGATTTACTGCTTACTCTCACCGATCCCAGCCGTGTATTAGCCGCACAGACCGTGACTACGCCAGCAACGACTGCGATCATAACCCCTATTGTTGAAACCAGTAGCGCAGGGGTTACTCCTATTATTGCCGGTGCTAATAATATCAAAGTAAAAGCGCCTGCTGATAATACTATGGTGGTACGTGTCAACCCGCTATTGGATCCAAGACTTGCCTCCTCACAGGTGAGTAAACAATATAGCTATGATGGTCTGAGCGCTCTGAATTTTGCAGCAGGTAGTAATGGCGGCGGTGATATCAATATTATGCTTGCTAATGAAGCGATTCCTGTCGATGTACAGCGTCAAGGTAATAAGCTGGTAGTAAGATTGACAGGCAGTACCGTACCTAAAAACCTGTTGCGCCGTTTAAACATCAACAGTGGCTTAGTAGATAGTGTCGATACTAAAAACCAAGGTCAAAGTGGTGTCATTACTATCAATATGACTGGTGATTATGAATATCAGGCTTATCAATCAGGCAATCAGCTCAACATCAGCATCAATAAGCCTGAGCTCTTACGGGATCCGACGCTTGAAGAAAAAGTCTATAACGGTGAAGCGCTATCTATGGAGTTTCAAGACGTTGAGATTCGTAGCGTTCTTGATATTTTAGCGCAGTTCACTGATATGAACATCGTTGCTAGCGACTCAGTAAGTGGTAACATTACGCTGCGTCTAATCAACGTACCTTGGGATCAAGCGCTCGATATCATCTTAAAAAGTAAGAATTTGGGCAAGCGTGAGAATGGCAACGTGATACTCATCGCTCCGTCTACCGAACTTGCTGAGCAAGAAGCACAAGAGCTTGCAGCTCAGCAAGCGGTCAAAGCCTACGCTCCGCTGCGCACTGAGTATATCCGTCTTAGTTACGCTAAAGCGGCAGATGTGCTAAATCTTATCTCACAAGGTAGCGGGCCTACGGGTAATAATAGCGCTCTTAATACCGATACCGGCAACATTGATGATAATAATACGCTGCTGTCTAATCGAGGTACAGTCACCATTGACGAGCGTACTAATACGCTTATTGTTAAAGATGTGGCAGGCAGCATTGAAAATATTCATAAACTGATCAGCAAAATTGATATTCCTGTACGGCAAGTAATGATTGAGGCGCGGATCGTTAGTGCCTCTGATAGCTTTAGTAAAGAGATAGGCGTACGCTGGGGTATTTTATCTGATGGCGCGGCTAATAACCGCAATCTGCTGGTGGGTGGTAGCGATCAGACATTATGGGATCTCAAGGACTTCGATGTTGAAACCACAACGGTTAATGGGCAAACGGTCTCTTATCCATCCTACGATATCAGCCGTCCGCAAAATTTAAACGTAGATTTGGGTGTGAATAATCCCGCAGGAAGTATCGCTTTTGGTCTGCTGGGTCTATCAGATTTTATGCTTGATCTTGAGCTCTCGGCTATGCAAGCAGACAATCGCGGCGAGGTCATATCAACACCTAAGATTTTGACTGCTGATAAACAAACTGCCAAGATATCTTCAGGAACGCAGATTCCTTACCAGGAAGCCTCTGCCAGCGGTGCCACTACTACCAGCTTTAAAGAAGCGGCTCTGAGCTTAGAGGCCACTCCAAATATCACGCCTGATGGCAAGATTGGTTTACAGCTAGAGATTACCAATGGCTCGCCAGTATTTGGTAATGGCATTGTAGCTATTGCTGAGGACTCTATTTCTACCAATGTCGTTGTAGAAGACGGTCAAACCATTGTTTTGGGCGGTGTTTTCAAAAATACCACTAGAAATGGTGTTGATAAGGTACCTTTCTTAGGTGATCTGCCTTATATTGGCCGTGCATTTCGTAGAGATGTACGCGGTAACGAAAAAGAAGAATTGCTCATTTTCATTACCACAAAGCTGATCAATGATGGCACTAGTCGTTTGAATTAGACTGAACTTAAAGAGACTAATAAAGTTTTTAATAGAAAAAGCAGGCCTAAGAGCTTGCTTTTTTGTGTGCAGAGGTTTTGAAAATGGCTGTACACACAATAAATATAGCTTGTTACTAGCCAGAATATTAATGACGTTGTATGATAGTTGATTTATCTGAGTGTGTATTATGCGGGAGGAATTGCCATCAGTGTTCTTAGTTGGGCCGATGGGGGCAGGAAAGACCACGATAGGCCGACTGCTTGCTAAGCAGCTGGGACGCGAGTTTGTGGATAGTGATTGGTATATTGAATCGCAAACCGGTGCCGATATTGCTTGGATATTTGCCAAAGAAGGAGAGTCGGGGTTTCGTGCTCGTGAGACGCGTGCTATTGACGAGTTGACTAAGCGTCGGCAGATTGTGTTGGCAACTGGCGGCGGCGCGGTTATGTCTGCTGATAACCGAAAGTTCTTGCACGAGCGCGGTATAGTCGTCTACCTTAATGCACCCGTTGAGGTGCAAATAGCGCGCACGTCTAAAGATAAATCGCGACCACTGCTACAAAAGCCCAACCCTAAACAAATCTTACAAGATCTATATCATATTCGTGACCCGTTGTATCAACAGATAGCGCATATTATTTTGCCCACAGGTCATACGTATCCTCGGCATATGGTCAACAAATTACTGCAGCAACTTGAGAGCTTTTTTGAGTCTGAACATACAAGATCGATAATGGATACTCAAACAGAGACGATAAGCAATACCGTGACCGATACCAATACTGCTTCAACGCTTAAACCTTCAGCGAATGAATAAGCTACAAGTCCTAAGCATA
The DNA here is from genome assembly GCA_947501045.1 of uncultured Psychrobacter sp. GTDB lineage: Bacteria > Pseudomonadota > Gammaproteobacteria > Pseudomonadales > Moraxellaceae > Psychrobacter. The sequence goes on from CANMUI010000001.1 coordinate 323,975, forward strand.
CTAAGCGTAGATATAAAATATAGGAAGACCTTATGGTAATGCCACTATTTAGCGACGGTTTAACCGTACATACTCAAAGCCATGATTATCCAATCATCATTCGAGCAAAAAGCACCATTGCTGAACAAATAGCCCCTTATATCAGTGGACGACAAGTATTAATTGTCAGCAATGATACCGTCGCCCCTTTGTATCTACAACCTTTGCAAGAACAATTAGCGAAGCGCTTTACGGTCGCGGTTTGTATATTGCCCGATGGTGAGCAATACAAAAATCAAGCAAGCATCGATCAGATTTATGACGCATTAATGGCGCAGCACTTTAATCGTGACGTCACTTTGATTGCGCTTGGCGGCGGCGTTATAGGTGATATGACAGGATTTGCGGCGGCAAGCTTTATGCGCGGCGTGAATTTTATTCAAATTCCAACCACGCTGTTGTCGCAAGTCGATTCAAGCGTTGGCGGTAAAACGGGTATCAATCATCGTCAAGGCAAAAACATGATTGGTGCCTTTTGGCAGCCGCAGATGGTGCTTGCTGATATGAGCACTTTGCAAACTTTGCCCGCGCGTGAGTTGTCAGCTGGACTAGCCGAGGTCATCAAATACGCTCTTATTATGGACAGCGAGTTTTTGACGTGGCTTGAGCAAAATTTGCCAGCGATGATGGCATTAGATTTAGCCATACTTGGCGAGGCGGTAAAGCGCTGCTGTGAGTACAAAGCCACTGTTGTCGCGCAGGATGAAAGAGAAGCTGGTCTGCGAGCATTGCTCAATTTTGGTCATACCTTTGGTCATGTCATCGAAACTCACGAAGGCTACGGCAACTGGCTACACGGTGAGGCCGTGGCTGCTGGCATGGTACAGGCCGCCAAGCTATCACAGAAGATGGGCTGGCTAAGTGTTGATGATGTAGAGCGTATCAAGCATGTGTTGAAGCTCGCCAACCTACCAACTGAGCCGCCGCCAATTGCAGTCGATACGGCTCTTGATTTGATGGGTCATGATAAAAAGGTAAAACAAGGACAAATCCGGCTAATTTTGTTAAAATCGTTGGGGCAAGCTGTATTGACAGATGACTTCGAGGCGTCATTACTGACCGAGGTGTTGTCATAACTTATCCTACATTGTGGTGCCGTGCTCTTCAATAGTGCTTATAGTAGATAGTAGACAATCAGCTGTTTAATCGTATTTTTCAAGGAACTATTCATGGCAGCATCGAGCTCAACGATTCGCTCCAAAACTATATCTCATCGTCGTCAGGCGCTTATCTGGCTTATGATGACCTTGCTGCTGGGCGTAGTAACGGCGCTCATTTGGATGTTTAGTCAGACTCCAGCGATTGGTGCCAAAATTGAAAATGCTCCTATAGCAACGCCGCAAACTCTCAGCACTGAGCTTGAACAACCTTTGTCAGTTGAGGCGTTGCATGAGCTTGATAATGATGTACAGCCTATTAACTTTGAAGACACTATCCGTGATCTGCGCAATTATCCTGATGAGTTCAAAGATAAGCGTTTCCTGCTAGCCAATAAGGGCAAGTGGACCGTTCAAGTTATGAATGTCGCTGAAAATCAGGTGATTGCAAGCTATCTAGATGGCCGTGAAGATCGCCAAAAATTCTCCTATTTTCGCTATCGTGATGAAAATAACCAGCTGCGTTACATGCTTACGTATGGGCTTATGAGTAGCCCGCAAGAGGCAGTAGGGGCAGCTAAGTTGGTGGACTTTGGTTTGCCTGCCAATGTACGGGTATTACCAGAGGAGATCAGTCGCTATGTCGGTATTATTGACAACTATGAGCGCCCTGATCCTATTAAAGACTTAAGTACTAAACGCTCACGCTCAGTTAGATTGCAGCCTACGGAACGCGAAGTGCCAGTACGTGAACCTGAAGTAACAACTGATTATGAGGATGGCTTTAATAGTGGGACGCCAAGCATTCGGCAGTCGACAAATACCGATGATACACTGACTCTTAATGAAGAGCGCATTGTTGCCAACGAAAATGCAGGGACAGCGTCTACCAGTACAAGTGATAAAGCGGAGCCTGAGACTAGAAAACTACCCGTTGTACCTACGCCGCCAAAACCACCAAGTCTTACTGACAATACTAGTAAAAGCCCTACTAACAGCGCTAATGGCCAAAACAATACCAGTACGGGTAATAGAGGTGCAAATACGGATGCTGCTAAAGACAATAATGATAGTATTAAAGAGTTGATAGAAGAAAAAGCGCCTTAGTGTTCCTAACCTAGGCTTGGTAATTAAAAGTATACTTGACGTTTGTCACTTTCTAGCTCGCTCTATTTAACGTAGGGCGAGCTTTTTTGTGGGTCAACGTTCACTTAAAAAGACTGGGCGCTTTTTTGCCGCTGTTGTCCTAACAGTAGTACAGTGCTGCTGAGAGGCTTCGTTTTCGAATATAAGTTGTACAGCATTAAAATTGCTTACAGCTAGTAAGATTTGTATCAATAGCAGATTAGTATCGGTCTACTAATTTTATTTAGTAGCGACTATAGTCGATAACATACAGCAAAATGTTTAATAAACCATGCCAATAGTATGGATATATTGAAATGACTATTACGGTCAAACTTCAATGAATTGCCAGAAAACAGTGGATTTTTCTACAAGCATTAACTAATATGAATAAGGGCGATGCTCTGTATGATTATCGTAAACGGTTATTTATTCCTTTAGTCGTTCATCCTACTCATAGTGTTTTAATCCTTGTCTACTGAGCTTTTATTATAGCCATTGTATTCAAGAGGTAATTATTGGCCGTATAAGCGCCAAGCTTATTTTCAAAGATTTTTGCAGTTATACGGTTATATATTTTTAGCGCTATTAGGAAGCTGTAATACAGAGTGTCTGATATTCAAATTCCATTGACCGTTATTTCATTAGATATTTAGTCAATTATTAATCAGAGTCGGTAGTATTTTTATAAAAACTACCAGTTGACAACGCCTATGAATAGTCATTAACAAGTTACTAGATTTAAGGACGTAAGTAGGTATTACATTGAGAATTATTCCAGCTCATTACTACTGACGACCGATCATCTGCTTGTGGTTATATCTTTTTAGATAAAGGAGTCGTGATAATTTCACTACCTCTAAGACGCTAAACCTATTTATTATAGTAGCTATTTAACAAGATATACGAATATCTATCATCAGCCCGTTCTGCTTGCGGCTTACAGTTTATGATCTGCATTGGATACATACACTGCCCGCTCATTTAAAAGGACTAGCTATGTCAATGATTTCCTCTCAAACCCATTTGGCGACGCCAGATGACTTCTCTGACAACTGTGGCTTTGGCTTAATCGCTCATATTGAGGGTCAAGCCAGTCATGATTTGGTCAAAACCGCTATTCATAGTCTCAGCTGTATGACTCATCGCGGCGGTGTCGCCGCTGATGGTAAAACTGGTGATGGCTGCGGCTTATTGCTAGCAACGCCTACTGAGTTTTTTAAAACTACTGCTAAAGAGCAGCAACTGTCTATCAGCGATAACTTTGCCGTTGGTATGGTTTTCACTAATGTAGATGCTGCCAAAGCACAATACAGTGAGCAAGTACTAAACGAAGAGATTAGCGCTCAAGGTCTAGAGGTTGCAGGCTGGCGTAAGGTGCCTGTCAATCTAGATATCGTCGGTGAGATTGGCCGTGAGACGCTACCTGATTTTAAGCAAATATTTGTCAGTGCTGATGAGAGTCTTGGTGCTGATGATTTTAATCGCAAACTGTTTGTTGCGCGCAAAAAAGCTGAGCAGCGCCTGACCCATGATGAGCTGTTTTATGTCTGCTCCTTAAACTGTCAGACCATCATTTACAAAGGTTTGGTGATGCCATCGGACTTGCCAGCATTCTTTTTAGATTTGCAAGATGAGCGTTTGGCCTCACACATTGTTGTGTTTCATCAGCGTTTCTCCACCAATACGCTGCCGCGCTGGCCGCTTGCGCAGCCGTTTCGCTACCTTGCGCACAACGGTGAGCTTAATACCATCACCGGTAACCGTAACTGGTCGGAGGCACGCACCCCGAAACTCAAATCTGATAAATTGCCCAATTTAAATGAACTTGCACCATTAGTTAATCGTACCGGTTCTGACTCTTCAAGCCTAGATAACATGCTTGAGGTGTTAGTGTCTGGTGGTATGAGTCTGTTTCATTCGATGTCGATTTTAGTACCGCCAGCGTGGCAAAACGTCGATAGTATGGATATGGATCTACGCGCGTTTTATGAGTTTTACTCGCAGCACATGGAGGCGTGGGATGGGCCAGCAGGATTGGTCATTCAAGATGGGCGCTACGCCGTTTGTATGCTTGATCGTAACGGTTTGCGCCCGTCGCGCTGGGTCACGACGAAAAACGGTTATATTACGGTGGCATCAGAGATTGGTGTGTGGGATTATACGCCAAAGGATGTACTAGCCAAAGGCCGCGTAGGCCCAGGTCAGATGCTGGTCGTTGATACCATGACCGGACAGATCTTAGATACAAAAATGATCAGCACTTTGCTCAAAAAGGCGCATCCGTATCGTAAGTGGCTACGCGAAGAGGCCACTCGTATTCGTGATGATGAGCGCTTAGAAGAAGAGCTTGCGGCAAAGGCGTGCCGCGGCGATAAGCTTAAATCCTTACAAAAGATGTATCACATCACTAATGAAGAGCGCACGGAGATCATTCGTCCCAACGCTGAAAATGCTCAAGAGCCTGTCGGTTCTATGGGCGATGATACGCCAATGGCGGTATTGTCGCAGCAGATTCGTCATGTCGGTGACTTTTTTCGTCAACAGTTCGCGCAGGTGACCAATCCGCCGATAGATCCATTACGTGAATCTATTGTCATGTCGCTGCAAACCTGTCTTGGCGCGCAAACCAATCTATTTGCACCCACTGCCAAGGACGCCCACCGGATTATTTTATCGTCGCCGGTGTTGTCTGCCAGCAAAATGCAGCAGCTTGAAACCTTGGATGATCCAGCATTTAAGATGGCGCGCATTGATCTTAATTATGACATTAGTATGCAGCTCTGTGAGGCGATCAAAGTGATTTGTGAGCAAGTTGCGAGCGCTATTCGTGCTGGCGATACACTGATTGTATTGTCGGATAAAGACATCCATCCTGATAAAGTGCCTGCCAATGCTATTATGGTAACGGGCGCGGTGCATCACTATTTAATTAGTGAGGGTATCCGTACCAATGCTAATTTAATTATTGAGACGGGTTTGGCGCGCGACTCGCATCAAGTGGCGGTACTGATCGGCTTTGGAGCGACCTGTGTTTATCCATATTTAGCCTACGATGTTATCTATGACTTGGTAGCGTCCGGTGAGCTATTAGGTGACCCTATTCAAGCACGCGTGAACTTTCGTAAGGGCTTAAATAAAGGCTTGCTCAAAATTTTATCAAAAATGGGTATCTCAACCATCGTCTCTTACCGCGGCGCGCAGTTATTTGAGGCAGTTGGATTATCTGAGGAAGTGGTTGATTTGTGCTTCAAAGGCGTGCAAAGCCGTATTAAAGGCGCAACTTTTGCAGACCTAGCAGCCGATCAATTACAGCTAGCGGCCAATGCCTTCAAACGCCGAGCGCCACTTGATCAAGGTGGTCTGCTCAAATTTGTGTTTAACAAAGAGTATCATGCCTTTAATCCTGATGTAATCAACAGTCTACATACCGCGGTACGTACGGGGGACTATGACAATTATTTGCACTATGCCAATTTAGTTAATAGTCGTCCGGTAGCGACGCTGCGCGATTTGCTGCAGCTTAAAACTGATAAATCTATTGCTGTCGATCAGGTTGAGGATGTCTCTGAGATTCTATCGCGCTTTGACTCAGCTGGCATGTCACTTGGCGCTTTATCGCCTGAAGCTCATGAATCGATAGCGATGGCGATGAATACTATAGGCGGGCGCTCAAACTCTGGTGAGGGCGGCGAGGATCCAGTGCGTTACGGCACCCTGCGCAACTCCAAAATCAAGCAGGTAGCTTCAGGGCGCTTCGGGGTTACGCCTGCTTATCTGCGCTCAGCTGAGGTCATGCAAATAAAAGTCGCGCAGGGAGCAAAGCCAGGTGAAGGGGGTCAGCTGCCGGGCGGTAAGGTTAATGCACTCATTGCGCGTCTGCGTTACTCAGTACCGGGGGTGACTTTGATCTCGCCGCCGCCGCATCATGATATTTATTCTATAGAGGATTTAGCGCAGCTGATCTTTGATCTCAAACAAGTCAACCCTGACGCTTTAGTCTCCGTCAAGCTGGTCTCCCGTCCGGGCGTGGGCACGATCGCCACAGGAGTAGCCAAAGCTTATGCTGACCTGATTACTATCTCAGGCTATGACGGCGGCACGGCAGCGTCTCCATTGTCTTCCATCCATCACGCTGGCTCGCCATGGGAGCTTGGCCTCGCTGAAACCCACCAATCACTACGAGTCAACGGTCTGCGTGATAAAGTGCGCATCCAAACTGATGGTGGTCTCAAGACTGGCCTTGATGTGGTGAAAGCGGCGATTTTGGGCGCAGAAAGCTTTGGCTTTGGTACCACGCCGATGATCGCCGTTGGCTGCAAATACTTGCGCATCTGTCACCTCAATAACTGTCCGACCGGCGTTGCCACGCAAAAAGCCCAACTGCGTGATGAGCATTTCATCGGCGAGGCGGAGATGCTGATTAACTTCTTCAAATTTGTCGCCACTGAAACCCGCGAGTGGCTCGCCGCTCTTGGCGTACGTAGTATGGAGGAGTTGGTTGGGCGCACTGATTTATTAGAGATATTAGAGGGTAATACCGATAAGCAGCGTCATCTGGATTTATCACCCTTACTCTTTAGTCATCCAGCCAGTAGCGGCAAGGCACAGACCTGTCAAGTTGCACGTAACGAGCCGTTTGATAAAGGCCTGCTAGCTGAGCAAATGATTAGCGATATGCTGATCAGTATCCGTAAAGGATCAGGTGGTGATTATAGCTACTACGTCGGTAACTGTGATCGCTCTATTGGCGCGCGAATCTCCGGTGAGATCGCTGCGCAGTGGGGCAACTTAGGCATGAGCGATATGCCTATTAAGCTGCATTTAACGGGCACAGCAGGGCAAAGCCTAGGCGTTTGGAACGCAGGCGGGCTGCATATTGAGCTTGAAGGCGATGCCAATGATTATGTTGGCAAAGGCATGGCAGGCGGCGAGATCGTCATCTATCCACCCAAAGATTCAAACTTTGTGTCGCAAGATACCGCAATTATCGGTAATACCTGTTTATACGGTGCAACGGGCGGTAAACTCTACGCGGCCGGTACCGCAGGTGAGCGCTTTGGGGTACGTAACTCAGGCGCTCATGCCGTCGTTGAGGGGACAGGTGATCACTGCTGCGAGTATATGACTGGCGGCATCGTCACCGTTCTTGGAAAAACTGGGCTTAACTTTGGCGCAGGCATGACCGGCGGTTTTGCTTATGTGCTCGATATGGAAGGCGACTTTTTTGATCGCTGCAATCATGAACTCATTGATCTTAACCGTATCTCAAGTGAACAGACCGAAGGGCATCGTATTTATTTACAACAAGTAATTGAACATCATGTCGCTAAAACCGGTAGCGCTTGGGGCAAAACCATTTTAGATGATTTTGATTACTATGTGCGTAAGGTCTACTTGGTTAAGCCCAAAGCTGCAAGCATTGTCAGTTTACTTAAAACCACGATGGCTGACCCGCAATAAAGAATGGGCTAATAGTTTTCAACCCGTATAAAGGCTTTAAATAAGTAACTGGCAGGGCATTGATGACAAGTTTTTATATTTAAAACGTCGTTTGCTATCTGCCAGCTACTTACAAAAAAGCCTAACATAGAAGAGACCATGGTCATGGCAAAACGTTTAGAAAATAACTTTCAGTTTTTAGAAGTACCGAGACTTGAGCCGCTCAAAAAAGATATTGCAACGCGTTCAACAGAATTTGTAGAGATCTACACGCCGCTTGAGAGTGAGCCGGTAGCTCAGCAGTCGCATCGCTGTCTTGAGTGTGGTAATCCCTACTGCGAGTGGAAATGTCCGGTACATAATTACATTCCTAATTGGCTAAAGCTTGCAACCGAGGGGCAAATCTTTCAAGCCGCTGAGCTGTGTCATCGTACCAATACTTTGCCTGAGGTTTGCGGGCGCGTTTGTCCACAAGATCGTCTTTGTGAGGGTGCTTGTACCCTCAATGACGGTTTTGGTGCGGTAACGATCGGCAATGTTGAGAAATACATTAACGACACTGCTTTTGCGCTAGGCTGGCGTCCTGATATGTCAGAGGTAGTTTGGACAGATAAAAAGGTTGCTATTATTGGCGCGGGACCTGCCGGTCTTGGCTGCGCAGATATCTTGGTCAGAAATGGCGTCAAGCCAGTAGTATTTGATAAACACCCTGAGATTGGCGGTCTGCTTACCTTTGGTATTCCAGAATTTAAAATGGAAAAAGACGTCATGCGTAACCGCCGCATTATCTTTGAAGGGATGGGGATTGAGTTTCGCCTTGAGACCGAAGTAGGTACTGATGTTAGCATTGATGAGCTGATGGATGATTATGATGCGGTGTTTATGGGTATGGGCACTTATACTTATATGCGCGGCGGCTTCGCTGGTGAAGAGCTTGACGGTGTACATGATGCACTGGATTTTTTGATTGCCAACGTCAATCGCTGCAACGATTGGGAGAAAAATCCTGATGAGTATATTGATCTAAAAGGCAAACGCGTCGTGGTACTTGGCGGCGGCGATACAGCGATGGATTGTAACCGTACCAGCATTCGTCAAGGAGCTGAGCAAGTGGTTTGCGCCTATCGCCGTGACGAGGAAAATATGCCTGGTTCGCGCCGTGAAGTGGTTAACGCTCGTGAAGAGGGCGTTGAGTTTTTGTTTAATCGTCAACCGACTGAGATCATCGGTCTCAATGGTAAAGTGAATGGGGTAAAAGTGGTCACCACTCATTTGGGTGCGCCCGATAATCGCGGTCGCCGTCGTCCTGAGCCTATCCCTAATTCTGAAGAGATTATTGCTTGCGATGCGGTGATCTTGGCTTTTGGTTTTCGTCCCAGCCCTGCTAAATGGTTTGAAACGCAGCAAGTGGCGCTTGATCCTACAGGGCGGGTATTGGCATTGGAGGAGCAAACCTATAAATTCCAAACTAAGAACCCCAAGATATTTGCCGGCGGCGACATGGTACGCGGTTCCGATTTAGTAGTGACCGCTATTTGGGAAGGTCGAGAAGCAGCTGAAGGTATCCTAGACTTTTTAGAGGTATAGCTTGCTATAAAATGTGTATCATGATTACTATTTTATACTCCTTAACGTCTTTTATCTTAGCAGGTAAAAGGCGTAATTTTTTATCGAGCGTTTATTTTTGATGAGCCGCCCCCACAATAGCTTTGAGTGTTATTTACATGATATTCATTATCAAGTATTTAAAAATCTATAAGGCTGTTATTTTTATTTAAAAAGAGTGTTTTTTGTGAAACCGACCTTGTGGCAGCGCTTTAGCGCTCCTTTTGTTGAACCTTATGCTCGCTACCTACATGCTGATATTTTGCATGCCATACGTTTGGGGGTGGCTGTATTAGCCGCATTATTGATCAATGCGCTTACCCATCTGCCGCATGGAGAATGGACGACTATTACTGTGTTTGTGATATTGGGATTGTTGCAGTATCAAGGGGCAATTTATACTAAAGCCAAAGAGCGTATATTGGGAACGCTGCTTGGGGTTGTGGTGGGTCTTGCATTTATTTGGCTCAGTCAAGATATAGGCGCTTGGCTGTGGCTATACTATATACTGATTGCCCTGATCAGCGGTGTCATCGGTTATGTGGCCGTTAAACAGCTCGGTTATATTGGGCTGCTTACCGGTATCACTATGCTGATGATCGTCTCCAGTCCTGATCAAAGTAACATCAGTCAAGACGGTCTTTATCGGGCTTTTAACATTCTGCTTGGTGCAGGCGTAGCAGTGGCTGTGACGTTAATTTTGCCCCTAAAATCAACGCTGATGTGGCGCTTTTTATTAGCCAGTAACCTTGAAGCTTGCAGTAACTTATATGCTGGAGTAGGAGATCATATCGGCGCTGATACGCTTAGCCATCAAACGTTTGGGCCTATTGAAAAGGATGACTCTGCTAATATTATTTATACCACCACCACTCGAATAACTGACGTGCCAGTCGATAAAGCGTTGGTTAAAGAGCTAAAAGAGATCAACAAACGGCTACTGGCAGTACGCCCGCATATGGCCGCAACGATAAGTGAATCAGGTATCAAAAAAGAGACTATTGAGACTATTCAGCGTACCCATCGTAATATCATTGGTACCATTGATTTGTTGTTGAGCGCGGCGCCGCGATTAGCAAGTATTGAGATTGATGAAGACAATTATATCCTGCTGATGCATTATCAGCATGAGTTGACGCAAGCGATGCAGCATATAGCCGCAGTACTACGTAGTCCAAGCGATGAGATGTTTCGACCGATTACGCGTATTGAGGTGTCAGAGTATCCAAGCGTGCAGTACTTGGCGTTTGAATGGCAAGGTTACTTTTGGTTGACGCAAACTCTACAAACGCAGTTGCAGCGTTTGAGTGATTTACTACAAAAAACCAGTCCGCAGTGGTATGCCGCCTCCGGTCTTCGTTACCAGCGCCGTGAGCAGCGCCGAATTGAAGAGCACGGCGGTGAGACAGATTTGCATTTATAACTTCTATAGTTAGTTCGAAATAAAAGCGTTACGCCAATACTAGCAGCACTGTATCGGTTTTAAAGCGAATCGACCATATATAATAGATAAGCATAAAAAAACGCTAGTCATTACTTACTAGCGTTTTTCGTTAATAATAAATTTTCGTTTTAACGACCCGTTTTGAGCATATCCCAATACTGCTGATACACTTGTAGCGCCTCATCACCAACATCTTCTTGGAACTCAGCATTAGCAAGCACATCTTGCGGAGGATAAATGACTGGATTGTTACGGACCTCTTCATCCATCAATTCGCGTGCTGCCATATTGGGTGAGGCGTAACCGATCTCTTCGCTGATAATCTTGGCATTTTCAGGACGCAAAATATAGTCGATAAACTGGTGCGCAGCGTCCACTTGCTTAGCATTTTTTGGAATAACAAAGTTGTCCATCCAGAGGATCGCGCCCTCGGTAGGGTACTTATAGACTAGGCTTGTCAGACCCTCATCGTTAGCCATGACCGCCTCACCATTCCACGTCATACCAACGTTAGTCTCGCCTTCCATATAAGGGATACGCGTGGCGTCCGAATTAAAGGTTTTGACATTAGGCATAATGGTAGTGAGCTTATCATAAGCCGCTTTGATCTCATCAGGGTTACTGCTATTGCCTGAATAGCCAAGCGTTAATAGCGCCATACCGAACACCTCGCGCATATCGTTCATCAGCATGACTTGGTTCTCAAAATCAGGACGCCATAAGTCATTCCAGCTATTGACTGTGGCAGGATCGATGACATCACCGTTGATAGCAAGGCCGGTGCTACCCCACATATAGGGAATAGAGTACTTATTATCAGGATCGACTTTGGTATTGGTAAATGAAGTATCTAAATTACTAAAATTGCTCAGTTTTGATTTATCTAACTCTTGGAGTAATCCTTCGTTAGCCATCTTTTCTACATAATAAGTTGAGGGCACGGCAAGATCATACTGGCTAGAATCATCTAGCAGTTTGAGCTTAGCATACATCGCTTCATTAGAGTCAAAAGTGGTGTAGTTGACATTGATGCCCGTCTCATCTTCAAAGCCTGCCAAGATCTCTTGCGGCATATACTCAGACCAGTTATATAAATTTAGGGTCACGTCACTATTAGCGCCACTATCAGTTGCTGCATTTTCAGAGTTACTACAGCTAGCAAGCGTAAGTCCAATAGCTGCACATAATAGCGCCTTAGGAAAAATATGAATAGAGTTTGGGGCAAACGAGCGAGATGATAAAAAAGGCAAGATTACTCTCCTAGATAAATCAAAAATAAAAACTGAGACACAATAATATAGGTATGGTTACTATTATGGTCATTCTCAATGATCATTTAAAGGGTAACGACTTAGATTTACTTAGTTTACCTAGCATTGTAGTCTATTTTCTCGCTTCACAACCATTGTTAATAGATATGCTATGATTGATTCGCTTTAAGACTAGATTGAGAGCTCATAGTCACTATTGCATTTGAGTAAGGTTTATAAGGATGAGTATTAATGGAACAAAATGATATAGTTATCCCAGTATTGTTCACTAATAAAGTGGCTATTGTCACCGGTGCCAGTCGCGGTCTTGGTGCTCAAATCGCTCAGCAGATGGCAGCAGCAGGCGCAAGTGTTTGTGTCAATTATTTTAACAATAAGGATGCTGCTGAAAAAATGGTTAATGATATTGAATCTGCTGGTGGACAAGCATTTGCTTATCAAGCTGACGTTAGGGAGTTTGAGCAAGTGAAATCAATGGCTAGCGAAGTGATCAAACGTTATGGACGTATTGATATTTTAGTCAATAATGCACTGCCAAGCTACCAATTCGACCCAAGCGCTGACTATACCAGTATCGCAACCGTCAAGTGGACACATTTCTCTCAGCAGCTAGATGGCATCGTTAAAGGCGCAGTCAATACGGTACAAGCCGTACTGCCGCAGATGAAAACTCAAAAAATGGGCAAGATTATTAATATCTCAACCAACCTTGTTTACAATCCGGTAGTCACTTATTACGATTATACGACGGCCAAGTCTGCATTGATTGGGCTTACAAGAAATTTAGCAGCGGAGCTTGGTCAATACGGTATCCGAGTTAATTTGCTGGCAGGTGGATTGTTAAAAACGACTGACGCCAGTAGTTTAACGACCGATGAAGTTTTCGACTATATTGCGACTACCACACCACTACGTCAAACGACCTCAGTTGCCGATTTTGCCAATGCAGTCTTATTGATGGCGTCTGATTTGAGCTCAGCAATCACAGGGCAGTCTATTGCCGTTGATGGTGGGTTGACTATGCCATAATTAAGTTATAGCAGATAGTAACAAACTTTGATGATTTGTATTTCGTAGATAAATTTTGATTTAACTGTATAAGAGAGGTTAGATGAATAATCGTAAGCGCGTTGGTATTATTAGCGCTTTAATAGGACTAATAGCCCTAATCGTATGGTTAAATGCCGGTACTTCTGCGTCCGTTATCAATTGGCCAGTGGAAGCTTATTTGGGCGCAGTATTTACCATTGGCTGGTTAACTGGCGTTCCTGATTGGTTAGCTTATCTGCTAGCGGTCTTGTTATTTGTTCTGGTTATTGTAGTTTGCTATAAGCTAGGTAGCTGGCTTTATGGATTAGTTTTCAAATAAATTATTATCAAATAAAATCGCTATAGAATAAAAGCAATGGCAGAATTAATAGATATATTCACGCAAAAGCAGCAACGTATTAATGATTTTGTGCGCCGTGCCAACACGTTATTGCCTACTGATAACCCGCTATATTTTGATGGTCATTTTATTACCGGACAGACCGATCATCCTGATATCTTATTTATCGGGATCAATCCGGGGCATCGTGATTGGGATAATATTGAGGGTCGCCTTGCTAATACGCATCTAGTTCTCTATCAGCAGCAGCCCTGCAAGTATATCGCTGCGGCGGCTATGGGTAATCGCTTTGCTCGGCGGGTCATTGATGTAGTCTGCGATGGCGAGGTAAGCCGGCTTAGGAGCTGCGCTGAAACTAGTTTATTATCCTACTTTGCCAGTCCTACTGAGCGGGTAGTCAAAGCGCAGCTCAAGCAGTTGCCCAAAGAGATGCAGGTTGAACACAGGCAGTTAACGCAGTTACCTGTTAAGCAAATCAATCCTAGACATATTGTCTGTATTGGCTGGCGTACTTTTGATGAATTTCTAATTCGCTACGTGCAAGGTTTTAAAGACACTAGCCGATCACTACCGACTAAAAAGCTGCCTATTTGTATGCAAGGCATTGATAAAATGATGGATTATTATACTAAGATTGAATGGAACGGTATCATCGTTCATGGAGTTCGGCACTTTTCAACGCCGCTTAGCCGCGCCATGTTAGATGATATGAACGCTATTTTCCAAGACGTTTGGGCAAGCATTGATTGCGATCGAACTATAAGTAAATCATCAAAGTAAAATAATAAGCATGAACACAGATAAATAAAGGTAAAGCCTTAAACACCATACGCTGTAGTACCAGTAACCATTGGATAAAGTTACTGGTCTGCCACAGAGCTACTATGATTTAGAAATCTGCATGGTTTGAATAGAAGTAAACTCCTTAAGCCCCGTCTCGCCAAACTCTACCCCAAACCCTGAATCTTTTACGCCGCCAAATGGGGCATCCGGTTGAATCATCGCATGATTGTTGATCCAAACCGTACCGCATTCCAAACGCGCGGCAATGCTTTGCGCTTTTTCTAAATCCTGTGACCATACCGAGCCACCAAGACCCACTTGCAATCGATTGGCGCTAGCAATAGCTTCCTCGACATCAGTAAATTTAATAATCGGCAGGATAGGGCCAAACTGCTCTTCATCGACCAATCTTGCGCCATCATCGATATTGTTGACAAGCGTTATGGGATAAAAGTAGCCTGTCTCATCGGTAGCTTCACCGCCACATAAGAAGTTTGCTCCGCGCTCTTTGGCATCCTGCGCAAGGGTTTTTACGATATCGAGCTGTTGTTTATTTTGTAGAGGGCCAAAGTCAGTATCTTCATCAAAACCGTTGCCCGTCTTCATACTGCGAGCCATGTTGGCTAAAGCGTCACAAAGCTCATCGTGCACAGACTCATGGACATAGAGCCGTTTTAGAGCGGCGCAAGTTTGGCCATTATTAATAAAAGAGGTTGCAAATATCTTTGGCGCACACGCTTCAATATCAGCGTCTGCTAAGACGATACCCGCGTCATTACCACCAAGCTCAAGCGTCAAGCGGGTTAAATTATCAGCCGCGCTTTTCATAATGGCTTTGCCTGTGGGCGTGGAGCCAGTAAATACAATTTTATCGATATCTTCATGCGATGTCATCGCCGCGCCGATATCGCCTTCACCAGTTACTACGTTTAGCACACCAGCGGGCAAAATATCTTTTGCGATTTCAGCAAAGCGTAATACCGTCAATGGCGTCATCTCAGAGGGCTTCATGACCACCGTATTGCCTGTTAGCAAAGCAGGAATGATGTGCCAAATGCCTATCAATAAAGGGTAATTCCACGGCGTAATAGAGCCGACAACCCCAAGTGGCTTACGATGCAGCTCTATTCGCGCCGTCTCATTATCTTGAATAGTTTCAGGCGTTAATTCCATACTGGCAGTAGCACGAATCCATGCTAATGTCCCGCCAAATTCAAACCCTGCTCCCAAATCAGCAAAGCCTTTTGTTGGCTTGCCTTGCTCCTTGGTCAAAAGGGTCATCAGCTCCTCACCGTTGGCTTCAACTGCATCAGCAAGCTGCATGAGCAGGTCTCGGCGCTGGGCGTAAGTTAGTGCCGACCAAGCAGGGAACGCCGCTTTAGCCG
Source organism: uncultured Psychrobacter sp. (assembly GCA_947501045.1). GTDB lineage: Bacteria > Pseudomonadota > Gammaproteobacteria > Pseudomonadales > Moraxellaceae > Psychrobacter. The sequence goes on from CANMUI010000001.1 coordinate 339,556, forward strand.
CAGCGACAGCGTCGTTTAATTGCTCAGTAGTGGCCTTTGGCGCACGCGCGATGACAGATTTATCGGCAGGATTGATCACCTCAAAGTGATCGGTAGTGGCAACGCTTTCGCCGTTGATCATTAAGTTAAACTCTTCCATAGTAGGCACTCTTATAGTTAAAACTCTGTGAAAAGAGGATAGATAATGGCTGCATCAGCAGCGCATTATCTTCTATTTATTGGCTCATCTTTATCTTTTACGGCTATTTTTCATTTTTACTTATCATCGTCACTTTGATTCATATTTAACGAAGGCGTTTCATCAAAGAAGTTCCACGGTTTTAGCAGCACATTTACCCATTCGGTTGGCATAATTGGCCACTCCTCAGCGCGGGCAATATGGGTTGTCCCTGTGGTCAGCCACACGACTAAATCCTTGTTATGGATATTTTCATTATCGGCTGTAAACGTACCTAGTCCCGTATCTTTGTCTGAGCGGTTGGGATAAGTGCCTTCTGGGTACAGCTCATTTGGATCGTAATTAGTTACCCAAATTTGCTTATCCATAAAGTTAAGACGATTAAATAGCCATTCATCATCAGCGAAATTAGCGCCTTTGGCAATAGGATGGGTACCACCTGCAAAGGGAATCATTTGATAAGACACCGGATTACCCATTTTATTCTCTTTGCTGGCATTACTAATGAGACGTACAGAGGCCGGGTCAAAGTTTTCTGTAGCCGCTGATTCTGTCAAGACCGTAGTTTCACGAGTGCCCATAGCACTAGTACGTGGACCACCGCGCGTGTTTTCTTCTATTACCGAGTCTATACGGTTAATATGATTGGTCTTGCCATCGACATCCATATCTAAGCGAAAGTTGTAGATATGCTGGTGCGTGGGGCCGACAATATTATGATCAATCAAGGTGCCAAAGCGTGTATCTTCTTTAGCTGTCGGATCATGCATGGTTTTGGCAAGCACGCTTTTGGCCGCCTCGATACCAGTGGCACCGGCGTCAATACCAATCGTGCCATTGGGCTCAAATACCCAGTCAAAGATATAATCATAGTTACCTATGGTACTAATCCAGCGTACCACCAGCTCACGGCGCTCAGTACTGACGTTTTTTTGTCCCATTTCTTGATGTTTAAATTCAGGACCCGCGTAACGCTCAAATACGGCAATAGCGTTAGGAATAGTGTAGGGGTTGCCTTCATAATCTGGCAGCACGGCATCAAGAAGTACTGCATTCTCCGGCGCATCAACATTCTTCTCTAGTGGCGAGGTTAGGGTGCCCATGCCATACTCACCAGAATCTAGATAAGACTTAAAGTACCAACCCATGTCAGGATCACCATAAGGCACCACCATACCGCCCAAGTTACCTTGATACATAATCTTGCGATCCACGCCTTTATCATTGAAAGTAACTGTGCTCAGCTGCAAGCCGGTGCGGCTATCAAGGCCAATATGGAATTTCCAATCGTGCCATTCAACATCGCGGCCAGTAATGGTGTAGTTTTTGCCTTCAGGTTCAATGACTCTTAGCGGTTTACTGGTAATTATGTCTTGATCGCGGCCATCAATCGGGCGCGGGGTCATCGGTATAGGAATAATGCTACCTTCCTCTATTTTGATAATTTTGCGCTCATCTAAATCGACAACGGCCACCAAGTTTTCGATAGGATGCGCCCAATAATTACCATCACCGACATCTAAATAAGACACTATTTTGAGCACGCGTAGCTGCTGATCTAGATTGTCTTTTCCACCAAAATAGCCAACTGTTAAAGGGGTGCCGACGACTTTTGACACATCGTTAACACCGCGTTTTTCTAGGGCTGCAGCGTATTCTGGACTAGATTGAATAATCTCTTGCACGGCTATGAAGTCGTCTAGCAGTACCATACCAAAGGTGTTCTCTAGTACCTTCCAGCTAGTCAGCGTATTTTTGTTTAAGTTTGCTTCTCCTTCAACGACCGTATTGCCTTTTAAAATAGTAAAAGTAGCTACGCGGTCGCCTGTATAAGGCGCTTTTTCAGTTACACTTTTCCAAACTTTGTCTTTATCAGGCTGCTTTAAGCGAATATCAGAGAAGCGTAAGTTGGTTTCAGTAGGTTTGGCCTTATTGATAATAGCGACCGTTTGTTTAATCTCATCACTGCTTAAAACATTAAGGGGATGCGGATTTTGTTCTATCTTAAACGTTTGATCAAGGTTTGATTGCAAAAGCTCATTGGCCAAGGTGTCAGGTACTAGCGCTTGACCGTCTTTAACCACTAGCGGATTAGTAATAGCTAGTGCTTGACCATTGACCATAGCAGTGCGGCTATTGGGTTTGATCTGTACGCGAGTGGAGTTTTTGGTGATGGTATACACATCAGCGTAGCTGTCATATTCAACGTCTGCACCTGCTGTCATCATGGCATCGTTAAGCGGAACCATATCCACACTGCCGCCATGTGCCAAAGCTTGACTGCTATAAATAAGCATCAAACTGCCAGCTAGAGTGGTCAAGATAGATTTACTAATACGACTAGAAACTGACTTACTGAAGTCAGACGCGTGTTTTTGCTTAAAAGAGAGGTTGGACTGAAAGCGTTTCATATATGATTTCCTTATCATTTAAGAGGTAGAGATAACCCACCAGTTTAGTCAATCACTTATCCAAGCAATTGAAGTTATAGGTCAGTTCTAAGACAAATTCCATTTTGTATCAGTATCAGACCAATATAACAATAGTTAAGCTATAGGACAATCACTTATTTAACAAACTAAAAGGCAGAAGGCTATATAAATTAGCAATCATGGTAGAGGTTGCTTTTGACCATTTAATCTTTATATATATTAAACATTAAGTCTGTATAAGTTAGGATTTTTAACCTATTAAAGGTGGATAAAGTTTGAAAGAGGACGGCCATATGAATATCTTTAAGCAAGACAATGCCAAGATAAAAGACGATAGCGGTGAAGCGATTGAAGATATTTTAGAAAATAACTTGGTTATGATAGCACCCCGTCATCCAGAGAGTCGGCTTAAGCCAGAATGGTTATTTTTATACGAGAAGCTGCCTTCTAGTCAATGGTACGATACCGACTATGCTCATAAAACCGCTAGCTGGCTTGGGGTGCATCGCAGTATACGCAGACGTCAACAGGTTTTAGAGCAGCTGAGCGCCGAGTATCAAATAGGCGCGCTGAATTGGTCAAACTATCGCGTGCAGATACTACCGCGTATTGAGGAGCATGTTTTCAAATTGCACCAGCACCATAGTATTGAGGATAGAAGATATTTTCCTAGTTTCGTCGATGCCTACCCGCAACTAAAATCTGGCTTCGAGCTACTAGAGCGCGACCATAAGCGTTTAGATGGATTGCTCAATGAGTTGCAAACGCTCAATAACACCCTAGCCATGAGCGTAGAAGAAGATAAGACACTGGCTGAGCACTTGCACCATACTTTGCTTGCCGCCAGCGATGTGCTTGCCAGTCATTTAAGCGATGAAGAGGATTTAGTCATTCCTATTTTGGGCTTGCGTCAAGATAAAAAAAACAGCTTTTTATAAGGCGACATGCAACTGATCTAGCACCGCTTGAATGCCATACTCTTCAATCGTACCAGTCACAAAATCTGCGCGCTCAATCAGGGCTGGCTGCCCATCTCCCATAGCGACGGCATAGCCGACTAAGTCAAACATCTCAAGATCATTCATACCATCACCAAAGGCCATACATTCCTTAGCATCGACGCCATAGTACTCACAAACATCAAGAATACCACGCGCTTTTGAGGCATCAATCGGCAAAATGTCCGCGCCTGTATTATGCCAATGTACCAGTTTAAGAGCATAGCTAGCAAAATCAATATTTTGCATTTTATCAATCTGATTGTTGAAAAATACCGAGCACTGATAGACTTGATTGCTTTGATAATAGTAAGGGTCAACGATGGAGTTTGGCGTGCGCGCATTAAACTCTCGCAGACGCTCATTTTCGCCCGACCAAGCAATGTGGGTAGCTGAGTCAAACTTATGAATAAGCTCGCTAGTTTGGCACAGCTCTACGATCTTCGTTGTCTGTGGTTCTGTTAAAGGATAGTGGCTGATTCTGTCCTTGGTATTAAAGCTATATTGACCATTCATACAGATGATAGCGTCCAGCACATCAGCTTCAAGTAGCGCTAAAATATCGGGCGGCAGTATCGCTTTTGAGCGTCCTGTAGAGATGATAAGTTTGATATCCGTCTTAGCCAGTGCTTCAAGCGTCGCTTGATTGTGCTTAGCGATAATACCTTTACGACTTAGCGTATCGTCAATATCAAAAAAGATAATTTTTGGCGTTGGGATATCGCTTGTAGTTACTGCGCCGCTCGCCTTAAATTCGGTAAACATAATTGTCCTTTAGTTTTTATATTCTATTATTGAGCTCTTTTTGCACAAAAACAAGGTCAAAACTCTGATCTGGCGGATAAAGTCCTCTAGTGAGTTTAGCGAAATAACGTACTCTTTGCCAATTTCAGGTACCTGCGTAACCCCTTACTTAAGGGTGAATCGTCCGGTATTGAACATGGGCGTTGGTATACTATAATACAAAACATGTTATTTGTTAGACGGTACGGCGGTTGAGTATGTCACTAAAAACCATAAGATTGTTTTTTAATCGAATGACTATATATAAACTACATAGATAATAACTATATATTAGTAATATTAATAAATTAGACTAACGAATTATAGTTATTGACAATAAAAACTAGGACGTCTCAATGACCGATTCTGCTCAAAATAACCCTAGCCAACAAGACCTAGATGACGATCTCTTTAGCGTCGCCCCGCGCCATCCTGATAGCCGCCTCGAGAGTGATTGGCTGTTTTTATACGAGAAATTGCCACCGGATCAATGGTTTAGTGCTGACTACGCCTATAAAACCTCAGGCTGGCTTAAGGTACATACTAATATTCGTAAACGCCAACGTATCCTGACCCAAATTAGCGATGCCTATATGAGCGGCGAATTTGATTGGACGGAATACCGCTCGCAAATATTAAAGCGTATCAACATGCACGTGCTTAAACTGCATCAGCATCACGGGGTAGAGGACGAGGGGTTCTTTCCTGAGTTCGTCAGTATGTACCCCAAGCTCGCGCCTGCTTTTGAGATATTAGGACATGACCACGAGTATCTCAACGAGCTGCTCGACACCTTGCAGGCGCAAAACGATCAGCTGGCAAGAAGTGATACCGAGGACAAAGTGCTGGCCAAACAGCTGCACGACACATTAGTCGCTGTGACCGATTTACTGCAGCAGCATCTGACCGATGAAGAGGATTTGGTGATTCCTATTTTGGGGTTGCGGCAGAGTTAGAGGTTGGTTGTCTGCGGTGAAAATTATCCTTAGTAGCTTCTCCCGCCTTGCGCTTGTATCTGCTCACCCGCGCGAGGCGAGGACTACGGTTTGGGGTGTCTCCTGCTCTGCGAGCCACTCCAAAACCTAGCTCTCACAACTCGCCCAGCTCAGCAGGATACCGCTACAGTCGGGGCTAGCGGCAAGCTTATGTGCTTGCGACTATTGGTCGTGGTTAGGGTTTGCATTCTTTAAAAGCGAAGCTTCGTGTAGGGTGGGCGCTAGCGTAACCTATCACGTTTTTTTTATTTAGATGGTGGGTTACGTTTTATCCGCACTCTCTGTGAGAGTTTGATAAAACTAACCTACCCTACGCGCTACCATTCTCTTATGTTTGGTCGAGCATAGCTAAAAGGCTTTACTAACAGTCTATCTTCTAATAAACAGTTATCTGATCCCTTAGTGACGAACTCTCTTGTTCTATCTAACTTGCCAGGAAAACCATTAATTTCTATTTCTTTCCCTAAAGGAATGCTCACCCCATCCAAATATACTTCAGTATCGCCTTTTTTATAGCGTGTGTATTCGACTGGAAATATTGGTGTTCTAGATGTATTGGCTGACTTAAAAAGTAAACAGTCCTCTTTTAAAATGAACATTCCTACTAGAGTCACTTTTATAGCAGGTACAATTGCTTTTGGGTCATTATAATAGGTAAAAACGCCCGTAGGTAAGTCCCTTTTTTCTATACCATGATCAAATTGATCAAACTCAATCTCTTCATTTAGCAGACCTGTCTTGTATGGCTGAGCTGAAGATACACAACCGTATAAAAGACAGCTACTTAAAATAACAGGTAACATTTTATTCATAAGGTTATCCTATTGATGAGACTGAAGTTGATTATGATTGATGGTTTAAGAGTCAGTTTCTTGACGTAGTTTGCTGGGCTAAAAGCCCAGCCTACGCTAGCTGAAACAATAATCTTTACAAACCTTTTATCCAATCCAAAATCTTCTTTAGTGTAGAATCTCCATGTTCTACTGAAAGCTCATTGAGCTGTGAGTTTTCTGATTTATATACTTTATATTCATATGGGATACCGTCTGCCTGAATTTTCAAGCTTTCACCGTCGTATATTAGTTGCTCATATATTCCTAATTTATTTCTAGGATACTGTGCTTCCCACATATCACACTTCATCAAAATATCCTGATAAGAGTTTTCAAATCCATTCTTATCGAACTTATCCCAACTACCATCTTGTATAATTTGATGGCTACTTCTCATAATATTAAATTTTGCATAAAAATTACCTATATCTATGGCGTATCCGTCGTCTATAGCTTGCCAGAAATCCAATATAGCTTCTGTTCTATCTTCAACAGTATAAGAGCTTTTTAAACGTGCATTGTATTTCAACGTACTAACAATTAGAGCTTGTTCAGTTGATGGGAATGTAAATCCTAAACCGTTGACAACTTTTATAAAGCCGTTAAAATTATCAACTTGTTTAGAGTTTAAGCCTTCTATCGGTTCGTAATACCAGAAATAAAGCATAGCATCATTGTAGTAACCCATTTCTTGCCATTTTTCGACATGATAGCTGTAAAAGCCATATCCTTGTTCATCAATTCTCCAGTGCTCAATGATAAGCTCTACTAATTCATCAAGGAACGCTATCTGAGTATCGCTAAGCGAAGAATTTAAGTTCATTTATATAACCTCAACTATAGTGAGTTCGGAATAAAATCGATACGTTAATGTTGCCAGTGCTACTGGTATAAGTTTTTCTGGCTGGATGCTGCCTGCGTTGCAGAAGCTGCGTAAAACTCATCCCAGCAGCCCTGTATCAGCTTTGTAGGCTGGGCTTTTAGCCCAGCATTTGAGTGTTTTAAACATTTTACAGGCGCAATTCATGCGATCTTATATCAGAGACAAGACTAAAGAGGGCACTTACTTTCTGACTATGAATTTACTAGATCGTAAAAGTGAGCTGCTTATAAAGCATATTAATGAGTTTCGCCGCGCTTATCAATTGACCAAACAGAACCACGATTTTGAACTTCATGCCATGATACTACTACCTGATCACGTGCATACGCTTATTACTTTAGCAAAAAATAGCGATGACTATGCTGTCATTATCTCCAGTATAAAAACGTACTTTTCTCGTCAAATTAAAAAGTCTACGAGTGAAACAATTAATCCCTCTAGGGTAAGAAGAAGAGAACGAGGTATTTGGCAGAGGCGGTTTTGGGAACATAGAGTTAGAGATGAATTAGACTATCAACGTCATATGGACTACATTCATTACAACGCGGTAAAGCATGGTTATGTCGCGCGTCCTTTCGATTGGCAATATTCAACCTTTCAAAGGTGCGTAGAAAAAGGGTTTTATACGTCTGATTAGGGCGGGGCAAATGTTGATGCGATTGAAGTTGATTATGATGAATAGTTTAGGGTTTAGTTTTTTTGACATAGTTTTGCTGAGCTAAAAGCCCAGATTAAGCTTGCTGATGTATGAAGTGTTCTACTTTTTCAAATATATCATTTGTATTTTCAAATACTTCGATATCAATATTATAACCATGATCATTCATTCGCCGTAAAGAAAGTAGAGTACTATTGATATGAGTATTAATATTTTCAAGCATGCTTTTGTCAATACGCTCACTGACTGTAGGGCGATAAATGAATAAACCTGCTTTACTGTTTCTTCCTTTTAATTCACAAGCGTTTCTAATTGTAGTACTACCTAAGTAATCTAAATTTAAACTTAGAGTAGCAGGGTCTATATAATCTGCTGAAATAACCGTAGCAAACAAGGGGTCTTCATTGAATAAAGTATTATTTACTTCTCGAAAAATTGGCAAATCTAGTTCAATAGATCTATTTGAATCTAAATTTATTGCTACTTTATCGAAAGAAAAATACGTGTCATATACTGCTCTATTGTAATTTTTGAAGTACGAAAACATGTTTTTTCTTATAGAAGAAGTACCTAATGCTTGTGTAGTTTTTTGCTTTTTTTGGTTCTCATAGTGATCTAAATGAATATAATCTTGATAAATACTATCAAGTAAGGTACTAACTGAAAGGCCAGAGGTTGGCATAAGTGGTGAATAGCTAATATGAGGGGAAGGAGATGAGAAGTAGCCGTTTTCTTTTAGTGCTACTTTTACACTCTCAAATAAAAGACTTATAACCTCTAATGATTTTCTACCATAAAGACATTCGAAGCCTTGAAGGTTGGGTAATAATCGTGAGTATAGTTTTTGATTTTCATCAATAAAAGCAACACCAATGTTCAAGACTTCATTGGCAACGAAATCTGGTGTAAACTTTATTACAAAATATTCTCCATTGATTAATGTATCACTGGAGTACCTGTTTTCGATAAGACTTGTCCAGTTCATGTCAACATTCCATAACGCTTCGTTAGTAGTTCAGATCTAATATTTTCTCTAGTTTCCAGAAAACTCAAAAAATTTTGCCATTCTAGAGTATCGGATTTAGGTGAAAGTTGATTTATCCAGTAATTAATTTCAGAAACTACAGTTCTTATATTCTTCTCGATATTGTTAGAAGTACAAAGAATAGCACTACCTTTTCTAGGGTCTGCTTGTATTTCATGTTTGTACAGATCAGCAAGAAAATTCACAAAGTTTTTTTTGGGTTTTAAATCATTTTTTCGCCAGTTTACACCTTCGTCACAAGCTAATACACCGTTATCAATTAGCCAAAAATCTTTATTTCCCAAGTATAGAATATTCCTCGGTAAACGATCACGATTTGCTAGAACTTCATCACATATAGAAGCTTGTCTATAATAGCGCCAATGTCTTAACAGGATAATGACTGACTCCATTGAATGATGGTAGCGGAAAGCTAAATCTTTCCCATTCAACCTTTGAGTTGCAAACATTGGTATGTATTCTTTCTTCTCGAAAATACTTTTAAAGCGTTCAGTAGTACTTGGAAGAATATGTAGAAATTTAGTTCTAGGAGCAAGTACTATAAATGCTTGTTCAGGTTGAGGAATCATATAAGCATTACAAATAAGGTATCCTATTACTTCGTTAAGTAGACTTCTTTCACCTTCCTCAATACTATAGCATTTAAGATATACAGGTACATCCTCACCTTTGCACAATAAGTTAGCAGTAAACACATCACTAACCTGATCATTTTTAACACAAGTAGATATACGTAATACTTCATCCGGAAGCGTTAAATTGATAATATTATCCGACACGACTACTACCTTTAATTAGACTCACCCAATTTACTATAATGAGATTTTATGAAATTAAGTTTAGATTTTACTTCATATTTATACAAAGTCAAAATCATTTAGTGAGTCTTAATTAAGAGTTAGTCCAAAGCTCCGTTATCGTCTATCACCCAACCTCAACCCCAGTCACATTCTGAAAGCCTCTTGGCAACTGACCGCCGCGATTACCGCGACTGCCTTTATAATTCGCCAAATCCATCGGCTTTAAGGTCACATGACGTTTGCCCGCGGTAATAACCAAACTGTCTTGCAAGCTTAGCGGGGTGATAGCTAATACTTCCTCATCGTCTTTTAAGGTAATCATTTTATTGCCTTTACCGCGCGCTTGTTCAGGTAAATCATCCAATGCAAATATCAGTAAGTAGCCTGCATTGGTGACGACGGCGACGTGATCAGGATTGTTTCTTACCACGTTATCTTCGTTACTGGCATCTGTATTGGCGTCGATACGAGCTACTGGCAGCAGCTTACTATCAGCGCTAAGGTTGATGATATTCTTGCCTGATTTTTGGTTGGTGTCGAGGTTGCCCAGTCTATTGATAAAGCCATAACCATTGGAGCTGGCAAGGATAATACGCTGATCGTTATCTCCTGTAAGCAATTGCTCAAAGCTGGCTCCAGCTGGCGGTTTAAGCACGCTAGTCAGTGGATCGCCTTGACCACGCGCGGAGGCAAGGTTATGCGCTTCGATACTATAGCTGCGCCCTGTGCTATCAAGAACGTAGATTTTCTCGTTAGATTTACCGCGTGCGTAGGCTTGATAGCTATCGCCCGAGCGATAACTCATACCAGCGGCGTCCACATCGTGACCTTTGGCGGCGCGAATCCAGCCCGCTTTGGATAATATCGCCGTGATCGGTTCGCTCGGTATCAGGTCTGATTCTTTGAGCGCTTGCGCTTCTTCGCGTTCCGCCAGTGGCGACATACGCTCGTTACCGTGCTCCTTCATATCGGCGCTAAGCTCATCAATGATCAGATTAGTTAGACTCTCTGGATTATCCAGATACTCTTGCAAGGTGGCGCGCTCAGCGTTTAGCGCGTCTTGCTCACTTTTAAGCTCAATCTCTTCTAATTTGGCAAGTTGGCGCAAACGAATATCTAAAATAGCATTGGCTTGAATCTCGGTGAGATCATAATTCTGCATCAAAGTGGCTTTAGGATCGTCTTCTTCGCGGATGATACGAATGACCTCGTCAATGTGCAAATAGGCAATCAGTAACCCTGCCAAGATGTGCAAGCGCTTATCAATTTTATTGAGGCGGAACTGGACGCGGCGGGTGACTACTGAGCGCCGGCAGACTAGCCATTCTTCTAAAATCTCTTTGAGGTTCTTGACTTGCGGCTTACCGTTGAGGCCAATCATATTCATATTGACACGATAATTGCTCTCAAGATCGGTGCTGGCAAACAAATGACTCATCACGCGCTCGACGTCGACGCGCGTTGATTTGAGCTCCAAGACAATACGGCAAGCGTTTTCGTGATCGGATTCGTCATGGATATCAACGATCCAAGGCAGTTTTTTGTCCATCATCAGCTTGGCGATTTGCTCTTGGATTTTATTACCGGAGACTTGATAAGGCAGCGCATTGATAATGACGAGATTTTTTTCTTTCGGATCAACATAAAAGGTCGCACGCATTTTATAGCTGCCACGGCCAGTCTCATAGATGGCTTGCAGATCTTTTTTGCTGGTGATGATCTCAGCAGGCGTCGGCAGATCGGGCGCAGGTATCGACTGCGTAAGCTGTTTGACCGATAAATCCGGGTTTTTAAGCAAACGAATAGCGGCGCGTACCACTTCATTGAGATTATGCGGCGGAATATCGGTTGCCATACCGACCGCAATACCTGTGGTGCCATTGAGTAAAATATTAGGCAGACGCGCCGGCAAAGTGACCGGCTCTTGCATGGTGCCATCGAAGTTGTCCTGCCAATCAACGGTACCTTGGCCAAGTTCGCTTAGCAAGGTATTGGCATAGGCGGACATCTTGGCTTCGGTATAGCGCATAGCGGCAAAAGATTTGGGATCATCAGGACTACCCCAATTGCCTTGCCCTGTGATGAGCGGATAGCGATAACTAAACGGCTGCGCCATCAGCACCATGGCCTCATAGCAAGCGCTGTCACCATGCGGATGGTATTTACCCAGCACGTCACCGACGGTACGCGCTGACTTTTTGGCCTTGGCGGTAGATTTCAGTCCAAGCTCGCTCATGGCATAGACGATACGGCGCTGCACCGGTTTGAGACCGTCGGCAATATTGGGCAGCGCGCGATCCATGATGACGTACATGGCGTAGTTAAGGTAGGCTTGTTCGGTGAACTCAGCAACGGAGCGCGTGTCCATTACATCATCGGATAGTAGTACATTATCAATAGTATCGGGCATAGAAGTATTTTCGCTTATAAAGTCTGATAAATATGAGTCGTTAGATAAGAAAATAGGATAGCGCTATCGTAAAGGATATTGCGGCAATTAAAAAGGTTTATAGCATAATAGACGACAAGGTGTGACGTATCACTGATGGTAGAGGCTTAGACAGATTACGCCATACCAAAAACAATGGTAGTTTAATGAACCATTCGCTACTGGTTAGAGTTATTAAACGTGAATAAGACAAAAATTCGTTTGGAATCTAAGTTCGATATACTATAATTATTGTAAACAAAGAAACAATATAGTAACAATAAAAACTGATAAAAGTTAATGTATGCTAAAGAAATAATATAAGAAAACAGGTATAAAACTAGGTTATACTATTGATTCAGTTGATAAAATAGGACGTCAAGTGTTTTATAAAAACCATAGCGTAATATTTTATATTGAGTAGTTTGTACAAAGTGTGTATGTTAAAGAACAAAGCAGTATTTATTGTTGATTATTCACAGGAGCACGAAGATTATGGACAATCAGGGCCAAGACAATTTAACTCGCCGTGATGACAAAGTGTGGCTACGAACTTATGAAGAGCTTGGTCTAACTTATGATATTGATATGCCAAGCGATGACACCTCGCTTATTGATATCTTTGAGCAGAGTTTTACTGAACATAAAGGCAAAACGGCTTTTGTCTGTATGGGCTCAACGCTTAGTTTTGAAGAAGTAGATTTATATAGCAAACAAGTTGCCGCTTATTTGCAGTCTTTAGGTTTGACTAAAGGCGACAAAGTAGCGGTTATGATGCCCAATATCTTACAGTTGCCTGTTGCCGTTATTGGCGTGCTACGAGCGGGCCTAACTTTAGTCAATGTCAATCCTTTATATACTAGCCGTGAGCTTGAACACCAACTCACTGACTCAGATGCCAAAGTATTAATCTTGGTCGAAAACTTTGCTAAAACTTATCAAGATATCGGTCATAAAGTCGTCGACCATGTGATGATCACCAGTATGGGTGATTTTATGGGAACGCTGAAAGGTTTTATGGTCAATACGGTCGTCCGTCATGTCAAAAAAATGGTACCGGACTATAAGATCGATAAAAGCGTTGATTTTAAAAAAGCGCTCAAAAAAGTCTCGGTTAATAAATACCAGCGTCCAACGAATATCGGTCTTGATGATATCGCAGTATTACAGTATACCGGCGGCACCACTGGGGTTGCCAAAGGCGCAATGCTCACGCATAGAAATTTGGTTGCCAATTTGGTGCAATGTAACACCTTCTTAGGCAGTGCTTTTGATGAATTTGATCATAGTGGTGAGCAACCGGTTATCATGACGGCACTGCCGCTGTACCATATTTTCTCATTTACGGTGTGCGGTATGTTTGGTCTTTACCGCGGCTGTATTGGTTTATTAGTTCCTAATCCACGCGACCTCGATAGTCTAATAAAAGCCTATAAAGAAAATCCGCCCTCATTCTTCCCTGCGGTAAACACTTTGTTTAATGCTTTAGCAAATAATGAAGAGTTTAAAAGTCTAGATCATAGCAAGCTTAAGATGTCGATGGGCGGTGGTATGGCTGTGGTAAGTGCTACGGCTGAAAAATGGCGTCAAGTTACAGGTAACATCATCTCACAAGGCTATGGTCTGTCTGAAACAGCGCCTGTTGCTACCGCCAACCCAAGCAACAGTGCCACTTTTTCAGGGAATATCGGCGTACCTATGCCAGCGACTGATGTGGCTATCTTGGATGAAGCGGGTAACGAGGTGGAGCTTGGCGAGCGCGGCGAGATTAGTGTGCGTGGTCCGCAAGTTATGAAAGGCTACTGGCAACGCGAAGATGCTACGGCTGAGGTCATGACGCCTGATGGTTTCTTTCGTACTGGTGACATTGGTATTATGGACGAAAAAGGTTATGTCACTATTGTTGATCGCAAAAAGAACATGATCTTGGTCTCAGGGTTTAACGTCTATCCTAATGAAGTTGAAGAGGTCATGGCAGGTCATCCGAAGATCTTAGAGTGTGGAGTTATTGGGGTTGAAGATGACAACAGTGGTGAGGTGCCAAAGATTTTTGTAGTATGTCAAGATTCTAGCCTAACCAAGGACGACGTTCTTGCCTATGCTAAAGAGCATTTGACAGGTTATAAACGTCCGCGTCAGGTCCAGTTCATTGATGAGCTACCAAAATCAAACGTAGGTAAGATTCTACATAAAGATCTACGCACGCTTGAAGAGCAAGAAAATAGCAAAGCCTAATATCTTTTAAGGTAGCGCCAGTTAAGAAGTAGCACAGAAAATGATAAGGCAGCTAAACGGTTGCCTTATCATTTTTTATGATTGTTTTTTAGGGTTTAATACCAGCAGCACTGACCGCTTTTAAAATGTCTTAACTATAATAGTAGCGCTCGGCTTATTTTTATTAGCTGTCCATAGACATTTATAGAGAATTTTTAGCAAAAATGCTATAGTGCCTGCGCATACAGATTTAATATATTGATAAAAAAACCTCTTATAATTTACAAACATTCACTGCATCTATTTTATTATTAGATTATTTACACCGTTAATGGTAACGCTTAGGGAAAGTTATGACTGACAACGCCGATAAAAATAGCACTGATGATACTAGTGCATCTAAAGATAGTACTAATAATAAGGTCACCAAAGATGATAGTAGTGACCATGAGCAGTCAACTTCGAATATGACTGCGTTTCCTACTATGCCAAAGATTCCACATGATAGACCGTGGCTTGATGCTTATGAGCGTTATGGCATCAGTGCTGATATCGACATGCCCGATGATGAAACCTCTTTACTCGAGGTATTTGAGCGTAATTTTCTCCGTTATGGTCAAAAAACCGCTTATGTCTGCATGGGTGCTTCTATCAGCTACAAACAGCTAGATATTTATAGCCGTCAAATTGCCAGCTATCTACAGTCTTTAGGGCTAGTAAAAGGCGACAAAGTTGGCGTGATGATGCCCAACCTTTTGCAGTATCCTATTGTTGCCCTTGGAATTATCAGAGCGGGTATGGTACTGGTTAATATCAATCCTCTATATACCAGTCGTGAGTTATCGCATCAGCTGCATGATAGTGAAGCTAAAGCTATCTTTATCGTCGAAAACTTTGCCAAAACCTATCAAGATGTGGAAGATAAAGCTCAGATTGAGCATGTGATCGTCTGTAAGATTGGCGATATGCTAGGCTCCGTCAAAGGCGTCGTTGTCAATCTGGTTGCCAAGCACGTCAAAAAGATGATTCCTGCTTACAGTCTACCTGAGAGCACCAGCTTTAAACAGGCACTTGATGCCGTATCAGCAAGTAAATACAAGCGTCCGGATCTAAGCTTAAGTGATGTAGCTCTGCTGCAATACACGGGCGGTACGACGGGCGTTGCCAAAGGCGCTATGCTGAGCCATGGTAACTTAGTGGCCAACATGCTACAAATTAGTGTCCTTATTAATAGCGCTTTTGAAGATGACATTGATAGCGACGATGTTATTTTGACCGCATTGCCGTTATATCATGTGTTCTCGTTTATGGTCTGCGGTATGTATGCGATGTATCAAGGCCTAACCGGCCTGCTTATTCCGAACCCGCGCGACTTGGATGGTCTGATTAAAGAGATGGATAAGTATAAACCCGCCTTTATCCCAGCGGTAAACACTCTGTTTAATGGTCTGGTAAATAAAGACAGTTTTGCCAAGCTTGATTTTTCCAACCTAAAAGCAGCTATCGGCGGCGGTATGTCAGTACTGCCAAGCGTCGCTAAAGAGTGGCACCAGATCACCGGTCTACCTATTGTAGAGGGTTATGGCTTGTCCGAAACCTCGCCCGTAGTGGCCTTTAATCCGATGACTATTGCTCAATTTACGGGTAAGATCGGTATACCAGCCTCTAGTACGGATATCATCTTGATTGATGAAGAGGAAAACGAGGTCGCTATCGGCGAGCGCGGCGAGATTTGCGTTAAAGGGCCACAAGTGATGATAGGGTACCAAAATCGTCCTGATGAAACGGCCGAAACCTTTACTAAGCAAGGTTATCTCAAAACAGGCGATATCGGTATCATGGATGACAAAGGCTTTATCAAAATCGTCGACCGTAAAAAAGATATGATTATTGTCTCAGGATTCAACGTTTATCCTAATGAGATTGAAGAGGTTATGAGCGAGCATCCTAATGTTAAAGAATGCGGAGCCATTGGCATACCTAGTGATGAGCGCGGCGAAGATCCTAAGCTATTTGTGGTTAAAAAGGGCGAGGTAAGCGAACAAGAGCTGCTTGATTATGGCAAGAAAAATCTGACAGGCTATAAGCGTCCGCGTCATATCCAGTTCGTTGATGAGCTGCCTAAATCAAACGTGGGCAAAATCCTACGTAAAGAGCTACGTAAGATGGAAGGCCTAGAGTAAGGGACTTATCTTGCTATTGTATGGCTGTCACGTTAGGATATCTGCTTTATCCAAAACCGAAGGATTTTTATGCGTACTGATAACCGCAAGCTTGATCAACTTCGCCCGATTAGTTTTGAGCGTAACTATACCAAACATGCTGAAGGGTCAGTGCTCATCAGCTTTGGCGATACCAAGGTACTATGTACTGCCAGTATTGAAGCTGGGGTACCGCGCTGGCTTAAGGGCAAAGGTAAAGGCTGGATTACTGCTGAATATGGTATGTTGCCACGCGCGACCAATACCCGTAATCAACGTGAAGCGGCGCGCGGTAAGCAGTCAGGTCGCACCCAAGAGATCCAGCGTCTAATCGGTCGTAGTTTGCGCGCGATGATCGATCTAAGCAAGCTTGGTGAGAACACTATTTATCTTGACTGTGATGTGTTGCAAGCTGATGGCGGTACGCGTACGGCAAGTATCACTGGCGCGGCGGTCGCTTTAATGGACGCGCTTGAGAGCCTACAAAGAACCAAAAAGCTTAAAGCCGATCCTTTGATTGGTTTGGTCGCGGCCGTTTCTGTAGGTATGAAAGATGGCGAGGCTTATCTAGATTTGAACTACGAAGAAGATGCCAATTGCGATACCGACCTCAACGTTGTAATGACACAAAAGGGCGAATTTATTGAACTGCAAGGAACCGCTGAGGAAAAACCTTTTACTCGTGCGCAAGCTGACGATATGTTAGCGCTAGCTGAAACAGGTATTGCTGATCTAATTGCTATGCAAAAAACAGCTCTGGGCTGGTAGGTTGTGGTATGTAGCATGATAGTATTATCATTACCTTTTGCTTGTTCAACACAGGTAGTCATACATGCTTAAGTTAACTGATGAGGGCGCCAAGATAACGCTACAAGACCAGCCACCAGCGAGTGACAATGGTCTGTTTTGGTTTGGAACGGCGTTATTAATTGGCGCTATAGCTGTAGCTATGGCTATGAGTTTGTTATCCGAGCGTTTATCGATCGGTGCTCTAGCGTTATTAATCGTGGGTTGTTTTATTTTTAATAGAAAACGGCAACAGCGCAAAAAGTCCATGAGCGGCATTATAAGCAGTGGGGTTTTATGGGTGCGGGCAGGCGAGTTGGTACATGATCATCAAGGTAAGCGTGCCGCTATTACATTAAATGACGGCGACAAAGTTACGTTGTTTGGTGAGCAGCTACAGATTGTTGATAGCAATGACAACCGTAAGTATCATATTAGTGGTTTTGATAATGTGCAAGAAGCAAAAGCGACTAAAGCAATATTAGAGGGGACAGCATTCAATAAACGTCATGCTAATATAAAAATGAACGGTGATTGAGCTAGTTTAATCATTGTCTACCACTGATAATTAATTGATAAAAAACCATCGTTACTGATGGTTTTTTATTTGTCTGAATGTGTTGAAATTCAATGAGATACTCATTTCTATTTTACCATTTATCTTTAAATGTCTACCTTTTATCGTAGTTATTTAAAAATTGTCTAAACAATAAAGCTTGCAGCCTCCTGCCTAAATGGTTTATAACTAGAAGCTGAACATTTTATAGTTTTAGCAAACATTATTGCTGTTTTAAAAGGAGCTGGTCATGCCGCCATTATCATTGTCGGTTGTTACCTGTTACAAGATATTATTTAGTCCCTCTGCAATTTCTACTACAAGTACCGCTGTTAAAATAGGTGCAAATATAAAAAAGACTTCTATTGCAGCGTTACTAACGTTGTTTTTAGGTGCTACCAACTACGCTTATGCCGATAGCATGAGCGCGCTTATTGCCCAAAAGTCAGCTTCATCACAGCTGACAGCGCCCCGTGCCAAAATAAGTACCCGCTCTACTATTCAGCGCGCACGTACGAACTATGGGTCTAGTGCCAATCCTATTTATACTACGCCTAGCTCCAACGCATATAATTATCAGCCGCCAACAAGCGCGCCTGCCGTTAATGTCACTTACCGCTATCCTACCAATAGTTATCCTACCTATTCTTATCCTGACAGTAGGCAGCAACCGCCATCAGTATTACCTGCCTTTTTATCTGGCAACTACGATAATGTAGATCGCGAGTATTTACCACTCTTGAGCCTTGCTGAAGCGCAAAGCCAGCAAGCGGCGCGCGAAGTAATCAGTACTGCGCGTAAGATGGCACTTAACGAGCGTACTATTATTCAAGGCGGCTGCTGGGACTATTTGGATGCGGTATTCAAACGAGCAGGAGTGACACGTGATACGGTACATAAAGGCGCGTATAGACAAGGACCGTACGCTAGTAGTGACGAGATTGAGATCGGCGATTGGCTCTACTACATCAATCATGGTTATAACGGTGTCGAGCATAGCGGTTTGTTTGTCGGCTGGGTTGACAAGTCCGCCAAGCAAGCGCTGATACTAAGCTATGCTGGTGAAAGCCGCCGCGAGCCAGCACGTTATCGAGTTTATGATTTGAGCAACGTTTATCAAATCATGCGGCCTACTATTTAGATTGTTTAATGCTTTTGTAATAGGCTTTAGATGATAACCATAAAAAAGCGCTCATACTTGTTGAAGTGACGAGCGCTTTTCACGTTGTAAATTATAAGTCTTTTAATCAACGTTAGAACGGCTTAACTACGGCCAAAATAACGATGATAACTAAACCAAAAACGGGCACCTCATTAAACCAGCGCCAAAACTTATGGCTTTTGTAATGCGGATCGCGAACCAGTTTTTTGCGATAAAAACCACAAGCACCATGATAAGCTGAGAGCAGCACTACTAAAAACAGCTTGACGTGTAGCCAGCCTTGGGTTTTATACACCTCCCAGCCTAGAGCCACCATCCACAAACCAAATATCCAAGTGGCGATCATAGAGGGCGTCATAATACCGCGGTACAGCTTACGCTCCATGACGATAAAACGCTCTTGACTCACAAGATCATCACTCATAGCATGATAAACAAACAAGCGCGGTAAGTAAAAAATTGCTGCAAACCAGCATACCATGGCGATGATATGCGCCGCTTTGATCCAGTTGAGATAATCTACCATAGCTTACTCTCTTAGTACGCTGTCTTTTATAAATAATAGCTGCTGGCAAGTCTAAACCCAAGTGGCAGCGCTGGCAAGCTAAGTTAAAATAGTGCAACAGATAACTGAGTACCCAACAACGATAGCGTAAGTATTTAAATCATCTGATCACGGGCACTACTGTCCATCTTTATGAGAAGTCATTTGCGATTGATGACCACTCATAGCGTCGACTACACGGATTTGTGTTGGTAATTTCGGGGCAGCGAGTTGTGCTCTCAAGCCCAGCTCCCGCATCAACCTGTTATCATTGGATTGACTGGCATTACCCGTAGTCAAAAGCTTGTCACCATAAAAAAACGAATTGGCTCCTGCCATAAAAGCGAGAGCTTGTTCAGCATCAGACAAGCTCTCGCGACCCGCTGACAAGCGCACATAACTATTTGGACAGCAAATACGCGTTACTGCAATGGTGCGAATCCACTCCAGCACTGGCAGCTGACCTTCGGCCAGTACTTTATCGCCAATGGGGGTACCTTTGATAGGGACGAGCAGATTGACAGGAATAGACTCAGGCGCTTTTGGCATTTTGAGTAGCTCATACAGCCAGTCAATACGATCATCACGGCTCTCACCCATACCCACGATATTACCGCTACAAACGTTGATCCCTGATTGGCGTACATGGGTTAGCGTCTCTAAACGCTCATCGTAGCTACGCGTACTGACTACCTGCTCATAGTAACGCCGCGAAGTGTCTAAGTTATGATTATAGTAGTCAAGCCCAGCCTTCGCCAATTGCGTAGCTTGATCAGCGTCAAGCATACCTAAAGTCATACAAGTTTCAAGCCCTAAGTTTTTTACTTCCTTAATCAGCTCGACCACATAAGGCATGTCTTTGCGGCTCGGATGCTTCCATGCCGCGCCCATGCAAAACCGCGACGAACCGGCAGCTTTGGCACGCTTGGCCGCCGCGATGACCTTATCGACATCCAAGCGCTTTTCTGCCTGTAACTTGGTCTTATCACGATGATGTCCTGATTGTGAACAGTAACCACAGTCCTCAGGACAGTTGCCGGTCTTAATAGACAACAAAGTACTAATCTGCACTTCATTAGCATTAAAGTGCTGACGATGTATGCTCTGCGCTTGCAAAAGTAAATCCATTAACGGTAAATCAAACAAGTGCGCAATCTGTTCACGCCTATGTTTAATAGCCGATGTCGTTTTGTTGGGTGATAGATCAGTAGCCAGATGCTCTGTACTGGTAGTTGTTGCAGTATTAGCAGTAGGTTCTGAGATGGACAGCAATCCTGCCATAAGTTAAATCCTTTTAAAGTAGTAGTTTAAAATAAATCTTTGACAATAAAAAAGGTTGGGGTAACCTTAGTATACCGCAACCTTTTTAGAAAAATACAACGTATCAAATAGCTTTTATATGAATAAATATCCAAAATAGGCGAACATTAGCTCTTCAATGGTTCACTACTACAGCTTACTCTTTACTGATTTTATGCTTAGCCCTATTGACCCAGTATTTAAAAGATTGCTGAGCTTTATAAGTATAAGGTTTTACCTTTTGAATGTAAGGTTTGTATTCTTCTGGAATAGCAGGCACGATATGTTTAGAGAGCTTATTGAACCACATCATCAAACTATAATCACCCTCTATACTCAAATTACCCTCTTGAACGGCAGTCATAAAAGCTGGCAGACTACCTTTAGTTAATAGACGAACACCGGTCATAGAGTCTTGAAAATTAATTGTCAGATCTGCATCATCAGCATGACCACTGTGTTGGCTGAACTGACCATTATCAAAGCTAAAGTAGCGAGCCACGTCAGACTCTTTGCTAGCAATCTCAATAGTAACTTTGCGATCCTCAAGCAGCTTGCTCACGTCTTCATCATTACTTTTAGCAAGCATAGATAAGCGGTAGCCTACCACAGCCAATAAAACATCTAGTGGATCAGACTTAATATCTAACATGGGGATAGTGAACATAATTGAGCTCCTAAAAATAGGTATAAAAGTGTAGGTAAAAGTATTGTCTCAATATAAAGAGAAACTTATTTTGTAGAAATTCTCACTACAATTGTAATGTAAAATTATAAGATATAACCTAACCTCAGTACTTTAGTAATTGCGTAGAGGGTATTAGGCATTATGTAACTGTACAGTACGTTGACTATATCATGGCATAGCCATTACAGCAGCCAAATTTCTAGTTTACCTACTTAATAACAAAAAATGCGCCAAACTTGGACGCATTCAAAAGTAATAAAGCCTATAACAATTAACAGAAGAAAGCTTAAGTAAAGAATCAGTAAGTATTAATAATAAACGCAGCATTATGGAAAAACCAGCAGCCTATTAAAAGCGCGGCTGGTAATTGTCATCATAAATAGGGCTATGCTCAACATAACGCGCTGCTGCCAGTTCGCGCTCTTTTTGTAGCGTCGGGCTGACGTCTTCGTAGCGCAGCGCACGATATAATACCCAACCGGCAAGTGGTAACCAACCGATAGCCATTGCAGCAACATAGCTATTCCAGTCTGATAGCCCAAACCCGCTTACCAACAAATTATGGAGGACTTCAACTGCCAACCAAAACCCTGCGCCGCCTAAAACGTAACCTAGTAACCAGCGCTGAGAGGATAAAGCGATGGTTATAATAAGGATCGCTAATATTGCGCCACCAAGCAGCGCTCCATCCCATAGCTCTACATTGATTATAGAAAAAATAGTCAAAAACATGAGTTATCTCGCTATTCATAGTATCTCAATATTATGAAAGCAAAACGGCTTAAGCTAAAGAGGGTAGAGGCAGTATTACGACAACAGTTGTCGTTTATAAAGGATCAATATGGTTGCTACGCCGTCCCCATAAGGATAACGCTGAGACCAACACGGCGCCAAGCAGCATTAAGGATAATGTCGTAAACCAGTGCGCGCCAGTAGGATACTGCCACGGTGCTACGTTGTTGACCGCCTCTGCACCCAGCCCGCCCAAAGCATCGATTTTCCACGGCCATACTTTGACCAGCGAGCCGGCAATAAAGCCAGTTAGTAGCGCCAAGGTTGCATGGTAGTAGCGTGACAGTAGCCATTTAAGCACGCGTGTAAACAACAATAATCCCGTTGCCATGCCAGCGATAACCGTAAAAATGACGGTTAGATTCATGGTATCGACTGCCTCCAACACCGCGTTATAAGCGCCTAATAGCAATAAAATAAAAGAGCCAGAAATACCAGGCAGTATCATGGCACAAATCGCTATTGCTCCGGCGAAGAACAGATAAGGCAGGCTTGGCGCTGTATTTAAGAGCGGCAAACTGCTAATAGCAACTGCAGCAACAAGACCAAAAGCAAACAAGCCTACGCGCGCTATAGTCCAGCGTTTGATCTCACTTAATAAGATAACGATGGTAGCTACTACTAAACCAAAGAAAAACGACCAAATAAGCAGCGGTTCATTATCTAATAAGCCTTTGATAATTCCTGCCAAAGTAGCAAAACTGGTCACGATACCTAAAAGCAGACACAGTAAAAATGTCGCATCGACTTGACGCCAAACAGCGAGTAACCCTTTGATCCCGCCCTCTTGACGAAATACGCCCCATAGACTCGGCCCAATACTACTAATAGCATTAATCAGGCGCTCATAAATCCCGGCGATTAGAGCTATGGTGCCCCCTGATACGCCAGGTACAATATCGGCTGCGCCCATAGCTATACCTTTGATATAGACGCCTAATAACTGTTTGGAACTATCTTTGTGAGATAAGTCAGATGCTGGCGCGGTATCGGTAGTTACACTTGACGACGAGGTATTTGCCCCCGGTCTTTGTGATGTCGTCATGGACATTCCTTTTTAAACGATGCACTGAAATAAGTGCTAAAGAGTAAGCATTAATAAAGGTTAGATTAGTACGAATAATCTAACCTTTATTAATGCTTAATGGCTATAAAAACTATATAGATATAAAAGCTGTGGTGGTTGCTATTTACTTTATTAGTTGCTTTATTTGGCAAGGGTTAGCGCCGGATAACCTAACGCGTAAAGGACGCCTTCAAGTCCGGTAACGTTGACAGCCGCATCAGCACGAGCTTGGACAATAGGTTTAGCGTGATAAGCTACCCCTAAATCTGCATTAGCCATCATGGGTAAATCGTTCGCGCCGTCACCAACGCAGACGACTTGAGTCAAATCCAGCTCCAAGCGTTCGGCAATTTGTGCCACAATAGCAGCTTTTTTGTCACCGTTGACGATAGGCAGCTGGACATGACCTGTGACCTCGCCCTCTTCAATATCTAAGTTGTTGGCATGGACTTCATCAATACCTAACTTTTCAGCGATATAACGAGCAAAATAAGTAAAGCCGCCAGAGACCAGTACCGTATGATAACCCAAAGCTTTAAATGCACTCACCGTGGTACGCGCTCCTGTCGATAAGGTTAGACGCGCGCATATCTCATCAAGTACCGAGGTTGGCGTACCCTTTAATAATGACACCCGCTGGGCAAAAGACTCGTCAAAGTCAATCTCACCGCGCATCGCAGCTTCGGTGATAGCGGCAACCTGCTCACCGACTCCTGCCGTTTTAGCCAGCTCAACGATAACCTCTTGCTCAATTAACGTAGAATCCATATCAAAGCAGATTAGCTTATGCGTGCGCAGCATATGACCGATAGATAAAATATGACAGTCAACAACATCAGAGGAGTTAATATCCAGACGCTGTAGGTCACTGTTAGTATTTTTCTCACTCTCTGACGTGTCATTCTTTATTAGATAGTTTTCTTCTAAATCTTGGCGCAGACGCGTTGTCAACTGATCATCGATAATATGAGCAGCAGCCGTTTTTTTGGCAGGATGCATTAAAGTCTCGGTCACAGGCACTAATAAATAGCGAAATACTTGGGCTGGAACAAAAGACTGTTTGGCATCAGTATCTGACTCAGATAGAGCCACCTCAATAAAATTCGCTTCAGTATCTTCAGCCACGGTAACAAGGTGCCAGTTTGGCTGCTCATCGACCCAATTTTGTACGTATTGATGGATATCTAGTGCATGGATGTGTGCGGGTAGGACGACAATAAGTGCAAATACAGGTAGGGACTGTAGAGCGTCAAAGTCAAGCAAATTAGTATCAGCAGGTAGTAATGACGCTACAGAGTCGACGGCTTGTTGCCATGCTTGACTGTCTTTGGGTAGCGAGTAAGGCGTATTTTTTGGCATGACTTAATTGTCCCTTGTATGCACGATAAAGATTAGGAATAATAACAGTTTTGGAGCGCAGAGCCTATACATGACACGTCAAGTGTAACAGTTGCATAATAATAGGTATGACTTACAAAACAAATCTCAAAGATAATTAAATTTATGCCAATCGCTAAACCTATAATGACCGCTATGGTGATATAGTGCATAATATCGACTGATTTTTCTTGTTATGAGACTATTTGTTTGTTGTCTAGTCCAATCAAGTCCGTTTAGATCAGGCCGTCCCATAGTATACGCTTTCAAAGAGCGAGCAGTGGTCTCGTTTTCAACTTCCTTTATTCAAAAAAGTTTAACATATCATGATGTATTTAGCGCCGCGGCAAGGGTTGTTTGCCATTATTATTCTGGTC
Source organism: uncultured Psychrobacter sp. (assembly GCA_947501045.1). Classification (GTDB taxonomy): domain Bacteria; phylum Pseudomonadota; class Gammaproteobacteria; order Pseudomonadales; family Moraxellaceae; genus Psychrobacter. The sequence continues at coordinate 364,651 of CANMUI010000001.1, forward strand.
AGTTTTTTTTTACAAACGCTACTACTTGTCATTAGTACCGATCAGCAACTGACCAAAAGTCGCTTGCAAAAAGGTGAGCAAATGGTCGCTCAGCTTATTGATGAGGCGCGCCTATCCTTAGAAAACAAGGACCGTGTCAGCCTAAGTGTCATCGCTAATCGTTATACCAGTGAGCAAGATGTCGCACGGATAGTCATAAAAGATGGTAATGACGAGGTCTTGGTTCCGGTGGGCAATGCTCCTATGCAGCAAGGTGATACTATTCGCCAGATTGCTACACAAGACGATGCAGTTATTGGTAGCGTCGCTCTGACTTTAAAAGACATAAGTAAGGGCGAGATCATTGCTATGCAGTGGCCATTTGTCATAGGCTCGCTCATTTTGCATCTGTTTTTATGGTTATTGTATGGCTATATTGCGCGGCCTACTAAAGAGCAGATCAATGCATTAAGCCGCGATATCGAGGACTTGCACCGTGAGCAGTACTCTCAATCTAATCGCTACGATGATCGAGGATCTACGCATAGTTATGTGACCAGTTACGTAGATAAGGACGATGAGAGTGTTGGTGAAGGTGTGAGTGCTGATATGAGTGTTCATACTAGTGGTGAGGATCCGAAAACCGTAAAAGCTAAAGCGCCGCGTCAGACAACCAAAATCGATACCGCCGTTATTCATGATGAGCTCAATGCTTATCTAAAAGCGCAACAAACCGGTGCTGATCCTGCAACCCCCCAAGCTAGCCTTGACAGTACTGCCAGTACCAATTCTCAAGAATTGGAGTCAAGAAAGGACGATGCTAGTGAATCTACTGCTCATACTAGTGTTTCTGCTCCTTCGCGCGACCTTAATGATACTAGTGCCTACAAGTTTTCAAATAGTGCCTCAAAATTATCTACCAAGCGCGCTTTTGATAGTGTGAGTGTACAGATCAAATTTCATGATGAATACAATATGCTTGAGCGCTTGGCACCTGAGATGCGTATGCCTTATCTGGCTTTATGTACTCAGCTGCTAAATCAGGCTCTAAATGAGCTGCTTAAACAACCCTTGCTCTATGGCGTGAGTGCTATCAACGAACCGCGTTTTGATGAAAAAGGAGCGTCCGCTGTACTCAAAGCTGATAATAGTCATGCAAAAGTGGCTTTGGCAGGCGTGATGCTAGGTAAACTATACTTAATGCTCAATAAAATTATCCACGATAAACATATAGAGCTGTCCCGTTTTGCCTTACCGGTAAAGGCGGGGGTCAGCGACAACGCACAAGCTGATGCTATGACGCAGCTGCTTAGCAGTGTCGGTAGAAAAGAGCAGATGCTCATCTTACTACCCAGTGCCGGTTTGCAGCAGATTGCAAGCCACGTCCAAGTACACAGCCTAAAGCGCCCAACGACGGTTTACGAGCGTGAATGCGCGGTATTTGACGGAGGTAGTGATAGCATAATAGAGCGGCTAACCACAGTCCGTAATACAGTGCTTATGACCGGACATGAAGAGACGCTATAAGGACTCCAACAAAGCGCTTTATTATTTACATAACTGAACATTATCTACGAATTTATTGGTCTAAATAATAATAAAATGATTATAGTGGTTACTACTATTGACAAGGTACGATTAAGCCTTTATAAGGCATAGTTATATTAATATGTTTTGGCTTTATTGACCAATTATAGGAGTTTGTCATGAGTGATATTGACGATGATTTTGACGATGATTTTATTGACGATGATGATGCAAAGCTGGTCGAAGAGGCAGAAACCAGTGCTCGTACCCGTCTTAGTAGTCTTGAGAAGCGCCGTCTGATTGATAATTTGCTAGAAGAGAAGCGTTTAGCCAAGGAATTAAAGGACGAATTGGATGATCTAGGCGATGACGATGATGACTTCAATGCAGAATGGGACGATGATTGGGACGAAGATGATGTCTAGATCTAAGATGAGTCGAGCGGTTCAATGACCTCTAAAATAGTCATAGCCTCAGCTATAGATATGATATGAGACTACAGATTAGCAGGCTTTAACTGTGCTAAGCTAATACTATATCTTGCTAATATTATACATTGCTAGTGTTTTTACCAGATATTGAATCGATTCATAACGTTTTACTGCGTATATAACCTGTATGGTGCTATTCATTACGCGATATATTGACCCAAGGATAAGTATTTCATGAGTAATCCCTTAAGCTTTGACGAATTGTTAGATTTTTTAGACAATCAAGACAGTCAGTTCGTACTCGATAGTGTGGCGACCCATGGTTTTTTGACAGCTACCGTCGTTGGACGTCCGCTGCCAAATTGGCTAGATGCATTATTTGAAGGTCATGTGAGTGAAGTTCCAGAAAACGTAGTAGACGGTGTGCAGCGCTGGCGTGAAGCTATTTTAGCTGAGCTCAAAAACGAGACGCCTATTGAATTACCATTTGGTGAAGATGCAGGAAACGAAGAAGCCGCTGTTGATTTTTCAGATGAATCCGACATTGTAGCGTGGTCGATTGGTTTTGTTGATGCGATGTATGCTGATGAGGCTAGTGACTGGTTTGAAGATGAAGACACTAGCGATGATGTCGCTGTGCTAACGCTACCTATGATCGTACTAAGCGGTATTGATGAAGAAGATCCTGAGCTGACCCAAATGCGTAGCGACCAAGATAAACTCATGCAAATGACCAATAGCATTGAAGGCAATCTAACCGAGCTGTTTTTATTATTTCATACTAACGACTAATACTGTCTATAGAGACGGTTTTGAGTATGATTTTAATAAGTATCGTGTCAAGCGATAGCTCACTGATAAGGTAAAACTATGACCGTGCAACTCTCCAACCTTGAACATCTACCAGGCTATCAAATCACTGAGCGTTTGGATGTGGTTTATGGTAGTACGGTACGCTCAAAGCACGTTGGCAAAGATCTATTCGCTGGCCTCAAAAATATCGTAGGCGGTGAGCTGACAGCTTATACTGAGCTATTAGAAGAGTCGCGCCAAGAGGCGATAGATCGTATGGTGCTCAAAGCTGAGGCTATGAACGCAGATGCAGTAGTGGGTCTGCGTTTTTCAACCTCTAGTATTGCTCAGGGCGCATCCGAGCTGTTCGTTTATGGCACGGCTGTCAAGGCGGTGCGGCAGCAGAACCAATCTATGCCTGCTACGCCGCCAAGTAATCCTTATAACCATTCTGACCAAGCACCTGTTGATTCAGGGCCAACTGATGATTTGCCACGTTTCAATCCTTTTGGCTAAACCTAATCTTTTTAGACTTCACTGATCTTTTTAGACTCCAATAGTAGGATACAAGCTTTTTTATGCTCAGAGACGTGTCATGAATCAATCTTTTACTCAGATGTTAATTAACTACGCGCCGCTCGTCATATTATTTGTCGTGGGCTGGTTCTTCGGTGCGCGTCATGAGCGTCAACATTTAGCGCGGTTAGTCATCTCAGAAAAAGAATTGGGTCATATCATTGTCTCAACCGAACGCTTTTATCGTCCCAAAATTGCTAGCAATAGCGAAGGCGAGTTGGTGCTGGGCAGTGTAGTTATCGCGCAAGATTATTTCAAAATGGTCATCGCTCGTATACTGAGCTTATTTGGCAAAAACTTGACCACTTACGAGACTTTGCTGGATCGTGCACGCCGTGAAGCGGTCGTGCGTATGCGTATTCAAGCGCAGACTAAAGGCTACAACCATATCTATGGTGTGCGTCTGGAAGTTACCAACATCAATCAGCTGGGGAGCATGGTAGAGGCCATTGCCTACGGTACCGCCGTCATTAGTACTCAAAACCGGTCTTAATATCCTTGCTTCAACACATCCTAAACATTTTTTGCAGCAGCGACTTATACGCTAATCATATTCTTAACCATGAATGTTACGGTTAGAGTGTTCAGCTCAAAATTCAAGAGGGCTCAGAAAGCAGAGAGTGACTTGGCATTAACCGTGGCTTCAATGAGCGGTTGTGAAATAAAATAAAAACCCTAAGACATCAATACTTAAGACAGGCAAAAGTAAAAATGTGTTAGGGCTTTATTATAAACTTGCTCGATTAAGCTTCGTAATTATTCAATCGCGCTATTTTGTTGCGTTTGTCCTGAGCATTATCTTCTTTGGCTTTTTCAATATCAAATAAGAAAGTGCGGTTTTTGAGTACGGCCACGAATACCACACCGCCAACGGTATTACCAGCTAACACTACAGCCAAAAATATTAAGTAGTTTGTTAAATCTACGCTATTGCCATACATAAAGGCAGCAAATACCTCAATGTTACCCACAATACTGTGGTGCAAGCCCAAAAAGCCAATACTGCCAGTAATAAGGGTCACCAATAAGATACGGCTAATGGTATCGCGAGCGGAGGTGACAAGCCAAGCTGCAACCCCCATCATCCAGCCTGCTAGTATAGCGCTACCAAAGATCACCCACCAATCAAATCCTAAAACATGGTGAGCATAAGCGTCAATATCGGCTACGGTAAACAGCTGCATATTAAGACCTAAACCGATCATTAAGGCGGCAAATAGACAACCGCCGGCAATATTACCGACGATAACAATGCCCCAAAGCCGCAGCAGCTTCCATAAAGGCTCTATGCCGTTAAGTACTGGTAGGCTTAATAAGGAGGTTTGTTCGGTAAACAACAGTGACTGTCCAATAACTACGATGATAAAGCCTATAGGATACAGCAAGGACGATAAAACCATAGCATACTGCTCTGGCAAAATCTGGTTGAGTATGGCAAATGCTGCTAAAATCATAAAGAAGCTAATACCAAGCTCAAGCCCTGCAGTAAAAGCGCTAGTAAATAAAGAGCCTAAGGAGCGCTGAAAAGTCTCTTTGGCATCAATAAACTGCTCAACTAAGATGCTAGCGTAACTTTTAGCTTTACTTAAATTGTCATCATTAGCGACTTTTTTGATGCTCTCTTTGTCCTCTTCACTAAACTCTTTTAAGTCTTCATCATCTAAATTTTCAGTTGCAGCGCTTTCTTGCTCATCATCATCTTCGTGTACATTGTCTATTTTGCCTGGTACAACGACCAGTTGCTCATCTTTAGAGCCAATTTGAGATTGGTCTGTAGCGTTAATATTTTGTTTGTCAGTGCTTTGCTTGTCAGGGTTTTGATCATCATTATTTTGGGACACGGCAGACTCGCTGTTGGTTAGAAGTGCGTTTGTAGATAAATCACATTTATACTACAGCATAACGGTAGTCTATATTATATTGAGTGTAGTACTGATTGATGTTTTTAATTGTTCAAACAAGTTTGTTCAAACGCGATAAATGACCTTCACATCTAACAAAATCCTGTCATCTGCGTTAAAATCACGGTATTTATTATTTCATCTACTTTTCTAATCTTTTTTAACGCCTTTTAAACCCATTTATTATTAATAAAGATAATCCATTATGAGTAATCCTAAAACCAACCTAACCGAGTCCATCCAATCTGCGCTAACTCAACTTGAGAATGCCTATAACCCAAGTGAGGTCGAGACTGGCATATATCAAAACTGGGAAGATAGCGGCTATTTTGCCCCAACTTTTGATAAAGATGAATCGTTTTCAATCGCCCTGCCGCCGCCGAACGTCACCGGCTCCTTGCACATGGGACATGGCTTTAATAACGCCATTATGGATGCGCTGACCCGATACCACCGTATGGATGGCGACAATACTTTATGGCAGCCGGGCACCGATCACGCCGGTATCGCCACCCAAATGGTGGTTGAGCGTCGTCTGGAAGCTGACGGTATCAAGCGCCGCGACCTGAGCCGCGAAGACTTTATCGATAAAGTGTGGGAGTGGAAAGAGGAGTCGGGCGATAACATTACTCGTCAGATTCGCCGATTGGGTAGCTCGGTTGATTGGTCACGTGAGCGTTTTACCATGGATGACGGTTTGTCCAATGCGGTCAAAGAAGTGTTTGTACGCCTATTTGATGAAGGACTGATTTATCGCGGTAAGCGTTTGGTCAATTGGGACCCCAATTTCCAAACCGCGCTATCGGACTTGGAGGTCGAAAACCATGATGAAAAAGGCAATCTGTGGCATTTTCGTTATTATTTCACTGATAAAGATATCAAAACCCAAGAGGGTAAAGACTATCTAATCGTTGCCACCACTCGTCCTGAAACCTTGCTTGGAGATACCGCGGTGGCGGTCAATCCAAAAGATGAGCGTTACGCGCATTTGGTCGGCAAAACCATCACCTTGCCGATCACAGGCCGGATAGTCCCTATCGTTGCCGATGATTATGTTGAGCGCGACTTTGGTAGCGGCTGCGTCAAGATTACACCCGCCCACGATTTTAATGACTATGAGCTGGGTCGCCGTCATGAGCTGCCACTGATCAATATCTTTGATGAGCACGCCAATATATTGCCCGAGATGGAAGTTTACAACGACTTGCAAACGCGCGAGCCTGAACTTGAGAGCACGCCATCCGATCATCTAGGTAACCCCTATGCCGGGCTTGAGCGCTTTAGCGCGCGTATACACTTAGTGGCTCAGGCGCAAGAGGAAGGCTGGCTGGACACTATCGAGGACTACGCGCTTAAAGCCCCGCGTGCTGAGCGTGGCGGCACTATCGTTGAGCCGTTTTTAACCGATCAATGGTATGTGGCGGTTGATAAGCTGGCAGGCCCAGCGATTGATGCGGTCGAAGATGGCCGGATTGAATTTGTCCCAGCCCAATATAAAAACATGTATATGGCATGGATGAAGGGGCTACAAGACTGGTGTATCAGCCGTCAGCTCTGGTGGGGGCACCGTATTCCAGCGTGGTATGACGACGCTACTGGCGAGATTTATGTGGCGCGTGATGAGGCCGAGGTGCGCACTAAATATAATCTAAGCAGCGATGTAAAACTGCGCCAAGATGACGATGTGCTTGATACTTGGTTTAGCTCTGGTCTATGGACTTTTAGTACGCTGGGCTGGGCAGATCCTAATGCTGATCCGCGCGTACTGGAAACTTTCCACCCGACCAGCGTGTTGGTTACGGGCTTTGATATTATCTTCTTCTGGGTCGCACGCATGATCATGCTGACTATGCACTTCGTTAAAAACGATGATGGCAGCCCACAAGTACCGTTCAAGACCGTTTATGTGCATGGTCTAGTACGCGATGGACAAGGGCAAAAAATGTCCAAGTCAAAAGGTAACGTCTTAGACCCTATCGATATCATCGACGGTATTGACCTTGAGAGCTTGGTCGAAAAACGCACCAGCAACATGATGAACCCCAAAGACGCGGCCAAGATTGAGAAGCAAACTCGTAAAGAGTTCCCTGAAGGCATTGCCGCCTACGGTACGGACGCGCTACGCTTTACCTTTACCTCCTTGGCGAGCACGGGACGTGATATCAACTTTGATCTTAAGCGTGTTGAGGGCTATCGTAACTTTTGTAATAAAATCTGGAACGCCAGCCGCTTTGTGTTGATGAACTGTGTGGATAAAGAAGGAAATGCGTTACCGATCGATCAAAGCGTCAATACCGAGGTATGGGAATTACCCGAAAAATGGATCGTCAGCCGTCTAAATTCGACGATTACTAATATTCACCAGCACTTTGCGCAGTATCGCCTTGATATGGTCAGCCACGATATTTATGAGTTTATTTGGAACGAATATTGCGACTGGTACGTTGAGCTTGCCAAGGCCAGCCTGAATGACGACTCGGTATCGGAGGAGCGTAAAGCTCAAATTCGTTACGTGCTCTTGCACGTACTTGAGACTTCCATGCGCTTTACTCATCCAATCATGCCGTATCTCACTGAACAGATTTGGCAAACCATCGCGCCACTTCTTAATCGCAAAAACACCGATAGCATCGTGATTGCTGACTATCCGACGGCCAATCCTAACAAAATCAGCGAGCAAATCGAAGCCGATATGGACTGGCTACAACAGCTGATCGCCAGTGTACGTAATATCCGTGGCGAGATGAAACTCGGCAACGCGGTACGCTTGCCCGTGCTGCTACAAAATATCTCGACTGAGGAAGAACAGCGCCTAGCTCGGATCAAGAACCAGTTTAAAGCGCTTGCCAAAGTAGAGAGCTTAGAGACGCTCAAAGAAGGCGATGAGGTGCCGCTATCGTCATCAAGTATGGTCGGGCAACTGCGCGTCCTAGTACCGATGAAAGGGCTGATCGATCCAACCGCGGAGCTGAATCGTCTCGGTAAATCCTATGAGAAATTGCAAAAGCAAGCCGAAGGTATCGCGCGCAAGCTAGGTAATGAAGGCTTTACCAGTAAAGCACCAGCGGAAGTAGTGGATGCTGAGAAGGTCAAGTTGGCTGAGCTAGAGGGGCAGATTAAGACTATGGCGGGGCAGATGGAGGAATTGAGAGCTTTGTAAAAAAGCAAAAGCTTAAAGAGCATGGCCTGAGAAACGTCAAAAAATTGCACTGCAATTTTAGGTTCGCAAGAGAAAATCCCTTAAAGGGGATTTTCCGAAATACGGAGTTCTTTACACCATAGAAATATGCGATGCATGGGGCGGTGTTCTTTTTAAGGTTTCGCTCGGCGCTCGCGCAAGGGCTTGTATTATGACTTTCTAGCAAAAAGTATAAAATGATTATAAGATGAGTGATAAGCATAAATAATATAAGTGAGATTCATCATGCTAAATAGTTATCGAGCAGTGATAGAACAAGGAAAAATTAAATGGCTAGATACACCGCCATCGGTCACTTCTGCGCAAGTGATTATCACTGTACTATCGTCTATAGAAAATAATACTTCAGAAGATACTCAAGGCGTTCAACAAAAGCGCAAACTTGGGTTTATGCAAGGTGAGATGACGGTGCCGGACGATATTCATTGGGGTGATGAGCAAGTGCAAGATTTGTTTGGGGTAGAGTAATGGGATATCTACTTGATACTCATATTGTGCTTTGGCTGGCAAGTAGTCCCGATAAAATCGATCCCTCTGTTAAGTCGATATTAGAAAATATCGATTCAGACATTTACTTTAGCGCGGTTAATTTTTGGGAAATTGCTATTAAAAATCAGCTTGATAAGAGGGACTTTCAAGTTGATAGCGTAAAACTATATAAGCAAATGCTTGAGCATAGTTTTATTGAATTGCCTGTACTCTCTAAGCATACTCTGTTATTAGAAAGTCTTCCAAATCATCATAAAGATCCTTTTGATAGGCTGCTGATAGCTCAATCTTTAGATGAAAATTTAACTTTGATTACGCATGATGCGTCAATTTGGAAGTATGATCTGAGTGTTAAGAAGGCTTAGTTGTATAAATTCCCTATGCCAAGTTAAAGAAGTCAATGTTTTGCTTAATTTATAATTAACTAGCTATAGTTAACGCTATTCATAACATCTTATCAAAACCGGAAAACGCTTATGGATAGTATTTATCTCAAGCTTGTCATTATAGCTTTGCTACTGGCTATCGCTGGCTATTTCCTATATCAAAGTAAGAAAAAAGACTCGCCAAAATATAAACAGCTCAAGACCTATTCTAATATTACCTACGATAGACAAGAGTATCATGAGAGCGATTTTAAAAGTACGCTGCTGTATCTAGCGACTTTAGATCATCATGAAGCGTCGATAAAAAGTCGCAACTCGTATGACAATACCTATGAGCAATATAGTTATATCTTTAACAAAGTCACTGAGCTACAAGAGCAAATAAACGTAGGCATCGCCAAGTTAGAGCAAAATATCGCTTTAACCATAAAAGAGTTAAAAACTAGCAGTCGCTTAGTCACAGACGCGGCACTCATAAGAGAAGTGATAGAGGCACTCAAAAATACCGATAAAATCGATAGTCAAGTTAATATGATCGATGGCCTTGGCTTTACTAAAGTAGCTCGGCTAAAAACATGGTTCCCCTCGTTCACCATATTCTCCGGAATTATGACGGGACTACTAATGCTAATGGTCATCTGGTTTCTGCTATTAGCTTTGGGCGGTAGCGGTACGACTCTTATGAGTTATCTACTAGTCCTAGTTATCATGATCATTCCTATAGTCGCATTCTCGACGTTCAAATCACGTAGCAACGCTAAGAAGTTTGAGCAGCAAGATAAGGCTCTAATAGCGAAGATAAAAGCTATATTAGATAACTCAGAAAAGCTAGAAAATACTATTATTCTGCTGAATACTGATAACAGAGAATTAGAGTCCCATCACAATCAGCTGGCTAGTACCAATAGAGAAGTAACCGCAGCACTCTATAAAAATAGTGCTTATGTTAAGGCTGCAAAAAAGTCGAAGGTGTTGTTTAAGAAGGGTGATTATAGTAAGGAGGAAATTGAATTGTCGAGTAAGATAAATATAGTTGTTGATGGTTTGAGAAGAGAGGTAGCGGTTAGTCAATTGTTGGGTTAATATATAAGTTATCTTTGACATCTGGTTAGTGAGGTAGTTGAGGCTGGAAAGGTTAAACTGTCTGAGCTTAAGAAGCAACTTAATCCTATTTGTTTAATATATTATCTTCAGGAAGATTACTGCAGGATAGATGGAATAATTGAGGAATTTATATATCTGAGCTTGTTTCAAATATGAGAAAACCACTTAATCAAGGGGCTTTCTTAATCAAAGTTTTCTTAACGATTAGTTTTCAATATGTAATTAAAGTATGATTTCTACTTACTCTTAAGTTCAATCAAATTAAATTTACATTGTAAAGATTTATTGATCGTAGTTAATGGTTTAAATATGGTGTGAACATATGTATCACATAGTAAGTTGGAATTACTACTAGAAGTATAGTAGGAAGGAACTTTACTAAATGATTTAGGATAATACTTCCGATCTTTTACATACTTAATAGAGCGGGTGTCCTCCGAACAAATTAATAAGCACTTTGTTACGACTGATATTGCTACGAGATGAGGGTCGTCGAAGTCGGCATTATCTTTTATACTTTCAACGTAACATTGATATTTATCAATCTCAACTTTATCACCTTTAATAACTTTGTTAATATCCTTTAAATACCTGATAAGTGGCAGATACTTGGATAACGACCTAAGCTCTTGTTCATATTTGGTACCTCCATAAACCATTTTTCCTTTACCTGAAACAATCCACTCTCGGACAGGACTATACTCATTATGTTTAACACAGTTTATATCAAAAACATTCGCAATACAGTTTGCATCTATAATAATTGGCATTATATTATAACTCCAACAATCTTAATTCTTCATCAATAAAAAACTCCCTATAGGTATCTGGAACTTCGTCAATGAAAACACCGTTTTCGTCAATATTCAATTCTGTAATAGTATTACCAAAATCTTCACGTTCAAAAAACAACACTTTAGATTTGACTTTTACGTTTGATTTATCTTGATTTTTTAATATCTCATACCTAAGTCTATTAATTGTGAAGTCACTATGTGTTTCAATAATAAATCTATTTGAATCATTTTTAACAGAATTAAATAGGAAGCTTCCGAAGGCTGATTGTGCTTTAGGATGAAGATGTACTTCTGGTTGCTGGACTGAAAAAATAGTTCTAGTGGAAGATAATATTTCTATAATTAATGGTAAAGATTGAGAAACTCCGTAACCAACATTCGGAAGTTTTACTTCTAAGTCTTTATACTTAATAATAATCTCAAAAGGAGAGATGTTTTTCTCACCTAACTCTTTAACCACAATTTCATCGAATAAATTACTCTGCTTTCCAAATTTTTCTAACGTATTTATTATCTTCTTTCTAGTACCACTACTCTTATCTGTAAGAATCTTTCTTAACAAAGAAGGAATATGATTTCCTTCTGGAGAAAATTTTATCTTGTAAGATTCATATATTCTTTTAGCTTTAGCTCTAATTGGAGCAATCCATTTAAATCTTTCAAAAATTCCTAAATTATGTAAACCAATACTAGCTTGGTTTTCACCATTAAGCTCACGGTCAATCAGTGTAATAATAAGGAATAATGGTAAGCTTCTTGGATGTTTGAATATTTTAAAACTTCCAGAAAAATCAAGATCACTTACCCATTCTTTGAAATCTTGTTCTGAGCATTCTTTAACCCAATACCTAATTTGCTTATCTGAGAATCGGATTAATACGTCGAAATTGCTAAGACGAACTTTTACTTGGAACAAGTTAGGTACTGATTGTACTTCATTAAAATCAAGGACTAACTTTAGCTTTCTCGTACTCTTTCTAGAGCTTCTAATAGACCTCTCAATACCTATTTGAAAAGTTTTCTTTCCTTTTTCATTACTTCTCTTATTATATATTTCATTAAAGTAACCTAATTCAACTTCATTGTTATTGAATTCGAAGCCCATCCAGAATTCCTGCCTTGAAAGCAAATTAATTATTTTCAATAATGATGTTTTACCAGTACTATTCTCACCTACTAAAAAGTTCACATCATCAAGTTGAATGAATTGATCTCTAAAGCCTTTATAGTTATTTAAGTAAATTTTTTCCATTGCAATAACTCATTTAATGAAAACTATAACAACAATTGATTTTAACAGCAAGCGTAGCTCAAGTAAAATTAAAACTCAACTTTTGAAGATAATAGATAACTTTTTCATGGACATTAAGTAGGTTAGTATTGAAGTACAAGAGGCGAAAAAATATTAATTTGAAATTGTGAGTTGTCACAAACTAAAATCTGTTTTGTAATTCTACCTAAGACGAAAAATTTACTCCAGCTTTTATTTTGTGCAGTTTTAATAAGCCTTTGATTAAGCTATTATCTTTAAAGAGATAACATTCTAACATAAGGAATCCCATGAACCTAACCATCGGACAACGCCTACCTCTAAACCAACTCAACATTGACGAAACTTCACCAATAACCCTAAAGTTCACCCGTCAAAGTCCGATAGAGATAGACATTAGCTGCTTTGCCTTAGATAGTGCGGGCAAGCTAATAAACGATGATTACATGGTGTTTTATAATCAGCCGGTCTCGCCATGTGGACAAATTAAGCTCACGCATTATGACTCGCAGCCCACTATCGACAAAGGCATTCAAGCCGAGTTTAAAATTAACTTATCTAAACTGCATGCAAACGTCGATAGCTTATTCTTTGTGTTATCAGCTAATACGCCATTGAATCAGATTCAATCATTAGAGATTGGCATTGAGCAGCAAGTTCAAAAAGCACAAGCGCATTATCAAGCAGCTGATTTTGCACAGCAGCAAGCCAGTATGCTGATGCAGCTTTATCGCAAAAATGGCGTATGGCGCTTAGCCAATGTCGCGCAAGGGTTTAACGGTGGATTAGCGGCGATAGTGCAGCACTTCGGTGGCGATGTAGCAGAAGATACAAGTGAAACTACGGCTTCATCAGCTTCGCAGCCTTCTAAAGTCAATACCTCAAAAGTTCCCTTAGAAAAGGTTATGCTAGAGAAAGCGCCAAAGCTAGTCAACCTTGCTAAAAAAGCTACCGTATCCTTAGAAAAGCGTCAATTACAGCAATTAACTGCTAAAGTAGCTTTAGTGTTGGATGCGACCGGTTCGATGAATCGCCAGTATAAGGAAGGACGCGTACAAGAAGTGGTCAATCGCTTGTTGCCGTTAGCCGTCAGCTTTGATGATGACCAAGCGTTAGATTGTTGGGCGTTTGGTGAGCATTGCTCTTATCTAGGTGAGGTCGGACTCAATAACTACGCTGACTTTATCAATACCGTCCAAGGCGGTTGGCGTAAATGGGAGCTGGGCGCACGTACCAATAACGAAGCTGGAGTGATGAAAGCAGTCACTGATTTTTATCAGAATGACGGACTTAACGTTCCGGTTTATGTACTATTTATCAGCGATGGTGGCGTTCGCGATACACGCGGTATTACCAAAATTATGACTAACGCTGCGAAACTCCCGATGTTTTGGCAATTCGTTGGTTTGGGCGGGCGTAGCTACGGTATTTTAAAAGACTTAGATAATATGACTGGACGCTTGCTTGATAATTGCAGCTTTTTTGAGCTGGATGATTTAGACGATATCAGTGAAGAAGCCTTATATGATAATATGCTAGAAGAGTTTCCTAGTTGGCTTAAAGAAGCGCGTGAGATAGGATTGGTGGTGAAATAAATAAAAACCATAAGTTTGCCTAGGGCGAAAAACCGCCACCGTAAACACGGTAGTGGTTTTTTATCGTTTAAAACACCATAACGCCTACACCCTCCAAAGCGACTGATACTGTTTATCTGTCAATGTCACGATAACAATCTCCGCTAGCATTTCACGTAACGCTTGCCACTTATTCGCACTAGGTTTGATGGGTGCAATAAACCTGCCCAATGTATCAGCAATGATAGAGTTCATCAGCGCGTCTGCCTCAGTTTTACTATAATCGTAGTATATGCTGCGGGCAGAGGCGGGCTCATTTTGGCAAAAGATTACCATATCATTGGTTACTTTGATAAAGGTATCTATCGCCTCTTTTTTCTCAGTATAAATCTCATCAGTAGTGAGAATCTCTAAAGCTGAAAAGTTAGGATAGGGCGCAAGATGTTGATCAATAAACACAAAGTCCATGCCTTCATGCAATGCTTCAATGCCCTCAAAGTTATAAAAGCATAACCATGCGCCATCAAGGCTTGGGTCTTGTTGTAGGTTCTGTATATGATAAAAGTCTTTTGAGACAAAAGAGACGTTTTCACGGTTGATAGTAAAGTTATTTTTCTTGGCATAACGAGCCAAAATCTCAAAGCCAATACGGTTGGTTTTGTCCTCGGCAGCAGGCGTACAAATGCGAATAGGCTGGTTATTTTTGAGCTTGTCCATACTTGATTGCCGCATTAATATGCCGCCATCGGTCTCAAAAAAGCAGCCTAGCGCCCGTAAATTAGGAGCATAATGCTCAAACAGATGGATCGGCTCATTAATATGGAGATCAATACTTTGATGCTGTAATTCGGCAAAACCATCGTAGTGGTCATCAGGTTCGATGATAGTGATATCAAGCCCGGATTGTTTATAGGCATCCGTTGCTATGCCCGCTATAAAAGGCAGGTGATCGGGGTTTAAAAACCACTCAAGGGTGAGTGTAAGTTTGGTAGTGGGCTGCATGGTTGTTTCCTTTTAACAGAGAAAACAATCAGACTGAGGCATCAAGGTAAAACAAGAAAAGCAAAATCTCAAAGACTGAGGCGCAATCAAGCGTGCGTTTGGCTTAGAGATTCAATATAGATATATCGCGCTTGTTTCCTACGTCAGTGCTAACTGCTTCAGGTTCACGGGTATTTCTCAGCGATGATTTTGACTGTCTTTAAAACGTCAAAGTTTAAAACGTTAAAAATGTCTACAATGTCAAAAATCAAAGCACCCCGACAAGATGGATCGGTTGAATAGAGTCGTTATCATAAACGACTTCTAAAAGGTGATGCAAGGTTTTAGATGACTTAAAGGAATATGTTTTTTTAATATGCATCACTACAATAAAACCATCTACCTAAGCACTTTTTTACAAACAAAAGCTACCGAGCTGGTAAGATATATAGGCATTCATGCATATGATGGCTAAGTCCATTCAAGCTAAAAATAAGTCATTCAACTTTGTTAGTATGTAGAGTGAACGATATCGATATTGTGATTCAGCCACTTTTCCATTGGTTTTCGGAGTAATGATTATCTTAAACTTATATGTTTTTTTATGGATTGCCCTGACATTTTTTACCCTGCTTATTAGCGTAAGTAAGATTAATAGCTATAGAGCAGTACTAAAAAGGGACGCTGTCGCAAGAGAGCCTAGCGACAATAACTTTGATGTGGAAACCAGTTTTTATCGAGCTGATGCCACGTGGCATGAGATCGTTTTTTTCCATGCTTCTGCCTCAGGGCTAGCTGCGATTTTGTTAGTACTGGTGATGAAAGGTAGGCTATTATTCCCTGAAACGGTGACCTTCTTTGGTATTTTAGCACCTATCGCTATTTTTATTATTAGTATTGTATTATTACTACTTGCCTTTTACTTTTTTACCATATCGATGGTGAAGCTGGGTACAACTTTAGGAAAACTGCAAATAAAAGGTGAAGAGATTGATACTAAATACGCTATTGCTGCCATTTTTGGTTATTTTTTAATCTTTGCCATTATTATTATTGTTCTAGCTTAAAAAAGATCGTTAACCTTCCTACTGATAAGGCCTATGACTAAAAATAAAAACGCGTTCTATCACAGGCCCAAGACCAATCAATCCAAAAGTGCGACTATGCGCTGGACGTTTGTCATACTAGGCTGGGTGTCTTTTGTACTCGGTATTATAGGGGTGTTATTGCCAGTGATGCCTACTGCTCCTTTTGTGCTATTAGCAGCTTGGTGCTGGGCACGTAGCTCCAGACGTTTTCATTTTTGGCTGATCAATCATAAATACTTTGGTAAATATGTGCGGGATTGGGAAGAAAATCATGCAATACCGCGTTATGCTAAATGGCTTGCCAGTATTATGATGGCATTATCAACGGCGCTGTTATTTTATCGACTACCAAACGATATGATATGGATAGCTTGGGTCGTAGCAATAGTATGTAGTGGAGTAGCGATTTACCTATTTCGGTTGCCAAACGCCAAATAAACCTCCAAAAGCGCTCATTTATAGCTGGATTGTTTATGTTGTGTATCCGGATACGTGAATTTAGCAGATAAAGCTTGCGTGAGTGTAATTCAACGCTTATACTGTGTCCAAGCTTAAGAGCAGTTCTGCACCAAATCATTACCTCGTAGTATTAGTTATAATCCTTCGTTTTAATATTTACCGTCAGTAGCTATTTGCAAGCGTAACCGGTCATATGACCACCAATAATTTAAAAAGTAGGATTATCAGTATGTCAGATACTCAAAAAGGTACCGTTAAGTGGTTCAACGAAGCTAAAGGTTTTGGTTTCATCGCTCCAGAAAACGGCGCAGACGTTTTCGCTCATTACAGCGAAATCTCAGGCTCAGGCTTCAAAACTTTAGCTGAAGGTCAAGAAGTTGAGTTCACAGTAACTCAAGGTCAAAAAGGCCCACAAGCTCATAACATCGTTGCTATCTAATTTATCTATTAATAGATAACTAGATACGGATGTATAAAAAACGAACCTAAGGGTTCGTTTTTTTTTGTCTAAATTTTCTAGATAAAACTAATACCAATATTAATAAGCCCGCCGCCAAGGATCAACCAACCAAACATAACAGCACCTAGGATAAGAGGTTTGATACCTGCTTGCTTAATCGCGCTTAAATGAGTAGTCAAACCTAAAGCAAACATTGCCATAGTCAATAGAACATTGTCCAATCTGACCATACTACGCTCAAAGCCATCAGACATAGGTAGCCAAGTATGTAGTAGCACGATGAGGATAAAAATAAAGGCAAACCAAGGCACTTTGACTTGTTTAACCCGAGTCATAAACGAGGACTTGTCTTCACTATCATTCTCTACATTGCTATCTTTGCTGGAGGTCAAAGCAAAGGATAACACAAGTAAAAATGGCGCGAGCATCATGACTCGAATCATTTTGGTAACTACTGCCGTATCACCCACATCATCGCTAATAGCATTGCCTGCGACCACCACTTGCGCTACTTCATGAACGGTTGAACCTATATAAACACCATAATCTTGCGGGCTAAGCCATACCTGTAGCCACCCTAAATGATACAAAAACGGGTAGAGCAGCATAGAGATGGTACCAAATACGACAACAGTAGCCACAGCAATAGTGACCTTATGCGCTTCAGCCTTAACCACAGGCTCTGCGGCAATAACCGCCGCCGCGCCGCAAATACTAGCGCCTGACCCTATCAATAAAGTTGTTTTTTTATCAACTTTCAGCCATCTGGTGCCTATCCAGTAAGTCAATAAAAAAGTGGAGGTCAGCACTAAGGCATCACTTATAATAGCCGGCATGCCTACACTGGCAACTTGAGTAAAGGTCAATTTAAAACCATAAAACATGATGGCCAAACGCAAAATTTGACCTTTAGCGAAAGCAACGCCTGCATTTAAACGCCTTGCAAAGCGTGGATAAATGGTATTACCCAATACTATCCCAATCAAAATAGCTAGTGTTAATGATGACAAGCCAACGATACGCCCCTCTGTCCAAATATCTAAGCTGATATCGAGCCACATACAAAATAAACTACCGATCAGAACAACAATAAGCCCTATTAAGTGGCGTTTTTCTGGGAAGTAGCTGGCAAGAGATTGCATAAAAGTGTTCATTACTAACCTTGTTATCGAAAGGCGCTGTTTTTGATAGATATTGCTTTGATGGATATCGTTAATCCAAATAAGCATAAACTTATGAACAGACATTATAAGAGAAGTTGTCTTATAATAAAAATAGATTAATAAGGTATAACCTATCTAAATTTTGGGTTAACAAGGTATTCAATAGATAGTATTAGAGGAAGAATGATAAAGACGGCGCAAACATTACCGAAGATTACTCTAAAACAGCTAGCGGTATTCGTCAGTATCTATCAAACTGGCAGTACCAGCCAAGCAAGTGAGGTTCTGCATTTATCGCAGTCTGCAGTTAGCAGCGCCCTTAGCGAATTAGAATCAAGACTACAGATGCCACTGTTTGAGCGGGTAGGGCGCAGACTAAACCCTCATGCCAATGCGCGTCCCGTTTATGTACAAGCGCAGGCTATTTTAGAGCAGTCATTGACGCTTGAGCATTATCATAAACATCAAGCCGGACAGATTCATATCGGTGCCAGCACCACTATCGGCAATTATGTATTACCACCGCTGCTTGCCAAACTCTATGAGACGCTGCCTGATGCTAATGTTGATGTATATATTGCTAATACTCAAGAGGTGGTAAATGAGGTTGAGCAGCTCAATATTGATATTGCTTTGGTTGAGGGTATGCCGCGCCCAAATGATAGTAAAGTTATTGAACAGCGGGCATGGCGCACTGATACTTTAATGGTGTTTGCCAAAAATGACAGCAAATGGCTAGCTGATATAAAGTCTTATAACGAGTACGATAACTGCTATGAGCTCACGGTTGCACAGCTAGCAAGTTTGCCATTATTGGTGCGAGAAACTGGTTCTGGTACACGGCAAATTATCGATGAACAATTATTGCAGCATCTGCCTCATGCTGATGTCATTATGGCTATCCAACAATCAGAAGCGATTAAGCATATGGTCAGTGCCGATATTGGATTAGGCTGTTTGTCGCAGCACGTGATTCAAACTGAACTAGTAGCTAATGAGCTAGTACAAGTTAAAGTAGTCGGTATAGATTTGTCACGTACATGGTGGCTGGTTTGGCATAAGGCTCGTCATCAAAGCCCAATCTGGCAAAGCTTTATTGATATCATTACAGTAGATTGAACCACAATGAGTGCAGTTTAAATACCTATTTGAATATCTATTTAAGTACTTATAATTGTAATACTGAATTTGTAATATCAAAAAAGCGCACTGTAAAAACACAATGCGCTCTTTTTTGTAAACTATAAAGTTTGCTAGCTTTATTTCGATACTGGTTTGTCAAGCCTGACAACTAAGCTGTCGCAAGGCACGTTGGGCAAAATATTATCTGCAGTCGCCCCGCTAATCCAAGCGGCGATACCGCGGCGCTCATGACGACCGATGACCAGTAGATCAACGTCGTTTTTATGGCAATAATTGACAATACCTTCACTGTTAGAGATAGCGGTCGTCACCTGTGAGTTTACCGCATCTAATTGGTTACGCTCAAGCAGCTGTGCCAGCTTAATTCGTGCCTCTTGGCAGCGCTCATCGTCAATCTCATCATAGAGACTAGAGGCTGGTACTAGCTCATAACCAAAGCCTACCATAGTATCTTTAACAATATGTAATACAGACAGCTTAGAGCCTGGACGGTTATCGACAATTTGTTTGGCCTTTTGTGCAACGACATCAGCGTCGGATAGCAGGTCAGTGACCAATAAAATATGTTGGTAACTCATGAGGTATTCCTCGTAATGTAGAGCTTTTATAGTAGCATTACTACAGGCTGCTGTTAAGTAGCGGCTTACCATCTTTGCTCATTTATGCATAATAATCTATAAAGAATACGTTGTATGATTAGTGTGCTTGTCAACAGCCCTTCAAGCAAAATTTTTGAATAAACTACATAAGTAGTTTTTATTCAGGTACTGGTTTATCAAGTTTAATCACTAGGCTATCGCAGGGTACATTAGGCAGTATGCTATCGGCCGTTGCACCTACTAGCCAAGCGGCGATACCACGGCGTTCGTGACGGCCAATGACCAGTAAATCCACATCATTTTTATGGCAATAGTTAATGATGCCAGCGCTATTGGAGATAGCAGCGGTGACCTCCGAATTCGCCGCATCAAGATCATTGCGCTCCAAAAACTTTGCCAATTTTATGCGTGCTTCCTGCCAGTGCTCGCCATCTTTTTCACCAGAGAGGCTAGAGGCGGGTACCAGCTCATAGCCGAAGCGCACCATATCATCTTCAACGATATGCAATACCGACAAATGGGCATCAGGAGAGCCTGCAATGACACGCTTGGCTCTTTGAGCGACTATATCGGCATCGGATAATAAATCAGTGACCAGTAATATATGCTGATAGCTCATAACGTTCTCCTTATAGCAGATACCTCATAGTAGCACTCATCAATGTCATTGTTAAGGTATAAATCCTCATTATTATTAGGGTTATTGTAGCCTTAACACTAAGGCCAGTTTATTGTCATCTGCCTTGACTTATCTCAGCTTTAGCCCCATCTAACATCAATATTATTTTATAAATAAAAAGGATAACTATGACTATAACTGCTATGGCGACTAACCCTGATATAGCAACTGATGCGGCGTTTAGCGTTGACTTGACCTTGCATCCAGCGTTTGAGCTGCTTGAGCATCGTCATATCGAGGCGCTATCCATGGATGTGCTGATCAGTCGGCATGCCAAGACTGGAGCGATGCATTACCATTTAGCGCATCCTAGCGATGAAAACGCTTTTTTGGTGGGATTTCGCACGCAGCCGATGGATTCTAAGGGCGAGGCGCATATTTTAGAGCACGTCGCCCTATGCGGCTCGAGAAAGTTTCCGGTACGTGACCCTTTCTTTTCAATGATCAAGCGCTCACTTAATACCTTTATGAATGCAATGACCGCTGCTGATTGGACAGCTTATCCTTACGCCACTCAAAATAAAAACGACTATTTTAACTTGCTTGATGTCTATCTTGATGCTGCTTTTTTCCCTAATATTCATCCGCTAGATTTTGCGCAAGAAGGTATTCGCGTTGAATTAGATAGCGAAGATAAACCGCACTTCAAAGGCATTGTCTTTAATGAGATGAAAGGGGCGATGAGTGATGAGATCGACCAGCTGTATCATACGGTCGTGCATCATTTATTCCCAACGACGACTTATCATTATAACTCTGGTGGTGATCCTGCTGATATTCCAGACTTAACTCATCCTGAATTAGTTGAGTTTCATAAAAGCCATTATCACCCGTCAAATAGCGTCATTATGAGCTTTGGTAATATTCCAGTTGCCGAGACTCAAGCAAAAATCCACGAAGATGCGCTCAAACAGTTTGCGATGGGTAAAAAGCACGTATCGCGTCCAGAGCAGCGTTTGCCTGAGCCTATTAGTGCGACAGGCACTTATACTGCCGATACCGAAGGTCCCAATCAGACTCATCACGTGGTCGCTTGGCTGCTACCGTCGATCATTGATCCCAAACAGCGTTTGGCTCTGCGCCTATTAGAAGGTGTATTGGTTGAGCACGCCGGCTCGCCACTACGAGCGTATCTCGACAGCCATCCACTGGGTACGTCGCCAAGTCCGTTATTGGGACTCGATGACAGTCATTATGAGATGGTGTTTTACACGGGGCTTCGCGGCTCAGAGCCTGAACATGCTGAGGCGGTAGAGCAAGGCATTATAGACTTGCTTGCTGATGTTGCAAGCAAACCCATTGATGCAGAGGCTATTGAAACCATTTTGCATCAGATCGAGATCGATCAGCGTCATATCGGCGGTGATAGTATGCCTTATGGTTTAAATCTCATGCTTGAAGGGTTTAGCACCGCGATTCATGATGGTAACCCCCTTGACGTTTGGGAGGTCGATGAGCATTTGGCTTGGCTGCGTGAGCAAGTAAAAGACGAGCAGTGGCTACCTAATTTAATAAAAACTCATCTGCTTGATAATAATCACCGCGTACGGGTGACGCTCGCGCCGGATAGTGAAAAATCTGCCCGTCTTGCTGCCGCTGAGCAAGTGCGTCTTGATACGATCGCCATGGATATGACGGCTGATGACAAAGATATATTGCATAAGCAAGCGTTAGATCTGACCGCGCGCCAATCAGCACCGGATGATTTGAGCTTGCTGCCAAAGGTGGGCTTGGAAGACGTGCCTACTGATATCAGCTTTAAAGAGGGATCACAACAGCAGGTGCGCCTAAGCGGTCAAGACAGCACGCTTTTTGAGTATGAAGCCGGTACCAATGGTATCTATTACTATCAAGTCATCGTGCCGTTGACCGATGCTATCAATAGCGCCAAGGCGGATGAGTTACCAGCGAACGATGTCATCAATCATCCGCTCCTGCCAATTTACTTAAGTTTGCTATCAGAATTGGGCACGGATTCTATGGACGCCTACGAGATGCAGGCCAAGCAAGCGGCGCATTCCTCTGGCGTGACCGCGAGGGTTAGCCAGCGTACTAGTATTGATGATAGCCTAACGATTAGTAGCTACTTTGTCGTCGCCACGCGCGCACTAAATCGTAAAGTAGAAGCTATAGATTTGCTCAAAGAGGTCATGGAGCATAGCGTCTTTACTGAACACGATCGTATCAAAGAGATTCTCCAGCAGCGTCAGGCCAGTTGGCAATCACGCCTTGCTAGCGCTGGACATGCTTATGCCATGCAAACGGCTAGCCGCGGCATGAGTCGTCAGGCGCAGCTTGAATACGTGCGTAGTGGTCTGCCCGCACTGAATGCGCTAAAAGACTTTTTAGCTCATGCCAGCGACGATGATACGCTGTGGGATCAGTTGGCGAGCAGCCTGATGGCGCTGCATCAACGTCTGATTAGCTTGCCCAAACACGCGGTGATTGTCTGTGAAGCCGAGCAAACTGAGCGCTTAAGCCGCTTGATTGTAGAGAGCTGGCAAGATAGCCTTGGCGCGCAAGTTGATACCCAGTCAATAGATACCGAGGCTGATGTTCCTAGCGAGTTTGCTAAACTGCAGTTAGATCCGGCGTTAGATGGTGACAAAGACGCAATCAAAGCTCTCGAAAGCAATGCTGCAAAGGATGTTGAAGATTTAGCGTGGCTGGTGGCAACCAATGTGTACCATAATGCCAGCGTTTACAGTGTGCCAGCAGCTGACCACCCTGATACTGCGCCGCTTATGGTGCTTGCGCCTTATTTGCGTAATGGTTATTTGCATAGCGCCATACGTGAGCGCGGCGGAGCATATGGCGGCGGCGCAGGTTATGATGCCAATGCTTGTGCTTTTAAGTTCTTTAGTTACCGCGACCCTTACTGTGCTGAGACGTTTGCGCATTTTGAGGCCAGTATCGAGTGGCTACTTAATGAGCCGCAAACCGCTGAGCAGTTAGAGGAGGCCATCTTAGGTATTGTCTCTGGTATGGATAAACCCGGCTCTCCAGCAGGCGAGGCGATCAAAGCTTGCTTCGCTGATCTGCATCATCGCGGCGCGGACTGGCAACGCAAAATGCGTGCTGCCATACTGAGCGTCACCATCGACGACTTAAAGCGTGTCGCTGAGCAGTATTTGCAAGGGCAACCTCATGTCCGAGCGGTATTAGCGCCTTATGATAAAGAAAATGAGGTTAAAAATTTAGGCTTTAGCGTTTGTAAAATAAACAGCTAGAAGGGTGATGATTTACTAAAAAGCCAAGCGTCGTGCTTGGCTTTTTTCTAATCGTTTTGTATTAAAGGGTTTAAAGCCATAGGGCTAAATAGATTTTGCTTTAATAACGCTTAATACTTTGATCTTTGCTGACATAATCTTGATGAACGGGAAAATCAGCATGCTTGCTAAACTGTTTACGATCAGCAAAGTAGCTGGTCAAGGTACGGCGCACCGCTTCAAAGGCGATACTATCCCATGGGATGTCAGCTTCACTAAACAGTGCTGAATCAAGGCTTTCAGATCCTATACCGTAAGTCCCATCTTTTAAGTCAGCTAAATAAATTACATAAATCTGCCCAATATCAGGGATATCGTAGATACAGTATAAATGCGGATTGATTACTACGGCGTCGGCTTCCTCAAAGCTTTCGCGCGCAGCGCCCTCAGCGATAGTCTCGCCGTTCTCCATAAAGCCTGCCGGTATCGTCCATAGGCCATATTGAGGTTCAATGGCACGGCGACAAAGCAGTACTCTATCCTCATAAATGACAAGCGAGCCGCAGATTATTTTTGGGTTCTCATAATGAATATATCCGCAATTTGGACACACCAAACGCGGCATATTATCAGTAGCGGGTATTTTGTATTCCGCTTTATGACCACACTGTAAACAATAACCCATAGAGACTACCTTATTTTAATGTAGGTTTTAACGTAAAAAATAGCGCTGCGATGTTTTTAGCTCTTGTAAATACTTCAGCTTTGTGACTATTTGCTGTGGCTTTTATAACTATTCACTTAAGCTATCCTCTTGAATAGTTATCTTAGACGAGTGCTTATCTTAAGATAACACAAATTTATACTAGGCTAAATGATGAGAACAGTAACCGCACACATGCCAACAACAAACTGACCAGTAGTGTTATTAAAACGAGCATCACTGTGAGTTGTTATCTGAGAATAGAGTATAAATAATAGAGTATAAAAACCAGTGATACTTTTGAGCAAAATATAGTTAGTTGTATGATTTATCAATTTAGCAACGTCTATCCTACGACATGATAATATAGTTAATATTTTGCTAAGAACAACAGTAAGCAATAGGACTACCTTAATGGCTATACCAAATAACTCCGTAAGTTTTGATAGGTTGACAGTGGCCTCACCTGAGCATATTCGTCAACCTGCGCTTAGACAGTTGGCAAAGCGCGTACAAATAGAGACTCTAGGGTACGAGTACGAACAGTCCCAAACCATAACTCGTTCTTATAACAGTGATCAAAGCGAGCTGGTTTTACAGAGGCTTCATCAAACACAAATTGCTGATGCTTCAATTTTAGTCGCTATCACTCATGAGAGACACCCTAAATTACTATTGACCCGCCGTGCCTCTCATATGACTAGCCATGCAGGTGAGGTATCGTGTGCTGGCGGCAGATATGAGTACGCTGATGGCAATAACGTAGTCACCGCCTTACGTGAAGCCTGTGAAGAGACGGCGCTGCCACCTAACAAAGTACAGTTACTTGGACAATTGCCGCCACAAACCTCCAAAAGCGGCATGAGTGTACGTCCTATCGTTGCTTTAATTGAGCCTAATTTAATATTGATGCCTGAGCCTGGAGAGATTGCACGTATTTTTTGGGCAGATTTTGAGGCGCTCATTACTCAGCCCACGGTTGAGTACAAGGTGGAATATCGTATGCAAGATCATTTAGAGCAAACCGCTACCTTATTAACGCCAAGTTGGCAAGTTGATGGTGAAACAGTCTGGGGACTGACAGGACGGGTCATTGCCAACTTGCTGGAGACCGGATTTGATCGCCAGCTTGAGTGGTACTATCGCTTGCAAGAGTCTGGCTTGGAGCTAGATCGTTAAAGCTGTGACACTAAGAGACAATAGTAAGCATTTTAATATCATAGCTATTATTTATAATCGTTTATAGTCTTTACCATTATTTATAGTAGTCATCGTTCCTTTTAAGCCACCAGTTCATATTGTCTTGCCGCTTAGCTCGAAATTTTTCTAGTTTATGGGCCACTTTATCGTTGTGCTGGCGTGCTGTATCAAGCGCAAATAAAATCGGTACAGAGGAGAGTACGCCAAAGCGTATTTTTGATTTAGGCAGCTGTAAACCATCCCCTATATCATCACCAACCAAAGTACGGGTCACACTAGCATTGACCATCTCCACAAAACGTCCGCGCCGATTGTCCTCACCCATTAGCTGACGCGGTAAATCGTGCAAGGATTTTGCTAGCGGTCGTCCCATCTTAAAGTCAAGCTGCTGAATAGATAGATAAGTATAAAGCCACTCCCAGCAGTCAGTCTCAGTCTTGGGCAGGCGCTGTAAATCAACGCCCATCCAATAACTGGCAAGATTCCACAGATGCAAAATACCTTCAGCTTCCTCG
The DNA here is from genome assembly GCA_947501045.1 of uncultured Psychrobacter sp. Lineage (GTDB taxonomy): Bacteria > Pseudomonadota > Gammaproteobacteria > Pseudomonadales > Moraxellaceae > Psychrobacter. The sequence goes on from CANMUI010000001.1 coordinate 390,875, forward strand.
GCACTAATACGAGCACCAAGCAGCCTGAGTCCACGCATAATCAATAAAGAGAACTGCAAATGCGTCGCAATCATATCGGTCTGATTAATCGGCACACCCCAATAAGCGGTATTCCAGCTGCCGTCGGGATTATGATGCTGATCGATATCTGGTATAACGCCTGCTGCCGCGTTGAGTTTACCTTTGAGTAAATTTTGGCGTACCAAAGTATGAACTTGGCGCACCTTAATAGATTGCTGCCAACCCTCCGAACCAATCTCTAGTACCTTAGCAACAGGCGCACGTTGCATGCCATCTATAGCTTCAAGCTCTGGATGCTCAGACACTGCTAAAATATAGGCATAAGTGCGCATCAAACGCGGTAGCGCATCGTGCATCAGCGCCCCTGTTTGAATAAGAGGTAAGGATAGGGCAGGGATACTATAACCTGCCATCAAAGCCACATTACGTAGTAGCCAGATAAGCATTAGCGGATAACGACGGTAGGCAACCGCGCCAACCTGTGCAAGCTTGGCGTCATACCAGTTTGGATGAGTAGAGAACTGCTCAACCAGCTGCATAAACGCTGGATTATTAGATAAATCGCTGTCTATATGACCATCAATAACCGCGTTTTTCAAAGGTTTAGCAAAACGTACTTTGTCAGCAGCCAGCTGATCGGCAATAGGATCGCCAATGTCGTAACCAGCTACTATTTCAGCCAATAAGTCCTGTGAGATAGTAAAGTTTTTGGGAAGTAAATGGCGTCTGATACGACGCAGAACTTGTAGATCACTATGATCGTTGAGCGCGGTAGTCCGTCCGTGACGCTGATAGTTGATATCGTAGTTTGCTATAGATTTTTTATTTCTTATAGGCATATCATGAATGGAATGATCGTCGTCTTTAGAGAATTTTTTTGGTTTCATATAGATAATGTACCATCGTAATAAATACTGATGGTAGTAGAATATCATAATGAATGTTATAAACTGTTGGTATATTATGAGCCTCAATTTATATTTTGGGACTCATAGTATCCAATAACTGTTGGTAATGAATAACTGCCATAACTGATGACTGTCTTTTTATTACTGATTCGTTAAATCTACAGAAGTACCGCTGACACTGTCTTTGAGCGTAGCTTTCAGCATCATATAGCCTGCAATACCAGAGACAATCGAACCCATAATAATGCCCAAACGCTCATCAAATAGAGGCGTTGCCCCGCCAAATGCAAGACCACCGATAAATAAACTCATCGTAAAGCCAACACCGCACAACAATGCTGCGCCATAGATTTGTTTGAAGTTCATGCTCTTGGGCATGGTTGAAATACCAAGCTTAAAGATCAGCCAGCACATCAGCATGACCCCTATTTGCTTACCGATAAATAAACCCGCAGCAATGCCAAGTGGCACCGAATGAAACAGCTCAGCAAACCCAGCCCCTTTGAGCGAAATACCAGCGTTGGCAAAGGCAAACAATGGTAAAATACCGTAAGAGACCGTGTTCTGTAGATCATGCTCAAGCTCTTCGAGCGGTGAGTGCTCAGGATCGGTGCGGTCAAACAAGGGGATAAATAATGCCAACACCACACCGGCTAAAGTAGCGTGGACACCAGACTTGAGTACCGCTACCCACATGACCACACCTATAAGCAAATAAGGAGTGATGCTGGTAACGTTGCGGCGGTTGAGTAGATACAAAAAAGGCAAGCATAAACCTGCGACGCCAAGCGCTGCCAAAGATAAATCACTGGTATAAAACAAAGCAATAATAATAATGGCACCGATATCATCAAAAATAGCAATAGATACCAAAAAGACTTTTAAGGAGTTGGGAACACGGCTACCAAGCAGACTTAAGATACCTAATGCAAAGGCAATATCAGTCGCTGCGGGAATGGCCCAGCCTCTCCAAAATTCAGGCTCGTTATAATTGATTAGCAAATAAATGATAGCAGGTACGATCATACCGCCTATGGCTGCGCCAGCGGGCAAAATGATCTGTTTCACGTTAGAGAGCTCACCGATTAACACCTCGCGTTTGAGCTCAAGACCCACTAAAAAAAAGAAAACGGCCATTAAACCGTCATTAATCCAGTGATGAGCATCTTTGGCAATCTCAAGATTGCCAACTTGAACTACAACGGGTGCATGAATAAAAGCGTTGTACCAAACACTAAAAGGGCTATTGGCAACGATCATTGCAGCAATGGCAGCCAACGCTAGGACGATACCGCCTGCTGCTTCTAATTCAAAAAACGATTTGATTCTTCGTATTGCCATATCATCCTCATGTCCTAGGTGTCTACTGTGAAATTAAAAAGTCGTCTTAATATCTTATAACAAAAATCGCAAGAGCGCTTAAGTCTCTCCTAATCTTATCAATACAAGCTGCTATGCGTAACAGACGATAGCTATAATTTTGCCATTTAGCTTTGTCAAAAGCAGAAAAATGTCGATTGAAGGAATCAAAAAGTTACCAAGGCTGACTTTATCGTCATTATAACCAGAGATACTGTCGTTATGATTAAAAATAGTCTTATCGTAAACAATAATAGTACGCTGAGCTGAATATTTTCGATTTTTTGTGGTTTTGTCTCTATAATGAGTCATTTTACTTTTTGCTTAAAGATTTATTGAAGCAATCAGCTTTATTATAAGGTCAGCCCATGGACTTATCTTTATCTCTAGAAGTCATTTTAATGCTGACTGCAGTGGCGGCGCTCGCCGGATTCATTGATGCTATGGCAGGTGGCGGCGGACTGCTAACTATTCCAGCAATGCTACTTGCTAATATACCCCCTGTCCTGACTTTGGGCACCAATAAATTGCAAGCCGCATCTGGAGCGCTGGCAGCCTCCATTACGATGATTAGAAAAAGAGTGGTAAGGCCGCAGGATATCAAAGTAGCTATTATCGCCGCGTTTATGGGCTCAGTCATAGGTACTATTGCTGTACAATTGTCGCCGCCTGATTTGCTTGAAAAACTGATTCCGTTTTTGATTGCAGCGATTGGTATTTATACCTTATTTGCCCCTAAACTAGGAGAAGTGGAGGATGAGCCGCGTATCTCAGAGGGCAGTTGGCAAAAAATCGTGGCGCCCCTAATTGGCTTTTATGATGGGTATATCGGACCTGGAACGGGGATGTTTTTTGCCCTTGGTAATGTAGCTTTGCGTGGCCGCAGAATTGTTGAGGCTACAGGAGCTGCCAAGGTGCTTAATTTATCTACTAATATAGGCTCGCTAATATTTTTTATTTTAGGCGGTAATGTACTTTGGAAAGTTGGACTTGCCATGATGGTAGGACAGACTATAGGTGCATACTTTGGTTCACACATGGTGGTCAAAGGAGGGAGTAAGCTTATTCGTCCAATGATTGTGCTAGTATGCTTGGCCATGATAACCAAATATGTCTTTGGTTGATATTTTGACTACAAGTATCAAAACTTTTCATAAAAAATCCCAGCTCAAAATAAGCTGGGATTTTTTATGACGATTAAAATCATAAGGTTAATTATTTGTGGCGACTAGTATCATCGTATTCACTACCCATCAAACCATCGCTGAAGACGGCAGAGAATTCACGTTCGCTGTCTTCACTGATATGACCATCAAAGACGTCTTTGGTACCCGCATCAGGATCGTTGTAGATGGCGATATCCATCTTGTTCTCTGATTTTGCAACAATAGCGGTGACCGCTGCATCGCCGCCAACGTTTACAGCGGTTCGTAGCATATCAAGGATACGATCAACACCTAGAATAAGTCCAATACCTTCGATCGGTAAACCCACTTGTGAGAACACCATCGATAGCATAATCAAACCTACCCCAGGCACGCCTGCAGTCCCAATAGAGGCTAGCACAGACATCAAAATAACGGTTAAATATTCAGCAACCCCCAAATCAATACCATAGACATTGGCAATAAAGATAGTTGCCGTTCCCTGCATGATGGCCGTACCATCCATATTGATGGTCGCGCCAAAGGGTACGGTAAATGAAGCTACTGAGTTATTAACCCCCATGCGCTTAGTAACCGTACGTAGGGTAATAGGAATGGTAGCGTTCGAGCTTGAGGTACTAAAAGCAAAAATCTGTACTTCACGCATTTTTGCCAAAAAGGTTTTGATGGATAAGCGTGAGAACAGTTTGAGCACAATCATCATAGTGACAAAGAAGTGAAAAGCCAGTGAGCCTACCAGTACAGCGACATAACCTAGTAGTGACCAGATCAGATCCAAGCCAAGCTCGGCCATAGCTTTGGCGAGTAGGGCAAATACACCATAAGGCGCAAGATTCATAATAATAGTCACCATCTTTAAGATGACTTCATTGATCAGCTCTAAGCTTTTGACTAAGCCTTTGGCAGGCTTACCAACCATCAAAATACTAATACCAATTAAGATGGCAAAGAAGATGATCGAAAGCATATCACCGTTTGCCATGGCGCTGATGGGGTTGGATGGGATAATGTTTGAGAAAACATCAAGCAGCGGCGGTGCTGATGCGGCCTCAAAAGTCGCTTCGGTCTCGACGTCCATGCCTTTACCAATACCAAATAAAATACCGAGTCCAATAGCAGTGGCAATAGCTAGAGCTGTCGTCATCATATAAATAAAGAAAGTCTTGGTACCGATACGGCCAAGCAGACGGATATCACCAATACCGCAAACCCCGCAGATCAGTGATATTAGTACTAGTGGTACGACCAGCATTTTAAGCGAGTTAACAAATAATTTACCAATAATAGCGAGAAAACCATTGGTGATATAAGTATCAACAAAACTGCCTTCTGCATTTAATCCAGAATAATTTATAACTAAACCCAGTATGATACCGAGCACCATGGCAACAATAATTTTGCCAGTCAGTCCCATATTTTTCCACATAGTTTGTATCCTTGTGTGCATAACATGCGCTAATAAGTTTCATGCGTAAGAGCAGTTGTTATTTATTCTAAATTGTTTGGATACAATAAGAAATATTTTTTTATTAGTAATCTTAGATTAAATAGAGACAATTAGCTTAATAGGACAGTGCAAATAACAAAGCAAAGCTATTTGTAGAATACAATTGAAGCTTATTTATGTTGACGAGAAACACCTTGATATGAGAACAAAAAAAAGCAAGATTGTTAGTTAATAACAATCTTGCTGCTAAGGACTTAGAGATTATAGGAGTTAGATCAAAGATAACTGTTAAAGTTTTGGTTTTAACTTAAGCCTTATCATCCTCTTCACGGCGCAGACCATCTTGCCATTTAGAACCTTCTACTGACGTACTATCATCTTCAATAGATTCAGACGACCCTTTAGCTTTGTGACGATGGTTATAAGCCATACGCTCGTTAAGTATGGATTCAGCATCGCGCGTACGATGATTAAGCGCTTCAGCTTCAGGATGCGCCTCATTAAAATCTGTCTGCGCCTGAGCTTCTTGAGTAGTCTCTTGCTCGCTGACCATAGTGACATCACCATCAGGATCGTAACCATGGTCTGGATTGGCATCACCCGTCTCTTCATCATCAGCGTGCGCGTCATTTTTCAGCTGAGCGTAATCGGTAAGCTGATGAACTGCATTTTCTAAAGTATGAGGATTATAGCGCTTTTGCACTTCTTGTAAATGCTCATCGAATACATCTGTCAATAAAGAATCAAAACGTATGGCATTATACTTAATAAGCTGCTCAGCCTCAGCTTCAGTAATGTCGCCATTTTGGCTTGCATACACCACATGATCTTCAAAAGTTAGGCCTTCAAACTCGTCTTTATGTTCAGCCTTTTTGAACTTTTGCCATAAAGGTTCAACTTCAAGGAGCGTCTGATAAGCATTCTCCATACGCCCAGTGCTATCATCAGGATCGGTATTGTAATACACCATCGTTTTGAGATAATCACGAAAAGGATTGGCCTCAAAGTCGTCCATAAAGCTATCACCTAGTTGACGTTTTAGCTCATCACTGGTTGGCGTAAAGATACGACCACTTGGGAAGGTGACAAAACTAACTACATTAGCGGCAATACGATTTGGGAAGTTGGCAAAGAAAGACACAAAGGCTTCTTGAATTTTGTATAGACTATCTTGTAAAGCAACTTTGGCATGCAGGCGCTCCGCCTCTGATTTAGTGCCATGCTCATAAAATTGCAAAATAGCGGTGGCAATAAATAAATGACTATGAATATCAGCCAAGCGTCCAGAGAGCATCTCTTTACGTTTTAGATCACCTGCAAGTAGTCCTAGTGCCATATCAGCGGTCAGCGCAAAGCTAGCACTTAGGCGATTGATATGCTTGTAATAAGGACGCGTAAACTTGTCTGCAAAGACAGGCGCACTATTGCTGCCGCCTACGTAGCCTGCGACAAAGGCTTTGGCACCCCGATTAAAGGTATATCCTAAATGCTTGAAGAATAGATTATCAAATTCTTTAACCGCAGACTTTTTATCATCGCTTTGTAATAGCTGCAGCTCATCAAACAGATAAGGATGGCAGCGCATTGCGCCTTGACCAAAGATCATAAGCGAGCGCGTTAAGATATTGGCACCTTCAACGGTAATAGATACAGGAATGGCTTGGTAAGGAAGCGCTAAAAAGTTGCGTGGCCCCATCTGAATAGCGCGGCCACCGACAACATCCATACCATCATTGACCACATCGCGCATAGTCTCTGTAGCGTAGTATTTTGCCATCGCGGTCATGACCGATGGTGTGCCACCTTGATTGAGACCACATGTCACTAAATGACGAAACGCCTCAAGCATATAGGTCTGACTGGCGATTCGGCTAGTGGCATCTTGCACCCCTTCAAACTTACCTACTGATATTTTAAACTGCTCACGCACTTTCGCGAATGCACCAACAGATAAGTAAGTCATCTCACTAGCTGAGGTCGATAGGGCCGGTAAGGAGATCCCGCGACCTACGCCTAAGCACTCCATCAGCATGCGCCAACCGCGGCCTGCGTTTTCAACGCCGCCAATAATATAATCTAGAGGAATAAAGACATCGGTACCATCAACCGTACCGTTCATAAAAGGCGAACCGCTCGGATAATGACGTGGACCTATAACCACGCCTTCATGATCAGCAGGGATGAGCGCACAGGTAATACCATAATCAGTCTTGCTCTTGTCGCCCAGTAAACCTTCTGGATCATGCAAGGTAAAGGCAAGTCCTACCACCGTAGCTATAGGAGCAAGAGTAATCCAGCGTTTGGAGAAATTCATACGTAGGCCAAGCACTTGATCGCCGTCATGAATACCGTAACAAACCACACCTGTATCAGGAATAGCGCCTGCATCAGAACCCGCCTCAGGGCCAGTCAAACCAAAGCAAGGAATCTCACTACCATCTGCTAGGCCGGGCAGCCAGCGCTGCTTTTGCGCGTCCGTACCGTAGTGCATGAGTAGCTCACCAGGTCCTAGCGAGTTGGGTACCATACAACTAACTGCTGCTGTTGATGAGCGTGAGGCAATCTTACTCATAATTCGGCTTTGCGCGTAAGATGAGAACTCAAGGCCGCCATACTCTTTAGGAATAATAAGTCCCAAAATACCGCTATCTTTCACAAACTGCCAGACATGAGGCGGCAAATCTTTGTATTGAGTATGCACTTCCCACTCATCAATCATCGCACATAGGTGCTCAACTTCGTTGTCGATAAAGCTTTGCTCTTCTACTGACAGCTCAGGGTAGGGGTAGTCTGCAAAGGTTTTCCAGTTAGGCGCGCCCATAAACAGCTCTTTTTCCCACCAGCTAGTACCCGCATCAAGCGCTTCGCGCTCAGTGTCGCTCATACTAGGCATGGCTCCGCCCAAAGTCTTATAAACGGGTTTGGTAATCAGCGCTTGACGCAGTGGAGCGATTAAAAGCACTAAGCATAGCAGCGCTATTGGAATGCCCAAGATCAGTGACCAAGGGCTTAAAAAGGCAGTCGCTATTACAGTGATTATAGCTACGATGCTACCAGTGACACGCGATAGGGACAGTAAAAAGATGGCCAAGACGACGGCTAACTGTATGATTACTGCCAATATAAATAAGCCAATCGCCATGATTCTCTCCTTGATAAAGTTTTGTTAAATTGCAAAAACTGTAAAGAATGAGTTATCAATAAATTATAAAATATTTATTGGCGCTAATGTTTATTTATGGGCTCTTGGTCTCATCTACTGAATAGTAAATCGGTTGGGAGGCATAAGCTAATAACTTGAAACAATGCTTAACGTTATCTACAGTTCGTTGACATAAAGTTATCTACTAATATGAAATAGTTATTGACAACTATCAATAGTTAAAATGCTACGCTATGTCGAGGATATGTATCAATTATCCTACTATATTCGCTATGTTTAATATACAGCTAGTTAGGACAAAATAATAAGCAAAATGAAACAAAAAATTAGCGACGCCAAGCTAATTGTCTAGCTAAAAGGTGTCAAGCCGTTTTCAGCATAAGATAAAGTATTATTGCGGCCGACAATAATATGATCTATTAGTGATAAATCTAATAAATCACAAGCTTTTTTTAGCTCATATGTCAGTACATTATCTGCTGTTGAAGGCTGCGCGTCAGTATGCGGATGATTATGGGCGATGATGAGCTGGCTTGCCGCGTGACTCAAAGCATGACGCAGGACATGTTTGATACAGACGGAGCAAGAAGAGATACCGCCGGTGAATAATATCTCAAAGTTCAATAAATTCAGTGCATTATCTAGGCACAGTACGGCAAAAACCTCACGCGGCTCACTGCGAAGTTGGGTACTGATATAGTCTTTGACCACCTGTGAGCGTCCAAGTGCTTGACCAGTTTTAAGCTTACTGTCCAAATAGCGTGTACCCATCTCAAGCGAAGCTAGTATCTGCGCGTATTTAGCAGGACCGATTCCGTGACAAGCTAATACCGTCTCTTTGGGCGCCGCCAGCAGCTCAGCTAGACTACCGAACTGCTCAATTAGATGGCGCGCCAGCTCAATAGCAGATTGCGCGGGCGTTCCTGTACGCAAAAATATCGCTAATATCTCAGCATCAGACAATTTGGCTGCGCCAAATTTTAGTAGTTTTTCACGTGGTCTATCATCTTCATGCCAGTCTTTGATGGCCATTAGAACTCCTTGTAGTTATATAAACAGATGCAGCCTATAAAAACACGCAAAACCTTACCCAATTTAGCGCATAATTGTTACTATAGGCATCATTTCTACTTTTTATCTATCTTTTATCTTTTCTATCTTTATTTGTTGTGACTACTACGCTTATGCCAAAAATTCTGCTCGCTATCACTGGTGGTATTGCCGCTTATAAATCTGCTATTTTCGCACGTCTGCTGATCAAAGCCGGGTTTGAGGTGCGCGTCATCATGACCACAGGGGCTCAAGCCTTTATTACCCCATTAACCTTGCAAGCTTTGACCGGTAATGAGGTGCATACCTCACTACTTGATGAACAAGCTGAAGCGGGTATGGGTCATATTGAGCTTGCAAAGTGGGCGGATCTTATAATCATTGCTCCAGCGTCAGCCAATACTTTAGCAAGACTGGCTATGGGTATGGCTGATGATTTGCTGACAACCGTATGTCTTGCAACTACTGCGCCAATTATGGTGGCACCTGCGATGAACCAGCAAATGTGGGCGCACCCAGCGGTAGGACTTAATGTGCAGACCCTGCGCGATATGCATTATTATATTATTGAGCCTGCCAGCGGTGAGCAGGCCTGTGGCGATGTGGGATCAGGGCGCTTGCCTGAGCCTGAGCAATTACTTGATGAGGTGCTTTTATTTTATGCCCAGCGAAAGACGCCGCAGCTACTGGCTGGCAAAAGGGTCGTTATTACTGCAGGGCCAACGATCGAGGCGATAGATCCGGTACGCTATTTATCCAATCACTCATCCGGCAAGATGGGCTTCGCTTTAGCGCGCGCTTGCACCGCTGCAGGAGCAAAAGTGACTTTGATCGTCGGTGGTAAAGTAGCTCTGCCAACGCCGCTTGGGGTCACGCGTATTGACGTACTGTCTGCCAAGGATATGCTAAGCGCCGCTCAAGAATGCGTTGCTGGCACCCATGCTGCGCTAACTCCTATGTTGCACAATCAGCATGAAAATTATCATACACATAGCCATACCAATTGCGACTGTGATAGCCATGACGATAATGAAGTTAACAAAGCGCTGGCCGCTTATAGCGAAAAGCAAAAGTTGGAAGCTGACATTTTTATCGCCACCGCTGCCGTCGCTGATTACCGTACTAAGGAAGCTGCTCCGCAAAAGATCAAAAAAACCCGAGAGGCGATGTCCCTTGAGCTGGTGAAAAACCCCGATATCCTAGCAACGATATCACTTGCTCATCCGGATTTGTTCGTCGTGGGCTTTGCTGCAGAGACGCAAGATGTTGAGCATTATGCGCGCGGTAAATTAGTAGCCAAAGATTTAGATATGATCGCTTGCAATGATGTCTCACGCGCTGATATTGGCTTTGCTAGCGATGATAATGCTATGCAGGTATTTTTCGCCGAAGATTATCAGCAAGACTCTATGGTTTTAGATAAAGCCAGCAAAGATAAAATTGCCGAGCAGCTAACTGCTATTATTGGTGAGGCGCTACAAAAGCGCCGGAGTCAGTAGTCATTTAAGGGGATATCGGATGCTGTTTTATGAAGTACTTAGCTTTAACTTGTTCTTATAGTGATAGATAACGACAGCACCCAGACCCTGATAATACTAGCGGTGTTTGTGGTTGCTTCCTTGCTGCATGGTATTAGCGGTTTAGGTATAACGCTAGTGACCACTACTGCCTTGGCAAGTATATATCCACTGCCTTATGCTATTGTCTTGGTTATTTTTCCCTCATTACTGCTAAATTTAATGACGTGGCTCTCAGGCGGCGGGCGCACACTTTGGCAAAACTTTACTTATTATGGCAAACGCTATTGGCTACTTGCTTTGACGAGCTTACTCGGTAGTATGGTAGGGGCGCAGTTACTTTTGTGGGTAGATAGTGCCTATATTCTGCTGGTATTAGCGGCAGTCATTGCTTATTTTGTTATCAGCAGCTTACTTGGCAAGCAAATCCGTCTACCAGATACCAAGCCGGTATTGATTATGATCGGGTTAAGTGCAGGCATTATCGGCGGAGCCACCAACGCTATGTCGACGATTTTGATGATGTATCTGCTATCTGCTAGCGACGATAAAAACACTATCGCCAAGGTCGGTAATATGTGCTATTTCTTAGGCAAGATTGCGCAAATTATCGTCTTGCGCGAGCCGATCATGGCGTTGAGTACTAGCGAGTGGCAACTGATTGCATTATTAAGCATATTATCAGTTGTCGTGCTGTTAGTCGGTATTCGCCTACGGCGTTACTTATCGCAACACCGTTTTCGTCAGCTGGTTTTAGGGATTTTAGCCGTACTTGGACTGCGGGTGGGCTGGCAGGGGATTATGGCTTTTTCATAGACTAAATTTTATAAATTTAGGGTGCTTTTTAAGCACCATTGAAACTAGCAGTTCTCAGCCTTTTACCAGCTAGTTAACGACTAAATAAGTTTAGCACTATAGTAGCGATAACACTGAGCACTATCATAGTGACAATAGGAAAGTAGACTTTCGTATTGCCAGAGGTGTGTTTGACATCTCCTGGTAGATTACCTACCCAAGAGAAAGCGCTCGGAAACAGCAGCCAAATAATACCGACGATAACCAGCACTATCCCAAGACCGATCAGTAGCTTTGCCATATAGTTTTTGCCTTATTATAGATTAGCCAATAGCGCTAGCGGTTTTATTAAAATATATCTCTTGCGCGGCCCGAAACGTATTACAGTGCGCTTCTACCACATCTTCGATATTCTCTGAATAACCACCGCCCATCACGATAGCAACTGGTATATTCGCAGCTTTTGCTTGGCTCAGGACATATTCATCACGCGCCTTGCAGCCTGCTTTTGTGAGACCAAGTTTACCCAGTTTATCGGTAGCTAGGACATCCACCGCCGATTGATAAAAGATCATATCAGGGCGCACTTGGCTGATAAGCAGTGGCAAAGTCTCTTTTAAAATGCGCAGGTATTCCTCGTTTCCCGTATCGTTGTCCAGCTCAATATCAAGGTCAGAGACTTCTTTACGAAACGGATAGTTCTTGGCGCCATGCATACTAAAGATAAACACCCGCGGCTCATTCCTCATGATACTGGCATTGCCATTACCTTGATGCACATCTAGATCAACGACCAATATCTTTTTGGCTTCTCCGCGCATAAGCAATAAATTGCTAGCAATACAAACATCGTTGAAGACACAAAACCCTTCACCATGATCGGCAAAAGCATGATGAGTGCCGCCTGCGACATTCATCGCGACGCCGTATTGCTGAGCGTATAGCGCGCACTCGTAAGTACCATGCGCAATGTGCCGGCCACGATCAACTAAAGCCGGCGTCATCTCAAAACCGATGGGCCGCGCTTCTTTACGCGGCAGAGTCTGGGTTTTGAGCTTGTGCCAATAATCCTCAGTATGCGTGGTCAAAACCTCCTCTTCACTGAGGCGCTTGGGGGCAAAAAAGTTATCAGGAGTAATCGTCCCTTCACGCAGTAGACGTTCAGGAATCATGGTGTATTTTTGCATGGGAAAACGGTGCTTTTCGGGCACCGAATAACGAAAAACTTCAGAGTAAGCGATTTTTAGCATGATTTTTAATTTTCTATGGATTGGTTTTCTATAATTTGAATGATTTAAAAAGAGGGTTTTTAGCGGTAGTCTTTAAACGCAATAAGTACTTGTATGTGATTTAGATAAAGACGGCTTATACAAAGATTATTGAACGAACTGAGTGGGCAGGAAAAAGGTGCGCGCATCAGCTTGCTGGCGCAGCTCATTGAGCAGCGTGGGCATATCATCACTCGGGTCTTGAGTATTAATTAAATCGCTAAAGACTTCATAAGCGACAGTAGTCATGGCGATGACGCTTTGCAAGAGATGCTCAATAATATCATCGTCGATACCGACCGCTTCGACATCGATCGCATTTTTGTAGCGTATCTCACCATCATTGACATCCATCTCTAGATTGCCGATGAGCATGTCATAATTGATTTGGGTGATTAGTAGCAGCGCTGCACTCTGATGACTCTCTGGTATCAAAAAGGGCAGAATACCATAGACCGCAAGTAGAGCATTGCTTTCTTGAACACGAAACAGATAACCGCAGTCCAATTGCTTATTACGCATACGTAGCGATAGATGATGGGATTGTTGGCTATCGCTGCTGCGAGGACGATAATAGGTATAATGCCACTGCTTGTTATCGAAGTATTGTTTTAGATAACTAACAATAGGGGTGCTATCAGTGTTACTGCTACTCTTTTTAACCAAAGATACTTTAGATTTTTTCTCAGTAGATGCCCTTTCACTGGATTTCTCCTCAGTAGGTTTTGCCTTAGCTTCGCTACTTTTAGAATGAGCATCAGTATAAACATCGGCATCTCTTCCACCAATATCCGTTGTATCAGCAGTTTTGAGCGACTTATGAGCATCAAGCTGCGGTGCTGAGGCTGTCAGCATTCGCTTGAATTTTTGCCATAAGCTGAGTTTATTATTTTGACTCATAAATATTATGCTGGCTAGTAATGGGTTTAGATGTTGATGGTTAACAGACCTAAGTCTCAATAGAGGCATCGTTCAATACTAATCCGTCCTGAAGGCTCTGTTGTATATTAGCTTGCGCGTAAAATGCCTGTAGCATCTGTTTAATATAAGTACTAAACCATGGGCTTTCAATAGCGTCATGTATCAGCGGTAGTAACGCTGTGCTCAGCTGCATGATAGCGCGCTCATCGATGTATAAACTTGCCGCTACAGTAGCAAAAGTGTCCGTCTGATGATTGGCATACCAAGTCTCAACACTAGCTGCGACTAAACTGTGCAAGTAGGGTGATATGCGTAGCTGGTTGTAACTTTGCTGTAAACTTGCCTCAATATGTTCAATACTGCTAGGCTTTGTATCGGCATTTAAGTAGGTTTGTATATAGCTTATCGGTTGCTCCTTAATACGCCCCCAACCAGTAGTGAGCAAACGAGCCACCTCTTCGTTGGACAGATGCGCTTGAGCATTCGCCTCAGCGCTGCGAGTTAAGTCTTTGATATTACGATGCAGATAAGCTTGTAGTTTATCATCAAGGTTTCTATTAGTTGCCTTCTCAAACGAGCTGCGACCCATCTTCATAAGTTTGCCAACGCCGCCGGCTTTATCTAAAGTAGTTTCCATAAAGTCGTTGATCGCATGGTATAGCGTTTGGGTTAACAAATCAGCAAAGGTCTCATTACCAATCAAGGTATGGATGAGTACGTTGCGCTGTTGTTCGTGTCGACTTACATAAGTGGCAAGGGTTGCAACTTGCATGTCATCGATCAGATCTGATAAAGGGACATTGTCATTGATCGGATGATAAATGATGCTATGCAAAACATCGCGAATATCAGCGCGCATTACCTCGCTCATCGGCGTACTTAGTAACCAATCATTTATCAAACGCTGCAAATCTGCGCTTTTTATATACTTGCTCATCGGCTGCTCACCAAGCCAGCGCCAAGCGTCCAGCGCTAGTGTCTGAGCTTGCTGGTACAGCCACTGCTGCACAAAGCTGACCTGCGCATCAATTAGGCTGTCTATGGATAAGATAGGAGCTGATGCGTCTACATGGTTATCATTAATTGCACTGACAGAGGATATGGAGGTTTGTTGCTTAGTGTTTTTTAAGGTCATAGTGATCGGCAATTTGTTATACTGTTTGGGAAAAGTTAGGCTGAGCAATAAGTTATATTATGACATGAACGCTGCTTTGATTTGTGGTAAATGTTGTTTAATGAATATAAAAATGATGGCTGAGGCCAGCCCTTGCTTCAATAAATAAAAAGAGATCTTGATGCCTGCGTTGTTAACTCCTATGCTGACCCTTGATGAGCTGACTATTCAGCGCGGCGAGCTGCCTTTATGTGAAGGCGTTACCCTGAACCTGCTTACGGGTAGTATTTGTCATTTGATTGGCGCTAACGGGACGGGCAAAACCACCTTGCTTATGCAGCTGGCAGGTTTGCTACCGATATTGACAGGCAAGATTGCTTATCAAGGCGTAGAGGGGCTACCAGTGCAGCCTTTATATGTCTCGCATCAATTGGGTATTAATTCAAGTCTAACTGTCGCACAAAACCTAATATTTTTACTCAATTTATATGGTATCTCACCAAGTGAGGCCGATATCGACGCAGCACTAGCATGGGTCGGCTTACAAGGGTTTGAAACCTTAAGCTCAAACCATCTATCTGCTGGACAAACGCGCCGAATCACCTTGGCAAGACTGTATTTATTGACGCCAGAGGTGACGCCGCTATGGTTACTTGATGAGCCCTTTACTGCTCTTGACGTCGACATGGTAGCAAGAATGGAGGCACGTCTGCGAGCATTTGCCAATAGCGGCGGGGCGATACTAATGACCAGCCACCAGCCAGTCGCCGTTGCCAACCAAGTGCTTGATTTATCAAATTACATGGTATAAGTACGATATGAGACCAACATCTAACAAGTAGATACATAGAAAAAGTGCCATCTAAGGGTGACAAAGGATAGAGAATGACAGACAGTCAACAGCTCGTGATAGATACTAGTGTCAGCAGAGTAGTGTTAACACCCGGTATTAGTTTCACCCAATTGTGGCGCCGCGAATGGCAAGTTAAGCAGCAAGGCGCTGTACAATGGCTATATCCTTTAGTGCTTTTTTTGATGATTATTACCTTATTTCCACTAGCCGTTGGTAGTGAACCACAGATGCTACAGCGCCTTGGAGTACCGGCGGTGTGGATTGCCGCTTTGCTGTCATTAGTAATGGGCGTTGATGGTTTGTTTAAACCCGCGCTGGATAACGGTACGCTGGCTCAATTGGTGGTTGCCAGAGCGTCGCTTCCGCTGTGGGTACTGATACGATTAGCGATTCATTGGCTATTTAGTAGCGGTTTTGTCGCGCTACTAAGCCTGCTTGCTGTGCCTTTATTCGGTCTTAGTTGGTTTGAGGCAAGTATATTAATGGCTTCTATATTGACCGGCAGTCCGATGTTACTAATGCTATCAGCAGTCGCCAGTAGTTTGACGTTATCATTGAAAAACGGTGCCGTACTGGTACCACTGATCGCCTTACCTATGCAGCTACCGGTGCTGATCTTTGCCACGGGCGCGGTGGATTTGTTCGCCACCGGACTCAATGGCTTACCAATACTAGCGTTATTACTAGCAGGTAGTATTGTCTCAGTGCTGGCGATGCCATGGGTCATCTCAATGACGTTAAAAATGTCTTGGTTAAATTAGACATAAAAGTATGGGTTTTTATTTGTCAATAAAGCCATACTGTTAAAACCTTCTATATTAATAACATGGTTAAAATGAGCAACTTTGCTATAATAGAGGTTTGAACAGTAGACAGATTTTAAAGACATATTGATCTCAACTCGTTTATAAATCCTGTCTAATATTTAATGCCGGCAGATTGGTAGATAGAACTGCAAAAATGCGAAATATCTGCCTCAACCGACAAGCTGTATAATAGGTTTATCTCATGCCCAATTTGAATAATGTCTCATCTCCCAGCCTATGGCAACGCATTTGGCAAGGCTTTTTGACCACTGTAGGCACCAAGCAGTTCTTTCGACTTTTTGCGCCTTGGGTTAAGTGGCTGGCAGTATTGGCGAGTATTTTCTTGTTGATCGGTAGTGTTTGGGGCCTAGCGTTTGCGCCGCCTGACTATTTGCAAGGCAATAGCTATCGCATTATCTTTATTCACGTGCCAGCAGCCAGCCTTGCTATCTCCGTCTATTTTGCTTTAGCGGTACTCGGGGTGATTTTTTTGGTCTGGAAAATCAAAACCGCCAATCTTGTCGCTCAGGCCTTAGCGCCTATTGGATTTTTATTGTGTGTAATTAGCCTTTTGACCGGCTCTATCTGGGCTAAACCTACGTGGGGTACTTATTGGGTTTGGGATGCGCGGCTGACATCTATGCTCATTTTGGCCTTTTTGTATGCTGGAGTAATGGCACTATTTGCCGCCTTTGAACATACAGCCAATCGTGGTAAGGCAGCAGCTATATTGTCTATCGTGGGCGCGGTGAATTTGCCAATTATCAAATATTCGGTGGAGTGGTGGAATACTTTGCATCAAGGCGCCACTTTTACGCTAACCGAAGCTCCCAAGATGTCCGCTGATATGTGGATGCCGCTACTACTTATGATGATCGGCAGTTACCTACTGGTAGCGACGCTAGCTATTTATCGTACTAATACACTCATTTTGTACCGCGATCAGAGTAAAGCTTGGGTCAAAGAGTTTGTACGTAAAGAGAAAAAATAGTGACCGTATGAGCGATAAATAACAAGTAGTAGCAGAGATAAAAACAGTTAGGAGAATACCATGCAGCCATACTTTTATAGCGTATCTGAGTTTATTGCCATGGGTAAGCATGGGGTTTTTGTATGGTCGTGCTGGGCCATCACCGTGGGTATGATGCTGGTTTTTATTTGGTATAGTCGCCGTCAAAGACAGGCCATTATTAAGCAGCTCACCATTCAACAAGCGCGCCAAGCTCAGCGCGATGTCAGAGTTAGTGTCAAGACTAAAGGCTAACAAAGCGACTACACTATAAAATTCTCCAAGCTACAAAATATAATAAAATCATCGCTTTATATCTGAAAAATTATCTATTTTTTATACTTATCAGTTCTTTATACCAATACTGAGCTTATTGATTTGTATAAAAGTGCTATCATATAGTTAGCATAAAGATGTGTGAATAATGATTATCATACTTTGAAATACACTTACCTGTTTTGCAAATTGTTGAATACCATAATGGGTTATTTGGTTTGCAAAGCAATCACTCGTAATGAGGTAGTGATATGAACGCTGTTCGTCGCAAAAAGCTTATGTGGGTTATGTTTACGTTTGCAGGTGCTGCTGTAGCGGTAGTCCTAGTACTTTACGCTATCGGTCAACAAACGGATTATTATTTTGATCCTACTGCTATCTCGCAAGGTGAGGCGCCGCAAGACAAACGTATTCGCGCAGGAGGTATGGTCGTTGCTGGTAGTGTGCAGCGTGCAGCCAATGACCCATTAAGCGTAGAGTTTGATATTACTGATTTTCAGGCTACTGTCCCTGTGACTTATCAAGGTATCTTGCCGGATTTATTCGCTGAAAACTCAGGCGTGGTCGCTACGGGTAAGATGCAAGGCGGAACGTTTGTGGCTGGTGAAGTATTGGCTAAGCATGATGAGAACTATATGCCTACAGAAGTCGCCAACTCTCTAAAAGAAAATAGTCGTAGCAGCGTCACTACATCTAATCAATACAATCCTGCTGAGCCTATTCGTGAAACGCAGACGTTGATACAATAGTATTACTGTCATTAGCATAGCCATTTCAAAAACCATTTTAAAATAAAGTAGCATAAAAAAAGCCACCGATCCTAGCGGTGGCTTTTTTGATTATAACTATCTATTACTGATTTATATGATCTTAGTCGTCCCACTCAGGCGAGTAGTCAGGATGCTCAATCTTACGACCATCACTTCGTGCTAGATTACTAATTTTCTTAAGCTCATCAGCGTTCAGCTCGACTTTCATAGCATCCAAGTTACCTTGTAGATGATCGGGGTTTGATGTTTTTGGAATAGCCACACGGTTTTTATCAGATAAAATCCAAGCCAGTGAAATTTGTGCTGGTGTAACATTGTGTTTTTCAGCAATCTCTTTGATGGTCTCATTATCAAACACATCACCGCGCGCAAGTGGCGAGTAGGCTTCTAGCAAAATATGATGATTGTTCAAAAACGTCTGTAGCGTATTTTGTTTGATAAACGGATGAAACTCAACTTGATTGACTACGATAGGCACATCAGCATACTTTTTTGCTTCTGTAATATTGGCAATATTAAAATTAGACACGCCGATATGGCGAGTTAAACCTTGTTTTTGTAGCTCACACAAAGCTGGTATAGTTTCAGATAAAGGTACACGGTCATCTGGCCAGTGCAGCAATAGTAGATCAACGTAATCAGTATCTAGATTCTCAAGCGAGCGCTTAGCAGCCGCTTGTAATTTCTCTGGCTCAAACTTCATATCATCAGGAAATATTTTAGTAGTCAAAAAGAACTTGTCGCGTGATACCCCTGATTGTTTAATACCTTGTCCGACTTCCTTTTCATTATCATATGCTTGCGCAGTATCGATATGCTCATAACCCATTTTTAGAGCTTGGCTGACGACATCAATGCAGTCTTGTCCAGTAGACTGCCAAGTACCTAGTCCAAGTACAGGGATATTGGCTTGACCCGCCGTACGAATATTATAAGTCTTAGTACTCATGTTGTTATCCTTATTATTAGTTAATAAAATTATTAGTGAATAGGAATGTAATCACCAACTACTA
This sequence comes from uncultured Psychrobacter sp., assembly GCA_947501045.1. Taxonomy (GTDB): domain Bacteria; phylum Pseudomonadota; class Gammaproteobacteria; order Pseudomonadales; family Moraxellaceae; genus Psychrobacter. Next base: position 410,331 of record CANMUI010000001.1, read on the forward strand.
TAAAAAGAAAAACTATAAAGTAAAAGGGCAGTTGACGCATCCCTACAAAGGACAAACAGGCTGTAACATCGTTATTTGTTGTTATGAATAGTTTGCTATAACCCAAAGACGTCTTCTAGATAAACCTCCTTCTTAGCTAGCCATCTTCTTTATTTGACTATAAAAGGTATCTAGCCCTAGCACCTTGATCAGCTGTACGAGTGTTATAAGACTTAGTAGTCTTGTACTTATCCTTGCTATTAGTAAGGATTTAACCTATGGTGATGCTAAGTTTTTGTTTTGAATATATTTTTCTTGTTACCTACTATCTTATTCACCAATAAGGTTGGCAGATTTTATTTTTTATAGTTGATCATTTTATCGATAAAGACTAAGTAGTTTTATTGAAAATAAATGGTTAGGAGAGGATATGTCGAGCATCTCAAAGAATAGTGGTCTCAACCAAAGCCCTATTTCTTGGTTCGTATTTGGTCTTATGGCTAGCGTTACCTTTGTCGGTATTTTATCGGAGCTGATGCCTTCAGGAATTCTGCCACAAATGACAGTAGGGCTTGGTATCGAGCAGACCCAAGTAGGATTTTTGGTAGGTATCTATGCATTGGCTTCGGCTATTTTTGCTATTCCTTTGATCAGTATGACGCTTTGGGTCAATCGAAAAATCCTACTACTGGCTTTATTGACCGGTTTTGCAGTATCCAACATCGTCGTTGGTATTACCTCATCTTACTATCTCATCGTCGCTATGCGTATCTTAGGTGGTATTTGTGCCGGTATCATGTGGCCGATGATTGCCGCATACGGCACGGCATTAGTACCTGAGAATATGCATGGCAAGGCTATCACTATTATTATGGCTGGTAATACTTTCGGAGTCAGCCTTGGACTACCAATAATGACCTTTATCGGTACTCATGTGGGTTGGCGTATGTCCTTTTTGGTACTTGGTGGACTGGGTGCTCTGATTGCGCTACTGGCAATGAAGTTCTTGCCCGCTGTGAAGGGTGAGAAGCTTACGCAAAGCAACTCACCACTTGCTGTTCTTAAGATACCTGGAGTTTGGATAGTTTTAGCTTTGACCTTTTTAGCTGTAGTAGCGCACTATAGTACTTATACCTATATTACGTTATTGGTAGAAACTATAGCCTTTACTGGCGGTATCAGCTTAGCACTGCTTATCTTCGGTATTGGTTCGGTCATCTCAGTCATACTGTCCGCCAAAATTATCGATACTCATCTACGCGGTCTCATCGTTAGCATGTTAGGCGGCGGCGTGATAGCCATGCTGCTATTCGTCTTTTTTAAAGGCACTAGCGGTTTTGCGCATCTTGCCTTTTTATTATGGGGACTGGCTTTTGGTCCACTGGTCACAATGTTTCAGACCGCAGTCAGCCATCAAGTTACGCAGGCCAAAGCCATTGCTACCTCCGTGCAATCTAGTGTTTTTAACTTCTCGATAATGATTGCCACTTGGCTGGCTGGCTTGATTTTAGTAAATATGCCAGAAACAGGAGTCTTTGGAATTGTCTATTTGTCTATCCTTTGTTTCATCCCCGCGATAATTATCACTTTTTTGTCGAAGAAAACTTTGGATGCCAATAAGCCAGTTAATAGCGCTGAACAAGTGGTCTTTAACAGATAATTTTTATAAATATAGTGAATACAAAACAATTCATAAAAGATGTCAATAACAAATAGGAGTTTATTATGATTAAATTTACTAACGCAACTATCTATCGCAATAACGATGCCAATGAGATCTTAGTCAAAGACGGCGTGATTCAGCAGATCGGTAAAGGTTTGCCTGCCGCAGACGAAGAGATCGATCTCAAAGGCCGTCTAATCGTACCGCCTTATGTCGACTCGCATTTGCATCTGGATTATGTCTACACGGGCGGTGGCGATGACGCCAAGAACGCTTCTGGTACGCTGTTTGAAGGTATTGCCCGCTGGCACGATGTCAAAAAGAATCAATCTTTTGCAGATGCCAAACAGCGCATGCTAAAAGGCATTCAAGAAGAGGTGTCAAAAGGCGTACAGTATATTCGTACTCATATTGACGTCTGTGACCCGGATTTGACTGGACTCAAGGCGATGCTGGAGCTGCGCGAGGAGCTCAAAGACAACGTTACTATTCAGATTGTTGCTTTCCCGCAAGAAAGCATGTACGCCTATAAAGGCGCTGATGAGCTGATGGAGGAGGCGCTTAAGATGGGTGCGGACTGTGTCGGCGGTATCCCGCACTTTGAATGGGCGTACGAATTCGGTCAAGACTCTGTGCGCAAAACGGTCGAGTTGGCCCTTAAATACGATAAGCTTATCGATGTGCACTGTGATGAGACCGACGATCCGATGAGTCGTCACGTGCAACTGTTAAATGCTTTGGTGATGATCGAAGGTATCGGCGCGCGCTCGACCGCAAGCCATACCTGTTCGTTCGGTTCAGCGGATGATGCTTATGCGTTTCGGATGATGGGGCTGTTCGAGCAGTCCGGTATGAACTTTATTGCCCTGCCTACTGAAAACGCCTATTTGCAAGGTCGCCAAGATACTTATCCTAAGCGCCGTGGTCTGACCCGCGTCAAAGAGTTTTGGGAAAATGGTATCAACATCTCCTTTGGTCAGGACTCTATCAATGATCCTTGGTATCCTGCGGGCAATGGCAATATGATGAACATCCTAGATAACGGTATCCATTTGGCGCAAACCATGTCGTTGCCGCAGCTTGATGTCTGCCTTGACTTCATCACCTTTAACGGCGCTAAAACGCTCAATATCGAAGATGAGTATGGTTTAGAAGTCGGCCGTGCCGCGAACTTTTTAGTGTTGGACGCTGAAACCCCGTTTGAAGCTGTGCGTCAACGCGCTGACGTCTTAGCCTCTATCCGTAACGGTAAGTATTTGTTCAAAAAGCCAGAACCCAGTTATGAGATTGAGCTGGATGTATTTCGAGATACCAAATAGTCATAAGTAAAAATAAAGTTTATAAAACTCAAAACACAAAGACGCCCATTACTTTAAGTAGTGGGCGTTTTTTATAAATTATTAAGTCGTTTAAAATTTACTGAGCAGCAGCTTCTACTGTACCAGTTGCAGTAGCAGTACCAGCAGTCGCGGTAACTTCTACATTGTTGGCGTGCTGTTGTGGATTCCAGATTTTGGGATATTTATAACCGGGGAAAGTATCATGAGCATACTTTTTAAACTCATCAGAATTATAGGCGGCAGTCACATCTTTAACCCATTTTTTGCTCACATCTCCAGATTTAACCGCTGACCAGTTCACATAAGCAAAGCTTGGTTCTTGGAACAACGCTTCGGTTAATTCGATACCAGAATCAGTGGCATAGTTGCCATTAATAACTGCAAAGTCCACTTCATCACGCGCGCGCGGTAGCTGCGCCGCTTCTAGCTCAACTATATTGATATCGTATTTGCTATTGTCAGCGATGTCTGCTTTTGAAGCGGTAAGCGGGTCAACGTCATCTTTTAGAGTGATCCAGCCCAAATCATCCATCATAACCAACGCACGGGCAAAGTTGCTAGGATCGTTAGGAGCTGAGACACTCATACCTTTATAGGCTTCATCAAGGCTAGATTTTTTACCGGTATAAATACCTAAAGGAGCGGTCGGTACTTGAAAAACTTCTACCAAATCTAAATTATTTTCAGTCTTAAAAGTATCCAGATAAGGTTTATGCTGGAAGATGTTAATGTCTAAATCGCCTTCGGCCAGCGCCAGATTAGGACGGACGTAATCTGTGAATGCAATCAGCTCTACTTCATAACCTTGCGCTTCAAGTGAGCCCTTGATTTGATTGCGTACCATATCAGCAAAATCGCCCTCGGTGGTACCGATAATGATCTTGGTATGATCAGGATCGATATCCCCTGTTGCGGTAGCGGCTGTCTCTGTAGTGGCTGGTGCCTCTTTAGTAGCCTCTGGTGCTGATGAGTTGTTGCAGCCTACCAAAACCATACCGGATACGCCAACGGTGGCAAATGCGGTAGCCAGCTGACGGCTGATATCTGTTAATTTCATAAGTATCCTCAGTAGTAGATAATAAAATAGTTAAAAATAATTGGAACTGGGTTTTTTATGTGATGTTTAGGCGCTCATACAGCTCAGCGCTTATCCAAACGTGTTGCCAGCCAATTACCAAAAGCCTGAATAGATATCACCATCACCGATAGCATAATTACAATAAAAATCATGACCTCGGTTTGATAACGATAGTAACCATAACGAATGGCCAAATCACCTAGACCGCCGCCACCAATCATACCAGCTGCTGCCGAATAAGACAGCAAGCTAATACAAAGGATGGTCACTGATAACACAAGACCTGAACGTGCTTCATTGAGCAGTACTTTTATAATAGTAAAGGGGCGCGCGCCCATAGACTCGGTGGCCTCGATAATGCCGCGTGGCACTTCGCGCAAGTTTTGTTCGACCAGACGTGCAAAATAAAAAGAGCCGGCAATGGCGAGCACTAAAGAGGCGGCGATAGGACCGATACCTGTACCCACGATAGCTTTGGTAAAAGGGCTCATCGCAATCATCAAAATGACAAATGGGAAGGCACGCATAAAATTGGTAATACCACCCAATACCGCATAAAGCCCTTTATTTTGTAAAAACTGCCGATCGCTAGATAAAAATAAAAATATCCCAAACAGGCCGCCGATAGTCACCGCAGCTGTTGTCGAGATGCCAAGCATAATAAAGGTATCAAAAGTTGCCTGCCAAATCTCGCTACGCAGTGCTAAAAGTTTTTCTATCGAGGCGGATAATTCAGCGCCAGTTAACATCTACATCTCTCCTGGCTAGTCTTCTTGTACTAAACCTTGACCAATTGGGGTAGCGGCTTGAATAAGACCGTCACGAATATCTGCAACCTCTAACAATTGACCTTGATGCAATAAGGCCGCTCGGTGACACAAGCGGCGAATGACGCTCATCTCATGAGTAACAATAACGATGGTTACGCCGAGCTGCTCATTAATATCACGCAGACAGGTCAATAAGCTGCGAGTCGTTGCCGGGTCTAAAGCACTAGTAGGTTCATCAGCGAGCAGTACTTTTGGACTAGGGGCAATAGCACGGGCAATACCAACGCGCTGCTTTTGACCGCCTGATAGCTGGGCAGGATAGTGGTTTACACGATCACTTAAGTCGACAATCTCCAGACAATCCATAACGCGTTTACGAATATCGCGGCTGTAACCTGACACTGTCAAATTAAAAGCCACGTTGTCAAAAACAGTGCGATTGGCCATCAAATTGAACTGCTGAAAAATCATCCCGATATTATGGCGGGCAACGCGCAAGTCGCTTGCAGATAACGTAGTCAGGTCGGTACCATCAATAACGACTTGTCCGCTATCAGGACGTTCAAGCATATTGATCAAACGTAATAGGGTAGACTTGCCAGCACCTGAGTAACCCATTAAACCAAAAATCTCACCTTGCTTTACAGACAGTGAGGTAGGTTCAACTGCTGTAAACCAATGCGGTTTGCCGTCATCACCTTTTATTGATCGATCACTCATAAAGCTTTTGGTCACATCATTTAGGACGATCATATCACTCATGGTAGGCTCAAAATCTAATAATAGGTTGGTGGTTCGATATCCAATAGCCATCCAATACTGTGACTATAATAGAACCCACAAGAGATAAGGATCACAAAAATAAAGCACGATCCATAACCCGTGTCGATAAGGGGCAGTAATATAGCATATTATGCATGAAGTTGGATATGACCATTTACGATTGACTAATGAGCATTAGCAATAAGCGTCGTATTAGCGAGCACTATAGTTGTAAGTCTAGTGGTTTATACCTAAGCAGGCTTTTTGTGTTTTATCATTAGGTGATATTAAACTTGAAAAGCCAAAGATGATCGATGGCTTGATGAGGAACATCTACTGATTTCCAGGCTGATTATTAATTTTATTGCTATTATTAGTGTTGTTACCATTGTTACCATTGTTACCATTGTTACGATTATCATCGTGATGGGGGTTATGCTTCACTGGTATGACGACCAAAAATCTAGTATGACCATTAATAGTATCAGTTATGATGTGACCTTGGTGAGCTGCCACAATTTGCGATACCAAGGACAAGCCTAGTCCTGAGCCTTTATTCTTTTGCTGTAAGCGTACAAAGGGACTAAAGATCTCTTCACGCTTGTCCTCAGGAATACCTCTACCTTCATCTATGACTGCAAGGACCGCATATTTAGGCAGTGGACGCTGCGGCTCAGACTTAGATTTTTTTAGATGTTTTTTGAATAGACTTTCTTTACGCGGTACATTGGGGCTCTCGCTATTGTCATCACTTGCACCGATCTTACTACTTTTATTGGTTTTGCTGGTTTTGTGTTTGCAAGTAGATTCATCGCTTGTAGTATGATTTTTGAGAACCTTGGTTAGGTTGCTATTTACCGAGTGTTGTTTTTTAGAGTTTTGTTGTTGTATATCGGGTACGACATTCCAAATGACTCGTTTGATCTTATGAGACAAATCGGAGCTGATAGGGTTATAACGATTGTACAGCATTGGCACATCACTACTAATGATAGGGGCGGGCACAGGTAGTGTTTGTTTACTATCACTATTGTTAGATGAACTACTGTTAGATAAATTATTGTCAGGCAAGTTTTTATTAGTAGCTAAATATTCTACTGTGTTATCAACACTGTTTGCTTTATTAAAGCCATTCTCGGACACAGCGTATTTATCATAATTGTCTGAATCAGTTTTCTCGTCATTAGATGAGGCACTGCTGTTCCCTTCTTTTTTATTCGCTTTACGATTACCGCTATTATTATAATCGTTAAGGGTTTCTCCATTTCGAAAGATGGTAGGTGCAAATTCAGGTTCTAGCAGTGTTTCTTGCAGCTCAGAGGCATCCCTTGACGTATGCTTCTCACTTAGTGTGTCGCTAAAATTACTGATTGTTCCATGTCTTAGAGTCTCTATGACATGATCGTTTTTGCTATCATTTGAACGGTTATAATCAGCAAAGCTGCTATATACTAACGACTGTAGCAGGTATTCAGGGACGCTATCGGCCTCTGCAACGGTTTGAGCGCCATAGAGTAAAATAGTGACTGGCGGCACACCATGCAATATAGCGTTATTTAATAAATTACGAATTAGGTGCGTCAACATTGGCGGCTGACCGTCGATTACGATATGTTCACCGATCAAGGTCGCATCCGGATAATGCTGGCGTTCTTGATTAATCAAATCATAAAGATCGACGCGCTCGACTTGCTGCATAGCGTGACCTGCATCTAAGCGACTTACTAGTAATATGCTTTCAACCAAGTCATTTAGTCCTGATAGGTCACGGTTAATAGCCTGCGCGCGTTTATCAAATTTGCTTTTGACGTCGCCTGGCATAGCGCCTGCTAACATATCCATCATCTCAATCTGCAAACGGATACGAGTGATAGGGGTACGCAGCTCGTGAGAGGCATGAGCTAATAGCAAATTATTAGCATTGATAAGATGTTCAATTTTTTGGGCAGCTTGGTTAAATCCGTTTGCAAGTAAAGCAATCTCATCGTTACCACGGCTATTGACACGTACCGTAAAGTCGCCATCACCAAGTTGGCTCATCTGTTGACTCATCTGATTGATACGCCAAGTCATTGAACGAGCAATCCACCATAGCACTCCTGCCATAATTATTAATAATAGCAGCGTACCGGTAAATAGATTTAAAGCGGCAGATAAGGCACGCTTCTTGGGCACCAAGCGTGATTCATAAAATAGAGTATAACCTGTACTGCTATAGACTTGTGCTTGCGGGGTAACAGGATTTTCTGAAAATGAGGGTAGAAACGAAGTCAATAGTGAAGGCGTTGGCGGCAGCTCTGGCGGTAGATCGCTATTATCGGTCTGCATAAGTAGCACACCTTGATTGTCGTACAAGCCCATTTTTGCCTGTAAAGACTGATCAAAAATATCAAAGCTTTTTTTGATAACCGCCAACATAAAGCGTGCCTGTAATCGGTTATCATTACTAATAGCGATATTTAGTTCATGTAAAAAAGGATCAATTTGCCCTAATATTTGGTTCGCCAACACCTCCGAGCGAATACCAGCATCTTTGTCGTGAACCAGCTGCGTCAATAGCACCATAGCTACTGCAAAAAGAATAAGTGCCAGCATAACACTGGCAAATAGCTTGGCAAATACGGAACGAAAACCTAAATGCTGCATTAAGTGATCTCTATTATCAAACACTCATATCGATCATGAACCATAGCCTTCATTAAACCTGATCAGTGGCGAATTGATAACCCACTCCGCGTACTGTAATGATACGCTTTGGCTGGCGTGGATTGTCTTCAATAAGTGCGCGTAGACGTGAAATATGGACGTCAATTGCTCGGTCGATATTATCAGAGCTATCATCGTTTGGCATAGCTTGCCAGAGCTGCTCACGATTAAGCACTTTACCGGAATGAGTAGCGAAGTAGTGTAAAAGCTGAAACTGATGAGTAGTCAAACGTACAGGTTGTTCATCAATTGTCACTTCGTGACTATCAGGAAAAACACTTAAGCGTCCAAAAGTTAAGCTATCAGACTGGCTATCAGCTTGATTCGGCTGCTCGTGGCGGCGGATAACCGCGCGGATACGTGCTAATAATTCACGAGGCTCAAAAGGTTTGGCGATATAATCATCAGCTCCCATCTCTAGTCCCAATACCCGATCAGTGGTATCGCCTTTCGCCGTCAACATAATGATAGGCACTTTATTGGTTATATTGTTCTTATTACCGCGTATTTTTTGGCAGACCTGCATACCGTCCATATCTGGTAGCATTAAATCTAGTACTACTAGATCGATATCACGCTCTTTGGTATCCAAAATCTCAAGGCCTTCTTGACCAAGTCCAGCATGATGAACATCATAATAATTCATCGTTAGATAATCGCTGATCAACTCAGCCAAATCTGGATCATCTTCAATCAATAAAATCTGCTTACTCATAAGGGGTCCTTGAATAGTGATAATTGTTTAGCAGTAATAAATAAATTAAACATTGTTTTGGTAGTGATATTGGTCACTCATTCATTATAAATATAATTGTAAGTAAGGTCGACTACTAAAAAATGTTAAAAATCAGTATGGTAAATGTTATGGATGCAAATGTTGCTGAGACTATTTTGCCTAACTTAAGCGTTACCACACAAGACATGCTTTGTTAATATTTCTACACAATGTAACTCTGTCTAGTAACAGACTTCCGATATTCGGTAGTCAATACTCAGTCTTTACTATCTAAAGCTCGTATCTAGCTAAATTTGGCTAGTGATACTTAAGCATAAAATTTTGTTTATTACCTATTATGATACACTCTGTTTTCTAGAGCAGGATACTTATTAAAATAGGAGGTTTAATTAAAAGAAGAGTACGGGTTTATAGGGTATGAAACTAAGCTGTTAAACCAAGCTATCAAATTAAGCTATGAAACAATAACTTTTTTGCCCGCTGATTCTGGAGGTAAATCTGCTAAACAAATGAGACTATCATTGCTGATACCAGCTACCAAGTATTGATCGGTGCTGGGATCGTATTTAATGACTTCTACTGGCTGACGAGTTAGGCGCTGATCTTGTTTGATAATCCAAACATTAGCAACAAGAGGAGTTAATGATTGATAAGGCGGTTTTTTTAATACTGAAAGATCGACATCATGAATACCTTGTACAGGTACGATAGTGCCAACTTCTATTTGTCCATAATCAACCCGGCCAGTCACCATCATACCTGGCTTGAGGATGTTACGACTAACTTCATTGTTGATGACATGAACATGAACCAAGAGCTGGTTAGGTTCATCACCGAAAACCAGTTTGCTGATTTGACCGGTAAACTTCTCTGACATATTGTCAGCGGTAAAATTTACGGTTTGCCCAACTGATAACTGAGATTCAGCTTGCAGAGGTAACGTAGCAGTAAAACGTAAATCTTGGTCGTCCGTTAAGTGTAGCAAGGGTGTACCAGCATCAATTTGCTCTTCTGCTTGTACATATAACTCATCTACGCGCCCCGAAAAACTAGCACGGACAACGGTAGGGCGCGCAGATATCTGAGTGAGCGCGAGGTTTTGTCCTTCATCTTCGCTACTATTTACTTGATCGCCCTCTTCATTGTGGCCATCATCTACTACTGTCTCATTATCAGTTTCAGACGTTTTAAGGGCATTTTCAGAGGTGTTCTCATTGTTATTACTATTTTCCTCTTCATTTTGCGATAAGCGCACAGGCAAATCTGTTACTGGTATGGCGTCATCTACTTTTGGCTTAGCCGCATCAGTTGTGCTAGTAGTGTCAGTTTTGGTATTACCATTCAAACGCTGCACGACCAATAAAGGTGCACCTTCCTCTATCCACTGACCTGGTTTGACTAGAACTTTTTGTACCAAAGCATCATGTGCTGCAACGAAACGAGCCTGTTTGGTTGGTTCAATAACGCCTTGTAGACCAAGACTTGGTTGATAGCGTGATGATTTAACATCCAGAATATAGTCTGAGGTCATAGTCACGCTATCAGCGCCAATAGTCACAGGAGATTCTAGCGATTTACCGCCTTCATTTACTTGCTGATTGTCACTAGGTGACGGCTGACAACCGATTAAAAGTAAAATACTTAATAATACGGCACCATTCTTGCAGCACTTAATAAATCTTATACTACTCATTGTTAATCACCTTCACAAACGTCGTTTTATTATATAGACAAAGAGTTGATGGTGCGATAGCTACAAGTCATTGCTACATTATAATTATCAATAATATAAATGAGATGAGCGTATAAGATACGGTAATAAAGCCAAAGGCTTAATACAGTAAACAACCCCCTATTAAAGGTAAACCGTCATTTAGAGGACAATGATAATGGAAAATAATTTTGAAGGCTTAAAGGTCATGGTTATCGATGACTCTAAAACCATTCGTCGTACTGCTGAAACTTTGCTACAAAAAGCAGGTTGTGAAGTCTTTACTGCTATTGATGGTTTTGATGCCTTGGCAAAGATTGTCGATAACAACCCTGATATTATTTTTGTCGATATTATGATGCCGCGTCTTGACGGTTATCAGACCTGTGCACTCATCAAGAATAATCCTGACTACGCCGGCAAACCTGTCATTATGCTGTCCTCAAAAGATGGTTTGTTTGATAAAGCGCGTGGACGTATTGTGGGCTCCGATGAGTATTTAACTAAGCCGTTTAGTAAAGATGAGCTGTTTGAGACGATTGATAAATATCGTGCGTAATCCCTCATACTAACTAAGTCTATTGGCTTTTAGAATAGGCTTTAACAGATAATATTGATAATAAATAAAGGATATGACTATGACCACTGTGTTGATCATCGACGATTCGCCATCTGAGATGGCGAAATTCCGTGACATACTCACGAGAAACAATTTTAAGATACTAGAAGCTAACAATGGTGAACAAGGTTGTCTGATGGCAGCTGAGCATCTACCAGATGTGATATTGATGGATGTCGTCATGCCTGAGATGAATGGTTTTCAAGCCACGCGTAGAATAACCCGTGGTAAGACAACTGCTCATATTCCTGTAGTGATGATCAGTACTAAAAACCAAGAAACTGATCGAGTTTGGGGTAAGCGTCAAGGCGCCAAAGAATACATGACCAAACCGGTCGTTGAGTCTGAGCTTATAAATACTATCCGTACAGTAACGGAGTAACTTGTGGCTTCTAGAGGATTTATCGAGCTATTGCGATTAGCTGATCTGGCACGTGCACGCGGTAGTGGCCGTCAAGGTGGACAAATCTACGACTGGCAGGGTGTGGTATTTGAGATCGGTGGACAGCGTTTGGTTGCCCCATTAGGTGAGGTGTCTGAGGTACTGGTTATGCCAGAATACACCAGTATGCCACTGGTGCAGCCATGGATGCTAGGTATCGCCAACGTCCGAGGGCGCTTACTGCCATTGACGGACTTGGCGCAGTTTTTGCAGGTTCCTAGCTATCAGCAAAAAAGCCTACGCAAGGTGATAGTCATCGATCATAGCGCCGTTTTTTCAGGCTTGTTGGTAGATCGGGTACTAGGCATTGAGCAGTTCACGCGTAGTCAATATCGTGCTGAGGCCATGGATAGCAACTCACCGTTTGCACCTTATAACCACGGTAAGTTTTTTAAAGATAAACAAGATTGGTTTATTTTTATGCCAAGCCTACTAGCAAAAGATTTACGCTATATTGATGCCGCGATATAGATCAAACAGACCTTGTACTGGCAGTAATAAAGATGTACCGATTAATAATAAAGTCAATAACCCTAAGACTTAAATGACTTTTTGGAAGGAATGAGCACGATGAGTAATGTTATAACAAACCCTGCAATTGGTGCCGACCAAAAAACACCAGCTGCTAAGGATCCTGATAATAAATGGAAGGTTTTATTAGGACTTTTTGTTTTAGTCAGTTTGGCAGGCTTAGTTTGGATGGTTGTCTCATTGTTATCAATCAGCCACTATTTCAGTGAGTCTAATCAACTAATCATACTGCCAGTCACTATCTTTGTGCTGGGTATACTTGGTGTTTTATATGCTTTATCAAAATCATATAAACAGCGCGATGGTAGTGAGCGCTTATTGATTGAAAAAGAAACTTTACGCCGTCGGCAAGAGGCTGAAGTTGAATCTGATCGCGCGCGTCAAATCCAAGAAGAAAACGAGCGTAACCAGATGGCAATTCTGCGTCTACTTGATGAGTTAGGCGATTTGGCTGAAGGGAATTTGACCGTTAACGCTACAGTATCAGAAGATTTCACCGGCGCCATCGCTGACTCAGTAAATTTTGCAATTGACCAGTTGCGCCAATTGGTACTAGTCATCAATAGTACCGCAGACCGAGTCTCGCAGTCTGCCAGTCAAACGCAAATGAACGCCGTTGAGCTCGCTGAAGCTTCTGAGCACCAGACCCAAGAGATTGCAAACGTGTCTGCTGCCATCAACGAGATGGCTATATCGATCGATCAGGTATCGACGAATGCTACCGAGTCGGCAGCAGTTGCGCAGCGCTCAGTTGCTATCGCTTATAACGGTGCTGACGTGGTACAGCGCTCCATCGAAGGTATGAACGTTATTCGTGATCAGATTCAAGAAACCTCAAAGCGTATCAAACGATTGGGCGAATCGTCGCAAGAGATTGGCGATATTGTAAGCTTAATTAACGACATTGCTGATCAGACTAACGTCTTGGCTCTAAATGCTGCTATTCAGGCTTCGATGGCAGGGGATGCCGGTCGCGGGTTCGCGGTCGTCGCCGATGAGGTTCAGCGCTTGGCTGAGCGCTCAGCCAACGCCACCAAACAGATAGAAACACTCGTTAAAACCATTCAGGCTGATACTAACGAAGCAGTCATGTCTATGGAATCAACCACATCAGAGGTGGTAAAAGGCGCGCGTTTAGCAAAAGATGCAGGAGAGGCGCTAGAAGAGGTACAAAATGTCTCTAACGACCTTGCCGATCTGATTCAAAACATCTCAAACGCTGCGCAGCAACAGGCTGAATCAGCCAACCATATCTCCAGCGCCATGAATACCATTCAAGATATAACCTCACAAACTTCATCAGGAACGATGGCAACAGCACGTTCGGTGGGTGAGCTAAGTGAGATGGCTGCCGCCTTACAAGAGTCAGTAACTGGCTTTAAGGTAGCAAATGACGATGAGCATTTTGATGCTACCGAAGAGTATTCGTAAACATCAATCAAAAGACTGTGCTGACAATGACAAACGTATTGATAAACAAGAATAGTAGTCCGTTAGGATTCAGCAAGTTTGAAACTAATAATGTGGCGGTTGGTGAGCTGGAGTACGAGGTACGGCAAAATAGGGAGTCACCAGCACTTTGTTTAGATAATAAACCTATTATGGTGAAACAGTGGCAACGTTATATTGAACGCAAGATTGGCTTTGTGTTGCCAAGCGCGCAGTCTAAATGGTTGTTAAATGCCGTTGAACAAACCGCCGCAAAGTACAAACTGTCCTTGACAGAGCTTTGGGAGATGGTACAGGTAAACGATCAGTTGCAGCAGCAGCTACTCGACACGGTACTTATACCTGAAAGCCGCTTTTTTCGTCATGAGCCTTCAATAGCGTTTATCGTAGAGATTGCAAGGCAATACGCTACTGAATTATCAAAAAAAAATACAAAAACTGATTTTGATAACCGTGTTCAAGGCAAAAGTGCTCATAGTCTTGATGAACCCTTTCGTATATGGAGCGTAGGCTGTGCAACCGGTCAAGAAGTGTGGTCGGTGGCGATGACACTTGCAGCTAATAATCTATCAAATTACACGATTTTGGGTACAGATGTCAGTAAGCAAGCTTTAGCAACCGCCCGCGCAGGACAGTATCACCAGCGGCAAAAAACGTCTATCCCACCATCTTATCATCGCTTCATGCAGCCACTTACAACAGAGCCCAAAGCTCATTGGCAAGTAAAACCTAAGTTACATGAGCAAGTGAGTTTCATCTGGCACAATATTTTTACCCAAAGCTTGGCAACCCCACATTTGCAGCAGGTAATCTTGTGCCAAAATGTGCTGATATATTTTCGCCAGTTTGATCAGCGCGATATTTTGGCACGGCTGACTGCACAATGTGTGCTGGGCGGCTATATTATATTGGCTCCAGGGGAGGCGCTATCTTGGCGTCCTTCAAATATGCGCCGCGTTGCCCATACAAAGATCAACGCTTGGCAGAAAATTAGTGCGTAAACGAGTTAGGATAATGCTATGAAAAACCAGCCCAATGAAATGGTAACGTTAGAATGGCTGTTGCCACTGTTTGATCAACAACTATCACAGATATCTGACGGCTGGCAAGCAGACACAGATTGCCACAATGAGCGGGTAGAGCAGAGTTACCATGAGATCAGCAACGTCTTGATCATGGTCAATCTTCCTCAACTAGCGACTATAGCCGCTAGGCTCAGCGTTCTAGTGGATACAGAGTTAAATAGTAATCAACGCCGGATAGGCCAGTTCGCGCATCAGCTCCTACAGTATGAATTAACTCAGTATGCTCAGGCTGGTACCTACCACTGCGCTCTTGTAGATAAAACTATCCATGAGCTCAACCAAATCTTGTCTCATACTCAGGTAGCAAACATTGATGTTGCTAAAAAACCTGTAGCTGCCCCTATTACCGAAAAAGCGCGACCGATTGAGGTAGCTATTCCTAATAGCTTAAGTCTTACGACCTTATCTTTAGGGCCTCTAAAGCCTGCACAATATCGACAATTATTATTGGTATGGCGTCAGCAGGTTAAGCAGCTACTATCTGCTAATAGCAATCAACCAACGCCGCTTGCTATGCTGGAGAAAGTCAGTCACTACCTGTGGCAAACTACCCATACCTATCCAATCAATTATAACGATGCTCAGCCGCGTTTATGGTATTTAACGGCGCTGTGGTTGGATAACTTGGCCAGTAACGTAGCGCCGCTACCTGCTTCTTATGCTGCACTACTAGGCCAGCTTGATGATGCTTTAAACCATAGCTACCATCATGCCCTCAATGTCAGCAACCAACCCGTTACGCACACGTATGTGAGTAATAACAGTAGTCTATCTGATAAAGACATAGAAGAATTAATAGCCGAGATTTATGTTCAAATAAGCAGTCTAGCAGTTGTCAATGAGCAAACACAGGATATGCTCGACGACTTCTCACAAATGACGGAGTCAAATTTACGCTTTTTACCGCGTATCTTAGCGAAGCTTGAGTCGATAATTTTTGGCCTTGGGCAGCCGCAGACGGTTGTTAAACCTTTATATCAACTCAAAAAGGAGCTTGAACGTCGCGGCTGGGTTAATTATAAGGCTGAGGTAGAGCAAATTCTAACCGATCTTGAAAGCAGTATAAATTCAGAGCCAGAACTCGTTCAAATTCAGGGGCAAATTGAATGTCAGCTCCAAGAGCTCTATATTGCTATTCAAGATACTGAACACTCTATTGATGACAAGATTGGCAAAGCTGCTTCTTTTGCGGCGCCTGCCAACGCAGTTGCTAATGATGACGACCTACGTCAACTACGTATTGCTTTTGAAGACGTAAAATATAATTTTAATAACTACGTACAGCACCAGCAGATCTCCTTATTACCAACGGCTGAGACCTTTGTTGAGATTGGTGACGCTTTTGATGATATGGGGTTATCTGCAATCCGGCAGGTCAGTGATAAGCTCGGTGAGCTGTTTGCCGAATTGGCTTCCCACAATATTGAGCGCATTGATTGGCAGCTTACACAAGCCTTAGCAGAGAGTATAACTGCCATTGAACTGTTATTAGATTACTTAGCGCAGCAAGTGTTTGATCAGCATCTATTACAGCGAGCAGATGCACGTGTTGAAAAAGCTTATAAGTTGGTAGCCATGTCACTAGCTACCCCTGATGCCATAACTAATGATACGCCTGCTATGCCAGTTGCCTCTAATGTAGTTCGTTATGATGATCATGGCGAGATTGCCGCAGATCATAGCGTACCTGAGAGTACGTCAATAGAAGATAACAGCAATAAGACAGAGGTAGTTTGTACAGATAAGGCGATGATACTAGATAGTGAGGAGTTGCGAGTAGCACGCGCACAAACCAAGCCTGATGATTTTGAGATGGACGAAGAAATTCGTGAGATTTTCATTGAAGAAGCAGTAGAGGTTCTTGCTGATCTAACAAACACTCTACCTTTATGGCAACAAGATGCACAAAATTTATCACCATTAGCTGAGATGCGCCGCGGTTTTCATACGTTAAAAGGCTCGGGTCGTATGGTGGGTGCCTTTAGTGTTAGCGAGGCGGCATGGGCTATTGAAAACTTACTTAACCGAGTATTAGACAAGACTGTAGCTGTGACCGAACAGACGGTTGCACTAGTAGCGCAAACCATAGAACGTTTATCAGTATTAGTAGCAGATTTCACAGCGCTACAAATGCCAAGCATTGATCCTGCTATCACTATCTTGCAAAGCAATAATCTACTAACAGGACAGCCCTTATCTTTTGGTATGAATACCTCTGAGGTACCAAACTCCGTCTCTTCTACGGACTCTATAGAAACACCGTCTGCTGATAACACGCAAGACAATGCTAGTGGTAGTGCTGATAATAGCGACAACGCTAGTAGTGGCGAGTTGTCTACATCTGCAGAGGTTTTAAATGTCCCAGCAGTTCTTGAACCTTTTATGCTACAAGCCTCACAACTACCAGTAGATGATCAAGATAGTGATCCGGATATCAAAGAGATCTTTATTGAAGAGGCAGAAGAGGTATTGGCTGATATCCTGCCAAAGTATGAGCAGTGGCGTGCGCTTCCTACTGATTTGAGCGCACTAAAAGAGATAAGACGAGGTTTTCATACGTTAAAAGGCTCAGGACGCATGGTTGGGGCTTATCATACCGCTGAGCTGGCATGGTCTATAGAAGATATGCTCAACCGAATATTAGATCATAGTATTACGGTGTCCGAAGATATTATTCAGCTTCTTGCTGATGTCCTAGCTGCCTACCCAGACTTAATTAATACTTTTGCCAATAATGAGAGCTGTGAGCAGAATTATCCAGCGGTCATCTCATTGTGGGTAGCCTGTGCTCAAGCTTATAGTAAGCAGTATGGAGATCAATTTAGTTATAGTAGCTTGCGCGAGCATTGGTTCAGCGAAGATAAGCCACAAGCTGCTCAATCTAATAGCAGTGATCATACTGCGGATCAAAACAAGATGGATAGTATGCTAGAGACTATGCATTCTATCAACGAGAAGATGGCAGAAACCTCTATAGTTACTACCTTGCAAACCGAAGAAGAACAAGCCTTTTATGATATATTTGTAGAAGAGGCGCAGGCATTGCTACAGGATATCAACGATTTTGTTAGTACTCATCACGGAAACACACATACTGAAGTCACTGACGAGATCGTACGTGCTTTTCATACGTTAAGGGCGGCTTCTGGTACAAGTACTCTGTCTGCTATTAGTGAGGTCAGTGCGACGATAGAGCATAGCCTAGAGCAACTACAAAAACACGATACCCCAATGAGCGCCCAGCATTTACAGGCTTTGGCCCAGTCAGTAACCCTTATCGAAAAATATTTAAGGGCTTATGAACAAAACCAAGAACAACAAAGTCTACCGGCTGAAGATACACAAGACCAGCAAAATCTAGCATCATTGCAGGCCATGCTAAAAGCATCTGATGATACCAGCGGACTGATAGATAATAAAATAAGTATCGCGCACCTGTTAGAGAGTGGTATTGATACTTTGTTAAATGCAGAGCTTGAGATAAATGCAGCTTTAGACAGTAGTAGTGATGAACAGGTACAAGAGTATGTACAGCAACAAATCAAACAAATCAGTCAGCTGGCAGCCAACACTAAAGAATCACCTAAATTCTCTTTAGTACTGAATGCTTTAAGTGAAGCTTATCATCATGTGGCTTGTCATCCTGATGCCGCGCGCGATACACAGCTGCAGGCTGCGCTACTAGCAGGACATCAGCAGTTGATCAGCTTATTCGATGCGCTGGCTGGTAGCATGTCATTAAAAGTTAATCAACAAGTTCTTAATGATTTACAGACCATCGTTGCATCAAATCCTGAGAGCAACTCCAATGATCTTACTGATACCAACGCCTTTGCTGATTATGAAGATACTGACAACAGCGATGACGACAATGCTAATCATAGCGAGACAAAAATAGCAGCTAGCCGGCCCACTACAACTGTGCAAAGCGAACAAGCTGATAAGCTACACCTTGAAGTCATTGATACCGATATTGAGCTACTAGAGATCTTCTTGGAAGAAGCCCAAGAGCTTGATAGTGACATCGTTCAATCTTTTGGTAAGTGGCGCCGCGATACGACTAATAAATCGACACTAAAAGTTCTACAACGCCATCTGCACACTATCAAAGGTGGTGCACGTATGGCAGGTATTCGTAGTATTGGCGATCTGACCCATGAGGCCGAAAGCATTTATGAAGCCTTCGTCGAAGAGCGCCTGCAACCAACTGCCCAGTGGCTAACCATTATGCAAATGGTACAAGATACCTTGTCGTTGCAGATTGATTATGTTGTGCGTTATCAAGAAACCTTTTTTGCTTATGAGCTGATCGAGCAGTTGCAGCAGTTTGAACGTAGCGAGCAGCTACCAGAAGCTATTACTCTTACTTTGCCAGCGCTACAAGATTATAAACAAGACGACTCAGACGACGAAGACTATAGCTATGCAAAGCCTAAACAGGAGTCAGATACTGCTAGTTTAGATAAGATTATTGCTCAGTCATGGTCAGGTAGTCTACCCGACCCCGATATTCTCGAGGTATTCTTAGAAGAAGCTGAGGAGATTGTTGAGAGTAGTAACCAATATTTACAGCTGTTTTTGAGTAATGTTAGTGATATCTCTGCTCTACAAGCGTTACAGCGTGATCTACATACCATTAAGGGCGGCGCACGTATGGTAGGGGCAAATGGTATCGCCGATCTTGCGCACGAGATGGAAACTGTCTACGAAGAGCTGGCTATACGCAGACGTCCGGCAACTAAAATGGTGGCCGAGCTGCTGACTGTTTGTCATGACTGGTTGGCTGATGCTGTGTTCATTCTAAAAGAGCAGGCTAACCCTCTGACCCCAGTAGCACTAATCGCGGCTCTACAGCAGTTTAGTAAAAGTCCTGATAATCTAAAGCAGATCCCTAATGAGTCGCTACAAGATCAGCGTACTATGATTCTTGCCGCCAAGGCAAAGCAGCAAACAGGTCATGTGGTTGAAAATCTAGACGAGATGCCTTCAATGTCAGGTAGCTTTGCTGAGCAAGAACAAAGCGCTAGTAGTAATGAGATGATTCGTATCTCAGGCGGTGTGATTGAGCATATGATTAACCTATCAGGGGAGTCAGCGATTAACCGTGCACGTATTGATATGGGTATGAGCAGCTTAACCAACAGTATCGAAGAGATGGGAACTACTGTACAGCGTCTAGCTGATCAGCTGCGGCGGATGGAAATAGAGCTTGAGGCGCAAATTTTATCGCAAATTGATGATGCTGAATTGATTGATAACGAGGATTTTGATCCGTTAGAGATGGATCAGTATTCATCATTGAATCAGCTGTCCAAATCTTTGAGCGAGTCCGCCTCTGACTTAATTGATATCAACGACACTTTGCTTGAAAAAACACGTGATAGCGAAAACTTATTATTACAGCTATCACGCACTCAAACTGAGCTGCAAGATGGACTAATGAACTCACGGATGGTGCCATTTACGCATCTAACCCCACGTCTTGAACGCATTGTGCGTCAAACGGCAAATGAGCTCAACAAATCAGTAGAGCTAAATATCATTAATGCTGACAATGAGATTGATAGAACGATTTTAGAGCGTATTACTTCACCCCTTGAGCATATGCTACGTAACGCAGTTGATCACGGCATCGAAAATACGCAAACCCGCCTAAGTGCAGGTAAAGATCGTAGTGGTCATATCACCCTAGAAGTACTGCGTGAGGGCAGTGAGATCGTGATCAATCTTGTTGATGACGGCCGTGGTATCGATGTCAATGCCGTACGAGAAAAAGCTATTGCACAAGGTTTAATTGAGGCAAATGATGAGAGTTTGACGGATCTTGATATTATGCAGTATATCTTTAACGCCGGTCTGAGCACCACTCAAAAAGTCACTCAAATTTCAGGACGCGGCGTTGGGATGGATGTGGTAATTAGTGAGATTCGTCAGTTAGGCGGTGTGGTCTCTGTTACCTCTAAAGAAGGTCAGGGATCACGATTCACGATTCGAGTACCGCTAACCGTTGCCATATCAGACGCTTTAGTAGTACGCGCAGCCGATCGTTATTACGCCATTCCTTTAGTACAGATTGAGCGAGTTATACGTATCAATCCAGAAAAGCTTTATGATTACTATCAATCAGGCGCACCTACCTTGTCTATCGAGGACGATAACTATCGTATCCGTTACCTCAATGAGATTTTGACAGGCAGTAAGCTCAACGAGTTAATGGTCAGTACTAATACCAGCTTGCCGCTCATTATTATCAAAAACCGTTCAGGTCAAAAGCTTGCGCTGCAAGTCGATCAGATCGCAGGCTCGCGTATTGAGGTGGTGGTAAAACCATTAGGTCGTCAGCTCTCACATCTAGCGGGTATATCAGCGGCAACTATTATGGGTGATGGCTCGGTCATGCTGATTTTAGATCTCATCGCTTTGATGCGTAATGCGCCTATAAAAGAGGCAATACCATCAGTGCACCTTGAGCGAAGCGACGATGAGACGCCAATTACTATACTTGTAGTTGATGATTCAGTAACGGTTCGAAAAGTCACCTCGCGCTTGCTTGAGCGCCAAGGTATTAATGTAGCTATTGCCAAAGACGGTATTGATGCTATTGAGATTTTACAAGAAACCGTACCTGATTTGATGTTATTGGATATTGAGATGCCACGTATGGATGGTTTTGAGGTGGCGACCCAAGTACGACACAACAAACGTCTCCGACATATACCGATTATTATGATCACTTCACGAACTGGTGAAAAGCACCGTGAACGAGCACTTGAGATTGGTGTAAACGACTATATGGGTAAACCGTTCCAAGAAAATGAGCTACTTGGCAAAATACAAACCTTGTTAGGCAAAAAACTAATCTTAAGCCATGATGGTTGATATAGGCTAACCTATGTTTGATAGTAAGGAAAATGAAGCTATTAGGGTGCTGGTTATCGCAGAGAGTCAGCACCAACGTTTGGCTTTTAGTGATACGGTACACAGTTGTGGCTTTACCTTAGTCGACTGTATATCAAGAGAGCAGCTACAAAATAAGCCTAAATCACAAAAGGTACAGGTAGATATCTGGCTAATTGATAGCGATTATGACGACAATATCGCTACTGCTATTATTGAATCTAAGTCCCGAGCGGTACTAGTAGGTTTTAGTCAAGCACCTTATCTTAATGAAATACAGCACTACACAAAATGGCAACGCAAACTCAAGCGTAAATTTGCCAAGTTACTAAATAGACCTACGCTACTTGATAGTCCAGCTGTTGATAGACAACAGCCGCCTTGGCGTTATGTGGTATTTCTGGGAGCATCTATGGGTGGTCCTAATGCCGTCAAGACCTTCTTGGACAATCTATCACCAACGCTGCCCATCTGCATTTTGCTTGCTCATCACTTTAATCAAGACATGATAGAGACGTTGCCACGAATACTAAGTCGTCACAATGATTGGCACTGTCAGGTGATTAACACTACACAGCGCTTGCAGGTCGGCCACTGTTTAATTGCTCCTATTGATCGACAAATTATATGTGATTCTGAGGGGCGCGTTATATTAACCGAGCAAGCATGGGTGGGCAGCTACAAGCCAGCTATTGGTCAGCTGCTACGCAACACCAGTGACGTCTACGGCAGCGATCTTGTAAGTATTATCTTCTCTGGTATGGGCAATGATGGTACGCAATATGTAGACTTGATCCAGAACAACAACAGCCAGTTATGGGCGCAGGATCCAAGCTTAAGTGTTTGTCCAAGCCAGCCAAAAGCTATCATTGATTCAGGTCATTGTCACTTTATTGGTAGTCCTGAAGCCCTAGCACACAAACTTAATGATTATATCAGTGAAGCAGCAAGCCCTTCTTCACCTTCACTTATAGCGAGCGATGTATGAATCAAATAATAAAACACTCTTTTGAAGCCGTCAGTCTTTTAACAACAAGCAATGGTATGCTTGAGGTGACTGTTATTCCAGCTATTAATCAGCCTGATTGGTTGATTCCAAGTAGCCTAATCTTAAGTATCGATGACTATGATCAGCATGTATGGACGTATTTGTGGGCGCAGCAAGAGGTAGCTGTATTTCATCTGACGCCTCGTGATCATCCTATGGATAAAGTTATTGTACTAGAAGGCAATACTGCTGTGCATCGCCTAGCACTGCAAACTATAGGTGAATTACAACAAATGAAAGTACGCATATCAGATGTTAAAGATATTGATCTTCCCGAGCGCTATGTAGACCTCGTTGTAATTGACAATATGGACAGCGATAAAGCCGATGCCAAGCAACCTACAAGTACCGATAGTAAAAATACGATAGCGAGTACAACGGGTAAAGGTTTTAAAGAAGATGTCATTACATCCTATATGTTCCAAACGGTTAGTATTGATGACGTTATTTATTTGATACCTGACTTAGATAAAATTGCGCACCAATTGGTCGACTTAGATAGCTAACTAGACACTTTAGTCACTAAAATTTATGAAGAGTCAGCTTCTGCTTGAACCCTGTTGGTTTAGTATTGGTATAAAATGCTATCTTCTTCTCATCCATACTATGGTTAATGGTACACTTAGCCGTGTTATTTAGAGTTCTTAAGATATTATCAATAAAATAGCATTGTTGGGTAATGTAGAAGAGGATAGTTTATGAATAATGTTCATGCAAATGTGCAGAAGTGGTCAGCCAGTAGTCGCTTGTTTCATTGGATCAGTGCACTTTTATTGTTGATCACTTGGGCCATGATGTTTTTATATACTAATTCTGATAGCAGGTTATACATTGATCTACATAAAGCTTTTGGTATAAGTCTGCTATGTTGGATGATAGCGCGAGTCATCAATCGTATTATTACTAGAGCGCCGCCTCCAGTACCTATGCCGAAATGGCAACAAATATTATCGCAGTTGTCTCACTTCGGGTTATATGCTTTACTGATCGCCATGCCAATGGCGGGGCTGCTGATGTCAGTCTATGGTGGCCGCCCGGTAGATATCTTTGGTCTGTTTGAGATTCCAGTTTTTGTCACCCCAGATCGTAGTGCAGCACGTTTTTATAATGACTTGCATACTGATATTATTTGGCCTTTAATAATAGCTTTTACTTTAGTACATATTAGCGCAGCTTTGTATCATCAGTTTATTCGAAAAGATAATCTTATCTCACGTATGAAATAATGCCTTATATCGTACTTTCGCTACTTATAAAAAATAAAGAAGCCCTTAGTATTTAATACTAAGGGCTTCTTTTATATACTTACGACATCAAAGTTCTTTGGCACCCAAAGCTAGTTAAGCTTACTTTTTATGTTCAGGCAAGCTGATGTTCATCTCAAGAACATCAAGACTGTCCTCAGAGCGATGGTTGATATTTACATCATCAATTTGTACCCCATTAACGTACTTATTGACCACTTCTAATATCTCACGTTTCATCTTTTCAATGCGATCAGCAGTCAATCGATTATTGAGTCTATTCTCGCTTGCAACAATAACTTTTAAACGTTCAGTTGCCATGTTGGCACTGCCAGCATTATTATTGGTATCAGTACCAAATAGATTACTCCAAAACCCTTTTTTCTTACTCATCATTAACCCCCAAACCAGCGCTGTAATAGACCTTTTTTCTTCACGTCAAGATGACGTAGCGGACGCTCTTCTCCTAAGAAACGAGCAACAATATCGTCATAACATTGACCAGCGACTGAATCGGTATAATGGATAACCGGCTCACCATGGTTAGAGGCTTCAAGTACTGAATGACTTTCAGGAATAACACCGAGTAAGGGCACTTTTAAGATATCGTTAGAGATAGTATCGATGTCCATCATCTCGTTTGCAGCAGCGCGCTCAGCGTTGTAGCGAGTGATAATTAAGTGTTCACGTATAGAGCCCTGATCTTCTTCAACTTTTTTAGTACGGCTTTGTAAAATGCCAATGATACGATCAGAATCGCGTACTGACGAGATCTCAGGGTTGGTGACAATAATAGCTTCGTCAGCGTGATACATAGCCAGCTGCGCGCCGCGCTCAATACCTGCAGGGGAGTCGCAAATAATATAGTCAAACTGCTTGGATAGCTCTGCCATAACTTCGCTGACACCCTCGTCTGTCAGCGCATCTTTATCACGAGTTTGGCTGGCAGGCAGGATATATAAATTCTCTAGCTGCTTGTCTTTAACCAAAGCTTGTGACAGACGTGCGTTACCGCTAATCACGTCAACAAAGTCATAGACGATGCGGTTTTCACAACCCATAATCAAATCAAGATTACGCAGCCCCACATCGAAATCGATAACGACTGTTTTATAGCCACGTAACGCTAAACCTGCGGCAAAAGAGGCACTAGTTGTGGTTTTACCAACACCGCCCTTACCTGAAGTGATTACAACAATCTTTGCCACAGTGGCACACTCCTATAAATCAATGGGATATCTGATAGATAAAATCGTTTAATAAACGTGTCATGTTTAGAATAGGGTCTAATGTATAATCAGACCATCATTAACCATGGTATATAGTATTACCAATTGCATATAACAACTATTTATAAAAATATAATAATTGCTCATAAAATAATTTAAGCGAATACGCTACGACCACTATCTGCGAGCTAAGCCTAGCACAAATCAACAAAAATTTATAGCAGGTCTATAGCAAATGCTAATAACCTGACAAAATAAATATAGTTTTGTATGAATATCTACTACTGTGGTAAATAGTGGCTGACTTATAGATTTATAGTAGCGCAGTTTTGTTAAATTAACTTACTAAAGTATGAATAACATAATGATAGTCAGAATCTCTATCATAAGTATGACTTTTAATAGAGCAATAACTTACTAGATAAGTGGTAGCTTAACTGCAAGCTACATATTTTCCATCACCGTAAATACTAAACCTTCGCCTTCTACAAAACGTACTTGTACCGGTTTATCAATAGTATTCTCAGGTAAATTGTCTCGCAGGCAATAAGTACCAGCGACTGATACCAAAGAAGGGTTGAAAACTTGACAAAAAATACGCGCATCTTTATCACCCGTTGCGCCCGCAACTAAGCGTCCTTGAGCACGGCCATAGACATGTAAGCTATTGTCAGTAATAGCCTCAGCGCCACTATTTACACTGTTGGTTAATATTAAATCGCCACCAACATGGTTAATACTTTGTCCAGAGCGTAGCAGCTGGTCATAAATCATACTAGTGATATGCTGGCTACTTAGCACAGTATCGGCGGAAGCTGCAGCAGTATTCAGATTGGATTCTGCGACAACATGATCTGTGCTATTAGATTCTTTATCGCTCTTTGTTTGAGTATCTACTGTTTTATTGGCATCAGACTGACTGAGCTGAATCGTTGATTTTTTGCTCGATACGATGCGCTCGATACGTTTGCCATCAGCTGGGAATATAGCCAGTCTTTGTGCTTTTGCTTGAGTATCAAGTACACCAGTGACTACGCCGATGGGCTGCAGTCCCCATGACCATAAGAGCTCGACCAAAGCAGGTAGATCCTGCTCAACACTACTATCGATAATGATCGGTATATGACTGGTTTTGTTACTGAGCATATCTGCAAGATGATTTTCAATAGCGCTCAGATCATTTGTGTCCAGTTGTAAGCGCGAAAAAGTCAGCATCTTGCCAAAAAAAGCTATCGTAGGTTGGGTGGATGGTGCTTGATGGTCGGTATCCGAAATCGTCATAATGCAAATCCTTAAAAGGTACTAATGTCGCTACAATCACGGCGCAGTCGTTACTTAAGCAGTTGTTACTACAATTACTATCGATAGGGTATTGGTTTATTCATTATTAAGCAGTGTACTAAGGGAAGCTAGTGCTTAACAAGTCTTTGATAAAATAAAAAACAATACATCGTAACTAAAGTTTTGTTAGCCGTAGCGCCGTCACTCGGAGACTAAATACTGAGCCTATGCTAAAGGTTTAGCATGTCTCGATGTTTCCACTGCTGTACTTTTATTTGCGCTTCAAACTCATTCAAGCTATCTGCGATTATATTTGAAAGTAGCGTCTCAAGCGCAGCGTTACTGGTATTGATATGGGCAATACCATGAGCAATGGCAATCATTAGCGCATCTATACGTTCATCGTCCAAGAGACGCGCATTAAGAGAATACACTACATTCTCGCCAATACTATGACCAATATGTTGTAGCTGTGACTCAATTAAACTACCAGCAATTGGAATCAGACGCAGATAACGACGTAGCTCGGGCGTATTGGCCAGTCCGTCTTGAATAGCATGACCCACTGCGCTGGCGATAGTACTACTAGCATTTGATTTACCAGCAAGCTTTTGCAGTTGCGGCGCTACCTCTTGACGTAATAGCGATAATATTGCCGCTTCGATATCCTCACGATTACGCGCAATCGTTGATTCAATCAACGACTGACGCATTTCAGGATCGGTTAGTTGTTGCTTATAGTTATTGATAGTTGTCAAAATAACGCGGTCAGATAGCTCTTCTAATAATAAATCAATATAAAACCTAATACGTCTGATCCATGGCTGCGGCAGTACTTGATAGCCAAGCTGATATAAACGACGTCCAATAACTACCGCTCGAAATAGGCGTAGCGCTCGTAGCTGCGGAAAACAGCCAAGTACTTCATACCAGTGTACAAAAGGAAAGAAAAACCAGCGGTAATAGACCTGCTCTTTGATGGCAATCGCCCAGCGCACCAGCAGCTCAGTAATTAAAAATATGGTAAAAAACCCGCCAGCTGTACGCAGTGGATCATGGAGAGTGATTTGATACCAGCTCAACTGCTCACTAATAGTCAGCCAATTAGCTACATTATTGCTAAAATTACTCATCAAAATCGCATCGATACTGATAAAAAACAAATCAATACTGATGGCCAGTAAGATGACAATATCGTAAGTCAGCTTTAAGCGGTTTGGCGCTGGAGGCCTAGAGCGCTGAGACTTCGATGAATCCTGGAGCTGATTGGGCAATGGTTTTTTTATATCTGTAGCAGGGCTGGTAGTAGGATTGGGCACCATTATACCTTGTTTAGTCAGTGAGTTATTTATTAGTAAATATTAACCAAAAAAAGCATTAGTTAATACTTTTATTAGGTTGCAGCTCTTATCGGGTACTTAATAATTACGTAAAAGAGAGCTTACAAAACAGAAAAAGCCAACATATGAAAAAAATATGAACTTGTAGTCAGCTAAGTAAGATGCTTACGATGTCAGATTAGCGTCGAAATCAGCTAGCATTTTATCGATAAGGTTATCTTTTTGTTGCCATATCCCAGCCACCCAGTCGAACATCTGCGCTTTTATAGTCTCATCCTTTTCGTAGCCGCCTTGTTGGATACTAGCAAATAAGGCTTTAGGCATCTCGATATAACGCACATCAACCCCTAAGCGATTAATCTCACCTTGCCACAACTCACCATAAGTTGGAATACCATCAGGATACACTATAGTCATATCTAAGATACCATCGATATCTTCCCCCAAAGCGTTGATAGCCAATGCTAATCCGCCTGCTCGAGGTTTAAGAAGATGCTTATAAGGCGAGTGCTGCTTATCGTGTTTGGTTTTATTAAAACGGGTACCCTCTAAATAATTAAGTAGGGTAAAGGGTTTGTTTTTCAGTAAAGCGCAGGCGCGTTTGGCCTCCTCAATATCTTTACCTTGCAGCGCTGGGTTTTTAGCGATAGATTCTTTTGAATGCCGGCGCATCATTGGAAAGTCTAAAAAATAAAAAGCTTGGCCGATAACAGGGATATAGATCAGCTCAAACTTAGTGAAAAATCGCGTCAGCGGTAAACGACTTTCACTAATGTACTGTACGATACTAGTATCGACCCAAGATTGATGATTGCTGATTAGTAGATATTTTCCATCGGGATGCACGTCACTGGGCAGACTAATACGCCAATCCTTATTGGGCAAAATAGTATCAATTAAGGTGTTGTTGCTATTGATCCAGTAATTGGTCACTTTAATAACGGTATCGTCTGCAATTTTTGAGCCAGTAAGCGCTTTTGCTGCGCCCATAAACCATATAGGGACACTTGCACCAATACTATTGACGGTAATAACGCCCGTGGCTGTCACCAGTGAAGCAGCCTTGCCTAATCTAGGTGCGCGCTTATGTAATTTTTGAATTATAGAAGTCAGGCGCATAATAAATCCTTTTTAGTTGTTTATATTCTTGCAATTGTTATTAATTTGAATAGATTTTAGCAGAAAAAATTCACAGTGTACGAGTGTTAACAGAGCTCTTAGTACAAAAGCTTATAGCATCTTCATTACTGCACAAAAATACTGTCTAAAGTTGAGGCTTTTTTATATGGGTGGGTCTCAAATCATGTGACTAAAAATAGCACTACCAAGAATATTTGAATAATTTTTTCTTATAAAGCTAGCAATAAGGGAGCTTCAGAGTTATTATAAGCTTTTCATACATAGATGTGACAAAATATTACACACAGATAAATTAAGATTGCGATAATAATAACAAGTGTGATATCAGCTTATAAGTCGTTTAATGTTTAATTTTTAAAGAATTTAACGTTGAAGATTTATTAGTAATGTTTATAATTGCTTATAACGCTTCTAGCAAGTACTATAAACACTTGTGACAAATAAAGAGCTGTGTTTGCTACGCCCATGTAGTATAGGTGCGTAGATGGCGATGAGCTAAATTAGCACAACCACCCTTTATTTGACACTAAAGGTATTAAAAGCACAGTTTTAAATTAAGCAGTTTATAATATAAAAGAGTAAAATTAACAAATTTAACTTAAGAGGAAATATTATGCGTAACCAATTAATGATCGCAGCAGTAGCATCAGGTTTAGCCCTTAGTGGTTGTGTGACTGATCCTAATACCGGACAACAACGTCTAAATAAGGCAGCCATAGGCGGCTTGGCAGGAGCAGCTGGTGGAGCAACGATTTCAAAGGCTACTGGCGGAGACAAAACAGGCCGTGACGCGCTTATCGGTGCTGCACTAGGTACAGGCGTTGGATACTATATGGAGCGTCAAGCTCGTCAGCTTGAGCAGCAAATGGCTGGTACTGGCGTTACTGTTGAGCAAAATCAGCAGACCGGTAATATTGATCTGGTTATGCCAGGTAACATCACTTTCGCTTTTGATGATGCTAGCCTTAATCCATCATTTAGACCAACGCTTAGCAAGCTGGCTTCAACGATGAACCAGTACAACCAAACTACGGTTACTATTGCTGGTCACACTGACAGTAGAGGCGATGCATCTTACAACCAAAGATTATCACGCGACCGTGCTTATTCAGTAGCTAACTATCTAACTTCTCAGGGTGTCGCATCAAATCGTGTTAATGTGGTTGCCTACGGTGAGTCGCGTCCTATTGCTGACAACGGTACTGACTCTGGTCGTCAGCAAAACCGCCGTGTTGAGCTTACTATCAACTCTCCACAGAGCTTAAACTAGGATCTAGTTGAAGTTATAAGACAACTAATCTGATGTACAAAATTAGAAGAAGCCAGTATTACACTGGCTTCTTTTTTTGTCTAAAATCTAACTAATAATTAATTTTCAGTTGATAATAGTTATCAATAACATTATAATTTGCCCGTATTTACCCAGCATATAATGATCAATCTTTTATTTTTTTAGTCATCTTTAGCCAGTTTTATTAAGGCTGGTTTATCAAGGATAGGTATGAATATCACTACAGCGCCACGCTTTAAGCTTTTACCAATGACCTTAGCGGCAGCGCTCGCAGGTATTATGACGTTATCAGGCTGCACAAAACAGACTGACGACGAAGTAGCCACTGAAGCACAAACGGTAGAAACTACTGAGACGGCGAACACCCAAATGTCTGCCGCTGAGCAAGCCCATATTGATAGACTAATGCTCAGTTATGCTGATATGGCGCATGCAGCCTATAAAGACTCACTAGACACTGCAAAGGCTTTACAAACTGCAGTGAATACCTATGTAGAGACGCCTACTAAAGCCAATCTTGATGCGGCAAAAGCGGCTTACAAAGCGGCTCGTCAACCGTACTCGCAAACTGAGATTTTCCGCTTTGATGAAGGTTTTGTAACTGCTAATGATGAGCGTGATATTGGTAGTGTGGATAGCTGGGAAGGGCAGGTTAATGCTTGGCCATTAGATGAGGCGCTTATCGATTATGTGAGCGATAGCTACGAGGGCGAGTACAACAGTCAGGATAATATCATCAACAGTGAAAGTATCAGCGTAGGTAGTTTGGAGCAAGACACCAGTACCATTACCCCAGAATTACTGGCTAAGATGAATGAGATCGGTGGCAGTGAGGCTAATGTGACCACTGGTTATCATGCTATTGAGTTTTTATTGTGGGGTCAAGATACTAATGGCGTAGGCGCGGGCGCAGGCAATCGTCCAGTCAGCGATTATATGACTGAAGATGGGCAGTGTACTAGCGGCGATAAAACCAATGAAGATGCTAGTATTTGCGAGCGCCGAGGTGATTACCTAAAAGCCGCCACACAGTTGTTAGTGGACGATTTGAGCGCTATGGAAGCTCAGTGGCAGCCTGAGAGCGAAAATACCCTACGTAGCGACCTATTAGTGCGCGCAGGTGATAATGCGCTGCGTCAGATTATGTATCAGATGGGTAGCCTAGCTCTTGGTGAGCTGGCATCCGAGCGTATGCAAGTCGCCTTTGTCACCGGGTCAACAGAAGATGAACACGAGTGCTTTAGCGATTTAACCCATCTGAGCTATGCTAACAATGCTCGCGGTATCCAAAACGTCTTTGCAGGTGGTTATAAAACTGTGAATGGCGATACGGTAGGTGGCTATGGCGTAAAGCATTATTTGACGGATAAGGGACATAAAGAAGCTGCAGACAAGTTAGCTGCTGATTTTCAACAAGTAGAAGACGCTTTTAATACCATCGTTGAAAAAGGTGAAAAGGATGGTATCAAAGTTGATCAAATGATAGCAACCGTAGGCCAAGCTGGCAATCAAGGCGTTTCTGCCGAAGAGCAAAGTACGCGCCGTGGCTGGATTGAGGCAGGTATTAATAGCTTACAAGAGCTAACTGACGGTATTGAAAATGCTGCAAAAGCGATCGGTATTGATAACCTAGATGCGGATGCCGGTTCACAGTTTTAAGAAAATTTAGAGATGATAAAAGACTATAGACTGGCCTTTAAACCATTAGTAAGTCAAGCATTGTGACAAATGGCTGACTAGTCGCTATGAGATAATGAGAATTGTTTTCATAATAGCGTCATTCAAGTATAATATGCACGTTGTCAGTTTTAGCTGACAACGTGCTTTTTTTGTTATGTCGATATGTCGAACCTATAGTCTTAATGAGTCTTAATGAGTCTTAATGTTCTTATTTTGATTATAGGTTAGCGCCAAGGCCATCTCTATGAACGCTATGCCATCTAAATTTATTCTAAGTATGCTAGGTTTACTGAGCATTAGTGCTTGTCAACCCACGGATAGTGTCTCTGATAAAGAAGTGCAGGCGCTATCTGATGAGCGTATACAGACGATAGAGGCGTTAGCAGGCGTGCCCATGCAGACGCTGGCAACCTTTGATCCGCAAGAGATTAAGCAGGGCGGTGATACGGGTATCACTATTACCAGTAGCGAGAGTTACTCTAAACCGTCATCTAATTTGACCGCTTCGCGCAAAGGCTCCTTTTTTATTGGTAATGCTTTTTTTAAGCAGCCTTGGGTCGTTGCGCCTGCTAGCACCGATAGCCGTGATGGACTGGGTGCTTTATTTAATGTCGCGGCCTGTCAATCCTGTCATGTCAAAGACGGCCGTGGCCATGCGCCATTAACGGCAGATGATGATGCCGATAGTTTACTAATCCGGCTAGCGATGCCAGCGACTACTGATAAAGAGCGTCAGCAGCTACAAGACTCAATGATAGAGAAAATTCCTCATGCCGTTTATGGTGGTCAATTGCAAGATCGCGGTATTCAAGGGGTGCCAGCTGAGGCACGTATCGCAGTGCAGTGGCGCGATAAACCAGTAACCTTTGCTGATGGTCACGTCGAAACGCTACGCGCGCCTACTTTTAATTTAACCAAATCTGGCTATGGTCAGTTTGATGATGAGCTTATGGTATCGCCGCGTGTGGCATTGCCAATGATTGGTCTTGGTTTGCTTGAGCAGATCCCTGATGCTGATATCAAAAAACAGGCCGATAGTAGTGATAAAGATGGCGATGGCATTCGCGGCAGGTTTAATCTGGCTCTAGATCCGCAAACTGGCAAAGTAGCATTAGGGCGCTTTGGCTGGAAAGCAGGACAAACTAAGCTTTTGACGCAAAATCAAAGCGCCTTTAACGAAGATATGGGGCTAACTTCACACATTCGCCCCAATGAGCCTTGTACTCCTACGCAAAGCGCTTGCCTTAATGCGCCTACTGGCGCGGACGCGCAAGGAGATAGCCAGCCTGCTGTTGAAGTCAGCGACGAGGTAGCAAAGTTTGTAGAGTTTTACACGCGCAATTTGGCGGTGCCGCACCGCCGTAACGCTGATAGTGAAGGGGTGCTGGCAGGCAAAAAGCGTTTTTATGATATGGGCTGTCAAAGCTGTCATACGCCGCGCTATCAGTTGCCAAAAACTGACGATGATCACCTTGAGCAGCATGGACAAGTCATTTATCCTTATACTGATCTGTTGCTGCATGATATGGGTGATGAGCTGGCAGATCGAACCATAGCAGGCAAGCTACCGGCAAAAGAGGTGCAGGTTGAGTTTTTAGCCAACTCTTATGAGTGGCGTACGCCAGCACTTTGGGGGATAGGTCTGGCACAAACGGTCGACCCGCAAGCGACATTTTTGCATGATGGGCGCGCACGCACGCTTATGGAGGCGGTGCTATGGCATGGCGGCGAGGCTGAAGAGCAAAAGCAGCAAGTGCTTAAGCTTGATAAGCAGGGCCGTGCTGAGCTTACTGCTTTTTTAGAATCTTTATAATCTTGTTTTATTTATTATTCATTGACAAAACAATTAATAGTCAATAGACAAAGGTCTCCGTATTGGGATGATCTTTGTCTATTAACAAATACAACTATCGAGAAAAATATGAAAACTACCCACGCTTTAACCATGGCGCTCTCAGCTCTTAGCGCTGGGCTATTGATCAGCTGCGTTAAACCAGCTGATGACAATCAGACAAATAATCCTGATAGTCAAGCTATCACTCAAGAAAGTACCGTAACTGCAGATGACACTGTAGCTTCTGAACCAAGTCCTATTAATAATGCTGAAAATACAACTATTACTCCGGTAGATATTAGTGCCAATACAGCAGAGACTTATCTGACTCACGTGGCTAATGACATTGTTATTCCAGCTTATGCAGACGCGGTCAAGCAGAGCGCTATCTTACATGAATTGGCACAAGC
Source organism: uncultured Psychrobacter sp. (assembly GCA_947501045.1). Lineage (GTDB taxonomy): Bacteria > Pseudomonadota > Gammaproteobacteria > Pseudomonadales > Moraxellaceae > Psychrobacter. Next base: position 444,596 of record CANMUI010000001.1, read on the forward strand.
CCACTGCCAGCAGACACCAGTAAGCGGTAGTAAACTCCAAGAGCTACGTGATCAATGGCTGATTTTAGCGCAAGCTTGGGCAGTAGCAGAGATGATTAATTTTGGTCCGGCAACCGCTAGTATGAGCAATCTATATATTAATTACTATCCGGACGAGCGCGGTTTGGTACATAGTGGCGTCGCTGATCTTATTAGTGCCAACCCAAACTTAACGCCTGAGCAGTTAGCAGGTGAGAGTGCCATTGTGCAGGGGATACCGGGTCTAGAAGAAGTGCTATATGCCAATGATAGTTTGGATGCAGCGCAATGTGACTACGTGATTAGCGCCAGCGCTGCCTTAAGTATGCGCTTGCAAGGTATTGAGAACAATTGGCAGAGTAATGCAGCTGACTTATTGGCCATCAACGAGACGGCCGATAACGATCAAGGTCTTAATCAATGGTTTAACTCCTTGCTATCATTGGTAGAAACCATGAAATCAAATGCCATAGATCAACCTTTAGGTATAACGGGTACGGCCAAAGGCCATCTGCCAGCAGCTACCGCTGGACAGAGTCGAGCTATTATTGACGCCAAGGTAGCTATCCTTAATAACGCTCTGACTGATCCGGTATTGACGGCGATACTTAACAGCAACGACGAGAGCACGGTTGGCAATAATCTATCAACTGCGCTTGCTGAAACCACAACTTTGCTGGCGCAAATGCCTAAAGATCTAGCTGCCGCTGATAAAGCCGCCCAACAAGCGCTTTATGACCAGCTAACTGATGTTACGCGTATCATTAAACGTCAACTGATTCCCACTTTAGGTATGCGCGTAGGCTTTAATAGCACAGATGGTGATTAGACAATGGCTAAAAATTTAGAGCTGACCGTTTTAAAAAAAACGCTAAGAGTCGTATTTGGCACGGTGTTTGGTACCTCAGCCTTAGTGGGTATCCATCATCGTTATCGTAAACTAAAAAATGCTGATGCCAGTGTGCAAGATTATAAGAGAGGGCTTGAGTCCCAATTAAAATCATTGCCGCTAAAACGTTTGCAGTTTGCTTATCAACAAGCGCTAAGATCAGGGCAACAAGCTTATCTAAACTATCCGCAAGTCAACGTGAACGTTCAGAACAATAATGAATACAAAAATAACAGCGAAGATAAAATTGCTACTAGTCTAACGGCGCTGCATACCACTACTATGCTGGCGCGTCCTGTTTGCTGGGTCAGTGGAGTAGCATCCATGCCGCATAATATCTCTTTAATAGATGATGATAGTGAAAGCGGCTTTGGTGTCGTCGGTATCGATGCTGATAAACAACTCGTTTGGCAGACGACCATGCCAGAGCGCGTCCATGATATCGTAGTGCAGCCTACTGCTAATAATGATGATAAAGAAGCTATTAGCAACATAAGCACTAATACAAGCAATAGTATAAACCATAACCCAAGCCGCGATGTCGTGGTTATGGGACGACGACCAAGCGCGCGCTTTTGGGTGTTAGATACGGCTACTGGACAAGTAAAATATGCTATTAAAGCGTCTTATAAGCGTCACTTTTATGGTCATGCTTGCTACAGTCTGGACGGCTCAAAGCTGTATGTTACCGAAAACGATACCGTAAATTTAATTGGTAAAATCGGTATTTATGACACGCAAAATCATTATCAAAAGATAGCAGAATTTGACTCGTATGGTATCGGTCCGCATGAGCTGATCATGCATCCTGATGGGGACACATTGGTCATTGCTAACGGCGGCATTAAAACCGAGCAAGCCTCGCGAGAAGAGTTGAACTTAGATACCATGCGCCCCTCCTTAGTTTATCTCAATCGCCATAACGGGGCTTTGTTGCAGCAAATTATGCCTGAGCACAATCAGATGAGTATCCGCCACCTCGCTATGCATGATAATGGCACGGTAATGATAGGGATTCAGTTTCAGGGCGATAAGCATATTAATGTGCCACTAGTCTTGACCCACCAGCGCGGTGATAGCGACTTTACCCCTTTAAAAATGCCTGATAATCATTGGCAACGCTTTCATCAATATATTGCTAGCGTGGCTGTGGATAGCCAGAATAATATACTCTGTGTCACGACCCCAATTGGCGGCTGCGCGGCTATCTATAATTTAAATACGCTTGAGCTAATAGACAGCGTAAGTTTGCCTGATTGCGCGGGCGCATCGGTATTAAAAAATAATATCAAAGATAACAATATCACTCCTAACCTATCAGGGTTTATCATTAGCGATGGGCAAGGACAGTTGACGACATTAGTGATTGATAATCCGTTAGCGCCGAAGACAGCTGTTATGAATAACTCTGAGCAAATTGAGCGTATTATTAAAGACAGCCACAGCCATAAGATGTCATTTGACAATCATTTGCAAGCGCTTTAGTAAGAGCATTCAATGACTAAAACTGACTTCTTAGTAAATACTAAAGCCGCTTCCCTGGATAGTCTCAGGCAGCGTTTGGCGGTAGCAGGTATCAAGCTTTATATCATCAAAAAACGCGTTAAAAATATTAACTTTCGCTTAAAACCTTATTGCTTATCCATTTCAGTACCGCTGTCGATTAATACCACTCAAATGGTAGAAGCTATCGCCAGACGCGTCCCTTGGGCGCTAGATAATCACATAAAGGTGCTAGAGCAATATCAGCGTAAACAACGTTTTGACTCTGAATCAGCAAGTGCTGATAGTGCTACTTGGCTCTGGGGTAAACCGCAAACGCTTAGCCTAAATCCTGATGAAAAAGTAGCTTATTACCGTCAGCAGCTCTCTGATGTTCTGCCTGCCTTATTCGACAAATGGCAACCTATCGTTGGCACTACCGCCAATGAGGTTCGGATAAAAAAAATGCACACGCGCTGGGGCAGCTGTAATACACGCGCGCGGCGCATTTGGCTGTCCGTTTACTTGCCCGCCTATCCTATTGAATGCAGCGAATACGTGATCGTTCACGAACTGTGTCACTTACATCACGCCAATCATAGCCGAGCTTTTTGGCAAACGGTGGCAACGGCGATGCCAGATTATCAGCAGTGGCACGACAGATTGGCAGGTAAGTCAGGACACTTAGACTAAAGTTGCTATAAGTTTTTAACAATCGTGATATTAGACCATAATCTGCTAAGATGAAGCTTTAAAAAATAAGGATATCCGATGGACAATGTCAATCAAGCCAAGTTTTGGCAGCAGCATTATGAGCAAAATAGTATAAAGTGGGACATGGGTGAGGTGTCGCCGCCACTAAAAGCTTATATTGATCAATTGCCTGCATCAGCCAAGAGTGAGGCGATCTTGGTCGCAGGCGCAGGCAACGCTTATGAAGTCGGCTACCTACATGAGCAAGGGTTTACCAATGTGATGCTAGTTGATTTTGCGCCAGCGCCTATTGAGGACTTTGCCAAGCGTTATCCGGATTTTCCAAGTGATCATTTAATCTGCGCGGACTTTTTTGCCTTATCTTCTGATAAGTATCAGTTCGATTGGGCGCTTGAACAGACGTTTTTTTGTGCCATAAATCCTGCGCGCCGTGATGAGTACGTCCAGCAAATGGCGACGCTGCTAAAGCCTAAGGGGAAGTTGGTAGGATTGCTATTTGACGTTGCTTTCGAGCATGAAGGGCCTCCATTTGGTGGCACTAAAGAGGAATATCAGCAGCGTTTTGCGCCCTACTTTGATATCGAAATTATGCAGACTAGCTATAACTCGCATCCTGCGCGCCAAGGAAGCGAGTTATTTATTAAGCTGCGAGCAAAATGATTTCGCGCTTAATATTCTGTCTTGCTAGTGCCTCTAAACGCTGATAATAATAGTCCGTTATGTATAGCCGAGAATGCGCCAGTAAACCTTGTAAAATTGCGGTACGTCCAGTACGGTAATTCGCTGCTGATACGTGCGCATATTCTTGGCGCACCGCCGCGGCATACTGCTGATAATCAGACTCATGTGACCCCAAAATACTCAAATCCATATCTAGCAGATAAGCGCCATCGCTATCGGTTTTATTATCAAGCTGATGCTTAGCCGTCATCATAATTAGCTCGTAAATACGCTGGCATTGAGTCTGAGTTAAATAATCTTTCAACTTATCTATGGCATATTCAGCACTTTTAAGCTCATTGTCTGCGCGGGTAGGATCGTAGATGACGTCATGATAATATAACGCTAGCGCAATAATATTTGGCTCATAAAGCCACTTCTCAATCACTTTAAACTGCGCAAAGAGCTGTTCTAAATGACGTAGAGTATGATAAGCACGCGCTGATTCACTATAACGAATCGCGATATCTTGCCAAAGCACTTTGCTGTCAGCAGGCTTAATAGCGCCATTGATAGCACTTAGGTGTAGCCTAAAAGCTTTAGATAAATCGGAGGAGGAGTGCAAGATATCGGGCATAGTTAATTCAGTTTTCTCGCTATTTATTACTAGGTTTGTTAGTACTAGATTTACTGCGCTGCTTCCTCAAGCGCCTCTTTAAATACATCGCCTAAAAGATTAACGTCATCGACGCGCGCGTAGTTTAGGCGCGTGACAAAAGCAATATGTCGATGCGGACCTTTTTCGGCTAAAGGCACAGCCACTGCATTTTGGTTTTGTAAGTGCAGCTGATTGAGTGCCATCTCCGGTACCAGCGTCGTACCCATATTGGCAAGTGCCATCTGGATTAAAGTGTTAAGACTGGCATCAGAGAAGCTTGATTTTATCTGTTCACGGTCAAAATGGCAGACGGACAGCGTTTGGTCAGTGAGACAGTGCCCTTCACCTAAGAGCATTAAATTTGCAGTCGCCAGCTCATCAGAGTTTATAGTTTTTAATTTGGCATGAACATCATCTTTTGGAAAGACAGCAAAGAAATCCTCACTCCAAAACTCAAACGTATGCAGCCCATCTACTGCATGGGGTAGGGCGATAATAGCGGTATCGATATGACCATAGCGCACCTGCTCAAGTAAGCGCTCAGTTTGCTGCTCAACGATAGTCATACGAAATTCTGGGTAGTGTTTTTTGAGAGCAGGCAGTACTTTGGGCAGCAAATAAGGGGCAATAGTGGGAATGATGCCAACCGTCATCGGATAAGCCAGCGCAGTCTGATGACTGTGCGCGCGCGTCGTCAAATCACGCACCTCAGAAAATACCCGCTGCGCGCGCGTCAAGATCTCTTGCCCAATAGGGGTGATCAATACTTGCTTATTATTGCGCTCAAAGATTTGTGTATCCAGCTGTTTTTCAAGCTCCGCTATACCTAAGCTTAGTGCCGACTGCGAAATGTTGCAATCTTCAGCCGCACGTTTAAAATGGCGATGTTTAGCGACGGCTAGGGCAAATTCAAGTTGACGTAAGGTAATCATAAAGTCTCTCTTTTTATATATCTAACGATATTAAACAAATTGATAAAACTATTTTTAAAATTATTCTATAGTGAATCAGGTTTTAGGCATAGATGGTTTACGTGTCATTATCCAAGGGGTAACAGTGGATAGAATAGTTTAACAAGTTTGATAAAACAAAACATCACATTAAAAACTTTTAACTAGATTAACTATAGGATTCAAGTATAGTAGTTCAGGTAATCCAGTACAGGCAAAGCGCTTAGCTGCAAATGCGGTGTTAAAAATAAGAGCTATAAGTCTGGAATAAACTAAATCAATTTACTTTTAATTTAATTAACTCGTAACGAAGGAGCCAATTATGGCAGCTATTATTAATCAAGAAATCCCAGAATTCTCAACTGAAGCATTTGTAAATGGTGAATTCAAAACTATTACTTCTGACGACGTAAAAGGCAACTGGGCGATCTTTATGTTCTACCCCCATGACTTTACGTTCGTATGCCCAACTGAGCTTGAAGACATGGCTAATCATTATGATGAGCTAAAAGAGCTTGGCGTAGAAGTCTACTCTGTATCAACAGATACTCATTTTGTGCATAAAGCATGGCATGATGCTTCAGAAGCTATCGGCAAAGTAAAATTCCCAATGTTAGGTGACGGTACTGGTAAAATTACTCGTGGCTTCAACATCATGATCGAAGAAGATAACGCAGCGCTTCGCGGTACGTTCATCGTTGATCCAGATGGTCTAATCAAAGTTGCTGAGATTCATGACTTAGGTATTGGCCGTAGCGCAAAAGACATGGTTCGTAAAGTTAAAGCGGCACAATATGTCCGTGATAACGACGGTGAAGTATGCCCAGCAGCTTGGGAACAAGGTCAAGCTACTCTTAAGCCAAGTCTTGATCTAGTTGGTAAAATCTAAGCATTAGCTTTATCGGCAAATCAAGAATAGTTTTATTTATAACTTCTAAGTTTATATAACAAATTGTGTAAATAATGCTATAAATCAGGCCTCTATCAGCTACGGTTGATAGAGGTTTTTTTATGCTTATATCTTTCCTATAATTTGCCATCAGTTTTTATCGAAGCTATCTATCTATACCAAACTACTAAAAATACCCACAATAATAAAACTCTCTAAACTAACAATAAAACTTATATTAATACTAAAAGGTATAAAAAACTTCACTAAACAGTTTTGTAAAGGAGCAAACTCATGGCTAACCAAAACTCAGATAAAGACTTTCCTAAACAACAACAGTCTTTACCCGGCTCACAACAAGCTCAGCATCCAAGTCCTGAGGTTTTACCACGCGAGTATCCAGATGGCAAACTTGCTGGCAAGGTAGCTATCGTGACGGGCGCTGACAGTGGCATCGGGCAGGCTGTCGCTATTTTATTTGCCAAAGAAGGCGCGGATGTAGTAGTCAGCTATCTATGCGAAGATGAGGACGCTCAAGTGACTAAGAAGCATATCGAGTCTTATAACCGCCGCTGTTTACTAGTGGCCTCAGAATTATCTCAAGAAGCCAATTGCCAACAGCTGATAGACAAAACAATTACTGAATTTGGCGCTATTGATATTTTGGTTAACAATGCGGGCAGGCAGGTTGAACAACAGACGTTGGCCGACATCAGTACCGAGCAGCTTGACAAGACGATTCATACTAACTTTTATCCTCATTTTTGGTTGAGTAAATACGCCTTGCCGTATATGAAAGTGGGAAGCAGTATTATTAATACTACCTCTATTACCGCCTATCGAGGCAGTGACCACTTAATTGACTACGCATCGACAAAAGGTGCAATCTTGTCTTTTACTCGCGCTCTGTCCAATAACTTAATGAGTAACGATAAAGGCATTCGAGTTAATGGAGTCGCGCCCGGACCTATTTGGACGCCGCTTATTGTGGCATCTTTTAAACCTGATGAGATCGAAGAATTTGGAAAAAACTCGCCCATGGGACGTGCTGGTCAGCCCAACGAAGTTGCACCTGCCTATTTATATTTGGCGAGTGACGATGCAAGTTATGTTACCGGTCAAGTCATCCATGTCAATGGTGGAGAGATCGTTGGCGGTTAGCCTAGCGTTTGGCAGTAGATGCAGCAAATAAAGTACCGCTACTTTTTGCTAACTACAAGGTCGTCGTTAGTAGTAACAAAGCGCGTAGCGGTACTGTTTATTAGAGTATATAGCTATTAGTTTATATAAATTTTGTTTGTTAAAACAAAACTATTGAAGCGAAACTAGACTATGAAAAAGATTTAATTTTATTTTTATCAATTATTCTATAAATCTCGTCTTTGAGCTGTAGTTTGCGCCGTTTCATCTGCTCAATTTCCTCATCACAGCTGGCTTGGGTGATCCTATCTTTTTCGAGCTGGTTAATCTGTTGATCGAGCTGAGTATGCTCATCAAAAATAATCGCAAAATGGCTATCCTTTTGCTTAAGCTCGCTAATAATATCTCTATTATCTTGCCAAGTATCAGTCTTTCTCATGTGTTCATCCTTATAAGTGAGCGGCGAATCAATGTAAAGTATCATCGGCGCATGGTGGTTGAAACAGTTAATGATGGTGAGACCTTACCGCTATAAGATTCAGTGTCAAAAGCTCCTTTAATTAGGGGGGTTAATAAAAGGTAAAAATCAACAATTATTCTTATAACTATTCTTGATTGTAGCGAAAAAATAACCTTTGCACCATGACTATTATTGGGTTGTTGTATTAGTAATAAGATACAAAATATGATTTACGATTGATTTTATATATTATATAGTTTGGGTTTTTACGCTTGCTCAAAACCTCGAAACTACCGATAATAGGGCTATTGAAAGTTATAGGCTCAATTAAAACTATATTTTTGGAGACTGGTAAAAGCTAGTAATTGATATTGAATTGCTATAATTTTACAGCTCTACAGTTGCAGTCTAGACGCTAACATTACATATTTGATAGTTATTGATAATAATGAGGAACAAACATGATAGACCAAAGTTTACTAGATGCCGTAAAAAGTTACAGTGAAAATATGACACGCTCGATCAGTTTTATACTGGGTAGCGGTGAGCATGAAAAACGCAGCGAGCTGATAGATTTTCTAACCAAAATCGCTGGCACAACAGATAAAATTAACTTTGATGTAAACGATGATGGGTTTATTGATAGTAGCTTACCAAGCCCGATCAGCTTTGCTGTTCGTAGCCATATAGATGGCGAACTAGTTGATAACGGCGTAGTGTTTAGCGGTATACCAGGCGGGCATGAATTTACCTCACTTATTCTAGCGATTTTGCAGGCTGGCGGCCATACGCTAAAGCTTGATGAAGGTATTCAAAGTTTAGTTAAACGCATTCAAAAGCCCCTAGAGTTTCAAACTTATGTTTCACTCTCTTGTCACAGCTGCCCTGAGGTCGTACAAGCGCTAAACCAGTTTTCATTATTAAATGAAGGCATTAGCAACGAGATGATTGACGGCGCGCTGTTCCAAGAACAAGTAGAAGCTAATAACATCCAAGGCGTACCAGCAGTATTTTTGAACGGTAAACCTTTTGCCAATGGTTTAATTGATACCGCCAAACTTATCGCAAAATTGCAAGAGCAATTCCCTGACTTGTTAAGCGAAGGTAGCGATGATGCTGAGCAGTTAGAGCAGCAAGATGTTACTATCATCGGTGCAGGTCCTGCAGGTGTTGCTGCAGCGATTTATACGGCGCGTAAAGGTTTAAAAGTGACTATGGTTGCCGACCGTATTGGTGGACAGGTCAAAGATACGCAAGATATTGAGAATTTGATATCAGTACCATTAACTACGGGTACGCATCTGTCATCAGACTTTGAAAAGCATTTGCAGGAGTATAATATTACCCTCAAACAGCATGTGACGGTCAAAGAGATTGGCGAGACTGAAGAGGAGAATTATAGTATTCACCTCAATACCGGTGAGACGTTTGAGACTCGTAGTATTATTCTAGCAACTGGCGCGCAGTGGCGTAAGCTTGGCGTACCAGGGGAAGAGGAAAACATTGGTAAAGGTGTGGCATATTGTGCGCACTGTGACGGTCCTTTCTTTAAAGATAAAGAGATATCAGTTGTGGGCGGTGGTAACTCAGGAATTGAGGCAGCGCTTGATTTGGCAGGTATCGTTAAACATGTAACCGTCCTTGAATTCGCAGATGAGCTCAAAGCCGATCAGGTGCTAATCAATAAAGCTAAAGAGAAAAATAACATTGAATTTATCACAGCTGCTGCGACCAAAGAAATCAAAGCCACTGATGGTAAAGTCAGCTCTATTATCTTTGAAGATCGCAAAACAGGCGAGACTCATGAGCGTGATCTAGCGGGCGTTTTTGTACAGATTGGCCTGGTACCCAATACAGAGTTTGTCAAAGGCTTTGTCGATGTCAACCGCTTTGGCGAGATTGAAATCGATGAGAAATGCCGCACTGATCGCCGAGGTATCTTTGCTTGTGGTGACGTGACCACGGTACCCTTTAAGCAGATCAATATTGCTATGGGTGAGGGTAGTAAAGCTGCTCTAAGTGCTTTTGAATACTTAGTTATGCAGTAAGCCTTATAGCGTTGAATGCAAACTAAGAAACCACCTCCTTTGAGGTGGTTTTTTTTGTCTGCTTTCTTTTACAGTTATTGTTTAGAACCGCTATCATCAGTTCTTGTTTCTGATCAAAGCAATAACAGGAAGCGCAATAATATACATAAGTACGCCGTATAAAGCAGCGGGCAGGGCGATAGCAGGCAGACCTGCCGCTGTACCCATAATAATCGGCGCTAAGGTAATAGCTGTAGTACTGTTTTGAATACTAGTTTCTATTGCAACGGTCTTAGTATCGAACCAGCTCAGTTTTAACACTCTAGAGATCAGCATACTCAAAGCAAATAAAATCACAATAATAAAGACAAGCTCTAGCCCGATCAGTGCCGCTTGTGATTTTAACAACTCCCAATTAGAAGCAATAGCCGCCAAAACAATCAACACGAAAAAGACGCTGGCTAGACCATTAAGAAAACCGCTTTTGCGCTCCATAAAGCTTGTGAACTTATAGCGCGCTAGCATACCAAGGCTTACGGGCAAAGCGGTCAATAAAAACATGACCACGCCAATTTTTACCGCGCTGATAGACCCTGCTTGATCTTGCATAAAGTGGTCAAACGCTAAAGTAATCAAGATAGGTAAGGTAATAACCGATAGCAAACTGACGACGCCTGTAAGCGCAATTGAAAGCGCCACATTACCTTTGGCATAAAAGCTAAGCATATTGCTGGTAACGCCGCCAGGACAAAAGCTGATGAGCATAATACCAAAGGCGATGGCAGGCGGCGGCGTAGTAATAAGCACCACTGCTAAAGCGATCAAAGGTACCAAAATGACCTGATTGATTAGACCTACAAAAAACGCTTTAGGATAATTAACGATAACCTTAAAGTCACTTGGTTTTAACCCAGCTCCCAAAGTAAACATAATGTAGGCCAGTGCCAATGGCAGTAAAGCAAATGCAATATCACTCATGAAACATTCCTTGTAAAATTAAAAGTCTTCAAGTCATGACTTTTCAGATGGCTCTTATCCCTTGTGTCCATTTAGCTCACCTAATAGTAGTATCTATATAATCTTAAATCTCATTGTAGTTTACAGTGTTGTATAAGATAAACGTTATACAAGATTAACTGTTTAGTCATTTAGAAGGCTCTCAACTCGGTTATCTCGCTACTATTGAACGTCTAACTTTTTAATCAGCCAATACGCCTTTAACTGAGATAATCTCACCTGCTTCATCTTCTGCAATAACGCGTGTCTCTTGTAGAGCATCTGCTATCCAAGCTTGCATATGTACGTTGTTGAGCATAGTTTGGCAATACTGCTTAGTGTTCGGTTTTAGCTCTATGTTCGAAGCCTCCGCATAAGTTTGCAAGCGCAGCACCACTGGAGCAAAAAAGGCATCAGCTGCAGTAAATTTTCCAAAGAGATAGCTGTCCTTTGAACGTCCATCTAAACAATCAGCAAAGATATCCTCAATACGCGCAATATCAGCTAAACAAGCGCGGCTTGGGTTTATCTTTGCCGTTGCTCTAATGTTCATCGGCATTTCACTACGAACACCCATTAGACCTGAATGCATTTCAGCGACGATACTTTGGCAGTAAGCACTATTGATTCTAGTTTGCGCATGAGTATCAGATTTATTGAGTCCTGTCCAAATATCCATATCAGTGAAATAATCGTTAATATGAATGGCAATTGCTAAAGTATCCCAAACGCTTACTTTTTCGCTATTATTGTCACTGTCTTGAGTGTAAACCAACACAGGTACTTTACCTGTAGGCGAATGCGTCTCAAGCGTTGGACGCGCTGAAGGATGGAGCAGCTCGATAAGCTCTGCATCAAAATCAATGTTAAAAGCTTTAAGCAATAGCCAAGCTCGCAATGACCATGATGAGTAGTTTTTATTACCGATGATAAGTAGGGGTTTTTGCATAAAATGTGCCCATTAAGCTTTATGGATGAAATTTTATTATGCCATTATTGATGATCGTTTACTTTGATGAAATAAGCGAAGTAAATTGTAAAGACGACCATCAAAAACGCCCATCCAAATTTTGGACGGGCGCAATTAGTAAGCGTATGTGATGACTATATTAGTTCCTCAGTAGCACTTGTTTAGTTGCTAGTCATGCTAGTCATCTAACAAATCCATCTGCTTCGCTGTCTCATAGAGACCTGTTGAGCGATTGCCCGTACGGCAATATATTAAAATAGGCTGCTCAGCCTGATTGAAATATTCAGCGAAGCGCTCAACGTGGCTTTGATTCATCTCATTACCAGCAAAGGATATCTCTTTATAAGCCAGCCCTTCTTTTTCGGCAGCTGCAGCAATCTCAGCGCTGGTAGGTTGATTAGGCTCTTCACCATCGGGACGATTGTTGATGATGGTTTTAAAGCCATTTTCAGCGATCATAGGTACTTGGGCTGGAGTGATTTGTCCAGTAATACTGATTTGATGGTTCATGGCAGCTCCTTAGCTACTGTTATTATTTACTATTATTCTTATTCTAAGAATACTTTGGGGTTAAGGAAGGTTTTTTAAAGAAGTGGAGATTATAAACAGTTATAACAGACCTTGCATCAGTGCACTTTGATAAAGCAATTTGGCGCGCGCACCAGTACCGCAAAAGACCAATATAGGTTTTGGCATGGCATGGTAGTACTTAGCAAACTGCTCAACGGTTGCTAGGCTTAAGCGTTCATCATCAAATGGCAGGTAATGATAGGTTAGATTTGCATGCTCAGTAGCCGTTGCCAAAGCATCGCTCGTAGGTTGGGTAATGTGCTCATCATCAGGACGTATGTTTAGCACCGAACGGTAGCCTAAATCAGCAAGCTTGGCACATTGAACAGGGTAAATCTGCTTATAAATCGTTAGATTGTCAGTCATAAAAAATGCCTGTAGGCTTTATTAAAGCCTATAAAAAATACAAAGATAGGGTAATACTGTTACTGCTGTTGTTTTCACTATAAGCCTTTTTAGCTTAAGGAGCTTACTATCATAACGGTATTTCGTAATAGACGCCAATAGCTGTTGCTAATTTAAAATAACCGTTTAGCATTTTAGCGGTAGAGCGTTACTAATCATCTTTTAGATCATTGACAGCATCCATCGTACTTAAATAAACTTGCCCCGATAATTCAGTAATGAGCGGCGTATGTTCAATGATGTCCATGACAGGGCCTTTAACAAAACTAAAATGCAAGCGCTTATTTTGCGAAACCAGCTCTTTATTTAGCGTGATCAGCATCTCTTGCGCGGTCAGATCAATATGATTAACAGCCGCCATAATCAGGATAATCTCATGCGCCTTTGAATACTCTTTAGTCGCTTGTAGTATGCGGCGATGTACGGATTCGCTATTGCCAAAGAATAAGCTCTCATCAATACGTAGTATTAATAAATGGCTAAAAGTCACGACATTGTGGCGATTAATATTACGAAAGTGACCACTACCTGCCAGCTGACCAACTATGGCAACGTGCGGCTGGCTTGATTGCAAAATTAAGCTGGCAAACGACACCATAAGTCCAATGACCAGACCAGTATTGAGTCCAAATATTAGTACACCAATGAATGCCGCCAAAAAACTGGCAGCGTCTAAACGGTCGCGCTGCCAAGCTTCTCTTAAAGTTGTGACATCAATCAGGCCAATAATAGAGGCCATGATCGTGGCACCCAAAATGGCATAGGGCAATGGAGCAAGAGCATTGCCAAAGGCGATCAAGGCGGCAATCATCACCATGACTGTGACCAGACTAGCCAGCGGCGTTTTAGCGCCTGAGTCAGCATTGATAGCAGTACGCGAAAATCCGCCTGCTACAGCAAAGCTTTGAAACAAACCGCCCGCCAGATTGGCAAGACCTAGCCCCGTAAGCTCACGATCGGCATCGAATGTCTCGCTGCGAAGGCGTGCATAAGTACTGGCAACTGAGCTACTAGAAACAAAGATAATGAGCGCCATGAGTCCTGCTGTTGGCAGCAGATTTAGCGCTTCGCTAAATTCTGGTACATACGGTAGCGTAAAGCTTGGTAGTCCTTGTGGAATACTGCCAATCGTGTCCACGCCTTTGACTGACCAGTGTAACCCCATGCTAAGCAGAATCGCTATACCTAATAAAATAAGCGGAAATAAGCGCTCAGCCCATTTAGCGTAGGTACCGGACAACCAAGAGCGCCATACCCAAACCCCTGCATAACGATTCGTGGTCAAAAGAATAAAAGCGATCACGCCGATAAGCAGTGTTAGTGGATGTAGCTGACGTGCATACATCTGCATAGTGGTTAGATAATCAATCAAGCTACTTCCTGCTACAGGAATCGCCGTTATATATTTGAGCTGACTTACAAAAATCAATACCGCAGCGCCGCTCACAAACCCTGCTGACACCCCACGACTAATAAATTGCATGATCCAGCCAAGTTTGAGCTGTCCTGCGATCCAAAGTAGCGCTCCTACCATAAAGGCTAGCAGACTTGCCATTAAAGCATATTGCTCAGCGCCTTTATCAGCGTATGCTTGCAAGCTACTGGCGGTCATAATAGCAGTAATAGCAACGGGTCCCACCGCTTGTACGTTGCTAGAGCCAAACCAGGCATAGACAACGACGGGCACAATCGCTGCATAAAGACCATAAACTGGCGGTAGCCCTGCTAACACCGCGTAACCTAAACTTTGCGGAATGACCAGTACACCGACTACCAATCCGGCAATAATATCAGTCGCTAGAGTAGCAAGCTGGTATTGCCTGAGCCAAGTGGGAATCAGACGAGCAATCATAGACGGCATATCAATAGGTCAGCATAAAAACATCATCATAAAAGTGTTGTAATCAAAAATATAGCCACGTAACTATAAACAGCACAACTAATTATGAATCAGTTTGAGAACAGAAACGTTGGTATAGCAGCTGCAAGACGGCCAAAGCATCATCACTAGCAATACGATAATAAATCTGCTTACCTTCGCGGCGCGTAGCTACTAGCTCATCTTTACGCAGGATACCTAACTGCTGAGAGAGACTGGGCTGCCCCACACCGACTAAGCGCTCAAGCTCCCCAACACAGTATTCGCCTTGGGTCAACTGACACAATAATAACAAACGATCGGGATGTGATAATGATTTTAGTAATTGACTGGCTTGCAAGGAAGCCTCTTGCATTTGTTTGGCAAGATCTATCGGTGCAAAATCTGTCAGGTTTGATTCTGTAGTATTTTCCATCTCGTTTGCAGGTACTGAGTCTTCTGGTGTGGTTGAAGTGGAAGCTAAAATAGAGGTTGTCAGAATAAGCTCCTTATTTAAGTAAAAATGTTACATAATTATCGCATTTTTTATTGAATGAATTATAGCTAATTAGCAAGGATATGCGTAATTATACCAAAATATTCTTAATTACATTATATAAATTGATAAAGTGTATAATCACTGCTATATTGTTAATCATTATAAACGCTGATTTGTACTAAATAATTACTAAAAATTATTAAAGACAGCAAAAAGATAATGAAGAGGTAAATATGCAAGTTCATTCTTTTTTACATGACGATACAGAAACTTATACCCACGTATTAGCAGATGCTAAGCAAAAGCTGTGTGCAATCATTGATCCGGTATTAGATTTTGACCCTAAGGCTGGCAGCACAGCTACAGACAGTGTGGATGAAGTGATTGAGTTTGTGCGCGAGCAAGAGTGGGAGCTGGTCTATATTATAGAAACTCATGCGCATGCCGATCATCTATCAGCAGCTATTCATGTCAAAGTAACCTTGGGCGGTAAGCTAGTCATAGGTAAGTACATCACCGAAGTACAGAAAATATTTAAACAAATTTATAACTTTGATACCAGTTTTCGTACTGATGCCAGTCAGTTTGATATTTTGACCGATGAAGAGACAGTTTTAACGCTTGGTGATATTAAAATTACCGTTATGCATGTACCAGGTCATACGCCTGCCGATATGGCTTATGTGGCGACTGATAATGAAAAGCAGGCCGTCTTTACCGGTGATACAATATTTGCCCCTGATGTGGGTACAGCGCGTTGTGATTTTCCAGGTGGCGATGCAGCTACGCTATATCACTCAATTCAAAAGTTACTGGCGCTTGATGAGGACACAATGATGTATCTATGTCATGATTATCCGAGTCAAGGGCGTAAGCATTGCCCAAGTACTACGGTAGCGGCACAAAGACAAGGCAATATCCATGTAAAGGATGGTATCAACGAGGCAGAATTTGTACAGATGCGTGAGCGCCGTGATGCCACCCTTGAGATGCCAAGACTCATTATTCCCTCAGTGCAAGTAAATATTGATGCCGGTCACTTGCCAGCGCCTGAAGACAATGGTGTTCGTTATCTAAAAGTGCCGCTCAATGCACTTTCATAAAAGGTTTAATTTTGCCGTGCTTAGGATGAACACTTGCAAGCGTTAAGTTATCATTAGAACAATTCCCTCAAATACATAAGCTTTGGTGCCGAAAATAATGAATCCTTATGAACGTTACGTACTGCCAAAAATGATTGATATGGCTTGCGGCATGGGTGAGGTGATGAGCGCACGCGCCAAAGTTGTGCCACAAGCGGTAGGCGAGGTGCTGGAGATTGGTATCGGTAGTGGTCTCAACTTGCAGTTTTATGATCCTCAAAAGGTATCTGCCATCATTGGTGTTGATCCCGCCGCTCAAATGCAAACTCTAGCTCGCAAGCGCGCCGCCGCTATCGATACCTCCGTTGAGATGATAGCGGCTGACGTGCAGGGCATCCATGCCGAAACAGACCGTTTTGATACTATCGTTATGACTTTTACCTTATGCAGTATTGACGATCCGATATCGACGCTTCAAGAGATGGCGCGAGTTTTAAAGCCTAATGGTAAGCTGTTATTCTGTGAACATGGCTTGGCACCTGAGCCTTCTGTTGAGCGGTGGCAGCATCGCCTAACGCCTTTTTGGAAGCCAATAGCGGGCGGCTGTCGTCTAAATCGTGACATTCCAGCGCTTATGCAAGCTGGTGGTTTTATCATTGAGGAGCTAAACGCGGAGTATTTATCGGGCCTGCGACCTATGAGCTATGTGTACAGTGGCTCAGCATATAAAGCAGTTAAGCTAAATAAAAAACGGTAATGATAAACTGTCTTGATAAAGCCAGACTGATCGCCATTATTAAAATACAATGATTAGAACAGGAAAAATCGTATGAGTGCAGCAAGTTTCCATATCGTCTGTCCAAACTGCCAAGCGACCAACCGTCTGCCAGCAGCACGTCTAAGTGCACAGCTTAATTGTGGCAAATGCGGTCAGCCACTACTAAATGGCACTCCTCGTGAGTTAAACGCGCAAACTATTAATAAAACCATTCAAAAAAATGATGTGTTGACGATCATAGATTTTTGGGCGAGCTGGTGTCAGCCTTGTCTGATGATGGCGCCGCAGTTTAAAGAAGCCGCTGGTCAGTTGCCGCAAGTGGTTTTTGCCAAAATACAGACCGATAAATATGAGCAAGCAGCAGCGCCATATAATATCCGTAGTCTGCCGACGATGGTAGCGTATCGAAGCGGTAAAGAAGTCGCTCGTCAATCCGGTGCGTTGCCTACTAACCAAATCGTGCAGTGGGTACAAAGCCTCCAAGCGTAATATTAGCTTCTAAAATTATAGTAATATAGAGAAATCGAAGTTTCATATCTAACGAAAATTCTAACTTAGTATAGATTACTGTAGGCTGCTGCTTTAGCCTAGTATTCTGCTTTTGCAAAACTAAAAATAAAGATCGTTTATGAGTTAAAAAAGCCAATACATAAATAGTGTATTGGCTTTTTTTTAGCTTTTTAAAAGAGCTTTATAGCGAGTAGGCTATCAACGCTTATTCACCATAAACCTTAATACCATTGGCAAAGCTACAACGTTTGACGCGCGCCGACTGAATAATCGCATCAGCTTCACCATACAGACGCGATAATCTGGCGTCGCGCGCGCGCGTATTATTGCTTTTGCCTACCCCAAAGCTGATATTAGGCGAGATACCCCAGCGTCCTGCAGAGACGCCAACGCCTACTCCTGAGGTTGATAGAGTGGATTGTTGTTTTTGAGCCTCGTTTACGTAGCGCTCAACGCGTGCATATTCTTGACTTAATGCTTGGCAATCATAGTTCTGATAAGTACTTGGCGGCACATATTGCGGGGTAACTTTACCAGTAGAGGCGCAGCCTGAGAGACCAAGAATGCCAACAGAGGTTAGTAACGCAGCTGTAGTAAGGATTTTCATAGTGACTCCATAGGGCGAAGGTGATGTTTTGACGCTATGCTTAGCTTATTGTACTGTAAAACATTGTGTTTAATTAACCTATGTTTTATTAACTTACTAAAAAAAGTTTGCAGGTTTAGCATAAGCCAAAATTACGATACCAAGATAAGCAATGCCAGCAACAGCGATCCCGACTCGGCTTTGAGTCTGGTTAGCATTAGGATTGAATGCCTTCACACTAGCGCTAATGGCAGCGATAAGCAAAATAATTTTGGCAAATACCCATTGTACTGGTGCATTGACACTGATCAGTTGCATCAGCATCCAAGCTCCTGAGAGTATGATTAGGGTATAAAGAATATGGGTAGAGACTTTAACCATACGCGGCGCGCGCCTGTTGCTACTTAGCACCAAAAAGCTTTGATACAAAAACAGTCCAATGACTAGTACTGCTAAAAGCGTATGTAGATGTTTCATGAACCAGCATTCCTTCTACGATTGCCGTTTACAAACTCAACATTGAGTATTAAAGGGAGGGGGTAAAGTTATTTTACATTTTATCCAGCGCACTATACATTATTTTGACCAGCGCAATTGGGGCTTTCAGGACTTACGCCTTGAGATTGCCATTCTTCTGGTGTGTAAGCATGAATCGCTAAGGCATGGACATTGCCGCCTTGCGAAGTCAGCAGCTCAGCTACTAAAGTGTAAACCAGCTGATGACGCGCCACCAAACGTTTACCAATGAAGTCATCGCTGACGATAGTTAGTTTAAAGTGACTCTCCTTGCCTTCAAAGTAGCCAGCATGGCTCATCGATTCATTGATCAAATCAAGGTACTGAGGATTTAGGTCTTGTAGCTTCTTTTTAATAGCGTCAGCAGTAGGAGTAGTGGTCGAATTAGGTAGGCTCATAGCGATCCTCAATCGGTTAATAAAGGGTGGTGGTTAATAGTAGTATGCTAGTTATTATAGCAGACCCAATCTGCGACAAGGGAAGTTGAGCAAAATGCTGGCAACAACAATAAAGCAGAGTGCGATTTTGATCTGCACTCTGCTTAATATTTTGATAGCTTAATCTTATAAAAAATAATTAGGCGACAGTTGATTGACTATTTAACTGTTAGCGTCGCGCTTGTTGATATAGCGGCATAACCTTTGGCATTAACGCTTGTAGCTGAGCAATACGGTTGCTACTGGTGGGGTGAGTGCTCAAAAATTGTGGCGGCTCACCTTGGCTTGCGCGCTGCATCTTTTGCCACAGACTAATAGAAGCTTGCGGGTTATAACCTGCACGTGCCATCAGTTCAAGACCAATTTGATCTGCCTCAGACTCTTGGGTGCGGCTGTGTGGACGACTCAGTCCAAAGTCTCCTGCTAGGTTGGCAAGCTCTGCTTGGCCTTCTGTCAGTCCAAAGAGACTAGCGGCGACACCGATGCCCGTTTGAGTAGCATACTCGCGTGACAAGCGTTCGCGTGAATGTTCGCGTAGCGCGTGCGACATCTCATGACCCATAATGGCAGCAATCTCATCATCCGTTAAGTTTAGACGATCGATAATACCAGTATAAAACATAATCTTACCACCCGGCATAACGAAAGCGTTGAGCTGCTCTGATTTAATAGTGTGTACTTCCCAATTCCAGCGCGCCGCATCTGGACGATAAGCTGAGACTTGTGCAATCAAACGGTTTGAGATGTTTTTTAAACGATTAAGCTGCGCTTGATTGGTATCAAGAACTCCGCGCTTACGTGCCTCTTGAATGCTTTTATTGTAACTTTGAGCGGACAGCTGCTCAACTTGTTCACTAGATACCAATAACAACTGCTGACGATCCACACCAACAGCGCCGGTACTGGTAGTACTTGAGCAGCCACTTAAGCTCAGCGCTGATAAAGATGCCGTCATTATCGTAGTGGTAAGTAATTTTTTCATAAAAATCTCCTTTTATAAATGTTAACTCTAAAACCAAAACAGAAAAGTTGCCCTGTAAAGTAAAACACAAAGTATAATTGAGAGTATAAGTGTAAGGGGTAAACAAAAGAATAGTATTTTAGTAAGTAAAGTAAAAATCGAGAAATATATAGTAAATGATAAAGGTTCGCCTATATTATGGCGCAAAATGATTATTACTCTATAAAAATAAAAAAAGAGATTGACACCAGCAAAATAATTGATAGAATAGCCAGCATATCAAGACGTAGTCATTATTAAAACATGACCAATAGATCAACATCTTGATTTAAGCGGGAATAGCTCAGTGGTAGAGCATAACCTTGCCAAGGTTGGGGTCGAGAGTTCGAATCTCTTTTCCCGCTCCAAATATAGCTTAAAAAGCGTAAAAGCCTCACCTCTCAATAAGAGAGGTGGGGCTTTTTTTATGCCTAGAACTTATCAGATCTTTTTATAAGGTTAGTAGTGTTAAAGCAAATTTCAGTTAGAGCAATGAAGACATCCGATCAAGTCATAATTCAGCTGGGTTACCATTCTGTGCCGATTACAAATAAATATTACAAAAGACTATGAGGTTATGACATTAAATTAAAGCAAACCGCGCATAATTATCAGGTTGTTTTGTAATAATGACTAAATAATTAATAACTGAAAATTAAATAATTAAAGGAGTAATCATGCAAGACTATAAGCATAAAGAGTTTAATGAGCTATTTGATCTATCAGGCAAAATAGCCATCGTCACTGGCGGTGCCAACGGTATTGGTAAAGCCTCTGCTCTACGCTTAGCACAAGCGGGCGCAAACATTGTTATTGCCGATCTAAAGATGGATGATGCCAAAGCAGCAGCCAAAGAGATTGAAAGCTTTGGAGTTAAAGCTTTGGCCGTTGAATGTAATATCCTAAAAGACGATGATTTAGTCGCTATGGTTGATAAAGCGGTAGATACATTTGGCAGTATCAACATTTTGATCAATAACGCGGGCGGCGGCGGTGGCGGTCAAGAGAACCCGTTTGAGATCTCCGTTGATGATTTTCGCCGCGACTTTGAATTAAACGTGTTTAGCGCTTGGCGTCTGTGCCAGTTATGTGTACCGCATATGAAAAAGTCAGGCTATGGGTCCATTGTCATTACCACCTCGATGTCGAGCGTTAATAAAAGCCCAGACATGAGCGGTTATGCCGCCTCAAAAGCCGCGGTCAATCATATGGTTGCTAACTTGGCGCATGACTTTGGCTCTGAGGTGCGTATCAATGCTGTAGGTCCCGGAGCGACTCGTACAGCCTCTTTAGAAACTGTACTGACGTCTGAGCTTGAAGAAAAGATGCTCGCCCACACACCAATTAAGCGTTTGGGTGAAGCGGATGATATCGCTGGTGCCATGCTTTATTTTGCTTCCCCTATCTCAAGCTGGGTAAGTGGTCAGACGTTATTTGTGAATGGTGGCGGCGTACAAACACTCGATCAATAATGACTAAGCTGCTAAATAAGATGAGCAATGTTGAACGGCTCACTTCAAATGAATTTGTTAAGTCAAAAAAAGCATGGTCTTATAAAAGATCGTGCTTTTTTGTTAGTTATCTATAAAATGATTTGATATTAACTCATTAGTTTAGTAGATTTTAGAAATCTTAGTACAAAACAGTTAGGCATTTTAATCCGCTATTGATTTGAGAAAAATAATGAAAAGAATTTTACTAGCAGTAGTATCAAGTGCAGCGCTATCATTGTCTTTTTCAGCTAACGCAGCAGCTACAGAGATAGCCAAAAATGAAGCTAATTTAGAGCTTTGGCGGCTTGACTGTGGCACCATTCAAGTCAATGTGCTGAATCAATTTTCCGACACTTTTAGTTATACAGGACAGAGTAAAACGCTGACAGACAGCTGTTATTTAATTCGTCACAACGATGAGCTTATGCTTTGGGATACTGGCTTGTCTAAGGAGCTACTGGGTGCAAAGATCACTAAAGACGCTATGAGTCCGCGTTTGAATCGAACCGTGGTTGACCAGCTACAGCAGATCAACATCCAACCAGAGGACATCGATATCGTTGGTATTAGTCATTATCATTTCGATCACACCGGTCAAGCTACCGACTTTCCTAATGCTAAACTGCTCATCGGCGAAGATGATCTACAAGTACTCAAGCAGACGCCGCCTCCTGCTGATATCAATACTGCCGCACTATCGCCTTGGCTTGAGGGCAATGGCTTAGTAGAAGCGGTTTCTAAAGATCATGATGTCTTTGGTGATGGATCGGTTGTGATGATTGACACGCCGGGTCATACGCCAGGGAGTCACTCTTTGCTGGTACGATTGCCTGAGACTGGGGCAGTGTTATTAAGCGGTGATACTGTGCATTTTAATGAGCAGGTAACCAATAATAACGTGCCACCGTTTAACACCGATCGCGCGCAGTCTTTAGCCTCTATGGATCGTCTCTACGGCTTTGTCAAGAATATTCCAGCGACGCTAATCATTCAGCATGAGCCGGAACATATTAAGCTGCTGCCTGCTTTTCCAAGTAGCGCACGTTAGGTTTTGTGAATAAGGTCTAAGTAATAACAATTTTCAATCGAAACTTTAACCGAGAAAATTATCCCGTTATCTAAATCTTGGCTCAAATACAAGGCTGGATTTATGCACTAAGACGCTGTTGAACCCATTTTTGCACGTTGAAATGATCGGCGCAGTGCTAGAGCTAAAAGGACAACGACTACGCCGCCCCCTGCAATAAAGACGGCAACAGCGTTCCAGCCCATAGCGCCTACCACACCGCCAATGGCGACCGGACCGATCAGCTGTCCCAAATTATTGCCTTGCATGACGAGACCAAATGATACGGGGGCAAGCTTGTCACTGGGCGTGAGCGTCGGGATACCGCCCATTACTATTGCTGGAATTAAGCCGCCGAAAGCGGAGAAGGCAACACAAGCACCAAAGACGGCTAAATTTGGCAGTATAGGTAGAAAAATACCTAAACCCATAACGCCCATCACAATACTGGCAACGCTGATGATCTTCCATTGAGCCACGCCGCGCTCTCGCAATACACCCGCTGCTAAATTACCAATAATATTCGCACCGATAGCGGCGGCAGTGAGCACGCTGGCTAAAGCTGCCGACACACCCATACGTTCTTCGAGCAGTACCGGTAAAAAGCTGAATAAAGCAAAAAATAGTAGCGTATAAAGTGCAAAGGTCGCCGCCAATAGTAATGGCCCGTCGGCTTTGAGTGTTTGCATGGTATCGCGGCTAAGACCAGACCACGACCATTTGTCTTGCATGATCATGCCTTGACTGACATAACGCATAACTGCAATGATCACGAACGCAGCCAATAGCGCATTGGCAAACCACAAACTACGCCAACCTACTAAAAAAGGCCCAACCAGTAGAGCAAGTGCCATTCCCGCTGGCATAAAACAGCTCCAGATAGCAAAAGCACGATCCTGCTCATGGGGCGCAACAATACGTCTAAGCAAATCAGGTGCGGCAATAATAATCAGCAAAAACCCTAAACCTTCAACGACTCGAGTCACTAGTAGCACTGAGTAATCACTGGCAAAACCGCCCGCTAGACTACCAATAACAATAGCAACAAGTCCTAAGAGTAGGATACGTCGATCGCCGAAACGACTGACCGCTGCGCCAGTAGGAATACCACCTAACACGCCAAGTACTGAAAAGATAGACAATACCCATCCTGCGGCGCTAAGGCTAAGTCCGAGGTCTGCGCGCAGTAGCGGGACGGAAACGATAACTTTGCCCACTTGTAGCGCCGCTATAATGCCAGCCGTCACCACCATACTGACGGCAAGCCAGTTTGTCTTAAAGCTAGAGGGCTTGTTTATAGTTTGAGACGAGGATTGGTCGTGAGACACTGTATTCTTAGCTGTAAAATTGCTCATAACATATCCAAAATCATTAGCTGTTCTACAATATGTAGCTATTCTAAATTATAGAGATCTATTAAAGGGATTTATTTAATAATAATTGTACAATACAGAGTATTAAATCGGCAACTAACGCTATAATTATTTGTAATCCTTTTACTTGTTTTCTCTATATTTTGCAGATGTACTCTTACCATTATTCAAAGTAAATCTCAGCCGCTTGATTATTGAAAGTCTGTTTGCCGTTTTTAAAGCCTGCCAGTGCTTGGGCATTAGTACGAATAGCCTCTACCGCGTCTTTAGCTTCTAATATCACCAAAGTTGCTGGCGCGCCAACAGTGATATCGCTCTCAACCGTTAACAATTTAGCAGCATTCTTCGTGATCATATCAAAGGTATCGGTAAGCTCATCGTCCGTGGATAACTGTGCAATATTGGCATACATATTGGCCATTCTTACCAAGGACGCATCACCGTAGGGGGTAAAAGCGTTTAAGATATTATTGCTAGAGATCGCCGTATTGATGCCAAGCTCAGCGAATTGATTGGCATTGACCATGCCTCTAGGTATCAAGGATTCATAACTGCTACCACTGATATAGACATCGGTAGCTGGCAGTACGATCAAGGTGATACCCGCTTGTTTGAGCAGTCCTGCCATCTCGCCGCGCTTCATCTTATCCATAGCCGACAGCTTGGTGACATGACCGATAGAGACGCGGCCTTGATAGCCACGCTTAATGGTTTCCTTATGGACTTTTGGAATGCTTGAGTCCTCAGGGTCTAAATCAAAATCCAGATGAAAATCAACATCGACGTCAAACTTCTCAGCTAAATCAAATATCATCTCAATATGCTGGTCTGGATTGTCGTCCTTGTATGGGCAGCCTCCTAGCAGATTAGCGCCTTGCTCCAGTGCTTGCTGCAATAACTCTTGGGTTTGGGTTTGGTTGTGAGACCCGACTGAGCAAACGCGCAGATCTCAATATCGATAGCAAAAGCGTACTTATCTTGCGCTCTTTTTATCGCCTCAAAGCTACGTAATTCTGTCTTCTCATCAGTCTCTACAAAGGTACGTAGACCCACTGTGCCCTTTTTTATTGCCATCTCAATGACCTTTGAGGCGCGCTCAAATACGTCTTGTTCAGTAAATCCTTCTTTAGCTTTACCTGTCTCTTCAACCGCTTCCTGAAGTGTGCCTTCTTGGACGCTACAGCGATCTAAAATGCAGGCTTTATCAAGATGAATGTGACTCTCAAAAAACCCTGAGCACACAAAGTTGCCTTTAGCATCGTAAACGTTTTTGCAGGTTTTAGACTTTTTGTCCGATTCATTATCAGTGATATAGTCTTTGACAACGTCTATACTAGCAATATGTCCATCTTTTATGTGAATATCGACAGGGTACTGATAACCCATTAGTCTGGCATTTTTTATTGTTAAATTGGTCACTGTTATTATCCTATTTTAGGTAGTATCGCTCATTGTTCTTTGAAAGTAGGTTTTGCAAGACTGTTTTGGCGATTTAACAGAGTAGAGTATTGAAAAAACATCTACCATCCGTTACTGTCTTTATTCGGTGGGAAATATGTAGATGTAATAGTGAAAGGTATTGTTATCCATAAAAAAGCCAAGCAAAATGCTCAGCTGATTTTGTGTTGCTAGTCTAAAATGACTTACTTTCTCATAGATAATTTAACACTGGTATTACCAATCCAATTCACCCATTTCATTGGGAAGAAGCGCAACTGCAATCTAATTAGGTTGGCCATGACGCCGGGCACTACTAAGAATTCGCGGTTTTCTACGCCTTTTAGCATGGACTTAACCGCGTCCTCGATCTTAAGCTTGCCTGCCAGCTTTTTCATACCGACGCCTGCTTGTGACATCACGCCAACTTCCGCTTGAGTCAGCGGCGTATCTATTGGCGGCGGTGCAAAGACAGTAATATCAATACCTAATGGCTTCCACTCAAAGCTTAGCGACTGCATCATACCCCAAATGGCAAACTTTGAAGCGCTATATGAGCTATAGCCGTAGCTACCTGTAAAAGAGGACATTGAGGCGGTAACCATCACTTGGTCGCCACGTGACAAGAAAGGACGCACCGCTGCTAGTACATTGCGCGTGCCAAACAAGTTGATATCAATGACTCGCTCAAACTGCTCTTGACTCATCTCATCAAATGTCCAAGGGCTAGTAATCCCGACAAAATGCATTAGAATATCCGGAGACTGCTCGTTTGCCGCTATGGCAAACTGCTTAGTAGTTGCCTCGCTATCAGTGACATCAAGCTTATAAGTGCTAATTGAGGCGCTTTTTTTATTGAGACTTTGTAGCGTAGATAGCGTCTCATCAAGCGGCTGTACATCGAACAATACTAGGTTTGCACCCTGTTTAATCAATTGCTTAGCAGTCTCAAAACCGATACCGGAGGCAGCACCAGTAATATAAACGGTTTTATTAGTGAAGTAACTCATTAAGCGCCTTCCTTCTGTGAAACGTTACTTGGACTGCTTTTATTCAAACGGCCAAACTTTGCCTCCCCAATCAAATGACTGACCTTATGACCGGGAATCAGCCAATAAGGAGTGGCTTCACTACTTGAAGCACAGTTGGGGAAATCAGGGTTGTTAGAGGGACCGGCAATGGTTTTCTCAACGACCATAGAGATATACTGATCGGTGCTGTCCTCTAAAGTATTACCGTTTAAGATGACCTCCATGCCCGTCTTTTTAGCATAGCGACGGATAGCATTGACTTTGGAATTCATAGGCGCATAAGCATAAGCATCAGCGCCGACGCCGTTCTCTGAGGTCACTCGGATGCCGTCCGCTACGCGAGCAACCAAGGAGTGATTGCCTTCAGTATGACCCGGAGTATGTACCAGTGCTAAGCCTTTGCCCAGCTGAATACTACCGTCAAAAGTGATGACCTTATCAAGATCAATGCCTTCAATGCCGTTTGGACAGTACCATTCAGCTTGCAGAGGTAGTAGACCTTGAGCGCTTTGCCACTCCTTTTCATGCACTAAAAGCTTGGCATTTGGGAAGTAGGCAGGCAGGTTGGTAGTAGCCGTTGTAGAACCAAGCCACTGACGTACATCTTGGGTATGCAGATGGTCATAGCTGATATAGTCAATATCTTCAGGCGCAAGGCCTATCTCAGCTAAAGCCTCATTCACATCACGAAAGATAGGAGCAACCACACTCTCAAGTGGCGACCAGCTCGGCATCTTGTTGGTTAAGCGCTTAAAAAACGGTGTCTCACGATCGGCATCAATGTCAGACGGAGAGAACAACAAAGTTTTTAGCTCTCCCAAAAAGTCATGATACTGAATGATGAATAGCCGGTTTAGGATATGCAGATAAGGAAATTTATAAGTGCTTTGCGTATAGACGCCACTGTAGGCGTACCATGTTGGGTAGGGGACCCGAACTAAATTAACGCTCTGATAATAGTCAACTTCTGGCTCGTCTATGAAGCGTTCTCTAAAAGCTTCAGCTTGAACGCGGGCAGCCTGTAAACGCTCTTGCGGTAAAGGGCTTTGGCGGGCATAGTCAAACTCGGTTATCGCTTTCATACCAAGCTTTTGTAAATCGCTGTGATCCATAAGTCATCTCCTTATGATTAATGGTATTTTGTACATCAAGCTTTGTCGCTATAGTACTGTCTTCCTTGATAGTAGCAATAGCTTTTTAAGATGGGTAGCAACTTTAGTGTACTCTCAAGTTCGACTAAAAATAGATATGATGGTCTGATGAGTAACGATGAGCTTTTAGTAAGACCTTTACGCCGTTCTTGTCAAAATTGATCCCAATAAGGCTCATCACCAAAACGCTCTGCAATAAAATCAATCAAATAGCGGCAACGCTGTGATAGGAAGCGGTTTTTTGGGTAAACTGCATAGGCGTTGAGTGTGGGTAGTTGATACTGTTTAAGAATAGGCACTAGCTCACCTTTGGCCAATCTTTGGTAAGCGATAAAGGTTGGTATAAAAATAACACCGTGATTTTTCACTGCCAAATCTACTAAGAACTCACCATTAGTCGCTTTTATTTTTGCGTTTATTGTATGGTTATGCTTTTTTCCTTGCGCATCAGTCAGTTGTAGGTTGCTTGTTTTACTAAGGCCATACTGCAAGAACTCATGTTCATTTAAGTCTTCGAGCGTTTCAGGCGTTCCCATCTTTTGTAAATACTCAGGGCTGGCACAAAGTGCGTAACGAATCAGCGCCAAACGTTTTGCCTGATAGCTTGAGTCTTGCAGCTCTCTAATACGAATAGCTAATTCAAAACCTTCTTCAATCAAGTCAACGTGTCGATCAGAAAAATCCAAATCAAAGCTTAGATTAGGATGTTGATTGGCGTATTCATCAATCACATCATTCAGATGCATAAGACCGAATGACAACGGTGCAGTTAGTTTTAGAGTACCCTCTATACGAGTAGGTGCACCGCTAGTTTGCTCATTGAGCGCGTCAACCTCGTTTAAGATACTGCATGCACGCTGATAGTAGTGCTGACCTGCTTCTGTTAAATTGGATTGACGGGTAGTACGGCTGATCAACTGGCTACCTAAACGCGTCTCCAAATCTTTTAAACGGCGGCTGACCGCTGATTTAGCGATATTTAGCTGTTCAGCAGCTTTAGTAATGCTACCAGCTTCAACCACACGTATAAACATAGCCATATCTTCTAGTTGACCCATACTAGCTATCCTTTATCCTCGTTCCGCTATATCTTATTATTAGTCTTTAGACTCAATAAAAATTTTAGAGACCAGACTCTTAGCCCAGCCTCTAAATAAGCCTTTAAAATAATAATGCAACTTTTTAGCTTGTTAAAAGTAAGAACCTTACTGAAGGTCAGATTTTTTGCTGCCTTCTACCTGAACGACCAGTTTGATGTCTTTCATCATACCGCCATCAGTGTAGGTATCAATACCCCATTTGGTTCTATCGATAGTGGTCTCAAAGTCGCCACCACAAGCTTCTGCCTCTAACAAAGGGCTATCATAGCAATTAAACTTAGTAGCTGTTAGTGTTACTGGATGAGTTTGATCAAGTAGAGTTAAATCACCTTTAACTGCTTTGACCTCATTGCCATCAAATACCCAATCAGTGGATTTAAAATAAGCCGTTGGGTATTTTTCTACATTGAAAAAATCATCAGATTTTAGATGTCCATCAAAAGCTTTGATCCCTGTGCTTAAGCTACCCATAGGTATAGTAAGGCCTATAAAGCCTTCTTGCGCTTCAGGTGCGTATTCAAGATTACCTGATAAATTATAAAAACCGCCAGCATTAGTTGTAGTACCAAAGTGATCAACAAAAAAGCGTACCGCAGTATGATGAGGGTCAAGCTCATAAGTAGCTGCATGACTTACAGTGCTGAGCATGCCAAGGGCACTGATAGCTGCAACAGCCATAGTACGGTTTACTAATTTAAAAAGTTTTAAAGCCATAATAGACAATCCTTTTATTGAATAGGTAGATTTAAAGTTTACTTTTTAAGTAAAGCTTATGTTTCAAAGTGCTAAGTTTAGCAAAAAATTACTATGTTTGATGATAAATAATATCAAAAAGTGTATATGTCCGTTGTCTTATGTATTATTTTTGCTGTTATAAATGTTTTTATAACTAAACTTTTAAACTTGGCAAGATATATTATTCTTGGTAATTAAAGCCCATATATAACAATACGTTTGGTATCTAACTATGTATTCATTTAGCTACATGGCTATTTAGTTAACCTTCATTCAAGTACATACACCATTCAAATACTCAAACCAAGTACTCAAACAATAGTACCGCTATTTTAATATTATCTCTATAGTTTATTGTTCTATCATAAAGAACACACTTTTGTAATTATTGGAGTTTATCTATCTAAGAGCAACAACTACAATAATGCCATTACTTGATTATGAGAAAATCCCTTAAATAAGCATTCACATTATGAATGGAGAATACTGATGGATAAGTTACAAGAACTAAGCGCCCCTATCGGCCGCCTACTTTTATCAATGATTTTTATTTTTTCAGGCTTTAGCAAAATTACAGGTTATGCAGCAACGGCTGGTTATATGGAATCAATGGGTGTACCCAGTATATTATTACCACTGGTAATTGCTCTTGAGCTGCTTGGGGGTATCGCTATCCTTATCGGCTTTAAAGCACGACTAATCTCTATATTGTTCGTTGGTTTCAATATTATGTCAGCTTTAATCTTCCATCAATTTTGGAACGATGAGTCGCAGATGAACCCCTTTATGAAAAACATCGCTATGGCTGGTGGTTTCTTATTGATCTTTGCTCATGGCCCTGGTGCTTATTCAGTTGACGGCCCTACGCATAGCCATAGAAGGCACTAAGTGGTAAGGCTACTAGGGTAGCAACTGATAATAATGCGTACCGAAAATTTATAAAAACATCTATGTAAGTAATGAGCGCTTTATTCAATGGCTAATAACAGTATGGACAGTATTGATGCAGCACAGGCAAGCTTTTGGCAGCGCTATAAAACGCCTGTGCTATTAACTGTTGTTGGCGGAGCGATTGATACTATTGGC
The DNA here is from genome assembly GCA_947501045.1 of uncultured Psychrobacter sp. GTDB lineage: Bacteria > Pseudomonadota > Gammaproteobacteria > Pseudomonadales > Moraxellaceae > Psychrobacter. Next base: position 475,162 of record CANMUI010000001.1, read on the forward strand.
TTTATTACCTTATTCGGCTTTTTTACCGCACACGTTACGGGCAACTTAGTACTGGCAGGTAGCGGTTTGGTAAAAGGCGAAGATGGATTATGGATCAAGCTGGCATCTGTGCCGCTATTTATTTTGACGGTAGTGATTACCAAGATTTATATCGATAAAAGTCATAAGCAGCAGCTGGTACTCAGTCACTTACTATTGGCTGAAGCGGTTTTTTTGACCGCATTTATGATAGCCGGTTTGTATTTTCAACCTTTTACCGATGCTGGCAGTATCACCGTGGCGATCACTGGTGGTCTGGGTCTAACCGCTTTGGCTATTCGTAATACTGCTAGCAAAACAGTGATTAAACATATGAGTCCAACGGTGTTGATGACTGGTAATACCACGCAGCTAGGAATCAATTTATCTGATTATCTAGCCAATCGAACCTCCAAAAACGCCAAAAAACTAGGTCATAGTACTGCATTGGTCTTAAGCTTTGTCGTTGGCGCCCTACTAGGTGCACTTCTTTACGTCAAGCTCAGCTATTGGGCCGTAGGTCTATTTGTACTGCCAGTACTTTATCTATCTGTATTAGCACGCGATGAAGAATTTTTACAAAATATTGGTTAAAACTTCGTAACGCTTACAGTCCTTGAAATGCTATATCTATTTATTATTCTATAGACCTTACTTGATTCCATTTTACATATTGGGTTTATGAATAAGTAACAAAGTATTGTTCTATGGATGAGAACATACAGTTGTTTTTATCACGGTTTATCTACTTATTATCAATGATTACAATGAAGCTATGTCTAACCAAATATTAAGAATCAGATATATCAAGAATCAAATGCTAATTATTGATAAATGAATCAATAATCACATTTACAGCCATGACAACTAAATAATAATTATTAGGAGCTTATCATGAGTACCCCTGCGCGCGTCGCTCTAATCATTGGTAGCCTGCGAGTGGAGTCTATCAATCGTAAGTTTGCTGAATATATTGTCTCACAGCTACCAGATAGTATCGAAGTAGAAGAGGTAAATATTGCCGATCTGCCGCTGTACAATCAAGATTATGATGAGCGTGATATCTCCAGTTATACGCGAGTGCGTAAACAGCTTAAAGCTGCTGATGCAGTACTTATTGTAACTCCAGAACACAATCGGACTATGCCAGCAGCTTTAAAGAATGTGATAGATATTGGCTCACGTCCGCATGGTGATGGCGTATGGACGGATAAAAAAGTAGCAGTAGTTACAGCATCTCCTGGCACTTACGGCGGCCGTGCTAGTGGTCTTGATGTGCGTAAGAGTATGCAAATGCTATCGGCTAAGATGATGGTAAGCCCTGAGGTGTATCTAAGCCGTGCAGCTGACAGCTTAGATGATGATGGCAAAGTCGTTGAGGGCACTCAGAAATTCTTACAAAAATTCGTCAGTGGTTTTGTTGACTTTATAGGAGAGGCCTAATGGCTGCTGTGGACGGTAAAAAAGATAAGAGTGATAAGGTTCAAAACAACGACCCTTCGTCTCATTTGACCTTTTGGCAGCGCTACGAGATACCAGTCATGTTGACTACGGTTGGCGGTGCTATTGATACCATTGGTTTTATTGGTCTACTAGGCTTCTTTACCAACCACGTCACTGGTAACTTGGTGATGGCTGGTGCTGGACTGGTTAAAGGCGGTGATGGATTATGGGTTAAGCTTGGCGCGCTGCCTGTGTTTTTGATTACGGTCATTATAACTAAACGCATGATAAATGTTGCCGATGCCTCTGGTGGCACCTCGGTAGAGGCGCATCAATATGCAATGGAGCGTATGATCCAAGTGGGCGTCATTCCGGTAACTTGGCAACAAGTCATGCTCGAATGGCAACGCGATTGGGCGCGTAAAGACACTTATGATGCAATTATGGATATCGTAAGAGAGCACTCTGGTGCTTATGGTATGGGTGTCGATTATGCCTATACTATGGTACATAAAGCTCCTGCACGAGCTGCATTTGGTGGCAGTATTGGTCCTAACCCTGTCGTTAAATAATGTTTATAAATAAGCTAATTATAAATATTAAAGGCTTATAAATAAAAACCAACTGCGCTTTTGTGGCATAAACTCCCTTACCATTACAAGGATAAAATAATGACAAGCCCTGATATTATTTATTATAACGGCAATATGACTACCCTTGATCCTAACAAACCGAGTGCAAGCGCTGTTGCTATCAAAGATGACCGTTTCATCGCTGTCGGCAATGATAAAGATGTCCGCGCGCTAGCAGGCGAAAACACGAAGCTGATTAATCTTAATAGTCGCAGTGTAATACCGGGATTATTTGATAATCACACGCATGTTATTCGCGGTGGTTTGAATTATAATATGGAGCTACGATGGGATGGAGTGCGCTCGCTTGCCGATGCTATGGCTATGCTCAAAGCGCAAGTGGATAAAACCCCTTCACCGCAGTGGGTACGTGTCGTTGGTGGTTTTACGGAGAATCAGTTTGTAGAAAAGCGCTTGCCAACTTTGGATGAGATCAATGCCATCTCACCTGATACGCCAGTCTTTATTCTGCACCTATATGATCGCGCCTTATTAAACGCTGCGGCTCTGCGCACTGTAGGATATACCAAGGACACTCCAGAGCCGCCAGGCGGTGAGATTCAGCGCGATGTCAATGGCAATCCAACGGGTCTGCTTATCGCTCAGCCGAATGCCACTATTCTTTATGCCACTTTAGCCAAAGGGCCAAAGCTGCCTTTTGATTATCAAGTCAATTCAACTCGTCACTTTATGCGTGAGCTTAATCGCTTGGGCGTGACTGGTATCATTGATGCCGGCGGCGGTTCACAAAACTTCCCTGATGATTATGAGGTAGTGCAAAAGCTGAACGATGATAACCAGCTGACCGTGCGCATGGCTTATAATTTATTCACCCAAAAGCCCAAAGAAGAAAAAGAAGACTTCTTGAGATGGACGCAAACTACCAACTATAAGCAGGGCGATGATTATTTCCGTCATAATGGTGCCGGTGAAATGCTAGTATTCTCTGCCGCTGACTTTGAAGATTTTCGTCAGCCGCGTCCCGAGATGCCGCCTGAGATGGAAGGTGATCTCGAAGAGGTTATCCGTATCTTGGTACAAAATAAGTGGCCTTGGCGTATGCATGCCACTTATGATGAGACTATTGAGCGCTCACTAAACGTGTTTGAAAAGGTCAATAGAGATATGCCTATTGATGGCCTTAACTGGTTCTTTGACCATGCAGAAACCATCTCACAGCGCAACATTGACCGTATTGCTGAGCTTGGCGGCGGAATCGCGGTGCAGCATCGCATGGCGTATCAGGGCGAGTATTTTGCTGAGCGTTATGGTACTGCTGCGGCCGCTAATACGCCGCCGGTTAAGCAAATGCTCGATAGCGGTGTCAATGTGTCAGCCGGTACCGATGCAACCCGCGTCGCCTCTTATAATCCATGGGTATCGCTTGCCTGGCTGATCACTGGTAAAACCGTTGGTGGTATGAAGCTTTATGATCAGAACAACTTAGTCGATCGCGAAACAGCGCTACGGATGTGGACTGAAAAAGTCGCTTGGTTCTCTAATCAAGTCGGTGAGCGTGGCCGCATTGAAGTCGGGCATTTGGCTGACTTTATCGTACCGAGTAAGGACTTCTTTAAAGTCGCTGAGAATGAGATCCCGTTTCTCACTTCAAACATGACGGTGGTTGGCGGTAAAGTGGTTTATGCCGATGATGAATTCTCTGATTATGACACGCCGCTACCGCCTGCGATGCCAGACTGGTCGCCGGTAAATCAATACGGCGGTTACGGGGCGTGGGGCGAGCCTGAAGGTGCTGGCAAAAATTCATTGTCGCCGCTAATGAATCAAGCCGCAATGGCTTGCGGCTGCGCTAGCGCCTGCACTCTGCACGGGCATAACCATGCCAAAGCTTGGACATCCAAAGCACCAGTCTCTAACTTCAAAGACTTCTTTGGTGCCTTTGGCTGCTCTTGCTGGGCGGTTTAAATTTTCATCGATGTGATGTATAGTTAAAATGAATAAAGTTCAAACCCGTTAAAATTATTTTAGCGGGTTTTTATTTCATGTATTGTTCTTGAAAAGAGAATAGTTATTTATTATTAGGTAGGTTTATCTATCCATACTTAACAATTATAATAGCTACATTGTTTCAGACAACCTAATTAATAAAGGAAATACTATGCAAACTATTTATCATGCAGCAGATTCTCGCGGCGATGCCAACCACGGCTGGCTTAAAAGCCGTCACACTTTTAGCTTTGCGAATTATCATAATCCTGAACGTATGGGCTTTGGTGCTCTGCGCGTCATCAACGACGACCAAGTGATCGCCGGTCAGGGCTTTGGTAAGCACTCGCACCGTGATATGGAAATCATTAGTATTCCACTATCGGGTAAGCTTGGTCATGGCGATGATATCGGTAATAACGGTATTATTGAGACCGGCGAGATCCAAGTGATGTCAGCAGGTACAGGTATCACTCATAGCGAGATGAATGCTGATAACAATGAGCCTGTCAAGTTTTTGCAGATTTGGGTCATACCCAATAAAGGTGGTGTCACTCCGCGCTATCAGCAAATACGTATAGACGAAGATATGAAGCACAACGAGTTCAATCAAGTACTATCGCCAAACCCAGATGATGCTGGAGTGTGGATTCATCAAAACGCTTGGTTCAATATGGGCGATTTTGACAAAGGCGTCACTCAAACTTATCAGCTAAACGATCCTAATAATGGCGTTTATGTTTTCGTTATTAGCGGTAAAGTGACGATCAATGGCAAAACACTAGATACCCGTGATGGTTTAGGTATTGTCGATACCAAAAACTTTACGATGGATGTAGAAGAGGACACTAGAGTATTGGTTATGGAAGTACCGGTTCAATAAAGGCAGGTAGGCTGAAGAAATTATAGTAATTATTTGGATCTATCGGCTCTTATAGGCTAGGTTGAAAGAAGCCAGAGTTTGGGTTATTAAATAAAAAAAGACTTAAAATAAAAGTTACTTAAATGGTTACTTAAATAATAAATAGTAGTTAATTTTAATTACCCAAATCCGGTTCTTATTAGTCTATAATTTGTTAATAGTCGTCACTTAACTATAAATATTACTTAATAAACTTCATCTTATATAGAAAAGAGGTCAATTATGTCTATCGAAATTTTAGAACCACGCTTAGCTGACGTGGGCGGTATTCCTATCGCCCGTTTGCTGCCAAATACTGGCAAAAAGCCTATTGGCGCTTGGTGCTTTTTGGATCATGCTGGTCCTGCCGAATTTGGTGAGGGTGAGTCAGGTATGCAAGTTGGTCGTCATCCGCATACCAATTTGCAAACCTTTAGCTGGATGCTCAATGGCGAAGTACTGCATAAAGACAGTTTAGGTAACGAGCAGGTCATCACCAAGAATCAAGTCAATGTAATGACTGCTGGTACGGGTCTTGAGCAAGGTATTAGTCATACTGAACAAAGCGTGTTTCCAGATACAGGCGGCTCAGCTGATGCTGCGCGCGCACTGAGCATGGTACAGCTGTGGATCGCACTACCTACTGATCAGAAAATCGAACGTGGCTTTCATCATTATCCACAGCTTCCTACTTGGGAAGAGGACAATGTCGAGATGATCTTGACTACAGGCAGTTACACCACAGTCTCAGGTAAAAAATATGAGGCACCTACCATTCAATACTCAAAGATGGTTGGTATCGACGTGTATTGGAAGGAAGATGGCGAGGTTACACTGACCTTGGAGCCAGGGTTCGAGTACGGTATTTTAGTTTCAGAAGGTGAGATTGAGTCTGAAGGTAAAGTCTGTCCACAAGATCAGTTGTTGCGCTTTCATGATAGCGATGTGGCAAATAACGAAAGCATCAAGCTGGTTGCCAAAAAAGGCACGCGCGTTATGTTTATCGGCGGTGAGCCCTTAAACAATCAAGTACTGCTATGGTGGAACTTTGTTGCGGATAATAAAGAAGAGATCGAACAATCCATCATTGACTGGAATAATGGTCATGAACGCTTTGGTAATGTGGACTCTGATATGAAACGTCTACCTGCGCCGGAGTTGCCTGAAGGGTTTAAAGGTTAGCTCGAAAGACTATCTTTACAGACAGTATTGTTTAGAAATTTTGTAAAGTTAGTAATGTGAATTAAATTTTATTACAAAATAAAGCTGTTGGTCTGAGCTATATTTTTTATAATAGAGCAGATTGACTTAGCTTGGAATAACTTAGTACGACTTATTGTTTTAAGTCAAACCTTACCGTTTACAATCATTAATCATTTGGAGAAGAATTATGTCAGATCTACAAACGCTAAAAAAACTTGTTGAAAAACGCCGCTCTATTTATGCTTTAGGTAGCAACTTACCCGTATCGAACGACGAAATTGTAAAACTAGTTGAGCATGCGGTATTGCATGTACCATCAGCGTTTAACTCGCAATCAGCTCGTATCGTGGTATTGTTTGGCGATGATCACAAGAAGTTATGGGACATCACTGAAGACAAATTACGTAGTATCGTTAATGACGAAGAGCAATTTGCAGCAACCAAACAAAAGCTTGATGGCTTTAGAGCAGGTGCTGGTACGGTCATGTTCTTTGAAGATCATAGCGTAGTTAGAGACATGCAAGCTGCTGCACCTCTGTATGCTGATAAGTTCCCAGTCTGGGCGCATCAAACTAGCGCAATGCACCAGTACGAAATCTGGACAGCACTTGCCAGTATCGACATTGGCGCCAACTTACAGCATTATAATCCAATCATCGATAAAGAAGTGGCTAGCACTTGGAACATTGATGAGCATTGGGAATTAAACGCGCAAATGGTATTCGGTAGCATTGAGCAGCCAGCAGGCGACAAAGAATTCAAACCAGTAGATGAGCGTATGAAAGTATTTGGTAAATAAGATTTATCAGATAGGTTTCAAAAACTCATAACAAAAAAGCGCTAGTCTATAGATCATAGGCTGGCGCTTTTTCATGCCGTTGATTACGATTATCTAGAAGCTAAAGGACGAAAACTAGTTCTTCTGACCTTAATAGTTTTTTCAATCTTATTTAGGCGACCGCTTGCTTGTCTTTATTACTCAAGAAATTGTTAGCTACCCAAGCAGGACCAATTAATAAAAACTGCAGATCTTCAAAAAACGATGGTTTTTTACCTTCAATCTTATGACCGATAAATTGTCCAATCCAAGCGATGACAAATACACTGGCCCAAGCTTTAAACCCCCAAGGCATTGCAGCCATAACAGCAAGACAAATCAAGATAAAAATGCCCATTGCAAGAAATAGTGGCGTTGAGAGCTGCATATAAAAGATGAGTACCAAGGCACTTAAAACTAGAGTAATCCATACCGATAAAGACATGCCCATCCCTAAGATACTAACAAAAATAGTAGGAACGCATAGCCAGTGAATTTTTTTATTGATTGAGTTTTGATGACTGACAGAGTATTCACTCAGCCATTGCTCAAGAGTACGTTTAGATAGACGCGGTTGAGAATTGCGAGACATACTAACCTCCTTGTTAGTTTTTTAATTCGACGGATGCTTAAAAAGCACTCTATGCTAATAACGTTAAATAATTAAAAGTAAGATTAAAACAGTTTATTATTACTAGTTTTAGCATTATTTGCAGTGATCTACTATGCTTTCTAGTAAACTATGCAGTCATAAGCTATTGTTTCAATAGCAATTGTTATTACTCATAGCTGTCCATTTATCAGCTTATTGAGCAGGCATTTCTATAGCATTGCGCTCGCTACGATACCACTCATACAGACCCACAAAAGAGTTGACCTGATAGACCATAGTCTGAATAGCAAAAATATAATTACCGGACATTAAGTTAACTGTCAACCAGACAAAGTTGGAGATAATCCATAACCACCAGTTAAACGAGTAACGCAAAATCATCGCCGCCTGCGCGGTAATGGATAATATGAAAGCGATCACGTTAATCCAAAAAAAAGAGATGAAGCCTAAAAACTTACTATTATCATCTTCGACTACAGCGTAGCCATAGTCTGCCAGCAAAGCATTGACGGTTGGGAATAAAGCCAAGCCGATGACCATAAAAGTGAGAGTGATCAGCCAAACCCATTTGTTGGCTGACTTGGGCACCATATCGCCATCAGGATCGGTGTGTTTTGACCAATAAAAAATACCATAAAGATGGGTAAAAAAGTTAAACAGTGGCGCAAGCATCAGACCAACCGAGCCTGCCGTAGCTTGCACAACAACCTCTCCGGAGGTGGCCGCCATACCAAAGCCATTTCCCATAATGTTTTTACGAAACGATAAAGACACCACACAGATTAGACCAATAAAAGACACTCCTAAATAGAAGATATCAAGTCCCTTATGTTCTGTAGTCAGCCAAAAACCGGCACTTAGGGCTGCTACCCCGCAAATAAACCAAATGACGATCCATTGCATTGACCATTTGCCGGTAATATTATCCAATAGCTGAATGCGCATAACGCTGTTTTCCTTAAAGTTTTAAACTTACAATAGTTTTATTTTTCGGTATGGTTTGGCTGTTGGTTATAGACATTTTCATTAATAAAAGCGAGAGCTTGTCTGTAGCGTGCATCGTAGTCCGGCTCATCAATTAGGTGCGGCTCAATGTCGTGACGGGCAAAGATGTCCAGCAGGCGCTGCTCAAAACGTCCCCGTGCTTCAGGATCGCCCAACGAGCGCATACCATCATCAACCCATGGTGTATTGTTATCAAGCATAATAGTAAAGTCGGCGCGAAATTCATCAATACAGGCACTGACAAAGGGATGTATGCGTCCTTCATATTCTTCACAGAATGCTTGGGTAGTCACAAAGTCGGTATCAATGATAGTCACAGGTGCTGTCGCATTAAGAGTAGCTACGCGCATTGACTCAGCATGATCAAGCGCAATCGGTGCATAATCACTATATTGTAAACCTATTTCACTACCGCCTAAGTCTGTTCCGACATAAAGCCGTCCCATCTCCAGTGCAAAAGTTGCGCCATAATAATTGGCTAGTTTGTGTACCAAAGTTGTCTTACCCGAGCTTTCACCACCAACGATAGCGACAGTCTTAGTATAGTCGCCGCGTGCCTCTGGATGAATGGCTGACCAATGTGCCACCGGATTGTGCGCAATCGCATAAGAATCAAACTCAGGATGCAATGGGGTTGTGACAATATCCATGCTTAGCTTTGCTTGCGTTTGACTCGATGTTAGAGGATGATTATCAGCTATAAATAGTACCGCATCTGCAGGTAGGTTTAATTCAGTAGATATTTGCTGCAATTTAGCATTACTAGCAGCAATATCAATAACAACATGATCGAAACTCTCATGTAACGGCAGATCAATCTCGTCAGTGGTATAAATATGAATAAAGGGCAGCTCAGCGCAAGCCATCTGTAGCCAGCGTGCTTTATCTTGCAAGGTAATATAGAAGTCAGCATGCGGATTAGGGTGCTTAGTGACGACGAGATGTAAACTCTTTGCTTGTCCTGAAGCATCTAAAATACTACGCATTTGTCCTAAATGCAGCGGCTCGAAATGTCCGATCATCAGTCCGTTATCGTACATAATTTTCCTCAAAAATAATTTTTTAATGGTTCTACCAAAAAAGGTAGCAAAGTCTGCGTAGAGTAACTGTAAGATAAGAGCAACAAAATGAATTCTGAAACATTTTGAAATATTCATTTAAAATCAGGGAGTTACACTATAAATCCGATAGGTTCTGGTAAGTTCAGGTAGCATAAGTTCACAGAGTATATCCAAACAGTCAACAGACAACAAAGGTATACTTGCTATAATTGGTCATAAATTAAGTTAATAGCTATAAATGTAAGTTGATAAAGGTATTTACTTAAATTAACTTAACATTAATTAGAAATATTATAAAAGAGAGGTATAACATTTGGCTAAATTAGCAAAGCTACATCGCTCGCAGAATCATCGCATTATAGCAGGCGTCATGGGTGGTATTGCTGAATATGTAGGATGGTCACCAACATGGGTGCGCATACTATTTTTCATTATATCTTCATTAAGTGTAGCTGTACCCGGTATTCTTATTTACATTATATTATGGTTGGTTATGCCAAAAGCTACCACTGAGTCCTATCGGTAATAACAAATAAGTAGAGCAGATAACCAAAGCAGTAAGACCTAGAAAACAAAAAGCCTGTATAAACAGGATACTGAGAATAGACCTTTCCTCCTGCCCAGATGCTAACCCATCTGGGTATTTTTTTGTAAAATTAGAGTCTAGATTTTGATTCTCACTCCCATTTTAAACCTAAGTTTACAGTCAAGCTATCTACTATTGAGATGTTTATAAAGATGTTTTGTTGAAAAAAGAAATTTAGTTGCGGTAAATATAGCTAAAACCCCCTTTTTTTAGTAAGGTGAGCAAACAAATAGATAGGCCGTTAAATGCGCGTATAGACGCTAACTTGAACACCGTTTACGTTCAATCCAATACCTCTAATTCTATAGTGATTTTTTTATGAGCTCTCAACCGATGACTTTTCAAGATTTAATTCTAACTCTACAGAACTATTGGGCATCAAAAGGCTGCGTAGTCTTGCAACCTTATGACATGGAAGTAGGGGCAGGTACTTTTCATACCGCTACTTTTTTACGCTCATTAGGTCCTGAGCGCTGGAATGCCGCTTATGTACAACCTTCACGCCGTCCCACCGATGGACGCTATGGTGATAACCCTAATCGCTTGCAGCATTATTATCAGTTTCAAGTGGTGCTCAAGCCTAATCCGCCTAACATCCAAGAGTTATATCTCGACTCATTAAAAGCGATCGGTATTGATCCTTTAGTGCATGACGTGCGTTTCGTTGAAGATAACTGGGAGTCGCCAACATTAGGAGCATGGGGGCTGGGTTGGGAGATTTGGCTCAATGGCATGGAGGTGACACAGTTTACCTACTTCCAGCAAGTGGGTGGTATTGAGTGTTTTCCGGTCACAGGTGAGATTACTTACGGTCTTGAGCGCCTAGCTATGTACGTGCAAGGCGTCGATAGTGTTTATGATCTAGTTTGGGCGGATGGCGAATTTGGCCGCGTCACTTATGGCGATGTGTTTCATCAAAACGAGGTCGAGCAGTCGACTTATAATTTTGAGCACGCTGATGTACCCATGATGGGTGATTTGTTTGATTTTTATGAACAGCAGGCAGATAAGCTTGTGGCTGCTGGATTGCCATTGCCCGCTTATGAGATGGTGCTCAAAGCCTCACATGCTTTTAACTTGCTTGATGCTCGTGGAGCCATTTCAGTTACTGAACGCCAGCGCTTTATTTTGCGCGTACGCACATTAGCGCGCAAAGTAGCGTTTGGTTATGTTGAAGCGCGTGCCAAACTAGGTTTCCCTCTTGCAGAAGAGGCGCATCGCCAAGCGGCGCTAGATAAGTATCTGCCGAAAGACGATGAGACGGTAACTGAGCATGCTGGTCAAAACCAGTCAACTAAAAATAACAATGAGAAATAGGAGCATCCCATGAGTACTATTTTATTTGAGTTGGGGTGTGAAGAGCTGCCTCCAAAGAGTCTAAAACCGTTACGTGATGCCTTGCAAGCAAGCGTTACTGACCAGCTAAACGAGGCTGATATCAACTTTGATAGCATAAAAGCGTATGCTGCGCCGCGCCGTTTGGCTCTGCAAATTGAAGGTATTAGCGATAAGCAGCCTGATCGTAGTGAACAAAAACGGGGTCCTGCGATCAAAGCGGCCTTTGATGCTGATGGCAATCCGACCCGCGCTGCCATGGGCTTTGCCAAGGGTTTAGGTATTGAGCCAAGCGAGCTTATCACCATTAATACCGATAAAGGCGATTATGTTGGCTTTGAGCAAACCATTCATGGTCAGGCGACAATTGAGCTGCTACCGGAGATCTTTCAGACGGCACTTGATAATCTGCCTATTGCCAAACGTATGCGTTCAGGTACGAGCCGCGATGAGTTCGTGCGTCCGGTCCAGTGGGCGGTATTGATGCAAGACGATACTGTGATTGATGCGACGATCCAAGGTCATCAAACGGGTCAGCAGACGCGCGGACATCGCTTCCATAGCCCTGAATATCATACTATTGATCACGCTGATAGTTATGAGTCACTTTTAAAAGACATCAAAGTTATCGCTGACTTTGATAAGCGTCAAATGCTGATCAAAAACCAAGTCAAAGCCTTAGCAGATGAGGTTAATGCTGATGAGATCATGCCACAAGACTTGCTAGATGAGGTGACCGCCTTAGTTGATCTGCCCATTGCTCTACGCGCAAGCTTTGAGCCGCGATTCTTGCAAGTGCCACAAGAAGCACTGATCTCAACCATGCAAGCGGATCAAAAATATTTTTGTTTAACGGATAAAGATGGCAAGCTGCAACCGTACTTTATTTTTATTACCAATATTGAGTCCAAAGACCCCAATCAAATTATTGAAGGTAATGAGAAGGTAGTGCGTCCGCGTCTGGCTGACGCTGAGTTTTTCTTTTTGCATGATCAAAAGCAGCCCTTATCTGCACTGACTGAGAGCTTAAAAACACGCGTGTTTCAAGATCAGCTGGGTACCATCTGGGAGAAATCGGAGCGTATCGCTAAGCTTGCCGCTTTTATTGCCACCCTTATGCAGCAGCAAGGCCAGCAGATTGATATTGATGAGACCGTACGTGCCGCTATGCTTTCTAAAGCGGACTTGGCAAGCTCACTGGTTGGCGAATATCCTGAATTGCAAGGTATCGCTGGGACTTACTACGCGCGTCTAAACGGCGAGCCTGAAGCGGTTGCTGCTAGCTTAGAAGAGCAGTATTTGCCTAAATTTAGCGGTGATGTACTGCCGCAAACACCAATCGGTATTTGCTTAGCGCTAGCGGATCGGTTGGATACGTTAGTAGGTATTTTCGCTATCGATCAAGCACCAACAGGTTCCAAAGACCCGTTTAGTTTGCGCCGTTCAGCGATTGGTATTTTGCGTATTTTGATCGAAAAGCAGCTGCCTATTAATTTGGTTGCGCTAGTCGAGCAAGCTATCAAAAACTACAGCGATGATAGCGGTAGTAAAATTGCTAAGATGGGCGATACCTTTACGCAAGTGATGGCGTTTTTGAACTCACGTTATCGAGCCATGTATACCGAGCAAGGTGTAGATGTCGATACCATTCAAGCAGTACAAGCTATCAATCCGCATATGCCGCTTGATTTTGATCAGCGCATTCGCGCGGTACAAGCTTTTAGTGAGCTGCCGCAAGCCCAAAAGCTGGCAGAATCTAATAAGCGTGTGGCAAACATTTTAGCCAAATCAGAAGGTCAAGTTGCAGATAAAGTTGATGAGACGCTGTTGTCAGAATCAGCTGAGCAAGCGTTATATGATGCTGTCCGTCAGGCTCAATCAGATATTGCACCGCTACTTGAAAAAGCTAATTACACTCAAGTCTTGCAAACATTGGCAAGCTTAGATGAGCCGCTCACCCAGTTTTTTGAAAGTGTGATGGTCAATAGCGAGGATGCTGCGCTGCAATCTAATCGCTTGGCGCTGCTTAAGCAAGTTCGGGCGTTGTTTCTGACGGTGGCTGATATTAGTGAGCTACAGTTATAAAGCTTTGTTCAACACCACGCCTCATTTTTCAAAATATAATTAAAAAACTGGCCTTGATAGCCAGTTTTTTGATGCGCATATGATTGTATACTGAGTATATAAAATTCAGTTAGATAGCTGCATTTAGCTAGATAAAGAGGTAATTAATACAGTAATACCTGTGCCCATAGTAAATTTTGCAGTAAACTTCGTGTTGTATATCTAGATAGACAATCTTTATTCAAAGGAGCATAGCTGTGTTTGCTGTTATTGTTACTATCATCATTATTTGGATCTGCATGTGGGGCTTTTATAAGTTTATGTATCCACGCGCGCCAAAGAGCATGATGCCAAAAGAGGGCGATGTAACTACCCTGCGCCAATGCAACTTTTGTGGCAACCATTTGGCTGAGTATCGCGGGGTCGTTGAAAACCGCTCTATTGATACTGCTGCCGACAAAGAACCTGCCAACAATGAGCTGTTTTTTTGTAACTATGAACATCAAGCTGATTTTCACGCTGGTAAAACGTATCAGTAACAGCGCCTTATTTGCTATTGTTAATACGTTTTACTAATACAAGTTACAGTATAGACTTGGCGTCTTGCATAATTTTACTGAGTAACTCTTCTGCCTGTTTACTCTGCTGCTTATTGGTAGCATTGGTTTTGTCGTTAGTATGAATTTTTTCGTATAAGTTTAAACAGCAAAGTACTAGCAGGTTCTCTTGGCTCAAGCCTGGTGCGTCCTTTTTGATATCGAGCAAAAAGTTATTGATATAATAGACCGCCGAGCGCAGCTCTGCCTCTTCATCTACAGGACAATAAATCTGATAAGTTACCCCAGCGATAACAATATCGACTTTTTTCATTTGCGGCTTAGAAGCGGTCGCAGATTTTTTACCGGTATTGCTAGCACTGACATTAACAGCATCATCAACTGAACGACTAGGCGCTATGGTTTGTACCGTAGTTGATTGCGTATTATCTTTACTTTTAGGCATGTTTGTATTTGGGTTTTGCGCTGACGATGATTTATCGTTTTGAGCGGAGCTGCTGTTATTGTCGGTCATAATAAATCCTACTAGGTAACGTCGTGAAAATGATTAAATAGTGTGGTTAACAGTCAAGAAGTATTGTAAAGGCATGCTTAATCAAAGAGTGTGTGCCAAGCTTAGCCTTCCATCTGATCTATACGGGTTAAGCGTTTTAACACCACTTGAGTTCGTTCAGCAGCCAGCTGGTTTTTTTCTTGCAAGTCATGGTTTTGTTGCTTGATATCATGGTTTTGCTGCTTTAACTGGTCGTTATGCTGTTGTAGTTCACTATTTTTTCGCTGCAAATCAGCCAGTTGTTTATGTAGCTTGTCTTGTTCCTCACCGATCATATGATGCGCTTCAGCTAGATTTTGATAGCGCTTATCCAAGTCGCCCAGTTGTTTTTTAGCACTATCATGCTCATTTCTATAGTTACTAAGCTGAGTTTTGAGCGCTGCTAATTCTTTTGGATCAGTATTAGGCTTTTGTTTAAGGCTATTGAGCTCATCATTTACCAGTTGATACTTTTTTTTGATATCGATTATCGTTTTTTCTAAGACTTTAAGTTGATCGTACATCATTTATTTTTATCCTTAAAGGTTGCAGGTGAATATGAATTTTTTCATTATGTTTAATAATGCCATAGGTGACCGCATAATAGCTATATCAACAGAGTAATTGCAAGAATTGACCTTTGTTTTTTATTTTTTGTCTTAGGATTTACTATTATAGTGACCATTACAACACTATATTCTCAGGTGACTACCAATCAATAACTATTTAAGTACCCATTTAAGTACCCACTACTATTAGGATAACTATTATGAATGACAATATCTCAGGATGGAATACGTGGTCTGCTGCCATTAGCGATTGGACGGATATAAGTATCAGTGAGCTGCATGGCTTTATGACCGGACTTATGACCGCTTGCCATGCGCCAGATGAGGCAGGCTGGGCGACGGTACTTGAGGAGTTAAGCTTTGCGCCTCTGCCGGATGAAGCATTAACGTTGCTCACAGAAGAGGCGGAAGACACCGTGTTTCAGCTTAAAGATAAAGATGATGCTTATGCCTACACGCCTCTGGTGCCCGATGATGAGCATGATTTATACGAGCGGGTAATAGCATTGAAACAATGGGCGAACGGTTTTATGACCGGCTTTGGTATTACTGATTGTAGCCTAAGTAGCGATGAAAATGAGATGTTAACAGACCTTGCCAAGATCGGCGCGATTCGTCTAGAAGAGGATGAAGATTATGAGGGCGGCGAAGAGTCATATCTATATATTTATGAATTTGCGCGTATGGTGCCAGTAAGCTTTGCTACGCGTACGCGCAAATCTATTAAAGAGCTGGCTTTGATAGCGGGCCTACCCATTGATGCCAAAACGACCAAAGAGCGACAAGAAGAGGGCAAATTGTCCAAACCTATGCCGCCAGTGGTTGATGTAATGAACCAGAATAATCCATCATAAAGTAATTAAGAAATGCTAAAAGAATAATGCTAAGTTAAGGAGGGTAACCATGATAACTGATACTGATATGAAACATTTACGCCGCTGCGTGGAGCTGGCAAGCGAGGCGCTAGAAGCAGGCGATGCGCCTTTTGGCAGCGTACTGGTTGCTGATGATGGCAAAGTGCTCTATGAAGACCGCAATCGTACTAATAGTGTAGCGGTGACTTATCATCCAGAGATCGCCCTTGCGCGCTGGGCGGCTAAAAATATGAGTGAGGAGGCGCGAGCAAAGGCTACCGTTTATACTTCAGGTGAGCACTGTGCTATGTGTTCAGCGGCGCATGGTTTGGCTGGCCTTGGACGCATCGTTTATGTCAGCTCTGCTAAGCAACTCGGCGAGTGGATGGCGGATATGGGCGTAGAGTCGCCCCTCTCTATTAACTCTTTATCTATTCAAGAAGTGGCACCAAATGTCTCTGTTGATGGGCCAGTAGAGGGTTTAGACCAAGAAGTAAAAGCACTACAACAACGTTCAGTCAAAAACAGCTAAAGTCGATAGGCTAAGGATATCTCATGACAATAACGATCAGCAATAACGATACTAATAATAGTAATGAAAATATGCTCGCCTCTGATAGCCATTATCCTACGCAAAGTATCGATTGGCTGACACGTTTGATTGGTTTTGATACGGTCAGTCGCCATTCAAACTTGGCACTTATTGAAGATGTACAAGGGTATTGTGAGCAGCTAGGTTTGAGCGTAGATTTGACCTTTAACGAGACGAAAAACAAAGCCAATCTGTTTGTCACGGTACCAGCCGGGAAAAACAGCGATGCCGTAAATGGCGGTCTTGTGCTCTCAGGTCATACTGACGTGGTACCTGTCGATGGCCAAGACTGGTCATCTGATCCGTTTAAAGCGATAATACGCGGCGATAAACTATATGGGCGCGGTGCTTGTGATATGAAAGGTTTTATTGCCTGTACGCTGACAATGCTGCCAAAAGCCGTACAATTATCTAAGGCAGGTAAGCTTAACCGTCCGCTACATCTTGCTTTTTCATTCGATGAAGAGGTGGGCTGTTTGGGCGCGCCACTGATTTTAGCAGATATTAAGGCGCGTGGTATCACGCCGGACTATTGCATCGTTGGTGAGCCCACCAATATGACCATGGTAGTCGCGCATAAGGGTATTGCTGTTTATCGTTGCCGCGTTCATGGTAAGTCGGCGCATTCATCACTCACCAAGCAAGGCGTCAATGCCATCAGCTATGCTAGTCGCTTGGTCGGTTATGTTGATAACTTAGCGGAAGAGATAAGTCAGCGCGAGGATAACGACGACTTGTTTGATGTGCCGTACTCCACCCTATCGGTCGGTACGATTCAAGGCGGCACGGCGACTAATATTGTGCCCAATTTATGCGAATTCACTTTTGATTATCGTAATTTGCCGCACATGAATCAAGAAGAGGTGATAGCGCCGATCAAAGCTAAAATTACCGATTTAACCAAGCAGATGCAGAAACGCGCGCCGGAGACTGGTATTGAGCTGATTCAAGAAGAAAGTGTTCCTGCCATGACCGATAGTGATAGTGCTGAATTGCAGCAGTTAATAGCTGCGCTCACAGGTGACAGCAAGCGCCACAAAGTTGCTTATGCCACCGAAGGCGGACAGTTTACCAATAGCGGTATTCCAACTATCATTTGTGGCCCAGGTAGCATCGAGCAGGCACACAAAGCGGATGAGTTTGTTGCACTTAGCGAGATTGCGCGCTGTGATGGGTTCTTAAGGAAGCTTTTGGATAGTTGTACAGTTGGCGAGTAAGTCAGTTATTCTTGAAGCTGAGTAGTATAAAAAACACCGTCTACATGGCGGTGTTTTACCGTTGAATAGCTAGTTTTTGAAAAGAGTTTTGAATAATAGAGTAGGGGTTGTCGATGTCTTGGCATTTATTTACGGTATTTTTTGTTAGTACCTTTTTTATATCAGCGACTCCAGGTCCTAATATGCTGTTGGCTTTTCAGTATGGTCTTAACTATGGCGTCAAGCGTACCTTATGGACTCTAGCCGGTTTGAGCTTGGGACTGTTTATTTTATTATTATCAACTCTATTAGGACTTGACGTTGTTAGCCGTCAATCACCTTGGTTATTAGATATTATTAAAGCCGTCGGAGCCCTGTATTTGATTTATCTAGGGGTTGTATCATGGCGCGATACTGGCAAGACCAGTTTAGTGGACGATGCGAGGGCTATGGATGCAGAAGTCACCGAGGACTATTACGCTACGCTTAACTCGTCTCATGTTAAACAAAAAAATCTTAAACCGCGCACGTTATCGAGCGCCGCTGTCAAAGTCGTTCCTAGTAATTTGATTCTATTTCGAACTGGCATTTGGGTATCGTTATCTAATCCCAAAGCAATATTATTTTTCGCCGCCTTTTTCCCAAAATTCATTAACTTTAATGCGCCGCTATGGCCGCAGTATATATTATTGACGCTAGGATTGTTTGTCAGTGAGACTATTTGGCAAATAGTGTATACGGTCGGCGGGAAACAATTGGCAGGCTGGCTCGATGTTGGCGATCGTCTGGCTTGGCTAAATCGAGCTTGCGGAGTGATATTTATGTTGATTGCTGCTGCTTTATTGGCTGAGGTAATTAATACGCTTTTGGCCTGAGAAGCTTTGAGTGGTTATCAGATCGAGTTTGGTTCTCCATGGCTATAAAAAAGCCGTTCACCATCTATGAGTGAACGGCTTTTTTTAGTTTAAACTGTTGGGATTTTATTATTTACAGAGCAATCGGCAACACAAATGCAATAATTCTAAGCTAATACTTGGGTCAGCTCACCTTTCACCATATGCGGACTGACAAAGTCAGTAATGCGCACGCTGACGACTTTGCCAAGTAGCTCATTCATTTGTTCCTCATCGTAAGGGAACATCACGGTACGAGTATTGTCTGCGGTACCCAACAGATACTCTGGATGACGATCGGCTACTTGCTCAACCAATACTCTTGCTGTAGTACCAACCATCTCATGGGTCTTTTGCAAGGTAGAGTCGATGATGACTTTTTGGAACTCTGCCAAGCGCGCCTTTTTGGTAGTGAAGCTGACATCATCAGGCAGCTCTGAGGCTGGCGTGCCCGGACGTTTGGAGTAAATAAAGCTATAGGAGTGATCAAAGTTTAACTCTTTTGCTAGATTTAATGTCGCTTGAAAGTCCTCATCAGTCTCGCCCGGGAAGCCGATAATAAAGTCGCTGGATAGATGAATATCGGGGCGCACCGCTTTGAGTTTATTGATCTGATTGATATAAACGTCAATGGTATGGTTACGCTTCATCGCAGCAAGTATAGCGTTTGAGCCACTTTGTACCGGCAGATGTAAATGCGACACCAGCTCTGGCAGTTTTGCATAAGCGTCGATAATATCATCGGTAAATTCTAACGGGTGGCTAGTGGTATAGCGAATACGTTCAACACCATCGACATGCGAGACGTAGTGTAGCAGCTCAGCGAAGCGGCAAATACTGCCATCGTCTTTTTCGCCGCGATAGCCGTTGACGTTTTGACCAAGCAAGTTAATCTCGCGTACGCCTTGTTCGGCAAGACTGTCAATTTCTGCAAGCACATCATCAAGCGGGCGTGATAGCTCTTCACCGCGCGTATAAGGCACCACGCAAAATGAACAATACTTTGAGCAGCCCTCCATGATAGAGACAAAGGCTTTGTAGCCTTCAACACGTGGCTCTGGCAAAAAATCAAACTTTTCAATGCTAGGGAAAGAGACGTCGATAGTGCCGATGCGGTTTTTGGGTAAAATATCACGTTGCTGATGAGATTGATCGTACAGCTCTGGCAGACGATGCAAGGTTTGCGGACCAAAAATCATATCAACATAAGGCGCGCGCTTTTGGATATTATCGCCTTCTTGCGAGGCCACACAGCCGCCGACACCAATCACTAGATCAGGACGTTTTTCTTTGAGCTTACGCCAGCGTCCTAACTCTGAAAATACTTTTTCCTGCGCTTTTTCGCGGATAGAGCAAGTATTCATGAGTAGGACATCAGCTTCATCAATATCATGAGTCACTTCCATACCATGCGAGTCACCTAGGACATCAAGCATCTTGTCAGAGTCATAAACGTTCATCTGACAGCCTTGGGTGGTGATAAAGACTTTTTTGACAGCCGTTTGTACTGACTTGGTTAATGAATCAGCATTAGGCACTGAATTTGCAGGCACTGAGTATATAGAACTTGGCTCTTTGAGTGCCTGAGTTGTAAGTAAAGTATCTGTGTTATCGATATCATTACCGATGCGAGGATGGTATACAGAAACACTCATAAGCTAAGGTCCATGATTATGAAACAATAATATTATCAAACAATATAATATATAGTGGCGACAAGCCATTAATGCGTGGCGTATTTTATCACAACCATCTACCAAAGTGAAAAGTTAGCGTATACTAGCTACGATAGCAATGCCAAATTATTTATAACACTATCAATTATTTAGCGCTTATTACTTATAAATGAGATTGACATCAATAGTCACTGCTTTATCATTTCTGTGTTACCCGCCGCTATCTTATTTATTGATAAATAGTAAGGATGCTGGTTGAGAGTCAACACAATATAGTATGATAAGCGCGCAAGCTGTCGCCACTATCGACATTTTATTAGTATTAAGACCAAAAGAGAGCAAGTATGATAAAGCCGATCGCTGTTAAACGCACCCATAGCAACAATCTCAATAACCCTCATGGCGAGCGCAAACGTGTCAATGCAAATACCCTCAAGGTAGGTGCTTTAAGTCTTGCAACAGCGGTAGGAATGATTGGACTGTCACAAGTAGCCTGTGCTGAGCTAAGTTACAACGACGAGGGCTATCAATCAGATAGTAGCTATCAGCCAAATAACAGCCAACAAGACAATAGCATAAATTACTTTACAGCGGCGGCAGAAGCCGAGAATCGCGACGATATCAACGCGCTATTTAACTATGAGCAGCTGATGAGCGGTGGCTTATTCGCCATGTATCCTACTTACTGGCGTATGAATTTGGACTTAAAGGAACAAAGCCCAGCTGCCATATCGCAGTTTGTACGTCAGTATCCTGATACAGTTATGGCTGAAAAGCTGGTCGCTGACTTTGCTGAAACCAAAGCGGCAGCTGGTGATTACGCCGCTGTACGCCAAGTGGCCAATCTCATTACCAATGGCGATCGTAGTGAGCGCTGTGCGGTAGCGCTTGGGTTTAACAATGGCGGTGATACGATGCGCGCGCTGGCAGAGAAGTCGGATGTTTGGTTAACCACGCTTAAGCAGCCAGCGCTATGTGAGCAGCTGGCAACTGAGCTTAATAATAATCCGCTCATCAGCAATCAAGATCGCGCCGCTCGTCTAAAGCGTATGCTACGTAAGGGTAAGACTGGCGATATCATGGCATTGTCCTCACGCCTTGGTACTCCTATCTCTTATTCAGCCCTGAGCGAGATTCAGCTCAATCCTAATGCTTTTTTTAGCAGCTTTAATAGACAACCTAATAGTCAGATTAACCAGTATTTATATCTATACGCTATAGGACGTGCAGCTGATAAATCTTATCAATCAGCAGCGCTGCAGCTTGATTACGATATCAAGCAAGACAATCAACGTAGCGTACGCTTATTAAATGATGAGACGCGCCGTTATGCTTATCGTATCCTCGGCGTTCAGCGCATGAACCATACTACCGATGATGGTTTTAATATCGAAGCGGTTAATTGGTTTCGTAATAGCTTAGATGATGATTTTAATTTTGAAGAAGCGGAAGATTATGCCAAGGCCGCTATCCGCTTTAGCAGCTGGGGTGATGTGATCGAAGCGATCTCGCATATGGATGCCCAAACTCAAAAGTCAAACCAATGGCAGTATTGGCTTGCGCGTGCGTATGAACAAACAGGCGATAGCAGCAAGCGCGCTCTTGCCAAAAAGATGTATCAACATCTGGCCAGCAGTAATGACTATTATGGCTTGCTTGCAAAAGACAAAGTCGGACAACGTTTCGATGCGGCGCGTTTAGGTGGCAGTAATCTACCAAATGTCAGCAGTGCTGATAAAGCTCGTGTTATGCAAAACCCACATTTTGCTCGCGCCTTTGCGCTCTATAACTCTGATGCCAATCGTGGCTATGCCAATCGCGAGTGGAACTGGGCGGTTAAACAAGCACGTGACAATCGCGATGACAATTTAATTGTTGCTGCTGCACGCCTGGCCCATGATATGGGCTGGCTTGATCGTGCGATTTATGCTGCTGATAATACTGCTGGGACTAGTAGTTTGGCATTATCGTATCCGATGCCGCATCAAGCCTCTGTCGTTCGCTACAGTCAAGCTGCCGGCATTGATCCCGCTTGGGCTTATGGCATCATGCGTCAAGAGAGCCGTTTTGTGACCTCAGCGCGTTCTAACGTTGGTGCCAGTGGCCTTATGCAAATTATGCCCGATACGGCAAAATATATCGCGCGTAATCTAGGGGAGTCTTATAGTGCTAGCCGCGCCAATAGTGGCGACACTAATATTCGCTATGGTACTTGGTACATGAATGATATCTTAGCCAAGTTAAACTATCAGCCGGTACTTGCAACTGCAGGTTACAATGCTGGACCAAATAAGGCCAAGCGCTGGCAGCCCGTTTATGGCTCACTTGCCGCCGATCAATATGTTGAATCGATCGCTTATCCTGAGACTCGTAATTACGTCAAACACGTCATGGAAAACGCTACGGTTTATAGTAGTTTACTGGGCCGTACAGAACCAATCAGCCAGCGTATGGGTACTATTCCAGCGGCACTCTAGCTCAAATAATAGTTTTTGAACTCTGCTTAAAAAGTACATTCTGGTAGGGGCTGGGTTGATCTATTTTTGGCGAGTTTACGTTTTTACTGTAGATTAAAAGAAAGATTTTGTTACTATGATTTTTTGCCACTAAAATTTTAGTTAGCGTCTAATATTTCGTTTGTTGTAAGATGACAAATTATGATAGTTAAACGCTAATTTTTAGTTTCTTAAACTTAAAATCTAGAGTCAGCATTTTGAAACAAATGACTCAAGCATTGCGTTGCTACTTATGACTGATAGCTGCTATTTATGACTAATAATTATCAAATGCCTTTTTTACTATGATGAATAATGTTTCAAATCAGCCTGTGCAGATGCCAATCAGATCCCAAGATTCTGTTCAGGATAGTACACTCTATTTAAAGGCATTTATCGCAAAGATATCATTATTACAAACAGCCTTCAAAAGAAGCACGTTACAAACCCTTGAGCACAAAAACGCTTATAGTAATCATAGGCTTGGTATAGTTCGTACGCCGCTAAGTATCGCAAGTTTGCTATTGCTACAAGGTCTTGTTGTATTACCTGCACAAGCCGCCAGCGCACTCACCACTGGGCAACGAGTACTGATGATCGAGATGACGCCAGCACTATGTCGTTTGCAGCCAACGCGTACGCTTATGCGTCAGTGCTTAGAGGGCTACTCACTGACAGTAGCAGGTTTGGATTTAGGGTATGGACAGCGCTGCGGACGGGGAAGTACGCCTCGTCTTACGCCACTACAGCTAAAAGTGGTCAATCGCATTATGCCTGATACTACGGTGCGTAGCCAAGCTTGGCAGCATTATGGAGCTTGTAGTCCGCTCAGCTCCAGCAGTTATTTTCGTCAAATTATCAACTACTCTGGTGCATTGAAGCTACCTAGCGAGCTGAGTACTGGCAACAGCTACACAGTTTCAAGATCACGTTTTATCAATCAGATGACCCGTCTTAATGAAGGTATGTCCGCCGCTAGTATCGATCTTATTTGCCAAAAAGACAACTACCGACGTCAGCCTGTGCTCACCGATATGCATATATGTTATGAAGGTAGCCAGTTTGGTAGGTGTTATAACACAGTAAATAATTGCGGGACAAATTTTATCATTTCAGGTGGCAGTTAGGCAGCGGCTCAGGTGTCTGATAAGTCAGTTATCCCTAAAATTATTTTAATTAAAAACTGCTACCCAGCTTTATTTTTACAACTCTATTGCTTACCTATAAGATCGTTTTTTGGTATATAAGCAAATTATCGTAAGTATAAAATGTAACAATATATGCGGAAGTAAGTACGCTATTGTAACTAGACGATTCGCCGTTTGAGGTGCTACACTAGCCCTCGTTTACGATAGTAACCACTCAATACAAGTAAAGCGAATAACCAATATATTTACAGCTAATAAGGGAGTATTTTATGAAACAGCCTGTACGTGTTGCCGTGACCGGTGCTGCTGGTAACATCAGCTATGCAATGCTATTTCGCATTGCCTCTGGTGAGATGCTAGGTAAAGATCAGCCCGTTATTTTACAACTGCTTGAAATCACCCCAGCACTTGATGCGCTAAAGGGTGTGGTTATGGAACTACAAGACTGTGCTTTTCCTTTGTTGACTGATATTGTCCAAACTGATGATGCCAACGTGGCTTTCAAAGATATAGACTATGCTTTATTGGTTGGCGCGCGTCCTCGTGGTCCTGGTATGGAACGCAAAGATTTGCTAGAAGCCAATGCGGCAATTTTCTCAGCGCAAGGCAAAGCGTTAAATGATGTAGCTAGCCGTGATGTCAAAGTACTAGTAGTTGGTAACCCTGCCAATACTAATGCGGTCATCGCTCAGCGTAATGCACCAGATTTAGACCCGCGCAACTTTACCGCAATGACTCGTTTGGATCATAACCGTGCGATCGCTCAGCTGGCTGAAAAGACAGACAGTACGGTAAATGACGTGAAAAAAATGATCATCTGGGGCAACCATTCGTCCACTCAGTATCCTGATCTAACCGCTTGTACAGTAAATGGTAAGCCTGCGTTGGATTTGGTCGATCGCGACTGGTACGAAAACACCTATATTCCAGAAGTACAACAGCGCGGAGCTGCTATCATCAAAGCACGTGGAGCTTCATCTGCCGCTTCTGCCGCCAACGCTGCTATCGCTCATATGCGTACTTGGGCCCTTGGCAGTGATGAGAACGATTGGGTCTCAATGGGCGTCTACTCAAACGGTGAATACGGTATCTCTGAGGGTTTAATCTACTCTTTCCCATGCACTTGTAGCAATGGGGATTGGTCTATCGTTGAAGGCGTTGATGTATCATCAGATTTCTCCAAAGAAAAGATGGCGGCGACCGAGCAAGAGCTTAATGAAGAGCGTGACGCGGTATCGCATCTACTTCCGTAAGCTTTAGATTGTATTATTGAGCAACACTTATAGCTTAATAATAAAGAGGAGCCTTACTAGTGATAGTAAGGCTTTTTTATGTAGTATCGTTAAAGCAAGCTTGATCCTGTTAACACAACTGATAATGTTGCATAAACCTTGATTAACAGCTTTTAGAATAAAGCTTGCTACAATAGCCCAAAACAAGCAAAAAAGACTAGTACGTTAAGAACAGTCGCGTAAAATCAGATAATAAACCAAAATCACTTTATACTATTAATTTTATATGATTAAGGAAAAACCATGTTGGGTGAACCAGATTATACAATGAATGATTTATTTGCGCAGTTGGGATTAGACAGCTCAGATGAAGCCATTGATAACTTTATTGAAAACAACAAATTAGCAAAGGAAGAAGCATTGATTGATTCTAACATTTGGAGTGACAATCAACGTATGTTTTTGCAAGAAGAGTGGAGAAAGGACGCGGCGTGGGTCGAAGTTATTGATGAGCTAAATGTTCGTCTACATCCCGATGCTTAATAACGAGTAATTGTAGTTAGCTTAGCAAATTAGCAAAATAAAACCCACGACAGGTATGTTTGTGGGTTTTATTTTTATTTGGAATTGACTATAGCAGAACTTAAACAATGATTTGAATCCGTTAGTCTAGCTGTTGCGCTCGCCACGCCAGTAGGTCAGCGACATCATTATGAATGCCTTTTTTCAGCGCCTCTAAGCCCTCATAGTGGCGCTCTCCATGTAAGAAATGTAAAAAGCGCACTTGTAGGGTCTCACCATATAAGTCGCCTTTAAACTGCGGAAAATGTACTTCCAAACGCCACTCTTTGTCCTTATTTACTGAGGGTCTAGTGCCAATGCTGGCAGTACCAAACAAGCTATCAGAACGCAGGCCGGATACGCCGGTTTGATTATCAACCGCCAAAGCAATTAAACCATTAGAGATAACTTGTCCTGCACTGTCAAGGCGTACCACATCTACAGCGAAAATCCCATGCAGGGCAGGTTTGATACGCGCCAGATCAATATTAGCTGTCGGAAAGTCCATAGTACGACCAATTTTATCGCCGCCGACCACAGTGCCTGTAATGGTATAGTCTCGTCCTAGCAGCTGATTGGCCGCTTTGATATCACCAGCTAACAACAAGTCTCGTACCCGTGTTGAGCTAATACGCTCATCAGTACTGGTATCGTCAGTGATAGTATGCAGGTCGGTCACTTGCAAACCGTAATCGCGCAAAAACTGACTGTCGCCAGTACGGTCATGTCCAAAACGAAAATCATCACCGAGCACCAAGGCTTGCACATTTAAACGTAGCGCCAATAAGTCAGCAAACGCTTTGGCAGACAGCGCGCGAAAGTCGCTATCAAAATCGGCGACTATTAAAATCTCGACGCCATACTCTGCTAGCAATGCCTGTTTTTCTTGCAAATTAGTAAGGCGAGCAGGAGCAGATTTGGGCGCAAAAAATTCGCGTGGCTGAGGTTCAAAGATCATTACCGCCGCTTTCAAATTCTGCGCTTTTGCCAAATCTAACATTTGAGCAAGCATGGCTTGATGGCCTAAATGTACACCATCGAAATTACCGATAGTCAGCACACAAGGCGCAAGATCGGTAACTTTACTATTAATAGCTGCTATATCATCAGATTCGGCGTATGGCGGCTTAATTATTTGCTCAAGAAAATAGGTATTCATAAGTAGTTTGCAGCTATTGAGGCGAGTTAAAATATCTTTTAGTTTAGAATATAGGTATCTAAAAGGGGTTTAAAACTTGCCATTATAAAGTAAAATAGTACACCTCACACCCCAAACTATAGATAACACCCTAGTAAATTAGAAACGTTATGCTTGATGACCGTTATAAAGAGATGAAGATACTCGATAGTAGTACCGCGCAGCTTAACAATAGATTTATGGTACAACGTGCCAGCTTAGATGAATTGCCTACTATTTTGGCCATTTATAACCAAAGTATCGCTGGCAAGCAAGCAACCGCCAATTTAGCGCCGGTTACCGTAGAGGAGCGTGCTGCTTGGTTTCATGAGCATCTGGACAATCCAAAACGTCCCATTTATGTGGTAAAAGTTATCGCTAGTGGGGCTAGTATTGACAGTACTGATGAAACGCAGCTGTCAGAGAGTTCAGAAACAATCGTCGCATGGGGCAGTTTTAGTGATCTGTACGCGCGCAGTGCCTATCATATTAGTAGCGAGATCAGTATCTACTTGCATAAAGACTATCACGGTCAAGGACTGGGTAGTTTATTGACGAGCTGGATGATGACGCAGGCGCATGCACTTGGTATAAACAATGTAGTGGCGCTTGTCTTTGCTCATAACGAGCCAAGTCTAAGACTGTTTCGTAAGCTTGGCTTTGAGCAGTGGGGTTACATGCCGCAAGTGTGCGACATGCAAGGTTTTATCGCTGATGTAGTGATGCTAGGATGCGCCACCTCTTAAAGTGCTACAGGTTCTATAGGTGCTAAATATTAACCAGTTAAACCCTTTATCCTAATATCTTCCATTTGCCGTCTACCTTTTGTAGCTTATAACTCAAAGGCGCAGGTTCACTTTGACCTTTTAGCATAAGCTCGCCGCTAATCGTAGCGCGGGTCTTATCTTCATTGTAATCAGTGTCAAGTAAAGTGACATTATCGACCGTTTGCTGAAAAGCGCTTTGAGTATTGACAAGCTCTTCTTCAAAGTTGGCCATATCGACTTTATAATAGTCTATAGCATCCTTGGCTTCACCGTAATACAGAGTATCAAGTGCCTGCTTGATCGTATGCTCAGGTGTACCAGCTTCGGTTGCATTAGTGACTAGACTTGGCTGCTCATTATTGGTAACAGGATTGATATTGTCATCAGTAATATCTATTTCATCTGCAGCCTGATTATCCTCCACCAAGCTATTGGTATCAGCCACTGTAGGCTCGCTGGTTGTAGGCGCTAAAGTCCCGTCAGTAGTAGCATCGCTCTGGTTTTCAGTAGCAGTACTTTGATCAGTAGCATTGTCATTAGTAGTATTGTCACTACAAGCACCTATTAGCAAGCTTGTACCCAAGAACGCTGTAGTAAATAGAGTAGATAACGGTTTCGATATCAATAGTTTAGTTTTCATAGCCAGCCTTACCATTTATTTCATGAGCAATCAGTTATTTTACGAGCAATTATTTTATGACCAATTATGGCAACGATTCATCTCATTTACAGTCAGTAATTTATTGAAGCTTGTGTCTGTTTAGTAAAAAATTACCGAACGAGCAATAGTTACAACTATATTTTAGTTATTTATTTTGAATTTATCCGTGTCTTAACTGGCGCGGACGAAATCCTGTGACCAGTAGCACTATCCCATAAACTAGAGCGCCTACAACGCACATGATTAAAAGTGCTGCGATCCTTTGCCACTGCGAGGAGTCCGTTGGGAAATAGGGTAGCATTACATATAACGCTACTACCATGGCAATTACCGATATCAAAAACTGGGTAAAAAGTTTTTTCCAATGGCTGCCAAAACGGAAGATGCCGCGCTTATGTAAAAAGTAATATAGTAGCCCAGCGTTTACAAAAGCTGCTCCTGTGGTCGCTAAAGCTAAACCGCCATGCAGTGGCATGTCCAAAAAGTAAAATATACCAATAAAAATCACACTAAAAATCATATTGGCAAATACGGAAATAATACCAATCTTAACCGGTGTTCGAGTGTCTTGGCGTGCAAAAAAGGCTGGCGCAAAGATTTTAATCAGCATAAAGCCCAAAATACCACCTGCCATACTGCGTAGTGCCAAAGCACTCATTTGCGCATCCCTAAAGGAGAATTCCCCGCGCAAAAACAGCGCTTGCATGAGCACATCAGCGAGTACAAATAGCGCTGCCGAAGCTGGAATGCCTACTAAAATAATCAGCCGCGCCGCCCAATCAATAGTCTTTTTAAAGGTAATGTCATCTTTTAGCGCTTCGCTCTTTGATAAGCTTGGTAAGATAACCGTACCGATCGCCACCCCAATCAAACCAAGTGGTAGCTCGCTCATGCGCTCAGCGGCATAGAGCCAAGAGACAGAGCCGCCAATCATAAGCGAGGCAAAGACTGTATTAAGCAGTAAATTGATTTGGGTCACAGAAACCCCAAAAATAGCGGGTAGCATTAAGTTCAATATGCGTTTAACGCCTTCATGTTTGAAGTCAACTTTTGGCGCCACCAAAAGTTTTTGTTGCCAAAGCTGCGGCACTTGTAGCAAAAACTGTAACAAGCCTGCGATAGCGACCGCGTAGCCAAGAGCCATAATTGGGGTCGCAAACATAGGCGCGAAAATAAGCGCGGCGGCAATCATACACAAATTTAATAATACCGGAGCAAAGGCGGGTGCGGCAAAGCGGCCGTAGCTTTGTAAAATACCGCTGGCGAAGGCGGTCATAGAGATAAACAACAAATAGGGAAAAGTGAGACGTAATAATTCAGCGGTAATAGCAAACTTATCAGGTTGATCAGCGAAGCCTGGTGCAAATAAAGTCACTACCCAAGGCGCCATTAAAATCACTACTACCGTCAGCATAGACAATATTAGCAGCAGCGCGCCTGAGGTGCGACTGACTAATATTTGTACTTGCTGGAGGCTATATTTTTCTTTGTATTCTGATAATACGGGTACAAATGCTTGACTAAAAGCGCCTTCAGCGAACAGCCGCCGCAAGAAGTTGGGGATTTTAAAAGCAACTAAAAAGGCGTCCATAAGCCCGCCTGCACCGAAGACACCTAGCAACACGATATCGCGTACTAAACCCAAAATGCGCGACAGCATAGTCATGCTGCTGACTACCATCGTTGAACGAAACAAGCGACTTTTTGCCATGAGAACCTATTTGCTGATTGTCTATAGTCAGTTCGAAATAAAATCGATACGCTAATATGAGCGTGCTGCTGGGATAAATTTTACTTGCGTGCTGTGCCTACGCTGACAGAGGCTGCGCAAAATCTATCCCAGCAGCACTGTATTGGTTTTAAAGTGTATCAACTATATGCTAATTTATCTAAAAATGTGCCAATACCAAAAGCTGACGGATTATAGCATTATCAGCGTCAGGATAAATGGGTTGGTTGTGTAAAAGCTAAGTGCTATTGATTTAGCGCTATTAACTATTCGCTAAGCTGTCCTGCTACGAGCCTACGCAGTTTTGCCCAATCAAAACAATCACCCGGGTCGGTTTTACGATTTGGCGCAATATCGCTGTGACCCGTTAGATGCCGTCGGGTCTTAGGATAAGCGTGATAAATGGCGATAATAACTTGAGTCAATACTTGGTACTGAGCTTCCTCAAAGTCCACAAAATCAGACCCTTCAAGCTCGATACCAATGCTATAATCATTACATTCGGGACGGCCAAGGTAGCTTGACCTGCCAGCATGCCAAGCACGGTCTGCAAAATTAACAAATTGTGTTATGTTACCATCGCGCTCTATGAACAGATGCGCTGAGACCTGCGCGCCCTCGATAGTTTGAAAATAAGGGTGCGCATTCCAGTCTAGTTGATTAAGGAACAAGGCTTTGACATAGTGCAGCCCATTGGCACCCTGTGCACCAAACTCATCAGGCGGCAAGCTAATATTATGAATAACGATAGTATTAATGGTATTAGTAGCAGCGCTACTGGTAGGACGATTATTATAATTGGGTGAGGGTAGCCAAGCGGCTTCTAATAAACGTCCCTCGCTAATAGTCATCATCGACTGCGTTGACGTTGATGATAAGGATTGCAAAGAGTTTGTTGATGAAGACAGCATACGGTTCTCTATTGTCAAAATAAATTTTATCGTAAAGTGTTAGCATAGATAGCAGTCCTAAAAAAGGCTATCACTAGTATGATTGATACCAAGCAGGTTAAGCGCGTATTTATTGCACCCCAATTGAAAAAGAGACTCTGATCCATGTTTACAAAATCATTGCAGGTTACCAGCCTTTATACTCGTGTACCGCTAACGTTTGCAATCTTATTGTTTAGTATGCCGTCGCAGGCGCTATTACCTACACCTTTGGACACGGCAAACCTAAATGTAGTAACCTCTACGCCCATTGATGCAATATCTACCAACTCTACACAGGCTTTGGCCGATAATACGCAAAACGTACAAAATGCAGGCGCTGAGCAATTGCTAGCTAATTGGCGCGTACAAGCAAAATCAAAAAATCTAGCCCAGCATACGACATGGCGACGCTTATTATATTTTATTGATGATAAAAAAGGGCTTTTTAATAAAGGAAAAACTAAAAGCTTAGTCGAGGATAGTGATTTCTTTTTGAGCACGAGCGGCTATCAAGATTCAGC
Source organism: uncultured Psychrobacter sp. (assembly GCA_947501045.1). Taxonomy (GTDB): domain Bacteria; phylum Pseudomonadota; class Gammaproteobacteria; order Pseudomonadales; family Moraxellaceae; genus Psychrobacter. The sequence continues at coordinate 506,879 of CANMUI010000001.1, forward strand.
GGCAGAGCTGGATGCGACATTGGCAGCGCTAGCGAATGAGATCATGCAGCCAGCAAGCGCTCAGGCGAATAATAGTAATTCTGTACAATGTCGTTTTCCGGCGCGGGTACAGTGGCTAAGCGAGCATTTAGCTATTGATCAATCAGATTTGCAAGCCAACTGCCCAGAGCTTGATGAATGGATGAGCATGCTTAATCCTGAACAGCTCTCAATCATGTTTGGCGAGGAGTACTTAGATAATCCCATCTCCGCTTTTGCCCATACTTTATTGCGTATTGATTCACCAGCTAGCGTAGCAGACCCCAGTCAAATTCATTATGCTTATGCATTCAATGACACCGTTGATGGCAATCCTGATGATCCCTTTGTAGTTTATGCTATCAAATCTATGATTGGTAGCTATGATAATATCATTGAGATTGACCCTTATCCTGAAAAATTGGCCAAGTATTTAAAAGACGATGAACGTGATACTTGGACGTATCGGTTGGATTTGACACCAAGCGAGGTACGACAAATGATGCTGCATGTCTGGGAAACTAAAGATTTGTATATTCCGTATTATTTTGCCACTGACAACTGTGCCTCTGAGATTTTACGGCTTATCGATGTGGTTCGTCCCGAGCAGTACCTGTTAGGTCAGCTGCCATATGTGGTTATTCCCTCCGATGTGATTAACCTACTAGCTGATGAGCAACTGTTAGCGGATACGGTTTATACACCGTCCGATGCTACAGTGCGCCAAGCCCAATTAAATAAAGCTGAAAAGGCAAGCGAGCTTGGCTATGCTACGCTAACTGAAGAAGAAGCTTATAACATTAAGTCTGCAGACATTAATTTGGCCTCAAGTATATCAAAAGACATGCAAAGATTAGAGCCGCCTTTAATCACTCCTTCAGATAATAACCCGCTGGATCGCCATTCTTTGCAGCGTGGTCATGTCGGTATCGGTCAGAGCGGTGATAATAGCTATATCGAGCTAGGTCTGCGCGCAGGTTATCACAGCACCCTTGATCGTCCAGCAGGGTTTCGTCAGTTTTTTGATTTAGAAGGGGTATCGGCTACATGGCGCTTATATGATACCGATGATGACAACGATAACAATCAGCCCTCAAGCGTGGAGCTACAGAATTTCACTTTAGTCCGTGGACGCTCTTTTAATCCGGTAAACTCCGCTGAAAAAGGTGATACTTGGGGCGCTAGTATTGAAGCTACGCGGGTTAATGACGGCTCGCAAGAAGAGGGCGGCGCTCATTTAGTTGGTAGCACCGCCTTTGAATATGGTAAATCATGGGCTTTTGGAGAACCTAAAGCGAACAGTGGCGAGATGCCGCCGCAGCTATGTTATACCTTTGCCACAGGGGCAGCGCAGGCCGGACGCGGTATCAACAACGGCTTTCGCGTTGGCGCTGGGGTCAATGCCGGCTGCTTGTATCAGATTAACAATCAGTTACGCGCGCAGGCTGAATTGCAACTGCCGTATTGGTATCATGGCAGTAGCAGTGAAGATGATATTAAAAGTCATTACTGGCAGCCGATTACCACGTTAGGCTTGCAATATGATATTGATAAAAAGCAAGCCCTGCGTATCAATGCCAGTTACGAATGGCAGGATCGAGTCGATGCTAATGAGGATATTAAACTGTCTTACATGCGTTATTTTTAACCAAGGTTTTGAGTATAGTTGAATGACTATAAAACTGACTATACTTAATTTTAAGTGCCTAGTTTTAAGTAACACTGCGCCATCTTAATAATAAAATTAACAACATGGCCTACAATAAAATCAAGGAAGTATGATGACGACGAATAAGTACCTAATCATCGGTCAAGGTGATATCGGCTTGCCAGTCACCAATACGCTCGCTCAAAAAGACTTAGCGGTTACCGGACTTGCCCGTAGCGCGCGTAGTCATTATGCTTTGTATGATAACGCAGATTTTATGCAAGCGGATGCCTTAAAGCTTAGCGCTGAGCAGTTGCAAGACTTCACGCGCATCGCTATCATTGTCACGCCCGATGAGTACTCAACTGAAGGTTATAACGATAGCTATTTAGGTATTTGCCAGCATTTGGCACAGTTTGCAGGTGAGCTGTCCAATCTTGAGCGTATTGTCTTTATTTCCTCGACTGGTATTTATGGTCAGGATAATGGCGAATGGATTGATGAAGATACGCCTCCCATCACGCCTAAACGTGATGCTTCAAAGGTGATATTGCAAGCTGAGCAAGTTTTACGAAAAGGCTTTGATAACCAAGCTATCATTATCCGTCCCAGTGGTATCTATGGACGCGAGCGTTTGATGCGCCTGCGTAAAGCACGCAAGACTAATAAAGAACCAATTGCTGCGCAGCACTGGAGCAACCGTATTATGGATCGCGATCTGGTCACTATTATTACTAACGTGCTAACTATAGATGACAGCGATTCTCTTAAGCCTATATATATCGCTACTGATTATTTACCAGTGACTACATTTGAATTAGAAACTTGGCTTAGTCAGCAGATAGGAGCCGTAGCGCCTAGCGTTGATAAGCAAAAAGCATCGGTTACCGGTAAGCGCTTACATAGCAATATTCCGTTAGCATGGCTCAACTATCCTGACTGGCAGGTTGGTTATCGCGACATCTTGCAGTATCAACAAGACTGAGCTTTATCAAAGACAGTTTTGAGCGTATTTCACTTACCTTTGACATTATTTTTATGGAGATTTCATGACTCAGCCTTTTGCTTCTGATGATCGTTTATCTGGTGCAGATCGTACGGGCCCAGTTAAACTAATAGAAGGCAGTGCTGAGCGTTCCTCTCACTTACCTGATAGCGCCCAGCCCGCTATCGTCCATCCCAATTTTGATCCCAATCAGACGCCGCTTGATCCTGCGCGCCCGCTTAACGATATTCCGGAACCAGCGCGCCGCTCTAACAGTCAACTGCGCCGCTTATACGGTAAATCATCACGTTTTTATCAGCCCAAAGAAGACACTTTATCAAAATGGCAGCTGGTAGCTTCTGAGTCTTTTGCCGAGCATTTAAGTTTACTCAGTGCCGCCAAACTTATCGCTGTATCTGAGAGTTTTTATCGCCCTCACTCCAGCTCTAGTCAAAACAAGCAGGCTTTGCTTTCGCCTCTTGAACAGATGACATTGGTCGATATAGCAGATATTCAGGCGGTTATAAATCAGTATCCAAAACTGACCCGTTATGGATTCAATATACCTAAAGAGATGGACTTGGTTAACCACCAAGCTTATGATAAAAAAGCTGGTGACAAGCAACCAGCAACCATGCGCACCTTGCTCAAGCGTCATAATCCTGACGAGTTGCTCAACAGTTTGTATGCTGATGATTGGCAGGTTATTTTGCAACCAGAACAGTTCGATACTGGCGTTGGAAGCTTGGCGACCGATATTATGGCCTGTAGCGTGGCCATACATGCTTTGAAGCAATGTGCTACTCGCCAAAGTATTAATAATAGTTATAGTGCTGAGCAGATTTGTCAGCATGTACGTAGCTACCTGTTAAGTCAGGTCAGTCTTTTGCCAGCTCAGCGCTATCAGTATCGTCAAATTCGCCTGTTTTCGGGACATATTATTGTCGCTGCTGCTTATTTAGGCTGGGATATTCAAGTGCGCGATAATGTGCATGGTGATTGTGATTGTTACTTTAATGTCTCATCACGCTGTAGCCTACTGACGCGTTATGCCAATTTGCAAGATTATTATATTAATGGCTGGTCAGGCTAGAGTCTTTTGCTCATCATGTGATAGTAAAAAGTTATAAGTATTTAAAACCAAATAAAATACTTATTGATGAATATAATAAAAATAATGCGTACAATAGTGACAATTTTTGCTATATTTCCAGCTCTTTTTACCACCAATCTTTTTGATTGATAGTTTGTTGCTGCTCATTTATTACTGCTACTTTGGTATCAATGAGAATACCTAGAGAGACAGATGTTTAGACAGTAAAACCTAAGCAGTAACGCCTAAACAGGAATGCCTAATGCACAACGCTCAAAATGACTTAAATACTGCAAACACACTGTTTTCATCCCATGAATTTATTCAATTAGCACTAGACAACCAAGTGCTCAAATTTGGTGAGTTTGTACTTAAGTCAGGACGTATTAGTCCCTACTTTTTTAATGCAGGCTTGCTTGCCACAGGCGAGATGTTGTCCCTGCTAGCGCGCGGTTATGCTGTATCGTTAGCTGAGCAAATGTCTGCTGATAGCGTTAATAAAGAGCTGGTCATCTTTGGTGCTGCTTATAAAGGTATTCCGTTTGTGGCCGCTACTGCGCAAGCTTTATGGTTGCATCACGGTATCAATGCAGAGTGGGGCTACAACCGTAAAGAAGCCAAGAGCCATGGTGAAGGTGGTAATTTAGTCGGTGCTGATGTTAGTGGCAAAGCGGTCTGGATACTCGATGATGTGATTACCGCTGGTACGGCTATGCGCGAAGTTGTCGATATTTTAGGACAAGCAGGCGCAAGTGTGGCCGGTATCATCGTCGCTCTTGACCGTAAAGAGAAAGGCCAAAACGAGCATTCAGCTATTCAAGAATTGGCTACTAGTTTACAAGTGCCAGTACGCGCGCTTATTGATATGGATGACTTGATTGGTTATTTAGCAGATAGCAATAGCGATTATAAAGACCCTGCCCAGTTGGCGAAAATGCAGCATTATCGCAGCCAATACGGTGTATAAGCTACTGCTTTGAGGAGTTTAACACTGCTATATTGTCCACATATTTTTTACCTAGCGCTTTCCAGACCTTTATAGTTATCTTTTATACATGAATAATAATACAAAATAAGTGAGTCTTATCATGAGTCAATCAGCTACTGAAAAACCATTAAATAGTCAGTCTTTAAACATACTAGTTATCATGGATCCGATAGAGCGGGTTAATTATAAAAAGGATACCACGCTTGCGATGATGTGGTCAGCGCAAGATCGCGGACATAGCTTGGGCTATTGTCAAATCCATGACTTGTGGCTAGACCGTGGTCAACTAATGGTAGATGCGCAGCCGGTTAGCGTAAAACGTGATCCCAATGACTTTTATACTTTAGGCGATAAGAGCACAGGCTCGATAAGCGACTTTGATGTGATCTTGATGCGTAAAGACCCCCCATTTGATATGCGTTTTGTGTACGCAACTTATATGCTAGATCATGCCAAAGCGGCGGGGGTATTGGTCGTCAATGATCCTCAAGCCATTCGCGACTGCAATGAAAAGCTATATGCCACTTGGTTTAGTGAGCATATGAGCCCCACTATTGTGACCAGTAAGCAGGTACATATTCGTAAGTTTATCGCTGAGCAACAAGACGTTATTGTCAAACCACTCGATGGTATGGGCGGTACTGGTATTTTTCGCTTGACTGCTGATAGCCCTAATATTGGCGTAACCCTTGAGATATTAACCGAACTTGAGACCTTACCTATTATGGCACAGCGCTATTTACCGGAGATCAAAGAGGGCGACAAGCGCGTGTTGATCGTTGATGGGGCGATAGTAGACTATAGCTTGGCACGTATTCCAATCAAAGGTGAGACTCGTGGCAATCTAGCGGCGGGTGGCAGTGGGGTTGCGATGCCCTTGACTGATGCCGAGCGGCGGGTGGCGGAAGCAGTGGCACCTATCGTTAAAGAAAAAGGTCTGATGTTTGTTGGGCTGGATTTGATCGGTGGCCGTATTACGGAGATTAATGTGACCAGTCCAACTTGCGTACGCGAGATTGACGATCAATGCGGTACCGATATCGCAACTGATTTTATAGTAGCTATCGAGCAAAAACTAGTTGTTTCAAGATAATAGCAAAGAGATAGTAATAATTGATCTACTTATTCTTACAAAATAAGATAGTAATTGTCCTACGGTTTGTCAGCGCTTTGTCGTACCTTAAAACAGCGAAACAACGCTGTTTCAAGCTGGGTAGCTTTAACTGTGTTTTTATTGCAGTTGAGTCTTGTTGCTTATCACCTGTATTTTGGTAGTTAAAATCTAATAGACAAGCCTTGAACAAATCTCAGAATAAGGAGTCATCATGAATAAATTGGTAAAGCCGCTTTTATTTACTGCTGGATTGATATTTAGCTTTGGTGCTAGTGCAACAGATCAACTAGATAATACTAAATGGACAAACTATAACAAAAAAGGCGAGCCTAATGCGGTGCTCAAGTTTACTGAAGCCAATGGTAAGTTGTCAGCTGAAATTATTGACATATTAGATCCTAAGGCCAACAAAGAATCTTGTGAGGTTTGTAAGGGTAAATTCCAAAATAAGTCTTTAATAGGCGCGACCGTAATTTGGGATTTAGAACCGGATGATAATAACCCTAATCAATATATTAGCGGTGAAGGTATTGATCCAAAAACAGGTCGAACCTTTTCTGGAAAGGCGCAGCTAGAAGGTGATACCCTCAAACTACGAGGTTATAAAGGTGTGTCGTTACTCGGAAAAACTCATATCCTAAAGCGTCTTTGAAATAGTGCCCTATAGATAGACTCAAAGTTTTTAGTTAGCTCTAATTGAATAAGATTAAATATTTTATTCAAGACTGCCTATAGTCTTTTATATAAAAAAACTTTTGGGTGATCGACATTAAGTTATAGCTAAAGCCAAGTTGCTCGTAATTGCCACTTGGCTTTTCTTTGTTTAATTATTCTTAGCTTATGAATATTAGTTTATGAAGCAGCTACTCGCTATTATGTCGATGTTTATATTGTCGGTAATGCTTTTTAATAGCAGCCGTGTGACTTTTTAAACCTAACTAAAGATAGACGTTCAGTATTCTTATTTCATCGCCTATATGTTTAATATATGCTATGATTTTGCGCTTATTATTGAGCCTTGTTTTGTGCGTATAATTTAGGGTCTGTATAATCTTTTGGAGACACTCTATGCTCGATCCCTCTGCTAACACTAATGTTTCTCAAGCCCCTGCTACAGCGCCCAATGTGCTCATGATGGCAGCAGGTACGGGCGGGCATGTGTTTCCAGCGCTAGCAGTTAGTGAAGAGCTTGCCAAGCGAGGCGCAGTGATTCATTGGCTTGGTACTCCAAGTGGTATGGAAAACGCTTTGGTTGCGCCTACAGGTTATACCTTTCATGCGATTGCGATGCAAGGTTTACGCGGTAAAGGGGTGGGACGTCTGCTTAAAATGCCAGCAACTTTATTATCAGCAACTATGGCCGCCGTAAAGATTATACGCAGTAATCAGATTGATATAGTGGTTGGGTTTGGCGGCTATGTGACTGCGCCTGGCGGTATAGCGGCGCGTATGACTGGTACACCGTTGATCATCCATGAGCAAAATGCTATCGCTGGCATGAGTAATCGTTATTTAGCCAAAATATCTACCAAAGTTCTGCAAGCGTTTGATAATACCTTTGCTAATGGACAGGTAGGTAACAAACTTGCAACGGTTGGTAATCCAGTACGTAATACTATCACCGGCGTGGCTGTACCCTCTACGCGCTATGATGTGGATGATAAATCACCGTTACGATTATTGGTCGTTGGCGGCTCGCTTGGCGCACAAGTACTCAATGACAATGTTCCTAAAGCTCTAGCTCTCATGGAGAATTCATTTGAGGTGCGTCATCAGTGCGGGCGCAATAATGAGGTGGCAACAAAAGCGGCTTACGCTAATGAAGATCTGAGCATTCATCAATTTGCAGTACAGCCTTTTATTGACGATATGGCAGCCGCTTACGACTGGGCAGACGTCATTGTGTGCCGAGCGGGCGCTTTGACAGTAACTGAAATTCAAAATGTCGGTATTGCGGCAATCTTTGTGCCATTGCCGCATGCTGTCGATGATCATCAAACCGCCAATGCGCGTACGCTTACCGATCATGGAGCCGCTATTTTGTTGCCACAAAATGAGCTAACACCAGAGCGTCTAAGTTGTGAGCTGAGCCAACTTAATAGACGTACTTGCTTAGCTATGGCCGAAAAGGGTCACGCTCTTGCCAATCGAGGCGCAAATAAACAAGTTGCAGATATTGTTTGGCAAGCATTGTAGCGTATGTCGTTTTTTGTACTTACAAAATAAGCAATACTTTATAAATTCTTTGTTCATCCTATTAAGAGAACCTCTTATGCCTACCTCCACTAAAGCCTTACCGAAACGTCTAATTGAGATACCAGAGATGCGCCGTATTCAGCACCTGCATTTTGTGGGTATTGGCGGCTCTGGGATGTGCGGTATCGCAGAGGTAATGCACAATCAAGGTTATAGAGTCAGCGGCTCTGATATTAACGAGAGCCTAGTGACCAAGCGTTTGCAGGATATTGGTATAGATATTCATATCGGTCACGACTCCAAAAATATTGCCAATACTGATGTCATTGTAGTGTCATCGGCCATTGATCGTAGCAACCCTGAGATTGAGGCGGCGCTCAAAGCGCGTTTGCCCGTTGTACGCCGTGCTGATATGCTCGGCGAATTGATGCGTTATCGTCATGGCATTGCGGTTGCAGGTGCCCATGGTAAAACCACGACGACCAGTTTGCTGACTACGATGATGGCTGAGGGTAAGCTTGATCCCACTTATGTGATTGGTGGCAAGCTAAACGCCTCTGGTAAAAACGCGGCGCTTGGCAGTAGTCGTTATTTGATTGCTGAGGCTGATGAATCTGATGCCTCCTTTTTATCTTTGCATCCTATGGCTGCGATTGTGACTAATATCGATCAAGACCATATGGAGACTTATGGAAATAGCTTTGACAAATTAAAAGCGGCTTATATTCAGTTTTTACAAAACATGCCATTTTATGGTTTAGCAGTCGTTTGTGGTGATGATCCTGAGCTATACGCGATGATTGACGATATTGGACGTCCCGTATTAACCTTTGGTCTTGAGCCATTTAATGATGTGCAAGCTGTTGATGTGGTGAGCGAAGGTACTAAAACTCACTTTACGGTACTGCGCCGCGACCGTGAACCTCTACGTTTAACCTTAAATATCCCAGGTATTCATAATGTTTACAATGCTTTGGCAGCTATTACTATGGCGACAGATGAGGGTGTAGATGACGAGGCTATCAAACGTGCGCTACAAAAGTTTGCAGGTGTTGGGCGCCGCTTTGAGCAGCACGAAGCGGTGAGCGTAGATGATGGTGATATATTATTGATTGACGATTATGGTCATCATCCAAAAGAAGTCGACGCGACTATTAAAGCTGCGCGTCAAAGCTTTCCTGAGCGCCGTCTAGTCATGCTATTTCAGCCGCACCGCTACAGCCGTACTCGCGATTGCTATGACGATTTTGTCGAGGTGTTGTCATCGGTCGATGAGTTGTTATTATTAGAGGTTTATTCAGCGGGTGAGGCACCGATTACAGGCGCTGATACTAAGTCACTTGCCCGTAGTATTCGTCTGCGCGGAATGGTTGAGCCTATGGTTGTAGATAAAAACAACTTAGCTCCTACTATGCAGCGTTTGTTAGCGGCTAACGACATGCTAATCACCCAAGGGGCTGGCAATATCGGTCAGATCGCTATCGAATTAGCTAGCAATAATTTATACCTTAATTAAGTGTTGAAAAAATATAAGCCACAAAAGAACATTAGGAATGCGCTTTATGAACAGTAACAATATTATCAATCCAGAATCTGCACTAAAGGCTGCAGATTTGGAGCAGCAAAATGAATCTAAAATGCCAAGTGAGTATAAACAAACTGATAATCTTGATCCTAGCGTGTTTGGCAAAGTCGCGGTAATCTATGGTGGTAATAGTAATGAGCGTAGTGTCTCATTAGATAGCGGCGCTGCTGTATTACAAGCGCTACAAAATAAAGGCATTGATGCCACACATTTTGATCCTAAAGATCAAGACATTAGTGAAATACGGGACTACGATCGTGTGTTCAATGTATTGCATGGCCGCGGCGGTGAAGACGGTTTGTTACAAGGCGTGCTGCAGTGGCTTGATATACCGCAAACGGGTTCAGGCATTCTAGCATCAGCGCTAGGCATGGACAAAGTACGTACCAAGCAGCTGTGGCAAGGCTGCGGTTTATCAACGGCACCGTTCTCATTACTAACAGCTGACACTGATTGGCAGCAAGTGGTCAATATGTTAGGCTTACCGCTCATTGTAAAACCCGTACATGAAGGCTCAAGCCTTGGTATGACTAAGGTTAATCATTTAGATGAATTGCCAGCAGCCTATGCTACAGCTGAGCAGTGCGGAGATGCAGTAATGGCTGAGCGCTGGATTACAGGGCGCGAATTTACTATAGTTGTTATAGATGATGAAGCTTATCCAGTTATTCGCCTAGAACCTGCCGATATTACTAACTTCTATGATTTCGATGCCAAATATAACCGCAACGATACCAGTTACTATATTCCATGTGGCTTAAGTGCTAGTGATGAAAAACACCTGCAAGCATTGAGCTTAGCAGCTTTTCGGGCAGTTGATGCAAAAGGGTGGGGACGTATTGATGCCATGCAAGACAATAATGGAAACTTTTGGTTGCTTGAGATTAATACAGTACCTGGTATGACCAGTCATAGCTTAGTGCCTATGGCTGCTAAAGCACGCGGTATGGATTTTGATACTTTATGCTGGCATATATTGGCACAGACGCTATAAATGATAGAGCGCTAATATCGTAAAAGACAATTTTAGTCCTATTGTATTTAATGGTAGAAGCTTGAAAAAAGCATTAACTATGATTTATAAATATTAATAATCAATAGTTTTAGCATTATATTGCATAAAGCAGATATAATGTCTCCTGATTTTGTATCACCAGACCTGCTATAACACAGCTTCGTGTAAACTTGTGTAAAATCATTATCTACATTACGGGTTAGGCTATTGTTTACCAACAAAATACGTTAACATACTTTAACGATATATATTTAGTTTAAAAATAGTAGTTATGCAGCGCTAGAGTGCTTTTATTTAATCTATAATTTTTAGTAGAATATCAATAACTTAATTTACTTATAAATAATAAGGTATAGGGGCAAACGCAGTTATGGCTCAAACTGTCAATGAAGTCACTGACTTGATGAGTGATGAGGCCCGTCGTCCGAAAACTAGTTTACAATTACCCCCATCAGTGAAGTATTTCTTTATGGCTTTGGTGGTCGGGCTATTATTGCTGATACTAGTGATGGGCGGCAAAGCGTTACGTGAAGCGCCTCCTGCGGCAATACAAATTGATGCACAAGCTTTATCTAGCGCTCAATTTCAAGCTTTACAGCAAACTATGAGCCAGCAGCCAGTGAGTAGCTTTTTTACCAGTGATTTGCAAGCACTGCGCGATATTGCAATGGGTTTAGCATGGGTAGATCAGGTTAGTGTTACTCGTGATTGGCAGCGCGGCATTGTTATTAGCGCTCTACCTAAACAAGCTGTAGCCAAGTTTGGTACCGAGCGTTTGGTTGATGCCAAAGGTGCAGTTTTCGTGCCAGCTGACAGTCAAGAGCTAGTTCAGTCACAGTTTGTCACTTTACAAGGTGAGATCGCTCAAGCGCCAGTTATTATGCAGCAGATGCAGCAAATTAATAATTGGTATGCTCCTCTTGATATACAAGTTGAGGATATTATTTTGACGCCACGTATGACTTGGTTGTTACGTTTTGATAATGGTTTGCGCGTTATCGTTGATAACGAGAATACCGCGCAAAAGCTATTAAATCTGAGTCAGTTATTAAACAACCAGTTAAGCGAGCGTCGTAATGAGATACAGTCGGTAGATTTACGTTACAAAAACGGTTTTACCGTTGCTTGGAAAGCGCAAGAGCCACCAGTAACACCAGCGGCAAATCAGCCTACGATACAATAATAAGAGATAGTAAATTATTTCAAAGTAACGTTGATTTGATGATTCAATGGGGACGTCATATAGTTTCCGGTTTAGCGATAATTTGTTTGGTACCATGAAAAATACTGAAAACCTAGTTGTTGTCCATTTAAGTGCCACTGCAGTTTATGTCGTGATTGGCAGCGTTGTCTCTGCAAAAGACATTCGCATTATTGGTATTGGACAAGTTAAAAATAGTGACTTTTACCAAGGTCAAATCAAACACCGTGAACGTTTGCAAGGGGCGATAAGACAAGCTATTCAAGATGCTGAGGATACGGCAAACTGCCGTGTCCATAGCGTTTGGTTGACTTTGGCAACGCCTGAGTTATCAAGTAAAAACAGTATTGGTAATGTCGCAGTAGAAGAAGACACAGTACGTGCTAAAGACATGGTACAAGCATTGTCTAATGCTAAATCACAAGATCTGCCCTCTGATTATTACTTAATGCATTGTTGTCAACAAGGTATTTATGTCGATGATCAAGAAGCTATGGTCGATGATGCTATTGAGATGATTGCAAAAAACATCACTGTTATGTATCACATGATGATGATGCCAGTCTCTAGCCGTCAAAATATTCAAAAATTGCTGCAAGGCTGTGATGTTGGTATTGATCATATCGTTTTTGATGCGGTGACCAGTGCCGAATACAGTTTAATGAGTGAAGAGCGCGAACAAGGAGTGTGCCTGGTAGATATAGGGGCAAGTACGACAAGTATTTGTGTTTATAAAGAAAACAAGCTCATCTTTACTCATTGTATTGCTAGTGGCAGTCATGAAGTCACTATGGATATCTCAGCAGACATCGGTATCTCGATGATAGAAGCTGAGAAGCTCAAAAAATCTCATGGTACCGTTGATGTCAATAGTATGGATCCAAGCTCATTTTTCATTGTCAAACCACAAGGTTCATCTGATGAGATTAATGTTAGTTTATATAATTTAGCAAGAATCATAGAAGCACGTTATGTACAGATATTCACTGAAGTTGTGCGCCAACTACACGATGCCGATCTATTAGGCTATATCGATCGAGGTATTGTACTTACTGGTGGTGGTAGTAGTATAAAAGGTATGATACCTTTTGCCAAAAGACTACTTAAGATGCCGGTTGTATTGTCTAACATGCATCCTGCTATTAGTGCTTATAATCATTTTGGTAATGAAGAGTCGTTTAAGCAGCTAAATTTACAGATTAACGATCGCGCCTACCATACCGCGTTTGGTACCTTGTTATATAGCCAAAGCGAGCAGTTTCGTCATAGTGAGCAAAGTGAACCTGATGCGCTAAAGCATGGCCGTTTAAAAGGCACTTTTCAAAACGTTGGCCAGCGCTTTACTAATGTACTCAAAAAGATACTGTAATAAAAGCTACATTAAAATAGCTATTAGCAAATGTTTTAATAGAGCTTCTTGTTATGTTAATTTTTATACAGAGTCTTTTTATTATAGATACCTTTTAATTCTATGATCTAATTGTGTTATAAATAACGCAAATTATTTAGGTAGTGATTAACATCCATTTGATAAATTTAAGCTTTATTTTATTTTTACACATTTATATATAGTAAGTTGATAGTTCTTTATATAAGTACGTTATCACGTATAAGTTATGACGCTATCTGCAACTGGAGAATTCTTTTTATGTCAAAATATACCATGCCAGACGATAACCAATCTCAGAGTAACGGACAAGCTCGCTTTACTGTATTTGGGGTGGGCGGCGGTGGCGGTAATGCGGTCGAACATATGGTACAGCAAGGAATTAAAGGTGTGACATTCATCTGTGCCAACACTGACAGACAAGCTCTTGATCGTTTAACTGTTCCTCATAAATTGCAATTAGGTGCCAAAAGTAATCGCGGCTTGGGTGCAGGCGCTAATCCAGAGGTTGGTCGTGAAGCCGCTGAGAGTGAAGAAGAAGCCATTCGTACTTTGCTCGAAAACTCTGATATGGTGTTTATTACAGCTGGGATGGGCGGTGGTACTGGTACCGGAGCTGCGCCTGTTATTGCGCGCATCGCTAAAGAGATGGAAGTACTTACAGTTGCTGTAGTAACTACACCATTTAAGTTCGAAGGCGGCAAACGTAATAAATCTGCTAAAGCAGGTATTGAGCAGTTAACAAATTTCGTTGATTCTATTATTACTATTCCTAATGATAAACTCATGAGTGTATACGGTAATATTTCAATGAAAGATGCTTTCAAAAAAGCCGATGATGTACTACTGCATGCAGTGCAAGGCATTGCTGAAACTATTGCTCGCTCAGGTCTTGTCAACATTGACTTTAATGACATTCGTACAGCGATGACTGCAAAAGGTCATGCTATGATGGGTGTTGGCCGTGCTAGCGGTGATGATAGAGCGCGTCAAGCCACTGAAAAAGCTATTAAATCACCGTTACTTGATGATCTATGTCTAGAAAACGCTAAAGGTCTATTGGTCAACGTTATTTCTTCTGAAACTTTATCTTTGGACGAATTTAGTCAGATAAGTGAGATCGTCGAGGGTATTACGGATACTGATGAAGCCAATATTTTCTATGGCTCAGTAGTGGACGAGGAGATGGGAGACGATCTGCATGTTACCGTCATTGCTACCGGTTTGACCTTAGATGAAAAAGCAGGCGAGGAGGCAAAAGCCAAGCAGCCCGTCCCGTCAGTAACTAGTACTCAGCCTGTAGATCCTAATTTACATACTAGTGCTTTGAGCAGTCAAAAACACTCACAAAAACAGACTTATCAAGATAGCATGACACGTTCTACGTCACCTCAAGATCAGCCGCAAACTAAAACTAACAGTATTCAAGATTACTTAAAGCGTCAACAAAACAAATAGTTAAAGCTTTTTAAGTTACGCTTATATTAATATACTGTATATTTTTGATATATTATTTATTGACTACACACACAAAAGGACCAGTGCTAAAGCGCTGGTTTTTTTATGTATGTTTGACAAACTACGAATTGAATCTACTGAAAATGGTACGAACGCATTCTAATATATAGTTTGTAAGGTTGTATTTTGTATTTCACAAATTGTTATAAGAAGTATATTTTATCGAAAAATCATTAATGATAAAATAAATAAATCATAGCCATTGATAATTTACTGCTTCTCAACTATAGCGTATTAAGGTCAGCTAATGGTACACTACGTTAATTGTAACAAAATATGTGAGAAGCGACCATGAATCAACGAACTATAGATAAAATGATAGCTATCACAGGTATCGGTCTACATAGTGGCCAGCCTGTTGATTTGGAGTTTCATCCACAACCTATTAATACTGGTATAGTCTTTGAGCGCTCAGATATTGTGGGTAGTGAACCTATTCCAGCCAGTGCTTTTCTAGTGCAAGATACTATGATGTCATCGAATCTGGTTTTTGGCGGTACGCGAGTAGGTACTGTTGAACATTTACTAAGTGCGGTGGCTGGTCTTGGTATTGATAATTTACTAGTACGAGTATCAGCAAGTGAAATCCCCATTATGGATGGTAGCGCTGCACCTTTTGTAGGGTTATTACTGCAAGCAGGTTTTTGTGAACAAGAAGCTGCAAAGAAGTTTTTACGAGTTATACGACCAGTACGAGTTAAGGTTGATGATAAATGGGCAGAGTTGCGTCCTTATGAAGGGTTTGAGCTAAATTTTGAAATTGACTTTGATCATCCAGCCTTTGATAAAGATTTTCAGCATGCCCAGTTTTGTTTCTCGACGCAAAACTTTATTGAGCAGCTAAGTGAAGCGCGGACTTTTGGATTTTTAAAAGATATTGAGACGCTACGCAGCAATAACTTGGCCTTAGGTGGCAGCATGGATAATGCTATTGTTATTGACGACGCCCGTATAATAAATACAGAAGGATTGCGTTTTGCTGATGAGTTTGTTCGGCACAAAATATTAGATGCCTTAGGTGATTTATATCTGATTGGATATCCTATATTAGGTCGTTTTAATGCCTATAAATCTGGTCATGCTCTGAATAATATGTTGGTACGAGAGATATTGTCTGACGAAAGTAATTTTGAAATTGTAACTTTTAATGACAATGTAACTTGTCCTATTGAATATTTACCTCTAACAGGCCTAACAGTTGAAGGATAAGTACAGAGTTATACACAAAGCTTGGCAACATTTACGTAAGGTTACAAAAGTCTAGAATTATAGATTACTAGTATTAACTATAGTGATAAGTGCAGCTTTTATTCGTTTTAGTAGATACGCTACAGGCTATAGAATGTAAAAGTTTTGAGCCACAATAAAATCATCTAGTTATTAAATCCATAATATGGAGTTAGTAATCAGGTGATTTTTTTTATTTATAAATTTAATAAACAATACGACAATAATTCATTTTCTCTATTGCTTATTACACAATGTTACATTGTAATGTAGGCTTTTTTTATCTGTCAATGAGTCTTAACAGTGCTTTTTTGAGGTTTTTATCAGTGGTGACATGTTCTGCAGCCTGTGCTATAGTCTGCTTTGTGTTTTGGCTAAGAGCTTTATCTGTATTGGCTTGAGGACTGTTCGAATTGCTATGTTGCAGTGTCGAATGATCATTAGATAAGTTATTTTTAGTAGTAAGGCTCGACACCACGACATGGATTTCCTTGAGTTGTTGAAATGTAATCGACTGTTTTTTTAGTACTTGTAGGTAAGCGTTTTGTAAGTAGCGGATGTGATTGGCTGCTGTAGTTGAGGTTACACTCAGCACCAAACGTTCAGGAGTAAAACCCACTACCCAACAGGTAGCTAATATTTCTTCAGGTAAGCAGTCTACTAATAGTACTTTTACTTCGTTGGTCGTTTTTATATATAGATGCATGTTGTCAGCCAAAGTCTGCGGTAGAGCGCTACCAGCAAAAGCTTGATGATCAATAAGTTTGGCAAGTCGATTGGGCTGTTTTTTTGACAATGTGTTTACTCATCAATTAGGTGATAAAAACGTCAGCTGCTGTGATAGAAAAACCAATATTATTGAGATTTTATCACGATTTATTAGTAGTCATCTTTTCTTAAATTATTTAATGCATTGTCATGGATGGCAAGCGATATTGTATTAACAACGGGTAGTAAATTTATGAAACAGGCTTTATTAATTTTGTCAGTACTGGGAATGGGCATAGCACAAACGAGTGGTGCTGTCGAAACGACCTTTCAGCCAAATAATACCTTGAGTCATACCATCACAAATATCTCAGTATCTAGAAACTTCGGTTCTACCAGTAATACTTATAGCACCAACAATACTATTAACAACAGTAGTTATGGTTCTACTAAAAACATTTATAGTACCAATAGCGGTGCATACGTTTCTAGTAACGATGAAATTAGCCAAGCCATTGACAACCTAAGCGCTCATGCCAAACAAAAAGAATATCAGTTAGCAACGCTTACTAGCCGTCTATCTTATGAACGCCAACAGCAAGCTAGTAAGGTTCCAGATCGCTATTCAGCGCCCGCTATCGCTGCTGTACGTGCGACGCAAGCAGCCTTATCTAGAAGCTCTGGTTACTGCGCTCGCTATGTCCGTAAAGCGCTACAAGCAGCGGGTTACGAGTTTACACCTAACCCTTCAGCTTACCAGTATGCCTCTCGCGGCACTCTTGCCAATGCAGGATTTACTAAAATTAGTAATGATACCCCGCCACAAATCGGTGATGTAGTGGTCTACGATCGCTCACCAGGTCGTCCACACGGTCATATTCAAATTTTTGATGGATCAATTTGGGTTTCAGATTTTCGTCAAAACAGTATTAGTCCTTATAGTGGGGTTCATAGCTATACGACTTGGCGTGATTCGCAGTACGTTGATGATGCATCTGATCGTGGTATCTATCTTGCGATGGCAGAATAACTACTCTTGTGTAAATAGTGAGCTCAAGCATTTCTTATAAATCCAATCTACTCTTTTAACTCAATAATGGTTGAACTACCGTTATTGAGTTTTTTGTGTTTGCTGTTTGTTTTTATGAGCGTGTCTGCGTTCTAAAGTGAAAGTATTAGCAAAACGACTTTTCAAAAGTAATGTTTTGATATGATGTCGTTATGCAGTGCTTTTAGTAGTGAGTTACTTTATTACGATCAAAATGTGTCCAGTACTGGCGTTGGTGAAAGTCAGGAGGTATAGCGTGATTAGGGGCAAAATACAAGAGAGTATCGTTAAACCGTAGAACAGCACAAGGATGCAGCATAATGATGTCAGTGCTATTAAAAGGCCTATTGTTTTTAATAAATAAGTTAGGCGGTAGTTGGTCTAAAGGGATACCAAAACTGCGTTTATAAAGATAACACGGTACAAAAGTCATTAGCGCTAATCTGGCAATAGAGTCTGCTGACAAAGTAGGATAAGAGCGTAGCTGCGCTGTTGATAGAATTAACGGTGTTATTAAATCATCGGCCCAATTAATATAAGCTTGCTCTTTTGTGTTAGCCTGTATCAAAGGCATAGGCGGCAAGCAAGAAGGCTTACGATAGTCATTAAACTGATACAGCGCATAGCTGCCGCTTGGACTGGCATTGATCTCGATATAAGCTGTTTGAGAGGTATGATTATTTTTTACGGTAGGACCAGATATAAAGCACTCAAGACAGGTTTGTTCCCACAAATAATCAGTGAAAACAACTTGTTGCTGCTGCCAAGCGGGCCAGTTGAGCTGTGCAGCTAGAGTAGCATTGGGTAGTTGTATATAAAAGGTGAGCCATAACTGCGGCTTGGGATGTTGGATCAATTTTGCATGAACTTTGATACAAATTTGCTCTAGCTGCTGTGGATCTACATCTAATTGCTGCGCATCTAGCGTTAAAGTATTAGTAGCCAGCTGTAGGTTGAAGTATTGACCCATAGTGATTATTCATAATAAGTGACTGATAAACAACGGCTCGTAAACCATTTATCATTTATGTTGAAGTTTTTGATACTACTAATTATTAAAACCATAAAATATACAAGCCGCTGGTATGTAAATACGGCGGCTTATATAAATGACCAACTTGGTTTATGATCTTAGTAAATTCATTTAGCTTGATAGTATGTTTGATATTAAGAACAGATGATATCTATTCAGCGTGACGTACTAAGTTTGATAGTTTAGGGTTAGCATTTGGGTTTTGGCGTAACAGTAGTACCATACGACCAATAGTATGAATCACGTTAGCATTAGCTGTAGTGGCAAGCTCAGTACTGACCAAATCGCGATCATGTTTGCTACCAGCGGGCAGCTTTACTTTGATTAATTCATGATCCGTTAAAGCGCGGTCGATCTCTTCGGTAATCGCAGGTGTGACCCCGTTATTACCAATCATAACGATGGGTTTGAGCTCATGACCAATACCTTTTAAGCGTTTGATTGTAGCGTTATCGAGTTGCATAAAGTTCCTAAGTACTAATAAAAAAATAAAAGATGGTGCTACTTTAACTAGTCACTACCACATAAGTAACCGCTATAGAAGTAACTGGCTATAAAACCTAAGACGATAGTATTAAAGAAGTTAATATCTATTATAAATAATCTATAGCCGTCTTGCATGAAATCAGCAGTATTTTGCACAGTGAAAATGTTAAACTGAATGTCTTATACATTATAAACGCTACTGGCACACAAAGCTGCTAAATCAGTTATCATTTTAGCAGTTAAGAACATCGAATTATGATCTATTTGCGATTTATAGAATGATAGGAGCAGAATCTTTGGCCACACGTATCGAAAATAAGAAACTATCAAAAAGTAGCCGTGCTTGGATGAAAGAACATATCGACGATTATTACGTAAAACAGGCGCAAAAAGACGGTTATCGCGCCCGCGCTGCTTATAAATTGCTTGAGATTAACGAGAAAACCAACCTTATCACTAAAGGTATGACCGTAGTTGATTTGGGTAGTGCGCCTGGTAGTTGGTCGCAAGTAGCAAGTGAGTTAGTAGGGGAGAATGGTACCATTATCGCATCCGATATTTTAGCTATGGATGCTTTAGCAGATGTAATTTTTATTCAAGGTGATTTCCGTGAGGCTGAGGTTTTTGATACTATTATGACTCAGGTTGGCACGCAGCAAGTAGATGTTGTACTCTCTGATATGGCGCCCAATACTGCAGGTAATAGCGCTGTTGATCAGCCGCGAATGATGTACTTATGTGAGCTTGCTGTGGACTTTGCTTTAGCCACTTTGCCTAAAGGCGGTGCGCTAATTATGAAGGTATTTCAAGGTGAGGGCACACAAGAATTACGTAAACAGATGCAGCTTGATTTTAGTAAGATTCGTAGTATAAAGCCTGCAGCGTCACGGTCACGCTCAAAAGAGATGTTTTGGGTGGCGATAAAATAAGTTGTTATTTCAATGGCTTGCCCCTATTATAAATAGTGCTGCTAACATCTTGAATCATGCTTGAGGCAACGTAAAAACCGCTACAATTGCTAACTGAATAAACTCAGCTTTTGCTTGAATTGTACGGGTTAAAACCACATATCATAATATATTAGCTTTGTTTTATTTCAAGCAAAGTCGTCTGTTGGTAGATGGTTATTTCTGCTTTTAGCTTTACTATTTTTAGCCGCAAGCATGAGAAGTAGGCCACTTATATAGTGGACAAATCATATATCTATAGGCGTCACGTGTCGAATTGACACACCAATAAGTAAGGGATGGGAAAACTTGTGAGCGACATGGTAAAAAATACCTTATTGTGGCTGGTGGTAATCGGCGTTTTGGTGCTGGTGTTTAGCGGCTTTGATCAATCATCAGAGCCAGATAGCATTAACTATTCTGAATTTGTGACTGCAGTGTCGGAAAATCAGGTAGCCAGTGTCGAAATTGACGGTGAGCAAATTACCGGCGAGAAAAAGAATGGTTCAACGTTTGAGACCATTAGACCTGCTGTGGCTGACGAACAGCTACTGCCGCTACTGCGTGAAAACCAAGTTGATGTTGAGGGCACAGCTCCTAAACGTCAAAGTGTATTAATGCAACTACTGATTGCCAGCTTCCCAATTTTGCTGATTATTGGTCTGTTTTTATTCTTTATGCGTAATATGCAGGGGGGTGCTGGCGGTAAAGGTGGTGGTCCTATGAGCTTTGGTAAGTCAAAAGCTAAGATGCTTACCGAAGATCAAATTACTGTAAACTTTGAAGATGTAGCTGGCTGCGAAGAGGCCAAAGAAGAAGTTGTAGAAGTGGTTGAATTCCTGCGTGATCCTGACAAATTTACTAAGCTTGGGGCTATGATTCCACGCGGTATATTAATGGTAGGCCCGCCAGGTACTGGTAAAACGCTATTAGCGAGAGCTATTGCTGGTGAAGCTAAAGTGCCTTTCTTTTCGATATCAGGTTCTGACTTCGTTGAGATGTTTGTTGGTGTTGGTGCCTCACGGGTGCGCGACATGTTTGAACAAGCCAAAAAAAGCGCGCCTTGTATTATCTTTATTGATGAGATTGATGCGGTCGGTCGTCATCGCGGCTCAGGTATGGGCGGCGGTAATGATGAACGTGAGCAGACGCTTAACCAATTACTTGTAGAGATGGATGGTTTTGAAGGTAACGAAGGCGTGATCGTCATTGCAGCAACCAACCGTGCTGACGTCCTTGATAAAGCGCTATTGCGTCCAGGTCGTTTTGACCGTCAGGTACAAGTAGGTTTGCCAGATATTAAGGGCCGTGAGCAGATATTAAAAGTGCATTTGAGAAAACTGCCTAATACTATCGGCGTGGATGCCAATGCCCTTGCTCGTGGTACCCCTGGTTTCAGCGGTGCACAGCTTGCTAACCTTGTTAACGAGGCAGCGTTGTTTGCGGCGCGTCGTAATAAGCGTAGTGTGGATATGAACGACTTTGAAGATGCTAAAGATAAGCTCTATATGGGTCCTGAACGCAAATCTATGGTTATTCGTGAAGAAGAGCGCCGTGCGACGGCTTATCATGAGTCAGGCCATGCGCTAGTTGCCGAGCTACTGCCAGGTACGGATCCTGTGCATAAAGTGACTATCATGCCACGCGGCTTTGCCCTTGGTGTTACCTGGCAGCTACCAGAGCATGATCAAACCAGCATGTATAAGTCTAAAATGCTCAATGATATCGCTATCTTGTTCGGTGGCCGTATTGCTGAAGAGGTCTTTATTAATCAGATGTCAACGGGTGCATCCAATGACTTTGAGCGGGCAACTAAGATGGCGCGTGCTATGGTGACCAAGTATGGTATGTCTGATGCGCTTGGTATTATGGTCTATGAAGATGATGATCAGCAAGGCTACTTTGGTGGTGGCGGCCGTACTATCTCGGAGGCCACGCAGCAAAAGGTAGATGAAGAGGTGCGCCGTATGCTTGAAGAGCAATATGATATCGCTCGCGAGCTTATCGAAGGCAACCAAGATAAGATGCATGCCATGGTTGATGCTTTAATGAAGTGGGAAACGATTGATCGTGATCAATTGCAAGATATCTTAGCTGGAGAAGAACCTCGTCCGCCTAGAGTCTATCAGCCCAACGAAGTTAATTTATCGAAAGATAACATTAAACCAAATGCTCCTACACCGCCGCCATTACCAGCGATGTAAGAGAAACATAAGCTATACGTTATTAAAAAGTCCTTTTTGATAAAGGACTTTTTTTATGGCTGTATATTTATTATTTTAACTGCACTATAAAGGCGTAGCTTTACTGTTATTATGGCTGATAATAAAGCGATGAACTCGACTCTACCGCTGCATTCTTTAGTTCTACTTTTCAATATACTTTACAACGGATAAAGGTATGTCACTGTTTAACCCTCTACCTGCTTACACTATTAATAGTCGTGGCAAAACATTAGATCTATCACAGCCACATATCATGGGTATCTTGAATGTGACCCCTGACTCCTTTTCAGATGGAGGAGAGTTTAATAGTATCGATAAAGCAGTTAGGCATTGTCAGCAGATGTTAGCAGCAGGAGCAACGATTATTGATATTGGTGGCGAATCTACTCGTCCCAATGCGGATACTGTTGCGACTGAAGAGGAGATCCGGCGCGTAGTACCTATTGTCAAAGCTATTCGAGAAAAATGTGGCAGTGCTATTTGGCTATCTATTGATACTAGCAGTCCTAGGGTTATGCAAATGGCTTTTGAAGCTGGAGCTGATATATGGAACGACGTTCGCGCCCTTAAACGTACAGGCGCCGCTGTGATGGCCGCTAAGCTTGATATACCAATCATGCTAATGCATATGCGCGGTGAGCCTACTACAATGAGTAGTTTGGCTCAATACGATGATGTGATAGGTGAGGTTAGTAAGGAGCTGACTGCCCGTATTGAGGAAGTAGTAGAGCTTGGTGTTAAACATGATAAAATCATTATTGATCCAGGTTTTGGTTTTGCCAAAAACTATGAGCATCATCGCGCGCTGTTAACACAGCTTGATAAGTTGCAGGCATTGAAGCTACCATTGATGTTTGGTATTTCGCGTAAACGCTTTTTAGCTGAGGTATTAACTAAAAGCGATGTAGCTACTGTGGCTACTACGCAAGCTTTTGAGCGTGACGCTATAGGAGCAGCAGCTGGACTATTTGCATTGCAACAAGGCGCGAGTATTATTCGTACGCATAACGTGGCTATGATGCAACAGGCAGTAGCATTATGGAGCCAGCTGTCAGCTTATGAGCACAACAAAAACCATGCATAAATATTGAAGTAGTTTTAATTTTTTATCGCTTTATAGTTTTAACAACTTAATTTTCATTAATAAGGTTATCTTATGACCTCTATGACCACTCAACCCGAACCAACCAATGAGCAACGTCGTATTATTTATCAAGCACGGCGCGGACTAAAGGAGCTGGATTTTTATATTGATCCTTATGTCAAGGAGCTGTATTTGACAGCTTCGCCCGCTGAGCAAGAAACCTTTGCGCAAATGCTTACTTATGAAGATCCAGATCTATTAGATTATTTTACCAATCAAAACCGTCCAGAAGATGAAGCCATGTGGGTTTTGGTCAATAAAATTAAAACGTGGCGTCATGCAAAAGATAAACTATAAACATTTGGCACTCTTACATGCTTGATAATGCTGAAAATATAATGCAAGCATCGCTACGTATAGATGCAACTATTGATCCTATTAGCTACTTGCGCGTGTTGTTATATATTGGACTGGCCGGGATAATAGGAGGACTAGCATGGCTTGCTGAATTACTATTATGGCAATATTTAATAGTATTAATTATTAGCTTAGCTGTAGCTACTTATCTCGCATTATCACGACCAAAGCTGTTGCATTTGAGTCAGCCGCCCTTGGGTAAACTAATAGATCAAGAATGGCAGCTGCTTATGCGTACAGGTCGCGGCGATGAGCTATGGTTAGCTAATCTTGATAAAGTACAGCGCTATCAATGGCTACTAGCTTTTGAATTCACTACTTCTGAGCCTTTTATACGGCGATTAACCGTCATCATCTATCGCGATCAAGTAAACTTTGAAGAATGGCGCCAGTTAAACATTTTAGCCAATATAATAGGCCCAAAACTTATTTGAATAACGCTTCATATAAACTAACTTAAAATAACCTTTACTAAATTTATGACGATAAGATAGATATTTATTCCAGTAATAAAGTAAAGAAGTCCTACAGGCTATAACAAAACAGCGATTCCTATCAACTTAAGGGTTTGTTATATTGAGTGTTGACATGAGTTATATTTTTAAACGTTATCAGTTATAAAATTAATATAAGGAAGCTATTATGAGTTTATTAGGGAATTTGGTATCACAAGTCGCGCGCAGTGCCATGGATCCAGAAGACGCTCAGCGTAACCCAGTCAATCAGCGTATGACTCCGCGCCGTACTGGCGGATTGGGTGACATTTTGGGTAGTGTGCTTGGCGGCAATAGTAATCAAGCCCGTGATTATAATCCGCAGCGCTATGAGCGTCAGACTGATAATAATTTTGGCTTAGATGATATTCTAGGCGGTTTGACGGGTGGAGGTCAGCGCGGTGGCATGACCTCTAGCTCTGGTGGCCTTGGGGACATTCTAGGTAGCGTGCTTGGCGGAGGACAGCGTAGCCGAGGCGGCTTTGGCGGTGGTAAAGGGATGCTTGTAGCGGTACTGCTACCTATGGTACTAAGCTGGATTCAGCGTAACGGCGGCTTGAGTGGCGCGCTATCGAAAATTACAGGTATGGGTTATGACAATCAAGCTCGCTCTTGGCTGAGCAATAATGAAGATAATGACAATCTTGATCCCAATGAGGTCAACCGCTTGTTTGATGAAAATGAGATTCAGCAGGTAGCGGCAAAAACGGGTGCCAATGATACAGAAGTTCGTCAAGGATTAGCTGAATTATTACCTGAGGTTATGAATCAATTGACGCCCAATGGTAATTTGGATAACGAGAATGAGGCCAATCAAGAGATTGATCAAATTGTCAGTCAACTATCTAGCCGTCTGGGATCATTAAAGTAACTAATAAATGAACAGTCGTTTAACTAAAGAGTACGTTTTATAACGTACTCTTTTTTTGTGCTTATAGACTTGTATACGTAAAAAATAGGCTTTAGTAGCAATAGGATTTTTAAAGGCAGATGGGTTAATAATTTTAATCCTTAGTGTACTTATGGTTTTGTTAAGAATAGTGAAAATAAAGGCAGCGATGACCTAATCGTATTATGATAACCACACAAGCCAGCTATTTGCATTCGATGATATAAAGATAAAAAGAGGTATCAGTCATGCCGTTTAAACCTATTCCTGCTGCAATTGCGATCATCGTTGGTTTAGTTATTTGGTTTGTTATTCCTGTACCTGCAGGCGTTACTCCTGATGCTTGGCATATGCTAGCGCTATTTATAGGCACTATTGTGGCTATCATTGGTAAGGTTTTACCTATTGGTGCTATCGCTATTATCGCTGTAACCTTAGTCGCTCTGACCGGAGTAACTAACGATAGTCCCTCAGGAGCCATAAGCGATGCCTTATCAAGCTTTTCCAGTCCGCTCATTTGGCTGATTGGTATTGCCGTTATGATCTCACGCGGTCTTATCAAAACTGGTCTAGGTCGCCGTATTGCTTATTATTTTATCTCTATCTTTGGAAAAAAGACCATTGGGGTGGCTTATTCGCTAACCGCAGCTGAGCTTATGATTGCACCCATTACTCCCTCAAATACCGCTCGTGGCGGTGGTATTATTCATCCTATTATGCTCTCTATCGCACAAAGCTTTCACTCCACTCCAGAGGAGGGCACGCAAAATAAGATTGGTCGTTATTTGGCGATGGTGAACTACCATGCCAACCCCATTACCTCAGGGATGTTTATTACCGCGACTGCGCCCAACCCTTTAGTAGTAGATTTAGTCAATAAAGCCACGGGTGGCGACATTCAGCTGTCGTGGACCACTTGGGCGGTAGCTATGTTTGTACCCGGTATCCTGTGCTTAGCATTGATGCCGTTAGTCATTTACCTGATCTATCCACCTGAATTAAAAGCTACGCCCGATGCCAAGACCTTTGCAATTGATAACTTGGAGGAGATGGGGAAAGTTAATACTCAAGAAAAAATCATGCTTGGGGTCTTCGCGCTACTACTCATACTGTGGGCCAATATACCGGCGCTTATATTTGGTGAAGCGTTTGGTGTTGATGCAACAACCACAGCATTTATCGGTCTTTCAGCTTTGATACTCACTGGCGTATTGACCTGGGATGATGTGCTCAAAGAAAAATCTGCTTGGGATACCA
The DNA here is from genome assembly GCA_947501045.1 of uncultured Psychrobacter sp. Classification (GTDB taxonomy): domain Bacteria; phylum Pseudomonadota; class Gammaproteobacteria; order Pseudomonadales; family Moraxellaceae; genus Psychrobacter. The sequence continues at coordinate 533,442 of CANMUI010000001.1, forward strand.
TCGTTTGGTTTGGTGTCCTGATTATGATGGCCTCTTTTTTGAACGAGCTAGGTCTTATCAGCTGGTTCTCTAGTAACATCGAATCTATGATCGGCACGACAGGTGTCGGTTGGATGGGCGCAGTAGCTATTCTGACTTTAGTTTATCTCTACATTCACTACTTTTTTGCCAGTACTACAGCGCATATTACTGCCTTGTTTGCTTCTTTTTATGCCGTAGGTTTGAGTCTAGGCGCGCCGCCTATGTTATATGCTCTAATTCTAGCCGCAGCAGGTAATATTATGATGACTTTGACTCATTATGCTACGGGTACGGCACCGGTTATCTTTAACTCAAACTATATTACTCTAAAAGAGTGGTGGGGTATTGGTGCGATAATGAGTGTGGTGAACTTAGTCGTTTGGATAGGAGCCGGACTACTTTGGTGGAAGCTGCTGGGTTACTATTGATATCTGATGACTATATAGCATAGCCTTTAGTAGTTTTATTATTACTACAGAAATAAAGAAGGGTCCAAAGCACAAAGAAGCGCTATTAAAAGCGCTCATCTAATGTATCTAGCGTATAGTTGAGCGCGGCAAAACAGATATCACTCTTAAAACCACGATATTGCAAAAATCGCAGTTGCCGCGCTTTCTCTTTGGGTTCGGTTGGAATACTATCGCCATATTTTTTAGTGCGAGCCTCAACTGCCAGTCGCAACCAGTCAACTCCATCGACTAAGCTGTTCTCATCACCCGCTACAAACTCGCTGAATTCATCAGACTCGTTATTTGCCATATCAATGAGTTCATCAATGTTACTTGGCATGGCTATTTTTTTCTTATAAAACTCTTGCTTAATACGCTCACGGCCACGTCCTTTACGGATATTTTCGCGAATAAGCATCAAGGTTGTTCGGTAATCACTTTGGTAGCCTTTATCGCTAAATTCATCAAGCAGAGCATCGATTTTGTCTGGGTCTTGCTCTTTATCGATAAGCTTTTGTTTAAGCTCAGCTTTGCCATATTCACGGCGTGACAAATAGTAAAATGCCAGCCAGCGTAAACGGCTTTCCGCTTTTATAGCATCGATTTCAGCTTGTTTTTGCTCAGGTGTACGCAAGTAGGCTTTGAGCGCTGATGGTAAGTTGTCGGTTTCAGTTTGCCGCTCAGAGCTATTCGTTTGTTCGTCATTAGTAGCCTGATTATGAACATCACGTTTAACTTCAGCCAATATCTCTTGAATACTTTGGGCTTCAGGAGCTTGGTAGGTAGGTATATCTTTCGACTCAGGCTCAAAGCTCGCCGCAGGATGGAAGCGTTTTTTACGTTTTTTGGACTTGGATGAGTTAGATTTGGATGGTTTTTCAGAGAGATGAGCAGAAGAAGGAGTACTGTCACTGCTCTTGCTTGAATACTCAGAAGCTGTGTTTAATTTTTTAGTAAGTTGTTTTTTATTAGAGTATTTTGATGATGTATCAGTTACTGACTTTTTAGAGGAATGTGTGTTAGACAAGGGTTTTGTTGGTTTAAAATCAGCAGTACTGGCTGAATCAGTGTCTGATTCAGCCAGTATTTCAGCTAAGGTTTTAATCTTCATAACAGTTAATCATTAAATACTATTAATAAGAGTTACTGCACAGAAGCGGTATCTGTCTCTAACGCAGGTTCGTCGTCAGTCTCAGTCTCAGCTTCTGCTGCCACTGGGCGATCACTTGCTACGCCTAGTTTTTCGGCCCGAATCTTAGCTTCGATCTCTTCAGCAATTTGCGGATTCTCTTTTAAGAAAAGCACCGAATTGGCTTTACCTTGACCAATTTTCTCATCGCCATAGCTATACCAAGAGCCTGCTTTACCCACAGCGCCGATCTCGACCCCTAAATCAATAACTTCGGCTAAATGATTGGTGCCTTCGCCATAAGTAATCTCAAATTCTGCTTGACGAAATGGCGGTGCCATCTTGTTTTTGATAACCTTGACTCGGGTTTGGTTACCGATAATTTCATCACCATTTTTGACTGCGCCAATGCGGCGAATATCCATACGAACAGAGGCGTAGAATTTAAGTGCATTACCACCAGTAGTAGTTTCTGGGCTACCAAACATGACCCCGATTTTCATACGAATCTGGTTAATAAACACTACCATACAGTTGGAGCGTTTAGCATTACCTGTGATCTTACGCAGGGCTTGGCTCATCAAGCGTGCTTGTAGACCCATGTGCGAGTCGCCCATCTCACCTTCAATCTCAGCGCGAGGCGTCAAAGCAGCAACAGAGTCAATAACAATCATATCGACAGCGCCTGAACGCACTAACATATCAGTAATCTCAAGGGCTTGCTCGCCGTTATCAGGCTGGGATACCAGTAGATCATCGGTATTGACACCAAGTTTGCGCGCGTAAACAGGATCTAGAGCATGCTCAGCGTCAATAAAGGCGCAAGTACCACCTTGCTTTTGGCACTCTGCAATAGCTTGTAGGGTCATTGTCGTTTTACCTGAGCTCTCTGGACCATATATCTCAACGATACGGCCTTTGGGCAGACCGCCAATACCGAGTGCGATATCTAGGCCTAAGGAGCCTGTGGAAACTACTTCTGCATCTAGTACAGCTGAGTCATCACCTAAATGCATAATGGTGTTCTTACCGAACTGCTTCTCAATTTGACCCAATGCCGCTTTGAGTGCTTTAGCTTTATTGTCGTCCATAATGGAGTCCTTTTATAAATAATCGAAAATCTGTAGCCGTTATCAAGCCGTAGAAAAACCACTGGTCGTGACCTATATACCTTAACGCTCATAACGCTATCATAAACAATCTTTGCTCATACCTTCTCAAATAAATCATTCTCTTTACTATACAGTAAAACACATAAGCTATAGAACTAAAATAAAGTTTAGTGTAGTAAGCAGATAATTATTTAAATTTATTATTAAGGAAGGTAATTTGATAAGCTTATTATAACAAAATATAAGTGCTATAGCAGAGTTTAAGAGAGGCCATACGACAATAGATGTCGTATGCTATAAAGAAATATTGGTTTATATTTAGTGATGAAAACTTAACTAAAAGTCACTTATCTAAACCACTGTCAATTGATTTTGTCAAGTGTGAGTTCAGGTTATCCACAGCAAATTACAGCGATTGAAATTAAGCTTGTGAAACATAGGTCAGAGTAAAAAATATTTTAAATTAATTATTAAAAAGTTAATTTTGCTTTTGTATCAATGTAAGTATTTGATTTTAATACAAATAAAAAACGTATAAAAAGTAACCAATTTTACCTAAGCCATTAGCGTACCAAGGAAAAAACCTGTCAAGTAGAGAGTTATCCACATACTTATCCACAGTTTATGTGGAAAACTCACTAGACCCTTATGCTACCGATGTTTGCGCTGACACCAAAAGTTGTGAATAGACGCGAGGCTATTTTATAAGGTCTATCTAGCAGCTCGACTCTACTGAAAAATGGTTTTGGCAAACCATGTTTCACGCATTATAATTAAATTTTATAAAGTGTAGCTTTTTAAATAATATAGATTAACTAACTTTATCGTTGGCAAAAAATGGACAGTACGACGATTCTTAATAATTAAACGCTAGTATCTAATTATGTCATACAATAAAAAAGCGGCTGTATCTATCAGCCGCTCTACATAGTTATAAGAATAAAGACAACATTTTATAGGTTAGTCTTTAATATATATCAAATCCCAAACACCATGACCACGCTCTAGTCCGCGCCGCTCAAATTTAGTCATAGGACGAAAATCTGGGCGCGGAGTGAAGTTGCCATGCCCTGCTTGATTGGTTAGTCCATTAATATCGTCTAATACCTCAAGCATCCAAAAAGCGTAATGTTCCCAATCAGTGGCAGTATGAAACCAGCCGCCTTGTTTTAGGCAACGTGTCACAATAGCCATACGCTCGGGACTAACAAAGCGGCGTTTATAATGACGCTTTTTTTGCCAAGGATCAGGGAAGTAAAGCTGAATACGGTCGATATGATTTTCAGGTAACTGCTTGAGCAGTTGAATGGCATCCCCATTGATAATCTTGATATTAGTCAAATTTTGGGTGCCTGCCATATAAGCGCATTTGCCAATGCCAGGCTCATGGACTTCTACACCGACAAAGTTACGGGTAGGATCAGCCACTGCCATCTCTATTAGTGAGTCACCAAGCCCAAAGCCAATCTCAAGAGTCAGGGGGGCCGCGCTACCATTATGAGTATCAGTGAATAATGCTCGTAGGTTGCAGATGGCATCAAGCTTGCCATCGCTATAGCTATTATTGACCAAATACTGCGCAAATTCTGGATCAGTTAATGCTTGCTCGGCGTTTTTGTTCATATGAGTGCGGCGCTTCATAAACGTATTGACGATACGCTGATGTTTGCTATTGGTAGTTGGCTCAGTCGCTACGGTTTTGCTATCAAACTGGTCAGTATTAGCCGTATCGCTAACAGAGCTGTCGGTATTAGAATGTTCATTCATAGGAGCAAAAGATCTTAATTAAATGGCGAATATAAGCGCATTATAAGTTAAATCCGCTTGAGTGTGAACGTACAAACCTATTTTAACGTGGCTAATATCGGTCATATTGTTATTATATGACTATATTGTTATATAGCTATGTTGTCGTACTAGCCTAGCTGTCAGTTTTGCCTTTATTATAGTCCAATGCCTATTTGTTGCATCGTTATTGAGCTTCATCAGTAAAGCTACTTCTACTCATCAATAGAGTCTACCTTTATGTTGTTTATTGAGACGGATTCACCGCCGCCGTTTTATCGAGAAAAGCTGACTCCTGCCAAACGCACGCAGCTTGATCAGTGGTTTATTGGTCATCGCACACAAGAGCGTTATCTTAAGCGCTTTGAGCAGTTTGATAAACAAGGGTATCTATCACCAAAATGGCACTGGGCCGCCTTTTTTGTGACATTACCATGGCTGCTGTACCGTAAACGCTACATGGATGCTTTGGTATACAGCGTCGCTGGATGGTCATTTATTCAGCTTAATATTGTCATCGCTTTAGTGACAGTTGAGTTTGTAGCGATGTCCTATATTCCAAATGCTTATCAGATGCCATTACGTGTCGGCATTGCTGCAATTATTTGGCTGTTTTGGTCCTTTATGGTGGCACGTTGGACCGATGCTTATTACTACCGTATGGCGCGACGTGAGATTGCGGATGTTATCGATGATTATCCACGCGATGAGGCGGCGCAAAAGGCACATCTGCGCCGAGAAGGGGGAGTGAGCTTATTTGGTTTGGGGCTTGGATTTGGGTTTTTCGTCTTTGCGCTGTTGGTTATTAATGTCCAGTTTTTGCCGATCTACGCCAAACCAAAAGAGAATGAAGTGCTATTTAACGCGTATGATATTGCTAAAACTACGCAAAACAGAGTAGCACTACGTTACCAGCAGACAGGAGCGTGTCCGACTGATCTGCCACTAAACTTTGATGAGCAGCAAGTACGTGTTCGTATCACTACGCAAGCAGCTGGCGCAGAGACCGATTGTGCGGTAGTAGCTACTATTCAAAATGTTCATTTTCCAATCCGCTATCTCAACGATCATATGCTGGTATTTTATCATCAGCCTAGTAGTGACAATTGGCAGTGTATCAGCTCATTAAATAAAGAGCTGGCACCGCCAAACTGCAATACTGACTAGGTGATAAAATTTAGGTCTTAGTATCGGTTACAATATGGTCGTCAGTTGGTGTTGCTTGGTTTTTGAGTGCTTCACTAAATTTTGTTAAATCCATCTTCTTAGCTTTACCAATATCTTCATCAAATAAGCTCTCAAGCTCGGCCATAGAGGATTGCGCGGATTCAATCAGACGTGCTTCGTCATCGTAGATAGCTTGCTGACGTTCAATCAAGTCATCATCATAGTCGCGGAAAGTCTGGATGGTCTCGCGCGCTGTTTCAGGAGACACGCCTAGCAGTTGTAATGATTCGCGCGACATATCAAGCGATGACAAGTAAGTCTCACGCCAAATATGACGGACGCCGACTTCACGCAAACGATAATAGTGTTGACGGTCACGCGCGCGTGCTAGTATCACCAGATCAGGATAGTTGTGATGCAAATACTCAGCGGTAGTAATAGAGCGCTCTAAATCGTCAACCGCGATGATAAACAGACGCGCTTTTTTTATACCAGCGGCTCGTAGTATCTCAGGGTTTTTGGGGTCGCCATAATAGACTTGGTTACCAAATTTACGCACAAAATCCACACGATTTGCTGAGCGTTCAATAGCGGTAAATTCGATATTGTGCATACGTAGTACGCGGCCAATAATTTGCCCCACTCGTCCGAAGCCTGCGATAATAACCGGATGTTCATGATTAGGAATAGTATCATGCTCACGGCTAGGTTTGCTTTTCTCGAAAATAGGTTCGCCGACTTTTTCTAGTAACAAGAAAGCAAATGGGGTTAAAGCCATCGATATGGTGACAATTAAATTGAGCATATTTGCCAAGTCAGGTCGTAGAACATTTTGCGCAGTAGCTACACTAAATAGTACAAAGGCAAATTCACCGCCCTGCGCTAGCGTGACCCCTAAGCGAATACTGGTCGGCCAGCGGTTGCCTGAGACTTTGGCGATAGTGGTGACGACTGCAAACTTAATAACCATCAAAGCAATCGCACAGCTGATAATAAATATAGGCTGCGCCATAATCAGTTTGACATCGGTGAGCATCCCCACTGACATAAAGAACAGGCCAAGTAGCAGACCTTTAAAGGGTTCAATACTCGCTTCTAGTTCATGTCGGTATTCAGAGTCAGCCAGCAAAACACCTGTCAAAAATGCACCTAAAGCCATAGATAGGCCAATTTGTCCCATCAAAATCGATACGCCCATTACGATAAATAAGGCGACTGCAGTCAATAGCTCTGATGCGCCGCTGGAGGCTACAAATTTAAAGAAGGGCCGGACAACGTAGCGGCTGGCAAGGATTAAGCCGCCAAAAACGGCAAAAACCTTGGCAAAATAAATCAAATCATAACTTTGTTCGCGCACCCCTGACAAAAAAGGAATAACCGCTAATAACGGAATTACAGCGATATCTTGGAACAGTAAAATAGTAAAGGCTTCGCGGCCATGAGTACTAGAGAGCTGCTGTTTTTCAGTAAGTATTTGCAGGACAAAAGCGGTCGATGAGAGGGCAAGACCAAAACCGACGATAAAAGCGGTATCTAATTTTAAGGAGAAAAACTGGTGTAAAACTGCCATTAATAGCGCACCAGTGAGCCCCACTTGCAGTCCGCCAAGCACGAAGATAGAGCGGCGCAGCGCCCACAAACGTGACGGTTGTAGCTCAAGGCCAATAATGAACAGTAGCATCACCACGCCAAATTCAGAGAAGTGTAGTAAGCTCTCAGCATCGCCTGCCACATCTAGCGCACTAGGGCCAAGGATTAATCCGGTAATTAGATAACCAAGAACCGTGGCAATACCAAAGCGTTTGCCTAGAGGGACGAACAGCAGTGCTGCACCCAAAAATATCGTGGCCTGTAACATCAGGTTTGGTGAGCCAGCAGCGGCAGCGAACATACAAAATCCTTAGCAATCAATATAAAACTTCAGTATAAAACTAGAGTAGGGATGCCTTAATTATAAAGCCTAATGGGCAGCCTACTTATCAAAAGAGCGCTATTTTAGCTATTTTTTGTGATAAATTTTCCACACACCATTATCTGCAAGTGGGTTGCTATAGGCATCGTTACGGCGCTTGCGCGGTGTTTGCCGACTATCGACAATCTTAAAATCTGGTAAGGCATGAACGATCAGTCCAGTACGATAAAAACGAATACGTTCAGGGTCTAACAGCTTACCTTTGGGGTCGCGGCAAAACACATACGCGCGCAGATCAATAAATTCACGATGCGCTACTAGTCTTGCCTCATCATCGTTATCAAATACCGCTGCCATACGTTCCAGCTCCTCAGCATTATAGTCACCGCATTTGTCCGTTAACGCACCCACTGAACCAAAGCTTTTAGACTCTTTAGCACGAGTTTTTGTCAGATGCAGGCGCTGAACATGGTAAATGAACTGCGGGATCTCAAGGCTGGCAGGTAGCGGTAGGTAATCAGGCGGTAGATAGGCAGCAGGATAAAAAGCCATCGCTCGATCAAGCAGGTTTTGCCAGCGCTGCTGATAAGCTTGCACTTCTTTTAGATTGCCCTCAAAGATGGGCATATCACGAATTTGACGTAAAATATCAGGGGGAAATTGCTCGTTGCGAAAACTGGCAATATCTTCTTGTAGCGTCGATAACAACGCTTTAGCATGTTTTTTACCGTCTTTTGAGAGCGGATCATCAATGTAGTCAGGGGCGACAAAAGGCGCAGAACGTCTGGACATAATAGTACGTCATTATAAAAAAGTTGAAAAATAGCTAATAAATCAGGCTTTTAAGCTTAACTACTGTATTGAATAGCTATTTGTTAAAGATAAATCGATAGTTATTATAACCATATAACGCCTTATAGATTCAATTTGTTTGCTACGGATTACATGACAGTAGAGTATAGATAGTAGGTTTATTATGAAGTGGAACTTGTTGATCAAAGTAATAGGCAAAATAATTATCCGCCTATCGTATATGATCGATGTCTAGATATGAGCATTAGAGTGATGCTACCAACTACTAACTATTGGACTGGTTATTTGAATAGTGGCGATAGTTTGGCTAGTCTAGTCTGTATTTGATTAAATTTATTGATTTAACGGGGGTAGCAAATAACTGTACGACTTTTAACAATTAATGATTGTGACCTAAGTGACCACCTGAGGTGCCTATAGGACGCTCCGATATGTTGCAGACTAGTGCCTCACTGTGAGCTTTAGTTTGTGGATGCGATAAGCTTTCTACCTGAATAGTGGCATGATGAATGCTCAATTCTTGCAAGTGTTGTTCCAGCTCAGCGATAAGGAGGCTTGCCTCCGAGATACTCATATCACCATCGACCACGATATGACAGGATAGGGCGTTGAGACCGCTGGTAATGCTCCAAACGTGCAAGTCATGCACTTTTTGTACTTGCGAATGTGCTAGCAATCGTTGTTCTATTTCAATCAATGATACGCCTACTGGCGTACCCTCCATCAAAATATGTACTGAATCGCGCACTACACGGTAGCCGCTGATAATAATGAGAATAGCAACAATAACTGAGGCCGCTGCATCGGCCCATACCCAACCAAAACCCATCATAAGCAGGGCGGCGATAATGGCGGCGACTGAGCCCATAAGATCACTTAATACATGCAAATAAGCGCTTTGCATATTGAGGTTAACCGGCTCTTTATCCTCAGCTGATTTGTTACTATCTGCACCATGACTGTGTCCGTGAGTGCCACTATTGCTGCTACCACGGTGCATAAGCCACGCCACCAAAATATTGACTAGCATACCGATCGTAGCAATGATAAGCATGCCTTGAGTGGCGATCTCCGGCGGTGAGTTGAGACGCTTAATAGCTTCATAAAATATCATTAGCGCAATGATAATAAGCGTTGCACCATTGATCCCAGCGACTAAAATCTCAAAGCGTTTATAGCCAAAAGTCTTTTGATGGTTAGCGGCTTTTTCGCCAATTCTAAACGCCATTAAAGTAGCGCCTAAAGCAACAGCATCACTAAGCATATGACCGGCATCTGATAATAGAGCCAAGCTCCCGGTCAGTAGTCCACCGATAGCTTCGATCAGCATATAGCCTGTAATGATAAGAAAGCTAAACAATAAGGTACGCTGGTAGCCCGAGATATCACGCGGAGCGACAGTTTGTTCTAAATGCTCATCATGATCATGACCGCCCTCATCACCATAAGTATAGCTTTTAGTCTTATTGTTTTTTTTGAGATTGGGATGCTTTGGACTCATAACCACACCGAAAAACAATTATAGTAAAAAAGAACTTAACATATTTAGTGTCATTAAGCTGTAAAAAGCGATTAAAAGCAAAACCGCAGAGATCGTGATTTTGTTTGGTTTTTACTACCAGCCAATAGGATCGATATCCAAAGTGAGCTTAAGGTATTTGGCACTTGACATCGTCAGTACCGATGGCCACCAGTGCTCTAATATATGATGTAGCTGAGGACGCTCTTTGGCTAACAGCAGCAACTGTGAGTGATAGCGGCTGTTCTTCTTACTCATGGGTGCATCAATGGGACCAAGCACCGCTAAATTATGAGCATCTGGCAGACCTGCAATAGCGTCTGTTAGTGCTTGGGTCGTTGCAGCAAGGGTTTTACCTTCGCAGCGAATTAAGGCTGCATAACTATAAGGCGGTAAGCCCAGCATTTTGCGCTCTTGCAATAGCTGGCGCGCAAATGATAAATAACCATCTTTTACTAGTTTCAATAATAGCTCGTTATCAGGCTGCAAAGTTTGAATCAGAACGCGTCCAGCTTTGTCGCCACGTCCGGCACGTCCAGCTACTTGAATCATAAGTTGAGCGGTATGTTCAGGGGAGCGAAAGTCTGCTGATAAAAACCCGCGATCAGCATTGGGCAGACAAACCAGCGTGACATTGGGGAAATGGTGACCCTTGGCAACCATTTGCGTACCAACGAGTATAGCGGGCTTACCTTGATTAATACGCTGGTAGATATTCTCCCAGCTGTCTTTGCGCCTAGTAGTATCACGATCGATTTGAATGATAGGGTATAGCGTTTTACTGGTTTGCGGATTGGCAAAGAGAGCATGCAAATTCTCGCTAAGCCGCGTGGTACCAAGACCTCTTGCATCTAAGTTTTGACTGGCGCAATCAGGACAAACCGCCGGTATATAAGCCTGCCAATCGCAGTGATGACATTTCAAATAGGAATTTTGCTGGTTTTGGCTACTGTAATGCACCGTCAAATGAGCATCACAGCGCGGACAGTCCGCCTGCCAACCGCAAGACTCGCAGAGCAGTACAGGAGCATAACCGCGCCGGTTCAAAAACACTAAAACCTGATCGCCTGCCTCCAGTGTTTGCCGAATGGCAGTAATTAAGGCATCGGTCAGACCCGTATCAAAGCTTGCACCATCGTCTTGGCTTTGTTGATGGGTGCTTTGCAGACGTGCATCTATCAGCTGCATAGTGGCAGGGTTTGCTAGTCCTGGCCGCGTACGTAATTGATACTCAACCAGTTTAGCGTCATCAACCAATTTTAGATGTTCAAGGGTAGGAGTCGCTGTACCTAGTATTACTGGTATTTTTTGTTGTAGGCCGCGGTATAGCGCCACGTCGCTTGCGTGATAACGTAGGGTGTCTTGTTGCTTATAAGAAGCATCATGCGCCTCATCAACGACAATCAAGCCTAAATTAGCGAACGGATAGAGCACCGCTGAGCGTGTACCGATAATGATTTGCGCGTGCCCTGTGCGGCAATCTTGCCAACCTTGCAAGCGATAAGTATTGGTCATACCTGAATGTAAAAGCACAATCTGCGCGGCAAAACGACTGGCAAAACGCGCGCGCGTTTGCGGGGTCAGCCCAATCTCCGGCACTAGGATTAACACCTGTTTGCCTGCTTCTAATACCGCTTGCATAGCCTGCAAGTACACTTCAGTTTTACCACTACCGGTAATACCATTGAGCAAAAACCCAGTATATTCCTCAGCTTGCTGGGCGCTAACAATAGCGTCAACGGCTAGCTTTTGCTCTTCGTTTAAGTCCAGTGGCATTTTAGCCAGTTTGACCGTTAAAGGCGCTATTTTAGGTTCAATAAAACGCTCAATAAGACCTTTATCTTCAAGCGTTTTTAAAAAAGAGCGCTGCATACCTTCGAGTAATAGTACATCTTCGCTAGCACCGCGCTTGCCATGCAGTTTTAGCATGTCAAATTGCTGCTTTTGCTTTTTGGCATTGGCACGAAAGTCATCGTCAGTGACATGCGGTAGAATGCGCCAATGAGTAATAAGCAAATCTAGTGGTTTGCCTTGGCGCACAAGGCTTGGCAGCATGACTGCCAGCACGTCGCCAAGTGGATAATGATAATAGCGTGCCAACCAATAGGCAAGCTTGAGCATACTGGCGTCCAAAATAGGCTCGCTATCTAAGCACTTATAAATTGGTTTTAGCTTACTAGCAGGTACATTGCTATCTGCTGGAGAGATATGAGCCACTACAATACCAATTAAGGTTTGTCGACCAAACGGTACTTCAACTCGGCTGCCGATTTTAGGTAAAGCGGCGTTTGATGAGGCCTTCTCTGCTGGCACGCTATAGTCAAATACCCGGTAAAGGGGCACGGGCAGGGCAACTTGTACCAACATAAGACGCTTGCAACCTTACTATGAGTTAAAATAGGAATCAAAAATAAAGGGGGAGAAACCAATAAGCTTAGCACGATGCTAAGCTTATAATGGATGATGCAAAACAAAGACACGTCCTATTCAATATATAAAATAGATTCAATTTCTACGACACCGCCTTTGGGAAGCGCTGCAACTTGCACGGCTGCGCGCGCCGGATATGGCTCACTCAAATTGGCTACAAATACGTCGTTGAGCGCAGCAAAGTCGTTCAAATCGGTCAATGATACGTTGAATTTGACCACGTCATTAATACTACCGCCAGCCGCTTCGCAAATGGCTTTGATATTGGCAAATACTTGCTTGGCCTGCGCCTCAAAGCCATCTTGCAACTCCATAGTTTCAGGATCAAGACCGAGCTGACCTGAGATATAAACGGTATTGCCAACTTTTATAGCTTGCGAGTAAGTACCAACGGCTGCTGGAGCATTATCAGTTTGAATGGTTTGACGGGTCATGTGATGTCCTTGTTTCTTAATAAATTAATAAAAAATAATGATTAAGTTTTATAGTTGATAAAGGCGGATGATATTCGGAAAACCTAACAACGAGCGTAGATCGCGGATGCCTTGCGCTAAGTGATTGCGACTACGCACGATCACATGAACGATAGTATCACTACTACGTACATCAACCTTTTCTACGCCAATATTTAATTGGCGCAGATGATAGATGACTTCACTAATTTGCTCATCGCTTAGCGCTATAGACAGCTTTAGATAAGCGGGAAAACGAACTTTTCCGCTGTTTTTGCCGCTATGCTCGCCGGACTCATTTTGGTTGGTTGCCTTATCGTCACGCCAACGCAGCTGTATGATTTGATAAGGATTGTCTTTACGAATATCATCCAAAGAGAAGCATTTGTGACGATGGACGACTAAGCCATGCCGTGATAAATGCCCGACAATAGGATCACCATAGATAGGATGACAGCAATTGGCAAAATCAATCTCAACACCGGCAACATTGGCAATGAGCTGCTGCGGCTGCGCAGTATCATCATCGCTATAGCACTCGGCATTTAAACAGGCCATCTCATCACTAAACAGGCGCGATACTACCAGCTGCGGTAGCAAAGTACCAGAGCTTATCTGCTCAAATAACGCACTTTTTTCTGGTAAACCGCGCCATTCGAGAAGGTTAGTCCAGTCGCTTGCGCTTAAATCATCAAGGTTTTTTTGATGGGTTTTGAGAGCTCGATCCAGCGCTTGTTGACCGTGGTGTTGTTTATCGGCAGCAGATAAATCTTTAAACCAGCGCAAAATCTCCTCGCGCGCTTTATTGGTCACTACAAAACCCAACCATTCCGCTTTGGGTTGAGAATGATTGTTGATTTCAATTTCAACCAGTTGTCCGTTTTTGACTACAGTACCTAATTTGGCTTTTTTGTTATCAATATTGGCACCGACTGCCACATTGCCGATCATCGGACCCACAGCGTAAGCAAAGTCGAGCGCCGTTGCGCCTTGCGGTAGCTCATAAGCACGGCCCTGCGGACTGTAACAAATAATCTTACTAGAGTGCAGATAATCCATCAGCTCGTTAATAGTAGATACTGCGGCCGTAAAGTCAGGATTGTTCTCATCTATCGTTTCTTCATCTACTAAGTCTTTCATATTACGTAAAGACGCTTGAATGACGGATTGACTAACATCAGAGGCGTGCTCAGCACCAATAACGCCCAATCTGGCTGCATTCTGCATTTTTTTGGTCAAAATGGTCACTTTAATAACATCGTTATCACGCTCATAAATAAGCGTAAGTGACTGATTGCCGCCTGGTAGTGGCCGACGAATATTATCTTGAATATGAGTGTCGTCGATCTGGTATTTTTTGATTAAATAATAGGCTAGCTTGTCACAGGCTTCAATACTATCAAGGACAATCTCAAAAGCATAATGCCGTAGTAGTGCATTAATCTCGCCGCGGTTACGGAAAAATTGTCGATAAATAGCCACGCGATTATCAAGCACTTTGACGTGTCCATTAAGCTCTAGGTTATTTAGTACAATACTTAGATAACGGTGAATAGCCTCCCTTTGGAAATTACGCCCAAGGCCATGTTGCAAAAGCTTATCCGATAAACGATTGTACATCTCAGAGTCAAGGTTGCGGTAGCACAGTACTTCAATATAATCAGCAATATCGTTGAGACCCATTAGACGGGCAAAGGGCACATAAAAGTCCAAGGTTTCTTGCGCCGTGGTACGCTGTTTTTCAGGGCTAACGGCATCTAGTGTCGACATATTGTGCAAGCGATCGGCAAGCTTGATAATAAGTACGCGCGGATCAGCAAGGGTTGCCGTCAAGATTTTGTGAAAAGTAGCGGCTTTGTTTTGCTGCTTATTATGATTGGAAGACTTTAGTTTAGTAACCCCATCGACCAATCTTGCAACCACTTTACCGTAGCGCTCTTCTAGCTGCTCATCAGTGACATCAGTATCTTCAACCGTATCGTGCAAGATCGCGGCGATAATGGTATCTCTATCCAAACGAAAACCTGCTAATATTTCAGCAACTGCGATCGGATGGGTAATATAAGGCTCACCTGATTTGCGCTTATCCTTGATATGAGCAATGTCACCAAACACACAAGCATCAACAATATCACTGCGTTCAGAGGCAGACAAATATCCAACCGAGCGCAGCAAGTTATACTGGGCTTCATCAACCAAAGGGTGACTAAGTTTGGTTAAGGTCTGGCTCATAGAAGAGAAATCCTATTGTTCATAATGGTATTAGTAATGGTCAGTTTTGATTAACGCAAGACCACCCTCTAATTAATCGCAAATTGCGTCCAATGTCAACAACTAACATAGTAGAGGATAGAAAAACATTGTGTTTAATATTTTAAATAGTTGCACCTATGAAGTTGCAGCTCCTGAATTTGATAATAATGGTTTGAGTATTGTTGATAGACTTAGACGACAAAACCACAGTATAAAACTGTGGTTTCATTGGTAATCTTCGCTGATAAGGCTTTATCCTTATAGTGAAGTCGTTACTTGAGCGGCTGGTACGAAATTAAAAACTATGGTCACCTGATAACGCTAAATCCAGCGAACTGGTCGCAAAATTATGCTCAGGCTGATTAAGAATATCACGCGTAATTTTACCTGCCGCAATCTCACGCAGTGCCAATACCGTAGGTTTGTCGTTGTCGACATCTACTAAAGGCTCAGCGATACCTTTAGCTAACTGGCGCGCGCGTTTGCTAGCAACCAAAACCAGCTCAAAGCGATTATCAACATTTTCCAAACAATCTTCAATCGTTACTCGTGCCATAGATAGCTACCTCGGTTGTTTTTATCACTTACTTTGACTACTCGCTAGATGATAAAAAGAATATTAAAATAAAAAACTGCTATTTAAAATAAAAAAATATTATTCAAAAATAATATAAATCAACCCGCTATTATAACACTTTTTAGCCTGTGACGCAGTGTCTATTTATGAGTTATCAAACACGCTCTGGGTTTGATGTTTTGAATAAAGCTTTTTTGCTAACTGATTCAAAGAGGGTCTGCCTCTCCTGAGAGCAAATTTTTGATCGTACGATTATAACGCTGTTGTTGACGCTGCAAAGTCTGCCTATCAGCAACAATAATGGCTTTTAGCTCAGTTAGTGCTACCTCAAAATTATCATTAATAACCACATAATCAGCATGCACGTATTGAGATATCTCAGTTACTGAGCCTGCCAAACGCTGCTCTATGACGTCGGTGCTGTCTTGCGCGCGGGTTGATAGACGTTGACGTAGAGAGGCGATGCTGGGCGGCAAAATAAAAATCATTATGGCATCGGGGAAAATATTTTTGACCTGCAAAGCACCTTGCCAGTCAATCTCTAGTATCACATCAATGCCTGCTTGCAGCTGCGTGCGCACACTTTGCTCCGAGGTGCCATAATAGTTACCAAATACCTCAGCGTACTCCAAAAACTTACCGTCATTGATCGCCTCTTTAAAGGTGTTAATAGTTGTGAAGTGATAATGCTGACCATCGATCTCACCGGAACGCGGCGGACGAGTAGTATGAGAGATACTTACGGTTAAATCGTTGGTAGTGGCAAGTAGCTGCTTAACCAAGGAGGTCTTGCCTGTGCCAGAGGCAGCAGTAATAATAAATAAGGAACCAGTCATACATTACGTCCTAATAAGAGGGTGTCCTAGTAAAAAAAGAAGGGCTGGTAAAAACAAAAAGCGACATCATGTAAGATAATAATAAGGCTGCAAGTTTTTTCAGTCTTACTTATCTGTTTTATGCTAAATGATATCAGTTATAGTATTTTAAAAGGCAATAAAAGCAAATTATGCTAAAGTAGGGCATTCATTTAACCCTAAGCTGTTAACATTAAGTTTTATATTCAAATTATCCAATGATAGGCTGCTTTATGCAAATATATCTTGCCAATCCACGCGGTTTTTGTGCCGGTGTGGACCGTGCCATTGCGATTGTCAATGAAGCATTGACACGTTTTGAACCTCCCATTTATGTACGTCATGAAGTCGTGCACAATAAATTTGTCGTCTCAGACTTAGCTAATCGCGGTGCGGTGTTCGTCGAGGAGCTGCACGAAGTACCTGATGGCTCTATCGTCATCTTCTCCGCGCACGGGGTCTCAAAAGCGGTCGAGGATGAAGCCAAACGTCGCGATCTTACCGTCTTTGATGCTACCTGTCCGCTGGTGACGAAAGTGCATATCGAGGTGGCAAAGTTTGCTCAAGACGGTATGGATGCGGTACTAATCGGTCATGCTGGTCATCCTGAGGTTGAAGGTACGATGGGGCGCTTCAACCGTAAACATGGCGGGCAAATTCATCTGGTCGAAAATGAAACTGATGTCGATAAATTGAGCGTGCAGAATGATGATCGCCTAGCATTCGTTACCCAAACCACGCTATCAATGGATGATACCGCACGCGTCATTGATGCGCTCAAAGATAAATTTCCCAGTATTCAGGGGCCGCGCAAAGATGATATCTGCTATGCCACCCAAAACCGTCAAGACGCGGTGAAAGACTTGGCTGGTCGCTGTGAGGTGGTGTTAGTTGTCGGCTCACCTAACTCTTCAAACTCAAACCGTCTACGCGAATTGGCTGAGCGTATGAGCTGCAAAGCTTACTTGATCGATAATGCTAGCGAGATGAAACGTATGTGGTTTGAGGGCGTACAGAATGTCGGTGTCACCGCTGGTGCCTCTGCTCCTGAGATTTTGATTCAAGAAGTGCTACAACAACTGCAAGATTGGGGCGGTCAGACACCTAACGAGCTCTCAGGTATCGAAGAAAATGTAACTTTTAGTTTGCCCAAAGCTCTGCGAATTCCGGTTACGCAAGTAGGAAAATAGCTACCACGATAAAAGGTGCTCGACAAAAAAATACCAACAATCATAAATATTAAGGATAATTATGGCAGCTTATTACCACCTAATAAAACGTGACCAGCAAGCAGATGGCGTTTGTGTGGCACACTATCAGTCAACTGAGCATGCACAGGGCGCCTGGAATGCGCATGAGCAACACATGGCACCAGCGACTGGGATACTAGCGGCCGAATTAGAGCAATATTTGCCGCAAGATAATATGCGTATTGCTCGCGTTAGTCTTGATATTTTAGGTCTAATCCCGCTTGATGATTTTACCATTACTACGCGCTGTATTCGTCCTGGCAGAACCATTGAGCTAATAGAGTCAGTGATGAGCAGCCGGGGCCGTGATTGTATCATTGCGCGTGCTTGGCGATTGATGACCCAAGATACTAGTGCTATTGCTGGTTTAGAGGACAGCCCAGCCCAGCATAATCCTGAGAATCTGCCCGCTTGGGATGAGATGAAAGGCTGGCCTGGTGGCTATATTAAGAGCTTGCATTTAGTTGCTGATCCTAACCGGCGTCCAGGACACGGAACAGTATGGCTCACCAACGATTTGGAGATGGTCGCAGACTCTCCTACCGCCGATGTGGTACGTTTATTAGGTATGGTAGATACCGCTAATGGCGTTGTGCCCAGACTCGGACTTAATGTCTCAGAGTTAGGATGGGTATTTCCCAATACCGATCTGCAAATTCACATGCATCGTGCACCAAAAGGGCACTGGCTTGGTATCGAAGCGGTGCAGCAATACGGTACTGACGGTATTGGCCTGACCAGTGCTATCTTGCACGACGTTCATGGGCCGTTTGGTCGTAGTGAGCAGATCCTTACGATACGTCCTATGCCAAACTAAGGTAAAGCCATATAAAAGGTTTTATGATTTTAAAAAATGAAATAAAAGTATGTGTTTAATTTATTATGCTAATGGTAAAGAATAAGGTGTAATGGTTATAGTAGCTTTTAATAGAACCCTGATTTATACTGAATAAGATATCATTATTCTTAGTATGGAATTAATATTTGATTAGGTTGTAGTGATGGACTTAGTTATTTGAGATGGAATTGAGAAGCACTAAATTAAAGGCTTAAAAGGTTTTATTTGCCATTCACTTTTGAAGGAGAAACGAGATGAGCGACAAAAAATGTCCTTATGATAACACCCCGCTTACCATGAGTAATGGTGCCCCTGTGGTTGATAACGAGAATAGTAAAACCGCTGGCAAGCGTGGCCCGCTACTAGCAGAAGACTTGTGGCTTAACGAAAAGCTTGCTGATCTTAACCGCGAGATTATTCCTGAGCGCCGTATGCACGCCAAAGGCTCGGGCGCGTTTGGTACCTTTACCGTGACCAACGACATCACGAAATACACGCGTGCTGATATCTTTAGCGAAGTGGGTAAGCAGACCCAAATGTTTGCCCGCTTTAGTACCGTAGCAGGCGAGCGCGGAGCTGCCGATGCTGAGCGTGATATTCGCGGCTTTGCGCTTAAGTTCTATACCAATCAAGGTATTTGGGACTTAGTGGGTAATAATACGCCCGTATTCTTCGTCCGTGATCCGCGTAAGTTCCCTGATTTGAATAAAGCCGTTAAGCGTGACCCGCGTACCAATATGCGTTCGGCGACCAATAACTGGGATTTTTGGACGTTATTGCCAGAATCCTTGCATCAGGTCACGATCACTATGAGCGAGCGTGGTATTCCAGCCTCTTATAGACACATGCACGGCTTTGGCTCGCACACTTATAGCTTTATTAATAATGACAATGAGCGTTTTTGGGTCAAATTCCACTTCGTTACCCAGCAAGGTATCAAAAACTTAACCGATGCTGAAGCGGCTGAGATCATCGCTAGCAATCGTGAAAGCCATCAAGAAGATCTGCTCAATGCCATTGATAATGGCGACTTTCCCAAGTGGAAAATGTATGTACAGATTATGCCAGAAGAAGAGGCGGATCAAGTACCCTATCATCCGTTTGACTTGAGTAAAGTGTGGCCAAAAGGCGACTATCCGCTGATCGAAGTCGGCGAGTTTGAGCTTAATAGAAACGCGGAAAACTATTTCTTAGATGTTGAGCAAGCGGCCTTTGCACCAAATAATTTGGTGCCAGGCATCAGTGCTTCACCAGATAAAATGCTACAAGCACGTCTGTTCAGCTATGCTGATGCCCAGCGCTACCGCGTCGGGGTCAATCATAAGCAGATTCCGGTGAATAAACCCACTTGTCCTGTGACCAGTAACCACCGTGATGGTCAGGTACGCGTTGATGACAACTACGGCGGCCGTCCGCACTATACGCCAAATAGCTTTGAGCAGTGGCAAGAACAGCCGCAGTACGCTGAGCCGCCCCTCAAGATCGACGGTTATGCTGATCACTATGACTTCCGTGAAGACGATAATGACTACTTTAGTCAGCCTCGTGCGCTCTTTAACCTGATGAATGATGAGCAAAAGCAGGCGCTGTTTGATAATACGGCAAGAGCGATGGGTGATGCGTTAGACTTTATCAAGTATCGTCATATTCGTAACTGTCATTGGTGTGATCCGGCTTACGGCGCAGGGGTTGCTAAAGCGCTAGGATTGAGCGTTGAAGATGCGCTGGCCGCTCGTGATACCGATCCTGCTCGTGATTTGCCTAGCTGTTTGTAGTTAATGATGGTCTGTAGTTAATAATTAATATAAAAGCAAAGCGCCGCTCAAGGAAACTTGGGCGGTGCTTTTTTGTTTAAGCACGGTTTTTAACTTACTCATGCTTGAAAAATCCCTTAGTGACCCTATTAGTATAGACAGTCCAGTACTAACCTAAGGTCAATATTAAAGCGGACACCAATATACTAAACCATGAATTTTAATATAAATTAAAGGAGTTTTTTATGAGCAAAGACAGTCAAGCCGATAATCAAAACGTCGGTAGCCAAAGCGTTGACGAACAAAGTGTTGATGACCAAAACCCGAATAAAGAGGTAAAAAAACATAGTTTTGAAGCTGAAGTCGCACAATTGCTGCACTTAGTGACCCACTCACTATACTCTAACGCTGATATTTTTGTGCGTGAGCTGGTTTCAAACGCCTCTGACGCTTGTGATAAATTGCGCTTTGAAGCCACCAATGACGATAGCCTGTATGAGAATGACGGCGAGCTGCGTATTCGCATTGCTGTCGACGAGGACGCCAAAACCATTACCTTTATCGATAACGGTATCGGCATGAATGAAGCCGATGCGATTGAAAATTTGGGTACGATTGCCAAATCTGGTACTAAAGCATTTTTGGATAAATTATCTGAGTCACAAAAACAAGACGGTCAGCTGATTGGTCAGTTCGGGGTCGGTTTTTACTCAGGATTCATCGTTGCAGATACTATTAGCGTTGAATCACGTAAAGCGGGCGACCCTAAAGATAAAGGCGTACGCTGGGTATCTGATGGTAGTGGTAGCTTCACGGTTGAGACCATTAATAAAGATACGCGCGGTACCAGCATTACTTTGCATCTAAAAGAAGAATATACGGATGGCGAAGATAACTATTTAGACCGCGCTAGAATCAAGCGTTTGGTCAATAAATACTCAGACCATATCAGCTTGCCTATTCAGATGCGTAAAGAAGTTTGGCAAGAAGACGTCGTTGACGAAGAAGAGAACTCTGACGATTCTGAAAACAGTGCAGCGCCAAGTGGCGAGATGGTGCTAACCGATGAGTGGGAAACTATCAATAAAGCCAGCGCGCTCTGGACTCGCTCAGCCTCTGAAATTGACGATGAGGAGTACGTTGATTTTTATAAAAACATCACTTATGACTTCGATGAGCCACTGACTTGGACGCACAACCGCGTAGAAGGACGCGTACAGTATACCCAGCTTTTATACATTCCCAAAAAAGCACCCATGGATCTGTACACCCGTGAGCAGCAACATGGGCTCAAGCTCTATGTCAAGCGTGTATTCATCATGGATGACGCTGAGCAGCTACTGCCAATGTATCTACGATTCGTCAAAGGGGTGATTGATTCTGCTGATTTGCCATTGAACGTCAGCCGTGAGCTCTTGCAAGAATCGCGTGATGTCAAATCTATCCGTGAAGGTAACGCGCGCCGTACTTTAACTATGCTGGCAAGCCTTGCCAATAGCGAGGATAGCGACAAGCAAGACAAATTTGCCCAGTTCTATAGTGAGTTTGGCGATGTCATCAAAGAAGGTCTTGGCGAGGACATGGGCAACCAAGAGCGCATTGCTAAATTGCTGCGCTATGCCACCAGCACTAATGATAAGGTTGAAACCAGCTTCGAAGATTATAAAGGCCGGATGCAGGATGGACAAAAGGCCATTTACTATCTAACGGCTGATAACCTTGCCGCTGCCAAAAACAGCCCGCAGCTTGAGCTGTTCAAAAAGAAGGGTATTGAAGTTATACTAATGACCAGCCGTGTCGATGAGTGGGCCATGAACTTCTTAACCCAGTTTGATGGTACGCCGCTACAAAATATCGCTAAAGGTGCGGTAGATTTAGGCGACTTGCAAGACGAAGAAGAAAAAGCTGAAGCTTCAAAGGCTGAGGAAGCCATGAAACCGGTGGTTGATAAGCTTAAAACTGCACTTGGTGGTCGTGCCAAAGATGTACGAGTATCTAACCGTCTGGTCGATAGTCCAGCGATACTCGTGACGCCAGAGGGTGAGCTGTCGCCGCAAATGATTCAGATGCTCAAGCAAATGGGCCAAGAAGTGCCGGACACGCAGCCTATCTTAGAAGTCAACCCTGATCATCCACTAATTAAAAAGCTGGATGGTAATGAGCAGTTTAACGATTTGGCGCAAGTGATTTTTGATCAAGCGCTGCTGGCAGACGGTGGTCAGCTTGAGGATCCTGCAGCTTATCTTAAGCGCGTTAACGAGCTATTGATGCGTTAATACTATAGGTTTTTAATTAAAAAGGGGTCTTAAAAAATTAAGGCCTCTTTTTTTGTAGTTATCAGCTGATTTTTATCATAGTTACAATATTCCATTACTAATGAGGTCAAACTAATAACATCTAGATAAATGCTAACGAGTTTTTATAAAGTGAGTTTTTACAAATCAGCCTTATCGTCTTAGCTGACAATCCGTTACAATCGCGATATATTAGCTAGCTAAACTATTAAGCTACGTAAACGGTATAAATTATAAGTCGTCAATTTATAACGATACCTATTTTTCTCGACCGGATAGAGGTCTAAGTCTTTGTCACTTTCGTCGCCAAAAACTATCTCCCTTCAGCGCTTCTCCTTGAATTTTGCTGCCAATATTATAGCCACTCTATGGATGCTAGTAGGGTCAACGCGCGCTTTTTCTTGGGTAAAACCTACCTTTTTCCAGTTTGCCCTGTTTGCAACACTGGCGCTTGGCAGTAATGTGCTATTTTCATGGTTAGTGGCTACGAGCGGTAGTGTTTTTAATGAACAAGGGCTGGTTAGCTATTTGATATGGCCAGTAATTATTTTGCTTGCTGGTATTATCCTTGCTCGGCGCTCGGGCAATCAGATGCTGGTGTTTGTACCCGTAGTACTGTGGCTAGTTGCTGATACCCTAGCGGCTTTACTGCAAAGTATTGTGCAGCTTTTAGGCAATCATGGCTGGCTACCTGGGTGGAGCTATTCGTTTTTACCTATTCTGTTTTTAGTATTGTTCTTATGGCAAACGCTAGCTTTATTATGGATTTTTGCGCGAAGGCAGCGCACCCCCTGGTGGGAGCGCATTATTGTTTTAATTGGCGCAGTAGCTTTACTGACCATCTGGCAACGTAACGTCGCCGATCAGCCTATTTTTAAGCAAATCCCAATAGAGGCGACGCTTGAGGAGGCTGCGCTGTACGAACAGCCGCGTTTATTGCAGCAAGCGCTAAGCAGTATCGACCCAAGCGTATTGGGGGAGACGGACTGGTATTTTATGGGGGTGGCCGGGTTTTCTGATCAAGACGTCTTTCGCTCTGAGATCAATAAAGTACGCGAGCTGTTTGATGTACGCTTTGGTACCAGCGGTAACTCTTTATCTTTGATTAATAATACTTATAGCTGGCTTGATGAACCCATAGCGACCAAAACCAGTATTTTAGAAGGCCTGAAAAAAATCGGTGAGCAGATGAACGCTGATGAGGACGTATTATTGCTCACTCTATCCTCACATGGCAACGAGGATATTATTCAGTTGTACAATCCGCCACTTATGATGGATAACTTAGATGCCACATGGTTACGTGAGGCTTTAGATGCTTCAGGTATTCGCTGGCGGGTTATTGTGGTTTCTGCGTGTTATTCAGGCTCGTTTATCGATGAGCTATCCTCGCCAACGACAGTAGTTATCACTGCCTCAGCTGCTGATAAAATGTCGTTTGGCTGTACCAACACAGCCGAGATGACTTATTTCGGTCAGGCGTTTTTTGCAGAGAGTCTGCGTGAGAATAATAGCTTTGCTGCCGCCTTTAAAGATGCTCGTTTGCGCGTCAGGCAGCGCGAAGACTCAATGGGCTTTGAGTCCTCTGATCCGCAAATGGCTATCGGTAGCCTTATGGAAACCGCGTTGCCTGCTTTTGAGCAAGCTTTATTCGATAAAAATGGTTCTACAACCATGAGCATTACTGATAATAATACCCCTGTTACCAATTGATGTTGCTACTCTTTGTATAATATCCGATAGTGAGTACGAGGCTCATTAAAACATACCTTATATTTTTATAAATTACGACTTGTTTTGATTAATTAAGAGGTTATTTATGAACACTACTTACAATCACAACTTATCTGCCAATACTCAACTCACTCAAGAGAGTGCCAATCGCTGCTTTGATGGCGAGCAACATTATTATAGTCATCAGTCGACATCCACTAAAACAATGATGACCTTTAGTATCTACTTGCCAGATGAGGCACTAGCAGGTAAGCGCTGTCCGGCGATTTTATACTTGTCAGGTCTAACTTGTAATGCAGACAATGTCACCCATAAAGCGCATTTTCAAAAAAAGTGTAGTGAGCTTGGCATGATCTTTATTGCCCCTGATACCTCACCTCGTAGCGACGAAGATGCTGGACTTGAGGTGCCTAATGACGATCGTTATTTCGTTGGTCAAGGGGCCAGCTACTATGTTGACGCTACTCGCGAGCCGTGGTCAGAGCATTTTAATATGCAAACCTATATCGTTGATGAATTGTATGACTTACTACGCTCAGAGTTTGCTATTAGCAGTATCGGTATCATGGGCCACTCAATGGGTGGACACGGAGCACTATTACTAGGCTTCAAATTCCCCAGTAAATTCGTCAGTGTCTCAGCACTATCACCTGTGTGCGCCGCCAGCGAGTCAGCTTGGGGAGAGGCCGCTTATACCGAATACTTTGGCGAGGATAAGTCGTTATGGGCGCAAGCGGATGCCGCACAAATGATTGAGAAGGTAGGGCGCCAGTATGCCAGTATTTTGGTTGATCAAGGCGCAGCGGATAACTTCTTGGCAGAAGGGCAGCTACAAACTCCTAAACTACAAGAGGCTTGTCAAAAAGCCAAACAACCATTAACGTTACGCTATCAGGCAGGTCATGATCACAGCTATTATTTTATTCAAACGGTAATTAACGATCATATCTTTCACCACTGTAAAGCGGCAGACTTGTCCAACTAATATTATTTATTAGCAGTCGGAAAAAATAGTAGCCAAATGTAGCAATGATTAAGGTATAAAACATTATGACAGATTCTCAAAAAAAATCAGTGGATAGCTCAGAGCAGAGTAGTGCTGAGTCATCATTGGCGACTATGCAAGCTGATATAGAAAAAGCGTTACAAGACAAACAGCAAGCTAAAACTTTAAAAGAAGAATCACATTTAACTGACGCTGGTACGAATCAATCAAACCTACAAGACAGTAGGGTACTTGATGAGGCAGAAACCTCGCGCGTAATAGAGATGGCATGGGAAGATAGAACCCCTTTTTCAGCTATTGAGCACAGTTATGGGCTGAGCGAAGATGAGGTTATCAAGCTGATGCGGCAAAAATTAAAACCTTCCTCTTTTCGCATGTGGCGCAAGCGTGTGACGGGTCGCGATACCAAACATCAGGCCAAACGCTCTTTTGAAGTTGGCCGTGCTTATTGTAAAACACAATACAAGCCGCGCTAGTTTTATAGTTGATTCACTTTAAAACCGATGCAGTGATGACTATAAAACTCGTTATAACTCACTATAAAAAGGTAGCTCTACCATGCTTTGTCCTTCTACACCTTATTTAATTGCGCCCTCTATTTTATCTGCTAACTTTGCACGCTTAGGCGAAGAAGTCGATACCGTCTTAAAAGCGGGCGCTGATGTGATACATTTCGATGTCATGGACAATCATTACGTGCCTAACCTCACCTTTGGTAGCATGATTTGCAAGGCTCTGCGCAACTACGGCATTGATGCGCCTATTGATGTACATTTGATGGTAACGCCTGTTGATGGCATGATTGAGCAGTTTTTAGAGGCCGGTGCTAGTGTTATTACCTTTCATCCAGAGGCCAGTGCTCATGTCGACCGCTCGCTGCAACTTATCAAAGATGGCGGCACAAAATGTGGTCTCGTACTTAATCCTGCAACACCGCTACATCATTTAGACTATGTTATGGATAAGGTCGACCAGATACTACTGATGAGCGTAAACCCTGGTTTTGGTGGACAGTCGTTTATTGAGAGTACGTTAGATAAAGTGCGAGAAGTGCGAAAGCGTATTGATGCTAGCGGCCGTGATATTAGACTTGAGGTCGATGGTGGGATCAAAGCCAGCAATATACGCGCTATAGCGGCGGCAGGTGCTGACATGTTTGTCGCCGGCTCTGCCATTTTTAACCAAGAGGACTATATCGCCGCCATTGATGAGATGCGTTATCAATTATCCTTAGTAAATAGCAATGTATAATATAATGGCTATATTCACAACTTATCTTCACAACTTATCTTCAAAACTATTGTATCGAGGTACGCTGTTTGTTAAATGGTTGTTTTATCAACATATGACGCCATTAAGATAGAGAGACAATTTAATTGCACGCACAATCGAGGTGAGCTATGGATACACAACATTCATTTTCCGAGTCTGCATCCACTCGGCTACCTGAGGGTGATTTTGATCAGAAAAGTCATCAAAACCAACCACCTAGCCTAGTACCAAAAGGTATTACCATCGGATTAGCTATCTTTGCACTTATTTTAAGTCTGGCAGGTTATGGTTTTCGTCTATTAGCAGGTCATGAGCCAGCAGAGGTGATTCTTCATGCTGCAGTTTTGGTACCCGTCTTTGTATTAGGTATTCCTTTATTGTTTTGGCTGGGTTCACGAGTATTAAATAAAGTAAAAGGCATGCATATAGAAACTAGAAATGCCATTAGCTTGGGCCTGCTGACCTCTTGCGTCTCTTTATTGTGGATAATGGGCACTTATAGCTAAACCTATTCATTTTCATTACTAAGTCATGCTATCTTGTCATGACTGGAATTTTGCATGCAAAAAGAATCGACTACCATTACTGATATTATTTTTCCAAAAGATTTACCCAATGGTCTATTTATTGCCTTAATTATTGCTTGTATACTGTTAGGGCTGGCATCGTTAAGCCGCGCCGATGGTTGGCAAGGTTGGCTTCACGTTATTGAAAGCTGGCTACTTATGCTCCTTATTCTTCCAACAGCTACTGCTGCCGTGGCATTACCATTTAAGTATCGTGACCCAAGCTTTGAGTTAAAGCTAGCTTATTATCTTGGTATGTTTGTTGCTTTATTATTTACTCTAGCGAAGTTACGCTATTGGCGTTGAGGTGTTGTCTCCTTAGTAAATTAAGTTTAATCAGCGCATCCTTATTCACAATACTTATGCTAACAGCCTTGAATTCTAGGCTCAAAGCGTCCATTGTATGACTATAATACATTTGCTTGCGTTGTTATAGAGTTGCTAAAAACAGTAAGCTTTATGCAATAGTAGGCCAGTATAATTAAGGAAAACCCTAGATGCCATATGACATTGATAATGAAATAGAAGTAGATAATGATAGCCAAGATAGGTTTTCAGGTTTCGCCAAAGAGACCACTCTTGAATTAGTGGAGGCAGACGATGGTACATTGTTACTGCGTGATGCTGAACAAGATGATGAACCTCTTATGACCATAGATTTCTCTGATAAGCTCAAAGAACTATTAGGAAGTGATACCCAAGCAATCGGCCAGCATATGATTCATGCTGCTATCCAAGTTATTATGCAAAAACAGATGAGCCAGTGGCACGCTCATGTCTACGATAAAGAGCCCACGCACTATAGTTAACTGAAGTAGTCAATTAACCTACACAATAAAAAAGGGTCTATCCGTTAAGATAGACCCTTTTTTTATGTATATCAAATAGCAAGGTGTACTATTTGATTTTTGCTTCTTTAAAAATAACGTGCTGGCGAACTTTAGGATCAAACTTTTTGATCTCCATTTTACCAGGCATAGTACGTTTATTTTTGGTAGTGGTGTAATAATAACCAGTACCAGCAGTTGATACCAACTTAATTTTATCTCTCATAATAGCTTTCCTGTAGAAGGGGCGTCTTTAACAATAGGTCTTTGGTTATAAATTGCTGAGTCTTAAAATAACTCAATTGATAATAGTTATGTTCTTTGAATAATTATCATCAAAGAGCTACCTTGCAACTTAAATCTTTTGACCTTGTGCGCGCAGATCTGCTAACACTTTATCGATACCTAATTTATCGATAACGCGCATACCTTTGGTAGACACACGTAGGCGTACAAATTTATTTTCAGACTCCACCCAAAAGCGATGGTTGTGAAGGTTTGGTAAAAAGCGACGACGGGTTTTGTTGTTCGCGTGCGAAACATTGTTACCCACCATAGGGCGCTTTCCTGTTACTTGGCAAACTCTAGCCATGAGGAACTCCTAATCTATGAAGTATGAGGGTTTCTCATACTAGTCTGGACAAGTCGTGTAAATTTGCGGCATGGACACAGCAAACACTCTTGCACCAAACAAAACTATATGAAGGTTGAGCTGGTATAACTGTCACTAAAGGCAGATGACAAGCGAACCAATTCAGAAAATTTTAAAGGCGACATTTATACCATAAATTAGGCAAATACTCAAACTATTTTGTGATAAGTGTCATCTTCTAAGTTGCCTATTATACCTTTAATTTACAACATTATGTTATTGGTTGACTAACCTACAAAGGTATTTTTGCGATCCAGCGCTAATTAGTATCATAAGTTCGTTATCGCGCAACTTATTTATCTCAGTTATAAAAAAGCCTTTTAGCAATAAAAATTATTTTTTCTATACATTTGTATATTAGGAACGATTCTTGCTTATCTAAACAGATATATTATTGTTAATTTGAGGCTCAAGATATGTCGTATAGCTCATTGCCCTTTACTGCTAAGTTTTTTCAACTGACTTCTTTAACCTGCGCGCTAGCACTAGCAGGCTGCGGAGGAGGAGGTGATGGCGATACCGTTGATTCTATCGCTCCAAAACCTGATCTTGGTATCCAGCAGCCGGGTACGGGCGGCACTGGTGGTACTGGAGGTGGCGGCAATGACAATGGCGACAACCAATTACCCGATGCCGAACCTGATTTCTTTTTACAAAAAGTGACGGTTACTCCTAATATTATCGAGCTATCCGATCAGGAAGTTACCTTTAAAGCCACTGTAAAAGCGGTCGAGAAAAATTCTGGTGGAGCAGTAGTTGATAAAGATGTCAGTTTGCAAGTCAAAGATTCTGAGAACAATGGTGTTACTATTGAAGGCAAGAGCGTACAAACTACTGATAGCGATGGCAATGCCGTATATACACTTAAGCTGAACCCACAGGCCGTTGATAATGAAGCTGAGCTGATAAAAAACGGCTTTACTTTAGTGGCGACTGCTAATAAAGCGACAGGTGAAGCTGTTGCTCCGCAAGAGCTAAAAGTTTCGGTCAGCAAAAAAGGCAGCGGTGAGGGTACACAAGTTATAGCTAGTAAACTTAGTGTCAAGCAAAGCATAAGTACCAGCTCTGTCTCCAACAACGTCTTAAACCCTTATGGCGATACAGCTGTGTTCAGCGTTGAAGTTAAAGACGAAAGAGGCGCGCTAGTCCCAGACGTAATGGTAGGTTTGGGCATTGACCCTTTAGATGGTGTATCTATCAGTCCTGCAAGCCAAATCACCGATGGTAAAGGCGCTGTAAGCTTCAACCTCAAGATAGATAACAACCTATCCGCTGCTGCTCGCACAGAATTATTAAAAGGGATCACCTACGCTATTAGTATTAAAGAGAAAAGCGGGGCCACTAAAAAAGTAACGGACCGTCTAAAAGTTGCCGTTCCTGTCTCTGACTATAATCTAGATATCACAGGTAACTCAAAGCGCATGAGCGCCTACGGTGATACGCAAAACCTTATAATTATCGCCGCGCCCAAAAGCAGTAAAGTACCTACTCAAATTAAAGATGCCAAAGTAAAAGTCAAGATCAATAATGCCCCTGATGGCGTCAGTTTAAGCCGCGAGACTCTGGTTTTAAATGAAAAAGGACAAGCGAGTGTTGCTTTAATAGTAGCGCCTACTTTGGATGCCAAAGCGCGCACAAAACTTGCAGAAGACGGTATTAGTTATACAGTATCGCTAAGTGAGCCTAACCGTTCTGTCACCACCAAGACATCGACAAGTACTGTATATGTTCCAACTGCGCAATATAAAATCTATGCTGATGAGAGCACTAAAAAGCAGCTATCCAGCTCAGGTGACAGCGCTGTTATTAGCTTTCGGGTAAATGACAGTCGCGGTGGGGTTGTAGCTGGACAGACAGTAACCGCAGCCTTACCTAGCGATTTAGCTAAAGCAGGATTGTTGACTTTAGAGGGTAGCGCGGAGCAAGTAACAGGTAGCAAAGGAGAGGTAAGCTATACCGTAAGAGTACCTAAAAACCTAACTGACGCGAAAAAATCACAACTAGAAAAAGCAGTCGCGTTCGTACTGGTTGCCAGTATTAAAGAAGAATCAGGTGTATCCAGTAGTGTACAGAGCGAGAGTATTAAAATTGGCTCAGACATTGGACAAAGCGATATTACCTTGACAGCCAAAAGCGTACCAGCGATCGTTAGCGTCTTAGATGAGCAGTTTAAGCTACAGGTTACTGGTAAACGTAAAGATGGTAGCGCTGCAAATGCTCGCTCAGTAAAGCTCATCATTAATAAAGGCGCAGGCGTGACTGTTGTTGGTAATCAGCAAAGCACTAATGACGCTGGCGTAGCGACATTCACGGTCAAAATTGACCAAAGCTTGACAGCCGCTCAGCGTGATCAATTGATAAAGTCTGGCATCAGTTATACTGCTGTCTTAACTGATGAAGATGGTACTCAAGCCAAAATTACTCAGGCCATTAAGGTTGAACAACCAGACACCAACATTGAGTTCGCCTCTATTACCACTCCAACGATTAGCGAGCTTGGTGGTAGCGGTAACATTAATATTAGGCTGACAGCTAAAGGCAATAAAGCCCAGGCCGTTGCAAATCAAAAAGTTGATATCCAATTAGGTGCTAAAGCACAAACTTATGGTGTCACTATTGCTCAAGAGACGGCGACCACAGATTTCAACGGTGATGCAACTTTCGTCGTTCAGATACCAGACAACCTAACTGCCAAGCAGCGCGCTGATCTCAAAAGCGTAGGAATCAACTATCAATTATTCTATGTTGAAAAGAATATTACTTATAATTCTGCCGTACAAAAAGTTAATATTATTACTCCTACCGTGTCTTTAAATATTTTAAATGCAACAAATAATATCGACAATCAAGCCGGCTATATCCTTAATAATGCTGGTAGTGATACTAGAATACAGGGTCAGCTTAATAACCAGTCATCTGGCGATCAAGTAGCCAATCAACCGATCAGATTTACCTTTGATAATAAATCACTGGCAAGTTTGCTAACTGTCAACGGTCAAATTGGCTCAGCAAATATCACCGCTACTACAGATGATAATGGTTTGGTAAGTTTTAGTATTGTTGTTCCAAATAATCTAACAGCTGAGCAAAAAGAAGCGCTTAACAAGCAGGTGCTTACCGCTACCTTGACAGAAACATTAACGGGAAAACAGCAGCAAGCGAAGGTTAAAGTACAGTCTAAAACCGCGGCTATCTCTTTACTTGCCAGTGCGAAAAAAGCACTTAACCTAAATGGTGGTGAGAGCCAGATTGAGGTTATTGCTAAAGACAGTAAAGGCAATATTGTAGAGGGACAAAAAGTGTTCCTTGCTCTGCCAGCCTCTATTGCGCGTCAAGGAGTTACCTTGGTCTCTGGCGGCAATCAAACCACTGACAATTCAGGCAAAGCAACATTTACCATTGCCGTGCCCAACAACTTAACTACTGAGCAAAAAGCGGCTATTAGTAATAGTTTTGTGGTGGCATTATCGGCAGCTGATGCTAGTGGTAATATCGCTACGCAAACCGTCACTGTCAATACCGTTACGCCAACAGGTACTACAGAGAGCTTAAGCATTGGTGCAAACAAAGTAGTTAACACTCAAGGGGATACGTTTAAAGTCTTTGTACGCGTGACTGATAAGAAGGGTGGTGTCGTAGGCCGTGAAGTACGCTTGAACGTCGATGACCCCATTAAGACTGGCGTAAGCATTGCTAATGGCAAAGCCACGACTAACAATGATGGCGTCGCTAGTTTTGATCTTACACTCACAGATGGTGCTAATGTCAATCAAGCTACTTTAGAGGCTGGTATTCGCTTAACTGCTACGACAACGACTGCTGAAAATGTTGAGTTGGAGCAAAACTACATTGTAGCTGTAGATTCTACCAGCATTGATAGCTATCAAATCCTAGCTTCTTCTGATAAACCTACTTTAAACACTGGTGGCGATCAAACTAGCGCTACTTTCCGCGTAACCGATAGCAGTGGTGGCATCTTGGTAGGGGTGCCTGTACAGTTAAGTATTGAAAACTTAGAAGCTAGCGGCGCCGCTCTATCTACGCCAAGCATAGTTACTACTGATGCTAGCGGTTTGATAAATGTTGGTGTATTACTAACAGCCAATAATGTCAATGCACGCCTTAATCATAGCGTCGTTATTAATGCCAAAATCGTTACGCCGCAATATGACGAGGATGGCAATGTCAGTATGCAAGTGCGTGAAGAGAAGTCGTTAAGCTTATCAGCAGTTGGCACAGAGATTACGCTTGCCGCGACAGCAACTCAGCTTGCAGATGGTGGTAATACAACCATTACTACTACGTTAGTAGATGGAGCGGGCTTGCCTATTGGCAATGCTAGTATGGAGCTGGTAAATAGTAACGGAGAAGTTATTACTAATGCTACTATTACTGATGCTAATGGAGAAGCCAGCTTTAACGTTCGAGAAACTGCTTTAAACTTTGATAATAATGGTAATTTGCGAGTTTTTGCTAGGGCAGTAGGTGAGCGTCAGTTAATTACGCAGCGTAGTGCCAACAGTATCGACCTCGTCAAAATCTCACGTGCAGGTATCAGTTTTGTCGATATCAAAGAATTTTACGACGTAAATGAGCCTCAGACGGTCAGCATTCAAGTCCGTACTGATACCGCAGCGCAAGCGGCAGCTCTTATTGGTGAAGCAGTAGAGGTACAAACAACATTAGGTAGGTTTGCTAATAATACTGTTATCACCACTAAAAATATTACAGCTAGTAATGTAAACGGCAATATTATTACAGTCCCTGTTACTTTAGAGTCGCAATTTGCAGGTACGGCTGTGTTGCAAGCAAGAGTGCTAAATATACTTAATAATGGTGCTAGTGGCGGGCTGAAGTACCAAACGACAGTAGATACTCGTTTTAGAGCGACAACGCCTGCAAAAATGCTATTTCAAGCGGTAAAATCTGTCATTACACCAGGCGGTAGCACTGAAGTTGTTGCTACTGTTAAGGACAAAAACGATGTTCCTGTAGAAGGTCAAACGGTCGTCTTTAGTCGCAGTGCTGACTTATCAGCTGGCCGTCTATCTGCAGCTACTGCAGTAACCGATAGTAAAGGTGAGGCGCGTGTGATGTATCTAGCAAACGCCAGCTCACCTATTGGCGGCGTAGTAATTAATGCCCGCTTATTAAATGACAACGCAGGAATTGGTACCAAAGAGGCAAAGATTACGGTTTCAAAAGAAGCCGTTTATACAACTTTGGCGTTCAGTAATAAGTTGTCTTCTGATGATATCTATTACACGGTACAAGGCTCGATCTCTGTCATGGATGGTTCGGGCCGTGCAGTCACCGATACCGAAGTATCAATTAAGTCTTATGCTATCGAGTACGCACAAGGCAGAGTATGTTTGTTAGATAGCAATATTTCTTATACGGACTTAGGTTTTATAAACAGTACCTTTACTGAACAAGTACCGATTATATTTGAGTCTACCTGGAAGCCTACAGAGGATCCTGATTACAATTACACCTTAGATAAAGATGATGATATTAACAATAACGACCGTCTTGAGACTATCAATCCAGTCGCTATTATTGGTGGTCAAGTATCAGATGATGGTTATTCGTTTGTCACTGATAAAGAAGGTCGCGCTGACTTCCAGATCCGCTATCCTATTCGCTACTCGAACTGGGTTAAAGTACGCTTTGATGCTTCTACATTCTTAAACGGTAGTGAAAACACACAAAGTATTAACTATGGTTTGCCATATCTAGCAGACGATCTGAGAGTTGAAGGATCGAACTTGTTTAACCCTTGGATAGGTGGTAGCAGTCCATTTGGTACTGGCGGAGCTACTTGTGTCAACAGTATGAGCGTAAGCGTTAATGATCAGACTAATAAAACCACCGTATCGTTATCCCCTTATCAACCAGGCTACGCCGTTTCTATTAACGGTGTGCCTAGTAATCCTCCAAGCACAAGTACTGAATCCTTCTTTGTGGACTTTGATCAAGCATTTGATATAGGGTCTACAATTGATGTTAGTAATAATGGTTTTAGTTTCTCAAGAGTGCTTAAAGTTGATTAATACATAAGCGGTAACTGTTTTACAAGAAACCTTGTGATAATAAACCAACCCCTGTAAGTTAAATACAATTTACAGGGGTTTTTACATCAGTCATTATCCGTACTAATGTCCGTACTAAATAGTGTCCAGTCTCGTTCGCAAAATAACTCAAAAGCGACTAAAATAGCCGATTTACTATATTGTCAATAAGTTTCCAACTTTACGACTTATTAGTAGCAAATAGTTTCGGCTTTATTTCTTAATTGGACGCACTATGTCAGACACTACTAATTTATCTAATATTCCATCTAGCTTTACATCTGACGACACTGCCATCGATACCGCTACGCTATTAATAAAATGCCGTGATCAGGCTGGTATTGTGCAAGCGGTATCTGAATTTATCCATCGTTATAGCGGTAATATTATCTCTCTTGATCAGTATTCTACTGCTCACGAGGGTGGCCAGTACTTTATGCGTTTGGAGTTTGTTTTAGAAGGTCTGAGTGAGATCATTGATAACTTTGAGGCCAGCTTTTCCCATACCGTTGCCAAACGCTATGATATGACTTGGCGCTTGCACGATAATATGATCAAAACCAAGGTTGGTATATTGGTCTCCAAATTTGATCACGCCCTACTAGATCTTCTATGGCGGCATCAGCGCGGACTGCTAGATTGTCAGATTACATCAGTGGTTAGCAATCATGAAGACTTGCGCCAAGCGGTCGAGAACTTCGGCATCCCGTTTCATCATGTGCCCGTTAATAAAGACAACAAGGCTGAAGCAGAAGCTCGAATTCATGAGCGCCTAGCGGATAATGATTTATTGGTATTAGCGCGCTACATGCAAATATTGTCAGCAGACTTTGTTGCGCGCTGGCCGATGCAGATTATCAATATTCATCACTCATTTTTGCCAGCCTTTGTAGGCGCTGATCCGTATCGTCAGGCTTACGATAAAGGCGTCAAGCTTATCGGGGCGACAGCGCACTATGTGACAGCCGATCTTGATCAGGGGCCCATCATTGAGCAGGATGTACACCGCGTGACCCATAAGCAAAGCGTTGTAGAGCTGCGAGCGATTGGACGCGATATTGAGCGTAACGTGCTGGCGCGGGCGGTAAACTGGCATGTACAAAACAGAGTAATTGTGACGGGTAATAAAACGGTGGTTTTTAATTAAAACATGATCTATAACACCAACTCTAAAACAAACTTACTGCCCACAAAACCAATAGCCAGTAGAATGAAAGCGTAAATGGTCATATTGGCCGCGCGTTTGCCACGCCAGCCGGCGCGCCAATTACCCAGCAATAACAATCCAAATAGCAGCCAGGACAAAACGCTAAATACGGTTTTGTGAGCGATGTGCTGCGCCAGTAAATCCTCTACATAAATAAAGCCTAGCCCAAGAGCAATACTAAGCAATATAAAGCCTACCAATATCATATCGAATAACAAGCTCTCCATACTTTGTAACGGAGGCAGTTTATTAACCCAAAAGCGGTGCATAGTCTTGTGCTTAAGTTCACGAATTTGCAGTCGCAAAAATAGCGCTTGTACCGTTGCCATCAAGAGCACACAATAGGCGGCAAACGATAGTATAATATGTGCCTCAAGACCGACACTAACATCAGTCATTGGCTGGTAAGGCGCGCGGCCGATATAACCGATGGTCATACCGACGAACGCCGTTGGTGCCGCCAAAATACCTAAGCTGACAATAGGACGATATAAAGAAAACAGTACGTAAAAGAACAAGAAAAATAAGCTAATTAGACTAAGGACATTAAATAGATTAAAATTTAGTCCATATAAGGTGAAGATGTAGGGGTATAGCAGTGCTGCATGTGCCAGCATCCCTATTAACAATAAGACCAAATTAACGTCCTTTCGGATCATTCTATTGGCAGTTAGTGACCACGCGATATAGATGCCAACCGCGATATAGGCCGCACTAGCTATCATAAATGCAAGTAACACAGGCAAGCCTCGTTGAATATCATGACGCTATAGTGTAGCT
Source organism: uncultured Psychrobacter sp. (assembly GCA_947501045.1). Classification (GTDB taxonomy): domain Bacteria; phylum Pseudomonadota; class Gammaproteobacteria; order Pseudomonadales; family Moraxellaceae; genus Psychrobacter. The sequence continues at coordinate 570,166 of CANMUI010000001.1, forward strand.
GTTACAGCTAAGAGCGCTTAAGTTGATGCTAAAATGATATGATTAGAATAAGCGTTCAATTTATCATAAAATACAGACTAATTGAGAATCATCTTCATTACTATCATAATGATACTACTCATCATGATACTATGACTAAAAAATATTTGTTGGCTAAGAGAGTTATATTTTAAGCGTAACTATAGAATGGTTGAATGAGATTAGCGTACTTAACAGCGTGTGTTGCCTATAACAGCAACCAAATAGTAAAAACCAAAAATTAGCGGTCACTGTAAATAGTAGCAACCGCAAGTCTAGAACCTGTAGATGTACCATTATAAACGACGACTCTATAGAACCTAACGTTATACACTAATAAAATATTTATTAAATAAACCATTAACTGAATACATTATTAACAGAGAGCTATTATGTTTGATACCTTAACCGAACGTTTATCAATGAGTTTGCGCAATATCGTCGGTACCGGTCAGCTGACTGAAGACAATATTAAAGACACTTTGCGTGAAGTGCGTATGGCACTACTTGAGGCCGACGTCGCCTTGCCAGTAACCCGTGATTTCGTCAAGCGCGTCAAAGAGCAAGCGCTCGGGGCTGAAGTGCTCAAAGAGCTAGCGCCCGGACAAGCCTTTGTCAAAATCGTTCACGATGAGCTGACCGAGATGATGGGCAGCGCCAATCAGCAGCTTGAGATGACCGGTAAGCCGCCAGTGGTCTATTTACTGGCAGGTTTGCAAGGTGCCGGTAAAACTACGACTGCGGGCAAATTAGCCAAATACTTGCAAGAGCGCCAAAAGAAAAAGGTCATGCTGGTCTCCGCTGACGTTTATCGTCCTGCGGCTATCAAACAGCTTGAGCAAGTAGCGGGGCAAGTAAACGCCAAGTTTGTCAACTCAAGCGTCGATGAGAACCCAATCGATATTGCGCGCCGGGCGATTGAAGAGGCCAAAATTCAGTATCAGGACATTTTGATTATTGATACGGCTGGCCGCTTAGCTATCGACGATATGATGATGGATGAGATCAAAGCCTTGACCGCAGCGGTTAATCCTTCTGAAACCTTATTTGTCGTTGATGCGATGACGGGGCAAGATGCGGCTAATACCGCTAAAGCCTTTAACGATGCGTTGCCATTGACTGGTGTTATTTTAACCAAAACGGATGGTGATGCACGCGGCGGCGCGGCATTATCAGTGCGGGCGATTACCGGTAAGCCTATTAAGTTCTTAGGTCGCGGCGAAAAGTTAGACGCGCTTGAATTGTTCCACCCTGAGCGTATTGCTCAGCGTATCCTTGGTATGGGTGATGTCCTAAGCTTGGTTGAAGAGGTCGAGCAAAAGATTGATCGCGATAAAGCTGAAAAAATGGCTAAGAAGATGCAAAAGGGCGGAGATTTCGACCTTGAGGATCTATTAACCCAGTTTCAGCAGATGAAAAACATGGGCGGTATGTCAGGCTTTTTAGATAAAATGCCGGGTATGGGCGGCTCTGATATGCAAAAAGCGGTCGAAGAGGCCAAACCTGAAGAGAAGGTCAAGGAGATGGAGGCTTTGATCAACTCCATGACCCCCTTTGAGCGTCAAAATCCAGACAAGATCAACCCTAGCCGTAAACGCCGTATCGCCGCAGGTTCTGGCAGAGAGATTCAAGACGTCAACCGTTTGCTCAAGCAGCATAAGCAAATGGCAAAAATGATGAAAATGATCTCAAAACCTGAGGGTATTAGTAAAATGATGAAGTCTATGCAAGGTTTGATGGGCGGCGGCGCAGCTGGGGGCGGCGGTGGTCCTTTATTTGGCGGCGGCCAGCAAGGCGGTGTCAAAGACGTGAACCCTGAACAAATGGCTAAGCAAATGGGGCTCGATCCCAACAACTTGCCAAGCAAAGACGAGGTGCAAAAGCAGATGCAAGAAATGCAAAATCAGGGACCAAAAAAGTTTAAAACACGTTTTTAATCAGTGTATCGTAAAAATAAAAATCCCAAAACTGCTATCAGCTTTGGGATTTTTTATAACGGTTGTGCTTTTATAACTATTGTACTTTTATAACTATTGTACTTTTATAACTATTGTACTTTTATAACTATTGTATTGTTATAACAGCTAGGCTGTTGCCGCTATTGCCTCTAAAGCTTTTATGTTATGAAAAACGTAGCACTCAATAAAGTTATATACATAAATGCTATCATAGCGCTATTTTGTCAAATCAGTAGATTTAATCGAGGTCATGATGTTTTTAGCTATGGATACCGTATTTGATCAGTGTTCGGTGGCGATATTAGATGCTTCAGGTCAGGTCATATCTAATCATACCGAAAAGGGTAAACGGCAGCAAACCCAGCAGATTCTACCCATGATTGATATAGCGTTGTCTGAGAGTCAACTAAAACTTGCTGATATACAAGCGCTGATATTTAATCGCGGCCCTGGCGCTTTTAGTGGTATTCGCATTAATACTGCAGTGGTGCAAGCCTTGTCCGTCGCTCACGATCTACCCTGCGTCGGTGTGTCAAGCTTGCAAGCTATCGCCCAAAAAGCTTATCAACAATATGGTTTGACAGAAGTATATAGCGCTCTTGATGCGCGCATGCAGCAAGTCTATTTTGGTCATTATAAATTGCAAACACAGTTGCTGGATGAGTTAGCTAAAGATCCTACTAGTCTCGCTATGGAACCTGTAGTTTTAGAAGGTCATGAAAGTACTGAGCAGCTGCTGGATTACGATAGTCAAACTAAACTAACTATTCCCGTTGTCGGTAACGGTGCAGCCTTGCTAAGTTTACATAAAGACCAGAAGCTTTATGAAGACAGTTGGCCTGATGCTACTATCATTGGACAATTGGGTGTCATACAATTTGCAGCGTCTGGCGGTACGGGCGCTGCAGAGGCATTACCAAAATATCTGCGTAACCAAGCATGGAAAACCTTAAAAGAACAAGGCAAGACCTAGTACTTGCTTTATAGCATTAGCGTTGTACTTTAGGTGTGACTTTAAAAAAATTAAATACAGAGCACTAAAAGTGCACAAACTATTAAAAACAAAGACAAGGCAGCTGATAATTCTGTTTTTGAGTCTTTTGTTAGGAATGCGATTGTGGATATACTTTTATTAATTCAAGCCGTTATCATGGGTATCGTCGAGGGTATCACTGAATTTTTACCGATATCTAGTACCGGCTATTTGATTCTATCTGCCGACATAATGGGATTTTGGACAAAAGAGAAAGTTGATTTATTCGTAGTGGTGATTCAGCTAGGGGCTATCTTAGCGGTCATTTATGACTACTGGGGACGATTATGGCAAGCCCTTATGGGGTTACTCACTGGCAAAGCTGAGGGCATGAATAATCCAAGGCAGTTGGGGTTAAGTTTAATTGTTGCCACTATTCCGGTTATGATCGTCGGCTTTACTTTTGCTGATGAGATCAAGCGGTATTTATTTAACCCTATTACGGTTGCCATCATGCTCATTATCGGTGGTCTGCTGATCTTTTATGTCGAGAACCGTCCCAAAGCTATTATTGCTCAAGAGGCTGAAGATGTAAGCCTAAAAACGGCACTGATGATTGGTCTGTTTCAGTGCTTAGCTTTGATACCCGGAACTTCACGTTCAGGATCGACGATTATAAGTGCCTTATGGCTTGGCGTCTCGCGTAAAGCGTCAGCGGAATTTTCCTTCTTTTTGGGTATTCCGGTCATTATCGGTGCAGGTCTACTTGATTTGCTCAAACACCGTGAGGTTTTGACCACTAGCGAGGACTGGTTGGTATTAGGCGTAGGTACGGTGGTATCCTTTATTGTGGCGCTCCTCTGTATTCGCTGGCTTGTAGCTTGGGTCAGTCGCCGTGATTTTAAAATCTTTGCTTGGCTACGTATCATTACCGGTATTATTGTATTAGTAGCCGCATGGGTTTTTGGCTATCAGATGGCAGGGTAGAAAGTGTCAGAAGCAACAACACAGATTGCGCTCCAGCCTTGTAAACTGCTCTATATTAGCGAGACCCAGCAGTCTCAAGTTGCGCACTTGCAAACACTAGCAAGTCAGCACCAGTTGTCACTATGTCTTAGTGCCGAGCTGATAAAAGATAAACTAAATCAAAAACGGCGCCAGCAGTTAAGCCTTGATTATGGTCAAGCTGTTTTATTGCTAGATGACAAAAATCAGCTGTCTTTGCTAAGTGCAGGTCTGAGCGTCGCTCCTGAATGGGATAAAATGCAGCGCCGTGTGGTCAGCGCGGGACGTAAATCTGAGCTATTATTACAGGCAGCGAAAATCACAGCAGATAGTGTGGTTATTGATGCTACCGCAGGCTTTGGTCATGATAGCTTGATACTAGCGAGTAGCGGCGCCCAAGTAACGATGCTTGAGCAGCAGCCTGTCATGGCATTATTATTACTCAATGAACAGCGGCGCATGAATCTACAACCAAATTGGCAAAGACTCATGTCGCGTCTGCATATTATAAATATTGACGCGCTTCGCTACTTTACGAATAAGCAAAATACTAAAAATAAAAACATCGATCACAAAAGCGTAGATATGATATATCTAGACCCGATGTTTCCAGAAGATAGCTATCAAGACAGCAAAACAGGTAGAGGCGCAAAGGTGGGTAAGCAGATGCAAGCGCTGCATCAAATAGCTCATCCGCCAACGCTGATAGAAGAGCAGCAGCTACTACAAAGCGCTCAAGACCTTATTAGTTGCAATGCTCAGCAGCAAGGTCGGGTGATTGTTAAGCGCCCTCAGCAAGCGCCGTTTTTTGCACAACAGTCGCCTGATGAGAGTTGGCATAATGCTGCGGTACGTTTTGATGGCTATTTTGTATAAACGTGTTTAATGTCTCTATCTATGAGCACATAACTAGGAGTAAGCCATGCTAACTATAATAGTCTGGGTCGCTGGTGCAGGCTTGCTATTGATAAATATTATACTGCGTACCAGAATTCTGAGGCTTGAGGCGAGGTTAAGAGAGCTTAGTACTCCTCAAGAGCAGTTGATCTATCTGCGTAAGCAAGCACAGTTAAATCAAAATAATAAAGTCGCGGCGATTAAAGCCTTACGTAAGCAGTATCCTGAGATATCACTGATCGAAGCCAACAAATTATGGCAGCAAGTTTAAAGAGCACTGGTTTATGACAAGTTACCGCCAACCTCTCAGCTTTAAAGACAAGCTATATGCTTATATGCAGCTGACGCGCTTTGATAAGCCCGTCGGCATTGAGCTATTATTATGGCCGACGCTTTGGGGCGTAATGCTAGCGGCAATGGGACAAGCGCAGCAACAGGGCGTGAGCGCGGGTTTGCCCAGTCTTAAAGTATTTGTGCTTTTCGCTTTGGGCGCGATTTTGATGCGCGCGGCCGGCTGTGCCATTAATGATTTTGCCGATCGTAAAGTCGATGGTCATGTGAGCCGAACCAAAGGTCGTCCGCTGGCTGATGGGCGTTTAACTGGTAAAGAGGCTGTCATAACTTTTGTAGTACTGGTCGCCCTTAGTGCCAGTTTACTGCTATTTTTACCCATTCAAGTATTTTATTGGTCGCTGGGTGCGGTGGTTTTAGCCTTTATCTATCCCTTTATGAAGCGCTTTACCCATTTGCCGCAAGTGTTTTTAGCAGCCGCTTTTGGCTGGGCGATACCGATGGCTTATGTCGCGGTACAGGGTGCGCCTGATGTTTGGGGATGGCTGTTGTTTATCGCCTATATGTGTTGGACAGTCGCTTATGATACTCAATATGCGATGGCTGATCGCGATGATGATTTAAAAATCGGCGTCAAGTCGACCGCGATACTGTTTGGCCGCTATGATGTGGTCATAATCTCAATACTACAAACGCTATTTTTGATCATTATGGGCGTAGTATTGTGGCATTATTTTGCACCGACTAGTTTGAGTATCGTACCTGTATTTGGCTTAGCGCTGGTCGCGATGATGTTTGCTAAGCAAAATAGCGCTTGCGGTAGTCGACAAGCGCTTGCTTGCTTTCAAGCATTTTTGGCTAATATTTGGGTCGGACGCTATGTTTTTGCCTTAGTGGCACTCTCTTGTCTATGGACCACTTTTAATGGCTAAATTAAATAAAAATCTACAAACAAAATATGAGCTTAATCTTGCTGAGCAGGGCTTAACCCGCGAGCAGGTCATTGCCACTGAGCGCAAGTTAGCCAAGTTTGCTAATGCTATGGATTCAGTGGTGCGTATTCCTTTTACCAAACAAGGTATGGGCGCAGATGCGGCGTTATCTACCATTCCTTTAGCGGGTGATTTGGCAGGCTTAGCGTTAACCAGCTATGCTTTTGTATTGGGTTGCAAGCTTGGCGTTCCGGTTAGCAAGATGACGCCAGCGGTACGCTTAGCACTCATCGATACGGTGGTAGGTATCATCCCAGCCGTTGGCACCTTACTAGACATATTTATCCGTCCTAGCCGTAAGACGTTAAGCATCGTGCATCGGCATATTGAAGAAGAGTACGGTATTCGTGACACCACCCATATGGATAGACCGTTTTTGCATCAAAGCTTAGAAGATAAGCAGCGTAATAGTCGCTTGTGGCGCAATCCTATCGTCGCTTGGCTGTACTTGCATATTCCCGATATCATCGGTTTGATCATTATTATTCTGATTGGATGGGGACTGTGGGGCATCGGTAGCTGGTTGGTCGAGGTGTTTAGTAGATCCACAGGCTTCGGCTAACGCAATCTGAAACTAGAAAGTTGCCTTCTTTGAGCGCCACCTATCCTCAAGTCCTATTCTATGTACTAATCGTAATAACCAGCTTGCGCTGTCCGCCATAATCTCTGTGCTCACATAAGTAAATACCTTGCCATGTCCCAAGGCCAAGTGCACCGTTCACAAGCGGTATTGTCAGACTGACCCCAAGTATCATACTCTTAAAATGCGCTGGCAAATCATCACTTCCCTCTAAAGTATGACGATATTCAGTCTGATCAGCGGGCGCGATTTTATTCAGCCAGTCCTCAGTGTCAAGCCGCACATCAGGGTCAGCGTTTTCATTAACAGCCAAACTTGCCGAGGTATGCTGCAAAAATAAGTGCACTAAGCCTGCGTTTGCTGATGTGGAGATCAGTTCACGGACCGCTTTTTCGATAAGTGGCGTAATAATGTGAATACCGCGATTATGAGCGGGTAGGGTAAGGGTGGTTTGCTGATAGGGCATAGTTTGCTCCTTTCGCTATGAGTCTAAAGGCGTTTGTAATCTACTACGATTGGGCGATAGTTTTGACAGCATCGAAGCGGACAACGGCGCAAAGTCTCCTAATATCATATCGGCAAGCGCCTCAGCACAAATGGGCGCAAAAGCATAGCCTTTAGCGCCCATCGCACTAAGTGTCCATAGCCGAGCACTGTTAGCCAATTGACCGACCATCGGATGATAATCAGGCGTTTGCGTGCGTACACCAGCGCGAGCTTGCCATTTATTCGTATCCACTGGAACGATAGCTTCTAATTCCGGAATAGCCGTCACCAATTTTTCACGGCTAACACTATGCTCGCTGGCGCGAATATCAGTTGCAGTCTCATTGCGTATAAAGCTTGCGCCCAGTAAAAAATGCGTCTGCGCCTCCTCAACGTTATTCAAATCACTATCGTCTTTTTGGCCCATAAACGCCGTACAATAACCGCCATATTTCAGCGGTATTTTAGGCAGACTGGCTATTTGCGCTTCGGTTGCAATAAACCAAGACAGTTGACCGCGAATTTTGCGACAATCGAAAATACGCTTATCTAAATAGTGACTCTCAAAAGCGGCGCAAATGACGACATTATCTGCAGCAATGACTAGCGTGTTTTGTTCTTTACCTTTACCACTGATACTAATTTGGGTCTGAGTCTCTTCTATGTCGTCAACAGCGATTTGGCAAAAGCTAATCAAAGCATGCGCCAAGACTACCTGCTTTAAAGATTGCGGATTGACCAAGCCCGACTGAGGCAGATAAAGATTTTCGGATAAATCTTGTACTTTTAACCCGCTGTTTTGCTGCGCCTGATCATTTGATAATGTGGTTGCCATACTGTCTGGGTAATCAGCAATTTGTTCGGTAGTAACATTGGCCTTCATTAATAAATCCAGTGCTCCTGTCATCTCTATAATAGGCGCTGTATTATTTATAGTGGCCATATTGTTAAGTTGTCGATATAGTCGACTGCTATAAAGATAACCTATAGTATGCAAGTGCTCATCAGCGTGATGGATAGGCGTCATTTTTGGTGCTAAGAGGGCGCGTGGATTACCAGATGCCCCGGCTAGTGGCGCTATTTTATCTAGCAAAGTGACTTTTATACCACGATTGGCAAGCGACCATGCTGCCATCAAACCGGATACACCCGCTCCGATAACGATAATATGATCCAGTTTGGGAGTTGTTTTTTGATCGCTTTTAATAGAAGTTAAGTCTTTAGTTTCTAAATTATCTTTCATAACAGCGGTTAACATCTCCCGCTTACGCCCGAAGCCTTTTACTTTTTTGATGCTAAAGCCGCCAGCTTGCAAGCCGCGTTTGACCACACCGGCACAGCTATAGGTAGCCGCAGTGGTGCCTGTATGTGACAAACGCTGAATTTGTGCAAATATCGCTGTCGTCCATAAAGACTCATTACAAGAAGGTGCAAAACCATCCAAGAACCAAGCGTCGACATGCGCGGTTTGCTCACTAATAACTTGCGTTTCTAATTTTGCCAAGCTAATAGCTGCATCACCTAACCAGATATCAAGTATTAAATCATCTTCATTAAAGCAAAGGCGATGACAGCCTGCGATAAGTGTAGGATAGGCGCTTAATAGCTTATCAATCAGTTCAGCCAATTCAGGAGCGCGTTGTCTCCATAGCCCTAGTATTTGAGTTAAATCTGCAAGCGTTATCGGGTGCTTTTCAGTGGTGATGATGTGCAGTCGAGCCGTTGTTAGGTGTGAGTACACAGCACGAAGTTGTCGCCATAACTGCCACAGTGCTAGCACATTAAGCCCAGTGCCAAACCCCAATTCGGCAACTGTAAAGCTTTGATAAGAGCGTAGGTTTACCAAACGCTCAGGCAGCCAATTGTTATCTAGAAAAACATGACGCGACTCTGCCAATCCATCTGCATGTGAAAAATACACGTCACCAAACTCACCTGATACCGGTACTTGATTGCCCGTATCATCTATTTGCCAGTCGATCTTGGCCGGAATAATGACATTGGGATGTTCGGTATTCTGATAATTATCAGCACTGTTGTTAGCGCTGGGATCAGGATTATCGATAAAAGTCATGCAAGCTCAGTACAAAATATAAAAAGGGCTTATATAAAAGACATTCTTTATAAGAATAAAATTACCAGCGATCACGGCGTACAAATACTAGCCACGAGATAAAGATACCGACCAATAAGCTGATAATAACGGTAAAAGCACCATATAAAAACAACTGACCTCTGCTCTCAAATACCAAAACGTTGACCTGAGTTTGTAGGTCGTTGACTTGCCGTTGTAACTGTGCGTTTTGACTAAGCAGCTTTTGATTAGCGTTTGAAAGAGCACTCTCAGAAGGTTGAAGCTGGGCGGCCAAAGTCTGATTATTCGTGGTAGCCGTATCTACTGTAGAGGCAGTATTGGGTTCTGACGTTTGCTCTGATAACGTCTCATCAGCGTTCACTACCGCTGCCGCTTGTACCTCTATAATCGATATACTTAAAGCGGCGAGTAGGATGATACCTATCAAACTGTGTTTCAAACTTTGTTTACTAAAAGGTTTTATTAATAATACTGCTGTCCATAGTTGAATCACGCTTTTGCTACCTTTACGTTGTCAGTATCTTGAGGCAATACTTTAATAAAGGGTTTAATATCGACATGACTGTAGACCCCATCGCGCAAATAGGGCTCAGCACTTGCCCAAGCTTGCGCCGCTTCAAAAGACTCAAAGTCAGCGATAATAAGGCTGCCTGACATGGCATCCAAGCCGTGTTCAATAGGCGTGGGACCTGCGATAATGAGACGCTGCTCACGCTCTAGAATTTGTAAACGTTCAATATGTTCAGTACGCGAGATCTGACGTTGCGCGCTACTGTCTGCGACGTCATGACCGATAATAACAAATGCTGGCATTGCAACTCCTTGATAAACGGTAAATTTAAACAATAAATAGTCGGCGTTAGACTACAAAAGGGCACTAACAACTTTATTTAGTGGCTTTGTCCGTTATCGCCGGGTTTAGATGGTTCTTAAGTACGGCAAACTGAGCAATAACGAACACCAACATAATCGGAATCCAACCATAGGTTTTAAAGTTGATCCATGCCTCATCAGACATAGTGAATGCCGTGATATAATGCAAGACACCCATCAGAGCGAAAAACAGCGCCCAAGCGACGGTTAGTCTTTTCCACCCGCTCATGGTAAGTGCAAAGACATCTTTCATCGCCAGTTGTATTAAAGGCTTATTGATAGCGGCGCTGATCAATAAAGTCAAAGCAAACACGCCATTGATAATTGGTGACTTCCAGCGTAGATAGATATCATCACGCAGGAGCAACGTACCGCCGCAAAATAGAATCGTTAATAACAAGACAATCCATTGCTGCTTATCAAACTTGCCCTTTTGGCGTATAAAGTGAATGGCATAGACAGCTACAGTAGCAATCAAGAGCGCACCAGCTGCCGCTAAAATGCCGTATTGACGAGCAGCAATAAAAAAGGCGATTAGGGGAATGAAGTCTAGTAAAGCTTTCATAATAAAGAGGATGTCCAACAAAAACGTATAGGGTAGTTTACACGTCTACTGCGCTAAAAAAAAGCAATCAACGCGGTAACGCCACTATAACAATGATATCTTATTAGCGGGCTTAATGGACACTCAGCAGCAGCTACTTGCTAAAAAACTGACTTACAATATTTTTACCATTAGTTTTACAATTATCGTTATCTACATCTAATATTTTAATTTATAGATTGAGGCCAGCTTTATGAAAATTGATTTACATTGCCACAGTACTTGCTCTGATGGCACCTATGCGCCGACAGAGGTGGTCAGACGTGCTTATGCCGCTGGAGTCGACGTTTTAGCATTGACCGATCACGATACTTTGGCAGGTATTGATGAGGCACGCGCTGCTGCGACAGACTGTGGTATGACCCTTATCAATGGAGTAGAGATCAGCTGCGAGCATACGCTAAGTGGGGGCTATGGCAAGAACAAATCCACGAATAAAATTATTCATGTAGTAGGTTTGGATTTCACTGATCGCGCCAAAATGCATGCAAGTCTGCAGCAACTACAAGACAGCCGCGCTACTCGTGGTCAACGTATTACTAAAAAGCTCAGTGAACTGCTAGCTATTGATTATGATGAGCTTTGGCAACAAGTTTGCGCTAAGGCAGATGGCAATCCACAGGCGGTTGGACGCGCTCATATTGGACAAGTATTGTTTGAGCGCGGAGAAGTCAAAACCGTGCAGCAAGCTTTTGATAAGTATCTTGCCGACAATAAACCCGCTTATGTCGCTATTGATGCGCTTAGCATGGCGCGCGGTATTGAGCTGATCCACGCTTGCGGTGGCAAAGCGGTACTTGCGCATCCAACTCGCTACCAGCTGTCAGCCACTCGAGTACGTAAGCTCATCAAAGAGTTTGCAGAGCTTGGCGGCGATGCTTGTGAGCTGCCAAGCAACAGTGAACCACTAAGTACGCGACGAATGGTTGATCGTAGTATCAATGAGCATCAACTAACAACGTCAACCGGTAGTGATTTTCATGGTAGTAATATGCCGTGGCGACGTATCGGTGATGTACCTGCATTAACTGCCGACCAACGGGGGGTTTGGCAGCTCTTTTGACATGAGGGCTATCAAATATAATGGCAATAAACCATATATCGTCTATAAATGCCCTCCATAATAATCTTATTGCTATGTCATCTAAAAATTGCCAAACTTCTTATTTAGTCTTCTCGTTTGCTATCAAAACTGTTCTTTTGCTATTGAGATTATAGTACTTATGTACGATTCGGTTTCATACAAATAAAAATAATATTCACTAAATAGAATATATTGTTGCTCTTGTATAGAGCTTATGTAAAAATGAACAGTATATATAGGTTATTGATGGTCAAGTTTGTAATTTTTCATACTAACTTGTATTCTATTGTTTCTATATTATTGCTGTAAATTAGTATATTAGTTATGCTAAATGTAGTATTATAGTTTTTATTGTATTAATAAAGTAAGCGGTATAATAATAAAAGTATCATACTTTTAGTACTTCAAACCCATCTATCAACCTATCATTATAAATAATTATTAAAATTTTTTATTTAATAGTAGCGATAGGATAAATAGGCACGTGGTAACGCATATATGTCTGTATCTATATACCAGCTAGGCTACAAAAAGCTCTCTCAAATTATTTTTGAGTGGCAAGCTGCAGATAGAGCATCATTATTGGCTTTATTTATTGTCATGGAAATCACCATGCATTGGTTATGGTGTTTGTTTGTATGGATAGGGCGAGACTCTTTTGATGGTTATGTAGACATGGTGCTGTTGTATCCATCGTGGCTAATCATAACGGTAATAGGGTTATTTTTTTGGTGGATGGTAGGTCATTTATCGCACATAAAAAACGACTATAAAAGACTACACCACTGGCAAATCGTACTCATTGGTATTTATAGTTTATATATCGCTATCGTAGTCTTAGTGATGGGGCATAGTAGCCTTGTGTCTGGTGTATCGCTAGTTGGTGGTACTATGTTGGCGATGATGCTCGTGCGGCGGCGCTATATTTGGTATGCTTTTTTGTTTCAAATTTTCCTTATCTTGTTGGTAACCATCTCTCCTTATTTGGGTATCAATCTACCTAATATGCGTCAGTTGACCAATACTGCTGTACCACTTGGTGCTTACAGTGATCAAGGTTATAGCGAAATGGTTTCTATCGAAAACGCAATTGCGGCCTCCATTTTCCAAGACGGTACTCTTAGCTGGGATAGCATTAATGAGATCAGGCGCTCATCGATATTTTTCTGGCGTTCAACCCATATATATCTAGCACTACCTAAAGCTATCTTTATGGTATATGTATTTAGTACGCTACTATTGATACTAGATAAAAGTAGAAAAGAGATACTGCAGTACGCTAGTCATGATGAATTAACGGGTCTTAAGAATCGCCGTTATGGCTTAAAAAGAATGAAGCAGATGTTAGCCACTCTAAACAGCGCCCAAGACTACAGTGTCATTTTGCTTGATTTAGATTTGTTCAAAAACATTAACGATAATTATGGTCACGACGTAGGCGATCAGGTGCTAAAAGAAGTCGCTGGTGTATTGACGAATACTCTTGGCGAGAAGAATTGTGTTAGTCGTTATGGTGGTGAAGAGTTCTTGATTATTCTACCTGATACGCCACATGATGCAGCGATGAGCATTGCCGAACAACTGCGCTCCGAGATCGCAAGATACGTGGTTCAAGTTGACAATGGGCCTAATTTTAAGGTGACAGCAAGTTTGGGTCTTTATACGCTGACACACTGTGCGCGTGCGTTTCTTAAACAGGAGTATCTAGCGACTGCACCAAAGGATGCTACGACACTTCCGATCAAGCGCCGCAGGACAAAATCACGCCAAAAAGGCCAGTTAATGACAAGAAGCTGTGATATGGTTCGCGCCCAACTACCTATTGACACTTGCCAGCGTTTAATAAGTATTGCAGATAAGGCTCTATATAAAGCAAAAGCTCAAGGACGCAATCAAGTTGTAAGTGCTAATCAAATGCCAGATACAGACAGCGATATAGTCCATTCTATAGCTACTAATGTCGTTTGCGTTTGAACTTGTTTGCTGATAGAGACTACGCAACCTACATGTTAAAAAAAGCATCCCGGCAGTACTGTATCAGTTTTATAGTGATACAACTGTATGTAGCTGCTGTACTAGATTAGCTAATACACTGGTGGCAAAGCTGCCCGTTATCAAAGTAAAGCTCAATATTAGCGTTCGTTCGCCTGTTGGTTGATCTACCCATTCCCAAGTTAAGTCCTCAATAGGCAATCTTAGCGCGCGTCTTTGCTCTTTAACCTGCCGCTGCTCTAAACCGGTTGCCAATTGACTTAGCAATGTATTTTGCTGTACCACTGTGTTCTCTATCTGAGCCGCCTTACCAGTTGTTTTATCATTACTCACGCCCCATAGTGCCCCTGTCGGATGAATATCACCACTGCCAAGTCTTGCACTTAGTATGTCATCTATCGCTTCAGTTGCGAATATCGATCCTGAGCCATTTAGATTAAATACCTCGCCATCAAGCCCAGTATTCCAGCTGCCACTGCGCACCCGCGCCGCCAATATCTCGTTGAATATCAAGCTACGCGCTGCAGATAGCTCCATACTGTTTTGCTCTCGTAGAGTGCTTTTACCCTTACTTTTTTTCCGTGAAGAAGGCTTAGAGTGTTTGTTCGCTACTGGACGAGCAAACAGTTGTAGCGCCTCTTTAATATTGTTACCACCGAATCCAAAACGCTGCGAACCAAAATAGTTAGGGACGCCACTTGCACTTATAGCTTGCAAATGCTCTTCTATAGATGATTTATCATGGTCAAATTTGACGTCTCGTAGCGTAATAATAAACTGGTTGGCCCTATGCGTACCGCGATTCAGTTTTTTGTTGTGCCACTGGGTGGCAAGGATAGTAATGGACTCGTTATCGCCAATATCAATCGGTGCAAAATCAGTAGTTGGCAACTGCTTTTTGGGCAGACGTAGGCTAAACCACTGCGTCGTTAGGGCTTTTCGGTCTTTAAGTCCCGAGTAGCCCACATCGCGCAGTGGAATACCTGCCCACTCTGACAATAATTTGGCGAGATAAGCGGTATTTATCCCTGACTTTTGGATATGCAGCCATAAGTGCTCTCCCGCGTTTGTGAAATCGATATCTAGTATTTCGTTCACTACAAAGTCCTCTGCCTTTGATTTATAAGTCGCTTGTTTTATAGGAGGAGTGATCGGCTGCGGTAGCTTTGCAGTATCAGTCGTGTCGGCAAAGTCAATCGTTGTCGCATCAAAGCGGTCATGAAGGTTTGAGGTCATAAAAAAGTCTTTTTTAAATTGAGCGTTTGAGTTAAGTAGGTATGGATTTAAGAATTCATAATAAGAGTAGAAGTTACGTTTTGCAACGAGGCAGATATACAATAAAACATCAGTAGTTTAGTGGTCTTGGTACTATTAATAGGTTCAGCTAATAGATTCAATTGATAAGTCAGGCAGCAACCGCAACCATTAAGGATAACCTATGAGCTCAAATAACAATCAGATCGATAATAAAATCACTACCAAAAACCTAGTGACCATCAATAAAGCTGACATTCCTAGTGGCGGCATGAAATCATACAAACAAAACGACGATAGTATCATCTTAATCACCCGTGACGAAGACGAGTTTTTTGCCTTTGATGGCAAGTGTCCTCACGTTGGCGCAGATTTAGGCGATGGTATACGCTGTGGTGACCGTGTCGTTTGTCCTTGGCATCATGGCAGTTTTAATAGCCGTGATGGGACATTACTAGAACCAGTCGCTATGCGCGGCTTAACTCAGTATAAGCTGACCGATGAAGGTGATACTTTAAGCGTTGATACCTCAGCAAAGATGGACAAACACGTAGAAAATGACCAACTGATTGATACTCATACTCTTATTGTCGGCGGCGGCGGCTCAGGTTTTATGACCGCTAACCAGCTACGCCATACCGGTTATGGTGGTAAAATTACTATCATTAGCGCTGATGACACCGCCCCTTACAATCGTCCGTTATTATCCAAAGCGTTTTTAGCCGGCAAAATGGATGAAAGCAAACTTATTTTAGGCGGTCCAGAGTGGGCTAAGAGAAACAATATTGACCTACATCTGAATAAAACGGTCAGCAAAATATTACCTAATGAGCGCAGCATTGTTATCCAAAATGATAGTGGTAATAGTGAGACCCACACTGCTGATTTTTTAGTAGTAGCAACAGGAGCACAGCCAAAAGTACCGCCATTTAAAGGTGCGGATGCTAAAGGTGTCTATACTTTGCGTAGTATGGATGATGCCAAAGCTATCAAAGAGGCAAGTACGGGCAAAAATGTGGTAATAGTGGGTACTGGTTTTATTGGTATGGAAGCGGCCTCGGCGCTATCACAAGCGGGTGAAAGTGCTGATATCACTGTCGTTGCTCGCGGCGCTCGAGTGATGAGTAACATTGTCTCTGAGGCGGTCAGCAATGCTTTAATAAACATGCATGAAGACAACGGCGTGCGTTTTGCTTTTGGTGCCGGCGTCGATGCCATTAACACTGATAATGACGCTGTCAGCGGCGTAACTTTGTCTGATGGTAGTACCATTGATGCTGATATCGTTATTTTAGGCACAGGAGTGGCACCGCGTACCGACGTCCTTGATGATGTCAATGACCCTGATGGCGTGCAAGTCGATGAGAATCTACAACTGCGTGATGGGGTTTATGCTTTGGGTGATATTGCCAAAGCGACCAATCAAATGGGACGCATGCGTATTGAGCATTGGCGCGTAGCCTTGCAGCATGGCATCGTAACGGCTGGGGCTATCTTGGGTGATGACGAAGTTAATTCATTAGAGGAACGTATTCCTTTCTTTTGGACTGCCCAGTACGGTAATAGCCTACGCTACAGCGGCCATGCGGCAACGCCTGATAACAATATTTTGTTAGGTAGACCGAACGATTTGGATTACATCGAATATTATTTTGATGATGAAGGTGAGGATACTCGCGCTAGCGCTGCCAGTACGCTTGGTCGTGACAAAGAGCTTGCAGCCTTTAGTGAGCTGCTGCGCCGTGGACATGCACCAACGCGCGCGCAAATTAATAACGGCTTCGACATCATTGCTCAGGCGCACGCTTTATCATAGAAGTTTATACACATAATAGTTATGATAAAGGCTGGCCTGATCATTTAGGACAGTCTTTTATTTTGTACAAAGATAAAGCGGAGAGAAAGTCATGAATAAAGAGATAAATAAAAATGAGGTGTTTTTACGGCAGGCTAAAGCGGATGATGTTAGCGCTATTGAGCAGCTGTTGAATATTTGCTATCGTCAAGATAAAGGCTGGACTAACGAAGCTGACTTGGTCGGTGGTATCCGTACGACGCAAACCGAGCTGACCCAAACTATCGCTGCTCCGAAGCATTATTTCTTTGTTTATCCTAAAACCACTACCGGTACTCGCACAGGACAAGAGACTGGCGAGCTACTAGGCTGCATTGCGGTTGAGATGAAAGATGATACTGGTTCCGGGCGTCATGCTTATATCGGTATGTTCGCGGTCCATCCAGACTTGCAAGGATGCGGCGTGGGTCATGTGATCCTACAAGCGGCAGAGACTTTCGCCATTCGGCATTTATCCTCCAGTGAAGCGCAGTCTGGCAAACAACCGAGTCGTCTAACTATGTCTATTTTGAGTCATCGCCCTGAATTATTGGCTTATTATGAGCGCCGTGGTTATCAGTTAAATGGCAACAAAATGCCATTTCCGGATGATGGCAATAATGGTGATCCCAAGCGGCAAGATTTGATGTTATTGGAATTAGAAAAAGTCGTTGACGACCAGTTGTAGCTAAACTAGGCTCAGTTAAACCAAAAGTGGCTAAAGGTCATAAATACTCCAGCACTTAGTAGTAAGAACGCCAAGATAAGTAAACGCTTAAACCAGTTAAAAGCGGGCAGACGCGTAGCGTTGTCATCCGACATCAGATAAGCAAACAAGCATAATAGGCTTGCTGCCAAGGTCATAATGCCCAAACCAATTGGTAAAATATAAAGGTAGATTTGCCACACAGTCATCTCTCAGTAGTCGCTATTAGCAGTATCATAGCAGCATCACTATTGGGCTGTCTGTGAGTGGCTTTATGTTCCGCTTTAAGTAAAAGCAATAAACTAAAAATAAGAATAAAAAATTAAAGGTAATGAATGAAATTCAATCTAACTAGCTAAATATGCTAAGCACTATCTATTAGCCGAGCCACTATCTTCCCCGAACGATAAGCCAGTAACGATAGCAGGGTTTCACTCATTCCATGACTATGCTCACTCGCCCCTTGAATAAATATCTTAGGTTTAAAATCGTCATTAACGGTTTTTACCCTATAATTTGTATCTAGCACCAACCGATCCTCTACATCGTAGACTAGATATTCTTCAAAATTTTTGACGATATCGGTCGCTATGATCTCGTAACCTGTCGCTAAAAACAGGCCATCGAACTCAAAGCTTACGGTTTTATTATCTACTAACTCTTCAAATATTGCCTTTTTGGAATGACTATCTATACCTTGCAGCTCATGAAATCGATGCAGCTGTATCTGCTCACTGCCGATCAGCTTTTGATAATAGAGGCGTTCGTACAGTATGCTGATTAGTTTAGGATCGACGACTGAATAATTGGTGTTTCTATGATTTTCAAGCACCGCTTCTCGAAAGTCATCATCAAAAGTTAGAAAAGTTTCAACCGTGTCACTATCAAAGATCTCGTTAACAAATTCGGTTTCATCAGCAGGCTTTAAGGCATAATTTCTAAAATATAGATCTACCTTAGCGTTTGGATATTCATCTGCTAAATGCAATGTAATCTCAGCGGCGCTCTGACCTGAACCAACGACTACAAATTTATAGTCCGAGTTTCGTTGAGTAAAGTCAGTTTCTAAGCTGCGTAAAAAATCATCAGAATGGCTGATTTTGATATCCGGATTAGCCCTCATGTACTCAGGAATTATTTTGCTTATCCCTGTCGCAAGCGAGATATCTTTTGCGTAGATGATTTCTTTTTCTTGAGTGCTAATATTCTGCAAATGTAGCGCTAAGTATTCAACGACGTCTGAACCTTCTGCCACCACAGGCTCGATCTTAATTACTTTGGTGCCATATTTGACGTAATTTTTGAACTTTTTAGCTGCCCATTTTAGATAGTCGTTGTACTCCACTCGCCTTGGAAAAAAATGCTTAAGGTTGGCAAAACTCTCTAATCGATCATTTTCTGCTAAGTAATTGATAAAAGTAAAAGGACTGGTAGGATTTCGCAGCGTCACTAAATCTTTAAAGAAAGAGATCTGCATCTCAGCTTCGGGTATAAGCATACCGCCGTGCCAAACAAAGTCAGCTTTGCTCTCCACGAACATTATTTTTGCATTATCATTCAACATGTTTTTTTCTGACAGCGCCACGGCCACAGAAAGATTTGCTGGGCCAAAACCTATCCCAATAAAATCGTAAATTTGCATAATAAACCTTGATTGAGTAGAGATGGTTGTAAAGTGGTGATAAATTTTTGGTAAATAAGAGGGCAACTATGAGCGGCATTTCTCTAAGTCTACTAAGAAGATATCAGGTTTAGGCCCTTAAAGGGAGAAAAACTAGTATTAGATATTTGATATTAGATATATAAAAAACAGAACAGTGAATCAAAAATCGTTGCCTAAAAAAGGCCATTCCGTCCAGAATAGCCTTTTGATAATACTGAAAATTTATCAAATTATCGCCTATTAACGCATAGTCACAAACTCTTCTGAACCTGTCGGATGAATGGCAACGGTATCATCAAAGTCCGCCTTCGTTGCGCCCATTTTGATCGCCACCGCAAAGCCTTGAATCATTTCATCAACACCAAAGCCAATGCCATGCAGACCAATGACTTTTTCATCATCGCCTAAGCAAACAAGCTTCATCACGCATTTTTGGCGATGCTGAGTCACCGCGCTATACATCGAAGTAAAGGTCGATTGGTAGCATTTGATGTTTTCTTTACCGTATTGCTCAACGGCGTCAATCTCAGACAAACCAATCGTACCAATAGGGGGATGAGTAAAGATAACCGTTGGCACCAAATCATAAACCAAGTGCTCATTGGTTTTGTCATTAAACAAGCGCTCAGATAACCTACGACCTGCTGCAATAGCTACGGGCGTTAGATCAATGCTGCCTTCAATAATATCACCGACCGCATAAATGCCATCAACGTTGGTATTTTGGAACTTATCGACTTTGATTTTACCGCTATCAGTTGTCTCAACGCCAGTTACTTCCAAGTTAATATTGTCAGTGGAAGGCGCGCGGCCAATCGCCCAAATCAGGCAATCTACAGTATCAAGAGTACCGTCCTTGGTGAACAACTCTAGACTATCATCTTCGTTCTTTTTAACTTCGGTAAGCGTAGTGTTGGTATGCAATTGAATACCATCTTGCTCCATCTCTATGAGCAAGGTCTCAACGATGGTATGGTCAAAGGAGCGTAGCGGCGAGTGTTGACGGACATATAGATGCACCTCAGCACCTAAGCTATTAAGGACACCGGCGATTTCAACAGCGATATATCCAGCACCTGCGATAGCCACACGCTTTGGCAGGTGATTCAACTTAAAAAAGCCATCAGAATCAATACCGTATTCCGCGCCTTCGATATCAGGAAGAATAGGATGACCGCCAGTAGCAATCAAGATATGATCAGCAGTAATTTGTTCGCCGTTGACCTCTACGGTATTGGTATCGACAAATTTGGCAAAACCCTTTATTACCTCAACGCCGTTTTTAGCCAAGTTATTGTCATAAGCGCGGTGAATATTTTCAATATATTGTTGACGGCTTTGCACTAACTTTTGATAGTCGAAGTTTTTTAGTTCCACGTCAAAACCGTAGTCTGGTGCATACTTTTCAATGGCTTCAGCTACTTGCGCGCCGTACCACATCACTTTTTTGGGTACGCAGCCCCAATTAACGCAGGTGCCGCCCAATTGCTCAGCTTCGATAATGGCACATTTTTTACCATAGCTTGCTGCACGGTTAAGCGAGGCAATACCGCCGCTACCACCGCCAATGGAAATATAATCATAATGTTTTGTCATTGTTGATATCTCTTTATTAAGTTTTGGTACAATTTCGACCTTATATTAATGGGTATAATAATAAATCTTACAAGGTTTTTATCATGAAGGTGTGCCAGCTAGTATCAATGCATAAAAATATTTAAGCAAAAATAGCCTAACACATAATAATCTCATTTAAACCTATCTAAACCTACTTAAACAATGGCACGGCGTCTATAAAACAACAGTCCCGGAATAGACAAGCCCAGCACCAACCCTGAGGTCACAAATAACGCCTCAAACAAATAAACCATCATTTGGCTAAATAATTCGTCCGAGAAGCCAAAATAACCGATCTGCACCATACTGACCATCGCCTTATAAGCAGCGATGCCCGGCATCATACAGATAACACTTGGTGAGATTAATGCTTTGGGTGGTAGGGTATATTTTTTAGAAAAATAAACCCCCAAAAAGCTGGCAAGCATCGCGCCAAAAAAGCTGGCCACAACAATATGGATATGCTGATAGACCAGCGCCGTTTTTAGGCCGAACCCAAACGCGGTCATCAGCAAACAAGGCAGGATATAGCGTTTGGGCAAGGTGAACATCAGCGTCCAACCAAGGGTAATGATACAGGCCAGCATCACGGTTTCAATAAACCACATCTCAAAACCCCCAGTGCTGTATTTGCAGTAACACCAGCGCCATCACAATGCCAACGCAAGCGGACAAGGTCAACATATAAGTAAAAACCGCACGTCCAATCCCAATATTGACATAGCCTTTTAGAATATCTGAGAAAGAATTGATCAACGGAAAACTTGGTACTAGTAGCAGTACGCTTGAGGCAACGGCAATATCCGCATTATTACCAATATCAAAATAGTAAGTCGTTGCTCCAATTAAGGAAGCAATAAAAGCGGTCACAATAACCGTTATAAAGGGGTTAAAATGGTGTTTGGACAGATAAATGCGCGTCAGCATAGCTACCATGCCCGCGATAAAAGTCACTGCGGTAATCGACCAACTGCCGCCATTAAGATTGGCAAACGCAGCGCAAGAAGCGCCAACAAATATCCCTACTAGCCACGGTGGGTAAACGGCCTTATCCAACTTATCAAAAGCAAGGGTGGTAAGGTCGACTAAATTACCCTTGCCTATAGCAGCTTCGGTTTTATTGACAATTTGCTGAATCTGCACCAATAAATTGACATTGATGCTCTGATTAATAGTGTCCCGAGTGGTAGTGATACAGCGTTCATTACAGATGGTGGTCAAGGTGATGGCATTAAAATTCAGCGAACATTCTACGCTACTCATTCCTAAAGCGAATCCCAAGCGTTTCGACAGGTCAACCACCACGGCAGACTCGGCACCATATTGCATAAGGAGTAATCCGCAGCGCACGCACAATCGAGTAATGCGCTGTTGCTGTACGTAGCTGATAGAAGTCATGGGTTAATACGCATATCGGTTATCAATATCAATAGTTCGAGTAGTTATCGGATACTTGGCAATGCTTAGCTGTAGTCGCCTACGAAAAAAGCCTGCTTGATGATACCATGAAGCGTAAATAACGTTTATATTGATAAGAAAAAAAGGAAGATTCATGCATATTGCTATCTTAACCCTGACTTTTGCTCTGCCTGGCTGTAGCTCTTTAAAAGAAAAACGCCAACGTATGGGCGGCTTGCATGCGCGCTTTGGCAATAATCCAAGCGTCGCCGTATGTGAGAGCGGCGAGCGGGATCGGCATGATGCTAGCGAGTGGACGTTTGTCATCGTCGGACTGACCAAACGTGAGGTCGAGTCACAGTGTAGTCAGATAGAGGAGAAGATAGAGCGGACGGTGGACGCGAGGATGATGAATGTTGAGCGGGAGTTTATTTAGGTGGGACGGTTTTGGGAGCTAAACTGCGTCTTAAGGCAACAATTTAGAATTGAAATGCATTTATGCTTTGTTGGGTGTCGCAAGCTCCACGCCAACCTACGGATTGAGCCTTAATTGGAGAGTTACTTTGTAGGTTGGTGTCGAGGAACGAGACCCAACGAATTATTTCGCTTGATATTGGATTGTTGGGTTTCTTTTGTTAACCCAACCTACAAGCTATTTTAAATTTAATTTTCGATAGTTGTTACAACCCTTTTGGTTCCCATTATCACAAGCCTTACCAAACCATTTTTTAGCCTGTACATTGCTTTGACGCACACCCCTGCCATACTGATACATTATTCCAAGATCGAATTGGGCTAAGTTATCACCTTGATCAGCAGCTTTTTTATACCATTCAGCAGCCTTCTCATAGTTCTGAGGCAAGCCTTTGCCATATTCGTACATTAAACCTAGGTAACCTTGAGCATAAGCGTCACCTTGATCAGCGGCTTTTTTGTACCATTCAGCAGCCTTTTTATTATCCTTATCTACGCCTTTCCCGTCTTGATACATTGAGGCTAGACTAATTTGGGCATAAGCGTCACCTTGATCAGCGGCTTTCTTGAACCATTTGAAAGCTTCAGAATACGACTGGTAAGCACCTTTACCGTCTTTGTACATGTCCCCTAATCTATCTTGAGCATTAGCCATACCTTGATTTGCTGCTGTTTTATACCATTGCATAGCTTCGGAGTCTGATTGAGGCGTTCCTTCACCTTTTGAGTACATACTAGCCACAAGGTATTGTGAGTTGGTATTACCTTGATTAGCGGCCTTCTTAAACCATTTGAAAGCCTCAGAGTCTGATTGGGGTATTCCTTCACCTCCTGAATACATTGAGCCGAGGTTATGCTGAGCATAAGGATCGTCTTGATCAGCAGCTTTTTTAAACCATTTAAAAGCTTCAGAGTCTGATTGGTGCGTTCCTTTACCTTCTGCGTACATTGTCCCTACTGAAACTTGAGCAGAAGCATTGCCTTGATCAGCAGCCTTTTTATACCATTTGAAAGCTTCCGAATAAGATTGAGAGACGCCTCGACCCTCATAATACATTCCACCTAAGTTAAGATAGGCAACAGTGGTGGCGGCAGCATCGGCCGCAAGGTCAGACTCAGCATACTCTCGTTCAGTGACTTTTTTAAACCATTTGAAAGCTTCAGAGTACGATTGAGGAACAACCTTTCCAAATCCATACATTGCCCCTAAGTTAGCTTGAGCAGCACTGTAATTTTGATCAGCAGCTTTTTTATACCACTTGAAAGCTTCAGAGTCTGATTGGGACATTCCTTCACCTCTTGAATACATCGACCCTATTGAAAACTGAGCAGGAGCGTACCCTTGATCAGCAGCTTTCTTATACCATTTGAATGCTGTTAAATATGATTGAACAACACCCTGACCCTCATGATACATTCCACCTAGCTTATTCTGAGCAGCAGCATCCCCCTGTTCCGCTGCCTGTTTAGTCGTTAAAAAAACTTCGGTATCAGGAATACTATTTGCAATTTCAGCATAAGAATATACTGGTAAAACAGATAATAATAGAATAATGCTAGGTAAAAATCGTTTCATAATCATCAATTCTTTATGGAAAGGTTAGTGTCTATATAGAACTATAATTAGCTTGTTTTGGGTATAAAACTGCTAAGTCTTTTATGAAGCACTGCAATGTTTACTATTTGCTACAGATAAAATTGACAATATCTTGA
The DNA here is from genome assembly GCA_947501045.1 of uncultured Psychrobacter sp. Classification (GTDB taxonomy): domain Bacteria; phylum Pseudomonadota; class Gammaproteobacteria; order Pseudomonadales; family Moraxellaceae; genus Psychrobacter. Next base: position 594,673 of record CANMUI010000001.1, read on the forward strand.
TCTGTCCAATCTGGTGTTGGAGTAAACCAGTCCCCCATATTTGCTGATTGTAAAGCGTCAAAATTATCTGCTGAATATATTCTTATTTGATTCTCTGAGCATTTAATTTCCATTTTTGCATACGAAGTATTGTCGTTGCCTTCACGGATATATTCAATGTTTTCGACGCCGTTGTCTATAGTGTGTGACGTTAGAAAATATCGACCATTCTCAAATGAGTCAGACATTGGTATAGATACAAAGGTCTCTGACGTTAATACAGGTTCTTCTACAGCATTTCTTTCTGTATTAAGTTGAGATTGTTCTGGAACAGACTGCTTTTCGCAAATAAAATTAACAATATCTTGATCTGTCCAATCAGGTGCTGGAGTAACCCAGTCTCCCATTTTTGCTGTTTTTAAGGCTTCAAGATTCCCTGATGAGCTTTTCCGCATCTCATTTTCTAAGCAGTCAATTTGCATCGACCCATAAGTGTCACTTTCGTTTCCTCTACGTACATACGCGATATTTTCAAGCCCATAAGACGTAAAGTGAGAGATAAGGAAATAGCGTCCATCTTCACCTGAACCAGAAAGTAACATTGGTATCTGCGTTAATTCAGAATCAACTAATAAGTCTTGAACTTGTAATGAGTCTTCGACTTGTGATGAGACTTGAGTTTCATCATCAGAACATGTAGCTAATTGATAAATAAGAAATATGATAAATAGAGCGGCAAAAAAATCTGGGAGTTTAGAGGATTTAGCTTTTTTCTGGGGTTTACGTACTTGAGGTTTCCTAACTAATAAGTCGGCTTCACTATTAATTGAATCTTCTTTAGGTAAAGGAGGGGGAACAGCTCTGAACGGAGAGAGTTTAGTAATAGGAAAGCCACAATTAGGACAAGCGACACTTTGATCGCTAACTCTTTTAGAGCATTCAGGACAGTTGATTAGAGCCATATTCTTTCTTCTCTAAAATAGATAATTTCACTAGATTAACTACACTGGCTGACTGCTGTCTCAACAGCTGATACATATGTCCCAAAATCTTTCTCTTCCATAGTTTTCATACTCCAATCATTACCTATTGAACTAGAAAGTATTGGATCCATGACATCAAACTGACAACTACAAAAGCTTTCATCAGATGTATCTATACAAGATTGTACATAGCTTTGTTTTTCTACTGAGTAAGTTTCAGAAGCCGATGCTTCGTATGTAGGCGTTGAACTAGTCTCGTAGTCAGAAGTCTCATCAGCAGATGAACAAGCAAATAAGAATGATGCAGAAATAAGAAGTATTGGTAATTTTAATTTCATAAATCGTTTACTAAATGAGTTTATGCAAAAAGTAGTAGCCTAGACTCTACTTTATTTTTTATAATACATAAATAAGGATTATAACTTAGCAGTAATATTACAGCAACGAATGTTACATTTCTACATTTAGAAAGATTAAAGGTGCGCAAAGCGCACCCTACGAATACTTTTCAACATCATCCAACCTCCAAAGCGCCCGCGTCGCATCATCAAAAGCTACTTTAGCATCTTCAATCTCGCCTGCAAAAAGCGGAAACAGATATGGCAGCGTCTCATAAACAGTAAGCTTGGTATCTCTTGTATGCGTTTCACTACCTTTTCATTTAGATAAAACTTACGCAATACGAGTCATTTGCGTAAGATTAGAGTCATCAATCATATCCTTTGTCACCTTCATAAAGTTTTGAAAATGCTCGCTTTGTCCATGCTGATCCATAAGCTCCTTATTTTCCCATACCTCATAAGTGATAAAGTGATTCGGATTGGCATTATCTTGATGGATATTATAGTGAATGGCCCCTTGTTCGGCTTGTGATGCTTTGGCGAGCTTGAGCAGTTCAGACTTGAGTTGCTCGGCGCGCTCAGGTTTGGCGGTGATATTAGCAACGAGGGTGATGGCTTGTTTTTCTTGGGTATTCATAAATATGTCCTATGGTTGAATATTATAGTGATTGTAATAGATCTTGCGTTTGACGTTTAAGCTTGGCAATGGCTTCTTTATCTAAAGCATTGGCATGTGGTTGTCCGAACTCGCCTCTAGCCTCGCCCTGTGCGCCGTCTTTGATGTCATTATCAAAGTATTTACCTGTATCATCAGCGAACTCATCGGAGATGGCAAGCTCGGTTAAGATATTCGCACCTTTATCCGCTGATGACCAGTATTTTCCATAAGCCTCATCGACCATTTTGGTATTGAGTAGCGAGCCTGGATTAACAGCAATCACGTTGATATTATCGTCTACAACGGCGTCCGCTAAATCCATACTCCACATGGTGATCGCCAATTTGCTTTGCGCGTAGGCTGCTTGGCCATCGAGACGCTCGTTCCCTACAAACGCTTGATAGGATATTGGTGCCTGCGCCGCTGAGCTTAGATTTATGATGCGGGCTTGATTAGACTTTTTAAGCAGGGGTAATAAGGCGTTGGTCAATACATAAGGCGCTAAATAGTTGACGACGAAACGCACGTCCAGTCCGTCTTTGGTCACGGGCGATGCGGTGGTATAAATCCCAGCGTTGTTGATGAGGACATCAAGCTTTGATAGTTTGTCATTCACTTCTGCTGCCATGCTACGCACCGCATTTAAATCTGACAAATCAGCCACAAACCCGTCGATATGATCTGCCGCTGCGCCTGTCGCTACTGCTTTGACCTCCATAATAACGCTATCAAGCTTATCAGCATCTCTGCCATGCAAGTACACTTGATGCCCCGCTTTTGCTAAATTTAAAGCGGCAAGTTTACCAATGCCATCCGTGCTGCCAGTAATTAAAATGGTTTTCGTCATGAGACATCCTTATAGTTTGAGTTATTATTTGAATTTTGAATGTGTTCTATTTTATCGGTCGCCATGGCGCTGATTGTAATGAAAGTGTTGTGATTGGAAATATGGCTGTAATTGATGTGGGTTTTTGATGGTGTTTTGGAATGACTTTGATAGAAGCGTGATTTAGGGTTTAGAGCAGCTTTCGTTGGGTATCGCAAACTCTGTGCTAACCTACGGATTGTGCTACAAAAAACTATTTATCTAAGTTCTCAGTCAAGTTATTAGTATAGTTAAGCCAGTCTTGAATCGGTACCTTACTATGTGGATTATATTTAATTTGGTCATTTAAAATATTAAGAACCCATTGTCGAACCTCAGCCTTATTACTTAGATTAGGATGTAGTAGAATAGATAATATAAAACGTTTACGCTCTCTTGAATCAAAGCCAGTATCAGACCATATAATTTCGCTTAATATTTCTTGATCAAGTTTGCTTAAGAACATCTCATCATTATCATTACAGCCCTTATGCTGATAGTAGCGCTGAAATATATCTTTAATAGAGTTTTTACCTATAGAATTAAGCTCGTGAGCGGCGATAGTATTTTTAACAAAATCGTAGTATCTTTCATGATCAGATCTACCAAAAAAATACCAGCTATCTAAGTCAGTAATTCCATTATGTTGGTTAATTTTAGATACAATATGCTCTCTAACTTTTTTATCGAAACTTGCCGCCCATTCTTCCTTACCGTAATCTTGTAAAACTTTATAATAAAAACTTAAATTATTAAGATTCTCTCTTTTTATTCTATCTTTAGCAACTTTGTACCAACGTTCAATAAAATCCTTGCTAGGATTTAGGCTATGATACTCCGTCAAGAGTTGATCATGTTGGTGATCATTTAAAATTTTTGCTTCAGTCATGATGTCAGAATCGATTAAAGATTTAGTTTGGTCATCATTAATTGATAGATCTTTTACTAGACTGACAATCACTTCTCCCCAATCCCTAATTAAAAATCGTTCAGTCAATGGTTTAAAAAAGTCATCAATCTTTAAGCGGATATCCTTCTTAAGTTGATTATCTTCGTTGGAAGCTTTAGCTTTATTAGTATTCCCTACAAAATAATCATCGCTCAATGCAAGTGCGTTCTGACTACAATGTTCTACAAACTGATCGAATGTGAGTCCTTCATAAATTAGATTAGGCATGTCATAAGCTAATCGAATAATTAAGATTGAATCCAATATCTGTCGTTTACTTACTACACTCAAAGTGTCAGGTAAATTATTTATCAATGTATAAAATGTTTCAATAACGCGTTGATAAAACCTTATATTCTTAATACCCATCACTTGATAGAATTTATTGTATATCGCAAATAAGTTGCTGTCGTTGACCAATTTTTCTATAGCTGTCAAAGACTCATCTAAAATAAGTACTTCATCAAACACCTTTTCTTTGTACTCTTGGAATTGCTCATTTGCTTTAACATCATGCAATATCACTAATACCTTACAGTTTTTTTCTAAGCTTAAATGGTTGACTAAACCCATAACGTCTCTAATATCTAGATTCTCAGACAGCCGTTCAATATCGTCAATACAAATTAATGTGTCTCCGATAAGACTAGACATAGCGCTGCTTATCATACCTTTACTGAGAGACAAAGTGACGCCTGTACCTTCGAGTTTTGGCAAATCTATAGCATCCAAGCTTTTTTTAAAGATACCTTTGAGACCAGAAAGATAGTCTTTTTTTTGAGTAGTCTCATGGGTGCTAAGTGCAATTTCAAACTTCAATGCTTCTATTGAATCTATGCCAAAGAGAGAGACATAAGAGTATTTGTTAACACCTAAATTTTTATGGTTTTCCTCGTAAAAGCTTTTCCAAAATTGCGTCTTACCAATACCCCATTCGCCAGTCAGCGCAATAGCAAATGAGCTTTCTTCATCAATCAAATCTATAAGTCGTTTCTCAAGATTTTCTACGTTTGCCATTGCTTATTACCTTACAGATGTTTTTAAACAATGACTATATTAGCATCAAGATTAAACTTCAACCAACAAAAAAGGCCACCCCAAAAGAGTGACCTTCAAATCAAAACCAAACAATCAACCTACTAACTCGCCTCTGACATAGCCTGCTCTAAAACCGGCTTCAAAAACTCACCCGTAAACGAGCCTTCAACTTCTGCCACTTCTTCCGGCGTACCTTCCGCGATAATCATACCGCCACCTTTACCCCCTTCAGGGCCAAGATCGATGACCCAATCCGCGGTTTTAATAACGTCCAAGTTATGCTCGATGACCACGATGGTATTACCTTTATCACGTAGCGCATGCAGGATATTAAGCAATTTATCGATATCATGGAAGTGCAAACCAGTAGTCGGCTCATCCAAGATATACAGCGTTTGTCCGGTATCACGCTTGGCAAGCTCACGCGCTAACTTAACACGCTGCGCTTCACCGCCCGATAGAGTAGGCGCGGATTGACCAAGGCGGATGTAGCTTAGTCCCACATCCATCAACGCTTGCAAGCGACGATAAATCGCGGGAATCGCTGAGAAAAACTCAGTCGCATCTTCTACGGTCATATCGAGCACGTCAGCGATAGTTTTACCTTTATAGTGAATCTCTAGCGTCTCACGGTTATAGCGCTTACCCTCACAGGTATCACACGGTACATACATATCTGGCAAGAAATGCATCTCAACTTTAATGAGACCATCACCTTGGCACATCTCGCAGCGACCACCTTTGACGTTGAAGCTAAAGCGACCGGCTTTATAACCACGCGCGCGCGCTTCTTGCGTTTGTGCAAACATTTCACGCACAGGAGTAAATACGCCCGTATAGGTTGCTGGGTTGGAGCGCGGCGTACGACCGATTGGGCTTTGGTCAATATCAACCATTTTATCTAAATGCTCAAGACCGCTGATGCTGTCATGCTTATCCGCGATTAAGGTTGACGCGTTATTGAGCTGGGTAGCCGCAATAGGCATTAAAGTACGATTAATCAGGGTTGATTTACCAGAACCTGAAACTCCAGTGATACAGGTCATGATACCAATTGGCAAACTTAAATCCACATCTTTTAAGTTGTTACCTGACGCGCCTTTTAGCTCGATGGTCATGGGTACTTTTTTGGGTTTGGCTTTACCTTTCGCCTCGACCTCTATGGTTTTGGCCTTATGGCGTACCGTCGGAATCTCGATACGCTTCTCACCTGACATATATTGTCCAGTGAGCGATTCTTTAGTCGCCATGATTTCATCGACTGTACCTTGGGCGATGATATGACCGCCGTGCACACCAGCGCCAACGCCGATATCGATAACGTGGTCGGCTTGGCGAATCGCATCTTCATCATGTTCAACGACGAGTACCGTATTACCCAGATCACGTAGGCGCGTTAGAGTTTTAAGCAGACGATCATTATCACGCTGATGCAGACCAATAGACGGCTCATCAAGCACGTACATCACGCCCATGAGACCGGCACCGATTTGGCTAGCAAGCCTGATGCGTTGCGCTTCACCGCCCGATAGCGTTTCAGCAGAGCGTGCTAAGGTTAAATAATCGAGTCCAACGCTCACTAAGAAGTTGAGACGCTCATTAATTTCTTTAAAGATTTTCTCCGCGACTTCGCCTTTATGACCGCTGATTTTAAGGCTTTTATAATAGTCAGCCGCATCGCCGATAGAGAGTTTGACGATCTCAGCGATGGTTTGCTCATCGACGCGGACGTTACGCGATATCTCATTAAGACGCGCGCCATCGCAGACGTTACAAGTGGTATCGGCAAGATATTTGGCTAACTCATCACGCACAAGGTTGCTTTGGGTTTTGGCATAGCGGCGCTCAAGATAGGGTAGCACGCCCTCAAAGGGAATGGTCTTATTAGTCTTACGGCCGCGCTCATCAGTGAAGTTAAAGGTCAGCTTCTCTTTACCTGAGCCTTGCATAATAAGCTCTTGCTGTGCTTTAGGTAGGTCTTGCCATGGCATATCCATATCGATATTGAAATGCTTACAAACGGTAGTTAGCAAACCAAAATAATAAGAATGGCGTTTATCCCAGCCGTTAATCGCCCCCTGATTTAAGGATTTTTCATGATGAGTAATCAGCTTTTCAGCGGCAAAATATTGACGTTTGCCTAAACCGTCACAAGTCGGACAAGCGCCATACGGATTGTTAAAACTAAACATCCGTGGCTCAAGCTCAGACACCGCCCGATCGCACACTGGGCAAGAGTGTTTAGCCGACATCACTTGGTTGGTGTCGCCGCCTTCTTTGGGATTACCATCCATGAAGTGCAAGGTCACCAAACCTTTACCTAAACGCAGCGCGGTCTCTAAGCTTTCAGCGACACGGTTACCTAAGTCATCACGCACTTTAAAACGATCGACGACGACCTCGATAGTATGCTTTTTCTTCTTATCGAGCGTCGGTAGCTCGTCAGTATCATAGACATGACCATCCACGCGCACGCGCACAAAGCCTTGACCAATCAGTTGCTCAAGCAAAACCGTATGCTCGCCTTTACGCTCACGAATCACCGGCGCTAAGATCATAAGCTTGGTCTCATCAGGCAGTGCCATGACTTGGTCGACCATTTCGGTGACTGACTGCGCCACCATCGGCTCGCCGTGCTCTGGACAATAAGGCGTCCCGATACGCGCATAGAGCAGACGCAAATAATCGTAAATCTCAGTAATAGTACCGACCGTTGAGCGCGGGTTGTGGTTGGTTGATTTTTGCTCAATAGCAATGGCAGGAGACAGACCCTCGATACTATCTACCTCAGGTTTTTCCATTTGCGATAAAAACTGACGCGCGTATGCTGACAGACTTTCGACATAGCGCCGTTGCCCTTCAGCATAAAGCGTATCAAAAGCCAAGGAAGACTTACCAGAACCGGATAAGCCGGTAATGACGACGAACTTATCCCGCGGGATATCAAGATCAATATTTTTTAGATTGTGGGTACGCGCGCCGCGTATTGCGATATGGTCATTTGCCATCAGTTATAGGTTTCCTATGGGCTAAAGGGTGGTTAAAACCAATATAAACATACGGTTATAAATTAAAAACAGAAGTGAAAATTGATTAAATAAATAGATATAAAAATAAAGAGATTCTAAGTTAATAGTTAGAGCGAACTTATATTTAAAATCTTTATAAAACCCTTGTTAATTATTAATTGTTATTCATATAGGGTTTAGATAAATGCTATTTTTGTAAAACAATTTTATAAACCAACTTCAATAAAATTACCTGAATTCATTCACTAACAAAAGTTTAATAATGACTAGCCGCAACTAGCAGCAAAGGTATTTTATGACGACTTATATTATTGTTATGGTGAACGAGTTATTCAAGGCGTAAGTACAGTTTTAACGTAATTGGTAACATATTTATAGGCTTTATAAAACTAAATAGTAATGATAGCAGCCACAAACTAAAAGGTTCTGCATCTCAGTGATGAATGTTTTATACTGTGGGGCTTATTTGACAGGTTATAGCAGAATATTTAATAAATCCTGATGTTGTTATAGTAACTGACCATAAGATAGCGATATCAAAGATGAGCAGCAATGGTCTAACGGAAATTTAATGAGGCCGCGATGAACAGCGTAGAAAAAAGAGCAATTTTAGGAGTTGGCGGTATTTTTGCTCTGCGCATGATTGGTTTGTTTATGATTGTGCCAGTATTCTCGGTTTATGGAGATAATTATGCGCATGCTACGCCGTTTTTGATTGGTCTTGCGGTAGGTATTTATGGCCTTGGTCAAGCGGTGTTTCAGATACCGATGAGCCTTGCTGCTGATAAGTTTCCTCGTAAACCCATCATTATGCTAGGTCTTATATTGTTCGCCCTTGGCGGTATTATCGCGGCTAATGCGACTGATATTTATCAAGTGATCATTGGTCGAGCACTGGCGGGTAGTGGCGCGGTATCGGCGGTATTGATGGCGCTTTTAGCAGACGTGACCCGTGAAGAGATGCGTACCAAAGCGATGGCGACCATGGGCCTAACTATTGCTACCTCAATCATGCTCGCTTTTGCCTTTGGCCCCTTAATGGTGGGATCTATCGGTATCTCGGGACTATTTTGGTTGACCGCAGGATTTGCTGTTTTAGCTATGTTATTGCTGTTTGTGGTACCGACGCCGCTACGGGTCTTAAAGCATAATTTGGATAACAAATCGATTAGCGAGCAGCTGGCAACGGTGATAAAAATCGGTGATTTAAATCGCTTACATATCGGTATTTTTGCGCTGCATCTAACTCTCACCGCTATATTTGTGATTTTACCGCATCAGCTGTCACAGGTGATGGGGCTATCAGTACGCCAACAAGGTCTGGTGTATTTGCCTTTATTATTTATCGGCTTTGCCGTCGCGATTCCTTTTATTATTATCGCTGAAAAGAAACGCAAAATGCGCCAAGTGTTCTTGGGTGCTATAGCCCTAATGGCGGTATCCTTAGCGCTATTGGCATTAGGCAGCCAAGTTGGCATCGGTATTATATTGGGTTTATTGCTGTATTTTATGGGCTTTAATTTACTTGAGGCCACCATTCCATCATGGATATCAAAGCGTGCGCCAGTCGCGAACAAAGCGACGGCTATGGGACTCAATTCCTCCAGTCAGTTTTTTGGCGCGTTCGTCGGCGGAGCGATGGGCGGATTACTATTGACTCAATCTAGCCTGTTAGCTTGGGGTGTACTTGCGGCGATTATGGTTGCAGCATTATTAATCATTCTTCCTATCGCGCAGCCGCCGTATTTGTCCAGCACCACAGTGACGATACCTAAAGATATCGATATTCAAGACTGGTCGCAGCAAATGCTAGCAATCAATGGCGTTGATGAGCTGGTAGTAATGGCCAAGGAACAAGTCGCTTATCTAAAGCTTGATAAAACTCAGCTGACAGATAGCTCAAAGCAGCAGTTATCGAGCTTAGCGCAAAGTCCGTTAGATATTTAAAAATAACGATAATAATCTATTCTCTACAAAACGAATTTTACCAATCAAGGCTAGAACTTATAAAGTCAACCTTGATAAATAAATAAACATGTGTCTACTAGTTTAATACAGATAGTAGTTTAAATAATAAACAATATGAGTCCGTTAGTCTTGCTGACGAAGAATATAGTCGATATCTTAATAATTTTTTAAAGCTTATATCGAGAGAATCAATAAGCTTAGTAAGCTAATAAATTAATAACAATAACAATAAAGTAGGTAATGATTACTAAGTTTAATCAAAAGAGCGGCATAGTAGAAACACGACAAGAGTTGTCGTATATTGTTTGATAGCTACTAGATATTTACCTAAAACTTGTATAAAGTAAAACTATCTTATTGAATAGTGTTCTATGAACTATCAATTGGTTTATCAAAAATCACTAAGATGGAGTCGTTAGATATTCAATAGCTCCATATTGTAAAAATATTCACTAAAAGAGGAAAGTGTTATGCGCGGTATTAATAAAGTAATTATTATTGGTAATCTTGGTGCAGATCCTGAAGCACGTCAATTTAATAATGGCGGGAGCGTAACTAATATCTCAGTGGCTACCTCTGAGCAGTGGACAGATAAACAAAGCGGCGAGAAAAGAGAAGCTACTGAATGGCACCGTATCTCTTTATTCAATCGTTTGGGCGAAATTGCTGCGCAGTATTTACGTAAAGGTAGTAAGGTTTATATTGAAGGCAGCTTACGCACACGTAAATATCAAGATCAAAATGGACAAGACCGTTATATTACTGAAATTCGAGCGGATCAGATGCAAATGCTAGATAGCGCTGGCGGCTCGCAAGCTCAAGATAATAGTTACAGTAACCAAAGCGGGCAACAGGCAGGCGGCTTTAATCAACAGCCTCAAGGTGACTATAATCAGTCGAGTGGCGGCAATCAAGGCGGCTTTAATAACCAGCGCGCCCCTAATCAGTTTAATCAGCCTACGCAAGCCCCAGCGCAGCCAAAACCAACAGCCATGCCAGATGGTCCTGTAGATGATGACATTCCTTTTTAACTTATACAATAAATAAATGTTGTATTTATAACTATATAGCTCATTGATAATAATATCATTGAGCTAATTAAGAGTCTTTTTATAGACTCTTTTTTTAGGTTTGAGTTTTTTGCTAAGCTGAGTATTTTGTCAGTTAACAAGATTGTAGATATATTAACTAATAGAATTTATTAAATAAGACAAACTGATTTACTGTATAACCATAGAAAGCTAGTGGATATAATAAAAAAGATATTTAATAAACAAATAAGGTATTAACAAGTAGTCTTCTATAGTTTTAAAATTTAAATCATAATATTTATATTTAATTACTTATAAAAGATATAAAATATGATAATCTCTTTTAGTTGCCAAAGCTGACCGTTCAGAATGTAGATCTTGCTCAGGTTAAGTATTTGCCGACTACAATAGATCAACATTACTAAAGGTAAGCTTGCATGTTTTATTGACTAAATATTAATAGCAAAATGAACCATTTATTTATTGATTAATAGATCATATGATTTGTTGATCTTACTTTTTATTTTAAAATTGAGGCCGTTATGAGTAATAATAATACTATTGATTTAGATAAGTTAGATGTAGACGAGCTACGTGCGATTACTGAGAATGCTCAACAATTAATTGCCAAAAAACAACATCAGCGTTTATATGATGCTTATATGCAGTTTGAAAGCATTGCAGAAGAGAGTGATAGTACTATTGATGAGATTTTAAAAGCGGGTGAAAAATTAGAGAAGAAGCGTAGTATCAAATACCGCAATACTGATAATAGTGAAGAGACTTGGACTGGTCGTGGTCGTAAACCTACATGGTTGGTTGATGCACTAGCAGCGGGCAAGAACCTTGAAGATTTCGCAGTATGATATTACGATCAGCTATATTACTAACTAATTGATATATGACTAAGTGACTTATATTTTGGTTACCTATGTATAATATAGTTTAGGTAACATATTACGTAACATAGTTTGGCTATCTGCTAATCACCAGCATTTTAAAAGCCAGTATCTTCATTTGAAGATACTGGCTTTTTTTCTGTCATTTACAGGTAATTTTTTGTTATGATAATGAAATTTTCACGTTCCTGATATCCGTATCCTAGTATTTATATTCAATACTCAGCTTTTCATATCAGATTATCATAAGAGTAGTTTAACTGTGCCTCAAGCCTCTGCTTCATCTTATAAACGTCCTCGTAAGCTCTGGTGGCTAGTTGGACTGTTTTTGTTTGCGCTATTTGCGCTACTACAAATGCCAGCGGCTTGGGTTCTTGAAAAGTATGCGCCTAATTCACCTTATGTACAGCACGTTTCAGGTAATGTATGGCAAGGCTCAGCGATTTGGCAGTTACCCGTATCGTCAACGCCGCTAACAGGTAGCGTCGATTGGACTTGGCAACCATGGCATTTGTTTTTAGGTAAGCTGGGCGCAGATGTCGACATTGTTAGCGGACAAACTCGACTTGAAGGACAGGTCAAGATAGGTCGACAAGCTTGGCAGATTGACGATATGAGCGGTAAAGTCGCTCCTGGGACGCTCTCTACTATAGTGGATTGGCAGTTGCCAAATACGCCTATTCAGGTCAATGCTGTCTCCTTGCAGCGCAAATCAGGTTCAGACAGTACCAATTCAGGCTTTACTCAAGCAGATGGCCAGCTGACTTGGGTGGGCGGTGAGGTTGGTTATCCAAGCGCTGGCAAAGTATTTTATATCAATATGCCTGCCATGCGTGCGGAACTACAGAGCGAACAGAAAAATAATAATCATCTGCTACATGTAAATTTACTCGACAATCAAGACAAACGTTTGGGTGATCTGTATCTCGATAATGACAATATGCTGGATGTAAGCCTAACGCAGCGGCTATTAGAAAACATGCCGGAATATGAAGGGCAAGCGCCGCAGGATACGCCAGTAGTTAGCGTCCGTCAGCCATTGCTGCCAGAAGGAGCGCTTTAAATGATTAATCTCTCAGCGCGCTTAAAACCAGTAGTGGACAATTTGAACCGTTTTTCAGTAGGACTGTTTTTATTAGCGCTAGTTTGGTTGGCTTGGACAGTGGCTCGTTTGCTATGGCTTATTCTAGCGCCGCCTATTGCTCCTGCATTGCCTATACAGTCGCTACAAAGTGAAGCATCTGACACTGACTACAGTAGTGTGTTTGCTATTTTTGCCGATCCGGAGCCGGAGCCGGAGATCGTGCAGCCGCCGCCAAACGTCGCCCTCAAAGGGGTGTTATTAGCGCTACCAGAAAATTTTTCTTCAGCTTTATTAGATGTTAATGGTGAGGTCAAAAATTATCGCATTAACGATAGTTTGCAAGATAGCGGCTACACTCTAGTAGCGGTTGATTGGAATGCCGTTATTATTAGCGATGCTGCTGGCAAACAGATAGTCATTAGTATGGCAGATGCCATGCCGCTAGACCAAAGTGATATGGCAGCAGGAGAGGTTAGTAATCAGCGTTTACCAAACGACGATCCTACATCGTTAACTCCGCCCCAGCCCATGACTTTATCTGACGAAGACGATATGGGTGCTATGAATGGCTCTGAAGCTGCTAGTGACGCTAATAGTGAGACCGATAGCAGCGTTGCTGCTGATTCAAGCGGTGCCGACAATTCTAATACGGCTATTGATGAAGCCGTAACACAATTAAAGGATAATCCGGCCAGCTATTTGAGCCGTATGGGCGTCATGGCAGCAGGGGAGGGCTATCAGGTTACAGCAGCCATGCCCGCTGCCATGCGTAATCGGTTGGGGCTGGAACCAGGTGATCGAGTGCTATCGGTAAATGGTCAAAACATCGGTAGCGACCCTACGCAGGACGCCGGTTTATTGCAACAAGTCAAAGAGGCCGGTGAGGCGCAAATTGAGGTAAAACGTGGTGAGCAAGTTATTACCATTCGCCAGCAGTTCTAAATTAACCAACCAATCACTTCAATCTAATAACAATCTTGTGAATGCTAGTGCTAGCTAACCATAAGCAACACCACAGTGGGTAATTATGACCATGTTAAGTTTACGTAAATTCTTAGTAACTCCTTTGTACCATTCATTACAGCGTTTACTGTATGTCTGCCGACCACTATGTTTAGCACTGCCTCTATGGGCAGCAACCTGCGGACTGGCTAGTGCAGAAAGTTGGAAAGTTAATCTGCAAGATGCCGATATCAAAGCTTTTATCAATGAAGTGGCGACCATCACTGATCAAAACTTTGTACTTGACCCACGCATCAATGGCAACGTGACGGTCATCTCTAATCGCGCTTTATCGCGCGATGAGATTTATCAGCTATTCTTAAGTGTAATGCAAGTGAACGGTATTGCTGCTGTTGATACGGGTACGACTATTAAGCTGGTACCCGACAATGTTGCCAAACAAACGGGTATCGATGTCGACTTGAGTGGTAGTACTGTGGGAGAGACATTGGCGACTCGGGTCATTTATCTGAACAATACTCAAGCGGCTGAGATATTAGGGGTTATTCGGCCTTTAATGCCGCAGTCCGCTCATGCGGCAGCCGTACCTGGGGTTAATGCCTTGGTATTGTCTGATCGCGCTGAGAGTCTAAACCAATTGACCTCTTTGATTCGTGATTTAGACAATAACGATAATGATAGTTTGCAAGTAATACCGCTACGTCACGTCGATGCTGAGCGCATGATGGATCTAATCAGCGGTCTTGTTTTAAGTACGGGCGGCGCGCAAGCGCAAGGTAGCAGTCAGCTTAAAGTGATAGCCGATCCCTCCAGCGATAGATTGCTGGTCAAAGGCAATCCTGAGATGATCGCTAGAGTACAAGAAATGGTCAATAAGCTTGATACTACTCCCTCGCGCCGATTAAGTGGTTTGCGAGTTTTTCGGCTAAAATACGCAGGCGCTGAGCACATTGCTGCTATGCTACGTGGACTGCTAGCCAATAAGTCGATCAACAGCTCCAGTCCCAGCTCAACCTTGGAGTCAGCGTCACTTACTGATTCAAGCGGTGCGAGTACCGCGATTGATAGCGGTGCCAATCGAGCAATAAGCAATGATAACAACTCAGCAGGAATTACTAATAGTAGCGGTTCCGATACAAACTCCAGTAGACCTTTTAGCATCATTGCTGACGAAACCCAAAACTCAGTTATTGTAAATGCCGATCCTGAGCTTATGTTTGAGATTGAAGAAGCCGTCGCTCAGCTTGATAACCGCCGCGCGCAGGTGCTGATTCAAGCGGCCATCGTTGAGGTTTCAGGTGATGATGCGACCCAGCTTGGCGTGCAGTGGGCCTTAGGTAATGCTAACAGTGGCTTAGGAGTCGTCAACTTCAACAACGTCGGTGCTAGTGCAGCGTCTCTTGCTGCCGCAGCTTTAACTGGCGGCGGCGCAGCTATCAGCTCAGCTGCTGGCTCAATTGCTGGCGCTTTGGTCGGTATCGGCGATAGCAGTACAGACAGCAGTGGTAATACGCAGTTCTACGGAGCTATTTTGCAAGCGCTGGACTCTTCTACCAGTGCCAATCTGTTGTCTATGCCCTCAATTTTGACTCTAGATAATGAAAAGGCCAGTATTTTAGTAGGTCAAAACGTACCTTTTGTGACCGGTTCGTTTACCACGGATGGCAACTCTTCTACCAATCCGTTTCAGACCATCGATCGTCAAGATATCGGTATTAATCTAAATGTTATTCCGCATATTGGCGAAAATGGTACGGTGCGCCTAGAGGTCTCTCAAGAGGTGTCTTCAGTGGTGCCTGGTAGTCTTGGTAATGCCAGCGGCCTGATTACTAATAAGAGTCTGATAAATACCACGATTTTGGCCGATGATCAACAGACCATTGCCCTAGGTGGTCTGATGCGCGATAACTCCACTACCAACCAACAAAAAGTTCCTGGTTTAGGTAACGTCCCTATTATTGGTCGACTATTTCGCTCTGACTCTGATAACCAGCAAAAAAGTAATTTAATCATCTTTTTACAACCAACTATTTTACGTGATGGCGGCGCGGTAGCCAGTGTCACCGAGCGTAAATACAATCAGATGCGGGTTTTACAGTTGATTATCGATAAAAACGGTACTATTAAACAACTACCGCTAAGTGGTACTGAGGGCTGGAATGGTGACATCGATCCTGATTATGACTTGATGCCGCTCAATCCATTGATCCCAAAAGTCGATCAAACGCCCAAATCTAACTCTACGTCTGCGCCAAAAGGCTTTACGCGAGTCGATAGCCCCAGCGCTACTTCTAGCACAGGTGGCGTCACTACTTATCCATTACAGCGCTAGTTATCTATTAAAGGGCTAGTCTGCACGGGCACGTTTTTTATACTCAAGCTTTATAGTTAGGTGTCATAAGTCGGCTAAGATAAATAATTAATAACGTGCTAGGAGTTAAAATGAGCAAAAAAAAGTGGCTTACTTTAGGGATTGTTGGTAGTGCTTTGTTATTGATACCCAGACGTAGTAGTCAGCAAACGACGCCCAATACTAAAGATTGGTCTAAGACAGATAATGCACAGCAAATAGATACTAAAGACGAAAAGGTAAATAAGTAAGGCTTAAGCCTTTAAAAATGAGTCAGCAATCATTAGAACATAGATATTCATTGGACATTTATAAAGGTAGATTATGACTGATATAGACTCATCTTCGAATTTAGCTCACTCCCAGCTGTCTACCTACTATCCTCTTATTGATACCCATACTCACTTTGATGCGCCAGTCTTTGATAATGACCGGCGCCAGCAAGCAAAACGCGCTTTTGAGAGTGGTGTCCATCATTTGGTATTGGTCGGTTACCTGCATAAGCATTTTTCGCGCTTGTATGACACCCAGCAGACACTTGAGCAGATGCCAGCTGCAAAGGACGTAGCGAAAAGCGGTGAGACTAATGCGTATCCAACAGCTTATATTGCGCTAGGGTTACATCCTTTTTATATTGAGCAGCATACTGAGGCGCACCTAGAGAGTATGGCACAAATGCTCAATGAACAGCGGCCACTGGCTATTGGTGAGATTGGCTTTGATACCTATACCGATGCCATGAAACAGCCTGAGGCTTTTGCCAAACAGGAGCGGTTTTTTGAGGCGCAGCTGGATATGGCAGTAGAGCATCAGCTGCCAGTGATGCTGCACATTCGTAAAGCCCATGCCGAAGCACTGGCCCTGCTAAAAGCTCATAATTACGATGCCCATAAGCTTGGCGGTATTGCTCATAGCTTTAGTGGCGGCGAACAAGAAGCCAAGGCGTTTGCTAAATTGGGTTTTAAGCTTGGCGTTACTGGACAAATCACCAACCCCAATGCCAAAAAGCTGCGCCGCGCGATCAAAGCCGCTGTCGATAGTTACGGTATTGAATGTCTGGTCATTGAAACGGATTGCCCCGATATGACGCCTATTATATGTCAAACGTCGCCTAACCATGTTTTTGCCCTCAATGAGACAGGTCAAAGCCCAAATGATGAATGGCAAGGCGCTGAGGGTCACAACCGTAATGTCCCAGCCAATCTGCCTTGGGTAGTGATGAGTCTGAGTGAGATGCTGGATGTAGAGCCTGCCAAGCTTGCGCGTCAATTATGGCAAAACAGCTGTGACGCTTTGCAAACCTCATGGCCTTATCCAGCCTAATACCTTCTCAAACTACCATCTTTTCAAATTCAAAACACTATGTTCAAATTAGAATACTCTCAGCAATAGCGTACGGTCAGCTGTAAAATCCTATTCATTGTATAAGTATAAGAGCTTTTAATCTGTTATGAACCCACAACCTCAATATTTACAACCTGATATCGCCCTTGATTCCGCACCTTTGTTGGAACATGGCACAGTAAGTGCATCATCTGCTAAAGTAAGCGACACAGCAAATCCCGACACTCAGTATGAGCGCCGTTTCCAAGGAACGCAAAGATTATATGGTACAGACGCCTTTGATATCTTTGCTGCCGCGCATGTTTATGTTATTGGGATAGGTGGTGTGGGTTCTTGGGCTTCTGAAGCATTAGCGCGTACGGCAGTAGGTCATATTACCTTGATCGATTTGGATGTGTTGGTAGCCTCCAATGTCAATCGCCAACTGCCCGCGCTCGATAGTACCTTTGGCCAAAGTAAAATAGCGGCAATGGGTGCACGGTTACGCGAGATCAATCCTAAAGTTAACTTACAGCTGATAGATGATTTTTTGACTGCTGACAACGTTGAGTTATTATTGCCCAGTCGTAGTGAGGCAAAAGAAGCTGCGGCCGAGCGCAGACCTATTATTATTTTGGACTGCACTGATGATATGAGTGCCAAGCTAGCTATTGCCCTGCATTGCCGCTTTAATAAATTAAAGCTAATCTGTGCTGGCGGCGCAGGTGGCAAGACAGATCCGCGCCAAATCACAGTTAGTGATTTAAAAGACAGTTACCAAGATCCGTTACTTGCACGTTTGCGTAGTAAACTTAGACACGAAAAGGGCATCAATAGCGCTTTAAAAGAGAAGTTTGGCATAAAATGCGTGTATTCAACGCAGCCGCCGCACGTAGACAAAAGCTGTCAGGCAGGCGGGTTACAGTGTGGTGGCTATGGCTCTGCAGTTGCCGTAACCTCGGTAACGGCAATGATTATGGTCAGCGAGGCGCTACAGATGATGACCAAATAAACGAAGATAAGCTAGGTAAGCGCCTACCAAGCTCTTCACCTTATACTTATTCGGAGACTATTTTGTCCTCTCATAATTATCCATTAGCGACAGATGAACCCCTGCGTATCGCTAAGCTTCATGAATATGAAGTCCTTAATACTTATGACGAGCCGGCATTCTCGCGCTTAACTGAGCTGGTAAAGCTGTTTTTCGATGTGCCTATGGTCACGATCACTTTTATGGATGAGCACACCCAATATCTAAAGTCGCCTCATGGCCTCGGTGATTTGTGTACTACTAAACGCGAGATAGCCATTTGTAATTATACTATGCTATCTGACGAGGCTTTTGTAGTACCAGATTTAACCCTAGATGAGCGTTTTATAAATAATCCTTTAGTAACCCAAAATCCTCATTTACGTTTTTATGCTGGCGCGCCTATTATTGTGCGTGAGAATAATAAAAGCTACCGTTTAGGATCCCTATCTTTATTTGATACCGCGCCCAACTATACTTTTGACAAGGATAAAGTAAGGCTGTTGACGCAATTTGCAGAGATGGCAGCAGACGCGCTACAACTACAAAAGAATCAACATCTTGCCAAACATGCCAATAAGATGAAGTCTGAGTTTTTGGCTAATATGAGCCATGAGATTCGTACGCCTATGAACGGCATTATTGGTATGATTGAGATGTTAGATGAGACCGATCTAAGCGGCGAACAAACCGATTATGTGGAGAATATAAAGACTTCAACCGAGCATTTGCTAGCGATCATCGATGGTATATTAGACCTATCAAAGGTTGAATCTGGCAAGATGACTATTGATGCGGTGCCGATGAATTTATCGATTCTGTGTGATGAGGTGGTAAACTTGTTTGCGGTCAAAGCGCGCCAACACGGCTTAACGCTTGATTATCATTATACTGAAACGCTATCCCCTTATGTGCAGGGTGATCCGGTACGCTTGAAGCAAATACTAGCAAATTTAGTCAACAATGCTATTAAGTTTACTCGTGAAGGTGGGCGCGTTAGTATCCATGTCACGCATGCACCAAGCTGTCAGACTGGAGGTTGCAAAAGTTTAGGTGCTAAGACCGACGAAGTAATCTGCCGTGGTATGACGGTGTGTATTGATATTACAGATACTGGCGTTGGTATCAAACCTGAATCTCTAGAGGCGATATTTGATGCCTATAATCAAGCAGATAAATCTACTCATAGGCTGTATGGGGGCACCGGTCTTGGGCTATCAGTGAGTAAATCTTTAGTTAACCTTATGGGCGGGTATATCTGGGCAAACAGCGTGGTGGGCGAGGGTACTACCTTTAAAGTCCTCTTGCCGCTGCCTACCCTTGAGCAGGCGCAATATGATGAGTGGCAACGCTCAGAGCCTACTAACATTGAACCTATTGCTCAGTATTCTGGCCATATTTTATTGGTTGAAGATGACAGTGTAAACGCGATAATTGCTAAAAAAGCCTTACGCAATAGTGGTCACACTGTCACCCATGTCACCGATGGCCAAAAAGCCATAGAGCATTTCACTGCCGACCCACAGCGCTATGACGTGATTTTGATGGATCATCATATGCCCATTATGGATGGGATTCAGGCAACGCTTAAACTACGTGAGATGCATGACTCAAAAACGCTGCCGCCCATCATTGCACTGACCGCTAACGCTATGGACGGAGAGCGTGAAAAGTACTTGCAAGTGGGTATGCAAGACTACTGCACTAAGCCTTTTAAAAAAGAGCAGCTCAATGCCTTGGTGCAATACTGGCTTATGCAGCAGCATGCCGCAAAAAATATATAAACTACGAAAGGGTGTAAACACTAAGAGTATATGGTTCAACCTTTGTTATTACAGCTATACCTATAAAAAAGCTCAATCCTTATTACAAGAATTGAGCTCTCAGCAGTACTTTTACCTCAACTTAATATCAGCTAACGCGGGTTTGGTAGTCGCCTGTGCGCGTATCGACTCGTACCACCTCCCCTTGCTGTACAAATAACGGTACGCGAACTACTGCACCGGTTTCAAGCGTAGCCGGTTTACCGCCGCCGCCAGAGGTATCACCGCGTACGCCAGGGTCGGTCTCAGTGATTTTTAATTCTACAAAATTAGGCGGCGTAACTGATAGCGGTACGCCATTAAAGAGAGTAATGGTACACAGATCATTACCGTTCTCTTGAAGCCATTGAGCGCTATCGCCGACAGCAGTTTTATCAGCTTGGAGCTGCTCAAAGCTTTCAGGATGCATAAAGTGCCAAAACTCACCATCGTTATATAGATAGTTCATCTCGGTATCTATGACGTCAGCGGCCTCCAAGCTATCGCCTGATTTAAAGGTTTGCTCAAGTATCTTGCCGCTACGTAGGTTGCGCATCTTGACGCGATTAAAGGCTTGACCTTTACCTGGTTTGACAAACTCATTTTCAACGATAGCATAGGGGTTGCCATCGAGCATTACTTTTAGACCGGCTTTGAATTCATTGGTAGAGAAATTTGCCACAAGAGACTCCTAAATGGTGATGGATTATGTATTTTGATCTAAGGGTAGGGGCTGTATATTTTGATAGCGCGCCAGCTTACAGCGTATAATGCTGACTTTTAGGCGCAGGTAATAGGGTGTCATGATAAACCATTTAATCACACAAAAAAACTGGCAAACACAATTATCCGAGGCGATTAGTTCAGTGGATGAGCTACTTGGTCTCCTTGACCTTGAAGCCTTAAAGACGCAGATTTATACGCCTACGCATTTTAAGCTGCGCGTCCCGCGTGCTTTTGTAGCAAAAATGGCGGTGGGTGACGCCAATGATCCGCTACTAAAACAAGTACTGCCAGACCAACAAGAGCAAATAGCAGTTACAGGTTATATCGCTGACCCGTTGGCTGAAAACCAACAGAACCCTATTAAAGGACTGCTGCATAAGTACCAGTCGCGTGTGCTATTGACGGTGACGGGCGCGTGCGCCATTCATTGCCGTTACTGCTTTCGTCAACACTTTGATTATAACGCCAATCTACCGACGGCGGCGGCGCATTCAGCAATCACTACTTATATTACTGAGCATTCTGAGATCAACGAGGTTATTTTAAGTGGCGGTGATCCGCTTAGCGTTTCTAATCGCCGCCTGTTTGCTTGGCTAGATAGGTTAGAAGCCCTCCCGCAATTAACCACCATTCGCCTGCATACGCGCCTGCCATTGGTGATACCTGAGCGCTTAGATGGTGAGCTATTAGAGCGTCTTAATCAAAGCCGTTGCCGTATAGTAATGGTCATACATTGCAATCACGCCAATGAGATTGATACCCACACGGCTCAGTATTTGCAGCGCACGCGAGCGGCGGGCGTTACGCTGTTGAATCAAGCGGTGCTGCTCGCTGGTATCAACGATACGCTAGAGGCGCAGACTGCGCTTAGCCAGCGTTTATTTGATGCAGGGGTTTTGCCTTATTATCTGCATGTACTAGATAAGGTGGCAGGAGCGGCGCACTTTGATCATGAAGAGCGCTTCGCAATCGACTTATATTGGTCACTATTGGCTCTGCTTCCTGGTTATTTGGTACCCAAGCTAGTACGAGAGCTACCCAACAAACCCTTTAAAGTGCCTATTGACATCTACTCAAAAAGATAATCTCTATAATATGACAAGCTGTGATATTATATTTTAACAAACATTAGTAACGATCTGTAACGCTATTATGATGGGATTGATAGCTCATTTAACGTTTTATTGATGAGGGTTTATGATTACGTTGGCAGATTTTCAAAATTATTTATCAAAAAAAGCTCCTTTATCACAGCTACAGCATTCGCAGTCTGCGCCAATCTATATAAACGACGATGCTACAAGCGAACAAGAGCAGCTGCTTAGATGGGCTGCAAGCTTATCTGCACAGACCCAGACTCAGCAAGTAATGCAGCTAGAGCAGATATTAACAGAACTGACAGTTGCAGAGCTAGAAGATAAAAAGCGCTTACAGCTGCTAAGTGTGGTTATGAGCGCAGCGGATCGTCTGATCACCGTGCTGCACAAACACTACAATCACGAGCTTGGCGCACTAAATGACGAACAGTTACTTTATATCAACCAAGCCAAATCGTTGTATTATCTGATAATATTAGCCCACGATGGCATCATACAACGTGCAAGCTTAGCGCTGAATGCTCAACAAGAGCAGCAGAGCATACATGGTTGGCAGCGCCTACTTACGCTAGCGAAAACGCCGCCTCTTACTTTAGGCGCTGCTATTTATCAGTCGCTTATAGCCTATCAAAAACTACTGTACGAGCATGATCTATCTTACCAGCCGCCGTTACATCTGTGGTCAGCATTTAACCGTCTTTATTACCTAGCTTGTCAGGTAGGCGTTGCCCATAACGACCTAAGTATGCAAGTGGTGACTAAACAGGCGCCTAGTATTCACAAACTGTATGTACAAATTTGCTTGCACAGCTTACTGAATGTGCGTGCGATGCATCGATCTGATATCTTACTAGTGCAGCGTCTACTCCCACTATGGTCCATTCATATCAGCGCCACTTATGAGCTGCAAACCAGTACCCGTATTTTTGTGGATTTACAAAGCAAAGGCCCGCCTGAGTATTTGTCGGCGCAATCTACCATTAACCCTTATGAAGAGCATCAGCGCTGCTTGTTTGTCGATCTCAAACCATTAGCTGCCTATCTATACCAGCGCCAACAGGCTTTACTCAATAGTCACGATGAGGCGGTTGAGTACCAACTGATTAGCAAAGTATTCATGACGATTCAGCATCGTTATATCGACCGGCAAACCACCTTACCTACAAGGTACAGCCCAAAACAGCGCGCTACTATCATAAGCGGCTTTAATAATATTCATTATGAGGTGGCAGGCAAGCGCGGCCTGATGAGTATGATTGCGGCAAAGGAGCTGGCAGCGGCGCAGCTACCGCGTCAAGATACACAGCCCAAAAATCGTGTGATCGATACTCTGAGCGTAGAGACCTTTGATAGCACGGATACAGTGTCACCCTTTCGAGCGCTATATCTATTGCCTACCTCCGACGCCTCAGCGCAAAAAACAACAGACAATAAGACAAGCGCACCATGTGCAGATATGCAAATTAGCGATGCAACGCTTGCTAATATTGACAACGATGATAGTGATCTCAAAGCCGGCCTTGGCGATGAGCTGGTTATGGACAACAATATCAATACAGCGCCGCCGCCACTACCGCTGATGAGTCTGTTTTTGTTATGCCGATCAGCTCATAATAGTGAGCTGAAATGGTCACTGGGTATGGTACGCTGGCTCAACTTTGAACATAGATATACTGAGGTAGAATGGCAAGTACTCGGACATGTCCTAACCGCTTGTGCCTTGCGTTTAGACAATAGAGATCAGCGTAGCCAGCACTTTGTCCCCGCCTTGATGGTAGCAGGCGATCAAGCGCTACAAACTGCATTTACTATCATTGTCCCACCTTATCATTTCAAACCTAATGACAAAGTGATGCTACGTATTGATGATAAACAAGAAAATCTGCGCTTACAGGAATGTTTAATCAACAGTAGAGTATTTAATCAGTATAAAGTGATGCAGCTTTAATAATTCAGGACTGATATACTACGTTTTGTTGCTTTATTGTGATTACGAAAAAAGGTCTTTTATGCGCACTGAATCTATCTTAAATCTATTAGTCATTGATGCAGATCAATTATATGCCGAGCGTTTAGTAAGTTTGTTATCTGCTTATTATGATAAGGTCAATTTAGGTTTTTTAGATGATAAAGAAGAGCTATTAAAGTCGCTACGTCAGCAGTGGGACGTGCTGGTGTTTGGACGTGCCTATGATATGAGCTTCACTGATGTCGTCGGTATCGTACAAGAACAAAGCCTTGATCTACCTATCATTGGGCTTATGAGCGATGAGATGGCAAGCACAGGGCGCAACGAAGATGGCTTGCCTGCGGTGATCGACGGTATTATGGTAAAGGCTTTGCTCGCTGAAAAAGAGAGTCAGGTGGTGATAGCTATCTGCCTACAACACGCTAACGTACGTAGTCTGCGCCAACTCAATACTTTGCGCCATGTACTCTCTGAAGCTGAGCAGCGCGCTAATATCTTGATTAAAAACTCTAAAAGTGCGGTGGCTTACATCGATCAAGGCATTCATATCTTTGCCAATGACCCCTATCTAAAACTGTTCAACTTTGAATCGATGGATGAGATCATCGGTCTGCCAGTAATTGATTTTATGGCAGGCGGCGACAATGTGAAAGGCTTTAAAGAGTTTTTGCGTCAGTTTGATAAAGGTAGCCGCGCGCAAGTTGAGTTTAATTTTCAAAGTAAGCGCTTAGATGGCAGTACCTTTGAGGCCAAATTGCAGTTAGCAGCGGCGACTTTAGATGGCGATCCGGTCACTCAGGTCATCATTCAACAAAACAACAATAATAGCGCTGAGATTGCCAAACGCTTAGCAGCGGCTGAACGCCAAGATAGCTTGACTAATCTTAACAACCGCCGCGGCTTTGAGGAGCACTTTGAGTCTTTATACCAGCAGGCCGTGCAAAACAAAACTGGTGCAGGTCTGTTATATATCCAGCTCGATAATATTGGTAAAATCAGTAGCAGCTTAGGCTTGCAAGGCGTCGATGCCACCATTCAGCAAGTAGCACGCACACTGGAGCAGATTGTAGTTGAAGGGCATATCAGCCGCTTTAGTGATACCGCTTTTACGATCTTAGTCGAGCAGTCGTCGACGCAAGTGCTTACTGATTTAGCTGAACGTATTCGTCAGAATATTAGCGCGATGCTTATTGAGGTGGACAAACGTACGACCAGTACCACGGTCAGTATTGGCATTGTCAAAATTGAGTCCAGCGCCGCTGAACCCCAAGTGCTGCTTGAGCGTGCTCTTGACGCCATTAACCGTATTAGAATTGAGACCAAAAATCACGGTGATGCTTATCATCTATATGATCCAAGTGAGCATGCTAATAGTGATGATAATGCTTTGGCAGAATATCTCATAAACGCTATTACCCAAAATCGTTTTGAGCTGTTCTTTCAGCCGATTTATGATATCAATCAAGATCGTAGTGATTTCTTTGAGGTCTATTTGCGTCTACCACTTGCCGATGCCGACAATACCGTACTGACGCCGGATAAATTTATGAGTGTCGCCAAAGCGCACAATTTGCGCGAAAAGATAGATCGCTGGATCTTAATTAATGCCTGCAAACAATTGAGTGAAGCTCGCAAAACGCACCCTGAAGCGCGCTTACTTATACAGCTAACTAGTGCCTCCTTGATTGATAAAAAACTACCCAATGTAGCAAGCCAGCTTATTAAGGCGGTGGGCGGCGCATCAGAGGCCTTAACCCTGCAGTTTAATGAGCAGGATGTTGCCAATCATTTAACCGTTGCCAAGTCACAGTTTACCGCGCTAAGTGAGGTAGGTTGTCAGGTGGGTATCCATAATTTTGGCACCTCAGCCAAATCAATTGAGATCATTGAATTTGTACAGCCTGATATGACAAAACTTGCACGCAACTATGTGGAAGATATCAATAAGGCGGACAACATAGAAGCTATCAAATCCCTTATTAAGCGTACCACTGAGCTTCAAGTTGACGTCTTAATGCCTTATATTGAAGAGGCGGCGACTATGTCGGTATCATGGAGCGTGGGCGCGCGTTATCTGCAAGGCTATTACTTAGAGATGCCGAGTAAAACGATAACGGTGGTTTAAAGGTATTCTTGCTACGCTATTAGCTAGTTTTGAAATTAAATAAAACTATTTGTAGTAGGTTTGGTCTTGCAAGAATCTGTATAAATAAAAGCCTCTACTAACAGAAGCTTGAGTGCCAATAGTGGCTTTTAAATAAGTGTCATCGTCTAATTTAATTTTAATTTGTCAAAGATAAACTTCCATTCTACAGCAGCGTTTTTGTTTAATTTCTCGCTTTTCGTGATTCATCTCTTATTATTCTTATAAGCTTATAATCGTGCTTTTCATTAGCCAACATACAAACTATTAAAGAACATAAAAATATGTCTATTAAGATCAATATCACAATGAGTGGTATGTTAATTGCAGCGCTGTTAGTATTAACTACGCTCACGGCTTGTCAGCGTCCGCCGCCCGATTATCGCGCTCCGGTTACTTTACCAGTGTATATGGTAGGAGACGCTGATAATGGCGCACTGATCTATGAGGACGCCTGTGGACAGTGTCATCAGCTCACCCCGGGTAGTAATAAAAAAGGGCCGCAGCTCATGAACATTTATGGCGCGCAGGCGGCAGCGTTGGCTGATTATGATTATAGTGAAGGGCTAGCTACCTCAGGCTGGGTATGGGACGCTAAAACTTTGGACCCTTATATCGCCGATGTTGAAGAAGCTATGCCAGCATCTAAGATGCTTGCAGATCCGATGCCAGATGCTAGTGAGCGTGCTGATGTTATCGCTTATTTGTCTACTCTGCGCGCGCCAGCTCCAGTCGTTGCTAGCGATGGCAAACCCGTCTTGACTAATGAGCATACGCAGATGAGTAACGAGGCAGTTGAGATCGCACCTGGCGCAGAAAACAAACCAGCGGCCAGTTTTTAATCTCAAGTTTTAACTTATAGCACTCAATACATAAACACGCTTTATCTTTACTATAGTTAGTTTAGTAGTTGATAGATTTTTATCTTTTTATAATAAAGCACTTTATTATTTATAATCATGGCTTTGACAGAGTCTATTTATAAATAGTTAAATGTTCTCATCACAATAAAATCGGTAGTTTACTATGCGCCAAAGCTCTGCCTATGATTTATCCGCCAACTCAAATACCTTGTTTCGATCAGAAACAGACGTTGAGGTAGAGAGTCATACTATCGACGAGTATACTGCAAACCAAGATAAAGTCGCTCAGCTTCTCGCGCAGCTTAATCGCGTGGTACTAGACAAGCGGCAAGTGGTAAAGCTTGCTCTTAGCTGCGTACTGGCAGGCGGGCATCTGTTATTGCAAGACCTGCCGGGCATGGGCAAGACCACACTTGCGCAAGGTTTGGCGCAGCTATTGGGTTTGTCCTTTAATCGGGTGCAGTTCACCAATGACATGTTGCCAGCAGATATCTTGGGTATGAGTATCTACGATCAAATCAAGCAGGATTTTGAGTTTCGCCGAGGGCCGATCTTCACCCAGCTGTTACTCGCTGATGAGATTAACCGTTCAAGTCCTAAGACTCAAAGTGCGCTACTCGAGGCCATGGAGGAGCGGCAAGTAACGCAAGATGGGCAAACTTACCCATTAGCATCGCCATTTTTTGTGATTGCTACCCAAAACCCCATGCAGCAAGCGGGCGTATATCCCTTACCTGAGTCACAATTGGATCGGTTCTTGATGTGTTTATCGCTTGGCTATCCATCCCCTGCCGCTGAGCGCGCGCTACTACAAGGTCAAGATCGACGTGAGCTACTGGCAAGCTTAGCTGCTGTGTTAAATACCGACGCGGTATTGCTGGCGCAGCGAAGCGTTCAGCAAGTTTTTGTGGCAGAGGTGGTGCTTGATTATTTGCAGCGTTTGGTCGCCAAAACGCGAATAAGCCAAGAGTATCATGGGCTATCACCACGCGGCGTACTATCACTACAGCGCGCAGCGCAAGCTTATGCTTATGTCTCAGGTCAACAAGAAGTCACGCCAGAGGATATTCAAGCAGTGTTCGCTGCCGTGGTAGATCACAGATTAGGTCAGCGCTTTATCCCCTCCCATCTTGGCGACGCTCAACTATCGCAATCTATTGCCAAGCGTATTATAAATGAGGTGCCAGTGATTGTTTAAGTTGATGCTTTAATCAGTACGATCTATATCTAAATGAACATATCTAAACTAAAGCTATCTAACCCGACAACGATAGGGTCGTTATGACTGTATTATCTCGCCTCTTAACTCAGCCTATGAGCGCAGTATCGGAGCAATTATCGGGAGTATTGTCGCGCTGGTTTGCCAAGCGCGCGCCCAAAAGCGATAGTGCGACTTTAAATTTGCGTAACGTTTATATTTTTTTTTGCCGCGAAGGGCTACTGTTCGCTGTACTATTGATGATCACCTTTATCGCTGGCATTAACTATGGCAATAATTTGGTTTTGGGGCTGTGTTTTTACCTGATTAGTGTGTGGCTTATCAGCTTTCATGTGACTTTTTTGCAGATATCTGGGCTACAAGTGCAGTTGCTGGAGGTGACCATGACAGAAGTGGGCTCTCCAGTTTGGGTGACCCTACAAGTGCGTAGTGAGAGTCGTCAGCCAAGACGACAGCTGCTACTTGGCTTTGAGCAACATCAGCTAGATAAACCAATTGACCATGATCGTAAGTTTAAGCGTAAACGTAAGCATAAACGGCTTAGTAATGACACCAAACTACAAGTACTACTGGCGCGCTTGCACGGTGAGCAAATTATTCGTCTGCCTATCGTTGCTTATAAGCGTGGTCAGCTTGAGTTGCCTAGACTAAAAGTCAGTACGGTTTATCCGCTTGGTATTATGCGGGCGTGGTCTTATGTGTATTTTGCGCGGACAGCTTGGGTCTATCCGCAGCCTCTAGCTTTTGATCGGCAGACGCGCCATGTTGCGGCCAACTTAAAGGATATGCCAACAGCGCTACAATACAATCAACACCGCCAAGGTCAAGATGATTTTGAGCGCCTTGATAGTTATATTGAAGGGGAGTCGTTGGCGCGGGTATCGTGGGCACACGTGGCAAGAGGGCAGGGTATGTTGACCAAACACTTCGCTGATCCTATTGGCCATGAACAAAGCCTCAATTATACTGATATGCCCGCTGTACATCATGAACAAAAGCTTGCGCAGCTGGCTTATGGAGCAACCCTGCTAGGTCGAAGTGGAGTACCTTTTACTATGCAGCTTCCTAATGAGAGTCCTGCAGAATCAGTGATTGGACAAGGAGAGGACTTTGTGCAGTCCTGTTTGCTACGCTTGGCAAAAGCGCCATGATTGACTCTAAAAACGTCACTAATATGACCTCCAGCATTCCTTTGCCGCCCTCGTCAGCTTTTGCGACCGTAACGTCGCCTGCAAGCTTTGAGAACTTAGCTTTAGGTAACTTAGTAGCAGACAACTTAACAGCAGACAGCTTGGCATCAAAAAACACCGTCGATAATAGGGCTAATTCAAAGCGTAAATGGTACAGCAAGTTGCTAGCGCTACCCGCTTATTATTGGCTATTGATCACGCAAGTTTTAGTAATTTTTCCTCATGCCGCGCATCTGCCGCTGTGGCTGATGGGTTTTGCTCTCTTCGCTATCATCGCCCAACTGCCTTATATCAAAGCCAAGCTTAAACAAAGATTCAAGCAAGCGCGCCATCTCAAACGCCTATATCAAACTGTGCAAATGACCGGATTCTTATTAGGTCTGGTAGGCTTGTGGCTAACCTACAACACCACTTTTGGTCTAGACATGGGCGTGGCATTTTTGGTGCTATGCTTGATCAGTAAGCTTTGGGAGTTGTACAAGGTTCGCGATGCCTACGTGGTATTGAATTTATCGCTATTTGTACTCGCTGCGCTATTCTTAATGGATCAGGGGTTAATTACTACCTTAGAGGTCATTATAGGGGCAATCGTTATTTTGCTAGCTTTTATTGCGCTTAACGATGACGGCAATAGTCGCGGCGATGGTCGTTTGCGTACTTTAGGGGTTTTGGGTATTGGAGCGCTGCCACTACTAGTGGTACTGTTTTTGTTCTTCCCGCGCTTGCCGCCTTTATGGTCAGTACAACTGTCCGGACAACAAGCGACAACTGGCGTCTCTGATAGTATGTCACCAGGTGATTTTGCTAATTTAGGACAGTCAACTGCGCTGGCTTTTCGCGTTGAATTTGGCGATAAACGCCCAGCCCAAAGCGAGCTTTACTGGCGCGGTCTAGTATTTAGCGACTTTGATGGAGTGACTTGGCAGCGCAGCCAAGAGCAGCAGTGGCAATGGGACAGCAACCAGCCAACGCCTAAGTGGCTGGAGAATGCTTTAGCGACTGCACCTGATGAAGCCAAGCTCAATCCTAGTATCTATGAGATTATCTTAGAACCGACTCAGCAAAACTGGTTATACGGTCTTGATTATCCTTTTACTCAGCGCCCAGATGTCAGCCTGACCTCTAATTTTACCTTGTTAAATAATCAGCCCATTACCCAGCAGCTACGTTATGAGGCGATCCAATTTGCGCCCATGCGTATTGATCCGGTACTCGATGATAATACTCGCCGCATTAATTTAACACTACCTAACGAGGGCAATCTGCAAGCACGCGCCCTTGCTAAACAGTTATTTGCTGAATCAGGTTCAGACCCTATACGTTATATGCAAACGCTTGAGCGCTGGATCAATCAAGACGATTTTCGCTACACCTTATCGCCGCCAAGACTTAATGACAACCGCATCGATGAGTTCTTGTTTGATACTAAAGCTGGTTTTTGTGAGCATTACTCCTCAAGCTTTGCCTTTATGATGCGCGCAGCCAACATTCCGGCGCGCGTCATCGCAGGCTATCAAGGCGGGGAGCCGAGCCGCGGCGGCAACGTGTGGGAGGTGCGGCAAATGGACGCTCACGCGTGGACGGAGGTTTGGCTTGAAGGGCAGGGCTGGTTGCGTGTTGATCCGACGGCTTTTGTCGCGCCTGAGCGTGTGGAACAGGGCATGAACGAGCTGACTCAAGAGCGCGGTGCAGCGTTATTTGGGCAAGGCGCTGGCGCGCAAATCAGCTATCAGCAGTATCAGATGCTCCAAGCCCTGCGGCGTTTCTCTGATCAAGCCAGCTACTACTGGCAAAAAGACGTCGTGGGCTACGATCAAGAAAGCCAAGCAGACTCATTACTTAAATGGCTTAATATCAGCTCATTTATGCAGCAAGTGGTGTGGTTGGCGGCAAGCGCGGTAGTAGTGGTTAGTATATTGGTACTGATTATTTGGAGACGTAGACGCAAGCTCTGGCATACGGCAGATCTGCCATTGGTTAAACTCTCTAAACGTTTGGGTAAGCATGATGAAACGCTAGGTCGCAAGGATAATGAAGGGCAGCTAGCATGGCTTGAGCGGCTAGCAGGCAATCTTACTACCGATAATAATACGATAGCGACAGATGATCTGGCCTTGACTCGGCAGTATATTGAGCAAATCAAACAAGACTATCGTCAGCTACGTTATGGGCGCTTGAGTCAGTTTGAGACCAGTAATCCTGACTATCAGCAAGTACTACAAGAGCTTAAGAATAATGTAAGTAGGCTATTGTAAGAGTGAAAGGTTATAAATGGTGCAGAGTATTAAATTTGAGCAAAGTTATTTAAGCGAGGTTTTGCTGTTAACTTTAATAGGTTTAAAGTTAATTACCAATAATACAAATAATAGTTAGCCTTTCGCTAAAAAACACTTGCAAAGTCTCAAGAACTTGCTAAAATGCTTGACCTAAATAGGCGTATAGCTCAGTTGGTTAGAGCGCCACCTTGACATGGTGGAGGTCGCTAGTTCGAATCTAGTTACGCCTACCAAATTTTAGAAAACCTCAGCCTTCAAGCTGAGGTTTTTTTTGTCTTTAGTATATGGCTTTGAGACAAGTTACAGCGTTCTGACTCTCTTGTTTTTATTATTATGTAACCTTCTGTTAGTTTGATGAAAAAATGGATGGTGGCCAAAGTACGGCTGTTTTTAAAATATCATAAGCTTAAAGTAATACATCAGCAGGATAAGTTATAAGCACAGTCATACTAAGCTTTAAACCAGACTAATCAATCTCTCAGTAAGCTTATTTTAAAAATTATTTAAAATAGACTTGTAAAAAGGCAAATTTGAGAGTATTTTAAAAATATCAACTTCCTGTTGATGTTAGATATTAGTCGATTGTTGAGAAATTACGCTTTTTAGCGCCAATCTCTCCATCGATCATTCCTACAAAGTATTACCGCCAAAAGCGCCATAAAAAGAACGCAGTAAGTATTCGAGTGACAACCACCTGCAACTTCGTTCTCTTGACATGGTCAAGTTTTAACTCAGCTAAATCCAAATACAAAACTGTATGAGTCAGGAAGACTCTTGCATAAAATTTGCCTGATCGCCTGCCTATATAATTTTTGTGTAACCTTAATACACTTACAAGGATGTACTTTATGTCACTACAAAATCCAGTTTTTATCCCCGGTCCTACCAATATTCCAGAAAGACTGCGTCATGCGATGAGCGTGCCGACCCTAGATCACCGTGCTCCCAATTTCTCTGATACCTTTTTGCCGGTATTAGCTGATGCCAAAAAAGTATTTGGCACTGAGGACGGCGAGGTTATTTTATTTACCTCTAGCGGCACGGGCGGCTGGGAGGCGGCTATCACCAATACCCTATCACCTGGCGATAAAGTATTGATCGCCCGCTACGGTATGTTCTCGCATCGCTGGATTGATATGTGTCAGCGTCACGGACTCGATGTACAAGTTATCGAATGTGCTTGGGGAGAAGGCGCACCTGCTGATCAGTTTCAAGAGGTTTTAAGTGCCGATACTAATCATGAAATAAAAGCGCTGCTAGTCACGCACAACGAGACTGCGACGGGCGTGTTAAGCGATATTGGTGCGGTGCGCCGGGCTATGGATAACGCCGATCACCCCGCGCTTTTATTCGTCGACGGGGTCAGCTCAATTGCTTCGGTGCCCTTTAAAATGGATGAATGGGGCGTAGATATTGCGGTGGCCGGTTCGCAAAAGGGGTTTATGCTGGCAACGGGTATGGCGGTATTGGCGGTTAGCCAAAAAGCGCTGGCGGCCATGGAGCAAGCCAAACTGCCGCGTACTTATTTTGACTTTCGTGATATGCGCAAGGCCAATGCCAAAGGCGGCTTTCCTTATACCCCGCCGCTACAACTGATTTATGGTCTGCGAGAAAGTCTTAATATGCTCTTTGAAGAGGGGCTTGAGAATGTCTACGCGCGTCATCACCGCCTAGCAGAGGGCGTACGCCGAGCCGTTGATGCTTGGGGTTTTAAGCTATGTGCCAAGTCCCCTGATCTCTACTCTGACACGGTCAGCGCCATCTTGGTTCCTGAGGGTTTTGATAGCAACGAGCTGGTGGAGCACGCCTTTAATAAATACGGCATCTCCTTTGGCGTAGGGTTAGGGGAGATGGATGGTAAAGCCTTTAGAATAGGACATTTAGGTTCACTTACCGAGGTAATGGTTTTATCGGGGCTGGCGACAATTGAGATGGCAATGGCGGATTTGGATTATCCCATCACTTTAGGTCAAGGCGTTGCGGCGGCGCAAGAGTATTACCGTAAACACTAAATAACACGCCATCAATAACCAACTACAAGGACTGTTTTTATGATAACAAACGATGACGGATTAACCATTCCAACCCTTGATGATATGTTAGAGGCGCATGAGCGTATCAAACCCTACATTCATCGCACCCCAGTACTGACCTCTAGAGTTTTAAATGAGATGGCCGGCTGTGAGCTATTTTTTAAATGTGAAAACTTCCAAAAAGCTGGAGCGTTTAAGGTTCGCGGTGCCTCTAACGCGGTGTTTGGACTCTCTGATGAAGAGGCCAAAAATGGCGTCTGCACGCACAGCTCAGGCAATCATGCCTTGTCTTTATCTTACGCGGCAGGTCAGCGCGGCGTGCCTTGTAACGTGGTCATGCCCTATAGCGCGCCGGAGGCCAAAAAAGCAGCGGTACGAGGTTACGGCGGTATCATCACAGAATGCCAGCCCTCAACGACTTCACGCGAGGAAGTATTTGCCAAAGTGCAAGCCCAGACGGGCGGCGACTTCGTCCATCCTTACAATGACCCCCGCGTGATCGCTGGACAAGCCACTTGCTCGCGTGAGTTTTTGGAGCAAATGCAAGAGCTTGGCGTTAAGCCTGATATGGTGGTCGCCCCTATTGGCGGCGGCGGTATGATCTCAGGCACCTGCTTGACGCTATCGAACCTAGCGCCGGACGTCAAAATTTATGCTGCGGAGCCTGTCAATGCAGATGATGCAGCGCGCTCGCTAGAGGCCGGTCATATCATCGCTGATGATGCGCCGGACACCATCGCTGATGGCTTAAAGGTGCCGCTAAAAGATCTAACGTGGCACTTTGTTAGTAACTATGTCACGGATATTTTGACCGCGACCGAGGACGAAATCGTTGAAGCCATGAAGCTGACGTGGACGCATATGAAAATCATTATTGAGCCAAGCTGCGCGGTTCCGCTGGCGGTTATTTTAAAGAATAAAGATGTCTTTGCTGGGAAAAAGGTTGGGGTCATTATCACCGGCGGTAACGTCGATCTTGACAAATTGCCTTGGAATTAAAATCAGCTGGCAAACTTAAGTAAGGGCAAATCAGCAGCTAAATAGCAGCAACGACATATTAACAAACAAACTTCAAACCAAGCTTAGCGATAGACAAGCTAAGCGCCCATCAAGCGTTCATTCAGTGCTTATTATGCGCAAATTTCAACGCACCTTTAGTTAGTTTAACTAGTTAGTTCAATCTATGCTATTAGTAATCCCCTGCTAGTAGTCAAAGACGTACTATTCACCCCATATAATGCATAAAGAAATGGAGAGTTAACATGGCAGTTACAGCTGAATTAGAAGTAGGATACAACGTTCCGGCAGCCGTTGGCATGGATGAAGCGGATATTCAAACCCCGTGTTTGATCCTAGATTTAGACGCCCTTGAGCGCAATATCAAAAAGATGGGCGATTATGCTAAAGCGCATAATATGCGCCATCGTAGCCACGGCAAAATGCACAAGTCTGTCGATGTACAAAAACTGCAACAAGAGCTTGGCGATGCGGTTGGCGTGTGCTGTCAAAAGGTCTCTGAGGCCGAAGTGTTCGTACGCGGCGGCATCAAAGACGTACTGGTATCCAACCAAGTCCGTGATCCGGCCAAAATTGAGCGTTTAGCGAATCTACCTAAAATGGGCTCCAAGATTACCGTTTGTGTCGATGACGTCGATAACGTCGCTGAATTATCCGCTGCAGCCAGCGAAAACGGCACTGAGCTTAACTGCTATATTGAGATTGATTGTGGCGCGGGACGCTGCGGAGTAACGACGACTGAAGCGGTGGTAGAGATCGCCAAAGCCATTGACGCCGCTGACAATCTAAACTTTACCGGTATTCAGGCCTATCAAGGGGCGATGCAGCATATGGATAGCTACAGCGATCGTAAGGCTAAAACCCAAGCGGCTATCGATCAGGTTCAAGAAGCGGTTGATGCACTTGAGGCGATCGGTCTTAAACCAGAGTTTGTCTCAGGTGGTGGCACCGGCAGTTATTATTTTGAGAGTAATTCAGGCGTGTATAACGAATTGCAGTGCGGCTCTTATGCCTTTA
This sequence comes from uncultured Psychrobacter sp., assembly GCA_947501045.1. GTDB lineage: Bacteria > Pseudomonadota > Gammaproteobacteria > Pseudomonadales > Moraxellaceae > Psychrobacter. The sequence goes on from CANMUI010000001.1 coordinate 630,515, forward strand.
TGGACGCCGATTACGGCCGGATTTTAGATGAGGATGGCAACCGTATTGATGCAGGCGAGTGGGAAAACGCTTTATTCTTACTGACCTCGGTGATGAGCCATGCCAAACCTGATAAAGCCATCGTTGATGCCGGTCTAAAGGCACAATCTGTCGATAGTGGCCTGCCCTTTGTCTATGGCCGCGACGATGTAGAATATGTTAAATGTTCAGATGAGCACGGCGTGGTCAGCGATCCGCACGGCGTGCTTGCGATCAATGAAAAGCTTAAGCTAGTTCCCGGTCACTGTGATCCGACTTGTAACGTGCACGATTTTTATGTAGGCGTGCGTAACGGTAAAGTTGAGACCGTATGGCCGGTATCGGCACGCGGTAAAATGTACTAAGAGCAGCTGGTTTAGCTAGCTTAGATTGTAAAGCAAAGGGGCTGTTGTAGCTTTAGCCTACAATAGCCCCTTTGCATTTAAGAAGCACAGTTTGAGAAGTATAAATTAAAAATATAAAGAGGAATTTATAATGAGTGATGCCAACAGTGTTAATGATAGTGAAGGCTTAATAATCGTCTCAGAAGCCGCTTGTAAGTCAGTCATCGATCGTGATTCTGCCTTTAGCGCGGTGGAAAATGTATTTGCGTCAATGTCAAAAGGGGATGCTTATAACTTCCCCGTTATTCGTGAAGCCATTGGCTACGCTGATGCGCTATACGGTTTTAAATCAGGCTTTGATCGGGCGGGCAAGGCGCTTGGTCTAAAATCAGGCGGCTACTGGCCGGGCAATGAAGCCAAAGGCTTGACCAATCATCAATCAACGATATTTTTGTTCAATCCTGATAATGGTAAACTGCGCGCGCTCGTCGGCGGTAACTACCTTACTGCTGTACGTACCGCCGCCGCTTCTGCCGTATCGATCGCGCATTTGGCACGTAAAGACAGCAAAGTGATAGGCATGATTGGCGCCGGTCATCAGTCTACCTTTCAGCTACGCGCCGCCCTTGAACAACGCAGTTTTGAAAAAGTTGTGGCTTGGAATGGTAATAAAGAGCGGCTAAAAAAATTACAAGCGGTTGCTGAGGAAATGGGTATCCCGTTTGAATCAGTTGAGCGTGAGCAGTTATGCTCTGAGGCGGATGTGATTATTACCATCACCTCGGCCTTTGAGCCGCTGCTGATGAAAGAGTGGATCAAGCCGGGTACGCATATCGCTTGTATGGGTACTGATACCGTCGGTAAGCAGGAAGTGGATGCCAATCTGCTAGCCTCGGCCACGGTATTTACCGATGAGATCGCGCAGTCTATTAGCCTTGGTGAAGCGCAGCACGCCATTAAATCGGGCACTATCAAAGAGAGTGACATTACTACCCTTGGCGATGTCATCAATGGCATGCATCCGGGTCGCCGCAATGAAGATGAGATTACCCTTTTTGATGGCACTGGCGTAGGCTTGCAAGATTTAGCGGTCGCCTCTGCCGCTGCCAGACTTGCCGTTGAAAAAGGCAAAGCTCAGCATATCTCGTTGTAACTTCAAACTAATAGTCTTATTGGCGAGACAATTTCGTGAAACGAGGCGAGTAGCAAGCAGTTACACCTACCAAATTTAGTTCAACAAAAAAATCCTCAGTTTAATAGCTAGGGATTTTTTTCTGTGAAATACGAAGCTTTAGGTATTCCTACTGCTCTACACCTATTCACTAAAATAATCTTCAGAAATATAAGTATAGGTTTGTTGCTGACGCTGTTGGTTTATCTTTTGTTGATTACGCTCTTTTATCTCATTAATAGCAGCACTAAGTTGAGTGTTAACTTCTTCTATTTCCCCTTTCAATAAGTTTTGACTCTCATTTACCTCAGTTTCTCCAATCACAGTGGGGATATCGATACTAAGAAGACCAGCATCATTTGCAGTAGCAATAAATGGAATATTTTCATCATAGTCTATGGTGTTTTCATCTTGCAAAAGAGGCTCTAAATTCTGTTCATAGACAACCATGTCTACAATATTTGTATGCGTCTCTAACATATCTTCTCTCAGCGATTTTGAACTTTCTTTAGGTTCCAGCTCTTTTTTGTTGTGTAAAGTGCTTAAGCCATTAGTTTGTTCAGTCTGTAACAATAGCTTTTGTTCATCTTCTACTATGACTGTGCTAGCCATTACGTTACTAGTATTAGTTTCGAAAGGAGCATCAGTACTAGTCGTTTTGAGCGGTAACTGCTCATCTCTAGCTTCATGAACCATACGCTCATTGTTGTATGGATTGGAGTCTTTTGTAGTGTCTGTTTGACTAAAGTTGATATATAACACCAAGAATATTACTACATGGATAGCAATAGAAAATAATAAAGCGGAAGACCACTGTTTTTTAGATCTAATCATAGTAAGGCTAACCTTCAATTAAATTTTATTAGTCGTAAAACAATCTTCACAGTTAGGTAGTTACCAACTTCTCTAATTTCTAATTTATTTTAATGAGCATTACACTTTAGTTTAGTATACAATCATTTATAAGTTCACACAAAACGTACATATATATAAATTAGTTACACAATGGTTATATAGAAGAAAAACAGTACTTAATAAGTAAGAATGTAATGCAGAAGGAAAAGCTCGTAGATTATGTTAACCAATCATGTGCACAGTAATCGCTCAAATGTCAATTTATTAAAAATGTGGAGTATTATTCTTCTATTTCTAATTAGCTTAAGCAGTCGTAGTTACGCTGTGGATTCAGACTTTCAAATTAATGATCTAATTACTAAAGCTATTGAGACCTATCCTTCGGTAGAAGCTGCCAGATTTGATCAACAAGCCACTGTTGAAAATATCAGTGCTGCAAAACTCAACTTGCTACCTACACCTAGTGTAACGTCAGGATATGGCGAAGATGATTTTAACTCACAAGTTAGAATTCGTCAGCCTTTGTGGACAGGCGGTAGGCTTACCGCAAATGTCAATCAGGCCGTATTCAATGATAAAGCAGCCACAGAGCGTGTTTATGAACAGCAAAATCAAGTCGCAAAAAGCACTATTGAAGCGTGGCAAAGTTATATTCAAGCTATCGCAAGACAGCACATTCATCTTGATAGTCTAGATCAGCTCAACGAGTTTGAGCAAATGATGCAGCGCCGAGTGGGTCAGGGTGTCTCTGCTCGCATTGAGCTGGATTTGGCGATCAATCGTATTTTACAAGAACAAAATGCTTATCAAGCAGCAGTAGAACAACAACGTATTGCTGCCGCTAGATTAGAGCAGATCATCGGTCATCCTCTACCTCAAGCTCGCATATCCGATATCAAAACCTTAACTGAACAAGCCAAACGTCAATCAACTGGCTTTGAAGACATGGCATTCAATCAAGCCAGTTTCTACAATCCTACTGTGGTAAAAGAACACTTCCAAATTGAATCTGCAAAGCAAGAGGTAGAAGTCCAGAGAGCTGCAAGATATCCAACCATATATGCACAATACGAGCATTCCTATTATCAACAGAATGATAGAAATGATTTAAGAGACAGAGACGACGGCGTTTTCTCTATCGGTCTGACTTATGACCCAGGTGCTGGATTCTCTAATTTAGCCTTAGCCCGCGCGTCTCAAGCTCAAGTAAATAGTCTGGTGCAAAATCAACAAGCGTCTCGCCGCCGAGTGATAGAAGAGATTCAAATCCAGTATCAACAGTTTGTTAGTGCCAGAGATCGTGAAACATCGCTAGTAGCGGCAGCAGCAGGGGCTCAAATCGTCGTAAATTCATATCGCCGCCAGTTCATTGCTGGCCGTAAGTCGTGGCTGGAGGTGTTAAATGCCGTACGTGAGCATAATGAGTATCAAGTGCAGCTGGTACAAGCTCGTGCTGATATGCTAGGTGCATTTTACAAACTACAAGTCGATTTTGGCTTGATGGATTGGCAACGCTTTGCTCGTAATCGTGAGCCAGTACCGCTGTTTAAACCTTTAGATCCTGTAAGAGAATGGCTCGATAAGCAGAATATGTAAAACAATTAAATGCATCATTCATTTAAATATAAATTCTGTTACCTACTATTGCTCCAAATAAGTCATGTTCATATCTTAAATAAGTGATACCTATGAGTGCAAATTTGAAATTAATAAAGCCTGAATCTATTGAACAAGAAGATCAGATCCAAATACTTGATCAAAGCAAGCTAACTCAGACGCTTATTGACGCTATTAAAGATATTCTCAGTCAACAGGGCTATCCAGTAGGCAATATACGCTTTGGTAATATCATTAGAGATAATGATGGAGCTAGCGGATACCTTCAAGGTGTTCACAAATTAGATCAAGTCAATACGGTACTCAAAGACATAGGAATAGAGGAAACATCAGAAATATTAGAGCAGCCTGACGCTGCTTTTTTGCCATTGTTAGCATATCAAGCTGGTATCGGCTGGGGTGTGATTGATAGTCAAACGCCTCAAGGCAGCTGGAACTTCAGACAAGAAGACAGCCGTACTCATACCCAAGCTGAAGACTTATCGCTCGTATTACGGATTCGTTTGAAAGAAGATCACGTAAAGCAGCGTAAAGCTACTTTTTCTGATCTGCTCAAGTCAAACCTGACTAACTATAAAGGCATCCTCTTTGAAGCGATTATCGCCAGCTTCTTAATCAATATGTTGGCTTTAGCAGTATCACTATTCTCAATGCAAGTGTATGACCGTGTCATTCCCACTCGTAGTGAATATACCTTAATTATCTTAGCCAGCGGCGTATTTTTAGTTATCATATTTGAAGCGTTTATGAAATTCTCGCGCTCCAAGATTATGGACAAAGTCGTCGTCGGCCTTGATCAATATTTATCTCGTGAAGTGTTTCAGCGGTTACTGCGAGTACGTATTGATCAGATGCCAGGTTCAGTTGGTTCTATGGCAGCCCAGCTACGAGGTTATGAGCAAGTACGCAGCTTCTTTACCGCCAGTACACTCTTCGGTTTAGTAGACTTGCCGATGACTATTATTTTCATCAGTCTGATTGCGGTTATTGGCTCGCCCTATGTAGCACTCGTTCCAGTCATTGCAGCGGTCATTGCTATCGCTATGGGTCTGTTTGCACGTAAAAGTATTGATAAGATTGCCGCCGAAGGGGCTAGTGCTTCTTATTATAAGACAGGGTTATTGGTCGAGGCGGTTGAAGGGGTCGAAACTATAAAGGCAGGAGCGGGCAGTTGGAAGTTCTTATCACGTTGGCTTGATGTGATGAATGTCACCATCAAGAACGACTTGGACATGAAGCATACCAATGACAATCTAACGTATCTAACGCAAATGCTTCAACAAATCAGCTATGTCGGTATTGTGATCGTAGGCTCATTCGTGGTGATGCAAGGTGATATGACTATGGGTGGACTTATCGCCTGTTCTATCTTAGGGGGTAGAGTGCTAGCACCCGTTATGACACTACCCAATCTATTGGTGCAATACTCTCATGCCAAAGCGGCAAAATTAAATATTGAAGCATTGTTCTCATTAGAACAAGACAATCAAGGTGTCGCTTATCCATTGTCACCTAGTCGTATTAAAGGTGCTTACCAGTGCGACGACTTAGTATTTAACTATCAAAACAATGATAGACCAGCTGTTGAGATCGATAAATTAACGATTAAAGCAGGAGAGCGTATTGCGATACTAGGACCGATAGGATCTGGAAAATCTACCTTATTAAAGGTGCTTGCGGGTTTATATGCGCCTACCAAAGGTCGCGTGTTACTCGACGGTCTAGATATTCATCAAATCAGTCGGGAGACTTTAAGTGAGCGTTTGGGTTACTTACAGCAAGATCATCGCTTGTTTCAAGGGACGTTGAGAGAGAACTTACTCATCGGTATGGCAGCGCCTAATGATGATGTCTTACAACAAGCGATGGAGAAGACAGGACTCATAAATCTAGTAGCCAATCACTCAAGCGGTCTTGATTTACCGATTAGTGAAGGCGGGCGCGGATTATCTGGTGGACAAAAGCAGCTTGTTGCTTTTACTCGTCTGCTACTTACCAAGCCTGATGTATTCTTATTAGATGAACCGACTGCATCTATGGACAATAGGCAAGAGCATCGCTGTCTAAGAGTATTGCAAAAAGAGCTAGAAGCAGGGCAGACGTTCATTGTATCAACGCATAAAACAGCGCTGTTAGAGCTGGTCGATCGGCTGATTATCATGGATAACCAACGTATCGTCATAGATGGACCAAAACAAGCTGTGCTTAATAAGCTCATGGAAAACAATCAGAATACCAATAAACAAGCAAGGTAAGTCGGTATGTCAGAGTATAAATACACACCCACCACCCCCAAAGTAAACCGCTCTAGACTGAGTATATGGATAGCCTTGGTTGGTATTATTGCCTTGATCACCTGGGCATCATTTGCCAAAATTAATCAGGTAACACGTGCTCAAGCAACGGTCATCGCCAGTGCTCGTACGCAAGAGATCCAAGCATCAGAAGGCGGGGTATTGACAGAGCTTGCTGTGGTTGAAGGGCAAGAAGTAAAACAAGGTCAATTATTGGTCGTATTAGAAGAAGAACGTGCCAAAGCGGCACTGGATAACACTGCTGCTAAAACGGCGGCGCTAAAAACTAAACTTACCCGCCTAAACGCTGAAATATTCGAAACCGATCTTGTGTTCTCCGACGACGTAAAAAACTACCCTGAATACGTGCAGAATCAAACCGCTCTGTATAATCGCCGCCGCCAAGCAATCAATGAAGACGTCTCCTCACTACAGAAAATACTCGTCCTTGCCAAGCAAGAGCTAAATATGAACGAGCCATTGTTAGCCTATGGTGATGTGAGCCGAGCAGATGTGATTAAATTGCAACGTCAAGTGGCCGATATCGAAGCTCAAATCAGTAATAAGCGTAACAAATACTTTGAAGAAGCGCAGTCTGAGATGACACGGACGCAAGAAGAGCTAGATGCTGAGCTTGAACAACTGCGTGATCGCACCCAAGTGCTACAAGAAAAGCGCCTAATGGCACCCACAGAAGGTAAGGTCAAAAACATCAACGTGACAACTATAGGCGGGGTAGTAAAACCTGGTGAGATCATCATGCAAATACTACCGACGAGTAGTGATCTGGTGGTAGAAGCCAAAGTAAGTACTACAGATATTGCTTATGTCAAAAAAGGTCAAGAGGCAGTAGTCAAACTAGATGCCTACGACTATTCAATCTTTGGCGCAATGGAAGGTACAGTCAGCTACATCAGCCCTGATACGCTAATGGAGCAGACCGCTCAAGGAGAAGAGCCTTATTACCGAGTGCTCATCGTTATCACAGGTGCAGAGTTTGATGGTCGGCAAGACGAGATTGTCATCAAACCGGGTATGACAGCGTCCGTTGACATCAAAGCACTTGAGCGAACCGTATTATCTTATCTGACTAAGCCAATTACCAAGACATTGTCAGAAGGAATGGGGGAGCGTTAAAAATATTCCTAACACTCATTAATTTGAATCAAAAGTACCGTTGACCAGGTTCAGCGGTATTTTTCTATTAAATGATTTTGTTTGGCTTTACAAGCAAAAATCTCACTGCTCAAAGCTCCTCTCTAGCACTCCATTTCTTGAAAGTACCTAGTAGAAATAACGTCAAATCAAACCATCAATATCTAACGCAAAAAACTAATAAAAAACTGTACATTTGTACGAACAATTGTTATTTTAAATTACCGATTATCTGAAAAGAACGCCACTAATGCGAAAATTAGCTGATATTTATAAGAAAAACCTAGTCACAAGTATAGTGATTACGCTTATTGTGGCTACTCTACCTGCCTGTGACAAAATTTCTTCCGAACACATAGAAGCCATCACCCAAGACAAATACCCTGTAGCAGATGTAGCAAACATGCTAGATGATCCGTTAAGAGCACTTCTAAAGTTCAATAACTTTAAAGAGATACCATGCTAGAAAAATTCAGAAACAAATCTTCATCGCAAAAATTTGACACTATTTTAAATGCACTATTTATAACTTTTTTCATTGCGTGGAATTTTTTGGATTGGCAAGGTAGAGGTCTACCGCGAGAACCAGAGCTTCATTACAGTGAAGGAATAATAGCTGATACAGAATTTAGTATAGCATTACAGTCTCTTAATAATCCGAATCAGCTAACCTTATATGGTTGCAGTTATAATGTATTTAATTTTGCCATATCTGGATCCTGTATGGGTCGGAAATATCTTGAACCTAGAATTGGCAAGAATGCAAAAATTGGCTGGTATTATCAGCCAAGCTTCTTGGGCAACTCAATTAAATTACCGCAACTAGTAAGTTTAGAAGTGGAAGGGGCAGATGAAGATCTTCAAATAACCTATGAAGATACTAAAAAACTAATTTTTAAATCAAATATGTTAAGAGGATCAATTTCATTGTTCGGAGGTTTGGGTTTTATTCTTTTTATGACAAAACTTAATAGTTTGATCAATCGTCCCATTCTATACAAAGAAAAGTAATACTCATGAAAAACTAATTTTTATAACTCTATAGGACAAGATTATGACTAGCACTTTAACCAATACTGTCAACCTAATAAGTAACACTCAAGCAGGTGGTGTTACTCTCAGCAATATTAAATCTTTATATGAACCTAGTCTTGATTTTAATGGTGAGATTGCAAAAACAAGACCAATAGAAGTAGCTTCTACCGCTCAGTCCTTCGTAAGCTTAGGAGCAGGTGCAGTTCAAACTGGTTTATCAGCAGTTCAGGCTTATGAAGCACCACCGTCTGTCGGACCTCTAACAGCTTCACAAACAGCTTTAGCCAAAATAGGCGTTGCACTAGGAAAAGCTAACGCTTATATAGCAGCAGCTGGAGCAGTTATAGATGGATTCAAGGTAGGCTCGGATATATTGAATCCAAATGAACAAGCTAAATTAAGTGACGGACTTAGCCTTTTAGGTAATGCAGCAGCAGCTATAGCATTAGCTGCTGGCACAGCAGCAGCTGTAGGAGTTACTGTAGTTGGTGGTGTCGCTTTATCACCCATTCTAATCTTAGGTGCCACTGCCGTTGCTATTGCAGCAACTGGAGCCAGCTTATACGTAGCCAATACGGATCCAGATCAAGGGCTATATGATACTTTAAATGATTTGGCAGTTAACGGCCTTGGTGATGCTGGTACTTGGCTAGCTGACCAGATTTTGGATGCCCCCGATACTTTGAATTCTTTGGTAGTTGATGGGCTTGGTGACACTGGAGATTGGTTAGCCAATCAAATTTTAGATTTGTTTGATCCTGATAGGAATAACATGCCCGACTGGGCAAAAGACTTAGCAGATACTACCTATCGCATTGAATATTATGACCCTATTGCCTTAGATATTAATGGCGATGGTATAATCAACACAGTTGATGAAAACGATTATAACGGTGCTTTATTTGATCATGATGGTGATGGTATACGTACTGCTAGCGGCTGGGTAACAGCAGAAGATGGGATTTTAGTAAGAGATATTAATGGCAATGGCATCATTGATGATGGTTCAGAGCTTTTTGGTGACAATACTATATTGAATGACGGTAGCCGTGCTAATACTGGGTTTGCTGCGCTAGCCGATTTGGACAGCAATGCTGATGGAGTAATAGATGCAGTTGATGAGCACTTTAGTGAACTCAAAGTATGGCAAGATAAAAATGGAGATGGAATTAGTACAGCAGATGAACTGATTAGTCTAACTCAAGCAGGTATTACCAGTATAAATGTGACTGATAGCGAAGAGATTAACCAACGTGTAGATGGTGGATTGATCAAGTCACAAAATACTTTTACTAAGTCTGATGGCAGCACTAGTGTGGTTGCTGATATTGACTTTAAGAGCGATGGTATATATTCAAAATATACTGAAATATTGGAAGTTAGTGAAAGTATTGCCAATCTTCCTAATGTTCAGGGTTATGGCAGATTAGCTGATCTTCAACAAGCGGCTATGAGATCGCCTACATTGGCGAGTTCGTTAGAGCAGTATGCAAGTATGACTAGTCGTGAGGACCAAAAAGCGGCTCTAGATGATATTATGACAGAGTGGATGAATACTGATCCTTCTTATAGTTCAGATGCTAGGATAGAACTGGTTAATCAGGAAACAGTGGAATGGCGTCAGTCAGATGACTCTACAAATGTAATTCGTTTGAGACGAGGTCAGGAAATTCCAGAGTATCTTACTAGAATTAAAGAAGATCTTCCACCACCTAATTATGCTAGCGAAGAAGTCGAAAATCAAATTAGATTTGCCGAGTCAATAAGTGCGCATACAGCAAGAGATATTTATTATCAAATTCGCGGTGATGAGACTGCTCCACTCTTAAACCTATACACTCAAGTTAAAGATAAACTGTATTTCAGCTTGCTCAATCAAACCATACTAAAACCATATCTAGATGCACTGAGTAGCAGCTCTAATTCAACGCAAGACTTATCTAATGTAGAAACATTGTTTATCAACAATTACCAAAATGATGCTCTAGGCGCTCTAGAAGACTTGAAAGACCTTTTAACTTTAAATGGTAAAACGGTTAGTAATGCTGGCTGGTCAAATGGTTTTATTCTTTTCAATCAATGGTACTCTGAATTGTCAGAGACAGATCCAGAAGGGCTGAATGCAATAGTTCAAGAAACTGATATTTTGTTAGATAATGGTACTAATGATAACGACTTTAGATATATATCAAATGCTATAGAAGGTACGTTCAATACAGGAAACGGCGAGGATACTGTTGTTATAGGAGCTGATGAAGGGATAAAAGTAAATACTGGTTTAGGAGATGATGTCATTGTTTCAGGAATTGGTAATGACACACTAGAAGGCGGCGCTGGATTCAATACTTACATTCTGTCTAAAGGCAGTGGTAAAGATACGATTGTTTATGACTATCAAGGGGTGGGATTTGAAAAAATAAACTTCGTAGATACCGATTTTAGTGAAGTGAGTTTTTACCAAAAAAATAATGATTTAATCATTCAATATGGAGAAGAACAGGTCACTATTGTTAATGCACTACTAGATCAGGCAACAAAACCTGTACTATTAACCTTTTCTGATAAAATTTTATTTATAGATCAAGTTGTTGAGCAGCCTTTACAAAACTTATTAACAGATGATAATGAGATAATTGATGGGTGGCGCAGACATGATCTTATAACAGGTGATGCGCAGAATAATAAAATATACGCTAAAGATGGTGATGATTATATTAACGCAAAGCAAGGCGATGATTATATTGACGGTGGTACAGGAAATAACACTTATTCGTTTAACGTAGCCGATGGAAAAGACACTATTAGGTATGCTAGTACGGGCGAAGGTATTGATACAGTATTATTAGAGACAGTACAGTTAGTAGATATTAGTCTAATCAAAAATAACAATAATCTTGTTATCCAATATTCAGAAAGTGATTCTATTACTTTGGTTGGTGCATTAGATCCAAATTCTACTAAGAGTATGAATTTTAAATTTATAGACAGTGAAATAACTTTAGCAGAGCTGCTACTCACTCCTATTAGCAATAATACTTTAGAAGATAGCTCTGAATACATTTACGGATGGCAAGGTGCAGATAGCATTATAGGAGACGATACTAGCAATGCTATCTATGGTTATGCTGGAGATGATATCTTAGAAGGTATGGCAGGTAGTGATTATCTTGATGGAGATACTGGCAATAACACTTACGTGTTTAACGTAAACGATGGGCAAGATATCATCAATTATGATTATAGACAGACTGAAGCTACAGATACTATTGTATTAAATGGAATAAACTCTGATGAAATTTCTTTGTTTAAACAAGGTGATAGCTTACTAATAAAGTATGGCACCGAAGATACTATTGTATTGAATAACGCTCTACTTCTAGAGGCCGTCAAGCCTATACAAATCCAAACTAACGATAAAACCATTAATTTGTCTGAGCTACTTGAGACATCATTGAATAATATAGACTCTACTCTACCAAGTATTCAGGGCTGGAGAAACTCTGACAATCTTGTAGGTGATAGCAGTTCTAATTTAATAGAAGGTTTTGCAGGTGTTGATTATATAACTGGAAATCAAGGTAGTGACATACTAATAGGTGGTGAAGGACAAGACACTTATTACTTCTCATTAGGTGATGGCATAGATACGATTCAAGAAAATGATTATGCTAGTGAAATAAGCCATATTAAGTTCACTGATATTAACGCATCAGATGTTCAAGCAGTAACCTTTGACGGTGATGATCTTATTGTCCAATACGGCGCTACCGATAAACTTATACTAAAGAACTATATTGCCAACTCGTTAGACTCTACATTAAGTGTGCAATTCGCTGATGGAACGCAATGGTCAAATCAAGATCTAATGGCACAAGTGACCTTTGAAGGTAATGAGAATGCGGATGTTATAAATGGCACACTAAACGATCGTATTAACATTATAAATGCTTACGACGGTAATGATACCGTACATGGCAATCAAACTGCCAAAAATAATATTGATGGTGGTGCTGGTTGGGATGAGCTGCATGGTGGTGATAATGTCGATACTATACGTGGTGGTACAGGTGAAGACTTTATTTACGGTAATGCGGGTGCAGACAATATAAATGGTGAAGATGGTCACGATACGCTATTTGGTGGTGCGGGTGATGACTATATTCAAGGTGGAAAAGGAAATGATTGGCTACAAGGAGATGAGGGCGCAGATACCTTAATCGGTGGTTTAGGAGACGACACATATGATGTCGACGATCTTGACAACTTTATTGAGAATGCTGACGAAGGTTATGATGCAATCTTCATTGAAGACAGTTTTAATCTTGAAGGCACTAACCTTGAAGAAATTCACTTAAAAGGCAGTGGTAACTTTAATATTACTGGTGATGCCAATGACAATGGTTTATATGGTAATTCAGGCAATAATATTTTAGATGGTAAGAGCGGCGCGGATATTATGAGTGGTGGTGCTGGCGATGACTACTACATTGTTAACCATTATGAAAAACTCATTACTAATAGTGACGGAACCACAATGCGTCAGCGTGGAGACCAAGTTGTCGAAGGGAATCTTCATGGAAACTATGTCTCTGGTGATTCAGGTGGTAATGATACTGTAGAACAATGGGATGATCATCGTTTCTATAGTCAAGATGATATGGGGAATTGGGTAGATACAGGGAGCTATCATCACTTACAAAGAAATGTTGAAAACCTTATTCTAAAAGGCGACGCTAAAACAGCGTTTGGTAATGATCTTGATAATACTATTACGCTCAATGAACAAAGCAATTTTGTGAATGGCTTGGGTGGTAATGACACCATTATTTACAAAAAAGGCGGTGGTAAAGATACTATCAGTGTCACTGACAATGTAGAGGCAGTTGATACCTTAGTCATTCAAGGCTACTCTCAAGAGCAATCCTCGTTCACTCGCGAACAAGATAGCCTGATGATTCGCTTTGCAGGTAGTAATGAGCATATCTGGATTTCTGACTATTTTAAAGCTGCGCAGGCTGAAGCCCAAGTTCCGATTCCAGATGAAGAGGCAATGTTTGTTGATTTAGAGTCAGAAAATCTGCCTATCGATGACCTCCCAACATTGATGAGCGACAACAAAATTGATCGCATTGTCTTTGACAACAACGGGGAACAAATCGTCCTCACTCAGCAAGATATTGATGCTGCAATCATAGACCGAGCAGATAACCATGCACCTACTGTCAATAAATACCCAGAAGCTATTACTATTAACGATGACGACAGCCTAAACGTTCAATTCGATGCTGACACCATTGTCGATCAAGATGCTTGGGACTCAAGCCTTAGCTACCGTATCACTTTAGCCGATCAGAATACTGATGGCAGTTATCAGGACATTCCTGATTGGCTAAGCTTTGATGCCGATACCCGTACGCTGACGGGTAGTCCAACGGTCGATAGTATTGGCAACTACTCGTTCATACTATGGGCAGGCGACCTCTTTGGCACGAGTGCAGGTGCTTATCTGACCGTTACTGTCCACTCAAGCCAACCCGTTAATACGCCTGACAACCCAACACCAACGGATCCAGAAACGCCTACAGATGACACCGACTTATCGGGTGACAACATATTGACAGACACTTCTGGCGATGACCATCTGCAAGGAGGCGCTGGTAACGACACTTATATCTATACGGCAGGTAGGGATGTTATCACCGACACTCACGGTATAGATACACTGACCTTTAGTAATGGTATCACCTTTAGTCAAGTGGGTTCTGGGTTGAACAAATCAGGTAATGACTTAGTTCTGCGTGTTAATGGTAGTACAGATAACCAAGTCACGCTTGAAGACTATTTTATCAATGGCGATAGTATTATTGAGACCATTAGCTTTGAGACAGGCGGTAGCATCTCGCACGAGCAAATTTTTGGTCTATTCGGCATCGCGATACCAGCAGCTAGCGCTCCTACGCCATCAAAGCCTGAAACACCCACTGACCCAGAGATACCTACAGGAGACACTGATCTATCAGGTGACAACACCATAACGGATACTACAAATGACGACCAACTAGAAGGTGGCAGAGGTAATGACACGTATATCTATAGCGCTGGTAAAGATACCATCGTTGATACGCATGGGATAGATGAGATTATCTTTAGCAATGGTATTACCTACAATCAGGTTGGTTCAGGACTAATGAGTTTAGGCAATGATCTTATTCTGCGAGTCAATGGTGATGCTAATAATCAAGTGACTATCAAAGACTACTTTAGTAATGGTGATAGTATTATTGAGACCATTAGCTTTGAGACTGGAGGCAGTATCTCACATGAGCAAATCTTTGGCTTGTTCGGTAAAGCTATACCAGAATCTACACCTGCTGGCGATACCACACCAGATGTGCCTACTAACAGTGATGGAACCGCAGACATTTTAGGTACAGATGCTAACGATCAACTTCAAGGGTCAGAAGTTGATAACAGACTTCAAGGTCTATCAGGCAATGATCAGTTAGATGGAGGATTGGGTAATGACATCCTGATCGGTGGTAGTGGTAACGATCTATTAAAAGGCAATGCTGGCGATGATCTCTATTATTTCGAAGCAGGATTTGGTCAGGATATCATCGATAATACAGGTGGCGGTATCGATAACATCTATTTTGATGGTGTTGGCTTTAACCAAATAGCCAGTGGACTCATGCGTAGCAATGACGATCTGATTCTTAAAGTCAGTGGCACAGCAGATCAATTGACTATTGAAGACTTCTTTATGGGTGGAGAGTCTGCTGTAGGCAATCTTAGCTTTGCGTCTGGCGGAAGTATCAGTGCCGATCAGATATTTGGCGCTTATGGTATCAGTAACCCTAACCCCACTAACGAAACTAGTGCACAGCATCAAACTTCCTTGGGGATTATGTTAGATATGATGCAACAGCTTGATGAAAATAGTATGAATAATAGTGCTACTGATATTATTTAAGTTGGTTCATGTCTAACTACAATAAAGAAGGTCAATCTTGCGATTGACCTTCTTTATTAATTAAGTAGACTAAACGTATAAAACGTTTCAAAAAACTGAGTTCAGTAGTTGAAAGCTAATATTCTTAAATAGAAATTGACAGTAGAGTCGATGTTAAAACACTATCAATTGACAGTACTTAAATTCTTATAGAATTTTTTAAACTATTCTTACTCCTCCGGCTTATCAAACAATTTGTCGATAGGCTTACTATGAATGGTGGAGCTATTAAATAAGGATTTATTGCCAGTATCGCTTTCTGTCCAAAAGTTAATATTGAACTGCGCATCATCGCTTAACTCCACGCGGTGCCAATACTGCGGTGGGCTGACAGCAAACTCTCCGGCTTTGATCACTATAGTTTGCTCAGGCTCGGTAGCCGCTTCATTGGCAAAGCCATAAAAGGTGACTTCTCCTTGCATGACGCAAATCTGACCGAACACGCCCTCAGCCGTATTGTGATGCGTAAGTAAAGCTTTGGGAACTTTATCCTTAGTAAAAAAGTGTGTCGAGCGTTTTATTTTCCAGTGACTGGGGATAATCGCACGGTTCATGGTAGCTCCTTAATTGATTAGAGTGTTTATACGGTATCAACTATTTAACTAGCTTAATAGATTTGGTCAGGATCAGCACTACCTCTTAATCCCTATTTAGTATTACTAATTAGTAGTACTAAACGTAGCGAGCCTACTGCTTTTGCTCAATAGTTAAGCCTACTCCTTGTTGCTAAATTATCTCCATCAAAGCTGCCTAAATTTAGGATGGAGTGTTTATTATGCATGCAAAAGAGCTACTGGAGATGGAGCGCCGCGAGATAAGGGCGCTGCACTATACGTGGATTGCTTTTTTTCTTACCTTTTATGTCTGGTTCAATATGGCACCGCTGGCAACCTCTATGCTGGCGACCGAAAGCTACTTAACCCCTGATCACATTAAATTGTTTTTGATTGCCAACGTGGCTTTGACCATTCCGGGGCGGGTGATTGTCGGTATGGCACTCGATCGCTTTGGTCCTAGGCGCGTGTTCTCAATACTGATGGTGGTAATGGCAATACCGACTTGGTTCTTTGCCTTTGGTAGCTCCGCCATGCAGCTCTTTGTAGCGCGGCTATTTATGTCTATCGTTGGGGCTGGCTTCGTCGTTGGTATTCATATGACGGCGCTGTGGTTTAAACCCAAAGATATTGGCTTCGCTGAAGGCTTTTATGCAGGCTGGGGCAACTTTGGCTCAGCGGCTGCTGCGATTACCATTCCAACGGTGGCCTTGCAGTTTTTTGGCGGTGATGATGGCTGGCGCTGGGCGATTGCCTTATCCGGTCTGCTTATGGCTTTGTACGGCGTGGCGTACTGGTTTTTGATCACCGATGGACCTACAGAAGACACCCATAAAAAAGCGCGTAAGGCAGGCGCGCTCGAGGTATCAAACTGGCAGGATCTTTTATTATACTGTCTATTTATTATCCCTTTATATGGCATCTTGGGCGTATTGGTTTATCGTACGCAAAACATGGGGTTTTTGAGCGAAACTGGCGCTAGGGGGTTTTATGCTCTTATCGCGGTCGCTGTGATTTATCAGATTTACAAAGCAATTAGGGTCAACGTACCGCTTATCAAAGCAGGTATCCCTGAGGACGATAAATACCCGTTCACCTCGGTTGCCGCGCTTAACGTCACCTATTTTGCTAACTTTGGTGCTGAGCTTGCTGTAGTGTCTATGCTGCCCATGTTCTTTGCCGCGACCTGGCAGCTTGATCCTACGGTAGCGGGCCTTGTGGCGTCAACCTTTGCTTTTGTTAACTTGTGGGCGCGACCGCTAGGAGGCTATATCTCTGATAAGGTCGGTAATCGCCGCTTAGTTATGCTGATTTATATGTTCGGCATTGGTATCGGCTTTGGGCTCATGGGACTACTAAATGCAGAATGGCCGTTATTTATCGCTGTCGTCTTTACCATTTTGTGTTCTGTATTTGTACAAGGGGCAGAAGGGGCGACTTTTGGTATTATTCCCTCAATCAAACGCCGCCTAACCGGACAGATCTCAGGTATGGCAGGCGCTTATGGTAACGTGGGCGCGGTATTCTATCTGTTTATATTTACCTTTGTAGAGCCAAACCAGTTCTTCTTTATTATTGCAATCGGTGCCTTTATTGCTTGGGTATTGTGTTTCTTTTGGCTAAAAGAACCTGAAGGCGCTTTTGGTGATGAGTATCAGATGTCATCAGTGGATCGTCAGATTGCAGCTGAGCAGGCCTAGTACTGATATCACTATTTGCCTATTAAAAAAGCCACCTAACCGTAACGCTAGGTGGCTTTTTGATGATATGCATGACTGGGCTTTATGTAAATTAAGAAGCTATTTTGACAAATGATTGACTGTCCAAACTGCTACCTCTACGCGAGTTCGCAGACCAGTTTTATTGAGGATATGTTTAACGTGTACCTTTACCGTTGATTCAGCAATATCGAGATTGTTGGCAATCATTTTGTTGCTCATACCTTCAGCGATCATTTGAATGACTTGCAGCTCTCTACTAGTCAGATTACCAGCTATGTCATCAATACTGGGTTTACGTAAGGTCTGCGCCAGTATTGCAGCCAGATTGGGACTGATGACCAGCTCGCCGCGTAGCACTTTTCTGATATCAGTAATAATCAGCTCAGGCTCCATATCTTTTAATAGGTAACCATCCACTCCCAATTTTAGCGCTTCTTGTACGTCCTCGCCGCTATCGGAGACAGTGAATAACAGTGCTTTTACCTCGATGTTTCTAGCTCTAATCTCTTTTAAAGTCTCAATGCCTGTTAGCACGGGCATCTTGTGATCTAGTATCACGAGGTCCACCTCATGGTTCTCCAAAAACTCTAGCGCTTCTTGACCGTTACTGACTTCACCAACGACTACTACGTCGTCCTCAAGACTCAACAGCTCAGCTATTCCTCGGCGCAGCATAGGGTGATCGTCTACTAATAGCAGCTTAGCAGGAGAGGACGGGGTATAAACGGTAGTAGCCATAAAACACTCACAAGTTAAAAACGGACAGGGAATAAAAATTAAATCTTTAGATGCCTAGCTTTAGATGCTCAGCTTTATATACTTAGTTATTGTAGTTATCTGCTTGTTCAGTCATGTTGCTTGCTTGTTCAGTCATATAGTCGTTGAAAAAACTGGGTATAAACCTGACGATAACACTGGTACCTGTAGTTTCTGTGGCCTCGTTGCTCTTTATTATTAAATCGCCGCCAAGCTTATAAGCGCGCTCTTTCATAATCATCAGTCCATGATGCTGGGTCTGATTGACCGTACCTGACATACCAATACCATCGTCGATAACCTGCATAGCGATATAGTTGCTTTCATCATCGTAGCCTAGATCAATAACGACGTTTTTAGCATGAGCATGGCGACTAACATTAGATAGCGCTTCTCTTATGATCTGAATCAGATGCACTTGCTCGGTTGCCGTTAAGTTTAAAGACATGATTTGATTGTTTACTTTGACCTCAAAACGACCTTTGGCAGCAAACTCGTCAGCCGCCTCATATAGGGCTTCGTCGAAGTTGGCACTATCAATAGTGAGACGAAAAGTAGTTAGCAAGTCGCGCAGCTCTTGATAGGCGGAGCTAAGACCGGTTTTTATTTGCTCAATATGCTGCCAGACGATGGTGTTATTGGCATCGTCAGACGCCGTTCCTACTTCTTTTTGAGTGTTTTGCTTAGCGCCTTGTTGGACGTTAGCAGTGCGCTTTTTTAAATGCTTCTCAAGTACGCTGACTTGAATCTTTAAATAAGACAAGGACTGCGCTAAAGAGTCGTGAAGCTCTCTTGCGATGGTTGAGCGCTCCTCTAATAAGATAAGCTGATGCTCTTGTTGTCTTTGTTTGCGCAGTGATAAGGCGGTACTTACTAAATTGGTAAGTGCTACGATCAGCTCGCTATTTCTATAATCAAGATAAGCCTCGTCCGCCTCTACCATGTGAATACGAGAAGTCGGCGCTGATGGTTTATTGCTCTCTTTTGATGCCCCAGTATTAGTGAGTAAAACAGATTTAGGTCTGACTTTTAAATCGCCAAATTCGGTATCTTGATGCGTGATGGGATAAGTTTGTATATATTCATTTTCTTTAATAACGCAGTTGTCGCAGGTAAGCTTGGTGCATAGCTCGCGCATTTTACTATCGTGCAAAGCGATGCTGTCTTTATCATTTATGAGGTTACTTTGAATACAAAGTGTAAAATCTAAATGCGGGAATATATCGCCAAACTCAGTGATTAAAGTATCTAGCTTATGTAAGCTTACCGGGCTTGTAGTGAGCTGTTTGGAGAAATCATAAAACAAGGATAATGCTTGGTTGGCTTTGATTAGATGCTGGGTCTTTAGTTGCACCTCACTTTCAAGGGACTGCTGATAAACCTCAATCGTGCTTGCCATCTCATTAAAAGAGTCTCCGAGTTTTTTAAACTCTGTGTAGCCAGATATGGAGAGTCTAGTATCGCGTTTACCACGCTTAAATTGGCTATTAGCATTGATCAGTTGCTGGACGGGTATCAACACGTTGCGCCGCAGTTTGTGCATACCAATCATCATAATAACGACGGTTAATAGTAGTGACGCCATTTGTAAGAGCTGCTGCCAAGTCTGTCTTTGCTCGTTTCTATACTGTAATTCATTGACAAAATTATCGACGTCTTGGATGTACTGAGGGGAGGCGGTATAAAACAGTGGTTTGTTTGACGACAGTAAAATAGGCTTTAGATGATCAAACCACTGCGCCTCTATACGCTCCAGCTGCTCGTTGATGACTTTATGTTCATTAGCATAAGCGCGCTGGTACTCACGTAAACTCTGTAGTCTAGTCTCCATATCTTTAACCAATACAGGTATTTTTATAGAGTCATTCAAGGGATCATGGTTTAACTGATTAGAGGCAAGTGCAGCGTCTTTTATTGGACTTTGCAAAGCGTTTTGTAAACCAATTTGCTCAGTGGCGATACTTAAGTTAGCAGAGCTATCTGCTGTAAAGTCGGTGGCAATTTGGAAGTTGATGCGATAGGTGGCCATGCGTATCGATCCTGCGGTATTGATGGCTTGAGCATCCGCCTCTGATACCCATGCCAACATGCCACTTCCTAAAGCCGATATAAAACACAATATAGCGATCGCAAACACGGAAGCTAAAGCTTGAACGGGTAAGGAGTGTCGAAATATCCTATGCATAATGTGTCAGTTTTTACCTATCATGGAAGCAAATTTTGAGGAGTCTATCTTTAAGATTAATACTTAAATATTAAAGCATATAAACGCTTATATTAAATTATAACCAACCCGTTGACCTTTTATATACCTCTAAAGCAGTAGATAACATGATATAGCGATTTTACTCCCTTAAGCTATCTCTCTACTACCATGTATGAATGTTATTGATAGCGCCCGCCTAGTACCGTAAGTCATCACTGATTTTAGCAGTAGTGAGACATAACGCTAATCTAATAAAACAAGCGTAGACGATACTAAGTGAGGCATAGCATGAGCAATAAATACTATACAAAAGGCGGTAAGCTCATCACCGACTGGCGTCCTGAGGTAGAAGAATTTTGGAGAGGCGGGGGCAAAAAAGTTGCCACGCGTAATTTATGGATATCGATACCAGCGCTGCTGCTGGCCTTTGCCGTGTGGATGGTTTGGAGCGCGGTTATTGTCAATCTGCCCGAGATTGGTTTTGCTTTTGACGATGGTCAGCTGTTTTGGCTCGCTGCGCTACCGGGATTGACCGGGGCAACCTTGCGTATATTTTACTCCTTTATGGTGCCTATCTTTGGCGGTAGGCGCTGGACGGCTATCTCAACCGCCTCCTTATTGATTCCCGCATTGTGGATGGGCTTTGCGGTACAAAACCCCAATACGCCTTTTAGCGTGTTCGCCATCATTGCGCTGCTTTGCGGCTTGGGCGGCGCGAACTTCTCTTCATCAATGTCCAATATCTCTTTTTTCTACCCCAAAGCTGAACAGGGCACAGCGCTTGGTCTCAATGCGGGACTTGGTAACTTGGGCGTATCCGTCATGCAGTTTGTCGTGCCTATCGTTATCGGTTTGAGCATCTTTGGGGCACTGGGCGGCGCGCCGCAAATCACTGAGGCTGGTAGGACCTTGTATTTACAAAATGCAGGCTTTGTGTGGGTGCCTTTTATCTTGTTTGTAGCGATAGCTGCTTGGTTTATGATGAATGATATCTCCTCTGCCAAAGCCTCTTTTAAAGATCAGTCCGTCATCTTTAAGCGCAAACACAACTGGATCATGTGTATCCTTTATATGGCAACCTTTGGCTCTTTTATTGGCTTTTCAGCGGCGTTCCCGATGCTGATCAAAAACTCTTTTCCTGATATCAATCCACTCAAATATGCTTTTTTAGGGCCATTTGTAGGCGCAGTATTTCGTCCATTTGGAGGTTGGTTGTCTGATAAAACTAGCGGCGCCAAGGTCACTTTTTGGAATTATATTGTCATGGTCATTGCCGTGCTTGGGGTGATGTACTTTTTACCTAGCGAGACCAAAGCGGGCAGTTTTGTCGGTTATTTCATCTCTTTTATGATTCTATTTATTACCACGGGTATCGGTAATGGCTCTACATTTACCATGATTCCGGTTATTTTTAGAACTTTTTTAGAGCGGCTCAAGCCTAGTAAAGCGGGCACAGAAGAGCTGTTTATTGAGATCCGTAAAGAGTCTGCTGCCGTCGTCGGTTTCACCGCTGCTATTGCCGCTTATGGTGCATTTTTTGTACCCAAGATGTTTGGCTCAGGGCTGGGCGTGTTTGGTACTTTTATCGCTTTGATTATCTACTACCTTGTTTGTATTGTGCTGACGTGGTGGTATTACAGCCGCGGTAATGCTGAGATACCTTGCTAGCGCTTTTTAAAGTATTCAACCTAACATTATTATTCGTTTTGCTACTTACGCTATTGACTTAGAGTAAGTAGCTTTTTTTATTTTTGCGATAAGCGCATAGGTTTTAGGATCACTAAATCTGTGTTTTCACTATGTTTTTTATAGCGAAATTTTTGTAAGGGCCTACCCCTTAAGGAGTAGCGCGCTGCTCATATCAGCTAATAGTAGGGCCTCTATCACCTCATTAGAATGATGATATAGCAGCAGTTTTATTACTTTTAGCTTCTGTGAACCTAATTAGTATACGAGAGCTAAATCAGCACACATAAATCAGTACACATAAATCAGTACTAAGGCCAAACCTCATAGCACATAAACTTAGATTGCAAAATAAAGGATAGACACATGAGTCATTTACTCGATCAATTCCGCTTTTTTACCCGCAAAAAAGGTGAGTTCTCCGATGCCCACGGTGAGACGCGTGATGAGTCGCGTGCTTGGGAGAACACCTATCGTAGCCGCTGGCAATATGACAAAGTCGTGCGCTCGACGCATGGTGTCAACTGCACCGGCTCTTGCTCATGGAAGATATTCGTCAAAAATGGTCTAGTCACATGGGAGACTCAGCAGACCGATTATCCTGAAACCCGTCCTGATCTGCCTAATCACGAACCGCGCGGTTGTCCTCGCGGTGCTAGCTATAGCTGGTATATGTACTCAGCCAACCGCGTCAAATATCCTAAAGTGCGTAAGCCGCTACTTAAATTATGGCGTGAAGCCAAAGCTCGGTACCCAGATCCTGTCGATGCATGGGAGAGCATCGTAGAAGATCCCATCAAAGCCGAGCAGTACAAATCCAAGCGCGGACTTGGCGGTTTTATTCGCTCAACATGGGCGGAGGTCAACGAGATCATCGCTGCCAGTAATGTCTATACTGCCAAAACTTATGGCCCTGATCGCATTATTGGTTTCTCGCCTATTCCGGCGATGTCAATGGTCAGCTACGCGGCGGGCACGCGCTACTTATCCCTTATTGGCGGGGCTTGTTTGTCTTTTTATGACTGGTACTGTGATTTGCCGCCAGCTTCTCCTATGACTTGGGGCGAGCAAACCGACGTGCCAGAGTCTGCCGATTGGTACAACTCTGACTATATTATTGCTTGGGGCTCAAACGTACCGCAAACGCGGACGCCGGACGCGCATTTCTTTACCGAAGTGCGTTATAAAGGCACCAAAACCGTCTCTATCATGCCTGATTATGCTGAAATGGCTAAGCTTACTGACTTGTGGCTCAACCCAAAGCAAGGTACGGATGCGGCCGTTGCGCAAGCGTTTTGTCACGTGATTATCAAAGAGTTTTATCTCAAGAAGCCAAGTGATTATTTCTTAGATTATGCCAAGCGCTACACTGATTTGCCAATATTGGTCATGCTAGAAGGAGAGGAGGGCGCACGTCGTCCGGGCCGCTATCTACGTGCCTCCGACTTGGTTGCCAATTTGGATCAAGAAAACAATCCAGAGTGGAAAACCATTGGTCTTAACAATGATGGCGAGCTGGTATCACCTTTAGGCTCGGTTGGCTACCGCTGGGGCGAGAAAGGCAGATGGAATCTTGAGCAAAAAAATGGCGCAACCGGTAAAGAGATTGACCTAACGCTTACCCTAAAAGACAGTAATGAGACCTGCCAAGTTGGCTTTGATTATTTCGGTCATGTCGATCATCCGCACTTCACCTCAGTACCCGGCGAGCCAATACAACACAGAGTAGTTCCTTGTAAAACCATAGAGTTGGCTGATGGCACTACTGCCAAAGTCGCGACCGTATTTGACTTAATGGTTGCCAACCTTGGCGTTGATAATGGTGTCGGCGGCGAGCACGTTACTGACGACTATAACGACGCGAGCGTTCCGGGTACGCCCGCATGGCAAGAGGTAATTACTGGTCTTAGTCGTGAGCGCGTTATTCAAGTGGCGCGTGAGTTCGCTGAAAACGCGCATAAAACGCATGGTAAATCGATGATCATCATCGGTGCGGGCATGAACCACTGGTATCACCTCGATATGAACTATCGCGGTGTGATCAATATGCTCATGCTTTGCGGCTGCGTCGGTAAATCAGGTGGCGGCTGGGCGCATTATGTGGGGCAAGAAAAACTGCGCCCGCAAACCGGTTGGTTGCCGCTAGCGTTTGCCCTTGACTGGCAGCGTCCACCGCGTCATATGAACGGCACTAGCTTCTTTTATGCACACAGCTCACAGTGGCGTCATGAGACTATCTCCGCGCATGAGATATTATCCCCTAATGCCAATAAAAAATTCTTCCCAGAACACATGCTCGATTACAACATTCAAGCGGAGCGGGCAGGCTGGTTACCCTCAGCGCCGCAGCTGAATCGTAACCCATTGACCATTGCCGCCGAAGCGCAGGCAAAAGGTAAAGGTGTTGAAGAGCATGTGGTAGATGAGCTACATGATGGCAGCTTACGCTTTGCCTGTGAGTCCCCGGACAATCCAGCCAACTTCCCGCGTAATATGTTCATCTGGCGCTCAAACCTTTTGGGCTCATCAGGTAAGGGTCATGAATACATGCTGCACTATTTCTTAGGCACAAGAAATGGTCTCTTGAATGATGAAAACCCTACCGGCCATTTGCAGCCCAAAGAAGTCGACTGGGTCGAAAAAGGTCCAACGGGTAAGCTTGATTTGGTCGTTGCCTTGGACTTTCGCATGTCCTCAACTTGCTTGTATTCTGACATCGTTCTACCAACAGCTACATGGTACGAAAAAGATGACATGAATACCTCAGACATGCATCCCTTTATTCATCCACTAACAGCGGCGACAGATCCTGCATGGGAGTCCAAAACTGATTGGGAGATCTATAAAGGCATTGCTAAAACCTTCTCTGAATTAACCAAAGGTCACCTAGGGGTTGAGACCGATGTGGTTACCCTGCCTATGCAGCATGATAGTCCGGGCGAGCTGGCACAGCCCTTTGGCGGTACCGACTGGAAAACAGCGGGCGAGAAACCCGTTCCTGGTAAAAACTGCCCCATGATTAAGATCGTTGAGCGTGATTATCCCAACACTTATAAGAAGTTCACCTCCATGGGGCCTGCCTTAGAAAAATTAGGTAACGGCTCAAAAGGGCTGAACTGGGATATGAAAACGGAGGTGAAGCAGTTGGGTGATCTCAATCACCGCGTCACTGAGCCGGGTATCTCTGAAGGCCGTCCGCGCATCAATACCGCTATTGATGCCTCAGAGATGATTTTGATGCTAGCACCTGAAACCAATGGACATGTAGCGGTTAAAGGCTGGGCGGCGCTGTCGGAATTTACGGGCCGCGACCATACGCATCTGGCCAAATCAAGCGAGCATGAAAAGATACGCTTCAAAAACATCGTGGCCCAGCCGCGAAAAATCATTTCAAGCCCTACGTGGTCAGGTATCGAGTCGGATGAGGTGAGCTATAACGCCGGTTATACCAACGTTCATGAGCTGATTCCTTGGCGCACCATTACTGGCCGCCAGCAGTTTTATCAAGACCATCCTTGGATGCAAGCGTTTGGCGAGCAAATGCAGCAGTATCGTCCACCTATTGATACCAAAACTACAGAAATTATCAAAAACGCTAAGCCCAATGGTAATAAAGAGATTGTGCTGAACTTTTTAACGCCGCATCAAAAATGGGGTATTCACAGTACTTACTCTGAAAACCTAATGATGCTAACACTTAGCCGCGGTGGTCCTTGTGTTTGGATGTCGGAAGTGGATGCCCAAAAGGCGGATATCGTCGATAACGACTGGATTGAGGTTTTCAATGCCAACGGCGCTATTACTGCTCGCGCTATTGTCAGTCAGCGCGTCAAAGAAGGCATGGTGATGATGTATCACGCGCAAGAAAAGCTGGTTAACGTACCAGGCTCGCAGCAAACGGGTATTCGCGGCGGTATTCATAACTCGGTCACTCGTACTATCTTGAAGCCGACCCATATGATTGGTAGCTACGCGCAGCAGTCTTATGGCTTCAACTACTATGGGACGGTGGGCTGTAATCGTGATGAGTTTGTGGTGATTCGCAAGATGTCAAAAATCGACTGGTTGGAAGAAAAACCGGATGATGCCCTACCGCGTCCACTACCAACGACTATTGATTGATAGCTAGTAGCACATTTTATATTAATACTTTCTATATCAGTACTTATATGAGTACTTGGAGCACACCTTATGAAAATTCGTTCACAAGTCGGCATGGTGCTTAACCTCGATAAATGTATCGGTTGTCACACTTGCTCGGTCACTTGCAAAAACGTTTGGACCACTCGCGAGGGGATGGAATATGCTTGGTTCAATAATGTTGAGTCCAAGCCCGGTATCGGTTATCCCAAAGAGTGGGAGAATCAAAATAAATGGAGGGGCGGCTGGATTCGTAATGCCAACGGCACTATAAATCCGCGCATCGGTGGTAAGTTTAGGGTACTGGCTAATATCTTTGCCAACCCTGACTTGCCTGAGATCGATGATTATTATGAGCCGTTTGATTTTGATTATCAGCATCTACATACCGCGCCCATCGGTAATTACTCACCCATCGCCCGTCCGCGCTCAGTCATCACCGGCAAGCGTATGCAAAAGATTGAATGGGGACCGAACTGGGAGGAGATCTTGGGCTCGGAGTTTGAAAAGCGCCGCAAAGACAAGAACTTTGACAATATTCAAGCCGATATTTATGGACAGTACGAAAACACCTTTATGATGTATTTGCCGCGTCTGTGCGAGCATTGCCTCAATCCTACTTGCGTGGCGGCGTGTCCTAGCGGCGCGATTTATAAACGTGAAGAGGATGGTATCGTCCTCATTGACCAAGAAAAATGTCGCGGCTGGCGCATGTGTATCTCAGGCTGTCCTTACAAAAAGATTTACTACAACTGGAAGTCGGGCAAGTCAGAAAAATGTATCTTTTGCTATCCACGGATTGAGGCGGGCATGCCAACGGTTTGTTCTGAGACCTGTGTTGGCCGTATCCGCTATCTAGGCGTGCTTTTATATGATGCAGACAAGATCGCCGCTGCTGCTAGCGTCCCTAATGAGCAAGATCTTTATCAAGCACAGTTGGATATATTTTTAGATCCTAACGATCCTGTGGTTATCGCTCAAGCACTAAAAGATGGTGTTCCGCAGTCGGTTATTGACTCGGCACAAAAATCCCCAGTTTATAAGCTGGCGATGGATTGGAAGCTTGCGTTACCGCTACATCCGGAGTATCGCACCTTACCCATGGTCTGGTATGTACCGCCATTATCACCGATTCAAAACGCGGCCGAAGCGGGCAAAGTAGGTATGGATGGTCTCATCCCTGATGTCGATAGCCTGCGTACTCCGCTACGCTACTTGGCAAACATGC
The DNA here is from genome assembly GCA_947501045.1 of uncultured Psychrobacter sp. Lineage (GTDB taxonomy): Bacteria > Pseudomonadota > Gammaproteobacteria > Pseudomonadales > Moraxellaceae > Psychrobacter. The sequence goes on from CANMUI010000001.1 coordinate 658,307, forward strand.
TCACCGCAGGTGATGAAGCACCGGTACGTTTGGCGCTAAAACGTCTGCTGGCTATGCGTAGCTACAAGCGTATGCAGCTGGTCGAAAAGCAAGAAGTGCAAAGCATCTTGGATGATGTCGGTCTGACCAAGCATCAAGTGGAAGAGATGTACCGCTACCTTGCTATTGCCAACTATGAGGATCGCTTTGTCATTCCGACCGCGCATCGTGAAGAGGCATTGAGTGATGCTTTTGCTGAGCGTAATGGTTGCGGCTTTAGCTTTGGTGAGGGCTGTTCAGGACAATCTGACAATAGTATGTTCGGACAACGCAAAACCAACCGTCGTGATTTTATCGATACCGTACAAAAGTGGGAGGCCTAACATGAATAAGTCTCAGTTTAATTCCAATATAGTTGATGCGCCAATGATGTTGCCTAGTATTGCAGACTCGGAGCTAAAAATACTAAAGGTACTTAGCTTACTTATTGATTATCCCACTAACGAGCTGTTTACTGGGGACACACTAGCAGACTGTGCCGAGATTGTAGCGACATCTGAATTAATTAGCCCACAGGTGCGTAAGCAAATTATTGATCTGATTGAAGATTTAATTGATACCGGATCTCTTGAGGCGCAGGCTCGCTACGACGGACTGTTTGAGCGTGGTCGTTCTTTATCGCTGTGGCTATTTGAGCATGTGCATGGAGAGTCACGTGATCGCGGTCAAGCTATGGTTGATTTAATGAATCAGTATGAAGAAGCAGGCTTTGAGATTGGTATTAAAGAGCTGCCTGATTTTCTGCCTATGTATTTAGAGTTTTTGGCCTATAAAGCTACAGCGATTAATGATGATATTCAGATTCGCATGGATATTGCTGATGTCAGTCATATTATCGCCCTACTTGCTGCTCGTCTTGAAGGACGCGGCAGTATCTATCAAGGCTGCTTTAATGCGCTACTGCAAATTGCAGGCAAGTCGCTTGATGTGATCGAAGAGTACCAAGAAAAGATCAGTAAAGAGAAGCGTGATGATACTTTTGAAGCGATAGATAAAGAGTGGGAAGAGGAAGTCGTTGACTTTATGGACGCCAAGCAAGAAGAGCGTTGCCCTTCACAGACGAGTACTCAAAACCTTGCCGCCCAAAAATTAACGACTAAGGCAGGCATCAAAGCTGGCGTTAGAAAGCCTGCCGCGCCCATGGTTGATGCCCCTGTGCACTGGGTAGATTTTAAACAAAGCCCGAAACACAAATCATCGGTCAATTAACGTTAAGGAGATAAGACATGGATATTGCAGGTCCTAACTTAGAGGCTTTAGCCAGCCTAAATTGGCTACAGATATTCCTTTTCGGTGTTTATCCTTATATTGCTTTGGCCATCGCAATCGTCGGTACTTGGGTGCGTTTTGACTTATCGCAGTATTCATGGAAGTCTGGATCTTCACAGATGCTCAGAACCAAAAATATGCGCTGGGCAAGTAATCTGTTTCATGTAGGCATCATTATAGTGCTTCTTGGTCATCTGTTTGGGCTATTAACCCCGCATGTTCTTTATGATCGATTTATCAGTGCTGGTAACAAACAGATTGCAGCCGTAGTCGTTGGCGGTATTGCTGGGGTGTTCTGCTGGATTGGGTTGGCTATGCTCTTGTGGCGACGCTTTACCGATGATCGTATTTCCAACACTTCAAACTTCTCAGACAAGCTAGTACTCGTATTACTGTTCGTTCAGCTTAATTTGGGCTTGATAACTATCTTTACCTCAGCTCAGCATTTAGATGGACTGACGATGCTCAACTATGCCGGCTGGGCGCAGGATATTACCGTGTTAAGACCTATTCAAGCTGCTGCTCGTATTGAACAAGCCGATCTAATTTATCAGCTGCATATGGCGTTAGGCATTACCCTCATTATGATTTTTCCGTTTACCAGACTCATTCATATTATTAGTGCACCCGTTTGGTATTTAGGTCGCCGTTATCAGATTGTTAGACAAAAGCAGTCGCAGTAGAGGTAACAGTAGTAAGAATGCAGTCAATAGAAATAGCAGTAATAGAAACGGTCACAATAGTGATACAACATTGGTTTTATAAGAGCGATATCATAAAATTCATTTTAAATGAATCTTATGATAAAATTTAACCAATACTCAATTACTATCACTAAGGAAAACATAATGGCTTCACCAAAAACTATCGAAATCGTCAAAGCAACGGTACCTGTACTTGAAGAGCATGGCACTGCAATCACCACCGTGTTTTATCAAAACATGTTCGCTGAGCACCCTGAGCTGTTAGATATCTTTAACGAGACCAATCAAAAACTTGGACGTCAACAAACTGCCCTTGCAACTACAGTTTTGGCGGCAGCAAAACATCTCGAAAACTTGGCGGTTTTATTGCCAGAAGTGACGCAAATTAGCCATAAGCACCGCGCTTTGCAAATCCTCCCTGAGCATTATCCTATCGTTGGCAAGCACTTACTTGGCGCGATAAAAGAGGTGCTGGGAGAGGCGGCGAACGATGACATTATGGAGGCTTGGACAGAGGCGTATGATGAGATCGCTGACGTCTTTATCCAGTTAGAGGATGATATGTATGAGCAGGCGATGTGGGATGGTTTTATGCCTTTTAAAGTGGTAGAGAAGTCAGCTGCCGCGCAAGATATTGCAGCCTTCACCGTCGCTCCGGTTAATGATAAGTCGGAAAACAAGCAAACTATCGATTTAAGCCAGCTTAACCTTACTGCTGGTCAATATATCACCGTCAAAACCGATCCTGAAGATAGCGATCATTTAGCCCTGCGTCATTATTCTTTAAATTCAACCGATACCGATAAAGGTATTCAGTTTGCGGTAAGACGTGATAATCGTGACGGGCATTATGGTCTAGTGTCCAACCATTTGCATGATGAGGTTGAAGTTGGCGATACTATTTTATTATCGGCTCCTGCTGGCGACTTTGCTTTAAACAAAGACTTAGTCAAACAAAACGATGTTCCGCTGGTGCTTATCAGTGCAGGCGTCGGGGTAACACCTATCTTAGCAATGTTAGAGGAGCAGGTAACGAGCAATCCAAAAAGACCTATTATCTGGGTTTATGCTTGCCAAAATGAGAAGCATCATGCTTTTAAAGACCAAGTTGATAAGCTTTTAGAGTCAGCTGAGCAGGTGCAAAAGCGTATTTTTTATTTTGAAGACAACCAAATACTAGACGACACTTATCTTGCAACCTTACCTAAGCCTGCCGATATTTATGTTTGCGGCTCCATGCCGTTTATGGAGAGCATGATTGATGGCTTGGTAATGCTTAAACATGGCACTGACAATGTTCATTACGAACCATTTGGTCCCAAAATGAGCTTGCAAGCCTCTTAGTTTTAAAACCTTTTTTGATATTATTAACCAGTAGCGGAGCTAACTATGACGGTCAATACTTATATTCCAACCACACCCATTGATACGGATACTCGCGCCGCTACTGCTGCGATGGGCGCTGGCCGCGATGAAGATATTATCCGTATCATGCCAACAAGCGCGGATCTCAAAAAACCGCATTCAGATAAGGAGTTTATTGAAAGGGCAATGGCGGATGAGCGCAATAACCACAGCAACCTGATTGCTTCAAGCCGTGATGAGCTGCCTTCGGTCACCGTTAATGGCGTGATGATTGATCGAACTGCTATCGCTCAAGAGCTACAATACCATCCAGCACAGAACAAAGAGGACGCGCTATTTTTGGCGACGCAAGCGCTAGTGGTGCGTGAATTATTGAAACTGGCAGTATTGAATGATCCTAGCCTCGGTGAGTCCGCTTGGGAGAAAGATGAGGAACAAGCCATATCCGCTTTGATTGATAAAAACGTACAAGCGGCCACCCCTGATATGGAGACCTGTGAGCGTTATTATCAGCAGAATATCAGTGATTACAAGACCGATCCCATTATGTCTGTCCGTCATATTTTATTGGCTTGTCTGCCAGAAGATGGTGACGAGCGTTTAAAGCTTAAAAAAACCGCTTATGAGCTTATTGAGCAGATAAAAAGTGATAAAAACTCTGACGCTGAGTTTATTGAGTTAGCTCGTCAGTATTCAGCTTGCCCATCAAGGGAGCAGGGCGGCGAGTTAGGCACTATCAATAAAGGCCAAACTGTTCCTGAATTTGAGAGCACTTTATTTAAGTTAGATCAAGGTCTTGCGCCAAGTCCCATTGAGAGCCGCTACGGATTTCATATCGTTGAGGTGTTAGACAAACAGCCCGGCATTCAGATGACTTATGAGCAAGTTAGTCCAGCGATACACAATAAGCTGAGCCAACAAGCCTTTCATCAGTCCCTTTGTGACTACCTGTTTACCTTAGCGAATGAGGCCGATATAGAAGGTATTGAGATGACCCTTGATCAAGAAAACATTTATCGTGGTTAGGTGCATCTTCACATATTTTTATGAGTAGTCTAACGCCCCTCATCTGGGCGTTTAACGTGCTCTGAGCTGGCTTCATAAACAGCGTCCAGCTCACCTTCTGTCAGATACTTCTCAGCTATAGGAAATAGCTCGCGCTCCTCAAAGCGAATGTGATCGTAGAGTAGAGTACCTAATTCTCTAACCTGTATGGCGGTCACACTTTTATTTTCAGACGGCTCAGAAATTTCAGCTTCTGTTATGATTTTATGCAACGATTTATGTTGTTCATCAAGGGTATCCAGTGCCGCTGCTACCTCAGCTTGGTCTTGATAAGGTTGTAGCGCGGCTCCGAGCAGATGATCTTCAATATGAAAATGGTTTTGCATATCGTCGATATAAGAGGTCAGATTGTGCCAGTGTTTGATAATTTCTTGCGGCTCATCAACACATTCTTTTGCATGACGAGATAGATTTAAACCCAAATGATGCTGGCGCGATAAGGGCTGTAGTTGATTGGCGCGTTTCATCGTTGAATACTCCAGTCTAAAGTAAATGAAAATTATAAAAGTTTTGGAGGGCTATGCTTAACTATATACTAATCGCGCACTTATTGGGTGCCACTATTTGGACAGGCGGTCATCTGATTTTGGCATTGGTCATACTGCCCAAAGCCCTAGCATCGCGTAATGTTGAGGTGTTATTGCAGTTTGAAGAGCCGTTTGAAAAGATAGGTATGCCCGCTTTAGGGGTTCAGATCATCACCGGCCTTTGGATGGCGTATCAACTACTACCTAATATAGGCAGCTGGTTTACTCTTGATAATGATTTGAGTGTGCTTATTAGTCTTAAGCTTTTATTATTGTTATTGACCTTTTTGGTCGCTTTGCACGCCCGATTCTACATGATCCCTAAGCTGTCCGCTGATACGCTCAAAGCCTTTTCGGTAAATATTACTTTAGTTACTTCGTTTTCAGTCGCTTTTGTCATCGTTGGTACGCTGTTTCGTACTGGGTTTGGTTAAAGACGTATTTTTCGGAAAAATAGCTTCTATAACTTATAAACTAAAATCTATAAACAAAAAAATCGGCCTGCGCACAGACCGATTTACTTTATTATGAGACTAAATTATAAAACTAAGTATTATAAAGTTAAGACATGATTAGTCGTTATGATAACCGCCATAGTATTTGACCGGTGACCAGCTTGGAATAACTGGGGCAAGCTTAGGGGCAAGCGTGCTGTATTTGCCCGTACCATACACTGGATTACCATCGACCACGGTCAATACCGATTCGATCTCTTTGATTTTCTCTTCAGGCACCGTAAAGTAATCATCGGATAGCAGCACAAAGTCAGCATACATGCCCGGCTCAAGCGTTCCTTTAACGTCCTCTTCTTGTGAGAACCATGCACTGCCACTAGTATAGACTTCTAGCGCGTCATCTCGATCTAGCGTATTATCATCGCCATACAATTGCGTACCACCTACCGTCTTACCTGTAGTGAGCCAATATAGCGATACCCAAGGATTGTAAGAGGCCACTCGCGTACCGTCAGTACCTGCGCCTAGCGGGATACCCATATCATAAATCTTTTTAAAGGGCGGTGCGGTGCTAGCAGCCTCTTTACCATATCTATCCACGAAGTATTCACCAGCATAAGCCATACGATCCTGTATAGCGACGCCGCCATTGAGACGTTTGATCTCACGCAAAGTAGCATCATCTACGGTTTCGGCGTGATCAATCGCCCAGCGCATATCGTTACGAATCTTGCCATTGTTTTCGCGGTCAATCTCGTCCACTAAATCGACGATCAGCTTAGTGTTCTCGCCATACGTTGAATGCTGTCTAAATGGCCAGCCGTTATCGACATGCATTTGAATGACTTCTTTGGTCTGCTCACGCCAGCCATCATTGTTTCTAATGAACGGTTTAGGCGCTAAAAAGTTCTCAAAATCACCCGCCGCCCATGTCATATATTCGCCGCCGCCTTCAAGCTCATAACCGTGCGCTAAGCTCTCATCGTCGTTATGAAATATCTCGTTGTTCGCCATCCATGTGGCAAACGCTTGCTGCTCTTTGCCCGCTTCTTGCGGAAACAAATAATAAGAGATGCGCATGGATAAATTGCCGTCTTCAGCAAGCGCTTTGGACGCTTCATAATCCTCTGGATAAGTATGACCGCCGCCGCCTGCGTCAATGGCGCTGGTGAGACCAAAGCGGTTAAGCTCACGGTAGAAGTGTTTGGTGGAGTTGATCTTTTCTTGCTCAGATAATGCCGGCAGCTTACCGATAACTTGGTACAAGATCATCGCGTTAGGTTCTGCCAATAAAACGCCAGTAGGCTTGCCATTAGCATCTCTTTCATAACTACTATCATCATTTGGCGGCTGGGTATTTTCATCGATACCTAATGCATCAAGACCTGCCTGATTGAGCCAGCCGCGGCTATATAGATACAATACAAAGGCAGGCGTATCTCCGGTCGCCTCATTGATCTCTTCAATAGTTGGCATACGCTTTTCTTCAAACTGATATGGTGACCAGCCGCCGATGACGCGTACCCACTCGCCCTCAGGAGTTCTATCTGCCTGCTCTTTTAACATGCGTAGGGCTTCTTTTAGAGATTTGACCCCGTCCCAGCGCAGCTCACTATTATAGAAACGTCCGCCGCGTGTGATATGTAGATGCGAGTCATTAAGCCCTGGAATTAGGGTACGACCATTGGCATCAATAACCTTAGTATCACCATTACGTAGACGTAAAATATCTTCAGCCGAACCCGTACGTAATACCTTGCCATCTTTGATAGCAATAGCTTCAGCGACGGTACGATCATCATCCATGACCGCAACCTTGGCATTGGTCACGATCATATCGGCGGCGAGTGTCGTAGGCGTACTGACACTGGCTGGCGGATTTTGTACTGCGCAAGCTGTCAAGATACTTGTCGCGCCGGCAAGCAAAAGAAAGTTTTTCATGACTGAGCCTCATCCGTTGATAATTTAGAATTATAATTTAACATATTATCTTAACTTGTTCATTGTTATATTAAAATTATCTAAACGAATTTTTTTAGAAATGGTTCTGATTTATAAGTTTAGACAGTCCATAATAATTAAATGAAGATAATATTTTCAACATAAGGGGATACTAGTAAATACAATATTCACATTATAGAATTATTATAGAAACTTATTAGCAATGTAAAGCTACTTAGCGACTAACTTTAGTAATATTAAACATAGAAACAAACTAAGATATCTGGCTATGAAGCATATTTTATAAGTGCTTATAAGAATAACTAAAAAGTGCCGTTAGTTATTGAGAATGACTTACAAACCTCATACACCCCTTCGACAGTTTGCATCATACTATAAATCTAGTTTGGGTTAATAAGAAAGGGATTGGTTAGATGACAATTATTGTGCCCACACTGGGAACATCAACTGCACAAAAAGAAGTTGCCTATTCTGGACACTCTTTTGATAGTCGTCGACACTGGGCGGCTTCTTTAACATTAGGGTTTAGCACACGTATCGCAGGCACTAGTAGTATTACCTACATGAATAAGTCCCGTCACTACGGACCACTGCGAGTTCAAAGACCTTTTTATCCTGAAGGACGCGATGGCTGCTGTCACGTTTATCTGCTGCATCCTCCTGGCGGCGTTGTGAGCGGCGATGCGCTCAATATTGATGTCACTGTTGAGGCCAATGCTCATACACTACTGACCACTCCTGCTGCTAATAAACTTTATAAAGCCGATAGCAACGGCGTGGCGTGGAGTCAATACACTCATCTTAAAGTCGCCGATAATGCTATGCTTGAATGGCTGCCTCAAGAAACGCTAGCCTTTGATGGTTCTCGCGGCGAGCAAACCGTTATCATCGATTTGGAAGATTATGCCAAGTGTTTGGGCTGGGAGATTCTCGGTCTTGGTCGCCCTGCTAGTAACCTACCTTTTGAAAGCGGCAAGCTGGAGCAGCGCTTCCAGATCAACCGTAGTGGTCGCCCGCTATGGATAGAGCGTCAGAGTGTCGACCCAAACCATCCACGATTTACTGGCAAATGGGGGCAGGGCGGTACTACGGTCTACGCTACTTTATGGGCAGTCGGGTTAGAGGATCCAGCAGAGGCTATTACCGCGCTACGCGAGCATATCCCTGCCACTACTCATTGGGCAGTGACCTATCGCCGCGGTGTTTTACTGCTGCGTTATCTAGGAATGGAGCGTAATGAGGCTTGGGAGCTGCTGCAACAAGCGCGTGAGGTGCTGCGTCCTCGGTTAACTGGTCAAAAGGCAGTGATACCGCGAATTTGGTTGACTTAAACCATTACAACGCTTAACTACTAAGCTAATAAAGACGTCAGCTTTGAATAGAATAATTCATAAAATCATACTAATAACACCATACTAATAACAAGGAGCTAGCGATGGAATTGACCCCAAGAGATAAAGATAAATTGTTATTGTTTACCGCAGGCTTGCTTGCTGAGCGCCGTAAAGAAAAAGGTCTAAAACTAAATTATCCTGAATCAATTGCGCTGATCAGTTGCGAGATTATGGAAGGCGCACGTGAAGGCCGTACCGTGGCTGATTTGATGGGAGCTGGACGTGAGATTCTGACGCGAGATGATGTCATGGATGGCGTAGCTGAGATGATTCAAAGCATACAAGTTGAAGCCACTTTTCCTGACGGTACCAAGCTGGTGACCGTTCATAACCCTATTGTCTAAGGAGACTCGCTATGATTCCAGGTGAATATGATCTTAAGGATGATGACATTGAGCTGTGTACCGATCGTGAGGCTATCACTATAAACGTCTCAAATACTGGTGATCGACCTGTGCAAGTCGGCTCTCATTATCACTTTGCTGAGACTAACGGCGCTTTAGAGTTCGACCGTAAACAAGCATACGGTCATCGCCTAGCCATTGCGGCAGGGACGGCGATACGATTTGAGCCCGGTCAAAATCGTGATGTGCCCCTGATTCCCTTTTCAGGACTGCGCCGTATTTATGGTTTCCATGGTGAAGTAATGGGGCCTTTAGACGCGGATGACGCCCAGAATAAGGATCAGAATCAACAATCAGACTTCAACAATCAGAATTAGGGGCATCATCATGAAAATTTCTCGTCAAGCTTATGCAGATATGTACGGTCCTACCACAGGCGACAAGGTGCGCTTAGGCGATACGGAGCTATGGATCGAGATAGAAAAGGACTACACTCACTACGGTGAAGAGGTGATGTTTGGTGGCGGCAAAGTGATTCGTGATGGTATGGGACAAAGCCAGCGCTGTGATGATGCCGTTATGGATACGGTGATTACCAATGCCGTTATTATCGATTGGTGGGGTATTGTAAAAGCTGATGTGGGGCTAAAAGAGGGCAGAATTGCTGCTATCGGCAAAGCAGGCAACCCAGATACCCAGCCGGATGTCGATATCGTCATCGGTCCGGGTACTGAGATTATCGCTGGTGAAGGTCAAATTCTAACGGCTGGTGGTATCGATACTCACGTGCATTATATTTGTCCGCAGCAAGTCGATGAGGCGCTCATGAGTGGACTCACCACCATGATTGGCGGCGGTACAGGGCCCGCTACTGGCTCTATTGCAACCACCCAAACCCCAGGACCTTGGCATTTGGGCAAAATGATGCAGGCAGTCGATGATCTACCGATCAATATTGGCTTTTTGGGTAAAGGCAGTGCCAGTACACCCGAAGCGCTTGAGCAGCAAGTAAAAGCAGGCGCTATGAGCCTAAAGATTCATGAAGATTGGGGCGCAACCCCAGCCGCAATTAGTAATGCGCTCGATGTGGCTGATCGCTATGATATCCAAATTGCTATTCATGCTGATAGCTTAAATGAGTCAGGGTTTGTTGAAGATACACTAGCGGCTTTCAAAGGTCGCTGTATCCATACCTATCACTCTGAAGGAGCAGGCGGCGGACATGCGCCCGATATCATTGTTGCCTGTAGCCTACCCAATGTTTTGCCCTCATCGACCAACCCCACGCGTCCTTATACCGTAAATACGGTAGATGAGCATCTCGATATGCTAATGGAGTGTCATAACCTAGACCCTAGTATTCCAGAAGATGTAGCTTTCGCTGATTCGCGCATTCGCCGTGAAACCATTGCCGCTGAGGATATCTTACAAGATATGGGCGTCATCTCAATGATGTCGTCTGACTCACAGGCTATGGGGCGTATCGGTGAAGTGGTATGCCGTACCTGGCAAACGGCGCACAAAATGCGCTTGCAACGCGGCCTGTTACCAGAAGATGAGGAGCGCGGTGCAGATAATTTTCGGGTGAAGCGCTATATCGCCAAATATACCATTAATCCGGCTATCACTCACGGTTTGGCGCACGAGATTGGCTCCGTTGAAGTGGGCAAGTTTGCTGATTTGGTACTATGGAAGCCTAAGTTTTTTGGGGTCAAACCTTCCATCATCCTTAAAGGCGGTATGATAGCAGGGGCCGCTATGGGTGACCCAAATGCGGCTATTTCTACCCCGCAGCCGGTGCACTACCGCCGCATGTTTGGCGCACTTGGACGCGCGGCAGCAGCGACTCGTATAACCTTTGTTAGTCAAGCGGCGATGGATACCGGACTTGAAGAAAAGCTGGGTCTAAAGAGCCGACTGGTCGCTTGCAAAAACGTGCGACAAATGCGTAAAAGCGATATGAAGCTCAATGACGCTTGTCCAGATTTAAAAGTGGATCCACAAACTTATGAGGTGCATGCAGACGGTGTACTTTTAACTTGTGAACCCTCATCAGAGCTGCCACTCGCCCAGCTTTATCACTTGTTTTAAAAGGATAGTAATATGCTTGAATTAACCACAAGAGTAGATGACGATCACAAGGTGGATGAAAGCGAAATACAAGATACCCTAACGCTGCCTTATGAGCTACGTATTCGCGGTCGCCTAAAAGCGACCACGGATAACGGCCGCGAGGTGGGCTTGTTTTTGGATCGCGGTCCTGTGATGCGCCATGGCGACCTGCTAAAAGCCAGTAGCGGTGAGATTATTCAAGTTTGCGCGGCTGATGAGCCTGTAACTACCGCCTATATCGAAAATGGTCTACCGCTGGGGCGACTATGCTATCACTTAGGTAATCGTCATGTCACTTTGGCTTTAGGTAGCGATGCCGATGGTCGCTACTGGGTACGCTTCCCGCCAGATTATGTGCTCGAAGAGTTGGCCGAATTGTTGGGCGCTACCTTGATTCATCATGAAGCGCCGTTTGATCCTGAATCTGGAGCTTATGCGCAGGCGGGTCGTGAGCATTCGCACGACCATAACCATGAACACCATTCGCATGGTCACAGCCATGATAGCCACTCACATAGCCATAATAACCTTACTGAGGGACACTCCGACAATGATGGACACCACCACGCTCACTGATAGATACAATGAGTACTCTAGTCAGTCGTCAAACGCCATTGATGATCTGGCATTACTTGGACTGATGCAGCTGATTAGTCCAGCACTGCCGATAGGAGCTTTTGCATGGTCGCAAGGTTTAGAGAGCGCTTTTGAGCTTGGCTGGGTCAACAATGAGCATGAGCTTGGCGAGTGGCTTATAGGCGTCCTTAATGATGGCTTGACTCGCTGCGAATTACCAGTATTGGCGCGCTTGCAAACTTGCTGGGCACATGGCGACAGTGAAGGTGTGGCTTACTGGAATGATTGGATTCATGCCAATCGTGAAAGCGCGGAGCTTAGCGATGAAGACATCCGTTTGGGACTGGCACTAGTAAGACTGCTTGATAGCTTGGGTCTGCAACCAAAGCCTGACCAAAGCGATGCCAGCTTACCGGACGAGCCAGGCTACGTCACTGTTTTTGCTTGGACTGCGCATCAACGGCGGATTCCGCTGCGCCAAAGTTTGCTTGGCTTTGCTTGGGCGTGGCTTGAAAACCAGCTGGCAGTAGCTTGTAAAGCTTTGCCATTAGGGCATACTGCAGCGCAGCGCTTGAATGAGCAGTTACGTCCGCACTTGGTGACGGCAGTTGATACGGCGCTTGAGCTTAATGATGCGCAGTTAGGACCGATATTACCAAGCCTTGCGCTGGGTAGCGCGCAACACGAAACTCAATATTCAAGATTATTTCGAAGCTAATTTTTTATAATAGTAATAAGTTTATTTTACAACTATTTTTTATAACTGCTCTGATTTTTATATAAGGATCTTTAATTATGAAACACTGTTTACGCGTTGGGGTTGGCGGTCCAGTAGGTTCGGGTAAGACTGCTTTATTGCGCCAATTATGTAGCGCGCTCAAAGACCATTACAACATTGCCGTGGTCACCAACGACATTTATACCCGAGAAGACGCTGACTTTTTACTCAAGCATGATGCTTTGCCTGCCGATCGTATCCTTGGCGTAGAGACAGGCGGTTGCCCGCATACCGCTATTCGCGAAGACGCTTCTATGAATTTAGCGGCCATTGACGAGCTGCAAACCCGTCATCCTGATCTAGAGCTGGTACTAGTAGAGTCGGGCGGCGATAATCTGGCGGCGACTTTTAGTCCTGAGCTCTCTGATTTGACTTTATACGTGATCGACGTGGCCGCAGGGGATAAAATACCGCGTAAAGGTGGCCCTGGTATCACCAAATCTGATCTCTTGATTATCAATAAAATCGATATCGCTGAATACGTGCATGCCTCACTTGACGTGATGGAGCGCGATTCTAAAAAGATGCGCGGCGAGCGGCCTTTTATATTTACCAACTTATATGATGGTGTTGGGGTGGAGGAGATTATAAGCTTTATTTTAGAACAAGGCATGTTGCCTGAGCGCCGTCCCGGCAAGCTTACAGACAATGTTTAATCTAGAAAGTGCTTAATTTAGAGAGTGCTTAATCTAAACCATGCTTAGCCCTCTAGGCTTTTGGGTCAATAATAAACCGTTAGAGCTACAAAAGCTGCATATAGCTCTTGCGCTTTTTAAATGACAAGATGATTTGTCTACGCCCAAAAGACAAAATATTGTCAAATTAATAGCGGCTTAGTACCGTTTATGGTCTATCTAGAGTCTGTTTAGACGACATCAGACAAGGAGTATCTTGATATGAGTGACATGACTAATACGATTAAAAAGGTATCAAAGAACACGGATAATGCCCCAAAAAATCCTTTATCGACCCAAACCGTGGCATTCTCGCATTATAACTATATCTCAGCCCAGCTGCCTATTAATACCACTACCGATGCCTTGGTATCAAACAGCCTAAAAGTACAAGCAACGCAGTGTCTAAGAAACATCAAATCTATTGTAGAAAGTATCGGTCATGTCATGAATGATGTGATTAAAATTAATATCTACCTAAAAGACAATGCCAATAGCGATATTGAAGATGATATAAAGGCTTTAGACACCGTTTATGCTGCCTTTTTTCAAGGATATCTGCCTACGCGGACGATTATAGCGGTAGCCGCTTTACCAATGGAGGAGGCTTTAGTACAAATGGATGCGGTGATCTCCAATGCTGAAGGTACTCATCCGCAGGCAACTGATGAGATGGTCAAGGTCAAAAACAGTACTGATAATGCGCCAAAAGCGTCAGTATCGCCGCAAACCATTGCCTTTTCTCATTACAACAATATCTCAGCCCAACTGCCTATCAACTCTACAACAGGCGAATTAGTAGCAGGCGGTATCAAAGAGCAAACTAAGCAGTGCTTAGAGAATATTAAAGCGATCTTAGAAGAGATTGACGTGCCCTTAGAGGAGGTGGTTAAAGTCAACATCTCGCTGCAAGATATCTCAGACATTGAAGCTGTCGATGAGGTTTATAGCTCTTTTTTCCCAAAGACTGCGCATAGAAACTATGTTCCAGCGCGAACTATCGTAGTAGCATCAGATTTGCCCAAGCATGCCTTAGTGCAGATTGATGCGGTAGTATCTCATAGCGCGGGCACAGCGCCTGAGGTAGATGAGAAAGGTTATGACATTGTTATCGAAGCCAATAATACTGATGATGCGCCCAAGAGCCCTTTATCCACGCAAACAGTTGCTTACTCTGATTATAATCATCTCTCAGCGCAATTGCCCATTGATCCCAAAACTGGTGAAGTTATTAAAGGCGGTATCACCGAGCAAGCCGAGCAGTGCTTGGAGAATATCAAAACCATCATTGAGAGTATTGATCACGAAATGGATGACATTGTAAAAGTCACGATTCAGCTCAAAGATATCAGTGATATTGACACAGTAAATGAGGTCTATAAGCGCTATTTTCATAGCGATTTACCAGCAAGAACGGTGATCGGTGTAGCTGCAATACCTATGGACGCTTTAATTCAGATTGAAGCTGTGGTCTCTAACGCTGAAGGGACACCGCCTGAATAGTACTTGAGTAATAATAGCGCTTTAAACAAACGACAATACGCTAGTCTAAAAAGTTATCGTATTGTCGTTTTTTATGTTGATTTTTTAAAGGGCCGTTTTTAGTTAGCTTTTCTAATCTGCTACTTCAAATAGCAGTTTTCTTAGCAGATTTCATCATCTTCATACCACCCCAAGTCACTAATACCACCCCAAGACCGATCAACGATGCTCCAAAAACAAGTCCTTCCGGTGGTGCTTCTTTTTGCAAAAATACTGCGATCGGCACGCCAACGACCGCGCCAACTGCCCCTAATAAGCTTAATAAAACTGGACCGCCTGTTTTTTGTAGTAAAAATAGTAGTAAAAATTGACCAGCAAAAATAAAAGCTTGTAGGACTATTATGCTAATGGGCAACGTTTTTTCTACAGACACTGTCAATGAGTAATTTGGCAACAAACTAAACAGTCCTAGCAAAATAACCGCAGCGATAAGCATTCCTGGAGCCAGCGCGCTAGGAGAGGCGTTACTAGGCCAGCGCAAGGTACGATATAGATTACCAATCGCTAGCAAGACAGGACCACAAAGCGCGATCATAATCCAAAATACGCTCGCATCTGGCGCAGAGAACTTATGAGCCGCCAGTATTCCGGCGCCGCTAAGGGCTGCTATCACCCCAAAAGCACGTAGCATACTAAATTGCTCCATTCGTAGTGCTAGGGCACCAACGTAAGTTAGTAGCGGCGGTAAAGCAATGATTAACGCGACAAAGCCTGCACCGACCTGCGGAATGGCTGAGAAAAAAATCAAGTTGGAACCAGCAACGCTTACTAGTGCCGCGATTAGATAATACTCTAAACTACGAGCGTTTAGAGGTGGAATCTCACCGCGCACCAGTGTAAAGACTAACAATAGTATTGACGCTCCCATGATTGACCAAAACAAAAAAGCCAAAGGGTTTAAGCCGATCTCTCCAGCATACTTGGCAATATTGGTCGTCAGTCCAATTAAAGCGCCGCCGCCAAACAGACAAGCCAAAGCAGTTAGCCAAGTGCTGTGGGATTGAGATACAAACGGCTCACAGGTGTCGCTCATAATGTTCCTAATCTGTTGGCTACTGATCTGAGTAGGGAAAAGTGTCGACTATAAATTTATCTTAAAAATTAATTCAGATTGGTTGAGCCATACCAATTAAGAACATAAAGATAAATTAAAAGCTAACCGTTAATAGTTTGCAACGAAACCACCATAAGCTTTAAACATGCTAGTGCTTAGTCTTCAATAAGATAGATAAAAAACGTACTGCAATAGGTCTTGAATATGAACCAGATAAGCGAATGGGTATTAGGCATTATGGCAAAGTTTGGCTACTTTGGCATTGTCTTTGCGATGTTTGCCGAAAATGTCTTTCCGCCTATACCTTCTGAGGTGATTATGCCTGCTGCCGGTTTTGCTGCATCAAAAGGGGATCTAAGTCTGTTTTTAGCGATATTAGCAGGCACGTTAGGCGCTGTGCTTGGCGCGCTACCTCTATACTATTTAGGTCGGGTGTTTGATGAAGAGCGCCTAGTAAAATTTACCGAAAAGTATGGCAAATACGTTTTTATTAAGCCTAGTGAGGTGAAATCTGCTAATGAGTGGTTTGATAAGCATGGAAAAAAGGCGGTGTTTTTTGGTCGTATGGTGCCCGGTATTCGCTCCTTAATCTCTATTCCTGCAGGCATGAACAACATGCCTATGCTCAGTTTTTTATTATTGACAGCGCTAGGCTCCTCTATCTGGGCCGCTATATTGACCATTGCAGGTTTTTATCTTGGTGAAAATTACGAGGTGGTACAAAGTACGCTAGCGCCATACTCCAAGGTGTTTTTGATATTGGCTGTAGTGATCATTATCGGTTGGATTATTAAACGTCGACGGGCAAGGTAAATGCTAACGATTATATTTATCAATTAAATCAAAAAACTACCAACTAAGCACTACAAAGTAAAAACAAAGTAAAGCTTAGTCATAGGTCATAATGAATTGGTTAGTAGCTTTTTTGACTGTTAGTGCTACTGAGTAAATCTCCTTTAAACCTATTTAACCTTAATCAAACTAAAATCAATTTATCAAAAACTACAATCAACTGCCAGCGGGAAGCCAGCATGTCTATGTCTACTTTAACTTTAACGATTAATGGTGAAGAACATCGTTTCGAGAATCTCGATACTCGGACGACCATTCTTGATCTTTGCCGTCAACACTTGCACATTACCGGACCCAAAAAAGGCTGTGATCACGGTCAATGCGGGGCCTGTACTATTCTTATTAACGGTGAGCGCATTAACTCATGTCTGACTTTAGCAGTTATGCATGATGGTGATGAGATAACCACAATCGAAGGTATTGGTATGCCTGAATCATTATCGGATCTACAACAGGCCTTTAAAGATCACGATGCTTTTCAGTGCGGTTATTGCACCCCAGGACAGATTTGTTCTGCTACTGCCCTTATTAATGAGGTTAAGCAAAATTGGCCAAGCTACGTTACAAGCGATCTAAAAAACCCTAATGGACTGCTCGTGCAAGAGATTGCTGAGCGGATGAGTGGTAATATCTGTCGTTGCTCGGCGTATCCTAATATCATTGATGCCATCTCACAAGTGCTTGAGAATGAAGTTGTCAATCAGTCTGGACAATCTGGCGCTGGTCATTCAACGATGCAAGGTAACGGCTCAGCGGTAACGGGTATCTGGTCGCCACCACCAAGCCAAACACAACTTGGAAAACAGGCAAATAAGAATACATCTACTGCAGGAGGCCGCTCATGAAACGCTTTGACTATATTCGTGCCAATACCCCTGAGCAAGCCGCGACATCAGCTAGTCCCAAAGATACCTTTTTTATCGGCGGTGGTACTAATCTCCTCGATCTGATGAAGCTAGAAGTAGAGACGCCTACTCAATTGGTTGATGTGACTCGGCTTGAGCTGACGCAGGTTGAAGATACTGAAGACGGCGGTTTGCGTATCGGTACGCTCGTCAGCAACAGTGACTTGGCAGCACATCCGACAATTATTGAAAATTATCCCGTACTGTCTCGTGCGATCTTAGCTGGAGCGACGGGTCAATTACGTAATAAGGCGACCACAGGTGGTAACTTTCTACAGCGTACGCGCTGCTACTACTTTTATCAGACTGATAGCCCCTGTAATAAGCGCGAACCGGGTACGGGCTGTCCAGCTATTAATGGTGAAAACCGCCCTCTAGCCATCTTGGGTACTAGCGAGTCTTGTATAGCCCAGCATCCCTCCGACATGGCGGTTGCTATGCGCCTGCTTGATGCTACCATCGAGACAGTTAAGGCCGATGGCACTACCCGTCGGATTCCGGTTAAAGAATTTTATTGTCTGCCTAAAGACACGCCGCATATTGAAAATGTGTTGGAAAGTGGCGAGCTAATTACCCATGTGGTATTACCTGCGCCTATTAAGGGTATGCACACTTATGACAAGGTACGTGATCGCGCCTCTTATGCGTTTGCACTGGTATCTTGTGCGGCTGTAATAGACGCTGATGATGATGGTAAGCTATCTACAGTACGCCTAGCGTTCGGCGGTATTGGCACCCAGCCATGGCGCAATGAAGACGTTGAAGCCCTACTAATGGATACGCAAGGTGACGACGATACGATCAAGCAAGCGGCAGATTTATTATTAAAAGAAGCCAAAGGCAGTGGTCAAAACGACTTTAAAATTCCTCTAACACGCCGTCTACTCAAACAAGTCATTCAGCGCGCACTAGCGGGCGAGGGAGCATAATTATGTCATTATTAGATTCAGTATTACCGTCAGAGCCTACCAATAAAGAGAAGATGGATAAGCCAGTTGAGACGTTGTTTGACAAAACGGCTAGTAACTTGGTGGGCAAGCCGCTTAACCGCGTTGAAGGCTCATTAAAGGTGAGTGGTCAAGCGCATTATTCAGCTGAGATCGACGTAGATAATAAAGTTTATGGTGTTTTAGTTGGCGCAACTATTGCTAAAGGTGAAGTCAAAAACATTGATAGCGACTCGGTTGCAGATATCCCAGGCGTTATCAAAGTCGTTACCGACGCCAAGCGTTTTTTGCGTAATCCGCAGCAAGGTACAGAGACGGAGGCACCGACCCAAGGCGCGCATGAGATCTTTTATCATGGCCAGCCTATCGCTGTCGTCGTCGCTGAGACTTTTGAGGCTGCAAGAGAGGGCGCTCAAGCCCTTAAAGTGACTTATAATGATGAAACCGATAAAGCTGCTCTAAACTTTACTCAAGAGTTACCAAGCGCGCATGAGGTTGATGAGAAAAAAGGCTCAGATAAGAACGCTGAGCAAGGCCATCCTGAGCAAGGGCTTGTAGATTCTGAGGTAACCCTTGATCGTATGTATCACACCCCAAGTCAGAATAGTGCAGCGATGGAGCCGCATGCTACCATAGCTTACTGGGAAGATGATAAACTGGTATTGTACTCCTCAAATCAGATGATAGCCTCTTGTAAGCAGCAGATCATGGATGCGCTTGATTTAGATAAAGATCAAGTACAACTGATTTCTTATTATGTCGGTGGCGGTTTTGGCAGTAAGCTGGGTATTGCGCCAGAATCTATTGCCGCAGCCATCGCTGCAAAAGAAGTCGGTCGTCCGGTGCTGATTGCTATGACGCGTCCACAAGTGATGGAGGCGACGGTAAGACGCTCAAACACTCGTCAACGCATTGCTATTGGCTGTGACAAAGAAGGCATTATTAACACCTTTATTCATGATACTACAACTAGTAATTTACCAGGTGAAGCCTTCTTTGAGCCTACCGCTTTATCGACTCACTATCTATATCGCGGTGAGAATCGCCGAGTCCATTATGAAATGGTCGACATGAATTGGCTATTGTCAGGCTCAATGCGTGCTCCAGGTGAGGCGGTTGGTATGATTGCCGTTGAATGTGCGATGGATGAGCTGGCAAATCAGCTTGAGATTGACCCTATTGAGCTGCGCCGCCGTAATGAGCCAGAAGAAGACCCCAGCGAAGAGATTCCATTCTCCACTCGTCAGCTCGTTGCCTGTATGGAAAAAGGCGCTGAAGCGTTTGGCTGGGATCAGCATAACCCCAAACCTGCTAGCCGATTAGAAGGCGATTGGTGGATAGGGACTGGTATGTCTGGAACCTCACGCGGTAACATGCTGCAGCCCTCTGAAGCTCGGGCAATTTTGCAAGTCGATGAGTCAAAAGAGCTTGGCGTCAAAGCCATTATCGAGACCGATATGACCGATATCGGTACCGGTTCTTACACGGTATTTACCCAGGTCGCCGCTGATCTATTAGGGCTGCCTATCGATCACATCGAGATGAAACTTGGCGATAGTGATTTGCCACCAGCGTCGGGTTCTGGTGGTAGCTTTGGTGCCGCTAGCGCCGGTAGTGGTGTCTATTTGGCTTGTGAGCAGCTACGCGCCATGCTAGCAAAAAAAGTAGGTTTGCATGCCGATACCATTCGTATAGATAATGGTCAGGTCAAAAAAGCAGGTGAGCACGAACCTAGCAAAGCCGAAGCAGCTATTGAGGCTGGCAAAGAAAAAGCGGCAGGCCTAATGAGTGAAAACCTAGCGGATAAAGTATCGGGTTTGGTAGATAAAGCCGTAAACTTGGCAGATAAAGTGTCAGAAAAAACAGGTATGCCTCTACCAGACATTCATTCATCAGATGAGTCGTACGACTTTAGCGATGCTCAGTCTTATGCGCTAGCTGATATTATCGCAGAATATGACGAACAAGAGATCAGTGCTAAAGGTCAGATCAAACCAGGTAAAAATGGTAAGAACCATCGTCAGGCCTCGTTCGGTGCCAACTTCGCTGAGGTCGCAGTACATAGAGTCACCGGTGAGATTCGTGTCAAACGCATGACTGGCGTGTATGCAGCGGGGCGTATTCTGAATCATAAGCTCGCCACCTCGCAGTGTTACGGCGGTATGATATTTGGTATTGGCTCGGCACTTATGGAAGAGGTCATTCATGACAAACATGATGGCCGCTTATGTAACCATGACCTTGCTGAATATCATGTTCCCGTCAATGCTGACGTACCGCAGTTGGAGGTAATCTTGTTAGAAGAGGATGACCCTTATACCAATCCGATGCACATAAAAGGGATCGGTGAAACCTCGATCTCAGGATCAGCGGCTGCTATTGCTAACGCTATCTATAATGCGGTCGGCGTACGAGTTTATGACTTTCCGATCACGCTTGATAAGCTGCTTTATGAGATGCCTGAGTAAAGGGTGTTGATCGTTTACTTTATTAATAAATATTGTTTTTATCTTAAGAACCCGCTTTAGATGGACTAAAGCGGGTTATTCTTTCTTTAAAACGACTATCTCTTTATAACCTTATTTTATAACTCTATAAGGATTGTTATGACCCAAATTGCGGATATTCTTAAACTAGCAGATGAGGCGCAGCAGCAAAACCTCGATGCAGTGCTGGCAACCGTGGTACGTACCGAAGGTTCAGCTTATCGTCGCGCTGGCGCTATGATGCTCATTCTTGAAGATGGGCGTACGGTCGGTATGATTAGTGGCGGCTGTCTTGAGCCGCACATCGCCAAACGCGCGTTTTGGCTCACTCGTGACGGCGCAAACGTACAGGTTTACCAAACGGGTGATGATATTGGCTATACCGATGACGGTAGGGCTAAACCTGCTAGTGAAGATGATCTTTTATCTGAAGCCAAAGCAAGTCAAAATGAGGCGAATGAGGATTGGTATGATGACCTGCGTTATGAAACGGATGAGCTAAATTTTGGGCTTGGCTGTAATGGACGCGTACATGTGTTATTTGAGCGCCTAAAAACTGCTATGTCGGTATTAAACCTTATTCGTCAAGTACGTACAACTCAGCAGCCTGCAACGATAGCGACGTTGATTCGAGCCGGTAGTGCGCGCGACAGCCATACCAAAAACGCTGATTATTTACCAATTGCTACGCGTCTTGATTTAGATGCTTATGTGAATAGCGGAAAAATCACTAGCCTTGGTGACAGTAGTGAAACTGCGCAAGCTTTGCCTGATAATAAGACAAGTATGCTTGTTAATACCGTCAAAACCTTAGCACAGTATCCGTTAGAGGACAAAAATACCGAATACGTCTTTATAGAACATGATGGCGAATCAACACAGTGGCTGATACAAAGCGTGCAGCCGCAGATACGCTTGCTCATTTGCGGAGCAGGGGACGACGTAATACCGCTGGTAACGATGGCAAAATTGCAAGACTGGCACGTTAGCGTTATAGACAGTCGCCCCAGATATGCCACACGCTTGCGATTTGTGCAGGCAGATATAGTGATGCAGCTGCCGCTTGATGCCACAGATGAGCTGCTTGAGCTAAGCGACAACGCCGCCGTGGCGCTGATGTCACATAGCTTGACTCAAGACCGTACTCGCCTCGCTACCTTGTTAGAGCATGCCGATCGTTATAGATATATCGGCCAGTTGGGCCCGCGCTATCGCACTGAGCGCTTGATTGATGAGATTAGTACGACTAAGTCTGATCCTAGCGTTTTAGAGACAGGTATTGAAAAGCTGCATTATCCTATTGGCTATAAACTTGGCGGCGACGGCCCTGAAGCGTTGGCATTGGGAATTATAGCGCAGATCAATGCAGTCATGTACGGCAAAGCCCGTTCAACCCAGTCAGATATTAGATCAGGCGCTACAGATAAAGCGGTAAGCCAAGTATGAGCGCGCCAAACCATGCCGTTATTGTCTTAGCGAGCGGCTTAAGTCAGCGTTTAGGTCAACCCAAACAATTACTTAATAAAAATGATGAGCCGCTCATTAGCCATATGCTTAAATTGGCGTTAACCACCAAACCGAAAGTGATCAGCGTTGTAATTCCTAAAGACAATTTATTAATAGCTGATGTCATTGCAAGATGGGTTACTAAAGAGCCAAAAATTAAGACAGTTACGAATCCAAATCCAGAGATTGGTATGGGACACAGTCTGTATTTAGGCATTGAATCGTTAACTCAGTTGGCTAACAGTAATGATTCTAGAAGCGACTTAATTGAGCGAGTGCTAATTATGGGCGTTGATCAAGTTTTATTAGATCTAGCCCATTTATGCCAATTATTAGACGGTAATTCTACAGTTGTGGCTAGCGGGTACGGGAGCTGGCGACTTTTAGATAATGACAAGTCTGAAAAAGGTTTAAAAGAGCGCCCCATAAACAATATCGTTGGGCTGCCTTTAGTTATTGATTCTGCACTACTGAAACAGTGGCAAACGACACTTGGTGGCGATAAAGGCTTGCGTCATCTAATCAGAGCTTTGCCGCCTGATCAAATTAAGACGATTAACAATCAGCAGTTAAGCTATGATATTGATACGCCAGCGCAGCTTAATTACGCTAAAGCGCAGGACTGGATTGGTGACTAAGGTCTGTTCAATAGATCATAATGAATGGCAGGCTATAGAGTTTTTTGCAGTTATTAAATTGATGAGGAGTGAAGCTTTTTTTAGAAAAATCTAGAAAGTAAAAAAGCCTAGAGAGACAACCTTGAAATAGGCGGATGAATGGCACATATAGATAAGAATGCTTAACATGGGTTATGGAAGAGGCAAGAGGATGGCGATATACGTAGATTTTATGTGTATAGAGTTTAAGGGCTACAAATGGTGCCATATGCTGGCAGATAGCTTGCAGGAGCTACATGAGTTTGCGGAGCTGATTGACGTCGATCCGCGTCTGTTTCATCGCAATGCCAGCTACCCGCATTACGATGTGACCCTAAAGATGCGTGAAGATGCGCTAGCAAACGGTGCTATCGCTGCTGATAGAAGAAAAATTATTGAATGCGCCAAGAAACTAAAAGTCGAGCTAAATAGTCAGACAGCCAAATAGCCCATCTGTAACAAACCATAGCCCTTCAAGCTTTACTTTTTCACCAACTCACTTGCAACCAATTTGCTTTTGAATAATTTTGTATAGATAGTTAGGAAGCTTGATGCGTACTACTAAAGACCGTATTCGGCATGCCTTGGGTTTTGAGATTATAGGCCTGCTTATTTTCGCGCCGCTGGCAAGCTTGGTGTTTGGCTACGAGCTGCACTTGATGGGTGTAGTAGCGTTAGCCGGCTCTATTGTCGCTACGGTTTGGAATTATTTCTATAACCTTTTATTTGACCACGCTATGCTCAAGTGGTGCGGCGCGGTACAAAAAACCGTACCTATAAGAGTGTTGCATGCGCTATTATTCGAAGGTGGGCTGCTACTACTGTTCTTGCCAGCTCTTGCGTGGTATTTGAATATTACCTTTTGGCAAGCCTTCAAAATGGACATCGCTATGGCGACGTTTTATCTGGTCTATGCTTTCGTTTTTAACTGGGTCTATGACCAAGTATTTCCTATTCCTAATAGCGTTAGAAGTGAGGGTGATCAACAGAATGATCCCTCCGTTTTAAGCGAAAAGCAACCATAAGGCGAGTCACGTTTTTACTCCCCTTATCTGCTCGTTTGAATATTCCGCCAATAATCTATTTTGAAGTAGCAGCGGTACTTAAATTATCAAGTAGCGCTGATATCTTACTCAGTACCTGATCGCATCCTTGGATATTATGGCGCTCTTTTAGGTAATCGGTGCTGTTATAGGTCAACCAAACTCTGCCTTGGGCATCTTGGCTAATCAGCATTTTTTGCGGTAAATCAATAGCTACGCTTGGCGCGCACTGCATGAGCGGCGTGCCAGCTTTTGGGTTGCCAAAGATGATCACCTCCGTTGGTGTTAATTCTAGATCTGCATTGGCAGCATTGCGCTGATGATCGACTCTAGTAAATAACGTCAACCCTTTATCTTTGATTAGCGACTCAAGCTTATCCGCTGTGTTTTTGGCTGAATGACTACTTTGTTTAGTAATCAAACCTTTTTGTGCGTAGCTTGCGCTCATAGTCTGTGCAGACGATTGAGCAGGAGCGTTTAGCGCGTTGTCGATGCTGGCACAAGATGTAGCTAGCAAAGCAAGCGCTGCAATAGAAACTATTTTGAGCATAAATTCACCTATAAGCTGTTGATCGTAAAGACAGAGGATAACGTTCAATAACATTGTGCGTATAAATGAGCACTATTGCAATGTCTCTTCTGCTATTACAATTGAAGTTTGCCTATATAAAAGAAGCAGGATAAGCTAGATACTAGTATGTTGAAAGTAAACTCAATAAACCATAACTTTGCATTTAATTGGAAACTATTCAATTCGCTAAATAAAAACCATTAAATAAAAACCTTCAAAAAAGAGAGTCATTATGTCGGATAAATTTATAAAATCCAGAGCCGCTATTGCTTGGGGGCCACAGCAGCCACTGTCTATCGAAGAGGTGGATGTTATGTTGCCGCGTAAGGGTGAAGTCTTGGTTAAGATTTTAGCTAGCGGCGTTTGCCACACTGACGCTTATACTTTGTCTGGTAAAGACCCAGAAGGCGTTTTCCCTGCGATCCTAGGTCACGAAGGCGGCGGTATCGTCGAGCAAGTGGGCGAGGGCGTGACCAGCGTGCAAGTGGGCGATCATGTTATTCCGCTTTATACCCCTGAGTGCGGCATTTGTGAATATTGTTTATCAAACAAGACTAACCTGTGTCAGCAAATTCGTGAGACGCAAGGTAAAGGCTTGATGCCAGACGGTACTACGCGCTTTTATAAAGACGGAGAGCCGATTTATCATTATATGGGCTGCTCAACTTTCTCTGAATACACAGTGTTGCCTGAGATCTCCATCGCCAAGATCGACAAAGACGCACCTTTAGAAAAAGTTTGTTTATTAGGCTGCGGCGTGACCACTGGTATCGGCGCGGTTATGAATACGGCGCAAGTCGAAGAAGGCTCTACGGTAGCGATATTTGGTTTGGGCGGTATTGGTCTTGCTGCGGTCATCGGCGCAACGATGGCAAAAGCCAGTCGTATTATTGGTATCGATCTCAACGAAGATAAATTCGAGCTGGCTAAAAAGCTTGGCGCAACCGACTGTATCAACCCTAAAGATTATGACAAGCCTATTCAGGAGGTCATTGTCGAGCTGACCGATGGCGGTGTGGATTATTCTTTTGAATGTATCGGTAACGTTGATGTCATGCGCTCAGCGCTTGAGTGCTGCCACAAAGGCTGGGGCGAATCTACTATTATCGGCGTTGCTGGTGCAGGCGAAGAGATCTCAACCCGTCCGTTTCAGTTGGTGACAGGTCGCGTCTGGCGCGGTTCAGCATTTGGCGGAGTCAAAGGCCGCTCAGAGCTGCCCGGCTATGTTGAGAGCTATATGGAAGGCGACTTTCCACTAGATGACTTTATCACTCATACTATGCCTTTAGAAGATATCAATAAAGCCTTTGAATTAATGGATAAGGGTGAGAGTATTCGTTCAGTGATTCATTATTAAACCTTAAAGGTTTTAAAACGATAAAATCAAAACCATAAAAAGCTGCTCCTATAAAAGGGGTAGCTTTTTTTATTAGTCTTGTGTAGAGATATAAAGGTGGGTTACGTCTTACCGTCATTCTCTATAAGAGTTTGGTAGAACTAACCCACGCTACTCACTTTGCTAAGTCTTAGTAGGTTGGCGTAGAGCTTGCGACACCCAGCGATTTTGAGTTAATAATTTGAATCAATAATATATTAAGTCTCTTATACAATTAACCCTACATATTTGCCAATTGCTCTAAAATGCGCTTAAAATTATCAACCCCTTGCGCGCCGCTAACCAGATGACGCTCATTAAAAATAATAGCGGGCACACTTTGAATGCCTTGCTGTTGCCAGTGTTGCTCCTCTTCTCGTACGTCCTTAGCAAAGCGCTGATCTTCTAGCACCGCTAGCGCCTCACTACGATCTAAGCCAATCTCCGAAGCGATATCAGCAAGGACTTCTTTATTGGAGATATTGCGGCCATCGGTAAAGTGCGCGGTAAATAACGCTTGCTTTAAATCGTGCCTTTGTCCTTGCTGATCCGCCCAGTGTAGTAGCTGGTGCAAATTGAAGGTATTGTGCATGCGTGTATCATCATTAAAGTTAAACTCAAAGCCAACCTCTCTGCCAGCTTCTATCATTCTTGCGCGGCTGGCGTCAGACTCTTGTGTGCTGGAGCCATACTTCTCCATAATATGCTCGCGCAGATTTTGCCCCTCGCTTGGCATGTTGGGATTGAGCTCGAACGGATGCCAGTGGATATCAAACTCAGTATTGGTTTGTTCAAGTGCTTTTGCTAGCTGTTTATAGCCAACGACGCACCAAGGACAAACGACGTCTGAAACAATATCTATGCGTAATGGTTTCTTTGAATTACTCATGTTAGCTCCTTAATTTTATTTACTGACTGCTATTGATAACACGATACTGGCATTATTTCAGTTGAGCTTAGTAAGCATACAACTGTGTTTACTTAAACTCACAAAATTAATAATCTGATAAAAACAATATCAGCATATACAGATTGTAATTGAAAGGGTAAGTACCAAGAAACAAAAGCGCTTATAGTTGTGTCCGCTCTAGCTTCTATAATCTGTGCAACTTATAAGCTTTATAATTTGTTATAAAGATCATACTAATTTTGGAGTAACTAATGAAAAATTTAACTGAAGTTATGGAAAATCGCTATAGCGTCAAAGATTATGACCCTAGCAAAAAGATCTCAGCAGAGGACTTACAAAATCTAAAAGATGTACTGCGTCTCAGCCCTTCAGCAACTAATATTCAACCTTGGCATTTTATAATCGCTGAAGATGATAAGGCCAAAGCTCGAATCGCCAAAGCTACTGATGAGCATCATGAGGCCAACTCTGCAAAAATCAAAAAGTGCTCACACGTTATCGTGTTTTGTAGTCGCGCTTATGCCGCTGATGACTACTTGCAACAGCTGTTAGAAAAAGAAGACGCTGATGGGCGTTTTACTGAGCCTAAGCGCAAACAGGAGATGGACAATAAACGCAAAAAGTCAGTAAACAACCACCGGTTTAGTACGAAAGATGAGCCATATTGGTTGGCTGAGCAGGTTTATATCACTATGGGGGCTTTGCTGCTTGGGGCTGCCATGCTCGAGATTGACGCTACGCCAATGGAAGGGGCTGATTTTGCGGTCATTGATGAGGAATTTGATCTACATAGTAAAGGTCTAACAGCAGTAGGCATCGTGTGTCTTGGCTATAGTAGTGGTGAGGGTTATAATATAGACTTGCCTAAATCACGCTTAAGCGCAGAGATGGTCTTTACAGAACTGTAATCACTTTTAGCGTTTTAAAAAATACCATGTCAAAGAGATAATCGCTTCAAAATATAGGTTTTGCAGCTCTCATTCATCTGGTTTAATTACAGCGTAAGATATCATGCGCCCTAGTAGGAGATAACCTATTATGATTTGGCTAAAAATGCTTATTGGGGCGTTAGTAGTATTGATAATTCAGTTGTTTGCGCAAAGCCGATTCTTCTATTTGGCGGCGCTTGCACCCTTATTTCCAACGTTTACTTTGATCAGTCACTTTTTGGTAAGTACTCAGCGTAGTGCTGCTGATTTCAAAGTGGCGCTAATATTTAGTATGTTAGGCGTTGTACCGCATCTTATTTATACGCTAATAGTTTTTTTTAGCTTCAGTCATCTCGGTTTATACAAGGCGTTATTATTAGGAGCACTAGGTTGGTTATTGGCTGCGGCTGTTTTAGTCATGACATGGCAACATTTACAAATATAACGATGAAAAATCGCTAAGCGCTTTTTTTATTGCTTAATCGATCGAACCAAGCATCACTATATACCCTCGTAACGGAATCAAAGCTTACATACACTTTGTCATTATTTACCGTTGCATACCAGTGCTCATCATTGTAGCCAGTAAGCAGCTGAAAATACTTATCGTTAACAAAATCGCCTACCACATAAGTGTTACCTGCCGAATAAAAAGTATTGCCAGCCGTACACAGTAATTTATCGCCAGGATTTATCATACTTTCTCACTCCTTATATTCGTTAAAAGTAATATAGATATATAAGTTTATCCGAATATAATCACGAACACAATAAAGACAGTTTTCATAAAGTTTCTATTTTAGATTTATCAAGCCAAACTGATTGTAGTATCTATATATTTATCAGAGTGTTAAAGAATCTGAGTGAGTATTGTAGGCGAACAGTAGGTAACAATTTGTGTTAATTTTTACCTTTAGTTCTATTATTGGTTGCACAATTATTGCTGTAGTCGTGTAGAGTTTTTGCCTGACTACTATATTTTTCTATCTAAAGTGTCTAACTGTAATATATAAGGATACAATTATGAGAACAGGTCATGACTTAGTAGGCGTAGCAAAAGCGCAAATTACGGAGATTGCACAGCCGCAAGCGCAAGCGGCTTGTGACAAAGCAGATTTGATTATCGATGTCAGAGAACCTGAGGAATATGCGGCTGGTCATATCGAAGGGGCGCTATTGGTGCCGCGTGGTATTTTAGAATTTAAAATTAATGAGCTAACCGCTAATAAAGGCGCTGACACCGACATGGTAATTTATTGCCAAGTAGGGGGACGCTCAGCGTTGGCGGCACAGACGCTACAAACCCTTGGTTATAAAAATGTCGTCTCTTTAGTGGATGGCTATGAGGGCTGGGCTGAGGCTGGCATGCCAGTGGTAAAGGAAGCTAATAAAAGTTAGTGTCTTTAATAAAATCAATAAAAAAAGCAAGACATTAAATGCCTTGCTCTTTAGTTATAAATACAGCCTGACTTATTTATAGAGCTAAGCTAGCTAGCATACTTAGCGCAAGACGCCGGCTGCCAATAAAGCTGGGTGGCATAAAACTCGCCGCCGCGCAGTCGACCTTCGTAATTATTGTCAAAGATAATTTTAAATTGGCAAGTCTCTAAGTTATCGTTAGCATCATAAAACTTGAGCATATAATCCCACTCACGAGCATTAAAGCCTTCTTTAAAATGCGGGGTGCCAATGGCTTGATAGATCTCATCTTTGCTACTGCCGACTTTTATTTTAGCGATGTCATTTTTATCTACTATTTTGCCTGACTTTTGCCACGCGCCAGCTTGCTCAGGAAAGACTAGGTTGTCAGCATTAACAGCGCCATGATTAGCCCCGGGGCTGACATACCAACTACAGCCAGTAGCGGTAAGGACAAGAGTGGCGGCTAGTAAATTTACTGTGCGGCGATATCCAAATAATTTCATTATTTATTCCTTGTTATGCTTTTAGGTCAGCGGCTAACGCCTGCATTCGTCCAAAATAATGTGTTCGAATGCAGGCGCTGCTACAAATAGTTAGCGTTGATTTAGAAATGAAAGCCTGCACCGATAGCGCCGCCAGCATTGCCTTGCGTATCTGCGGTGCCATTGGCCTTGATTACCCAACGACCGTTGTCAGATACTTTTGAGACCCCAACCGCTACCGCACTTTCGCCATTGTATGAGGCAATACCGCCGCCGACCATTGACTTGCCTGGAATGTAGGCTTGTGGTAATGAAGACATCGCCATGGCCGCCGATATACCAGCGTTAGCCTCATCTTCGACCTCGTTGATCTTATAACCTAGCGCGCTAACATTATCGTTGAGTCTTCTATCAAGGGCGCTTAATTGACCAAAGTTAACCGCATCGTTGACTTCGACGCCATCGGCAACGCCGGTAACGACTTGATTGCCGGCATTGATACCATTGGTGGTCATACTGGGACCATCTTGGATAGTCACGCCACTATTATTAACAGTAGTATTACCAGTGGTAATGCTCGCAGCGCTCACGGTATCGACATTGATATTGCCGTTTAAATCGAACTGAATGCCACTATCACTAGCGGTGGTGGTAATATTGTCACTACCCACAAAGCTTATCGCGCTATTGTCACCTATCGGCTGGTTAATAGTCGCGCCGCTATCGGCACTAAAGTTTAGCCCCGCATTTAGCCTACCCGTATTGTCCTGAATATCACTGCTGTTGCTGGCGATATTAGCGGTATTATTACTGACCGCAGCGTTAGTGCTGGCATTGTTTTGCTGGATGGAGGAGATCGCACCGTCAATGGTGCTTGCGCCGGTGCCGCCGATATTGGTTGCCGTAATAACGCCGCCAGTGTTGGTCGCATTACCACCGATAACTCCGGCAATAGAGTCTGCTGTGTCATTGAGCTGACCACCGTTAATAGCATCTCTGCTGCCCGGTGCAACATTGCCGTTTTGTACGTTGGTGATGAGGCTACCCTCTGCACCGCCGCCCAAAGTGATCTGGTTTTGATTCACCGAGCCATCAGCATCTCTATCATACTGCACAGCGGCATCATTGAGCTGTCCTGTCTGCGTGTTCACGGCTGTTAGCGCGTCTTGTACGGTATTGTACTGATTGCCGCCCACATTTAGATTGGCATTGATTTGCCCATTATCAGCGACTGTCGTGTTACCGCCCAGTACGGAGCCAAGCTGACCCACGTTCAGCGCATCGGTGTTTGCTGTACCGGCAGCTACCCCTGCGATTTGACGATTGCCTTCGGTGCCTGCGACGTTGATGGACGTACCACCGGTTGCTGCGCCTATAGTAATCACGTTTTGGTTGCCTGCTTGCTGTACTAGTCCGATATTACCGGTCACCAAATTGCTTAGAGTCGTGTCAACCGCTCTTAGCTGAGCGACGTTAACGGCATCAGAGTCTGCTGTACCAGCAGCAACACCAGTGACTTGTCGATATACATCATTATCAGCATCGCCTACCGCTACGGCACCTGTGCTACTAGTAGTAGCCAAAATAGCGTCATTAGCATTACTGGTATCTGCTCGATAACCTGTAATGCCAGCACCGGTAGTAGCCGCTGAGCCGGTACCGAGTACTACTGAACCGTCGACGCTTTGGGTGACATTGTTACCCAGTACAAAGGTATCGCTGCTATCAATAGTATTATTATTACCTACTGAATAGCTATTATCACCGTTGATTATCGTTGGGTCACCAAAGGCTCCTGAGTTGTTACCATTGACGGTATTTCGAGTACCTACACTGATAGACTGATTACCGTTGGCTTGAGAGCCGTTACCGATAGCGATGGATGAGGCACCGCCAACTTGTGAGTCTTTACCGATGACTACCGCGTTAGTCGCGTTATCTGAGGCCAGAGTGTTGTGCCCTAGGGCAATAGTGCTAGTCGCATCAGCTGCAACAATAGCGTTGACACCGATAGCGGTAGAATTGTCAGCACCCGCACTTGAGTCATTGGTGTTGCCTAAATTATTTGTAGTATCAACTGCGTTGGTATGGGCAAACTTGACCCCTTCGGTATTCATTTTTTGTACGGTTTCACCAATCGTTAAGCGGTCTGTAGCTTTTTGTCCTGACTTATTATAGGTTAAGAATAAAGAGTCCAAATTATCGTTATTCACAGCGATGTTAGTAACCTGCTCAGCGACATTAACAGTAACTTCATCGCCATTTTGATTAAATACCTTGATATTAGTAGCGCTATCCAGCTGGCCTCTGTTCACCGCGTCAGCAGCATTGATACCATTGGCAATATTGGTCAAGCGTGTGCCACCACTGACAACCACGTTATTACCATTCTCATCTGTACCGATGATAGCTGGAGTACCAGCAAAACTAACGTTATCGTAGTTTACCGTGTCATCAGTATTGCGATCATACTGAACGCCGCCTGCGGCTATATTGCCAGTAATAGCATCTAGTTGACCTTTATTGACAGCATCTGTAGATAATGTGCCCGCTTCTAGATTACTAATTTTTGTGCTACTAGCGTTAATACCTGTAGCGCTAACGCTGGGCCCTGTTGCTCCTGCGCTGTTATTAAAGCTTAAACCAGTTTGGTTAACGATGACGCTGTTGCCAGCATTGTCATTAATTGTAAAGCCGTTTGCACTATAATTGCTGGTATTGCTGCCATCAGTTACTGTATTGCCAGCACTGCTCAATGTGGTCACGTTTGCGCCATCATTAATCGTCACGCCGCTATTATTAGTTACGGTATTGCCAGTGGTTAAACTGTCGAGGACGAGATTATTTGCCGTGGCGACTTGATAGTTGGTAGAGCCATCAGCATTAGTAGTAGTAGCGATGACAATGTTATCGCCTTCGCTCACCGTGCTCTTGGCTTTGATCGCTGTGTCATTAACAGATGCAATCGCCCCGTCAATGTTGTCAACACCAGTACCACCAATATTGGTCACCGTAATGACGCCGCCAGTATTGACTGCGTTGCCACCAACAATGGTGCTAAGAGCTTCTGCGCTAGCATTTAACTGCTCACCAGTAATCGCATCTGTCGATCCTGCTGCGGCGTTACCATTGGCAAGTCCAGTTAGAGTGCGTACGCCATCAGTGCCAGCAATGTCGACGCTGGTACCACCAGTCTGAGCGCCAACGGTAATCTCCCCTGTACCTGCATCTTGACGCACGATACCGGTTCTGCCGTTTGCCAAATCAGCGATGCCTGTGGTATTACCAGCGATATTGCCAGCATTGGTGGCGATGTTATCAGTATTGTCAGTAGTACGAGTATCAAGATTACCAAGCGCGTCACCGACATTGTTAAAGCTATCAGTGTCATTATTTAAGCTATACGTGGGCGGGGTATAAGTATCACTTGCTGCATCGTAGCTTGCATTACCACCAAGGGCGGTGACATTACCTTGCGACGCATTGCGGTTGTCAGTGATGCCCGCAGTATTAGCAGTAATGCTACTGGTATTAGCAGTGATATTGTTGGCATTGGTAGTGATACTGCCCGTATTAGTAGCGATGTTACTGCTGTTGGTCGTGACATTAGCATTAGTCGCATTAAGCTGGCTGCCATTGATCGCATCGGTGCTAGTTGTACTCAGTTCACCATCGGCAATATTGGACAAGACAGTTGGCGTGGTTGTACTGCCATCCGCTGCTTGCACAGACGCTAGAATATTATCGACCGCAACCGTACTACCGCTGCCATTGGCCACCGTATTGAAACTACCGTCCGCTTGTTTATATAATCTTGTACCATCAGTAGCCGTATAAACCACTGGCAGCTGGGCACTATCACTCAAAGCTTGCGCGTTGACGGCCAGATCAAACGATCTAGCATTACCATCAGCCGTTTCAATGACACTAATAGAGCTATTACTTGAGGTGACTGACGTACGCGAACCATCAACGTAATCTTTATTGGTCACATCCGTGCCAGCGGTTGGGGCATTATTAACGGTGACGCTATCAAAGGTTGGGGTCGCACTCATCTGTACTTCAATACCGGTTGCTGTGGCAGCTGTGGTGATATTGCCATTATCACCACTGATATTGAAGGTATCACCGAGCTGACGCTCAATAGTGCCGCTATCGGCCGCAAAGCTTAATGGGGTTTGTACAGCAGTACTAATGGCAGTGATGGCATCGCCGACCGTATTAACCGTACTACTAGTGCCAGTAGTATTACTTGGGTTGGTAAAGACCGTGTATTCAGGCGGGGTATAAGTATCACTTGCTGCATCGTAGCTAGCATTACCCCCAAAGGCTGTGACATTGCCTTGTGAGACATTACGGTTGTCGTTAATGTCGTTGGTATTATTAGCAATGTTATTGGCATTAGTGGTGACGTTAGCATTAGTCGCATTGAGCTGGCTACCGTTGACGGCGTCGGTAGAATTCGCCGCAATGTTACCATTAGCAAGACCAGTTAAAGTGCGCACACCATCAGTGCCAGTAAGGTCGACGCTTGTGCCTCCAGTCTGAGCGCCAACGGTGATAGCTCCTGTACCTGCATCTTGACGGACGATACCGGTTCTGCCGTTTGCTAGATCAGCAATGCTTCCGGTGTTGCCAGCAATGTTATTAGCGTTAGTATTGATATTGCCAGCATTGGTTGCGATGTTACCAGTATTGTCAGAGGTACGAGTATTAAGATTATCAAGCGCATCGCCGACATTGTTGACGTTAGTTGTGACTCCCGCATTGGTACCATCGTCTAAGGTATACGTGGGCGCGGTATAAGTATCGGTTGCGGCATTGTAACCAGCACCACCGCCAAGCGCGGTTAGATTGCCTTGCGAGATATTACGGTTATCGGTGATATTGCTTGTGTTAGTTGCAACATTGCCTGTATTTGCAGTCACGTTAGCATTAGTCGCATTAAGCTGGCTACCATTGATCGCGTCCGTACTGGTTGTACTCAGTTCACCAGCAGCGATATTGGACAAGACCGTTGGGGTTGTTGTGGTGCCATCCGCCGCTTGTACAGAAGCCGAAATATTATTAGCAGCAACCGTGCTACCGCTACCGTTAGCTACTGTATTAAAACTACCGTCTGGCTGCTTATATAATCTTGAGCCATCAGCAGACGTATAAACCACTGGTAGCTGCGCACTATCACTCAAAGCCTGCGCGTTGACGGCCAGATCAAACGATCGAGCATTACCAGTAGCCGTTTCAATGACACTAATAGAGCTATTGCTTGAGGTGACTGACGTACGCGAACCATCAACATAGTCTTTATTAGTCACATCCGTACCAGCGGTAGGGGCATTATTAACGGTAACGTTATCAAAGGTTGGGGTCGCACTCATCTGTACTTCAATACCTGTTGCCGTGGCAGATGTGGTGATGTTGCCATTATCACCACTGATATCAAAGGTGTCGCCAAGTTGACGCTCAATCGTGCCGCTATCTGCTGCAAAGGTAAGTGGCGTTTGCACCGCGGTATTGATAGCACTGATGGCATCGCCAACATTGTTGACGGTACTACTGGTACCAGTGGCATCACCTGGGTTGGTAAAGACCGTGTATTCAGGCGCGGTATAAGTATCGGTTGCGGCATTGTATTCAGCACCACCGCCAAGCGCGGTTAGATTGCCTTGAGAGATGTTGCGGTTGTCAGTGATGTTGTTGGTGTTGGTAGTGATATTACCCGTATTCGTGGCAATGTTATTCGCATTGGTAGTTACGTTGGCATTAGTCGCATTAAGCTGATTGCCAGTCACCGCTTCTGTCGATCCAGCAGCAATGGTGCCATCAGCAACATTAGTGATTTTAGCACCGCCGACATCTAGGCCGTTGGCCGTGCTGGTTAAGACAGTATCATTAGTGGCATCGCCGACCGTGAGTTGATTGACGCTGATATCGTCTGCTAAATCATAGTTGATGCCATTGTCCGACACAGTAGCAACGAGATTATTATCTGTATTAGTAAAGGTAACCGCTTCACCCAGTTGCACGTTGTCTTGGGTACCATTATCAGCGGCGATATCGAAGCCTCTATTGGCTTGGGTTAAGGCGCTATTAGCAGTGGTGTTGGCGCTATTTGCCGTTCCTTGTGCGTTGTCGGCTGTTGTTTGAGCGTTGGTTGCCGCCGTACGGACATTGGCAACAGTGATGTTGGTAGTGTTTAATTGATCGCCAGTAATGGCGTCCGTAGAACCCGTCGCGACGTTACCATTGGCCAGGCCGGTTAGGGTACGTCTGCCACTGGTGCCAGTAAAGTTGACACTGTTGCCACCAGTATTGCTGCCGACGGTGATAGGTGCCGTGCCGTTGTCTTGACGGACGATACCGGCTCTGCCATTGGTTAGGTTGGCGATGTTATTTGTATTACCAGTAATGTTGTTAGCATTAGTATTAATACGACCAGTATTTGCAGTAACATTGTTATTTGTGTCTTCAAGCGCTGAATTAGTGGCTGCTAATTGACTACCGTTAATAGCGTCAGTACTATCAGCACTAATTCTACCGCCAGCCACATTTTTTATCTGACGTTCAAGTCCTGCGGCTCCAACAGAGACCTGTGCACCTGTCTTGACTGGGCCATTTGCACCGTCTAGTACGCTACCAGCAAAATTATAAGTCTTACCGCCTATGACGACGGTTTTTTCAGAGGTAGCATCTTTGTCTGTCTCGGCTCCAGCACCTAGAGCAACTGAACCTGCTTTTGTAGCGGTGGCTGATACACCAAGAGCAGCAGAACCTACTCCGATGGATGTGGCCTGAGTACCAAAGGCTGTTGATAAGGCGCCAACAGACTGTGCTTGTACACCAACAGCGACTGAGGCGGGACCTGCAGTTTCGGTACCGATGTACTGTCTTCTATTAACATCTGGAATATTTGGATTACTTGCACCGTTGGCATCTGTATAGACTAAATCACGGCCTGCAAACTTTCTAAATGCTTGATTGACATCGCCACTATTTAAACCGCTATTAGAGGTGCCATCTATATTTCTACTGGATGCTGAGTTTAAATCATCGCCACCGATAGCGATAGAGGAATTACCTACGGCGCGTACATTAGCACCTAGACCTATAGACTGATCGCCTTTGGTCTGAGCATCATAGCCTATAGCGATACTTTGCGCGCCCTGGGTAGCACCTGCGTTTGCCTTAGTGGTCGCGGTACCGCCTATCGCTATATTATGTCTACCGCTAGCATCGCTGTTACAGCCAATAGCGATATCACCGGTAGACTTGTTTGCTGCGGTACTAGGATTACTAGTTGCATCACAAACGTTAGTATCTATTGAATTAGGCCCTACAACAGCTACCGCCTGCATACTAAATCCAGCACTAGCCAGCCCTATGCACAGTGCACTGAGACGCAATAGTTGCGCGCCTCCTGTTACCGTGTCATTGAATGTACTTGATGAGTCTGAGGTAACAGTAGTACTTGATGATTTACCGCGGCTTTTAGCATATTCTGCGACAGCCATAAAGCAGTTTAGTGATTGGTTCCAGATAACTTTGTAGTTACGATTCATAGAGTAAACATCCTGTCATAGTCACAACACTACTTAACAGCAGCACAGCTTGTAAGACTTAATTAAAATTTATAAAAAGAAGATTTATACTCACACAAAATATAAATATTTCCTCAATAACCATGTACTGTTGAGATAAATTGTTCTTTTGGTAAGTGCTCTTACGTTGCAATATTTATTCCATGATTGTTATATTTTTGTAAAAAATAGCTTAAACATAAAAACAAACAGAGGCATACTTAATATTATATCTTGACAAGTGTTGAGTTATAGTTTCTAGATTGACATTTTAACGTTGTGATAAGGGATGTTACTGCCCCAGTACAAAAGCAGAGGACTTAGGGTATATCATTTAAACTGAATTTAAATGATATATGGGGTAACGTTATGAGTCGTACTCTATGGTTAGTCGTTGGTATTGTTAGTATTATTGGTGGTATCTTTGCGCTATTTAATCCTTTTAGCGCCACTCTAGCGGCTGAGCAGTTGGCTGGATGGTTCTTTTTATTCGTAGGCGTGCTGCAAATGTTCGCCATAGCCCGCGCTCATAGCACTGGCGGCAAAATCTTAGCAGCAGTTGGTGGTTTGATTGGTCTTTTGTTGGGTATTGAGCTATTGCGAGAACCGATGCAAGGCATTTTAGCGTTGACTATTGTCGTCGCTATTTTATTTTTACTGACCGGTATCGTGCGCACAGTGATCGCTTTTGGGCTGCGCGGAACGGCAGCGTTTTTCCCGTTGCTACTTTCTGGAATTATCTCTATTGCGTTGGCGCTATTGATTTTTAGTGGTTATCCTGAATCAGCAACTTATATATTAGGAGTGTTACTTGCTATTGAGCTGATCTCTAACGGTATCTCTCTGGTTATGTACTCGCGCGTACAGACGGGATAAAGGAGTTGTGAAAAGATAGCTTATTATAGGAGAGAGAGTTTTGGACAATATAATCAGTTATATATTGACAATAATAGGAGTGCTTTCTGGAATTTTTATATATGTACATAGAAGCTATATGGACAGATATAGAAGTGACTGGGAAAATATGGA
This sequence comes from uncultured Psychrobacter sp., assembly GCA_947501045.1. Classification (GTDB taxonomy): domain Bacteria; phylum Pseudomonadota; class Gammaproteobacteria; order Pseudomonadales; family Moraxellaceae; genus Psychrobacter. The sequence continues at coordinate 696,857 of CANMUI010000001.1, forward strand.
GAAATTAAGAAGCAGTTTTAAAGAGCTTGATAAAGATTATAAATACATGCAAGAATTATCTATCTATTCTGTAAGGTGTATAAGAGGCCTAGCCTATGATGAAGCAAGAGTAGTTGTACCTAAAAATATAAGTTTAAGGAATATTACTGCAATAGCTAGCATGAGTAAAAAAGATTTATGTTTGTATGAATTAGACGAAAATACAGTAAAAATTGTCAGCGAAGGTGAATATAAAAAGATCAGAAATAAAGATAAGCTACTTTGGATGACTTTTACTATGTTTATTGCTTCTATTTTAGGCTTCCTAATCGCTCTATTTATTAGTAGCAGTATTTTCACATATATACTTCTGTTTCTAGCAATACTGGGCACTGAAGTACTATGGCTACATCAAGAAAACCCATATGACTATTATAAGGAGATTATTAAAAATCAGGAAACTATAGAAAGTCTCAAAACGCAAAATATTGTCTTTGTACAAGAACTATAAGATTAGCTAATAGTCCAGCTTAAAAGGAAGCTTTCTTGTATTGTCTTAGTTTTTGACTAACCCTTTCTCGAAAAAGTCAAAATATGCCCTTTAAACGGCAATTCTAAATAAGTCGTATCTTCAGGCTTAACATGTTGACTGCTAAAGCCAAACTCAATCATCTTTGAAGTTAGCTTATTTTTGCGCCCGCGTCCCGGATCAACGATGATCACCTCACACTGAGGATTAGCGTGACGCTCGATAAACTCGGCTAAAATATCAATATGTTGATCTTCATAAAGCAGGTCGCTACCGATTATGATATCAAAGCGCCCAAGATGACTATTATCTTCGCTCCAATCCAAGCGCTCGAAGCTAATCTCTTTATTGTTGTTAAGCGCAGTATTTTTATCTAAGAAATACTCGACCGTCGGATGATAGTCAGTGGCGGTAATATCGGCGTGGCGATGATTGAGCAGTAAGCTGGATAACGCCATGCCGCAGCCTACCTCTAAGATACGCTTACCTGCGATATCATAATTGAGCATGTGATTGGCCAGTACCAAGCTTGATGGCCATATCACCCCAAACATCGGCCAAGACGCTGAGCAAATGCCCAAATCCAGCGCTTCATTGTCAGGATCGCTAAATTGTTGATTGTCACGCAGGGTACAGATATGGATATCGGTGTTGCCAATCTCGATGGTTTGGTAACGCACGCGCACAGTCGTCAGCGCAGTCATAGACGCTCCTAAAAATAAGCAAAAATGCAAAGTTCGGCAAAAAGTGCCGCGATCAAAAGGAGAAGAAAACGCCGTAGTCGCAAACGTAGAGACTGAACGATAGTAACAACAGTATGCCTGATAGCGGGGTAGAGTGTTGTTACTTTGCAGGATACTAGTATTACTGCTATGGTTATAGATATCAATGAAGGCGTAAATGAGCTATTAAGATAGGGGAGTACTTTAAAAGTGTTACTGTGTAGTGCTGCTGGGATAAGTTTTGCGCAGCCTTTGGTTGCAACGACACAGCGTGCAATTAAAATTAATACCAGCAGCACGTGACCAAATATGTCAGTTTTATTTGGGATTGACTATAAAATCACTGTTTATTATAGCCTTTGAGTTCTTCTGCATATGAGAGAATATAATTAATAGCATTTATATTCTTATACAGTATTGACTTTTTTTATCAGCAAGGTAAATTAAATACCCAGCATCAAGCTATTGATCGCTCTGATCGTAAATTTGCGTATCATGAGCCATGAGCATCAATTGCCCTTAAACTATCTACTATTTAGTTAAGTACTATTGAATACATGCTAACTTAGTAGATAGAGCAAGTACCAAGACCTAAGACGCCAGTCGGCGACCAATCTACTGGTTTTTAATCTCCTCCGTTTTTGCGTCAAACGCATAGAGATGACAGTCTTGTATTGATATCTGCAATTTAGTATCAACAAGACTGTCATCTACCGTAATACGATATGACCTAGATATCGTTTTATACGACCACCCCTTCTATAGTTGAGGAACATATATGAGTATCCGCCAAGCCATCGAAAAAGTTGAAGCCCGTTACGCCCATCAACCTGAATTTGTGCAAGCCGTAAAAGAGGTTGCCCTCACCATCGCACCTTTGTATGACGCTCACCCTGAATTTCAAAAAATGAAGATATTTGAGCGCTTGGTCGAGCCTGATCGTATTATCGCTTTTCGGATAAACTGGGAGAACGATAAAGGAGAAGTACAGGTCAACCGGGGTTGGCGAGTGCAATTTAGTAACGCTTTAGGACCTTACAAAGGCGGATTGCGTTTTCACCCGACAGTCAATCAATCAGTACTCAAGTTCTTAGGTTTTGAGCAGATTTTCAAAAATGCGCTAACAGGTCTGCCGATTGGCGGTGGTAAAGGCGGTTCTGACTTTGATCCCAAAGGCAAGACAGATAGTGAGATTCGCCGTTTTTGCTATGCTTTTATGCGCGAGCTCCATCATTATGTTAGTAAAGATATGGATGTACCCGCAGGCGATATTGGCGTGGGTAGCCGCGAAGTCAGCTATATGTATGCTATGTATAAGAATCTAACGCACGAATATAGCGGCGTGTTGACCGGTAAGGGCGTCGGCTTCGGCGGGAGTCTGATGCGTACTGAGGCGACAGGTTATGGCGCGGTATATTTCTTACAAAATATGCTTGATGCTCAAAAGGAGAGTATCGAAGGTAAAAAGGTGCTGATCTCAGGAGCGGGTAACGTCTCATTACATGCGGCAGAAAAAGTCTGTATGCTCGGCGGTATCGCTATTACTGTCTCTGATTCAAAAGGTACTTTGTATGATGAAAAAGGACTGAATCAAGAAAAGATAGATTGGCTTAAAAAGCAAAAGGATCAAGGCAAACCTTTGACAGATTATATCGAAGTCTTTGGCGGTGAGTGGCTTGCTGGTCAAACTCCTTGGCACATAAAAGCAGATATTGCTATCCCATCAGCAACGCAAAACGAAGTTGATGAAGAAGATGCCCAAAAAATGGTTAAAAATGGAGTCAAGTATGTAGTTGAAGGTGCTAATATGCCACTGACTGCTAAAGCTATCGACCGTGTTTGTGAAAACCGTGTGCATTACGCGCCAGGTAAAGCCGCCAATGCTGGCGGGGTGGCAGTATCTGCGCTTGAGATGTCACAAAACTCAGTGCGTCAGTATAAAACCTTTGATCAGATCGATGAGCGTCTTAAAAACATTATGAAAAATATTCATGACAGTGCGGCGGCGGCTTCGGAGGAGTACGGACAGACGGATAATGGCTATATCGACTATATGGCAGGAGCCAATATTGTTGGTTTTAAACGTGTCGCTGATGCCCTAGTAGCTTATGGCATTCTAAACTAATAAGCTTTTATACTACCTATTTTGGTAACTAAGTGTGTTTATACTTAAGTGTGTTTACACTATAAGTGCGAGCGCATTATATTCTTTTTGATGTTCATCGTCATAGAGCCTTATGCTAACCCTTTTTCATTATATTAAGACGTTTAAGCTACAAAAGTAATAACTCTTAAAAGCAAACCACATCTCAAGATTGATGATACCGCGTCTATTTCATATAGAGGCGGTATTTTTTTTATCAAAACTATGAACCTGGCATTATTCATAAAATGTTTCTAGGTAGAGGTTGTAAACTTATATCGAATAGTCAAGTTCATACAAAAATGTGCTTCCTATGGTTATATTCTGTAAGATGAATAAGTTTTTCTGGACGCTAAGTGACTAATTTTGTAGAAGTTCTACACTAATTACGCAGCGTTACACTATAGGAGATTTACGTACACTTTATATCTAAAAAATTCTAATCCCTTTGATTATTATGGAGTTCCTACATAACTTCTATAACTTTTGATAAAAACTTTGTTTAATTTATTATTAATTAAGAGTATGTGTTTATTTAGTAGGACGCCGTTATAAAGAAAATATTGTGAATCGTTAATTAGCTTTTTTGTGACAAACCAATTAATACAATAATAAGAGCTGGCATGTCTTTTCTGCTTTCATTGTCATATTAGCTAAGCGCTACTCATAGGAATGAAATATGACTATCAATAAAAGGAATTACTCTGTAGAGCCATCAGCGTCTGTAAACCAAGCGGGGTTTGGCTCAAACAAAGTGGTATCAACTCATCGTAATTTAAAAAGGTTTGAAAGTCAGAGTGAGTTTCAAAAAATTAGCTACCGTAAACGCTCTGATGACTATTCTCAAAAACCGGATAGCTTCGATAGACAACAAGAAAGAATTAATAAAAAGTATAATTATCAAAGCGTTTTTGCTAATAAAAACAATAATGCAGAGTCAAAGACCAACCAGCCAATACGCTTAAGCTTTCAATTGATGACTCGTGCTGAACCTGTCGCTATGGTAATTGAGACTATCAAGTCATTGCTGGCTATTAAAGCTTTTGACGATGAGATATTGATTGTTGATAATAACCATACCAAAACTGAGCTGTACGAGCCTCTAGCAAAATTTTGTAATGGTCTAGATGCCAAGCTTAATGTGCATTTTTATCATATCGATGCCGTAGCAGGTTTCAAATCTGGCGCTCTTAATTTAGCTTTAGGGCTTATGAATCCCAATGCCACTCATCTGGTGGTAGTAGACAGCGATTACCAAGCTTTGCCGCAGGCAAGAGATGCTATTGTCAGTGCTATTCGCCATCATCCTAAGCATACGCTATTGCAGTTTCCGCAGTTTTATCGTGATGCAGGGCGGGTGGATGTCCATAGCGAATTGAATCATTATTTTAATTATCATTTATATCGGCCGTTTAATCGTAGTCGCGCGCTATCTACTGGGACTTATGCTGTTATTCGCCGCGATGCCTTGATAAATTTGGGCGGCTGGTCGGGAGCCTCTATTACTGAAGATGCACAGATGGGCGTACTGATGCATCGCCAAGGGCTACGTAGTCAATTTATTCCTGAGGTCATTGCAACAGGACTACTACCGACGACGCTATCTGATTTAATGGCTCAGCGTCGGCGTTGGATCTATGGCAATATGCAAGTGCTTAACACTTACTTCTCTATGCGCTCGAAGCCCACTGAGTATCCTCATTTGTCTGATAAGCAAAGTTACGCGGTACAAAGTCAAAGTATCAAAGAGCGTCTAGCTTATATGCGTGCTCATCTCTCGCAGCTTAGTGCTTGGATCAATTTTACTGGTATCTTTATCCTACTTCACGTCGCCACTTTGCTCATTATTGGCGCTGTGCTGCTGGCAGGTCTTAATGTTAATCTAGCAACGCTGCTTACCCCACTTTATATAGTCTATATGAGTTATGGGTTGTTTTTGGCTCGGCGTTTATGGGCTTATTTGCATGATGATGCGCCGCTCAATCAGCAAGTTCAAAACGAGAGCAAGCCAAATCTAGGCCATCGTTTGCAGGCTTGGGCGCTGCATTTAAACTTTTGGGAGCTGGGTGCTTTGTCATGGTGGCCAGTATTATGGGGCCGTGATAAACCATTTATTTGTACGCCCAAACTAGATGATGTTCGTACGCGCCGCTCTGTGCGTATTGCCAACATATCGGCCCTGCCTAAACTACTATTAGGGTTAAGCGTATTGACAGCGATGTTAGTATCGCCATTGTCCCCTTTATATTCGCCGCTATTATTCGTATGCGCTATTATCGTTTGTTTGTTAAAACTATGGGCAGCTAAAGTGATAATGACTAATTATAGCTATAAGGAGCCCAGTTTTAGTTCACAAAAGACTGTTCTACAGCAGACTAATTTACAAAAATCCAAGAGCTTAGCAGACGACAAAGTAGCAAATAATAATAAAATAGCCAGCTATAAATAACTGGTCTACGCTAATCTGTGCCATTAATTTCTAATTTTCTCAACCTTTAATTAAACTTCATTCATTTATATCGGATTTATCATGCCCTCAAGCCCTGCTATTAATAGATCAAGCTTTATTGATTATGAAGACTTTGATGCGCCGCAAACTCCTGCACTACGTATCGCCATTATTGCCCACTCTTTGTATCCTATCGCTGAGCCGTATGCTGGCGGTCTTGAGATGATCACCCAGCTGATCTGTGATGAATTAGTGGCACGTGGGCACGATGTTTTGTTGTATGGCCATGCAGACAGTCAGACAAAGGCCACCTTAATACCGTTTATGACGCGCGCCGAATTCGATGCACTGGTCTATCCCAATGAGCATGATTCAGTAGGGATGAGCCGTGAAGAGTTATACCAGTATCTGGTTTATCAACAAGCCATGCACGATATTATTGCTCGAGACGCACGCGGCGAGATCGATATAGTACACAATCACAGCTTGCATCATATTCCAATGACTATGGGTCAAGCGTTTGGCAAACGCTGCTTTACTACTTTTCATACGCCCATATTTCCGCAGCTGCGCTTGGCACTACTGACGCTAAGACAAGGCACGCACACGCAGTTTACGGCGATAAGTGGTCATCAGCAGCAACTGTTTGCTGAATTCGTCCCCGCTTATGTGGTCTATAACGGTATTGATGTAGAGTCGTTTAAAGCCAATACTCAAACTGTTGCAGATGAAGTTTATTTTTGGTGCGGGCGTATTTGTATTGAAAAAGGTACCCATTTGGCAATGGAGTACTGTAAAGCGGCAGGTAAGCGCTTAGTGATTGCTGGGCCCAAAAGCAATGTTGAGTATTTTGATGAGTATGTAGCGCCGCTCTTGGCGCAAGAGGCTAAAGACAGTGAGAACCGTGGCAGAGCGCCATTATTTGATTACGTAGGTCATTTAAATAAAAAAGAGATTAACGATTATTTATGTCAATCGACAGCGATGTTATTTACTAGTACCTGGGATGAGCCTTACGGTCTTACGCTGGCTGAGAGCTTGGCTTGCGGCACACCTGTGCTCGGTTTTGATGCCGGTGCTAGCGCAGAGATTATTACATCAACCACAGGTATTATCGTCCCTAAAATGGATAAAGCGGCTTTTGTGCAAGCTTTTTCTGGTATTAAAGATATCTCACGCAAAGCATGTCGCTTGCGCGCTGAGCAGTTTTGTTCGGTGGCGGCTATGGTTAATGGTTATATAAAATTGTATGAGCAGGCATTAGAAAATACAGACATAGATAAAGGTAACAAGGCTAAAGCTTTATCTGTTTAAACTACCGTTGTTCAAAAACGTTTATGCTAAATCACTGACCCAAAGTCATATATACCAATTATTTAACCACCCGTTTAGGACACTCTTTATGCGTATTGGTTACTACGCCCATCATCATGGATCAGGGCACTGCCGACAAGCAGATAAGTTGGCTGCATTATTGCCTGCTAATTTGCAGCAGCAGATGACTGTATTTACTAGCTTATCTGACGATGCTTATCAGTTTTCTACGATAAAGGATAAGCAAGTTGTCCGTTTAAATGCTGAAGATGAGCTGCCAGATGATGTGTTGGCTGGGCGGGCAGGACAGTATTGGCAACCAAGCCATCTGCATTACTCACCAGTAGGTAATAAAAACATTCAAATGCGCAGCTGGCAATTGCTTAATGAAATCCGTCAGCGCCAAATTGATTTGATGATTATCGATGTCAGTGTTGAGGTGGCGATGCTGTGCCGCGCAGCAAGTGTGCCTTATCTGTATGTCAGACTGGCAGGCGAGCGCGATGACTTGCCGCATCTAGGCGCTTTTGCGGGCGCGCTTGGGTTATTGGTGCCTTATCCAAGAGCGCTTGAGGCTTTGATGACACCGGACTGGGTACAGCAAAAATCGCTTTATCTTGGTTTTTTGCCCGATAAAATTAGTGAGCCTTTAACTTTTCTAGATTTTGTAGGGCAACTAAAGAGCTTAGGTGCTGATGATAAATACTGGCCTTCGATAGTAACTGTTATCAAAGGCTACGGCGGTCATCAAGCGATTGATGCAAAGCTGCCTAAACTACGTGAGCTATTACCTGATGCGCTGATTATATCGCTTGGACCTATCGATGATAATACGCGCCCGTTTGTCGATATTGCCGCGCACGTAGATGATGTTACACCCTTTATTGCACACAGTGATTTGCTGCTAATGGCAAGCGGTCTCAATGCTATTGCGCAGGTTTATCAAGAGCAAACGCCATTGGTGGTATTGCCGGACGCGCGACCACATCGTGAACAAGAAGTGATGGCAGAGGCGCTGATCGCAGAAGGGCGCGCGCTAGGCTGGCAGCAATTTATAGACCAGATGGCTGATGAAAGCCATGTAGATAAAAGCTATCAAGATAAGTTTTTATCAATGTCGTCAGATACGCAAGATCTGCCCAGTGACCAATCTAACCCAACTGCGCAAAAATTTATGGATAGCTTGGTTAATTATGGCTCTGTTAAGACATGGTTTAAAGATTGGTTATTGCCGCAGCTAAAGATAAACGTTGAGATTTAGCCAGTATTTAACATTATATGAGTTTTAATAACCAATATAAAAAAATGGAAAATAAGAATAATGACCGTGAATGAAGCAAACAATACTCTCAAAATCCTTTCTGTCAGCGTAATTACCACTTGCTACGGACGTAATCGCCATTTATATAATCTGCTGTCTAGTTTGGCAAACGGCAGTATGCAACCTGCCGAAGTTATTATCGTTAATGATGATGCTGAGCCCGAACGTTTAGCAGAATATGATTTAAATATTATTAAGATTGCAACGACTGAGAATGGATTATCAGATAACGCTTCATTTGATATCGGTCGCAATCGCAATCTTGGGGCGGCCAAAGCCAGCTACGATGCGCTCATCTTTTTAGATGTTGATTGCATCATTGCGCCCACTTTCATTGAACAGCTAACTGCTAAACTGCAACGACATTCTGACGCGCTGCTAATGGGTCAGCCGCGTTATTTAACCCGTCCCTTAAAGGACGATGAAAGTATTAGGTTGCAGCAAGGGACACTACCGTCTGATCATTTAGATGAGCTATCGGTGTTTAATCCTTATCGCGATAATTTTGTAGAAATTGATCAGGTTAAAACTGATAACACTATCAAGCAAACTCAAGATTATGGCGCGTTTTGGAGCCTTTGCTTTGCTATCATGCGCGATCAGTTTGATCAGATTGGTGGCTTTGATACCAGTTATGTGGGTTATGGCGCAGAAGACACCGACTTTGCTTTTATGGCGCGTAAACTGAATATCGATTTTTATTTGACCAACGATGTCATTTATCATCAGCAGCACAGCGTCTACCGGCCGCCACTTAATCATTTAGATAGTATTGTTATTAATGCCAACCGATTTTTTGACAAATGGCAGCATTGGTCGATGGCTGGCTGGTTAGCAGAGTTTGCTGATATGGGTATAATTGACTGGCACGCCGAGCAATCAAAACCAATTAGTGTTAAACGTCAACCTAGTAACACTGAAATCGAAGACGCCTATTATCCTGATGCACCCTATGTCTAAACAACTACTGGGCTTTCAGTAGTACTAATACCGACGAATGACATTGACATTATGCGGCGGCGCGGCCAGCTCTTGACGCTCAAACGCCCAATTGTGGCCTTCCCAAAAATGCGCGGTCTTATCTTCATCGTTAAAGCCAAGCATTAGTATCTCTAGGAGCGCTGCATCCGGTTGGAGCTGCTGCATATGCAAGCGCGCTGTCAATAGTAAGCGATATAGCAAAAACCCTGAGGTTGGTGCGGAGGAATGAATATCAGCAAAATAAGGATAATCAGCGACGACACTGTGCTGCTCCAAGAGCACGCGGCAATGCGCGTCACTATGCAAAAGCTCGTTTAGCGCGTCTGGAATCTTCAGTATCCTATCGGCGGTTATCGGATCGTCTTCCGGTTTTGGATCATCGGCGGGCGTAGGGAACTGATAGCCTACATTACTAAAGAGCAGTCCCAACGGCGCGTGCTCTGCCATTTTAACGATAGCATTTAGATTATTGCTACGAGGCGGCATACCAAAATGCAATTTACTGTCACCGTTTTGCCGAAAAAAAAGCAGTTTTGGTAGGGATTGTAGCAGCGGATGACTAGCGAGAATATCAGCATGTATAAAGTCATTAAACAGTACTAACATGTCTGTCGGCTGCAGCATAGATTCTAGGCTGGCTATATCTATTGAAGGATTATTGGCTATTAAAACAACTCGTTTACTCTGCAACAACTGGTTTTGAATAATCAGGGGTAAGTTGCCAAAGGCCACTGCTGATGCAGTATAAGCATCTACAGTAGTGTCAAAACCAAAGTCAGCTACAGAGTGATAAACCTCTTGGTATAGTGAGTCTATCGAATAAGAGTTATTTAGCATATAGTCCTATATTAACTAATAAGAATAAAAGAATAACAACATAGAAAAACGGAGAAATATTATACCTTATATTCACTATAATAGCATTACCTAAAGGTATGATATCTATAGAAAAAACAGGGATTACAAAGCAAGGTTATGTAGTACATTATTGCTACATTAAGCTACTTTTTTGCCGCAGATTAATTCTTATGTATCCGTATCATGAGAATAATTCCACAATATTTATAAGGATAAGTTATGAGTAATGTATTGAAGCGTTTTCAGTTGACCACATTAGCTGGTTGTCTTGGTTTGGCACTGACCGTAGGCGCTGTCAGCACCGCTGCTACAGCGGATACGGCTGATGAAATACGAGCAGCACAAATGGCTAAAATTAGCTTAAAACAAGCGATTGATATTGCTAGCAAACAGGCTTCTGGTACTTTGATTAGTGCAGAATTTGATGATGATGACGATGATGCTCAAGGCGGCGCTGTTTATGAGCTAGAATTTAGTGACGGCAGCACTGAATATGAGATTAAAGTTGATGCTATGACAGGTCAAATTGTAGGTTCTGATACAGACAATTTAGATAGTGGGGATAAGGATGATTATGACATTCAACGCCGCGCAAAAATAGGCGTTATGGCGGTTATTGATGCTGTTGAAAAACAAGGCGATAGCCGTGTCTTAGAGATTGAGTTTAAAAATGATCGAGACTATGACGACCATCCCACTTACTACGAAGTAGATATGCTCAGAGACAATCAAGTCATTGAGGTAAAAATAAATGCTGATACCGGCCGCGAGTTTGAACGCAAAGTTAAAAACTAAGTTAGACACAAAACTTATAGACTTTTAAGTACAGGTTTTAACGTACAAGTTTTTAAGTACCGAATTTTAACTATAATGATTCAAGCTTCCATAAATACCAAAGCCCCAATCGTCAACTGATTGGGGCTTTTTTTGATATAAAAGATAAGCTTCTACTAACGCCATTGTCCTTGATACATGGTACCTTTAATGGGGTTAAGTCCCATCTGATAGGCCAAATCGGCAGGACGTGCGATATCCCATAATGCTAAATCCGCATCAGCGCCGACTTCTATTTTGCCTTTTTTGTCTAAACCTAACGCTTTAGCTGCATGGTTAGTGGCACCTGTTAGTACTTCTTCGGGCGTTAAATAAAATAAAGTACAGCCCATATTCATCGCCAGTAGCAAGGAGGTTAGCGGAGAGGTGCCTGGATTACAATCGGTGGAGATAGCCATATTAACTTGGTGTTTACGTAGCGCTTCAATCGGTGGCAGTTTGGTATCGCGTAGCGTATAAAACGCGCCTGGCAATAACACCGCAACCGTGCCACTTGCCGCCATTTTCTTAATATCGTCCTCGGATAAATGCTCAAGATGATCGCTTGATAACCCTTGATAGTCAGCAACCAAAGCACTAGCACCTATATTGGAGAGCTGTTCAGAGTGCAGTTTGACAGGCAAATCAAGGTCGCGTGCAACCTCAAAGACGCGCTTGATTTGCTCACTACTAAAGGCGATGTTTTCACAAAAGCCATCGACAGCATCGATCAAGCCTTCATTATGCAAAGTAGGCAGCCATGCGCAAACTTGCTCGATATAGTCGTCTGGACGCTCCTTATATTCTGGCGGTAGCGCATGCGCGGCCAGATAAGTGGTGCTGATATGGATGTCGTATTTGTCGCCAAGCTTGCGGGCAACTTGTAGCATTTTGCGCTCGGTCTCAAGATCAAGACCATAACCAGATTTAATCTCAATACTAGTAACGCCTTCCTTCATTAATGCCAGTAGCCGTTTTTCACTTTGCGCGAAAAGCTCTTTTTCATCAGCCTCGCGGGTTGATTTCACGGTGGAGACAATCCCGCCGCCTTGCTCCGCGATATCTTGATAGCTGGCACCATGCAGGCGTGCTTCAAACTCATTGCTACGGTTGCCAGCATAGACCAAATGGGTGTGACAGTCGATAAGTCCCGGCGTTAGCCAGTTGCCATGAGCATCTGTAACTTGCGCGCTTTGATAATCAGCGAGGTACGCTGCTATTTGTTCTTGCTGGCCTATCCAAGCAATCTTGCCGTTTTTAATACCGATAGCGGCGTTTTCTAGCTGACCGTAAGGCGTACTGTCTTGATTATCTTTATGAATAGCAAAGCCGTATTGCTCTGAGAATGTTGCCAAATTAGCATTGATAATGACATGCTCAAATGACTTCATACTAGTATCGTCAAGTGTCTGTGTAGTAGAGTTCGTAATGTCAGTCATAATGTGCTCCTGCTTATTTTAGTTTAAAGCTAGTGCGTTTGTAGTTTTTCAGTCAAAAAATTGTAAATAGGGTAATTATGTTGCAAGTAAATACCGCTCAACGATGGTAGACAACAAACGCGCCGCGACTTTACAACTGCGGTTATCGACATCATAAGTGGGGTTAATCTCGGCGATATCTGCCATTTTTACCTTGTTTGACGCCATGATGAATTTAACCGCGCGCTCAACAAAAGGTAGATCAACACCGTAAGCGGCTGGCGCACTAACGCCGGGTACCACGCTTGCGGGCAAACAGTCCATATCAATGGTTAAATAAATAATATCGACGCTACTCATAAAGGTTTCTATTTGCGCCGCAATTTTTTTCCATTTTTTATTGGCGCAGTCTTCATCGCTGATAATATGCACGCCCAAAGCGTTGGCGCGATCAAAGAGAGCGGCGGTGTTTGATAGGCGACTGACGCCAATGCAGCAATAGTGAAACGGCTGCTGATGCTCGGTTAAGTGCTCGGCTATTTGGCGAAACGGCGTACCAGAAGTCGCCATATCTGCTTGACGAATATCGAGGTGGGCGTCAAAATTGATGACCCCGATAGTAGGCATGCTGTCGTTAGTAGCGGTATTATTGTTATTGCCGCTAGGCTTGCTTGTAGAGTCGTCTTGAGAATGGTTTTCTGGCTCTTGTAGCGCTTGCCATAATCCTAAAAAACTCCCATACGCCATAGCATGACCACCGCCAAGACCGATAGCTAGATGACCTTGTTTGATAATACTCGTCACGACATCAGCATATTGCTGCTGCGCCTCCTCTAAAATCGCTTCGGCAAACGCATCATTATCCTCGCATTCAATATTACCAGCGTCGCCTAACAAGATTGGCAACTCGCCATTATAGCTATCTTGCAGCTCACCAATGACAGGCAGGCTGGCAAACGTGCTTTTTAGCATTGGCGGGGCGGCGCGTGCGCCAATCCGCCCTTGATTGCGGCGCACTCCTTGGTCACAAGCGAAACCTACCAGTCCGATACGCTGGCCACTTTGCGGCGCTTTTTGCTGGCTGCTATGCTGACTGCTACTATCAAAAGCGTAAGGCTGAGCGATTTGATACCAATAGCAAGCGCGCGCAGTTTCAAACGGCTCAACACGGCCATTCCATAACGTCATATCAGCTTGTACGTGATTAACGGTTGTCATGGTTAAACTCCTTATTTAGACGAATACCAGTCCTCACGCAAATCTTGCCAATGCGTCGTCAGCGTCCCGCTTAACACCAGCTGTTTGGCCGCTTCAATATCAGGGGCAAGGTAGCGGTCTTTATCATAAAAACTCACTTGCTCGCGCAGACGCTGATGCGCGGTTTGTAGTGGCGCTGAGGTATCGAGACCGCGGCGAAAATCTATGCCTTGTCCCGCGGCTAATAGCTCAATGCCGATAATGGTCGCGGTGTTTTGTACCATCTCATGCAGACGCCGCGCACTATAAGTCGCCATCGACACGTGATCTTCTTGATTGGCAGAGGTCGGGATACTATCGACACTACCGGGGTGGGCGATAGATTTGTTCTCTGATGCGAGAGCGGCAGCGGTCACGTGCGCAATCATAAATCCTGAATTGACGCCCGGGTTTTCTACCAAAAACGGCGGCAGTCCTGCTGACAAGGTGGCATCGATAAGCAATGCTACGCGGCGCTCTGACATAGAGCCAATCTCAGCAATCGCTAGTGCTAGCATATCAGCGGCAAAAGCGACAGGCTCGGCATGGAAGTTACCACCTGATAGAGCTACTGGGCCGTCTTCATTATTAAAGATAAGCGGATTATCAGTTACCGCATTGGCCTCAATCAATAAGGTTTGACCAGCTTGATTGATGATATCAAGGCAAGCACCCATGACTTGTGGCTGACAACGTAGGCAGTAAGGGTCTTGTACTCTGTTGTCTTGCTCGCCCGCGTGCGAGGCGCGAATGGCGCTACCTTTAATTAAACTTCTGTGCGCCTGCGCGATTTGAATCTGTCCATGATGGCCGCGTACCTCGTGAATACGGGCGTCAAAAGGCGCGTCAGAACCTTTGGCAGCGTCAATGGACATGGAACCCACGATAGTGGCTGACTCTAGTAAATCACGCGCGTGGAAATAACCGCGCAGCGCTAGTGCCGTTGAGACCTGCGTGCCGTTGATGAGCGCCAAACCTTCTTTTGCTGCAAGCGTAATGGGCTCAAGACCATGCTGCGCTAGTGCATCTGCAGCGGGTACGCTTTTGCCATCGACATAAACGTGACCTTCACCCATCATCGCCAGCGTCATATGCGCAAGCGGCGCTAAATCACCAGAAGCGCCAACCGAGCCTTTGGCCGGAATGTGCGGGGTGATTTGGTTGTTAACTAAGCCGAGTAGGCTATCGATAACCACGCGGCGCACGCCAGAGACGCCTTGGGCAAGGCTTGCCACTTTCATGACCATAATCAGCCGTACCACATCATCGGGTAGCGCGTCCCCAGTGCCCACTGAGTGCGACACGATCAAGTTGCGCTGGAGCAACTCAAGCTGATCATCGCTAATTCGCGTCGTCGCAAGCAAGCCAAAACCGGTATTGATACCATAAGCACTTTTGTCGCGTGCAATGATAGTGCGGACATCTTCATGTGAAGCTTCTATCGCTTCGTAAGCACTGTTAGGCAGGGTTAATGACACGGGCTGATTATAGATATCACGCAGCATTGCAAAGCTAAGCTTACGCGGGTGTAGGGTAAGTTTTTTGATATCAGTCATGCAAGTAGTCCTAATTTTATGAGCCATATTAATGGTATTGTTTGTTATCTATAAATCGTTAAAGGCTATATTGTCTAAATTTTTTAACCAGCCCAATCTCTTTTAACTAATCCAGCCTAAATATATCGCTAAATGTCCAAATGGCGCAGCAATTAAGATACTAAGCACCACGCGCTCAAACCAGATAATGACCATTTTCGGTACTGATAATGGAATCTCAGTTGCCAGTACACAAGGAATCATCGCTGAGAAGAACAAAATGCTACTGATCGATACCACACCTGCGACATAACGGGTTAACACTTCAGCTTCTGTGAGCAGCAGAGCAGGCAAAAACATCTCGGCCAGTCCCGCTGACATGCCTTTGGCCGCAGTTAAGGGTTCAGGCATAGCCGTTATCCAAGTAAAGGGATATAAAAGTAATCCTAGCGCATCAAACACGGGCGTATACTTGGCTAGTAATAAACCAGTCAAGCCCACCGCAATAATAGAGGGCACAATCGCGGCCGCCATCACCAACCCATCGCGAAAGTTTGACCACATAATCTGCTTAAGATCGGTCGCGCGGCGTGAAGTCTCAAGCCCTAAATGATACGCTGCTGCCAAACGATTGTCTTGCTGTTTGTCCAAGTCAGGGCGGTTGGTGCTGTTATCAAAACCTTTGATGGGCGGAATGCGCGCGGTAATAGCGGTGACAACAAAGGTAATAATCAGCGTCGACCAGAAAAACAGGTTCCAAAATTCCATTATACCCAAAGTCTTGGCGACGATGACCATAAAAGCCGCTGACACAGTGGAGAACCCTGTGGCAATAACGACGGCCTCACGCACAGAATACTGCTTTTGCAAAAAAACGCGATTGGTAATAAGTAGCCCAATAGAGTAGCTACCTACAAAAGAGGCGACCGCATCAATGGCTGATGAGCCGGGCGTTTTCCAAATCGGTTTCATAATAGGCTGCATTAGTACTCCAAACATCTCAAGCAGGCCAAAGCCGAGCAAAAAAGCGAGGATTAACGCGCCAATAGGGACAATCATGCCCACTGGCAATGCCAGCTTTTCAAACAAAAACGGCATCATGTCCTTTTCCATGATGATAGCGGGCGCTATATCGGTGATATACATGATAGCGAGTATCAGCCCGATAACCTTAAAGGCGGTTAATATCATATTAGTGATATTTTTGCGCCATGAGCCATCAAAGATAGGCTTACCCACCCCATAAATCATGAGTAAAAACAATAAAAATACGGCAAGGGTATGCTGCTGGGTGACCAAATAAGTCGCCCCATGGTCAAATAAAATAGTGCTTTTCTCATTAATAGTAAAAGGCACAAAAAACATCACTAGACCAATGGCACTAAACACAATCAGCTGCACTAGGGCTATTGGTTTGGGCAATAGCTTTTCAGGGGGCGGCGTATTAGGCGCAGGGCTATCTAGCGGCGTTTTAGGAATAGAGCTACCGGGTGGCAAAATATTTCGTTCAGACATATTATCATCCTTGATAACGTGTTGAAGTGGGTCATTGATTTACTTAGATTAGCCTAATCTTCATTACTTAATCAATGACACACTTGTATAACGCTAATTTTCTATGATATCTAATTCATGGTATTGATTTATAGCTGGCGTAGGGTGGGCAATAGCGTAACCCACCGATAGTTAATTCACGACTATAGCTAACCCTTAATCATAGGCAAATTAAGACCATACTCTTTAGCGGTTTTGATCGCCAGCTCGTAGCCTGCATCTGCATGACGCATGACCCCTGAACCGCAGTCATTGACCAGTACCCGTGCCAAACGCTTGGCTGCCGCGTCTGTACCATCAGCAACGATGACCATGCCAGAATGCTGCGAGTAACCCATACCTACGCCGCCGCCATGATGCAAGGACACCCAAGTCGCGCCACCTGCAACATTGAGCATGCCGTTTAGCAGCGCCCAATCAGATACGGCGTCAGTGCCATCTTTCATGCTTTCGGTCTCGCGGTTGGGGCTGGCAACCGAACCGGTGTCTAAATGGTCACGGCCGATAACGATAGGGCCTTTGAGCTCGCCGTTTTTGACCATCTCGTTAAAGGCCAGACCCGCTTTATCGCGCTCGCCAAGACCAAGCCAGCAGATACGCGCAGGCAGACCTTGGAAGTGAATGCGCTCTTTTGCCATATCGAGCCAACGATGCACGTGAGTGTTCCCAGGGAACAGCTCTTTGATCTTTTGATCGGTTTTGTAGATATCTTCTGGATCGCCCGATAACGCGACCCAGCGAAACGGGCCTTTGCCTTGGCAGAACAGCGGACGAATATAAGCGGGCACAAAGCCTGGGAAATCAAAGGCATGCTCGACGCCTTCATCAAAAGCCACCTGACGAATATTGTTGCCATAATCGGTAGCTGGTATGTCCATCTTTTGAAACTCAAGTATCGCCTCAACATGAATGGCACACGAGCGCGCCGCATCTTTGGTGAGTTTATCGTATTGACTTGGGTCTTCTTGCGCCGTCCGCCACTGCTCAACTGTCCAGCCAATGGGCAAATAGCCATTTATCAAATCGTGCGCTGAGGTTTGATCGGTGACCAAATCAGGTTTTATCTCGCCATCTTTAGCGCGCTTGACCATCTCAGGCAGTATCTCAGCGGCGTTGCCCAGCAGCGCGATAGATACTGCTTCACCAGCCTCAGTATGCTCCTTAATCAGCTTATAAGCATGGTCGAGATCCTCGGCTTGCTTATCGACGTAACCGGTACGCAAACGAAAATCAATGCTCGACTGTTGGCATTCGATATTCAAAGAGCACGCACCAGCAAAGGTGGCCGCTAATGGCTGCGCGCCGCCCATACCACCAAGACCAGCGGTCAATATCCAGCGCCCACTCCAGTCGCCATCATAATGCTGACGACCAGCTTCCACAAAAGTCTCATAAGTGCCCTGTACTATGCCTTGGGTGCCAATATATATCCAGCTGCCAGCAGTCATCTGGCCGTACATAAATAGATCTTTACGATCAAGCTCGTTAAAGTGTTCCCACGTTGCCCAGCGCGGCACTAGGTTAGAGTTGGCAATGAGTACGCGCGGTGCATTTTCATGAGTTTGAAACACACCTACAGGTTTACCTGATTGCACTAATAACGTCTCGTCGTCTTCTAACTCTTTTAAAGATTCTAATATTTGATCATAGCTCTCCCAGTTGCGAGCAGCACGCCCAATACCGCCATACACGACTAGGCTTTTTGGATTCTCAGCCACGTCAGGATGTAAGTTGTTTTGTAGCATGCGATAAGGCGCTTCGGTCAGCCAGCTTTTGCAGTGCAAAGTGCTACCAGTAGGGGCAGCAATATTACGGCTGTCATCACGGCGAGTCATTCCATTAGTCGTAGTCATAATCATTCCTTTTATAAAGGGGATCGTTAGATCATTTATTAACGTCTTTAAAGTTGTATATACAAATTATCAAATATTATTTTTGTATGCAAGAACTTTTTTACTGATTTGCAAGATTTTTAAAATTATTGGTTCAGACCAGCTCTACAGATGGCAGTTTCAATAAAAGCCATGATATTATAACCACGCTTTTGTAGTCGAAGACGATGGTTGATCATCAATTTAGCGTAATAAAAATAAAGAGAGATAATCAAAAATGGGCGTGTCAAAAACAACTCCGGCCTATCAACGTATCAAAAATGCCATTTTAGATAATATTCATAGCGGTAAATGGCAAGCGGGGCAGGCGATCTCTACAGAGATGGCTTTGGCAGAGGAGTTTGGCGTCTCAAGGATGACGGTCAATCGTGCGCTTAAGGAATTAAGTGAGGAGCGAGTACTTGAGCGCCGTCAAGGTTCAGGGACGTTTGTCGCACAGCAGCAGTTTAATCATACCTTTGTGGAGGTGCGTAATATAGCGCAGGATTTAAAATCAGCCAATCGTGACTATGAGGCGCGTGTGGTAAGTAAGCGCATCATTACAGCTAGTATGCTTGATGATAATCTACGGCGTAAATTCGGTATTGAGAAGATAGCAGAGGGTAATGCGCAGGCTACCTTTAATGAGAAGCAATCTATACTATATGAGGTTAAAATTATTCATATTGCCGATGGTCAGCCTATACAGTTCGAAGAGCGCTGGGTGGATGCTCAAAAGGTACCTAACTTTATTGAACAGGATTTTAGCATAGTCAATACCAGCGATTATCTGATCGCTAAAAGCCCCCTTGAGCGCGGTAGTTATACCATTCAAGCACTTGCCGCCCCCAAAGATATCGCTAACGCCCTACAAATTGCTGAATCCTCACCAACTCTGACGTTATGCCGACAAACGTACTCTGCCGGACGCGTATTAACTTTTGTAAAGATGTGGCATGCTGGCGATCGTTATCAGTTCTCCGGAGAGCTATAAATCCTACAACTGTCTACTTTTTTGGTACAGCTATCATCATGTAAATACGATAATATAGCATCGATTAATACTGATAATAAGACTGAAGCTTTAAAGCTACACTTGAATAAAACAATAATTATGACCGTATAAGAATATGGTGTATTGAAAATATAAATAACATCCTTAAATTAGATAGCTAAACTCAAATATAACTTTGCCTATGTTATATTTACTACTGCGATTAGCGTTTGTATTCTTCTAAAGGTATTAAACGTTTTGCCTCACTCACTCAAATAAGGACGTCTTATGAAACGTCGTAATTTTTTAGCACTGGCCATGAGTACTCTTTTGCTGGCAGCTTGCGGTCAATCGACTACTACTGATACTGAAACTACGGCTACTGATAACGCGGCCACTGGTGGCTCTGATCTGCTACAGCGCATCAACAATGGCGGCACTATCAATGTTGGCACCGAAGGCACTTATCCACCGTTTACCTACCATGATCAAAGCGGCGCGCTTACCGGTTATGATGTTGAGGTGACCCGCGCGGTCGCTGACAAATTAGGCGTAGATGTCGAATTTAAAGAGACTCAGTGGGATGCGATGCTCGCAGGTCTTGATTCAGGGCGCTTTGATATGGTCGCCAATCAAGTCAGCTTAACCACCCCTGAGCGCAAAGCTAAGTACGATAAAGCAGATGCTTATAGTTGGTCAGGGGCGGCGCTACTGGCACCCACTGATGACAATCGTTATAGCTCATGGGAGGCGTTAAAGGGTCTGCGAACCGCACAGTCGCTATCTAGTAACTATGGCGAGCTGGCCGAGCGTTATGGTGCTGAGATCGTCCCTGTGGATGGTATGGCGCAAGCGGTGCAGCTGGTTAAGCAAGACCGTGCTGATTTCACCATGAATGACCATTTAGCGATACTTGATTATCTAAAGAACTTTCCTGATAGCAATCTTGAGGTGAAGCTTGTCGCCCCTGCTAGTGAGCTACGTGGTTCAGGCTTGGTACTGATCAAAGGCGATGATGAGGTCGTAGCTAAGTTAAATGAAGCGATGGCGGAGCTACAAGCCGATGGTACGCTCACTCAGATTAGTCAAGAGTTCTTTGGCGAAGACATAAGTAAGCAAGAGTAATGCTAGAGTCTATAATATCAGTGTCATGGCTTGCTGACCTGCTAGCACTATTGCCCTTTATGAGTCCAGATCGGGCGCAGATTGTCATCAACTCTTTCTGGCCCATGCTCAAAGGCGGTATCTACTATTCGATACCGCTGGCGCTGCTCTCCTTTAGTATTGGCATGATCATCGCGCTTACAGTGGCGCTGATTCGTATTGTGCCGCGCGCAGGCTGGCTGCATGAGATTATTTATCGGCTGGCGCGTATCTATGTGTCTGCTATTCGCGGTACGCCCATGCTGGTGCAGCTGTTTATTATCTTTTATGGCTTGCCAAGCGTTGGCGTTAAGCTTGATCCATTTCCCTCAGCCATTATTGCATTCTCCTTAAATATTGGTGCGTATGCGTCAGAGACGGTACGAGCGTCCATTTTATCCATTCCCAAAGGACAATGGGAGGCCGGTTCGACAGTCGGACTGACTTATCTGCAAACCTTTCGCCATGTCATCTTGCCGCAAGCTTTGCGAGTATCAGTTCCGCCACTATCCAATACCTTTATTAGCCTCGTCAAAGACACCTCTTTGGCATCACTAGTGCTGGTCACCGAGCTATTTAAACAGGCACAAATCATTACTGCGCGTAATTATGAATTTATGCTGGTATATACCGAAGCGGCGTTTATTTATTGGGGTATTTGTCTATTTTTAACCTTTATCCAAGGCAAACTTGAGACGCGCCTTGATCGCTATATCGCCAAATAGTTTATCTTTTATACCTAAGCTTTTTTAATTTATAAATGGAAGCCTTTATGATCCAAGTCACTAATATTCACAAAGCTTTCGGTAGCAATCAGGTGCTAAAAGGTATTGATTTGACTATCGATAAAGGTCAGGTAGTGGTGATATTAGGGCCATCAGGGTCAGGCAAGACCACGTTCCTGCGTTGTCTGAACGCGCTTGAGATTCCTGATCAAGGCGTCATCGCCTTTGATGATGGCAGCTTAAGCGTCGACTTTGCCACTAAACCCAAAAAGAAAACCTTGCTCGCATTACAGCGTAAATCAGGTATGGTATTTCAGTCGTATAATCTGTTCCCACATAAAACAGCGATTGAAAACTTAATGCTCGGCCCGACGGTGGTACAAGGGCAAAGTAAGGCGCAGGCACGTGAGCAAGCTTTAGCACTACTCCAAAAAGTAGGGCTATCAGACAAAGCTGATCTGTATCCGTTTCAGCTCTCAGGTGGTCAACAGCAGCGTATTGGCATTGCACGGGCGCTTGCGATTGAGCCGTCATTATTACTGTTTGATGAACCAACCTCGGCGCTTGATCCGGAATTGGTACAAGATGTGCTTGAGACTATGAAGCAGCTGGCAGGTGAGGGCTGGACGATGGTGGTCGTCACTCATGAGATCAACTTTGCCCGTGATGTTGCCGATCATATTGTCCTGATTGAAGACGGTCAGGTGGTTGAAGAGGGCAGCGCAGAGCAGATGTTTGAACTATCAAAACATCCGCGCACGCAGGCTTTTTTGCAGCGGATTAGTGAATAAAAGCTATTTACAATGCGCCCTAACAACCATAACGACAACTAAACTTTTCTTCTCCTTTGTAGCCAACGTGGCACCCGCGTTGTAGTGCCGTTTAATAAAGCGTTAAACAGTGCTGCTGTTAAGATTAGTACGGCGCCAAGGTATTGAATCAAAGCCAACGACTGATGCAAAAGCAATACCGCTAGAGCAATAGCAGTCAAGGGCTCAAAGATAGTAAATACTGATGCACGTGTGGCTGGCAATTTCTCTAGCGCTTTCATATACAGCGCAAAAGGTACCACGGTGCCAATGAGGGACAGTCCTAAAGCGTAACCCCAAGTCAGTAGCGGTAATCTCAATAACTTACCATAAGTATGATAAGTTTCAGGTAATAATAGCAGCACGCTGGCACTGATAACGATGGAGGTAAAAAATACCAATGGTGCTGGATGAGCGTAGTGCATAGCACGTTTGCCAAGGACGCCATATAGCGAATAACAAACCCCTGCTAATAATCCTAAAGCAATGCCCCAATTGAGCTTTGCCTCATCTCCCAACATGGTTAAACCGACGCCCAATACGGCCATCAATGCCAATAAAGCGGACTGACGAGTGAGAGATTCATCCAGTAAAACTACTGAGAATAGCAAACTAAAAACGGGCGCTGTATAGAGCAAGGCTACCGCGGGACCTGCACCCACATAGATCACCGCAAAAAAGTAGCATAGCGACATGCCAAGCACGCCAATTAATGATTGTATTGCCAGTCCAAACCACTGTTTTAAAGACAGCTTGGTAAGCTGCGACCACAACTTAGGGAGCATGACTAGAATAAGTAAAGCGGCGCTAACAACGCGTAAAATAGTAATTTGCCAGCCGCTAAAACCCATCTGGTTAAGGTAGGTGGAAAATATACCCAAAGTACCCCAACAGATCGCCGCTGTGATAATCTGCATGGTTCCTATCCATGATTGCCGCGCTGACATTAGGCTATTGGTGTGTGCCATATCGTTCTCTTTGTTTATTCGTATGTTGCTGTATTTTTAAATGATAAGCTGCTCAAACTTTATAGCCAAATACTTCATACCATACCAAAATAAGAAAAGACAACCTAATTGAGGGCTGTCTTTTTTATGTTATCTACTGTCTGTCATTAAAGCGTTAATTGACTACCAATACAAGTCAGTTAAGCATAATGTCTGATTCTTTACCTCTAAAGACTATAGTAAGCCTCTCTAATTAATTCAAAGCTTACTAACACTCCTTTTCTTTGCTTACCAGTGTTAGTCCTAGTATTTCAAATCGAAACTTACGAACAGAATAAAAGTCGATATAAGCCTAGTTATTTATTGATAAAATCGCTATAGTATGACCGTCAAAGCTGACTTTAATCCAATCTTTTAATGGCTTATCACTGACTAAGGGAAGGAGCTTATCATGGCATGGACACAAAATAACCGTCATCTGCAACTGAACAGCGCCCATCCTGACCTTGCTACTAGCCTTATTCAAAAAGCCGACGTGGTTGAGAGCCTGCTTGGTCTACCACTACCGGACAGCGTTTGGGATACACATGGCCTTATGCCAGACCCTAGCCGTTATCCTGCCGCCTACCATCATGACCAGCGTAACCTATCCTACCAAGAGCGCCAGCGAGAGCTGTACTGCGGCTACCGGATGCAGATTACTTTGCTACATTCTCAAGCAGGTCTCAACATTGAGGAGTGGCTTGGGCAGAACCTTGCCATTCACTGGAATACTGGTGATCCGTTACTACCTAACCAAATAAGGCATGGCATCATCACTGAAGTCACATCCTTGGGCAGCAATCAAGGCCTGGCCGCCTACCAAGTCATCTGTGAGTCCGCCCTTTATCAGCTGCGTCTTAGCAGCCACAACCGCCGTCATCATAATCTAACTCTTAGCGAGCTGATTAGTCAAATCATTAGCCCTTATGGCATAGATGTAGAGATAGACGAGCGTTTAAGTGATGACAGCGACTACCACGTTCAGCACAGCGTACAATATAACCAAACCGATCTGGCTTACTTAACCCATTACTTAGCTCTCTTTAGCGTTACCGGTTACTTTCGTCACGACACAGACAAGCATACCTTAGTTTTCTTGCCTCACGATGGTGAAGTACTGCAACCAGATAGTAGCGATATTCATAGCATCTTAAGCCAAAACCCCGCTAGTCTTGCTGACAAACAAGACCGTATTACCGCCATCTATCCGCGCGTTGCCAATCACACCCAGCAAAGCGAGTTCAATCGCTATGACAATCGTTTGGTGGGACTATATAGTGGTAGCAGCCATAGCGAGCAAACGATTGACTCAAATAGCCCTAGCACGCACAAGCGCTTTTTGCATAGTCAGACCTATTTCAACGATGAGGGACTGGACAAGCTTGCTAGTCGCTATCAACAAAGTGCAGGGCAGAACGCTAATTTGGGTAGTCTCATGGGTAACATCCGTCATCTAAACCTACCCAGCGCCCACTACATCAATGGCAATCCTTATGTCACCGAGCCATTAAGTCTTATCTCCATCCATCATCAGATCAACAATCATATCCCAGCCAACTGGCTTGGCAATGCGCCCTTTGATCCGATTACCTTATTAGCTAATCCCAACTATAAGCGTAGTAGTGATAATGCTGATAGCGATGACGACAATGTCCACCATATCAGCGCCTGCTACCTGCCATTCCCGCACCATCACCATATTCCGTATCAAAAAGCGCTTAGCCGCCTAGGACAACCGCATCCGAGTCTTACCGGACTTATGAGTGCTAGCGTCATTGATACGACAAGTGGTAGCGCGGTAGACACCGACCGCAACCACCGCGCCCATATTCGTTATCACTGGGAAAGTGAAGACGACAGCAGTGAACCAAGCAGCAGCGCACAGTGGGTACCCATCGCCAGTCACCTAGTCGGCGATCACATGGGACATACCCATCCTCTGCGTCACGGTCAACACGTCCTCATCGACTTTATTGGCGGCGACATCACTCATCCGATTATCATCGGCAGCACCCATAACGGACAAGGCAATGATGACGCCCAGCATAACCGCATTGCCAGCGACTCAGATAATATCGACGCCACCAGCCCCGCTTGGTTTATCAACCACAGCCATGCGTATCCCGTCGACGGTATTAAAACCCAAAGTATTGACAGCAGCCGCACCGGAGAGGCTAACAAAGACAGCGCCACCAACGGCTATAACCAGCTGATGTTTGACGCTCATCCTGAGAGTCCACAAATCAATCTCTATAGCACCAGCTATCAGTCCAGCTTAACGCTTGGTCATCTATATCAGCACAGCGACCACACCCGCGGTCAGGCACGGGGACAAGGCATTAGTATTGAAACTCAGGCCGCCGCCAACGTACAAGGTAGCACCGGACTACATATCAGTAGCCACAATGCTAGTGGTACGTCAAACAATCATATGAGCCACGACAGCCACAATAAACTACAAACCGCCGACCAGCACCAGCAAGCCTACGCGCAATTGGTGGAAGCGCATCAACCGGTCGGTATAGAGAGCACGAATAATAAGCAAAGCAACAAAGCAAATAACCAGAAAGACGCACAAACCCCATTTGCCGAGTTTAGCCAAGACACCAATGACAGCACGCTTAGCGAATCAGGACAATGGCAACAGCCTCATGTGCTCATCGACTCTCAGCGACATCTAGCCCTGCTGACCGGACAACACAGCCAGCAGACCAGCACATCAAGTACGCATAGTCATGCAACAGATAACACCCATCATCACAGCCAAACGCAGATGAACCAATTGGTGGCAGGCGACATTCACTACTACTCAAACAAAACGCAAACTCACACCGCCGCCCATGGCGATGTAACGATACAAGCGCATCAAGATGAGATGCGTCTAGATAGCGAGCAGGTATTGCGTATTCATAGCCGCGATAGTATTGAGATCATCGCGCCTGACACGCTGACCCTAAAAGCCGCAGGGAGCGGTATTGAGATATCAGGGGGTAAGGTGACGTTTATTACACCGAAGCAAGTGGGCTATAAGGCGAGTAAGGTGGATTGGGGGAGTGGGGGTGGTGGTAGTCCAACGATTACCATGCCGCAAGACGAACTGGAAGACTGTGTCGCCAAGACAGAAAGCACAGGTAAAAAAGGCGGGGCCGTCTAGACATGCTATTACCGAAAGTAGAGTATCTAGACGACCTACAAGCTACTCAAGCTTATCAAGAGCAGCTCAAAGCCGTGTATAAAGTCATCTCTGATGGTCAGTATCAGCAATTGACAGTCATAATTGATCTCAATGCGTATGGAACCGCCGTCTTTGACGTATTTGATCAGGGGGCTGATTTAGCATTTGAGCGCATCAAACGTATTCATCATACCTTTAAAGACGATTTAGCGCTCATCGATATTCAACTACATAACAGTACAGGACAGCGCTTACTCGAGCAACTACTGGCACTTGCTCTATATGAAAATAGTAACGATGTCGCCGGCTATGCGCATCCGCGTAGTGTCTGTCTATGGCTATTTGAGCAGCCTATTACCAAAAAGCTAAAATATAGCGTTTATCTGCTAGGGCAAGTCTATGGACTAGGTACGAACAAGCGGCGCTATCTGCGTTACTGGGATTCTAGAGTCGTGGCACTATTGACTCATCTATGGACAGCGCCACAAAAGCTACAGATCTATCAATTGGGGCTATCTCACATGCATTATGTAGACTTGAACAATAGCTTTACACAGATGACGCTACCGACACCCAATGAGGTGTATTCATCCGATACTCAAGTTGCACTAGATCAGCTCAAGCCATTACCGTTTAGATTCAGTCAACAGCAGTGGCAACTGCTTGAGCAAGCAGAGTGGATGAATATGATACTACGGCAATTAAAGGATCAGATGATAATTACGACTCAAGTTTATGAGGTGGTCATTAGCCAAGCTTCACTCATTGCTAAGCGTCAGATCACGCAACAGCAGGCAGTCAATCATATTGTTAGAGATTTAGAGCGGATGAAAGATGAGGGAGTACGGGTATGAGTAGCGATTTAAGCTTTATGGATAGATTGACGAGAGACCATAACGAAACTCACAGTAATAGAAAGTCTGAGCGTGTAGTGTTGGAGCTTGAATATGAGATTCCGACTCAATCCGATGTGCCATCAACTACATTAGACATGATCACTGTAATAGCTACTAAAAGTTGTCCTTATGGATGCGGTAAAACAGGGATACCGATATTACCTGTGGTGCTGAGTAAAACAGACTATAGAATATCGTCAAGAGATGAGCGATATTTTTCCCATTCAATTACTTCTATACCATCCAGTCATAACGCTGTTGCGAGCCTACCAAATCACGCTTATCTTTATTGTTATATAGAGAATAGTAAAGGTTATTATTTTGAAGAGTATTACACAAGTTC
The DNA here is from genome assembly GCA_947501045.1 of uncultured Psychrobacter sp. Lineage (GTDB taxonomy): Bacteria > Pseudomonadota > Gammaproteobacteria > Pseudomonadales > Moraxellaceae > Psychrobacter. Next base: position 724,654 of record CANMUI010000001.1, read on the forward strand.
AGATGGCGCACTGAAAAAACTACAAACTTTGAGGAGTGAGGATTTTAAAGAAAGATCCATTAAGTCTGGACAAATAGACATACAGAATATAGATGAGTCTACTAACGACAGTATTGACGAAGAGGTACAACCATTTAACTGTAAAAAAGCAAATCATAGTACGTTGGATAGTAAATTTATTACTTTTTTTCAAGGAGATATAGCATGGTTGATGATAAGCCACGCCAAGCTAAGTAAATCCACACTAAGAAAATATATCGATAACGAGGGTTTACGTAATAAACGCATGCAAAAGTTCATTGCCGATGACTTAACTGGTAATGAAAATACTATCAATATGAGCATGAATGAAACTGGCTATATAAAAAGTTTCTCTCGGCGTAAGCAACTGGCTCAAGGTAAGGATATCGCTAGTAGAGTTGATGTATTGGAACAAAGTGGAGGTAAAGATATATCAGGAGGTACGATAGCCGCCACAGCGCTTTATAGAAGCATGGAAAGGAGTATTGCAGAATACGATGAAGCTCTTGCTTTAGAAATAAAACCCATGATGGTCGCTCTGCCTGATCCTGTAGGCGAGGTTATCGCAGCAGCAGAGAAGCGCAACTATTTACTCAAAAAGCTTGATGATGCTCAAAAAGATAAGGGTAAAGTTCGAGAGCAAGTCAATGCTATTATTATTGATAATATTAAATGTAGTATAGAATTAGGTACTGGATACGATTCGTCTAAACCACAGTCGCGTGCTGCTGAGGCTTATCACATAACAGGCCGCAATTCAGTAAGCCAAGCCAATAATAAAAATATTTATAATTACATTGACGAAGTAAAATTTAAAGAAGTCTTGGCAGCTGCGAAAAAGAGCCGTCAAGACAAAGCCGACGTTGCAGCAGCCCGACAAGTATTTGTTGATGCCATTGGCTATGACAAAAATAAGCAGGATAAACTAGACTTCGCTTTTATCATGCGTGAAGACTTTTTGGAGGATGATGAGGACAGTCATGCTGGATATTGTCAGATCATAGCTGAAGCCATCCAAGGTATCGGTATTGATGAAAGTAACATCGGCATCCCAGATGCGATATGGGCAGATTATAAGCCTGAGCAAGTAACAGGTATGACAGCCAAGCAAGAGTTTGAACAGTCGCTACTGCTGTGCATCTCAGGCGAGCAGCCTATTGAAGATAACTGGTTAATCAAAGCGCTTATTGGTCTGAATCAAGAAGATATCAACAGAATGCAAGACGCACCAACCTTTGAAAACCTAGCGCGTGCTAGTGACTTCATTGGCACTGCGACAAACTGGGCAATGGCATTTAAAGCGCAAAAACAAAAGCAAAAAATTAAAGCCAATATAGCTCGTGACATTCAGCGTCTCAACGATCTTGCTAACTATAAAGCGCAAGTTGTTCAAATGATAATTAGTAATATGAGCCATATTAAGGATAACAATAAGTGGTTATACAGGGTTGATCTGTGGACACAAGCCACTGTGCATCAAGCTACAGGTTTTAAACTGGCGCAAAGAGTTCTAAAGTACAGTCCAGAAGCCATACTTAAATGGAGCGAGCAACGTCTAAGCCGATCTATTAATAAAGCCAAACCTCATCAAACATTACTACCAGCAAGTATTGATAGTAAAGCCATAAGTAGTGCACCCTCAACCCAAGCACCAATCGCTATAGACCTTGTAAGCTCACATGGCGTAGATCAAAAAGCATTAGACATCTTCGATAAGGCAGCTAGCGGTAATAAGTATGCCAGTACTATAGTCACTATGTATGCTAGCGAAGATATCGCACGTACCACTCAAACCATCAATGAAGACATAACTAGGCAGGTCGCTCAGCTCAACAGCGATCTTGACCCTATCAATGGTCAGTATCAACGGCTTGAACGTCAATCAGCGGGCAAAGCGGCATTGGTCTCAGCGGGTATTGGCGTGTTTCAGTTGCGTAGTATTTGGATCGGCAAAAACAGTCTTGGAAGTATGGCAGCTCGCGGTGATCGCTATGCACTGGAATTTATGTCCGGTTATGCCAGTACGACGCTTGCGTTGACCACAGCCAGCTTAGATGTGGTCAATGCGGGTCTGCAGGTGAATCCTGCGCGTGGTATTTGGGTAGCAAAGCTTAGTCTCAGCATTGGTTTGCTAGGAGCAGTCGGCGCTGGGTTTGAGGTGTATAGTTTGGAGCTGAGTCAGCAACGGATGAAAGAAAGTGGTAGTACGACTTCTGTGGATGCTATAACTATTGCTCAAGGTGCAGCAGTAATAGCAGGTGTCGCAGGTGCAATGATAGGTCTTAGTATCTCTTTACCCTTTTTAGGTGCTATAGTCGCTGTGGCATGGGGTGTTAGTCTGTTTGCGCAGTGGATAGCGTTCAAATATGACAAAAGTAATATACTACCTATTCACTATTGGCTAGATGCTGGCGTCTTTGGCAATAAACAAATGGTAGGTGATGATTACCCAAATAATCCGTTTAGTAAGGATGGTAAGTCTAATATGCATACCCTTGAACACGACTTAAAGGCATATGTATTATCCATGACTCAAGTTACAGTTACGCCAGTATTTACAAAAAAAGTCATAGATTTTCGTGAAACCCTATCAGGAAAGGTTGAAGTAACTATTAATCAGTTCAATGCCAACAGCTATGTAGCCGTTGACTTTATAAAGGATGACAATGCATCAAATAGTGATATCAGCGGCTATACCATTGAGGCACTACTAACGCAGAATAGAGCGATTATAAATGAAGAGGGCATTCTTAAATTGACCCTAGATATTCCAACAGTCAGTCACTATGAGCCAAGTTATCTGACTTCAGGTATGGCAGGTACGTATGATACTTTGGATAATAAGGTGATGAAGCAAGCAAAAAAAGACTCGCAAAGTAACCCAAGCGCAGAGACAAAAAAGTTAAAGGTCATGGTCATTTATGAGTTAAATCCTGGCACCTATCCTCATTATCTGCTACGTACCTCTGTAACCAGTCAGTAAGGATAACATCATGCAACTACGCAATGACTTTGCCACTCATATTAGTGAGCTTAATAATCCTATAGAGCGTCCATACAGTCAGCTTATAGATAAGACGCTACTGAGCGATCATGAAAGTGATATCGACTATCTTAATAGAGAAATCCATAATATAAACCCTGATTACCTTACCTTTTTCCCCGCTTACTTTTGGTATTTTTATTTTATTGTTGGATGGGTTTACGTATCAGCTTTGTTCCTATCTAATTTTATCTATGATGACATTACTTACGTTTACGTTAGACCTGAAGGATGGGGTTTAATAAACATTGTAGGTACAATACTTTATTTATTAGCAGCGGGAATACCTCTGCTTTTGATCCTCTATCAATTCATTACCAAGAAACCGTTTCGCACCCAATACTACTTTTTAAAAAAAGAGCAAAAGATAGCTTATTACTACCGTCCACTATGGAAAATCAGACAACCTTATGAGCTTAAAATAGTGGATTACAAAGACGTCCATCCAGACCTACATCAAGACAAAGGCAATCGGGCTTATACACCGCTTAACTTGTATGTCGCCGATCCTGAGACCGGAGATATCACCCATCATCTAAAGCTTGAAGACTATAACGTCAATCCACGCGTGCAATGGGCGTTTATTCGCACCTATATGGAAAGTTCAAGTGAAGCGCTACCGATAGATTCAAAGCTATGTCAGGCTTATCCTACTGATACTAGCAAATCATTATTTGCCTGTAGCGATATTATTTATCGAAGAGAGGGTTCTATAAACACAAAACATAGTGGGGAAACCGTTATTGCCATGCTAGCTATAGGTTCAGTATATGTTTTAGGGAACTTATTTCACGGCAGTCACTATCAATGCGTCAAACGAGCCATCTTACATCCTGACGTGCAAAAGCTGCTGACATGGGACGGTCAAGATAACCCGTATCCCATTCAGCCTATTACACCAGAAGCACAGAGGGCATTTCAAGGTAAAAACTGGCAAGTGAACTTACGCTGGATCATAGCGATTGCGATTAACGTCAGTTTGTTTGCTTGGGCTGTGGTGGCTTATAATAGTTGATGGGAATTAAGATAAATCAATGATTGAAGACAAGCACAGTCAATTTGCCAAACACATTAATGAGCTGCAAGAAGTTCTTGAAAGCCCTTACAGTAGCGAAATAGATAAAGCATTATTAAAAGATAGCGAGGATATCGAGCACCTAAATAAAGAGATTGCCGATGTTAACCCTGACTATATCACCTTTATACCCAGTTACTTTTGGTATTGGTATTTTGGAATAGGATGGGTTTACGTATCAGCTTTGTTCCTATCTAATTTTATCTATGATGACATTACTTACGTGTACGTTAGACCTGAAGGGTGGGGATTGATTAATATTATAGGTACATTACTTTATCTTGTGGCAGCGGGTATACCTATCTTCGTACTCCTTTATCAGTTTATTAAAAAACATCCATACCGCATTCAATATTATTTTTTAAAAAAAGAGCAGAAAGTAGCCTACTACTATCGACCCTCACTACAGTTTTTTAAACCTTTTGAGTTAAAAGTAGTAAATTATAAAGACCTCATTCCTGAAATACACACAATCAAACAAAATACCGCTTATACGCCGCTAAACTTATACATTGCAGATCCTAAGACAGGAGATATTACTCATCATATAAAACCGCATGATGTCAGTGTTGACCCACGTGTGCATTGGGCATTTATACGTACCTATATGGAAAGCGATGCCACCGAATTACCGATAGATCCTGAGCTCTGTGAGGCTTATCCAGCTGATACCAGTAAATCACTATTTGCATGTAGCGATATCGTCTTTCGTAAATACGGTATTCTTAATACGCAGCATTCAGGTGGTGGCGGTATTGTTATGCTTATCGCCAGTGGCTTTTATGCATTAGGATATCTGTTGCAAGGAAACAATTATCAAACTGCTAAGCAAGCTATCTCACATCCTGATGTACAAAAGCTACTCACATGGGACGGTCAAAACAACCCGTATCCCATTCAGCCCATCACGCCAGAAGCACAGAGAGCCTTCGAGGGTAAAAACTGGCAAGTGAATATCAGATGGATAGTAGCGATTGTCATTAACGTCAGTCTATTCGCTTGGGCTGTGGTGAGCTATGCTGAAGAAACCGTACACCTAAACTTGGTAAACTAACGACTCAACGAGGAGTTTACCATGACCAAGAAAGTAAGAACCTACAGTGACGAGTTTAAAGCTGAAGCTGTCAAGAAGATAGCAGATAATAATGGCAATATCTCAGCTACTGCAAAGCAGTTAGGTATTGCCATGCAAACGCTATCAAACTGGCATAACAAAGCCAATCAAGGCAAGCTTGTCGGCACAGAGCAATATGATCCTGATCTTATGAGTGCTCTTCAAGAAATAAAGCAGCTCAAGCGTCAGCTAAAAGTGGCTGAAGAGGAGCGCGAAATTCTAAAAAAGGCCACCGCGTACTTCGCGAAAAACAGTCCGTAAAGTACGCCTTTATCAAAGACAATCAGCAGGTATTTAGCACCACTACTATGTGCCGTGTACTAAGCGTTAAACCCTCAAGCTATTATAACTGGCTGGGTCGTGATATCAGCGATCAACAGATACACCGTAACCACTCTGAGCTGTTGGTTAAAGCGGCTCACAGTGAAATGAAAGAACGTTATGGCGTAGATCGATTGCATGCTCATCTAAGCAAACAAGGCCACAACATTAGCCTGTATATGGTAAGAAGCATCAAAGAGGAACACGGCATCAAATGCCGTCGTCATAAGCGCTTTAAAGTCACTACGGACTCAAACCACAACAAGCTGGTCTATGACAATGTTTTAGATCAGAGGTTTGACGCTAAGCGTCCTAACGAAGCATGGGTCAGCGACATGACCTATATCTAGACTGCTGAGGGCTGGTTATATTTGGCAGGAGTGAAAGATTTATACACTAAAGAGCTTGTCGGTTACGCCATCAACAAACGCATGACTGCTGACTTAGTTTGCAATGCATTAAATATGGCAATCAAACACAAACGACCTAATAAAGAACTAGTTGTACACTCTGACAGAGGCAGTCAATACTGTAGCCATGCCTATCACAAAATCATCAAGCAGCATCAGTTTATAGGCTCAATGAGTGGCAAGGGCAACTGCTTCGATAACGCACCCATAGAAAGCTTCTGGGGCGTATTAAAGAATGAGCTGGTATATCATAAGGATTACAAAACCAGATTTACAGCCATAAACGATATCATTGGATATATTGAGCTTTATTACAACCAGACGAGGATTCAAGAGAGCTTGGGCTATAAATCGCCAAGACAGGTGTGGTTTGATTATTATCGTCAAGCTGCGTAACTAAAATCTCCCAAGTTTAACTGTACGGATTTGACGGCAGGGGTCAAATCTTGAATCTCTTAACTTACATATTACTGACAAGCAAACAGATGAACTATTGCATTCAATTAAGTTTGATGACATGCGACTCAACCCCTACGACCAATGGGCGTTTATCCGCACTTATATGGAACGTCCAGCAGACGAGCTGCCATTGAACCCTGAGTTTGCGCAAGCGTGCCCAACTGATATGAGCCAATCCTTATTCGCCTGTAGCGACATTGCTCAGGCTTCCAAAGAGTACTACCACAAAAACCCTACTCACGAGTTTCGTCTTGGTGATTGGCTACGAGCCTGTACAGTTAGCTTTTTAGACCTAGCCGAGGGCAATATCTATCAATCCAGTGCCAATCCTGCTTTGCATCCTGAGGTACAACGTCGACTCATGTGGGATGGTCAAAATAACCCATATAATATTTTACCTGTCACAGCAGAGCGTCAAGCCGCCTTTGCAAACCAAAATCAAGCGGTCAAACTGAAATGGTATTCAGGCATTGCGGTCAATGCGACGTGGTTTATTGGGTCTATATTATTTGTCATGCTGGTGGTTGCTTATAATAGTTGAGATTGAGATAACATCATGCAACTACGCAACGACTTTGCCACCCATATCAGTAAACTTTATGATCCCTTAGAGCGTCCTAATTAAAATAACAAATACCAAAAAACCAGCTAATCTCAGTCAGCTGGCTTAGATGTAAAATAAGTTTTAAATAACACTAGTTAGGCTGAAGTCTGCTCACCCTCAAGCTCAACAAACACATGCCAATCATTAATATCTAGCTCATGGCAATTGTTTCCTTCGCCGTGGATACGGTCAATCACCAAAAAGTCAGAATCACGATCAAGCGCCAGTAGCGGATGATGCCAAACGTTAGCATCGTACTGCACGCCTTGATGCGACTTGGCATAAAATACTTCTAGATCAGCAGCAGACTGCGGCGGCTCGCCTTTGGGAGCGACGACGACGACATAGTCCTGACCATTCATCGAAAAGAACGCTTGCGAGCCGAACGGGTGGTATTCCATGACCGATAGCGCAATAGGTACTTCGCGCTTTTTGGCGCGAAAGATACTCATGCCGACACTGCCGCCATCAAGCTCACATTCAGCGATAGCATGATGGCGCGTGGCATAGCCATTATTAATCACATAGCTGTTATCAGCTGTTTGCTCTTGTTCATCATACGGTTCAATGACCGCGCCAAAGGGCGCGAACGCCGCTTTGGTTAAAGGTTTTGCAACTATCGTAGTACTCATAAATTCCTCTTACTTATCGTTCTGGGCGAATAAACGGCATATGTCTATTCACGTCTTTGTATAGTAAGTATCTAAAAGGGCCAGGTCCGCCAGCGTAGCAAGATTGTGGGCAAAACGCGCGCAGCCACATAAAATCCCCCGCCTCAACTTCGACCCATTCAGCGTTTAAGTGGTATACCGCTTTACCTTCTAGGACATACAAGCCATGCTCCATCACATGAGTTTCATCAAATGGAATTACGCCGCCCGGCTGGAAAGTGACGATATTGACATGCATATCGTGACGCATATCTGACTGCTCGGTAAAACGGGTGGTTTTCCAGACGCCATTGGTGTCCGGCATCTCAATAGCTTCGACCTCATGATCGCTGGTGACAAAGGCTTCGGGTACATCAACTCCGTCTACGAATTGATAAGCTTTACGGATCCAGTGGAATTTAACGTGCTTGTCGCTATTGTTTTTCAATGTCCATTGACATCCGGGTGGTAAAAAAGCATAGCCACCCGCTTCCATATGATGCGCATCCCCTTCGATAGTGATATCCATCTCACCTTCAACAACAAATAACACGCCTTCCGCTTTTGCGTCCAGCTCAGGTTTCTCAGAGCCGCCATTAGGCTCCACTTCAACGATGTACTGTGAAAAGGTTTCTGCAAAACCGGTTAAAGGACGGGCGATCACCCACATGCGCATGCCTTCCCAAAACGGCAGGTAGCTAATGACAATGTCGGTTAGGACACGTTTGGGAATAATGGCATAAGCTTCGGTGAAGATAGCACGATCAGATAGGAGCTGGGTTTGCGGCGGTAAGCCGCCAGTTGGTGCGTAATAAGTACTTTTTTTTGACATGGTTAATAATCCTTAGTGGTGTTGTGCCGCGATGAATTTGGGTCTGAGAGCATGGCCAAAGTTACATCCAGTTGGCGGTATTGTCGTGAGTGGCTGGATGATTTTCGTACCAGTGTTTGGCGATCTCATCACGGCGACAGATCCAAACGTCAGGCTTACTGGTGATATATTGTAAGAATTTTTTGAGAGCTCCAATGCGCCCAGCACGGCCGATAATTCGGCAATGCAAGCCTATAGTGAGCATCTTGGGCGCGTTTTTGCCGTCTTTGGCTCCTTCCTCATAAAGCGTATCAAAGCTGTCTTTGAGATACTGATAAAAAGGCTCAGCGTTAGTGAATCCAGGACTGGATGAAAAACGCATATCGTTAGTCTCTAAAGTATAAGGAATAACCAAATGCGGCCTGCGCGATATTTTATCGCCATCCTCTGCTTTGACGCTTAGCCAGTAGGGTAGCTCATCAGCATAGGAGTCAGAGTCATAACTATAGCCGCCTTGCTCCACGACCAGCTCACGAGTATTGGGGCTATCACGTCCGGTGTACCAGCCAAGTGGCTGTTTGCCCAGCATACGCTCAAAAATTTCGGTGGCACGGCGAACATGTTCGCGCTCTGTTTCGCGGTACATATATTGATAAGTAATCCAGCGCAGGCCATGACTTGCCACTTCATGACCATCTTCTAGTACGCGCTCAATGATATGTGGCGTTTTCTCAGCAGCAGCGGCGCAAGTGAAGGTGGTAATAGGTAAACCATACTCTTTGAACACATCCAATACTCGCCAAACGCCAACGCGGCTACCATATTCAAAAGCGGATTCGATAGACTGATGACGATTGCTAAATGAAGGCGTGCCTAGGATATCAGACAAAAACCGTTCTGATTCGCCATCACCGTGCATCACACTGTTCTCCGCACCCTCTTCGATATTCAGGACGAACTGGACAGCGATTTTAGCGCCGCCTGGCCAGTTAGCTTTTGGCGGATTATCAGCATAACCTTTTAGGTCACGAGGATAGGTCGATAGATCAAAGTCGCTGGTTACTTTTTGGGTCATAGTATTTTCCTTTATAAATACCTTTTTAGTTTTGGGTTATTTCTGTTCTGTGTATAAAAATAAATTTGCTAGGTTTTAAAGTTAAACTAACTATTTTTGTACTAAAGTTTTATTAAGCTCAACACCGTATTTATGCATGAGTAGCCAATAAACGATACCGCCCAAGGCTGCACCCAATAAGAAACCATAACCTTCAAACTTCGCTAGACTTGGGACTAGTACGGTCGCTACAGAAAATAAGGCACCGATAGCAAAAGCGATCAAACCGCGAATATTCCAGCCTTTAGTATAATAATAAGCGCCCGTTGGCTGCGCTGAGAACAAGTCATTCATATTAATTTTTTGGCGTCTGATAATGTAATAATCAATGACCAAAATACCAAAGAAAGGGGCAATAATAGCACCGACGACGTTAACAAAACCGACAATACCAATTTTACTAATGACTGATAACCAAAGCGCGCCAACGAAAAAAGCAATCACTGCAGTAATTAAGCCGCCGCGACGAAAGTTAATATGCTTAGGAAATAAGTTAGCCAAGTCATAAGCCGGCGGGATGAAGTTGGCGACCATATTAATACCAACGGTTGCCGCGAAAAATGTCAAAGCAGCAACGATAGTTAAAGGTAGAGAGTCGACGCGCTCAACGATATCTGATGGGTTGGTTAATGCTTCTCCAAATAGTACTAACGTGCCAGCGGTAATAATCAAGGCAATAAAGGAGAAGAACACCATATTTACCGGCAGGCCAAGTAAGTTACCTTTACGCATATCACGCTCGCTGCATAAGAAGCGTGAGAAGTCGCCAAAGTTAATCACCACAGCAGCAAAATATGCGACCATCGTTCCCACAATAGCGGTAAAGGCTTGAATAGAAGTACCCGCATAGTCGCTACCGCCCGTAAAGATAGAGTTAATCGCTGGTATCAGCTCTGAACCTGATTGATACCATATCATTCCCATCAAAATCACCATGACCACATACACCAGCGGCCCTGCCCAGTTTAAAAAGTGCTTGATAGGTTCGATACCAGCCCAAAACAGCATAATCTGAAATATCCAGACGATGACAAAGGCCAACCACGCAGTACCATTAAGACCTAAAAAAGTGCTATCTGAGCTGCCCATAAACACGGCTAACAAAATAGCTACCGCCGTTGAGGCAAAGTAGGTCTGCACCCCGTACCAAAAAATCCCGATAATAGCTCGTAGTACAGCAGGTAGATTGGCACCATTTATACCCATGCTGGCACGTATCAGTACTGGAAAAGGCACCCCATATTTGACACTAGGTTTGCCCGTTAAATTCACCATAAACATAACAATAAAGCCGGCACAAATAATAGCGGCCATTACCCACCAACCACTAAGACCGTAGCTTAAAAAAAGAGAGGCGGCAAGGGTATAACCAAATAGGCTTTGGATGTCATTGGACCAGACATTAAATATCGAAAACCAGCCCCAGTTGCGCTCTTCTGCTTGCAAAGGCGCTAAATCATCATTGTAGAGTCTGGAGTTTTTGCGTTCTTGATCAAAGGTGTTGCAATCATAGAGTGTGCTGTTTTGCGCTTTGAGTTGCTGCTTTGAGAGCACAGTCCCTTCATTTATAATAGACATCCTGTCTTCCTTGTAGCCCGTGATAAGTGTCATCAAATCTACCTTCACTGTAGGGATACCAAATCATTTGGTCAAGAAAATTTTTAATTTATGCTCATAAATATAGGCGTGTCTATTAAAAACCCAGCAAAATTAAGAACAGTACAGTTAAAATAAATGCTCTTCGAATGAGAATAAGCACATGATAACGATGCGCTCGTTACCACATGCTACATAAGACTATAATCCTGAGGTGTAGGCGACAATTTGTTGTCGCTCTGCATCAGTAAGGTTGGTTAGATTGCCAAGTGGCATGTAGCCGGTTTGGACGGCAGTGATAATTTTTGCCTTATGAATTTTCATATCTTCTGCAGTTTGCAATATAATTCCTCCAGGAGGCGCATTAAACCCCTGCTGGGTGGGCTGCATGGCGTGACAGGTGGTACAGCGCTCATGAACGATACCTATGATCGCATCGTCTGCAGAGGCCGTTACAGGAGCTGCTTCTACAGTAGCAGCGTCAGTTACAGTACCATCAGCCGCTACCGCAGGCGTCGTCGTATCGGTTTCAGTCGTCGCTTCAGCAACAGGTGCTGCTGCGGCAGGCAATGGCGCAATTGGCGCAGGACGCATCCAGATAATTAATAATACCGTGGCAAGCGCCGGGATCCATAAGAATTTTGGTTGACTATGTCCCAAATGCTTTTGGTTAAAGTAATGGCGAACCGTGGCGGTGATGACACCAACGAATACTAGTACCAGCCAGCCATGAGCATGCGAGTACATCATCGGATAGTGATTACTAATCATGGTAAAGATGAGCGGTAGGGTAAAGTAGTTGTTCATCACGGAGCGGTTTCTAGCCATCAATGCCAAATCGGCTACTTCTTTACCTGGTTTCACCCCTCTGCGTACACAATCTACTAGCGCGCGCTGGGCAGGCATAATACCAAAGAATACGTTACCCGCCATGATAGTACCTAAAATAGCACCGACATGGATAAAAGAGGCACGATCACTAAATAACTGATAAGAGCCCCAAGTAGCAATAACCATCAGTACAAAGATAGTGATACTAAAAATCAACTTATTTTTGCCGATACGGCTACGTACAATGACTTCATAGATAAAGTAGCTACCAAGTAAGAATAAAACACTAGTAGAGATAGCGCCAATATTACTACCAAAGGCGACTTTGCTGGGGTCAATCAGATACGCGGTGGCATTGGCGTAGTAGACGATTGCCATCATGGCAGCACCAGTCAACCACGTGGTATAGGCCTCCCACTTAAACCAGTGCAGAGTCTTTGGCATCTCTTCAGGTTCAAGCTTGTACTTAGCGATTTCATAAAAACCACCACCATGTACCGCCCATAGGTCGCCTGAGATACCCTTTTTTGATTTCCATTCTGGTGGTTTTTGCAGGCTCATATCTAGCCATACGAAATAAAATGAGGCGCCAATCCAAGCTATCCCAGCGATAACATGAAACCAGCGGAAGAATAATGCTAACCAATCGAAAAGATATGCGCCCATGTGGCAAGTGTCCTTTTGTCCAACGTTTTTCCGTATTTTTCCATATTGTAACTTGATAAATCTACGAGCCGCGATAGGTACTATAACCATGGGCGCTAAGCAGTAGCGGCACGTGGTAGTGGCTCTCATCGCTGACGATAAAGTCGATAATCACTTGCGGATAAAACGCCGTCAGCTTTTGTGCGTCAAAGTAAGATTGCGTATCGAAGGTTAGGGTATAGCGTCCCGTGCTTAACTTATGCTCATTACTATCAAGCATGTCATTAAATTGCCAGCTGTCTGGTGTGACTCGGCCATCGTTATTGGTCGTGCCGTTGGCTAATAAAGTAGCCTCATCATTACCGTTGATGCGATGTAGGGTGACCGCGATATCAGTCGCAGGTTTGCCAAGATGAGTGTCCAAAATATGTGAGGAGAGGGTGACTGACATGATACGTCCTTTATAAGAGATAGAATAAATAGCGCTGCTAATTTAACAACTAGATTTTTAATAACTGAATATTTAATAATTTAAGCATTATCAAATAACTTGTTTAAACGCAGACGCGTAATTTTATTTTGTTCACTTGCCGCATTACTAAGCTCGGTTACGCGATCATTAGGCAGGCGCGCAAGTAATAAATCAAGCATCTGCTGCGCGCTTTTACCGCTAGCAAAGACGATAAAGATAAAGCCAAACTTATCGAGATAGTCTTGATTGCCCTGAGCCAATGCTACTAAAACTTCATCTTCAGCATCGTTAACACCTGATTGTTCATGCGCAGCGCTACCTTGCGTATTGCGATACTTTTCTTTGAGCGTCGCTACATTGCCAATCTGCGGATGACCCTCAAAGGCCTCAAGCAAATTGGCCTCATCGGTTTGTGCTTGCTGCCAAGCTGCATCGCTACTGGTAAGAAGAGTGTCGATATCGGTAAAGGGACGCGCGCCGGCAAGCTTTTGTGCCCAAACCGTGCTGGTACAACAGGTTAAGAGTTTTGCTACAGCATCTGCTTTTGAGAGCTCGTTGAATTGGGTTAAGGTTAAACTCACAGTGACGTCCTTTTCTTTATAAAAAATTTACATTTATAGCGGCTGATCATGATATAACCGTAATTTAGTCATGAACCAACAAGTCGCTATGAAATTGATAATAATTGATTTGTATATTCTATTTTGCTAAAACCTGACCATTTGGTCAACTGTTTTATGAATTATTTTTACTCTTTATACTTATTATTAAAATTATAAGTGGTATATTCTAATAATTTACCGAAATATAAGTATTTATTAACCCTTATCCTTAATGGCTCAATATATGACTCAAACTACTCAAGTGAAAATATCATCAGCAACCGAGATTCCGGCTCATCGTAGCCAACAAGATATTCGCGCGTATAATCAAGCGGTTATTCTAAGCGCTGCTGAAGAGGAGTTTGTACTGCAAAGCTATCGCGGCGCGACCATGCAAGGCATTGCTGATCGCGCAGGCCTGCCAAAAGCTAATATTCATTACTATTTTAAAAATAAAAAGAATCTATACAAGGCAGTGCTACGCTCGATCATTGAAGAGTGGAACGAAGGGCTGGTGACTATGACAGTCGATAGTGACCCGAAAACGGTTATCGAAAAATTTATTCGTACCAAGCTGCAGCAGGCTTTTACTAACCCGAATCGTCATAAACTCTTTGCGCTAGAGGTCATTGGCGGTGCACCGCATTTGCAGGAATTTATGTCGACAACGATGAAAGAGTGGGCACTAGATAAAGCTAAGGTTATGCAGACATGGCATGAGCAAGGCAAAATCAGTATAGCTGATCCGCTACAGCTTTTGATTTTGATTTGGGCAACCACGCAGCGGTACGCCGAATTTGAAACTGAAATCGTCGGCTTGCTACAAAAAGACGCCTACGATCAACAGGATCAGACGCGAGCCGCTGATTTTTTAGTGCCTTTTATTTTAAAAGGCTGCGGACTTGAATAAGTGACTAGAATATATAACTAGGGCATCATCATTACGGTGCTTGACTTCCGGTCTTCAAACCATCGCTAACGTGCTGATCTGCGGTATCAAATTCAGCGCCGTAGCTCTTCGGTAAGATACTATCAAGTAAGATGGCAACGATACCTGATACGGTCACCGCTGATCCAAAGATATTACGGAACATCTGCGGCATCTGGGCAAATACGTCAGGAACGAAAGCGACACCCAAACCAAGACCTAACGATGTGGCGATAATCAATACATTACGATGCGTAAAGTTGACCGTTGCTAATATACGAATACCAGCAGTCGCTACAGTTGCAAACATCAGTAGCGTCACTCCGCCAACCACCGGCTTTGGTAATTGAGTAAAGATGGCACCCAGAACTGGAAACAGTCCCATGGTAAATAAAATACCACCGACATAAAAGCCCACGTATCGACTGGCGATACCCGTCATCTGAATAACTCCGTTGTTTTGACTAAAGGTAGTAACCGGAAAGCTGTTAAAAATACCAGAGATGGCAGAGTTGACGCCATCAGCTAATACTCCGCCCTTAATACGTTTCTCATAAAGCGGCCCTTTGATGGGTTCGCCTGAGATCATTGAGGTTGCCGTTAAATCCCCTGAGGTCTCAATACTAGTAATAACATACATAAAAGCAATTGGAATAAAAGCTTGCCAGTCAAAACTAAAACCGAATTTGAAGGGTACAGGTACGGTTAGTAACGGCGCTTCACTGACTAAAGAAAAATCAATGCGACCCATAAAAGTCGCCACAATTAAGCCTAGCATTAAGCCGATAAAGATGGCGCTGGAGCGAATGACTTTATTATCAACAATACTAATGAGTACCACACTGATCAGTACGCCGCCGCCAAGCATTAGGTTTGGAATACTCCCAAAGTTCTCAGCGCCAACGCCG
The DNA here is from genome assembly GCA_947501045.1 of uncultured Psychrobacter sp. GTDB lineage: Bacteria > Pseudomonadota > Gammaproteobacteria > Pseudomonadales > Moraxellaceae > Psychrobacter. The sequence continues at coordinate 740,258 of CANMUI010000001.1, forward strand.
CCTGCTAAATCAGTAAGACCAGTTTTAGTGAGTGACAAACCAATGGTCACGATGACGCAGCCTGTGACAATAGGATTCATCAAAGATTTGAGCTTGGTAATAAACTGACTTAAGAAGATCTCGACAAAAGCACCTAAAAAGGTGACACCAAAGATTACCGAGAGGATCTCCTCAGGACTACCGCCGCGATTTTTGACCACAAACCCTGCAGCAAGGACGGCAGCTAAGAAACCAAAACTGGTACCTTGCAGCGCCATAAGACCAGAACCCACAGGACCAAACTTACGAGTCTGGATAAAGGTTGCCACCCCTGACACCATCAAAGCCATACTGATTAGGTAGGGAATATGCTCTCCTAAACCCAGAGCACCACCGATAATAAGAGAAGGCGTAATCACCCCGACAAAAGCGGCAAGAACATGCTGTACTGCACCCAAGAACGCTTTGCCTGGCGCTGGACGGTCATGCAGTCCGTATAGTAAATCTGGATTTCCTTGAATGTGTTCATTTATGTCACTCATAACAAATTCCTTTTGATGAAGAGTTGCACTTATCCCTGTGCCAATTAAAAAAGGATGAATGGTTATCAACGATTTTTGCTAACTATCATAATTAAAAACCTGACCATTTGGTCAGCTGTATCTAGAATATAGCGAAAAGGTAGGTTATTGCAATGTTTTTTTTATGCAAAAGGAATTTATTTGGAGTGTTGGGAGTATTTTTGATACTAAAGAATTGTTAGTGGTAAGAGTGAGCACGAAGCGATTAAACGTCAAGACGCAGAAGCGAGCTTATAATTATTAATTACGCCGTATCAACAATGACAGGACGACCGGCATGCGTCAGTACGGTAGCTTCAATGTTATAAAGCGTTTTCATGGTTTCTTGCGTCAGCACTTCAGCAGGGCTACCGACATCCATTACTTGCCCATCATGCATAGTCACGACCGTATCGGCAAACTGCGCCGCTTGATTGATGTCGTGTAGGACGATGACCACGGTTTTTTGCTCAGTATGGCTTAAGCTGCGCAGCTCGCGCATCAAGCGCCCTGCATGATACATGTCAAGATTATTAAGTGGCTCATCGAGGAGCAGATAAGGCGTATCTTGGCAAACAATCATGGCAATCAGTACGCGCTGACGTTGACCACCTGATAAGGTGGATAAGAAGCGATTGGCAAGCGCTTGTAATTCAAAGCGCTCGATAATCTCAGCGACCTTTTGCTGATCGCTAGCTGTAGGACGTCCTTGATGATAAGGGTAGCGACCAAACATCAGCAGCTCGTGCACGCGCAGGCGCCCTTGTACGTGGTTTTCTTGGCTGAGCATCGCCACCGTAGTTGATAGGGTACGCGCATCACAGCTGATAATATCACGCTTCTCATTAGCTACGTAAAAGCTAATCGACCCCGTTTGCAAGGGCTGCAAACGTGCCATAACCGAAAACAAAGTCGATTTGCCCGCGCCATTGGGACCAATCAAGGCAATCACTTGCGCGGGCGGTAAAGATAAAGTGATATCGTGCAAAATTTGCTGCTTACCAATCTGATGCGAGAGCTGGTTTATTTTAATCATAGGAGTTCTTTTTTAATATTTTAAGAAAAACAAATCTAGCGGCGCTGGGTCATATAAATCAGTATTAAAAATATCAAGCCACCAGCCAGCTCAATGACCACTGATAGTATGCCTGCCATGCCTAGTAATTGCTCAAAGATGGCTTGACCAAGGACCAAGCAAATCATGGCAATCAAACTGACCAATACTAAGCGCTGGCTGTGACCCATGTTGCTGGAGAAGCGGTTGGTTAAGGCGCAAACCAATAATCCAAAAAAGGTTACCGGACCGACCAGTGCTGTAGCCGTGGCGACTAAGACAGCGATAAGGGTCAACAAGCCAAAAGCTAAACGCTGATAATTGATACCCAAATTGATAGCTTGCGCTTTACCGAGCATGAGCACATCGCACTGATAACGCCAGCGCCAAACGACGATAGCGCTGACGATACAAATAGCAATACTGATACCAAGCAATTGCGGGTTGATCGTATTGAACTGGGCGTAACTGGCGGACTGCACTACTATAAAATCATCAGGGTTAATCAGCCGCGCCACCAGCGCTGAGAGACTACGAAACAATACTCCAAAGATAACCCCTACCAATATCAGCCGCGTTAAGTCCTGACTAGTTTTAGAAAATAGTAGCCTAAACAGCAGCATGGAGGCCCCAAACATCAACACAATCTCTAGCCCAAACTTTGCCATTGGATTGATACTGGTATAACTAATCGTCCCTAAAGAAAAGACTAGTAAGCTTTGCAAGAGCACGTATAGTGAGTCAAAACCCAGTAGCGATGGTGTCAAGATAGGATTATGGGTCAGGGTTTGAAACAGCAGGGTAGAGACGCCGATAGCGTAACCGACCACCATGAGTGCCAGCAGTTTTTTACCACGTAGCGGCAACGTAAAGTCCCAGTGTCCATTCACATTTATAGTCAAAAATAGTATGGCTGATAACAATAAGATAATAGTGGCAAACAAGCATGGGTGGCGAGTGATCATTTGCCAGCCTTTTAGCCACCCGCTACTCGGCAGCTGCTGGTTTGATAGGCGGCTATCTGACGTAGATTCAGCGTAGTTAGACGTAGTTTTAGTATGAGAGATGGATGAGTTAAACATACGCGAATCTTAATAAAGAAAGTAGGGTATAAGTCATTGTTAACAAGGCTTTATTAAATCTTATGATTCAGCAGGAGCGCGTAATAACAACCATAAAAAGACCGCCGTACCGACGACACCAAAAATCGTCGCGACGGGCACCTCAAAAGGATAGCGGATAGAGCGTCCGATGATATCGCAAAGCAGCACTGCCGATGCACCCAGTAGCGCGACCGCAGGCAAGCTGCGCCGCAGTTTATCGCCCATAATGCGACTAACAATATTGGGCACGACCAGACCGATAAAAGGAATCATGCCTACGGTCACTACGACGACCGCGCTCATCATCGCTACCATGCCAACGCCAATCCAGGTGATTTGGCGTTTACTTATACCTAAATTTAGCGCGATATTGTCGCCTAGCCCAACGATGGTAAGCTTATCGGCGATAACATAAGCGATGACACATAGTACGCCTGTCAGCCACAATAGCTCATAGCGACCAGCCAATACACCAGAGAAATCACCAAATTGCCAGACGCTGAGCATCTGTAAGGTTTCGGTTTGATAAGCGATAAAGGTCGTTATGGCTTCGATAATACCGCCAAAAACAATACCGATTAGCGGAATCATCAAAAAATCAGTGGGCGGAATGCGGCGAATTAGTAGCATGAACAACATCATGCCAAGGAGCGCGGCAATAGTCGCCACGCTCATCTTTACCATCAAGGCGCTGGCAGGGAACAGGAGGCTGACGACCAATAGTCCAAACGCGGCACTTTGGGTAGCGCCGACCATTGAGGGCTCGACAAATCGGTTTTTGAGCACTACTTGGATAATCATTCCAGCAACTGCCATTGAGATACCGGTCAAAATAATAGCGACAGTACGCGGCAAGCGGCTGACTAGCAGCAGTGAGCTGTCCGAATTAGCGCTCCAATGTACAAGGCTTTGCACGATACCCGACCAAGAAAAGTCCGCCACCCCAATTGATAAGCTTAATAAGACTAAAAGCCCCATGATAATGAGGCTTGCGCTATTAATAAGCCAAGGCGCTATAGCAGCGCGGCGCTGGTTGCTATTATGAACACTAAAACCTGTATGAGCGCTGTAACTTGAGCGCCAAGACGATCGCGCCAGTAGCGTAGATACAGGATTTACCGCCTTAATATCACTACTGCTCGTTTTTGTTTTGGAAAATAGTGCCATAGTTAATACCAGCTTACGATACAACTGACCTGCTCTTTTATCAGGTCTAGTTTATTTAGTCTCTGTTTTGCTATTACTGAGCTTTACTAAAAGCCGAATTAATCGTCTCCAAGTCCTGCATCCACTGATGATAACCTCCAAAAGCAAGGTAGGAGTCTGGGCTTAGATACACCACTTGGTCTTTATCCCAAGCGGTAGTTTGCGCGACTAAAGGATTGTCTAATACTGCTTTGGCACTAGCGCCCTCTTGACCAATAGCGGCGCCGCGATCGATGACAAAAAGCCAGTCTGGATTCATTTGTTGGATATATTCAAAGGAGATGGGCTGACCATGACTTCCCTCTGATATCTGTTCATCAGCCATAGGTACGCCAAGGACACTATGAATAAAACCAAAACGCGACTGATCGCCATAGGCAGAGAGTTTGTTACCCGTCACCATCACGACTAGGCCATTCCCTTTATCTTTGGTTGACGCTTTAGTCTGTTCGATCATGCCATCGATATCTTGTTGCAATCTAGCCGCTAAATCGCTTTGACCAAACAGTGCCCCTAGGTCGAGCAAACGCCGTTTACTAGACTCATAGATATTGGCAGTGTCGATACTCATGTCCAAGGTTGGTGCGATATTGGATAGCTCATTGTATTTTTCTGCCATTCGCGAACCAATCAAGATCACTTGGGGCTGCATCTCATTTAAGGCTTCAAGATCAGGCTCAAACAAAGTACCGACCTCTTCAGGGTCAGGAAGGGCAGCAGGCAGCAGGTTTTCTAGCAGTAGGCCATTTGGCGCGCCATCAATTGCGACATTGAGCGCCGCTAGATCCTGCATCAAAGACATGTCATACACCACAACTGGTGAGGGATTCATAGGAAAGTCGACAGGCCCTTTTACTGTATCAACTTCAACGGAAGGCACTGAAACAGCATCGTTATCTGCGACGTTGGATGCCGCATCTGCAGTGTTGTTTTGGGCTTTGGTATCGTCCATATCAGTGTTATCTGAGTTGGAGCAGCCCGTTAAGCTAACACTGATAGCTAGTGCTGCGGTCATAGCGCTCAGTAGTGAGCGTTTGAGTAAAGGGGTTTTTTTGGCAATAATAGCAGAGTTATTAGGCATAAGAAGCTCGGTATATCATAGGTTGTGCGCAGTAGATAATAAGCTACCGTCACAGAAATAAAAGAAAGGAATTTGTTCACCATTAGTCTATAAAGGGACTAGCACTCTACTTGTTGATTGAAAAGTAAAGTTTTAGACATTAATGTGTTATAAAGTGACAACTTTCAAACCGTTGGGTAGTCGCTAATTTAGCCGTAATGATAAAGTAAATGAAATATTTTTTCAATGATAATGATTTTCATTTGTGATATTAATTATTTATCATCTAAGCTTAGCTTGCCTACAGTATTGGCTCTTTAAAAGGTGGTTATTGCAGTATTTACAAAGCTAATTGTATAAATATTAACGGTTATTTATCACTAGTTTGTTATCAATATTGATAATGCTTATCATTTATATTATTATTAAGCCAATTTTTTCCTCTCTTTAAATTAGTCTTAATTATGATGAGATATTAGGGTGTTATGGCTTCAACAACTATAGGCAAACCATCGCTCAAGCTGACTTCAATGGCAATCGGTATCGTAGTGATATTGCATGTACTAACAGCTATAGGTTTGATCATGGTTAAACCTCCTACACCTATTACTGAATCGTTTCAGGCTACTGCGCCGCTGGAAATTGAGATGGTAACTTTGAATAATCAAGCAGAGGCAGTGGCAGCAGCAGAGAAGACTTTGGAGTCAGAAGCTGAGCCTGAACCTGAAGTACAGCCAGAACCGGAGCTTGAACCAGTAATTGAGCCAGAACCTGAGCCAGTAGTGGAGACGGAACCAGTGGTAGAGCCGATGCTTGAACCCATAGTGGAGCTAGACCATGAACCCAAAATTGTAGAAACACCAGCCCCAGTATCGGAGTCTGTTATAAGTACTACTGTACAGACGAATGCCGATCGGGCGTCTAGTGCTACAAAGCCTATTTATGATACTACTTATACGCCAACCACCTCAGAGCCTAGGGTTAATAGTACCACCGCTGATGATCAACGCCGGATGCAGGCCGAGCAACAAAAAGCTGCTACCCAGAATAGAGCTAGAAAGCAAGCTCAAGAGGCTAGAGAAGCGAAAGCTGCGGCCGATGCCAAAGCTGCTAGAGAAGTAGCAGAACAAGCCGCCCAACAAGCCGCCGCCGCGCAAGCAGCAAGCAATGAGCCAGTAAAATTTAATGAAAGTGATGCCAGATGGGCAGCAGCGCCTAGTCTCAGCTTTCCTAGTCGTGCTGAACGCGGTGCTAGACCTGGTGATAGTTTTACTGTGCTGTTGACCCTGCGAGTTAACAAGCAAGGCGGCGTTGACAATGTGAGCTTGGCACAGTCCTCTGGCAATAGAGTTTTAGACCAAGAGGCGCAGCGGCAGGTAAGAACAGGCAGATTCGTACCCTTTATGAAAGATGGGGTTGCTGTAGTAGGCAATGTAACCCTACCCATTACTTATCAAGTTCCTCGCTAATCTATCTCATTATCGCATAGCACTAATATACTAAATAACCAAACATTAAGGAATCTGATATGGACTTTGCAAGCTACTGGCAATACAGCGATATGGTGACAAGAACTTTATTTTTCTTGCTGCTAGCCTTATCGGTACTCTCTTGGGTGACAGGTATTATTCGTATTATTCAAAGTCGCAAATTGGCAGGAACGGTTGCTAACGATTTAAGTCAGCAGATCCAAAACAAACGCTCTGAGCTACAGACAGCCGATGCTGCCAACCACCGCCTAGTCGTGGAACAAGCACTTCTTAAGCATATCGGGCGCTACCGCTTTGCCAGCGAGCGCGGTCTGCCAATCTTGGGGACGACGGCAGCTATCGCTCCTTTCATTGGACTGTTTGGTACGGTGTGGGGGATCTTCCATGCACTGCATAATATTGGTACTACAGGGCAAGCAGGGCTAGCGCAAGTGGCAGGACCAGTAGGCGAGGCGCTGATTATGACGGGTTTGGGGATCGCCGTTGCCATTCCAGCGGTAGTATTTTATAACCTTGCCATTCGTATCAATCGCCGCGTGATGTACTATGCTAATGACAAAGCTCACGATCTATTGGCGCAATCAGCTCAGTTCTCGGTAGGCCAAAGCTTGGCATCTGATGCTGTAGCTACCAAGCAAACCAGTATAAAACGCGATACTAGTATAATACAGCCTAAAGAAAAAGAGGGTCATGAAAAAAAAGGTCATGAAAAAAAGAGTTATCAGAATTCAGTTACCTCGCAGTCAAAAGCATAATCCTAGATATAAATAAGCACTGAAACTATATGTTCTAAAACGCTAAGATCCAAAACTACAAGCACTCAATTAAGAGAATAACTATGGCTTTTCAATTAGGTGACGACGATACCCAAAGCATGAATGAGATGAACCTCATCCCGCTCATCGATGTCATGCTGGTACTTATGATTATATTCTTGTTGACAGCGACGGTACTTAATCCAACCGTACCGCTCAATCTGCCCAAGACCAGTGCTGAGATCAATGAGCTGCCAGTCGATCCCATTCAAATCAGTATTGATAAAGACGCAGGATTGTTTTGGGATGATGAGTCTATTAGTATGGAAGAATTAGAGACACGCTTGCAAAGGCAGGGCGCTGCTGGCAATGAACCTTCTATCCAACTGCGCGCGGACAAAGACAGTCGCTATGATAATGTTGCGCAAGTATTGGCAGCTGCCAGCACTGCAGGACTGACTAAGATTGCTTTTGTAAATGAATGATGTTTATTACCCCTAATTCTTAAACATTGCCTAACTATCAAACCATTAAAAAAACAAGCTTGCCACATAAACCAGCAAACTTATCAGTAAAAAGACAGCCACTACAATAAGAAGAACAATTAAAATAATAATCTTTTCTCCAGCCTCGCTTTTAGTTAATGGTTAACTGAGCGAGGTTTTATTTATTAAAGTGTTCTATTTTGCCAGTATCACGCTCTACCAGCCATAACCAAAAGGTCTATAAAAGGGACTATAGCCAAACGGCCCATAGCCAAAGGGATAAGGCGAGCGCAGATAGTTCAGATCACGCTGGCGGATATAGTAATAGCGGCCTTGCGCGTAAGCTTCCTCCAGCTTTTCTATACCCTCAAGTGGACAAACAGGCTGCCAATCATAACCTTCGCGTCCAAGTTTATAAGCGTTCAGCTCCGTACAATAGCCTTTGAGACCTTGCTGTCGACCCTGCTCCCAAAGCACGCGATTGGGTGTCGCACCACTTACGCTTGCGCACTGATTAGCATAATAACCAAAATAGTCGCCTGAACGACCGTTTAGCCCATCAACGTAGCCGAGTTGTTGCCAATTGCTGGTTTGACACTGCTGCGGGGTAAGATTGGGTTTGGTTGTAGCACAGCCGGATAGCGTTAATAGGGCTACGCCTAACACCGATACCACCATGCTGAGTTTATTAATGCTAGATTTATTAATAAAGGTACTGTTTGCATGGGCAGTTGATCTTAATTTAAAAAAGTAACTCATAATAAACCTGCGCGCCTCTAAATTTATAGTTTATCATAGCACTTTTTATAACAGTGATTTTGCTATCTTATTGTCATTATATTGATGCTCCTTTATTAATAATTTTTATCTAAGCTGCTGATATAGCAGTCTTTATGTGAAGTCAAATTATAAAGCGCTTAAGCTCACGCTTGATTTTTAATTATAAGGTTGCGATATTAATCTACACGCTACCTCTTGAAACCAACTTAGAGTAAGACAATATAATAGTACAGTCAGTAGCAAGGTTATTAGATTACCGGATATCCATCGGTATTCCCTATTTTCGTTTTATTGAAGATTCATCTAGAAGGTCAGATTATCATGGGATTTTGGATTACCATTATTATCATACTGTTTGTACTTGGGAGTATGATGGCGCTAAAACCTAACGGTATCGACCAGCGTTTGGACAAGCTGCGTATGAGCGCACGGCGCTTGCAGCTTAATCCAAAGCTTGTGGTTTGTCCGGATTGGATTAAAGGTAAGGACAACGAATATGGCCGCGGCATGATCGGCCAGTATTGTTTGATAATAGACAATGTCAAGCTACCGCAATCGCGTTATCAGGTTATAGACGGACAGTGGCGTCCCTATGCGAGTATTGATAATAATGAACAGCCTATTCACGCCAACTTTAGCTTAGATAAAACGCCGCTTGCATTGCCAACAGCGATTGAACCCTTTGTAAAAGGACTCGCCGTCAAAGCCAATAGCATTATCGTTTATTGGGAAGATATTAATTATGTGCGTCCGATCACCAATCCAAATTATAAAACTGGCGCTATTGAACCGGATTTGTTGGCGTTAAAACAAAACCTTGAACAGTGGGCGCTACAAATGCAGGCAAGTAGCCATGGCTTGTCTAAAAGCAGCATGGCTAGAACAGGTACTTAAGACTACCACTGCTTAATAATGACAAGTATTTATCACCAAGCGTCCAATAAAGTTTCTATTTATCTAAAAGCCAAATAAGGCTGCAAATTAGCTTTTTGAGTTAGCTTAGATATCAAATAACATTAAGCGCTAGACTTGTTTTATATTATTGCTCAATTATTTCTAGTTGACAGCTCAACTATTAGCAGTGTAACGTCTTTAAAGAATACTTTGCCTTATCGCTCCTTTATATCTTATAACTATTTTTATTAGAAGCTACTATTAGAATAAATTACGCAACTTCAGTTAACTATTTAGCTATTTATATTAGCTACTTTCAATCAGATTATTATGGTGTCGTCACATATGGCAAAAACCACAAGTAAAACCACAACCAAAAAAAGCTCAGCTTCTGCGTCCGATAACGCTAAGGGTAAGTCTTTAGTGATCGTCGAGTCGCCTGCTAAGGCAAAAACGATTAATAAATATCTGGGTAATGATTTTATCGTACGCTCCAGTATTGGCCATGTACGCGATCTACCTGTGGGCGCCAGTAAAAGCGCCAAAAAATCGACCAGTACCAAAAAAGATGACAGTCTAACCAAAGAAGAGAAAACTCAGCAAGCACTGGTACGACGCATGGGTGTTGATCCTGAGCATGGCTGGGCGGCAGTCTATGAAGTACTGCCTAACAAAACCAAGGTCATCAAAGAGCTTAAATCTTTGGCTAAAGACGCGGATAAAATCTATCTGGCAACGGATATGGACCGTGAAGGGGAGGCGATCGCTTGGCATCTAAAAGAGGTCATTGGCGGTCCTGATAGCAAGTATCAGCGCGTGGTTTTCAACGAGATTACTAAGTCCGCTATTCAAAACGCCTTTAAACAACCCTCCAAGCTTGATATTGATCGCGTTAACGCGCAGCAAGCTCGGCGCTTTTTAGATAGAGTTGTCGGTTTTATGGTATCGCCGCTGCTGTGGCAAAAGGTCGCACGCGGTTTGTCAGCAGGACGCGTACAGTCGGTTGCCATGCGCTTAGTTGTTGAGCGTGAGCACGAGATTCGCGCCTTCATTCCAGAGGAATACTGGCAAATTCATGCCGATACGCATATAGAGGATAAGAAAAAAGGCGCAGATCAGATTGGTATTCGCCTAGAGGCGACCAAGCAAGCAGGTAAAACGCTTAAACTGGTCAATAAAGAGCAAACGGATAAAGTTTTAGCCATCCTAAAACCTGCTGATTTTATCGTTAAAGAGCGTGAAGAAAAACCCACACAGTCGCGTCCTAGTGCTCCCTTTATTACCTCGACTTTGCAGCAAGCGGCGAGTACGCGTTTAGGTTTTTCGGTTAAAAAAACCATGATTCTAGCGCAGCGCCTCTATGAAGCGGGGCATATTACTTATATGCGTACCGACTCGACATTCTTGTCGGGGGACGCGCTAAATGCGGCGCGCGGATTTATTGAAGACAGTTATGGCGATAAATATGTACCCGAAAAGCCAAACTTCTACGGCAATAAACAAAACGCGCAAGAGGCGCACGAGGCCATTCGTCCCTCAAATGTCAATATGCAATCGACTCAATTGAAAGGCGTTGAGCGTGATGCTATTCGTCTTTATGAGTTGATTTGGCGTCAGTTTGTCGCCTGTCAGATGATGCCTGCTAAATATTTATCAGTAAATTTGTTTGTGGAAGCTGGCAACGTTGAGCTTAAAGCGCGCGGACGCACTATGACCTTTGACGGGTTTACCAAAGTGATGCCGCCCGCTAAAACCGACGATACTTTGCTACCGGATGTCAAAAAGGGCGATAAGCTCATACTAGATAAGCTCGATCCAAGCCAACATTTTACCAAGCCGCCGCCGCGCTACACCGAGGCCAGTCTCGTCAAAGAGCTTGAGAAAAAAGGCATCGGCCGTCCCTCGACTTATGCTTCTATCATTTCAACCATTCAAGATCGCGGCTATGTCAAGCTTGAGAATAAGCGCTTGTTTGCCGAAAAAATGGGCGATATCGTCACTGACAGATTGACAGACAGCTTCCCAGATTTGATGGATTATACCTTTACTGCTGCACTTGAAGATAAGCTTGATCATGTGGCGGCAGGTGATCAAAACTGGAAAGATGTGCTTGATAATTTCTATGGTGATTTCAAAACCAAGCTTGAGCATGCCAAAGATAAAGATGGTATGCGTCCTAACGATCCCACCGATGTGCCCGACATACATTGCGATATTTGCGCTCGTCCGATGCAGCTGCGCACAGGCTCGACAGGGGTGTTCTTAGGTTGTACCGGTTATAACTTGCCACCAAAAGAGCGCTGCAAGGGCACCAAAAACTTAATGCCCGTTGAAGCTTTTGCCAATCTTGATGATGCAGAGGGTGACGACGTCGCTGAAGTCAAAGATTTAATGGAGAAAAAGCGCTGTCCAAAATGCGGTACGGCTATGAACGGTTACATCGTTGATGGCGGTCTTAAACTACATGTTTGTGGTAATAACCCAGATTGTGACGGCTACATCTTAGAAGAAGGTAAGTTTGAAGTCCCCGGCTCCGATACCCCTACCATTGACTGCGATAAATGTGATGGGCAGATGGAGCTCAAAACCGGACGTTTTGGTCCTTACTTTGCTTGTCAAAACTGTGATAATACGCGTAAAGTGCTTAAAACTGGTGAGCCTGCGCCGCCGCGTATGGACCCCATCGACATGCCGGATCTAAAGTCCACTAAGCATGACGATCACTTCATCTTACGTGAAGGGGCTGCGGGGATGTTCTTGGCAGCCTCCAAATTTCCAAAGGTTCGCGAAACTCGGGCGCCAAAGCTAGCCGAGCTGCGTCCTATCAGGGATAAAATGGAAGATAAATTCCAGTATCTATTTGAAGGACCGGATGAAGATCCTGATGGTAACCCAACTATTCTGCGCTGGTCACGTAAGAAAAAAGAGCAATACATTGGCTCTGAGAAAAACGGTAAAGCCACGCGTTGGGGCGTGTACTGGCGTAAAGGCGAATGGGTAGAGGAGTAGTCTGCAACAAGCTTTTTGCAGCTACTTTTTAGCCTGTATCTAAGAATATAGACCAAAGAAAAACCTCTTAGATTATCTAAAAGGTTTTTTTGTTTCTAGTAAAACTATAAGTCTAATAAAGCTTTTGCTTAATAGTTATTAATTTATACCGTATTAGGTTCTCTCAATGATACCACAAGCTACGCGGTCGCCTGCGTCACCGGCTGGCTGACTAGTATAGTCATCAGCACCAGAATGGACGATAAAGGCACGGCGATGTACGCTATATTTACCGGCTGGCTCAGCAGAGATTTGCTTATTAACATAATTGATAGTAGCGACACCATTGTCATTAGCTGTCAAGTTTGGTAGATCGCCTGCATGACCATTCATATCATCTGGGTTAGAGTGTGGGTTATTATCTGGATTAAAGTGGCCGCCTGCCGCTTTACCCATATCAGCACAACTGCCCGTTTCATGGATATGGAGCGCCACTGTTTTACCTGGCTGCATGTTCATAAGCTTACCATAGACTTGGACGCCGCCATCGACAGGACGTAGATACACTTGTCCGACTTCACGATTGGTTCCGTCAGTAGTCTTAAGCGCTGACTTCAATACTGGCTGATCAAACGGGTTACCTGTCTGTAGCTGGCCCTCGGTCGTTTGGCAACCTGTTACTGCCAAAGCTGAACCACATAATAAAGCACTTGCAAGTAATGTCTTTTTCATTGTTATCTCCATTTTCGTTTCGCTGTTGTTATTAAACATTTTTAAGGCTCTGAGTCATAGCTATCACAAAATTTCCAACTAGATCTGTAATAACCTTGGTCAAACTTGCAGCTAGTATAGCTAAGGATCTGACATATATATTCACCAAATGCGCAACAATCGGTTAATAAATGTAAATAACGTATGGGTTTGAAAAGTGGAAACTGGGTTTTAACGAATAGTTTTTGTTTCATTCTGCCAAACTAGCGTTTCACCTGATTCCATGGTTTGCAATAAGTTATAGCGCGGGAAATCAGCTGGTGTTTCTGATGTTAGCTGTGAAGGTTGCAAACTTAAGGTTAGTTTGCTGCTGCTATCGCCCATTAAATTAAATAAAGCGCTCTCAATGCGATTGCTCGTTTCACTACAGCCCATATCAGTACTGACAATGCTACCAACCTTTAAAGTATGATCTTTTAGTAAAAGATAGGGCGCACCAGAACCGTTACAGTCTGAGCTAAAAGAAGCATACTGACTGTTATCAGGATAACTTCCAAAATTCACTGATATAGGGTAGTCAGGATGGTAAAAATTGCCTACAGATGCTCTAATTAATCGACCATTGTCGTCATAAGTATTGCTGACAGCGCTCACAAGTTGCCAATGATACTGCTCTAAAAGCTCATTAGTGATAGGCAGTGAAGGCAACGCTTTTTTCATAGCCGTCTCGTCAGTAGTATTAGATTGTTCTTTAGTAGATATTATACTGACAGTAGTGGACTGCTGAGAATTTGCAGTAGAAGTGGACTGACAACCTAGCAAGACGATTGAAGACAGTAGACTGATTATTAAAAATGGACTTACTAAACGATTTAAACTCATAACTATTTACCAAACAAACATTTGTTTAAAATATAGCATAGCTATTTAATTAGTGCGATCTATAAAATGAGTCGCACGTAAATATAACGCATAAAAAAAGCCGTTCACTATAGTGAACGGCTCTCATTAAATCTTAATCCGACTAGTTAAAGCTTTAGATAACTCTCAGATTAGTTGTGTAACGCTTTACCTGAGGTTTTATCGACTGTAACTTTCGCAGGCTTAAGCGGCGTTGGCATAGAAACCAAAGCTTCTTTTAATACCTCATCAATTGTCGCTACGGGCTGAATAGTCAGGCCAGATTTTACGTTATCAGGGATATCTGCTAGATCGCGCTCATTAGCAGCGGGGATCAACACATGCTTGATACCACCGCGATGTGCGGCTAGCAATTTCTCTTTAAGGCCACCGATACGTAGAATTTTACCACGTAGGGTAATCTCGCCAGTCATCGCAATATCCGGACGAATTGCAATACCTGTCATCGCTGATACTAGTGCGGTAGTTAGCGCACCACCTGCTGAAGGACCGTCTTTTGGCGTAGCGCCCTCTGGCATATGCACGTGAATATCAGTGGTTTTGACTGTTTCGTAATCGATACCTAAGCTATCACCGCGCGCACGAACTACACTCATCGCTGCTCGAATAGACTCTTTCATAACATCACCGAGCGAACCGGTAAAGTTAAGCTCACCTTTACCTTTCACAGCTATCGCCTCAATAGTTAGTAGCTCACCGCCAACTTGTGTCCAAGCAAGGCCTGTAACGCGGCCAACCTCAGGCTCTTCTTCTGCAAGACCATAGTCGTACTGATGTACGCCCAAGTAATCATCGATATTGCTATCATCAATCACTACTAATTCACGCTCATCTTTCTTCGGAGCACGCGAGCCATGCGACTCAACCGAGCCGCGAACGACTTTACGGCAGATCTTATTGACTTCACGCTCAAGGTTACGCACGCCCGCTTCACGAGTATAGTTACGGACGATGCTATGCAGCGCCGCCTCTACAATTTCAATCTCGCCTTCTTTGAGACCATTTTGCTTAATAGCTTTTGGCACTAGATATTTCTGGGCGATATTGACCTTTTCTTCTTCGGTATAACCTGGCAGACGAATAACTTCCATCCGGTCAAGGAGCGCAGGCGGAATATCCATGCTGTTGGCAGTACAGATAAACATCACTTGTGATAAGTCCAAGTCCATATCTAAATAATGGTCGTTAAAAGTATCGTTCTGTGACGGATCTAACACCTCAAGCAAAGCTGACGCCGGATCGCCGCGGAAGTCTTGCGCCATCTTATCGACTTCGTCTAATAAGAATAGCGGGTTTTTGACCTCAACTTTGGCAAGCGACTGCACAATTTTGCCCGGCATCGCACCGATATAAGTACGGCGATGACCACGAATCTCAGCTTCATCACGCACGCCGCCTAAAGCCATACGCACATATTTACGGCCCGTTGCACGCGCTATAGATTCACCAAGTGAGGTTTTACCGACACCCGGAGGCCCTACGAGACATAGAATCGGACCACGAAGTTTTTTCACTCGCGACTGTACCGCTAAATATTCTAAGATGCGATCTTTGACGTCTTTTAGACCGTAATGATCTTCATCCAGTACCGTTTGCGCTTTTTCTAAATTGATAGACACTTTAGTCGTAGCGTTCCACGGCGTGTCCAGTATCCACTCAATGTAGTTACGGACGACTGAGGACTCAGATGACGCTGGTGGCATCATTTTAAGCTTTTTAAACTCTTGTTCCGCTTTTTTGCGCACATCTTCTGGCAAATCAGCTTCTTCTAGACGCTTTTCAAGCTCGCCCACATCATCTTCACCATCAAACGCGCCCTCATTCATGTCAGACAGCTCATTTTTAATGGCTTTTAACTTCTCATTTAAGAAGTATTCGCGCTGATTGTCTTCCATCTGCTGACGCACTGCATCTTGGATATCTTGTTCGATATTCTGCTCAGCGCTTTGCTTAACCAAATACTCAGTCAAGGTGTTGATATGGTTTTTAAGATCATCGTCTTCTAAAAACGATTGCTTAATATCCAAATCCATCGAGACGCGAGTCGAGATGAAATAGACTAATTCAAGCAGATCATCAATACGCTTGGCCACACGTGTCAGCTCACGAGCATTGCGCAGACGCGCATCAGCGTAAGTTTCAAACAAGCTGGTTAAAGCTTTGATAGTATTTTTTTGCTGGCTTTTATCCATTTGCACATCGAGATCGGCACGCTCAAAGCTTGCCATCAAGACCTCGCCGTGCTCTTCTATCGTATCAACACGCGCGCGATATTGACCTTCGATTAGCACCTTGATGCAATCTTCGTCGCTGTCGTGCGGCATGGTGCTTACGATGCGGCATACCGTACCATATTGATATAAATTATCATGATCAATATCTTCGGTTAGCGAGTCTTTTTGTGCAACCACTAATACTTTATCGCCATATTCAGCTTGAGCCAGCTCCACCGCTTTTACCGAGGGCGCACGGCCAACAAACAGGGCAATCTGCATGTGTGGATAGACGACGACATCACGTAGTGCTAGCAATGGCAAATAGTTACTGGATGCATCAGTTACGCTCGCATCATCAGTCTCAGTTGCTGCTGACACATCAATATCAATGTTGTCTTTATCAATATTATAATCACTCATATATTTTTCCTCGTTCACCAGACTTGTAAAGTCAAGTTAGTGTTTCATGTTAAATAAATGGTGACCGTAGCAAAAATTGCAAGGCTTATGATTTACCTATATAGAAAATAGTATGGATCTACTAATAGAGAACAAACAAATAGTATGCAAATCTTTTAATTTTCAAGTGTTTACTATTTATTGATCGATATCTCTTAAGTTCTACGCGTAGGTTTTATAACCAAAATCAGGTAAACTGACGCGCGTCTTAATACGCTCTCAATTAAAAGACGGTTGTTAAAAATCTGATAAGTTAATAAACCAATAAAGCCAAGCTAGAGAATAGAAGACAAGCTAGAGAATAGAAGATAAGGGGCAAAAGTATGACCATCAACGCGGTGCTATTGGCAGTCATCATCATGCTAGGTCTATCACTAGCACGCGTCCACGTAGTACTTAGTTTGCTAATTGGAGCGCTGGCGGGCGGACTGATCGCAGGATTAGGCATCACCGCTACGCTTGAAGCCTTTCAAGAAGGCATTCGTAACGGCGCTCAAATCGCCTTGTCATATGCGTTATTAGGTGCATTTGCCGTCGCCATCGCTCATTCGGGGTTACCGCAATCACTGGCAGGTGGGGTTATTAAGCGTATTGATGCAAGCGGCGCAGGTATAGGGGCGGGCGCTATAATTAAATACACGCTGTTTGCAGGCCTTGTGATGATGAGCTGCTTTAGCCAAAACTTAATCCCCATTCACATTGCCTTTATTCCACTATTAGTACCGCCGTTACTCTTAGCTTTTAACCGTATGCACATTGATAGACGGCTGATAGCCTGTCTGCTGACCTTTGGTTTGGTCACTACTTATATGTTCATCCCATATGGCTTTGGCGATATTTATCTGAATCAAATCATGCTAAAAAACGTAGGTGAGGCCGGTATCGACATCACTGATATCTCAGTCACCAAAGCGATGGCGATTCCAGCACTTGGCATGTTTGTTGGGTTACTGACCGCCGTATTTATTAGTTATCGCAAGCCGCGTCATTATCAGCAACTGACCATCAATAAAGAAGAGCGCGACACCGCTATTGAGAATAAAGGGTTAGCAAGCGATGACTTAAGTAAAGTGGCATCTAACGCTCAGGCGCAAAGCAAAACTAAAACTTTGGTGGCGCTTGCAGCAATTGTTACTGCTTTTGTGGTACAGCTCTATACCGATTCACTACTGCTCGGTTCCATGTTTGGTTTTGGGGTGTTTATGGCAACCGGCGTGGTGAAGTGGCGCGATGCTGATACCGTGTTTAATGACGGTATCAAGCTGATGGCGATGATTGGCTTTATTATGATTACCGCGCAAGGGTTCGCTGAGGTTATGAAAGCGACAGGAGAGATTGCGCCGCTCATCGATGGCGCGACTAACTTGTTTGCGGGTAATAAAGCCATTGCTGCATTCGTCATGTTAGGCATTGGCTTAGTCGTCACCATGGGTATCGGCTCATCATTCTCGACCATTCCGATTATAGCTGCGATTTATGTGCCGCTGTGTATCTCGTTAGGGTTCTCTCCACTGGCAACGGTGGCGATTATCGGCACAGCGGGAGCGCTGGGTGATGCAGGCTCGCCAGCTTCGGATTCGACTTTGGGACCAACCTCTGGTCTTAACGTCGATGGGCAGCACGATCATATTAAAGATAGCGTGGTGCCGACCTTTTTGCACTATAACATTCCGCTATTGGCGTTTGGCTGGATTGCGGCGATGGTGTTGTAGGGTATAAGCTCAAAACTTTTCGGCGTAGGCTGGGTTTTTAACCCAGCTTTTTCATCTTTACTATTTATAAAGCGCATTTAAATGTCCGAAAAAAAAGCTACCATATAGGTAGCTTTTCTATTTTTAAACGACTATTCGTTTATATGAATACTCTTTTATACCAATGCTTTTTGTACCGCTTTTGCCAAAAACCCTGAGCGAGTCTCATGATGTTCTTCAGCATAACGGTCTACACGCTTCAGCAAGTATTCTGGCCAACTGACGTTAAAGCGTACCTGTTTAGTTGAGAACTTAGTATCATCAATACTGACGATAGCCCAAACCAAAGTATCTTTGAAATCTGGATTGGTTTTCAATGTCTCTATTTCACTAGTGTAAAAGTCAAAACTCATACCTTTATCTAACATATATTCGATATGATCGTAAATTAACGATTCAGCTTCTTGAATAGTATCATCGATGGTATCTCCTAAAGGGAAGCAGCCATCGATATCGGGTACGATAGCGGCATAGTTTTCCATACTTTCGTCTTTGAATATAGCGATGGGATAATTTAGCATATAACCCCCTTTTTAATTGTGTAGGGTGCTTTCTAAGCACCAATTAGATATAGCTATGCAAGTTGCGTAGAGTGCGCCCAGCGCACCAAGAACGAGGTTAAGATAACTATCAGTACGGCTTGGCGCAGTACAAATTGTTCTATCTAAAGTTTTAAACCGGAAATGCGTCTTGCTTGAGCCAATTGATGTCGAGACACATCTTTTTCGGGATGGCTAATGGAGATAATACTATCTATACCTTCTTTTCTTAGAATATGATGACTGCCTTTAATTCTATCAACCACCCAACCATCATCTTGCAGTAACTTAATCAGCTTACTACTCTTCATGATTACCTCGAACTTTTGCTAATTAAGTATGTGTATTATTACACACAATATGAATTGTATCAATAACACCGTGTGTAAAGGTGTGAATGATTGTTACATAAAGAACTACTCATCAAAATCCTCAATCTCACCACTTAAACCATCCAAAAACTCGTCACTTTGCGCCAATAGTTCGTTTAAACGCGCCTCATTAATCACTCTCGATAGCTCATCAGAACTAAAGGATTGTTCTTGACTGTAGTAGAGCATCTCTCTAGCGTCATCATTTCCTAATGTCTGTAAATACGTATCAACCGTATCAGCGCTAGATACTTCTTCCTCAGCGCTGTCGTTAGTCTTTTTACTGTTGTTTGGTTTAAACCAACTTATCCCGCTTGGGGTAATCAGTCCATCTAAAGGTACATCCCAAGGTTGACGCGCAAGCTGTTCAACTACTTGAAAATCATAACACCAACCAATCTTGAGCGGCCTTGACGCGCCAGATTTATAGCTTTTACCAAGGGTCGTATCATAAAAACCGCCGCCCATTCCCATCCGATTGCCCTGTTTATCAACCGCTACTAGCGGACAGATAATGACGTCTAATTCCCTTGCCCAAAGTAATTTGCGACTATGATTTTGCGGCATACCCAAACGATGGATACGCGTCGGTACATTAGTGAGTTTAGAGTGATAAATGGGCACAAAGCGCAGTCGTTTGTCGTTGCTTCCTAGCGAACCAACCACAGGCAGATACGCCCGATATTGTAGGCGCTGACACCAGTCTAGTATCGGCTGAGTCGGCAGCTCGCCAAAGCCGTCGTAATATAAGGCGATACGCGCGTGTGGTGGCAAGCACTGCTGTAATTTAATCAGGTGCAAACTTGCCATTTGCGCTAGATGCCGTCGTTCCCCAGCGGTTAGCTGACGACGCTGGCGCGTAAACTGGCGTCTAGGTGGATTGGTTGGGTCTGATACTGGTGCTTGGTTATTAGACATTTTTAACCCTAAAGACTAATAAGAAAAGGTGTTGAAAAATCGGTGCAAGAGCTCGTCTGATGATTGTATCTTTGCTATATGTGAATATTCAACACGTCTTAGTCATGCTATCATAATGTCGCTTTACATCCTATTCTCCCTTATGTGCAGCAAATGTTGCACTTTTCATGGATAAATAAACAAAGAGGATCGTTATGTCGACACAGAATCAGGCAACTCGTACTGAAAAAGACACCATGGGCAACGTAGAAGTGCCAGCTGACGCTTATTGGGGCGCGCAAACTCAGCGCAGCCGTGAGAACTTTAAGATTGGCGGTGAGACGTTGCCGCGTCCGATGATAGAAGCGATGGCACTGGTAAAAAAAGCCGCTGCTATCACTAATGCTAGTCTTGACCGTATTGACGAAGATAAGCGTGACTTGATTGTTCAAGCGGCAGATGAAGTCATCAACGGTGGTCTTACTGATCAGTTTCCGCTTGTGGTGTGGCAGACCGGCTCTGGTACGCAGTCAAACATGAACATGAACGAAGTGCTTGCCAACCGTGCCAATGAGATCGCAGGTAGCGAGCGCGGTAGCTATTCGCCCATTCACCCCAACGATCATGTCAATCACGCCCAGTCTACCAACGACAGCTTCCCAACCGCTATTCGAGTGGCTGCAGCTCGTCAAATCAACAGCCTACTTATCCCAGCGGTAAAAGCGTTACGTGATACTTTAGATAAAAAAGCCAAAGAATTCGATAGCATCGTTAAAATTGGCCGTACCCATCTACAAGACGCCACGCCATTAACGCTAGGACAAGAATTTAGCGGTTATGTCAGTCAACTTGATCACTCATTGACTCGTATCGATAACGCTCTACAAGGTCTATATGAGTTGCCATTAGGTGGTACTGCGGTCGGTACAGGTCTCAACGCTCATCCTGATTACGCGGTAAAAGCAGCTGAGCAGTTATCAAAACTGACCGATCTACCTTTTGTGACCTCACCGAATAAATTTGAAGCCCTAGCGGCGCGTGATGCTGAAGTTTTTGCCTCTGGCGCACTAAAAACGCTAGCAGGTAGCTTAAATAAAATCGCTAACGACGTACGCTGGCTTGCTTCAGGACCTCGTTGCGGATTAGGCGAATTAACCATTCCAGAGAATGAGCCAGGCTCATCAATTATGCCGGGTAAAGTCAACCCAACCCAGTCAGAAGCTATGACCATGGTCGTTGCACAGGTGATGGGTAATGACGTCACTATCAGTATGGCGGGCGCGTCTGGTAATTTTGAGCTCAACGTTTACAAGCCAGTGATTGCGTTTAATTTATTGCAATCTATCCAATTACTAGGTGATGCGTGCAATAGCTTTAATGACAACTGTGCCGTTGGTATTGAACCCGTTAAAGAGAAAATCAATGATTTCTTGCATAACTCATTGATGCTCGTCACGGCGCTGAACCGTCATGTTGGTTATGAGAATGCCGCGAAGATTGCCAAAACGGCTTATAAAGAAAACAAAACGCTTAAACAAGTTGCGGTTGAGCTAGATCTGATGACCGAAGCGCAGTTTGATGAGTGGGTCACTCCTGAAGATATGGTGCATCCTTCTTAATGTGATTTGATCGGTAGGGTGGGTTAGCGAAAGCGTAACCCGCCGATTCCATTTGAACTAAAAAGACCTTGTCACATCGCGTGGCAAGGTCTTTTTTTGGGTTTTGGTTTTAATACACTATAATAGACACAAAACTAAAAATCTAATAATTATTAAATTCATTAGAAAATTAATTTTTATAAGTTGTTGATCTAGGAAAGAGACGTTAGTTATTAAGGAATATAAAAGAATTTATGTAGGTAGTAAATATCAAATGATAATCCAAATTCTTAGAATACTTTTAATTATTTAATTGAGATAATTATGTATCAAAATTTGCCGAATATATGTTACGAGTGTGGAATACTGCTAGATTAAGAAAGTTTAACAAAAGAGCATGTACCTCCTAAGTGTTTTTTCCCCAAAGATAATAAAGTTTCTTTGATTACTGTACCTTCATGTATCAAGCATAATAGCGGTAAATCTAATGATGATGAGCACCTTCTGCAAATTATATCGCTTCAAATTCTAGCTAATGAAAAGGGGCAGAATATTGCTACAAGTAAAGCTGTAAAGAGTATATTGAGAAATAGAAAGAGAACCAAGAGCTTAGCTAGTAACGCAACCCTAGTCTATGTTGATGAAGAGAGAACAGGGCAACTCAAACCTACTTTTGTATTCAAGTTTGATGAGAATAAATTCAACAATAGTATATCTTCTGTTTGTAAAGGGTTGTACTACTACGAGTTTCATAAAATTTTTAATGGAAATATTAGAATTTACAATGAGTTTCAGATATCATTTGATGATGACTCAATAAATAAAAAAAAGAGTTTGATAAAAATAGAATTTTTATAGAGAAGAACTTTTCTGATGTCGAGAGAAAAGGAGAAAATCAAGAAATTTTTTACTATCAAATAATGAAGCCACCAAAAGGTTTGAGTTTTTCTTTAGCTATTAGACTTTGTTTTTATGAAGGCATTGGTGTCTTAGCTTTTTTGCAAGAAAAAAAGGAATTCACACTTAATACAATCACAACTGCCCTAATTAAAGCGCAACAATTACCATCTTTATAAAGACTTTAGTGAGTAGAGTGGGTCAGTAAAAGTGTAAATCACCGACGTCCTTGTAACTAAAAAGACCTTGTTTTGAACTGAGCCTAGATAATTGCACCAAATAAAAAAGGGCACATGAATTACTCATGCACCCTTATAATTTTATCTAACTTTTTATGAAAGCTTGTTTATTTTTATTTAATATTAGATTTATTATTTAATCTCAAGCTTTTTGCGCTCCGAGCTGGTCTCTTTTGGTAGTACCAACTGCAATACGCCATTCTCATAGGACGCTTCTGCGGCATCGACCTTTACCTTAGATGGCAACTGGAAACTACGTGAGACCGAGCCAAAGTAACGCTCACTACGAAGTACTTTATTACCGTCTTTTTGCTCATCTTTTTGGGCAATCTCAGCACTAATAGAGACGATATCTCCGGTAATGGACAGGTCAATATCTTCTTTAGCCACGCCCGGTATTTCAGCGTTTACATAGAAAGCCTCATCTTTTTCACTGACATCAATCTTGATTTGGCTAGCATTAGGAAGCGTTTCACCATGCAGCGGACGCATCAAAAAGCTAGGAGCCATCTCATCAAAGAAGTTGTCAAATAGTGAATTACGTGTAACTAGTTTACTCATAACAGTCTCCTTATCATTGATTGTTTATTGTGTATCTGACCTGTCATATATATAAAGATGCGCTATAGAATTTCAAGAATTTTATTCCACATTGCATGTAATGATATGTTATTGAATGACATTGTCTTTAGCTGTTTTCTTAGAATATATATTAATCGCGTTACCAGCGACGATCAGTAATATGCCAACTAGCAAAGCCACACTAAAACGCTCTGAATATAAAAGCACGCCAACGATAGAGATTAGCGGTAATCTAAACAAATCCATAGTGACTACAAATGTCACCTCCGCATATTGCATGGCTTTGGTCATACAATAATGCGCCGATAGCGCGGTCACGCCTATGATTATGAGCCACAGCCACTGAATCCCTACCGGCGTTGTCCAGCCTTGTGTAAATAAAAGCAGCCCTAAAGGCGCTTGAATCAAACACATCATAAAAATGATAGTTATTGGGCTATCGGTATTAGATAGCGATTTTGTAGAGACATGGGCACAGGCATAACAAATAGCCGCGCCCAATACGATTAATGACCCATAGCTTGCGACCCCTAAGCGTGGCTGTACGATAACGATGATTCCTAGAATACCTAACAGGACAGCGATCACTTTTTTTACTGTGATAGGTTCTTTCAAAAACAGATAGGAGATGATTATCGTCCAAAAGGGTACGGTAAATTCAATAGCAAAAACAGTGGCTAAAGGTAGTAATCCTATGCCCAAAAACCAGCCATATTGACCTGCGAAATGAAATAAATTTCTTACTAAGTGTAGTTTAATACGCGTAGGAAATGAAAAATGCTCTTTTTTCAATAACAGTATAATGGGCGATAATACCAGCAGGCCGACTATACTTCTAAAGAATAAAATCTGAAACACACCGATTTGACTATTGAGCTCACGAGCACCAATAGCCATCAAACAAAACGAGGTAAGCGCTCCAATCATCCAGAGGGTAGCATGGATCATAATGGGGCTATCCTTTATATAAATATATAAAATCAAATTTGCAGTTTATATTATAGGCTAATGTTTCATGACAACGAATCAACACAATAAAAAAGCCAAGCAAAATGCTCAGCTTCTTTAATATCTATTTCTCTTTTAAAAACCCTTAAAATTTATATAGCAGTCCAAGCGTCGTCGTTGAATCAGTACGCGAATCCACCATCGGGCTATCGTACTGCTCATTAGGTAAGTAGCTCAAACTTTGATTAAAAAATCCTGCCCAGTTCTCGTTGAAATCATAATTAGCACTAACATTAATATAAGGGTTCAAGCTGGCATTTGAAGAATAAGCCTCAACGCCGGTATCCGCCGACTCTTCATCACTCACCCCATAATAATATTCATTATAGTCCTCGTCATGATATTCAAAACCAATGCTCGGATAGACTGTCAAATTCCCTTTGGTAATGCGAGCTAGGTACGTTAAGCGCGCAATGTTGCCGCCGCTACGATCTAAGATATCAGTAGCGGCTTGTAGGCGAAAACCGCCAATTGGGGTACGACGTAAGTAGGTTAGACCGGCCGCTGCTGATGACTTACGCTTATCTAAACCTTGCAGTGCTCCCTCGGCATCATCGGGATCAAACTCTGAACCTGCCAATTGCGCATAAGCTGATAACTGATTAGTGCCATCATTGATGAGATAAACGCCTGCTTGGGCGCCGCGTGCGTAAATTCTATTATTATCGTAAAACACCCCCGGCAATACTCGTACGTCTTCATCAGTATCATAAGCGTTATTAGCATACAACACATTGACCCCAACGCTTAGCTGCGCATCTTGATCAGCAGGCAGGTTTTTAAAAGGAGCAGCATGAGTCAAACTTACCGTACCAAGCAGTGCAGTAGTGGTAAGGACTGTTAGCAAAAGATGGGTAGAAGTTTGCGATAGCGTTGGTAATTTATACATAATTAATTCTCTTGAACGGTTAGGCGAGTAGGCGAATAAAAACAGCTGTGTAGGAGTTCTAGAGCGTATTTTAGTATTACCTTATTACTTTTGACATACCTTTTTACAATATTATTAGCAGTAGGAATCAGGTGCTACTATTTATTCTACAGCTCGAGCTAATAGTTTTATTCTACAGCACTTAATACTTGCAATATTTGATTGTGAATATCTTGCCACCACCAGACAAAGCCAGCGGCTATGAGTAGTATGACTATCCATGGCAGCAATTGCCAGAAAATAGTGGGTTTTTTAGCTTTTTTTGGTTCAGGGTAGAAGGCATCGACATAGGCATCATCAGTATCATTGACTGAGGTCACCATCGCCTCATCAATAGCAGAATTTACAGGAATATCGTTCTGGCCATTGCTATAGACCTCGTTATTCGTAGAGTGACTATTAGTTGAGTAATTATGATAAATAGCAAAATCTTGCGGCTTTGCTTGCAGGCGCTGGCGATAAGCGATAGCAAAACCTAGCGCAATAATTAATCCTGTGATAGCGCCACCGATATGTCCCGCATTATCAATGCCGGGTACGGCAAAACCATAAACGAGATTGATGCCCATGATAAAAATCAAGCTTTTAAGATTAAGCACCATACCGTTGACAGATATCTTAAATAACGCTGCTATTAACAATGCCGCGCCGATGCCCATGATACCGCCAGACGCACCAGCTGATAATCCGGGTTGCCCCGTTCCATCCAGAATTGACTGCCATGTGATATAGCTGTTGAGCAAATTTCCACCAATAACCGCGAGCAAAAATAATGCCAAAAACTTAGCCGAACCAAACATCGGCTCAGCCACTTGACCGAAGAAGTACATGGCAAAACCATTAAACAATAAATGCATAAGGCCAATGTGCAAAAAACCACTACTAACCAGCCGCCATGGCTCATCGCCCATAGTATAGGGTAGAGCATTAGCTCCCCAATGCAGCAACGCTTCTGTTGACGGGTTATTAGGGTCAACGCCAGTCAAAAACTGCACGATATATAGCCCTATAAAGCTGGTCAATAGTAAGGCCGTTACAGGTGCCGTTTTTAGTAATTGTTGAATAGTCATAAAGCCCAATGTCTATCAGATAGTATAAGCAGAGTATAAAGGCTATGCATGCTATAAACAAAATTATCAGTGTTTAAATAATAGACACAATAAAGACTATGTCAGTTGCAATTAGGATTGACTATACCAGTGCTCGTTCAAGGAAGGAGCAATATAAGGCTGCGCAGTTTTAAGCTGCTCATACGTGCCCTTGACTAAAATATCACTGGTCACTTGCTTGATATCGGTATGTCCACAAAAAGCCATGCTAATATCACACTCTTTATAGATCAGCTCAAGCGCGCGGCGCACGCCGTCCTCGCCATAAGCACCAAGACCATAAAGAAAGGCGCGGCCAATCATGGTACCGTTAGCACCAAGCGCCAGCGCTTTGAGTACATCTTGACCCGAGCGAATACCGCTATCAAGCCAGATTTCAATCTGACTGTTCTCCGCGCGCACTGCTTGCACGATATCACTAAGCGCAGCAATAGAGGAGAGGGCACCGTCCAATTGACGACCGCCGTGATTGGAGACTACCAGCGCATCTGCGCCGCTACGCGCCGCCATTATAGCGTCCTCGGGCTCCATAATGCCCTTAATAACTAACTTTCCACCCCATTGATCTTTGATCCGCGCCACATCATCCCAGCTCAAACGCGGATCGAACTGCTCAGCAGTCCATGCTGATAGTGATGAGATATCTTCAACATTTTTGGCATGACCGACGATATTACCAAAAGTGCGTCTTTTAGTACCCAGCATATTTAGGCACCATTCAGGCTTAGTCATCAGGTTAAGAATATTAGCAAGTGTCGGTTTGGGCGGCGCTGATAGACCGTTTTTGATGTCTTTATGGCGCTGACCGAGCACTTGCAAATCAGCGGTCAAAATAAGCGCTGAGCAGTTGGCTGCTTTGGCACGGCGGATCAGATTGGCCATAAAGTCCTGATCGCGCATGACATAGAGCTGAAACCAAAACGGCGCGCTGGTGTTTTCCGCGACATCTTCGATAGAGCAGATACTCATCGTCGATAGGGAGAACGGCACGCCAAACTTTTCAGCGGCGCGGGCGGCATGAATCTCGCCATCCGCCCACATCATGCCAGTAAAGCCCGTTGGCGCAATGGCAACAGGCATCGAAGATGCGTCCCCTGCCATATGTGTGCTAAGGGTGCGCCCTTCCATATTGACTAGTACCCGTTGACGCAGCTTAATACGATCAAAGTCAGTTTCGTTGTTACGATAAGTGGTCTCGGTCCATGACCCTGAATCGACATAATCATAAAACATACGCGGTACTTTGCGCTCAGCCACACGGCGCAAATCTTCGATCTCTGTCACTTTGCTTAGGTCTTTTGTCATAACGTTTATCCTTTATCTTCTACTTTTTATCATAGTCAATCACAGTTATATAATAGTTATTGCGATAGTTATTATAATCGTGCTGTCATTTTAACCTAATGCTATTAAAAATAAATTAATAGCGATAGCTTGTATCGCTATTGGTATTACTATTGACTTTACCAGCAACATTGCAGTCAATGGCTCTTCTTAGTAGCGGGTTTTTGGCTAAAAGACATCAGTCCAAAAAAGGTTAGAGGCCAGATAACGGCTAAAGCCCACCACCACATCTCACCAAAGATAATGCCCATACCAATGAGTCCGGCTTGTACCACATAATAAGTCATTGCCAGTAATGTTTTGCGGATAACATAACCTTCTTTATCCATCAAGCCGACTACAGCGCAAGCAGCGACCACGTTATGCACAGCAATCATATTACCAGCAGCACCGCCCACCGCTTGTAGAGCAACGACTTGTGCGGCAAGGTTGGTGTCGAGACCTATTTGACTGGCCGTTGACCACTGGAAATAGGAGAACATCATATTACTAACCGTATTTGATCCAGCAATGAAGGCACCCATCGCGCCAATCCATGGAGAAACGAGCGGCCAAGTATTCTGAAAAGCCCCAGCTGCGCTTTCAGCTAATAATATAGGCATGGCTGGTAGTGCATTAGCGACGTCGAGAGCTGAACCAGAGTGAATAAATACCTGAACCATAGGTACTGAAAATAGTAAAGCGGGCGCTGCGGCGGCCATAGTTTTTGCCGAACTGCTCCAACTGCGTTTGACCGCCTGTCCATTCATCTTAAATAGTAAAATACATAACAAAGAGCTAATAATCAAAATAGCGCCTGGAGAATAGGCCAGCTGCACTTTACTAGAGATAGTCGTACCAAACAGATTAGCAAATTCGATGGTGGTCACATCCCCCGTCAAAAACGCTTTGAGAGGAGCGATGACTCTAGTGATAATCAATAGAGCGATAACGATGAGATAAGGAGAGAATGCACGAACCAAAGAGAACTTTGGGGCAATAGTATCATCGTAAGTCTCTTCTGTTAGCGAGCCCAGCCAGTCCTTATCCCAATCAGCGCGCGGCGCAAAAGTAAAAGTATCTTTAGGCATCAAAAATCCACGCCTAGCAGCAGGTAGTACAATCATCAGGCCGATAAAACCACCTACCAAAGAGGGAAACTCAGGGCCTAGATATTCAGCAACCAATAAATAAGGCAGCGTAAAGCTAAGACCTGCAAAGATGGCAAATGGCCACACTTTAAGTCCTTCTACAAAGGAGCGTTTTTCACCAAAGAATCTGGTTAAGAATGCACTTAATATGAGCGGAATTAAAAAGCCGACTAGTGCATGAATAAGGCCAACATTACCCGTGATTTGTAATAGATAGTTCTCTGTAGACAGCGGTGCGATGGCTTGAGTTATGTCTTGCTTATCGTCGATACCGGTCCAAACTCCAAGGAGTATAGGGGTGCCGACAGCTCCAAATGATACCGGTGTCGACTGAATAATTAGCACAGCCATGACCGAGGCCATGGCAGGGAAACCTAACGCTAAAAGCAACGGTGCCCCAATAGCAGAGGGCGTACCAAATCCTGATGAACCCTCTACCATTGAGCAAAATAACCAAGCCACAATGATCGCCTGAACCCGCCTATCGGGCGATATGTCCATAAAGCCTTTACGAATAGCGACAATAGCGCCGCCTTCTTTTAAAGTGTTTAATAGTAAAATAGCGGCAAATACAATAAATAAGAGGGTAAGGGCAACGATAATTCCATTTACAGTAGCAGCTGCCACTTGAGCGCCGCTGGCTTGCCACACAAATAAAGCTAGCAAAGCGGTCACCAAATAGGCAATGCTCATAGATATTTTGGCGGGCAAACGCAGTAAGACCAATAAAACTAGAACGACTAAAATCGGAGAAAGAGCCAGAAGGGTATACATTATCAACAATCCTTATTGATAAATGCTCAGATCCATAAGCGATATTGGACTGATCATAGGGGCAGGTTTATGAGCTCAAATAATAACGATCCTTAACTGGTCAATTTACTGTATTGACCATTAGTCAAAATAGCAAAAGTTTTAATTTTACAATAGTAAAGTATTGATAACAGGATTTTGAGAAACAAGGCTTTAAGATGAAAGTAGGCAAAGATTTATAACAATTGCTGCAAATCTAGCACCGAAAAAGGATAATCTAAGCGTTGGTCTTTGGTAAGGATCACCGGAATATTGGTTGCAAACGCCATCATTAGCGCTTCATCGAAGTCTGCAATGTCGACATATCGATAAGTAATGGGCTCCACCGCTTGCAAGTGTTTTAGTATTTGCTCAGCGACTTCACATAAGTGACATCCTGAGGTGCCAAGCAGCCACCAATCTTGAGCGCTGTTTTGAGCATTTGGTGTAGCAAGGCGGGGTTTATCTAAATTTGGTATGGCTGTAGCGATATGAGTGCGTAGATCTTTTACAGATGAATCTACCCGTGTGTTTGTATGTTCGTAGTGGTCTATATTTATACTCATTGCTGTACTCTTGCATTTTAGAGGCTATCAATTTTATATCATAAAGAAATCGTCTCAATAATGACAGAGATTGTGAGATTAGGTAAGATGACAGGCTATTTCTTATCTTTATACCTTTATAGTCTCTTATTTAACCACTCGGAATCTTGCGGATGACCAGTTTTGGCAAATTTATCAAACGAATACTATTAGCGTTCATGCTGCTAGTAGTCGCTTTTCATGTGTTGGTAGCATCTTTGCTACTGATGTGGAAAATAATGCCCATTAATAACAGTATGTTTATGCTTACCCATCGCTTGACGGGCGGAGAGGTGACGCAAACTTGGGTAGAGTACGAGGACATTGCTAAGTCTGCCAAACAAGCGGCCATCGTCAGTGAAGACTCGAAATTTAATCAGCATAATGGTTTTGATCTTGAAGGTATTGAGGTGGCGATGAAAAAGAACGAAGCCTCTGGCAAAGCCTCAGCTGGCGGGTCTACTATTACCCAGCAATTGGCTAAAAATTTATTTTTGACCTCGCATCGCTCTTACATTCGTAAAGGCGAAGAGGCCATTATTACCTTGATGATAGAGACGTTGTGGGATAAAACGCGAATTTTGACTGCTTATCTTAATGTGGCAGAGTTTGGTAACGGCATTTATGGCATTGAGGCTGCAGCCCAGCATTATTTTGACAAATCTGCTGCTGATCTTAATCGTGACGAGTCAGCACTCCTGATTAGTATGCTGACCAATCCTAAGTATTACGAAAATAACCAAGGCGATAGACGTCTACGTAACAAGCAGCGTATTGTCAAAAAACGTATGAACAATGCCGTATTGCCTGCACCGACTTGATCTAACTGAATTATACTATAACTAGGCTAATACTAATTAGGTTAATATAAATGACAGTAGTATGGAGAATGATCGGCAAGAAGTAACTTTTAAGAAAAGTTAAGGAGCTATAACATGGCATATTCAAATAATAAGAATAATGAAAACTTTGAGGTTATAGATAATAAAAACCACAATGAAGCGAAAACCCTTAAAACTGAACCTAACAAAACTAAAGAGAGTAATCATTTAACACAGATCGCTTGGCAACGTCTTGATGATGGCAGTTATTCGCCGAGCAGCTATATCAATCGTGACTTATCTTTATTAGAGTTTAACAAACGAGTATTGGCTCAAGCTGCCAGCCCACTGCATCCACTGCTTGAACGTCTCTTCTTTTTGATTATCTTCTCATCGAACATGGACGAGTTCTTTGAGATTCGAGTAGCGGGTATCATGCAAAAGCTTAGACTGGGCGATGTGGCAAATAGTCCTCATGGTATGCGTCCAAGCGAGATTTTAAATGAAATATCAGCGGTTGCTCATAATGCTATTGATGAGCAGTACCGGATTTTAAATGAAGATTTGCTGCCTGAGCTTGCCAAAGCAGATATTCGTTACCTAAAACGCGATGAGTTAAATAGTGATCAATCAGCTTGGATGCAGCGTTATTTTACCGAACAAGTCTCGCCGGTACTCACGCCCATTAGTATCGATCCCTCGCACCCGTTTCCAAGACTGGTCAATAAAAGCCTAAACTTTATTGCAAGCTTAGAGGGCAAAGATGCTTTTGGCCGCGATATTAATTTAGCTATTGTTCCTGCGCCGCGCAGTCTGCCGCGAGTGATACGTCTGCCTGACGAATTGACTGATGGTAAGGAGCATCACGTCATGCTCTCAGCCGTTATTCACGAACATATTGGTGAGCTGTTCCCGGGGATGAATGTCACGGGTTGTCATCAGTTTAGACTGACGCGTAATGCTGATTTAGATCTGGCAGACGATGTCGATGATCTGGCAAAAGCGCTTGAGGGTGAGCTTGAAAACCGCCGCTTTGGTGATAAGGTGCGCCTTGAGGTCACCACTGATTGCCCAACCGAGATCAGCGATTATCTACTCAATGAGTTTGAGCTACATGACAATCAGCTTTACCGCGTCAATGGGCCGGTTAATCTTACTCGGCTACTATTTGATTTTAATATCCCAGCGCTGCGCTATCAGCCCTTCACGCACGTCATCCCCAAAGCCTTTCGCCGCGATATGGATAAGCCTGAAAAATCTACCAGTATGTTTGCCGCTATGCGTAAAGGCGACGTACTAGTGCATCATCCGTTTCATTCATTTGCAACAGTCACCAATCTGTTGTGGCAAGCCGCCAGTGACCCTAAAGTACTAGCGATTAAGCAAACCTTGTATCGCTCAGGTACCAATTCAGAGGTCGTCAAGGCGCTAGCTGCTGCTGCCCGTAATGGCAAAGAGGTGACTGCCATTATCGAGCTGCGCGCGCGTTTTGATGAAGCCTCCAACATCGCGGTAGCCAACTATCTACAAGAAGCCGGCGCGGTAGTCGTCTATGGTATCGTTGGTTACAAGACTCACGCCAAACTGATGCTGATCGTGCGCCGCGAAGAGGATCGCATTCGTCGCTATGTGCATTTGGGTACGGGTAATTATCATGCTGGTAATGCCAAAGCCTATACTGACTACGGACTGTTCACCGCCGACCCTGATATCTCAGAAGATGTTCATAAAATCTTCCAGCAGCTCACCGGTATGGGCAAACCTGCCAATCTAAAAAAGCTGTTACACGCCCCCTTTACTCTACACGATGCTTTGATGAGCTTCATTGATGATGAGATTGCTCATGCCAAGGCAGGTAAGCGTGCTCATATTATCGTTAAAGTCAACGCCCTCACTGAGCGGCGCTTGATTGACAAGCTCTACGATGCCTCACAAGCGGGCGTCAAAATTGAGCTAATCCTACGCGCAATTTGTTGTTTGCGACCCCAAGTGCAGGGGCTGTCTGAGAATATTACGGTACGCTCTATACTTGGACGATTTTTGGAGCATACGCGTATTTATTATTTCTATAACGACGGTGATGAGCGGTTGTACTGCGGTAGTGCAGACTGGATGGATCGCAATTTATTTCACCGCGTTGAAGTGGCTTTTCCTATCGAAGACAAAAGACTATTTAAGCAAATATATCAAGACGGTCTACAAAATTATCTACAAGATAACGTAAAAGCTTGGGTGCTAGAGGGTACAGGACGTTGGTATCAAACCCAGCTTAGTGAGGGAGAAACTGCGCATATTGCTCAAGACTATCTACTAAAAACTATTAATCGTGTTGGAGAGTCAGGATAAATAAAAGAGAGTTACAAACTGCCTTTTAACCTCACATATATTCACATAATGATACGGCAGTCCACTAGTGCAACTGCTGATAAGATATCTATAATTGGGTGAAACATATAAATAATGTAGATAAAGGAGCTTTGTAATGAGTAATGATAGTAACCATACTTCAGACGTTGAAAAAGCAGCAAACCAAGTTAATGTACAAGAAATTGAAGATAACTTGCAAAATGCGCAAGATAACCAGCAAGAAGAGCAGCCTGAAACGCTTACAGAAGATCAAAGAGCACCTTTTATTGATGAAAATGCTCGTACTGATAAGTAGCTAAAACGGAAAAGCACATATTTTAGAGTACACGATTTAGTAAGTTTCAAACGCTATTATTATTTTCATAAACTCTCTAACGTTGCAAAGGATAAGCTATGACAACGCAAAATGACAACAACACTGAAGAAGCCGTGCCAGTAGATGATCCAAAAGGTGTGAAAACACAGAATCCAAAGGACAGCTATGAAGGCCGTAAGTACGACCCAGAGATAGACGGACCTGAGCAAGCTTCGCAAGAGACCGATGAAGTTTATGCTGATCCACGTAAAGAAGAAAATTTACCACCCGGTGGTAAGAACGTTGGCGATTTAAATGTGGATAATTTAGGTCGCAATGATATCTAGTCATATACATTTTTAAGTTATTTGTAGACTATAGAACATAGATTATCAAAGAACGTACAATAGAAGAATAGAAAGACAATACTTGCTTATTACTAGCTCAATGGTTTTATGGAGAGTTGACATATGGAAACTAAAGATCCCGCCCTTACAAAAACTCATATTAGTGATGATGAGAGTCGCAAAGACGTTGTAGATACAAAAACTACGAATGATATCGGCAATAAAGAAACTACTAAGCCGTTAGCTGAACATGAAAAATCTGCTTCTGTCTCTGATACAACCACAGAAGATGCTGCTATGTTACGAACTAGCGATGATGATTTTCATGAGAGCCGAGAAGAGATTGAAGAGAATACAACGGTTCAAAAAGGTACAGACACTTTTGAAGAAGACGTTGTTGAGTCAGAACATGTCTACGATGGTGACAACCCAGCTCGCCAGCCTGATCGCCGTGATCAAGAAGGTAGCTCACCTTTTGATGAAAACGTTAATGAAGAAACTATGGGTAGTGAAGAGCAGCAAAGTGACGAGATAACTGATAGAAATCGTTATGCTACGGTCAACAATGCACAGACACGTACATTGACGCCAGATGAAGAAGATTAAATCAATAGGATAATATTAAAACACAGTGATAATATTATCATGTTAATAATAAGGAGATCTGATGAGTAAGCCTAAGGACATGGACGATAATGAGAACTATAAATTAAAAGATGCGGACAATAATGATGGTTTGGTTCCCGATGATGCCTTACAAAAGGTTAATCCGGCAGCAGCTGAAGAAGCAACTGAAGATCATGATCCTCATGATGTTGCAAAAAGTGTCAAACAGTACGACAGTAATGTGACTGAACACAAAAAGTAATTAGCAATAGTATGTAGATACTTATAGTATAACAGACGTTTGATATGTAAAAGCAACGGCCACTATCTTTGGTATTGACAAATGGTTGTTGCTTTTTGGGCTTTACTTGTCGAAAATCATCGTTTATATAGTTAGTCGATGATATAGGTTTGAGGGTCAGGCAGGTATGCCGCTATGAAAACGTAGCTCACTATCGGGGTCAGTTATGAGATCAGACTCTACTTGTTTAAAGAAGGCTACTCGCTCATCAATATTGTCCTTTGATAAGGACTGAGCTAAAGTCAGATAATCTTCGAAATGACGGCTCTCTGATTTGAGCAAATAGCGGTAGTACTTTGCTAGACGCTCATCGTCTATAATCGCTGCTAGAGCGGCAAAACGCTCACAAGAACGAGCTTCAATAAAAGCGCCTATAATCAGTACGTCGATCATTGCAGCTGGCTCGTAAGTGCGTTTGTGTTTGAGCATACCTTTAGCATAGCGTCCAGCTCCTAAATGCTGCCACTCCTGACCGCGTTCTTCCATGATACCCAGTACCTGTTCGTAATGTAGCATCTCTTCGCGTATTAGTTGCGCTAACTTACGCTGTAAGTCGTGTGAGAACTCATAGCGAAACATAAGGTTCATGGCGGTACCAGCGGCCTTTTTTTCGCAGTTAGCGTGATCTTGGATAATAAGCGGTAAATTGCTGATGGCAGCGTCAAGCCATGCTTGCGTGGTACGACTACCCAAAAACTCATAAATAGGGGTTAAATCTACTACTGTAGGCGCTCGTAATTCTATCATATCGTTGCTGTCTGCTTTATCAAGACTATTTTCACTAGCAGACTCATACTGTATTAAGGTTTCTTGGTTGTATTTAGTAGTCTTTTTAATGGTTTCATACTGCCGATTTGTATTCATAATTTATTAAACTTTATTAGCTTATGATTGTATTAGACATCAGATGAATGTTTTTAAGAGGACTATTATAACAGTGCTTATACCATTCGTTTTTACTCAATAGTCTAAATAAATAGCAGCAATATAATAGGCGGGTAGCTAACTTGCAATAATTGCTTACAGTTTAATCTTACTTTTAAGTCATCTTTTTAAGCAATCATATTATGACCTCTAAACCCTATATCTTATAGAGTATCGCTTTCATATAACATCAGTATTTTTCTACTAAATACCCTTTGCTTGTTTATTTCATTATTTGATAGTACGATGAGATTTTGCTTTTATAATAGTTTGTTTTAGTATTGATTGTTATTTACTAGGCGTTAATTGACGTCTGATTATTTGCTTAATTATTATCTTTGTACTGTCTTAACTGACAAACGCTAATACCCCTCATAAATAAAACAGAATAAGGACACTACTATGAGTCAAGCTTCTCATGCCAATCGCATCCAAAAAGGCATTCTTGCTATTGACCAGCAGATGTATGATTTTATTGAAAATGAAGTCCTACCCAAGGTTGGTATTGATTCAGATCGTTACTGGTCAGGCTTTGAAAAAGTCATTAAAGATTTTACACCGCGTAATAAGAAATTATTAGCTATTCGCGATGAGATGCAAGCCAAGATTGACCAGTGGCACTTAGACCATCCTGCCAAAGAGGGCACGATTGACTATCCTGCTTACAAGCAGTTCTTAAAAGATATCGGTTACTTGCTCCCAGAAGGCGATGATTTCAAAGTAACTACGCAAAACGTCGATGATGAGATTGCGCACATTGCAGGACCACAATTGGTAGTACCCGTACGTAATGCTCGCTACGCCCTAAATGCCACCAACGCGCGCTGGGGCAGTTTATATGACGCTTTATATGGTACCGATGTCATTGGTGAAGACAACGGTCAAGAAGCGACGGGCGGCTATAATCCCACGCGCGGTGCTGCGGTCGTAGCTTATGCTAAAGAGTTCTTAGATGATAACTTTGCACTAGCTTCTGGTTCATACACTGATGCTACTGGCTTTAAAGTGGTTGATGGCAAGCTTGAGATTATGCAAGGTGATAACAGTACTCAATTGCAAAATCCAGAGAAGTTTGTGGGTTACGTGGGCGATGCACAGAGTCCTTCTGGCGTTTTATTAAAAAACAACAATCTGCATGCTGAAATTCAAATTGATAGCAACCATCCAGTAGGTAAAGACGATCCTGCTGGTATCAAAGATATCCTACTTGAATCAGCTGTCACCGCTATTCAAGATGGTGAAGACTCTGTTGCAGCCGTTGACGCTGCAGAAAAAGTTGAGGTTTATCGCAACTGGTTTGGCCTTATGAATGGCGATCTACAAGAGACTTTTGAGAAGGGCGGCAAAACGCGTACGCGTAAACAAAACCCAGATCGTGAGTATACTACTCCAGAGGGCGGTAAGCTTATACTGCCTGGCCGTTCACTGCTACTAATGCGTAACGTCGGTCATTTGATGCAAAACCCCGCTATTTTAGTGGATGTAGGTGAAGGGCAGGAAGAGATTTTTGAAGGTATTATGGATGCGCTCATTACACCGCTATTATCTCTTAACGATCTCAAGGGCAAAAGCGAGTTGTCAAATTCTCGTAAAGGCTCTATGTACATCGTTAAGCCCAAGATGCATGGCCCTGATGAAGTAAAATTTGCCAATGATCTATTTAACGCCTCAGAAGATCTATTAGGTCTTGAGCGCAATACCTTAAAGATAGGTATTATGGATGAAGAGCGCCGTATGACGGTCAATCTTAAAGAGGCCATTCGTCAAGCTAAAGAGCGTGTTATCTTTATCAATACTGGCTTCTTAGATCGCACAGGGGATGAGATGCATACCAGTATGAACGCTGGAGCGTTCGTGCCAAAAGGCGAGATGAAATCTCAGGCATGGCTACCAGCCTATGAGCAGTGGAACGTCGATATCGGCCTTGAGACTGGTCTGCAAGGTCATGCTCAGATTGGTAAAGGTATGTGGGCAAAACCTGACGAGATGAAGGAGATGATGGATACTAAAGCGGCGCATCCCAAGGCAGGTGCTAATACGGCATGGGTACCATCGCCAACGGGTGCAACCTTGCATAGTATGCACTATCATCAAGTAAGCGTGCCTGATGTCCAAAATGAGCTAAAATCGCGCCAGCGCGCCAGCTTGGATGATATCTTGACTATTCCCCTAGCCAAAGATACCAACTGGACGGAAGAAGAGAAGCAGCAAGAGCTTGAAAACAATGCTCAAGGCATCTTAGGCTATGTGGTACGCTGGGTTAACCAAGGCGTTGGTTGCTCTAAAGTACCCGATATCGATGATGTTGGCTTGATGGAAGATCGGGCTACTTTGCGTATCTCAAGTCAACATATTACCAACTGGTTGCATCATAATGTGGTCAGCGAAGAGCAAGTCATGGAGGCAATGAAGCGCATGGCCAAAGTGGTTGACGAACAAAACGCTGATGACCCTGACTACCAGCCTATGTCCACCGACTTTGAACATTCTTACGCCTTTAAAGCCGCCTGTGACCTAGTCTTTAAAGGCCGCGAGCAGCCTAGTGGTTATACTGAGCCGCTACTGCATCAAGCACGCCTTGATCTAAAAGCAGGTGTTTAACTCATACAAATTAGTAGTTTATTACTATGTGAGTATAAGTGAGCGTTAGTCATAAGCTTAATGGTCATTGATTTTTAAACTAAAATTATCGTCATAATATTTTTTATAAAGCTATGAATGATAATTAAGATTGTTTAATTAGTTTTACTAACTTTACTTTATAATCTGCTAATTACTTTTATCAATAGCACTAGTAGCCTTTACAAAGGTTGCTGGTGTTTTTTTATGATTATACGTAATATTTGTTAAACTTTTGTTTGTATTGACTTTTTTAAAAAACTTATATTAAAGCTCAAAAAACATGTTGCAAATTATTTCAAAGTTGTTATGCTTAAAGCCGAAGTATGAGTTTGGTAACGCATGTTACATACTAGAGCGATGAAGACCTAAGTTTACATAACAGTTACAATGTTGATCTTAGTTGTGTAAGTCATGGTTTTTTTCATCTTACGGTAATAGCACCTCGCCACACTTGTTTCTGACTAATCTTGGTAGCCAGTTACACGTTATACCTTTGAAGATTTGTGACGATACCCTTATGAGCACCAGCTAATAATAGCGCGCTTATTACTAAAATTGTAAAGTGGAGATACCCCATGAAGAAGTTACTTTTGGCTACAGCAATCGCTGCTCTATCTGTATCTGCAGCCAATGCCGCACCAACGCTATACGGTAAAGCTTTTTTAGCCGCTGACTACGAAAACGCTGAGTTTGATGGTCCTTCTGGCAACATGTACGACGAAGATACGTTAGAGATTAACTCTCATGCTTCACGTATTGGTCTTAAAGGCTCTGAAGCCATGACTGCGAATACTGATGTGATCTATCAGTTAGAGTATGGTACAAGTATTGATGGTGATAATGCTACCTTCACTAACCGTGATACGTATCTTGGTGTGGTAAACAAGCAATTTGGTGAGTTCCGTGTTGGTAAAAACCAATCTAGCCTAGCGCGTATTGACAACGTTGTAGTGAATCAAGGTTACTGGGATAACCTAGGTCAAACTAGAAATGAAAGTGAGGTTGTTGAAGCATTAAACATGGCGGATAGTAATCGTATCAATAGCTCAGTTATCTGGACTGCACCTAAGTACGCTGGTCTACCAGTACAACTGTCTGCTATGTACAGCTCTGACGATGTAAATGGCAATGATAACGAGGGTTTTGGTGTAGCAGCGCTATTTGATCAAGGTACTGGCTTCACTGCTGGTATTGCTTATGACAAGGACCAAAACATTGTAGGCGACATCATTCGCGGTACTGCTACTGTAGATCTAGGTAAGTACATGGCTTATCCAGTACAGTTAGGTGCGCTATATCAAGTAGGGGATTATGATGATGTCGATAAAGACGAGAAAGGTTTAGTTATTAGTGCTCAAATGGGCTTAACTAACTTTGCTCGTCCAGTGTCTGTATACACACAGTACAATAAAACTGACAACTTAAATGGCGTTGATAATGCTGATTCTGATCAGATCGTTGTTGGTGGCAAGTACATGTATAAAGATAATATCATTGCACATGCCTATGCTGGTGTGAACAGCGCTGACAATGTCTCACTTATGGATGTCGATGGTAATAGTGTGAATGGTGATGGCGATGTAGTCGTAGTAGGTACTGGTCTAGAATACTTATTCTAGTAACAACTAGAATTTGCTTCTAAAAAACTCATCCTTCGGGGTGAGTTTTTTTGTTGTGTTGATTTTGTTTTAGAACAGACAGAAAAAACGTAAAAACGCAAGGCCATTCTAGGTTTTGTGTGGTTCCTTGAGTAGACTATAATGCGGTTAATAACCCGCTTATGTAATCATCAAGTATTAGAGTAGATATCTACTATGAAAAAACTCCTCTTAATTCCAGCCGTTTTAACTATGTCTGTACCTACTGCTCAAGCCGCACTAGAGCTCTATGGCAAAGTATTTGTGTCTGCTGATTATGTCAGCGCTAAGGCTGACAATATTAATAACAATTATAACTCTAAAGAACCTAGCAGGAATTTATTAGAAGTCGGCTCGCACTCATCAAGATTGGGTTTTAGAGGCTCTGAAGCTATCACTGCTAACAATGATGTCGTGTATCAACTAGAGTACGAAGTCGAGATCGATGAAGAGGATGAAGGCGTCGCGTTTACTAGTCGTGATACTTATCTAGGCTTAAAGAATCCAGCCTATGGCGAGTTTCGCTTTGGTCATAATACCTCCGTTTTGGATTATGTAAACAATGTAGATGTGAGTGAGGGCTATTGGGACAACTTGGGCGTATCTAGACTTGAGCAAGAAGAAGAGCTTAAAGGTCTAAACATGCTCGATTACTCTCGACAAAGTAACTCTGCTGTATGGATTGCGCCTAAATACAAAGATTTGACGCTTGCGTTACAATATGCCGCTGATGAAGAGGCTAACAAAGATGGCTATGGGGCTTCTTTGATGTTTGATAAAGGTGCAGGCTTCACCGCAGGCATCTCTTATAGTAAGGATATGGATGTCGATGACTCTATGACTGTGGTCGAATCTAACGGCACAGATGCAGTGGAGCAGACGCTGACTTATGGTGGCGATGTGATTCGGGGAACGGCAACTATTGATTTGAGTCAATTTACCGATTATCCATTAACACTAGGTGCCATGTATCAGCAGACTGATTATGACTTTATAGGCTCGGACAAAGAACAAGGCTTGCTGGTAAGTGCTGAGAGGGACTTGGCTAATTTTAATAAGCCAGCCGCTATTTATGTACAGTATAGCCAAACGACTAATCTAAATGGTTTGGATGATAATGATTCGAACCAGATTATATTGGGCGGCAAATACGACTTTACAGAAAACATCATTGCTCATGCTTATATTGGACAGAATAAAGCTGACTATACTCATCCAATGGACCCTACCAATACAGTTGAAGATATTAGAGTGTTTGCTGTCGGTGGCGGCTTAGAATATCTGTTTTAAGATCGATTTTATAAAGCTCAATTACTATCAGTCTCTGTATGTCTCTGTACCTATCTGCTCTAGTAACTGTCAGCTTTAATGCTTATATGAATATTGCAACGTGTGTCAAAGTTGTTATGCTTATCGCAAATTTATGAGCTTGTAATAGATGTTTCCTATTATGCCTTATTTTTTTAACACGTTATAGCCGTCCGTCATTAAAATTGTAAAATAGAGATCTTTTTATGAGAAAACTACTTTTAGCATCAGCGATTACTATCGTAACTGTACCAGTTGCGCAAGCAGCACCGGAAATCTATGGCAAAGCCTTTTTGACTAGTGATTATGTCAATGGTGAAGCTGATTATGATGATCGAGGTAATATTGAGAGTCCTGATGACTCTGATATAGACGAATTACAAATAAACTCAAATTTTTCGCGTATAGGCCTACGAGGTTCGGAAGCGATAACCACTGATACTGATGTCATTTATCGATTGGAGTACGGTATCGATATTGACGGTGATGATAGTGGAACCTTACAAAGCCGCGATACTTATTTAGGTTTAAAAAACGACAACTATGGTGAGCTGCGTGTTGGGCGTAACTCTTCTATTTTTAGCTACTTGTACGATCCTATCCTTAATAGAGCTTACTGGGATAATTTAGGGAAAAGAACACTTAATGACAATGGTGGAGTTTCTGCCCTAAACATGCTTGATTATACGCGCTCAAGTAACTCAGCTTTATGGATTGCTCCTGAATATAAAGATTTACAGTTGGTACTACAGTATGCAGCTGATGAAAGTTTTGATAATGAGGATGGCGAAGAAGGTTACGGGGCAGCGTTAAAGCTAGATCAAGGGACGGGCTATACGGCAGCTATTGCTTATAGTAAAGATATCGAGGCTAGTGGTAGCATTGAAACTTTAGATTCTATTACTGACGACAATGCTGAAGGTCGCATAAACTATGGCGGCGACGCTTTTCGCGGCGCAGTCACTGTCGATGTAGATAAATATATAAACATAGCCACCCCTTTAACTTTAGGAGCGGTATATCAGCAAGCGGACTATGATTTTGCAGGTTCTGATAAAGAAAAAG
Source organism: uncultured Psychrobacter sp. (assembly GCA_947501045.1). Taxonomy (GTDB): domain Bacteria; phylum Pseudomonadota; class Gammaproteobacteria; order Pseudomonadales; family Moraxellaceae; genus Psychrobacter. The sequence continues at coordinate 782,981 of CANMUI010000001.1, forward strand.
GTCTAATACTAAGTGGTAAGATTGGCTTGAACAACCTTAATCGTCCAGCGTTTATTTATGTGCAATACAATAATACTGAGAATCTAAACGGTATCGGCAATAATGATTCTGACCAGATAGTAGTTGGCGGCGAGTACAACTTTAAAGATAATATCATCGGTCACGCTTATATTGGTCAAAACTCAGCAGATTATACTAGCCCCACTGATCCTACCAATTCGGTCGCCGATATTAAGGTGTTCGCTGCTGGTGCTGGTATAGAATATCTTTTTTAAACAAGGATTGCGGTATTAGAGAGATGTAAAAAAGCTTATCCTTTAGGGTAAGCTTTTTTATAGACAATAATGACTGTAATAAAGCTCTTATAGGCGGCGTCTAAGACCTAAGAATTTAGGTAAGTTTAGGTTTTGCTCTATATTTTATAGCATATTTTTAGTAGAATCCTTCTTTACCAACTACCGATAGAGTACTATGACCAAGTTTATATTTGTGACCGGTGGGGTAGTGTCCTCACTAGGAAAAGGTATTACCGCAGCCTCTCTTGCTGCTATCTTAGAAGCACGCGGTGTCAGCGTGACTATGACGAAAATGGATCCGTACATCAACGTTGATCCAGGTACTATGAGTCCGTTTCAACATGGAGAGGTGTTTGTCACCGAAGATGGAGCGGAGACAGATTTGGATTTGGGCTATTATGAGCGCTTTTTGCGCCGCTCTAAGATGAGTAAAAGCAACAATTTTACCAGTGGCCGTATTTATCAAAACGTCTTAAATAAAGAGCGCCGTGGTGAGTACCTTGGCGGTACCGTACAAGTTATTCCACATATCACTGATGAGATTAAGAGTAAAATATTAGCCAGCGGTGAAGGCTACGATATCGCCATTATTGAGATTGGTGGTACTGTTGGTGATATCGAGTCACTACCTTTCATGGAAGCAGTGCGTCAGATGCAGGTTGAGCTGGGTCGCAATAAAGCCATGCTTATGCATTTAACTCTAGTGCCTTATATCGCTAGCGCCGGCGAGACTAAAACCAAGCCTACTCAGCACTCAGTCAAAGAGCTGCGCTCAATTGGTCTGCAGCCCGATATTTTAATTTGTCGCTCAGATCACCATATCTCACCTGACAACCGCCGCAAGATTGCTTTATTTACCAATGTGGAGGAGCGCGCGGTTATCATGTGTGAAGATGCTCAAAGCATTTATCAGATACCGCGTACGCTCTATGAGCAGGATCTTGATGATCTTATTTGTGAGCGTTTTGGTCTTGATCTGCCAGAAGCGGATTTGAGCGACTGGGATAAGGTGGTAGAAGCGCAGCTCAATCCTGAGTCCACTCTCACAGTGGCCATGGTCGGCAAATATGTTGAGCTGCCTGATGCTTATAAATCGATTAACGAAGCTTTGCTACATGCCGGTATCACTCATAAGGTGGCAGTCAATATTAACTATATTGATGCTGAACATTTAGAGAGTGATGACGCTTTATTTGATCAGCTTAGTCAAGCTGACGCTATTTTGGTGCCAGGCGGCTTTGGTGAGCGCGGAACGCTAGGTAAAATTAAAGCGATTACTTATGCCCGTGTGAATAATGTTCCCTACCTAGGTATTTGCTTGGGTATGCAGCTTGCGGTCATTGAATACGCGCGTAATGTATTGGGTATCGATGCCAACTCTTCTGAGTTTGATCGTAAAAGTAGCGAGCCTATTATTGGTCTTATTACGGAGTGGTTAGACGAGCGCGGCGAGCTGCAAATTCGTACTGATAACTCAGATCTTGGTGGCACCATGCGTTTGGGTGCTCAGCAAGCGGAACTGGTTGCTGGTAGCAAGCTTGCTCAAATTTATGGCGCTAACAATATAACCGAACGTCATCGCCATCGTTACGAGATGAATAATCGCTATATTGAACCGCTTGAACAAGCTGGTATGAGCATCTCAGGTTATTCTGCCAAACAGCATTTGGTGGAGTCGGTTGAGATTGGCTCTCACCCTTGGTTTATCGCAGTACAGTTTCATCCTGAATTTACCAGCTCGCCCAGAGGTGGTCATCCGCTGTTCAATAGTTTTGTCAAAGCGGCAAAAAATTATAGCGAAGCTAAATAATAACCTAAATCATTTATATTTCAAACAATGAGATTTTATGAAAAATGAAGAGACTAATCTACGGATTGGTCTTTTTTTATAGCGCTTATTCTTAGCAGTGACATCCAATTACGCTTGCGCTGTTTTTTTTATTCAGCGATCAGTTACAATATGATAAAAACACGTACAACAATAAAGAGGGTAATTCGTTTATGGATAATTTAGTAGCCGCACAGTCGCATATTGAACTTAAAAGTAGCAACGATAGCATTATCAACATTGGTAATAATCAACCTTTTGTGTTATTTGGCGGCATGAATGTGCTGGAATCAAAAGAGCTTGCGTTCGAGATCGCTGAGCAATATATTGATATCTGTCAGCGCTTAGGTATTGGTTATGTGTTTAAAGCCAGTTTTGACAAGGCCAATCGCTCAAGTTTGCACTCGTTTCGCGGGCCAGGACTAGAAAAAGGGGTTGATTGGCTTGGGCAAATCAAAGAAAAATATCAAGTGCCGATTATTACTGATGTCCATGAACCATATCAAGCTCAGCCAGTAGCCGAGGTCGCCGATATTATCCAATTGCCTGCCTTTTTATCACGCCAAACCGATCTAGTAGAAGCGATGGCCAAGACCGGTGCTATTATTAATATCAAAAAAGCCCAGTTTTTAGCGCCGCATGAGATGAGCCATATCATTAATAAATGTTTAGAGGCTGGCAATGATAAGCTTATTCTTTGCGAGCGCGGAAGTAGCTTTGGTTACAACAACTTAATCGTTGACATGCTAGGTTTTGATATCATGAAGCAGATGAATGTCCCTGTGTTTTTTGATGTGACCCATAGCTTGCAGCAACCAGGTGCGCGTAGCGATAGTGCAGGCGGGCGCCGTGAACAGATTACTACTTTGGCACGAGCAGGTATGGCAACGGGCCTAGCAGGATTATTTTTAGAAGCCCATCCGAATCCTGAAAGCGCTAAATGCGATGGCCCTTGTGCCTTACGCACAAGCCAGCTAGAGCCATTTTTATGTCAGTTAAAGCAGATCGATGACCTAGTAAAAGGATTTGCGGTATTAGATACTCACTAATGAGGGGCAGGCATACTAAAAGGAGAAGTTTATGGCGATTAAAATGGCCAAAGTAAGCATCGAAAATATTGATGATGCTAAAGGGGTAGAGAGCGTTATGACTGCGCTAAAAAACATCAATGGCGTCACTGCAGTTGAGCTGGATCCTGCAAGTAGCACGGCTCTGATAAAATATGATGATACAGACACCAGTATCCATGCGTTTACTGCTGCTATCAGTATGGTAGATTATGTTACCCAGCCGTATCCTATCGATGCACCGCAAAATCCTCGCTATCATGATTAACCATAGACAATGACGGTTAACTATAAAGAATACAGTTACGTTTTACCTCAATAATTACTAAGCTAATTATAAAGTGTTTACTAAACTGGCTTGATGTTAGAGTAGATATAGCTTAACGTAGATATTAGATTATTTGATTTGTAATAATTTTAATTTTTTAACTCATATAAATAACAATAAGGAGTCTAACATGGCAAACCAAACTCGTATTATTAAAATTGATGGTATGACCTGCGGCGGCTGTGTGACTAGTGTCCATAAAGCAGCTGGTGATATTGAAGGCGTAGATACTATCAGTGTCGATCTTGAAGACAATCAAGCAACGGTTACTTTTGACGACAGCAAAACTAGCGCTGAGAAAATTGCCGCTGCTATTGACGAAGCGGGCTTCGATGCTACGGTCGCTAATTCTTAACTTTGATTCATTTAGCTTTTCGTTAGCTTAATACTAAACCAGCTTTTATAGCTGGTTTTTTGTTAGCGAAAAATAGCTGCTGCTGATTCATGTAGGTTAAATAACAGACTCACTGTAATAATAAGATGATTATCTTGTTTAGGTTAAAGTCCTTGAATTAGCAGTAACCATGACCATTTAATAGCTATCATTATATTTTTTCATATAACGAAAAATAAGTATTTAACATTTAAATATGCATCCTAGTAATGTTGCTACTACAGGGACTAAACGGTTTTGTATAAGTTTTTTAGGTACCCTACTTATATGCTTTGATAGCTTATAAATCATGCCTATTTACAATCGTCTTTACAATCGTCATCACGAGCTTTATTTATGAATGAATCCGTCCATACCGCTGATAATCAATCCTATGATGTTGAGACTGATATTAAGTCGCAGACTCAGCTTGAGCCTGAGCGCGCGCACCTGCAATTGGCGATTGATGGCATGTCCTGTCAGGCTTGCGCGTCCAGAATTGAAAAAGTTCTCGGTAAAAAGTCTGCGATTTACAAGGCGAGTGTAAGCTTTGCAGGTGAGACGGCTAATGTAGATTATGATCCTACGCAGACCACACCTGAACAGGTGACAGAATGGGTCAATAAGACTGGGTTTGTTGCTAATTTGCAAGCAGGTGATGACTTATTTGCCAAGACTGACGAAGATACAGCTACCAAATGGCCATGGCGTCTGATAGCACTGTGGGTTTGTTTAGTACCATTTTTAGTGGGTATGGCAGGTATGCTGACGGGTTTTGGTATGGCTTGGATGCCACCGATTTGGCTACAGTTTGTCCTAGCGACTATCGTACAGTTCGGTTTAGCGCTACCTTTTTACAAGAGCGCTTGGGCATCTATTAAAGGTGGTCTTGCTAATATGGATGTGCTCGTTGTCATCGGTACGGTAACTATTTGGGCCTATTCAACTTATCTATGGCTAACGCACGGTGATGGTAGTTTAGATAGTTTGCTACAAGGCGCAGCTCACCACGGTCCTGGCGTATATTTTGAAGCAGGGGTCATGGTTATCGCCTTTGTCCGTACTGGTAAATATCTTGAGGAGCGAACCAAAAAGCATAGTCTCAACAGTATCGATTTATTGTTATCTTTAACTCCTGATGAGGTCGAGCAGCAGCAGCCTAATGGCGACTTTCACAACGTGGCGCTACAAGATGTGCAAATAGATGATATTTTGCGTGCCAAGCAAGGCAGCCGCGTCGCTACCGATGGTGTAGTCATTGGCGGTAGTGGCTGGTGTGTAGAGAGTCATTTAACAGGCGAGTCGGTACCGCTCAAAAAAGAAGAGGGCGATGAGCTATTAGCAGGAGCACTAGTCGAAAATGGTAGTTTGCTGTATCGTGTACGCGCTAAAGGTAGTGATACCAAGCTTGGTGATATGGTGCAGGCACTGAGCGATGCCCAAGGTTCAAAAGCCAATTTAGCTCGCCTTGCCGATAGAGTCACGGCTATCTTTGTCCCTGTTGTCGTTACCATCGCTCTGATTACCTTTGGGCTGACATGGTGGCTGACTGGTATGGTGGATACCGCCTTAATGCACGCCGTATCGGTGCTGGTCATCGCTTGCCCTTGCGCACTTGGTCTTGCGACACCTGCCGCTATTATGGCGGGCATGGGGGTCGCCGCGCGTCATGGAGTTTGGTTTAAGGACGCGCAAAGCTTGGAGGCGGCTGGTAACATAGATACGGTAGTACTTGATAAAACGGGTACTTTAACAATAGGTAAACCTACTCTCGTTGATCGGGTCATGGTTGACAAGTCAATAGCGGATGATGAGGTATTGCAGATTGCAGCCAGTGTTGAAGCTCATGCTAGCCATCCATTAGCTACTGCCATCATCAATGCCGCTAAAGAGCGTAAACTATCGCTCCTATCTGTCACCGATGTCAGCGTAATCAAAGGCGCTGGTATTCAAGCGAATATCGAGGGTTTAGGGATAGTAAAAGTAGGCACAGCAGAGTTTGCCAATTTAACCCTACCAAAACTGATGCCAAAAGTATGGCAAATTGCCAGTACCGTTGCGGTCAGTATCAATGATGAGCCTTTGGGTGCTTTTGCCTTAGCCGATGATTTAAAAGCGGATACGCCAGAGGCTATTGACGCATTACAACAAGCTGGTATTAATGTGGTCTTGATGAGTGGCGATAAGCAGTCCGTAGTCGATCATGTAGCAGGACAACTGGGTATCAAAGAGGCTTACGGTAAAATGAGTCCCCGCGACAAAGCCAGTCAAATCGCTAAACTGCAAACGGCAGGTCACAAAGTAGCTATGGCAGGAGACGGTGTCAATGACGCCCCGGCCATGGCTACAGCAGATGCCAGCTTTGCTATGTTTGAAGGTACCGATGTAGCGCAGCATAGTGCATCGGCTCGCCTGATGGGTGAGTCGCTTATGCACATTGATGCCGCACAAAAAATTGCGAATGCCACGTTGCGCAACATCAAGCAAAACTTATTCTTTGCTTTTCTTTACAACACCCTTGGTATTCCGCTTGCCGCTTTTGGCTTTTTAAATCCTATGATTGCAGCCGCTGCTATGGCGCTAAGCTCAATTTCAGTACTTATGAATGCGCTACGTTTAACCCAGTTTAAGACGGAGGTCGAGCTTGACAATACCGTATCTGTCTCTAACACCAAGTCTAACCATCTAGCAAAAACGCAAGCATAATAGGTTTGTTCACATTATATGCATTTAAATGAAACAATAATAACCTACAACAGGGTGCGACTTAGTTTTCTGGTCGTAAGTTGGTGTAAGATAAGGGATGTTTGGTAAAATATATGCTATGATGCCATGCACTATAGCCGAGTATTATTAGTTTAGTTTCCCTTTTTTATCCCAAAAACCTGGCATGACCAAAGGAATTAATAGACATTATGTATGCTGAAGAAATAAAAAACGCCACTGAAATTAAAGACATTCGTGCCCGTGAGATTTTGGATTCGCGCGGCAATCCAACGATCGAAGCTGATGTCATCTTAGCTGATGGTATTATTGGCCGTGCTGCTGCACCAAGTGGTGCCTCAACAGGCTCACGCGAAGCTTTAGAGCTGCGTGATGGCGACAAAAACCGCTATATGGGTAAGGGTGTCAAAAAGGCTGTTGCCAATGTAAATAGCCAGATTCGTAGTGCGCTTTTAAATACTGATGTCACTGAGCAGCAGCGCATTGATGACGCTATGATCGCTCTTGATGGTACTGATAACAAAGATAATTTAGGTGCTAATGCAATGCTTGCCGTGTCACTGGCAGCGGCTAAAGCGGCGGCTCAAGCAAAGAGTTTGCCTCTACATCAGTATATTGCTGACCTGCGCGATCAAACCTCGCTTACTATGCCGGTACCGATGATGAATATTCTAAACGGCGGTGAGCATGCTGATAACACGGTCGATATTCAAGAGTTTATGATTGAACCGGTTGGTTTTACCAGCTTTTCAGAAGCGCTACGAGCAGGTACTGAGATTTTCCATAGCCTAAAGTCAGTACTAAAATCACAAGGTCTAAATACTGCTGTGGGCGATGAAGGCGGTTTTGCACCGAACCTACGTAGTAATGAAGAAGCCATTACGGTTATTATGCAGGCCATTGAACAAGTAGGTTATAAAGCCGGCAAGGATATTCACTTAGCGCTTGACTGCGCGGCCAGTGAGTTTTACAAAGAAGGTCAGTATATCTTGGCAGGTGAGGGTAATAAAGCTTTTGATAGCCAAGGGTTCTCCGACTATTTGGTTGGTTTGACGCGTCAATATCCAATCATCTCTATCGAAGATGGTCTTGATGAGTCTGATTGGGATGGCTGGAAATACTTGACTGAGCAGATTGGTGATAAAGTACAATTGGTCGGTGATGATTTGTTCGTAACCAATCCGGCTATTCTACAAGAAGGTATTGATAAGCATATTGCCAATGCCATCTTGATTAAGTTTAATCAAATCGGCACACTATCAGAAACCTTGGACGCTATTTATTTAGCGAAGAAAAATGGCTATGCAACGATCATCTCGCATCGTTCAGGAGAGACCGAAGATAGCACCATTGCTGATTTAGCGGTTGGTACGGCAGCAGGACAAATCAAAACTGGCTCACTATGCCGCTCTGACCGCGTAGCGAAGTACAACCAGCTGCTACGTATCGAACAGCAAGTACGGGCAAGCTATCGTGGCGCAGATGAATTTATTGGGCTACGTGGTTAAAAAACTTTGATAGACAAAGTATCTAGAACCCTTGGTTTAATTTTGCCAGCTGGCTCTGATAATCGCTAGGTAACATAAACAGATAGCACCGTTCTGTTTGTACGTGTTATAAGTGTTGCCTAGCCTATGTTTTATGCTAATTTTTATACTTTACTTTCTTGTTTGGCGCCGCTTTATTATGAAATACTTTAGCCAGTTTATGCTACTAGCTTTAGCCGTTGCCGTGCTATTAGGGCTGCAATACCAGTATTGGTGGGGAGAAAACGGTCGATTTGAGCGTAATAAATTACTAACTCAAATTGAAGAGCAGCAGCGCTTAAACGATAGTCAAGTAGCTGCAAACAACTTACTACGAGCTGATGTTCATGATCTAAAAAACGGTCTTGAAGCCGTAGAGGAGCACGCGCGCTTAGACTTAGGGCTCATAAAACCTAATGAAACTTTTGTACAAGTTTCAACCGCACCAACTACTCATAGCCGTAATTAGACGTCAATTACAATGGCATACTATAAACCGTTTTCTCTTTATCTATGATCCTGTCTATATTCTTAGCTACCTTTATATTGTGAGGTAAAGATATAAGTATGCAACCTCGTATATACGCTATGATTGTAGCGGCTGGTCGCGGCAGCCGTTTTGGTACCGATACGCCCAAACAGTATTTTTCTTTGCAAGGTCAAACCTTGTTACAGCATAGTGTCGCAAGGCTCGGCTGTAGTCGTTACATCCATAGTTGTTTGCTAGTCATAGCCGCAGATGATCGCACTGCTCATACTCTCAATTTTAAGCTTCCCGTCTCTTATGCTATCGGTGGTAACGAGCGCTGGCAGTCAGTATATGCAGGTTTAAGAGCAATAGCAGATGCTGGTGCTAATGAAGAGGATTTAGTACTCATTCACGATGCAGCACGTCCCGCTGTGCCTAGTACTGATATCGATCAAGTCATTGAAGCGGCTATACTAGAGCCTTACGGTGCTATTTTAGCCGCTCCTGCTGTTGATACTTTAAAAGAGTCCTATAATTTATCTACAGCTGAGTCTATCTCTGAAGATAGCAATTCTTCGTATATCAAACGTACTATTGATCGTAGTACCGTATGGCAAGCGCAAACCCCACAAGTGTTTCGAATCGGTCAACTACGCCAAGTATTAGCTTATGTGGCTAAGCACAGACTTACTATTACGGATGAAGCCAGCGCATTTGAGCATTTAGATATGCCTATACGCTTAGTCACTGGTAGCCGTCAAAATATCAAACTGACCTATCCAAGTGATGCTTCACTATTGACAGCCATACTTGATGCGCAGTCTTAGTCGTTTCACTCTGTTATTACCCTTTGACAATACTATCTCCCCTCGATAAAGTCCTTTCTTGTCTTGATAGTCCCCATCAACAATCATTATCAGTATTTTCTACTTCGTTTCCTAGTAATAGTCACTCAAAATATGAGTCTCTACTAAAACGTTTATAGATGAATATCTATAAACGTTTTAGTAGAACATATCTATTTTCGCTGTAACCCTTTAAATATATACATTGCAGAATATAATTCAAAAATAAAATACTTTTTAGTTACAATAAATAATCGTATCTTGATTACAATGATTTGCTTTACTCACCGAATTGCCTTATTATGTAACTAAGTTAATACAATAAATAATAAAAGATTAGCAATAGAAAGAACATATATTTAAACTTCTTAGTTTTTCTACATAATGAAGTTTAGGAGCGAATATATATTTAACTATAAAGGGCAGTTAGTTGTTATATGCTATGACTATGCACCACTTAAAAGTTGAAGATCTCTATCAGTTTGTATACATAAGTAGAATCACATCTACTGGATTGTCTAGTGCTAGTACTTTAAATGATATTGCAAAAACTGCTTCACAGAACAATCGTAAAAATCATATTACCGGTGTGCTGTGTTATGGCAACGGTTATTTTTTTCAATATCTAGAAGGGTCGGAACAGGCATTAACTAATTTAAAAAATCGACTATTAATGGATGATCGCCACAAAGATTTGCAGTGTCTTGAGTTTGCTGCCATCAACAAGCGCTGCTTCGCTGAATGGTCGTTACACAGTATTGTACTTGAGCGCTGGCTGATCAGCGATCCTAGAGCTAAAGCACTTCTGCCATTCAAGCCTTATCATTGGGCACCAGATAAATGGAGGCAATTTTTGAAAATTTTGCAAAATTATCATAAAGAACAAGAAAAAACAGATCAAGCTGATGTACAACCAATTAAATATAATGCGTTAGGAGTGACTTTGGGTAAAGTTGTTGGCCAGCATCAAGCTTTTTTCTTAATTCAAACGGTACTAGGTGCACTAATTATACTTACGCTGTTATGGTTTATGTTGTCAGACAAATTCTAATCTTAAGCCTACTAGTATTTATCAAACTGAGATTCATTAAAAAGCCAGCATTTTGCTGGCTTTTTAGTGGAAGGACTCTTATCCTGTAACCGCTAGATACGTTAGTTCTTAACGGTCAGTTCTTAAAAACAGTATCTACAACTAAAAGTCTATGTTTAAATATAAATAGGAATAAAAAAACCCTCAAAATCTATAAGATTTTGAGGGTTTTCACTTAGGTCGGACGACCCATAATATATGGCGTCCCCAGGGGGATTCGAACCCCCGTTACCGCCGTGAAAGGGCGGTGTCCTAGGCCTCTAGACGATGGGGACTAGTAACGCTTCAGCCGCTTTCACCGTTTATGCTGAAGTTGTGCGTATTCTAATAGCGTCGATGTTTACTGTCAAGCTTTTTTCGGCGTTTTTTTAACATCAGATATCTTTTTTTAAGCGCTCTTCTTGGATGCAAGTCTTTCTTTTTTAAATGATAACGAATCCATAAAGATGTGCAAATACTAATGGAAATAGCAAGCACCATATAGCCAAGAATAGTGCCCCATAACTTAACTTGTGGATCCATGGCAAAGTCCTTTTTATGCGCTTAAACAGCTTAAATAATAAGCTATGTATGCAATACAAAGAATGCAAAAGTAACTTATACCATTTATAAGGATATTGTCGCCTCATAATAGTCAGCGAGTAGGTCGGTAGTTATACAAAAGTAATGCTACAAACCGTATGCTAAATAACGATGAAGCCTTTTAATGTCTTTTCAATCATATCCCTATTGATCGCAAAATCAAGACGGTAAAGTTAGAATAATAGTATTAGAATAATAGTAACTGTAACTAATAAAATATAATCAACAAAATATTCGATTATTCATCATTACTATCGTTTAACTCTACCTTGGTTTGTTCAGTATGTAAAGCATTGGGCAGCATAGGGTAGTGATTGAGGATATGACAAAATAGTTCGGCTGTTTTTTGCGTATCATAGAGCGCCGAATGAGCATCGTTGCCATCAAAATCAAGTCCAGCTGCTTTGCAAGCGCGTGCTAGTACCGTTTGACCGAATGCTAAGGCAGATAAAGTCACCGTGTCAAATACTGAGAACTGGTGAAAAGGATTGTGGCTTTTGCTATTGGTACGCAGTACTGCTGCATTTAAAAATGCTAAATCAAAGTGAGCGTTGTGACCTACCAACACGCACTGACGACAGCCCTCAGCGCGGCGTACTTCTTTTAACCCTTTAAAAATACGTCGCAGCGCAGTTTTTTCCTCTTCTGCAATTGCTTTGCGCATCGGATTATTGGGGTCAATACCAGTAAAGGCTAATGAACGCGGCTCTAAATTTGCTCCCTCAAAAGGGTCAATATGAGCGTTTAGAGCCTCTCCAGGATAAAATATTCCCTGTTCATTGAGCAAAATTGGAATACAGGCAATCTCCAAGAGGGCATCAGTTTGAGCGTTAAAACCTGCTGTTTCCACATCGACCACAACAGGCATAAATTTGCGAAAACGCTCTTTTAGTTTCTTTGGTGACGCTATGTCTGAAGTACTTTCATCAGTACTATTGCTGATGCTATCATTGATAATATTGTCGCTGTTTATAGGGGCAGCTGCGCTATCGTTGGGTAACATCGTTTCATTCGGGACGGTCATATAAGTTAAATCACTGTTATCAGTCTTAATAGAAGGGTACTGCTGGCGGCAATAATTTATCACTTGAGTCGCCCATAATTTAAGCACCTTATTATTCAGGCGATCTATAGTCTAAACGATTTATAGTCTAAACGATCTATAGTCTAAACGACCTATAGTTTAAGCGATTTATAGTTTGAGCGACCAAGGCAAGGTCTCACCAGCCATCAAAGGTGTTAGCGTTGAACCATCAAAATAAGGGTAGTTTGTAGGTACTTGCATGGGCTGATTAACCAACGTAACTGTAGTTTCATTAACAGGTAGACCATAAAACTGGGGACCAAAACGACTAGTAAAACCCTCTAATTTATCAAGCTTACCCACGCTATCAAACGCCGTGGCATATAAGGGTAGTGCTATTGACGAGCTGTAACAGCCTGCGCAGCCGCAAGCTGCTTCTTTTTGATCGGTAGCATGCGGCGCTGAATCTGTACCCAAAAAGAACTTTGGGCTGCCACTAGTAGCGACGTCTAACAGTACTTTTTGATGACTTTCGCGCTTTAAGATGGGCAAACAATAAAAATGCGGTTTGATTCCACCCAAGAGCAGATGGTTACGGTTGAACATTAGGTGCTGCGGGGTAATAGTAGCAGCAACTTGATTACCTTGAGCTAAGATAAAGTCAGCGGCATCGCTGGTAGTGATATGCTCCATCACGATTTTAAGCGCTGGGAACTTGGCGATGATTTGTCCAAGTATGTCCTCTAAAAAACGTTTTTCGCGATCAAAGATGTCAATATGATCATGAGTAACTTCACCATGGAGCAATAAAGGTAGGTTGTATTTCTCCATAGCTTCAAACACAGCAACGCAGGCATTGATATCTGTCACGCCATCAGCTGAATTAGTCGTAGCGCCAGCGGGATAAAGCTTCACCGCTTGCACGATGCCAGATTGCGCTGCTATTTCAATATCTTTTGCTGTAGTGTTGTCGGTCAGGTATAAGGTCATACGCGGGTCAAAAGCTGCTTTGCGATCACTATCTACAGCGCTGCTTTGTAGCTGCTGCAGGATGCGCTCGCGATAAGCGCGTGCATCGTTGACGTTTTTCACTGGAGGCACTAAATTTGGCATACAGATGACGCGGTTGAAGCTACTGGCAGCATGCGGTACCGTCGTTGCTAGTGCTTGATCATCACGTAGATGAATGTGCCAATCATCTGGCTGTAGCAAGGTTAGCTCTTTAATCGAATTGGTAACAGGAATCATAGGGTTCTATGTCTTAAAATACGAGAGAAAAGGAGTGGTGAACGATAATGTAAGCTAGGCAATTAAGCAGTCCATTTATAATAACTAGCTTGTAACTATGATAACAGGTTTGAGAGTCTGACTGAATATATACGCAGATATAAGTGGCTTATTTGGGAGAGAAAAGCGTTCTTTGAACCAATAACGTACAATTCATCGAATCGCTGCGCGCTTGCACTTTTGCCTCTGATGAATATGATGTACACTGAGTGGACAATTTGCCCCTCCAATTTATTTTTGTTATTAAACTTTCCTATTAGGAGTTATATATGGCTCAGCTTGATCCCAAAAACATCAACAAAATTGTCTTAGCCTATTCAGGCGGGCTAGATACTTCAATCATCGCCAAATGGTTGCAAGAGACTTATGATGCCGAGGTTATTACCTTTACCGCTGATATCGGACAAGGCGAAGAAGTCGAGCCTGCTCGCGCTAAAGCTGAAGCAATGGGTATCAAGAATATTCATATTGAAGATCTGCGTGAAGAGTTTGCTCGCGATTATGTGTTTCCAATGTTTCGTGCCAACGCTATTTATGAAGGTGAGTATCTGTTGGGTACCTCTATCGCTCGTCCGCTAATTGCCAAACGTTTGGTTGAAATAGCTAAGGAGCATGGTGCTGATGCTATCAGTCATGGTGCAACAGGCAAAGGCAACGACCAAGTCCGTTTCGAGCTGGGCGCTGTTGCGCTGTCCCCTGACGTGGTAACGATCGCACCTTGGCGTGAATGGGATCTCTCTAGCCGGGAGAGCTTGATGCAGTATGCCAAAGAGCATGACATTGCTATCGATTATGCGGGAAATAAAACCAAGTCTCCTTATTCAATGGATGCCAATTTGCTGCATATCTCCTACGAAGGCGGTATTTTAGAAGACCCTTATGCTGAGGCAGAAGAAGATATGTGGCGCTGGTCAGTGAGTCCAGAAGAAGCTCCGGATGAGCCGCAATATCTAGAGTTGGAATATGAGAAGGGTGATATTGTTGCAATCGATGGCGAAGCGCTAAAGCCTTATGAGATTATGACTAAGCTCAATGACATCGGCGGTAAGCACGGTGTTGGCCGCTTAGACATTGTCGAAAACCGCTACGTCGGTATGAAGTCGCGCGGCTGCTATGAAACTCCAGCGGGGACGATTATGCTTAAAGCACACCGCGGTATTGAATCATTAACCTTGGATCGTGAAGCGGCGCATCTTAAAGATGAGCTTATGCCGCGCTACGCAAAGATTATCTATAATGGTTATTGGTTTAGCCCTGAACGTATGATGCTACAAGCTTTGATTGATAAGTCGCAAGAGTATGTTAATGGCACAGTGCGGGTAAAACTGTATAAAGGTAGCGTAAGCGTAGTAGGCCGCAAGTCAGACGATTCGTTATTTGATGAAAAAATCGCTACTTTTGAAGATGATGCTGGCGCGTATGACCAAAAAGATGCTGAAGGTTTTATCCGCTTAAATGGTCTGCGTCTGGCTATCGAAGCCAGCCGTGGCCGTGATCTATCTAAGTAATGTTAAACTTGTTAAGTAAATAAAAAACAGAGACCTTGATGTCTCTGTTTTTTATGACACCTTGTTTATAAGGTTTACTCTTTAAAAAGATAATAGCTGACAAGATTGTTCTAGCGATTTAATGTTTGGCGTTCTTTGTTTTATTAATGCCCGTTGGTAGCACTGTTTTCCTCATCTATCTTAACGATAGCGACATCTTGTTGAACACGCTGTTCACTCGCTTTTTGTTCTAGTACTGCTTCAGTCGTAGGTACCACACTATTAGATTGTTTGATTTGGTACTTTAGCAGTGCCAAAGCTCCTAAGACTGCAATTACCAAAATCGTCAGTACGAGCGCAGGATCTTTCCAAAGCGGTCTTGGTTTATCATATTCGATAGGCTTCTCACTGGTCGTAGTAGGGGTATTGTCTTTATTAGTATCCATAAACCCTAAACTAACCAAAGGCCGAGTCGGTGCTTCTAGAGGTTCTGAGGTAATACGTAGACGTTTGCGACTTAGATAAATGTCACAGATTTTCGCCAGCTGTAATAACCAGCGTTGATGCGGCAACGCAATAGCTGGCATTTGAGCAAATACTAGCATATCATCATGTTGACCCTCTGGACTGGTATCGCCTACGCGACCAATAGCTTTTAAATAATTGGGCGTGGCTTGTTGCATATCTTGAGTCTGAGTTCCAAGCTTTGGTTCAAAATTCATTAGCTTGTACCAATAGGGGTCGAATACTGGAGGCGTAGTAGCCAAGTCTGTAACCAAAGCTGTAGAATCATCAGGTAAGGAAACTGCAAAACGCTGTTTTGATAAAAACTGAGGTTGTAGATCAAACCATTTCTCCACCTCTTCGTTGTCAAGTTTGCTATAGTCCACCAAGATGGCAAGCTCGCGTAGTACAATAATGCACAGACAAGCAAGTAAAGTTTGTACTTGCGACGTCGTAGCTTGTATTTGCGTAGCAATGTACTCGCTCGCTTTTGTAATACGAGTAGTGTTACCAAAGACGACTTCTGCCACATCATTACGATAATATAACGTGGCATCGATAGTGGCAAAATTCATAGAGTTATATTTACGTAGCTCTTTGACTGCACTGCGACTAAAGAGCTTTTTATTGACCGCTGAAGCCTGATTACGCTCTTGATAAGCGAGTAAGGCTGTAACGATAGCTTGTAGACTACTGCCAAGCGCAAGCTGGACTTGGGGTAATGACAACTTAGCTGTGTCTGCTAAGAGTGATACCATGGGCTGAGTATCTTGATATAAAAAATCATACATCGACACGCGCGTCGGTGAAATAGTCGTCATAATTTTCTAGCATCAAAAAGTGTGCCTCTATAGTACGGTGCAAGTTATCCTGACACAATCCCCTAACATTAGAAATTTTTTATTATTCTATAAATTTTAGTATTAATAGTATAAAACTATAGAGAAAATTTATGATAAGTAACGGTCAATCAAACGTACAGCTAATTGTTAATATTGCTCAGCAAACCTTGACGCTGTATCGACAACAAACTAAGATCCGCTGTTATACGATATCTACGGCCAAAAATGGGGTTGGCAGCCAACAAGACAGTGGCCGTACACCGCTTGGCACGCATATTATCGCGCAAAAAATTGGCGCCGATCAGCCTATCAATAGCGTGTTTATCGGACGTGTGCCTACTGGTGAGATTTATAGTCCGAGCTTAGCTAATGAGTATCCAAACCGCGACTGGATACTCAGCCGTATTTTATGGCTACAAGGTTTAGAGGAGGGCATCAACAAAGGTTGCAATGACCAAGGTGGCTGCGATACTTATGAGCGTTATATCTATATCCATGGCACGCCTGATAGTGAACCTATGGGCGTGCCCTACTCACACGGCTGTATACGTATGCGCAATCAGGATATCGTAGAGTTATTTGCGCAAGTTGAAGAAGGTACGCCCGTCTCTATTGTTGCAGCTTAGCCAAAATGTCGTAAAAAAGCACTTACCAAAACCTGTCGCTATCTTGAACTTTATCTAAACGCTTCTGGCAGCGCTTGTGACTCTTTTTTAGGGTTGCAGCCAGCCAGCCAGCACCATATAGCGCATTGGCATCTGTAGTTGCTTTTTGCTGATAACGCTGCTGATAATAAACCTCATTAATATGACGATCTAAAGCTTTTTGTGATTTCTTCACTGTTTTTAGCCAGCGCTTAATGGTCTTTTTGGACTCTTTTTTATGATATAAGGGCGCAGCAAACTCACTAAGGTAGCGTAAGCTCGTTAGGTGATAGTACAGCTGTGCTAACTTATCTTTATCAGTACTATCTACTTTATTCTCGCTACTATCGACAAAGCTTTGCAAGGCTTTGAGCAATTTATCATACTGTTTGGAGAGGTTTTTTGCTACTTTATCGAAAGCCAATTTATCGGCTTGCGGCTCAATGCTTGGATCACTCATAGTAAAGGCTATCATCTCAAGTAAGGTCAGCTGAAAATCGTTAGCACGCACGGTATCGATAGGAGTAATTTTAATGTCGTCAATATCGGTGCTCCAATCAACTGCAGGAGCGCCCTGTTGTCTAAGCTTATATTCTACGTAATCGCTCAGGTAGCTAAGTTTACCATAGTCATCAAGCAGGCTTGCCGTTTGTTCTAATATCGGTAGCCACTCAGGATTGAGCTGATCGGAGAAATTTTGCAGGGTTTTAAGACTGGTATGTAAACGCTGTATACCGTTATGCAACTGTGAAACATGCTCGTAATCTTGGCTGCCAGCGACAATAGCACTGCTATTAGGCAAAATCTGCAATAAACAATTATGTACAACCGCTCGTATAAAAGCGGGCATACTGGTGTCAGCCTCAACATCTAATTGCTTGAGATTAGCCTTGATTGCTGGACTGTAGTCTTGATTATGCAGGAGTAAGCCGCCGCGTTCAGCCTTTGTGACGGTCGATAGATATAATTTGTAGCGCTTACACCACGTCTTTGCTGTCGTAAATAAAAAGTCCAGATCTCCTGATACCAGTTCAAACTCTATCTCTTGTATAGACTGGCGCTGGTTGTCATCCTCCCCGTGGATAATGTCACCGTAGTCATAAGCGATCTCAATGCTGCTCTTTGCACCATTATCATCTTCTGTTACCAGGCGCGTGATGCGCTCTATGTCCGTAACATAGAGACGGCTTAGTTTTTTGGTAAGTTTCTTGAGTTTAAAATCAGCCAGTAAAGGTTCAATGGAAGTGTCTTTGTAGATCGTTAAATCGGGCATAAGCTTCTGAGACTTCAGCATTGCCTGTACCTGTTCATTATCTAATAGGGCATTGTGCTCAAGCCTTGCTGCAATACCATCGCCGCCTGCTTTGATGGTTTGCACCCAAGTATCACCTTCACGGCGGATACGAAGGCCGATGCCGGCTTGCGCTAACTTTTGATCAGAGGTATCGTAGTAATGCGCTGCCATCTGCGTCACTTCTGAGGACTTAACCTTCGCCTGTCGCAGCAAACCTTTTAAACGTGCTTTTGGCACCAAAAACTTTAGCTCTATCTCTTGCATAACGCTCCCCTTTTTGTGAGATTTTTATAGTTAGCATTTTTATCAGTACTGTATCAGTACTACCATCCTATGAAAGCTGCTAGACAATAACAAGTAAAACTTAACTATAAAAAAAGCCGCCCTATTGAGATAGGACGGCTTTTACAGTGAGAGTTTGTATTAGTTATAGGTTACGTATAAAAAGTTACCTATAATTAATTACTCGATATGACTCAACTACGAGAATTGATTCATGGTGTTTTTGCCACCACCAGCTTTTAGAGCATTGTCACCTGAGAAGATCTCTTTGTGATCATCGCCAAGATCAGAACCTGCCATAGCTTGGTGCTTGACACAAGAGATGCCTTCACGAATCTCTTTACGCTGTACGCCTGCAGCATAAGCAAGCATACCTTCTTCACCAAAGTAGCCTTTAGCCAACTCATGAACGCTAAGAGCAGTGGTGTGATAAGTCGGTAAGGTGATCAAGTGATGGAATACACCCGCTTCACGTGACGCATCTTTTTGAAAGTTCTTAGCTGCGATGTCAGCCGCTTCATCAAGCTCAGTACCGTCGTAGTCGCTGCTCATCAAATTATTCTTATCATAAGCTGAGATGTCTTTACCTTCTTCTTCCCACTGAGCGATCACTTGCTTACGGAAGTTTAGCGTCCAGTTAAACGATGGGCTGTTGTTGTATACCAGTTTCGCTTTTGGCTGCTGCTCTTTAATACGATCAACCATCATTTTGATGTGTTCAACGTTTGGCGTTGGGGTCTCAATCCATAGTAGATCAGCACCGTTCTCAAGAGCAGTGACACAGTCAAGTACCACGCGGTCGATATTGGTGTCTTCACGGAACTGGTATAAACCGTTCGCTAAACGAACCGGACGTACTAGTTTGCCGTTGTGCTTAAGCAAGCTGTCGTTCTCTTGAGCATTCTCTAAAGTAACTTCTTCCATCTCGATAAAGTCGATGTACTTAGAAGCAAGGTCGCCTGGCTCTTCAGATACTGGAATCTTTTGCGTCAGTGACGCGCCTTCAGAATCTGTACGCGCAACGATGATACCGTCTTCAACACCAAGCTCTAAAAAGGCATAACGAATAGCGTTTAGTTTTGAGATAAAGTCTTCATGCGGTACGGTTACTTTACCTGCTTGGTGACCACATTGCTTGGCATCAGATACTTGGTTTTCGATCTGGATAGCACAGGCACCAGCTTCAATCATTTGCTTGGTTAGCAAGTAAGTCGCTTCTTCATTACCGAAGCCGGCATCAATATCAGCGATAATTGGCACGACGTGTGAATCAAAGTTTTCGATTTTATCTAAGATAGCTTTAGTGTCTTGACCGGCTTCTTCAGCAGCGTTTAGCTCACGGAAGTAGTCATTCAATACTTTAGCATCAGCTTGACGCAGGAAAGTATAGATCTCTTCGATTAGTTTAGGTACTGAAGTTTTCTCGTGCATAGACTGGTCAGGAAGGGGACCGAATTCAGAGCGCAGAGCGGCTACCATCCAACCTGATAAGTAGATGTAAGTCTTTGCTGTGGTACCAAAGTATTTTTTCTTAGCATACATAGTCTGCTGGGCGATAAAACCATGCCATGCTCCTAAAGATTGGGTGTACTGAGACGTGTCATTGTCATAGTCTTCCATATCTTGACGCATAATTTTTGCAGTATACTTAGCGATATCCAAACCAGTTTTGAAACGGTTTTGTACCATCATACGTGCAGCATCAGTTTCACTGATATTTTGCCAGTTACCGTGCTTTTGCTTTAATTCGCGTACTAAATCGATTGCTGACTTATAGCTAGTTGACATTTAGAGTCTCCTGGTGGTGAATAAAAGAGTAAATTAAAATAATTAAGATGATTTTGGCCTAGATAAAAAGATGCTGGCAGAAGTAAAAATTTGAAATATAAGCTTCTTGCGTGAGCAATCTCTACTAAACTATAAGAAAATTTCGATAAAAGCAATTAAAACCTGTCTATTTGGTCAGCTTTTATTTTTTAGTTTCCTTTTTGAACGGTTATTTTGTAATTAATTGACTGTTTTATAAGGATTTTTTGGCTAATGAAGTAACTATCATCCTAAAGCATATAAGATATTTATCCAAGCCTAGAAAAATAAGCATAAAAATTAAGTTTTCATAAGACAGGGTAATAAATTTTATGTCCGTATTTCAGCACGAAAATGCGATAAAATACACTTGTTAGCTCATCTATTAAAATACATAGTAACAGTCTAATGTTGAATAGTGCATAATGAGCGCTTGCTAGCCACTATAGCTAGGTTACCTTGATTTATCTAGTTTATGATTATTATCTTGGGTATTTCGTTGGGTTATAATGTATATAAAACAATGGTTTATAACAGGTAGATTCAGTTATAATAAGTATATTCCAAAATAATTAACACAAAAATATCTTTATATTATGCTGTTGTAGATGAGTTGTAATAAACGACAGGTCAAAAATACTACGTTTGTGGTAGCATTTATTCTAAAGTAAAGAGACATATATATATGAATTTGCAGCGCGTTGATTTGAATTTATTAGTACATCTAGATGTATTGTTACGAGAAAAGAACGTTACACGTGCCGCTGAGCAATTAGGGATCACTCAGCCTGCTATGAGTAATATACTGCGCCGCTTACGCAAACTGTTTAATGATCCGTTATTGGTACGCTCATCAGAGGGTATGACGCCAACAGAACGCGCGCTGGAGCTACAACCGCGTATCCGTGAGATACTCGCTGATCTGACGCAAGTGCTTGAACCGCGTACAGAATTTCGTCCTTATAGTACTTCACGCGTTTTTCGTATCATGACCTCAGACTATGCAGAAGCAACTTTGGTACCAAGGCTAGTCAAAGCATTGCGCGCAGAGGCGCCTAATGTCATTTTAGATTTTTTGACTCCATCAGATGTCTCTTATCGTGATATGGAGCAGGGTCGTGTTGATCTGGCCATTAACCGCTTTAATGAGATACCGCAAAGCTTTCATCAGGTGTTGGTTTGGCGCGATACCTTTAGTTGTCTGCTATCCTCTGAAAGCCCTTATGCCAATCGCTTCAATCTAAAAAACTATCTAAAAGCGCAGCACGTCTGGGTATCAAAGACAGGTATGGGTGTAGGTTTTGGGGTCAATCCAGAAAAGTCAGGTGGTCTTGGCTCTATTGATCAAGCATTGCAGCGCCTTGGACAAAAACGACAAATCAGCGTCTTTACTCGTCATTATCAGATGCCCGCGATGCTTGCTGCGAATAAAGATTTAATCGCTACCTTACCGACGCGCGTGGCACGGATGCAGGCCAACAATGACAGTATCGTGATGAAAGAGCCACCATTTTTTATTCCTGAATTTGAGCTGACGATGGCTTGGTCACCACTACTGCAGCATCACCCTGCGCATCGCTGGTTACGTCAGCTTATTATGCATGTAGCACGCCAGGTTGTCGCTGATGAGGACAATACCGAACAAGAAATACCAGCGATTAGTAGTCTGTTTTAAGGTTTAATAGTTTTATCATTTGTGTGAATAGTCTGTACCAAAAAGCAGTTAGTAATTATCTTCTATAAGATAGAATCAATATGTTACTTAATATATTTAACATTATAGAAGCTCAATTGTCTTATTACTTCAAGCCTCATCTTATAAAGTGGTCACACTGTTAACATCTTCAAAACACTTCTTTATATGTTGTAAACCTTTCAACCAAATATTCTGCTATGCTGTTGGGTGTTAAGAGAAAAGACACATGACATAGTTATTGTTAAGAAATATAACATTATAAACTTCTTTAAAAACCTTCTTCAAAAACTATGTACTCTTAATCTACTTAATTTATATTTATAAAATTTACGCGTCAAGAACTCCAAAAATAAGGATAATAACTATGGCAGATATTACTACTGTAAACCCTGCAACGGGCGAGAATATTAAAGATTACAACTATATGAGCAGTGATGAAGTTAATAAAATTATTGATGCTTCTCATAAAGCATTTATGGAATGGCGTTTAGTTAGTCATGAAGAGCGCGCAAAGGTCATTAATTCTATTGGCGATAAGTTGATGGAATACAAAGATGAGCTTGCTAAGCTTATGACTGAGGAGCGCGGTAAATTGCTTGAGGCAAGCTTTGATGAAGTTGACTTATGTAAAGGTATCTGTGACTTTACCGCTCAAGAAGGCGTAGCTGCATTAGCTGACGATGAGCGTGAGGCCGAAGGCATGAAAAAGGGTTTGGTTAGCTATGAGCCTATTGGTATCATTTATGGTATCCAGCCTTGGAATTTTCCTGCCTATCAAGTCTTCCGTTACACTATTGCCAATTTAATGGCAGGTAACAGCATTCTACTTAAGCATGCGTCAAATGTGACGGGTTCTGGCTTGTTGATTGAAAAAATCTTGCATGAGTCTGATCTACCTAATGATTTATTCCGTACCCTAATTATCAGTCATGATCAGTCTGAGAAAATCATTGAAAATGATAAAGTACGCGGTGTGACTCTAACGGGTAGTGATGTTGCTGGTCGTAAGGTGGCTCAGCAAGCGGCCAAAGCGCTCAAAAAGACGGTTTTGGAACTAGGTTCTAACGATGCTTTTATTGTGCTAGAAGATGCTGATCTAGACCTTGCGGCTGAAACGTGTGCCTTTGCTCGCTTAAATAATAATGGCGAAACTTGTGTTGCAGCCAAACGCTTTATCGTTGTAGATAGCGTCTATGATAAGTTCCGTGATTTGGTCATTGAGAAGTTTAATAGTTACAATTTCGGTAATCCAATGGATGATTCAGTAAAATTAGGTCCATTATCAAGCAGTGATCAACGCGATAAGCTACATGAGCAAGTTCAAGAAAGTGTTCAAAAGGGCGCAACTGTCACTATAGGTGGCGAAGTACCTAATCAGCCAGGTGCATTTTACCCGCCAACTATTTTAGAGAACATTCAACCTGATCAACCTGCTTATAAAGATGAGTTGTTTGGTCCCGTAGCTTCTCTAATTCGTGCTAAAGATCAAGACGATGCTTTCCGTATTGCCAATGATAGCCGTTATGGTTTAGGTGGCGCGGTCTTCTCAAAAGATGAAGATAAAGCAATTGAGCTGGCACAGAAGTACTTTGACACGGGTATGATTTATATCAATGGTTATGGCCTAGCTAATCCAGCTCTACCATTTGGTGGTGTTAAAGATTCAGGCTATGGTCGTGAGCATGGCGGCTTTGGTATTAAAGAGTTTGTCAATATTAAAGCAGTACATGTCATTGATAAAAAACCTGCTTAATTCGAAGTTCTTGTATAATTGATAAATTTTCTCAGATGCCTCGTTACCAGATAACGGGGCATTTTTTTATCCACACTATTTGTTGAGATCAGTTTTAACTACCATGGTCTCTAAACTTAAGTTACTATAGTCTGCAGCTTTTCAAGTTCGCTATATGTTTTACTCCACATAATATTTCAAGACTACATTAAGAAAACAATAATGAGTGTTTTAGCTAAAGCCTCTCAGCTTATAGGCAAAATAGTTCAAATTCTTAAAAGCTATGTGTTGGTTTGGCTTCTTTTGCTCATTTGGCAAGCGTGCGTTTACTTCGAGCTAATCCCAGACTATTTGTTGCCATCGCCTATTCAAATCGTGCAAGCCTTTATCGATGATTTTTCTCTACTAATGGGGCATGCAAAATATACTTTAGCTACCGCTTTTATCGGCACCGCTATTAGCTTGGTTTTAAGCTTTGTGCTATCTATTGTGATGGATTTATCCAAGACCACACGCGAGCTGATTTATCCGGTTATTTTGCTTAATCAAACCATTCCTACTATTGCTATCGCCCCTTTATTGATTATTTGGCTGGGTTATGGCATTACGCCAAAAGTAGTTTTAGTAGTCTTGGCAGTGTTTTTTCCCATTACCATTGCATTGATTGATGGTTATCAGTCGGTCACCAAAGAGCATCTTGACTTGTTTAAGTCGATGCAAGCCACGCGTTATCAAGTGTATCGCCACCTCAAAATTCCATCAGCGATGGGCTTCTTTTTTACCGGTCTTAAAGTGGCGCTATCTTATGCGCTAATCTCAGCGGTTATCGCTGAATGGCTTGGCGGCTATAATGGCTTGGGAGTATATATGACTCGAGTCAGAAAATCGTACGATTTAGATAGCATGTTTGCCGTTATTTTTCTCATTAGTGTTTTAACCTTAATGCTCATCTCTTTAGTGAAATGGCTGGAGAGACGGGCATTAAGGCACAAGTATTTGTAACTATAAAAACATATAAGGATAATCTGCCGTGTATTTAGCTTTTGAAGCTTCAGATGTAGCCTGCGCTAAAGACTTAAATAGATATTTTCGCCGTTTTGTCTTACTGTTCATTTTAGCAATGACTGCTTTGAGTCTCATGGCGTGTCAGCCGCAAAGCGATGAATCTGGAAATGAGGCAAACACCGAGGGTTTAACGGACTTTGTGATTTCTTTAGATTGGGTGCCTAATACCAATCATACTGGATTGTATGTGGCACTTGAAAATGGCTATTTTGCGCAGCAAGGATTAAATGTAAAGATAGTACAGCCAAGCGAAGACAGCGCCTCAACCTTGGTCGCTAATAAACGTGCTGATTTTGGCGTTTATTTTCAGCCTAATATGGTTAAACAGCTGACCAAAGAAGTGCCTATTACCGCGGTTGCAGCTATTTTACAACACAACACCGCTGGTCTTATGTCACTTGAGTCATTAGGAACGCAGACGCCTAAAGATCTAAATGGTATGCGCTATTCAACTTGGGAGGATCCGATTGATGATGCTACTGTGGCTGAGCTGGTAGGGGAAGATCTGGTTAAAATTCCGGGGGAGGCTACCGATGCCAGTGTGGCGCTACGGATGAACCAGTTTGATTTCATTTTGGCGTTTTATGGTTGGGATGGTATTCATGCCAAGCAGCAAGGCGTTGATACACAGTTTTTCTTTTTAAAAGATTATGAGCCCGTATTTGATTATTATTCGCCCGTTATTATCGCTAATAATGAGCTACTGGCAAACAATCCTGAGCTAGCGAAAAAGGCGCTTGCAGCAATTAAACAAGGCTATGAGTATGCGGCTAATAACCCTGATGCTAGTGCTGAGATTTTACTCAAACATGCGCCAGAAACCAACAAGGAGCTTGCGATTGCCAGTCAAAGATATCTCTCCCCATTATATTTAGATGATAAAGGCGAGTGGGGCAAGTTTGATTATGCGCGCTGGGATAAGTTTTTTGATTGGGTGTATCAGAATAATCTCATTGAGGAGCCTTTGGTTCCGCAAGCAGGCGTTAGTAATGATTATTTATAAGTGTTTGCATACCCTATAAAATAAGCTAAGTTACATTCATAGGGGTCAAATAATGGATAAAGTGCTCGTCTTGGATAATATAAACCATGCGTTCGATAAGTCGCCGCTATTTGAGCGACTAAATTTGGCCGTCAAGAGAAACGACGTTGTCAGTATCGTCGGCGCCAGCGGGGTAGGTAAAACCACACTATTTAATATTGCTGCAGGTTTAATCACCCCCAGTGCTGGGCAGGTATGGATAGAGGGCAACGATACTACGGGGCAAGCTGGCACTGTCGGTTATATGCTACAAAAAGATTTGTTACTACCCTTTAAGACCGTTTATGAAAATATTTGCTTGCCTTTAACTTTAAAGGGTTATAAAAAAGCGAAAATTGCCGAGATCGTCAACCCGCAGCTGGCGCGTTTTGGTCTAGAAGGTTTGGCACATCATTATCCGCAGACGCTATCAGGTGGACAACGACAGCGAGCAGCGCTACTTAGAACTTATCTTAGTGATAATCCTATTATGCTGCTCGATGAGCCTTTCTCCGCGCTTGATTTTGTCACTAAAGATGAGATGTATCACTGGTTTAGTAAACTGCAACAACGTCTACGGCTGACTTGCTTAATTATTACCCACGATATCGATGAAGCTATCTATTTATCCAACCATATCTATGTTTTAAAAGGCTTTCCTGCTGCTTTGACTAAGCACTTTGAGATTCCAAAGTACTTAGGATTTTTGGATAGCCAAACGTATTTACAGCTAAAGCGGCAAATCCTTACGGCTATTCAAGCTTAGTGAGCCAAATATCTAATGGTTTAACCAAAGCTTCAAAGGTAGAGCGGGCAGATAAGTAGGATTGCTAGCAGTTTGAGCGCTTATTGTCTTGAGATCTAACACCCCTTTAGCTATCAATAAAATTGTCCAAGGTAACAGCTGATGTTCAAGCTTTTGCACGCGCGTTTGCAAACTGTCAGCAGTATCTTTTTGATGCACTTCTAGTAGGGCTTGGGTCAGGACAGCGCCTGCATCAAGCTCAGCGGTGACGATATGAATGCTACAGCCATGCTGACGTTCACCTGCCTGTATGGCCCGCTGATGAGTGTCTAGGCCTTTATAAGCAGGCAATAAAGCAGGATGCAGATTAATCATCGGCGCTGGCGTGTTATCAATGAATTCAGCACTTAATACCCGCATAAAACCAGCCAATACAATCAGATCAGGTTGCCATGTAGTTAGCTGCGCGCTAGCATGAGTTTCAAAGGTCTTAATCCCCATACGTTTGCCGCTAGCAACGTGTGACAACACTGCTACTGGAATAGTGGCATCTTTAGCACGGGTAATAGCATAGGCGTCTTCACGGTTGCTAATGACGCCTACTATTTCAATGGGTAGCGCACCTGCTTGCATCGCATCAATTAATACTTGCAAGTTGCTACCACTGCCTGATACCAATACTGCAATGCGTAATGGCTTATGATTATCTTTTTCGTTGCTGTCTGACATTAACGGTACACCACTGCATCCGCCTGATCATTAGTGCTGCGCTTGACCATTGCGCCTAACTGCCAAGCATTTTCGCCAGCATCATTCAAAGTTTTGATAGCAGTTTCTGCTTTATCTTTAGGCACTACGATGACAAAGCCCACACCGCAGTTAAAGGTGCGATACATCTCGCTTTGAGCAATATTACCTTCGGCTTGTAACCACGTAAATAGCTCTGAGAACTGCCAGCTACTGGTATCAATACTAGCGGCTAAATTATCCGGCAGTACGCGCGGCAGGTTATCAGTCAGACCACCGCCAGTGATATGCGACATAGCGTGGATGGCTGCATTACCAAGCGAGTCTTGTAGAGCTTTAATGGCTTTGACATAGATACGAGTAGGTGCCATCAAAGCATCGGCGATAGGCTTGCCATCTAGTTGTTTATCGCTATCAGCAATATCGATACCGCTGACCTCAACGACTTTGCGTACTAGAGAATAACCGTTGGAGTGAGCACCACTAGAGGCAAGCGCAATAAGAATATCACCCTCGCTGACGTTTTTGCCCGTGATGATCTCGCTTTCCTCAACCACACCCACACAAAACCCAGCTAAATCATAATCGTCATCTTGATACATGCCTGGCATCTCAGCGGTCTCACCACCAATAAGAGCACAGTTCGCTAATTTGCAACCTACGCCTATACCAGTCACTACCGTTGCTGCAGTATCAACATCAAGCTTACCGGTCGCGTAATAGTCTAAAAAGAACAAGGGCTCGGCGCCGCAAACCAGTAGATCATTGACACACATAGCAACTAAGTCTATACCAATCGTATCATGACGGTTAAGCTGCAGTGCTAATTTAAGCTTGGTACCAACACCGTCAGTACCGGAGACTAATAAGGGTGAGGTATAACCGGTTGGAATACGGCATAGGGCACCAAAACCACCAAGCCCGCCTACCACTTCAGGTCGCGTAGTGGCTTTGGCCACAGACTTAATCCGCTGTACAAGCGCGTCGCCTGCATCAATATCAACGCCTGCATCTTTGTAGCTTAAAGAGGGCTTATTACTCATAGTCATCTCACAGTTGAGGAGGTAGTAGGGTTTTGTGCAAAGAGTATTGTTACTTAAATTACGATGCACGCATTATACCTAAAAGTCGTGCCTACTCGCAAAACAACTTATTAATATCTACCCAAGAATGCAGACAAAATACAAATAAAATTAAAAAACAAAAAATGACTCTTTTTTAGTATACTCTGCGAGAATAGTATTTAGGTTTTGTCCTCATTTTATTATTTTAATTCCACTTAGCCCAGCTTTAGGACTACTAACAATGATATCCCAGCCCATAGATCCTTTTTTTCGACGTTTATTTATTGTCGTTGTTATTGTTGTAGCCTTATTTTTAATAAAGCTGATGTTACCAGTCATCATACCTTTTTTCGTAGCTTTTATACTGGCCTATCTGTTTAATCCTTTGGTAAAAAAACTAACAAAGTATGTCAGACGCTGGATTGCTATCATTGTGGTTTATGCGACTATTACTTTAGGAATGGCATTATTGCTGTGGTGGTTGATACCGACGCTGTGGCATCAGTTGCAAGCGGCGTGGGAATATCTGCCAAGGATTCTTAGCTGGTACAATGGTGCGGTTCGGGACTGGGTCGTCGACAATACTAATATATTAATGCCCGCCTTACAGATTGAAGGTTTTTCTGAAACCTTGGTCAGTTACATGCAAACTCATTATAATGTCTCCGATGCTAGCACTTGGATGAGCCAAATTTTTTCTTCAGGTATGCGCTTTGTTAATAATGCTGGACTGATTGTCTTGGTACCTATTTTAACGTTTTACTTTTTGTTTAACTGGGATCAACGTATTCATACTTGGAAGATGGCTATTCCAGCAGGGTACAATAAAAAGGTAATTGCTATTGCCCAAGAATGTGATCGCGCTTTAATGGAGTTTATTAAAGGACAGCTATTAGTTATGGTGCTATTAGGCGCTATTTATGCAGTACAGCTGCAACTAATCGGTTTAGAGCTGGGGCTAACTATCGGTATGGTGGCTGGTATCGCAAGTTTCGTACCGTATTTAGGTTTTGGTTTGGGTTTTATTGCTGCCATTATAGCTGGGCTATTCCAGTTTGGCTTTGACTGGCTTTATTTATCACTGATTGTGGCTGCATTTTTGGTAGGACAGGCGGCAGAGGGTTATGTACTACAGCCTTTGCTTTTAGGTGATAAAATTGGACTATCGCCGCTGTGGGTGATATTTGCTGTATTAGCAGGTGCTAGCATATTGGGCTTCGTCGGTATGCTCATTGCCCTACCAGTATCAGCAGTACTCAATGTATTGTTCCGGCATCTGTATGCTTATTATCGCTCAACTGACTTTTATAAAGGTCGCGTCCAGTTAGATCTATTTAAAAAAGAGTGACCGTGTTTTGAAAAAGAATATTTCTACCTCAGACCTTAAAACGGGTAAAGCACTTGTCAGTCATTTTATAAATATGGTATATATAGGCGCAGTGTTTATAACACAATTTTTAAGAGATGTGGTTTTTCAATATGGTTTTATCGCACTACCCAAACTAAGTTGACGATCTATGGCGCAAGCACAGCTAAGTCTCAATCTAGACATCAAGCATGATGCAAGTCTCAGTGACTTCTCAGGTCCAGGTTGGATGTCCATTATTGATGCAGTACGGCAATTACATGTTGGACTGATAGGTCAGCTGTATCTATTTGGCAGCCCTGCTACTGGTAAGTCTCATCTGCTGTCCGCTATTTGTGAATCGTTTATTGAGATGAATAAGACAGCAATCTGCCTGTCGCTCAACGAGCTGATTGATACTGATGTTGATGTATTGTCGTCCCTTGAGAATTTTGATGTTATTGCTATCGATGATTTAGAAGTACTCGAACGCAGTAGCTTGTGGCAAGAAGCTTTGTTTCATCTGATTAATCGTAGCCGTGAGGGACAGCGCCAGCTACTATTCGCAGCTGATAAACCTGCTAGTGAACTTCCGTTTCAGTTAACCGATCTGTTAACTCGTCTTGCGCAGGCACCTACTTTTAAAGTACCTAATGGTCACGATTTTGCTGATCGTCAAGCTTTATTGCAATCTATTTTACGCCGCCGCGGTTGGCAGTTTGATGAGCGTATTATTGATCATCTGCTAACAGAGGGGCCTCATCGTATCGGAGCGATGATGGAGGTGCTAAATTACATTCAGCCGATGTTCTCCAATCTTGGACGTAGTAATATATCTAAAGCAGTAATAAGTGATGCGCTACGAACGATCAATGAGCAGACGCTTGCCGCTGAGCTTGCTGATATTAGTCAAGAGACGCAATTGGATAATCAAGCGGCCAGCCAAGACCAACATACTATGTCATTAGATTTTAACAGTCACTAAATCTTTAAATAATACGAAATTTACGTTGAATAATCTCTAATGATTATAAGTTTTTACAACAATACAGAGGTGGGGTACGCCATACCTTTTGCTCACTCTCATCATTACCCATAGGATAACTTATGAAACTCTCTACCTCTTTGCTCAAAAAGCTAACTATTAGCACTTTATTGATAGGTGCAAGCTCAGTATCTATACTCTCACACGCTGCGGTCACCTTATTGGTAGATGACAATATCAAAGTTACAGCGATCAATGGTCAAGAGGTCGAACAAAGTCTTTTGCAGCCTCTAATTAGAGAGTTCACTCTACAGCCAGGCCAGCATGCTATCACTGCTAAATACGATCGCTTGTACAAATTACGCCGCGATGAACATGACTATCTGCGTTCAGGCAATGTTAGCGTCACCGCGCAGTTAGCAGACAATCAAACTTATCGTCTCACTATGCCCAATCAGCCTGAAGAGTACAAGGCGGCTAAAGAATATGCCGACCAGCCCACCTTAGCTATACAGCAAGGAGATACTATAGTAGCCAGTCAGCAAAGCTCAGGAGGCAATAAAGGTGGTATCTTATCAGGGCTAGGTAATGCAATAGGGGGTATATTTGGTGGTGACAATGCTGAGATACAAAATCAGCGAGCGATAGCAGCCTTGAATCAGCCATCTACCATTGCTACTCCTGCGCAGAATAATGTTCGCTCTGGCAATGTCTCTACTACCACCTATACCGCAGCGCCTGCGACTTCTATTACAAATACCAATCAGCCTACCGCTAACACATTAGATAGTTTTATGCAGATTTGGCTACAAGCAACGCCAAGTGAGCGTGAAAAAATGCGTCAATGGATTCAGCAGTAACTCTCTTTGTTAGCTACCCTACCTCTGTTAATAATAATCTTTGCAAAACTCTACACACAAAAAAAGCACCTCTATCGGTGCTTTTTTTGATTCTTAGTTTTTGCTTTATCGTTCTGTTTTATTGAACTAAGATGTTAATTATCCAAAGATCTATTTACCCAAAAAAGCATTGTACATCCAGACCAGTTTTTCTTGCTGTTGTACGTACTCATCAAGCAGGTCAGCAGTACCTTGGTCTTCTGCTTCTGCTGCTGTTGCCGAAACCATGCGTTGCTCTTCGATAAGCGCTTGCAGTCCTTTAACGACTCCTTTAACACACTGGTTGCCATCATGGACGTTTTTATCTTCTTCAATACTAGTATGTTGAGCAAAGTCGCTATAAGCATGTAGCGGTGTTTTACCCAAGGTCAAAATACGTTCAGCAATCTCATCAATCTCTACTTGTAGATTGGTATATAGCTCTTCAAATTGCTCGTGTAGTGAGAAAAAGTGCTCACCCTTAACGTTCCAGTGGTAACCACGGACGTTGATATAAAACATATGATAGCTTGATAACAAGTCATTAAGTTTAGCAACCACAGCACTCATGTCTGCTTTTTCTAGACCGATCTGGTTAGTATTGTTATTTACGTCTGTATTA
Source organism: uncultured Psychrobacter sp. (assembly GCA_947501045.1). Classification (GTDB taxonomy): domain Bacteria; phylum Pseudomonadota; class Gammaproteobacteria; order Pseudomonadales; family Moraxellaceae; genus Psychrobacter. The sequence continues at coordinate 815,179 of CANMUI010000001.1, forward strand.
CTCATAATATTGTCCTTATAATATAAGTGTGAATGTGGAATTTTTCTATATAAGCTTTTATATGAAGGTAGAAGTGTAGCAGGGCAATGGTTTTATAGCCATGCTTGTTAATATAACGAAGCTTTTGAGGCTAGTAAAATAACAATTTAAAAGTAGCTATTCTAAAAGCAACCATTTACTAAACAGTATCTGTAAATAGGGCCATAAAATGTCTTCTATACCTCACCTCTTGATGTTTTATATAATAGCAAAATAGCGTCAATAAGTTAAATTGAATAAACTAACCTATACAACAGGTTTTATAAAACTACGGACTATCTGTCGCTGCCAAGTGTGACATGATAAAGCACTATTTAACCGGAGCTTGTAGAGTAGTCGTTTGCAAGCCACGAATAGGTACTACTTCTTGCAAATGCTGGCGTACCGTATCGATAGGAAACTTTTGCGTTTGTAGACGTTTGGGTATAATTTGACTGCCTTGTTGCCCTTTTAATTCAAACATCATAAAGATATAGTCATCGGTTTCATCCCAGCTTTTGACTGCGCTCCATGGAATAACTGCTTGCTGAGTTTGGCCGGCACGCATTTGCATCCCGCGCATCTGATTACTACTGAAGTCAGGCTGGTTGACAGGCATGGCCATTACTAGACCATGTTTTTGTACGCCAAGCTTCATCTGGCGCATCTCATTAGGCATCTCTTGCTCTGCCACTTGTTTCTCAAACTCCTTTTTGACATACCATTTAAAGCCAAGCGTACGGATCAGCAGATAAATAGCTACTGCAATCAACATCACCCAAAAAATAATTGTCGAATAGCCTGAAACAAAAATTAGCCCTACAATCGCTAATACGACAACCACTGCCATAATGATCCACTCTTTGGTTTTGAGGCTCTTGAGACCGAAAGAAGGGCTGGCGTTAGTAAATAGCTCGTACTGCGCTTGCTTGAATTCAGCTTCGGTCAGATTTAAAGCGACAGGTTGTAGGGTGTAAGGGTACAAGGCCATAAAGGGTTCTCAAATACTTAAATTAGAAACGGTGGGTGGCAGCTGTCATGCTGTTGTTGTTAAGAATAACAAAGTCAGCGCTAAGCAAGATGGTACTAAGCAAAATAACATGCGCTTATCTTACCGAAAAGTACCTTTAAAAGAAACACAATAAGCAGGGTGATATGGCAATAGTCTCATAATCTGCGTCCGAAAACGTAGTCAAATCCATTAGGTCTTGGTATCATAGCAGCCATTTAATTTTGATTGTTTTGACTTTTTCACTCTTAGCGCTACAGGCCACTATTATGATAGACCCTAAACTTTTACGCGGCGACTTAACCGATCTACAGCAGCAATTAGCTACCCGTGGTTATAGCCTTGATATAGAATTTTGGCAGACCATTGAAAACGAGCGTAAATCTTTACAGGTCAAGACCGAAGAACTGCAGTCGCAGCGTAATGCAGGTGCCAAACAAGTTGGGGCATTGAAAAAATCAGGCGAGGATGCAAGTGAGCTGCTTGCGCAAATGCAAAGCGTGAGTGGCGAGATTAAAGCCGCTGAGGAAGAGTTGCGCGGCTTACAAGAGCGTATCAATCAAGCTGCCCTACAAATCCCTAATATCCCAGAGGCAGATGTACCCGTTGGCGAATCAGAAGAAGACAACGAAGAGGTACGCAGATGGGGCGAGCCGCGTAGCTTTGATTTTGATATCCAAGACCATACCTATATCGGTGAGACCTTGGGTATGCTTGACTTTGAAGCCGCTGCCAAAATTACTGGTAGCCGCTTTAGTGTGCTCAAAGGCCAGCTTGCTCAGCTACACCGAGCGCTTATTCAATTTATGCTCAACACTCATACGCTAAAGTACGGCTATACCGAGACTTATGTGCCTTATATTGTCAACTCAGAGAGCTTAACAGGAACAGGGCAGCTGCCAAAGTTTGAAGATGATCTGTTTAAACTCACCAACCACACCAATAACGATGGTACAGACTTCTACTTGATTCCAACTGCTGAGGTCCCAATGACCAACTTGGTACGCGGCGAGCGTTTAGAGGCCAAAAATTTGCCGCTTAAATTCACCGCGCATACGCCCTGTTTTCGTAGTGAAGCGGGATCGCACGGTCGTGATACTCGTGGTCTCATCCGTCAGCATCAGTTTGAAAAGGTCGAGATGGTCAATATTGCTACCTCCGAGCAATCAGGCGATTTGTTAGAAGCAATGACCGCACAAGCTGAATACATCTTACAGCAGCTCGAATTACCATATCGAGTGATGAAGCTATGTACTGGTGACATGGGCTTTGCCGCTCAAAAGACCTATGATATCGAGGTTTGGCTACCAAGCCAAGAGACTTATCGTGAGATCTCTAGCTGCTCAAATTGCGGTGACTTCCAAGCGCGGCGTATGGGAACGCGGGTAAAAGAGGGCAAGCAGACGGCTCTTGCCCATACCCTCAATGGCTCAGGGTTAGCAGTAGGGCGTACCTTGCTGGCGGTGATGGAGAATCATCAAAACGCGAATGGTAGTGTCACGATTCCAGAAGTCCTACGTCCATTTATGGGCGGTGCTGAGACGATTTCGGCTTAAATAGATAGTTTATCGTCATAGCCTGTAACCATTGTTTATAATAATTATGAGCAATGGTTTTTTATGAACCGTTTGAAAAAGTCAATATAAGTCATTGTTAAATATAAACGTATAAGCCATGCCATTTCTTGGCGAGGATTATGTCTACTATGTTACTATTGCATCTAAATTCCACATCTTATTTGATTTCAAACTCTACTTATTAAGATCTTTTATTGCGCCTTTATCTGTTTGACTCTCCTTTTATCCTTCAATCTTAGGACACGCTATGCCCACCCCAATTAACGAACGTAAACTTGCCAATGCCATCCGTGTACTCTCATTTGATGCGGTGCAAAAAGCCAACTCAGGGCACCCCGGTGCACCGATGGGAATGGCTGATATTGCTGAAGTGTTGTGGCGCAAGTTCTTAAAGCACAACCCTACTGATCCACAATGGCATAATCGCGACCGCTTCGTTTTATCAAACGGTCACGGCTCAATGCTGATTTATTCATTACTGCATTTAACAGGTTATGATGTCAGCGTCCACGATCTAAAAAACTTTCGTCAGCTGCATTCTAAAACCCCAGGTCATCCTGAGCTAGGTTACACGCCTGGTATTGAAACTACTACAGGGCCTCTAGGTCAAGGTATTGCCAATGCGGTAGGCTTTGCTATTGCTGAGAAAACGCTTGCTGCACAGTTCAACCGCGATGGTCACAACATTATCGACCACCATACCTATGCTTTCTTAGGTGATGGCTGCCTGATGGAAGGCATCAGTCATGAAGTGTGCTCACTCGCAGGTACACTAGGACTTGGCAAATTAGTCTTCTTCTATGATGACAATGGCATCTCTATCGATGGTAATGTCGAAGGCTGGTTCACCGATGATACGCAAAAACGCTTTGAAGCTTACGGCTGGCAAGTGCTTAAAGTCGACGGTCACGATACTGATGCGATCACTAAAGCGACTGAGCAAGCGCTCAAAGAGACCAGTAAACCGAGTCTAATCATCTGTAAAACTATCATCGGTGTCGGAAGTCCAAACAAACAAGGCCTGGCTTCAAGCCATGGCGCGCCACTTGGTGATGACGAGATTGCTTTAACCCGCGATGCTTTATCTTGGAAACATGGTCCGTTTGATTTAGACGAAGAGATTTATGAGGCGTGGGACGGTAAAGCTAAAGGCGATACGCTACAAAAGAACTGGGAAGCGGACTTTGAAGCGTATAAAAAGGCTTATCCAGAACTAGCTGCTGAGTTATTACGCCGCTTAAATGGCGAATTGCCAGCTGACTTTGATAAGCAAGCAAAGGACTACATTCAACAAACCCAAGAGCAGGGCGGCGATGTTGCCAGCCGTAAAGCCAGTCAAAACGCTATCAATACTTTGCAGCCATTATTACCAGAACTATTAGGCGGTTCAGCGGATCTAGCAGGATCAAACCTAACGCTATTTAAAGATGCTAAAGGTATCGAGACCGATAGCGATGGTAACTATATCTACTACGGTGTGCGCGAGTTTGGTATGACCGCGATTGCTAATGGTATCGCATTGCATGGCGGCTTTATCCCTTACGTGGCGACCTTCCTGATGTTCATGGAATATGCCCGTAACGCCGTACGTATGGGCGCACTCATGAAGCAGCGTATCATCCATGTTTATACGCATGACTCTATCGGTCTAGGTGAAGATGGTCCAACGCATCAACCGGTTGAGCAATTAACTAACCTGCGTACTACGCCAAACTTGCGTACTTGGCGTCCATGTGATGCGACCGAATCGGCGACCGCTTGGGTTGAAGCGATTAAGTCTGAGAATAATCCATCAGCGCTGATTTTTAGTCGTCAAAGCTTGCCGCATCAAGCACGTGATAACGAGCAAGTCGCAAATATCACTAAAGGCGGTTATGTTCTAGCGAAAGAGCAGGGCGAGCTAAAAGCAATTATCATTGCGACGGGTTCAGAAGTCGGACTTGCGATGCAAGCACATAAAACTTTGAGCGACAATGGCGTTGGCGTCCGTATCGTTTCCATGCCATGTGCCGAGATATTCATGGAGCAAGACGCCAGCTATCGCGAGTCGGTACTGCCCGCTGACATCCGTGCCCGTGTCGCTGTCGAAGCGGCTCATATAGATTACTGGTATAAGTTCGTCGGTCTAGATGGCAAAGTCATCGGCATGACCACTTATGGCGAGTCGGCACCTGCTAGCGACTTGTATAAAGAGTTTGGTATTACGGCAGATGCTGTGGTTGAGGCTGTGAATAGTTTGGCCTGATTTGTAGGCTGCGGCTTTAGCCCAGCACTTAGCTAGATTATGGTTTATAGTTGAGTTGATGACATTATTGAGCAGAGCTACTGGATCATTCTGGTAGCTCTTTTTTTTGGTTGGTTTTTGGTTTTAAATCATTAAAAATGAATTGATGGGTAGGTTGGTGTCAAAGTACGAGACCCAACGACTTATTAAGCGGAGCGTTGGGTGTCGCAAGCTTCACCCAACCTACAGACTAAGCCATAAAATAGTAAGGCACGGCTATCAGATAGAATAAGCCGCAGTATTGTAAACGAACGCGCATAAAGACGTGCGGCGCATCATAATATTCTAAATCACCGTTGAGTTTACGACCAATAACCCATAATGCGCCAGCGGATAGTATGAGTAGAAAAGCGTAGGTAAAACCAATATCAGCGTCCCAGCCAAAAAACGACAAATGTATCAAAAAAGAAAAAGCCCAAAAAACAAGGGTTAACAATCCATAACCACGCCATGAAAGTACCATGTTCTACCTTTGTTTTTTAGCTAAAAATATTCAACAGAACCTATTAAATTAAAACTGATGGTTCTATTATTGACTGGGTTATAAAATGCAATTAGTGTTCCAATATCGACTTCTAAACTAGAAACAACCGACAAGACGAAAGCTATGCTTGAATGAAGGTGCGAATAAACCTTTAAAGAAAACCGAGCCATGATTCGCATATTTCCTCACTTTTAAATTATTCAAATCTCGAGGCTAATCTTTTTGTTTTTATGGTCTAGCTTTCTTTGATCTCAAAGTGGCTAAGCTAAATCATATCGGTGCGTGGAACGTCCCTACGATTCTTTCGTATTGCATACATATACGTCAATCAAGTACTCTATAATATCAATCAACGTTGTCCTTTGTGATTGAATCTAAACAAAAAGTTCTGTGAGGTTTATATTTGTAGTATCAAGTTGACTAGGTACAAATACTAACTTAATATCTAATATCGAGATGTTCTACACAATCATATAATTAAGAGGATACATCATGTCAAACAAATCTTTTAACAACGATGAGATAGATAATACTCAATTAGATAAGAAGGAACAAAAGCAGCAAGATAAGGTAGAAAAAGAGCGTCAAAAAGAATTAGATAAAATAGAGAAGAAACGCCAAAAAGAGCAAGATAAAATCGATAAGAAGATTCGAAAAGAACAAGATGAGGTGGACAAAAAGCATCAAAAAGAGTTAGATAAGATAGACAACAAGCGTCAAAAAGAATTAGATAAGATAGACAAAAAAATACAGAAAACGCTAGACGAGATCAATCAAAAGGCTCAAAAAAGACGGGATAAGATACATACTAAGGTTCAAAAAAGAATATATAAGAAAAAGGGTAAGATCGATAAAAATCAAAATAAGAAATGGCAGTATTAAATCTTTTAAGAAGCTATCTTAGTACATGAAAAGGTTTTTGAATTGTAGAGCCTTTACAGAGATTATGTTAAAGCTAAACAAAACCGCCTTTAATTGACATGTTGCTAAAAAATCCAATTCTAGACGTCAAAACCAAGTTTTAAAACTGGGCGTTTAGAGTTGGATTTTTTATTGTTATTTAACAAAAATATGTACACAACTACCTAAAACTTATATCAATAAAACTCCAAACTAAAAGAGCTGCCAGAATACGCTAGCAGCTCTTTTAGTGTTTTGACAAAAAGATTAAAATCTCAAAATCCTCCTAGCCGTCAAAGGTACTGTATTCCCCTCCAGAAGACCATATAGCGTTTTCTCCGGTTAAACCATGCCAAGCAATAATACCCGGTTTGGCTTCATAGGTGGCAAGCGCGTTTAGTGAAGCGTGCCAACCGCCGCCTTCAACCAGTATATAAGGTAGGGCAATGACGGTGACTGCGGTAAATAATAAGAACATAATAGTGTCAGTCAGCACCACCCCGCTGGATCCTGAATACAGGGTGAATCCCATGTAGCCTACCCAAACCATAAGAAGGGCGGCGCCGTAGGGTATGCCTACCACATCTGCGATCAAGATTGAAGCGCCTTGGGTAACGGCCAATAAATAAGCGGTGAGACCGATCGCAGTGGTGTACCCAGCTAGCACCTGAATGGCGCGCGAATCAAAACGCTTGGCAAAGAACTCTGGGACGGTCAATGATTTGCTACGTCGTATAAAACGCCCAAAGAACAGTGCTCCCAACACATAACCACTGGTATTAATGGCCGTCAATGCCAGCATCAAAAAGGCATAGCCGTCATAGGCAAAACCCGTTTCGCCAAGAAAAGCGGTGGTACTGAGAAAACTGGCTACTAAGGTACCAACAATTAGTAGGGTAGGCGCGTTTCGCCCTGCTACATAGTAGTCCTCTATTCCTTTTACTCTGCGTCCCGCATAGTTGCCGACTAGCAGGTAGACTGCAATACTAATGAGCAGTCCCCAAAAGTATATATTCATAGCGTATCCTTACAATAATGTGGTCCATTAATAGCATAGGTAACAGATGCTATTCAGGTAACTTCCAATGTTATTTAAACCGACTATAAACAGTACAACTCTAGCTTACTACTAGTTTTAGTAATACATAACCTTTCTTTTTTATTTCTCCATTTTTTAGTAAAAGTAGTTAAAAAGTGGTAGAAACTTGTATATTACTGAACACAATATTTTGAGTGACTATAAATAATTATAAATAAGAATTTAATGAGTCTTTTTATACGATGTTATATATTAAAAGGATAGTGGTCAACCAATACTAATCTCAAAAACTAGAGTTGTACTCGGTTATGAGTAATTGAAGAATAAATATTTAAACAAATAAGCTAGATTAAACGGCATTTTCCAATTTACTATAACGGCTTCAAGAGAATAAAAAAAGCCTAACACTGGTTGTTAGGCTTTTCTATTTATAAAATCTCAACATTTATTGAATATAAAATAAAAAGTAATTTAATAAACTTTCGATTTTATTTTTTATAAATCTTTGTCTACTATTTATTATTTGCAGTATTTTTATTGACAACTCTCATTAAAAAATAAAGTTTAACTTTTGATGACTAGAGTCAGCATTATCGTTTTGTCACTGTATCTACTGAGCGAACGGAATCATTTGGAGTTTTAAGCAAATACCTATGTTTTTAAGGTATAAGATTAAATTAGAAAACATATACAATCGTAGATTAACATCCAAATGCTTGTTCAATTTTTGGCGTACATTTGCATAGGCAAGGATGAGCAGGCTATGCCACTATATGATAAAAAAATGAGATTTATTGTTTTTGAAATGATGTCGGCGAGGTTTGCTTATGCTTTATACCTGAAGATACGGCGACTGTAGAAGTCGCAATTGATCTTTCTTGATAGACATTTATAGAAGGTTAAGATCAGTAAGATAATTTGTGAATCAAATAACTATCATTCTAACCATAAATTTCTTCCAAACGTATACAAGATACCAAGCGACCTTCCCACTCTCTGAGTTTTGGCTCTATCTCGCTACATTTAGGCTTAGCAAAAGGGCAGCGTTTATGTAAGGCACAGCCACTAGGCGGATTTAGCGGGCTAGGTAGCTCGCCGTGCAGGGTTAAATCATTCTTCTGACCCGCCACCGTTGGCGCTGCGGCCAATAGCGCGATGGTATAAGGATGTTTTGGCGCATTATAAATGGCTTCTTTTGGCCCATGCTCAACCGCCTGACCTAAGTACATCACCATCACCTCATCAGCGACATGACGCACTACCGATAAGTTATGTGAGATAAAGACGTAAGCGGTATGATACTCGTCTTGTAAGTCCATAAACAGATTTAACACTTGAGCTTGAATCGACACATCAAGCGCTGAGGTGGGTTCATCAGCGACGACAATTTTTGGATTAAGCATCATAGCGCGGGCAAGGGCAATGCGCTGGCGCTGACCGCCTGAAAACATATGCGGATAACGCCCTGCGTGTTCGGGACGTAGACCAACATTGCGCATCATCTCATTAATTTTATCGCGTTTGTCTTCTTTTGATAATTTGGTATGAATATCTAGCGGTTCAGTCAACTGATAACCGACGGTATGACGCGGGTTGAGGCTACCATAAGGGTTTTGGAACACCATCTGAATCTCGGTACGCAACTCTTTTAAAGCTTTTCGGCTGTAACCGGTGGTCGCTTCATCATTGATAAATAGCTCACCGCTAGTGGGCTGTTCAATGAGTGTTAATTGGCGGGCAAGCGTAGATTTACCGCAGCCTGATTCGCCAACTACCGCCAGCGTCTTGCCGGCTTTTAGCTCAAAAGACACTCCGTTTAGTGCTTTCACATAAGCTTTGGCTTTACCCAAACCTTGCGACACCGGATAATGTTTATGCAAATCAATGGCTTTTAGTACAACTTTATTACTCATGAGTGGATTCCAGCGCTTCAATAGATGGGGGCAGAGTAGCTTTGAAATCAACGAGGTCGGGGTGAATACAGCGTACTTTGCCATTTGGTGTGGTTAAGATCGGCGGCGGCACTTCGCAGGCAGGCTCTTTATAGGGACAGCGCGGCGACAGCAGGCAACCTTTGGGGCGATCGTATTGACTAGGTACCACGCCTGGCAGGCTATTTAATCTATCTTGTCCAATAGCCAACTCTGGGATAGCTTGCAGCAGGGCCTCGGTATAAGGATGCGCCGGATTTTGGAAAATCTCAGGTACGGTACTGGTCTCAACCACTTGTCCAGCGTACATTACCGCCACATCGCGCGAGTTTTGAGCCACAAGACCTAAATCATGAGTAATCAGCACCATCGCCATCTGTTTTTCGCGCTGTAGACGACTAAGCAAATCCATAATTTGTGCTTGTACGGTGACATCAAGGGCGGTGGTGGGTTCATCAGCGATAAGTAATTTGGGCTCGCAAGCAATCGCCATCGCAATCATCACGCGCTGACTCATGCCCCCTGAGAGCTGATGCGGATAAACCTTAAGACGGTTTTTGGCATCGGGCATCTCGACCAACTCTAGTAGCTCTAAGATACGCGTGCGTACCGCCGAGCCGCGTAGACCAAGGTGTTTACGCAGTACTTCACCTAGCTGCATCTCAACAGTGAAACTAGGGTTTAAGCAAGACATAGCGTTTTGGAAAATCATAGAGATATCATTGCCAATGATGCCGCGCTTTTCTTTGGCAGATAGGCTCAACATATCTTTATTATCAAACATCACCCGCTTGGCACGCACTGTGGCAGAAGGCGGCAATAGTCCCATTAGCGCCATCATGGTGACGGATTTACCAGAGCCGGACTCACCAACGACAGCGATAACTTCGCTATGCTTGATTGTCAACGACACATCGTCTACTGCGCGAAAAGCACGCGCGCCCTCTCCAAAAGTGACCGATAGATTTTCGATATCCAGCAGTAAGGATTCATCTTTGGTCGTTGAAAATGCTGTGTTCATTGCAGAAGCATTATTTAAGGAATTATTCATTACGTTACCTGCTTCAATTTGGGATCTAGAGCATCGCGTAGACCATCGCCGGTCAGGTTAATTGACAAAGCAGCTAAAAAGATAGCGACACCTGGCCAAATGGCTAGCCAAACATTACTTTGAATATATTGCCGTGCTGTGCCCAGCATTGCACCCCATTCAGCATCTGGTGGTTGCACGCCAAAGCCTAAGAAACCAATGGCGCCTGCTTCCAAAATAGCCGAGGAGAAAATCATTGTCGCCTGTACGATAAGCGGCGCCATACAATTGGGCAAAATGGTTACGAACAACAAACGTATCACACCTGCACCCATGACCTGCGAAGCGGTAAAATACTCGCGTTGTAGCTCCACCATCGCTGTGGCACGAGTTAAGCGAATAAAGGGTGGCGTACAAACCAGAGCGATGGTAATAATGGTATTGGTCATAGAAGGGCCTAAAATGGCAGCAATAATAATCGCCAATAATAAGCTAGGATAAGACATCAAGATATCGTTGACCAGCATGACCGCTTTACCCCAAACTTTAGGCCAAAATGCCGCGCTAAGCCCCAAAGAGATCCCCACGATCATCGCTAAAGTGGTGGCGCTCAGACCAATAAATAACGAATAGCGTGCGCCATACATGACCCTTGATAGAGTGTCTCGGCCTGCATCATCAGTACCGAGCCAAAACATACTGTCACCGCCGCTTAAGAATGCTGGCGGCAATTGTTCTTGTCCTGTGAACAATTCATAAGGGTCATGCGGCGCAATGGCTGGCGCAAGTATGGCAATCACTACCATTAAAGTCAGCACGATAAAGCCTAATACGGCGCCTTTATTGCGGCAAAACGTTGCCAAAAACAACTGCCAAGACGAGGGCGGATTGGCAGCCATAAGATCGATATCAGAGGGAAGAACAGAAGGCTTCATGAGCAATTCCTGTAGTGGTCAGCGCTTTTGGATTTGTAGAGAGCTTTACTACAACCCTTTAAGCGCCAATCGTCACTATTTGAGCAATTTTAAATAGAGCAATAAATGAGTATCGAGTATTATCAAGTTAGGAAGTATGCCGGATACGTGGATTAATAAGACCATACAAAATATCGATAAATAAACTCACCAAAATCAGTGCGGTCGCGACCAATAAAATACCGTTTTGTACAATAGGATAATCCCGAGTAAAAAAGCCATCCAGCAGCCAATTACCAACACCTGGCCAGCTAAAAATAGTCTCAGTAATAATGGCGCCGGCAAGCAAGGTCGCCATCTGTAAGCCAACCACAGTAACGACGGTAATCAAAGCGTTACGCATGACGTGTATTAATATGACGCGGCGCGGGGACAACCCTTTAGCCCTTGCCGTACGCACATAGTCCTCGTCTAATACCTCGAGCATAGCTGAGCGGGTCATCCGCGCAATCATTGCCAAAGGAATAGTCGATAACGCGATAGAGGGCAAGATGAAATGCTTGACCACATCCCAAAAAGCGCCTGGTTCTCCTGAGGTCAGCGAGCCTAATAACCAAGAGCCATACAAAGGCTGGACATCCAAAAACTGCGCAACAGAGATCACCCCAGCGACTGGCAACAGACCTAGATAGTGCGCAAATATACCAGTCAAGATAGGCCCTAGCAGATAGATAGGCATAGAATAACCTGCCAACGCCCCTGACATCAAAGTGTAATCAATCCAAGTCCCACGGCGTAGCGCGGCGAAAATACCCAAGCTAACCCCGATCACGCTAGCAATAACAATAGCGCATAATGCTAGCTCTAAAGTGGGTACGAAATGAGAAAAGAAATCTTGCAGTATTGGCGTACGAGTGCGGAAAGACTCACCAAAATCACCTTGCAATATATCGGTCAGATAATTCCAATACTGGACAATGAGTGGTTTATCAAGTCCTAGCCTTTCTAAAGCGCGAGCATGCAGCTCCGGATCTACCATGCGCTCGCCCATCATAATCTGAACCGCATCACCAGGAACTAAACGGATCAAAGTAAATGTCGATAACGTTAAGCCAATATAGACAGGAATTAAGATAGCAATGCGGCGCAGAATATAAAGTAGCATAAGGCTGCTCAATAGTTATAGTATTAGTAATAAAATGCTTCATTACGAAACGCTTGGTTGTATAGCTTAGCTTGTAAAAATAAGGCTAGAGCAGGGCGTCTGATCCAGCCAAGCATTGATGAGATACTTTGCAAGCTGGGCTGAATCAGACTTAGTCAGCTAAAACTACTCAACACTGACCCCATCAAAACGTATGGAGCCAAGCGGGCTAATCTTATAGTCTTTAACGTTCGGAGCGGTAAATACGGTAACTACCGAATGCGCCATGGTGCTCCAAGGCAACTGCTCTTTGAATATTTGCTGAGCTTGCACGTATTCATTGACACGTTCATCTTGATTATTGATTTGACGGGCATTGGTAACTAAAGTGTCAAAGTCCTCATTACACCAGCGTGCGTAATTATTACCGCCGATCGCGTCGCATGATAATAAAGTACCCAGCCAGTTATCTGGATCACCATTATCACCGGTCCAGCCTGATAGGATGACATCCGGCTCACCTTTAGAGGCGCGGTTTAGGTACTCGCCCCACTCATAAGTAACCAGATTGGCGTCAACACCAATCTTTGCCCAATCTGCTTGTAGCATCTCTGCCATAAGCTTGGCATTAGGATTGTACGGGCGCTGCACGGGCATATACCATAAGTCAATTTCAAGGTCGTCAGCTCCGGCTTCTTGAATAAGCGCTTTGGCCTTTTCTACATCATAAGGCGCATCTTGTAGTGACTCATCATAGCCCCACTGCGTCGGCGGCATCGGATTGGTCGCTTTTACGCCTTCGCTTTGATAAACCGCATTGATGATAGCGTCTTTGTTGATCGCCATATCTAAGGCTTGACGGACTTTGAGGTCACTAAGTTTAGGTTTCTCGACATTGTAGCCGACATAGCCCAAGTTAAAGCCGGGCTGATCAAGTACCGTGGCTTTACCTGAGGATTTAACCGATTCGATCTCAGCAGGTTTTGGATAGGCCGATACATGGCACTCGCCTGCCTGTACTTTTTGCGCGCGCACGGCTGAGTCTTTAGTAATGACGAAGACTAAATTATCGATATGAATATCGTCTTTGTTCCAATAGTCTGGATTTTTGGTATAGCGAATTTGGGCGTCTTTTTGGTAGGAGGTGAAGACAAAGGGTCCGGTACCAACTGGTTTGGTGTTGATATCAGCAGCGTTGTCCGAAGCTAATAACTGGTCGGCATACTCAGCAGAATTGATATAGGCAAAGGGCATAGCTAGGTTTTGTAAGAAAGGGGCATTGGTCTCGCTTAGCGTAACTTTAACCGTATAATCATCAACCTTTTCGATATCAGAGATGATGTCAGGCAATCCCATACCTACTGAATAAGGGAATTCAGCGGGATAGGCTTTATTGAACTCAAAGTCAGGATCAGTAATGCGCTTTAAGGTAAAAATAAAGTCATCGGCATTGAAATCACGCGTTGGAGTAAAGTAGTCAGTAGTACCAAACTTTACCCCTTTACGCAAATTAAAGGTATAGGTTTTGCCATCTTCACTGATCTCCCAACTCTCGGCTAACGCAGGTTCAATCTCAGTCTCAGCGCGCTTAAATTGTACAATACCGTTATAGATAGGGTAGGCACTGGCATCAAAATCAGTACCGGCAGTATACTGCGCAGGATCAAAGCCGGCGGGGCTGCCCTCTGAGCAATAAAGCAAAGTCTTTGACCCAGTGCTATCTGAGCTGGCAGTTGTCTCATCGGCGGTTTGATTATTACCGCCGCAAGCACTAAGGCCTAAAGTAACTGCTGCTAATAGGGTAAGCTTAAAAAGTGAGTGCTGCATGGTTACATCCTATGTAAATGGTAAGGGATAGCTGATTGTATTCATATTGAAACTATAAATACAATCAGCTATCCTTCAATTCCCTTTGAATTATTTATTAAACAACCTAATTGAGTAATAACGCCGTTTTAGTTTTAAACGAAGCTTGCACCGAATATAGTCGGACAAAACAGTGAAACGAATATACTATGTTAAACGGTTGTAACGCAAGATTAAATTTTCGTTTAACTATTTTGTCTATACTCTTATCCACTTTTCAGGGTGGACAAATTATTCATCTTGCCATACTTTAACCTGAAACGGTCTCAGCAGGGCTATGCTGTCCCTCACTACTGCTAACCTCACTATGCTTAGTATCGTTACGCTTAACTTTACCGTGCTCAGTTTTAATCATATCCGCTAGCCTCTCAGCGATCATAATCGTGGGAGCATTGGTATTAGCGCTGATTAAAGTCGGCATAACTGAAGCGTCGATCACGCGCAGACCGGTGACACCGCGTACTTTGAGTTCTAAATCAACTACCGATTTGTCATCTGAGCCCATACGGCAAGTGCCTACCGGATGATAAATGGTATCGGATCTATTTTTTATATAACCGAGCATGCCGTCTTTTTCGATATAGGGCGCAGGGTAGTCCTCGGTGATATATTTAGCAATGGGTGCCTCAGCCATAATTGCGCGGGTACGTTCTGCGCCCGCCACCATATATTCAACATCTTTTGGATGCGCTAGATAATTGGGATCAATTAGCACAGGGTCAGAAGGAATTGCAGAATTTAGCCTGACCGTACCGCGACTTTCGGGGCGTAGATAACAGGCATGACAGGAGATCGCGTAGCCGCGTTTTAGGTCGCGGCCATGGTTGATCACTCGCGATATAACAAAGTGCAACTGAGTATTCGGCCAGTTTTGTGCATCATCACCTACGCTAAAAAAAGCTCCTGCTTCAGCATAATTGGTTGAGAGGATACCGGTGCCGTCTTTTTTCCACTGTTTCATGGCTTTAAAGAAGTTTTTGCCTGCCACCATACCGATACCAAAGACGTCAGTGGTATTGACTTCATAATCGAAGACCACATCAAGATGATCTTGCAGATTACCGCCGACTTCAGGTGCATCAACCACTACGTCGATATCGTGCTTTTGTAGATGCTCTGCCGGACCAATACCCGACAGCATAAGGACTTTGGGTGAGCCAAAAGCGCCACCTGACAAAATGACCTCATGGTGCGCTCTAATGGTCAGCTCGCCGTCTTGTTTTTCATAAACCACACCAACCGCTTTGTTGTCTTCAAAAATGACTCGGTTGACCTGGGCGTGAGTGATGACGCTTAAATTGGGACGGCTTTGTACAGGATGCAAGTATGCGGCGGCAGCAGAACAGCGCTGACCTTGCTTATCACCATGAAAATGGGTGACCTGGTATAGCCCGACGCCGTCTTGCTTATCGCCATTAAAGTCGTCATTGTGATCTAGTCCATTGGCGATGCCGGCCTCTACAAAAGCCTTGGAGATCTCACGCGGGCTCAGTAGATCAGAGACATGTAATGGTCCTCTATCACCGTGATGCTCATTGCTACCACGTACATTGTTTTCAGCCTTGATAAAGTAGGGCAGCACGTCATCGAAGCCCCAGCCTGTACAGCCTGCATCGACCCAGCGCTCATAATCTAGAGCACTACCGCGGGTATAAATCATAGCGTTGATGGCGGAGGAACCGCCCAAACATTGCCCGCGCGGTTGAAAACCACGACGATTGTTCAGATGGGTTTGCGGAGTAGTATGAAAGCACCAGTTATTGAGTTTAAGGGGTTTACCGGGTACAAGTAAGATCAGTCCAGCAGGTACACGAACGGCTAAGTCTTTGCCAGCGCCACCATATTCTAATAGACAAACGCTGATGTCCGGATTTTCAGTAAGACGGCTGGCAAGCACGCATCCTGCTGAACCGCCGCCAACGATAACATAGTCAAATTTTTTATCGACTTCCATATACTGTTCCTTGTTGCTTCCCTGCCAATCAAATATTGGTTACTTATTACCATAACTATTATTTCGTCAAAATAGAGAAATAAAAATGACTAAAGCGTATCAATCGACCAATACGCCTTAAAAGAAGAGTAAAAATTACCGAATCAACTTTGTATAGTCAACCCTAAATAAAACTAGCACATTTTATACTAGCAACACTGGACCTATTTTGACGTGTATTGACTATAATCGGTTTATACCTCACATATCTCTGAGCGCACAATAAAGCGTTTGCCCTCTGGTATCTCCAGTGAAAAACTGGCGCCGCGCCCGTCTACTACGTCAATAGTCAGATCGGTATGCTGCCAGAGTTTATACTGAGCTTTACCCATATAAAAAGGACAACCCGCCAAATCACCAACCAATACATCTTGTCCGCCTACTTTAAACTCTCCTAATGGATAGCACATCGGTGAGCTACCATCGCAGCAGCCACCGGACTGATGAAACATCAGCTCGCCATGCTTAGATTTTAATAACTCAATAAGTGCTTTGCAGGACTCTGTAGCCATGACTTTCATAATGAACTCCTTGTACATTTAATTCGTCTTAACCTATATTTTACAGCAATTTTATGGTCGGCTGGCTTTGATCTATGGTGGGTAGCTCTTGCTCATCTTTAAGCTCAACCCCTGATAATTTAAGCTCAGCAGATTTCTTCATCAAGGCCAACAAACGACTGGCGGCCATTTTAATAGGCAATCCTGCGGCGCGTACGTTGGAGATGCAGTTGCGCATCGCATCATGGCTCTCACTATGCGCACTCCACGTATAATAAATACCTAAGCTATCAGGGGAGCTTAGGCCGGGGCGCTCACCAATGAGCATGACCAGCATCTTGGCCTTGAGTCGTTCTGCTACCTTATCGCCTAAAGCGACGCGGCTGCCCGTAGCAATCACTAAAGGCGCGATACTCCAGCCTTCTTCTTTAAATAACGGCAATAATTCTGCTACTAGCTTTGGACCATTTTCTTCTATTGCCCGTGCCGATAGCCCATCGCCGAGCACGATGAGCACATCGTAAGGTTTATCTAAATTTGAACGCTCTGCAAACTGCTCTAACTTTTCAGCAGAATCTTCGCTTAACAGTCTGCCCCAATCGGGACGTTTGAGATACTCAGACTTATCTTCGGTCTGACTGGTGACTGTAAATAGATCCCAAACCTCATCAGATGATGCTCCTTCTTGCTGATCTGATTTTTCGAAATCTTCTTCTGTACCAGACTCGTCATCCATATCTTTAAAAGTAACTTGACAAGCTTCAGCTAAATCTTGAATCAAAGCCTCAACATCTAAGTCTTGTAATACTGCGTCTTTGGCCTCGGCATGATCGAGCTGAAACTTTAATAAAGGTTTGGTCGGCAGGCTACAGCCCACGCGGCCAAGCGCGATTCTAGAGTCGGTGTATTCTTTTAGCTTTTGCCAAGGATCTAAATGTACCAACTCGCCACGCTGACCAGTTTTAGAGTTGCCATCCTCGATAACCGATGGCTTGGTTTGCCAATCATGATTAGACATTAGATCCTCCTTTATAATTTAGTAGTGCTATACCTTATTTCTCTCTTCTAATCGTTCTTATATAAATATATAGTTTTATATAATGCTAGAGAGCAGCTTTGATGGCTTATCTGACCACTGAATACGGTTTTGCGATTGAGTATAAATGCCGTTTTCACTGAGCCAATGCGCAAACTCAGGAGCAGGGGTTAGCCCAAGCAGTTGTCTGGCATAAAGCGCGTCATGAAATGAGGTGGTCTGATAATTAAGCATCACATCATCGGAGCCTGGGATGCCCATAATAAAGTTAATCCCCGCCGTTGCCAGTAAGGTCAATAAAGTATCCATATCGTCTTGATCGGCATCGGCGTGATTGGTATAGCAAATATCGCAGCCCATAGGCACACCAAGCAATTTGCCACAGAAATGATCCTCAAGACCTGCGCGAATGATTTGTTTACCATCAAATAGATATTCAGGACCGATAAACCCTACTACAGTATTCACCAGCAGCGGATCAAACTCGCGGGCTACGGCGTAGGCTCTTGCTTCTAGCGTTTGCTGATCGACGTCGAAATGGGCGTTGCTCGATAATGCGCTGCCTTGTCCGGTCTCAAAGTACATGACGTTTTGACCGACCGTTCCGCGATTAAGACTGACGCCCGCTTCCTGACCCTCGCGCAGTAGCGCCAAATTTATCCCAAAGCTGGTATTGGCTTTCTCGCTGCCTGTGATCGATTGAAAGACCAAGTCGACGGGGACTTTTTTTTCAATGAGCTGAATGGCAGAGGTGATGTGCGTCAATACGCAAGACTGCGTAGGAATTTGGTACTCAGATATCACATGATCGAGTAGCTTTAATAGCTCTGTTAGGTTTTGCAGATTGTCGGTCGCAGGATTGATACCGATGACCGCATCGCCATTGCCATACATGAGGCCATCGATAATACTGGCAGAAATGCCTAACATGTCGTCGGTCGGGTGATTGGGCTGCAAACGTGTAGACAAACGACCCTCAAGACCAATCGTATTGCGAAATTTGGTGACGACATTGCATTTTTTGGCAACTAGTATCAAATCTTGAACGCGCATAATTTTGCTGACAGCCGCTACCATCTCGGGGGTAAAGGCGTACTTTAATTGTGTGATGCTATCTTTGGTGGCAGACTCGCCTAATAGCCAGTTTCTTAAATCACCAACGGTAAAGCTAGATATCTTAGCAAAAGCTTGGCTATCGTGCTGCGCCATAATCAGCCGCGTTACTTCATCGTCTTTATAAGGGATAGTAATGTCATCCAAAAAGTCGATTAATAAGCAATCAGCCAAGGCCATTTGCGCCGCTACACGCTCAGTAGCATCAGCGGCAGCAACACCGGCCAGCTCGTCTCCTGATCGGCGCGGTGAAGCTTTGGCAAGTAACGTTTTTAGACTGTCAAATTGGTAGTTGTGTTGTCCTACGGTATGGTGATAAGTCATTTTTTTTCCCTTCTATAAATACCATTAACTCAAATCCTCTGATGCCGCTTGAATCTCTGCAAACTCTTCTTCTGGTGTACCGCTAACCAAATGGTGACGACTAAAGATGACAAAATACAGAATAAAGACGATATAAATTCCAGCGGCCATAAACCAAACTTTTGGATCTACCATTAGCCCTGCAATGACGGCGAGCAATGCCAGTACCAGCGCTATACTTGAAGTCACAATACCGCCCGGAGTCTTATAAGGACGCGGCAGATCAGGGCGAGACAAGCGCAGTTTGATGTGCGAAGCCATCATTAATACATAGGAGATAGTCGCGCCAAATACTGCCATTAAAATCAGCAAATCGCCCTCACCAGTGAGCGATAATAAGAATCCAATAATGCCGGGGACAATAAGTGCTAAATAAGGCGCTTTATTACTGTTGGTTAGCGAGAGTTTTTTAGGCAGATAACCCGCGCGTGATAGGGCGAAAATCTGCCGCGAGTAAGCGTAAATGATGGAGAAGAAGCTGGCGATAAGTCCTGCAAGACCGACAAAGTTTACAAAGCCTGCCAGCCACGTGTTATTGCCATAGACTGCCACTAAGGCATCTACCAAAGGCGCGCCTGAATCTTTTAGCGTATCAGCGCCTGCCGCGCCTGGCCCTAAAAACAGAATAAGCAGCGCAAATGATGCCAAGATTAACATGGCACCAATCAAGCCGCGCGGTAGTGATTTGGCAGGGTCTTTGGCTTCCTCGGCGGCAAGAGGTACGCCTTCAACCGCTAAAAAGAACCAAATAGCGTAGGGGACGGCCGCCCAAATACCGATATAGCCAAAGGGTAGAAACGGGCTAGCACCTGCTTGGGTACCGACGGCGATGTTGAATAAATTATCACTATTAAAATGCGGAATCATGGATACGATAAAAACCACTAGGGCGATACAGGCCACGGCGGTAATGCCGAACATAATCTTTAAGGCTTCGCCTGCGCCTTTTAAGTGAATGCCTATAAAGACGATATAGCAGGTCAAATAAATAATCCAGCCACCGATACCGAATAGTGATTCGCAATAAGAGCCGATGAACACCGCAATAGCTGCAGGCGCAATAGCGTATTCAATCAAAATCGCGGTACCCGTTAGATAGCCTCCTAGAGGGCCAAAAGCTGTACGGGCGAAGCTATAGCCGCCTCCAGCTGTTGGCAGCATAGTAGACATCTCTGACATCGATAGGCACATACATAGATACATCAACGCTACCGCTAACAGAGCAACAAACAAACCGCCCCAACCACCCTGCGCTAGACCAAAGTTCCAACCTGCAAAGTCTCCGGAGATGACGTAAGCCACGCCAAGACCTATCAATAAAACCCAGCCAACCGCGCCTTCTTTGAGTTGGCGTTTGGCAAAATAATCTTTTTCAACTTGAGAGCTACCGGAGACGGCACTGTTTTGATGGTTAGACGTGTCTGTCATGTTGTTCCCCTAAATAAAGGTTATAAATAAACCAAGGGTACTGCTAACTTTTGCTATTAAGTGCTGACAAATAAATGGATAACTAAAGATAAAAAGGTCGTATCTCTTCAACTCAAATTGCTAGTAACGCATGGTTGAAAGGATACGACCTATTATTAATAATCAAAAAAAGTAATCGTGAAATCAATATAGAAATGTCACATTACTACATTGTCATGAGTTACATAGCGTAGTCGATCACAATACGCCCCTCAATTTTACCATCGCGCATCCGATCGAGAATATCATTGATATTTTCAAGTGGCTCAGCGGCAACCGTTGCTTTTACCTTACCAGCTGCTGCCATCTCTAGCGACTCTTGTAAGTCAAGACGAGTACCGACAATGGAGCCGCGTATCGTAATACCGTTTAGCACCGTATCAAAGATGGAGACTGGGAAGTCGCCTGTTGGTAGACCATTACAGACCAAAGTACCACCGCGTCTCAACATAGTTAATGCTTGGTCAAACGCTTTAGCGGATACCGCAGTTACGAGCACACCATGAGCGCCGCCGATCTCTTTTTGTAAGTACTTACCAGGATCATTTTCCTTGGCGTTAATAGTGACTTTTGCGCCCAATTTTTTGGCAAATTCAA
Source organism: uncultured Psychrobacter sp. (assembly GCA_947501045.1). Lineage (GTDB taxonomy): Bacteria > Pseudomonadota > Gammaproteobacteria > Pseudomonadales > Moraxellaceae > Psychrobacter. Next base: position 836,444 of record CANMUI010000001.1, read on the forward strand.
GCTTCTCATCATCAATATCAACAGCAGCAACATTGAGACCCATAGCAACCGCATACTGTACTGCCATATGACCGAGGCCACCGATACCTGAGATCACAACCCAATCGCCGGGTTTGGTTTCGGTCATTTTAAGACCTTTATATACAGTGACTCCTGCGCATAGAACGGGAGCAATCTCAACAGAATCGACGCCTTCAGGGATATGGCCAACGTAATTGGGATCGGCTAGCACATATTCTGCAAAACTACCGTTAACGGAATAACCAGAGTTTTTTTGTTTTAGGCATAAGGTTTCCCAGCCGCCCAAGCAGTGCGTACAATGCCCGCAGGCCGTGTAAAGCCAAGGCACACCGACACGATCCCCTTCTTTTACATTATCCACCCCTTCGCCAACGGCCGTTACCAGACCGACGCCTTCGTGTCCAGGGATAAAAGGCGGACTTGGTTTGACTGGCCAATCACCCTCAACAGCATGCAAGTCAGTGTGGCAGACGCCTGATGCTTGCATTTTTACTACGATCTCACCGGGACCTGGGGTTGGAATATCGACCTCTTCGATTTGCAGTGGTTGGTTAAATTCATGTAGAACGGCAGCTTTCATTTTATTACTCATGGTATGACTCCTTGCGATTAGTGGTTATTGACTAATAACCACTATCTTTACATTAGGATGCGCATCTAGCATCTCTGATATGCTCTACAGTGCCTTCATAGAGCGGCTTATACACAGTAGTGCCAATATATAATGCCAACAGATAGACTTAGAAGAAGCCCATCGCTTTGGTATTATAAGATACCAGCATGCTCTTGATTTGTTGATAATGCTCGAGCATCATCAAGTGGTTTTCGCGACCAATACCAGACTGCTTATAACCACCGAAGGCGGCATGTGCAGGGTAGATGTGATAGCAATTGGTCCATACGCGTCCCGCTTGAATACCGCGTCCAAAACGATATGCTTTATTGACACTGCGCGTCCAAACCCCAGCTCCAAGGCCATATAGAGTATCATTAGCAATCCTCATCGCCTCGTCGTCATCTTTGAAAGTAGTCACCGCGAGTACCGGACCAAAGATCTCCTCTTGGAATACGCGCATGTCATTGGTGCCCTCAAAGATAGTGGGCTGTACATAATAGCCATCGCCAAGATCACCGTCATGCTGAGCTTGCTCGCCACCTACTAACACTTTAGCGCCTTCTTTTTTACCGATATCAAGGTAGGATAGAATCTTCTCAAGCTGATCGGAGCTGGCCTGCGCGCCAATCATGGTATCGGTATCGAGCGGGTTGCCCATTTTGATGGCTTTAACACGCTCAACGCAGCGTTTGATAAAATCGTCATAAATACTTTCATGCACGAGCGCCCGTGAAGGACAGGTACAAACCTCGCCTTGATTCAGCGCAAACATAACTAGACCCTCGACCGCTTTATCTAAGAAGTCGTCATCTTCATCCATGACATCGGCAAAGAAAATATTGGGACTTTTACCACCAAGCTCCAAGGTCACCGGAATGATATTTTCGCTAGCGTACTGCATAATCAAGCGACCCGTTGTCGTCTCGCCAGTAAAGGCCACTTTATTGATACGCGGGTTGGAGGCAAGCGGTTTACCCGCTTCCACACCAAAACCATTGACGATATTGAGCACACCTTTTGGTAAGATATCAGCGATACCAATGGTCTCGAGCATAAACAGTAGGGAGGCTGGGGTTTGCTCAGCAGGTTTTAAAACGACACAGTTACCAGCAGCAAGTGCAGGGGCTATTTTCCAGACGCCCATAAGAATAGGAAAGTTCCAGGGGATAATCTGCCCAACGACGCCGAGCGGTTCATGAAAATGATAGGCAACGGTATCGTCATCGATCTGGCTAATGCCGCCTTCTTGGGCGCGAATGGCGCTAGCAAAATAACGAAAGTGATCGATGGCAAGGGGAATGTCGGCGGCAAGAGTTTCGCGCACCGGCTTGCCGTTCTCGTAGCATTCAGCGATAGCAATGGCTTCCAAGTTGGCTTCCATCTTATCGGCGATTTTGAGTAGTAAGTTGGCGCGCTCGGTAACGCTGGTTTTGCTCCAAGCGTCTTTAGCCGCGTGAGCGGCGTCTAGCGCCTTTTCAATATCGGCTTCTTTGGAGCGCGCTACTTGGCAAATGGTTTTACCATCAATCGGACTAGTATTGTCAAAATACTCACCATCGGCAGGCGGGGTCCACTCACCATTGATAAAGTTGTCGTATTTTTCGCGGAATTTTACTGGGCTGTCTTGGGTATTGGGATAGGCGTATAACATAAACGGTTCCTTGTTATGGACGGTTGTAGAATGGCTACAAGGCAATGCCCGAGCCTGATTTTCCTTATCGGCTTATTACCCTATCGTACTTACCTTTTACGCTAACTGATAGCTCTATTTATTTATAGTTAACAAACTCATACATAACTTTGAGTTATTAGATACCTCTATCTTAAATGAGTAGGTAAATACACTACAAAAGCCATTGCAGCTGCTATAATCGTTGCCAAATAGTTGCCCGCGCAATCTAGTTCTTTGAATGAAACTGTCCTTTTGTAGTCTACTAATTGGTTTGGATATATGCGTCAATCTTCTGCTCTTGATATTTTAAAAACAGGTCAAAATGTCTTTTTAACCGGTTCAGCAGGGTCAGGTAAAACTTATACCCTCAATAAATACATTAATTATTTGCGCGCGCGCCGGGTACCTGTGGCAGTGACCGCTAGTACTGGTATTGCAGCAACGCATATGAGTGGTAACACTATTCATAGCTGGTCGGGTATTGGTATCAAAGACGAATTGAGTGAGCGCGATTTAACCAACCTATCACGTAAACAGTTTTTGGCGGATAGACTCAAAGATACCGCGGTACTTATCATTGATGAGATATCCATGCTGCATGCTAAGCAGCTCAACGCTGTCAATCAAGTGCTCAAACATGTACGCAAAAATGACAGCGCGTTTGGCGGTATGCAAATCATAGTGGCCGGAGACTTTTTTCAGCTGCCGCCTATTGGTAGCAAAGGCGAGAGTAATCGCGACAAGTTTGCCTTTATGTCGCAGGCGTGGCTCGATGCTGGGTTTCACATCTGCTATCTATCTGAGCAGCATCGGCAAGTCAGCGAGGCGGCGAACGGCGGTCTTGATTTGGATGATATTCTCAATCAAATTCGCCGCCAAGAAGTTAGCTTTGAGGCGATTGCAGCCTTAGAGAATACCTTTGATCAAGATGTTGATGTTAAACGGACGCGCCTTTATACCCATAATCTTAACGTCAATAAAATCAACGATAAAGAACTTGCCGCCTTAGATGGCGAGATGATGCGCTTCGAATCAACGGCGACTGGTGATGATAAATTGGTGGAGACGCTCAAGAAAACTGTGCGCACGCAAGATGAGCTGATCCTCAAAGTCGGCGCTAAAGTGATGTTCATCAAAAACAATACCGAGCTTGGGGTCTCTAATGGCACCATGGGCGAGCTGATTGGCTTTGCGGCAGTAAAAGTTGATGATAAAGAAAAAGCGCAAAGTGATGCCTTTAAAGACAGTGAGGAAGAAAGGGGCAGTACTGATGACAACGATAATACTAATATCAGTAGTGCTAGCGCCAGCAAAAAAGATAAATCCAAAGCCAAAAAGGATAAACCTGCCGCCCAAAAGATGCCCGTTGTGCGTTTAAATTCAGGTCTTGAAGTGATCGCTGAGCCTGAAGAGTGGATCATTGAAGACGAAACCGGAGAGGTGCTAGCAAGTTATAATCAAGTGCCCTTATGTCTGGCATGGGCGATTACCATTCATAAATCGCAAGGCATGACTTTGGACGCCGCTGAGATTGATTTATCGCGCACTTTTGAGCTGGGTCAAGGCTATGTGGCACTATCACGGCTCAAGTCATTGGCAGGTTTGCAGCTGCTCGGTATGAATGAGATGAGCCTTCAACTTGATCCGCTGGCGCGCGGTGCCGATAAAAGATTCTTAGTGTTATCAGATGAAGCCGATGCCAATTATGCCATGCTTGATGACAAGAGCATGACGCAAGCTCATGAAAAATTCATTCTAAAATCAGGCGGCACCTTGAGTAAGTCAGTTATTGATGCCTATGATAATTTGCAAAAAAGACGCCGCGAGCAAGCACAAGCGCAGCAGGATAAAAAACAAAAACTTGGCAATCAAGTTGCTGATAAATCAGAGAGTACTTTAGCGGCCACGCGGCTACTGTTAGAAGAAAGCTTATCTATCGCTGAGATTGCGCAAATGCGCGGACTTGCTCAGTCTACCATCATGCGCCATATTAGTGAGCTTAAGCGTCAAGACCCAAGCCTTGCTTGCGATCATCTGCGCCCTGATGATGAGATTATGACCGCGGTTGGTAACGCCTATGTTGCTATCAAAGTGGCTAATGATCCCAATGATTTTAGCGATGATGGCAGCATCAAGATCAAACCTATTTATGACTATCTGAAACAAAAAGTCGATTACAATACTATTCGTTTGGCCCTAATTTTTATTAATCCTTAACCTTTATAGTGATACCCTGTTATGTCAGATTTTGCTAGTGCCACTTATCGTCCCATAAATAGCGACGCTGTTGGCTCAGCGTCTTTTAGCACAGGTGAAAGTACTCAGCCTTTGCGCGTGGCTATCAACGGTTTTGGACGTATTGGCCGCAATGTATTACGCGCGCTGCTTGAGCGTTTTGAGGTGCTGGGACGCTCAATCCATATCGTGGCTATCAATGATTTAGCGCCAGCTGAGACTTTGCTGCATTTATTGAAGTTTGATAGTACTCATGGGCGTTTGAGCCAGCTTGGGATCAGCGCCGAGATCGTCCAAGACGGTATCACTGACAAGCAACAAAAATCCTCTGCTACGGCAAAAAGTGACATTCAGTTGTGTCTAACCAAAAACAATTTAACCTATTGTATTCGCCTATTATCAAGGGATGATCCCAAAAACTTACCATGGAGCACTCTTGATATTGATGTGGTACTGGAGTGTACGGGACATTTTCGCTCCTACGAGCAGGCAAGTTTGCATATTAAAGCAGGCGCGCAGCAAGTTATCATTGGCGCAGCCCCTTTTGATGATGTTGATGCTTGTATTGTGATGGGCGTGAATTCTGACGATCTGACAAGAGCGCTACCGATCATCTCTGGGGTGTCTTGTACCACGCAGGCATTAGTACCGCTGATTGATACGCTTGATAAAGCCTTTGGGGTTAAGTCAGCGATGATGACTGAGATTCATGCCGTTACAGCGGATCAAACCGTACTCGATCAAGCGCACCGTGATCTGAGACGCGCACGGGCTTCGGGTTATAATATTATCCCAACGACCTCGAGTAGTATTGCTGCAACCGAACGGGTGTTGCCTGCAATGATAGGCAAAATTAACGGCCATTCTATCCGCGTGCCAACTATAGATGTGGCAGCCATTGATGTAACTTTTGTGTTTGACACTGTAAATGTCAGTGTCAGTGCGCTAAGTGAAGTGCTTAAATCCGCTAGTTTAGGCCATCTCGTTGACATCATGGCTTATACTGATGAGCCCTTGGTTTCAAGTGATTTTATTCATCAAACCGAGTCGCTGATTATTGATGGGCAGCAATTAATGCAAGTGGGCAATCAATACAAAGTCTTTGCTTGGTACGATAACGAATGGGGCTATGCCAATCGTTTGCTTGATATGTGCTTACACTTAAGCTCAAAAGAGGCTCAACTTAAGCATCAAGTAAATCCTAGTTTGTTAAGTAAATTGCATTTATAGCAAAATAATTTAATTTTTTTAGTTTAGGCTCTTGCATTCTCATCGCATATCGCTATAATGATGCACCAATGGAGACGTGGCAGAGCGGTTGAATGCACCGGTCTTGAAAACCGGCAAGGGTTCATAGCCCTTCGAGAGTTCGAATCTCTCCGTCTCCGCCAAATATTGTTTTAAAGTTAAATATAATAAAAGAAGCCTCAGTCTATTACGGATTGGGGCTTCTTTTATTGTGTGTTTATAAAATTGTGTGTCTATAAATACTATGAATGTTCTATAGATTCTAATTGCTAAATTCTATTTTTTCACCATCAGCAAGCGTGATGGTGCCCTCACTAACCGTCGTCGTCACATATTGGTTGTTTTTGATGGCACGCATAACATTGATGTCTTCAATATTACTTTCAATGACTATTTTACCGGACTGCTCAGGAACAATAGGCGGGGAGAACTGCGTTAACGGTATCTCAAAACGCTTGCCTTCAGCCAATTTTGCATCTCTCATCGTTAAAGTGCCCTCAAAGCTGTCGATAGGAGTAGTACCATGATTGGAGAGCATAAACTGCAGTTTAACTTGATTAAGACTATCAACGCTGCTGGTTTTTACAGGCAATAAAGCAATAGGATACGTTATAGTATGGATATCTCCAGTCGGTTTGCCAGCAACGATAGGGCTGCTCTCACCTGTAGGATTATCAGGATGCAAACGCTCATATTGGCGCTGCTGAGCTAATGCTTGACCAATTGTCGTACGCGTCATGGCTCCTGACTCATAAGCGCCGCTAAGCTTCATACGTAGCATATAGCGGCTAAGCAGCTGTCTATCAGCTGCAGGCAGCTGCTCAAAAGTATCGCCAAGCTTTTTTTGCCACTGATCTGAGTCCGTAGGGATAGTCTGTTTATGAGGATCGTTTTGCGGCATGCTACAGCTGCTAATAACAGGCGCTATCCCTAAAGAGACTATAACCAGTAAAGTTGTACCCAAACGCTGAGTTGAACCTATCATCTGCCACCTCCTTGGAAACTCGTATTACCAGCCACTCTAATCATGACCTCATACTTTAATATACCGCGTTTGATGGACTTATGTGTTTAATACTCATTAAATATTATGATAAATTTTATAAAATAAGCATATCTTTGGGTATTTTTTAGTAGAAATAATACAGAAACGAGGGGAGAAAAACAGTAAAGGCTAAGCGCGGTATAGCACGCTTAGCCTTTATAGATGACTACTTTGTGAACCACGATGTTATAAATAACTATAACGGGCTAAAAGTATGGATAAGTAGCAAAAGAGATAAAATCTAATCTTCGTTTTGTAACTCATTTAATGGATGGGTAATACTGTTATTGTGAGTCTCTACGATAGCTTTATCGATAATATGTTGGCTAACACCGCTTTTGCGCAGAGTCTCAATGAACAACTCATCGTGAGCTAAGGTATAGTCTTGGTGATCACGATCAAGACCTTGGCGGATATACAGACGAATCAGCCCCTGAATACGCTTAAACCCAAGCTCAGTTGAGGTCGCTTGTAGTAGACTGATCATCTCCTCAGAAAGACGAATGCTGACCGGACGCGTGATTTTTTGCGGATGATCAGAGAATCTATTTTTAATATGTACAGGTATCATAATAAACCATTACTTTTAGTGAGTAGAGATAAGCTTGTGAAAATGATGTTTGATTTTTGAACCGTATGCTACTTAAAAGGTATATGGTTCTGATAAGGTATATATTACCATACAATGGCACTGCTTAAAAAAATACTGTAGGTACTAAGAACACTACAATCAAAAACCGAAATAACAGAAAAAAGCCTTCACCGCTAATGGTGAAGGCTTCTTAGTATATGGCTCCTCAACCTGGGCTCGAACCAGGGACACACGGATTAACAGTCCGACGCTCTACCAACTGAGCTATTGAGGAATAAGCTGTGATAACAGCAAACTCATTTATAAATAGTATTGTAGTAAATAATACTTAATGACAGTGTTCGCGTTATGTGGGGCACATTTTAGCCAACTCACGATTGTCTGTCAACCTTACAAGGACAATAATTGTAAAAATTTATCTATCAAAAAGCATCAAATAAAAGCACGAATTTATAAGATGAAAAGTACAGTGAATCCTAAATAAAAGGAGGATCACTATAATCATAAAAAAACCCTCATCAACATGACAAGGGTTTTGGCAAATGCCAAATTGAATTAAATAGTAATTCAATGTATCAATTAACTAGCTACTAAAATATGGCTCCCCAACCTGGGCTCGAACCAGGGACACACGGATTAACAGTCCGACGCTCTACCAACTGAGCTATTGGGGAATAGGCGGTGAGTAATAATGCTTTCTCACACTAGACTTAGCGAATACTTTTACAAGTTGCTGCTAAGTGGAGCGTATTCTAGCAAAGATAAAAAATAGGTCAAGCTTTTTTTATGCGTTTGATGAAGATTATGAGTCAAGTGGTCTGCTAAAACTAAAAAGACGTCCTATGCTGGACGTCTTTTTTAATCTGAAAAGCTATTACTTATTCAACAGCTACTTACTCAGCAACGTCTAAATCAGCGACTGCCTTTTCGATACGTGATAATGCGTCTTTAAGGGTGGCTTCGTCAGTAGCATAAGAGATACGCATAAAGCCGCCAAGGCCAAACGCATCGCCTGGCACGACAGCGACGCCTACTTTTTCAAGCAGCCATTCTGAGAATTCGGTACAAGAGGACAGGCCAGCCGCTTTAATTAAGGGTTTTATCTCTGGATAGACATAAAAAGCACCATCAGGGCGCAAGCAGGTAATACCTTTAATCGCATTTAAGCCATCAACGACCAAATCACAGCGCTTCTCAAATGCTTCGACCATAGGCGCAAGGACGCTTTGATCGCCACTGATAGCAGCCTCAGCAGCGACTTGGCTAATTGAAGTTGGGCATGAGGTTGACTGTGACTGTACTTTTTTCATCGCGCCAATAAGCTTGGCAGGACCACCGGCATAACCGATACGCCAGCCAGTCATGGCGTAAGCTTTAGAGACGCCATTTAAAATAATCGCACGCTCTTTGAGTTCAGGAGCGGCATTCAAGATATTATAGAATTTATCACCCGTCCAGCGAATATGCTCATACATATCGTCCGAGGCCACATAAACATGTGGATGCTTTTTGAGCACCTCAGCAAGAGCTTTAAGCTCGTCTAAAGTATAGATCATACCTGTTGGGTTAGAAGGACTGTTCAGTACCAGCATTTTGGTCTTGTCAGTGATGGCATCTTCTAATTGCTGCGCGGTAATCTTAAAGTCCTGCTCAGCTGGACACTCAACGATGACGGGCTTACCTTCAGCAATAATCACCATATCCGGATAGCTGACCCAGTAAGGTGCTGGAATAATGACTTCATCACCTTTATTGATGAAAGCTTGCGCAAGGTTAAAGAACGACTGTTTACCGCCTACTGATACCAAGATCTCGTTTGGCTCATAACTGATGTCATTATCGCGTTTGAACTTCTCAATGATGGCTTTTTTTAGCTCTGGGGTACCATCAACCGCTGTATATTTGGTAAAGCCATCATTAATCGCCTCAATAGCGGCTTTTTTGACATGTTCTGGGGTGTCAAAGTCAGGCTCGCCTGCGCCCAAGCCAATAATATCTTTACCAGCCGTTTTGAGCTCTTTGGCTTTGTTAGTGATGGCAAGGGTAGGCGAGGGCTTGATGCTATTAACGCGATCAGATAACTGTAATTCGCTCATGAAAAATCCTTCATATAATCCAGTAAGGGTTAAGATGCGCCTTGATAAAGTGCGCTACAAAAATGCAATGTCCTAAAGAGTGATTTAGGTATTCTAAAACTCATTTTTTACATGCTTCAAAAGCAGTTACTTCAAAGAGTGTTTAGTTACAAATCATCGCATTGTAGCATGCCCCTATCACACTGTCTTAAGCGGTAGCCTATAGAAAATATATCGTTACATTTTGTCCTCAAGCTCATAACTGTGCCTACAGATGCCCCTTAAAAAGACTAATTGCTAACTGGTTTGCAAAGTTATAATGGTGGCTTATGCAGCTTATACTATGATGTTTTACATAAGTTTATTTGGACTTCCACTAAAGTAGGTTACAATCAGTTTAAAACCACCATAAATACTAACGTTCATAAATGCTAACGTCGAAGCCAACTGGTCACTAACTGATAACTGTAAAATTAGGGTTATTCAATCTTGGCTTGCCTCTATTAAAAGCTTGTATGTCTTATAGCTCCACCTCACTAGGTTATACCTCCTACCATAATAAATAAGGATATTTATCATGACAGACTCTCCTAAAAAGCTCCATATTGTGATTACGGGCGCAACCTCGGGTATCGGTAAGCAGTTGGCCAAAGACTATTTAGCAGATGGTCACTACGTTTACGCCGTTGGACGCGACAATAATGCCTTGAGCGAGTTAAAGGATTTAGGTGCAACGCCAATTGATTTAGACCTTATGGATCGTGACAAAGTGGTAGCCGCTTTCGCTGATATCAGCCAAATTGATTTAGCTATTTGCGGCGCTGGCATGTGTGAGTATTTAGATATGCCAAATTTTGATAGCGAAACATTTATGAAAGTGATGTCCGTTAATATGGGCACTTTATCGCATGCTATTGAAGGGGTGCTACCAAAGCTAATGGTCTCAAAAGGTCGGTTAGTGGGTATTGGTTCGGCGTCCGCTTATGTGCCTTTTGCCCGCGCCGAGGCTTATGGTAGCTCAAAAGCGGCCATTCATTATCTAATGAAAACGCTGCAGATCAGCCTTGCGCCGCATGATGTGTCGGTAAGTTTGGTCGTGCCCGGGTTTGTCGAGACGCCCATGACCAAACAAAACGATTTTCCGATGCCGTTTTTGCAAACCACCGAGCAGGCCAGCTGCGCTATTCGTAAAGGAATTGCAGATGATCACGATGTGATTGAGTTCCCCAAAAAACTCACCTTACCATTAAAAGCTTTGGGTACCCTGCCAGATTTGGTTTGGCAACAAGTGGGTCAAAAGCTTAATAAAAAATAACTCACCCTCTTTAAACGATAGGATTTTTTATGCCGCTTTTTCGTCGCCAGTCTGTCTCTGAACTGTCAAAATCCGCTACAGAAGATCAACACAGTACTGATGCTAAAAGTCAGTACAAGCGTCAAGATCAGTCACAGACAAAAAGGCGGATTGCGATCATCGGATCAGGGGTATCCGGACTGACTTGCGCCCATTATTTATCTCAGCCGCAATTGGCCAAGCGCTATGAGGTAACGGTATTTGAAGCTGGCGATTATATCGGCGGCCATGTCAATACCATCGATATAGAACTACAAGACGGTAAAAAGGCGAAAGCTAAATACTTAGAGAAAAGTGCAATAGATACCGGTTTTATTGTCTTTAACGAGCGCACTTATCCCAATTTTTTTCGTCTACTGCATGATCTGCAGGTGCCTTTTCAAGCGACAGACATGAGTTTTTCGGTTAAGAATACCGCGCGCAACTTTGAATATAATGGCCATACGCTAAACACTCTATTGTCACAGCGTAGAAACGCGTTAAACCCCAAGTTTTGGCAATTTATTAAAGATATCTTGCGATTTAATAAGCATATCAAACAGCTGCGTCAAGACTTTGAGCAAGCACGCGCTAGCGGTAAAGACACCAGTGTCTTCACTGAGCAAACTCTAGGTAGCTATTTGATAAGCCAAAACTACCATCCGCTGTTTACTGACAACTATCTATTGCCCATGGTGTCCGCTATTTGGTCAACTGGCCTTGATGACGTGCAAGATTTCCCCTTAGTATTCTTCGCGCAGTTCTTTGACAATCACGGCCTGCTCGATGTGGTCAATCGTCCGCAGTGGTTTACCATCAAAGGCGGCTCCAAGCAATACGTCAATAAGCTGATGACGCGCTTTGTCAAAGCTGGCGGGACAGTACAAGTAAGCCGTCCGGTGCGGTCGGTTACTCGAGACGATAATCAAGTAACCCTGATCGTTGCTAATAAAACCAATGATAATTTGCAAGAGCTAATCTTTGACGAAGTTATTTTTGCTTGTCACGCTGATACGGCGCTCTCCTTATTACAAGACGCTAGTAGTGATGAGACTCAGGTATTAAGCCATTTTCAATTCACCAAAAATACAGCGGTATTGCATACTGATACCAGCGTTCTACCCAAAAAACCATTAGCTTGGGCGAGTTGGAACTATCTTATTAATGATAAGTTAGATCAAAAATTAATCCAGAAAAACAAGCAAGCAAAAAATAAACCTAGCCTGTCCCAGCAAACCACAAAACCGGTACTTACCTACCATATGAATATTTTGCAGCGCTTAACCAAGTCGCATAACTATCTGGTTACGCTTAATCCAGCTACTTTGAACACAGCTACGCCAAACAACAGTATCGACGACGCTCAAATTATCAAAAGTATTGATTACAGTCATCCCATCTTCGATAAACAGATAGTTGCGGCACAACACGACTGGGCAAAAATCTCCGGCACTGGACTGCACACTCATTTTTGCGGTGCCTATTGGTTTAATGGCTTTCACGAAGATGGCGTGCGTAGTGGCTTGCGGGTTTGTCAGGCGCTCGGTAGCACTATTGATATCAAAGATGATGTTGGCCCTAGCCATCTGCCCGATGGCAAGGCGGCGCATACGCCTTTTCGCTATAAAGACTTGCCTATAAGGGCGGATAAAAACTTGCGTAAGCTCAGTAAACGTCAAGTAGTCACAGCGACTACCAATCAAGAGCTGGTAGATTATATCGCTACTTTGCAAGCAAGCATTCCATCGGTTAAGAAGAAAGGCGGCTGGTTCGGACACCGTAAAGTGAAGAGTTAATGAGGTTAAATTGTTGGGTGTGGAGGGACAAGACCCAACAGGTCATTTAAATAAGAGAGCGTTATGTCCGACAAAGACCAATCGTCTAACGATCCAGAAGCTAAAACAGCTGCCATGATATCGCATCAAGTGTTTCATGGGACAACTTGGCATAGCCGTTTATTGCCAAGCGCACATAAATTTGCTTATCCATATCGCTATTGGGGCGTCAACATCAGTGCTTTAGCCGCTGGGCATAAGCTGCCAGAAGTCAATGCTGGTATCAATAGTAAATTACTAAAAAAGTTACCTTTTAATCAGAGATTAGCAAAAGCTTTGCCGTTATTTTCTGCCAAGCACAAAGCTTTGCAGCAGTTTTATGCTAATGATTATTTGCAAGAGAATAGGGAAGCTCATACAAATCCTGTTAACAAGTCTGCTAATACCAACCCTATCGATGACACTCAAGCTCTTAAGCAGCGTCTAACCCAAGCCTTTATCAACCATACCGGTAGCGCGCCTACAGGCGACGTGATTGGTATGCTGGTCTGCCGCAATATGGGTATTTATTTTAGCCCGGTAAATTTCTATTTAGGTTTTGATGAGGCGCAAACTCCAACTCATCTATTGGCTGAGGTCTCTAATACCCCGTGGAATAAGCGTCATTATTATGGATTCTTATTGGACGGGGCAGAGACTGAGTTTGGTCATGACAAAGACTTTCATGTGTCGCCCTTTAATCCTATTGATCAGCGCTATCGCTGGCAGGTTTCAGTAAAACAAGAAGCAACAAACAGTGCAGAAGCAAAGCATGAAGACGAAAATCAGTCAAATAACGCTTTGCAAGTTCGCATCGCCATCGATATTAGCGACGAGCGCGGTGAAGTGTTAAAGACGGGCGTCAAAATGTCGGGCACTCCTATGACTACAGGATCCATAAAGAACAGCCTACAGAAAAACCCAATGATGAATATCACTTCACTAAGTCGTATTTATTGGCACGCGTTTAAGCTGTATGTCATCAAAAAAGTACCTTATATTAATTATGATGAGAAGCTGGCGGATAGTCAGCAAAAAGGAAAATAAAAAATACCGAAAAAGTTATGCTGAATCAAAACAAATAGTTATGACAAGTATAGTCGAGATAACTATTAGGTATAGCACCGTAAATATAACTGCATTCAAAAGAATAGTCATCGTACAATACGATGACTACCTTTAGTTTTGAAGACCACTTTTAGTTTCGAGTTTTGAAAAAATAAGAAAGATGAAGTCTTGTAGACGTATATCATTGTAAGGAGAGGCTCTATAACAAAGGTGTTTGTAATAAGTTTTACTGGAGATATTATAAAAGGATACCAGCAGCATGGCCACCCGCCCAACCGACCGCAAGCCCACCTCAAAATTAGCAAAACTCAATGCTCAAATGAATAAAACCGTCAGTAGTAGCGCGGTCCTCAAACCGGTCAACCGTAGTATCAATTACTTAGCAAGAAAGGCAGTGTTTCGTGCACTTGGCTATCTAAAGTTTGGCAGCATGACTCTAGTTGAAGACTTTGGTAAGCAATCTTCCAAAACATATCACTTTGGCAATGCGTCTAATAGCTCGCTTAGCAGCTCAGCAGTTGGTCGACATACATTGCATATAACGGTGACGATTTACGATAGAGCGGTTTATCGCAGACTTTTATTTGGCGGTTCAATTGCGTTGGCTGACAGCTATATTGAAGGCGAGTGGGACTGCAATGACCTGACGGGGCTGATACGCTTGGCGGCTCGTAATTTGGCAGTGCTCAACAAACTTGAGAATCGCTTTGCAGGGATCAGTAAAGCGTTTGAAAAAACCAATCATCGCTTGCGTAGTAATGATGCTGCAGGTTCTAAGTCCAATATTTTAGCGCATTACGATTTAGGTAATGCTATGTATCAGCTTTTTTTAGACGACACTATGATGTACTCCTCAGCCGTATATTTGACGCCTGATACCTCGCTTACGCAGGCGCAGCAGCACAAGCTTGAGCTTATTTGTCAGCGTTTGCAATTAAGCTCAGACGACCATGTGATTGAGATTGGCACCGGCTGGGGCGGCTTTGCTATTTATGCCGCCACTCATTATGGTTGTCATGTGACTACCACTACAATCTCTGATGCCCAGTATCAAGAGGCCGAGCGCCGCGTCAAAGCAGCAGGGTTGTCTGACAAAATCACCTTACTTAAACAAGACTACCGCGAGCTGACGGGACAATACGACAAGCTGGTCAGTATTGAGATGATCGAAGCGGTAGGACATGAGTATCTGCCGACCTTTTTTGCTAAATGTAATAACCTACTTAAGCCAACGGGGCTTATGGTCTTGCAAGCCATTACCTTTAATGACCAAAACTACGAGGATTATCTACAGTCCGTTGATTTTATTCAGACCCATATCTTTCCTGGCGGCTGTCTACTCTCCAATCAAGAGCTTAACACCCAGTTCACCCAGCAGACTGATATGGTGGTCAAGCAATTACACGATTATGGCTTTGATTATGCTTATACCTTACGGGATTGGCGCCAAGCTTTTCTGAGGAGGCGCGAAGACATTAAAGCGCTCGGCTACGATGAAGCCTTTATTCGCTTGTGGGAGTTTTATTTTTGTTACTGTGAAGGCGGGTTTTTGGAGCGTACCATTGGGGTCGTGCAAGTCACTGCTGTAAAACCTGATAATATTGACACGCTGCATTTCTCTGATTTGCCTGTAGCTAATGCGACAAGTAAGTCCACTAATAATGTTATTAACAAGCGTAGTACGCCGAGCCGAGCCGTAGCATTTGGCTAGAGATGACATGCCGAACGTTAAAACGTTCATAAAAGCTTTACAATTTAATCACCTAAAGTTATAACGATTACTAAGCCTAAATACGTCATATTGAAGTACTGTTGAAACAGGTTAGTAAATATAGCAATCGTTGTAGTTTTTCTAAATATTTTTACTATAAGTGGTGTTAGATCATAGGTGCTACTGAAAGACTATGCAAATAAAACATACTAGACACAAAGGAGATTGGAATCCGTGTTTAGTTATTATAAAAGGATATTATTATGGGCTATACATTCGTTTATCTTGTTGCCGTTGCTATGTTTTTAGGTGTTGACTTCGTTTGGCTGTCAACGATGAAAGGGTTATTTTATGAAGAGCGTATAGGTCATCTTTTAGCGGATGAACCTAATATGATGGCGGCTGCCATGTTCTATATGTTCTATATTTTAGCGCTTTGTATCATTGTTTTATATCCGCAAATAAAAGCAGAGGCATCTATTGGTCATATTTTTCTATTGGGCGCTTTATTAGGCTTAATGGCGTATGGTACTTATGATTTTACCAATCTAGCGTTGTTTAAAGGTTATACGCTTGATACTGCCTTGGTAGACTTTACTTGGGGCGGCTTTTTAACCGGTTCAGTTAGTGCAGGTACGGCTTGGTTAGCATATCGCTTTGGCTGGTTGAATAAAGCTAACTCAGCTTAAATGTTTGAGCTATAGTAGATAGGAGCGGTTTAACTCAGTTTAAATCGCTTTTTTTATGGCAGTTTTGTTTGTGCAAACCAATACCTTGCTGTATAAATAAGACCTGAAATACATAAATAGTAAGGAATCCTATGCCGCAATACAATACGACTTCGACTGCTAAAAAAGCGCCTCTAAATCATGAGTTGTACATGTCAATACTCATGACGCCTGATATGGCAAATTTCATTGGCAACGTGCATGGTGGTGATTTGTTAAAAATGCTCGATCAAGTCGCTTACGCTTGTGCCAGTCGTTATAGCGGCAGCTACGTCGTAACCCTCTCCGTTGATCAAGTAATGTTCCGCGAGCCTATTTATGTCGGCGAGCTGGTCACTTTCGCTGCTAGCGTCAATTATGTCGGCAAAACATCAATGGAGGTGGGCATTCGGGTAGAAGCCGAAGACGTACGCGCACGTACTATTCGCCACACCAATAGCTGCTACTTTACGATGGTAGCTATTGACGACAATGGTAAACCTACACCTATCCCGCCACTTAATATTAAGAACGAGAGTCAACAGTGCCGTTTCGATGCTGCCTTGGCTCGTAAAAACTTACGTATGGACAGCTCGCAGCGACCTAGTTGTGATTTAAACGAAATGATAGGTGATACTGTTAAAAACGCTGAGAATACTCTTAATTCTCAATAAGAGACCAAAAGACTAACCGTCAATAGTTTCGTAGCTGATTGGCAAAATCAAATATATCAACAATGACTCACTAAAAAGTTACTGATAGGGTAGCGCGTTTATTTTAGGCTAGGTTTTTTAGATTAATGAATTATCCATTAATCTAAACGCGCCGTAAACAAAGCTACCCATTTTGTCGAGTACAGTATGAGTCTAAAGCCTTCTATTGCCAATCCGCAACTACATCTTAGCGATGTGCCAAAAACCCCAAGCTCTCGAACTCGCGGAGCAAAAAATTCTAATAATAACTCTGCGCCTGATGAAGACAAAAAGTCCAGCTCAGTGATTACTGTCTTGATTGCTATTGGGGCAAATTTTCTTATTGCTATTGCAAAGTCTGTTGCCGCTTTTATTACTGGTTCAGCCTCTATGATAGCGGAAGCTGCGCACTCTTGGGCGGATACAGGCAATGGTATATTTTTATTAGTCGCTGAAAAAAAGGCAGTTAAACCTGCAGACAGAAGCCATCCTTTAGGCTACGGCAAAGAGTCTTATGTGTGGTCGATGATTGCCGCCTTTGGTGTGTTTATGGCAGGCTCTATCGTCTCTATTTATACGGGTATCACGGAGTGGAATGCGGCGGAGACCCAAACTAATTATACGATTGGCTTCATCATTTTGGCAGTGGCGTTTGTCTTAGAGGGTTTTTCATTAGTACAAGCTTATTTGCAAAGCAAAAAGCATGGCGAGGCGCTGAACGTTAGTGCGATTGGTTATGTTGTCGACACCTCTAATCCGACGCTGCGTGGGGTGTTTTTTGAAGATTTGGCCGCTGTTATTGGCCTAGTCATTGCCGCTGCAGCTATGGGAATGCATGCTTATACTGGAGAGCCTTTTTGGGACGCGCTGGGTTCTATCATTGTCGGTCTATTATTGGGCGCTGTGGCGATATTTTTGATCAGCCGTAACCGTGATTTTTTGGTCGGGCATAAAGTATCTGATAGCATGCACCGTTACGTGCTAGGCGAGCTACTTGATCATCCTGATATCGATAGCGTCTCGTATCTGCATTTGGAGTGGGTAGGCCCTAAGAAGATATTTATGGTGGCAGCGGTGGACATTGTAGGTAATCCTCGTGAACAAGATATCGCGCATAAGTTTGAAGCTATCGAAAATCAGTTTCGCGACAACCCCCTATTTCAAGAGGCTATTTTGACTTTATCAGTGCCTAATGCTGAGCTTTTAAGCTTAGAAAGTGAGCAAGCTGTTTAGAATTAAGGGCAGTTATTGGATTATCAGTAGTTACCAAACTGCTATTACATCAGCGCATAAAAAAATCCTTACATATAAAGAGCCGTCTCAAATTTTATATTATTTGAGGCGGCTCTTTTTCAACCTGTCTTTTTGAATGATGACTGGCTTTACGATAAGCGCGCACGGTCATGCGGTTCATGAAAATCAATATCCGGTCCAACAGGTACAATCTCTGTAGGGTTAATATTATCGTGGCTGGCGTAGTAGTGAGTCTTAATATGATCCATATTGACCGTCTCTTCAATCCCTGGCACTTGATATAGATCGCGCAGATAGCCCCAAAGGTTAGGGTAGTCAACAATACGGCGGATGTTGCATTTAAAATGACCAACATAGACCGGATCAAAACGTACTAGCGTCGTAAACAGACGCCAATCGGCCTCGGTTATAGTATCGCCGGTAAGATAGCGTTTATCGGCTAAACGTTTTTCTAAAATATCTAGTCCATCAAACAGCTCGGTTACCGCTTCTTCATAAGCTTCTTGAGTAGTTGCAAAGCCTGAGCGATAAACGCCATTGTTCACTTTAGGATAAATAAAGGCATTTAGCTCATCAATCTCATCTAGTCGATCTGAGGGTAAAAAGTCGACTGGTAGAGCGCCAACGTCATCAAAGGCAGAATTAAACATACGAATGATTTCAGAGGACTCGTTACTGACGATGGTATTGGTTTTTTTATCCCATAGCACTGGTACAGTCACGCGTCCGGTATAATCAGCTCTGGCCGCCGTATAGATCTCATGCATGTAATCAGCATTAAAAATAGGGTCGGGAATCACGCCTGCACCCTTTGCAAACGTCCAACCATGCTCACGCATAAAGGGATGAACGGAAGATAGGGATATCATATCTTCAAGCCCTTTCAATTTACGATAAATCATGGTGCGATGCGCCCAAGGACAAGCCAACGACACATATAAATGGTAACGATTAGGCTCAGCTTTAAAGCCGCCAGTACCTGTAGGACCAGCGCTACCATCTTTGGTTACCCAGTTTCTAAAGCCCGACTCTTCACGCTGGAAACGTCCACCGCTTGCGTCGGTATCGTACCATTGATCTTGCCATTTGCCATCAACGAGTAAGCCCATGTTATTCTCCCTATTTGTTAGTGTATTTAAATAGAATCATATTAGTTTTTCTAACATAGATATAACTATTATAATATTATAACTTAACAATGGATGCTTTATTAAATCCATTTTTATAAAGTGGGTATAATTAACTATCGATGACTCAATACAAAAAGGGCTACCAGTATGGCAGCCCTTTAATAATTTATAATTTTTACCTATTTATTTAAACAACATAGATGTACTGTCATACACCTGTTATTTTTTAGGAGCATTAGCACCGATAAACCAAGCGTCTTTATCGATAGTACGGCTAACTTCTGTCAATAGATCAGCAGTATCTTCATCCCCAGCATCACCAGCTGTATCAATCGCTTCACGCAATGATGCTGCAATTGTTTTATAGCGATTAGTCAATTCACGAACATGCTGCTCAACTTCAGTGATATCTGTTGGATAAGTCTCTAATATAGAGTCCTCAACCACACGTTTAGAGATACCATTTGCTTTGCCGCCTAAAATAACAATACGTTCAGCAACGGTATCAAAAGATTCAGTTAAACGCTCATAAGTCTCATCAAGTAATTGATGCACACCGATAAACCCAGAACCTTGCAGATTCCAGTGGCACTGTTTGCTATCCATACTCAAATCAATAAGGTTGGCTAAGTTAGAATTTAATAGATCAATCATTTTCTTAGCAGTGTCGTCATTTATACCACTTGCGTAACGTTCTCTCATAAATTACTCCATTATTTTAAGTTATTTTATTATGGCTTGAAATCTAGACAAATTAAAAGCAGCTAATGCTATTAACTTGTCAACTAATTCAGTATCGATAATAACAGGTTGCATCAAAATATAAAGCCTTAAGCTTTAGGTTTTATTGAGCGGTCATGTAATGACTTTGTTAAACATGAAAATCTTTGTAAATTTTGCAACTAATTAAGACCACTCTGTTAACTTATCATTACTCTATCAGCAATCTAATGATCATCAACTTTTAAGGGTTCATACCTTTTTTTGCAAACTTATCAAATAATTGCTGTTCGGTCAGTTCTACAGTTACATTGGCAAACTCGTAATAATCAGGTTTTTTATCAATAAATATCTGACTAGTAAAATCAAAATTATTGATATCTTGAAACAAGCCTACAGACAACACGTATTCGTCAGAACCCAGCTGGTGATAATAAAGATTAGTCCCGCATTTATGACAAAAAGCACGTTCTGCCCAATCTGAGGATGAATAAACTGTTATAGAATTTTGACCTTTAATATCGGGTTTTGCTTGGCTATGAACGGCCATCAACGGACCGCTTCCCCAGCGTCTACACATACCGCAGTGACAAGCCTCAACTGTATCAATATCTTCTACCTCGATAGTGACGTTACCGCATAAACAGTGACCTTTCATCTTTTATTCCTTGATTGTATCGAATACTTCATAGGTATAGACAATGACTATACCTGAATATCTCAAACATTTACTGTATATTTTCATCACTTTTTTAATACGAGTAGTGATATCTCAAGAGCAAAAATCACCTTTAAAAACAGTCATAAAGCCCCCACATTGTTATAAACCTTACCTCGTTATAAAAATTAGGAAGAAAACCAATATGCGAATGCCCGAACCGCGCTCGTCGCGTCAGTTAAATCAATTAGCCACTCAGCTACAAGGCGAAGCTGAGATCGTTGGCGTCAATGCGTCTGGGACGCAAATATCAAGTCGCGCCTTTGAGATGGTCACTGACTTTGAACCAGCAGGCGATCAGCCGCAAGCGATTGAAAAGCTCGTTAAGGGGATTGATGCTGGCATGGATGAGCAGTTATTACTTGGTGTGACCGGTTCTGGTAAAACTTATACCATGGCCAAGGTGATATCCGAGTGCCAACGCCCAACCATTATCATGGCGCATAATAAGACCCTTGCCGCGCAGTTATATGGTGAGTTTAAGGCATTTTTTCCTAATAACGCGGTAGAGTATTTTGTCAGCTATTATGACTACTATCAGCCTGAGGCTTATGTTGCTGCCAGTGACACCTTTATCGAAAAAGACAGTGCTATTAATGATCATATTGATCAGATGCGCTTGTCCGCGACGCGGGCATTACTTGAGCGCCGAGATGCGATTATCGTTGCATCAGTTTCTTGTATCTACGGTTTGGGCGACCCTGAGAGTTATCTAAAAATGCTCTTGCACATTGTAGTCGGTGACAAGATCGATCGTACCGCAACCATCAAGCGTTTGGTTGAGATGCAGTATACGCGTAATGAGCTGGACTTTGGTCGTGGTACCTATCGCTTGCGCGGGGAGTTACTCGATATTTATCCTGCTGAATCTGAACAATTAGCGATACGCGTGCATCTGTTCGATGATGAAGTTGAGAAGATCACTTGGTTCGATCCTTTAACCGGTAAAACGGTGCGCAGCGTGCCACGGATTACTATTTACCCTAAGTCGCATTATGTGACGCCGCGTAACCGTTTGGAAGCCGCCAGCCATACCATTCGCGAGGAGCTTGAGCCGCGCCTTGAGTATTTTCGTGATAATAATAAACTGATTGAAGCGCAGCGACTCAAAGAGCGTACGCAGTATGATTTGGAAATGATCCAGCAGCTCGGCTACTGTAATGGTATCGAGAACTACTCGCAGCATCTATCTGGTCGTCCATGGGGTGAGGCGCCGCCAACATTGTTTGACTATATTCCCGAAGATGCGCTATTGTTTATCGATGAGTCGCATGTGACGGTCTCCCAAGTAGGGGCGATGTATAAGGGCGATAGATCGCGCAAAGAGAATCTCGTGAACTATGGCTTTCGTCTACCAAGCGCGATGAATAACCGCCCGATGAAGTTTGAAGAATGGGAGCGCATTAAGCCTAAGACTATTTATGTCAGCGCGACCCCTGCGCAATATGAGCTTGAGCATAGCGAACAAGTGGTAGAGCAAGTCGTGCGTCCGACTGGTTTGATCGACCCTGAGATTGAGATCCGTCCGGTACTCACACAGGTCGATGATGTGCTATCGGAGATCACCAAACGCCGTGAGCTTGATGAGCGTGTGCTGATTACTACTTTGACTAAGCGTATGGCAGAAGATCTGACCAGCTATCTTAAAGAGTATGATATCAAAGTTGCCTATTTGCATTCCGACATCGATACCGTTGAGCGGATGCAAATTATTCACGAGCTGCGTACGGGCGTTCATGATGTGCTTGTCGGTATTAACCTATTGCGTGAAGGTTTGGATATGCCTGAGGTATCACTGGTTGCTATCTTTGATGCTGACAAAGAAGGCTTTTTGCGCTCCGAGCGCTCTTTGATTCAAACTATTGGCCGCGCCGCTCGTCACTTAAATGGTAAGGCGATTCTGTATGCTGATCGCATTACGCCAAGCATGCAAAAGGCGATAGAAGAGACCGATCGTCGCCGCGAGAAGCAAGTGGCCTTTAATCTTGAGCACGGTATTACGCCTAAAGGCGCGCGCCGCAATGTCACGGACAAAATTGATACCGGTGAAGATTTGGATGCCAATGATAATCAAACGATTCCAGTTAAGAGCAATCTGCCCGATGTCGATATTAGTATATTGCGCAGCCCTGACTTGCTCGCCAAAGAGATCAATCGCCTTGAGAAGCTCATGAAGCAGTTCTCACGCGATCTAAAGTTTGAGGATGCAGCGAAGACCCGTGATAAAGTACTTGAGCTTAAAGCGCATTTGGTGCACTAAAAGACTTTGATAGTAAGTAAAGAGTAGAGCGAGTTAACTGTTGGTTGGCTCGCTTTTTTATAGCACGTTTACTATTCTCCAGTTAGGACGCTTGTAATCCAACCTAACCACACTTAATATGAGATCAGCTACTACATTTAACCTTATAATCCACTGACATTTAGGCGTATCGTCCATCATGCAAAACAATAAAATGATAGAGTTAAATGCAAATGAAAACTCGCTAGGTATGTCAGACTCTGCCAAACGAGCCATTACAGAGTCTTTGAGTGTTGGCTTTCGATATCCAGATCATCCACGTGCTGCCCTTATTAGCAAAATTGCTACCATTCATGGTGTAGCAGAAAATCAGGTCTCATTGGGCAATGGCTCGACCGAAAATATACGAGCTACCTTACAAATGCTGCAAAATAAAGCATTTAGAGAAAACAAAGATTTCCAGATGGTAATTCCTGTGCCAACGTTTGACTGTGCAGAGATGTATGCAAACTCTATTGGCGCATCCGTAGTCAAGATACCAGTAACAGCCGAAAATTATGATTTAGACCTTCAGAATCTACAAAAAGCTGCTGACGAGTTTGACGGAATTAGTTTGCTTTACCTATGCAATCCTAATAATCCCACCGGAACTATTACCTCAACGAGCAAGCTTAAAGCTTGGGTTAGCCGTGCACCTGATGACCACTACTTCTTACTGGATCAAGCTTATTTAGAATACGTGACAGACCCAAGCTTTGAGAGTGGGATTGAGTGGGTAAAACAAGGATTATCAAACAATCTTATTGTCATTCACACTTTCTCAAAGTTATGTGCTCTAGCGGGTATGCGAGTGGGCTATGCGATTTCTAACCCGCAAGCTATCGCTGCCATTGAAGGGTTTATGTCTATGGACAATACCAACTTATCAGGCGCGGTTGCCGCTATTGCGACGTTAAATGATGCAGAATTTTTAGAGCTAAGCTTGCAAACCACTAATCAATCAAGGCAGATGATTGAAAAGGCCTTAGACGATCTTGGACTTCGCTACTTACCATCACAGACTAACTTTATTTTTCATGAAATAAAGGGTGATTTGAAAACGTATATCGACAGAATGCGAGATAATGGAATCAAAGTTGGTCGCAGATTTCCACCAATTACAGACTTTAATCGCCTAACGCTTGGCACACCTGATGAGATGGCAATATTTATCAAAGTGCTAAAATCATTTCGCGCTAAAGGTTGGGTATGATTGGTAAGCTAAAACAATCATCGGTTTAAAAATATTAACTGATATTCAAAAGTGTAAGATGCATAAGTTGCCTCTCATAAAAAATATCTTATGTTTGTTTATAAGATCCCTTGTAATAAGAGGTAATGGCACTTAATATGACGCCCATTCACTCACCAACTAGGCTTATTATCCATCGTGCATACTAATAACTTACTAGAGTTAAACTCTAACGAGAACTCACTTGGCATGGCAGACTCTGCCAAAAAAGCTATTATTAATACTTTAGATGTGGGGTTTCGTTATCCTGACGATCAGCGTGCCACGCTTATTAGCAAAATCGCTGAGGTAAACGGAGTGACTGAGGACCAAGTCTCATTAGGTAATGGCTCAAGCGAAAATATCGGTGCGGTAGTACAAATGCTACAAATCAAAGCGTTAAAGGAAGGCAAACGCATGCAACTGGTAGTACCTGATCCTACTTTTGCTTATGCAGAATTGTATGCTATCTCTATCGACGTACCCGTCGTTAAAGTACCGTTAACACCCAATGACTATGATTTAGATTTTGCAAATTTGCAAAAGGTTGCCGATGAGTTTGATGGTATTAGTCTGTTTTATCTGTGCAATCCTAATAATCCAACGGCAACGATCACAGCAACGGATAAACTCAAAGACTGGGTTAAAAACGCGCCCACGAATCATTATTTCTTACTGGATCAAGCTTATTCAGAATATATTAACGATCCAAGCTTTGAGAGCGCGGTGGAATGGGTAAAGCAGTCGCTATCTGACAACCTAATTGTAGTACGCACTTTCTCAAAACTATGTGCGCTGGCAGGTATGCGCATAGGTTATGCCATTGCCAATACGCAAACCATTGCCGACATCGAAGCATTTATATCTATAGACAATACCAATTTGTCAGGCGCGGTTGCTGTGTTAGCTACCTTGGATGATAGAGACTTTTTAGAGTTGAGTTTACAGACTACTATGCAGTCACAGCAAATGGTGGAAGCGGCATTAGATGAGCTGGGACTGCGTTACCTGCCTTCACAAGCCAATTTTATATTTCATGAAGTGACAGGTAGTGTAAAAACCTACATGGATAGAATGCGTGAGCATGGCATCATAGTGGGCCGCGAGTTCCCGCCTATCGAAGGCTTTAGTCGCTTAACGCTCGGTACCCCTGATGAGATGGAAGTGTTTATTAAAGTGTTGAAGACGTTTCGCAAGCAAGGTTGGGTTTGATAGACTTAATACGAGCCTTTAAGATTTGCAACTACCAACAACTGTAACCTCTTGTTCTTACTAATATTAAACGCGGTTTTACATTTTCTCTCTTAAAAAATTTAAGTTATTCCTATAGTATTAATTGGTACTTTATAAAGCTATATTAGCTGTTTAATTTTATAAATTTAAACCATAAGGATATTACTATAATGGATGTAAAATCATTATTTCAGAAAAGTGTAGAGAAACAACTGCTTGATGTTGAAGATTATATTTTTACGCCTAAGCGTATGGATATGATCGTTGACGAAGGGGATTTAACTTGCATTTTGAATAGCGATGGTAGCGTTAACGTCTTCTATAGCAAGCAAGGTATTACTGATGTACGAGCTGCTGCCCGTAAACATCCCTTTACTGATTTTGAAACCGAACTGCATCACGGTTTGTATGATGATGTTATCGATGATATAATCGACAGCGTTAATGAGATTATAGATGGTCAATCTAAATACTTTCGTAGCACTAAAGTTTTACCTCCAACGGCCCCTTTGCCAGACAATTCAAACGCTGTGATTACTGAAGCCGATAAATACTAGGTTTGTACTTTTTAAAATAGAAATAGGGTACGTCATCTCATAGACGTACCCTATTTTTTTGGAGTATTTAGACTTTAAAGAGTTTAATTTTTAAAGGCTTAGGTTTTTAAAGCTTGTAACATTTAGGCACCAATAATACTACCGTAGCAGCTTTGTAGCGATTTGGCGACAACTCTAGTTACTAACTTCGCCCGATATTCGGTATCTATGGCTGCGTTACCTAATTCCACGAGGGTGACTTGCTGCGGCGCTTGCTCACTCACGCAGCCGCATACTTTGCTTTTTACTGCCTCTTCTTGCGCCTCAGTCATTGCCGTACTAGCAATACGCCACGTGTTTTGCTTTTCAATTTGACTGCGGCACTGGTTATCAATAGCGGCTTTAAAGATATTCATGCCCATCTCATTAGCGCTACCAATAACGTTGCCTGTATGGTTACCTGAGTTACTACCTGTATTGGTGCCTGCAGTGGTATTTGGTCCTGTTGCCGTACATCCGGCTAAAGCGAATGTAGCAAGCATGACAGTTGAAGCTAAAAGTTTTTTCATGATTTATCCTCAAATGATTTTTAGTAAGATACAACAAGTGTATTTAAAAGTAACGACAGCTAGTGATAAAAAGACCAGCTAAGTCATCCTAGCTGGTCTTGTTAACGTTTACTAATGTTCTTGCTTAAACATTCTTGCTACTTTCTTTTTGCTGAATGTCTTTGGCAAGCTTATAACAATCATCAACATGATCATTACCAATTTTTTTGAAGATAGTGTAACCCATTGTCGCGGCAACCAACTGCCCACCAAGAGGAATGAATTTTGTCACCTGCTTGGCTGCGATACGACCACCAAAACCTTGAATAGTCTTTTTAACAATACCGCGCGTCGCCATCAAACCGGCAAAATCTACCGTACGGTCTCTGATAGCGCTCCAATGAACTTCGCGTGATTCTAGATCGATCGCTGATTTGCGATCTTCAATCAATCCAAAACGCTCGCTAATCTCAGGTATAAGCTGTGTGAGCATCCCAGCATCGACGGCGACATCGAAGAAAGGAACAGGTATAACTGCCACACCTGCTGAGTATTTAGCGCGTTTTTTAACCAGTTCTTTACATTCTTTTCTAACTTGATCTAAATCTAGATTTGGGTCGATAGTGTTTGGAAGCTTTTCTGCCGCTGGAGTGGTTTTCATAAAATCATCCTCGTAAGTAATTGAAAAATACAGTAGTTGAAAAATATATTAAGTTTTAAGGGAATTTCTAGTTTTTAACTTTTTGATTTTTAGCTTTCTGTTTTTTAAACTTGATACTATTTTATGGTTTTACAAGCTGCATACAATCATAGCTTTGTAGCAAAATGCAGGAAAATATCGTAACTATGCACAGTTTTTGTAACACTCAATACAAGAGCATTATATAGCGGCGGTGATAGGACGTAAACGGTGATGAGCGGTTGGCCAGTCATCGATCATATATAACTTTTATAAGTTAGCAGTACCCGCTAATATTATAAATGAAGGTCATAAATTCAGGTCACAAATTAATATTGTGAGCAGTCATCAAAGCCAGTAGAATACCCTCATGCTAAATTTAACTCCCCGATCTTCTGCGACTTGTATCGACGAGTTGCCTACCGACCTGCAAGCTCTTGCTACCCAATCATTTACGCTTGCTCGGCTTTATGCAGGGCGCGGTATCGTGCATCCTGAAGAGCTTCAAACTGGATTGTCCGGTTTATTATCTGCCGAGAGTTTGCATGGCATTACAACCGCGGTACAGCTTTTAGATAATGCTATTGATAAAGGCTGGCGAATCTTAATCGTTGGCGATTTTGATTGTGACGGCGCTACCAGTACCGCGCTGATGATGCGGGCCTTAACCGCTATGGGCGCAAAGGTTGATTTTTTAGTGCCGGATCGCTTCAAATACGGCTATGGTTTGACTCCTGAGATTGTCGAACTAGGTATTGAGACTTATCAGCCGGACATGATCGTGACCGTAGATAATGGCATCTCAAGCACCGATGGCGTAGCACGCGCGCAAGCCGATGGTATCACGGTAATTATTACCGACCATCATTTGACGACTAAACCAGTACCGCCTGCTGAGGCCGTGGTCAATCCCAATCAGCTCGACTGTAGCTTCTCTAGTAAAGCCTTGGTTGGCGTTGGGGTGGCTTTTTATGTGCTTGGGCGCTTGGCAAAACTGCGCCGCGAGGCTGATAAATCTACGGTACAAGTCAGTCAATATCTAGACTTGGTAGCGCTTGGTACTATTGCCGATGTAGGCTTACTTGATAAAAACAACCGTATCCTTGTGCATCATGGTCTAGTTGCGATTCGCCAAGGACGCTGCTGCACAGGTATCTTGGCACTCCTTGAACAAGCCGGACGTGATCCTAAGCAGATGCAAGCGCAGGACTTTGGTTTTGTACTCGGGCCTAGAATTAATGCCGCTGGGCGCATGGATAATATGCGTATCGGTATTGAATGTCTATTAACCGATGATTGGGGGACAGCGCAGCGTTTAGCGTACAAGCTTGAGCAATTAAACCGTAGTCGCCGGCAAGTGGAAGGCGAGATGCGCGCGCAAGCGGATGCTATTGTTCAGTCTTTGAGTACAGATGACAGTGCGAGCCTAGGTGAAACTGAGCTTGAAGATGAACATAGCGATATCATCACTCGTCAACCTGCTACCGCAAAAACGTCTGAGCATAGCAAACGTAGCCTCGTTTTGTATCAAGACGACTGGCATCAAGGCGTCATTGGCATCGTCGCTGGACGCTTAAAAGAAAGCCATTATCGTCCAAGTATTGTATTTGCGCCAGCAGACACGCAAAAAGTTAATGATGATGACTTGATTAAAGGCTCTGCACGCTCAATCGCTGGCGTGCATATTCGCGATGCTATTGAACAAGTAGCGGAGCAGCACCCTAATCTTATTAGCCATTTTGGTGGTCATGCCATGGCGGCAGGTCTTACCTTGAAGCGCAGTCACTTCGATGACTTTGTGACCGCATTTGATAAGGTCATGGCAAAACTTGACAATGAGGTGTTTGCTGAACAGAAATTCACTGATGGGCCCTTGCAAGCGCATGATTTTAGCTTAGCATTCGCCGAGCATTTGGCTAATGCCAGCATCTGGGGTCATGGTTTTGCACCGCCGATATTTGATGGCGTCTTTGAGGTATTAAGCTTTAAGGTATTAAAAGATAAGCATCTTAAATTATCACTGCGTTACCCTGGCGTGCAGTATCCTATCGATGCTATTTATTTTAATTATGATAGCAGTGCTTGGGATTACCGCGCTGAGCAAGTGCATCTATTGTTTGAGCTCGATATCAATGAATGGAATGGCAAGCAAAGTTTGCAATTGATGATAAGAGATTTGGCTGTCGTTAAACCCTAATCGACTAAGCGAATAGAAGGCAGGTGCCAATCAAAGCGCAGTGCTAACATGCGCACGGCAAAGATGACACCAAGCATGATAAATTCATTCAAACCCGGATTTACCCCTAAGGAATTGAGTAACAAGTAAGTTACCGAGCCTACGATACTAGCGGAGATATAAATCTCACGCTGCAACAATAAGGGTATCTCATTGCAGATAATATCGCGTAGTAAACCGCCGATAATAGCGGTCCAAACGCCCATCATAACGGCAATGGCGGGTGACATTCCTTGATTTAACGCCACCTTGAAACCAATTACACTAAAAGCTGCTAAACCGATGGCATCGAACAATTTGAGCGCGTTGTCGATCTTATGATAAAGATGGAAAAATATCTGTAGAATGAGGGAGGTAATAGTGATGACTATTAAGTAGTTTAAGTCAGTCATCCAAAACAGGGGATGACGATCTAGCGCCAAATCACGCAAGGTACCACCGCCGATAGCATTGACCATGGATACTAAAATGCAGCCAGCAATATCGAAGCCTTTGTGCTGAGCCAGCAGCGTACCGGCAATAGCACAGGCAATCACCCCAATCATATCTAATAAGTACAATAAGATATCAGGGAAAATCAAATCATCGACCATGGTCATGTACTCATCTGGTTAATTCCATAATGACTATGCTTTTCTTTAGCCATTTTTGGCAAATAATACTATTCCTAACATAATCAAGCCGATACCAAATAACCCCATCGCTGAGGGTGGTGGACTGTTTAACAAAATTATGCCACCAATCAAAGCAAATACAACCTCGCCAGCTTGAGCCGCATCAACGCCTGCCAGCTCACTTGACGTTTGCGCGCGTTCACGAGCATATAAAAAAATACTAGTTGCGGCTACCCCGGATAGTAATGCGACAAGCAGCGTATTAAACAGTTGCGAGACGCTGGGTGCTGCAGGACGCACTATGATGCCCAAAATTAGCCAAAATGGCAAACTACCCAGCGTCATAAGCCATACTTTATTAAAAGCGTTGTGTAGTAATTCAGTCTGAATAGTCGGGATTCGATCAATGAGAGTTTGCAGCGTTTTTTGAAAGTTAATTGACGAGCTGACTTGTAAATGGGGTGCAATGGTATTTCTTGCTACTAGATTATAGGCATCATCATTGTATTCACTATAAATATCATCACTATAAGCCGGTATTATAGCGAGTGTTTCATTCATTAGTGGTTGCATAACGCTTTCATCGGCTACAAGCTCTAAGTTTGCAAGATGCTGTTTTTTAGCGTTATAAGACGCTTGCCAAACCAGCTGATTGCCAATAGGGTAGCTAAAAGCGGCAATTAATGCTGGTAGGGCGCCAAAGAAGAGTACGGTGGTCATTGGGGTGGCGATTAGTTGTGTTGAAGCAGTGGCATGCAGGCCTTCGCTGATATTGACCAGTATTACCCCAGCAAACACCAATAACGCATAGATAATAAACTTTTTATCAAAACGCTGCCCAAACGCAAGGAGTACCAGCAAGCTTGTGACCACTATCGACATAAAAGTGGCAGCAACTACCCAACCTGCAACATGGTCAGCAGCGTAGCAAATGCCAGTATAAAATACCCCAAAACCAATACTGCCAGTGAGACACCAAAACCGCCAATGCTGATGAAAAATAGCGGTTAAACCTTTGATGCGTCCAAAGCCATGTTGGAGGGTAATGATACCGGTGAGTATGAGCAACATAAACATATAGCGAAAACTGGCTGACCAAAACCAATGTCCACCAGCAGCGCTCATAAACTCATTTAGAATAAACGTCGAGCTAAAAAAAGCTGCGGCCAATAAGCTCAATAAGATTAGTTTGACCATCCCTGTGTCCTTGTCTGCTATTAACAGCTATATCTCTGCATCCAACCACAAACGATTTGCTTAGTTGTTTTTTGTTTATCTCATTTTTATGTTTTCTGCTATTTACCCTTAGCATCGGCCCAAATAATTTTATGTAGCTGCAATTGAAAGCGTACGGGTAGGGCGTCTTCTAATATCCATTCTGCTAATTCGCGTGCCAGTAGCGGTACATCAGGACTTGTATTTGCACTTATTTGATCGGCTTTATCTGGCACATCAAACATAGGAGAGAACCAAACCGTATCCACACGTTTATCAAGGTTGTACTCTTTGAGTTTCAACTTTGCCCACTCATAATCGCTGCGGTTCATAATGACAAGTTTAATCTGATCATGCGGGGTCAGATAATCTAGATTGGTCCACAGATTTCTATCTACTTCCCCTGAGCTGGGCGTTTTTAGATCCATAACCTTACTGACGGCTACTGGAACATTGGCTACGGTGAGCGCGCCTGCAGTTTCCAAAGAGATTTCATAATTGTCACTAAGCAAACGTTTCATAAGCTCAATAGTATTGGGCTGAGCTAAAGGCTCGCCGCCTGTCACGCAAATACGTTTGCAAGGGTAGCTTTTAATAGTCTCTATAATGGCGTCCAAAGAGAGACGCTCACCGCCAGTAAAGGCGTATTCGGTGTCACAGTAAACGCAGCGCAGCGGACAACCCGTCAGGCGTACAAATACTGTCGGCAAGCCTGAGGTCAACGCTTCACCTTGTAGTGAGTAAAAAATCTCAGTAATGCGTAGACCCGCTTCGGGGTCAGTGACCGGAATAGAGGGGTTTCGTAGCGATAGCTCACTCATAATAGGTTCAAATATAGTTAAACATTGATAAAGCGGTTGAGCGCTTATCAAATAAGATGAAGTAAGTTAAAAAAGATGCTGAAGTTGCCCTTCAACATCTTTCCGGTTAAGAATAATGCTTCGTTATAGTAGTAGGCTTAATCTAAACGCAACAGCTCATTTACTGCAGTCTTAGCGCGAGTCTGTGCATCAACCTTTTTGACGATAATAGCGGCGTATAAACTATGTGTGCCATCTTTTGAAGGTAGGCTACCGGGTACGACAACCGAGCCTGCAGGCACGCGTCCACGATGAATCTCGCCGGTCTCGCGATCATAAATACGCGTCGATTGACCGATGTAGACGCCCATAGAGATCACTGCGCCTTCCTCAACGATCACGCCTTCAACGATCTCAGAACGTGCACCGATAAAGCAGTTGTCCTCAATAATGGTTGGATTAGCTTGTAAAGGCTCAAGGACGCCGCCAATGCCGACGCCGCCTGATAAATGTACGTTTTTGCCGATTTGTGCGCATGAACCTACCGTCGCCCACGTATCAACCATCGCGCCTTGATCGACGTACGCACCGATATTGACGTAAGAGGGCATAAGTACTGCGCCCGCTGCAATGTATGAGCCTTTACGTGCGATAGCTGGCGGTACGACGCGAACGCCTGCTTCTTTGAACTGAGCTTCAGTCCAATTAGCAAACTTGGTTGGAACCTTGTCATAAAACTGGATATGCTCGCCTGCTGGCATAGCATAGTTGTCGTTTAAGCGAAACGATAGCAGTACCGCTTTTTTGGCCCACTGATTGACTACCCATTCGCCATCCTTTTTTTCAGCGACGCGCAGACTACCATTATCAAGCTGTTCAAGCACTTGCTCAATCGCATCACGTACGTCTTGCGGCATAGTCGCTGGACTATACTCATTGCGGTTTTCAAAAGCTTGTTCGATTGTTTGTTGTAGTGACATAAAATATCCTAGAAAATGAAAAGGTTAAGAATGGAGTTTAACAATAGGCTTTATTAATGGAAGCCAAATAAAATTACTAGCCGTATTGTCGCCAATTTAGCCTATTTTAGCAAACGAAGTCGGCGACAGAAGCCTATTTGTGAATCACGAAACATGGCCTAAACTGATAAATGGCGTAACCAGTTTAAAATATCTCGGTACACAGTACGGTTATCCTGTTCATGCAGCGGTTCATGGCGCATGTTAGGGTATAGACGCATATTAACCTGCTTAAAACCTTGCTTCTCTAAATGACTAATTACTTTGCGCACACCGCGCCCCATATTACCGATAGGGTCCTCCTCGCCGCTGACAAACAGCATAGGAAAATCCTTGGAAACGGTTTTAGCCCAACCTTTATGTAAGCTGGCCTGCATCAATGCAAATAGGGTCAAAAAACCATTATTAGTAAAGTCAAAGCCGGTCAAGGGGTCGGCCTCATAAGCGGCAACCGCTGTAGGGTCTTCGTTTAGCCAAGCAAATTCTGAATCTGAGATACGATTGTTAAGCTTGCTATTAAGTACTTTATTCATGATTTTGGCAAAAACTGCATTGGGCTTTTTGGGGGCGGCTTTAGCTAGTATTTTATTGATAGGCATGAATAGTTTGATCAACGGATTGGCATCTGAGGTGCCCATAATAATAGCGCCAGCGAAGTTTTGTGCATGGTGTTTTAGAACGGTACGGACGATAAATGATCCCATCGAGTGACCCATGATAAAGTGCGGCACATCAGGATGACGAGATTTTAAGCTATCTGCCATGATGATGACGTCTTTGAGTAAGGATTGCATCGGATGCTCAATGCCAAAAAATCCTAATTCGTCAGGCGTTTTAATGGTTTGTCCATGACCGAGCTGGTCATAAGTGGCGACGGCAATACCATGATTGGCCAAAAACTGAGCAAAATCGCTATAACGGCCGCTGTGCTCGCTCATACCATGCACGATGAGTAGGGTTGCTTTTATGTCGGTATCACTATCGATAGGCTCAAAAAAGGTATGGTGCAGATAATGCGCATTATCAGAGGAGGTAATTTGCTCGGTGTTAGTTTTGTTATTATTCTCATCGTTGGTACTCATAAACGCTTCCTTGTATAGATTTTAATAATTTAAATCGTAGAGTGCTTTTTAAGTATGAAGCCGTAGATTAAGCACTGCTTCATTAGGCAAGCAAAAAAAATCTTATTTGAGAAAATTTTATTATTCAATTTGCATTTTAAATAGTGCATCGAATGCACCCTACGATAGTTTATGCTCATTTGAAAATCAGGTAGTCATTATAATATAGTTGATACTAAGTTAAATGGATACACTAGATTATAATGCGAGACTGGTACAAATTTTACTTACGTGCTATGTCGTTGCAGCTAAAGGCTGCACAAAATCTGCATCAGTCTTGCTGTATGTTTTTTGTATTGACCTGACTATAAGTTATTACTTGGAACGCTCGTAAATGGTCTTGCCTTCTTTGATCGTTGTCGTAACTTTGATATCACGGATTTTATCGGGATCGACCGTTAAGGGATTGGCGTCGAGAATAACTAAATCAGCTAGTTTACCAGGCGTAAGCGAGCCTTTGCTGTCCTCTTCATAATACTCATAAGCGGCATTAGAGGTGATAGCTTTGAGCGCCTGGTAAGGGGTCGCGCGCTCGTCCTTACCAATGATTTTGCCCGAGCGCGAAGTGCGATTGACCGCTGTCCACATGGTAAATAAAGGATCTAAAGGGGTTACTGTATCGTCTGAATGGTTGGTATAAATAATACCCATATCATCGGCGGTGGCGATAGGGCTTAAGAAGTTAGCGCGCGCCTCGCCTAAGTTTTTGACGTGTACATCACCCCAAAAGTAGGCATGATTGGTAAAAAATGATGGCACCATCTTATACTTTTTAAACGCCTCTAGCTGATCAGGGCGCGCAAACTGGGCATGTACTGGCACGGTGCGGCGATCTTTGTCAGCGGCTTGTCCGGTTTGCTCAACCGCATACTCGTGCGCTTCAATAATCATGTCGGTTGACGCATCGCCGTTGTTATGAATAAAGAGCTGATTGTCGCGCGCGTAGGCTTTAACGAACATCTCGTTAAGCGTCTCTTGACTAAGGCTTGGGATACCGCGGCAGTCGCTTTCGCAGTCAGCTACTGGTGTCAGATAAGGCTCGGTAAAATAAGCGGTTTTACCTTGCGGTGAGCCATCAGCGATAATCTTAGTGCCTTGGACTTTAAAGCCGTTTTGATAAGTTCTCCATCTAAAATCTTTATCCGCCAAATTCTCATCTAGATCACTAACTCCTGCCAGCGCCACCAGATCAATCTTTAGCTTGCCAGCATCTGCTTGGGATTGGAAAAACTTAATAGCATCACGGCTGGTTGAACCATCTTGCGCGGTAGTAACACCGTTACTGGCATAGTAGTCTTGGGTTTGCTCAAAAAACTCCGCTTGCTTGGGTTCTAGCACTTCAAGCATGCGCCGTACAAAGGGATACATGGCGGTCTCTTGCACCAAGCCTGTTGGCTCATCAGACCCTTTGACGCGAGCGATATTGCCGCCCTCAGGTGCTTTGCTGTCAGCATTAACGCCAAGCTCAGCTAGGGCATTTGAGTTGGCAACACCCATATGACCGCTGGCATGTTGCAGATAAACTAAATTGTTGGGCAGTACTTTATCAATATCTTCTTTGGTTGGATGACGATCCTCACTCAGCTGACTCTCATCATAACCCCAACCAAAGATCCACTCGCCATCAGCGATGTCATTGTCCTCTTTATAGCTCTTTAGCGTTTGTAGCATTTTATCGATACTATCGATATCACCGACAGGCGGCGGATTGAGGTTCACCTGACCCATAGTGTTAGAGACCATACCAAAATGACTGTGCGGATCGATAAAACTTGGTAGCAAGGTTTGATTCTTTAGATCCACAGCTGCTGCATTGCTATACTTTGAGCGCGCCTCACTCAAGCTGCCGACATAAGCAATTTTGCCAGCCTGCGTAACCAGTGCCTCAACCATCTCTGGCTGATCCCCCGCCATAGTGATGATATTGCCATTGTAATAAACCCTCGCTTGAGATGCCGACGTTTGTGCTAGTGGCTCAGCTACACTTTGATTAACATTTTGATTGGTAGTACAGCCTATAATAGTCATGATTCCAAAGCTCAGTAACGCAGGCTTTAATAAAGTGTCAATGGTCATCAACTCATCCTTGTAAGTAATTAGTATAGTTGGATTATAGTAACAAACTATCTGATTGATGGTTGCGGGTATTATTTATTCATTTGTCACATAAGATGCCATGTATAGAAGTGTCATGTATAGAAGTGCTATTCACTACGGTACTATTTTTTAGATCTTTAGAGTATTTTTAGGTATTTAGAGTACTGTAAACTCATTTTAAAAAAAATAAGAAATCTATGAAAAAAACAGCTATAAAAAAACTACTGTTAGCCGGAGGCGGTCATGCCCACATCGGTTTACTACGGCGTCTGCCTACTAATCGCCAAACCAGTACGGATATTACTTTAATTAGTGAGCAGCCTTATTCTATTTACTCTGGCATGCTGCCTGGATGGATGGCAGGGCATTATGATCTAGCTGAGATTAGTATTGATATTAAGGCACTGTGCCAAAAAGCTAAAGTCCGCTTCGTGCCAGCCTGTGTAGGGCAGGTGATAGCAGATGCCAATAAGCTTGTAACCACTGATAAACAAAGCTTTGATTATGATCTGTTGTCTCTCAATACAGGCGCGGATACGGCTATGCAGTGGTTAAATGGCGATGTAGATCATACCGATACGGTAGTGCCGATTCGCCCATTACATCATTTTGTCAAGCGCTGGCAGCAAATTCTTATCGAGGCTCAGCGCTCCGATGTTTACCATCTCGCCGTCGTTGGGGCAGGAGCTGCGGCAACAGAATTGGTCATGGCAGCCAAATTTGCTCTACAAAGCATCAATAGTAACCATAAGATATCGCTAGTTTGCGGAGATGAGCTGCTCGCTGACTTCGACAAAAATTTTAAGCGCCGCGTTATCAAACAGCTTGATCGGCATAATATCGAAATCATTTACGCGCGCGCTAAAGGTTACTCTGAGGGTCGACTGCTAACTACAGCGCAATCATTAAACGCCGACGCGGTCATTGCCGCAACGGGTGTTACAGGCGCAGCTTGGACTAGAGATACCGATATTAAAACCGTAGAAGATGGTTTTATAGCGGTAAATAGCGCGCAGCAGAGTGTCTCACATCCTAATGTATTTGCCGTCGGTGATACCTCAACGCGCGTTGACAAGGTTGTTGCACACTCAGGCGTACATGCGGTGTTTGGGGGTAGGGTGGAGGCGGATAATTTATTAGCCTATTTGAATAATGCGCCACTGCAAGACTATCAGCCCAAAAAGCGTACTTTATATTTGCTGTCCTGTGGTGATAAATACGCCATTGGTAGCTGGGGCAGGTATAGTTTGCAAGGCCGCTGGGTGTGGGAGCTAAAGCGCCAGATTGATAAACGCTTTGTCGAGGCGTCTTAATATGAAATAGTCGTCATATAAAATAGTCGCCCAACGCCTTGTTATTATTAATAATAGTTAGCCTTAAATAAGGTATGATGGCTTAGCTGTATTTTATGAGCAAAAATAAACATACCATTGATTCAGGCGGAATTCATTTAATGTCATTACCCAATATCTCACTTAGTCTCTCATCAGTTAGGTTGACGCTTGCCGCCTCTATATTGCTATCGAGCGCCGCGTACGCTGACTTTAATCATAGTAGCTGGGACAGCTTGCTGGATAAACATGTCACCATGACCAATGTCGGCAAAGCCTCTGTAGTGGATTATGTAGGCATGCAGACCGATCAAGCCAAGCTCAAAGGTTATTTGAATGCGGCGAGTAAAATCAGTCAGTCAGAATTTAATAGCTGGAGCAAAAATGAGCAATTGGCATTTTTAATTAATGTCTATAACGCTGGTACCGTAGATTTGGTGTTGACCAAATACCCTGATATCAAATCAATCAAAGACATCGGTGGTCTGTTTGGCTCGCCGTGGAAGCAAGAGTTTGTGCCGTTACTGGGCAAAACAAGGTCGCTTGATGATATCGAACATAACCTCATTCGCGGCTCCAAGCGCTACAACGATCCGCGCATCCACTTTGCAGTTAATTGCGCTAGCATCGGCTGTCCTGCGCTGCTAGATG
Organism: uncultured Psychrobacter sp.; assembly: GCA_947501045.1. Taxonomy (GTDB): domain Bacteria; phylum Pseudomonadota; class Gammaproteobacteria; order Pseudomonadales; family Moraxellaceae; genus Psychrobacter. The sequence continues at coordinate 874,684 of CANMUI010000001.1, forward strand.
ACGCCTTTACGGGCAAGGTTTTGGACAATCAGCTTGAGAGGGCTACCGTTAACTTTTTAGCAGATCGTAGTCGCAATCGCCTCAAAGGCAATACGCTTGCCGTATCGCCTATTTTTAAATGGTACACAGAGGACTTTACATCAGGCTGGCGCGGCAGTAATGACGTCGCAGGGTTTTTGGGTCACTATAACCAAGCCTTAGGTCTAAATAAAGCACAAACTACGGCACTAAAAGACGGCAAGATAAATATTGACTATACAAACTATGATTGGAAGTTAAATAAAAAATAATAAAGTTCCATACCTTGATAGCTTTTAAGAATAAAGTAAAAAATTTAACATTAAACCGCCTCTATTTATTTGATAAAAGAATTACTATACTATGAAGCAGCGCAACTAAAACCATTTAGTTAAATTAGATCAATATTATTCAAGGATGAAGCAGATGTTGCACAATAAGTTTAATCAGTCAAAATCTTTTCTATTATTATCAGCCTTGCTAAGTACTATTTTAGCGCTTGGCGCTTGTTCTTCTCCAAGCTCAGAGACAGAGACGGCTGATACAGATACCACGGCTCCTGAAGCAATGAGCAATACAGAGACGCCAAACTCTAGCGGTCAACTTGAAACTAAATTTGTAACCATAGCAACGGGCGGTGCCTCTGGTCCCTACAATATCATCGGTACAGCGTTGTCTGAGGTTTATGCCAATACCTTTGGCGTCAATTCAAAAACCCAAACCACCGGCGCATCTGTCGAAAACGTAAATCTGCTAACCCAAGGTAAAGTGGATATGGTGCTGGCGCTTAGCGATGTAGTCACTGATGCTGTCGCTGGTGAAAACAACTTTGATCAGCCAATAAGTAATATTCAACAAATTGCCGTACTGTATCCTAATGTGGTGCAAGTAGTGACCACGCAAGATTCTGGTATCAAAAACATCGAAGATCTGCGCGGCAAACGTATTGCAGTTGGCGATCAAGGGTCTGGGACTGAGGTCAATGCTCGCACGCTATTAGAAGGGTTTGGCATTACTTACGATGATATTGATGTCGATTATTTGGGTTTTGCTGAGGCTGCTGATGCGATGAAAGCGGGTAAGATTGAAGCGGCTTTCTTTAGTAGTGGTCTGCCTAATTCATCACTAATGGAATTAGAGCAGGGCTTAGATTTGCAATTGGTCGCCATTGATCAAAACAAGCTGAATGAGATTATTGCTAGCAAACCTTATTTTAAGACCTTTGAGATTCCAGCGGGTACTTATGGCAATGACGCCGCTGTTCCAACCGCCGCTATTATGAATGCGTTATTGGTCCGCTCTGATTTATCTGAAGACGATGGTTATAAGCTGACCAAGGCTTTATTTGAAAACCTAGATGGTTTAAAAACCGCGCACCAAGCAGCTAATGATATCAGCGTAGAGACTGCCAGTGAGGGCATGGTAGCGCCTATCCATCCGGGCGCGCAAAAGTACTATGACGAACAAGTGGTTCAATAAAGGTTGCGCCAACGATTTGGTGTAGCACTTCCTAGCTTAGTATTGTTTGCTGCACTGGTTTTTTTAGCATTATGGGTACTCTTTGCTCGCCAACCTGTCATTGAAGTACGTATTAATAGTGGCGATAGGTTCGCTGCTACTAGCGCTGAAACTAATAAAGTTGGTGATAAAGTCTGTTATTTTACTGAAGCCAACTTTCAGCTGCGCTGGATGCATTCGGTAGAAAAACAGTGGTGGGAGGAGCAGTACCAGCGCGCAGGTGATGAATTACTTCTCACCACTACTTATTTTGAAGCTTTTGGCGCTGGTACGCCATCAACCGAAGTACTTGCGCCTGTTCAAAAACCGGGCTATGTTGGCTATCAGATTAACGAGAAATTGCCGCAGCTGAACTGGGTAGTATCAAGGCTCACCAAGGGCGAGATTGACTATGGCGACTATCGAATTTTGATTCATAGATGGGTACCAGACTATTCAGAAGTGGTTATCGTGCCCAAAGCTTATAGTTTACTGGATAGATTTAACAAGGATTTTTGCCATGAGCTCGCAAGTGATCAAGCCTAATAGTACTAACGCGCCTATACATGCCGACAATCATGCCGAAGACGAGGTTCAAACTGAGCTTGAGGTGCAAGCTCATAACCAAGCTATATTAGAAAAATACGACCGCGAGTCTATTACTCGTCAAATCACCCAAGGCCCAGTCAGATATTTTATCGCTGGGCTTTGTATTTTATACTCCCTTTTTCATTTATACATCACCTTTAATCCTATGCCCGCCCTGCTGCAGCGCTCTGTACATGTCGGCGTTGGATTTGCATTAATATTTTTGATTTTTCCCGCCAGTAAAAAAAGCAGTCGTCAGAAAATAGCTTGGTATGATTGGATTTGGTTTGTGCTGTCGTTATCTGGTATGAGCTATCTGATATACGAGTATCAAGATATCGTGACCTCACGTGGCGGTATGGCAAATCAGATGGATATCATATTTTCTATCATTACTGTAGTCTGTGTGCTTGAGGGTAGTCGACGGATTACGGGCTGGATTCTGCCGATATTGGCAGGTATATTTTTAGCTTACCCTTTTGTTAGTCATCTAGACTTTATGCCGGATCGGCTGCTAACGCGGCCTTATGATATGGGTGATATTTTTGGTCAACTGTTTTTAAAAACCGAAGGCCTGTATTCTGTCGCGATTGGGGCCTCGGTAACGTTTATCTTTTTGTTTATTTTGTTTGGGGCGTTTTTAGCACGCTCGGGTATGGGACAGCTATTCAATGATTTAGCACTAGCGTTGGCAGGGGATAAAAAAGGCGGGCCTGCTAAGGTTGCGGTTATCTCCAGCGGCTTTATGGGTAGTATTAATGGCTCTGCCTTATCAAATGTGGTTAGTACTGGCGCTTTTACCATTCCGTTGATGAAGAAGGTTGGCTACCACAAAGATTTTGCGGGTGCAGTAGAGGCCAGTGCGTCCGTTGGCGGGCAAATATTGCCGCCAATCATGGGCGCTAGTGCCTTTATTATGGCAGAGACTACAGGGTTACCTTATAGTACGATTGCTTTTGCTGCTTTGTTGCCAGCAGTACTTTATTATCTTGGCGTTATCGCGCAAGTGCATTTTCGTGCCGGACGTCGCGACTTAAAAGGTATGGCTAAAGAGAGCTTACCGCAAGTCAAAGAGGTGTTAAAAGCGCGCGGTCATATGTTATTGCCGATTGTATTTTTAATTTACTTATTAATCCAAAACGTACCCGTAGGTTATGCCGCTGCTTATACTATTGGTTTTACCGTGGTGATTAGTATGCTGCGTAAAGAGACGCGTATGGGCGTTAAAGATATTCTAGGCGCTCTAGAAGATGGTGCGAAGCAGTCGCTGGCGGTGATGGCCGCTTGTGCGGTAGTCGGCGTGATTATTGGGGTGGTGAGTCTGACCAGCTTTGGTACCGTGATGACTTCATCGATTGTCACTTTGGGAGCAGGGTCGCTGTTTCTCACGCTCATTTTGACCATGCTGGCGTCAATGGTGCTCGGTATGGGACTGCCGTCTATTCCTGCTTATATCATTACCGCAACCATGGCGGCTCCAGCTTTGGCAGGGTTTGATATTCCTATTTTGTCAGCGCACATGTTTGTTTTTTACTTCGGTATCTTTGCTAATATTACTCCGCCCGTGTGTCTGGCGGCCTTTGCAGGGGCCGGTATATCCGGCGGTGATCCAATGAAAACCGGGTTTTTGTCATTAAAGTTGGCTTTAGCCGGATTCATCGTGCCCTTTATGTTTATCTATAATCCGACCATGCTCATGATAGATCCGGTAGGTTTAGCGGTTACGGCCAAAGACTTTCCTCTGCCACCACTAATGGATATCGCTACCGTGGTAGTCACCTCTATTACTGGCGTTATCGCCTTAGGGGCAGCACTAGAGGGTTTCTTTAGAGGCGCTATGAACCCGCTAACTCGCGTTATATTAGCGATTGGCGCGCTGCTACTCATTTATCCAGAGCTGACCACAGGATTGATCGGCGGGATTATCGTATTGATTGTCGCAGTTTGGAACATAAAAACGAGTAAGAAAGCATCCGCGCCGCTGAATGCTTAGAGAATAACACGTTCAAAAGCAACAGGTTAAAATCGCGTGTGGTTTTGCCAAAGGGATAAGGCTCTATAGTCTCAGTAAACCTGATTTATAGAGTAGCTTGCTAAATAAGCCTAGCTGATAACGCGCTATTAACGCTTATGTAACTCTCTTATACAACCCTTGAGCGAGCGCTTTGGCTACCATCGTCTGGCTTTGCACAAAGCCTTCGTACTTAGGCAGCTCATCCTCTATATCTTCTACGCGGCGATTATAGAACAGATGCATGGTCGGCTCAGGTAGGGCGGCGATATCTGGGTAGTTGTCCGTCGGTATTAATAAAAGGTTGCCAGCCACTGCCATCTCTATACTAGGTTTGTGACAATATTTACAAAGGCCGCGACTAATATTTGGCGGCAGTTTCCAGCGCCGAAAATGGGTTTTATTTATGTTGAGTTCGCTGACATCTGACTTAAGCAAAACTGTCACATCATTATAAGCTTTTCCCGTATAGTCCTGACAAATTGTACAGTGGCAGATAAAACGAGCAACAGGGGTATGGTTGATCGTATAGGTATTGCTATAACAGGAGCAAGAGCCTTCTTGCGAGGTGAAGTTGTCGCTCATGGGTAAATCCTTTTTAATAAGAAGTAAGAGAAGTATTGGTTTGTTATATTCGCCTGACTCTCAACTTAGTATAAACCATCGTAGGCTGTGGCTTTAGCCCAGCAATTTTCTTTCGCAGAATTATAGTGCTGGGCTAAAGCCACAGCCTACGCAAATAATCTTAAATAGTTGAAAGCGAAGTTCTATGTAAAATATAGCACTAGCTGACTAGTATAATTCAGTAAAACGGTAGAAGTATAAAAAAAGAGACCTTAGTAGGTCTCCTTTTTGTTCATCACTATCAAATACTTAACAACCAAGCTTACCTTCTGCCTCAAGTGCCTTTTTGCTACGAATAGGTGCAGGGCAATCCTCGCCGTAGTATTGGCGATCAGCAAAGTAGCTTGAGCGTACCATGGGACCGGCCCAAATACTAAAGAAGCCTATCTTTTTACCATAATCCATATAACGCTGGAACTCGTCTGGATGCACATAACGATCAACTGGCGCATGATTTTTGCTAGGTTGTAAGTACTGGCCGATCGTAATCATATCGACATTATGCGCTTTTAAATCATCGAGCAGGGCATAAATCTCTTCTTCTGTCTCACCAAGGCCAACCATAAAACCACACTTAGTAGCGATATCAGGGCGACGCTCTTTATAGAGCTTGAGCAAGTCTAGCGAGTGCTGATAATCAGAGCCGGGACGGAAGGCTTTGTACAGACGCGGAACCGTTTCAATATTATGGTTAAAGACGTCAGGCGGCGTCTCGGTCAATAAATCTAGCGCGATATCCATACGACCACGGAAATCTGGCACTAATATCTCAATCAAACAGTTCGGACTAAGGGCACGCGACTCATTCAAAACTTCAACGAAATGTGCCGCACCGCCATCCTTGAGATCGTCACGATCCACCGAGGTGATGACCGCATATTTAAGACCTAAGCCTTGAATAGTCTCGGCAGTATGACGCGGCTCATCCTTATCCAACTCATTCGGACGACCATGACCGACGTCGCAGAACGGACAGCGACGGGTACAGATATCACCCATAATCATAAAGGTCGCCGTACCATCAGCGAAGCACTGCGGCAGGTTAGGGCAAGCGGCTTCTTCACAGACGGTATAGAGCTTTTGCTCACGCAAGGTGGCTTTGATACGCGCCACCTCGCTAGGCGATGACATCTTAACCCGAATCCAATCTGGCTTTTTCTTGGCCTCGACTGTCGGGATTACCTTAATTGGGATACGCGCAACTTTATCGTAGCCGCGTAGCTTTTCGCCCTGAATGGCTTTTTTAGGTTTGACCTTAGCAGCAGGCACATGTGTTTGTACAGCAGTTGTCATAATTAAATTATCTCTTAACCCTTTGTAGTATAAGGGTTTATGGAATTATTAAAATGTTTTATGAGTTGAGATATTATAGCAGAAATTTAGGCGTTAATTTTCAATGAATATTGTCTAACTGATCTTATTAAGACTACTACGATTAGTCTGATTACCATAGTTTTAAATATCTATGTCAATGTCCAACTCATTCAGTATTTCTATGGCAGCACGAAACGCTTCTTGGGTGGCAGGTGCACCGCAGTATGGCAAGCTATGCATCAATACTTCTCGTATCTCAGCGACAGTTGCGCCGTTATTAATGGCACCTCGGATATGTCCTTTTAGCTCAGTTGGGCTTTTTTGCGCAATTAAAAAGGCGATGGTGATTAAGGAGCGGTATTTGCGCGGTAATACTGAATCATCTTGCCAAGTGCTGCCCCAAGCGTTTTCAATGATCCAGTCTTGCAACGGCTGGGTAAATGAGGTGGCCGCATCAAGTGAGCGCTTGACATGAGCCTCTCCCATGACCTCAGTGCGTACCTTCAATCCTTTGTTATAGTTTGAATCACTACTCATTAGAGTATCCTTTTTATTTTAACTTAAAATCTTCAAAACTGCTTATAAGCGTTTTATGAGGGGTGATCGATAATAATCAATATAATTATAATAATCATACGGGTTCAATCGACACATTTATATCATCATTTTTATAATAAATATTGAATATGGCTTGATTCCAAGGCTTTTGTAGGCTGAGTCATTAACATTTGGGGCGTTTTAAGCTATTATTGCACGGATAATTATTCCACCTAGTACATAGACGCAGGCGGTCATGCTGACTACCCACGTAATGTGCTAATCCCCCAACTGACGAGGACGACTATTGTGTTAGAAGCTTATCGTAAACATGTCGCAGAACGTGCTGAGCTAGGAACTGTACCGCTACCACTAAATGAGAAACAAGTAGCAGAGTTGGTTGAACTATTAAAAAACCCACCAGCAGGCGAAGATGAGTTCTTGATGAACCTGCTAGAAAACCGTATTCCTGCTGGCGTTGACCAAGCTGCTTATGTTAAAGCTGCATTTTTAGCCGCTATCCTTAAGGGTGAAGCATCATCACCACTTATCAGCAAGCAAAAAGCCGTTGAAATCCTAGGCACAATGCAAGGTGGCTACAACGTTCAGCCATTGGTCGCGGCACTAGATGACGCCGATGTTGCGCAAGACGCTGCTGAAGCGTTGAAAAAAACGCTACTAGTATTTGACGCTTTCAATGACGTCACTGAAAAAGCTGAAGCGGGTAATGACATTGCAAAAGAAGTCGTGCAGTCTTGGGCTGACGCTGAATGGTTCTTGAACCGTGATGCCGTACCAGAAAAGACCACTTATACGACGTTTAAAGTGACTGGCGAAACCAACACTGATGACTTGTCTCCTGCGCAAGATGCGTGGAGCCGTCCTGACATCCCATTGCATTCATTAGCCATGCACAAAAACTCTCGCGACGGCATCACTGCTGACGAAGAGGGCGTTGTCGGTCCAATGAAGCAGATCGAAGCGCTAAAAGAAAAAGGCCATCCACTCGCTTATGTTGGTGACGTCGTTGGTACGGGTTCTAGCCGTAAGTCTGCGACCAACTCAGTACTGTGGCTGATGGGTGAAGATATTCCTAACGTGCCAAACAAACGTGGTGGCGGTTTAGTATTAGGTAACAACATCGCTCCTATCTTCTTTAATACTATGGAAGATTCTGGCGCATTACCAATCGAAAAAGTAGCGGTTGATAACCTAAACATGGGTGATGTGTTTGACATCTATCCGTACGAAGGCAAAATCACTAAGCATGACTCTGATGAAGTATTGTCAACGTTCAAGCTAAATTCACCGACCTTGCTTGATGAAGTTCGTGCTGGTGGCCGTATTCCATTAATCGTTGGTCGTGGTTTGACTAATCGTGCTCGTGAGTACATGGGTCTTGGTCATTCAGACGTATTTGCTAAGCCAGAAGAGCCGGCTGATACTGGTAAAGGCTTTACCCTTGCACAAAAAATGGTTGGTAAAGCTTGTGGCCTGCAAGGCGTACGTCCAGGTATGTATTGTGAGCCAAAAATGACTACAGTTGGTAGTCAGGATACCACTGGTCCTATGACCCGTGATGAGCTAAAAGATTTGGCATGTTTGGGCTTCCAAGCAGATCTAGTCATGCAGTCATTCTGTCACACTGCTGCTTATCCAAAGCCAGTTGACGTTGAGACTCAGCATACACTACCTGACTTCATCATGAACCGTGGCGGCGTCAGCTTACGTCCGGGCGATGGCATCATTCACTCGTGGCTTAACCGTATGCTACTTCCAGATACCGTTGGTACTGGTGGTGACTCGCATACTCGTTTTCCAATGGGTATCTCGTTCCCAGCGGGTTCTGGCCTAGTTGCATTCGCAGCTGCGACTGGTGTTATGCCACTTGATATGCCTGAGTCTGTGCGTGTCCGCTTCGTTGGCGAGCGTCAGCCTGGTATCACTTTACGTGATTTAGTCCATGCGATTCCTTATCAGGCGATTAAAGAAGGTTACTTAACTGTCGATAAGAAAGGCAAAATCAACGAGTTCAACGGCCGTATCCTTGAAATCGAAGGCTTAGAAGACCTAACGGCTGAGCAAGCGTTTGAGCTATCTGATGCGTCAGCTGAGCGTAGTGCTGCAGGTTGTACTATCACGCTATCTGAAGAGTCAGTGACTGAGTACTTGAACTCAAACATCACGCTTCTTAAGTGGATGATCTCAGAAGGCTATGGCGATGCGCGTACTATCAGCCGTCGTATCGAACAAATGCAAGAGTGGTTGGCTAATCCAAGCCTTATGCGTGCTGACGAAGATGCAGAATACGCTATCGATATGACCATCGATATGAGCACGATTAAAGAGCCGATTCTTTGCTGCCCGAACGATCCAGACGATGCAAAAACCTTGGCTGACGTGGCTGGTGATACCATTGATGAAGTATTCATTGGTTCATGTATGACCAACATCGGTCACTTCCGTGCTGCCGGTAAACTGCTACAAGACGTACCAGCAGGTAGCCTCAAGACTCGTCTATGGATTGCGCCACCAACTAAGATGGATGCGCGTCAATTAATGGAAGAAGGGTATTACAACATCTACGCGCAAGCCGGCGCTCGTACTGAAATGCCTGGTTGTTCACTATGTATGGGTAACCAAGCCCGTATCGCACCGAAGTCTACTGCGGTATCGACTTCTACCCGTAACTTCCCGAACCGTTTGGGACAAGGCGCGAACGTTTATCTAGCGTCAGCTGAACTTGCAGCGGTAGCTGCGGTATTGGGTAAATTGCCAACCAATGATGAATATCAGCAATATGCTGGCATGCTCAACAGCATGGGCGAGGAGGTGTATCAGTACATGAACTTCGATCGTATGGCAGAGTACACTGAAGAAGCGGATAAAATTAATGTTGCTCAGTTGACTTAATATTGGCTTTAAAGCTAATTAATAAGATAAAAATAAACCCCGTATCGTCATGATGCGGGGTTTTTTGCTATAAGCTCAGACTGGTTTCTCTCGTTATCTTAGGTATAATATAGGAGCAGGCGGAAACCGTGGCTCTGCACTTAATCCATCTTTTCTATCTCGGGACGGACCGATACTTTGATAGGCGCTTTTTTGTTTACAATCAAGTGCTCTGGAGTTTTGGTTGATTACTTTATCCCCACTCAAACGTCGCATCGTCTATGTGACTGTCTTTGAAATTATCGCCATCATTGCATCTACCTTCGTACTGATGAAACTGAGCGGTGGCGACGCGGCAGAGTCGCTACCGGTTGCCGTGATGGTGTCATTGGCCGCAGTCATCTGGAACTTTATTTACAACACTGCCTTTGAAGCTTGGGAACGTCGCAAGCATGTGACCAAGCGCACGTTATGGATACGCAGTATTCATGCTTTAGGTTTCGAAGGTGGCTTGGTTTTGATTTGTCTACCACTTTATATGATTTGGTATGATGTTGGTGTGATAAAAGCCTTTATGATGGAGGCGGCGTTACTGTTGTTCTTCTTGGTTTATACCTTTATCTTTACCCTAATCTTTGACAAGATATTTACCTTACCTTATCAATATAAAACAGCCTCTGCTTTTGAATAAGTAATGACATTAATGACAACGCTGTTGAGCATTATCTGTATAAATATCACTAAAGCAAAAGGCTGCCAACAGGCAGCCTTTTTAATGATAGCATAAAAAAGTATGATATAAATCTATTACTCACCTCGATAAACTGGCTTACGCTTCTCCATAAACGCGCTAATACCTTCTTTAAAGTCATCGGTGACCGCCATCATGTTTTGCTGATCGACTTCCATATCGAGCGCTTCATTGAGTCCAGTAAATGCATGAACGTTCACCATATGTTTCATAGATGCCAGTGCTTTTCCGGGCAGATTGCTCAATTGCATGGCAAGCGCCTGTACTGTTACATCTAGCTCGTCGCTACTGACCACATTATTGACCAAATTTAGACGTGCCATATCATCTGCTGTTATTTTATCGCCAAGCATAATCAGCTCAGTGGTTTTAGCCGCACCAATCAATTGATTCAATAAGTAAGTGCCTCCAGCGTCTGGAATTAAACCGATATTAACAAAGGCTTGCACGAATTTTGCGTTGTCAGCGGCAATACGAAAATCACAAGTCAGCGCTAGGTTCATCGCTGCGCCTGCGACCGCGCCTTCTAATTTAGCAATGATGGGCTTATGAATAGCACGCAGTTTTAAGCTCACTTCAGCGATTTCTTTTAACATAAAATCAATCTTGTTTGTTAACACGTCAGTTTCCATACCATCTTCAAGCATCTCACCGATATCGCCGCCGCTAGAGAAATTGTTGGCAGCGCCTTGTAACACGATTACTCGTACTTCCTTATCATCATCCGCTTTATTAAGCGCCTCCATCATCGCCACTTTCATTTTTGTACTAAAGGCGTTCAAGGTTTTTGGATTGTTCATGGTGATAATAGCGATGTGGCTATCAGTTTGGTATTCAACTAGATTTTTTGACATAGACTCAACTCTCATAAACGTTCAATTTGATACAAGCAATTAATAGTTACTATATCAGTCTAGGATGATTATAAAAGCTAGTTTTGTGAGCGCATAAGCCATATTAATATTAAAGATACACGAGTAGGTAATAAATCCTTACTTTCAATGCGTATTTAAGTCTGGTTAAATAGTGAGTCAGAAATATCGCTATGAAATATATAACAGTTGACCTATGCTAAAGCAGTTAAGTACTAAAGTTTATCTAACAACTGTTTTCCCCAAACCATCACTAGATAAGGAGACGACTATGCCCCAGATTCAGATCAATAAGGCTACTATTTATTATGAAGATAGCGCGCCTAATGACCAGCAAAAGCCTGTAATAGTATTCGCGCATGGTCTGCTATGGAGTACTCGAATGTACGACAAGCAAGTAGCCTATTTTCAAGACGACTATCGCTGCATTGCTTTTGATTTTCGCGGGCAGGGACAATCGCAGATTACCAAGTCTGGCTACGATATGGACACCTTGACCAAAGATACTCTGGAGCTACTCGATGCTTTGAATATTGATCAGTGTCACTTTGTGGGATTATCGATGGGTGGTTTTATTGCGCAGCGTATCGCCATCAACCATCCTGAGCGTCTCTTATCGCTGATGCTCCTTGAAACGTCAGCTGATCCGGAAGATCCTGACAACGTACCAAAGTATCGTAAGCTAGTAAGCGCTATTCGCTGGCTTGGGATGAAGCGGATAAGCAAAAAGGTAATGCCGATTATGTTTGGTACTACCTTTTTAAAAGATAAATCACGTAAAGCTGAATGCAAAGAATGGCTTGAGCAAATACAAAGTAATCATAAAGTGGGCGTGGTTAAAGCTACTATGGGTGTAATTGAACGCTCAGGCGTTTATGAGCAGCTTGATAAAATTAGCACGCCTACTTTGATAATAGTTGGTGATGAAGATGCCGCTACGCCTTATGCCAAGTCTGAACGTATGCATTTTGCGATTACAGGCTCCAAGCTTGCCGTTATTAAAGGCGCTGGTCATACTGCAACAGTGGAAGAGCCTAAACAGGTAAATACAGTTATTAGTAAGTTTTTGGAGCTAATCCAATAAAGCAGTTTTAGGTCTTTGCTGAATGTGGAGCTTGCTCAAGTGGATATCTACGCCTGAGTTTGGCTCCATACTCTGAACATACAATACCGATAATCACTAGTCCCAAAGCAATGATATGATTGACTGTCATCACCTCATCTTTAAAGAACAACACGCCCATCACCGCCCCAAACACGGGGAGTAAATTCATCGCCAGAGCAGCACGGTTGGCACCAATTTGAATCACACTCTCCATATAAAATAGCTTAGATATGATAGAGATAAACACGGCAATATAAAGCAGCATCAGCCAGCCGCGCCAATCGGGGAAATGTAGACCATTTTGAGTCAAATCATAACCATAAAAAGGTATAGCTACGACTAAACCTGCCAAACTCATAGCCCAGATCATACTGGCCCAATGAATACTGGGCGCATGACGCAGTGCAATCGAATAGGCGATATAAATCCCTGTAGTGAGCAGAGCCAAAGAGTCGCCTAAAGCAAAATTATACTGTGCCAAAGCCAGTGGTTGTCCTTGAGTAAGGATCCAAATGACACCCATAAAAGCGATGCCTATGCCAAGCCATTGCAACAAATGAGGCTGGTCTTTATAAATAAAAGCACTAAAGCAAATCACGCCAAAGGGAATAAGTGCCGTAATAATAGAGACATTGACCACGCTTGCGCCCAACGAGAACGCGCTATACAGTATGATGTTAAATAAAGCAAAACCACTACCACCAACAATAAGCAGCCACAGCCAATGCTGTTTGATCACGGGCCAATCTTGACGGATAAACTTACGTGCAAAAAACGATAAAATGAGTGTCGCGATAAACCAGCGAAAGAACGTCATCTCATAAGGCGTCAGCCAGCCTTTACCCAACTTACCGGTGACATTACTGGTTGCCCAAAACAGCGGTGCTAATACCAACATGACGTAGGGAGAGGGCAATCCTTTTTTTGACATAAGTAGTGCCTATTTATGAAGGTTTAACATGCTCTAATAAAACTCATAAAAATGATGCACAGGACCTTGTCCTTGTCCGACATCGAGCTTATCTGCGCCTCGCAGTGCACCTGTGAGATAGGTTTTGGCTTTCTCACAAGCCACTTCAAGCGCATCGCCGCGCCCCCAGTAGGTTGCGATCGCTGCTGATAAGGTACAGCCGGTACCATGACTGTTTTTGGTATTAATGCGCGCGCTTTCAAACCAATGCAGTTGTCCGTCAGTGCTCAAGAGATCTGGCGACTCATCCTGCTGCAGATGACCACCTTTTAAAAACGTTGGCACTGCCAATTGCTGGGCTTGGGTGATCATCTCCTCGCGGCTTTTAGCTTCTGTTACCCCAAGTAAGTCAGCTGCTTCTGGCAAATTTGGGGTGATAAGCCCTGTTTGTGGTAATAGCTCACGCATTGCTGATAACGCATCGGCATCAAGCAAACGATCACCACTTTTGGCGACCATTACTGGATCGAGGACGACTTTTTTGGGCTGGTAGGCTTTTAGAGCGTCAGCGACGCAGCGGATAATCTCCGCTGTGCCAAGCATACCAATTTTGACCGCATCGACACGTACGTCATTAAATACAGAATCAAGCTGCGCGCGTACCATCTCGGTGGACATCATTTGGATCTGCTGCACGCCTTGGGTGTTCTGTGCCACTACCGCAGTAATGACGCTCATCGCATAGCCGCTATTGGCACTAATGGCTTTGATATCGGCTTGAATACCCGCGCCGCCCGTGCAGTCGGTACCAGCGATAGATAAAATGTTAGGGATCATACTTGCTCTCCTAATAAGTTTTTAGCAGCGACTTGAGGGTTTTGCGCCGCACAAATCGCAGATACCACAGCGATACCATTACACCCTGAACCATAGACTTGCGCCGCATTACTTTGATCAATACCGCCAATGGCGACAGTGGGCAGCTGGCTTGCAGCGACTAACTTTGCTAGACCTTCTATACCAATAGGAGTAGCATGATTGCGCTTGGTTTGAGTGGCAAACACAGGACCCACACCAAAATAATCTAGCTGCGTAAGATGATTTGATTGGGCGACTTTTAATTCCTCTAGCGTATTAATAGACAGTCCCAGCCAAACGTCTGCGCCTAACAATGAGCGCGCCTTAGTGATGGACATATCACCCTGACCCAAATGTACGCCATCCAGCTTAGCTTTTTTGGCAATATGCACTCTATCGTTGAGTACCAGCGGCACGCGTCCAGCGATCGCTTCTTTAAGCTGACAAGCTATCCGATATAACGCCTCATCGCTACTGTGTTTGTCGCGCAATTGCACCATAGTGACTCTGCCTTCAATAGCGGCGCAAACGGTATCGATCAGGCCGCGCTGGCTGCACATGGCAGTATCGGTCACCAAATATAAGCTCAATGCATCGCTGGGTTTGCTTAGCGTTTGAGTAGTATGTTTAGTCATATTCCACCTATTTTTATTTATGTTCAGTCACTCTAGCGTGTTTAGAAACTGTCTTTGCATCCAAGATATAAAGCGCATCTAAAAACTCGACATAAAAGCTGCCTGGCCCTTTAGCATTGGTATCAGCGATCTCGCCCGCTTGCCCGTAATAGCATAAAGCGCTGATTGCTGCCGCTGCCAAATGATCACGATTAGCGCCAGCAAAAGCGCCGATAAGAGCTGTTAGCGCACAGCCAATTGCAGTCACATTGGTCATCATAGGTGCGCCGTGCTGAATCGCCCATTGCTGTAAGCCATCAGTGACCCAGTCAATCTCGCCCGTTACGATGACTACTTTGGCAAATTGAGTGAGGTGTTCAGCCGCTATTTTGGCAGCTTCCACGGTATCACCGCTGTCAGGGCCTTTACTTTGACTACCCATACCCGCTAACGCCAAAATCTCTGAGGCGTTACCACGGATAATGTCGGGCTTGAATGCTAATAGTTGCTCACAGCTTTGCCGGCGGTAAGTGGTAGCGCCGACAGCAACAGGGTCTAAAACCCAAGGGATATTTGATTCATGAGCGACTTTGACGGTAGCAAGCATACTGGCTAGCCATTCAGGAGATAGCGTACCAATATTAATGGTGAGAGCATTTGCTAAATGCACAAATTCTGGTGCTTCATCGAAAGCATGCACCATCGCAGGCGAACAACCAGCGGCTAATAAAACATTAGCAGCGGTATTCATAGCGACAAAATTAGTGATGTTATGTACTAAAGGTACTGTATTACGAAATGAGGTAAAACAAGAATGTATCAATTGCGGTTGCATTTCCCCTCCATGGTTAAAATGATGGGCAGGAAAATACATAGAATCATGATAGAGATGATGATTGCTATACACTCCCTACGCCAGTATGATCTGGATCAGGTTCAAAGGGTACGTCTCAGCCTTACGGCGCCCCTGTGAATAACGTTATTTACTGGTATTACTATAGCGGTTTATAATCAATATTGCCATCATTAATCGTACCAAATACTTGCGCGCGATTAACGATCTCAGTTGCCCAAGCCCGATGTGTGGCAGGCTCGAGCATAGTATTGTTGTATTTAAATACGGCTTTGGCTTCCTCATGCAGGATCGCTTGTGCTTCATCTAAGATGCTCATTGGCACGCAGTAAGCTTGTTGAACTAGCGCAATTTGACTGGGGTGAATAACCGTTTTACCCACCAGTCCCAAACTAACATCACGATTAAGCTCTTGCATAAATAGCATAGGCTCATCTAAATACTCAAACACGGGCGCTGTTAGATAAAAACCATGCGGTACAAAGCAGCCGAGTAGCTGATAGGCAAGCGTACCAATTGGGGTGTCATAGACGATACTGTTTTTGGGACGACGCAGGCGCAGCGCGGCAAATAAATCGTTGCCACCAATCCGTAGCGCAAAGACAGGCTGGTTAAAAGCTTCTTTAAAACCAATGGCCAGTTCCTGATTATGATTGGGGTCAAATAGAGCTGCTGTCTCAAGTGTCGGCATCAATAGTTGATCTCGGCTCAAATTTTGACAAGCCAGTCGCCAATCAGACAAGCTACACATATCGACTTTGGGCAATACAAAACCATCGAGCAGCTCAATATGCTTAAAGTTCGCGAGCTTTTGTAGCATTATAGGATTACGCGCGCGTACGAATACTAAAGGACGCGTCGGCTGCTTTGCTTGATCATCTGTAGGTTCTGAAGGCTCATTGATGCTATCGACATGCGCCGCCCAAGTAGCAAGCAGCTCTTGCAAGCGTATCATGGCAAGCTCCACATCAGTATGACTGACCGCATCTTCTAAACAAATAATAATACTATTGATTGTCGGCAATCTATCACGCTTAATCACTTGCCAAATATCTTCGCGAGTGGCAGGCATATAAAGGCTAGCACCCAGCTGATACGGGTGATGAGTCTGTGGCCTTAGCATCGCATGACGCTCAGTAACGAGATGCTCATAGGACTGAGTATAATTATAAAGACTGGATGGTTTATCTGGCATAATAGCGGCTATCTAAATAGTAATGAGTATAGGGATTAGAATGAGTATAAAGGTCAAACATGCAGAGCTAAGAACAGCAAACACTTATATTGATAGCTGATAACTAACTCTCTGTCATGCGCTGTTTGATCAAGGTGATGGCTTGGTAGGGCAGTATTTTAGCACCTAACACACTAATAGCAATATCGCGCTCCTTACATAAATGACGTAGCAGTACTGTATCTTGGTGGTCAGCACTTGCAAGCAAAATACGTTCAGGATCGCGGCGCAGTATCGCCCGTGTCGCTTCTGCAATAGTTGGCTTGATACGGTTGCGATTATCAATTCGATAATACGTTGCCAATTCATCGATTAAAGCCGCGGTTTGGTAGCGTGGTTGTTTAAAGGTCGGTAGACGCTGTGGCGGCGTGGGCAATTGCTGCCGTGCTGCATCAATATGATCGATAAATGCCAAACTGTGATCTATACTTACTAAGTTATCATAAAATACACTGCGATGTAGCCCCAATTGCGGCTCGGTATATAGCGTACGTGATATCAGTCCTGATACGGTACTATTGAGCAGTCCTGAGGGAATAAGCCAGTCATCGATGCTTGCTGCCAGCCAAGCGACGCCCGCTGGATCAGCAAGAGTAAGTAGTGGTATAACATTTTCGCCTCGATGAAAAATATTGGCAAAATTAGCGTGATTCATATCGTTAAACAGCTCAAGACTGCGTGCTAATTCTTGATAAATTGCCCCTTTACCGGTCCAGCCATCAACGAATACGATAGGACTGTTTGGATAAGCACTAAGTATCATTTGCAAAGCGACAGTGTCTAAACCGCGATCGCGAATAATGCTGATACCATAATGCACACTTGGCAAACGATAAGCGCTACTCGTATCTGTTAAGGCGCGCTGTAACGATACACCAATTGGTAAACCTGCTCGTACTAAGCTAACCAATACTAGCGGCTGCTTATCGTCAATTGCTTCGTTGAAGATATCATGCAGCGTATAAGCTAAATTAGCAATATCACTTGCGGTTCTATCCGCTCCTTGCTCAAGTGCTTGCTGATACAGCTGCTCATGCTTCGCTGTTGGCGCTTGTTCCAGCGTCAGCATATCGGAGTAGTGGCGCTGACCGCTTTGAATCAGTACCTCTTTTTGGCTAACCGGCACATCAGCGACCGCGTCTTTAACCACGATATCAAGGAGCACGGTGACATCGGAGGGCAGATAGCTTCCTGAGCCAAATTTCTCTAAAGCTTGAGTCATTTTATTAGTCATAACTACTCTACAAATTATTTAGTATCAAGTTGTCCATGCAGCTGACCATGATTGGGCATACCGTACCAGTCTAATAGTTGTAAAAAAGGCAAATCGGCCAAGCTATCGCCAAAACCAAAGCTTGGCCGCTCATGATCTAAATGGTTATCCAATAGAAACTGTACGGCGTGGCGTTTATGAATAGCATGCGGCAGAATCGCTAGATTATTGGCGTTTACATGCACATAAAAATCTTGCTCGAAATCACGTATCAACGTCGGTAGCTGTGCTGCTAATTTGATTAGCGCTTGATGATCTTTTTGCGCATGTTTGATAGCAAGGTAAATAGTTAACTTTTCATTATTAAAGATGTCTACATGTGGAGTAAAGCGCAAATGACTATTGGCATTTTGGCTATGTTTAGCGAATAATTCGCTCAGCCGACTCAATTTATCTTGCAAGGGTTTAAGCTTGTTATAGATATACTGTTGCCATTTATCAAATAGTTCGCCGTCAGATGTCAAAATGATTGCGCCATGGGTCAAAACTTGCCAGCTATTAAAGGGCAGTTTGACACGCTTAATCTCATCCCGATCACGCGCGGTAACCACTATCAGCTCGGTGCTAGTAAGTAACCAATTAAAAAAGGCAGCTTGACGCTGAGTCATAAAACTAAGCGGCTCACCCTGTTTATTTACTGTGGCACAAATTAGATTTTCAGTATTGGCGGTAGGCAAATCCCAAGCATCAATTTTACGTTGGGTTTGAAATAGGGTGTCGTCTAAATCCATTAGGGCGTAGGGTTTTACTACATTTGAATGAGACTCGAAGAAAGCAGTGGTCATAAGGTATCCGTGATATAAGTCTGGATTTAATTAGATTAGTGGTGTGGGTTTGTAGGGTGCGGTTAGTTTTATCAAGTTCTCGAAGAGAATCAAGATAATACGTAACCCACCGCTTTATAACTTTATCAAGTTTAAATGGTGGGTTACGCTGCGCTAACCGCACCCTACGCTAAATCAAGGATTCAGGCATCGACCCCCACCACGAGCACATTATCCAAATCCTGCCACAGTTTATCAACACTATTTGTCGTCGTCTCCACACATAAGACAATCAAATCCCAATCCTTAGGCTCGACGTTGTAGACGAAATTGGTCATGCCCAGTCCATAATTGTCACTAAAGCTAAGTATCCGATTTATCGCGCCGCCAAGCGCAATCGGCGAGCGAGTTAAAGCACTAAATCTAACGATTGTGTTCGTCTTAGAGTCGTCAGCTTTAGTTTCGGACTCTAACCATTCTGCGAGTAAAAACGGCAACCACACAAACTCATTACTGCCCAAGACCAAAATCCGCTTTGGTAATCGACTTTTATCAAAACTGGTTTGTCTTTTGAAACATGTAAATGCTCGTTGAAAATGCGTTAAATAGTTAGCAAATCCATCTGTACTATCAAGGATCGGCAAGCGCCCCCAATTACCGGTATCACCTAATGGTTGACTACCAGCTTCGGTAGTATCGACTGAGGGCATAACAATCGGTTTAGGATTGGGCGCATCCGTCCATTGCCACGCGCCAGATAGCAGATGATGGCGATAAAAGTCAATGTTTGGCAGACGTTTAGACATGCTATTTGAATCGTCTGCGCCAGCTTGTCCTTGATTTCGACCTAAAGACCAATCAACTAGCGTCGTCAAATGCACTTGTTCTAATTGATCCAGTCCAGCGTCACGCAGCGCAGTTACCACATTGACACAAGTGTTACCGGTAGAGGCTTCGTCATCGACCATGATCAAGGTTTTACTAGCGAGTAATTGCGCTTGCGTGATTTTATCGCCACTTCGATAAATTAAATGCTGGCTGGCATGGCTGTGGTCTTCACTAAAGGTGGTTAATAAAGCGTCTGTATTTTGTTCGTTATGTTGGGCGTGACGAGTGGAGTTTAGTAATAAAGCATTCGGGTAGCAGGTTTGAAGTGCTTGATGGACGCCTGCTGATAGTCCGACCGCCGTTTCTGCCATGCCAACGACTAATATAGGCGCAGGCAGACAATCAGGTATCAAGTTTGCCAAATCGGTAAAGGCGCGGCGCATGGTACTTGGCGATACTGGAATATGACGACCTAAGATTTTAGAGACGAATAAAAACGCGCGTTTGGGGTTGATCCGCTGGGCAAAGCCGAGCAAATCTTCTAGCTCGTAATTGTTATTACCATTACTGATATTAGTTTGATAAGTGAGCTCAAGCGTGCCGCGAGGTAGAGTGATGGTGCGTTTTTCAGTATTATTATCAGTTAAGGTAGCGTTATTTCC
The DNA here is from genome assembly GCA_947501045.1 of uncultured Psychrobacter sp. GTDB lineage: Bacteria > Pseudomonadota > Gammaproteobacteria > Pseudomonadales > Moraxellaceae > Psychrobacter. Next base: position 894,889 of record CANMUI010000001.1, read on the forward strand.
AATATCAGGCATCGCTTAGTTGTACTCCATGTGTTCTAAAAAAGGTTTGTAGCTCATTGTTAATATAGGCGCGGATTTTTGGGACTTTAGTTTAATAGCTATCACTTTATTCTGACGACGCATATCATATAAATCTATAGCGGCAATTAAGTCAGAACACTTCTTATAGCCATATTTAGTGAGCTGTATATTAGCATAGTGCTGCTTAATTTGGCTGGCAAGATAGGAGATATTTGACCATCCTTCATCAGCGTTTGGGTCTGCTTTGATCAGCTTGTTTAAAACGTTGATTAGCTGAGTTTGGGTTTGTAATTGCTCAGTGGTAAAACGTACAGGCGCTTTATTAGCAGAAGGCGTAAGTGCTTTAGCTGCTTGTTTAGAATTTTTCTCACGCACATATAAGGAAGTTTCTACCGCCTTTATCTCGAATATATCGATATTTTTTATAACGCCAGCCAGTTTATCATAACCGTAGTTTTTCGGATCAAATTCTGGGTAATGCTTTTTGATACCCAGACCGACCAAACCCAGATTCAGCCAGCGCTGAGCATCTGCTTTAGGGTGATCGATGATAGAGGCGCGTAAGCTGTTGAGTAGTTTAGTGTCGCATTTTAATCTATTTTTGTCCCATACTTTTACTGGAGCTGGATCAGGTATATTGGTAGCTTTGATAACCTCTTGAGGTTTGGTATTAGTGGGACTTGCGCTTTTTTCAGTAGGTAATAAATCTTCAACGTAATAAAACTCGTCACATGATTGAGCAAAAGCCTCAACAGTATTACGCTTACCGAAGCCAAACACCTTAACGCCATTTTTGCGAATACGTAGTGCTAATGAAGTAAAGTCGCTATCACTAGATATCAGACAAAACCCGTCATAATCATTGCTATATAGTAAATCCATGGCTTCGATGACGATACCGATATCGGTCGCGTTTTTGCCTTTGACATAAGCAAAATGTTGCATGGGTTCAATAACGTGTGTTCGCAGAGCTTCTTGCCAGCCTTGTATATGCGCATTGCCCCAATCACCATAAATTTTTTTACAAGTAATATGACCTAGCTTATTTATCTTTTTTAAAATAGGGCCAATATTTTTTGCCGAGGCATTATCAGCATCGATAAGCACTGCTATATTGTTAAGCTGAGCTGGCATGCTTATTCCCCAAACTGTCTTTTTAATAATATTTTAATTCGTTAGATGGTTATTAAAGCTCAGATCAACCTCTAGCGTTTGTCGGTCAAATTTAGTCTTTCATCGGATAGTTTCGTGCTAATCATTGCTATAATGTATAACTAAAGTAATAATAAATACAGAATTTATTCTATTTAGTAAGTTTAACTGCAATTAGATAATAACAGAAAATATTAAAAAATACTTTTGCGTTTATATTCGAAATTTTGAGCTTTATCTTCAACTTAACTTTTTATTTCAGTCTTGCATTCTCTAACGAATAAAAGGCAGTAGAGATCAATTTGTCAGAATCTGAAATTAGAATGTTTAATTAGACGTCTATCTGAATAAATAATCATTTATTACTTCTAGTCAAATAAATATTGGCATAATTTGTGCATATAATTTTACTTATAGTCTTTATTTAAATCATTCTGTACTAGAAAAATTTAGCTATATTTTAAGAAAAAGGAGTGATCTTTGAAATTTTCTTGTGCATTAGAAACATCATCCGAACGCATTCGTTTGGTGAATGTTATCTCACCACTTATTAAAGCAGGTTATCAGCTCGTATCGCAAAGACAAGAGCCCTCAGAGAACGGTGGGAATATCATACATGTGGTTGGCAAAAGTAAAGGCTCAAAAACACAAGCTGACTTGATTGATGATTTATCTGCCATTGAGGGTTGTACTCTCTTTAGCTTAGAGATTGAGGATGAAGGTGCTGATACGAAAGCTGACAATGGAGTTGTTGCTCCAGCCAAAAAGGCGCTAGATGAAAAAAGCACCCTAGCGGCGATCGGTGCTCAGTATCCAGACATCATTGATATTGTCAAACGCTATGAAGACAGTTTGGCGAGCGATGAGCGTGCTACAGCACTACATAAGCTGGGTCACAAAGTAGGCAGCGGTATCTATCAACGCGATTACGCCCTTGGCAGTCCTTTAAAGAGACCTGCTGCCATCAGTCGTGAACTTGTTCCAGCGCTCAAGGTTTTTTCTAAGGTCAAAGCTGATGAGTATTCTGTTACTTTGATCAAATGCCCCTTTTGTAGATCATCAAACCACAATCATTCAGGCTGTCACTTTGTTACCGGTTATATAGATGGTTTTTTAACAAGTAATCCTGCGGTAGGCAAAGTTAACATTGAGGAGACCAGCTGCGGTTCTGGTAGTACTAATATCTGTAAGTTTGCCATCAGATAAAAAGTTAGTCATATATGAATAAACACTTTTTTGTGAACAAAAATAATCAATGTATCAAGCGCCTTAGTTTAGCCAAATTGACAATACCTTATTTTAGTTTTTATTATATTTAGAGGATTAGAAAATGATTGAAGTTGAGTACAACATAATATTGGTAATAGTTTCATACGCGATAGCCGTATTTGGCTCTTATGTTGGTTTGAACCTTGCTATTCGGGTACCAGCAGCCAAACCAGGTAAAGATTTATACTTTTGGGTAGCTTTATCTGCAATCGCAATTGGTGGTGCTATTTGGTCGATGCATTATATTGGTATGATGGCAGTGGATATGAAGATGCCAGTCAGCTACGACATAGGTTTGACTATTGTCTCGATGTTACTTGCAGTATTGTTTGTTGCTGCTGGTATTGTCATTGTAGGACGTGGCACGCCAAGTATGGTCAAATTACTAGGGGGTGGAGTGATCGCTGGCCTCGGTGTTGCAGCCATGCATTATACTGGTATGGCTTCAATGGAGATGGAAGCAACTATGTCGTACAATACCACGCTTTTAATTGCTTCAATTGTGATCGCTATCGTAGCTGCAACAGCTGCTCTATGGCTAGCCTTTAATTTACGTGGTGGATTACAACGTTTCGGTAGTGCGTTCATTATGGGTATAGCTGTTTGTGGTATGCACTATACAGGCATGGCGGCTATGGAGATGACGCATACAGGTGACATGATGGCTATGGCATCTAATACAGATTCTAATGCTATTAATTCATCAATTATTATCTTCTTTGGCTCGGTGATTACATTAAGCTTGTTATGGGTTGTAGCTATTCAAAGCGTACCTCAAAAGACGAATTTGGTATTTGGTGAATAATTACTAGATTTTTACTTACCCTAGTGGGTGATAAAAGTAGTAAAATAAAAGGTTTTTAGACTTATGTCTAAAAACCTTTTTTATGTCTGTAGTGGCTCTTTTTTTGGTAGGTCTTATGGTACAAAACCTGATAACAGATCCCGTCACCCGCCGAACGCAATATTTTCGAGTGATCTTGATGGGAGTCAGTGCTTTTGTGGTAAATACTACAGAGTTCGTTCCTGTGGCATTGCTTAGTGATATTGCCAAAGATTTCTCTATTACTACGGCTGAAACAGGGTTGATGTTGACCCTTTATGCTTGGGTGGTAGCCGCTATGTCGTTGCCACTAATGCTGCTGACCAGTAGATTTGAGCGGAAGCGTTTGCTGTTAGCACTGTTTGTGGTATTTATTGCCAGTCACGTGCTGTCCGTTTTTGCGTGGAGTTTTCAGGTATTGTTGATCAGCCGCGTAGGTATCGCTTTCTCCCATGCGATATTTTGGGCCATTACCGCCGCGATAACCTTGCGCGTGGCACCGGAGGGCAAAAGGGCGTTGGCGCTTAGTATACTGGCTACGGGCACCTCATTAGCACTGGTATTAGGCGTGCCTATAGGACGGATAGTAGGGCAGTGGTTGGGCTGGCGTGCTACTTTTGCTGGAATCGGAGTCATTGCTTTTATTGTCTTTATTTTACAAGTTAAGCTTCTACCTCTATTGCCAAGTATGTTTGATGGCTCTTTTAGAAAGATTCCAGAGCTGCTCAAAAACCCTCTATTGGTCTGCCTATATCTGTTTTGCTTCATCGTTTTTACTGCTGACTACGCCGCTTATACTTATATTGAACCTTTTATGAATCGAGTCGGCTCAGTCAGTGAAAATCAAGTGACCTTTATCCTGCTGTTATTTGGCGGTGCAGGACTGATCGGTAGTTACATATTTAGCCGCTGGAGTGAGAGATCCAGTACCATGATGATGTTGGTCTCTACGGTATTGATATTAGTGGCAATGATGATGATGCTATGGACGGTGACGTCAATATGGCTATTTAGCATAACTACATTGGTTTGGGGTACCGCTATGATACTACTGATGCTTACTATTCAATCAAAAGTCATTGAGATCGATATCAACGCGCAAGACATGGTGATGGCCATGTTCTCTGGCATTATCAACTTCGGTATTGGTGCTGGTGCCTTGATTGGCGGTTATGCGGTGACTTATATCTCATTATCTAGCGTGGGTTTTGTGGGCGCAGCTGTCGCTTTTTTAGCGCTGCTATTAATGATTTTTATGATGAAACGCTTTCCTGAGCTGGGTTGAAAACGGTTTTAGAGGTAAAAGCTATGATTTTCCTACGAATTATAAAACTCAAAAGTACGTAGTGGTAAGAGCTGGAAAAAACCCTAAATTTACCCTTATTTTTCTGCCTATCGTAAGCTTTTGGTAAAAACAGGCTTTTTAATAGTTGAAAAAAAGGGTTTTTTAGGGTCAAAAACTAAGGTTGAGCTGATGGCTTATTCCTCAGTCTCAATCTTCACGCTCGTCGTAACGGCACGCATCTGACAAGGTGTGATTTTCTTAACAATATCAGCCAGTTTCGGTTTGTCCGTTAGACCCAACCAGTAACCAAAGCCTACTTGCGTTAAGTCCACTCCGCTATGAGCGGTATAGCCAATACCGCCAGAAGGGCGAGAGTTGATTTCAAGCACGCGGTGCTGACCGTCGCTGTCGGCTTTAGTTTGTACACTGACGATACCGTCGCAGCCAAAGGCTTTGATAAGGGGTATCACTACTTCCATGACCGCGCTATCGTAGCCGATATGCTGGACTTTACCTTTTTTATGGCGAGTGATCGCCGCAAGCACCTCGCCATTTTCGCAGACTACATCGATAGAATACTCTTGTCCTGCCAGATAGGGCATAAGCAGCATGGGGATAGGGCGCTCTTTGACCATTTGGCTGTTGGTATAAGCATTGATAAATTGAGCGGTGCTGATTTTCTTATTATCAGTAAAGTACAGATGCTCAAAGCTATCGTATTGCTCAGTAGCGGCTTTGCCCGTATCCAGACGCCAAAAGCCTTGGGCGAATATACCAGAGACTGGTTTGACGCATAGCGGCTGATCGCCGTGTTTAGCAAGCAGCGCTTCAAGCTCATTGGTGTTATCAAAGCGCCACGCGGTGGCTACAGGAATATCATGCGCTTGGCACTGCTGCATAAAAGCAAACTTATCGTCGATGGTTTGTAGGGCGGCTACGCTGGTGGCACCTGTTAGCAGTCGAATACCAGCATCATTAAAGGCTTCTCGCTGCGCCTCATAATCTATACCGTTACGCCCCGTCAGCACCACTTTGACGTTGTTTTGCTTGGCGTGCTCCAGCACAAATTGCCAACGCGGCAACGCTTGTGCAGTCGCAGATTGCTCGTCGCTGCTACTGTTACTGGGCGTGGATTTCTGCGAGGGTTCATAATAAACTTTATCGGCAATCTCCAGAATCTCAGGACGATTTTGCCGATGCGAGGCAATGATAGTGAACGGGGTAGGAGATTGGGCTTTAAGCGCTTGCAAGCTTTTGAGCATATCACGCTGGCTGGATTGACCCTCTGCCAGCCAAACAGACATAGAATTGACTTGGTTACTACTATTTCTTTCATCCATAATTTTTTAGCATCATTGAGTTAGGTTAGTTTTAATAGTTTATGCTGAGCTATTATATATAAATAGGCTTTGCAAATGCTGCGCCATATAGAATTTATAGTCAATCCTAAATAGAGCTGGTACATCTTTTGCCATGTACTGTTTTTGAAGTGTCTCAACTATAAGTTGCAATAGACATTTAAAGGTAGCTATTAAAAAGTACCCATTAAAAAATAAATACCATCCATGCTACTATAGGCTAACAGCGCTATCTAACTTAACTAAATTAGATAACTTACCTATTAAAATGAATAATCTAAAGGATAATCTATGAGTCAAAATCTGATTGCAGGTGCCAATGCGCCGCTACCTAATGAGAATATTAGTGTGCGTATCTTAAGTCAAAATGCTATTGACTGCGCCGCTTATCGCTTGACCACCGATGGCAAGGTTCGCGGCGATGGCGACATGATATTTTATGGTCAAAAGAGTAGCGATGATGGTAGCGTAAGCTTTCGCGGCCACGATAGCGACGGGTTCTTTGATATTAACCTGCCTGCTCAGCCTGCCAATATCGATAAGATTGCCTTAGCATTTTCCAGCAATCAGACCCTAGCGCAAATTGGCAATGTCGATATTCAAGTTATGCAAGGCAGCCAAGTGTTACTGACTTGCCAAGTGGTTGCTACCGGCCGCAATGAAAAAGCGATCATCTTAGCCGAGTGTTATCGCCGGCAGGGCAGCTGGAAGTTTCGCTTTATCGATCAGGGTTTTGCAGGCGGGCTTAAGCCTTTATCCGAGCACTTTGGGGTGGAGATTAGCGACGATGCACCTACGCAAGCGTCTAGTCAGAACCAAGCGCAAAACCAGACTCAAAATCAGGCGCAACCCATCAATACCCAAAAGCCTATAAATACGCAAAAAGCGAGCAGCCATGCATCAAATCAGGCCAGTACGCCGCCGCCTATTCCTAGTAGCCCTTCGATTAATCTTAGTAAAGTCACGCTGACTAAAAACCAGTCCAGTATCAATCTAAAAAAACGCGATGACTTTGGTAAAATCTCTATCAATCTGAATTGGAATCAGCGTTCTAACGTTGATACTAATAAAGATACGCCTAAAAAAGGTTTATTGAACGATTTGTTCAAGCAACTGGGTTCAGGATCGGGCGGTATTGACTTGGATGTCGGGGCAATGGTTCATCTAAAAAACGGCGAGAAAACTTTGATTCAAGCACTAGGCAATCGCTTTGGTAATTTGCAGTCTGCGCCTTACGTGCTACTACGCGCTGATGATAGAACCGGACAGGCACGCGATGGCGAGTGGTTGGACATTAATGGTCAGCAGTGGTCACAAATTGAAGAGGTATTTATCTTTGCCTTTATTTATGAGGGCGCACCCAATTGGGCGCAAACCGATGGGGTAGTGACGATACATGTACCCGAGCAGCCACCGATCGAAACGCGCTTAACCGAAGGCTCCAACAGCTCGCCTATGTGCGCCATCGCACGTTTGGTCAATCAACAAGGCAGTATCAATGTTGAGCGCATCAACCAATACTTTAAAGGCCATCAAGAGATGGATAAAGCCTTTAACTGGGGCTTTAGTTGGAAGAAGGGTCGTAAGTAGGGAGTTTTGAGGTTATATATAAGTTAAGTAGTACAACACATAACACAAGCCCATCTATTAATAGATGGGCTTATAACTAATACTGGGCTAAAAGCGCCAGGCTATGAGACTATGAAAGCTCATACGAGATCAAAAACTACGCATATGGCGTAATAGCTGGCATTAAGTCATGAAAAGTACGTCCAGACGCGGTTTCGCCAATAGCGTGCATTTTCCATTCATCGTTGTGACGATAGACTTTGGCCATAATCATCGCTGTATGTTTGCCCTGCGCTGATAAGTTATAACGCGCGACTTCAGAATTATCATTGGCGTTAACGATACGACAAAAAGCATTCTCGACAGTCTCAAACGATTGACCAGTAAAGCTATTGACCGTAAAGACGAGCGATACTACGTTTGCAGGTACTTTGGATAAGTCGACGTTAATGACTTCATCATCGCCTTCACCGTCACCAGTACGGTTGTCTCCGGTGTGCAGAACGCTACCATCTTTTGATTGCAGCTGACTAAACCATATGGCATCGACCGGCTGTTTGTTGTTATCAAACATGATACAAGAAGCATCTAAGTCAATAGAGTCTCCACCACTGCCGCCGCCAAATAACTTACCTAAAAAGCCACCTTTTTGTGCTTGTGGGCCTTGAGCCACATCCCAACCCAAACCTAGCTTAACCTTAGTCAGGTTGCCGCCCGCTTCTTTGCTTAAGGAAATCTTTTGTCCCTTTTGTAAACTGACTGCCATGTGATAATCCTTATATTAATGATAAATGATGAATCAGCGTGCCAAAGTTAATGGTTATAAAATATTATCTAAAAAGCCGCTACTACCCCCGCGTCCGCCAGAGCTGGTACCCAATATGCTCTGTAACCAGCCTTGGTAACTGTCACGGTTGCGCGAGCAAATTATGACTTTGCCGCTACCGGAGAAGTTTAAGACCATACCTTCACCACTAGTGACAGAATTGATAATATTACTCATAATGCCTTTTTTCTTGCTGGTTGACACTGATAACTTATAGTCAAGGTTTGAGTCCCAGCATACCACATGACCATTATCAATAATAACGTCTTTATCAGGAGTCACTTCAATCTCAAACAATGAACCAAAGCCTGAAACCACCACTTGACCTTTGCCTTGAGTTTGCATGACCATAAAGCCGCCTGTATCACCAAAGACTGCGCCGCCTAGATTACGTTGAATCTTGGCTCTGATATCGACTCCTGTTTGTGCGGCCACAAAAGCGCCATCGCTCAAGGTATATTGCTGAGTACCGACATCGATGATTTGCATGTCACCATCAAGGGTCGGCGCAAGCAGACAATCCCCTTCACCATGGACCGCTTCGATTTGCTGCTGAAATAATGATTCATCATTAGCGAAACGGCGCATCAGCGACTGCATAAATCCGCCTTGCAGTTTGCCTTTTAACTCAAGGTTCGACTCCATCATGACCATCGCATTGGCTTCACAATATATCGAATCACCCCTTTTAAGGTTACAATGTAAAAAAGGTTCAATAGTACCGATCAAGCTAAAAGTAGCGGCCATAGAGGACAAATCCTTAGTCTAGTGGTAGTCTAAAATGTTCAAGCTTAAATTCAAAAGCTACCAAATACGTTTATCATTCGTACTTGATAGCTTTTTGCTCAATCAACGATTTGATTAAGGCTTTCTACAGTAAAACAATGGGTTTTAAAAAGCTAATCTTACACGTTAACACCGTAAGAAGAGGCTAATGGACCTAAACCGCCGCTAAAACCTTGGCCTACAGCGCGGAATTTCCAATCGCTGTTGTGACGATATAGCTCACCAAAGATCATTGCCGTCTCGGTACTGCCATCTTCTGATAGATCATAACGAGCAATCTCGCTATCGCCGTTGTCATTAACAATGCGGATATAGGCATCACCAACTTGACCGAAGTTTTGGTTGCGACCTTGACCTTCGTAGATGATAGCGCATAACGCCACTTTGCTGACATCGGCTGGAATGCTGGCTAGATTAACTTTGATCTGCTCATCGTCGCCGTCACCCTCGCCAGTTCGGTTATCACCAGTATGCTCAACCGCGCCATTGTCTGATTTTAAATTGTTAAAAAAGATAAAGTCTTGATCGTTACGCACTTTACCGCTTTCATTGACCAAAAAGCCAATCGCATCTAAGTCAAAATCTTGACCGTCAGTGGCACGTGGATCCCAGCCCAAGCCGACTGTAATATTAGTAAGACCTGGAGCCTCTTTTGATAAATTTACATTACCGCCTTTTGTTAAGCTAATAGCCATATAGTTGTCCTTTTATTAAATAATAAGATGAGTTTATTGTTTGATTAAATCAATTAAAATTATAAAATACAAACCAGCATTCTGCGCTGTTGAATATACAAAATATTGAGAGTTATGATCATAACACTGACTATACTCTAAGCCTTATATATCTTCAAGTTTTACTATACTAAGCGATTACTGACTAAGCAAGTCGTATTTTGTGCCTATGTATGACACTTGTATCTTTATCAAAAAGTAAATGATTTGTACTTTGCGGTAGAGCATTTTAGCCACTACCTCGATTTTGCTTTATAATAGTGCGTGCTCAGGTTCCCTCAACCCTGATTTAAAAAAAGGACTCTTTTATGAGCATCAGTACTACTTCGATAACCCCAATCCAATCTATTCGCTACAGCCGTGCTTTATTCTGGCTGGTGGGCCTGCATATCTTTATTATTGCCATCAGCAATTATCTGGTGCAAATACCTGTCGGACTATTTGGCTTTATTACCACGTGGGGAGCCGTTACTTTTCCCTTTATTTTCCTGATTACTGATTTGACTGTACGTATCTTTGGTCAGCACTTAGCAAGACGAATTATCTTCTTTGCTATGTTGCCCGCTTTGGCGATCTCTTATTATTTTTCAGTAGTGTTTGCAAATGGTCAGTTTGTCGGTCATGAGCACCTGCTAGATTTCAATCTGTTTGTCTTTCGCATTGTCTTGGCAAGCTTTAGCGCTTATGTCGTCGGGCAGCTGCTAGATATTCAAGTCTTTAATAGACTACGTCAGCTTAAAACCTGGTGGATTGCGCCTCTTGCCTCGACGTTTATTGGTAATTTGATTGATAGTTTTTGCTTTTTTGCCATTGCCTTTTATAAAAGTCCAGATGCCTTTATGGCCACGCATTGGGTTGAAATTGGCGCTATGGACTATTTATTTAAAATGGTGATGGGCATATTTATCTTTTTGCCGCTGTATGGTGTGATTTTGGCAAAGCTGCAAAAGATGTTGGCAGGGAGAAAAACAGACAAAAAAACAGGCTATACCCAATGATATAACCTGTTCAAGTTTACTAGTAAATGATATCTACAACCGCTGTTGCTCGACTTGATTATCGTGATCGTCTGCTATGGCTTCTTGCTTACGATACCTTATTGAAGCCCACAGCGCCAAACCAATAAAGGCGATACCAATAAGGCCGGTAATCAGCTCGGGCACGTGGAATTTCACCGACAACAGCATGATAACGGCTAAGGCACCGATGGCATAATGCGCGCCATGCTCAAGGTAGATGAACTCATCAAGCGTGCCTTTATCGACCAAAAAGATAGTCATTGAACGCACGAACATCGCACCGATTGCTAAGCCTAACATAATAACGATAACGTCGTTGGTGATGGCAAACGCGCCAATTACCCCATCAAAACTGAAGGAAGCATCAAGGACTTCTAAGTATAAGAAGCCGATAATACCGCCGCGCATAATGGCACTGGTGGCCTCGCCCGTACTGTTACCATGTTCGTCAAGCTCTTCTTCTAAATCACCCTCGAGCATGCCAGACACCACTTGCACGCCAAGATAGATTAAAATACCCCAGATGCCAGCGATCAATACCGCTCCAGCTTGGACTTCGTTGGCAAATGACACAGCAATCATCAACACAATAAGCGCGACAAATACGCTCATCGCATCCACTTTACCAAGCTTGGCTAAACGACTCTCAAGCCAGTGAAACCAATGGACGTCTTTATCATCAAAAACGAAGTTTAAGAATACTAACAGTAAGAAAATACCACCAAAGGCTGATATCTCAGCATGATGTTCAAGGAGTCTTGCTGAGTACTCTGTTGGGTTATTAAGTGCTAAATTGATTACTTCCATCATGCCAAGATCAGCAGTAACCGCGACAATAACAATAGGAAAGACCAAACGCATCCCGAAGACGGCGATCAAAATACCCACGGTTAAGAAAATCATTTTCCAAAATGCGTCCCATCTTTTAAGGACTGAGGCGTTGACTACAGCGTTATCAAACGATAATGAGATCTCCATAACCGCCAAGATAGCCGTAATCGATAGCGTAGCCAACATCCCGCTTATACCACTATGTGAATATCCCCACCATGCTGCTACCATTAAGGCAATAGCGGTGAAAATAAAGTCTAAATAAAAATGTCTCATGACATATCCTGTCTGGTTGCACAATGCTAGAGGTGATCTATACTAAATATAGACTAGACCATAAAAAAGCGGCTATTGCTAACCACTTTTATGCATAAATTTAAAAGAAACATAAACCATTATCAGATATTTAGCTATCGATAATTGTGACTATTTCATAGCTATTTATATTTTACGTTCGATAAAGGGTGTTTTGATTTAATCTATATTGTGGCGCGTAATCAGAAATAAAGTGTAAGCGTTTGCTTTTAATTAGGTTATAGATATTATTGTATAACTAATTACCGTTTTGACACCTAGGTTATAACAGCTAAGCATAGAATCAATTTATTATAGTAAAAAAGGTAGCACAATAAAATGACGCTAAACTTTTGAGAGTCTAGCGTCATCGAATCTAAATTTAGTCCCTATTAAATATCAACACCATACTGGTGACACATCGCTTGCAAACCACCTGAATAGCCTTGACCTACCGCGCGAAATTTCCACTCGCCGTTATGACGATATACTTCGCCAAACACCATGGCAGTTTCAACCGAGTAGTCCTCTGCAAGATCGAAACGAACCACTTCTGTGCCTGTCTCTTCGTTGACAACACGGATAAAGGCGTTGGCAACTTGACCAAAGTTTTGACTACGTGCAGCTGCATCATGAATAGTCACCGTGACTACAATTTTATCAATATCAGAGGGCACTTGAGTCAGATTGACTTTGATGACTTCATCGTCGCCATCACCTTCGCCGGTACGGTTATCACCAGTATGTTCAACCGCACCATTATCTGATTTTAGCTGGTTATAAAAGATAAAGTCCTGATCGCCGCGTACTTTGCCTGCGGTATTGACCAAAAAAACACTGGCATCAAGATCAAATTCGGCGCCTGAGGTTGCGCGCTCATCCCAGCCAAGACCAATGAGGAGTTTATTTAAATTGGGATCTGTTTTGGTTAGCGATAAGTTACCGCCTTTGTTAAGTGATAAAGCCATGAAATTATCCTTTATTAGAGTTAATTAGAATTATTAGAAGGGTCATAGGTAGAAGTACATAGTCGATTCTAAACAAAACTGACACTTTTTTTATCATGTGCTGCTGGTATAAGTTTTACTTGCGTGCTGTGTCGTTGCAGCCAGAGGCTACGCAAAATTAATTCCAGCAGCACTGTACCGTTTTTAAAGTCTTTTAACTATGACAATCATCTAGCTAAGTAAAAGTATTCACTTAGTAACGCTCTATCATAACAACAAAAAATGACCCAATCAAAGCTGATGGGTCATTTTAACTGGCATTTTTGTAGCATACCTTTGGTTTACTAATAGTTTAAATCTTGGCATCTAAAAGCATTATAAATGCCGAATCTCAAAACTTTGATGAATGGGTTTTTTGACATTAAAGTCAAAACCTATGGTTTGATGAGTAATATCTGTAACGTTATAGCGCTCAGTTAATTGCTCATCAAGCTCAAAGCGGGTAAAGTTATTAGAAAAATACAGTACCCCATCCGTAGTCAAACGATTCATCGCTCGATTAATTAGAGCAGCATGATCGCGCTGCACATCAAAGGTGCCTTGGAACTTTTTGGAATTGGAAAAAGTTGGCGGATCGATAAAGATAATATCAAACTGTTCGGTATTGTCTTTAATCCACTCAAAAATGTCAGCGGCGACAAACTCGTATTTGCGCTGATTAATATCAAGACCGTTTAACACAAAATTTTGCTTGCCCCAATCTAGATAGTTTTGCGACAGATCCACGCTAGTGACCTTTTTGGCACCTGCCAGCGCCGCATGGACACTAGCGGTACAGGTATAAGCGAACAGGTTGAGTACCGATTTACCACGGCTATTGGCTTTAATGCGCATGCGCATGTTGCGATGGTCAATAAACAGACCTGTATCTAAATAATCGGTAAAATTGACATAAAAGTAAGCGTCATCTTCACGCGCTATATAAAACTTACCGCGTTTCTCGCTGCCGCCTTGCTTGCTATATTGCTCATTACCGGACTGACGTGCGCGGGTTTTAATAAACACTTGCTCGCGATTGACATCAAGGACTTCGCGGATGCCCATTAGCGCTAAATTAAAGCGTTTTTTGGCCGTCTCAGGGGGTATGGTTTTGGGCGGCGCGTATTCTTGCACGTGTACATAGTCGCCATATAAATCGATGGCAACCTTAAAATCAGGTAAATCAGCATCGTACGCACGCAGATTGCTAACGCTTTCTTTGTTAGCCTGTTTTCTAAGGCGGGTTAGGTTTTTTTGCAAGCGATTGATAAAGTCTTGTGCCTCAGTAGACTCAATTTCGCGCTTCTCAAAACGGCTGACTAAATTGTCCGTTTGTCCAGCAATGAGCCTGCCATAACGGAAATAAACGGTAATCGCGCCGTTGTGACAACGCAGTGTTTGTGGTTCTTTAATTGGTAGAATATCGACTTGTTCGACGTTGGCGGCAAGGATACCGAGCATAGGATTAATGCCACTACCAGCGAAGCTATCTTGTAATATCAGCCCTAATGCTTGATACAGTGGACGAATAAAATCTTCATCACCCAAACGCTCACCATATGGTGGGTTAGTGATAATCAAAGGGTTGTTTAATCTGCCGTCTTTCACCATAGGCTGCAAAGTATGGCTCAGCTTATCAAGCGCGCGGGTCTCAATATCTAGGAGTGGCCATAAATCTTGCAATCCTGCCGCTATTAGGTTCTTTTCTGTGGCAATTATTGCGCCGTGGTCAGCATCAAAGCCTAGGATGAGGGGCAGGGTATCTGGCTGTTCAATGGCGATCTCTAGTGCTTCTCTAAAGCGCGTTTGCGCCTCATCAATCATTTGCTGCCAAAGCACTTCATCATGGTGCCCCCACGCATAAAAGCCAAATTGATGCGCGGCTTTGTCAATACCAACAGCGTAGTCGCAGTGCATGAGGAGCGCTTCGATAATAAAAGTACCTGAGCCGCACATCGGATCAATCAAAGCATTGTAAACAGGTGTATTATCTTTATTTCTCTGATGCCAGCCCGCGCTGTATAGAAGGGCAGCCGCCAAGTTTTCTTTCAGTGGCGCCTCGGTCATCGCTACGCGGTAACCACGGCGATGCAAGCTAGTACCAGACAGATCTAAATACAGCTCAGCTTGCTTATCATTAACGGTGGCAAAGATAGCAAAGTCAGGATTTTTGCTGTCGACATTGGGGCGACTATCAAAAGCCTCATTAAAGGTATCAGCGATAGCATCTTTAATGCGCAGCATGGCAAACTGCTGACTGACCGCTACGCGTTTATCGACTGACAATCGAATAGCAAAGGTTTGCTCAAGGTTAAATTGCTCAGTCCAATTTACCGATTTTGCTAAACCATAAAGCTGCTCTGCCACGTCGTATTCAGTATTAATATTTTTACGTTTAATAAGCATAAGTACACGTGAGGCGACCCGTGACCAAAGACAAATCGTATATAAATCGCGCAGGGTTCCTATGACACTCAGACGCCCAGTACTTTTTATCTCGCTGGTAATACCAAAACTGGTAAGCTCAGTTTGTAGCGGTGCTTCTAGCCCATCAGCGCAAGTGACAATAAGATCCAGCGACAAGGTTGATGGCGTTGATGGCAATGCTGATGACGGTAGTGATGAAAGGACGGGCGAGGATGGTTCGGTCATACGATTACCTATGGGCTGTTATGTTTAATGCGGATCGTCTGTATTTTATATGCGCTAAACAGATACGGGCTAAATGGATATGGTTAGACAAATATAGAGTAAATAGACAGTAGGATCGCGTTATTTAAGCGCTGATTTTATCATAGTTTGCTGGTCGGCGTTTAAAGCGCTAGCGTTTAAAATATTAGCTTTATTTTAAAACACCCAAAGTAAAAGAGGCTATAGTTAAAACATTTTAAAAACGGTACAGTGCTGCCGGGATTAATTTTGCGTAGCCTCTGTCTGCGAAGGCACAGTACGCAAGTGAAATTTATACCAGCAGCATATAATAAAAAAACGTGTCAGTTTTGTTTAGGATCAACTATAGAACATGTTGCTACTTATCCTCTTTAGTTAAAGAGACTTTTGATTTATCGTCTTTTGACGAAGAGTCGTTAGATAAATGGTGTTCTGATAAATTATCCTCTGATAGTAGCTGCGTGGTAGTCGCAAACGGCTTAGTCGCTATGGGATAGTCTACATCCTTTGGCATAAGCAAACGCATATGCGGGTAAGGGGTTGAGATCTGCGCGGCATCAAAAGCAAGCTTGATTTTTTCTTGTAGATTCTCTTTGATTTTAGGCATGCGCGCAACTGAAGCCGGTTTGACCCAAAAGCGCACAATAAAAAACACCCCATATTCACCAATCTCCGCTACGGTTGCTGAAGATTCAGGACGGGTTAGTATCGCCTCATTATCAGCTAAAACTTGTAGTATCTCGTCGCGAGCTTTCTCAATATCATCTTCAAAAGCAATACGCATACGAATATCAAAGCGTATAAAGTTTTTGGAGGTTAAATTAGTGACCTCGGAGGAAGCCATATTAGAATTAGGAATAATGACGGTAATATTATCACGGGTCAAGATATGCGTTGTGCGCAAGGAGATCAGTACTACGCGGCCTTCTTGATCATTCATATTGATCCAGTCTCCAACTTGAAAAGACTGCTCAAGTAAAATAGTAATGCCAGCAATAAAATTGGCGAGCGTTGACTGCGCAGCAAAACCAACAGCCAAGCCAACAATACCCAAACCCGCTACCAGTGATACGATATCGAAGCCAAATTGCGCCATGACGCTGGCAAGACCCAATACCCAAATAAGGACCGATAAGATATTTTTGAGGAGCTGCTCGATGGAGGCATTAAGACCGTAATGCTTGAGTACTCTATGAATAATGTGACCTGACGACGTCCATAATACATAATAGATACCGGCCCAAATACTAGCTTTTGCCGTAGCTTTTACCGTATCTGGCTCAAAATTCATTTGACTCATAATAGCGATTAGGCTGGCAACAATCCAAATATAACGCAGGATCGAGCGGGCAATATTAGTACGACGATCATTGAGACGAATGCGAGCTCTATTATGCTTGATAAGATAAATAGTCAGCCAATAAAAAAACCCTAATATAGCAAGCAATATTAGGATCTTGATACTAGTACTAGCAAATTCTACGGCATAAGCTGACCAATCACGCGACTCTTCTTCTACAGAGCCGCCAATAGCAAGATACAAGCTGGTATATAAATCTTGAATGATCTCCTGAAAAAAATCAGTAAAGCCATTAACTGTCATCTCTTTGTCCATGCAAATGAATCTCAATTATGCTAAGCCGCTAAGTACAATAGTAAGTACAATAAAATATCAAACATTGTACCAAGTATAGCGACTATTTGAGAACATAGCTGAGCGTAGACCTAAATATAGACCTAAGAGTTGCTTTCTTGGGTATCAAACGACTGATAAGGAATATCCATTTTATGCTGTACCTCACGCAGTGCTGTGCGCAGTCCTTCTAAAATAGTAGGATGATAAAAAGGCGCATCAAGTAGCTGTTTTACAGTAATATCGTTAGTAATGGCCGTTGCCAGTATATGAGCGATATATTCAGCATCTGGCCCGACCATACTAGCGCCTAGCACTCTATCCGTCTTTTTGCACCCGTAAACATGCAATAGACCGCAGTTGACACCCATAATGCGGCTGCGTCCTTGATTATCAAAGCTTACCTCACCGATGACGTATTCTAGCTCTGGGTTTTCTTCAATCTCAGTTTTTGACTTACCTACTGTCATAATTTGTGGATCGGTAAATAGAATGGATAAAGGAGTGGCAGGGGGACGGATATAAGCATCATTATCATTTCCACATACCATACTACCGGCGCTAAAACCTTCGTCGCTTGCTACATGTAAAAATGGCAGGTGCACATTGGCATCACCAACGATATAAACCTCAAGATCACCAATCTGTCCGGTTTTTTTGTCTACATTTTTCGGGCGATTTTTGTCATCAAGTTCAACACTTAGATTTTCGACTCCCAGCCCATCGATAGTATTACGGCGCCCCGTTGCAACCAACACGTAATCACCTTGCCAGCTGCCATCTTTGTTATCCTTATCTGTATACTCAATAGTCGCAACGCGGCGACCACTATCGTCAACTTTAGTGCTTACTTCGTTGATCTCACTACCTAAATAGAAGTTCATACCCTCACTTAGACAGCTGATGGCCTTAGCATTAACATCCTCGTCTATTAGTCCTCCGACGCGCTCTTTACGATTGAATAAAGTCACGGCGACACCTAAACGGGCAAACGCGTGAGCGAGCTCTAATCCAACCGCACCAGCACCGACAACCGCCATAGAATCAGGCAAATCGGATAACTCAAATACGCTATCAGAAGTCAGTAGTGTATCGCCAAGTTTCTCGGACCAGCCATCAGGGATAAACGGCGTGCTACCAGTGGCGACGATAATTCTATCTGCTTTAATCAGCTCATCATTGACTTCAATCAGACCTTCTTCGTTGATATGCGCGCGTCCCGATATTTTCTTGTCCGCAGGCCAGCTCTCTACTTGTTTTTCAATATAACTCTCAAAATGACTGCGCTCTGCCTGCACACGTGCCATGACCTGATTGCCCTTTATGGTCACCTTACTATGAATACCAAATTCTTCAGAATATTTGGCAGCATGCGCGCGCTCAGCGGCAGCAATAAGAAGTTTGCTTGGCATGCATCCTACGGTAACGCAGGTAGTAGTCCAATACCCGTCGTTGATAATAACAACGTCTTTAGTGGTTTTAAGGGCTTGACGAAAGGCATTTTGTCCGGCGGTACCTGCGCCAATAACAGCAACGGCTACTTTACGAGTGACTCCACTATTGGAGCTATTATTAAGGCTATCAGATGTTGTGTTCATATTACTCTCAACTATTTATTAATATCGAATGGTTATCAATTCTAACGCTTAGATGCAAGGTTGGTAGTTAGATACCAGTTTAGCAATTAAAGACTCTTAGTAATTTCCTATTGTAAATTTTGCCATTGTAAAGTTTTTCTAAATATTGTGCAGTTATTTATGCGTAACAAACCATTATAAAAGTTTGTAATCACTCTTTGATATTACCCTCTGATTTTAACTTTGTAGCGTTGTGTCAAAGAGCGTTATACAAAAATCAGGATTGGTTGAACACTCACAAGCCAGACACGTCCTAACTTTGACTAAAAATGATTTTACGAATACCTCTTCGCAAATACTTACTTCAAATAAAGCCGTTCATCGCCGAAAAATACCGCCTATCACAAATTATTAAGTTAAGTTGTTAACAATTATTACTAACAAGTCATGTGAATGCATCAAAAAAAATGATTTTTGGTATGCATGTTGCACCCGTTCAGTAGTTGCAAATTAAACTCAGTAATACAAATGTAATCTTTGTCTATATTACTGTTAGTGAAAGTAACACTAGAATTCGAGAAAGATGTATAGGGTCAATCCAATATTATCACTATCGTTATAAATAAAGTTTATTAAATTCTATAACTTAGGGCAAACGCATGAAGTATCCGAGCAAGGAAAAGCCTTCGTTTAAGATAAATAATAATTCTCACTCTACCTTAATAAAAAATACGCATTTCAACAACTTCAGTAATAAACAAAAGTTTTACCCAGTTAAGGTGCGTCACCCCGCTGTAGCTTCTATGACTTTATTTCTCATAGGTTGTGGAGGGAGTGGTTCAGCAGATGACTCTAGTATAGCAGCTCCCAGCATAGGTGCAGGAAATTCTAATGCAGGAGGTATTAATACAAGAAGCACTAATACGCAAAGTACTAACACAGGAGGTTCTAACACAGGAAGTGCTAATACAGGCAGCTCCAATAATGGAGGTTCTAATACCGCAAGTTCTGGTAATACCGGTTCTAACACAACTGACTCAAATGTAGACAATATTATGGATAAAAAAGCACTAAATGACGTTGAAGCTGCTCGATTTTTGCAGCAAGCCCAGTTCTCATCTACTAAAGATGAGATCAACTACCTTAAACGCGTTGGTATAGACCAATGGTTAAATAGACAGTTTTCTCTAAAAAGTGGGATTGGGGGCTATGACTGGCTATATCAACAAGGTTACAACACTAGAGAATATCGTTACTCCGATAGACCTGTAGACTGGATGGCGTGGCAGCAGTTATTGTCTGCTAAAGATACCTTGCGTAAGCGTATGGCCTTAGCCTTGTCTGAAATTCTGGTATTGTCCACCTTAGAATTAGGACTTCCTCATCGGGCTTTTGCAATCGGTGCCTATTGGGATTTACTAAATAAACATGCCTTTGGTAACTTTAGAGATTTATTGAAAGATATTACTATAAATCTGGGTATGGGTGCTTATTTGGATTTAAGACATAGCAGAAAAGCGGATAGTAGAGGACGCCGGCCTGATGAGAATTATGCTCGTGAAGTCATGCAGCTCTTTACCATTGGTTTGGTAGAGTTAAATCTTGATGGCACCCCTAAGCTGAGAAATGGCAAAACTATAGAAACGTATACTCAAGAAACCGTGAGTAATATTGCTATGGCCTTGACTGGTTGGACTGTAGATGGCAGGTCTTATGTTATCGGCTCAAATACTGACACTGAATTTGCGCGTGCTCCTATGATTAATATAGCCAGTAGACATGATACACGTAGCGCGACTTTCTTTGATACCACGGTACCAGCGGGCTCAAGTGGCGAGCAGGCGCTAGAGATTGTAGTAGATACTTTGTTTAATCATCCCAATGTGGCTCCCTTTATTTGTAAACAGCTTATTCAGCGTTTGGTTACTAGTAATCCAAGTCCTGAATATATAAGACGCGTGGCTACTGTTTTTAATAGTGATGAGAAAGGCAGACGTGGCAATCTACAGTCTGTCTTAACCGCTATTTTAACCAATGATGAAGCACGTAATCCTCCAATTAGAAGAGATCCTACTATTGGCAAGGTGCGTGAACCTATAATGAGGCTCATCCAATGGGTATACACTTTCAGTAATCGACAAAGCGTTACGGGTAAGTGGTTTATTAGTAAGACTGATAATAGAGCTTCATATCTTAACCAAAGTCCTTTTAGGTCTCCTTCAGTATTTAACTATTTTGATATTAATTATGCACCCATTACTAAAGCCTTTACTGATAGTGGCATTGTAGCGCCAGAGCTACAGCTGCATAATGAAACGGCTACCGTAGGTTATATCAACCATATAAAAAGGGTAATTGAAAAAGGAGTGTTTCAAAACTTTATTGAAACGCTCACTGAAATAGAACCTGATTATAGTCAAGAGATGAAGCTTTATGAACAACCGGAAAAGCTGGTAGATCATTTGAATCTTATTCTATGTGCAGGCCAGATGTCTCCTAAGACAAAAAGTCTGATCCATACAGCCGTGACAGATATAACCCAAAGAACCTCTCGTGATTGGAAACAAGATCGTATTCATCTGGCTGTTTTTATGACTATGGTTAGCCCTGACTACCTAGTACAAAAGTAAGAAACTAACACAAAATGAGCGAATTACTACTATGAATGAATTATCCAGAAGAGCTTTTCTACAGCGTTTGGGCTACTTAACGGCGGCAGGGGTTGCTAACCCTATGACTATTAACCTTATGGGGATGGCTGAAGCTGCTGCACAAACTGCTACAGACTATAAAGCCTTAGTCTGTGTCTTTTTTGAAGGAGGGAATGATCATGCTAATACCCTTATTCCTGTCGATAATGATAATTACAATAGCTATAAAAACATACGACAGAGTATAGCCTTAGACCGATCGAAGGTTTTGCCTCTGATACCTACGTCGAGCTTATCAGGCGGACTAAAATGGGGTTTTCATCCAGAGCTTGGACGCTTAAATAGTTTGTTCCACCTCAAAAAGCTAGCCGTCTTACAAAATGTGGGCACCTTAATTCAACCAACGTCTATTGATCAGTTTAAAAGACAAACAGTACCGCTACCTGATACGTTATTCTCGCATTCAACACAGAAAAAAACATGGCAAAGCACTCCTAATAAAGCGTTTACAGAGGGGTGGGGCGGACACATAGGCGATCTAATTTTAAGTCAAAACTCACAAACTATGTTTTCTTGCATTAGTACTGCCAATAACTCGTTGTTTTTGACAGGTGAAAAAGCCATTCCGCTAAACATTGATCCCAGTGGTATTAGGCCGATTCAGCCGGCCAAAGAGAATGCCAATCTTTACGGCTCACGAACAGCGGCCGCAGCGTTAAGAGAACTTATTACCTCAGATCGTCATAACATTATGGAAAACTATCTTAATTCAGTTACTAGGCGTTCAATAGAAGCTGAACAATCAATATCATCTGCATTAAAAGGTGCAGGCGAGTTTGTCACTCAATTTCCAAGGGGTAATTCGTTAGCCGATCAATTACAAGCGGTGGCAAAACTGATCAAAACACGTGACAATTTTGGTCTTAAAAGACAGATCTTTTTTGTCAACCTTGATGGTTTTGATACTCACGCTGATTTGTTAAGTAGACATAGTAATCAGATGGCTTTAGTTAACGATGCTCTAGCTAGCTTTTATGAGGCGACTGAAGAGATGAATATGACTGAAAGCGTGACTACCTTTACCGCCTCAGATTTTGGCCGTACCTTTAGTAGTAATGGCAATGGCTCAGATCACGGTTGGGGTAGTCATCATATCATTATGGGCGGCGCGGTTAATGGTAGAGATTTTTATGGTAATAGTCCTGAAATTGGTCTGGATACTGCAGAAGATACAGGTCAGGGCCGTCTATTACCAACGACTTCAATTGATCAGTATGCAGCTACTCTAGCTAAATGGTTTGGCGTATCTAATAGTGATATGCGACTTGTAACGCCCAATCTTTATAACTTCAACGAGCAAGACTTAGGGTTTATGAGAACCTAAAAGCGCTTAGCATAAAATAAATAGTAGGTAAATAAAAAACCTGACCTCCTTTTCAATACAGTACAGTAAAGGGTAGTCAGGTTTTTTTTATTAAGACGTTAAAGTATTAAGCAGACGTTCAGTATAGCCTTTGGCACGTAGATTACGCTGGGCGTGCGTAAGCTTGCCTTCTTTATTAAAGACAAATGCAGAGCGTACCAAACCCAAGGTTGTTTTTCCGTACATGTTTTTTTCTTTAATAACCTCAAAGTGTTGACACAACTGCTCATCTGAATCACTGATAAGTGGAATCTGTAAATCGTACTTTTCAATGAACTTTTTATGTGACTCAATGCTATCGCGAGATACGCCAATGATATCGTAACCAAGCTCATCAAAATCGTTAAAATGTTCAGTAAATTCGGTCGCTTGTACTGTGCAGCCTGGAGTATCGTCTTTGGGATAAAAGTACAAAATAAGCCCTTTATCAGTGTGCTCGACCAGCTCTTTTAAGCTTATATTGTCATGAATAAAGTTGCCGTCCAGCTCGCGTACTATTGTCACTGGAAAGTTAGGTAGATTAATAACTTCGTCAGTCGGTTTGACCATGATAAATTCCTTATAAGTATTAGTGGACTAATCAGAGCTAGATTAACAGAAATAAGTTATTAGTATCAAACTTTACTTGCCCACAAAAAAAGACTGACGATCGCCAGTCTATTGCTCTACACGTTTTTTGTTATAATGCTTAACTCAGACTATTAAGCAGGTTTTTGCGGCTGCTTTAAATCCAGTCCTTCGGTACATTGTTGTAAGTCTTTTTGCATCTTTTTCACATAAGGCAGGCTAGAAGGATCTTTTTTGTCTTGTGCGTAACTTTCAACCTCCCACATCTGACCGATGGTCATTTGACTGCGCACATTAATTGTACATTTACACAGCTTAGAAGCCGTACTTTTATCTGCAACTTTATATTTGACCGCGCCGCTTACACACTGATCAATATTACTTTGTTTAATATCAACAGCATTTGCTTGCGGTATAGCTACAAACGCAACAAGCGCTAGGGGTAGTACTTTTAATAACTTCATAAATATTCTCTTATAGATATATACAGCGTCGACAAAATAAAAATGGACATTAAATTTAAATAGGTAACATTAGCACTAGCAAGGACTCATACCATAACAATTATAGTTATTAAAAAAAACTACGCGCTTGCTGTGTTGATGCAATTAAATGTTACGCTTATATTTGCTTATAACTTATCATGTTCAGTACTACTTTGATACTGAGCCTTATAGTGTGCTTGATAAGGCGTAGGATCAGTAACGCCAGCCTGTTCAAATCCTTGACGGCGTAGGACGCAGCTATCGCACACCCCGCAAGCCAGTCCGCTGGCATCTGCTTGATAGCAAGAGATAGTTTGAGCGTAGTCGACATCAAGCGTCAAACCAAGCTCAATGGTTTGTGCTTTTGACAGCTGCTGAAGTGGCGTTTGGATACTTAAGTGATGACCGGTAACCCCCGCTTTGGTTGCCAGATTTGCCATATGCTCAAAAGCCGCTATATATTCAGGGCGGCAGTCAGGGTAGCCTGAATAATCAACTGAGCTGACACCAATGACGATATGATTGGCATCAGTGACCTCTGCAACCGCTAAGGCATAAGATAAGAAAATAGTATTACGCGCAGGCACATAGGTATTAGGAATAGCGTCGTTATCGATCTCAGCATACTTTTTATTAGGGAATTTATCAGTGTCACCATCGGGTACGATCATATTATGGTCAGTTAAAGAGGATCCACCTAGCTGAGCGATATCAATATCGATGATACGATGATTGACAGCTGCGGTCTCAGCGATAGTTTTTGCTGCGATAAGCTCGCTATTATGGCGTTGACCATAGTTAAAACTGACGGCGGTGACTGTAGCATAGCGAGCCTTTGCCCAATACAGACAGGTAACCGAATCAAGTCCTCCTGATAGGAGCACGACTGCGTTCTGATGCTTGTGCTCTGCTATATCGTTTGTACTAACGGTATGGTTGGTATCAGCATCAGACACTGGGGTAGGAGAGCTTACTGGCGGTGTTACATTAATCATAACAGTATCTTTGATCTATTAATTATTGACTTTAATTTATATGTATAAAAAAAGACTATTTTAACAAAATTATGGTCTTGCCAAAACCTTGATAGTCGTAAGTATCAGCTTTACCAAACGGATAACGATGAGCTTTCAATATTATAATCTGTAGCACAGTTAGTGCTACGATTGGCGTTACAAGAGCTTATAATTTGGCACTATATTTCAAAGTCGTTTCGTTTTAAAGTCATTTTTTAAATACTTAGTAAATTTTGTTATAATCGTCGCCGCTATATTGGATATCAATACTCTTTGTCTTTTCTTTAGCCATAAGTAAATAGGCTTAGATTTACGCTGTAAGTTACGTTATTCCAATTCAATATTTTTTAGATAGGGAGTAATTTATGACCGCAGCTACTTTATACGTGCCTCAGTCCGGCACTGCTTTCGACAAAACTAACAACCATAATGACAATGCTGCTGAACATGATATTGTCAAACATCTAAATAATGAGATTGATAATAAAGTAGATACTGAATCAGCTCTAAATGCCGCTCAGTTTAAAAAACTACAAAAAAAATTACGCCGGCAAGTGTCGTTAGCCATCCAAGATTTCAATATGATCGAAGAGGGTGATGTTGTTATGGTCTGTGTTTCAGGCGGTAAGGACAGTTATACGCTATTAGACATCTTATTATTATTAAAAAGTGCCGCTCCGATACATTTCGATATTGTCGCTGTGAATTTGGATCAAAAACAACCTGGCTATCCTGAAGACATATTGCCAAACTATTTAAATGAACAAGGCATTGCTCACTATATTTTAGAAAAAGACACTTATAGTATTGTCAAAAGCGTCGTACCAGAAGGTAAAACCTATTGTTCAGCTTGCTCTCGTCTACGCCGTGGTTCTTTGTATGGTTTTGCTAAACAGATTGGTGCCACCAAAATCGCTCTAGGTCATCATCGCGATGATATGCTAGCAACCTTTTTCTTAAATCTGTTTCACGGTGGCGCGCTCAAATCCATGCCGCCCAAACTCTTAAGTGACGATAAACAAAACATACTTATTCGCCCGCTAGCTTACGTGGAAGAAAAAGATATCATCGAGTACGCGCACCTAAAACAGTTCCCTATCATTCCTTGCAATTTGTGCGGCAGCCAAACCAATCTACAGCGTGCGGTTATTAATGATATGCTACGCGAGTGGGACGATGCACATCCGCAGCGTTTGGCTTCTATCTTTAAAGCCATGCAAAACGTGGCACCATCACAGTTAGCTGATCGTGAGTTGTTTGATTTTGAAAAGCTCAGTTTGGATCGTAATAACGATGACAATAGCGAGCGCTTATTTGAAGGTAGTAATATCCAAGTGGGACAAGCTAGCAGTCTTGCTGATATTGGCTTACCTACTGTACCAAAAAAACAGAAGTTTGAAACAAAAATTGTAGATAACAACCAAGCAACTAATGATAAAAATAATAGGCACTCAAAGCGCAAAATTCCGACGATTAATCCGATCTTTTAATCTATTATGTTCAAAACACCTAAAAAAACCAGTTCATTATGAGCTGGTTTTTATATTTTAGCCTTAGAAGGTACCAAGTAATCATACTATAGTTGAATCACTATAAAATCTATACCAATAGCTCTGGTAATATTAGCGTGTCAATTTTATTTCATACTGACTATATAATGATTAACTTTTAGCAAAAACAGGCAACGGAGAGAAATTAACCTCTGAGCGTGGCAATCTTGCTACATCACGCATACGCCAGTCATCTTTACCATCATTGCTAACTTGTAGATAGTATTTAGCTTTTAGCGGATCAATATCTACTGTTGCACTATATTTATTGCCTTGTTGATGCTGTAGTACAACGTCACGATCTTTTTTGATATCAGTTGCATGCGAGATAGATAATTCCAGCTGGTCAGGATAAGTCAAAGTTTCACCATTTAACAGTTTACCAGTTTGCAAACTTTGCTGCGGATAATCGAGATAAAAAGTAATCTCACCGCTAGGAGTAAACTGCATTTTTCCCTGCAAATCCAAATCATAGGTAAGCTTATCGCGCGATACATCATGATATAACGTTTTACCATCCATATACCAATCGTCCCGTACTACGCTATCACGAATCTGATAAGAATAATAAACGAAGAAAATACAAGCCACTACTACAAAAGCTGGCAAACCAATAACAAAGATAATCACCATATAGTTTTTATACCAAGGCTGGCTATCTTGGTGTTTAAAACTGGGCGTCGGAGAAGATGTAGACATAAAGCACCTATTAATCTTAAATTATACTGGATACTACAGATATTTACTGATCTTAAGTCTTATTGACCTTGCGTGGTAAAAACGTTTTGCTTGCTAACTTGATACTTACCGTCTTCACTGACTACGTTCAAGGTAATCGGCGTTTGGCCAGACTCAACCACCGCAGGATCACCATAAACACTAGCGGGCATATTGAAGCTTTCCCCAGGCGCAAGTGGTACATCGTTAAAACGCAACTGCAAGCTTAAGCCGTCTTGTGGTTCTAAAGAGATATTGTAAGTATGTGCATCCTGAGTTTTATTAGTCAATTTGACAATATAACTATTTTCAATCATACCTTGAGCATTCATAGAGGATAGCTGATTGCGATCACGACTTATGTCAATCTCCAGCGGTACGCGATCAGTCAGTGCATAAACAACCCCGCCGCACAATACGGTAAGCAGCGCTAGATAAGCAAAGAGACGCGGACGCAAAACCCGACTAGGCTCTTTTTCAGCCAGTTGTCTTTCAGTAGTATACCTGATTAGTCCCCGTGGATAGCCCACCTTGTCCATAATCTCGTTACAAGCATCCACACAAGCTGCGCACTGGATACAGGCTACTTGCAGACCATCACGAATATCAATGCCAGTAGGGCAGACTTGTACGCACATCTGACATTCAATACAATCGCCTAAATCATCAGGATTAGTACCTTTTTTACGCGGGCCACGAGGCTCACCACGATCATAGTCATAGGAAACAATCAGCGTATCTTTGTCAAACATGACACTCTGAAAGCGGCCATAAGGACAAATCTGCACACACATCTGCTCACGCATGTAACCAGCATTAGCATAAGTGGCAAAGGTAAAGATAAATACTGAGACCCAGACCCAAGTAGGCCAATCAGGTAATGGAATAAATCCTATCATCTGCCAACTATGATAAAGATAATCCGTTCCTGCAACATAGCTAACAAAGGTTGTTGCCGTTATAATCGAAAATACCAACCAGATAAAATATACTAGTAACCGCTTAGCGATTTTTTTGGGCCCCATAGGCGCTTTATCAAACTTGATACGTTTATTACGATCACCAATTACCATTTTCTCAACATATTGAAACATATGTGTCCATATGGTCTGCGGACAAGCGTAACCGCACCAAACCCGTCCTGCATAAACGGTTACCATAAATAGCGTAAAGGCGGCAATGATAGCGAACGCGGCAATAAAATAAAAATCTTGGGTCAAAAAAGTCAGCCCAAAAATATAGTAATGCTGCGATGGCACATCGAACCAAAGCGCCTGCCTACCATTATAGCGTAACCATGGTAGTAACAAAAATGCTGCTAGGAGTGCATACATTGAAACAACGCGAATATTCTGATAAAACCCTTTAACAAAGCGTGGATGGACCCGATGCTTAGTGGCATCAAGATCAATCTGTTGTACAGGAATTTTGTTAGGCTGTGATGCTGACATAAACTTGCCTCTTTAGAGAAGAACCTGTCGGCTAGTATAAATAAAAGATAAATACTACTGGCGTAATCTATAAATAGTTTGGTTTGCCTGCTACTATAAATGGGGCGAAAATTCCAAAAAACAATTATGATTTGATAGAAAACATTACTACAAAGCTAAGCTGTAGTTAACTTAGCTTTAACAAAAAAGAGAACTGTAATGACAGTTCTCCTTTATTTAAATTCCAGTACCCAAATTGCTAAACTTAACAAACAGTAGCTACTTAGTTAGCACTAACGGTTTCAGTTTCGTCGTTAACTTTTGGGGTATTGGCTGCTGCGGTTACATTTGAACTCGTATTAGTATCAGTTTGCCCCGTTCTATCTGATAATGAATAAACATAAGCGGCGAGTAACATGATACGTTCGTTACCTAACTTAGTTTCCCATTCAGGCATGACGCCTGCACGGCCATAACGCAAAGTGTCACGTACTACTTCGCGCTCACCGCCATATAACCAGATGCCATCAGTCAAGTTTGGTGCTCCCACTGAAGTCATACCTTTACCTTCTGGACCATGACATAAAGCGCACTGCTGTGCGAAGATAGCACTGCCTTGGTTCACCAACGTTTGGTCAAGCTCTCCATTGTCCGGATGACCATTGTTTGGCGCTAATGACAAAACATATTCCGATGCTGCACGTACACCATCTTCACCAATCTGATCACGCCAAGCTGGCATACCACCGACACGTCCATTATGTAGTGTAAACAGGATGTCACTAGCATCACCACCATATAACCAAGCACCATCAGTTAAGTTAGGATAGCCTAAAGCTCCTTTTGCATTTGAGCCATGACAAACCGCACAGTTTTGTAAAAATAAACGGCTACCTACTTTTAATGCATTTGGATCCTGTGAAAGCTTTTCAACTGCAGGAGCAAGCTGTGCAACCTTCTCATCAATCTGTACTTTCAAATCAGCTGGCGGCTCATCGCTACGGCGAAAAGTAGTTTGCAAAGAGGCTAAAGTGGTTAAAGTCTCTGTTGCATCGGTAGCATTAGCTTTTACCAAAATACTTTGCTCAAAGTTATTGGTGAATATTTTATCGTTTTCTTCAAGCTCGCTATATAGTTCGTTTTTTGAGGACCAAGGTACTGTTTCTCCGTCGACTTCAACGGTAGCAAGGCCATTCCAGCTCGCTGGTTGAATAGCAGGGAAGAATAGCCAATAGGCAATACCCCAAACAATTGAACCAAAAAATATGACTAGCCACCACTTAGGCAGCGGTTTGTCATATTCTCGAATACCATCGTAGTCATGTCCTGTAGTGCCATCTTCTTCTACTTCTGGTTTATATTTTAATACCATTAATAAGACGGCAAGGATACCAGCCCAGCAAGCGATGCTTAGGATAGTAATCCAAGAACTCCAAAAAAATGTCATCGTTTATCCTTATTGCGCTGCTCTTTAGATAAGGCTTCTTTATCCTCATCATCGAGCGCAAGTTTTGCATCTTCTTCGAAGCGTTTTTTGTTTTTTGGCGAATACGCCCACCATGCAACGCCTATAAAGGCAATAAAGGCAGAAACGGTCGCAATTGTTTGTAATTCACCAATACCCATTAGCGCTGTCCTTCCATCGCAGTACCCAATTGCTGGAGGTAGGCAACTAAAGCATCAAGCTCAGTTGCACCAAGAACTTCATCTGGCGCACCTTCGATATCTTCTTCAGTATACGGCACTCCGAAACGATCACGGAATAAACGCATTTTAGTTTGGACATTCTCACCGTTGACTTCATTTACAGCAAGCCACGGAAAACCTGGCATAACTGATTCAGGAACCAACGACCGTGGGTCAATCAAATGTTGCTTTTGCCAGTCATCAGAGTAACGTTCACCAACGCGTGCCAAATCAGGTCCAGTACGCTTAGATCCCCATAAAAAAGGATGATCCCACGTTGACTCTGCAGCGCGTGAATAAGGGCCATAACGCTCAACTTCAGCACGCAAAGGACGTACCATCTGAGTATGACAAACGTGACAACCTTCACGAATATAGACATCACGTCCTTCAAACTCAAGAGCGGTCCAAGGCTCCATAGAAGGTAGGGGAGCATTGACCCCGCCTTCTTCAGGAGCTTTTTGATCATATATTAGCGGTACGATTTCCACTAATGTCGCAAAACTAATTGCGATAACGATACCGATAACCAATAAGCCTGTATTTTTCTCAATAATTTCATGCGGTGTACCAGCCATGATCGCTCCTTATATTTTAGCTGTCTGTGATTCATCAACACTAGGTTCATGATCAGTAGGATCAGCGATATCCACAGGTTTACCTTCTGGCATTTTAAGCGTTTGATAAACATTATATGCCATAACAAACATACCTGACACATACAACAAGCCACCAAAAGCACGACCGATATAGGGGAAATGCGAGAATTCAACGGTATCGACAAAGCTATAGACTAAAGTACCGTCTGGGTTAGTAGCCAGCCACATCATGCCCTGTCCAATACCTGAAATCCACATGGATACAATATAAAAAATAGTACCAGCTGTTGCTAACCAAAAGTGGGTGGTAATTAGACTAATAGAATACATTTTTGGTTTGTTATAAATACGTGGTAATAATACGTATAGTGAACCAATCGTAATCATACCTACCCAGCCCAAAGCACCTGAGTGTACATGACCTACTGTCCAGTCCGTATTATGCGATAGCGCGTTGACCGTCTTAATTGACATCATTGGGCCTTCAAAAGTAGACATCGCATAAAAGGACAATGCCACAATCATAAAGCGAATGATTGGATCGGTACGCAGCTTATCCCAGCTACCTGATAAGGTTAAAACACCATTAATCATACCGCCCCAAGAGGGTGCAAACAGGATAATTGAGAACACCATAGCTAGCGACTGCGTCCAATCTGGCAACGCCGAATAATGCAAATGATGACCGCCAGCCCACATGTAAGAAGCAATCAATGCCCAAAAGTGAACGATAGATAACCGATAGGAGTAAATAGGACGACCGATCTGTACCGGTACGAAATAGTACATCATACCAAGGAAGGCTGCCGTTAAATAAAACCCTACCGCATTATGCCCATACCACCACTGCACCATAGCGTCAGTTGCACCGCCAAACAGCGAGTAAGACTTAAATGCACTTACCGGAATAGCCATGCTATTTACAATGTGTAGTAGGGCAATAGTAATAATAAAAGCAGCGAAGAACCAGTTCGCTACATAGATATGAGAAGTTGTACGTTTGATAAGAGTACCGAAGAAAACGATGGCATAAGAAATCCACACCAAGGCTATCAAGATATCAATTGGCCACTCAAGCTCTGCGTATTCTTTAGTGGAGGTTAAACCTAAGGGCAGAGTAATGACTGCTGCGATAATAACTGCTTGCCAACCCCAAAAGGTAAACCAAGCCAAGTAAGGCGCAAATAGCCTAGTTTTACAAGTACGCTGTACGATATAGTAAGACGTTGCAAACAAGGCACTACCGCCAAACGCAAAAATGACCGCATTAGTATGTAGCGGTCGTAGACGACTAAAAGTTAGCCATGGTATGTCAAAGTTAAGCTCCGGCCATGCCAACTGGGAGGCGATAAACACCCCAAGACTCATGCCGATGATGCCCCATACTACCGCCATAATCGTGAAAAATCTTATGATAGTGATTTCATATTCACGGTCAACTGGGGCGACTGCTGTGTTTTGTAAACTCATTGGATGATTCCTTTACAGCCCGAATTATCAACAGAATTAACTAACTCTTCACAATATATATGCTATAAAAACATAACAATCATGGCACATGCTGCTGTCTGACTCGCTTATTACCGTAATGGTTTATTAACTGCCGGATTAAACTCTCACAAGGGATTGTCTAGTAATGATAGCAAACGAACACTAAAAAACGTTACAGTCATTATTCAGCGAGATTAGGACGATTAATACATCATTAAAGTTAATAAGGAAACATGCCATACTCGAGCATCAAACACCTAATTATGTATACAAATCATAGATGTATGCTAGCGGCGGCTGACAAAAAACATATCTACGTAATGTTTAGTTAAAACTCCCGAATTTGTTTAAGGTATTGTAGCGCAATCTAAGTAAAATATCATCAGAACTGTGTACCAAAATACAAACTCTTTGGTAAATAATTTAGCTGATAACCTTTATTAAAGAGCTATTGATTTTGAAAATTAGCTAAAAAACACAAAAAATACTTCAAATTTATGACTCACAACTAATAAAAATAGTGAACTTATTAAAACAGGTATAATGTCTCAAACACCATATAATTGCGAAGCTAATAAATTACCACATAAGCAACAATCGTTGACTAAGTCATTGATTATAGTATGTTTTAGTTTATGATACTCTCTTTTAATCAGTCTGTTAAGACTAATTTTCTTGAAAAGAGCAATGAAACTACGTGTGAATAAGTCTGATAATTGGGCTAGTAGCAAGATGATACTAGCGTATCTATTTTATTTCGAACTGACCATATACTTATTAGAAATTGTAGCAAATATAAATAGTAACTTATTTATAGCCTCTATAAGCAAGACTCCTAGTTACTTTTACAACTACATATCAACAATTTTTTTAAGGGTTTGTCGCAACCAATGATAATAGACCAATAAATATTGAAAAACAATGGTTAATAGGTAGCGAAGACAGGACCAACAAGTCTAGCCTAAAAAAAATATGAATCATGAGAATTTGTTACAATTTGGCAAATAGTAATCATTTTAGGTTTTACTTATTCTAAAACCGCGCCATAATGAGGCGGTACAACATTGATCGTTACTTTATAAAGGACAACAATATGGCAGTTTTTTTAACGGATGCATGGTTTGAACAAGTAGACAATTTGGGCGCTGAGGCTGGTGAACTCAATTTACCCCCTGCTTTAGCCAATATGGTCATTAATCTAAAAATCTCTGATACTGAGCAAGATATTGAAGCTAATTATGCTAATGGCCTGTTGCATAAGGGTTTGAATGATGACGCTAGTACTACGCTATTGCTTGATCGTGATACGCTACAATCTATTATTACCGATTTCGATATGAATCAAGTTATGGGCGCCTTTATGAGCGGTAAGATTCGTGTTGAAGGCGATATGTCGCAGTTAATGGCATTGCAAACAGCGCGGCCAAGTACAGAACAAAAAGAGCTGTTCAAACGTATCAAGTCCATGACTACTATGGCTTAGAATTTCTATAACTCAATAAGAAAGAGAGTTTGGTAATCAGATGGGGTAGATCTAAATCAAACTCATTTATTCAAAAAAGCCCCTAATATCAATTAGGGGCTTTTTGTATTACAATTTAGTGAATTAATAATACGGCAAGCTAGATAAACAGTCGCTTGTATTGTGCTTAGCTGGCTTGGGTCTGCAACTGCACTTTTGAGTTTTGAGAGTTCTGATTCTCTTTATAAATCGCCGCTTGCAGCCAGATGTTTGCCTGAACATAATCGTTTACTTGAATAGCGTTAGTAACGTCAGTACGCGGCGCGCCAACACGAACGACAAATGGATCAGCGTCTTGTTCACGCAGTATGACTAAATCGAACAAAATAATAGTTTTGTCATTGAATACTGTTTCTTGTTTGCCGATAACCTGTCCTTGACACCAAGCCTCATCTTCTTGTCCTAAAGTATCACCGAACAGATAAGCACACATGTGCCCTAGATTGATCTCTACCGGTGCCATTTGTGCTTCTGTTACGGGCTGCCAGTTTTTGATTTGCTCTTGGATATCAGCTGGAACTTGCCCATCGTTGGCCGCAACGATGTCGTTAAAAGCACGGTGGTAGCGAATGGCCTCCTCATCCTCAACCATAATAACTTCGTTTTGTTCGCTGAGCGTAATCTCGTGGGCCCAAGCACTAAAATTCACAAAATAAGGAGTGTTTTGTTGATACAGATGACGATTTGCCGTATAAAGCTGATCAAAAGCATAAATAATACTGCCATCAGTACTACGCAGACGTAGCACTGCATCATGAGTATTCTCATTGACGATCATACGCTCGATTGTACAGGTAAGACCGTAGGGGCCATTGACACAAGGGTAGGCATTGATAAAGCATTCAGGCTTGCCATTTTTCATTGCCAGTACCTGATTGATATGGCAGGGTTGATTCTCTGAGAGCAATAAACAGCTGTCCTTGGCACTGACATTATTATTTAGCCCTTTAGGGATAGCGGCCTGCTTAATCATCTGCTGTAGCCATTCTGGTACATCATGACTCATATTATCAGTCAAAATGCGCCAATGGTCAGCGTGACCAGCAGTTTGTTCGTCGGTTAAGGTGATTTTGGTAGGAGACTGTACATTTTTATATTGATAATTGATAGTCATGAAAATACTCAAATTTAAATCAGCGATGCAATCTGGACCCTGTATCCTGCTTGATGCTAATTGTCTTTGTTACTAACGCAGTAAGCCAATACCTAAATAATATATTATATGTGTAGCTATTATTGTGCTATGTTTGCGCAGCAATCATACAAAGGGTCGGCAGATAACCATGGTGGATTAATGATGATTGTCTTTAGCATATAATATATAGGTATAGAGGTTAGTAATAGCAAGCCCCTAATAAAAAAATAATAATCCTACAAAATACTTTATTAAAAATACGAGCAGTTTTTGCCAATGACTGGCATATTTTGGCTAAATTGTGTCAAACTATCCCCTTTTTGAGCGTCCCAGTCGACCAGCTTAAGACTAATATTATAAATTGAGAGGATGATGGTGTAAGTTTTTTTGTACCATTCGTTCAATTTATAGGCTTGGTGAGATGATCGTTTATATCGACAGGTTTATGTAGTAGCTACATTCTTAAATAAGATAAAGAGTTTGAATATGTTTCGTCCTTTAGCGTTGTTTATCGGCCTGCGGTATACTCGAGCAGAGCGCAGTAATCGCTTTATCTCCTTTATATCACTCATATCGATGGTAGGTTTAACTCTTGGCGTTGCAGTACTGATTACGGTTTTATCAGTAATGAACGGCTTTGATCGCGAGCTCAAAACTCGCATTTTGGGTATGGTACCGCAAGCAACAGTAACTTCGCCGGAGGTCATTGGCGACTGGCAAGCGCTGGCTGATCGTATTGAAGAAGATCCAGAAGTCATAGCCGTAGCGCCATTTATACAACTGCAAGGAATGCTGACCTCAAACGGTCAAGTGGCAGGAATTATGGTTACCGGTGTTGAGCCTGAGTACGAAAAAAATGTCTCTATTATTAATGAGCATATGACTGAAGGGAGTATTGACACCCTAAAAAATGGCGACTTTAGTATTGTGCTGGGTGAAGCCATGGTGCAGTCCTTAGGTCTTAATATCGGCGATAAGGTCACTTTAGTACTTCCAGAAGCTTCGCCATCCCCTGCTGGCGTGATACCACGCTTCAAGCGTTTTACTTTGACTGGGGTGTTTAGTATCAGTCCAGAAGTGGATAGCTTGATGGCGTTTATTCCGATGAATGATGCAGCCAAACTGCTGCGTTTGCCAGCAGGCGCGCAAGGTATTCGCATGAAGCTCAATGATATTTTCAAAGCGCCGCAAGCAGCCCAGCAAGCGGCTGCTATCTCTCCTCAAGCAGCCCAGCAAGCGGCTGCTATCTCTCCTGTACAGCTCTATCCAAGCGACTGGACCCAGACGCATGGCAATCTATTTGGTGCCATTCAAATGGAAAAAGCTATGGTGGGCTTGCTATTATTTTTGATTATCCTAGTAGCGGCTTTCAACATTGTTTCAAGCTTAGTTATGCTGGTCACCGATAAAAAAGCTGATATTGCTATCCTCAAAACGTTTGGAGCCTCTCCGCGTTTGATTACGCAAGTATTTATGGTACAAGGCGTGGTGATCGGTGTGATCGGAACGGTGGCGGGTACTATTCTTGGCGTTGTATTTGCGCTAAGTGTCAGTGATATCTTAGGCTGGATCAACCAAAGCTTTGGTCTTAATCTGTTTGATGCCTACTTTATCAATTATCTACCCTCGCAGCTGCGTCTGACTGACGTGGTGCTGATTACTGGTGCTTCGTTTGTGCTGAGCTTTTTGGCCACTATTTATCCTGCGCGCCGCGCTGCTAGAATTCAGCCTGCGCAAACGCTACGTTACGAGTAGCTGCTAGCATAAATGTGCGGCAACGATACCAAGAATAGTTATAACTGCTGCGTATCAATTTTATGTTGCATACGAGCAATTGATAATAAATATGAATATAGGATGTAGTATGGCGAACATTTTGGAAGCAAGCGATATCAGTAAGATATATGATGAAGGCGCGGTACGTACGCAAGTACTGACGGGGCTAGATTTATCGGTTGCTGCTGGTGAACGTATTGCTATTGTTGGTACTAGTGGTTCAGGTAAAAGTACTTTGCTACATTTATTAGGAGGTCTTGATACGCCAACTAGTGGTGAGGTTTGGCTACACGGTAAGTGCTTAAATCATATGAATGAGACCCAGCGCGGCGCTATGCGTAATCAGTATTTAGGCTTCATTTACCAGTTCCATCATCTATTAGCAGAATTTACCGCTGTAGAGAACGTCGCTATGCCGCTGCTTATGCGTCCAAAGGTCTCAACGACTGAAGCGCGCCGCCAAGCCATTGAGCTATTAGAGAATGTAGGTCTTGGCCACCGATTAGATCACAGGCCGGGTGAATTGTCTGGTGGCGAGCGCCAACGTGTGGCTATTGCGCGCGCTTTGGTGACTAGGCCTTCGCTTATCTTGGCGGATGAGCCAACAGGTAACCTCGATTATGACAATGCTCAAAGCGTATTTGGTCTACTCTCAGAGCTACAAAGCACCATGCAAACGGCGTTACTTATGGTAACTCATGATCGCAATTTGGCAGCGCTTGCAGACCGTCAGTTATTACTACGTAATGGTCATTGGGAACAGTATTAAGATATTTATAAATAAACCAATGAGCACGTCAATTGGTTTTTATAGTGGTTTATTTGACTCTTCAGCTGACTTCTTTCTTAATGGCGGTGAGCGTCTTATTATCTTTATTTGTGAGCGTTTTTGCCAACTGCTAACGGTTTTATAGCGCCAAATAGCCTTGAAGGTTAGACCGCAAATAATGCTAGTAACAATGGCTAGTATAGCTGTACCCACACAAAAAGCGGCAATCGATACGGTGCCGCGATAAGTGACAAAGGGATTAGCGCCGTTAGATAGTACCCACAAGCTAAAATCAGCAATCATCCTGCCAATAATCCGCAGGCTAATCATCGGCTCGTCCAAAATCTTGGCGCCTATATAGTAGCCTGCATAAAAAATAGGCAGGGTAGTAAGTGGATTGGTGATCCAAGTCAGACCTAGCGCCATTGGTACATTAGCGCGAAAAATAAGCGCGCCGATTAAAGCCAAAAGCATCTGTCCTGGTAGCGGAAAAAAAGCACTCAATATACCAATATAAACGGCTTTATTTAGACTGTGACGATTAAAATGCCACAAGCGCGGATCAGCTAAATGCGGCGCAAATAACTTTAAAGAGCGATTACCTAATATTTTCTCAGGTGTGGGTAGGAAGTTTTTTAGACGGTTTCGGGGCACAGGCTTGCCTTAAATCATTGTGCGCATCTCACTCCGTATAGTGCGCGCAACTGGTATATAGTCATAGTCTACAAAGAATAAAGTAGTCAATAAAGAATAGTATTTACAAAGATATTGCTTACAAAAATAATAATTGTAAAGAGAACATCGATAAAAAAGAAGGGACGGATAGTAGATTGTCCAACATACTTCGTTTAATTAGTATAGGGTAATCTAGCTAGGAATGCTATCATCGATAATTCTCATTATATATAGATTTAAATCAACAACAGACATTAATATCAAGCAAGGAATGCAGGTGTATTGGTTAGTTGGCATTTTAGTAATTACTGTTATGGTAGGGACGCTAAATGTCGCTGAAAGTGTAACCTTGCCCATCAGTCCATTATTAGAAAGTATGACGTACTTTTCGATCTGGCCTTTACTATTGATAGCGCTGGTCTTTTTATGTCTGTTTACCCCGCGCAAAGCTCTATCATCCGCTGCAAGCGGTAGATCTTTTTTTGATGGTCGTGCTTTTATACCTATTTCATTTAGCGTAGCAGCTCGCTACTTATTGGTGGCTGTGCTGGCGAGTATGTTGATTATTGGTAGTGCTTTACAAGCTTTATCAAGCTACCAGCGCGCACAAGCAACGCAAATTAATGAATCTATGCGTGTTCAAGCATGGGTAACTATTAAAGGTATTAGCGATAGTGTCTATGATCCGGCAACGAATAGCGGCTATCGCCAAGTAGCGACGCTGCAAGTTGTCTCGCCGCTAGTCTCTGAGATGAGTGGTGAAGATTTAGATAAGATAGTCACCGACTACAACGATAAATTAAATGTTTTGAACGCTGTACATAGCGATAAGACTGCCTCAATAGAATATCAGGTTCTACTCAATGCTTATCCTAAAGCCGCCGATGATAATTTAGAAAGTTTAAATACTTTACAGCCGGGCGCTCAGTTACTGCTAACAGCCACACTTGCGCCGCTACCATCACCAAAGGATGCTACTAATAACCCGTCAGGTTTTGATAGTTATCGCTGGTTACGGGGGCGTCATATTGATGGGATGGCTAATATCATAGCGATTGGAACGCCAATCAACACTATGAACAATTCATCAATATCAAACTCTACTGACTCGTCTACCTCTGACTCTTATCTACAGCGATTACGTACTAGTATCGACCGATGGCGCTGGCAATTACGCCAGCATTTTTATCAAAACTGGGAGTTGCAAACAGTCACAGAGCAGCAAGCAAAAGCGGTAACGCTAAGCCTGCTTACGGGTGATCGCAGTCTTATTAGCCGTGATACCAAAGACTTGTATCAGCTGGCTGGCATCTCTCATCTTTTGGCCATATCTGGCACGCACGTTTTGTTTTTGGCCATTATGCTAGCAGGCGCAGCGACCTTATTAATAGACCGTGTCCCTGCACTATATCGTATAGTAGCGCGTTGGCAAGTACGTTGGTGGGTGATGATTGGCGCCGCCTTTGTTTATGCCCTATTTACGGGTTTTGATGTCCCCGCTGCCCGCACCGCTTGGATGCTACTAGCGATCGGTTTGGTACGTTTAACCTTGTTGCCCATCAGTACCATGCGTGTCTTGCTCGCGCTTGCGGTATTGATGGCTTGGATCGATCCATACGTTTTGTGGCAAGCAGGCTATTGGCTGTCATTTATAGCCGTAGCATTATTGCTAAAATATGATGACACAGTGCAAAAACCGGCTACCAAAGCTACCAGGCAACAGCGCTCAAATGTCGTTAATCGCTCGTCAACAAACTTAATTTTTCTACGCTTGTGGTCGTTGTTTAAGCGCATTGTTAAACTACAATTTTGGCTATTCATCGCTTTATTACCCATTACGCTGTTTTTATTTGGCAAAGCGTCATTATGGGGATTAATTATTAATCTCTTTGCTATTGGTTTATTTGGCTGGGTAATTGTGCCACTCAATTTACTAGCAGGGCTTTGTTATCTAGTGTTGCCTGCCGTAGCTGATGTCATTTGGGCGCTGGTCAGCATCATTGTAAATGCTTTACATGAGCTGATAATAGCCTTGACCTCGCAGCCTGTGCTAACAGATGCATGGCTATATACGCCAATAAATACAGCAATATTACTGATCGCTTTATTAGCTCTATCACCATGGCTGTTGCCGCGCGGGTTGCTTAGCCGCTGGCTGGTATTACCGCCACTGACTTTACTGGTAATGAGCGTATATGCCAATCAGCAGACCTTACTTACGACACCAACTTTATACGTGCTGCCAACTGGAGATCAGTATTTAAGCGCTACAGTACTGCAGTACCCTGTTGCCAAGGGATCT
This sequence comes from uncultured Psychrobacter sp., assembly GCA_947501045.1. Lineage (GTDB taxonomy): Bacteria > Pseudomonadota > Gammaproteobacteria > Pseudomonadales > Moraxellaceae > Psychrobacter. The sequence goes on from CANMUI010000001.1 coordinate 935,516, forward strand.
AGTAATAGTCAGCCGTTATTGATTAAAGACAGTATAAGCTGGTTGTTTTTAGCCGACCACAGACCTTACAGTAAGCGCAAGACTTTAAGCACTTTAAGCACTTTAAGCACTTTAAGCACTTTAAGCCCTGATAAGCTCTCAGCTAGTCTTGAGCAGCAATTGCGAACCTTATCAATCAAACGTTTAGAAGGTATTGTGGTACAAACTAGTGTGTCTGTACTGACCGATACTCTGCCAAGCAAGCAAAAAGCTGGCGACAACAATACGGCTCTGCTACCCATGACCGTTATGGAGTTGAGCCATACTTTTCCTACCAAGCACTATTGGCAAGCAGGGCGTCATGAACGCTGGTTGACTATAAAAAATCTAAGCCAAGAAGATAGCTCATCGAACCCAAGCACACAGATCAGTGCCCAAGGCTGCATACAAGGTAAAACGTGGCAGCTAGCAAATGGCAGTTTAGTACTACACGTATTAACGGGTTGGAGTGAAATCAAGGATAGTAGGGTTTGGGACTGTGCGATAGCCATTGATAGTCGCCAGCCGATACAAGTGGTACAATATAACACTGTTGATCCATTACAGTCGCCGCGTCTAACTGCACAAAGATTTGATACAAGCTTAGCGGTTGTAGACGAACCTCATCAAAATGTTATTCATAGTGAGTCTCTACAGAATAAGTCTCTTCAATCCCGCATCATTTTAGATGCCGCTACTCATGAGCGCAGCTGGCAGCTATGGTCGCTACTGTGTAAAGCTCAGCCGTTTGCCATTGATCCTGATGCCGGTTATACCACTACTTGGCTTACGTATAACGCTGTGCAATCATCTACTGATGCCATAAGTCGCCAGCGAGTAGATGAGATAATGACCTATGATAATCAGCCTTTAAAAACAGCTTTGACTCTTAGTACTGATTTTTGAAGCGATGTTTCCTACTTTTAAAGAGATATTTATCTGCTTGTACGACGCTATAGTATCCAAATAGTTGGGTTAGTTGATAATGGTATAAATTATGCACTAATAGTAGAAAGAATAAGCTGACATCGTATAAGTTACTATTGAATCGCGTCTTAAATAGCACCATACTTAGTAAATCATTGACCATAATGTTTTTGAAGTAAGGTTTTTTTAAAGTAAAATACTATGTTTTTTTACTGTTTTAGATTGTTTTTAACTTAGGAAGCTATATGCCCAACTGGCCACCAGATCCCAATAAACGTCCTGATGATTTAGAAAATCAGCCAGCACCGACACAACAGCAGCAAAATCAGCCCAGTGGACAAGAGTGGCGACTGATCGAAAATACTTTACTGGCAAGCGTGGTAGAGCAGCGCCGAGCACGGCGTTGGGGTATCTTCTTTAAACTGCTAACTTTTGGCTATATCTTATTGCTATTTTTGACCATTGGACGTAGTTGTAGTACTAAAGCGCCAACGGGGCTTGAGGGCGTGGACACCAGCCTGCCGCATTTGGCTGTGGTCGAGCTACAAGGCACTATTAGTAATGATGACTTGGCTAATGCTTATGATATAAGTAAAGCTTTGACTCGCGCCTTTGAAAATAGCAACTCCAAAGCTGTGGCGTTAGAGATCAATTCTCCTGGCGGCTCACCCGTCCAGTCCGATCAGATATGGCAAACTATGATGGATTTGCGTCAAGAGTATCCTGACAAAAAACTTTATGCCGTTATTGGCGATATCGGCGCTTCTGGTGCTTATTATATTGCTTCTGCTGCTGATGAGATTTACGTCAATCCATCAAGTCTTGTTGGCTCTATCGGTGTGATCATGCCGAGCTACAATATTGAAGGGCTGATGGATAAAGTAGGCGTTACAGATCGTACTATTACCGCAGGCGAGTATAAAGATATTTTAAGCTTATCGCGTCCGCTTACAGACTTTGAAGAGCAGCACGTTGAAGATGTATTGGACAATACGCACAAGCATTTTATTGATGCAGTAAAAGAGGGTCGTGGTGATCGTCTCAAAAACCCAGAAGAGAATAATTTGTTTTCAGGATTGTTTTGGACAGGAGAGCAGTCGATTGCTTTAGGACTGGCCGATCAAACAGGTAGCATTGCCAGTCTTGAGAAGCAGCTTGAGCTTGACAATGTCGTTAACTATACGCCGATGGATCCGTTTAGCTTATTTATGGATCGTTTTGCCGTCAAATTAGGCACAGGTGTTGGTGCTAGTATTGATCTCAATGTCCTGCCGCAAGAAGACGGCAATACAAAGATGCGTTAATAAGGTTTTAATCTAATGGTCGTCAGTAAGGCTGAGCGTTATAATGACGCTCAGCCTTACTTTTTTGATCACTTATATAAACTTGTGAGAAGAGATTTTGCCATGAGTAACATTAGCGTCCAAAACTTCGCATCATTACCAGTATCTAAACTCACTCAAAAGCCAGTCATTCATTTCGCTCATGCCAATGGAATGCCAAGTGTGGTGTATGAAGCCTTTTTTGACGGACTTAAAGCGTTTTTTACTGTTGAGTATATTCCAATGCTCGGTACAAACCCTGATTATCCCGTAGATGATCATTGGCAACGTTTAACCGAACAAGTTATCGATAGCGTAAAGCAAACTTGCGCGCATCACGGTATCGAGCAAGTAGTAGCTGTCGGTCATTCATTAGGCGGTTTATGTACTCTGCAAGCACTATACCGCGCGCCCAAGTACTTTAACCAAGCGGTGCTTATGGATCCGCCTTGGATTTATGGCAAAGTCAGCCTGCTTTGGCACTTAGCAAAAAGCGCTGATAAACTGCCCCTTATGCAGCACCGCTTAATGGATAAGCTCTCACCTTCTGGTATCTCCAAGCACCGCCGTGACGTTTGGGATAGTCGCGCGCAGGCTTATGAGAAATTGCATCATAAAGGGTTTTTTAAAGATTTTGATGAGCGTAGCTTTCAAGGTTATATCGAGCACGGTCTGCATGAGCGTGCAGATGGTAAGGTCACGTTGGCTATTCCTAAGGCCACTGAGGTTGCGGTATTTCGTACTAATCCTTCTTTGTATTGGTTGATGCCTAATAAAGGCCCAAAGCCGCCAGTAACGCTCATAATCGGTACAGATAGCGTATTTCTCAAGCGCCGCTTTCCGCAGCAAATAAAGTCACGACTTGGCATACCCTATCAAACTCATGAAGGAGGACATATGTTTCCGCTTGAGCATCCAGAATCGGTGTCAAGACAAGTGCTTACGATCATTGCCCAGCAATCATCTTCATAATCTTTAATTGTTTGCTACTTAATTTTTGCAATTTATTTGAGACTTTTTACCAGCGCTTAAAAGTCATTATCTTGAGTTTTCATGCTATGTCAAACCATGCTTCTTCTGTAAATCATTTATCTGCGCCGCCTCAGCGTCCAGCACTGTTCTCACCCTTGGGCACATTTTTGCTGGTCGTAGGTATGGTTATAGTATTTTTCATGAGTCAATTGCTAGGCATGTATATCGCAGGTAGGCTATGGTTGCCAGCAGGGAATCAGCTATCGATAGGGAATTTATTTTTTTTGGGGAGTAGTGATGGCACGGTAGTCAGTGCTTCAATCATTATTAGCTGTGTCTTAATTACAGCTCTAATTCTGCTAGTGGTACGCCTAAAAGGCGGTAGGGTTAAAGAGTATTTGGCATTAGCACCATTTTCATGGAAAGTCTTTGTGGGTATGTTTGGGCTACTGCTGCTATTTATGGTGGGCAGTCAAGCCTTGACTTATTGGTTAGCAAAATCGCCCTCACTCTTCGTTGACCCGCTTTATGACTCAGTCAGCTCAGTGTGGTTACTGGTTTTAGCTATGGTCATTGTCGCGCCCATTTATGAAGAGCTGGTTTTTCGCGGTATATTGTGGTCGGCTATCGCTGAGCAATTCTCTAGCTCATCCGCTCTAGGAAAAAGCGGCGCTATCATAGCAAGCTTAGTGACGAGTCTTATCTTTGCAACTATTCATTTACAGTACGGTCTGTATGAGATCAGCACCATCGTGATTTTAGCATTGATATTTTGCTATGCGCGCGTGAAGTCAGGATCGCTGCTACTGCCTATCGTGCTGCACATTATTAACAACGGTATCGCGATGGGGCAGTATTTGTTGTATGGTGCCTAAAATATAGCATGACTTAAAACCATTTACTCTATACTCTAATCACTCTGTAATCTAAGCTGCAGGATTTAGTTGTAAAACCTCATCTGCAGCGCGTTTAATATCATCAAGAGTCAGATTAGGTTTACCGCTTAGCGCCTGTCGCCACTTGCGAGCCCCATTTAAGCCTTGAAACAGACCTAAGTAATGCCTTGCCATCGTTGGTAGAGCTTCACCTTGCGCAATCTGCTCCTCAAGATAAGGATATAGCTGATCTAGGATTTCTGCACGTTTAGGAATAGAGCCGCCCCATAAACTATTCGCTTCTGCCAAAAGGTAGGGGTTATGGTAAAAAGCACGCCCTATCATGACGCCATCAATGTGCTGCAGATGCGTTTGTATATCAGCAAGACTATCAATACCGCCATTGATCTCAATATCAAGCTGTGGAAAATCTTGCTTAAGACGATAAACATCATCATAGCGTAGTGGCGGTATCTCACGGTTTTGTTTCGGACTTAGCCCTTGTAGCCAAGCCGTACGCGCATGAACAATAAAACGAGTACAACCCGACTCTGCAACGGTCTGTACGAACTGCTGCATAAACTCATAACTATCAAAGTCATCAATACCGATACGATGCTTGACGGTTACTGGTATATCAACAGCGGCTTGCATATGTTTAACTAAGCCTGCAACGGTATCAGGCTCTGCCATCAAACAGGCACCGATTCTATTATGTTGTACACGGTCGGATGGGCAACCTACATTGATATTGACTTCATCGTAGCCATGCTGCTGCGCAAACTGAGCGCACTGGGTCATCTCATCAATATCAGCACCGCCAAGCTGCAACACGATAGGCTGCTCACGCTTAGAAAAACGCAGGTGCCGCGCCCGATTGCCGTGTATTAAAGCGCCTGTACTGATCATCTCTGTATATAGATATACTTTAGGGTTAAATAGCCGCGCATAGTAGCGATAATCTGTCGTAGTCCAATCAATCATTGGCGCCACAGATAAACGCTTATTGGTCATATCAACCATTACTTTCGTATCCTATAATTTTAAAGTTCAATTGATCTATATCGTATCGATGACACTCTAATTAAAGCACCATAGTGTTCAACATATCCTAAACAACGGTATCGATTTTCTTTAATTCGGGCAAGCTATAAAAATAAAGTCCCATTATCATGCCAATAAAACCAATAAATGCAATGTAGAGAGCTGGTGAGAAGCTTACAAATATCGTTGCATAGCCAAGCCCAAAAGGGACCAATCCGCCTACAATACCGTAGGTTATATTATAAGAGAACGCTAGTCCTGTTAGGCGTACATTGGTGGGAAACAGCTGTACTAAAATGGCTGGTACCATACCAATAACACCTGCAAAAAAACCTAACAGGGCATACATAATTAAAATATATTCGCCTCCCGCTTGCAGATGATAGTAAAAAGCAAATATTTGACCGACTAATAATACTGAACCGATCAGTAAAACCTTACCGAAGTTTTGATGATTGGACAAAATACCATAAAAGATACAGCCAAAGATCATAAATATAATACCAAGACTGTGCGAGAACCCAAACAAATCTTGATCTAGTACGAAACGCAGCTCAATCAAATCTGGCAATAAAAGTATGACTACAGTCGTGATACTTGAGATAACTAGAGTCAGCATCAACGCAACAAACACCGAGTGACGACAATATTTAAAGAGTAAGGTAAAAGGTTTGAGAACATAATTATGGGGTCTTGACGCTTTCATCTCAATGAAAAATGGCGTCTCATCGATAAAACGCCAAGCCAATAAAGGCAAAAAGCTCAATATAGCGGCCACAAAAAACGGCAAGCGCCAACCGTAGAGAATCAGTTGCTCAGGAGTCATAGCGCTGTTTAGCCATAAGAAAAACAGGTTAGAAAATAATACCCCTACAAAAAAACTGGCAGTAACGAAACTACAGCCCAACGATAAATATTGACGCGGTAAATGCTCAGCGACAAACACCCAAGATAAGGGCACGTAGAGACCAAATGCCATACCTTGAATGAACCGAAGTACAACAAACAAAAGGGGCGCCAGTATGCCCCATTGAGCGTAAGTTGGTAAACAGGCCATTGCTAATAAGCTACTTGCTGTGACAAGCATACTAATAAGTAATATTGGTTTACGACCCTTAATATCACCATAACGACCAAAAACAATACCACCAAGCGGGCGCGCTAAATAACCGATAGCAAATAGTCCCAACCCCTGTAATCTTGTGACAACAGGATTGCTATGAGCTGGAAAAAATGCTGCTGCTATAATGTCTACAATGTATAAATAAATCAAAAAATTAAAAAAAACGACGGCACTGCTAAAACAGATAAACAACACTATATTTTTGTCTTTGGAAGACATCAATTCATATTGGGAAAAAGAAGACATGGTAAATTGCGTATCCACATATAAAGGTGGTCGTTAAGACGGTCATCATTGAGATGACAAGCCATAATAAATGAGGTAAATAAGTAGCTTGTACTGATTGAGATCAAGAAAAGATCTCAAGTCAAGCTATTGAACTTTAGTTTGAAAATCAGGTATTGTTTAATCGTAAGAAGGATGAGTCTAACCCTATAATAGCCAGTCGATGGGCAACCACGACATAATAGTTAACCAGACATGATCGGTTAAATCGACACGTGGCTCGGTATCATATACTACTTTTTCGCCCTCCTCAATGGTGTGCCACTGGAGCTGATTATTACCTACAAGCTTAACTTCGTAAGCTTGACTTAATAAATCATCGCTCAAAGCTTCGTGCAATTGTCTTGCCAGCTCATCATCATTGATAATGACGCCCATTTCAGTATTGATGTTCGCTGAGCGCGGATCAACATTATAAGAGCCGATAAAAACTTGATGATCATCGATAGCAAAGGTTTTAGCATGTAAGCTAGTTGATGATTGACTACGCGCCTTCCAAAGCTTGTTTTCACGCTGCTCTTCACTAGCCGTAGATTTTAACTCATAAATCTTAATTCCTGCGCGTAGCAGCTTTGGACGCCATTGACTATAGCCAGAATGAACTGCCGTTACATCGGTAGCATCAAAAGAGTTGGTCAAAATTTTGATATCAACGCCAGCTTCAGCCAATTGTACAAGGGTATTGACCCCATCTTTAGTGGGCACAAAGTACGAAGAGATAATTGTCAGCTGTTTTGAGGGAGTGCCTAGTAATACACGTAGCTGCTGGACTAGGTTGGTATTACTAGGCACAGACTTATCTAATTTGCCAACATCATCGCTTAAAAATTGCATGTCTGTCCAGCGAAAAGGGACTTGTTTATTCACAAGATCTTTATCGATAGAAGAGTCCTCAACCGCAGCTTTATAAACAGCTAAACTACTACGTGCATCCCGTTTTTCATCGCGGTCTAACTGGTCTAAACCTATTAAAAAATCACTTGTCGTACTTTTATCAGGAGTCACTAAAGTTTGGATATCAAAAGATAGGGGTGATGACCAATAACTGGCAAAACTATTGTCAATATCAGCGACCACTTTACCAATAAGCAGGACATCTAAATCGGCAAATTGGCTATTTTGATCATTACTAAGATACTCATTACCTATATTGCGACCACCGATGATAGTGATTTGTTTGTCAAAAATCATGCTTTTATTGTGCATGCGCCGGTTAATACGCGGCAGACCCGTTACAAAGTTTAGGGCTTGAAACTTACGGTGCATCAAAGGATTGATAATGCGCACCGCAATATTAGGATGACTTGCAAAACGCAATAACTGCTGGTCTAACTGAGCATTACTGTTGAAATCATCCAACAATAAGCGCACAATAACGCCGCGCTCAGCCGCTTCCCATAAATCTTTAAGTAGCAGCTGTCCAGCTTGGTCGTCATGCCATATATAATACTGTACATCAATATTGCGGGTGGCCATATCAGTTAATATACTGCGTGCAGCAAAAGCATTGGCTCCAGTGACAATTGGATGATAACCTGATAAATCAGGATGAATATCGTTTTGTTCACTAATGGCGGCAACCAAATCAGTATTGTTGTTGCTAGTTTCTGTACTTTGATCACTATTTTGTTGATATAAGGCATCAACACGTGCAGATAGCGCTTTACTTTCGAGCAAATGAGGCTGCTTGGGCAAAGTTTGACAAGCGCTTAAACTCAAAGATAGTCCAAGTGTAAGACTCAATGCTAGCCTGTTTGGATTTACGTTTGACATTGCCATAGATGAATTACCTTAACTTTACTTAGAATTATGCTGCACAAAATTGGCTATAAGAGATAGTAAACAAAAGCGCAGTATAAAGGGTTGCCAAGCTTAGCAGGTACAGCAGCATCTGCCTACTAAAAAATGCGTCACTTTTACAAATAACTTTTATAAGTAAAATATGATTAGTAATTTTATGTCAACAATATTAGCTCTACTAAGTACCTAATTTTAAGCAATAACATGGCTTTATTGTTTAGTTGTCTTTTGTTCTTTAATGAAAAAATTGGCCTAGCAGGTGTCTGTAATAAGTGATCATGCTATGATAAAACCCGACATAGATGCTTTTAGCTTTGGTGTTTTTATCGTTTTAAGATTAAATAGTAACTAAGCTAAATAAGGTATTTTAGCAGTTTTGCATAACTCATTATAATAACTTTAAGCAGAAGAGACTCTATGAAGTAAAAAAGTGCTTTGTAGAGATAGCTTCTAAAACTATGGTTGAGATGTATCTTTGAATAAGACAATTTTAGTGCAAACATTAGTAATGGAACCTTTATGAGTCAGTCGCAAGTGCAAGATGAACAACAGAATATAGGTTTGGATGCAAACTGGCGCTCCGATGCCTTAGATTTAGATTTGGATTATGGCATGCAAACCATAGCCGTGCGAGCAGGGCAGCACCGCACGGATGAAGGCGAGCACTCAGAGCCTATATTTACTACCAGCTCTTATGTATATGCCTCAGCAAGCGACGCTGCCGCGCACTTTGATGGCACTAAGACGGGCAATGTTTATTCGCGTCATACCAATCCTAGCGTACGTACCTTTGAGCGCCGCCTAGCTGCACTTGAAAATGGCGAACGCGCGGTAGCGACGGCCTCTGGTATGGGCGCTATTTTGACTATGTGCTTAGCTTATCTAAAAGCTGGCGACCATCTGTTAGCCGCCAACCAGCTGTTCGGCTCCTCCATTGGCCTTTTCAATAACTATATGGAAAAATTCGGTGTTGAAGTTAGCTACGTCGACTGCTTTGATAACGATGCTTGGGCAAATGCCGTGCAGCCTAATACCAAGCTTATTTATTGTGAAAGCCCGAGCAATCCACTCGCGCAAATTTGCGATATTGAGTTTTTAAGTCGGTTATCAAAAGCCAATGATATTCTACTCGTAGTGGACAACTGCTTTGCATCTCCCGCTATTCAACGTCCATTGGATCTAGGCGCTGATGTGGTGATTCATTCGGCGACTAAATACTTAGATGGACAGGGCCGCGTACTTGGCGGCGCGCTTGTCGGCAGTGATCAGCTCATGCAAGAGGCGTTTACAGTAGTACGCTCAGGTGGTATCAGCATGAGTCCTTTTAATGCTTGGGTGTTTACTAAAGGTCTTGAAACGCTCAAACTACGTATGCAAGCGCACTGCGCTAATGCTAATGAGATTGCACAGTTCTTGGTCAACCATCCCAAGGTAAGCAGGGTACATTTTACTGGCTTGTCTGACCATCCGGCTCACGATCTTGCTAAACGACAGCATCATATGCAAGACGGCTTTGGGGCGATTATGGGTTTTGAGGTCAAAGCTACAGATGCACTTGATGGCAAAGCTGCTGCTTGGCAGGTGATTGATGCAACAAAAATGATCTCTATCACTAATAATTTAGGCGATGCCAAAACCACGATTACCCATCCTGCGACAACGACGCACTTTCGTTTGTCCCCCGAAGCGCGCGCCGAAGCGGGCGTTAACGATAGTCTTATACGTTTATCTGTAGGACTTGAAGATGTCGATGATATTATCAAAGATTTGGCTCGCGGCTTAGACAGCTTGTAAAGATAGCGGTATAATCATTTAGCTATAACTAATTAACGATAATTAGTTAGTGATGATTATTTAGCAATAATTCGATCAATAACCATCGCTTACTATTGTTAAGATTTATTTTTATTCTATAAAGACTAAGAGGCAGTTATGAATATTCAAGCACTTATGCAACAAGCACAAACTATGCAGAAAAAAGTAGAGGCCAACGTTGAGAGTGCCAAAAAAGAATTGGCAAACAAAGAAGTACAAGCAGAAGCGGGTAGTGGTCTAGTAAAAGTGACCATGACTGGTCGTCATGTAGTAAAGCGTTTAAGTATCGATCCAAGTTTGCTTGAAGATGAGCCGGATATGATTGAGGACTTGATCGCCGCGGCTATCAATGATGCGGTTCGCCAAGCCGATGAGCTTTATGAAGAAACAATGGCAGGCGCAACCTCAGGAATGGGCCTGCCACCAGGTATGCAAGGTCTATTTTAAGACTAAATACGATCTAGATATGGCATGTTGCAGTCAAAAGTGGGGTTGTTATCGACACGATACGACCCCATTTTTATAACTACGATTCTAAATTTCTATAATTTTAAATTTCGATGTTTATTGACTTGTATCATACTCAAAGGAAATAACTTTGCTTACAGCCAAATTCGATCAGCTGGTCAAACAGTTACGTATTCTACCCGGTGTGGGTCAAAAAAGTGCCCAGCGTATGGCATTGCACCTACTTACTAAAAAACGTCCACAGGGCATGGCGCTCGCGCAAGCTTTGGATGAGGCGATGCGTGATATCGTTGAGTGCCAGCGTTGTCATAGCTTTAGTGATGAAAATATCTGTCCGCTATGCCAAGATCCAAGGCGTGACGATGGACTGCTATGTGTAGTCGAAACTGCCGCTGATGTGATGGCTATTGAGCAAACGGCAGGTTACCGTGGCCGCTATTTTGTATTGGGTGGTCATCTGTCACCTCTTGATGGTATTAGCGCTGATGACTTAAATATCGACCAGTTGGTGTGGCGTGTCAAACAAGAACCGATTGAAGAGTTGATACTAGCGACGGGTACTACGGTTGAAGGACAAACGACCGCGCACTTTATTAGCGAAGCGGTTAGCCGTCATGTCAAAAAAGTAACTCGTTTGGCACAAGGCGTGCCTATGGGCGGTGAGCTTGAATACCTTGATAGCATGACCCTTGGACAAGCGCTACAAAACCGCTCTTTTTTATAAACAGTTATTTTTTAACCCTTAGTTCTTTAATTTAGCAGTTTCTGCTACTATAAATTTTTGCTTGCTATTTTCACTCACTAATAGATACTAATTTTAAGTCTTTAGTATCTAGTCCCTTTTCTTATTTAAGCAGGTATCTGCCCGTGTCAAACCCTCCTTCCGCTGTAACCCTCCAAAATCATGCTGCTATTGCTGATATTACTGTCTCAAAAACCTCAACTGTAGTGGAGTCCGATTCACTAAAATCCAGTGATGTCTCTTTAGCAGCGCCAGCTACTGAGCCTGATATTGATGCGCTATTAGATACTGCAGATGAGGTGGCTATCACTTGGGTACGCAAACAGTCGCAGTTGGATGAAGTTATTGAGGCGTTAAAGGTTTGCGGCCGAGTAGCACTGGATACTGAGTTTATCAAACGTGATACCTACTATCCACGCTTGGCGTTGGTGCAAATGAATATCGGTGATCATATTTATTTGTTGGATGCTCCAAAGCTGCAACTACAAGAGGTTTGGCAAGCACTTAGTGAGGTTGATGTGGCCATTTGGCATGCTTGCGGCGAGGATTTAGGGATCTTTTATTTGCTATCAGGCTGTCCGCCTTTGACCAATATCTTTGATACCCAGATTGCGCTATCTTATTTGACCGGAAAGCTACAAATAGGCTATCAGCAGGCGCTTGATAAACAGCTAGATATGCACATTGATAAAGAGCAAAGTCAATCTGACTGGCTACAGCGTCCGTTATCCGATGAGCAAGAGCAATACGCGATCGATGATGTGCGCTTTTTGCCAGCGCTATATTTAAGTCTTGAGTATGAACTCAAAAAACAAGGGTTGTACGCTTATGTCTGGGAGGATTGCCAGCTTTATGCACGTGAGCGGCATGAGGCGCAGCATGTTGAAGATGAAGCCATGTATCTAACGATGGCAGATTATCGTTATAACTCCCAGCAAATGGCGATACTACAAGCGGTAGCAACTTGGCGCGAGCAACTCGCACGAGCCACTAATCAGCCGCGTACCTTTATCATCAAAAAACAAGCAGTGCGCGAAATTATTACAGAAAGTCCTAAAAGTATGCGCGAGCTTGCGCAAAAAACCACCGTACACCGCAATATTCTGCGCTTATATGGAGAGGAGTTGCTAAGCGTTATCAGTCAAGCCAAGCAGCTACCAGCGCTGCAGCATCCTACTAGGCTACCTGCTCCGTATCGCTCCAAAAATAAAGTGCTGTCAAAAGCGGTACAGCAAGCGATAGATGAGCACGCTCAGCTTATTGGTGTCCCTGCCAATGTCCTTATGCGCAAAAAATGGCTGGGACAATTATATGAAGTTATCGCTTATGATAAAGCGCTCTCTGAGTTGCCAAAAGGTCTACAAGGCTGGCGTTATAAGTGGGTAACGCAGACCTTGATACCGGTTATTGAAGCGCATAAGACTGAACTACAGCAGGGCATGGGTGTTAGCGTTTAATTACTATTTTTTAAACTGCTCATCTCGCAAAAACTCGCCATTTCTCAAAAAATATCCCGTTTGCTGTGCCACCTCTTTATCGACCAGCATACCGGTATGAGTAACTGGCATAACCAAATGATCCGTAGCGGTATTAAGTTTAGTCTCTGACACATAAACCGTACCATCATGAACAAGCTGATCATCTGTTGACGCCTTACCTGATTTTTTTAGTTTGTGATTATGATACTGTAAGAAGGGTTGTCCTAAGCCTTTTGCTTTACTACCAGCAATCACACCAAGCTCTATCCCAGCAGGTAAAGGCGCGACGGTTCCATCTAAAGCTTGTTCATACGACTTACCGACCACTGCTGGCATGAGTCGCCAAATATAATCAGCACAAACGCTGCCGTTGTGCGGTGTCCCCAAAGTTACGCAGCGTCTGACTTGCCACTGCGGATAATGCGTCACAAAATCACGAATAATCAAGCCGCCTAAGCTGTGCGCTACTAGGTCTATTGGCTGATCAGGATTATGATTGCTCTCAAGCCAGCTATGAAGACGTGCGCTATTGGTTTTGATATCATCGCGCATACTACGGTAGCCGTATTGGTAAGTGTCAAAGCCTTGCGTTTGTAGATATTTTGCCATAGGGCGCATCATAAACGGACCTTGATGCAGACCATGAATAAGAATAACGCGGTTTTTGTCGGGCATACTATATTCCTAAATTTTTGTCGAGTAGATAAATAAGAGTTATTATAGCTTTAAATAGTTGAAAAACTATCTGTAATGGACAAAATAAAAACCTCCAAATCAGCTACTGACTTGGAGGTTTCCTAATTTTAAAAGCTTAATAAAGCTGCTTATATTGGAAACTATATAATTAGAAACTACATATAGTTTTCGATACTAGGGCAAGAACACATTAGGTTCTTGTCGCCATAAACGTCATCGACGCGGCCGACGCTTGGCCAGAACTTATTGGCATGCACGTAAGGTAGCGGGAAGGCTGCGGTTTCACGGCTGTATGGATGCGTCCATTCCTCGCTGGTAATGACAGCCGCTGTATGCGGTGCGTTTTTCAAGGGATTATCCTCAAGTGTCCAGCCCTCATCGCCAGCTTTAGCTTTCATGGCTTCAGCTTTGATAGATTTTAGGGCGCTAATAAAGCGATCAATCTCCTCTTTAGATTCAGACTCGGTCGGCTCAATCATCAAGGTACCCGCGACAGGGAAACTCATAGTTGGCGCATGGAATCCATAATCCATCAAACGCTTAGCGATATCGCTCTCTGTGATACCAGTCTCTTCTTTGAGCGGACGGATATCGATGATACATTCGTGCGCCACACGACCGTTCTTGCCAGCATAAAGAATAGGGTAGTCATCTTTGAGCTGATCTGCCACGTAGTTGGCGTTTAACAGCGCTAGATTAGTTGCTTTGAGCAGACCATCACGGCCCATCATCGCAATATACATCCACGAAATCGGTAAAATACTGGCCGAACCATAAGGTGCTGCTGATACGGCTGAGCAGTCTTTTTGTGCATTGAATACTGGAACCTGAGTGTGGTTGGCCATAAATGGTGCTAAATGCGCTTGCATACCAATGGGCCCCATACCTGGACCACCGCCGCCATGCGGAATACAGAAGGTTTTATGTAAGTTCATGTGCAGGACATCCGCGCCCACATCCGCAGGCTGCATGATGCCAACCTGGGCGTTCATATTAGCGCCGTCCATATATACTTGACCGCCGTGCTTATGGATCAAATCACAAATCTTACGAATGCCTTCTTCAAACACGCCGTGCGTTGAGGGATAAGTGATCATCAGCGCGCCAAGATTGTCGCTATGCTCTTCACATTTAGCAGTTAAGTCCTCGATATCAACGTTACCATTGTCATCGGTTTTGACCACCACCACTTGCATTCCCATCATGATAGCAGTAGCAGGGTTAGTACCATGCGCCGATTGGGGAATGAGGCAAACATCACGGTTCGGCTGACCTAAAGATTCATGATAACGGCGAATAGCAAGAATGCCTGCATACTCACCAGAGGCGCCAGAATTTGGCTGCATAGATACCGCATCAAAACCAGTAATGGCTTTGAGCTGCTCTTGTAAGCTCTCAATCATCTCAAGATAGCCCGATACCTGATCAAGAGGAGCAAAAGGATGGACATTGGCAAACTCAGGCCATGTGATCGGTAGCATCTCGCTAGTAGCGTTCAATTTCATCGTACAGCTACCAAGCGAGATCATACTACGATTCATTGCTAAGTCTTTGTCTTCTAGAGATTTTAGGTAGCGCAGCATCTCATGTTCAGTATGATGCGAGTTAAAGACCGGATGCGTTAAGATGTCATCCGTACGCAGATGCGTATCGCTCAAAGAAACCGTAGCTGCTTCAGGTAAATCATGACCTTTATTGACAAACAGTTGAGTCAAAACACTAAAGTCTTCTTGATTGCTGATTTCACTAAAAGCTACCGCAAGTTTGGTCTCACCGAAACGCCATAAGTTATAGCCCACATTATCAGCGTTTTCAAATATTTGTGTCGCTAGCTTCTCTGAGCCGCAATCAACCACTACCGTATCAAAAAACTGATCATGCACGACGCTTAGTTTGTTGTCGTCATCGGTATTTTTGATGGCGTCTGCAAAGGCAGTTGCAAAAGCATGAATACGCGTCGCAATGCGTTTAACGCCGCTTGGACCATGATAAACGGCATACATGCCCGCAAGGTTGGCAAGCAGTACTTGCGAAGTACAAATGTTAGAGTTGGCTTTTTCGCGGCGAATATGCTGCTCACGGGTTTGTAGCGCCATACGCAGAGCGGTATTGCCTTGTGCGTCTTTTGAGACGCCAATGATACGACCAGGCGCTGAACGTTTAGCTTTTTCAGAAAAAGCAAAGTAGGCAGCGTGCGGACCACCAAAGCCCATAGGAATACCAAAACGCTGTGTGCTACCTAAAGCAATATCAGCGCCCATATCGGCTGGCGATTTGAGTAGTACTAAGCTCATTATATCGCTTGCAACTGCGGTATAAGTTTTATTGGCTTTGACTGCACTGATTACATCAGTTAGGTCTTTAACATCACCCTCGGCACCAACGTACTGAAATAACGCACCAAAATAGTCACCAGATTTAGCTAATTCAAAGTCGCCAACTACCACATCCCAACCAAAGTATGTAGCGCGGGTACGGATGACGTCTAGCGTTTGCGGGTAAACACGCTCATCAACGAAATACTGGACTGACTTGCTCTTACTCATGCGCTTGGACATGGCCATCGCTTCAGCCGCAGCTGTCGCCTCGTCAAGTAATGAAGCACCAGCCATCTCAAGACCCGTTAGATCAATACAGACTTGCTGAAAGTTAAGTAATGCTTCCAAGCGGCCTTGCGCAATCTCAGCCTGATAAGGGGTGTAGGCAGTGTACCAACCTGGATTCTCAAGCACGTTACGCTGAATGACCGCAGGCATGCGTACCGGTGAATAACCTTGACCGATGTAGCTTTTATTAACGGTGATGTTGTCCGCCATCGCACGCAGTCGAGCTAGGGCAGCGTGTTCACTCATTGCCAGTGGCAAGTCCAGCTCTTTATGCAAACGTACAGGCTCAGGCACTGTCTCGTCAATAAAGTTTGCCATATCATTGTAACCAATAGCACTTAATAAATCGGCTTGCTTGGCATCGTTAGAACCTAAATGGCGATAAACGAATTCCGCTTCGTTGAACAAATCTTTGAAAGTATCAAAGCTAGGTTTTTGCGAATCGTTTTCTTTAGCGCTAGACTTTTGGTCATTAGGGTTTCGAGAGATAGTCATAATAATCCTTGTAAGCTTTAGTAATACAAGCAGTAAGTCTGCTAAACGTAAGTAATAAAGAGTGTCTAATGTTTAGCGTATGAGATTAAACATAATGTACAAATTGGGTTTGATCAAAACGAAACTGGGCACTATAAATACCATTATCAGCGCGCTCACCTGCGCCAATCATCATCACCACATGGTGATCATCACCCAGACCTAGTAGTTTCTTTATCGCTGGCTCATCAAAACCGCCCATCGGACAGCTATCAAACCCATGTGCACGCAAGGCAAGCATTAAGTTTTCAGCAGCAAGGGCGGTATTATTAGTCGCCCAGTTTTTAACATCGTCAAAAGTATAATAAGGCGATTTAATAGGTCCCTTAACCCGTCTAACCACTTGGATAGCGCCCCATTTGGCAACGGATATAGCATTTGCAGGTCCACGCAAAAAATCTAGTGTCACTACTTTATTGTAATAATCCTTTACCTTCTTTGGTACAGGAGTAGTTGGGTATTCACGCAGTACTTGCTTAGCGTGATCGTGCCAGTTATCGGTGCGTGCTACTACCGCGATGAGCCTTACTGACGTTTTTGCCGCATTTTGATTCATACAAATTTTGATAGCTTGTTGGCGCTTATCACTACTATCAAGCACATAAAACTCCCACGGCTGCAAATTGCTAGAGTTTGGCGCAAGCATGGCTAAACGAAGACAGTCTGCAAGCACTTCATCAGGTATCGGTTTGTCGGTAAAACGGCGTACCGAACGACGTGATTCGACTACTTGCCGGAACGCTTGCAGATGTGGCGTAGCTTTACCATTATTACTAACCTCTATCTGCCTATCTTGAGCGTCATGCGTAGCAGCGCTATCAATACGGCGACTGACAATACTATTATCAGTAGCACTAACAGTTCTATGAGCGTTCTTATCAGTATCGGCTGGTTTCATTATAGTTCCATAGCAGATATAACTAAAAGAGTAGAGAAATTTGATACAAATGGTCTATACCAGCTTGATTAAACAACTGGCGATAGAGTCTTAATTCAACAAATAAGGAGGCAGATATTAAAGCGTGTTAATATCTGCAAGGTATAAGATCTTATATGGAGGCTAATCAATACACTAAAATAGCGGTTAACAAAAAAATTACAGCTCGTTTTCGTAATCTTCAGCACTCATAAGCGCTTCATAATCTGCTATATTGTCAGGTTTCATTCTAAAGAACCAACCGTCACCATAAGGGTCTGAGTTAATAATCTCAGGATCATCTTCAAGACTCTCATTAATAGCAACGATCTCGCCTGAGATTGGCGCATAGACGTCAGATGCTGCTTTTACAGACTCGACGACTGAGATCTCATCATCAACAGCGATAGTATCACCCACGTCAGGTAGCTCAACAAATACCACATCACCAAGCAGATCTTGGGCATGGTCGGTAATGCCGACGGTGATCGTACCGTCATCTTCTAGACGCAGCCACTCGTGACTTGCAATATATTTTAGTTCAGCTGGAATATTGCTCATAAAATGCTCCTTTGGATAAATTTAAAACACAGGGATGATTATAACTATAAGGATAGCTATAACTAAAGGGTACAAAAATCAATTATCGGTGATGATCAACTAGCAATCAAATACCATTTGTTAAAGGTAGACCCTCACTAAAATCAATCTACTGATCAAATTGTGGTTTGCCATTACGTACAAAAGGCAGTTTTAGTACGCGTACATCAACGAATTTACCTTTACCGCGTAGATCAATTTGAACCTTATCATCTTCTGATAAGCTGGCAGGAACGCGAGCAATAGCGATAGAGTTTTTGAGGCTAGGAGAAAAGGTCCCGCTGGTAATGATACCCGTTTGCTCATTATCCGAGCCTTGATTGATGGTAACTTCCATACCTTCACGTAATACTCCGCGAGAGGTGAGTAGCAAGCCCACTTGTTTCATAGCAGTATTGTCATCTTTAGCTTGCTGACGTTTGCTCACCAAGGCTTTACGGCCCACGAAATCACGATCGTCTTTCAAGGCCAGTGTCCAGCCCATATTACATTCATATGGACTAACACTCTCATCCATATCGTGACCATAAAGGTTCATACCCGCTTCCATACGTAGCGTATCACGAGCGCCAAGACCAGCAGGCTTAATCCCCGCGTTTTTTAGCTGCTCGAAAAAGGCTGGTGCTTCATCGCCATGCATAATGACCTCGACACCGTCCTCACCAGTATAACCGGTGCGAGCGACAAACCAGTCTTGACCTTCAATATCGGTTAAGTCGGCACCGACGAATGGTTTTAGTCCAGCTAAAGTATCAGCCCAGCTTGGTTTTACTTGTGCCAGTTTTTCAACCGCGTTTGGGCCTTGTACGGCAAGCATAGCCAGCTCTTCGCGCTCGTTAAGATCTACCTCGAAACCTTCAGTAACTTTATGAAACTGCGCCATATCTTTGTCACGAGTAGCTGCGTTAGAGACAATACGGTACTCAGTTGCTTCTTCGTTCATAAGGTAAACAATAAGATCGTCGATTACGCCTCCTTGCTCGTTTAGCATAGGAGAATATAGCGCTTTGCCCACAATTTTGAGTTTGTCGACATCATTAGCGAGCAGCTTTTGTAGCCAAGCTTTGGCGTCGCTACCTTTGACATCAACTATGACCATATGTGAGACATCAAACATACCAGCGTCAGTACGCACTGCGTCATGCTCTTCGATTTGTGAGCCATAATGAATAGGGAGCTCCCAACCAGAGAAGTCCACCAGTTTGCCCTCACTATCGACGTGAGACTGGTAGAGAGGCGTGCGTTTAGGGGTTTGAGTAGTGGAGTTCTGAGAAGTAGCAGTCATGACAAATCCTTGTATTTACGCTATTTATACTTTCAAATATTTTGTACTTGCAAATACAATTTGAATAAGTAAAGTTTAGCGTGTTAACAGTGGTAAGAGGCAATAAGGCAAAGGGGCCTATTGCAAAAAGGGTAGCCCAAAAACAGTAGCCTAAAAATAGAGGCTAAAAAGCTATAAGTCAAACAGACATCAAATGTCCATTTAAGCGAAAGCCCTATCTGTCCTGTAACCTGAGATTTTCAACACAAACTAGATGTTTAGTTATAGGGTCTTTTGTATATAAAAGATACTATAAAGCTATATTAAAACCTAGTCGCGTTTTCTCCCCTTCGGTGGGTAAGTTATTTATACTTACCACTCTCCAGATTTGTTATGCCGCTGCGCTATTGATAAGTTAACAAATGATAAACTTATAAGCAGTTAGCATGCGTTTTTCAGTCCTTTATACCTGAGCGATTGGCAGGGTAGATGCGCCTTCGGTGGTTTATTAATAAAGGTAGACTACGTATAATGGACACAACCCTTTATAAAAAACACTCTCCTGAAAAACGCTTTTATTATGAAAGGTTCATACCTTTTTTACAAGTCTTCAAACGCCTTAAAAGCAATAAACTGATAGAAAATACGATTTATTGGCTAAAATGCATATAAATTAAGCTTTTAATAAGCATTAGCTTATAAAACTAGTGATAAGAATACTACCTAAAGTCACTGTTGGTGATAGGGCAAACTATGCTAGGATATTTCAATCTATGTTTGTCTTAAAATTATAATAGGTATTTTTATGCATTGTGATGTCTACAAATTTCCCAAGCACGACGATATGTATGTCTATATTGCTCGCCCCGACTATCCTGATGATACTGACGAAATCAAAGACTGGCTGAGCGTATTACCTAAAGACTTTCGCGCCAGCTTAGGGGTTAGTAAGTTTGTTATACACCTAGATTTGGAAACAACGCCAAAGCTTGCTCGTGTCGATAAAGAAGAAGTACTCTCAAAGCTAAAATCACAAGGTTATTTTGTGCAGATGCCACCACAAGATGTGATGCGTCGTCAAGCAGAATTACGTGCTCTTGAAGCGCAAAACAATATCTATGATTAACAACAATATTTACGATTAACTGCAGGTATCTAAACCCGAATGGATTGGTTAAAAAATATTTTACAAAGCTTACCACTGGATAAAATTAGTGACATTCTCGGTGAGATCGTTATCTGGTGGAGTCAGCTGGTAAGAAACGTTCCTCCTGCTGACCTACCGATGTATGCTTATTTGGGTGGCTCTATTTTAGTGCTACTTTTGTGGATATTGGTCGCCCGTATGATGCCACGTCCATTGGGTGGTATGAGCTGGATGGTACTATTTGCAGTTCTTTTAGCACCCGGGACTGCGCTCAGTGACCCCAGTGTGATTGCGCCGGCGAGTATCAGTGTGGTCTATGCCGTCATGATGAAAGATTTTGCGGCCGCGGTTACCAATGCTTTGCCTATTTTGGTTGTTTTAGTGGTGGGACTGTTTATTGGGTTTGTCTGGCAGCTTATACGTGGTGCTTTTGATTCAAGTCTGGATAAAGCACGCCTGCGCACCGCTGAGGACACTCAAGCCAATATGCAGCTGGCGACTGGTAATTATCTGGCAGGTCATACTGCTGAACAAGATAAACAGACCGTTACTCTCAAAAAAACGTCTACGACTGCTGCGCAACAACCCAACAGAGGATTGCTTACTGAAAAACCGACTAAAATCTCCGTGGCGCAAAAAATTGTTGCAAAAGCTAAAACAGCCAAGAAGTCGGCTGAAGATAATGACATAGAGAAATCTATAACAACAGACAACGAGAATAAAAGTAATAAATGATAATTAGCATTCTGTATTCACTGTTTGCTAGATGTCACAAAAGACACTACTGAGTGTCTTTTTTTACGAACTACCACTGCTTTTTGATAGTAATAGATCAGTTACAGTCTAGTATAGATATAAACGCAAGAGTGTTTTGCTATCAAAGTTAGCTGTGCTAATCTAAATAATCATAAAATGCTAATCGTTCTTAAATACTTTCTTATATAAAATATTTTTTATTATAAAACACCGATTGATAACCATTATTGAGATTTGACTATGACCACCGCTAATAATACCAAACCAAGCTTTACCGGTACCGATAGCTATATTGCCACTGACGATCTACAACTGGCTGTTAATGCAGCTATGACGCTACAAAAACCACTCTTGATCAAAGGGGAACCTGGTACCGGTAAGACTTTACTTGCCGAAGAAGTGGCAGAAAGCTTAGGTATGCCACTCATTACTTGGCATATCAAATCAACAACTAAAGCTGAGCAAGGCTTGTATGAGTATGACGCCGTATCGCGTCTACGTGACTCTCAATTAGGTGACGACAAGGTTTATGAGATTGGCAACTATATTAAACCTGGTAAGTTGTGGGAAGCTTTTACCAGTAACGAGCGCAGTGTATTGCTGATTGATGAGGTGGATAAAGCAGATATTGAGTTCCCAAATGATTTACTTCACGAGCTAGATAAAATGTCTTTTTATGTTTATGAGACTGGCGAGACCATTACCGCAGAGCAGCGTCCTGTGGTGATTATTACCTCAAATAATGAAAAAGAGCTGCCTGATGCGTTTCTGCGTCGCTGTTTTTTTCATTATATCGACTTTCCAGAAGAGCAAACCATGCGTCAGATTATTGATGTGCATTTTCCTAACATTCAAGAAAAGCTTGTCAATAACGCGCTCGATATTTTTTATAAACTACGTGGTATCAAAGGACTTAAAAAACCACCATCAACGTCAGAACTGGTCGACTGGTTAACGTTATTGTTGGCAGATGATATGGCGCAAGATGAGCTGGAAGAGAACTTACGCGGAGAGAAATCTATCCCGCCGTTATATGGCGCACTACTTAAGAATGAAGCAGATGTGAGCTTGTTACAGCGTTTTGCCAATATGATGCGTCGTTAGTAGCGGCTATATAGATGCTATTGATATAGTGCTATGCCCATTAAAAACATTAGCTAATAAGTGATATGTATCTTATGTTCATAAAACTATTTTATACCTTGCGTACTTATGGTGTTCCTGTCAGCACTCGTGAGCTGCTTGACTTAAACGCAGCGCTTGAAGCGGGGCTTATGATGCAGCCTATTTCATCTACAGAAGATGAGGATTTATACACCTTTGCTAGCCGCGAGGATATGTATCAGCTTATTCGCCTGTGTATGGTCAAAGATGAGCGTCACTTTGATAAATTTGATCGCGCGATGGCTGATTATTTTGAGGGCGTAGACAGTGTAGACATTGATGAGTTGATGGCAAAACTCACTGATATTCCCAAAGAATGGCTGGATCTAAAGCTTGATCCAAAAAACTTAACGGACGAGCAGCGACGACTGCTCAAAAAATATGGCTCTCTTGAGGAGCTGATGAAAGCTTTAGAGGAGCGTCTTCAAGAGCAAAAAGAGCGTCATCAAGGTGGCAGTAAATGGGTAGGTACCGGTGGTACTTCACCGTTTGGTGCTTATGGTGAGCACTCTGAGGGAGTACGAGTGGGCGGGGAGTCGCGCAAGCGCAGTGCGGTTAAAGTCTGGGAGCAGCGCAAATACCGTAATCTTGACGATGATAACCTGCTGGGCACACGCCAAATTCAAATGGCACTACGCAGTTTGCGTCAGTTTGCGCGCACCGGTAGCGCTGATGAGCTAGATATCCATGAGACCATTAAACGCACTGCTAAAAAAGGTTTACTTGATATTCAGATGCAAGCTGAGCGTCGCAACCGCGTTAAAGTACTGATGTTATTCGATGTTGGTGGTAGTATGGATGTGCACGTCGAAGCTTTAGAAAAGCTGTTCTCTGCTGCTAAAAATGAATTTAAAACGCTAGAGTTTTTCTATTTTCACAACTGTCTGTATGACTATGTTTGGCAGGATAACAATCGTCGCCACAGCGCCCCTATGCCAACCTTTGATCTTCTTAACAAATATGGCCGAGAATATCGTGTTATATTCGTCGGTGACGCTTCAATGTCACCATATGAACTATTCTCAGTAGGCGGCAGTGTTGAGTATATGAATCATGAAGCAGGCGCGGTGTGGTTGAAGCGAGTAATAGATCATTTTGATAAGGTGGCTTGGTTAAACCCTGAAGAACCTGCTTACTGGTCTTTTACTCAAACTATAGGTGAGATCAAAAAATTAGTTGATGATCAGATGTATCCTATGACATTACATGGCATAGAAGAGATGACTACTTATCTAGCAAGGTAAAATAGTACTCATATAAGCGTTACCTTTACCTGTAGCTCTGATAAATGTATGTTGTAAATATGTTTTATATACTAAACTGCTAATAATACTGAAATTCTTATTAATTAACAATTGATCGATTTTTAGTTGATGAATGGTAAAACTGATATAGCTTTTATTCGATATTAAGTAAAATTTTTGACACTACCTGTGTTGACTATCAATTTTTAACGAAAAACCTCAAACCTTTATTACTAAGGTTTGAGGTTTTTTTATATTTACAAAGCAAGCTAATGCTAGAGCTACATTAAAAATAGTTTAGATATTTTATCAAGATATAACTTATATCTAATAAACTTTAGTTTATTTAGTGAGTAACCTGACGAGCGGTAGTAAATAACTTACCAACGGTATTGTTACTATAGACGTAAATTCGTTAATATGAATATATAGATTCGGAAACATGAATATACATGGCAGCAATCGTATTACAGTATAAAACGTTCTAGTCACTTAGACCTTGATAAGGGTTACATTTTCTAAAGTGTAATTTTTATCAAGGTCTATGCGTTAAAACTAGATATCGTCCTATTTTGTAATTCAAATGCTCTAAATAACGAATTTTAGTTTGTTTTCATACTCAGTAGGTTTATTCAGGAATACATACTATGAATCACAATTATAAAGTCATTTGGAACGACGCCCTAAAATGTTTTACTGCAGTTGCTGAGCACGCTAAAGCCTGCGGTAAATCATCAAAATCGTCTGTCACCTCAAGCGCTATAAGCTCGTCTAACAATATGATGTCTATTGTTACTACCAAAAGCTCATCTGTTTTGCGCTTAAGTAAGCTGCGCTCAACCATGGTAGCAGCAGGCTTAACAAGTCTAGCACTTAGTCTATCTGTACCGGCTGTCGCTGCAGTTGGTGTCAATGGAGGTGTTGGAGATGGTACTGCTATCTCTGCCTGTATCAACGGTAATCAAAATGCTAATTCTGGACTTAATTCAGAAACTGATCCTAACGCTATAGCTAGCTACAATATAGCTATAGGCTGTTCGACAAGTACTGAAACTACTCAGATTAGAATTGCTGATAGACAAAATCCAAACTATACAGGGACAACCTTCACTCCGAACAATCAAATTGTAGGTTCAGTAGCTATTGGTACAGGTTCTAGAGCTGATATTGAGATGGGTCTAGCGGTAGGTCAATATGCAACTACTAGTGGTCTCTCCGGTGTAGCGATCGGTACGGGCACGCTCTCTAGTGGCAATACGGCTATTGCTGTAGGTCGTCAGTCTGTCGCTACTGGTAATTATTCGCAAGCTATGGGTAATGTAGCCTCGGCTACTGGTGATGGTTCATTAGCTATTGGTCACTCTACGACTGCAACAGGTTATCGAGCTATTGCTATTGGCGCTGCAGATATCGAAAACGCTACGCCAAGCTTCGGTCAAGCAGGTGCCAATTATCAACCAGTAGATCAAACCACAGCTTCTGCTCGAGACTCTATCGCGTTTGGTAGCGGTGCGCAAGCTACCACTGAAGGAGCCGTGGCACTAGGTAGCGGTTCTAATACTGCAACTAATGCCAATAGCGTAACTAGTGCTACTATTAATGGCAATACTTATGGCAACTTTGCTGGATCAACCAATATTGCAGTTGGTGATCAAATATCCGTTGGCGCAAGTGGACAAGAACGTCAAATCAAAAACGTTGCTGCAGGTAACGTAACAGCAACCAGTACAGATGCTATTAATGGCAGTCAGCTGTTTTCAGTTGCCGACACTCTAAATGAAGGCATCAGCAACAATACCACCAACATTACCAACAATGCCAACAGCATTGAGGCAGGTATTAATTTTGGCAACGGTACTACCAATAACAACTTTGCATTAGGCGATACCATCGCTGTGACTGGTGATGATAATCTAACTTCGGTAACTACAGCTAACGGGGTACAGGTTCAACTAAATAGAGATTTAGCGCTAAATAGCGTTACTACTGGTAATACACTTGTTGATAATGACGGCATAACGCTAACAGGTGGTAGCAACCAAACCATTAGACTTAGCAATAACGGTCTAAATAATGGCGGCAATAGAATTACCAATGTAGCTCGAGCCACTGAAGGCACGGACGCGGTCAACTTTGATCAATTAAACGAAGTGCGAGACAGCGCTACTTCCGCTAACCAAGGATTTAACGTTAGTGCTCAAGGCGATAACTCGAGTACAGTAAGACCGGGCGATAGCGTTGATTTTAATAACCAAGATGGCAACATTACGGTATCTAAAGATGCTGATAGCAACGATGTCAGCTTTGATTTAAACCAAAACGTTAATTTAGATAGTGCAACCTTTGGCGATGTAGTGATCTCAGCTAATGGTCTAGATAATGGTGGCAATACTATTACCAATGTTGCTAATGGGACAGTTGCTCAAGGTTCTAGCGATGCTATAACTGGCGATCAGCTCAACAGTACAGCAGATTCTATTGCCAGCGTAATTGGTGGCAATACTGTGAACAATGGCGGTATCATTACCACGACTAATATCGGCGGTACTGGTCAAGATACTATCGATGGCGCTATCGGATCTATTCAGCAAGGCACGGCAGATACTAATGAAGCAGTTTCTAACAATACTACCAACATTGCCACCAACACCACTAACATTACCAACAATACCAATAGGCTTGACGGTGGTCTTAATTTTGGCGCTGATAATGGTAATAATATTAATAAACCGATAGGAGATGGTAGCGTTCTTAGCTTTGTGGGCGATAATAATATCACCACTACAACTGAAGGTAGCAGTATCCGATTTAACCTGAACGGTAATATTAACGTAGATAGTGTTACAACGGATAGAGTTGTCGCTGGAAACACAACGATCAATAACAACGGCTTGACTATCACTGGTGGTCCAAGTGTTACCACAGAGGGTATTGATGCTGCAAACACGGTTATTACTAATGTAGCCGATGGGGTGAATGTCAACGATGCCGTTAACCTAGGTCAACTTAATAGTATTGATAGACAAGTTAATGGTCAAATCGCAGATCTTGATAGAGATATCAATGATTTGGGATACCGAGTAGATGACGTAGAAGACGATGCTAATGCCGGTATTTCAGCGGCGATGGCGATGTCTTCGCTACCACAAGCTTATCTTGCCGGTAAATCAATGGTAGGTGGTGGTATTGCTTCATATAACGGCGAGAGTGCAGTTGCCATTGGGGTATCAAGAGTCTCTGACAACGGTCGCTGGGTGATGAAAATAAATGGTACAGCAGATACCCAAGGTAATGCTGGCGGTGCTGTCGGTGCAGGCTTCCATTTTTAACTCAATCAAAATGCATTAGGATAATGTCTGTGCTCAAGTAGGCAGACATTATCAAACGACTTGCGTAAATCACTCACGACACATTAAGGAAAAAACAATGAATCTATCTATATACCGCTATGGGCTTCTAACCACAGCTCTTACATTTGCAGTAACTGGCTGTACTTGGCATGTAAGCCCAGGAGCACAATACGGCTCTGTTAATCCTGATGAGCTAGTATTTCCTGATCAAGCCCAAGCATGGCAAAAAGAAGGCAAAATCGTTGAACAAAGCGATGTTGCCAAGATCAAAGTTGGTTTTACAAAAGAAGAGATTGCGCAGCTGATCGGTACGCCGCATTTTCAAGAAGGATTTAACGCCCGCGAATGGGATTACATTCTTAAATTCTATGATATGGATAATAATGTCGAGACCTGTCGCTACAAAGTTATCTTTGATAATGGCTATGAAGGCAAGCTGCGTGGCGATCGGTTCCAAGCGACCGAAATTTATTGGCAACCTGCTTCCTGCGCCAAATACAGTCAAGCCATGTAATAATTTAATTAAACCATAGTTTTATAAATAAAAAAGCAAGATAATCAAGAAGCAAGATAGTCACATAGTCGCTATCTTGCTTTAATTTTTAGCCAATACAAGTCTTTGAATTTGCCAATATTTTACAGAGTTTAAATGCTCAAACCATTTAAATCCCTGAATAATAAGTCACCCTATCATCCCGTAAAAACCCAGCTAAGCCCAATCCATAACGCTGGGCAACTCGTACCGCTGTACTGGTAGGCGCGGACATACCGACGAGCCAAGGCAGACGTATACGGATAGATTTTTGTACCAACTCAATTGATAACCGCGAAGTCATCACCACACATTCAACCTTTCTCTTATGGCGTAGCTGCCAGCCAATAAGTTTATCAAGCGCATTATGACGCCCTACATCTTCAAACAAATATAACTTCTCTGCTTGCATAGTCGCAGCGGCATGGACAGCACCAGTAAGCTGATGAGTATGCTGCGTTGTATTTATCTGTGTTCGGATGTTGAGTAGATAATCAAGACTAGGTTTGGCGCTTTGAGTGTCTACCATCTTTTGACTATAAAGGTTTAAATCGGGTAAGGCTTGGTTTAGGCCGGTGATACCGCACATACCGCAGCCAGTACGGCCTGCTAGCTGTCGCCTTTGGGCTTGAATACGCTGGTGACAGCGCTGGTTTAAAACCAGCTCAACTACATAAGTATCATAGTCAAGCAGATGCTCAGACAAGGACTCAAACAGTAGCGAGTCGTCGGTTGAAGCGGGGGTAAAACTTTGAAAGCTAGCTATATCAGTAAGATGAGTGACCTCCCAATCCAGCAGCTCATGACTGTGCTCAATCAATCCTTCACTGAATAAAAAGCCAATAGCCAAATACTCTAGCTGGCTTGGGCTTGCCATCAGCACTGCATAGTGAATGCCATTAATAACGATAGCAACCGCTGCTTCTACTGCCAAACTTACCGGTTTACTTTCAACATATGGCTGATTAAACCGCTTGTCTTCATAATTATCCAATAAATAATAATATTTTTGCGCCAAATGGGGGCGTGCAAGCGGTGTTACAGAAGAAGGCAATAGAGTATCAGTTAAGACAGGTGATTGAGGTTTATCAATCATATTGCAAGATGTTGTATAAGATACCGAATCAGATGATGTATCGGTTTGGGGTAGGGTATTTACTAAGACGCGAGTGTGTTCAGTTATCATAGAGTTTACTTTTAACCTAGGTTTCAGTCCTCGTTTTAATTATTATTGTTAATTATCTACTATAGACTGTTCACTACCAACCAATCATTAATAGTTGAGGTGCTTATAAATTAACATCAGCGAAACAAATATAGCGTAGTCAATGATGATTCAACTACGCCATATTTAAAGCCGTCAGGTTAAGCAGAAGCTACCAATCCATCTACGCTACTGTTTTGCACTCGATTATTGACTTTACTTTGCTCGCGACTATCGGCAGCTACGCGCTCCAAAATTACGGTCGATGATTTATAAGCCGGAATGTGTGATTCTGGCGCATGCGTATCCAAATCAAATAAATCATTACACTCAGGATAGTAGGCGGCAACTGCGTTAGAAGCGATATCCATCTCAGTCAAAATCAGCGGCCCAAGGGTACGTGCTTGATTACTACTGTCTTTACGGGTCACTACCACGCTATCGCCCTTTTGCCAGCCCAAGCGGCTGATCTCATCTGGATGCATAAAGAGTACATCACGGCGATTGGTTTGACGATAACGATCGTTATAGCCAAAAATCATAGTATTAAACTGGTCATGACTACGTACACTGGTAAACTGCCAGACCTTTTGCTCATTTTGCTCAGCGCTCTGTTTATCAGCAGCTTTGCCATCAGTCGTTGAGGTCTCCTCTGCCATTTGCTGAGCGACATAAGTAATCGGATACTGCGGTACTTCGATTTGAGCTTTGCCGCTATCGGTATTCCAGACCCGATGACGCGCTGGATGATACAGATGAAAACCACGCTCGCTCTCGCGGATACGCTGATTAAAGTTTTCAAAACCATCAATAGCCTGTGCGACATAATCACGAATAAGGTCGTAGTCCTCACTCAGTGCTTGCCAATCTATATCTGTTTTATTGGCTAGTACATGAGTCGCCATATCAGCAATTATTTGGGTTTCGGACTTTATGGTATCGCTAACAGGTTTTATAGCGCCTTTAGTAGCAACGATCTGGCACATAGAGTCTTCAATAGTCGCAAACTGCTCGCCTTTGGTGGTGACCAGACTTTCAATTCGGCTAAGGCAAGGCAAAATGATATTGTTTGCGCCCGGATATAGCATAGTACCATTAAGCTTAGTACCGACAAAAACGTTTAGTTCGTTGTTGCTCAAAGCTTGTTGAATGGCGCTGGTATTTGGTGCTGCGACTGCAAAATTACCACCCATGCCCATAAAGGCTTTTAGCTTACCATCAATCATTGCCTTTGCGCCTGCAACGACATCATAACCGTCTTCACGTGGCATAGGACGCTTAAAAACACGCTCAAGGCTGTCTAATAGCTCTTTTTTAGGACGCTCATGAATGCCCATGGTTCTATCGCCTTGCACATTAGAGTGGCCGCGAATCGGTGAGGCGCCAGCGCCATCAATACCGATCATGCCCATAAGCAGCAGCAAATTGGTAATCATCGCCACATTATCCTCGCCTTGAACATGCTGAGTGATGCCCATGCCCCACGTGCAAATGGTCGCTGGACTTTCGGCAACTAATTTTGCCAGTTTAACAATCTGAGCTTGCACAATACCGCTGCCACGTTCAATATCTGTCCAAGTTTGCTCATCAAGCCACTCTTTTAAGGACTCAAAACCTGAGGTATGCTCGGCAATAAAGTCATGGTTGATTTTATCATTCTCAACGAGCCATTTTGCCATACCTGCTAATAACGCCGTATCGCCGCCGATTTGAATTTGAATGACTTCATCTGTCATCTTGTCGCTTTGCGCAGCTGCCATGTGTGTTGGTTTCTGCGGATTTCTAAAGGCACTTAACCCTTGCTCACGCATAGGATTAATGGAGATGATTCTACAGCCTTCTTTATGCGCATGTGCTAGCATCTCAAGCATACGCGGATGATTGGTTGCAGGATTGTGCCCAAAAGACAAGAGCAGTTTGGCTTTTTCAAAATCTTCTAACATAACAGTGGCTTTACCGACGCCCAATTGTTTACCAAGCATAACGGAGGTTGGCTCATGGCACATGTTGGAGCAATCAGGCAAGTTATTGGTACC
Organism: uncultured Psychrobacter sp.; assembly: GCA_947501045.1. Lineage (GTDB taxonomy): Bacteria > Pseudomonadota > Gammaproteobacteria > Pseudomonadales > Moraxellaceae > Psychrobacter. Next base: position 966,434 of record CANMUI010000001.1, read on the forward strand.
AAAACAGCGTACAAATAGCTGATACATAAAGGCCGGCTCATTAGTCACGCGGCCTGAGGTATAAAATAATGCCTCATCCGGCGAGCCAAGTTTGTTTAGCTCTTCAGCGATAATCTTGTAAGCATTTTCCCAAGATATAGGGACATAACGGTCCTCTTTAGCATCATAACGCACAGGCTCTGATAAACGTCCGCTGTGCTCAAGCTCATAGCCATTCCATTTTTGTAACTCTGTAACCGTATACTTTTTAAAGAATTTGGCATCGGCCTTAGTAGACATAGCTTCACTAGCGATGACTTTTATACCAGTCTCACACACATCAAGTGCTTTATAAGACTTGTGGTCGGGCCACGCGCAGCCTGGACAATCAAAACCACTTTTGGGCTGGTTGCTCTTTAGAACACTTAAACTGCCACGCGTAAAGGCTTTATAGTCCATAAGCTTACGAGTAGAGGCAACTAGTGCTGGCCAACCGGCAGCAGGATGATCATAAATAGGGATTTTGCGCATGACAGACCTCACAGATAGCAATAATATAAATAATTGGCAATAAATAATCATAACCAATGCAGTCTATAAATAGCTAGCAGAAACTTAATAATATCAATATCTTTACAAATATCCTTATTTTATATAAACAAAACCTTCAAGAAATCTAAATTTTTTGAGGGTTAACTTATGGTTTGGTTTTTGAAAAACCTAACTCAATATCAAACTATCATCATCAACCTTTTCACCGCGAGTTTGCTCAAACATATCAAGTAGATCATGGACGGTCATATCTTTACGAACGTCACCTGCCACATCCAAGACTACTTGGCCTTGATGGAGCATGACAGTGCGCGTACCATGCGCCAGCGCTTGTTGCATAGAGTGGGTGACCATCATAGTGGTAAGATCGTTATCAGTCACGATTTTGTCAGTTAATTCTAAAACAAAAGCAGCGGTCTTGGGATCAAGGGCAGCGGTATGCTCATCGAGCAATAAGATTTTAGAGGGCTGCAAGGATGCCATCAGCAAGCTTACGGCTTGCCGTTGACCGCCAGATAACAGACCCATACGGTCGGTCAGACGATTCTCAAGTCCAAGCTTGAGTACCGATAACTTTTCGCGGAACAAGTCACGGTTATTTGGATTAAGGGCAAAGCTTAAGCCTCTTTTGCCGCCACGCTTATAGGCTAGCGCCATGTTCTCCTCAATAGTGAGCGCTTCACAAGTACCAGCCATCGGGTCTTGAAACACGCGTGCGACCCAGTGCGCGCGCTGATGCGCAGTTTTTTTGGTGACATCGATCTCATTGAGCAAAATTGAGCCACTATCTACGCGCGTGGTACCGCTAACGGCGTTTAAAAACGTTGATTTGCCCGCACCATTGGTGCCAATAACCGTGACAAACTCACCATTAGCGATATTTAAATCAATACCGCGTAGAGCCGGGTTTTCGATAGGGGTGCCGGGGTTAAAGGTCAGGCGTAAATCTTTGGCTTGCATCATAACTATACTCTCCTATGCTTACTTATTAGCGCAGTAGCTTTAGGTTCTGACTCTACGAGTCAAAAACTTAGTTTTGGCTTTTGGCAGTACCAAAGCAATCACGACTAATAAAGCGGTAATTAGATTCAAGTCCTGCGGGCCAAAGCCGATGCTTCGTAGTGTATCACTGGATAAAGCGACCTGGATAAATAGCTTATAAAGTACCGCACCTATAATAACGGCAAAGGTGATCAGCCAAATACGCTTGGCAGGAATAATAGTTTCACCGATGATAACAGCGGCCAAACCGATGACAATCGTACCGATACCGATAGAGATGTCCGCGCCACCTTGAGTTTGTACAAATAATGCTCCGGCCAAAGCGATTAAACCGTTAGAGATGGCCATCCCAATAATGGTCATCTTTGAGGTATTAATACCTTGGGCTTGTGCCATTCTAAGATTAGAGCCAGTCGCACGCATTGATAGGCCAGATTCAGTGCTATAAAACCAATCTAAAAACAGCTTAGCTACTATAACCACGACGCCAATGATTAGGCAGCGCATCCAAAAGCCATTGCCATCGTTCACCAGCGTACTAAATACAGTGGTTTCACCAAGTAGCGGTAGGTTCGGCGCGCCCATGATACGCAGATTAACCGAATAGAGCGCCACCATGACCAAAATACTAGCAAGTAGCTGTAATATACCCAGCTTAACATGGAGCCAAGCGGTGACAATACCAGCGACGGAGCCGGCTAGCATACCAAATAAACAAGCAATCCATGGATTAATACCAGAGATGATAGCAACGCCTGCGACTGCGCCGCCCAAAGGAAAGCTACCGTCGGCAGTCAAATCAGGAAAATCAAGGGTACGAAATGAGATAAGTACACCTAGAGCTACAAGGCCATAGATAAGACCACTTTCAAGCGCACCGAAAAAAGCGATAAGAGACATAAGGGATCAGTAAGTCATAACCAAGCGGTGAATTTAACAGATGAAGCAATCTGCAGTTAGGATGAAGCAAATTAAACCATCAAAACATTATCGTTTTGCTAATCTTTATGCGAATAGTCGTACCAATAGTTTTGCTAATAATAAGATACTTATTTACTGACTACAAAAAACAAGCCCAGCTTATGACTTGCCAGCTGGGTTGTTCTTATGGCTTGTCAATAATGTCAGATCTCTATTCTACCACTTCTGCCGCTTGATCAATAACCGCTTGTGGTATGGTAATGCCTTGATCAGCAGCATTTTTTGGGCTGACGTATAAGTTTAACATTTGCGGCGTGTATACAGGGATGTCACCTGCGTTTTCGCCGTTTAAAATGCGAGCAACAATTTTGCCAGTTTCGCGTCCAAGACTATAGTAATCGACACCTAGAGCTGCAATAGCGCCACGTTCAACGGAGCTAGTATCAGATGCTATAAGCGGAATTTTGCTCTCTTTGGCGACCTGCGACAAGGATTCATAAGCTGAGACCACATTATTATCAGTTGAGGTATAGATCATATCGACTCTATCTTCAAGGCTACGCGCCGCCATGGCAATATCATTACTACGCTGCGCTGGCGCTTCAACTACATTAATACCAAGTGGAGTAAGCTTTTCTTTTAGGTTTTGCAAAATAATGGTTGAGTTGACTTCACCTGGGCTATAAACATAACCTACATTCTCTAAGCCTGGAATGATTTGGCGCATCAGCTCAATTTGCGGCTCATAAGGCAGAGCGTCGGAGCCGCCAGTGACATTGGTACCAGAACCATCAAGACTAGGTACGAGTTTTGCTGCGACAGGATCAGTAACCGCTGAGAAGACCAGAGGAATAGTACTGGTTGCAGCAGCAACCGACTGCGCTGATGGGGTACCAATAGCGACGATAACGTCTGCTTCATCGGCGACGAATTGCTTGGCAATCTGTCCGGCAGTCGCGGTATTACCTTGCGCACTTTGGAAGTTAACCTCTAAATTCTCTCCCTCATTAAAACCTTGATCTGCTAGCTCATCGATTACTCCTTTACGCACATCATCAAGTGCTGGATGCTCAACGATAGCGGTGATCGCTACAGTTTTGGCGGGTACTGTCGTATCACCGCCTACCGCGCCATCTACGGTATTTGGATCATCAGTTGGCGACTGGTTACAGCCAGTCAATATAGCAGTGCAAACGCCGCCCCATAATAAAGCTTTAGCAAAACGGTTTTGATATAACATAGATGTTGCTCCTAAAAGTAATAATGTGTCCCTACAAAAAAGACGCTAAATAATAATCTTAATGCCAGTGGTTAGTTAGCAGTCTCAGTACTGCCTTTTTCATCAACGTTAATGGCATTTGCTAGTACTTCAGCTGGCAAATTTATCCCCTGTGCTGCCGCGTGTTTGGGGCTAACATATAAAGTTAAGTCGTTCATAACTTGGGGCTCAATCGTATTAATCGCTTCACCATTTAATACGCGATAAACCATCTTGCCAGTAACGCGGCCAAAGTCGTAGTCATTGACACCAAGCGCTGCTGTAGCACCGCGGCGTACGCTGAACTCATCAGAGGCAATTACTGGGATTTTGAGCTCGTTAGCAGCATTGGCCATGGCCTCAAAGGCAGATACAACGTTATTGTCAAGAGAGGTATAAATAACATCCGCGCGGCCATCAAGGCTACGCGTCGCCATAGCAACATCGGTAGGACGATTAGCAGTTAAATCTAATATCTCAAGTCCACGAGCAGGAGCAGCGACCTTAAGCTGGTTTAGCACTGACACCGAATTGGCCTCACCTGGGCTATAAACATAACCGATCGTCTTAGCATCAGGAGCAATTTGCTGAATCAGATCTAACTGCGGCTCAATAGGCAACTGACTGGATAATCCCGTTACGTTATCTTGCATGGGTACATTGTTTTCATCGATCAGTTTGGCCGCTAACGGATCAGATATTGCCGTATAAACCACTGGAATATTGGTGGTTGAGGCGACTACAGACTGCGCAGAAGGCGTTGAGATGGCAACAATAGCGTCAGGCTCGTCACCTGCGAACTGCTTGGCAATTTGTCCAGCCGTACCCAAATTACCTTGAGCGCTTTGAAAGTTGATGGTTAAATTTTCTTCTTCAACATAACCGTTATCGGCTAGCTCCTCTACGATACCGCGCCTAATTTCATCAAGTGAAGGATGTTCGACAATCTGAGTAATGGCTAAGCTCTTAGCAGGCTTGTCAGTAGCTATAGCACTATCGGTAGCAGGAGTGGGTTCAGTAGATGAATTCGAGCATCCCATCAAGCCAAACGTACTGATGGCACTGATAGCTGCGCCATATAAGCTTAAGCGTAGAGTAGTAGCAATAGTCATTATTAGTTTAACTCTTAAGTTATAAAATTTAGATCAGACCGACAATTTATCAAGACTTTATTATCAACACTTTCAATCAACATTTTGCTAGGTAGTACTAAATGTTGTTAGGTATTACCAGATATTAAATATTGTTTGTTAGTGGTTATATGAAAATGAGTTAGCAAAGATAATGGCTATATTATGACAGTCCTGTAACTAATCGCAATAAAAAATTAAAGCGTATTCGTCATAAAGCCGTTATAACAAAAAAAAGATGCCACTATGGACATCTCTTTTAAAGTCGATTGCCGTTTTTAGTAAGATTTTTAGGCCAAATGATCACCGATAATACACTCATCAGGCAAAGTCACTACAGTTAGCCCCTTTTTCGGATCGCCTGTCGATAGGACCATACCTTCTGATACGCCAAATTTCATTTTACGCGGCGCAAGGTTGGTGACACAAATCACCTTTTTATCCATTAATTGCTCAGGCTCATAAAACTTACGAATACCACTAAACACATTACGCGGCGCATCTTCGCCAACGTCCAAGGTAAACTGCAAGAGCTTATCCGCGCCTTCAACATAATCACAAGCGATGACGTGAGCGACTTTCATCTCGACCTTGGCAAAGTCTTCAATACCGATATAATCGATTTGCTGTTCATTATCTACAGCTACTTCTTTTTCTTTTTTCTGCGCGTTTTGATTAGCAGGAGTAGCATCTTGTGCAGCGTCTTTGTTCTCACCTAATGACGCTTTTGAGGCCTCAACCATAGCATCAATATCCTTTTTATCTATACGCTGCATCAAAGGTTTAAATTTATTTATTTTATGACCAAGTAGCCACTGATTGCGGCTATGAAAGCTTAAATCATCAATATTTAAAAACGTTTTGGCGTTATCAGTCAGCTCTGGCAGTACTGGTGCGAGATAAACCATCAATTGACGGAAAATATTGATAGCCACTGAGCACACATCTTGTACTTCTTGTTCAGTGCCTTCAAGTTTCGCCAGCGCCCATGGTTTCTTCTCATCGATATACTCATTCGCCTTGTCTGCACACTGCATAATCAGGCGCATCGCACGCGAAAACTCACGATTCTCATAGGCGGCGGCAATCTCATCACCCGTCTTAGTAACATCATCTAACAGGCGCGGCTCAGCGCAAACCTCGGTTAGCATACCATCGTGCTTTTTGACCAAAAACCCAGCGCTACGACTGGCAATATTGACCACTTTTCCAACCAAGTCAGAGTTGACCTTTTGCATAAAGTCTTCTAAATCAAGATTAATATCTTCAACCTTGTCAGAGAGCTTGCTGGCGAAGTAGTAACGTAGGTATTCAGGATGTAGATGCTCAGCATAGGTCTCAGCTTTAATAAAAGTACCGCGCGATTTACTCATCTTCTCGCCGTTTACCATCAAAAAGCCGTGCGCAAAAACACCTGTTGGCGTACGAAACTCGCTACCAGCCAGCATCGCCGGCCAAAACAGCGCATGAAAATAAACGATATCTTTACCGATGAAGTGATAAACCTCAGTTTTGTGCTCATTCTCCTCGGCCCAGTAACGATCAAAATCAAGCTCGTTTTCAGTACCTTTAAGTTGCTCACACAGGTTCTTAAAGCTTGCCATATAACCGACAGGCGCGTCTAGCCACACATAAAAGTATTTGTCCGGTTCATCACTTGGAGTATCTGGTATCTGAAAACCAAAGTAGGGCGCATCCCTAGAGATATCCCAGCTGGCAAGACCAGCATCGAACCATTCTTGTAGTTTGTTAGCGACCGAAGGCTGCAAACGATCTTCACTGCGTGTCCAATCCTTTAAAAATTGCTCAAACTCTGGTAGATCGAAAAAATAGTGCTTAGAGACTTTTAATACAGGGGTCGCATCCGATAAGGTAGAGCGCGGTTCGATCAAATCAGTGGCGTCATAAGTAGTACCACAAACTTCGCAGTTGTCACCATATTGGTCAGGAGAACCGCATTCAGGACAAGTGCCTTTCACAAAACGATCTGCTAAAAACAGCTTTTTCTCAGGATCAAAAAGCTGCTCGACGTCATGAGTGGAGATATGACCGGCGCTATTAAGACGGCGATAAATTAGCTCTGAGAAGTACTTATTCTCTGGCGAATGAGTAGTATAGTAGTTGTCGTAATTGATTAAAAATTTATTAAAATCAGCTTCATGCGAAGCTTTGACAGTAGCGATTTGCTCCTCGGGCGTGATGCCATTCTCTTCTGCTTTGAGCATAATGCTAGTACCGTGGGCATCATCAGCGCAGACATAAGTAACCTGATGACCTTGCGCTTTCATCGCGCGCGCCCAAATGTCAGTTTGAACATGTTCTAACATATGCCCTAAATGAATATAGCCATTAGCGTAGGGCAGCGCACTGGTTACTAGAATCTCACGCACTTTTATCACCTTTATTTGATATAAAGCTTTGTTGTAAAGCTAAAGAATTAAATGTTAAAAATGGTGACTATGATAGCGTAATTCAATTGCATTTGTCATAAATAAAGAACAAAACCCACTCAGCGTTAGACTAAGTGGGCTTTAAAAATTTAACTGTTTTGAATTTAGAAAGTTTTAAAACGAACCAAACAAAGTGCCTAAGGTAATAACTGCTGTCACAGCGATCAAAGGGATAACCATAGTAACTACTGCTAGATTGAGATAAGACTGTCTATGAGTAAGACCACAAATGGCAAATAAGGTAATCACCGCGCCGCTATGCGGTAGGGTGTCAAGACCACCTGCTGCCATGACCGCCACTCGGTGCATAAGCTCCGGATCGATACCCGCTTCAACAGCCATACGCAAATAATCCTCGCCGAGGGTTGCAAGCGCGATACTCAAACCACCAGAGGATGAGCCAGTAATACCAGCAAGGGTAGTCATTGCGACCGCCTCTGAGATCAAAGGGTTGTTAGGGTTTAGGTTTAAGATACTATCACGAATAATAAGGAAGCCTGCTAGAGAGGCGATAACGGCTCCATAACCTACTTCTGATGCTGTGTTAAAAATTGGCAGCATTGAATCATAAGTACCACGGTTAATAGTCTTTTGTAAGTTATTCCAGTGTCCTATCCGCAGTACAATCAATACCAAAATAGCGATAACCAGCGAGATAATAATAGACCACAGGCCCAATGAGCCATCGATATTTAGATCGGGAAACTGAGTTTGCAGATCAGTAAAGTCCAGCGATGGGAAGATGGCATAGGTAAGAAGAGCGTTTAGCGCAATAACCAAAACTAGCGGTATCATAGCGACTACAAACGAGGTTTGATGAGTATTTCGTGCTTGAGCTGGGCTGGCTAAATTGCTTTGTGCCACATTAACTTGAGCATCGCTTGTTGGTTCTTTTTTGGCATCAATACCGCCAACGCCTACGTCTTCATCATCGTGCTGACCGTAGCCTTCGCCTGCAGCGTTAGCTTTGCGCGCGCGCGACTGTAGCCATAACCAGCCACCAAAGAACATGATAGAGCCGCCAATAATACCTAAGATAGGAGCGGCGAAGACGTTAGTATTGTAATAAGGAATAGGAATCGCGTTTTGAATAGCTGGTGTACCGGGTAGGGCAGTCATGGTAAAGGTGAATGACCCAAGTGCGATAGCGGCTGGTATTAAACGCTTAGGGATGTCAGCGGCTCTAAATAAGTCTTTGGCAATAGGGTAAATCGCAAAAGCCACGACAAATAACGATACACCGCCATAAGTTAAGATAGCGCAGACCAAAATGACCGCTAAAATAGCTTTACTAGCCCCAAGTTTTTTGACTACCGTATCGGCAATCGTTGTTGCAGCGCCCGAATCCGCCATCAAACGCCCAAAGAGCGCGCCTAATAAAAATATAGGAAAAAACTTGAGTAAAAATCCGCTTAAAGCACCCATAAAGACATCAGTATAGGTGGGAATACTACTTAAAAAATCTCCTGATAAAAACACTGCCAGCGTCGCCATAATCGGTGCTAAGATCAGCACAGAGTAGCCACGATAAGCGAAAAACATCAATAAGAACAAGGTAATAACAATAGCAAGGGTACTGAACATGAACGCCTCTCCTTGGCATATATTAGACATGAAGTATGGATTGCTTGCCTATTACAATCAATAAGAATAAATTAGTCAACTTAATATTGATAAAATCATTTTTACTTTAAATCTTTATTAGCATAATTTTCTTTTAGCCGCTAATAGGTCTACCAGTGGCTTGATTTTATTATCTAGTCGTTGCAAGATTAATATGTTAAGTTAGCAAGGCAAGGCTGATAATACACAGGTATGCTAGCTCATTACAAGCGGTACTGATAGCTATAATCAAATCATTTTATTAGCTGATATTTATAATAATTGATGTATAAGTACATAAGATTAATGAATGTTTTTGTATCGCTTAACAATGAGCATCGAAATTTACAAGGAATGTAGATATGTTCAAAGCTATGACTAACGCTAGCGTCCAGCTAGTAAATCGCTACCTCCCATCCCCCTTCGTATTTTCAATCATCTTAACCCTTATTGCTTTTGTCGTTGGTCTTGCTATTACAGGTCAAAACGTTATCGCTATGGCTGGACATTGGGGTAATGGTCTGTGGTCACTGCATAGTTTTGCTATGCAAATGGCTTTGATATTAGTCACAGGATACGCGCTTGCTAGCGCGCCGTTCATTCAGCGCCTACTAGATAATCTTGCTAGTAAAATTCACTCACCTACAACGGCTATCGTAGTATCAACTTTAGTTGGTTTAATTGGTTGCTGGATAAACTGGGGGTTTGGCTTAATCATCGGTGCAATCTTCGCTAAAGCATTAGCAAAAAAAGTAGCTAACGTTGATTATCCCTTGTTGGTGGCCGCGGCTTATTCAGGGTTTGTTATTTGGCACGGCGGCTTTTCAGGGTCGATACCCCTAACGCTAAGCTCCGGCGGCGAGACTTTGCTTACACTATCAGGTAACACGATCACCGAAGCCATTCCTTTATCACAGACTGTGTTTGCTGGTTATAATTTATTAATTGTTGGTTTATTAATAGTTATCCTACCTATCCTAAATCGCTTTATGCATCCTAAAAATCCTACTACTATTGATCCAGACTTAATCAAAACCGAAGTCTATGCGCCGCCACCTCGTAATACCCCTGCACAAAAACTAGACGATAGCCGTATTGTTGCCATTATTCTATTGGCTTTGGCATTGATGTACTACATTAGTGAGTTTGGTAGCAATGGTTTTAACCTCGGACTAAACATAGTTATTGGCCTGTTCTTGTTCATAGGCTTGCTCTCTCATGGCACACTGGAGCGTTATTACCGCGCCGTCAAATCAGGCATTGGCGGTATTACTGGTATTGTACTTTTGTTCCCATTTTATGGCGGTATTATGGGGATTATGACCGGTGCTAATGCAAGCGGTATCTCTATTAGTACGCAAGTCACTGAATTTTTCGTCAATTCAGCGTCACCCGATACTTTCCCTATTTTTGCTTTTTTAAGTGCTGGACTGGTTAATGTGTTTGTACCCTCAGGCGGCGGTCAATTTGCTGTACAAGGACCGGTAATGATACCAGCAGGGCTTGAGGTTGGAGTCAATCCAGCGGTGACAGCGATGGCAGTTGCATGGGGCGATGCTTGGACCAACATGATTCAACCCTTTTGGGCACTGCCATTATTGGGTATTGCAGGGCTGGACGCGCGCGCTATTATGGGCTATTGTCTGATAGTGCTTGGTGTATCAGGAGTAGTTATTATGAGTGTATTTTATTTTGTAGCGTAGTACTTATCAAACATAAAGTAGACGGCGGTTTAAGTACAGCATTCAATATTATTGAGTTAAAAGTATGTAATAGTGTAAATAGCGGTATAGATGAATAATATAAGCAGCTGATTAAATAGTAATAAAAAATAATGAAAGGAGATCAATATGAGTCAATCAAAAGTATATAGCAGTGCCAAGGAAGCGTTAGAAGGGACTATTAGCGATGGACAAACGCTTGCCATCGGTGGTTTTGGACTGTGCGGCATACCTGAGGCGTTAATCGAGGCGCTACGTGATAGCGGAGTCAAAGACTTAACTTGTATCAGTAATAATGCTGGTGTTGATGATTTTGGGCTAGGGCTATTGTTACAAACGCGGCAAATTAAAAAAATGATCTCCTCTTATGTGGGCGAAAATAAAGAATTTGAGCGCCAATATTTGGCAGGAGAGCTTGAAGTGGAGCTAACTCCGCAAGGAACACTGGCTGAAAAACTACGAGCCGGCGGCGCAGGTATCCCCGCTTTTTATACCGCGACTGGTGTTGGCACGTTAGTGGCTGAAGGTAAAGAAACTCGCGATTTTGAGGGACGCACCTATATTCTTGAGCACTCACTGACAGCTGATGTCTCGCTTATCAAAGCACAAAAAGCTGATAAAGCGGGTAATCTTATCTTTAACAAAACCGCACGCAACTTTAATCCAGACTGCGCGACGGCTGGCAAGATCACTATTGCTGAGGTCGAAGAGATTGTAGAAACTGGCGCGCTTGATCCTAATGAGATTCATCTGCCTGGGATATATGTACAGCGCATTGTATTAAATAGCAATCCTGAAAAGCGTATCGAAAAGATTACTATTAAAGCAACTGAGAATGCTTAAACGAGTGATCTATAAAGTATTTAGTCATAAATAATAAAGCAACTTAAAAGATAAGGATAACGATATGACATGGAACAGAGAACAGATGGCGCAGCGTGCAGCGCAAGAGCTGCAAGATGGTTACTACGTTAATTTAGGTATTGGCCTGCCCACTTTAGTCGCTAACTATATCCCTGAGGGTATGGACGTTTGGCTACAGTCAGAAAACGGTTTATTGGGTATTGGCGAGTTTCCAACCGAAGATAATGTTGACGCTGACCTGATTAATGCTGGCAAGCAAACCGTTACCGCAGCGCCAGGAGCCAGTTATTTTGGTAGCTCAGAATCCTTTGCAATGATTCGCGGCGGGCATGTGAATCTTGCGATATTGGGCGCGATGGAAGTCTCAGAGTATGGTGATCTGGCCAACTGGATGATTCCCAAAAAAATGGTTAAAGGTATGGGCGGCGCGATGGATTTGGTCGCGGGCGTACAGCGTGTTATTGTCCTCATGGAGCAGGTCAATAAACATGGTGACCCCAAAATTTTAGCTGAGTGCCAGCTACCACTGACGGGCACAAGGGTGGTTGATCGTATTATTACTGAGCTTGCTGTGCTTGATGTCACTGATAAAGGACTAAAACTGGTTGAACTTGCAGACGGCATAAGCTTTGATGAGCTACAAGAAAAGACACCTGTTAGTATTATTCAATAAATCGTGCCTTCGTATAATAGGATTTAGCAAACTTACTTAATAAATAAAGGATCAATGTATGGCAACCGAATTACAACATGATTTAAGCGGTAAAGTGGCGCTAGTGACCGGTTCTGCTAGCGGCATTGGTCGTGATATTGCTGAAACTTACGCCAAAGCAGGAGCGGCCATTGGTATTGCTGATATTAACCTCGAAGCGGCGCAGCAGACCGTTGATGAGATCAAAGCAGCAGGTGGGCAAGCCTTAGCTATTGAGATGGATGTCACCTCTGAGGATGCTGTAAACGCAGGAGTACAAAAGCTAGTAGATAGTTTTGGTGGTATTGATATTCTCGTCTCTAACGCTGGTATTCAAATTATTAATCCTATCAATAAAATGGCATTTGATGATTGGAAAAAGATGCTAGCTATTCATTTAGATGGAGCGTTTTTAACGACCAAAGCTGCCGTGCAGCATATGTATAAAGGCGATAAAGGCGGCACAGTTATTTACATGGGTTCTGTACATTCGCATGAAGCCTCCATGTACAAAGCGCCTTATGTAACGTCCAAGCATGGATTATTAGGACTATGCCGCGTTTTAGCAAAAGAGGGCGCTGAACATAATGTACGCTCGCATGTTATTTGCCCAGGGTTTGTAAAAACACCTTTGGTTGAAAAGCAGATTCCAGAGCAAGCGGCCGAAAAAGGCATTAGCGAAGAGTCGGTAGTAAATGACATTATGCTGGTTAATACCGTTGATAAAGAATTTACGACCATTGATGATATTGCGCAGTTGGCATTGTTTTTGGCCGCATTCCCAACTAATGTGTTTACCGGTCAATCTATTGTGGCCAGCCATGGCTGGTTTATGAATTAATAGTGGCAATAGTTGTCTGTAAATTTGACAGTCATTACATAGCAAATGACTGTCAGTAGCTATTATCGTTAATTTCTTAATTTTTCGATTCAGTATTTTCTACCTAATTATTCAAGCTAGCCGTTCATCTCTCTATCCATCCCTATTTTTCCATAATCTAATTACTTTATTAACCTATCTAGCTGTCTAATTATCTAGCTTGTTGCTCTATTCAAATTATAAAAACTGCTAACCGATCCTAAAAATAAACCGTAAAAAATGTGTCTAGTGCGTTCATTGACAGGGTATAGAGGCGGTGCTATAACAGAATCTATAAAATATTTTTTATAAATTAGTTATAAATTATATTTAAGCTAGCTTAATTTGGGGCTGTTTATTAGGATGGTTCCCCTCAAGGAGAATTTTCATGGATTTGATGACCCCGCAGATGACCTCTGAGCGTTTTTTAGCAGAGACGCACACGGTTCATAATCAGCCGCCGCCTCTAGAGAATTATAATCTTTACTTACAAGATAAAGCTTTAATTGAAACCGTCGCCCAACAGCACGCAAGCTGGGCTAATGATGAGCTTGAGGCATTTGGTAAGCTGACCGGATCGCGCGAGATGATTGAGCTGGGCTTTCAGGCTAATGAGAATAAGCCTATCTTGTATACCCACGACAAGTACGGTAACCGAATCGATGAAGTCCGCTTTCATCCCGCTTATCATCAGCTCATGCAGTTCTCTTTAGAGCATGGGTTCCATGCCTCACACTGGCTTGAGCCTAAAGCCGGCGCGCAAGTGGCACGCGCGGCTAAGTTTTATATGCAAAGTCAGGTCGAAGCGGCGCATTGCTGTCCCATTACTATGACCTCAGCGGCGGTTCCGGCATTACTTGAGCAGCCTGAGCTTTCAGAACAGCTACGGCCAAAAATACTTGCCTATGATTATGATTATCGCAATGTACCCTTAGAGCAAAAGCCTGCGATCACGATTGGTATGGCAATGACCGAAAAACAGGGTGGCTCAGACGTGCGCGCTAATACTTTGCGTGCTTATCCTATTGGTAATAGCGGCTCTGGTCAGGCGTACGAGCTGGTTGGGCACAAATACTTTGTCTCAGCACCGATGAGCGATGCTTTTTTGGTATTAGCGCAGTCTGAGGGCGGTCTGTCCTGCTTTTTTATGCCGCGCTGGCGACCTGATGGTAGCAAAAATCCTATGCAAATTCAGCGTCTCAAAAATAAGATGGGCAATGTTGCTAATGCCTCTTGTGAGACCGAGCTGCGCGGCGCTTATGCCATTATGGTAGGCGAGGAGGGACGCGGGGTAGCAACAATTATCAAGATGGTATCGATGACACGTATCGATTGTATGATTGGCTCAGCAGCAGGCATGCGCCAAGCGGTAGCGCAGATTACTCATCACTGCGCGCACCGATCCGCTTTTGGTAAGCTATTATCGCAGCAACCGTTGATGCAAAATGTATTGGCCGATTTGGTGATTGAGCATGAAGCGGCACTGGCGCTGACCATGCGTATTGCTGGCGCAATGGATCGCAGCGCGAACAGTGAAAGTGAGCAGCTAATGGTACGTATGGGCACCGCAGTGGGCAAATACTGGATTTGCAAACGTGCGCCTGAACATGCCTATGAGGCGATGGAGTGTATTGGTGGTAGCGGCGTGATGGAAGATAGCATCATGCCAAGGCTATTTCGGGAGTCGCCAGTCAACTCCATTTGGGAGGGCAGTGGTAACGTACAGTGTTTGGATATGCTGCGGGCTATGAGTCGCCATTCAGGATCAGTTGAGACATTAATGAGCGAAGTGCAAGCAGCGTCAGGCGCTGATAAACGCTTAGATCAGTATGTCAAGCAACTGAGCCGCGAACTTGTAGATACCAGCGACATCGAATACCGCGCGCGCAGTATCGTTGAAAAAATGGCGCTCGCGCTGCAAGGCTCTTTGCTGGTACGATTTGGTAATCCGGCGGTTGCTGATGGGTTTTGTGCTTCACGGCTCACGTCCCAAAGTAGCGGACTGGTCTATGGCAATCTGCCGCGTGGAGTGGACTGTGAAGCCATTATAAAACGTGCAACGCCGCAACTAGACTAGTGGTTACTAAGCTAAGAGCTTACAAGTTTAGTGATAGCATATCTTAAGCAATTAAGGGGTTTATTTTAACAGTTAATCGATTAAAGGTAGGACAAAATAAGCTATAAGAAAGGAATTAGATAGAGGGTGTGTTTGGTATTCAACCATAGGCCGCTGATTCAACGTAAGCTTATAAGATGTTTTATCAAGGTCATGATAGAATGCGGCGTGGATTGAGAGCCATTATTATTGGCTCTTTTTTAATGACTGTCATTTTTATAACTATTTGCCATTACGTTTTGACAGCTTGGAGTAAAATAATGAATCATCAAGCTCTTGCTATAAGCTTAACGCATGCTATTGAAAACGGGCAGTTTGAGCGGGCAATCCAGCAAGTTGAAGATCTACGTCCCATTGATACTGCTGATACGCTAGCACTGATAACGCCAACGTTGGGATCGCTATTATTAGAGCTTTTGCCTAATCGAGCTACTGTATTTGCCTATTTGTCGGAGGATATTCAAGTAGCCATGGCACGTATGCTGCCGCGGGATCGTATGGCCGCTTTGCTAAGCGAGATGCCAGCTGACGAACGTACTGACCTTTATAAGCATCTCTCGCAGGTGCAGCGTGACGCTTTACTGCCGGCGCTTGCACAGGCAAAGCGTGAAGATATTCGCAGACTTGCCGCTTATGAAGAGCGTACCGCAGGAGCGCTTATGACCTCAGATTATGCTACTTTGAGCGCTGAGATGACGGTCAAAGAAGCACTAGAAGCTTTACGCTTAGAGGCCCCTGATGCCGAGACAATTTATCATGCTTATGTGATTAATGATGAGCGTCGTCTACTGGGCGTTGTGTCATTAAGGGTGTTGATTTTGGCCGCACCAGATGAGTTTATTGGCGATATCATGCTAAGCCATGTGATAGCAAGTAATGTTAATGACGATCAAGAAGATATCGCTAAGACTGTGGCGCGCTACGACTTGATTGCGCTACCTATTATTGATGACAACGGGGCTTTAGTTGGTATTGTTACTCACGATGATGCGATGGACGTTGCAAGCGACGAAGCCACGGATGATTTTCACAAGTCAGGTGGTGTCTCAACATCAATCGGTAAGCTCAAAGATGCCAGCCTTAGAGTGCTGTATCGTAAGCGCGTGTTTTGGTTGGTATTTTTAGTCTTTGGCAATCTACTCTCGGGCTTTAGTATCTCAAACTTTGAGGATGTGATTGCCGCCAACCTAGTGTTGGTGTTTTTCTTACCCTTACTCGTTGATAGCGGTGGTAATGCCGGCTCCCAGTCAGCAACTTTGATGGTACGGGCGCTGGCTACAGGCGACGTGGTGATGCGTGATTGGTTCTCTTTGCTTGGACGAGAGGCACTAGTAGCCTTGATGCTTGGCGCTACTATGGCCGCTGCTATCGCCCTCATAGGTTATGTGCGTGGTGATGCAGTGGTCTCAATGGTACTTGCGCTGAGTATGATGTCGGTGGTCATGATCGGCTGTGTCATCGGTATGAGCTTACCTTTTGTGTTAAGCAAAATGGGCTTTGATCCAGCGGCAGCGAGTGCGCCTTTGATCACTTCTGTATGTGATGCTTCAGGCGTGCTGATTTACTTATTTATTGCGTCAGTGTTTTTGCCGCTTTGATCTTTATTAAAGTAGTTTTTATCGATATTAACTCTATAGTTATAGTTTTAACCCCGCGGTTGGTATTGCTATTGTTTTTATAGTAAAAAACGGCATATAAATAGCATTACTTATAAGGGTTATGCCTACTGGTACTATGGTTTTTTTATAATCCTGATTGGGCTACACTGATAACCCTACTATTGCTATGAACCCATTATAAGTCGCTTCTTATTATCGAACCTACTTATATAAAATATAAAAACAAAGGCCGCTATGTTTAATTTTATAAAAAAAATAACTACTGATAAACCAGAAACACCAAAACAGCAAGCTGCCCGTGATAGCGCTGTAGACCAAGTATTGCTCGGTTATCATGTGGGCGACGTGAGTATTGTGACTATGGTGACAGGGCTTGAACGAGATGGCGACCAGCTGACTTTGGATTTACGTTTACCTGTAAATAGTAACCCTGAAACCATCCAACAAGAGCTTGGGCAACTTTTGCACCCGCACGGCATCAAAACCATCCATATGAATGTGCGTCTGCCTGCGCCAGCAAAAGGCACCGGGTCAACTTTGCCAAAACAGATGCCAAAGACGATTAATGCTATGGACACTCAGAGTCAGTCAGCATCGAAGCTTGATAGTGGTACTAAGAGTGGTACTAAGACTGATGCTGAACCACCAATTGCCAAGGCTGCGCCCACACAAGCTTCACTAAGCGCGCATCCACGAATTCGTCATATTATCGTAGTGGCGTCTGGTAAAGGCGGGGTAGGCAAGTCAACCACTACTGTAAACATCGCTTTAGCGCTACAAAAGCTTGGCAACCGTGTAGGCATACTCGATGCCGATATTTATGGGCCAAGTATGCCGACCATGCTTGGTGTTGCCAAGATCAAGCCTGAGCTTGAGAATGAGCAATTTGTGCCAATTGAAGCGCACGGTATGGCGATGTTATCTATTGGCAGCTTACTCGATGGAGATAACACACCGGTCGCTTGGCGCGGACCCAAAGCTACAGGTGCGTTGATGCAACTGTACAACCAAACCAATTGGCCGCAGCTTGATTATCTGGTGATCGATATGCCACCAGGTACTGGTGATATTCAGCTGACGCTGGCACAGCGCATCCCTGTTACTGGCGCCGTTATTGTGACGACCCCCCAGCATATTGCTCTGCTTGATGCGCAAAAAGGTATTGAGATGTTTAATAAAACCAACATTCCAGTACTAGGCGTGGTTGAGAATATGGCGCTACATACTTGTAGTAATTGTGGTCATACCGAGGCTATCTTTGGCGTAGGTGGTGGTGAGCAAATCGCTGAGCAATATCAAGTGCCGCTACTTGGTCAGCTGCCACTCGCTAGCGGTATTCGTGCGCAAGTGGATAAAGGCGAGCCTAGCGTGTTAGCTGATGACGAGTTTGCGCCATACTATTTTAGTATTGCTAAGAATATTGAAACCAACATCGATAAATTTGCTAAGCCTACTGACGATAAGCGAATTTTTTAAGATACTAATAAAACCGTATAATCTTAAAAACAAACACTTTATAAAATGAGAGGAAGGTGTCCTCTATAAATACAGCCTTTACTACCGTATAATCATCACTATTTACTGTTTTAAGGAATAATAATGTCGATTAAATCTGACCGCTGGATTCGTCAAATGGCTGCAGAACATGGGATGATTGAGCCATTTGAAGCCGGTCAAGTACGCTTCAATGATAATAATGAGCGCCTGATTAGTTATGGCACTTCAAGCTACGGCTATGACGTACGCTGTGCTCCTGAGTTTAAAGTATTTACCAATGTACATTCAGTGGTCGTGGACCCCAAAAACTTCGATGAAAAAAGCTTTATTGATATCGTGGGAGATGAGTGTATTATTCCGCCCAACTCCTTTGCGCTAGCGCGAACTATGGAGTATTTTCGTATACCGCGTGATGTATTGACTATTTGTTTAGGCAAATCAACTTATGCACGCTGCGGTATTATCGTTAATGTCACTCCTTTGGAGCCTGAGTGGGAAGGGCACGTCACTTTAGAGTTTAGTAATACTACCAATTTGCCCGCGCGTATTTATGCTGGAGAAGGGGTGGCGCAGATGCTGTTCTTCCAAAGCGACGCTGACGATGTTTGCGAAACTAGTTATAAAGATCGCGGTGGTAAATATCAGGGTCAACAAGGCGTGACTTTACCCAGAACCTAGCAGTTAGCGTTTAATTCCGACAGAGTAATAAAAAGCTGACCATATCGAATACGGTCAGCTTTTTTATGGTTACTTTTTAAGACAGCTTAAGACATCAAAAAGTCAGCTCGTTATTTCAAGACTTTTAAACCCGCTTTATTATCGCGTTTAGGTTTTGATTCAGAATTAGTCTTGTCTTGTTTAGTAGAAGTTTCTTCTGGCTCGTAATCATCATATTCATTAGGATCAAAGAACATCCCTTGTGAATTTTCTTTAGCATATATACCTAGCACTGCCTGCAGTGGTACCCAGATCTCTTGCGAAACCCCGCCAAAACGGGCGCTAAAATGTATGTAATCGTTTTCCATGCTCATGTTACCAGTAGCACGACTAGCAATGTTAAGTACGATGCGGCCGTCTTGGACATGCTCAACCGGGATTTGTACATTCTTAGCCGTGGCGTCAACCATAAGATACGGCGTAAGCGCATTGTCTTCTATCCATTGATAAATAGCGCGAACCATATAAGGGCGGGTGGGTGTAATAGAAGGGATTTCACTCATCTTATAATTTCCTATACTAAAATGGAAGCAGTGCTGTACTCAACCATAGATAAATTGTAGCAGACTATTTAACACTTCTTTGAAAGCTATCACGCTCAAATACTCGGGTTTGATAGTTTAGTAATGGACGACTGATTGCACGTGGCAAAACAATATCCATCTCTTCCAAACGCCATAATAATGGGGCAAGTAATACATCACACCAGCCAAAATTATCAGCCATAAAATAAGGTTTATGGGCAAATAACGGCGACAAGGTAATTAAAGAGTCGGTCAGCTGTTTCTGAGCTAGAGCAGCTTCGGTTTTGTTAAAGCTATCAGGATGCATAAGTAAACGTTTACCGAGCAATAGCCAATCATGTTGAATTCGCCATGCCAGTTGTCGAAACTGCGCGCGCTCTTGTGGCGTATCAGGCAGTAGTTTATTGGTATGATAACGCTCTTCTAAATACTCAAAAATGACATTGATTTCATATAGCGCAATCTCGCGCTGCTGTAGCACAGGTAAAGTGTGATAAGGATTAAGCTCGGTCAAATCTTCTGGACGCTCTGAATGCAAGCGTGACAAATAATAAGCCAACCTTTTTTCTTCAAGTAATAAGCGTACCACATGACTGTCGTAGCCGTTGTCAGCATACAAAATCAGCTGGCTACTTGGAATGTCACTTGCATCTATCATGAAAGCCTAAAGTCAATGAGTAAGAAGGTCATCGTAAACAAAGTAGCCTCGTTTATCAAGAGAGTAAGCGTAATCTATGTATGAATGACAAATGATGAATACGAATATTGATCTTGAAATAAGCTCGCTTTTGTCATAAAAAAGCACTACCGAAGTAGTGCTCAATTTACAACTTAGCTATAAGCCAACTAATTACTTAACATCTTTCCAGAACTCTTTATTAAGTAAGTAAACAGGAATAAGTAGGATTAGCAAAAACAATATGACAAAGAAACCGATAACTTGACGATCGCGGCGTACAGGTTCGCCCATCCACGCCATAAAGTTAACCAAGTCACCAACCTCAGTCTCAAACTCTTCTTGGCTGACGCTTTCTTGTAAATTATGTAGTACATGCGGCATAGCAGCATTTGCTAGTACTAAGTTATTGGCGCCCCATGGTCGACTAGGATCCTCGTAGAACGATAAAAGATAAGTATAAACCCAGTCATCACCGCGTAGCCTAGTCTCAAGTGATAAGTCAGGAGGCGCTGCACCAAACCATGACGCTTGAATCTCAGGGTCAATCTCAGCATCAATGTGATCACCGATCTGGTCAGTAGTCACCATCAAATATTTTTCAACCAGCTCAGGCGGTATCTCTAGATCTTTAGCGATACGAGAGTGACGAACATATTTGGCTGAGTGACAACCCGCGCAGTAGTTCATAAACATTTTTGCGCCGTTTTGTAGTGAACCCTTATTAGTAAAATCAATAGGGGCTTCACTACAGGCTAGATGCTCTTCTACACCTTCAGCATTGACAAAGGTACCACAGCCACTACTTGAAGCCATTGCAGTACCAGCAGTCAAGGTTAATGCCGCGCCTAAGCCTAAACCAGTTAGGGATTTTGTTAGCGTGTTCATTAGTGACCTCCGGTAACGCGTTCTGGTGGCTGTTTACACTTCTCAATAGCAGTGTAAATGGGCATCAATAAGAAGAATAAGAAATATAAGATAGTGAATATACGCGCCATTATCGTCGCTGTTGGCGTCGCAGGTGTTGCTCCTAAGTAGCCTAACACTACAAAACTAATCGCAAACACAGTTAGAGCGATTTTCGATAGAATGCCTTTATAACGCATTGAACGTACCGGAGATCTATCGAGCCAAGGGATTAAGAACAGCACTGCGATAGCACCGCCCATAGCGATAACCCCGCCAAGCTTGTTTGGAACCGCACGTAAGATGGCATAGAATGGTGTGTAGTACCATACTGGCGCAATATGCTCAGGCGTTTTTAATGAGTTAGCAGCTTCAAAGTTTGGTGGCTCAAGGAAATAACCGCCGCCTTCTGGGAAAAAGAATATTACTGCTGCAAATAAAATAAAGAACACCACAATACCAACCAAATCGTGCACGGTATAGTAAGGATGGAATTCAATGCCATCAAGTGGTACGCCATTCTTATCTTTGAGCTTTTTGATGTCGATACCATCAGGGTTGTTTGAACCCACGTGATGCAGGGCGACTAAATGCATAAATACTAAACCTACTAATACTAGCGGAATAGCCACTACATGTAGCGCAAAGAAGCGGTTTAGGGTAATGCCTGAGATAATATAATCACCGCGAACCCACTCTGCAAGACCATCACCAATAATTGGCAGTGCTGCAGGTAAGTTTAGAATAACCTGTGCACCCCAAAATGACATGTTACCCCAAGGTAGTAGATACCCAAAGAAGCCTTCTGCCATGAGTGCTAAATAAATACCCATACCGATGAGCCAGATAAGCTCACGTGGTTTTTGGTATGAGCCGTATAATAGCGCTCTAAACATATGCAAATATACCACTACGAAAAATGCTGATGCGCCGGTGGAGTGCATATAACGGATAAGCCAGCCACCTTTAACGTCACGCATGATATATTCAACAGAAGCAAATGCACCTTCGGCACTTGGATTATACATCATAGTAAGCCAAATACCGGTAACCAGCTGGTTCACCAACACTATCATTGACAACACGCCAAAAAAATACCAAAAATTGAAGTTTTTTGGTGCATAGTATTTGGACATGTGGTATTCGTAGGTTTCAGTCGCTGGAAAACGCGCGTCCACCCAGTGCATGATCTTTTTGCCCATACTCATATTAAGCCTCCCCAACCGTCAAGATAGTACCATCCATACTGTACTCTGGGATGGGTAAGTTATTCGGTGCAGGAACGCCACTATAGACGCGTCCCGATAAATCGTATTTAGATCCGTGGCAAGGGCAGAAAAACCCACCATACCAGCTGTTGCCGCCTAAGTCAGCAGCGCCCACATCTGGACGATAGTTTGGTGCACAGCCTAAGTGTGTGCATACGCCTTCTACTACTAATAAGCCAGGTTCCAAAGAGCGCTCTGGATTGACACAATACTCAGGTTGAATTGATTCGCTAGAATCGGGGTCAGCTAATAGTGGTCTGACTTCATCCAAGGTCTCAAGCATATTTTCTGTACGTTTTACAACAAAAATGGGTTTACCACGATACTTGACAACAATCATTTGTCCTTCTTCAATAGAACCGATATCTTGGGTAACCGCGGCCCCTGCAGCTTCTGCTTTGGCGCTTGGTGTCCAAGAGCGGACAAAAGGTGTCGCTACAGCCGCTACCCCAGCTGCACCAATTGCTGCAGTTGAGGCTATTAGAACTCTACGTCGCTGTACATTAACGCCTTCGGCTTGGCTCATTAATACTTCCTCCAGGTGAATGAAATGGGATTATCCCACACTGGGTTATGGCTTAGAGATTTCATATTATAATATGTAAGCCAGGTTGGCTGTGCCTAATTTTGCTAATTGTTACTATTCTAAGCTATTTCAGTCATAAAATAAATTGCACTGGCAAAATAAAACGACCTTAGCAGGGTGTATTCTGCTATTGAATATGATGAAAATATTTATAGTGAGCTCATAACCTACATCTAGTAAATAAATAGAGAATTACATTACTATTTGGTAACAATTCCCTCAAACTCAATAAGGTTTTATAAATATAAGGAATGATACTCGAAATCAAGGCAATGTTCATCAACTTTCCATAAGTTTGCGCTAACATTTACCATTCTTTTAAACAGTTATTAAAAGTTGAGAGCTTTTGTAAACCTCAACACAAATGGGTGGTAAATAATTGAGAGTAAGCCGATCACTCACTCTCAAGCGCCTCCCAGCGCTCAAGCTTGGCCATCATCTCGTTTTCAATGGTAAGCAAACGCTCACTTGCTATCGTCGCCGCATCAAAATCTTCAATAAACCAGGAACCATCCGCCAGCTTATTTTGCAATTGAGCCTGTTCGGCTTCAAGCGCTTCAATCTCTTTTGGCAAATTATCAAGTTCGCGCTGCTCATTAAAATTAAGCTTTTTGGTAGTTTTATTAGTCTTTATTGATGCTGCTGATTTGTTAACAGGTTTTTTGCTAGTGGCACTGGTAGCAGTTTTGGCCGCTTGTGATCGATTTTTTTGTACTAGGTACTCTTGATAACCGCCGACATATTCCTTAACGACCCCTTTGCCGTCTTCATCGGTATCAAATACCCACGTCGAGGTAACCACATTGTCCATAAAGGAGCGATCATGGCTGATAAGTAGTATTGTCCCATTGAAACTACTGACTGATTCTTCTAGCAATTCAAGCGTTGCCATGTCCAAATCGTTAGTGGGCTCATCGAGGACAAGGATGTTGGCAGGTTTTAATAATTGCTTGGCAAGTAATACGCGGTTACGTTCCCCACCTGATAATGCTTTAACCGGTGTACGTGCGCGCTCTGGAGCGAATAAAAAGTCCTGCAGATAGCTCATAATGTGTGTTTTGCGGCCACCAACTTCGATGAAGTCTGAGCCCTCAGAGACATTTTGAGCTACGGTCGCTTCAAGATCCAACTGATCACGCAGCTGATCAAAAAAGGCAACTTGTAGATTGGTACCCAAAGTTACGCTGCCAGTTTTGATAACTTCGTCATCTGACATATCAAATAAAGCTTTAATAAGGGTGGTTTTACCCGCGCCATTGGGACCAATAATACCAATCTTATCACCGCGCATAATCGTAGTACTAAAATTATCGACCAGTACGTTACCATCATATTCAAGATGTAGGTTTTTGACTTTACAGACCAGTTTGCCGCTTTTCTCACCTTCGCCCATAGTAATGTTGACGTTACCGACTTGTTCGCGGCGTGCGCTACGCTCTTCACGTAAAGCCTTTAGCTCACGAACACGGCCCTCGTTACGGGTACGGCGAGCTTTGATCCCTTGGCGAATCCAAACTTCCTCTTGTGCTAGCTTTTTATCGAAGTTAGCGTTGTTCTTCTCCTCAGCTATCAACTGCTGCTCTTTTAGTTCTTGATAGCGCGCGTAGCCTTTAGCGCCTTGAGTCACGTCATAACTTGAGAGCTTACCGCGATCAAGCTCGACAATACGAGTCGCCAGCTTATCGACAAAGGCTCTATCATGGGTCACAAATAACAAAGTCAATCCTTGCCAATCCAATAAGAAACGCTCAAGCCACTCGATACTATCGACATCCAAATGGTTGGTAGGCTCATCAAGTAGGAGTACATCAGGCTGGGTAACCAAAGCGCGCGCGAGCAACACCCGCCGCTTACGGCCGCCAGACAATGAGGATAAATCATCCTCAGGATCAAGTCCCATAGTGGTAATAAGACGCCTAGCCTCACGCTCCAAATCCCAGCCATGTACTGCATCGATATCATGCTGTAGCGTGGCCATACGCTCGCAGGCAGCCATATCGCCATCTGCGCATAGATCGGTTTGTTGGTTGTAACTGATTAAAAGATCAGCGGTACGGCGGCTACCGCCCATAACGATGTCTAATATTTTACCACTGGTTTCAGGAACATCTTGCTCCAGCATAGCCACGCTTGTGCTGCCATTGATGATAACTTCACCACTGTCAGGTTGTAGTGAGCCATTAACCAGTTTGAATAAAGTAGATTTACCTTCGCCGTTACGGCCGATTAAACAAACGCGCTCGCCAGCTTCAATAGAAAAATCAATGCCATCAAGGACAGGGGCGACGCCAAAAGCGAGGTGAATATCTTTTAGATGTATCAGTGCCATAGAGTATCTTAAGCTTATATAATAGTGAGATAAGGGTTGTTGCAAAATAGGCAGCAGTATAACATGCCCTCACACGACTATAGTAAGAGTAATGAAAATTATGAACCTATCTATATCAGAGCAAAAGCGGTCTCAAGATCAGATACCAGCAGCACTATCTGAACTGCAAGACCAGATGATTGAGCTACAAATGAGTATGGCGCATTTAGAGATGACAGTAGAGCAGCTTAATCAAGTAATTACTCGTCAAGATGCCCACATTCAAACGTTACAGCGTCAATTACAGCTTGTCTACAAACAGGTAGAGAATCAAAGTCCAGAAGAGTCTATTGCACCTTTTGATGTCATAGCGGATAGGCCACCGCATTACTGAGCTATAACTGCATGAATGATATAGGGTTGGTACTAAATTGGAGAGATATCCTAGATTAGGATGCGAGACTCATATATTCATAAAAAAATATATTTAACATTATGTGACCAAATAGTCAATAAATAGAAATATTGTATATTTGTAGTTGTTTTAGTATTTAAAAGTCATTAACATCTTCTACCTAATGTATTGCCTTTAAAGTCATTATAGTAAGGGTAGTATAACAATGAGGATGTTTGGAGATACATAATGGGTCTGGCTTTTCGATTAAAAACACTTACGGTAGCCGTCGCTGCTTTATCTATAGCTAACTTCGCTAATGCAGCTGGCCTTGATCGCTCTGGTCAGGACATTACCGCATTTTTGCAAGATGGTTTATATACCGAAGCTGTCTACACTTATATTAACGGTGATGTCACTGGCAAGGATGCGTCAGGTAATGATATCGATGATATTGCAGAGCCTTATGACTTTTTTCGTTATGGAGTGAAAGCTGATATCAACGATACTTTTAGTGTTGGTATCTTATACGATGAGCCGTTTGGAGCTGCCGCTGACTATAGTGGTCAGAATAACTTTATTACCAACAATGATGCTGACGCTATTGTAAAGAATTTCACTGGTAATCCTAATCTTACTGCAGATTTAGTTGATCAAAATATACAAGGATTACAAGGAGCACTTACCCCAGGAAACCCAGGCGGTCTTTCACCAGAACAGCTTCAGCAAGCACAAACGCAGCTTATTGGATTGCAAGCGGCACAAAATCTAGCCAATAGGGCAGGCGAGGCTACCCAAGTTGAGGTACGTACTGAAAGTATTACCGGAATTCTTGGCGCGAAATTTGGCGCTAATAAAGAGTTTCAAGTCTATGGTGGGCCAGTTGCTCAGCAGGTACGAGCTGATGTCAAACTACGAGGCTCAGCTTATAGTACAGCGACGGGTTATACGACTAATATCAGTGCCGATCAAGATTATGGCTGGCTGGCTGGCATCTCTTATAGCAAGCCTGAGATAGCCCTAAAAGCAGCATTAACTTATCGCTCCGAGATTGAACACGAAGCCAAAGCTTTTGAGAGTTATCCTCTTGCCTCTGCTGCTTCTGCAGGAGCATTGTCAAGCAATAGAGGAGACACCATTAATATTACCACTCCTGAATCAGTGAACTTTGACTTTCAGACGGGTATTAATCCAACCACACTAGCAACAGCTAAAGTTCGCTGGGTACCGTGGAGCGATTTTGCCATTGTACCTTCACTATATAATGAAGTCAGTACCATTAATCCTGCCTACCGTCCAGAAGGTTTACCTCTAGTCAGCTACGATGATGATCAATGGATGGTTGAGCTAGGACTTGCCAAACGTCTAGCGCCAGCGCTAGCAGTCAGTGGCAATATCGGCTGGGATAGCGGGGCAGGTAATCCAGTAACTTCGCTAGGTCCTATCGAAGGCTACTATAGTGCTGGTCTTGGTGCCAAGTATAACGTTACTGAAAATTGGGCTGTATCAGCAGGCGGTAAATACTTGTGGTTCGGTGATGCTAAAGGCAAAACACCGACTCAAAATATCGTCAGCGACTTTGAGAGTAATGATGGTTATGTCTTAGGCGTTAAAGTCTCTTATCAGGCTCAGTAGTATAGATATATTTTGATATAGCAGTACTAAATAACCTTTATGTTGTTTAATTTATAAAAAGCGATCCTTATTGGGTCGCTTTTTTGTGGATACGACTAAAGGCTAGCAAAAATTTTATCAATAAGGATATTGTAATCGATTCTGAATAACTAATAATGCTGCAAAATCATTTATACCTGTATAAATGTATATAAGAACTGCACAGTCACAATTAAGAAATAAGGCATTTTAATTGTTGTTTTAGTGTGAAAAAGTCATTACTATTCAACTTAGGAGGCCGTTTAATAGTTGGCAGATAGGCATTATTACTATCACCAGTTATTACAGCGGCAAAACAATGAGGATGTTTGGAGAAACTAGATGCGCACTACTACCTTTCACTTAAAAACGCTCACCGTAGCCATCGCTACTCTTTCTATAGCTAGTCTATCAAATGCTGCTGGTCTTGATCGTTCCGGTCAGGATGTCACAGCCTTCTTCCAAGATGGGCTATATGCTGAAGCCGTCTATACTTACATTGATGCTGATGTTAGTGGTAAGGACAGCGCAAACCGTGTTCCAACTGATAATACTTATGTCGACGGTGATGACACTGGCGACATTGCTGAGTCTTATGACTTTTTCCGTTACGGGGTAAAAGCTGATATCAACGATACTTTTAGTTTTGGTATTTTATATGATGAGCCTTTCGGTGCGGCTGCTGAATATACGGGTGATAATAATTTTGTGGCTCGAGATGGAGACAATCGTGATGAAGCTATTACGGCTGTCTCAGGTGGTCTTATTGGTCCAGGATCACCACTTGGCGTTACTAGCTTTGTTCAAGCACAGGGTACAGTTAATGCCCTTCAAGGTATCCTTAGAGAAGGTGGTACTTTGACACCAGAACAACAAGTCGCGTTAGCGAGATTAGCGCCAGCAGTCGGTATTGCGCAAGCAGAGTTTGATACTGCTGGCGAACGTACCAATGTTGAAGTGCGTAGTAATAGCGTGACCGCTCTTTTAGGTATGAAGCTTGGTCCCAACAAAAACTTCCAAGTCTACGGTGGTCCAGTCGCTCAGCGTATTGAGTCTGAAGTGAAGTTACGCGGTCTGGCTTATGGTCCTGCTACCGGCTATACCTCGCGTAACAGCCCTGATACTGACTATGGTTGGATTGCAGGTTTAGCCTATAGTAAGCCTGAGATCGCCTTAAAAGCGGCTTTGACCTATCGCTCTGAGATCGATCATAATATGAACATCGCTGAAAACTATCCGTTGGCCGGTGTTTTGGCTGGAGATCCAGCTGCAGCTAATCGAAGCAGTAATATGGAGATTACCACTCCTGAATCCGTAAACTTTGATTTCCAGACGGGAATCAACCCAACGACACTAGCTACTGCAAGAGTACGCTGGGTACCTTGGGGCGATTTTAAAATCACGCCGCCACTATATAACGAAGTGAGTCAACGTAGTTTTGGTCCTGATGGTTTAAACTTGGTTGATTATGACGATGATCAATGGCAGGTAGAATTAGGTCTTGCCAAGCGTTTAGCGCCAGCACTGGCGGTGAGTGGCACTGTCGGCTGGGATAGCGGCGCGGGTGATCCAACCACTTCATTAGGACCTATCGAAGGCTACTATAGCGCGGGTCTTGGTGCCAAATACGATGTGACCGAAAACTGGGCAGTATCAGCGGGCGGTAAATATCTGTGGTTCGGCGATGCTCAAGGACGCTTGCCTAGTGGTAAAATCGTCGCTGATTTCGAAGATAATGATGGTTATATTCTTGGTGTGAAGCTCTCTTATCAGGATAAATAACATCCTAATTATCTGACTTGTATTAATTAGAGAAGCGATCCATAGTGGGTCGCTTTTTTATGTACAGTAAAAAGGTTGTAGATAGATTAAAAAAACAAGCTATAAAAGCTTATTAATATACGCTTAGATGTCTTTAATTGTCTGCTATAGACATCAAAAAACCCCTCTACTTATGATAGTAGAGAGGTTAGCTGTGATTTAATAAGCTGTTTATCTTAAGAGTTACTATTTATTTTAGGGATTTAAGTTAAGCTCCATCTCTTTGAACTTCGCTGAGACCGAAGGTCTTGGACCACCTGTCATTTTACTGACTACAAAGATGGCAATGGTACTTAAAATAAAGCCTGGAACGATGGCATATAACCAGCTATTAAGTGCCACACCATTCATCTCAAACGGACCATAGATCCAAAGAATCACCGTCAAAGCACCAATAACCATGCCAGCAACAGCGCCGTTACGGTTCATACCGCGCCATACTAAACTAAAGATAACCAAGGGCCCAAAGGCAGCACCGAAGCCTGCCCAAGCATTAGATACTAGCGTTAACACTGAGCTGTCTGGATCAGAGGCAAGCAAAATGGCTACTACTGCAACCAATATTACTGAGGCACGGCCGACCAATACTTGGCGAGATTCAGGTGCCTCTTTATCTAAAAACAATTTATAGATATCTTTGGTTAGTGAGCTTGATACTACTAATAGCTGTGATGAGATCGTACTCATAATCGCAGCTAAAATAGCGGCTAATAAAAACCCTGAAACTAGCGGCGTGAATAAGAACTGCGTAAATACTAAGAAAATAGTTTCAGGATCGTCCAAAGTCATGGCTGTCTTTTGTACATAAGCGCGACCCGCAAAACCGGTCATCAATGAGCCGATCAGACTGACGACCATCCAGCTCATACCAATATTACGTGCAGTAGGAACGTCTTTAACTGAACGTATAGCCATAAAACGTACGATGATATGCGGCTGACCGAAATAGCCAAGACCCCATGCCATTAGTGAGACGATACCAATAAACGTCATGCCACTAAAGATATTCATCAGGTTTGGATCAATGTTCCTTACAGCGGTAGTCACGTCAGAGACACCGCCCAGATCGGTAAAAGCAACGACAGGAACGATTACTAACGCAAACAGCATGATAACGCCTTGCACAAAGTCCGTCATAGACACGGCTAAAAACCCACCGAATAAAGTATAGGCGACAACCACACCAGCAGTGACCCACAGACCTGTACTATAAGAAAGATTTAGTGAACTCTCAAAGAGCTTACCACCGCCAACTAAGCTGGCTGCAGTATAAACCGTAAAAAATAGGATAATAACTATTGCTGAGATGACCCGTAGCATATGCGATTTGTCTTCAAAACGGTTAGCAAAATAATCGGGCAGAGTAATAGCATTACCAGCGACCTCAGTATAGACACGTAAACGCGGCGCTACGATAATATAATTCAATAAGGCACCCAAGGTCAGG
Organism: uncultured Psychrobacter sp.; assembly: GCA_947501045.1. Classification (GTDB taxonomy): domain Bacteria; phylum Pseudomonadota; class Gammaproteobacteria; order Pseudomonadales; family Moraxellaceae; genus Psychrobacter. The sequence goes on from CANMUI010000001.1 coordinate 996,995, forward strand.
CCCAGAGCAATCCAAATACTAACGACCCCATCGGCATACATATAACCTGGCAAACCAAGTAATAACCAACCTGACATATCGGAGGCACCAGCTGACAATGCTGTTACCGCAGGGCCTAAGCTACGACCTCCTAGCATATAGCCTTCGGTATCATTATTTTGCTTAAAATAGGCATAAACACCAATACCGATCATGATCAAAAAATAGGCGGCGAGCGATACTAATACGCCACTAGATACTCCGTTCATAATAATTGTCCTTATCCAACAGTGTTGGCTATTGTAGTTAAATAATTTTCAATAGATGATATCTATAGACGTTGTTTACAGACAAAAAAAGCCATTAATATATAATGGCTTTTCAATTATGATTAGTATCTGCTCTTAGTTCTACATGATTGATAATATTTAAGAAAATACACTTCTAAAGATAACTAATAAAACAATAATTAAAAAACTTGTTTTGTCCATTACCTTTATTGATTATTGTTGAAATCAATCGTCTAAAACCATCGCACTTACTAACTAGCATAACCCTACCTCTACCTGCACCATTCAGTATATAACTTGTGGTAAACTACGGTAAATTTATGGTATAGAACAACGTTTCATTTATTATAACGTATGAAAATAACAATAGCTAACTAAGCTTATTATACATTTTATAAAAAACGTCAGTGTAAACTCTTATCTATACTAGGGTTAAGTAGTTATTCAATGGGTGCCAGTAGATCTAGCAATGCCTCGACACTACTAGAGCGCGTCATTTTTGGATTGATAACCACGCCTAAATAACGCTGTAGCTCAACGTTATTGGCCATGTCAATACGCTCTAAATCTTGACTGATTAAAGTTTGCGGTAGCACTGACCAGCCAAGTCCTACAGATACTAACATCCGAATGGATTCAAGGGGGTTGGTACTCATAGTTGCATAAGGCTTAAGGTTATGTTTGGCAAATTCTGCCAGCGTGATTTGACTGGTAAAAGTATTAGCTGACGGCAAAATAGCAGGGTAGCGCGCTAGTTGCTCGAGCGTTACGTTGGTCTTTTTAGCCAAGGGCGATAAAGTGCCGGTCATGAAATACAGAGGGTCTGACCATAGAGTGTGATAAGTCAGCCGTTTGTCATACACAGGAGGCAGGGTCAAAAACGCTAGTGATAGATCGCCATCAAGCACTGCTTTATGTGCCTCTTCTGAGTCCACAAAGTGTACTTCTAGCTGTACAGCAGGATAGCTTTGAATAAAGTGTTTTAGAACTGGTGCAAGGTGATGTAGACCGATATGATGACTGGTGCCAATGACCAGTTTGCCTGAGACGATCTGCTTAGAATGTTGCAAATTTATTTTAAAGTTTTCATAATCATCAAGCCAGCGCTTAGCATGAGGTAGCATCTCACTTGCCGCTTGAGTCGGTACAATGCCGCGGCCTACCGTATCAAATAACGTTATTTTAAACTCATCTTCTAAGTTTTTAATACGTTTGCTGACCGCAGGCTGAGTAATAAATAGTTTTTCTGCTGCGCTTGAGATGCTGCCGGTCTGCATAACGGTCACAAACGTGGTCAAGTTAGTTGTGTTCAAACTGGTGTCCTTAGCTACAAATTCAGCTATAAATAAAAGTTGGCATATCTAGTCATAATAAATTAGAAAAAAAAGTTTGCGGATCGATAAAAATCATCAATTATTATTATAGAATTAGGCTGTTATAATCACAAGACATCAAAACACTTTTATTACGTCTAATTACTATTTTTCACTCTGTAACCCCTAAATAAATCAGTTTTATAATAAAACACTATCACCTACAGAATATTATCAACTATTAGCTATACTTCGATATCTAGATGTTCTGCTTATATAACTTTTATTCGTTAGGCAGACACCTAAACCTTAAGCAGATAGCCACAAATAAAGGATAGTCCCATGACTGGTCAAACGTTATACGACAAACTTTGGAATGCTCATGAAGTTACCAAGCGCGATGATGGCTCAAGCCTGATCTATATCGACCGTCATTTGCTACACGAAGTAACGAGTCCACAAGCTTTTGAGGGTTTGGAGCTTGCAAACAGAGAGCCTTGGCGTTTGTCTGCCAATATCGCAACCCCAGATCACAATGTACCCACAGTGACCAAAGAGCGTGCAGAAGGCGTTGCTGGTATTGAGGATAAAGTGTCACGCTTGCAGGTTTTAACTTTAGATGAGAACTGTAGAAAGTTTGATATTGCAGAGTTTACTATTAATGATAACCGTCAAGGTATCGTGCATGTGGTCGGTCCAGAACAAGGTTTAGTACTACCAGGTATGACTGTGGTTTGCGGTGATTCTCATACCGCAACGCACGGAGCACTTGGTTGTCTGGCGCATGGTATTGGTACCTCTGAGGTTGAGCATGTGCTGGCAACTCAGTGTTTGATCACCAAAAAAATGAAAAATATGCAAATTCGGGTCAATGGTAAGCTTGGAGCTGGCGTGACGCCAAAAGACGTAGTGCTTGCTATCATTGCCAAGATTGGCACTGCTGGCGGTACCGGCCATGCCATTGAATTTGCAGGACAAGTATTTGAAGAGATGAGTATGGAGGGTCGCATGACCGTCTGTAACATGGCTATTGAAGCAGGCGCACGTGTGGGTATGGTCGCCGTTGATGATATAACCATTGATTATGTCAAAGGCCGTCCTTACGCGCCAACCGACGAGCAATGGAAGCAGGCAGAAACGTATTGGCGCACCTTTTATTCAGATGATGATGCGCTATTCGATACCGTAATTGAGATTGATGGTAGCCAAATCGCGCCGCAAGTGTCTTGGGGTACCTCGCCTGAGATGGTGGTCGATATCACTCAGTCGGTACCAACGCCTGATCAAGCCAATGATGAGACTCAGCAAGAGGGCTGGCTGCGAGCTTATACTTATATGGGGTTGAAAGCAGGGCAACCTATTACTGATATTCAGCTGGATCGGGTGTTTATTGGGTCCTGTACCAATTCGCGCATCGAAGATCTACGCGAGGCGGCAGCAGTTATTAAAGGCCGTAAGGTAGCTGCAAACATTAAAGAGGCTATTGTCGTGGCAGGCTCCGGACAGGTAAAACTACAAGCTGAGGCCGAAGGTTTGGATTCTTTGTTTACTGAGGCAGGATTTGAGTGGCGTGAGCCTGGCTGTTCTATGTGTTTGGCCATGAATGCCGATAAGCTTGAGCCTGAGGAGCACTGTGCCTCAACGTCCAATCGTAATTTTGAGGGTCGTCAAGGTACCGGTGGGCGCACGCATTTAGTAAGTCCTGCAATGGCTGCTGCTGCTGCATTGGCTGGTCATTTTGTCGATGTCCGTACTTTTTAATGATTAATGATAGAGGTAGTGATTAATTAGTAACGGTTATTACCTTATTTTTGATAAAAAATATAGTTTTAAGGAGAACTTATGCAAGCTTATAATACCCAAACTGGTATCGTCTGTCCGCTTGATCGCTCAAACGTTGATACCGATCAAATTATTCCTAAACAGTTTTTAAAATCTATTAAGCGTACTGGCTTTGGAGTGAATTTATTTGATAAATGGCGTTACCTTGACGAAGGTTATCCTGGTCAGGATAATAGCAAACGGCCTATCAATCCAGATTTTGTTTTGAATGAACCGCGCTATCAAGGAGCTACCATACTTCTTGCCCGTAAAAACTTCGGTTGTGGCTCCAGCCGAGAGCATGCGCCTTGGGCACTATCAGAATACGGCTTTCGTACGATAATCGCTCCCAGCTTTGCCGATATTTTTTATAATAATTGCTTCAAAAATGGTATGCTTCCTATCGTGTTAGACGAAGCGATTGTTGATAAACTGATGAGTGCGACGCTAAACAATGAAGGCTATGAACTTAGCGCTGATCTTGAACGTCAGGTAGTGATTACGCCTTCGGGTGAAGAGTACGCTTTTGAAGTTGACGCCTTTCGCAAGCATTGTTTACTAAATGGTCTTGATGATATCGGTTTAACCCTGCAACAAAGTGATGCTATCAAAGAGTACGAACATAGAATGATGCAAAAGACGCCTTGGATATTTAATGAGGTACGTGCATAAATTTTGATCTCAGTTAAGTATTTGATGACACCTAACTTTCAGATAATTAGTGTTATAATAGTTATAAAGTAAAGCATTTGCTAATACAACGTTGTATTAACGTAACTAAATAGCTAGAATAAGAGGTAGTTTGTTATTGACATGAATAGTAGCCGTCCTTATGAATAAAGAACGTTATGTTGTATTAACCAGTACGATTTTAGCTATAAGTTTACTATCGTCGGGTTGTCAAGCGCTAAAAGGCTATAATCAAATAGACATAGCGAAAAAATCTGAAGCGTGGGCAGGCGAGGTTAGTCCTATTGCTGATGAGGTGAATATTACTTGTGTAGGTACTTATCATTGTGAAATTACCCAAATTGATCAAACTCAAGTTATAGACCTAGAACACATGCCAGCAGATCCTGCTATGTTGTCATTCATATCAAATGCTAATAGCGATATAGACGCTCAGGCAATCGAGCCTTTAAAGAATAAACAATCTGTGAAAGTCGTACCTTTATCAGCTTCTGGTATGCCTGATATGATTAATTACTATGCCCGTGTCAAACCTGCAAAACGTGAAGTACACGTAAACTTTTATCCTGAGAACAATGTTGGTTACGTGGAGCGCTTTGCTATTATCCATGAGTTTATGGAACCTGGCATTTATCAGCTACGAGCTTATCGCAAAAAACCGACTCAAGACCCAGCAAGCTTGTTAGAAACCGCTTCGCCCAACCCTTTATGTATTGATTTGCTTCAAGGTACAGATATTAAACGCCGCTTTTGTAAACAGATAAGTACAGAGAGTCAAGGCGAATTCGTAGAAATCAGTCTAGCTGATCAACTAGATGCCACTGAAAGTTAATTTTTAAGACTTAAATACAAGGTTTAAAAGCTTCACTTTTAATACCACCAAATTTAAAGTTATTAAATATAGATATTGGCTACTATATCGAAAGGTAAGTAGCCAATATAGTGTGTATAAACCGGAAAACTCATTCGTATCTCATTTACAAGGACAAGTATGGCAACGATATTGACATTAGCAGGTGATGGTATTGGCCCTGAGATCATGGCTCAAGCTATTGACATTTTAAACGCGGTTAATAAGAAGTTTGACTTGAGTTTGACTCTTGAGTCGGGTTTAATTGGCGGCGCTGCTATCGATGCAACTGGCGAGCCACTACCAGAAGATACGCTTAAGCGTGCTCGGGCTGCTGATGCTGTGTTATTAGGAGCAGTGGGCGGTCCTAAATGGGACAATATTGAGCGCAGTAAACGACCTGAACGCGGTCTGCTCAAAATTCGTAGTGAGCTTGGGTTGTTCGCCAACCTGCGTGTGGCAAAGCTCTATCCGCAACTGGCCAATGCTTCAAGCATTAAGTCTGAGATTATCTCAGGTTTAGATTTGCTCATTGTTCGTGAGCTTACTGGTGGTATCTATTTTGGCGAACCGCGCGGTATACGCACTCTGGAGAATGGTGAGCAGCAGGGTTACAACACGATGGTGTACAGCACGAGTGAGATCAAGCGTATTGGTAAAGTAGCTTTTGAATTAGCACGCACTCGTGCTCAAGCGTCGGGTAATGCTGCTAAAGTCTGTTCGGTAGATAAAGCTAATGTCTTAGAAGTGACTGAACTTTGGAAACAGACGATAATAGAGATGCAGCAAGCGGATTATAGTGATGTGGCGCTGTCCCATATGTATGCTGATAATGCTTGTATGCAGCTGATTAAAGACCCGAAGCAGTTTGACGTCATGGTAACAGGTAATATGTTTGGTGATATCTTATCTGATGAGGCAGCTATGCTAACAGGCTCTATCGGTATGTTACCCTCGGCAAGCCTTGATGAAGATGGCAAGGGTATGTATGAGCCCTGTCATGGTTCAGCACCCGACATTGCAGGGCAGGATAAAGCCAACCCACTAGCGACTATTCTTTCTATAGCGATGATGCTGCGCTATACCTTTAAACAAGAGCAAGCAGCGCAAGCGATTGAACAAGCGGTTAGCGCTGTACTTGATGACGGACTACGTACGCTTGATATCCTAGAGAGTAAAGAGGACGGTAGCGAAACTAACCTTACACAAGTAGGCTGCAAACAGATGGGTGAAGCGGTATTGGCTAAATTAGTCTAAATTCATTATAGTCTTTTATCGATATTTGTCGTTTTTATAAAGCTAAATAATTTGATTGTAATTAAAATGAACCCATAAGCTGTTATATAGCTTATGGGTTTTTTCGTGGTTGTCCTAAAGTTCGATAACATAACTCAGTAGAAATTCAAAGCTGACTAATGTTCTATTATATAGTTATGAGAATAGTCATCTGTTGATATAAATATGTTGCAGTGAAGAAATTTTTGTGACATTTTGATGTATAATAGATACTAAATAGAAATATTATTTAGTGTTAGTTACACGAAAATAAAATAATAGTAGGTTCGAGAAATACAGAAAAGTAACCCTATTTAAAATATATTGATTAAAAATTGAGGAAGCATATGTCATTATCAATGAAGACAACTACCGCTATGACAGTAATGGCTGTATCCGTTACGCTACTTATGAACCCTAGTATTGCTGAAACGGCTAATGGTAGTAACACAATTAATAACAGCTCTACCAATAAAAATACGGCTAGTAACAATACTACTGCCAGCACAACAACAGCTAATACTACAGATGTTAGTCCCGTCACTAACGGCGTCAGTCAAAAAATTACTCGTGACGTCAAGACAGCAGACGTACTTAATAAGCTGTTACCAACCATCGAGTACAATACTAAGGATCTCTCTAAAACGGCTCAAAAAGTCAATGACTCTAATTGGTCACAAGGTAGCGATATCGATCGTAATACCGGAACCAAACTACAAGCACTGCTCAACTGGCATCACAACGGCGTCGGGCCAGTTGATGGGTACTGGGGTAAAAACACTCGTAAAGCGATGCAAGCTTTCCAAAAAGCGCAGGGTTTGAGCGTTACGGATCAACTCAATACTAAGACATGGGAAGCTTTGACCAAAAATAATAAGCTTATGATGCAGCCAGTACTGGTCAACTATACACTCACTGACGCTGATGTAAACGTAAAAACTACGACCATTCCGGCCAGTGCAGAAGCCAAATCTAAGCTTGATGGTATGTACTATGAAAGCGTTCCTGAAGCACTGGCAGAAAAGTTTCACATAAGTGAAAAATACTTAAAAGCGCTCAACCCAAACGCTAAATTTAGAGCTGGAGAGACTATTACTGTCTATAATCCAGGCAACCCAAATATTAAACAGGTCAGCCGAGTAATCGCTGATAAGGCAACTGAGACCTTATATGCCTATGATGATAAAAACAATTTAGTTGCCAGTTATCCAACCACAGTAGGTAGTACTGCAACTCCATCGCCTTCTGGAACGCACAAGGTCGAGGTCAAAGTCCATAACCCTAATTATACCTACACAGATGATGATGGTAGTCAGCTTATTATACCAACGGGACCTAATAATCCAGTAGGCGTGGTGTGGATAGGACTTAGTAAACCTTCGTATGGTATCCATGGTTCACCAGATCCAGCGCGCATTAGCAGACAAGCTTCTTCAGGATGCGTACGATTGACCAACTGGGACGCGTTAGCTTTATTGGGTACTATCAAAGATGATGCGACAGTAGAATTTAAATAACTGTTTTGTAATATTTAGATATGTATAAAGCGCTGCTAGTAAAGCATAAGTTGTATATAGATTAGACAACTTTTAACAATAAATATTACCAGCATCCAAATACAAAAATACCGCTGATAATTAGCGGTATTTTTGTAGATACAGAGAGACGGGGACAAAAAGGGTAATGGTATAAGAGACGTTATGACGTTCAAATCGTAGATACAAAATAAATATCAATAAGTCATTAAGCTTTTTATTTATTGTTATGATTTAGCATAAGCTACTTTTTAGGTGATCGTATCTAAAAAGATTGTCAGTCTTGCAACTTATTTAACTTAGTAGGCTCAACGGTTTAGATTTGCATAACTGTTAAGCCACGTAGACTACTTAAAAGTCGAGTTAGCAATTAAGTCTTACCACGGTAAGTAATACGACCTTTACTTAAATCATAAGGAGTCATCTCTACCTTTACTTTATCACCTGTCAAAATACGAATATAGTGCTTACGCATCTTACCTGAGATATGAGCAATGATTTCATGTCCGTTCTCTAAACGAACTTTGAATAAAGTATTTGGAAGGGTGTCAATGACTTCGCCTTCAAATTCAATAATATCGTCTTTAGCCATAATTTATATCAATCAATGAAAAATAAGCCCATATTATACGTAAGTTTGGCTATTAAAGCAATACTAAACCGAGTTTTTACTTGACAGCGTGTAAGCGTTTGTGTATGACGATTCGCTATATTAGTCCGGTAAATTTAGCCAAACAGGGGTCAATGGCATATTAGGTAGTAACTGCTGGTAAGCCTTTGGGTAATAGGCATTAATAAAGTATAAACCGTCGCCTGAGGCAGTAGGAGGTGCAATAGTACGATCTTTTTGCGCTAAAATATTTAGAAAGTCTTCAGGCTCTAGCTCATGATGACCGATAGCATACAAAGTACCCATCAAATTACGCACCATATGATGCAAAAAACCGTCCGCTTGAATATCAAAAACGATAAATGATCCATGAGCAAAGAGATCAGCGCGGCTAACTGTACGTATCGGCTGATTAGATTGACAAGCTGCAGCGCGATAACTGCTAAAATCATGAGTACCTACAATATCAGTAGCCGCACGCTGCATACTTGATAAATCTAAGGGCTTATGAATATGGGTCACTTGATGATTTAATATGGCAGGGCGGGGCGTTTGGTTTAGGGTAATATAACGATAACGGCGCGCAATAGCGCTAAAGCGTGCATGGAATTCTGCTGGCATAGGCTGCACCCAGCGCAGAGCAATATCATCAGGCAACAGGCTATTGATACCGCGTAGCCAGTTAAGGGACGGACGATAAGCTTGGGTCACAAAGTGGGCGATCATATTACTAGCATGAACGCCTGCATCGGTACGACCAGCCGCGACTACTTCTACAGGCTCATCGGCGACTTTACTGATAGCTTTCTCTAAAGCTTCTTGTACCCCTAATACTTCTTTTTGACGTTGCCAGCCGCGGTAATGTGTTCCTAAGAATTCAATCGCAATGGCCAACGTATAACTTGGTTGTTCGACTTTCATAAAACGCTCAAAATGACTGGAAACAATGGTTAGCTTTTGTTCGATAGTTTATATTGATGATTTTTAGTTATTTATTTAACGTAGTACCGAGCTGATTGACGCTATGCGTCCAACGTTGCCGCCTTCGCGCTGGGGTATCGTAGCGTAGCAGCAGCCACAATAGCCGTGCATAAATAGCCGAAACAGTTAAGCGCCCGCCTGCGATAACATGATAGTCATACTGCCAGCTACCTGCAGCATAGCTACTACTAACGCCGCCGAATGGACACTGACTGGCACATACTACTATATGTCCTTGTGCGTAAGCTTGCTGCAAAGCTTTGACGAGCGCTGTTGAATAGGGGACGTTACCGGCACCAAATCCTAACAAAATCACTCCGCAAGGCGGCTGTTCTAATAGCGCATTCAACTGTATAGCTAGTACCTCAGGGTTATTAGGCATACAGTATATAGAATGAATATTTGTCTGTTTGGCACGTTGCTGAATACTATCTTTGACGGCTAGTTGATCATCAATCCAATGCTGGCGACGTATGGCTGGTAATGATTTTGCGTAGCTATTATTGGGGTAGCCTGCACGTGAATGACCGGTAAAGGCCATAAAGTCGTGGCTATGTATCTTTTGCACTGTTTGAGCAGGCCATGATTCACCACCAAAACTTATCTTAACCCCAGACTCTCCAGCAGCAGCAAGGCGTAGCGACTCGCTTAGATTGTCCCAAGCATCGCTACTGTCATCGACAGTGTAGGTATGCAGATTGTCACTGTCTAATAAGGGCCGCATACTACCAGTGACGATGATACAGATATCAGATCCAGCAAAGGCTTCTGCTAAAAACGCCCCCAAATAACTCAAGGTATCGGTTCCAGTAATTACTATAAATTGCCGGTGACCTTGTTTATACGCCTCTAATAATAGATCGTAAAAATGCACGAAGTCTTTTGGTGTTAGCTGGCTGCTATCCTTGATTAAAGTATTACTCAGCCACGAGATTGCTGGCAAAAGAGCTGTTATTTTTTGCTCAGTAAGTAGCGTCTCTATCATCGGCAAAAATACGTCGGCATCTAAAGGCGCTAGAGGACGACCATAACTCCCAAAAGTACCCCCAGCATAGACAAGCTGAATACCATGAGATAAAGAATTCAATGGAGCTGTAGATGAAGGCATGACATTACCGTAATAAGGATAAATAAGTAGAGGTAATATAAAGGATAAACCATAAAATGGAAACGTAAAATAAAAACAAGCATCCTATTTTTATAAGATGCTTGTTATAGTCAGTTGAAAATAAAAGTGACGAGGGTAACATTAAGCTATCGTTTTTGGTTAGTTCAGCTTGCAACTAAGCCTCTATACTAGGCGGTACGCGCCAGCATTTCTTGAGCTTGGTTTTGTTGTTCGCTGCTGCCTTCGGCGATCACCTCACTAAGTAGACGTGCAGCGCTGTCATACTCTCCTAACTCTAAATATTGACCAGCTAAATCTAAAGTTACTTGATTAGCGTCTAAGGTATTCACAAAATCAAAGTCTGCGGCAAATTGCGCGGCAAAATCTTCAGTAGGCGTCGCCACTAAACTTTGATCATTAGCGTTCTGATCGTTTGAGCCGCTGCGATCTTCATCGATAAATTTGAAATCATCTGCATCGTCTACAGGCGTGATAGCAGTCGATGCAGTGAACGATGTATCCGTTTCAAACTCATCAGCTACTGGCGCATGCTCAGCTATTGTATTGTCAGCGGTGGTGTCAATTGTAGGCCTAACAGTATCAGTATTTTCGCCGTCATTTTCATCAAGGTATGCTACGTTAGAAGCTTCATCATTTAATGTTGATTGAGTATCGTCTTCATTCATTAACTCATTGTCGACATTTAGCTCATCAAGTGACAATAAATTGTTGTCAAAGCTATCTGCTGTATTACTCTCTAGCGAAATACTATCACTTAACTGAGTATTGTCTTCTGATTGAACATCGTCTTCATTTTCGTCAGTCAACGTAGAATCAAAGTCAGCTGTACTACTTTCAAACGCTGTACTGTCTTCTTCTAGTAATAATGCAAAGTCCTCATGGTTTTCTGGTTCGATAGTCTCTTGAACTTCTTGAACTTCTTGAACTTCTAAGTCTTGAGACAGATCATCGAAGCTAAGTGTAAAGTCATCGTCTACATTTAAGTTTTTGCGAGTCGTCGCTTCGTCGTCGCTATTATCTTCGAAACTTAGCTCGTTATCATTGTTATCAGTAGTGGTTACTGGAGCTGAGGTGTCAACTTGTCCATCTGTATCTGTAAATTCTAAATCGTCTAAAGTCAGATCAAAATCGTCATCAGCACTAATGTCGATGACGAAATCGTTGTTGGCTTCTGGTACTGACGGTGCAGGGGTGTTTTGTGATTCTAAATCAACTAGGTTGTGGTCTAAATCATTTTCAGTTTGAGTTGGCTTATGTTCGGTCGCAGTTTGGGCAGTAGATAAATCAAAATCAAGACCATCAAAACTAGAGTCGGTAGCAGTCTCAGATTGTACCGGTTGGCTTTGGGTTTGTTCTTGCTCTAATAAAGCTTTAAGCTGATCGGCATCATTGATAGTTGCAGCATCGCCATTATTTTTGATAGCACTATAAATCTTATCAAAATCATCAGTCTGATCAGTGATGGCATAAATGTTTAGCAATTTAAGCAGCAGCGTGGCGTCTTGAGGCTGCTTTTCCAAACCACGTTCCAAGGTCTCAATTGCTTTATCATAGCGTTGTTGATCTATAAAGCGCTGTGCCACGGTTAGCGGATCAAACTTAGTCGCATTTTGCTCGGCACTTACAGTTTGCGATTTTGTAGCCGTATTGGCAACCGCTGCCGTACGAGCGGGCTTAACAGGCTGGGCGGGCGCGTTTTTCGCTTTACTGTTACGTAACACCAGTACGACGACTAAGACGACGACCACTAAACCGATAATGATATATAACATATTGCTCATAAATCCTCCTAAGCCTACAAGTACTGTTTGCAGCGGCTAATGCTGAACAGCGAGGCCGTTATTAATTATTGGTTGCGTAGTTTTTTTAAACGAGCTTGCAGATCCGCAAGTTTTTGGTTTTGTAATTGTAATCTTTTGGTGTATTTACCAAGAGCACTACTTGCTGTGGTTACTCGTTTGGCCTGATCAGCGGTACGTTGCCGCGCTGAATTGAGTGTGGCTAAGATATCAGTGTTTAGCCCATTGCCAGTAGCTGCGCCAGCTTTGCTTTGGGTACCATCGGCACTACCATTACGACCTGGAGCAATAACAGAAAACTGCGCTTGGGGCAAAGTCTTGGTAACGGTTCTTGTTGGCTTGTCACGACGCTGGGCTAAGGGTTTTGCTGCTGCAGATAGTGGTTTAGAGGCTACAGTTTGAGCATCTTCTGCATCTTCTGCATCTTTTGGAGCAGGTAGTTTTTTCTTATTTTTGTGAGGTTTGGACGAATTAGACTGTACGTAATATTGTCTTTGTGCTGCAATAGCGGTTTGCAGGTTCTGCTGTGAAGGTACTACCTCGTAACTGGGTAGATTAAGCTTAGCGTCAGCCTTTAACAGATCAGCGTCTTGTGAGATAAAAGCTTCTGGATTTTGAGCTTTAATCTGAGCCATAACTGTCTGTACATCAATGTTATTTTGCTTAGCAATCTGCTGAGAGATAATCCATAAGTTATCGTTACGCTGCACGGTGTAGCTGCTAGTATGATTCGATGCTACCATCGGCTGTACGGTAGATGACGGTATAGTAGAGGGCTGAGTTGTCGGCTGTGCAGCTACGTTTGCATTCTCTTGAGGAATGTTGTTTTGAAGAATATTGTCTTGCAGCTCATTATCAGCAGCCATAATCGTTGGCGTTTGATTGGTAGGCGCATTCTGAGGAGTGCTGTTGAGCTGAATTTGGCGGGTCACTTGAATATTTAAAATATCTAATTGTCTATCTGTAGTACTAGTATTTAAGGCTTTATTAGTTCTAGCGCTACTGTCTGATACTACTACGTTATCTTTTGCCAGGTTCGCTTGCTTAGTATTGGTAATATTACCAGTAACTATAGCGTCAGCTTGCTTGGTACTAGCCGTCAGGTTTTGCATGTCTGCAGCTGGCGACATTTTCAACGATGGTGAGGCAGTAACAATCATCGCTGGTAATGTGTTATCAGCTGCAATCTTAGGTGTATTCAAAGCTTGCATTTGTAGTGGTGCTTGAATACGCGCTGTGTTCATCAATGGTGGAGGTGCGCCCTTTTTGACAGCTAAAGGGGTAGCAACAACATCGGTTACTAGCGGTAAGTTTGGTTGCTGCGCGCCTGCAATGACACGATTGGACTGTTTAATGGTAGTATCACCACCTAATGGCATAAGTAGGGTTTTGGGTACCATATTACGTTGGCCATTGTCATTGACAGCCAAAACCACATCTGCAAACGGCATAGATACGGGCTGTGAGGTACTAATAAGTACTTGCCCTGTCGTTGCAGAAGTCGCTACGAAGCGTACGGACATAGAGGCAGTTGGCGTCAGTCCCATTTGCTGATAAATTGCGGGGCTGGCAATATTGGCTACAAAATCTGCAGCATTGATATTAGAGACGCTAATACTCGCAGCTAGTGGTTCATGCTGAGCTGAGGTAATCACCGTTTTACCCAAAGTAGCGGCTTGTGCAACAGGTAGTAATATCGCAGAACCAACTGAGCAAAGTAGGGTGATCGAGACAGCCTGATGAATACGGGTCAATCGATGAGGTAAATGCCAAGACATGCGCAGCCCTTTTATAGTGACGTATGGGAGTAACGGTTGATAACCACAAGTAATCCTATCTAAGTGCCACCTGATAAAGCTGCTAGTCAAAACTCACTGCTATTAAGATGTTTTCTTATCTAACAGCATTGCATCACCGTAGCTGAAAAAACGATATCGACTATCGATGGCGTGCTGATAAGCTTGCTCAATAGCGGTCTTACCTGCAAAAGCAGAAACTAGCATCAGCAGGGTGGATTTAGGAAGATGAAAGTTAGTAATCAGGCGATCAATAACCCCAAATTCAAACCCAGGATAGATAAAAATATCGGTATCCCCTGACCAAGTGGTTAAGGACAATGGCCCATCATGTGCTGTTTTTTGATAGGCTGTCTCTAATACACGTGCAACAGTTGTGCCAACAGCAATGACTTTATTGCCCTGAGCGTGAGTTTGATTGATAAGATCTGCCGTTGACTGCGGCAGGTGCGCGTATTCGCTATGCATAGTATGGTTGAGTAGATTATCAGTTTTTACTGGCGCAAAGGTACCTGCGCCCACGTGTAAAGTGACAAAAGCGGTATTAATGCTGCGGTCAGTTAACGCCGTTAATACGTTCTCATCAAAATGTAGGCTGGCAGTAGGCGCAGCTACGCTGGCAAGTTTGGCAGGATTGTGAAACACCGTTTGATAGCGAATGTTGTCAGTGGCGTCTGCATGACGCTCAAAATAAGGCGGGATCGGTAGCTCGCCATAACGCTCTAGATCAGGAAGTATAGGCGCATCAAAAGCTAGAATAAACAAATTGTCTTGTCGGCCGATCATCTGACAACTCATTTGACCCTCAGCCAACCACAACTGTTGCCCAAGCTTGGGAGCTTTACTGGCTTTAACATGACAAAGCGCTATATTTTGATGACTAGACAGCAAATTAGCATCAAGCCCAAAATTGTCAGTATCAGTACTGGTATGAATACTAGGATCATTTGAGCTATCTATCAGACGCTCGATGAGTACTTCAACACGCCCGCCGGTGTCTTTATTACCAAACAGTCGCGCTTTCATCACCTTGGTATCGTTGAATACTACCAAGTCGCCAGCACTGAGTAGCGAGGGTAGCGTAGTAAACAGATGATCATCGATCTGACCAGTAGAAGTTAGATGCAGTAGTTTAGAAGCGGAGCGCTCAGCTAGAGGGTAACGAGCGATCAAACCGTCCGGTAGCTCATAGTCGTAATCGGCAACGCTTAGATAGCTAAGCGGACGATCGTTACTATTCATGTTGGTAATGTTGGTAATATTGGTGCTATCGCTATCGGCACTAGGAGTATTGAATTTAGAGTCAGTCATAATAGGCCATTTAGTAGGTAAAAATTTGGCGTCAGTTTAGCAGAAACTTGCTAATAAGATGGCAAATTCATAGTGACTAAAGGCACTCAACAAGCGATCAACGCACCCTAATCAAATAAGTTTAATTGCGGTAGCAGCTGAGTTGCGGGTGCCAAAGAGGAGTAGGTAACCCCTACCAGTCTGATAGGAAGAGTTCGCGGTATATCCGTAAATAGCTTATCTAGCCAATAATGGGCAGATTGGGCACAATCAAAAGCAGTAGCTAACGTATGTGAGCGCGTGATTTGTGTAAAGTCGGCATATTTAATTTTAAGAGTAACCGTATAAGCCACTAAGTTTTTATTGTGCATTTGCCTAAAAGCATCGGCATTTTGCTCATAAATTTGTAGCCGTAACGCTTCATCATTATTTAGGTTGTCTCTAAAAGTAGTCTCTGAACCCACTGACTTATGTTGTCGCTTGGCTTTGACTGGTCGTTCATCACGGCCATGAGCGATGTCATGATAAAACTGACCACGCTTACCAAATTCGTTAACCAGCTGTGCTGCAGGTACCGCGCGCAGGTCAGCGCCGGTTTTTATACCCATGGCGTGTAAGCGTTTGGCGGTGGCTTTACCGATCCCGTGGAAACGCTCTATAGCTAAAGTGCTAATAAACGCCTCTGCCTCGTTTGGTGTAATAATCGCGGTGCCATTAGGCTTATTTAGATCGGAGGCGATCTTTGCCAGCATTTTATTAAATGAGACGCCTGCTGACGCTGTCAATCCAGTTTGTTCTAGTATTTGCGCTCGTAACCAATTGGCCATTAATGTCGCTGAACCTCTATGGACTTTGAGTCCTGTGACATCAAGATAAGCCTCATCAAGCGATAAAGGCTCAACTTGTGCGGTCAGACTAAGCATAATACTGCGTATTTGAGCACTGACAGCACGGTATACCTCAAACCGAGGCAACACAAATATCACCTCTGGACAACGTCTGCGCGCCTCGTAGCAAGACATTGCTGAACGTACACCAAATTTTCGCACCTCATAACTGGCAGCCGCCACCACACCGCGACCGCTTGGATCACCGCCAACAACTAAAGGTTTGCCGCGATACTGTGGAAAATCACGCTGTTCAACACTGGCATAAAATGCATCCATATCAAGATGAATAATTTTACGAGGAGCAGACATTACAGAATCTGTCATAGGTGTCATTTTACCTAACGCTTTATAGTTTTTAGGAGTCTGTATTTTAGAAGGTATTACAAATTATGAGGTATTCTTAAAAGTTATTTATAGACGGTATATTCATTAAAAAATTAATATTAATTTATATATTATGTAGCTCAAATAGATAGACTTACTTTGATGACTTTATTTAATAGCTTCAAAATAAAAAAGTTATAGATAATTATAGTTCTTATAATAAAAAGATTATACGAATCGCTATAAAGTAATCATTAGCATAAAAACCTGCTACATAAATATATCTTACTGGTTCTACTTGTAAAGGTTTTTAGATTTTTTCTGCTTTATACCAAGACGTTTCATCGCCAAGCATACTCCCGATGCGCTACAACCCAATCTTTTTGCCCGCTCATAATGATAACTATTTGGATAACTTTCAATATCTTGCAGTAAAGCGGCATCAGTTAACTTAGGTAGCTTAGTTTTTCTAGTAGCCTTATTGTGGATATTCTTTTTCCACTTCTGAATGGTTGTAGGACTAAGGTTATAAAAAGCCGCTGCTTGAGCATAGGTCATCCCATTATTTAAGCTTTTTAAAACCTGTCTACGAAAGTCTAACGAATAAGTCATATTTATTCACAGTAATTATTCAGTTTTGTAGTTTATAACATTTTTAAAGTAAATTTAATAGATTTTATGGACGATAAAAATAATACATTTCAGACGTTATAAGTCAATACTTTCCTTCTCAATACCCTACCATTCATTATGTTTCATAGGTTACATTTGAGGCAATAATTGATGCTGTTCTTATATCTTTTACCATTCAAGAGAAGATTTATACCATTCATGACATCCAAGCGATAAGTAGTAGTAAAGAATACATTAGTTTGTTAAATTAACGACAATTCATACAGAAATCATCTCTGATAAACACATGGCATTGTACTTAAATATGCTTTAAGTACAATGGATTGCAGTCAGTAGGTGATCAGTATAAAGCTTGGATAAGTACGGAGCAGCTATAGATTGATACAGTTATGATATATAAACAAATGTATATAGAAACTTATTAAAGAGTTGACGGCCTGCATGATCAATAGCTTAAAGATTTAATACAATAAGCGGACAAGGAACCCAAAATGAACAACAAATTAACCGGTAGTGATTTAACTCGAGCCATGCTTGCGCGTGGTGATACAAACATATGGTGCGCAGTAGATGATGATAGCGATGATCAGGCTATGACAGATCATGAAAACAACGATTTTACGGCTCGTATTGTCTCTTTTAAGGACGGTCATTTTATTTGTACAATGGGTGCTACGTGGTTGTACGCTGTACCTATTAAAATAGCGCCACTTACGCAAGAAGACGCAGGGCTGTAAGTATTAACGTACTAAGCACTAACGCATTGTAAGGTTAAGGGTTAAGTGAATAAAAGATAGCTATTCTACGCTGCACCATAATCCCTTAATACATGCAAACTATGATTTGACTTATACACTCTCGTAGCTTGCTTTTTAATCACTCACATTTATTATCGCTCTAAGCTAACTAAGCCTATCCTTTGTCACCATTCACTTCTACAAGAGTATTCAACCAAGCATAATTCGATCATGAACTTATGATGGATAGCTGATTGATTCAAGATAGACGAAATACTCTAAATCTAAGTACTTACACCAGCATTCACAACATTACGACTCAAACTAACAGAGAGTAGCGAACAATAAATGTCGCTACTCTCTGTTTTGTTTTAAATCGTCAGATACTGATATATACAATCGATAAAATATAGAAAAGGTAACTTCACCAAGTAGTTAGTGACGACGCGCTACTTTGACTAATAAAGCCATCAGGCGTCTGTCCGTTATCACCCTGCCAGCGCTGGAATGCTTTACGAGTATTGGTACCAATAATACCATCAGCGCCTTTGGTATCATAACCTGCACTACTTAATCGCTGTTGTAAGCGAGTCACTTGTGAAGTTGATAGTGGACGCTCATAGCGCGGCCATGATTTACGCAGACCGCTTTGTCCTGCGATTGCCTTACTAAGTAAACTGACGCCTAGCGCATAATTTGACGAGTTGTTATAAACTTTTATAACATCAAAGTTAGGGCTGAGCAGTAAGGCTGGACCATCTTTGCCAGCAGGTAACCACAGCTCCATTTGCGTATTGGCATCCAAACTGACATCATCGATGGTATCAACGCCAAGCTCAGCCCATCTATACGCTGGCTGCTTGCTATTTACTACTGAGTAATCAAAAGAGGCAGGCAGGGTAACTTCGTAGAAAGGCTGTAGACCACGCACCCAGCCTGAATTACTTAGATAGTTAGCAGCTGAAGCTAAAGCATCAGCTGTCGACCACGGATTGCGATGACCATCGCCATCCCCGTCGACGCCATGTTTTACCCAAGTAGCTGGAATAAACTGCGTCTCGCCCATACCGCCTGCCCAAGAGCCCTCTAGTGGTGACCAGTAAATATCTCCGCGTTGTAAAAGTTGTAGCAATGATAACAGCTGGGTCTCAGCAAACTCTTGACGGCGACCGTCATAGGCTAAACTTGACAGCGAGCTTGGTAAATAGCTACTGCCAGTAACAGCGCCATAAGATGACTCCATTCCCCAAATCGCAGTAATAATCTCGGCATTAACGCCATATTGTGACTCCAAACGCGATAAATACGAGCGTTGCTCTGAGAGCTTACGCTTACCATTGGCGATGCGCGCGCTTGAGGCAGCTGAGTCTGCATAATCCCAAGGCATCTTAGAAAACTCAGGCTGACCTGAATCAAGGGAGATGGCTTGTTCATTTAAGTAGGCGGAGCCAAGTAAACGCTGAACATCTGCAGGATTATTACCAGCAGAGATGGCGCGCATGGAGAAGTCTGATTTCCAGTCGGCAAAGCTTCGATAGCTTGGTTTAGGTGTTACGACTGTTTTTTGTTCAACGACGACTGGTGCAGGTTTAACCTTAATGGTTTGGGTCTGCGTAACCTGAGTATTGCCTTGGGGCTGCGGTTTATTAGGTTGCTGTACGGGCTTTTGAATAGACTGTTGGCTGACACAACCTGCTATAAATAACAGAGGTAGAAGGGTAGCGTATTGCTTTTTTAACATCATAAAGGTCTCGAAAATCAATAAGTACTAAAACGGTAGTAGAAAAAGTAAGTCAAATTTAAAACAATTTTAAGTCCATGAAGTGCTGGCATTAACCATTACCATTGATTGGCAAGGAAAAATAACTGTAGCAATAAACAACGCTAAAGTCGATGGGATAAGTGGAGTTATTATTGTCGCTAAGACAATTTTCAGCAACAAAGATAGGACAATAAGATCCAGCTTGAAGGCCTAAATCAATGTTTTTTAAAAACCTAAATTAGTGGTACGACAGGCTGCGAAATTTAATCCAAAAATGCAAGTTCTGATCTGCTTTGTTAGTTGCAGGCTGTGACAGAAGCTCTATTAATATTAGTAAACGAGACTATCTACCTCTTCAAAGTTCTAGAGTATTATGTTATCCTTAAGAAAAGTAAGGAATTAAATTACATTTAGTAATGACGTTGAGAAAATCTGACTAAATAAATAATAATTAAGGGATTTTTTCGATAGCGATTGCAAATTTTCTTACTTGGGAAGGAGCTTAGGGGTTATAAGATAACATATGACAGCGTTATCCTTAGTAAAGGTAGGGTGTTTTATTACTAAATAATCATCTATAAACCACTATCTATATACCACTAAAGTTGTATACCGCTTACTACAAAACATCGCTACCATAATTATTAATAAAGAAGAGGTGCGTCATGCAACATAAAAAACAATTACAACAACCCCCAGTTCGGCATGAGTGGCTCACTGCATTTGTAATGTCTTTTCTTGCCCTACCATTTATAGCTCTTTTATTTGTTTGTGCTTACGGTTTCATTATTTGGTTCGCACAAATGTTCTATTGGGGACCTCCCACTTAATCGTAGTCTTCACTCTTTTGTAGCGGACAGGTCTCGATAGCCGATAACTTATAGACAAGTACATTATTTACAAAATCCGCACTTATTATTCTATTACATAAAACGTTTCCACTCTTACTATATCTGAACATAATATCTATAAATATATTATTTATAGATAGAGGGTTTTTATATCAATTATTTAACAAAAGATCGTCTGTACTACGATGAGAATCGGTAAGGAACCGTTATGAACGCCATTAAACGTCTTTTTAGCTGGCTGCGTCGTCTTTTATTACAACCTTCTGCAAAGATTGGCTTTGGTCTGCTATTGATCATTGGTTTTGCAGGCGGTGTTTGGTTTTGGGCCGGATTCAACGCTGGCATGCAAGCTACCAATACCGAAGAATTTTGTGTGTCTTGTCACACGATGGAAGATAATTTGTTGCCTGAACTTAAGAAAACCGTGCATTTTAAAAACCGTACTGGAGTCCGAGCTTATTGCTCTGATTGTCATGTACCGCATGACTTTACAGATAAAATGGCGCGTAAGATGCAAGCATCACGCGAGGTACTGTCGCAAATAACTGGCGATATCGGTACTAGGGAGAAGTTTGTAAACCACCGTATTGTACTGGCGCAGCGCGAGTGGGGCCGCTTCAAGGCTAATAATTCCAAAGAATGTCGCGCTTGTCATGACTACGACAGCATGGATTTCAGCAAAATGCGCGTCACTTCGCAGATGATCATGCGTAGCGCCGCTGAGCGTGATGCCAGCTGCGTTGATTGTCATAAAGGGATTGCGCATGAGTTGCCCAACACCGAGGGTATGCATAACCCAGCGTTTGACTCACTTTTGTCAGAGGCTAGCAGTACCAAAATTACAGAAGGCGAGACTTACTACAACGTCGTACCGCAAGCGCTATATCTAACGGCAGATAAAAAAGAGGAAGCCGGAGTTATAGAGATCGCTACCCCGGTCAAGGTTTTGGCTCATGAGGGTGATATGACGCAGATTGAGCTTGATATGTGGCGCAAGAATAAGGGCTTTGGCCGCGTCTGGTATACCTACTTTGGCCTCAATATCCCTGATGTAACTATCAACAAAGAGCTGGCTCGAGATGAGGATTTAGTGACGGTAACTGAATCTAGAGAAGATCCGCTAACCGGTCTTGAATGGCAAAAAGTAAGTACTAAGCTTTGGATAGCTGACGGCGGCTTGATGGAGAGTATTGAGCCTGCTTGGGATATCGCCAGCCAAACCTACGCTGATAACTGTAGTACTTGTCATCGCCAGCCGAACCCCAGTGGACACGATGCTAACCAATGGCCGGGGCTATGGAGCGGCATGGTAGGATTCACCAATTTAGATAGTGATACAGGCGCTCTGGTTCTTAAGTATCTGCAATTGAACTCATCAGATTTTGGCGAAAGCTCAGAAGAGACGCCAATTGAGGAGACTGTCCAAGATGCTAGACCGGGTATTGTAAGCTAGTCGATATATAAGCCAAACATTGTCAGCGCCTTATTGCTGTTGGAGAAATATTATGAAAGACATGAATAGAAGAGGGTTTTTAAAATCTCTAGCCGCCTTATCTAGTACCGCCCTATTGCCACTGCCGCTACTGGCTGATAATAGTATCGTTACTACTGGCACAAATGACAAAGTCAATATCAGTGGCTGGAAAGTATCCGGCGCGCACTGGGGTGCCTTTCGCGCTAAGGTTGAGGCAGATAGACTCATTGCCATCACACCTTTTGAATTTGATCAGTATCCCACCGATATTTTAAAAGGCATCCCCGGGGTTATCTATAACCCATCAAGGGTACGTTACCCTATGATTCGTCTTGACTGGTACAAAAACCGTGAAAAAAGCGATACCACGCAGCGCGGTGACAATCGTTTTGTACGTGTCGGTTGGGATGAGGCGCTGGACACTCTCTATGAAGAGCTTGAGCGTATCCAAAGAAATCACGGGCCGTGGGCGTTGCACACCGCTAACGTTGGTTGGCGCTCTGTAGGTAATATTCATAGCTGTGGTAACCATATGCTACGGGCGATGGCTATGCATGGCAATAGCGTGGGCACGGCAGGGGACTACTCCACCGGAGCTGGGCAAGTTATTATGCCTTACATACTAGGCTCGACCGAGGTCTACTCACAAGGTACCTCATGGCCGGTAATCCTTGATAATTCAAAAGTAATTATTTTTTGGTCCTCTGATCCGGTCAAGAACTTGCAAGTTGGCTGGAATACCGAAACCCATGAAGCTTATGAATATTTAGAGCTACTGCGTGATAAGGTTAGAAATAAAGAGATTCGCGTTATCTCTGTCGATCCAGTTAAAAGCAAAACTCAGAATTATTTAGAGTGTGAGCAGCAGTATGTCAATCCGATGACTGACGTAGCCTTTATGCTGGCAATCGCCCATACGCTCTATACTGAGAATCTGTACGATAAAGAATTTATCGATATGTATGCGCTAGGTCTCGATGAATTTACGCCATACCTAATGGGTAAAACCGAAGACATGGTCGAGAAGACGCCTGAATGGGCCGCGCCTATCTGCGGGGTTGCGCCAGAGCGTATTCGTGAGTTTGCCCGTTTGATGGCGAGCAATCGTACCCAGCTTATCTTTGGCTGGGCCATTCAGCGTCAACAACATGGTGAGCAGCCTTACTGGATGGGCGCAATTCTCGCTACTATGCTCGGTCAAATTGGTTTGCCGGGCGGCGGTATCAGCTACTCGCACCATTATAGCTCTGTTGGCGTGCCCGCGTCAGGCGCATCTATGCCGGGCGCTTTCCCACTTAACTTAGATACTGGACGTAAGCCCAAGTACGACAACGATGATTACAATGGCTATAGCTCAGTTATTCCTGTGGCACGTGCGGTAGATTGTTTACTTGAGCCTGGCAAAAAGATTAACTTTAATGGTCAAGAGGTTACGTTGCCGCCTTATAAGATGGGTATTTTCTCAGGCTGTAACCAGTGGCATCGTCATCAAGATCGTAACCGTATGAAAGAAGCTTATTTCAATGTTGAGACGGTGGTAGCGGTCGATTATAACTGGACGGCCACCTGCCGCTTTGCTGATATCGTATTGCCCGCTTGTACTCCTTATGAGCGTAACGACCTTGATGCTTATGGCTCCTATAGCAACCGTGGTGTCATCGCTATGCACAAATTAGTTGATCCACTTTATCAATCAAGATCAGACTTTGATATTTGGCGTGAGTTTGCTAAGCGTATGAAGCGTGACTGGGAGTATAGTCGGCAGATGAATGAGATGCAGTGGGTGGAACAAATCTATGAGGACTGCCGCGCTGATAATCTAAAAAAAGACTTCTATATGCCGCCGTTTGCTGAATTTTGGGAAAAAGGCTATGTGTTATTTCCAGAAGGGGATAACTGGGTGCGTCATGCTGATTTTCGTGAAGATCCTGAGGTCAACGCTTTAGGGACGCCATCGGGTTTTATAGAAATTAGCAGTCGTACTATCGGCAGCTACGGTTATGACGACTGTAAGAGTCATCCTATTTGGATGGAGAAGATTGAACGCTCACACGGTGGCCCTGGCTCCGATAAGTATCCGCTATGGCTACAATCCGTGCACCCTGATACGCGTCTGCACTCACAAACTTGCGAATCTGAATCGCGCCGCGCCAGCTACGCCGTACAAGGCCGCGAGCCTTGCTATATTGGGCCTGAGGATGCAGCTGCTCGCGGTATCAGGGACGGTGATCTGGTACGCGTCTTCAACGACCGCGGTCAGCTACTTGCCGGCGCGGTTGTCTCAGATAATTTCCCGCCGGGAATCATTCGTATTCAAGAAGGCGCATGGTACGGGCCAACGGGACCTGAGATTGGCGCGTTAGATACTTATGGCGACCCCAATACGGTATCTCTAGATGTCGGGACCTCAAGTTTGGCACAAGCACCTAGTGCTAATACCTGTATAGTTGAGATAGAAAAATTCGTTGGCAAAGCGCCGGCCGTCACCGCTTTTGGTGGACCCACTTATGTCAATCCGGATGGTAGCCCTGAGAGAAGAGGCAGCATGTAAGTCTTTATTTATCGGATAGCTTTTAGATATCCTTGATCAAACGCTTTAAAAGATGCCTTTATAAGTTGTAATTGCTATTAATGTTACTATTAATGACAGCTATGATTTATAAAGGTATCGCTTTATTCACCTTCTAAAAGTAGATATAACATGACTATAGATACCCCTATAAATACCCAACAAACCGATAGCGCTGAGGAATGGCAAGCCGCCAATACAGCACGCTCGGCGCTTTATCGCTGGTTTGCTGATATCTTTGCTCGTGAACTGACGCCTACCACTTTAGAGCACTGGCAGGACCAGAAAATTTATGACAGTATTCACAACGCTTTTGTCAGTTTAGATCTTGAGCCATATAGTAGCCGCGTCAAAACAGCTTTAGCTGATCTTGAGAAGTTGCCAAAAAAGGAGCAGGCGCTCGAGCTTGCTGCCGACTTTGCGCAAGTTTTTTTGCTCAGTGGGGACGATAGCGCGCCGCCTTATGCTTCTTACTATTTAAGTGAAGACAAGCATCTTTATGGTGAACCGACAGTGCAGATGCGTAAGTTTTTGGCCAGTCAGCAGCTAAGCTTAAATACTGAATTTCGTGAGCCTGATGATCATATTAGTGTTTACTTTCGGGTCATGAGCTTGTGGATTGATAGTAGTATTGAACAACAGCTGGACATGACAAGTAGCGCTCAAGAACAGATAGACTTTTTGGATGAAGCGCTACTGACTTGGCTACCTCAATTCAACGCTCGTTGCCAAAAGATCAGAGTGATAAGCGATCTTTATCCAGCGCTAACGGCGCTTGCAGAGCAGTTCATCCTAGCAGATAGAGAAGGATTAGCTACTATTACTGAGTAGCGCTAATTAATAATAGCGGTATAGCCGACGTTGGTTTTTGTTTATACTCATGTTGTCTATAATAGCTTTACTAAAAATTAACGCTAGACTGTGTCTTCATGATTTAGTATGACTTTTAGCCCTAGTATATAAGTGAGTATAAATATAATGATTAGTGTCGAGCAGCTCCAGCAAGCCATTATCCAGCGCGTCAGCAGTTATAATCAAAACGATTATGCTTTAGCAAAAAGAGCCACGCAAAGCCGTGATCTGTTAAGCAGTCAAAACCATATATTGGCGCAAGACATAGCAGCGCCGTTTGCGATACCCAGACAAAACCTCTCAGCTATGGACGGCTATGCTATCGCTAAAGGCAGTACGCTTACTAAAGATACAACCATTGAGATTGTCGGCGAGTCACAAGCGGGCAGTCCATTTTCTGGCAGTCTGCAAGGCGAGCAAGGCATACGTATCTTTACCGGAGCCGTAGTGCCAACAGACTGCGATACAGTAATCATGCAAGAAAACACCAACTTTGCGGCCATAAAAGACAGTGTTGATAAGTCGCAGTCTTATAATATTACTCTTAGCCAAGACGCCAATCCCGATCGCAACATTCGCAAACAAGGGGAGGAGGTCGCAGCAAGAGAGATAGTCTTAAAGGCAGGTAAGCGCTTAAATCCTGCTGATATTAGTCTGATTGCCAATCTAGGTTTGGATAAAGTCGAGGTTTATCAGCCGCTCGTGGTCGGGGTATTAGCCACAGGAGATGAGCTAGTCGCCGTAGGAGCGCCGCTTGAGAGCTTGGCGCAAATTTACAACTCCAATACGCCAACACTTAAAAGCTTGCTCGCTGATTTGCCGGTCGAGGTTCGTGATTATGGCATTATCCCCGATCATTTAGACAAAACCGCCAATGCGGTCACAGCAGCCATGCAAGAGTGTGATGTACTAATATCTACCGCAGGCGTGTCGGTTGGCGATTACGACTTTTTGACCACCGTCATTGAGCAACTCGGGCAGATAAATCACTACAAAGTGGCGATGAAGCCGGGTAAACCGTTTGTTTTTGGCGAATTAAATAAAAATATTGATAAGCCTGTGTTGTACTTTGGACTACCGGGTAACCCTTTATCTACCGTCGTAGGTACTTTGCAATTTGTTATCCCTGCGCTGTGGCGATTATCAGGCGTAAGCGAAGAGGATTTACCCCTGACGCTTAGTGTATGGGCAACCCTTAATGATGATATTAAAAAATCAGTAGGACGCAAAGATTTTCAGCGCGGCGTATTATCGCAAGATGCTCATGGCGATTTTCAGGTCAAGACTTTTTCAACTCAAGATTCGCACCGGATCAAGCAGCTAAGTCATGCCAACTGTTTGATCGTTTTAGCACAAGATTCTGGCAACGTATCAGCGGGCGAAAAAGTACAAGTACAACCTTTTCCTTGGTCGTAGCTTTAATTATCAGCGCTTTATCTATTAATAGTAGTATTTATTAATAATGCTTACTTATCAATCATAGTAAGTGGCCACAATTTACCATACTATGTTATCTGACCTATGTTATCTAACTGACGGATTAGCTGACATTATTTTTTGACGTTTAAATACGACTAAAGTAGTAGTTGATTGACTTTATGGTGAGTAGACTTTACTCACCGTAGCGTTATAATGATACAAGAAGCAATATTTATAAATTTTTATCCACAACCTGAGGCAACGCCTAAAGCACACTACTTATTTAATACTAATGGTAACAACCTATGACACATCGCGCCCCTATCGCAGGGAGTACTCAGATGTATTCGCCTGTCGCTGCACCTGCTATTTTTGATGGTCAAACACCTTCTGTAGTAGCTACGCCTACTGATTTATCCACTCCTTCCTCCCAGCTCTTGACCGATGGCTTTGCTCGGCGTCTGACTTATTTGCGTTTATCCATTACTGACTTTTGTAATTTTCGCTGTGAGTACTGTCTGCCTAATGGCTATCAAGGCAAGCCGCCTGAGGGTGAGCTTAGCGTAACTGAGATTGATACCTTAATCCGCGCTTTTGCACAAGTAGGTACTAAAAAGGTTAGAATCACAGGCGGCGAACCCTCTATCCGCCGTGATGTAGTTGATATTATGCAAACTATCAAGCAGACGCATGGTATCGAGACCGTTGCCATGACTAGTAATGGTTATAAGCTTGGCAAGCATCTGGCCAACTGGAATGCCGCGGGTCTGAATCAAATTAATATCAGTATGGATAGCTTTGATGCCGCTACCTTTCATAAGATGACCGGTTTTAATATGTTGCCGCAGCTCATGGCTGATATGGATACATTACTAGAAACTACCGATATCAAGCTGAAAATAAACAGTATTTTGATGGCAGAAACTGCGTTTGAAAACCTAATAAACGCTATCGATTATGTAAAGGATCGTCCCGTCACCTATCGGTTTATCGAATTTATGCAGACCAGTGATAATAGTGATCTGTTTTTTGCTCAGCATGCCCAGTCCGATACGATTATTGACTATTTATTAGAGCACGGTTGGCAGCCGCACGAGCGCGGTAGTAGCGATGGGCCAGCGGTAGAGTACAGCCATCCAGATTATCTAGGTCGTATTGGTATGATTGCCCCTTATGCCGCGCATTTTTGTGACAGCTGTAACCGTCTGCGCGTAAGCTCGCAGGGTAAGGTACATCTGTGCCTATTTGATCAAGGCAACTACGATATTCGTGAGCATCTACGTCATGATGATGTTGAAGGGCTGGTTGCAAAGCTGCATGGCTTTATGCCGATTAAGCCTGAGCATCATCATCTACACGAGTCTAATAGCGGCATGATGGCTAATCTATCAATGATTGGCGGCTAAGTTTTTATGACCTGCAACTTATCTAATCTGCTTCTTATTTATTAAACATCTTATTTATTAAACATCATATTTATTAAAGACTATATCTATTAAGGATAATTCATGAGCAAGCCTGTAGCTGCATTTATGCCACTTAATATCGCTATTTTGACCGTTTCTGATAGCCGGACGCTGGCCGAGGATACCTCAGGGCAGTATCTGGTTGATCAGCTCCAATCGGCAGGACATCATTTGGCAGATCGGGAACTGATCCCTGATGACATTTATCAAATTAGAGCGGTGCTTAGTCGCTGGATAGCGGATCCTAATGTTCATGCGGTGATCACTACGGGCGGCACGGGTTTTTATATTCGTGATAGTATGCCGGAGGCTGCAGGGATATTGTTTGATAAAGCAATTGATGGTTTTGGCGAGATGTTCCGCTTGATCTCCAAGGACGAGATCGGTATGTCAACGGTACAGTCGCGTGCGGTTGCAGGTATGGCAAATGGCACAGGGATATTTTGCTTACCTGGGTCTTCAGGCGCTTGTCGCACTGGCTGGGAAGGTATTTTAAAGGAGCAGTTCGATAACCGTACGCGCCCTTGTAACTTTGTGCCACACTTTATGCGAGAGAATCCTAGCCATGGCTAAATCCAATTTAGACCGCTCAAACCAGTCTAGTAAAGTTGGTTCTATAGAGAGTTTGGCAGGCATAGTTATCTTGGCAGGCGGTAATTCTAGACGTATGGGTACGCCTAAAGCTGGTCTGACGCTGCCCAACAATGAGCGTTTGCTCGATTATCATGTACGCCAAGCTATTAAGCTAAACGTGCCGATAATGATCGCTGATAATGAGCGCGACTTTCAAGTAGATGCAGCGTTACGCTCTAGCACACAGACTCCTATCACTCATATTGCTGATTATAATTCTACCTCCATTGTGGCAAATAGTGAGACAGAAGGGCCTTTGGTCGCTATTGAATCGGCTCTACAAGCACTGGCTAAGCTTAAGAATACGGATAAGGTAGAAGCGAATTCTTTATGGTTGATGGTGATTAGCTGTGATAGCTTGATTAACGCTTACGATCTTTGGCAAGCACTAGCGCCTTATACTAGCGAAAAAGCTGGCGATAAAGCGGTTATTTGTCTAACTGATGAGGCGCATTTATATCCGCTATTAGGGCTGTATAATATAAGCATTGAGCCCCAACTAAAAGCCTATATCGATAGTGGTAAGCGCGAAGTTATGGCATTTATAAAACCTATGACCGAGGCCGTGGCTGTCGCAAAAGAATGGCAGCCTCTTACCAACTTAAATACGCCGGATGATTTCAAACGGGCTTGTGCGGTTTTGACTGATTTATAAAACAAGAAGGCGGTAGCTATGAGCATGAATGTCAAAGAAAGTATGCTATCACATCTAGATAGCGATGGCGACATCACTATGGTGGATGTCACTGGTAAGACGGCAACTACGCGGCAAGCCAGTGCTACGGGACAAGTGCGTTTTCCCCAAGAAATTTATCAACAAATCAAAGCCACTGATGGTATGACTAAAAAGGGCAGTATCACTCAGACCGCCCACATTGCCGGTATTATGGCGGCCAAGCGTACCCATGATCTGATCCCGCTTTGCCATTCTCTGCCACTAGATAAAATTGGCTTAACTTTTGATTATGACGATGAACAAAGTAGTATTAAGGTGAGCGCTATAGTAAAAGTAACGCATAAAACTGGCGTTGAGATGGAAGCGTTAACCGCGGTAAGCGTAGCTTGCCTGACGATATACGATATGACCAAAGCGATATCACACGACATTGTCATTGATAACATTCATTTGGTTGAAAAAACAGGTGGCAAATCAGATTATAAGCATAATTAGATTTTATAATAGGTTTGGTTTGCTAGGTTTTAGTTTTAGCATAAAAGAATGAGATACTTTGTAAAATCTGGAGAATTCTATGAGCGTTATAGATATGAATAGTAATGCGGACACTTTAATGAACGTCAACGTTTTATACTTTGCAAGCTTAGCGGATGAAGCCAATTGTCATGAAGAAAAAGTTAAGATAGCGCCATCAACGTCATTAACCGATTTGTATGCGCAGTTAAGTCAAAAACATCGCTTTAGTCGTCCGCAGTCTGATTTGCGCGTAGCGGTAAACGATTACTTTGCTAAGTGGACTGATAAGATACAAGACGGCGATAGTGTAGTGTTTATTACGCCAGTGGCTGGTGGCTAACTATGACAGACAACGTACACAGCCAGTCGATGACTATTAAACGTAGCGTAGATGAAGTTTATGCATTGGTAGAGCGTGATGGTTTTGCGCTATTAGATGTTGCTATCGATGAGGATAGGCTCAAAGCGATGCTTGACGATGATGGTTGCGGCGCCTTTGTAAGCTTTGAAGGTAGAGTACGTAATCATAATAACGACAGTCAAGTCGACAGCTTGACTTATTATGGTTATGAGGATTTGGCGATCAATCAAGGCCGTCTTATTATCGAGGAGGCAAAGCAGCGCTTTGATATTATCGGAGCTGCTGCTATTCACCGTATCGGGGCACTAGAGATTGGTGATGTGGCGGTTTGGGTTGGGGTGGCCTCAGCGCATCGCTATCCGGCGTTTGATGCTTGCCGCTGGATATTAGATACTATCAAGGCTGATATTCCGGTTTGGAAGCAGGAGTATTACGAAGATAAGTCTTCTAAATGGCTGAGCAATAATGGTTAATATAAAGCGGTTAGTCTATAGCCATGACTAAGATCATCGCTACTAAAAAAACTTTAGCTGTAACAGCAGGTTTGGTATTGGCTCTAACTTCCTGTACCAAAGAGAATACTACCAAGGAGGCTACTGATACAGCGTCCGTCGCTAACGATGCTCCAGCGCAAACTCAAACCTTACGTATCGCAGCGGCTGCCAACTTATCAGATGTCCTGCCTGCTATCGTTGCGGGTTATCAAAAAGATAATAACCTGCCTAATCAAGATATCGAAGTTACCTATGCGTCCTCAGGTAAGTTGTATGCGCAAATAGTCGCAGGCGCACCTTATGATCTGTTTTTGTCCGCCAATCAAGACTTTCCAGCCAAACTTGCTAGGGATAACAGCGATCAAGGTGAGCAAACTTATGCGCCCTTTACCTACGCGCAAGGTCAGCTTGCGCTATACAGCGTTAGCCAATCTATAGATAATAGCAATCAGGGTTCATTAAACGAGTTGTTTAAGACTAACGCTAATACTACCATAACAATTGCCAATCCTGAGCTGGCTCCTTATGGTGCATCCGCTAAAGCATATCTCCAATCTCAAAACTTGTATGACTTACTAAACACCCAAAAACGCCTGATTCAAGCTGAAAACATCAGCCAAGCTTTCCAATACGCACATACCGGTAGTGTCGATTATGGCTTAGTGGCTCAATCGCAGATTGTCGCTACTAATGTCGCCCCTGAGCAATTTATGACCTTGCCTCCTAAATTGTATCCGCCTATTTTACAAGACGGTATCGTAATAAACGCTCTACCAGCAGCGGTAGATTTTAGTGATTATTTGCGCTCAAGTTCAGGGCAGCAGTATTTTTTGCAAGCGGGCTATTTAGTGGTTAAATAGTTAAAGGTCAAATAATTCGCTTAGCTCAATGTTTTACTTGGACAAACCCTCAGAGTGATTAAATAATCAAAGTGGCTAAATAAGCAGCTGTCGTATAGACTGCAACCATTATCAATGCAATAAACAGTGACCTTATGTTAGCTGAGCCTCTAATATCTGACATGCTCACCCCGTTTTGGGTAAGCCTCAAGCTCGCTGGGGCAACGACGCTGTGTTTATTATTATTTGCGACCCCTCTTGCTTATTGGTTGGCTAAACCTAGCCGCCAACCCTTTATTAGTCGTTTAAAAGTTGTCCTGCTTGGCATCATCGCTATGCCTTTGGTACTGCCGCCTACGGTCATCGGCTTTTATTTACTACTGCTGTTAAGTCCCAACTTTGGTATTGGTCACTGGCTTGCCGAGCATAATATTAGCCCGCTGATATTTACCTTTGAAGGTTTAGTGATTGGCTCTATCATTTACTCCTTACCGTTTTATGTGCAGCCAGTTTACGCGCAGTTTTTGCGTATTCCAAACAGCGTGATGGAGATGGCTCACTTGCTAGAACCTAGCCGTTTGCGGCGTTTTGTGAGAGTGGCGCTACCGCAAGCGCGCGTCGGCATCGTTCTTGGTAGCTTAATTAGTTTCGCTCATACCATAGGCGAGTTTGGGGTGGTGCTGATGATAGGCGGCAGTATCGCTGGCGAGACTAAGGTTGTCTCCATCGCCATTTATGAGCAGGTAGAAGCACTCAATTATGAGGCTGCGCACGCCATGTCAGCCATTCTTATTATTGTAGGTATGGTGATGGTCGCTTTGATTGCCAGTGTGAATAAGCTTAATCAGCGTTAACCGAAAACAATGTTTATTAAACTTAAAATGTAAAAAGTCGACATGGTATGTCGACTTTTTTTGCGCTGAATAAACGATTTAGATGCGTATATTGAGTATATCGATAATATTAAAGCTAAAATTATGGTATGTTTTGAACAAATCTACTTTTCTATCTATTAAATAAATTTTATTAAGGATAGCTATTTATGCGCGCTACTAAGGATAGTACTATGCAGGATTTTCATTATAAAGCTTTACCGATCGACGTTTATTTTGGGAAGGGCAAATCGGCTCAAGTACAAGACATCTTATTAGAATACGGCTATCGCCAAGTTTTAATATTGACAACGCCCGGTCAGAAAGAGGCTGGGGAAGTACTATCAAAAAAATTAGGAAAGATATCAGTAGGCGTGTATCCGCACGCTGTCATGCACGTTCCGGTAGAGGTCGCGGACAAGGCGGTAGAGTTTGCTAAGAATAATGATATAGATTGCTGTTTAGCATTGGGCGGCGGCTCTACCATTGGTCTTGCTAAAGCTATCGCTTTAAAGACAAATCTGCCAATCGTTGCTATACCAACGACCTATGCTGGTAGTGAGATGACGCCGATTTACGGTATGACCGAAAACAATCTAAAAACTACCGGCAGGGACGCTCATGTTCTTCCTAAAGTGGTGATTTATGATCCAGAGCTAAATCTAACTCTGCCTGCGCAAATATCTGCATGCTCGGGTATGAATGCTATGGCACATGCCGTAGAAGCGCTATACGCTGAGAATAAAAATCCTATTATTAGTCTGATGGCGGTAGAGTCTATCAAGTCTTTGAAAGCTGCTCTGCCTGCTATTGCCCAGGACTTAACTAATATCGAAGCACGGCAACAAGCCACTTATGGGGCTTGGCTTGCCGGAGTTTATCTTGGCTCAGTCGGTATGGCGATTCATCACAAGATTTGTCATACCTTGGGCGGCAGCTTTAATCTGCCACACGCCCAAGCTCACGCGATTACTCTTGCGTACTCAGTGCATTATAATCGTCATGCTGATAATGAAGCTATGCAGCGCTTAGCAGAGGTTTTACAAGTTAGTAGCCGTGAAGACGTTGGGTTAGCAATCTATCGTCTCAATGAATCTTTAGGTATTAAGCTGGCACTCAAAGATATTGGTTTGCCCAAAGACGGCCCAGCCAAAGTCGCGCGGATCGTTTGTGACAGTCCTTACTACAATCCACGCGATTATAACTATAAAGAACTAAAAATTTTATTAGATAAAGCTTATGCTGGCTTGCCGCCTGCTTAGAATGACTGTAATTTATAATAAAATGTTAATCGTTAAAAGGCGTGCCTTGATACATCAAAAATTTGAGATGATCGGAATATTTCTTCCAGATAGACAAGGCTCGGTTTTGCAAGGTAACAAGTTGCCCGTCGACGAGTACTTTGGCATAAAAATCACCGATTACTAAGACACAATCTTGCATATCGATGACTTTGGCTATGTCCAAGTCCATCTCTTGATAGTCATAATAGCCTGAATTAAGTTTTTCCATATATGAAGACAGATTATCGATTGCGCCACTGCTATGCACATATCGCAGGTCTGGGTCACACATGGCAGCAAACTGCTCGTACTCTTTGTTGATTAAATGGTTAAAGCGTTGTTTCTCCAGCTTTTTTATTTGATCTTTCATAGGTATTATTTCCCAATAAGTTGACTTTATTATTGATAGTAAAGTTTGCGCAAGTTAATTAATGTGCTACATAAAAGAGCTTAGTGATTACGATAATTATTTCAATTGTTGAAGGTGTTTTTTTTCATAATAAATGATAAATCAATATGTTATAGCAAGCTCTAATCAGTTATAGTTAATCTTTAAAAGTATCTTATATAAGTACTTTATATAAGTATCTTAGGTTTTAAAGAGTCTACCTTATGCAGCGCATTCCAACTGTACCTATCAATCCAAACAGCCAAAGAAGCTCAATATACCCTAAACTTAAGCTACCTGACACCGAGCAGGTGGCTTATCGGTTTCATACCATGCTAAAGCCAAGCGGTTCTGCTTGCAACATCAACTGCGACTATTGCTTTTATCTGCATAAGCAAGATCTGCTCAATCAGCCCAAGCATCCGCGTATGCCTGAAGAAACTTTAGAGCAGCATATCAGGCAGTATATTGAGGCGCAGTTTGGTGCTGAAGAAGTAGTGTTTACTTGGCAAGGCGGCGAGCCGACGCTGATGGGGCTGGATTTTTTTGCTAGAGTCGTTGAGCTGCAACAGCAATATGCACCTGATGATATGGTTATTCTTAACGATATCCAGACTAATGGTTTATTACTCGATGACAAGTGGTGTGAGTTTTTAGCTGCATATAACTTTTTGGTGGGCATCTCTATCGATGGCCCTAAGCATTTGCATGATCGTTATCGCCGCACCAATAATGATAAACCGACCCATGATTTGGTCATGAAAGCTATTAAACGCTTAAAAGCGCACGATATCCCTTTTAATGCGCTATGCGTCATCAATGATGCTAACGCCAAAGAGCCGTTAGCGGTGTATCGGTTTTTACGCGATGAGGTTACGCCGCGTATGATCCAGTTTTTGGCTGGGGTGGAGCCGCTGGATTTTAAGCAGGTCGCTCCGTTGCACTGGCAACCTGATACATTAAAGCAAATCGATGAGTTAGCAGCGTCTGATGCAAACGAAGCTGATGAAAATGCAGCTAGTGAAATAGTGACGGCATGGTCAGTAACGCCTGAGGGCTGGGGCAATTTTTTGACCAGCGTTTGGCAGGAATGGATCGCTTTAGATATCGGAAAAGTTTTTGTAGATCAGTTTGAAAACACCATCTCGCAGGTGTTTAATAAAGGGGCGCAAAAGTGTACCTCTGCTCCCGTTTGTGGTAAGGCGCTAGCGCTAGAGCACAATGGCGATCTGTATTGCTGTGATCACTTTGTTTATCCGGAATATAAGCTTGGTAACATTCATCATACCCATTAAGGCGATCTGGCTTTTAGTAAAAAACAAGCTCAATTTGGCTACTTAAAGCAAAGCACCTTACCTAATTACTGCAAAAGCTGTGATTTTTTAGCGCTGTGCTGGGGCGATTGTCCAAAACATCGCTTTATCAAAACCCCTGATGGCGAGGTGGGACTGAGCTATCTTTGTGCTGGCCTAAAAATATATTACGGTCAAGTCAGCTCCGATGCCGCGCTTATTAAAACTAAATTGGGGTGGGGCTAGGGTCTGTTATTTATTTTTAAACCGTCATTTAATAATTGAAGGGCTGCGATAACGATATCATAGCCCTTTTTGCTATTTTCATATTCACTATTTAATCAACGTCCAAGATAGTCTATAAAAAAACTTTATGAAACTGCATCCTTAGTCAAAAATACTGCACTGCCAGTCATTTTACTTATCTAAATATTCTTTATAGTTGAATAGCTACTCTTATCTTTACAGCGACAAATGCTGCAAACATAAAAGTCTTTTACAGGACGTAAAAGTTATTCAACGATCATAAGGAGTGTGATATGGCAGGTGTAATCCAACCAAAAAACACAGGGCAGGATACGGCGACTACCTCCTCTGACCCTAATCAAGAACTAGTACCAATTGATGATCGTGCTACTAGAGGCTCATTAACGATGGCATGGTGGGGCGTTTGTAGTGCCATGTTCTATTTGGTCATTGGTATCGCTATGGCGGAGAATTACGGTACCAAAAACGCCATTATCGGTCTGCTGATAAGCTGTGTCGCTTATGGTATTATCAACGGTATCATTACGCGCTACGCCATTCGTACGGGCATGTCGGTGGCGCTATTCTCTCGTGTGTTATTCGGACACAAAGGCGCGGCTTTAGCGACGCTGATATTCTTTGCCACCGCTATGTACTACGCCGTATTTGAAGGCTCTGTCATCGCCGTTACCTTTAGCCAAACTTACCCCTCTATTCCATATTGGATCGCCGCTTTAATCGTGGTGGCTTATAGTGTGCCGATGATTATGGGCAGCGTGCAAAACTGGCTAGATAAGCTCAATGGCGTGCTATTGCCGTTTTATATCATAGGACTTATCGCAGCGATCGTCATGGCAACCAACGAGTATGGTTATAGCAATGCCTGGCTTGCTGTAGGGCCTGAACAAACCTCGCCCTTTGGCTGGTGGAATGTCGCTGTCTATTACATGGGCATCTGGGTGCTTATGATGTATACCTTTGATTATGCGCGTTATGGCAAACAAAAAGACAGTAAATACCTATCATGGTTCAATTTTGGTATTCCCTTTTACTTGGTGGCTTTCTTTTTAAGCGGCCTTGCTGGGATTTATTTAGTCAGCACTATTCCCTTAGAAGGCGCGCTATCTGAAGTGTCCATTACGCTTGCATTGGTAAAACTGATGGGCGTATTCGGTCTTATCTTTGTAGTCATCACCCAAACCCGTATCAACACGGCTAATTACCTGTTAGCAACCACCAACTTACAAGCGTTTGTGAAAGATACCATTAATATCCAAATGCCTAAATTCGTTGGCGCGCTATTGATTGGAAGCTTTATTTTTGTTTTGATGCTGCTTGATGTTTTTGCTTACTTACTGCAAGCACTGGCTTATCAAGGTGTATTTGTCGTAGCGTGGGTGGCTATTGCTTTAACTCATATCTTGTACCCTAAAAGAGAAGATATTTTTGGCGCAGTTCCAGTCATCAACCCCGAACGTCTACCAGCTTTTGATAAATCAGGACTAATCGCTTGGATAGGAGCATCACTAGTCGGCATCGTACTCATGAACTTAGGTGGCAACTGGCTTAATTGGTATGCCACCTTAACGTTTGCTACAGCTATGGTCTTATACGCGGTATTGATGCCCAAAACTCAGCAGCATATCGTGACAGCATCGTCAGAAGCAATTATTAACTAATATCGAACTAATTATTGTCTTTTTAAGTCTGAATAATTAAATCTCGAAAAGTGCGCTCACAGTCAAAAACTGTACGCGCTAAGTCCATTTATTTAATTCAAGCGTTGCTATATTAAAGGTAGCCCAATTTTTAAAGTTTTGGCTCTTAAATAAATTAGTAACGATTATGAGCAACAATGATTACAAGGAGTGAATCATGAATCAAGACAACCATACTTCAACTACAGCTTCGACTACATCCCTCGATCCTATCACTTTATCTGTTGTGCGCGGCGCATTAGAAACTGCCCAGCGCGAAATGACCTTGACACTAGAGAAGACAGCGCGCTCCAGTGTGTTTAACCTTGCCCACGACTACAGCAATGCGCTATTTGATCATCTGCCAGAGATGATTTTGCAAGGTCAAGATATTCCTATTCATTTAGGTTCACTCATGCCTGCTATGAAAGCGGTCGCCGAATTCTATGGCGATAACATTCACGAAGGCGATATTATCTATCATAATGATCCTGTCGTCATGGGTAGTCATATCTTAGATTGCTGTATGTACAAGCCGGTATTTTATAACGGCGAGCTGGTATTTTGGACGGTATGTAAAGGTCACGTCACCGATATCGGCGGTCCTGTGCCAGCGGGCTACAATCCAGATGCCAAAGAGATTTATGCCGAAGGCCTACGCATTCCGCCCATCAAAATATGGGAAAAAGGCGTACGGCGTGATGATGTGATTAACCTTATTCATAGCAATATGCGTTCACGACGTAATCAAGAAGGCGATCTAAACGCCCAGTACGGCGCTTGCGCGGTCGGTGAGCGTAATATGATTGCCTTACTGGACAAATACGGCGTAGAAACCGTGCGCGCTGCCATTAATGAGCTAAAAAATATGGCAGATAGACATATGCGCTCGCTCATCGAATCGCTAAAAGATGGTGATTATCACGGTGAGGCTATCTTAGAGGATTCAGGTCATGGTCTTGGCGATTTGACCATCAAAGCGGATATCACCATCAAAGGCAGCGACGTCCATATCAAGATCGACAGCCCGCCGCAAGTGCCTTATTTTATCAACTCCTACGCCGGCAACTCGATGTCGGGTGTACTGCTGGGGCTGATGATGTTCGCCCAAGTAGACCCTCCTTATAACGAAGGGCTGTATCGCTGCGTCACCGTCGATTTGGGTGAGCATGGCACACTATGTAATGCCAAAGAGCCTGCACCTCATGTGAACTGTACTACCACGCCGATGGAGACGCTGACAGATGCGGTTCGTAAAGCGTTAGAGGA
Organism: uncultured Psychrobacter sp.; assembly: GCA_947501045.1. Lineage (GTDB taxonomy): Bacteria > Pseudomonadota > Gammaproteobacteria > Pseudomonadales > Moraxellaceae > Psychrobacter. The sequence goes on from CANMUI010000001.1 coordinate 1,035,896, forward strand.
CGCCGCACCTGAGCGCGTAACGGCATCGTGGGGACATTCGTCAGGGGTTAACATCGCTGGTATTGATCCAAAAACGGGTGAACAATATGTGACCATGGTGCTCGCGTCCATTATCTCAGGGGCAGGGGCGACGCAGCAAATGGATGGCTGGCATGCCTGCGGGCCGCTGTGCTGTTTTGGGGCGTTAAGCTCTGGCGATATTGAACTGCTCGAATATCAGTATCCTATCGTCATTCATAAGTATGGCCTTGCCGAAGATAGCGGCGGCGCGGGGCGTTTGCGCGGCGGCTGTGGTACGGTTTGGGAAGTAGAACCCCTTGATCATACTATGACGGTGGTGGCGTTTGGTGAAGGCCGTCATATTCCAACTATGGGCGCAGGCGGCGCTGAGCAGATCTCGCCCGATCTTAAACTTGGCAAATTAGAGGTGTTTCGCGCAGGCGGTACCACTGATCTGCATCTGCACAATACTGTGATTGAGATAAAATCTGGCGAGCGCGCACGCAATACTAACCCGGGTGGCGGCGGTTTTGGTAGCTCATTTGAGCGCGAACCTGAAGCGGTATTACGTGATGTTATAGAAGGCATCGTGTCTATATCGTCGGCGGCCAAAGAGTATGGCGTGGTGATCAGTAGCGATCTGCAGCTAGATGTAGCAGCAACTGAAGCACTGCGTAAAGACGTGGCCTAATAAGTACAGGGATGTACTTATTTTGCTCAAGATGCTGGTACTAGATTACTGGTACTAGCAATTTTGCAGCAATGACACAGCAGATAGTTAGTTAAAAACACTGCAAAACCTAGAGTATAAAAAGTTAAGGACAACTTATGAGTTATGAATTTCGTTTGGGCGTAGACGCTGGTGGTACTTTTACTGATTTTGTATTAGCTGAACAACTTGGAGATATCCATCTGTTTAAAGCGCCATCGACCCCAGAGGATGGCACTAAAGCCATTGCTAATGGACTACGACAAATCTCAGATAAGTTTGACCGTCCTATCACCGATATTATTCAAGCCTGTGATCTATGTATCAATGGTACAACGGTGGCTCTAAACGCCTTGATTCAAATGAAAGGCGTTAAAGTGGGGCTGCTCTGCACCGAAGGTCACGAGGATAGTATCGAGATTCGCTTAGGTCACAAAGAAGAAGGTCATCGTTATGACGCCAGCTATCCACCAGCACCGCAAATAGCGCCGCGTGATCTGCGCTTTCCTATACGTGGTCGCATACTGGCTGATGGCAGCGAGCGTGAGGAGCTTAACGAAGACGATATTTTAGCAGCCATTGAAGAGCTCAAACGTCAAGACGTCAAAAGTGTGGCGATCTCCTTTGTCTGGTCGATTCGCGACACCAAGCATGAGCAGCGCGCCAAAGAGCTGGTAGAGCAGCATATGCCCGACGTTTTTGTGTGCTGTGGCAGTGAAGTTTATCCGCAAATTAAAGAATATACACGCACCTCAACGACCCTAGTCAATGCTTATCTAAGCCCGATCATGTCCTCTTATGTGTACAAAATTGATGATTACTTTAAGCAATTGGGCGCCGATCAACCCGTACGTTATTTTCAGTCCAATGGCGGATTGGCACTAGGGGAGGTGATGAAGGAGCGAGCAGTTAACGCCATTAATTCCGGACCTGCTTCTGCGCCACAAGCGGGATTATATGTCGCTGAACCCTTTGGGATCAACAACGTCATCACCGTCGATATGGGCGGCACCTCCTTTGATATCACTTTGGCAAAAGACGGTAAAACCAGTCTTAATCGCGATATTGACTTTTTGCGTAACCGAATTGGCGTGCCTATGATTCATGTCGAGACTTTGGGGGCAGGCGGCGGCTCTATTGGTCATATTAATAACTTTGGCATGCTAGAGGTCGGGCCACAAAGTGCTGGTGCAACCCCGGGACCGGCTTGCTACGGTAAAGGTGGTACCCAGCCCACAGTTACTGATGCCAACTTAGTACTAGGCTACCTGCGCTCAGGGGCAGTATTGGGTGGTATCGTTACTCTCGATGAGGATAAAGCTGCAGCGGCTATTAAAGAGCATATCGCTGATCCATTAAATATCGATCTTGCCCATGCCGCCTTTGGTATCAGCACCATCGTCAACCAAAATATGGCTAACGGCATCAGACGTATCACCATTGAAAAAGGCTATGATCCGCGCGATTTTGCTTTAATTTGCGCAGGCGGCGCGGCAGGTATGCACATTATTGATTTAGCCGAAGAGATGGGTATCAATACCATACTGGTACCGAAGATTGCTTCTTGTTTATGCGCATTTGGTCAAATTATATCTGATGTCAAATACTCTTATCTTGCCACGCAGATTATGATCATGTCTCCTGATGCTAATCTGGATAAATTAAACGCGACGCTGTCACGCTTAGAGAATGAAGGCATCGCCAAGCTTAAAGAAGATGGCTTTAGTGACGACGATATAGTCATTGAGCGCGCTATGGAGATGCGCTATGTCGGTCAAGTACATGAATGTAATGTCATCGTGCCCAATGGTGAGATTGATAGCGATGCGGCCGCTAATATCTTGCAAGCCTTTCATAAACGGCATAAAGAGCTATATACTTATGATGAAAAAGACAGCGCCGTAGAGCTGGTCAATGTCGAGGTCTCAGTGATTGGTAAGGTTGAAAAGCCCAGCTTGCCAACGCTGGACGCACAATCAGGAACGGTAGAAGACGCTAAGATAGACGCGCGCGAGATGATACATGATCACAGTTATGAGTGGGTTAATACGCCTATTTATGACGGTACGCAGTTTGGAGCGGGAGCGGTGATTAAGGGGCCGGCGCTTATTGAAGAGCCTACCACGACCATCGTTATTAAACCCAATTGGCAAGCAGATTTGCATCAATCTGGTACTTATAGGTTGAGTAAAATTCATTAATATGAATATAATACTATTTGTAACCCTTCTTCCACTAGTGGGAAGGAGGGTCTCTGTGTTTCTGCGGATAAAAAATTAAAGATATAATGGAGAAATAAGAGACAGCTGCAAATTCATTGCCTAGCATTTAAGGATGAATGCGGATGAAAGATAACAATCAAGATAGGGAAGCTGGCAAAAATAGCAACGAGTATGCTGATAACACTCGTTTAGATAGCCACCAAAAATTTGAGACTGAACTCCGAAGTAAGCAAGGTCAACAGCTACTCAACGCTGATGGTTGGCAACGCGTGATCAATGAAACCTACTTTGATTTAAAGGTGCAAGTTAAAAAACCCAACCAGTTTGCTGGCAGCATCCAACAAGCCAAATTAGCGCAGATAGGTATTTCAGGCTACTTAGCTGATGGGGTACATTATCAGCGTAGTGGACCGCATTTATCGCAAAACGGTGACAGTATTTTACTGACTTTTCCACTGAGTGGCTCAGTAAACTTCCAGCAGCAACAGCGTGAGCTTGTGTGTCATCCTGGCCAATTCTTTATCGAATTATCCCATCAACCTTATCAATTTTATCATACTCAAACAGCACAGCTACAAGTGCTCAAAGTGCCTATTGCCAAGCTGATCTCTCATCAGCGTTTGATAGAGCAGTATTTTGCTCAGCCAATTACTACCGAAAAAGGCTCTGGACGATTGCTGCAGCATCAAATTGCTCATACTCTACATCTAGCCACTAACTTTGAGTTGACGTCTGTTGAGCTACAGTTACTCCAGCAGCAATTAATAGATTTAATCGTCCATACCCTGCATCGCCCAACGCTGTCGTTAGCCGACAGTCAGGTATCCACCATTAAAGCTGCGCATCTACGACGCATCGAAAGCTTCATCTATTTTCACTTAGCTGATCCAGAGCTTTCGCCGCAGCTGGTAGCGCAGGCTTGTCATATCTCTGAGCGCTATTTGCATGTGCTATTTAAAGAGATGCCTTATACCTTTGCCGAGTGGGTCAAAATGACAAGACTGTCAGTTGCGAATAAACTGCTTATGAAAGGTAGTTATAGCTCGGTTGCTGATATCGGTTATCAGGTTGGTTTTACCGATCAAAGCTACTTTTCGCGTATATATAAGCAGCAGTTTGGCTATTCGCCTAAAGATACGCCTTTAAACCCTGCCAAGCCGCATTAATCATTTAATAGCTAGTATTTTAATAAAACTCGCTTCAACTTTTAAACTAGGAAATAACATTATGAAAATGGAAAATATACCGTTTGGCACTACCGACTGGACGAGCGTAGAAGCGGTAGAAGTTAAAGGAGAGACCGGAGCTGGCTACTGGAAAACGCTTGATTTTAACAACATTCAGGTGCATATGGTGGAATATTCTGCCGGTTATTTGGCTGACCACTGGTGCTATAAAGGTCATATTTTGCTGTGCATGGAAGGGGAGTTAAACACTGAGCTTAAAGATGGCCGTACTGTTACTTTGACGCCCGGCATGACTTATCAAGTCGCGGACGATACGATAGCGCATCGCTCGTCCACTAAAGATGGCGCGAAGTTGTTTATTGTGGATTAAGGATGCAAGTTTGGAGTGGCTAAGAAGTTGAGTTGTCTTTTTATAAGGCAATTTTTAGTTATGGCCAATAAATGATCATAAAAAAAGAGACCATTAACAGTCTCTTTTTTGTGAATGATGTTTCATCCACTGATTCCATACTTAAATTAAGGCGTGCCAGCGTGACCGACTTTAACTTGGGTAGCCAACATACGACCTTTGGTCTCAGCTTTACGTGAAGCTTCATCCCAATCAGGAGCGGCACACATAAACAACGTTCTGCCATCTATTCCACCAAGAGCTACGGCAAAGATACCGTCAGGTGCAGTATCAATAGTTTCTAAGATCTCTCCACCTTCTTTTATACGTACCGCACGCTGGTTCAAGGTATCAGCAATCCAAACCGCGCCTTCGCTATCTAATGCTAATCCGTCCGGCAAGATTTTGGCGTTCTCAATACGCAAACCTAAATTAGGTTCGTCTCCAAGCGCGCCAAAGCTGGCAAAGTCACGTCTCTTACCTAGAGTACCATCATCTAAGATGTCAAACTGGGAGATTCTATTACCAAATAGCTCATTGACGATGAGTGTTTTTTGGTCAGCCGATATCACCATGCCGTTGGGAAAAGATAACCCTTCTGCCACCACCTGCGAGCTGCCATCGGGATTAACCAGCACCAACCCTGTGTTCTCATGATCAGCGCCGCCCATCAAATCAAAACCGAAGTTACCGACATAAGCATTGCCATTGGGTGCAACCACCATGTCATTAGCATGCCCTCCGCAGTGCTCCCAGATATCGGCATGAACAACCAGCTCGCCATTGTCTTCTAGGCGCATAACTTTGCGATCTTTCATTGATACTACCAGCATACGTCCATCAGGTAGCCAGCCAAGGCCTGAAGGTTGATTCTCAATATGAACCATTTTTTCTGCTACGCCGTCATTGTTAACGCGGTAAACCCCTTCGGTATAAAAATCGACAAACCATAACGCATTTTTATACCAACGTGGCCCTTCTAGATAGTGAAGGCTATCTACAACTACATGTAATTCTCGTTTTGACATAAATATCTTCCTTGATTAGTAGTACTTTAAAGTAGTGAGTTTTGGCTACATGATTTCCTTATACATAGTAGTTACTTCTTCTACCGTTATGTCCTTTGGGTTGGTTGCTATGAGTCGTGCATAAGTATTGATGACAATATTAGCTAGCGCTGGAATATCTTGCTCAGTAATATCAAGCTCGCTCAGGCGGTACTTAAGACCGCTGTTTTTTAGAAAATCTCTTAAGGTATCAATAAAAAGAGTTGCCGCTTCTAAATCATTTAGAGCAGTGGTTTGGGTAGGCATGACCACGCGCGCTAATTCTGCATAAAGGGGCGCGGCTTCTGGTAAGTTGAAAGCAAATACAGGGCACATAACCAAAGCGTTACCGTGTCCATGCGGAATATGAAAGTTGATGCTGAGCGGATAAGACAAGCCATGAACGGCTGCTACGGAAGAATTAATAAAAGCAATACCAGCCAGCGCTGACCCTAACAACATATCGCTACGAGCCTCAATATCATCACCATGATTGAGTACTTGCTCAAAGTTTTGCCATAGCATTTGCAGTCCTTTGACAGCTAAGGCATCGGATATAGGATTTTTTTTAGTACGACTGGTATAGGCTTCGATACAATGCACCATCGCATCAAGTGCGGTTGCAGCGGTAATGTGGCGGGGGAGCTTAAGCGTTAATGTAGCATCTAAGAGCGCAACGTCAGGGAGTATCTTGGGTGTATAAATGGCCTTTTTACTACCATCTTTGGCGGTAATGACTGATACAAAGGTCGCCTCAGCGCCAGTACCTGCGGTGGTTGGTATAGCAAAAAGGGGTAGTTTTTTAAATATACTTAAGTCGGTATCCAAAATGTCATTAATTGAACCAAAATCGTTGGGATGTAGAGCGACGATTTTGGCCGTATCAATAGAGCTACCGCCGCCTAAGCCAATTACCAAGTCGCATTGGTTGTCTCTAGCAGCCTTGATAGCTTTATTAACCACTTCAATAGGTGGGTCAGCAATGACAGCATCGAAAACAGTGACTTTAATATCAGAGTCCTGCAGCGATTGCACAGCAATATCGATATAGCCCAGCTCTGCAATACCTTTATCAGTCACGATAATAGCTGATGTTGCACTATATTGTTTGGCAAGAGTCCCTAGTTTTTGGCGCATACTATCAGCTTCGCTGATAATATGACCATTGGTATAAAACTCAATCCCTGTCATTATTTTCTTCCTTGTTTGAGGACTACGTTTGAACGTCTGGCTCAATCGCTATCTTGTCTTACTGCAAATAAACGTTCTTGACTAGAGTTTTTTATTATTAACCTACTATAAATGGTTATCGTACTACTATAATCAAATTCATATTAACTTTTATCTACAAACAGATATCATTATTCAAGCAAAATAACCCTTATATAAACATTTTTTATTAAGCACTTTTAGCAGGGCTATCTGCAAATTCAGCCAGCATATCATCAATACGTTGATCCTTTTGTTGCCATGCCTGCTCGACCCAGTCGAACATTTGCGCTTTAACCGCTTCATCGTTCTCGTAGCCGCCGTTTTTAAGGTCGGTCATCAGGCCCTTTGGCATATCAATATAGCGCACATCAACGCCCAAGCGCTTAATATTACCTTTCCATAAGTCGCCATAAGCTGGTACGCCGTCAGGATAAACGATCGTCATATCCAAGATGCCGTCTATATCTTCACCCAAGGCATTGACGGCAAGTGCCAAACCGCCTGCACGTGGTTTAAGCAAATGCGTGTATGGCGAGTTTTGTTTATCGCGCTTAGCTTTAGTAAAACGTGTCCCTTCTAGGTAATTGAGTAGAGTAAAAGGCTTGTCTTTGAGCAGGGCGCAGGCACGTTTGGCCTCGGCGATGTCCTTACCTTTTAAGGCAGGGTTTTTGGCAATGGCTTCTTTAGAATGTCGGCGCATCATTGGAAAGTCTAAAAAATAAAAAGTTTGACCAACGATAGGGATATAGATCAGCTCAAACTTAGTAAAAAAACGCGTAAGCGGTAGACGGTTCTCACTAATATATTGGACAATGCTAGTATCGACCCATGATTGATGGTTGCTGATCAGTAGATACTTACCCTCGGTATTTACGTCATCAGGTAGACTAATACGCCAGTCTTTTTTGGGTAGCACATAATCTATGACCGCATTGTTACTGTTAATCCAATGATTGGCAATTTTGATCACCGTTTTATCAGCAATAGAGGCGCCGGTTATTATTTTAGTTGCGCCCATAAGCCATATCGGGATAGCGCCGCCAAAACTATTTACAGCAATAACACCAGTGGCAGTAGCCAGCGACACTGCTTTACCCAATTTAGGACTACGATCATGCATTTTTTGCAAAAGTGCTGCCACGCGCATAGTAAGTTCTCTTTATCCCAATAATCGATATCAACTTACCAGCCTCAGTAAGTCATGAATGTTTTACAAGTACAAACTAAATAGACTACGAAATAGCTACTATTATCCACATTACTAGAAATGTTTTCTAGCGCTTTTCAGCAACGTTCAAGTCATTCGCATAAGCAAATAAAGCTGGCGCGCCGCCCGTATGCCAAAATAGCACGCGATCCGTTTGCTTAATTTGTCCCGATCGAATCATATCTAACAGCCCGCCCATCGCGCGTCCCGTGTAGACAGGGTCTAATAATATGCCTTCTGTTTGTGCTAGGGTAGCAATGGCTTCGTTTTCTAAATGGCCAATTACGCCATACCCTTCACCAACATAATCATCATTTAGAATCAGATCGCTATCTGAAAACTGATAATCGATATCTATCAACCTTGCTGTACTGTTAGCCAGCGCCACAATATGCTCATCAAAGGGCACTTGATCCATCTCACCTTTATCGATATTTATGCCGACTATTTGACAATCAGACCCAAAAATTCTATCGCCCAGCATAAGACCGGCGTGGGTAGCACCGGAGCTGGAGGCAAAGACGATATGCGTAAATGCGACGCCCATACTTTCGCGCTGAAATTCTAGTTCTCGAAAAGCTTCTACAAAAGCGATAGCACCAAGCTCGTTTGAGCCGCCGTAGGGTATGACGTAAGGTTTTTTACCTTCTTTTTTTAATTGCTCAACAATTTTAGGTATATCTTCGCCCTTACGATGAGCGCCTGCCCAGTGAATATGACAGCCAAAAATCTGATCTAGCAGCAAATTACCTTGCACCTGATCAGGCTCCTCTCCGCCTAACACTAAATGACACTCAAGCCCCAAGCTCGCGGCCGCCCCTGCCGTCTGACGACAATGATTCGACTGCGCCGCTCCCGCAGTAATCACCGTATCTGCGCCTTGTTTGAGCGCATCACCCATAATAAATTCAAGCTTACGGGTTTTGTTACCGCCAAGTGCTAGCCCCGTATTGTCATCTCTTTTCATAAAGATTTTCGGGCCGTTAAGCTTATCACTTAATTTGGCAAGCTCAACTAATGGGGTGGGGAAGAAGCCGAGAGACTGTCTGGGCATGTTGCTTATACTTATTAGGTTGTTATTGATCATGGTTTATCCGTAGTGATATTGAGTTAGGTTAAATCGAGTGAATTAATGGGTATTAATAGCATAAAGCTATAAGCGGTAAAAGCAACTAAGGTTAAATGATGTCTGAGTAATTAAGCAAATTATAGAGATAAAAAAACCTCAAACGAAATTATGTTTGAGGCTAAAACTATTTAAGTTTTCTTAATAAATGCTAAGGTTCTTTTGCGCGCATACCATCTAAAATCAACGCCTTTAACAAACTAATCGCCATTAGAATAATAATGAACGAGAAGGGTATAGCAGCGATAATCATCGCCGAGGTTATAGCGTCAAGACCGCCAGCAAGGAGTAGAGCGGCGATGACTGCGGTTAATGCCACCCCCCAAACGATTAAGTGTTTTGAGCCATTTTCAACTTTAGCTTTACCGGCAGAATTGACGGTATTTACGACCAATAACGCCGAATCCGCAGAGGTGACTAGATAAGTCAGTAGTAGAATAACCACCATGGCAGACATTAAGTTTGCCATCGTCGAATCAAGCATCAAATTGATAATCTCAAACAGCTGCGCGGTCAAACCTGAATCAAATATTTTACCGCCGGCCACCCCGCTCAACTCTAAGTCAATACCCGTGCCGCCAATAAAGGAGAACCAAACAAATAAGGTAAAACTAGGGGCGACAATACCAATGAGGCCAAACTCACGAATGGTACGGTTTTTGGAGATACGCGCTAAGAATATACCGACAAATGGCGCAAAGGCAATCCACCACGCCCAGTAAAAAATTGACCAGCTGGTTTGCCAAGCGCCCAGCTCCGTATTAGGATCCCAAACAGTAACCACCATAGCTGGCAGATTGACCACGTAGCTTAGCATCCCTTTGCCCAGCATCTCTAAAGCGAACATCGTCGCGCCAAAAATCAAGAAAAATGCCAACAGTAAGAATGAGAGCACCATATTGATATTACTAAGCCATTTTATCCCGCGTCCAACCCCTGATAAAGCTGAGCCTATGGACAGACACATCACTACAAATAGCGATAATAATAAAGCGCCTATAGTCGGTTCAGGGCTAGCAGGGTCGGTCACTAACCACGCGATACCGGTAATACTATAAAGGCCGGAAGCAAAAGTGCTCAAGCCGATACCGATGGTTTGCGAGATACCAAATATAGTGGCAATTACCGCTGAGATATCAATGATGTTACCCAGTGCTCCTTCTAAATGCTTGCCAAACAGTGGCGTGAGAGCAGAGCGCATAGTCAAAGGCAGACCGCGTGCATAACAGAAAAAGGCTAGACAGATACCGACCAGACTATAAGTTGCCCAAGCGCTAATGCCCCAGTGCAAAAAAGAATAGCGATAGGCGGCGTCTAAAGCACTCTCGGTCTTAGGAATGACAAGACCTTCAATTGGCACTAGTGCGCTCGCGGCGACTTGATCTTGATAAAAAGCAAAGACATCAGCGCCCTCTGGTACCGGCGTACCACTTGCGCTCAAAGCGGTGATAATCAGCTCTTTTGCCATAATGGTATCGGGGTTGTTTGCCAAGTGCCAAATAGGTTCAGCGGCGCTATAAGTTAAGACACCAATGCCGATACCGGCGCCAAAAATCATGGCAAACCAAGAAAAGTTTGAAAACTCCGGTTTGCCATTGGGGTCAGTGCCAAGTTTAGTACGTCCAAATGAGGGCCACAAAATGACAGTGAGACAAACCAGGACATAAAAGGCGACAGAATAGGTATAGTAGCTATTAAGATTGGCATATGACCAGTTTTTCAAAGCGTCCAAGATAACACCGGAGCGCTCAATATCGCTTAGAATCCAAATAACCACTAGGGTTACTAGGACTTTTGAGGTAACAGTCACAAAACGATTAAAACCCTTATAAAATCCTTCATCTTGGGTTTTAATATTTAACTCTTTTATCGGAGGACGAATAGGCATAGTTTTTTCCTTAAAACCTTATGCAATCAGTTGATAATTCACAGCCACTCAACGATGGTATTACTTAAATATTTACCTTTGATATATTTGCCCAGTCTTAGCGCCTCTTTATAAGCTTGCATAGCGCTATCATGAGTAAATTCAGTTAGGCGTTTGCGGCGCTCATTGTTGTCCAAAGTTGCAAGTTCTTGGTGAAGACTTTGCTGCTGAGCAAAAAACTTATGCTGCAACTGATCAAATTTAGGAATGACAAGCTCTTTAGCGATAACCTCGTAGTTACGGTAGCAAAGCTGTCCCACCTCTTGAAATGCCCACCAAGCAGAATCCAAATCATAGTCGCCAGTGAGCGCTAGCTGATAAGGTTTAGGGATGTCGCTGACAACAATATAAAACGGGATATAGCAGCTTAGCTTACTAGCAGCAAGCGCGATCCACATACAGGCTTGCAGGTTCTTAGGAGCGTCTTTGAGGTTTTCATTATTGAAAAACTCAAACACCATAGAAAATACGGTGCCACCTTGGCCGATACTATGACTGACCTCCATCCATAGCGGGTTTTTGCCGTGTCCTGCTTGTTGCTGTATGGACAAATCGTATGGCGTACCCTCAAAGGTGTCGCCTAATAAACTCATAATATCTGCTACGCTAAGCTTGTTATTAGGTTTGCCTTTGTAGATATAGGCACTTGGGTCATGCTCAAGGCCACATAATCTATTGACGCAGTTGTATCGTCTTAGCTGATTAACGGCTCTATCTGTACCGCCAAAAGCTTCGGAGATGTTAGGCCCTTGGCCAAAAATTTTAGAGAAATTGAAGGGCTTGCTCTCATCATCTAAGCTGCCGTCATACAAGTTGTGCTCTATAGCGTAGGAGCGCAAATTTGCTGAATACATGAAGTTTTCACTATCTGTAAAATCAACTTCTTGCGTCCCAAAGCAATTGGGCCGGCATTCTATTTCATCATCAGCGACTCTTTTGGCAACCCATAAACCGCCAGGTACCAGCTCTAAAAAAAAGCCTTCTTTGGGGTCAGATATTGCTAGGGTTACCGCGCCTTCGCCGCCTTCTATAGACGACACGCTATAACCGTACTCGTCGATCAGCTCACCAATCATTTGGATAGCTTGTCTGGCTGTTTTACCTCGCTCTAAAATTAAAATTGAGATATCGTCAGCTTCTAAGAGATCATTGTCGCCTTGCGCATTATGGAAGGTATAAACTCCCATCATGCCGACCGCTACTTGATTCTCATTCATACCGTCAGCCCATGACAGGGCGCGGGTGCCGGTCTCATAATCACAAACCGTGTGCGTATAAGCATAGGTTTCAGGCACTTGCGGTATCTTGATGCCTTTTACAGTCAAAAAGGTATCTGCTTTATCGTAGCGTTTATGGGGTTTATGATGAACTTGACCCGGACTGCCGGGCCAGTCATTGTTCACACCCATAATAACAGCGCCCGCTATAGTGGTATGACGTCCTGCTATTACAGAAAAACACATAATTTTTATCCTTTTTAATGCTACTTCGGTGCCGTTTTAGCCCCATTTAAGTATCATATTTACGCAGTAGTTTTTAGACGGCTATCATCTAAGGATTTAGTGGCTGCGCTTTTACCTAAAACATAGTAGACCACAGCGGTCACTAAGAAGCTAAAGAACACACTACCTATTATGCTGCTGACAAAAGGTAGGTTTGGCGCCACAAAATACGATCCTGCACCAACAAACCATGAAATAATCGCCATGGTATTGATACCATTGCCATACCAATAAGGACCATGTTTGACATTGAATTTGGTAATGTCATAGTCTTGCTTACGCAGCAGATAAAAATCCACCAACATAATGGCGATACAGGCTGGGAAGAATGCCCCTAAGAAAATAAGGAAGACTTGGAACGTATCCAAAAATGAGCCTAAAATTAGCGGCGATAAACCAATCAAAGCGGCTAGGGTACCGACGGCAATCATGGAGAGCTTGGCAGGCAGTTTTTCGCTGATATTGGCGGTTGAAAAGCCACCAGAGTAGATGTTGATCATATTAACCGCGATGGTTGAGATCACAATCAAGATGTTCGCCACCATGCCCATGCCTAGCGTGCCAGTGATATAAGCCAAATCTGCAGAATAAGGGTCAAACAGTCCGCCATTCATGACAGCAACAGCGATGGCACCAGCCGCGCCAACGATCAAAAACCAAAGCATACCAAAGGCGGCACCAAACATCGGCCAAACCGTCGCCGCTCTTTTGCTGGTGGTATAGCGCGTATAATCGGCAATACACATGACCCAAGCAAAGCCATTAGCCAAGACGATGTCTAAGCCGCCGCCCATAGTCAAAGACCAGCTGGTGTTCTCAGGATTATCAGCCAGTGACCAGCCCCATAAGTCTGCAAAAGAGACTAGGGTAAAGACTTTGTAGGATATCCAAACACTGAGCGCCACCAGACAAACCACGGCGATAACCTGTGCTTTGGATATATATCTTGCCCCGTAGACAGCCGTAACTGTAGAGACCAGCATAATTAAAAGAACAGACAAAATAATGTTACCTGCGGAGTAGATATCGCCGCCAGTAAAAGAAGTAATAATAGTAGATAATGCGGTAGCGGCAATATAAGTATTGACCCCGCACCAACCGACAAACTGTAGGGCATTGAGCATCGAAGGTAATTTACTGCCTTTGATACCAAAGGGAACGCGGCACAGCCCCATATTGGTTGAGGCGATCTTGTAACCCATAAATCCGACTAGCGCTAAAATAAAATAGACGATTGGATTACCTATCAAAGAGGCAATAACCACGCCACTTAGGCCAAGAGCGCCCATGATAGTACCCATATACCATGTGGTCGGATTGGCGTTGGCGCAAATCCAAGTCGACATCATCTCTTTGCCGCCATAATATCTGGCGTCCATAGGCACGTACTCATCAATAGCGTAGTCGCGTGCTTCATTTTGCTGAGCGTTATTATTTTCCAATGGGGGATTCCTTTTTATACTTTATTTAAAATAAATGTAATCTTAATGAATGGTTTTTAGTCGGTTTTGACAAAGTGTTATTAACCACTACCAATAATCACTGTCAACCGCTATCAACCACAGTTTCCTCAAAACGTTAAATAACCAGTTGTGCTATAAATAAGTAGCGCTATAAATAGTGTAAAAACAGTATAAAGGGTTTTATTTGTTTATTAACCTAATCTCAGTAGCAATTTCAGTACTTATATCAGTACCTATCTCAATGCTAATATCAGTGCCAATTGATCTCCTTTGAAGTGCTAAGCATATGCTAAATGGGTTAACGCATAATAAATGGATTTGCCATGGGCTTAGCCGAAATATTAATCCACGTGGTTTTGGTGCGTGTGTATTCTAGTACCGATTCGCTACCAGCTTCACGGCCATATCCCGACTGATTGTAGCCGCCAAATGGCGCGATAGGGGAGATGGCGCGGTAGGTATTGACCCAACAAATACCCGAGCGAATTTGCTGCGAGACGCGGTGCGCGCGGGCAAGGTTCTGAGTAAAGACCCCCGAACCTAATCCGTAAACACTGTCGTTTGCCATCGCAATGGCTTCTTCCTCAGTATCAAAGGCGACCAGTGACATGACTGGGCCAAACATCTCAATCTTTTGTGTTTCGATATCGGTATGCGGGCATTCTACCAAGGTAGGGGAGAAATAATTGCCTGCTACCAGATCAGGTTCAGTCGGCGGCTGACCACCAAAGCGAATGCTTGCGCCTTGGGTAACTGCTTTTTCTAGCGTGTCTTTAATGCGCTCGACTTGCGCTTTGGTACACAGCGGCCCTACATGCGTATCAGGATTTAGCGGATTGCCAATCACGATACTTTTAGACTTTTCTTCCACAAGTTTGATAATCTTAGGCAAGATAGAGCGCTGTACAAAGCCGCGCGATCCTGCGACACAAGATTGACCGGAGGCACCAAAATTACCAGCAATAAGGCCATTAGCGGCGCTTTCTAGATCAGCATCCTCAAAGACAATAATCGGCGATTTACCGCCAAGCTCCAAGCTAGTCACAGCAAAGCTATTGGCCGAGTTTCTGACCACATGACGCGCGGCATCGGGCCCGCCCGTAAAGGCGATCTTGTCGACATCAGGATGACTGGTTAAGGGAATGGCGCAGTTTTCAACGTCGCCGGTGATGACAGAGACCACACCTTTTGGAAAGCCAGCTTGCTCTATAAGTTTTGCAAAAGCAAACATCGGGCAGGGCGCAATCTCAGATGCTTTTAGGATAATGGTGCATCCTGCGGCAAGCGCGGGTCCAAGCTTGGTTGCGGTCAAAAACATCTGTGCGTTCCAAGGCACGACAGCGGCAACGACACCGATCGGCTCACGGCGGGTAAAGACATGCATGTCGGGCTTATCAATGGGCAGCGTTGCGCCTTCGATCTTATCAGCAAGACCAGCATAGTACCGATAATAGTCGCCAACATAACGCGTCTGCGCAACCGTTTCATGCGCCAGTTTGCCGCTGTCGGTAGTTTCAATCTCGCCTAGACTTTCAGCGTTTTGTTCAATGAGTTCAGCGAGACGGTAGAGTAGTTTACCGCGCTGGGATGCACTCATTTTGCTCCATTCTGAGTTATTCAAGGCGTCTCGTGCGCTGCTTACTGCACGATCGACGTCGCTTGAGTCTGCGCAGGCGAAGGTTGCCCATACCTCACCTGTTGCCGGATTATAGCTATCCATCTGCTGATGGCTACTGCCTTCGCACCATTCCTCGTTGATATAGAGCTGGTAGTGGGGTTTAGTCATCGCGGTTCTCCAAATTGTTTGTTGGATGGTTTACGTATATTTGCTAAATGATGAAGTCCAAAAAGTTACGCAAACGCTGGCATGACCTCGTCAATAAGGCGGCGCAGCGAGTCACGTTTTTGCGCAAAACTCATACTAGAGTCAATCCAAAATGAAAACTCATCATAGCCTAAAGCTTCATAACGTTTAAGTTTTTCGATAACCTGATCGGGCGTACCTATGGGCATGTTCTCCAGCATCTTTTCAGGTGCGAACATCTCCATTTTTGCCATCTCTTCATCGCTGAGCGGTTCAATAAGACCTTGTTTAACGGGGCGCTCGTTTCTAAACCAAGAGCCAAAGTAGCAATAAAAACGACTGATACATTTAGCAGCTTCAAGTACGTCATCGGCGTCACTGCCAACGTAAGCATGCTGCAATAACATGATTTTGGGGTCTTTATCCTGCCCATGCTCAGCTTTGGCGTCTTTAAAGCGCTGCATCAAGGTCTCGATCTCCTCCATGCCTAGCCATAAGGGTGTGACTTGTACGTTGCAACCGTTCTCAACTGCAAAGTTATGACTATTAGGATCACGCGCAGCAATCCACATGGGCACGCCGCCTTCTTGAATAGGTTTTGGGGCTGAAGTTGTTAAGGGAAACTTTGAGTATTTGCCATCATGCGCGTAGTCGCCTTGCCAAAGCTGCTGCACCGCTGGCACCAGCTCGCGCATGCGCCCGCCCGCCTCCATAGCGTCCATGCCAGGCATCAAGCGCTCGTATTCAAAACTATAAGCGCCACGAGCGATACCCAAATCCAACCTACCTTTGGTGAGAATGTCGGTCATCGCCGCTTCACCAGCCAGTTTGATCGGATGCCAAAAAGGTGCAATTATTGTGCCTGTACCGAGGCGCACGTTTTTGGTGTGATGCGATAAATCTACCAAGTTCAAAAACGGATTAGGGGCAATGGTAAAATCCATACCGTGGTGCTCGCCGGTCCAAATAGCGTGCATTCCGCCTGCGTCGGCCATTTTTGCCAGCTCAATAAAATCGTTATACAGCTGGCGATAGCTTTGCGACTCATCAATCCGCTCCATGTGTAAGAATAATGAAAATCTCATAGTGCAGCTCCTTTGCTCTATCGTTTGTCTTAATAAATGAGTTAAATTAAAATTTAGTGAACATGACCACTGTCTTCTTTACCGACGTATACGCCATAAAAGCCATTTTTACTCTCAGTTGCATAGCGGGTCATCATCTCAGCGATAGCAGGCGTTACATAATTTTGCTTAGCAAGACTGTCAATGGATACATATTCGCCCAGTCCTTTAGTTTCGGATGATTCTACAAACGCTCGGTAAAAAATGTAACTGTTATTGTTTTTTGTACTTTCATAAATGGAGAAGACCGCCCCTAGTTGAGCCTCAATATCGTTGTCTCTTAAAAACTGCTTGATCGTATTGATGGCACTGGTGTTGTCATCAGTCGTTGTAATGGGTAGAGTGGCTTGACCCTCACTTTGCGCTAGTAGCACTTTGTCTTGATGTTCTATAATCACACCGACGTTGATTTGCCTTTCTTGAGTGCTAATCTCTGCCGCCTCGCGCTCAAGCCCCAAGCTGAAATAACCACCTGCAGCGTAGCCTAGGCCGCGACCTTCACGAGCTGAGAAATCAAGCACTGCACCAATCAAAATATGATGGTCACCGGCCTCAAGATTGCGCTCGGTTCTACAAGAAAAATGCGTTAAAGCGCCATCAATTAGCGGATTGCCTTGTGCGTCTGTGTGCCAATCAATTTGACTAAAACGATCTTCTTTTGAGCCGGCAAAGATATTGGAGATATGTTGCTGGTCTTCGCTTAAAATATTGACCGCAAAATGCTTACAGTTGGCAAATACCTCAAAGCTTGACAAAGATTTGGCCGGACATACGGACAAAAGCGGTGGCTCAAGCGATACTGACGTAAACGAATTGGCGGTAAATCCTATCGGCGTGCCCTCATCAGTTATGGTCGTTATAACTGTAACCCCGGTCATATAACTGCCAAAAGCATTACGTAAAGCTTTTGCGTCAAATAGTTTCATAGTCACCTCTTGTTTTAGGTTAAGCGTTGTTAGTAGTGTAGGCATCGCACTGGGTAAAGAATGTCGCCAAGGCCTCATTAACGCTCCTAGCATGGGTCATTTGTGCCATATGCCGAGCTTTTGGGACGATAACGGCATGCGCGTTAGCTAGCAGATCTGCCATTATTAGTGACATGTCAGGAGTAGAGTTGGCATCCAATTCACCGGTCAAAAATAAGGCTGGCACCGTTATGGCTTGTAAGTCAGTCGCGCTGATACCACGCAGATGCGCGAACATCTGATAAGCTCGGGCATATCCTAAGCGATTACCGTTATCTAGCCATGTCCGGCATAACTCAGCCTCGTAACGATATTTTGCATCGTCATTAAACCAGCGGCTAATGGGCTTGTCGCTAACGTTTTGATCAAGGTTATCTAATAAGGATCCAGCGCGAACTTGGACGTTTTGAGCCGCACTATCGGAGCGATCATAGATCGCATTGAGGGCCGCGACCCCGCGGACTACTTTTGGATAAGATACCGCGGTTTGCAAAGCCGTCATCGCTCCTAAAGAATGGCCCACAATGATTGCTGACTGTCCAATAACCTCATCAATAAACGTTTTTAGCACGTCAGCGAAATCGTATAAAGACAAAGTAGGGTTGGCTAATAAAGCGCTTTCTCCATGCCCGGGCATATCAAGTGCATAACAGCGATAACGCTCACTAAATACTGCCAGCTGCTGATACCAGCTCTCTGCGCGCAGGCCTACGCCGTGAATGAAAATGATGGGGGTGGCCTTGCTATTAGTCATGTCATTAACAAGGTCATTGGCCTGATAATGATAGGCCATGCCGCCAGAGGTTTTACGTAACCATTTCATCAATAAGGACTCCTTAAACTGCTGCCGGATTATCCAAATCACGACCGAGGTCTTTTAGATCTTGGTAGCGATCGCCAATACGGTGATGCGGCCTCCCGCCAGTAGCGCCGCCTAGCACAATGACCACTTCATCATCACGAGGCGCATCCGGAATAGCAAATTGAATGGTCAGATAATGGGAGCGGCGACCAACATCGTCTTTATCCATTAGCGGTACCATGATGGGGGAGTTGGCACCGCCGCGTATATTAGTAAAGGACAAATAGCTACTAGCCGATAAGGCTTCACGATAAAAATTACCAAAACGCAGGGTATGAATCAGTCCTGAGGCATGTTCAATCTCGCCGTTTAAGCCCACGACGGCGGCTTTACCATAGGCTTGGATTTTGTCCGCACCGCCTGCCAATGTCGTTATCTTGTTGGTCAGCAGCTTGCCTAAGACAGGACCGAAAGCTTGGATCTCAGGCTTTAGGTCTTCTACATAACGTCCAGCCCATGGATTGGTAATCACCGCTGCCACTGCAAACAAACGTAGCGGTGTATCGGCAGTTTTATGACCTTCTATTAAAGTCTCTTCTTCAAAAGAGACTATTTTTCTAATTTGTAGATTTTGCATCTCAGGCTTCGACATTATAAGTTCCTTTTATAAGAGGGCATGTAACGGTATAAATGATATAGCCAACTAAAGTAGTAATTAACTATTACTTATGTATTATGGTATACCATAATATGATATTCAAAAAAATACTATCTTTTTTTTTGTAATCGTTATAATCTCATTAAACTAAGATAAGTAGAGATCCCATGTTAGAGAAAGTAGAAAAGCCAAAAACACTAAAAGAATCAGCATTAGAACAACTGCGCATGGCGATTATGATAGGACAGCTGGCACCAGGCGAGAGGCTAGTCGAACGTAGCATTGGTGAACAATTAGATGTCAGTCGTACAGTAGTGCGTGAATGTATCCGGCATTTAGAGAGCGAGCATTTAGTAACTGTCTCTATCAATGGCCCTATGGTCACGGTATTGGATAATGATGAAATCCGCCAAATTTATCAGCTGCGAGGAATGTTAGAGAGTGAAGCGGTGCGTCATTGTGCTGAGCAAGTAAATCCTAAGATCGTACAGGCTTTGCAAGATGATTTGGATCAAATTCGAGTTGAGTTGTCTGCTGGTGATATAGTAGGGGCTTTGGAACATGCACGTCTGTTTTATAAATATCTGTTTATAACCGCTGGCATGACAGTCGCTTGGGAGCTTACAGATAGGTTAAATGGCCGTATAGGTCGCTTGCGTTTTATGACTTTATCGACGCAAGGACGAGATGTCGAAGGTCCTAACAATTTACAAGACATTGTCAACGCGATTGCTAAAGGTGACAGTGAAGCGGCGGTGCAAGCCTGTCAAAATCATATTGAAGAGGTTTGCCGCATCAGCTTACGTCTTAATGAACAATAAGTGGAAATGGAGTAGTTATGGATAAGCAGCGGTTTGAATTAGGTCTTAGCCAGCGTAAAGCGACTTTGGGCGCTGATTATGTCGAGAACAACTTAAAGGCGGCTGATGATTTCAACCGACCGTTCCAAGAGGCGATGACTGAGTGGTGTTGGGGCTTTGGCTGGGGCGACGCGGCTATCGATGCCAAAACCCGCTCACTTATGAACCTCACCATGATTGCCGCTTTGGGCAAGATGCACGAGTGGGAGTTGCATCTAAACGGTGCAATCACTAACGGCTGCTCACTTGAGGAGGTTCGCGCGGCTATTCATGCGATTGCTATCTACTGCGGAGTACCGCAAGGGGTAGAGTGCTTTCGTATTGCGCGTAAAGTATTGACTGAGCGCGGGTTGTTGTAGTTCATGTCATATAGAGAATATCTATAAAAAAACCCCAAACAATCTAATGTTTGAGGCCAAACTTATATAACTATCAATCGGTTATTGATTCTCAATTTTTACCAAAAGAATCCTTGATGACAAAGTTTCCATGATAGTAAAAACATAACCATCAGCACGCACTTGATCGTTGACTTGTACCATACCTTTTAGCTTGTCATTGATGTAGCCGCCGATGGTCAACTGCTCTACCTCTTCAATAAGATTAGGCTCGTTGAGCTCAAGGCGTAGCTGATCTAAACTAATCGTGCCCTCAGCGATCCAGTGATCCTCTTGCTTGACGATCTCCAGCGTCTCATCTTCGTCAGGGAACTCGCCGGCGATCGCTTCAAATAAATCCAAAGGCGTGACTAGCCCTGCTACCTGTCCATATTCATCAACCACGACCGCCAAGTTACCTTTAGCGTTTTTTAGTAAATTAATCAGACGTAGATTATCAATAGTATCGGATACGTACACCGGTTGTTGCTTGGTCATTAAAGGTTTTAGAGCAGTATAGATATTATCAGGTTGCCCATCTAGCACCGATAAAATATCTTTTGCTCGCACCACGCCCACTATCTTATTTAGTTTGCCTTGGCAGATTGGCAATAAGCTGTGCGGCGTTGCCAGTACTTGCTGGCGTATCTCATCTACTGTGTCTTCAATATTAACCCAAGAAATCTCTGAGCGCGGTGTCATAATAGTTTCGACATCACGCTCGCTAAGCGCCAGCACCCCGCTTATCATGTAGCGCTCTTCTTCAGCAAAAGGTACGGCTTGCGTGGAATCTTGGGGTTCTACCAGCGTATTATCATGATCACTTTCAGCACTTTTGCCGCCCATAAGGGTCAAGATATTATCCGCCGCTCTATCGCGCAGGGGAATCATGTTCTCATATTTGGTACGGTTACGCTGCATGAACTGATTAAAGGCTTCGATAAGAATAGAAAAACCAATTGCCGCATACAAATAACCCTTGGGAATATGAAATCCTAGCCCCTCAACGATCAAGCTAAAGCCAATCATCAATAAAAAGCTCAAACACAAAATAACGACAGTAGGATGTTTGCCAACAAAGTCAGTTAGAGCTTTAGCCGCCAAGATCATCACTGCCATAGCGACAATAACAGCCGCCATCATAACCTCTAAGCGCTCCACCATACCGACAGCAGTAATGACCGCATCAAAGGAGAATACAGCGTCGAGAATAACGATCTGAGCAACGACGGCGGTAAACCCAGCATAAACCTTACTTTTATTAGGCGTCTCAAGCTTACCCTCTAAGCGTTCATGCAGCTCAAGGGTAGCTTTAAACAGTAGAAAGAATCCACCAACGATCAAAATTAAGTCACGAACAGACAAATCAAAAGCGGCGTAGCTGATTACTGGCTCCGTTAGGGTTATCAGCCATGACATGACAAAAAGCAGTCCTAGGCGCATAAGAAGCGCAAGCCCCAATCCTAGATTACGGGCTTTACTGCGTTGGTGTGGGGGTAGTTTATTGGCAAGAATGGCAATAAAAACCAGATTATCGATACCTAAAATAATCTCAAGGCTCACTAGGGTGAAGAAACCAAGCCATATCGAAGGAACGCTTAGAAGCTCTATCATTTACGGACGTACTCACTTAAAGGACAATAAAAAACAAGGTGAAAAGTTTAAGGTTTAATAGACGAGGTGAACATTGATACAGTTAAAATAATCATTTAGACGCAAAAAAACCCCAAACAATATGATGTTTGAGGCGAAACTTGTACTTACTAATAAGTAAACTAAGTTTTAAAATATGGCGCAGCGGACGGGACTCGAACCCGCGACCCCCGGCGTGACAGGCCGGTATTCTAACCAACTGAACTACCGCTGCTTAGGTCGTTTTAGCATCTTGTCCTTACCAATAGGACCCACTTGCTAATAAGTGGTGGGTGATGACGGGCTCGAACCGCCGACATTCTGCGTGTAAGGCAGACGCTCTACCAACTGAGCTAATCACCCTGAGAACCGTGAAAAAATTGCACTGCAATTTTAGGTTCGCAAGAGAAAATTCCTTAGAGGGAATTTTCTAACAGCCCAAAACTGAATAAAGCCCTGTTCTGTGGCTGTGTATTATATACATTTGCATTGAGGTGTCAAATACTATTTGCTAAAAATAGCAAATAATCATTAGTAGAGGCTTATTTATTGTTTGAGCGTTAAAAGCTACTATACTACCTATATCTTTTTTGTATGGTTTGATGGAGGACAATATAGACGCTTTAGCTACTGAGCAGCTGACATCGTGGTCGTGGGGCGACTTTGCAAGTCTGGGTCTGATATTACATATTATTTTAATGATCGTTATGACGCTGCGCATTGTGTCGGTACAGCGCAACATCGGAGTGTCGATTGCATGGATAGCGGTGCTTTACACCCTACCTGTAGTTGGGCTTATAGCTTATATATTATTAGGCGAGCCCATGATTGGACGCCGCTACCGTCAGCGTATCGACGAAGCTAGTCTGCTTATGAACAACATGGCCACGCGTGAGCGCTTGATATTTGATCAAGGCCAAGATCTGATTCCTGAAGATTATCGCGGCGTCAGTCGTATCGGTACATACAAGACAGGATTTGGTATATTTTCTGATCATAAGATGCAGCTATTAACAGCGCCGCAAACTATTTTTGATCGTCTCATTAGCGATATTGATAATGCCAAGCGTACCATCTTGTTAGAGTTTTATATTATTTATCCTAAAGGGCAAGTAATAGCCGTACTCAAAGCGCTACAAGCGGCCGCTAGACGCGGGGTTGAGTGCCATATATTAGCGGATAGTGTAGGGAGCTTTAGCTTTTTTAATAGTCCCGAGCATCGAGCGCTGGCACAAGCTGGCGCGTTTGTCCATCAATCGCTACCTGTGGGATTGTTTAAGACTTTATTTAAACGATCAGACCTACGCAATCATCGTAAAATTGTCGTGATCGATGGTTATATCGGTTATACGGGTAGTTTTAACTTGATTGATCCTAAGTTTTTTAAGCAAGACAAAGCCGTTGGTCAATGGATTGATATCATGATACGCAGTGTCAGCCAGCAACCAGTAAGCATTGCCACTGCAATGACTAAAGTGATCGTAACGGATATCAGCGCTGAGAATAATGACAATTTAAATGCGCTAGATCAGCGCCTAAACAATTACACGCGTAAGCTCTATATCTCCAATCCAACTATCAATGAGATTAATAGCCGCGTGCAAGTACTAAGAGATGATAGTCATAGTGATCACCTATATACTCAGCACAATTTGACTTATAGTTTGCCTGCGTCTACAGGACTGACCTCAATTGCCATACCACAAATGCCAGTCGTTGAAGACGTCGTAGCGCAGCTAATTCCTTCAGCGCCGCAGGTGACCGGTCATGTTATTTATAACACTTTAGTGACCATTATCCACCGCGCCAACCACCGTATCCAATTAACCACGCCTTACTTTGTACCGGATGAGGCATTGTCAGGCGCGCTGACTACAGCAGCCAGACGCGGCGTTGAAGTCACCCTTATCATTCCCAAAAAAGTGGATTCGTTCTTAGTGCAGCATGCCTCACAGGCGTATTATCAAGAATTGCTTGAGGCTGGCGTAAAGATTGCATTATTTCGAGGCGGACTGCTACATACTAAAACGGTGGTTATCGACGATGATTACTGTCTGTTTGGGACAGTAAACATTGACATGCGCAGCTTTTATCTAAATATGGAAGTGAGCCTAGCCATTTATACGCCTGAAATGGTTGCGCAAGTTGCAGAGTGTCAGGAAAGCTATCTACAGAACTGTCATTATTTACAATTAGCAGAGTGGCAACAGCGACCCAGCTATAAGCACTTATTTGATAATGTTATCCGTCTTTTTAGTCCCTTATTATAGTTTCGCTTAATAAATATAATTACTTATAAATATAATTACTTATAAATATAGTTACTTAACAAATATAATGAATAATTATTTTGATCCACTTTTTGAAGGATGTCCTACTTTTATGTCCGCTACCTCTGCTCCTGCCATGACTAAAACATCTTTAAGCACTATGGCTGAAAACTATTGGCAAGATTTTATAGCGGCGCGTCCCACGGCAGGCGGCATAGCTTATGAGGCGCAGTTACGAGACTGCCAACTAGATGAGACGCTGATAAGTTTACAGCGCGTGGATATGCTCATCACTCACATACGCCGCGAGCGCATGAAGAAAAACATTTTGCATGAGGATATGCTAGTAGCGGATGAGCGTTATCGTCGCTTGCTACTATTTTTAGCGTTTTATGCTGGGCGAGTGCTGGCCAAGCAGTGGCAAAGCGAGCCGCAATGGTATGATCAGCTTCAGATCCATAACTATTATCCTAAGCTACCGCTGGCTGCTGACGACTTTTATCAACAAATGGCAATGAAGTATCATGATTCTAAAGAACATGCTGATAACGAGCTTTTTTTTGCTTTAGAGCCTATAGGACTGCGTTTATTTGGTAGCGCAGATAGAAAGTTTATGTCTGTACAAGGTGAAACAGTGGCAAGCGGCTTGTATCAAGCGGTTAAAATGCGTCTACCAAACTTCAATCAGTCTGCTATTTTGATAGAGTCAAACGTAGATCAGACGGTAGCTACAAATTTGAAGAAGCGGCCTATAGAAAACCAATCTGCGTCTCAAAATGGAAATGATGAAGATTTAGCAACCGACTTAGCATCCAACACAATATCTGAAACAGCACCTAGCGCTATTTATCAAGATAAAACGCCTCAAGATAAGACGCTAAAACCGACGCCGGACATTTTTAATCAGTTGTTGGTAGAGTTAGATAAGATTGAAATACCGCAAAACGCAGGTAATGAGGATTATCGGCAGGCTTGTCAAATGTTAGATCAGTTTGAGGACCATATTGCGCAGCAGAAAAAACCGCGCACGCAAGTGATGTTTTCTAAAGAGCACGAACAAGCACGCCTGCAAGCACTAAAGAAGCTTACGCAGGCGGCAAATGATGGTCATACCGGTGCGATGTTACGTCTAGCGATGTATGAGCTATTAGGCGAGGGTCTGATGGTAGATAGTACTATAGCTGACGACGAAACGGACAAACAGGTAGACATGGAGGCAGGCGTTGTTTGGGTCAAAAAAGCAGCTAATCATGCAGCTGATAGTAAAGATAGCCGCGCTCAGCGTTTATTGAGTAAAATGTATTACCAAGGAATAGGCGTGCCGCAAGATATTGAGAGTGGCAAGTATTGGCTTGAGCAAGCGGCAGCCAACGGTCATGACGAGGCGGCGCAAGTGATCGCTTCACTCCAACAAGCACAGCTGCTGATCACGACCAAACAAGCAGAGCAGCATAGTATTAAACGCTATCAGTTACTCATTGCTGCTATAGTCATAGGTGCATTGCTGCTACTGATCTTTGTATAAAGTTTGATTAATTATTCATAAAATCTATCCGTACTTTATCTCTTAAACTATTAATCCGAGCTTTTTCATGTCATCTTCTCACACGTCCTCTTCCGAGCAACTGCCGCGCTTATCGCTTATGCCACCTTGGTACTATCGGTTTATTATCACTATTTTAAAACCTTTGTACCGGATACAGGTATGGCGCCGCTCGCACAAGCGCGACAACTATCATCAAGAGGTGGCACAGCGCTTTGGTAAACATTATCCGCCGCGTCCTACAGCTAGCATTGTCGACAACGTTGCCGATAATACTGACAACAATATTATTAACAACAAAGTCATTTGGTGTCATGCCGTCTCTTTAGGGGAGACCAATACTGCCGCGCCGCTTTTAGATGCTCTGCTAGCAAAAGGCTATCGAATTTGGCTGACCAATACCACTCAGACTGGGTTTGCGCGCGGAGCTAGCCGCTTTGCTGATGAGATCGCACAAGGGCGCATGAGCCACAGCTATGTTCCTGTTGATAGCCCAGCGGTGATAGAGACTTTCCTAGCGCATGTGCAGCCCATAGCCGCGTTATTTGTTGAAACCGAGCTGTGGGCCAATATTCTTGCCATCCTATCGCAAAAAAACATTGCAAGTATTTTGGTCAATGGCCGGTTGTCCGAGGCGTCCTTTATGCGCTATCAAAAGATTAGCGCGGTAAGTACCAGCATGATGCAGAATCTAACCCTGATTATCGCGCAAGACGAGGACTCAGCGAAACGGTTTCGACAACTAGGAGCGCAAAGCGCGCAAATACGCGTTGCCGGGTCTTTGAAATGGGTCATTAATACACCACAAACTACCATGCCGCAAATGAATAGTACAAATAATAAGAACCCTGCTGAGCTACAGCCTGTTGAACAAAACCCTACTGAACAAGTAATAAGTGCATCAGCTAATGAGCTAAACACGCTAGCAAATCGTCCAGTATGGATAGCGGCCAGTACGCACAGCGGCGAGGAGGAGACTGCGCTTATATGGCAACAGCAATTATTAGCCGTAGCAGAGCTTAAGGAGACGTTATTGATTATTGTGCCACGTCATCCTGAGCGTTTCGACGAGGTGGCAAGCCTCATTGAGCAATCAGGATTACAGATGGCGCGGCGTAGTCAAGAAGATGCACTCACAGCGCAAACGCAAGTGTATTTGGCAGATACTATGGGTGAGCTGATGCATTGGTATGCTCAGGCCAATGTGGCGTTAGTTGGTGGCTCTTTAGTCGATATTGGTGGCCACAATCCAGTAGAACCGACTAGCGTAGCCACTCCAGTACTGATGGGTAGATACACACAATCGTGTCAAAGCGTGGTCGATAAGCTGGCAAGCGTGGGAGCGTTATATCAGCCCGATAATGAGTTCTATCAGGCTATTGAAACCTTTGGTAATCCACCGCCACAAGCGAATCAAGTGGTACCAAACAAGGAGCAGTCGCAGCATTCAAAGGATATTGACTCACAGGATGCTGAGCTTATTTATCAGCAGTTGCAGTTTTGGCTTAGTCATTTGCAAGTAGCAAAGCAAGCGGGGCAGGCAGGCAGACATCTAACCACTCAGCAGCAATTAGTATTGACGCGCCAGTTGTCTATGATAGAGACTACCATTGAAAAAACTGGCGGCAAAAAAGCTGTAAGCGATGAGACGTTATGAATTGTATAGTATTACCAGAAGCTAATTTTACCCAGACTGCTGCTCAGATCCATAACCCGGCACAAATTGAGCATATAATCAAAGTACTGGGTCTAAAAGTTGGTGATGTCTTAAAAATAGGTCAGCTGGATGGCAACTTAGGTACCGCCATAATTGATAAAATTGCTGCCGATACTATTCAGCTAAGTGATGTTCAACTTGATATAGCACCGCCGCCAAAGTTAGAGGTTACAGTCATCTTAGCCTTGCCGCGTCCTAAAGTCTTGCGCCGCCTAATAATGGATATGACGGCGTTAGGCGTGCGCGATATTGTGCTTATAAACAGCTATCGCACGCAAAAAAGCTACTGGCAAAGCCCAATGCTGGCGCGCATGGATGAATTTATACTAGAGGGGCTACAACAAGGGGTCGATACGGTAGCGCCTACTATTAGCCTACAAAAACGCTTTAAACCTTTTGTCGAAGATAATCTTGCCAGTCTTATTAGCAAGAGTGCGGTAGTGGCCCATCCTTATAGTGAGCTATCCTTTGTCCAATATTTACAGCAGCTAGAGTCATCATCAGAATCTAATGCATCTATAAAAGCTGACTCTGTAAAAACTATCTTACCAAGCGTGGTTTGCATTGGTAGCGAGGGCGGTTGGATTGATTATGAGATCAATTTATTAGCCGCTCAAGGCTGTCAGGCAGTTAGTATCGGCTCTCGAATACTGCGTACCGAAGCGGCGGTCAATGTTATGCTTGGGCAATGGCTACTGCATAGTCAAAACAGTAATACATAACTGCAACTAAGGCCATGACAGATGAGCAAAGCTAAGGCACAAGTGAGATAAAAATCAATGACAACCTCCTAAAATAACTTAGAAGGTTAGTTTCAATAAATGATTGATAATTAATATCATTTGCATTAGTATATCGTTTACGTTTACTTGCCATTATTTAATCCAATAATGAGTCGTTATTGTATTCTAATCCCTCTATTTGTATCACGGTTACGGAGAATATCATGTCATTAAATATGGCTACCGCACACCCTTTATCTAATCGCTCTATTAAAGCTGGTTTATCTGTTGCTGTATGTAGCATGATGCTAGGTCTAGCAGGTTGTAATAACGCTAATGATACCTCAAGTACTACTGAGACAACAGATACGCCCGTAACTACTGAGCAAAATGAGGGCACAGATGCGACTACTGCCAATAATGATCAAAATAATCAGACAGTGACCATTTATTCATCCCGTAACGAACAATTAATCAAGCCTTTATTAGATAAATATACCGAAGAGACAGGCGTTAATATTGAGCTTGTCACCGATAGTACCGGCCCTTTAATGGCACGTTTGGAAGCTGAAGGTCAGAATACGCCAGCCGATATGTTGTTGACAGTTGATGCTGGTAATCTGTGGCAAGCGGCGCAGCAAGGTCTATTGCAGCCTGTTGCCTCTGAGGTTTTAGAGAGCAATGTACCGGCAAAATACCGTGATCCGGATGGCAATTGGACAGGGCTATCACTACGTGCGCGGACGATATTTTATGATCCGAGCAAAGTAGATGCCTCCGAGCTGTCCACTTATGCTGATCTTGCCGATCCAAAATGGAAAGGTAAGCTGTGTCTGCGTACCTCAAAAAAGGTGTATAATCAATCGCTGGTTGCTAGTATGATTGAGCATTTGGGTGCAGACAGAACGGAGGAGATCATACGCGGCTGGGTTGATAACTTAGCTACGGATGTTTTTAGTGATGATACCAGTATGCTCGAGGCTATTGCTGCCGGTCAGTGTGAGGTAGGTGTTGCCAATAGCTATTACTATGGCCGTATTCTTGATGAAAATCCTGATTTCCCAGTAGAGATATTTTGGGCCAATCAAGATACTACAGGCACTCATGTCAACGTATCGGGTGCAGGCGTAATAGCAAGTTCAGACAATCCAGATGGTGCGCTTAAGCTTATGGAATGGTTGTCATCCGACGAAGCGCAAGGTATTTATGCCAGCTCTGACAAAGAGTTTCCAGTAAAAGAGGGCGTTGATGAGTCAGATATGCTCAGATCTTGGGGTCAGTTCAAACAAGACGATATAAATGTACAAAAATTTGGTGCCCTGCAAACTGAGGCGATCCAAATGATGGATAAAGCTGGTTATAAATAAGCTATTTAGACGGTACAATAAAGCTCACACATAGTGAGCTTTGGAAGTCAGAAGTCAGATAAGGTGTCTGATAAAGGTGATGATCTATTATGGTAATGACAAAAGCGCCTACTACTAAGGACAATACTGTCGATCAACATAATGCTGCCAGTGACATCTATATGGTCAGCAAAGATCATACCATCCAAAAGCGTATCCTCTCGAAATCAGTCCTAGGGCTGATTTCGTTGTTTATGCTGATACCGATTTTGATTGTGCTGTTATCATGGACGCAGCCTGTCGCTGACATTTGGGAGCACATGACAGATTATGTGCTGCCACAAGTGCTCAAAAATACCGCTATTTTATTGATAATGGTCACCGTTATTGCTGGTAGTATCGGCACCTTACTGGCTTGGGTGACGAGCATGTACCGTTTCCCCGGGCAGCGGTTTTTTGCGTGGGCGTTGATGCTACCGCTGGCTATGCCGGCTTATGTGCTGGCTTTTGTTACTGTTGGTATCGTTGATTTCAGCGGCCCTTTGCAGACGGCGCTGCGTGATATGGGTATTAGTACGGGTATCCCTTCTGTACGCAATGTCTGGGGCGCAGGGCTTATATTGTCATTAGCTTTTTATCCTTATGTCTATTTGCTTGCCCGCCAAGCGTTTTTGTCGCAAGGTCGCCGCGCTATTGAAGCTGGCCAGATGCTAGGGCTTAACCGCAGCCAAGTGTTGTTTCGTTTGGCTTTACCGCAAGCACTACCTTGGATCATTGGCGGCTTGTTGCTTGCCAGTATGGAGGCTTTGGCAGATTTTGGTGCGGTATCGGTATTTAACGTCGATACTTTTACCACTGCCATTTATAAAGCTTGGTTTGGGTTTTTTAGTCTAACTACCGCCGCGCAGCTGGCAGCGTTATTGATAGGCGTGGTCTTTATCGTGGTATTGTTCGAGCAGTATTGGCAGGCAAGGCGCGGTAATCCAGAAGCGCAAGGCAGCAAACGCCGCTTGGAGACTAGCACGCCTGCCAAGCTTGCCATGACGCTGCTATGTACCACCGTATTTTTGATTGCTTTTTTAGTACCGTTTTTGCAGCTGATCTATTGGACAGCAATGAATTTTCGCCAAGATTTTGATGCGCGTTACATTGATTTTGTGACCAACAGTTTAATGATTGCCAGTATGACCACGCTACTGATTGCCTTTTTAGCGATTATTATTGCGTGGATTAAGCGTCAGTATACTGATAAATCGACCAAGATTATGACCACTTTGGCCAACTTAGGTTATGTAGTACCAGGTACTGTCTTGGCTGTAGGTGTATTTATTCCTATCGCTTGGCTTGACAATCAAATGATCGCTATTGGACTTACCTCGCAGCAAGTGTTGTCAGGTAGCGTGATTGTTATGCTATTAGCCCTCTCAACACGCTTTATGACGGTCAGCTTTCAGCCTATAGATCGTCAGCTGCAGCGCTTAACGGTTAATCAAGAAGCGGCGGCAAAATTGTTAAGTGACAGTGCTTTACAGCGCTGGCGCCAAGTAGTGTTACCGGTGCTCAAACCTGGTATGTTGACCGCTTTATTGATGGGCTTTGTAGAAGTAATGAAAGAGATGCCCATCACCCTTATGACCCGGCGTCAAGGCTGGGATACGCTGGCGGTGCGAGTATTCGAGATGACCAGTGAAGGCATGTGGGGACGCGCGGCATTGCCAAGCCTACTGATCGTACTCGTGGGATTGCTTCCTGTATGGATATTGCTGCGTCAAAGTGACAAAAATGGCTAGTTAACCAATCAAGAGCATTCACGTCATAGCTGTAGAACCACTATGTTTTTCCAATTATTAATAGCTCACTGGTAATAATTATGTATACTGACTTGATCGACGAAAAAGCAAGTAGTAAAGACCAAAGCACGGCAGATACTAAGGCACGGCTCAATGAGAGCCAAAACGATAAAAGTGCTAAAGCCACTAGTAGTATACCAACGTCTGTGCCAGCGTCAATAATAGTGGATCATCATACCCGTCAAAAACACCGATTATCAAAACATCAGCCATCGAAACATAGTCACGACTATAAAAAACAAATAGCAGACCCAATCGACGAAAACCCTTATTTTAACGTTAGCAATTTAGTGGTGGGTTATGATGATATAACTATCGTCGATGGGTTGTCGCTCACTTTGCAACAGGGTGAGATTGGTTGCTTTTTGGGTTATAGCGGCTGTGGTAAAACGACCGCTCTACGCGCTATTGCAGGTCTTGAGCCTACGCGTCAAGGTACTATTAGTCTAAACAATCAGCGCTTAACGGAGAAAAACGAGCGTACTTCTTTTGCCGTAGCGCCTGCCAAACGCGGTATGGGTATGGTGTTCCAAGATTATGCATTGTTTGGTCATTTAACAGTCGCCAAAAACATCGCTTTTGGTCTTAACAGCTGGCCTGCCACCGATAAAAAGGCGCGAGTGGCGGAGATGCTCACGCTAGTTGGTTTAACCAAACATGCCAACAAGCGTCCAGCTGAGCTTTCAGGAGGTCAGCAGCAGCGCGTGGCACTAGCGCGCGCCTTAGCGCCCAAACCCAAACTATTATTGCTTGATGAGCCGTTCTCTAATCTGGATGTGGTACTGCGTGAGTCGCTGGCTATGAGCGTGCGTGACATTCTAAAACGCACCCATACGACGGCTATATTAGTTACTCATGATCAAAACGAAGCTTTTGCTATTGCCGATAAAGTTGGCGTTATGCATAAAGGCGAGCTAGTACAATGGGCAACACCAAGCGAGCTGTACCATGAGCCTGTCAGCCCTTTTGTTGCTGAGTTTGTAGGTGAGGGCGCGATGATAGATGGCATCATTAAAGAAGGTCATGTTGAGACCGCGCTTGGTGATATTTATCGGCGTATGGAGGTCTATGATGCCTCAGGTCAGCCGCAGTACTGCGAATATGATTACCCTAACGGCACCCCGATCAAGGTCTTGGTACGCCCCGATGATATTATTCATGATGATGATAGTACCCAGACTGCGTTAGTGATCGGACGCGTCTTTCGCGGTGCCAACTATCTGTATCGCTTGCAACTTGACGATGGTCAAACGGTTTTATCGCTAGTAGCCAGCCATCACAATCATGAAATTGGCAGTCATATTGGTATTTTGCCTTTGCTGGAGCACGTAGTGGTATTTGATGAAAAAGACATCAACGCTACCACGTGGTCAGAATATGATAAACCGCTTAGTAGCTCTCGATTAAATACGCCTCTTACTTAAAACGGTCTTATAGTTAAAGAAAGAGCGAATGGTAAGAAAAGATTAGCCGCTACAAGTTGCCATAATGTGTAAATAACGCCCAAGCCACTTATAAGGCGCTTGGCGCGAATAGCGCAGCTCCATGCGAATGACCGCTTCAGGATCGTTGTGACCGCCGCGCTTCAATGGCGCATAATCATGAAAGACCCGTAGCCCACTCTCTAGCACTATTTTATAATCATGCTGTTGTAACCAAGACTCAACTTCTAAGCGCGCAACCGGATGATTAGGGGTCAGGCTTTTCTTATTATCTGCTTGGTAATCGGTTTTATCCAGTAAGTTAAAATTGCCCATAATTAAATTACGATAATCAAAGCTGGCTGGATTATAAAAACACAATGACAATACGCCGTTAATGCTTAAATGCTGATCAAAAAAATCCATAATTGCTGCAGGTTTTGCCAGCCATTCAAGCAGCGCGTGACACAGTATCAAATCAAATTTATCAGTAGCCAGCTTGTCCTTGAGTTCTTGGTAAGGACAGACGTACCAAGTAATATCAAGGCTAGTACCAACTCGGTCTGCCGCCGTCCTTGCTTGTTTTTTGGCTTTGGTAAGCATGTTCTCTGAAATATCGTTAATCACCAGACTATGACCCTGCTCAGCAAGCGCTATAGCAATCTGTGCTAGCCCTGCACCCACATCTAAAATGCGTAGCGGACGTCCCAAATTTATGCTCATCTGCTCAGTATATTCAAAGATATCACGGCGCAGTACCGCTAGCCTGATCTCGCCTTTGAGACCACCATAAACCTTTTTTTCAAAGTGATCGGCGATGGCATCAAAGCTGCGATCACTGTGATCACTGCGCTTATCCGCTACTACTGTCTGATCTTTTTCGTTTATCATTGCTTTTATATCTACTGTCTTTATGTATATTGATACGAGTGGCAAATTTAAAAAAGTTACTTAACGCTGCCGTTTAATGACCCACTGAAAGATCAATTTAGATATGGTAATCACCACAAATACCACTCCGATAAATACCCAAATACCCGTATCTAGCAATTGTTCTCGATAAGCCTGCGCCAAATAAGCAGACAAACCCATAGCTACTAGCAGCGAACCCCAGCGAATAAAAGGTAGAGAGCGATAATTATGAGTGGGGAAGCGGTACGCATAGTCGCTTGAAAAGCTGTACAGCACCATTGCTAATATCCAGATGATAGCAAGAAAGGTATCCATATAATTGCCTGTGTAATAATTATTTATCTAAGAAATACTGAGTAGGCAACGAATAGATATGACGGTTGCTCACAAAGTATGTAGTAGCTTTTTATAACCTTTTACGGTATAAACAGTAGGGTGCAAGACACAATATTTGTTAGATCTTGCCGATTAAGAAGTCTATATCACTTTTTGTGTAAATACTGCTAAGGATAGCAATTATGACCATATCTGAACCTACCTCTCAAAATAGACTCGTCACCAATAAACTTACCGTTACTACTAACAAACCCATTATGACCCGCGGCTTACTATCGTTAGCCGTTGCTAGTAGTTTGTTGCTAGTAGGCTGCGGCGATGACAACGATAGCACAACGGTCATCGAGTATGTAACCAGTGTTGAGCCTATTAGCGCTTTTAATAAGATCCAAATAGACAGCGCATTTGGTCTTGCAAACACCGCAACTCCTACCGCCAAGTGCGATATCACCATAGAAAAGGTCAGTTATCAAACCAAAGGCGCGGCAGGCGAAAATACCAATGCCACAGCCGCCCTTATGCTGCCAAGTGGCGATAGCGCTGATTGCCAAGGCGATCGGCCGATATTGCTATATGCTCACGGCACCACTACCGATAAAGACTATGACTTTAGTCAAGTCGCTAATCCTCAAAACCCAGCAGCAGGTGAGGCCACTTCAATAGCAGCCAACTTTGCAGCACAAGGTTATATCGTGGTTGCGCCTAACTACGCAGGCTACGATGACTCAAATCTTGATTATCACCCTTATCTGGTCGCTGACCAACAATCCACCGATATGATTGATGCGTTAGACAACGCGCGCTCAATCATTGATCAGCAGCAACGCGCTAATAATACCAATTATACTGATATCAGCGACTCAGGTGAGCTGTTTTTGAGCGGTTATTCACAAGGTGGTTATGTGGCTATGGCAACCGCCAGACAATTGGAGCAAGATAATAGATCAGTTACTGCTATAGCACCGCTATCAGGACCTTATGCATTAGCGGCCTTTGGTGATGCGATATTCTTGGGCAATGTAAATATTGGCGCAACTCGATTTGCACCGCTATTAGCCACAGGTCTACAAGAAAAGTACGGTAATCTGTATCGCAATACTACAGAAATTTTTACTGCAAATTATGCCAATACTCAGCTGCCAAGTTTGCTAAGTTTTGCAGAGCTGGTGCAAGCCAATCAATTGCCTGATAATGCGTTATTCGAAGCAAAGCCCACCAATAACTCTGTCATTGATAACTTACCTATAAGTGAGCTGCCCTTTGCATTTTTAGGTTTTGACGATGAAAACTATCTTATCAGAACTGATTTTCGCGCCGCTTATGTCGCAGATAGCTTGCAAAATCCTGATGGTTTGGTACCAGAGATTACTAATGGACTGACCGCTGCTAATCCCAAAAATAACTTGCGTAAAGCACTAAAAGATAATGATTTACGCGGCTATGTACCTACTATGCCAACGCTTCTGTGCGGCGGCAATCAAGATCCAACCGTGTTTTATGACTTAAATACAGGTTCTATGTCTGCCATACTGCAACAATTGAGTGCGCAAAACCCACAAGCTAAGCTCAATATTTCCGTGTTAGATGTTGATGCGACTAATACAGCGAGTCGTCCCGACCAAATGACCTTCACCATGATTGGCGGGGCATCAATGAACCAGTGGGATGCCAATACCGTGGTGACTGACGTACAAAGCAGATTTGCTAATACCTATCAGCAAATTTCTACAGCCGCTTATACACAAGCTCTTGACGCAGGTCTAAGCTCCGAACAGGCGCAACAAGCTGCAGCCGCTACTATACTAGCTCGCTACCATGGTGGATTAGTAAGTAGCGCTTGTACCAACGCCACACGTCAGTTCTTTGATCAAGAGTTTACTCAGTCGTAAAGCCTTGAATAAGTAAAGTGTTGAGCAATTATCGGCATGAAAGTAGATAGCTTTATCTAAAACTGTACTCGTTTGAGTGCAGTTTTTTAATGTATGATAGGGTATAAATCGTACAAAAGTATAAGGGTAAACGGCCGGTTAATAAAGATTAAAATATTGCAGAAACTGGCTTATTAAATATAGAAAGAATACCCATAGTATTTACGTCTAGTAAGCTGATTTGCTTACTCTTAATAGCATACAGATGCCCCTAAACCAGCAAAATTGTGTTAAAATAACGTCTTTTATTTAACATTAAAACTATCATCATCTCCCCCAAGATTTTTCATGAATTATAGTGCCGTTTTACCCAACGCAGCTATGAATGTAAGTACTAATGAAACATATTTAGTATTTAGAGGCGCGGATAAATAGTTATAAATCATAAGCAATCAATAAAGCGGATGTGAGTGAAGGAGTGTATATGAGCGAGTCGGTCAGTCCTATTGGCATCGTAGATGAGTTGAAGCAATCCTATTTGGATTATGCGATGAGCGTGATTGTCTCGCGCGCGCTGCCTGATGTCCGTGATGGCTTCAAGCCGGTACACCGCCGGGTGATGTACGCCATGCATGTGTTATCTAACGATTATAATAAGCCTTATAAAAAATCGGCACGTGTGGTTGGCGACGTCATCGGTAAATACCATCCGCACGGTGATAGCGCCGTTTATGATGCTATTGTGCGTATGGCGCAGGATTTTAGTTTGCGTTATCCCATGGTTGATGGTCAAGGTAACTTTGGTTCAATTGACGATGATCCACCAGCAGCGATGCGCTATACCGAAGTGCGCATGACCAAGCTGACCCATCAGATGTTAGCCGATTTGGACAAAGATACTGTCGATTGGGAAGATAACTACGATGGTTCTGAGCGTATGCCCAGCGTATTGCCTGCGCGCGTGCCTAACTTATTGGTTAATGGTGCGACGGGTATCGCCGTCGGTATGGCGACCAATATGGCGCCGCACAACCTAACTGAGGTCATTAATGCTTGTCTAGCGTACGCTGAAAACACGCAGATATCAGCTGAGGAGCTGATGACGTATATCTCAGGCCCCGATTTTCCAACTGGCGGTATTATTTATGGCCGTGCCGGGATTTTAGACGCTTATCGTACTGGTAAAGGACGCTTGCATGTGCGCGGTCGCTACATCATTGAGCCAATGAGCGATACTGGTGTCAACCGAGATCGTGAGCGTATTGTGTTTACCGAAGTCCCTTATCAGGCCAACAAAGCTAAGCTTATTGAGCGTATTGCAGAGCTGGTACGCGACAAAAAAATAGAAGGTATCACTGAGATTCGTGACGAGTCTGATAAAGACGGTATGCGTATCGCTATTGATTTGCGCCGCGGTGAAACGGCAGAAGTGATCGTTAACAATCTATTTTTGCAGACTCCGCTTGAGACCAGCTTTAGTATCAATATGGTGGCACTTGATAATGGTCAGCCCAAATTATTGACCTTGCGTCAGCTGATCGCAGCGTTTGTACGCCATCGTCAAGAAGTAGTGACCCGCCGTACTATCTTTGAGCTTAATAAAGCTCGTGTACGTGGGCATTTGCTTGAAGGTTTGACGGTTGCATTAGCCAATATCGATGAGATTATTGCAGCGATTAAAGAGTCTGCCAATCGCGGTGAGGCGCGTGAAAGCCTGCTTAATACAACTTGGGGTTCAGGTAGTGTGGTGGCGATGCTAGAAGCTGCTGGCAGCCAGTCGGTACGTCCTGACTACATAGAAGGCGAAGATCCTCAAGCGCCGTTTGGTTTGATTGAAAGCGGTATTGCAGGCGAGAAAAGCTATCGTTTATCACTTGATCAGGTCAACGCGATTTTAGAGATGCAGTTGCACCGTTTGACTGGTCTTGAGCAAGATAAATTAACGGAAGAATATCAAGATTTGCTGCGCGAGATTGCAAATTTAGAGTCAATCTTGGGTGATTTTAGTAAGCTTATGACCATTATCTCAAACGAGCTGATTGAGATTCGTGATAACTTTGGTGATGAGCGCCGTACGGATATTATCGATTCGCGCAACGATTTTAGCCGTGAAGATTTAATTCCTGAGCAAACAGTGGTAATGACAGTTTCGCGTACCGGTTACGCAAAAACCCAGCCTATCAACGATTATGTAGCACAAAAGCGCGGCGGTAAGGGTAAGTCTGCCACCGCAATGAAAGAGGATGATGTGATTGATCACTTAGTGGTCACCTCCACCCATGCAACAGTACTGTGTTTTACCGATACTGGCCGAGTCTTTAGTCTGCGCGGTTTTGAGGTACCTATCGCCAGTCGTGGCGCACGTGGTCGACCACTGGTTAACCTCATTGGCCTCAACGGTGATGAGTCGGTAACAACGATATTGCCGATACCGCAAATGAGCGCTGATATCAAAGATCACTTTGTATTCTTTGCTACAGCCAACGGCACCGTGAAGCGGGTAGAGCTTGAGCAATTCGCTAGTATCCGCTCCAACGGTCTGATTGCTATCGGCCTAGAGGACGATGATAAACTAATCAGTGCGCATATTACTGATGGCAGCCAAGATGTGATGCTGTTTGCTTCAAGTGGTAAAGCGATTCGCTTTGATGAAAATGACGCACGCTCTATGGGCCGTACGGCTAAAGGCGTGCGTGGCATGCGTCTCGCTGATGATGAGTTTATCAAGTCACTAGTAGTGATCGAAGATGATGTACGAGAAATCTTAATTGCTTGCGAAAATGGTTATGGTAAGCGTACCTTGATTGAGGAATTTAACACCCAAAATCGCGGCGGCGGCGGCGTCATCGCTATTAAAACCAGCGAACGTAACGGTGCTTTAGTACGTGCAACCAAAGTTGAGCCTGAAGATGATATTATCCTAATATCAGATAAAGGCACTTTAGTACGTACGCCAGTCGAACATGTCGCCAGCGCCGGTCGTAATACGCAAGGGGTTACCTTGATTCGTTTGTCAAAAGATGAAAAACTAGTGTCGATGGCACGAGTTGAACACGAAGAAAACGATAATGCTTTAATCGATGCGATGAGAGAAGACGGCACCTTTGAGCCTGAGACTGGTGAGCAAGAGAACGTGGACGCCATGACTGATAGTGATGCACTCAGCGATATTAATGAGAGCATTGATATCGCAAATGATTACCAGTTAGAAGACAATTTAGATAATCGAGCAGGCAATGTAGAAGACAGCACTGATGATGAGTAAGCGTCTGTTATAATCTTCTGGTATAGATAGTTTACGCAGTAATTATCTCGACAAAATTTTAGTGAAGAGCCTCTAACGTTAGCGTTGGAGGTTTTTGTTTATTTTTAATAAATACTAACTCTTAATAAATACTAATAAAGTCATAATTTTGAAGGCTGTTGTTATGCTCACTACCAATCAAACCTTTCAAGGAACCGTAGCAGCGGTAGTTTCAAACTTTTTATTCTCGCTGCTGTTTTTATTTGGACTGTTTATGCAGCCCTTATCAGGTAC
Source organism: uncultured Psychrobacter sp. (assembly GCA_947501045.1). GTDB lineage: Bacteria > Pseudomonadota > Gammaproteobacteria > Pseudomonadales > Moraxellaceae > Psychrobacter. The sequence goes on from CANMUI010000001.1 coordinate 1,075,630, forward strand.
GCAGGTGGCTTCATGGCGCGTGCTAATGATGCTTTTGAGCTTGGTTTTTTTGGTAAGTGCAACTAGACAATGGCAACATATTTTTGATTACCTAAAAACCCTAAGAAACGCCAAAGAGTGGCTATTATTTATATTGCCAACGCCCATATTAGGCGGGCAAATCTGGTTGTTTATGTGGGGACCAGTTAATGGTCTAGGGCTAGACGTCACCTTGGGTTATTTTTTATTGCCACTGGTGATGATATTGGTTGGACGCTTTTTTTACCGTGAGCATATGAGTACACTGCAGTGGCTAGCGGCATTATTGGCAGCTATAGGTATTGGCTACGATATCATCCAATACGGAACCATATCATGGGCGACATTATTTGTATGCTTGGGCTATCCGCCTTATTATTTATTAAGGCGTAAGTTAGCAGTACCGCCGATTACTGGTTTGCTCTCTGATTTGGTGTTACTTACGCCAGTAGTATTGATCATGCTGCTGGTCAGTGGCGGCTTTAGTGCTGCGATAGAGGCCAGTAAGTTTTGGTATTTACTACCGCTACTAGGGGCTTTTAGTGCCCTTGCGATGTCGCTGACGATGGTTGCCAGTAGTAAATTGCCCGTCTCGTTGTTTGGTACCTTATGCTATCTTGAGCCGATATTTTTGTTTATATTCTCCTTGACTATTCTAAGTCAAAGTGTCGATGAAGGTGGTTCTTTATTTATGTATGGTATGATCTTTGCCGCTCTTATGGTCATGATTATGGACAGCGCACTTGGCTATTTATCACGTCGCCGCAGCGATCGTCTGCATGGTTACAACGAACCACAAGTAGGCAGTTTCCCGCCGCGTCAACGCCTAAAAAATCGCCGTATAAAAGGGATTTTAAGAGCGCACCGATTCCGCAAAATTCGTCGTTATCAAAAGCGCATGGATAGAATTAGACGCAATGCTCAGCTTTTTGATTCTAAATAAGAGCCTATTATAAACAGATACGTTTACGCAAAAACCTGGACTATTACTCTGACTGTACAGGTACTTTTTTAATCAAACAGTTACTCCTATATAGTATGAAAGGACGTTTAACTGCGTTATTATCAAAGACAGACAAGGGTATAATGCTTCTTGCCTTATACCAAAATCGTTTATTACTCTTTTATTATTAGGATGACTCTATGCTACACCTTCACCACTTAGAAAACTCGCGCTCGTTTCGTATCATATGGTTATTAGAAGAATTAGAAGTCGACTATCAGTTAACTTGTTATGAGCGAACTAAGGCTTATTTGGCACCCGACAATCTTAAAAAGATTCATCCGCTTGGTCATGCACCTATTTTAGAAGTAAATGAACGTCCATTGATTGAGTCCGGCTTTATTATTGAATATTTGCTTAAGCATTACGATAAAGAGCATCAGTTCAAACCCACCGAGGATAATGAAAGCGCATGGGAAGATTATACTTTTTGGCTACATTTTGCCGAAGCTTCCGTTATGCCGTTACTAGTCATGCGTTTGGTGTTTACCAAAGTGGTTGAGCGATCACCTATGCTGATCAGACCTGTTAGTAAGGGGATTCAAAAGCAGGTTGAGAATAGTATGATTGAGAGTAACTTGACTACTATGCTAAATATGATGGAGCAACAACTCCAGCACAACCATTGGTTCGCAGGAGAAGCCTTTAGTGCCGCTGATATACAAATGCATTTTGTAGTGGTGGCTGCTAAGGCGCGCGCAGGTTTGAGCAGCGGTAATTACGCTAATTTACTCAACTGGCTTAAACGCTGTGAAGAGCGTCCAGCTTTTAAACGTAGCGAAGAGAAGGGCGGACGCCTACAGTTTTAAGTAAAAAAGATGATCTATAAAAATTATAGCTGCCGTGATAGATACAATTTTAACAAGGTGAGGCAATGAGAGACTCAAACGAGACAAACAGAAGGCTGGTAGACCAAGAGAGCACTGACCCTCAGCCCGTATCGATTAAAGCTTGGTCACAAAAGCTGCTGGTTGCACTGCTTTGTGTGGCAAGCTTTTATGGGGGCTGGAAGTCGCATGAGTCCAATATGGTCAATCAATGTGTAGCAAGCGGTGGGCAAGTCATCGAAGGTGACAAAACCATATTATGCGATTTGTCATAAGCTATGTTACAACTCACCTTTTTAGGCACCTCAGCAGGCGTTCCGACCAAACAGCGCAACGTTACTGCGCTGGCCGTTGAGTGCTTAAATCCTTATCTATCAGGCTCCAAGCAGCATAGCAAGAAACACCGACCGTGGCTCCTCATTGATTGTGGCGAGGGCACACAGCAGCAGCTATTACATACTAAATTGTCCTTGCATCAGCTGAGCGCTATCTGTATTACCCATGTACATGGCGACCACTGCTATGGTCTACCAGGTTTGCTCGCCAGTGCCGCGATGTCAGGACGGCGTAAGGCGATGACGATTATTGCGCCAAAAGCTATCGAAAAATTCCTTGAAGCTATCAAGCTTACGACTCAGCTGTACTTTCCTTTTGCTATTCATTTTGTCGCTATTGAAGATTTACTGACTCGAGAACAGATTGAAAGTCAAAGCACAACTAAAGATAAAGACAATAGAAGATTTACCATTGCCTTAAGTGCGCAGCACAGGCTGGATATTGATATTCATCCCTTATCCCATCGTGTGCCTTCTTATGGTTTTGGACTTACGCAGATCATTAGTCGCCGTACGCTTGATACCGATAAACTACAAGCAGATGGCATCGCTGCCGGTCCAATATGGGGCAAGCTACAACAAGGTAAAGATGTCTATATTGATGATGATACTGACACTGGCTTTGATACTGAAGGACGTCAACTCCTGCGTTCAGCGAATTATGTGCATAATGAGCAGATAGGTACTCGTATAGTCGTCGCTGGCGATAATGATACCCCGGATTGCTTGGCAAATGCGTTAAAAGACACGGATTTATTGGTTCATGAAGGCACTTATACCTCTGAGGTTTTAGCCACTATCCAAGCCAAAATTCATGGAGAAAGTGCAGATTCTGCCGCTGCTTTTGATCCGATGCACAGCAGCGCGCGCCAAGTTGGTAGGTTTGCACAAGAGTATGGTTTGCAAAATCTTATCCTAACTCACTTTAGCACTCGCTACCAAAGCTTTGATAATCCTGATAGCGATACCGCAAACATGGGGCATATTCGGATGGATGCTCAAAGCGTTTACCATGGCAATCTGTGGCTGGCTGCCGACTTTGATCAGTATTTAGTAAATGGTGCGGCTGATGAGCAGGTGGAATATTTAGGTTTAGCGAAAGCTTAGACACGCTAAAAAAGTACGTGGCAGAAAGCGTATCAACTTCATTAAGATTAACTGTATAGCTGAGCTGAAAGTCACTTCACTGCATCAAAATCATCACCTTCAGCTGCCAGCAGCTTTTTACCGCTCCAATAACGACTAAACTGATAAGCGATACGCCCTGAACGGCCGCCACGCTCTGAAGCCCAGCGTAGCGCTTCGGCTCTAATAGTCTCAGGTAGCTCTTTATTAGAGGCAAAATCATCAACACTAAAGGCTCCATCGTCATTATTATTTGGCATTTGCGCCATTTGCATCTTTAAGTAATGCTGCACAATTTGCAAATAAGTTTGCTGATTCATCGGATGAAAGGATAGCCAGAGACCAAAACGATCGGACAAAGAGACCGTCTCATCGATGGTCTCATAAGGATTAACCTCATCAGTTTGTCCATCATAAATGCTGATATTATCTTTCATCATCTGTGGTAATAGATGACGGCGATTACTGGTAGCGTACACCAAAATGTTATCTTGTTCAGAATCAAGCGCCCCATCAAGGACGCTTTTGAGCGTACGATAACTCTCATCTTGACCATTAAACGCCAAATCATCGCAGTAGACAATGTAACGACAAGCGCAATCAGTGGGTAGCTCATTAATAGCTGCGCGAATCTTATCAAGCACTACCAAATCATCACGCGCAATCTCAATAATCCGTAATCCCTCACTATGATAAGCTTGCAATAACGCTCGAATTAAAGATGATTTACCCGCACCACGTGTACCTGTCATCAGCACATGATTGGCTGGATAGCCTTTTAAAAACTGACGGGTATTTTGTACCAGCTTGGATTTTTGGGTATCGATACCTTGCAGGTCATCCAAACTCAAAAACAGATTAACCGCTAATGGCTCTAGGTGGCCCGTACGACCGCCAACCCAGCGATAAGCCAATTGTTCAGGGTCAATCTCGATAGCAGGCGTTACTCGCTGCTGCAAATACTGTTGGAGTAGCTTTAATAAAGGAGCAGGCAGAGCATAGTTGGATAAATCAGACATAGTTATTTTATTACTTATAAGTATTTAAGATAGTGGATAAAGATTTAGTGATATTGAACAAGGTTTGCTTAAACTATGAAAAATAGTGCCAGTAATTACAGCCAAATACAAGTGTTACAGACGCAAGCTGAGCAACTATTACCTCTAGTCACCAATGCGCTAGCAAAATTTGCCTACCAAGAAATAACACATCAGCGTATTAGTCAGCAAAACAGTGCAGTTATTGACCATTATCAAGGTCTAACACGCGCGCAGCATAGGCGCTCTGGACAGGTCATAATTAAGTGGCAATTGAACTTAAAAATTGAGCAAAATACAGCAGATTTACAATACGAAATAACGGTGTTGATAGCTTTAAATGAGTGGCAAGAAAAACACAATAACACCATTGCTCCGCTATTATTAGATCATAAAACTATAAAGATAACGGTATTAGAGCAACTGCAGCAGTTCACTATGTTTGTTATGCCTTATTATGCAAAAGGGAGCTTAGCGCAGTGTCTGAAACAGCCTCTTACTGTTAGCCAAAAGCATAATCTTATTGTGCAAGCCGCGCAGCTTATTGTTAATTTGCATCAAAGCGGCTGGATCCATGGCGATATCAAACCAAGCAATATTCTAATCAGTGATGATCGTTTTGCTAACAATGATGATAAACCATTGACGTTATTACTAACGGATTATGCTTTAGCAAAGCGTATCAATAGCTCTATTAAAGATAATTTCGATGAAAGCAAAGGTGTCAATAATGCTGGCACGCCTGCATATCTTGCTCCTGAATGCTGGCAGGGGCAAAGCGCTACGGTGCAAAGTGATATTTATGCGTTTGGCATTATGATGTATGAGATATTAATGGGCAAACGAGCGTTTGAGATAAACTTACAAAGTGATGACCCTTTAAAAGAGTGGGCGCTTCAGCATTGTCAGCAGCTTGTTCCTACTTTGCCAAATCAGTATCAACGTTATCAAAATATTATTGATAAGGCGCTTACGAAGCGAATGGAGCGGCGGTATATAGATATGGAAGAGGTTTTAGAGTATTTAAAAAATTTATGATAGCAAAAAATTCATATATCCAAAATCCAAACACAAAAAAACCTGCTTTTTAGCAGGTTTCATATTTGGTCTAATTCATATTTGGTCTAAGAAGTACTATCGAAAAATGGTGGGGCTGGAGAGACTCGAACTCTCACACCTTGCGGCGCCAGAACCTAAATCTGGTGCGTCTACCAATTCCGCCACAGCCCCATTGTCGTTACTCTATCATCAAAAATGTCTAAATTCAAACACCGTCTAGATAAATAACTGATTCAGTAGTGCGTCTCAGTGGTTGGCTATTATATAGAATTTAAAAATCTTGGCAAGCCCTTTTTACAATTAATTTTTAATTTTCTATATTGAGCGAGATAGCCAGTTGATATTATTAAAATTTTACTCAGCCTCTTGTCCTTTGATAAGTTCTTCGTTTTGCATTGTCGATTTCTCACTGGATAGTTTATTGTCCTTTGCCATGTCCAGTTGTTTGAATTTGCGGGTTAAGGTATTGCGTCCCCAACCAAGTAAATTGGCCGCCGCTATTTTTCTGCCGCCACTATGATTGAGAGCGGCTTTTAACAGTACGCGTTCAAATTCAGGCGTTGCCGTTTGCAAAATATCGGTGTCGCCAGCTTGTAGAGATTGCTCAGCCCACATCGCTAAAGCTTGTTGCCAAGTAATTGTCGCAGGTGTTGTTGCTATAGTAGGTTGAGATTGAAATGGTGCTAGATCCTGATAGGTAGAATCAGGTTGAGCGGTAGAATGTAGAGGATTAGTCAACAGCTCCGGCGGCAAATCAGCGCTCATGACCATGTCACCTGTTGCCATGACCGTGAGCCAAAGGCAGACGTTCTCTAGCTGGCGCACATTACCGCGCCAGTCAAACCTTTGCATAAGTTGCATAGCGCTGGGATGAATTTGTTTTGCCTCAGTATTCATCTGCTTAGCTGCGCGCTGCATAAAGTGTCCAGTCAAAGCTGGGATATCGTCCGGGCGCGCACGTAGGGGCGGCAATGGCAAACGAATAACGTTGAGACGATAAAACAGATCTTCACGAAAGCGACCTTGCTGCACTAAATGCTCTAGATTTTGATGCGTGGCGGCGATGATACGCACATCGACCTTTATTGGTTCTTGCCCGCCAACTCGATAAAATTCGCCATTGGCAAGCACTCTTAACAGTCTTGTTTGAGTACTAAATGGCATGTCGCCAATTTCATCGAGAAATAACGTCCCGCCATCCGCTTGCTCAAAGCGCCCTTGACGCTGAGTAGTCGCGCCGGTAAAAGCGCCTTTTTCATGACCAAATAGCTCAGACTCAATTAAATCATGGGGAATAGCGGCCATATTTAGAGCGATGAAGGGTTGCTGCCTGCGCGGCGAATGTTGATGTAGAGCGCTTGCGACTAGCTCTTTGCCCGTTCCTGATTCACCAGTGATCAAGACGCTAATGGGCGATTGTGCCAAACGTCCAATAGCGCGGAAGACCGTTTGCATGGCCTGCGATTGACCAATAATACCGCTAGGATTGCTATCAGCATTCGCTTTTTTGACGTTGTTTTTATCTTTAATTTGGTTTTTGATAGTGAGTTTTATTTTTCCATCGGTTTTGTGTTCTGCTTTGGTATTAGTGTTAATGTTAGCTTTGGTCTGTTGACCAGAAGTTTTTGCATCAACAGCAGGTCTAGAGGGATGGTAATTAATAGCTTTATAAATGGTGGCGACTGCTTCATCCAAATCAAAAGGTTTAGGCAAATAATCAAACGCACCGGTTTGATAGCTGTCGATCGCTGAGGTGAGGTCGGAATGAGCAGTCATAATCACTATAGGCAGTGCCGGAAAATGCTGACGTACCCAAGCGCTAAAGGATAAGCCATCCATCATCGGCATACGAATATCGGTCAAGATAACATCAGGCAGCTCAACTGCTGATTCGCGCTGCTCTAAAGTATCGTTGAGCTGAGTCCAAGCAGCTTTTGCTTGCGTAAAGCTTACAACGTTTAAATGAGCGTCGCTAAAGGTATCTGCTAATATCAAACGCAGAGCTGCATCATCATCGATAAGCCACAAAGTCGCAATGCTATTGGCTTTATCTAACGGCTGGGTGTCTCTTTGTTCATAGCTTCGATTAAGTTTTTGACGTGATTCGGTCATAGATAAGCCTTTTGAAGATAAATCTAAACGGCAAAAGTTGACTGAGTAAAGGGTAGATATACGGTAAAGCAGGTTTGATTATCAGACGGCGCTTGTTGTGAACTGACTTCAATCATACCATGATGGCGACTGATAATATCTTGCACAATCGATAGCCCTAAGCCCGTCCCATTAGCGCGGTGGGTCACCATCGGAAAGAATATCTGGCCAATAAGCGCTGAATCAATACCGCCGCCATTATCAGTGACGCTAATTTGCAACACCTGTTTATGCTGCTGACTGCCAATAGTGTGCCGAAAAGCGATCCGAGTCTGGATGTGCAGCATGGGCCGATAGTCAGATTGTTGATCTTGTAAGTACTCCGTCATAGACTCACAAGCATTGTTAAGCAAGTTTAAAAACACTTGAATTAGCTGATCTTTATCCGCACTCAACTCAGGCAAAGACAAATCATAGTCACGCTTTATTATCGTTTTTGGGTACTGACTGTGCATTAAAGTTAGCACATGCTCAAGTGGTTCATGGATATTGAGCATCTGCCAGTTTGGCAGCTGATTATTCCCTAAAAATTGGTCTATAAGCTGAGTTAAACGATCCGTTTCCGAGGTAATAATATCAGTATAGCTCAGCAGCTTTTGAGAGAGTGTGCGCACGCCTAAGTCATCGTCGTTCTTATCTTTGAATGGCACACTTTGATAGTTGTAAGCTTTATTAGATTGGTATGCTTTGTTAAATTGGCGCTGCAATAGTTGCGCGGCGCCGCGGATACCAGCTAATGGGTTTTTGACTTCATGGGCCACTGAGCGCAGCATCTGCCGCGCCACTTCATACTGGCGCTGTTGTCGCTGCTCCTCACTAATACGGCTTTGACGGTTTTTGCCCCACATCTCAATAATAAAGAAAGGCTGCTGCTCATAAGTTACAGGAGTGACACTATAATCAATGACTATGGTCTTACTATTGTCAATCGCGGCAGGCTCCAAACTAATGGCACAATCATGGTCGACAAAGGGCTGCTGATAGTGCTGAGCTTGTCTGAAACGCTCTGTTAGCGAACAGGCTCGATGAGCGTCATTGTTTGATTTTATAGTGCTATCTTTGTCATAGGATGCTGCATCACTCTTATCCGCTGACAACAGTAGTAAAATAGATTGATTTAGAAGCCGCTTGTGGCTAATAGCTAATAACTGTTCAGCTTGCGGGTTTAACCATTTAATAATCAGCTCGTTATCTACCCATAAAATAGCGGTAAATAGATGCTGCGCCATAAAAGCCGGATCTGGCCTAACAACAAAACTCGCAGGATCAGTCATAAATAAGCCTAGATAAGAGTGCTATTCAAAGTATTATTTAACCATAAATCAACAGGATAGCGCGGCAAAACTAGCGATTATCACAAAAAAAACGTACAATGCGCACAGCCCATTTATCTCAAGCAAGGTCAGCTATGTCCAAGATTTCTACTCAGTCAACCGATGTTACCTTTTTAGACGACACTATCGATCATTCAACAACGCCAACGCTCAAAAATACGGCGACGCTCTTTAATCCTGCTCAGTCGCAAGTGGCAGATAGCACGCAGCCTTATCATCATAAAGCCAACCACAATCAAAACCGCAGTATTACCCAAAGTGGTACGGCAGCTGTTGATACGGCTACTGCTAGTGCGCCAGCAATTAGTGCGCCAAAGATAGGTTTTGTGTCGCTAGGTTGCCCTAAAGCACTGGTTGATAGCGAGCGTATTATTACAGAATTAAGCCGAGACGGCTATCAAGTTGCCAGCGATTATGATGGAGCAGATTTGGTCGTGGTCAATACTTGCGGCTTTATTGAGTCAGCGGTACAAGAGTCGCTTGACGCTATTGGTGAAGCCATTAGTAAAAACGGCAAAGTGATCGTAACAGGCTGCTTGGGTAAAGAGGCGGACAAAATACGCCAAATGCATCCTGCGGTATTAGCGGTGACGGGCGCGCACGCTTATGATGAAGTGATTACGGCGGTAGCTCAGCATGTGCCAAGGCCGCAGCAGAGCTTGGATGCTGATTTTGATCCCAAGATTAATTTGATTAACGAGGCGGGTATTAAACTAACGCCGAGTCATTACGCTTATCTAAAGATATCAGAGGGCTGTAATCACCGCTGTACCTTTTGCATTATCCCAAGCTTGCGCGGCGATTTGGTCTCGCGTCCTATTGACAGCGTGATGAATGAGGCGCTGGCACTAAAAAATGCAGGCGTAAAAGAGCTGCTTATTATCTCGCAAGATACCTCAGCTTATGGCCTTGATTTAAAATATAAGACCAGCTTTTGGAATGGCATGCCGCTTAAGTCCAAGTTTTATGATATGTGCCAAGCGTTAAATGATTTGGGCATTTGGGTGCGCCTGCATTACGTCTATCCGTATCCGCATGTGGATAAAGTGGTTGAACTGATGGGCGAGAACAAACTGCTGCCTTATCTTGATATTCCATTTCAGCATGCCAGCCATAGCGTCCTCAAAGCCATGAAGCGTCCGGCGCATAGTGAAAATACCTTGGCGCGTATCCATAAATGGCGTGAGATTTGTCCTGAGATTGTCATTCGCTCAACCTTTGTGGTCGGCTTTCCGGGTGAAACCGAAGAAGATTTTCAGTGTCTGCTTGATTGGCTAGTCGAGGCGCGTCTTGACCGTGTGGGCGCTTTTACTTATTCAGAAGTTGAGGGCGCAGTAGCCAATGATCTGCCCAATCCGGTGCCCGAGGACGTTAAACAGTCGCGTTACGAGCGCCTGATGGCCTTACAACAACAGATATCAGCGCAAAAGCTGCAAGAAAAGGTAGGTAAAACCTTAAAAGTATTGGTCGACGAGATTGATAGTGAGGAGAATATTGCTATTTGTCGTAGCTACGCTGATGCTCCTGAGATTGATGGTCACGTCTATGTTGATGATATTGATGGCACAGTAAAGGTAGGGCAATTCCTAACGGTTACTATTGACGAGGCTAATGAGTATGATTTGTTTGCCAGTTATACAGTTAACGCTCTGTAAAAAATACAATGATGTTTAGATGCATTTTATTTTGAGCGCTGCGTAAAGGTTAAGAACTTATCAGACATTCCGTATGAAAGTTGCCCCATTGTGAGCAGTTTTTGCTACAATTAGCGCAATTTATAATGCCAGCCGTTTAACTATAATTCAACGATAATAAGGTGCTCTCATGTCTGACAAAAACCCCCGTTTTTCGCGTATTTTACTCAAACTCTCTGGTGAAGCCTTAGCTGGCGGCAAAGACATGGGTATCGATACCGAAGTGCTCGATAAGATGAGCTTGTCAATTGCGCACCTAACGGGCCTTGGCGTACAAGTGGGAATTGTCGTTGGGGGTGGTAATTTGTATCGCGGAGCGCAGTTGCAAAAAGAGGGCTTAGTTGGACGCGTGACTGGCGATCAGATGGGTATGCTGGCAACCGTTATGAATGGCCTTGCTATGCGTGATGCGCTTGAGCGCCGTAATATCAAAACGCGCTTGATGTCCGCACTACCTATTGGTGAAGTCACTGAAAGCTATAGTAGCCGTAATGCGATTCGCTATCTTAAAAATGGCGAGGTTTGTATCTTTGTCGCAGGTACTGGCAATCCGTTCTTCACTACTGATACCGCAGCTTGTTTGCGCGGGATTGAGATTGAGGCAGGACTCATTCTCAAAGCCACTAAGGTAGATGGGGTTTATGATAAAGACCCAAGCTTGCATGCTGATGCTACTAAATATGATGGGCTGACTTTTGATGAGGTACTCGAGCAAAAGCTTGGTGTGATGGATCTAACCGCTATTGCTCTATGCCGCGAGCATGATGTACCGCTGCAAGTATTTGATATGACTAAACCTAATGCTCTACTAAATGTCGTTATGGGCGAGAACGAAGGCACGCGTGTTTATCATTAAATAGTAGATCAATGATAGTCTTGCAGTGTTTTTCAAAAAAGCAATGATTCTTAAAAACGTTGGCTCTTGAAAAAATAGTAAAATAACAAGCAGTTGATAACTAGTAGTTAACTACCATGAATGATTTATCGTTATAGATAACTAAGGATATATTATGATTAAAGAGATTAAAAAAGACGGCGAAGCGCGTATGCAAAAGACCTTGGAGGCGCTTGAGGGTACCTTTAGTAAAGTACGTACGGGTCGTGCGCATCCTGGTATGCTCTCAAGCGTTATGGTTAACTATTACGGCGCAGATACGCCATTGAATCAAGTCGCTAGCGTTAACGTAGAAGACTCACGTACCCTACTGGTCCAGCCGTTTGATCGCACTATGGTGCAAGCAGTGGACAAAGCGATTCGTGAAGCGGATTTGGGCCTAAATCCTATGAGCGCGGATGTTATCCGGGTACCTATGCCAGCGCTGACAGAAGAAACTCGCCGCGATATGCAAAAGCTTGCGCGTGGTGAGGCTGAGAACAGCCGGGTCTCTATTCGTAACATCCGCCGTGATATGATGAATGATATCAAAGAGCTTGCCAAAGAAAAAGAGATCTCAGAAGATGATGAGCGCCGTGCTAACGATGATATTCAAAAATTGACTGACAAGTATATTGAGACTATCGATAGCAGACTGAGCAAAAAAGAGAGCGACTTGATGGAAGTATAAGCTTGCTTAGCTTTTATGTACTAGCTTTTATGTAGGCATCAGCTGCTACCAATAGACAGTCAATAGCTTGTCACTATTGACTGTCTATTGCCATATAAAATACTGTTATGTGATGGTATTTAATCTGTCAATATAGCCTATTAGTAATGCTAAGTACTGTGTTTTTCATGATTTCTTATACTTTAGTAGGGTAAGTTAACTGTGCTGATTTTTGTTTATGATAAGTTTGTGAAAATCAGGTGCTGGGCTTTTTAAGTATAGTTATACCTATTATGATAAGAGCGTTAGTATTTATATTCGTATCTTTGAAAGCTGATCTTTATTATTCACCTTTATAACAAAAGCAGTATAGTCCATGTCTATTTCTGCCCCTTTGGGCTCCGTTATTATTCCCCGTCATATCGCTATCATTATGGATGGCAATAACCGTTATGGTAAAGCACATGCGCTCGGTAGCGGTGAGGGTCACGTCAAAGGTAAAGACGCACTTGATCCTATCGTTGAGTACTGCCTTGATATTGGAGTTGAGGTATTAACTGTTTTTGCTTTTTCAAGTGAAAACTGGCAACGTCCACCAAGTGAGGTGGCACTGCTCATGCGCCTGCTAGCTTCAACCATTCATGAGCAAATGCCGCGTATGTATAAGTATCAGATTCGGTTACGGTTCATTGGAGATCGCAGTCAGCTTGACGATGACTTGCAAACACTCATGAGTGATGCGGAGGATAAAACCGCCCAGTTTCAAGCAATGACCTTGGTTATTGCTATTAGTTATGGCGGTCAGTGGGATATCACTCATGCCGCAAAACAGCTAGCGCTGCAGGTACAAGCAGGCGACTTACCAGCCCAAAGTATCAATGAAGAAATGCTCGCTCAATATGTGCAATTAGCGGATGCCCCTGATGTGGATATGCTAGTGAGAACAGGCGGCGAATACCGTATTTCCAACTTTTTACTTTGGCAATCAGCGTATGCTGAGCTATTCTTTACGCAGACATTGTGGCCAGATTTTGTAGCAGAAGAGCTTGCACAGATGGTGACTGAGTTTAATCAGCGGCAACGCCGGTTTGGCAAAACTAGTGAGCAGATCAAGATCCAAGCATCACAGTGATTCACGCATTCTAACTGTTATAATGCAGTACTTAGCAAATGCTTCTTATTATTATAAGGCTTGATTGGTATGTGGCAACGGATTAAAACGGCGGTTATTTTGGTTATTATCGTCGGTATTGCGATGTTTACAAGCAAAACACCGATATTATTTATACCTCTGTTAGCCATTGGGGTCACTATCGCGGCCCATGAGTGGACGAAACTGATGCCCAGATGGCGTCATCCTCCCGTATTTGTACTCATGGTATTAGCCATTACCCTGTTATCATTATGGTTAAAAGTGACATGGGTGTTTTGGTGGATAGCCTCACTTATTATTTGGCTTATGGCCTTATCTTGGGTTAGCAAATTTCCCACTCACACTAACTGGTATGGCCGTAAGCTTGGACTCATGGGAGTCATCATACTGACTGCGTCTATTACTGCTATGTTTTATCTGTGGCAGCTGTCGGCGTGGTGGCTATTATATGTATTTTTACTGGTGTGGTGCGCGGACAGCGGTGCTTACTTTGTGGGTCGTAAATTTGGACGCCGCAAAATGTCACCGAATGTTTCGCCTAATAAGAGTATGGAAGGACTTGCGGGCGGTGTGGCAACTGGTTTAGTTGTCGTCATTGTAATTAGCGTGTTTAAATTGCAATTGACAGGCATAGCACTAATAGCTTTTGTCGCTTTATCGGTAGTCACTATACTGGCATCGGTATTAGGCGATTTGTTTGAGTCTATGCTGAAGCGCCGCGCTGGCGTTAAAGACTCGGGCACTTTTCTGCCGGGTCATGGTGGTATACTAGATCGTATTGATTCTTTACTATCCGCCATTCCAATATTTGCGCTAGGGTTTTGGCTCGTACAGTACTTAGAATTGATGACTGCTTAATTGCTAACAGTTATATAGAACTATGCTCTAAAAAATCTGTTATCTAAATTTTAAAACTAACCTCTATTTATACCTTTTTCGCTAAACCACTTAGCTTTATAAGTGGTTTAGATTAAGCTGAGCGTTTGGTTTTTATAGGTATTGTACGCTTTAACATTATTATAAGCTCTGATAGTTAATTATAGGTATTGATAGTTATGACGCAACGCATTGCGGTACTTGGTGCAACAGGTTCTATTGGCGATAGTACGCTAGCTATTTTAGCGGCGCATTCGCAAGATTACGAAGTTTATGCTTTATCCGGTTACCAACGCTTAGATAAGCTATTTGCACTTTGTCAGCAGTTTCAGCCGGCGCGTGTCTGTGTACCTGTATCTGAGGTAGATAGCTTTGCTCAACGCCTAAATGAGGCGGGCCTTCGTATTGATGTTGTAAGCGGCGATCGTGGCCTTATAGAGATTGCAACCGATCCGCAAGTGGATACTGTGGTAGCCGCTATTGTTGGGGCCGCAGGATTGCCATCTACTCTAGACGCTGCAAAGGCTGGTAAGCGTATTTTGCTTGCTAATAAAGAAGCCTTGGTAATGGCAGGAGAGGTCATGATGGAGACAGTAAAGAGGCATAGTGCCACTTTATTGCCGTTAGATTCTGAGCATAACGCTATTTTTCAGTGCTTACCGCTTGCCATACAGCAAGACAATACACAAATTCATACTGCCAGCCATGGTGTACGTAAGCTTTGGCTGACCGCCTCTGGTGGACCATTTTTACATGAGTCATTTGCACAGATGCAGCAAGCCAGCGTAGCTAAGGCAGTCAAACATCCCAATTGGTCGATGGGACAAAAGATATCTGTTGATTCGGCGACTATGATGAATAAAGGGCTTGAGCTAATAGAAGCTTGTCATTTATTTGATTTGAGCGAAGAGATGATAAATGTCGTTATTCATCCACAAAGTATCATCCACTCAATGGTAGAATATAGAGATGGTAGCTTTTTAGCGCAGCTTGGTAGTCCAGATATGAAAACGCCAATCGCTCACGCTTTGAGTTATCCTGCGCGTATCGATAGTGGCGTGCAGCCACTAGATTTATATGCACTAAGTGGTTTAGAGTTTATCAAACCTGACTTGCAAAAATTTGCCTGTTTGCGTCTGGCCCGCCAAGCTATGCAGGCAGGAACGCAGGCAACCATTGTTCTAAACGCGGCTAACGAGATTGCAGTTGCGGCATTTTTAGCGGAGCAAGTGCGTCTGACTGACATCGCTGATATTAACGAGCAGGCGTTGTCTGAGATACAAGTACCCCTGCTAGATGCTCATGCAGATATCGATGATATCTTAGCCATTGATGCCTTAGCACGACGCTATACTGAGACGCTAGTCGCCAAAATAGCTTATGGCACATGAGGATAAATGGGCAATATTAACAGTAGTAAATGGGCACGAGATAGCCATCCAAACGAGAAAACATCATGACGTTTTTACTGACGCTATTAGCAGCGATTTTCGTGTTAGGACCTCTGATTGCACTGCATGAATGGGGTCATTATATTGTGGCGCGTTTATGCGGTGTAAAAGTACTGACGTATTCTATTGGTTTTGGTCCCAAGCTGACGGGTTGGACGAGTAAAAAAAGCGGTATTGATTATCGTATTTCTATGCTACCTCTAGGCGGCTATGTCAAAATGCTCGATGAGCGTGAAGGAGAGGTGGCAAAGGATGAGCAGCATCTAGCCTTTAATCGTCAGCATCCCATAAAGAAAATCGCTATTGTCGCCGCCGGTCCGGTTATGAATTTTTTGATTGCTATTGCGCTATTTTGGGTGCTATTCATAACCCCATCTGAGCAGTTGACGACTAAGATTGGACAAGTGCTACCAGATACCCCAGCGGCGATGGCACAGCTCCCAGTCGGCGACAAAATTGTAGCGATTGATGGTCATGAGGTGCAGACTTGGGAAGGTATTAACTATCGTTTGGCAGGACGGATGGGTGAGACTGACAGTGTTAGTATTACTTTGCAAGCCGATGCGCCATCCAATACTACAAAAACTTATCAAGCCCCTGTTAACCAGTTTATGCAAGGCAATGACCAAGGTAAGGATGCATTAACCAGCTTTGGTATGCTGCCTTGGCAGCCGCAGATTGAACCCATTGTAGGCGAGTTATCACCTGATGGAGCAGCAGTGCGCCAAGGTTTAATGATTGGCGATCGTATCACTGCTATTGATGGCACGCCAGTAGATGATTGGATTAGCGCTACGCGTATTATTCGTGATAGCCCTGAGCAGCTACTTAATTTTGCGGTACTGCGCGATGATAAACCAGTACAGCTCCAGATCATGCCCCAAGGCAAAAAAGACAATCTAGGTAATACTTATGGCCAAATAGGTGCTATGGTGGCACAATCTGAGATTGTCATTCCTGACACCTATAAAACCACAGTAGTTTACGGACCTGGTGAAGCAATAATAAAATCGTTTGAAAAAACTGAGCAATTGGCGGTTATGACGGTCAGCTCTATGGGCAAAATGATTTCGGGTATGATTGGCCTTGATAATCTATCCGGCCCTATTACCATTGCTAAAGTTGCCAAACAAAGCTTTGATATCAGTTGGGAGATGGTATTATCTACAGCAGCTTTGATTAGTCTAAGTCTTGCCGTACTAAATCTGTTGCCTATTCCGGTATTGGATGGCGGCCATATTGTGTATTATCTTATCGAACTGATACGCGGTAAACCATTGTCAGAAGGCGTGCAAGTGGTCGGATTAAATATCGGTTTACTCTTACTGTTAGGTTTCATGGTGTTAGCGATTGGTAATGACATCAGCCGCCTGTTTTAATAGTGAGTAGGACGACTTATTGAGAAAGGCACGATATACTAACGTTTGTAAGGATATTAGATTTTGTCGCTGGCAAGCGTTAGTGTCGCTATTGCATCAGTGCTACTGTACTGATAGCAATTTTTAGTTTATTTTATACGGCATTTTATATAAAGTGTCTTGTGCCATTCCATACCTGAGTCTAGGGCTTGGTCGTAATTGGACTGGACAAAACACGCTTTTTACCTTAACTTAAGCAAGTTTTTTATTGACGGATAGTGTTTATGCGTACGCCTTTATTTATGAGTGCGGCTGGGTTGCCGTTAGTTGTAGCAATGATAAGTATGCCGGCCCAAGCGGCTCAGTTTGTGGTCACTGATATCGGCTTCACTGGTCTACAACGCTTAACCCCTGATAGTCTTTATACGGTTTTGCCGATTACAGTAGGGGATACGGTTACGGATGCTAGCCTTGCAGCGAGTATTAAAGCGCTATATGCCACGGATAATTTTGCTAATATTCAAAGTCGTGTTGAAGGCGGACAGCTGCGTTTTGATGTCATTGAACGTCCGATTATCGCTGAGGTCAACTTTGAGGGCAATAAATTAATCCCTGAAGAAGGACTTGAGCAAGGTCTTAGTAATGCAGGTCTTGCAGAAGGCGATGTCCTAAAGCAGGCAACGCTACAAGGCGTGGCAAACGAGTTGCAGCAGCAATACATTAGCCAAGGCTACTATAATAGTAATATCGAGGTCGATCAGACCTTACTTGATGGAAATCGCGTCAGATTAGACGTGCGTTTTATCGAAGGTAAGCCTGCCAAAGTGGTTGATATTAATGTGATTGGCAATACCCATTTTAGCGATGAAGAGATCAAAGATGTCTTTGCGGTAAAAGAATCTTCATGGACAAGGTTTTTATCTAAGTCCGATCGTTATGCACAAGAGAAGCTAGCGGCCAGTTTAGAGAATCTAACTGCATTATATCAAAATGATGGTTATGTGCGCTTCGCCGTTGATAATGCAGTACTTAATATCAGCGAGGACAAACGCAATGTCTTTGTTGAAGTCAGCTTAAGCGAGGGCGATCAGTACCAGTTTGGTGAGATTAACTTCTTAGGCGAGCCAAAATTTGATACCAGTGAGCTTAATGATTTAGTCACCTTTGCGCCCAATGAGCAGTACTCACAAGCTCAGCTTGATGCGACCACAGCGGCGCTAAAAAACCGCTACGGTAATGCAGGCTATTATTTGGCTGAAGTGCGTCCAGTACCGCGTATTAATGATGACACTAAAATCGTTGATATTGATTACTATATTGATCCTGTGCGTCCTATTTATGTGCGCCGTATCAACTTTAGTGGCAATATTAAGACGCAAGATGAAGTCCTGCGCCGCGAGATGCGCCAGTTAGAAAGCGCCTTGGCCTCTAATGAGAAAATTCAGCTATCACGGACGCGTTTGATGCGAACTGGTTTTTTCAAAACCGTCACTGTCGATGTCAAGCCTGTTCCCAATCAGCCCGATCAGATCGATGTTAATTACATAGTTGAAGAGCAGCCCTCCGGTAGCTCGACCATTGCCGCTGGTTACTCACAAAGTGGCGGGGTTACCTTTCAGTTAGACCTCACCCAAAACAACTTTATGGGTACCGGTAACCGGGTTAATGCCGCGTTATCACGCTCAGAGACTCGTGATTCATATAGTCTTGGCTACACCGACCCTTACTTTACTGAAAATGGCGTCTCACAAGGTGTTAGTGCTTATTACCGCGAAACTAAGTACGATGATAGAAACGTAAGTAACTATGTCACTGACTCTTATGGGGCAACGCTAAGATATGGTTATCCCGTTGATGAAACTAAGAGAGTTAGCGCTGGGATAAACTTCGATAGTACTTCTGTGCGCGGTGGCCGTTATCTTGGGGTCTCCAACGTGGATCAGATTATTGAAGATGATGGATCAGTGGCAAACTTTGAGGGCAACGATGAATTCGTTGGTCGCACTGGCTTTAAAAACGATTATAATACCTTTAATCTTTTATTAGGATGGGATTACAGTACGCTCGATCGTCCCGTATTTCCAACTAAAGGTATGAGCCATACTGTCGATGCCACCTTTGGCTTTGGTGATTCTAATTACCAAAAAGCTATTTATCGCGGTAATATATATTATCCTGTTTATAAAGACGTGATCGCGCGCGGTTATACCAAACTTGGTTACGGTAACGACTTGCCATTTTATGAGAATTTCTACGCTGGCGGTTATGGTTCGGTGCGGGGTTATGAAGCATCAACGCTTGGTCCTAGATCAAAAGCTTACGATGATGCGATTAGAGGCGTTAACCGTATCAGAGATGAAGAGGTGGGCGGTAATGCTCTAGCCACTTTTGGTACTGAGCTGATCCTGCCAATGCCGTTTAAGGGTGACTGGGCCGATCAAGTACGTCCGGTACTGTTTGCTGAGGGTGGGCAAGTATTTGACACTACCGATAAAGAAGATCGTACCTTTGTTGATCCGGTAAGTGGTGATGATACAGGAGTGCCGCTACTAACTCAGGACAATGATCTACGCTTTAGCGCGGGTGCTGGTATTACATGGTATACGCCTATCGGACCAATCTCACTCAGTTACGCAGTACCCATCGGCGACAAAGAAAACGATGAAACTGAAGAAGTCCAGTTCCAAATTGGTAGTACTTTCTAAGCTTGAGGAGCTGTTTTAGACCAACCGTTAATAGGCTTATTGATACCATGTTTCTATAATTTATATTGGCGCTCAAACTGATCTTCCAGCTTGACGCCAGTTTTACTTCTACTATCCATATTACTATTAATTATGATAACGATTGATCAACTTATCTGCAGAATTGAGCAACGTCAGCCAGTATTGAATAAAGATGAGCTTAACCCTGAGCAGTTGCAGTTAGCTTTGGGTAGCATCGGCAATTTGATGACTGCTAATGAGTCACAGCTGAGCTTTTTAGCAGACCCAAGTTATACTGACAGTTTAAAAAGTACTCAGGCAGGCGCCGTACTGGTCACTGAAGAGTATCGCGATCAGGTGCCAAAACACGCCCTAGCTTTGGTTGTTGCCAATCCTTATTTAGCTTACGCTAGTAGTAGCCAGATTTTTGTGCCTCAGACAGATAGTCGTATTCATCCAACAGCAATTATTGCTAAGAGCGCGGTGATTGGTGCTGACGTGAGTATTGGGCCTTATTGTGTGATCGGCGAGCATGTACATATTGGTACAGGCAGCCGTCTTGATAGTCACGTAGTGATTGAAGCCCATGCAATTGTTGGTGAAGGCTGTATACTTAAGTCGCAAGTAGTGATAGCTCATAACTGCATTATTGGTGATCACGTACGCTTGCACGCTGCTGTCAGTATTGGCGCTGAAGGTTTTGGGTTTGCGCCAACGTCAGATATTAGCCATAGTGGCTGGGAGCGCATTGCTCAGTTGGGACGGGTCATTATCGGTGATTATGTACGTATTGGCAGTCATACCTGTGTTGATCGCGGTGCGATTGGAGATACTGTCATAGGTAATCATGTCATTATCGACAATTTAGTACAGGTTGCACATAATGTCCGTATCGGTGCTGGTACTGCTATTGCGGCTAAAACAGGCATCGCTGGTAGTACTACTATTGGTAAGCGCTGCATAATTGGTGGTGCTGTTGGCATTAATGGACATATTGAAATAACAGATGATGTGACTTTATCAGGTATGACCATGGTGACTAAATCTATAAAAACGGCGGGTTCTTATTCGTCTGGAACCGCAGCTATGCCCACTGCTAAATGGCGACGAGCAGCAGTGCGCTTTCGCCAGCTAGGCGACTAGGTTTTAAGTCCTTGTTTTACCTTAGTCCTAGTTATATTTGAACTGTTATTTATAGCATTATTTATTGTCTAGTAATTTATATTAAAAGTTGATAATCAACAGCATGCAACAACTGCAAGGAAGCTTAGTTATGAGCACCAATGACATCGATAATTTAACCAATGAAGACATTAAGACGTTATCCGAGCAAGGTCTAACATTACCACTCACGTATCATACGCTCAAACATTATTTGCCGCATCGTTATCCCTTTATGTTAGTGGATAAGATCACAGCCTGCAAACCCGGCGAATGCATTACTGGTATTAAGAACGTGACTATCAATGAAGAGTTCTTTAACGGTCATTTTCCTGATGAGCCGATTATGCCAGGTGTGCTGATGGTTGAGTCCATGGCACAGGTTTCTGGAGTTTTGGGCTTTATTAGTGCTGGATTAACTGCTGAGGATGGTTATCTGTATTTATTTGCAGGGGTTGATAAGGTACGTTTTAAACGCCGAGTGATTCCTGGTGATCAGCTGGTTATTCGAGCTAAAACAGTCATGCAAAAACACGGTATTTATAAATTTGATTGTACGGTTCATGTTGAAGATAAACTTGCTGCTAGTGCACAAATAATGATTGCTCGACAAGAACAGTAGTGCCAAGAGTTGTATGTTTTGTTTTACCATTTACTTGCATGAAATGATATAAAGGCCTGCATTATGAGTCAGATTCATCCCACAGCGCTTATCGCTTCATCCGCTACGATTGATGAAACCGCGGTTATCGGACCATATTGTATTGTGGGTGATGAGGTGACTATTGGCGCACATACTGTACTACATCGACATGTGGTGGTAGCAAGGCTGACTCGAATCGGACAACATAATCAGATTTATCAGTTCGCAAGTATCGGTGAGGATCCGCAAGATCTAAAATATGCAGGTGAGCGTACTTGGCTTGAGATTGGTGACTATAATACTATCCGAGAAGCTTGTAGCTTGCATCGCGGTACGGTACAAGATAAAAGCTTGACTAAAATTGGTAATCATAATTTGCTAATGGTAAATACTCACGTCGCTCATGATTGCTCAATTGGAGATCATAATGTAGTGGCTAATAATGTAGGTATCGCAGGGCACGTACGTATAGGTAACCACACTATCATTGGCGGTAATTCAGGCATTCATCAATTTTGTAAAGTTGATGATTACAGCCTAGTAGGCGGTGCCAGCTTAATCTTAAAAGATGTAGCAGCGTTTACTATGGTTTCAGGAAACCCTGCGCACGCCCATGGATTAAATATAGAAGGCATGCGCCGCAAAGGTTGGACACAGCAAACGATCGATAAGCTACGTCAAGCTTATGTTACTGTTTTTAGGTCGGGCTTAACGACTGCGCAGGCACTTGCTGTGTTGCAAGAAGAGCTACCAAAAGAACCAAAGATTCAGCTACTTATAGACTCATTACAGCATAGTGAGCGCGGCGTTGTTCGATAGAAATTCTATTAATATATTAAAAGATAACTATCATTTTATTAAGCCATAATTAAATATTATGGCTTTTTTGTGTTTATGAGTACTTGACTTTTGGTATTGATTAGCAGAAACTTTCTAAAGATATGTAGTAAGGTTGTAGTAACCTATTTTAATGAACTGCTTATTTGTAACCTCTATATTGATTTGGCCATTTCTTGGTTTATTAGATTTGAGTAGCTTACTATTATAATTTTAGGAGTAGTGTATGGCAGAACCAAGAGAGAATTGGTCCAGTAGGACCGGGTTTATTATAGCCGCTGTCGGCTCCGCAGTAGGACTGGGCAACATATGGCGCTTTCCTTATGTAGCTTATGATAATGGTGGCGGGGCGTTTATGGTGCCTTATCTCATCGCTTTATTGACAGCAGGTATTCCGCTATTATTCTTAGACTATATTGTGGGCCATAAATATCGCTCTGCGCCGCCACGTGCTTATAAGAAGATGGTAAGATCAGCACAATTTGTAGGTTGGTGGCAGACCCTTGTATCTTTTGTGATTGCTATCTACTACGCTGCTGTCATTGTCTGGGCAGGCAGTTATATGGTTTTTTCATTTGGGCAAAGGTGGGGCGAGGATACTACCACTTTCTTTGTCAGCGACTTTGTACAACATACAGGGGAATTGACCTCAGTATTTGTACCGCAGATGTTTATAGGGTTAGTCATTGTTTGGGCGCTTGCCATACTAATCATGGCAGGCGGCATCCGTAAAGGGGTTGAGCTTGCTAATAAGATC
Source organism: uncultured Psychrobacter sp. (assembly GCA_947501045.1). Classification (GTDB taxonomy): domain Bacteria; phylum Pseudomonadota; class Gammaproteobacteria; order Pseudomonadales; family Moraxellaceae; genus Psychrobacter. The sequence continues at coordinate 1,098,698 of CANMUI010000001.1, forward strand.
TGCATTCCACTACTTATCGTATTGTTTGGCATTATGGTATTCAAAGCCATCAACTTGCCAGGGGCTAGTATTGGCCTAAATGCTTTCTTCGAGCCTAACTGGGAGAGAATGCAAGATCCAAGTGTCTGGCTTGCCGCTTATGGTCATGTGTTTTTCTCACTATCTGTAGGTTTTGGTATTATGGTGACTTATGCCTCCTACCTAAAAAAGAATACCAATCTCACTGGTGCAGGTTTAGTGGTTGGTTTTGCCAACTCCTCGTTTGAATTAATTGCTGGTATTGGTATCTTTGCCGCTATCGGTTTTATGGCAATGTCAACAGGCCAAGACGTCTCTGAGGTTGCTAGTGGCGGCGTGGGACTAGCGTTCTTTGTCTTCCCTAAAATCATCTCAACTATGGGCTCAAGCGGTGATTTCGTCGGGTTCTTATTTTTCGGCTCTTTAGTAGTGGCAGGTATTAGCTCTTTGGTAAGTATTCTTGAAGTACCTATCTCTGCCTTTCAAGATAAGTTTGTTTGGTCACGTAAAAAAGCAGTGGCAGTCATAGGCGGCGTCTGTGCTACTATATCCATCGTTGCCTTCTCTACTGGTAGCTCACTGGTATTGGTAGATGTAATAGATCACTTCGCCAATAATATCGGTATTGTCGCTGGAGGCTTGTTGTCTATTGTTTGGGTAACTTGGTTTAATCGCCACAAAATCCCAGGCCTACTTGAGCATATCAATCGTATATCTAGTGTTAAGCTTGGTGGCGCTTGGGTATTTATGTTGACTGTTATCACCCCAACCGTACTTACCGTTGCTTTGGGTCTAAAGTTGATCGAGCTGGTACAAAATCCTTATGAAGGTTACTCTACCACCATACTATTATTATTTGGTTGGGGTGTTGTCGTGTTCTTTGGGTTAGGGGCGTTTATACTGACTCGTATGCGTGGTCTGCATGACGATGAAGATGATGAAGCCCGTGTCATTGATGACGCTAAATAAACACATACCGTTGGCAAATACGCTTGAACTTCAACAGGAATTTATTATGACAACCTCAGCAATTATTTTTATGATTATCTCGATGGTGCTGATATGGGGCGGTCTTATTGCCGCTATCTTGCATCTGAGAAAACATCCTGACATTCCCATGAGTCAAGTACCTGATGATCATTATTAATCTCCTTGGGTTTGATCTATTTAGATTGTAAAAAGCTTTAAAGACACAAAAAAAGACCAGTCAACCACTATTGACTGGTCTTTTTAAGTTAAGCCCTTAATGCAACTTATATTTGAACCAACGTATATTTAAATCAACGTAGAGTCAATTCAGGCACACTTTGTCCGCGTTTAGCATAGAACTCATTGACAAATTCATCAAAGTTATCTTGTTCAATTGCTTGTCTAATACCTGCCATCAAACGCTGATAATAGCGCAAATTATGAATAGTCGCTAACTGTGCTCCTAGCATCTCTTTACACTTATTAAGATGATAAAGGTAGGCGCGGCTAAAGTTCTGGCAAGTGTAGCAGTCACACTCTGGATCAAGAGCGCTAGTATCTTCGCGGTACTGACTATTACGGATACGTACGACACCAGCGTTATCAGCATCACCTGTAACAAAATAGTGGCCATTACGCGCATTACGAGTAGGCATTACGCAGTCAAACATATCTACCCCGCGGCGTACTCCTTCAACGAGATCTTCAGGCTTACCTACGCCCATCAGGTAGCGCGGCTTATCCGCTGGCATGTCGTCAGGCAGATAATCTAAAACATCTATCATCTCCTCTTTAGGCTCGCCAACGGATAGGCCACCAATAGCATAGCCATCAAAGCCAATCTCTAGCAAACCATCAAGTGACTGCTGACGTAAATCAGGATACATACTACCTTGAATGATACCAAATAGCGCATTGGTACTGCCTAAGTTCTTATGCTCATCAATACAGCGCTGACCCCAGCGTAAGGAGAGCTCCAAAGATTTTTTGGCCTCGTCATGAGTAGCAGGATAGGGCGTACACTCATCGAATTGCATAACGATGTCGGAATTCAGACTGTACTGAATCTGCATGGACTTCTCAGGCGATAAAAACACCTTTGCGCCATCGATAGGTGATTTAAAATGGACGCCTTCTTCAGTAATTTTACGCATAGCGCCGAGGCTAAATACCTGAAAGCCGCCTGAATCCGTGAGGATAGGCTTGTCCCAATGCATGAACTTATGTAGGCCACCGAACTTGTCAATGATTTCTGTGCCGGGACGTAACCATAGATGAAAGGTATTACCTAATATAATATCTGCGCCAATCGCCTCGATATCGCGTGGTAGCATACCTTTGACAGTACCATACGTACCTACGGGCATAAAAGCAGGCGTTTGCACGTCGCCATGATTGAGATGAACCGTACCGCGGCGGGCACGTGTATCACCACTGGCGGTTTTATGAAGAGTAAATTGCATATAATAATCACTATCTTGTCACTAAAAATGGCGCTAATTATACCACTTGCTGAGCATTTATTGGGACACAGATATTGTCGAGGTTGAATATTGCCTATTACCTATACGACACAGACAAAAGTCGTCGTCAACTGTTAAAGTATAAGTCATACCAATATGTACCGTATGAAATAAAATGCTGGTTTCCAGTAGTGGAGACAGAAAATGAAAACCGCAGTTTGTTTATCACTGAGTAGTTTACTGTTTATATCAGGAGCAGCTATGGCCGTTGAAGAGCCTGACTATACGATTTTATTGCAAGCAGATGATTTTGAGTTACGCCGTTACGATGCGCAAATTGTTGCTGAGACCTGGGTGACAGGCGATCGAAACGAAGCCAGCCGGACAGGGTTTAAGACGTTAGCAGACTATATCTTTGGTAATAATACTACGCCAAGTGGCGGTAGCAGTGAAATCAGCATGACCACACCAGTTAAAACGCAAGCGCAAGCGGCTAATGGCAATAGCAGCGAGTCACAAAAGATTGCTATGACCGCGCCTGTTAACATGCAACAAGCTGATGGTAAGTGGCGTGTCCGGTTTGTGATGCCAAGTAGCTATACGCTACAAACCCTGCCAAAACCAAATAATTCTGAGGTTAGTATTATTGAGATACCGGTGCAAACTTACGGCGTAGTTAAGTTCTCAGGTCTAGCTGGCAGCGATAAGGTAGCGGATAAAACAAAGGAGCTACAAAACTGGATGGCGTCGCAAAATTTAATAGTAACGGGCCAGCCAGAGCTTGCTCGCTACAATCCACCATGGACTCTGCCATTTATGCGTCGTAATGAGGTTATGATTGCTTATCAGCAATAGTCTTAATAATTACTAAAAAGTTGGCCATAAAAAAGACAGCGCTGGCTGTCTTTATACTATTAGTATTTAGAACCTAGCTAGTATTTAGAGCCTAGCTATTTTTGCTCACGAATAATATTAAGCATTCGGCGTAGGGGTTCTGCTGCACCCCACAGTAGCTGATCACCAACGGTAAAAGCTCCTAGGTACTCACCACCCATATTTAGCTTACGTAAGCGTCCGAGCGCTACCGTTAAAGTACCAGTAACCGCTACGGGTGTTAAGCGATTCATAGCTGCTTCCTTGGTATCTTCGACCACATCAAGCCACTGGTTGCCACTGTTTTTAAGCGCCGCTTCAATCTCTTCTAGTGGAATATCTTTTTTGAGCTTGATGGTTAAGCCCTGTGCATGACAACGCATAGAGCCTACGCGTACACACATGCCATCGATGGGAATATTATCATCAGCACTATTGGCGAGGATCTTGTTGGTTTCAACACCGCCTTTCCACTCTTCGCGTGATTGTTTGTTTTCTAACTGCGAATCTATATAAGGAATTAAACTACCAGCTAGCGGCACGCCAAAGTACTGTTTGGGGAAATCATCCCCGCGCTGAGCCTGTGCAATCTTTTTATCAATTTCAAGTATGGCGCTAGCAGGATCAGATAGCTCGTCTTTTACCGTATTGTAAAGCAAACCCATCCCTTCGATAAGCTCACGCATGTTGTTAGCGCCAGAACCACTTGCTGCTTGATAGGTCATAGCGCTGACCCATTCAACCCAGCCCTTATTAAATAGTTCACCAATCGCCATTAACATCAAAGATACGGTACAATTACCGCCAATAAAGTCTTTTTTGCCCTCGCTAAGAGCGGCATCAATAACCTTACGATTGACAGGATCGAGTATGATAGTACTATTATTTTCCATACGTAAAGTACTAGCAGCGTCAATCCAGTAGCCGTCCCAACCACTATCGCGCAGAGGTTGATGCACTTTTTGAGTATAATCACCACCTTGACAGGTAATAATAACATCACAATCTGCTAGTGCCTGAATATCGTGAGCGTCTTGGAGTTGACTCGGTTTAATACCGTCAAAATTAGGCGCATCGCCGCCAGCATTACTGGTGGAGAAAAATACCGGTGTAATGCCAGCGAAGTCATTTTCTGCTGTCATGCGCTCTATTAGCACCGAACCTACCATACCACGCCAACCTACCAAGCCTACTGTTAAGTTACTCATGAAAACCAATCCTCTTTTGCTACTATTATTCGTAATACTGTTAACCGATAACAATGCCGTGAATAACGATAAAAAGCAAGACGTTTTGCACAATTTTATCTATGTTAATTATTATTAGGCGTCTGTAGCTGTTCTATAGTAGATCAACTATATAATTCTGATGACAATAGGAAAATTGTGCTGTACTTAGTTGGCGTTAGTATTAATAAGAAATGCTAGTTATAATGCAGAACTAGAGAGTCTCCTGTTAGTTTCACTATAATAGATAATTATTAGTAGGCGATAGGCTAATGAGATGCTAAAGTAAATAACTATAACTTTTTAAACAAAAGTATATACTTTAATCTTTTAGATCATAATAGATAATATTATCGACTTCATTATTCATTCAATAGATGGTCAATACACACTATGGATTTTCTTTTTATATACTATGCGGTGCAATTATTGGCAGGATTTGTTGTTTTTGTCACAATTTGGGGCTGGCTGCACATCGATAATTGGTGGGTACGTGTGGTTGAATTTCCACGTATCCAAATTTTGGTCTTGGGTCTGACCGCGTGGCTTGGTCTGCTAGTAACGTGGTCGTCATGGCAACGTAAACAATGGGCGCTGTTTGGCGCGCTTAGCGTGTCGTTAGGGTTTCAGCTACGTATGGTATTGCCCTACACCAGAATATGGAAAAAAGAGGTGCAAAAGGCAAAAGATAAACCAGAGGGTAAGGCGCATCAGATCAAAATCATGGTCTCAAACGTGCTAACGCCTAACAATCGTACTCAAGACTTGGTCAATTTGGTTAAAAAGAGGCAGCCAGATATCCTGATCACCCTTGAGTCTGATAAAAAATGGGAGCGTGCGCTGGAAACGATAGAGCCCGATTATCCTTATACGGTAAAAGTGCCTTTGGATAACCTCTATGGTATGCATCTGTACTCTAAACTTGAACTAATAGATCCTGAGGTAAAATATCTTATGATTGATGATATTCCCTCTATTCATACGCAGCTACGCTTGCAAGGGGGTCGAGTTATTTGGTTATACTGTTTGCATCCCATGCCGCCAAGTCCCACAGAGGCCGATAAATCTACTACTCGTGACGCTGAGCTGCTGATGGTGGGACGTCATATTGAGGAGAACGATCAAACCGCCATATTGGCAGGAGATCTCAATGATGTCGCTTGGTCAAAAACCACACGTCGTTTCCAGCGTATCTCAGGGCTACTGGATCCACGTATTGGACGACATTTTATTAATACCTTCCATGTTGACTATCCATTTTTACGCTGGGCATTAGATCATATTTTTCACAGCGCTTGCTTTACCGTAGTAGATATAGAACGCCTACCTTCGATTGGCTCCGATCATTTTCCAGTATTGACTACGCTGCAATATGAGCCAGAAGAGGCAAACAAGCAAGAGCAAAATGCCCCAACAACTGACGCTAAAGATATCGAAGAGGCTGAAAACAAGATTCAAGAAGGTAAGAAGGAAGGGCATAAGGTCTCAAAAGAGCATGCACAAGAAAAAGCAGAACAAGGACATTCAGAAAAACAAGCTAATAACCATCAGAGCTAGAATAAGTAATATTGGTAGATTTATTCACTTTGATGAATATATGTAAGCAAAAGCTTACAATCAATAGGGTTTTTGACTTCTAGCTGGGTCTATATGATTGCCATATAATAGGATCATCAACACAAGGATAAGCAGGGATGCAGTGTTGAATGGACACAATAAGGCATATAGCTTTGAGAGGATACTCTTATGATTACAGCTCAGCCCACTGTAATTTAATATATAGAAATTTAGTATATGGAGTTTCTAAATCAAAGCTTAAAAGACTTAGAACAAATTATCAGGGATGAGATAATAAAAATATAAAGCGCTTAAAGTACTGAGAGTAAAGTACCAAAAACCCGAACCGATTGTCCTAAGTTCGGGTTTTTTTTAACACTGTTATTTAGAAACATACAGGACAGTTTCACATCGAAGACTAGTCCATTTTATAGTACCTGCAGGCTTATAGTCCCTATAAACCCACTTCTTCTGATGTTAAAGCAACTATCTTAATAGGTACAGCACACAGCCAACTCATACCAGCAGTACAGAAAAACTTACCTTCTTCATAAGAGACGATGTAAGCTTTAAAATCATTATGAGTCTGCTCAGAAATAGCTTGCTCATCGCTATTGTCATCTACAGCACACCATATCTGCTTGTCGCCACGTTTCAGCATAGCTTTAGTCAAATTGCTACCAACTAGTTTATTGTCCACACTTATATACCTTAAATGTCAGTTATGACTGTTAAATTCCAAAAGGAGCGCATGATATAGTTCAGATATCATTATCACTTTTTGTACATCTATAAAACTCTACTATCTATAGTTATCGTATTACAACGATACCTATGATGATTGATGTTAATAAAAGCTCTTTAATCTAGTAGATTATTTCGACATTATATTTAGCAATCGTCAGCTAATTGTTACGCTTAATATTGCTATTAGTAATAATAAAAATCAATAAAAAAGGGCATATACATGTGTATATGCCCTGAGTAGCAGAATAGTTTAGTTTGCTGCTAGCAAACTAAACTATTGCAATTAGTTCATTAAAGAATTTGAATGTAAGCGCTAGCGCGTAATTCTTGCAGCCAGTCCTCTTGCGCTTGTGGTGCTAGGCGCTGATATAAGACTTGTCTTGCCATGTTACGTCGATACTCACTACTAACGTCTTGTTGGCGCTGCTCATCAACCTTTAAAATATGCCAACCAAATTGAGTTTTAAAAGGTGCAGAATAATCACCAATTGGTGTGTTTTTCATGACGGTTTCAAAGGAACCTACCATATCACTATCGCTAACCCAGCCCAGATCACCACCACGTCCTGCTGAACCTGGATCATCTGAATAAGTCGATGCTAGGCTGGCAAAATCAGCGCCTTGACGCAGCTGGTTATATAGGTCATTTATTTTTTGCTCAGCGAGCGCGTCAGTTTGTAGCTCATCAGTTTTGACTAAGATATGACGCGTATGCCACTGCGGTATAATCATAGTATCACTAGACTTTTTATCAGCCAGCTTGATGATATCGATACCTTCAGGAGTGATAAGTGGCTCGCTTACCTCACCAACCTCAAGTTGGGTGATTTCACTAGATAGCTCAGTAGGGAGTGCAGAGGCTTTATTGAAGCCCATATCACCACCTTGTAGTGGAATCGGATAGTCGCCTTGTACAGCAGCAACAGCCGTTGCAACCTCGACATTTGGCACCTGTAAACTATTACGTAATTGTAAGGCGATCTCAAGCGCTGCTGCACGCTGAGCCTCGGACAGGCGATTGTAATCATCTACATAGGGCACACGAACATGGATGGTTTGATACTCGCTTTGATTCAAACGTTTGGCTTCAGGCGAGGACAAAAACGCATCGATATCTTGCTCGCTAATGCGTACGCGGTTAGCAATCTGACGCTGCTGTAAAGCTTGGATAGCTGCATCTTCCATTAACTGGGCGCGCAAGGCAGCATAGCTACCGGCTTGATTAGCATCCAAACGTTGTTGTAGCGTACTGATGCTATCTAGTCCTTCTGACTGGGCAATTTGTGCCAGACGCTGATTGATAGCGGCCTCATCAGGCCTAAGCCCAACACGATTAATCAATGAGAGTTGTAACTCACGCAAGATTAAAGCGTTTAATATCTCAGACTGGAGCTGAGCTGAGTTGGGCAGAGACTCGCCCGCTGCTTGTGCGCGTGCTTGAGTTTGATTGACGGCATTAATTAGATCACTCTTTAGTATCACGTTGTCATTGACTAGGGCGATAATACCATCAGTGCTATTGACAGAGGTCAGTTGAGCATCGCTATTTTGAGTGCTGGTCTCTACTGGCATATTGGCTACTGGTTCAGCAGCTTGAGCGTTAAAGCTAAGCATAAGCAAGCTTGTACCTATACCTAGGCTTATACTTTTTATGTTCACACGCTTTACACTCATATTATTCACACTTGTATTAATAGCAGTTAGCATAGCACTGCTAATCTGACGTAAAGAAAAATCTCTCATGATGCTCCTCATCAATGTCATCGCATCGGATAGTATAGGGTAAATTATACCGATTATATTTTACACGATGGTATTTTAAATAATCATATACTAAATTATCTTGCACCTAGGGCACATGATATTATTATGTAGTTTTTGCTGTCTTTCTCAGCTCGCTATTTTTGTTTGCCAAACCCTTAGCAAGCATAAGTTTTTCACAGGTCGTTAAAGCTAGAGCTTAGTGTTGGCATCAAATGACTGATCACAAAATATCCATTAGTCTTTCCACGCGGTTTGTACCGGCTCAAAGCCCAAAACTTTATCGGCAAGCAGGCGACTTAAACGACTACTGCCACTACCAAGCCCGTTAAATCTAACCTCTGCCATAATGGCTTGATTGGGTTTTTCTCCAAGGTTTAAATCATTATAGTAGCGGCGACCATAAACTGCAAAACCAAAGCAGCAATCCTCATAATCCACACCAACCAGAGCATCAAGCACTTTGTCGCTACGATGATCGTATTGACCCTGTGCCAATACACGCCAGCTATTATTAACTGGGAAGATTGCAGAAGCTGTAAATGCAGATAAAGGTAGCTGATTCGTATTATCATCACGTTGACGTTTGACAAAACCTACATTAAACAAGCTATTCGCTGAGGGCTGATAACGTAGCTCAGTAGTAATGTAATTGAGATCATAACTGTTATTTAGCGCGCCGCTAACATCAACCCACACATTATTATAAGGCTGAGTGCTCACATCCCATACCATACCAGAAGATGAGGAGTTAAATACTGGCTGCTGATCTTCGAGGGTAACGCGTCCATCACCGTAGTAGAACTGCTCTGCAATGCTACCATCGAAACGTGTCACGCCCGTTGCATCGATGTAACGATAATTGATACCTGGCGTGATAGCATGCAAATCTTGCAAGCGATCATGTCCTAAGAACCAGCTGTCTGAAAATAGCTGCTCATAGTTGATAGAGGCAATACGAGTGTTAAAGTTGGGAATATCGTTTTGATCTTCAAACGGCGAGTAGGTATATTTTAGACGCGGACTTAACAGCTGATAGCCGCCCATCGTATCATCAAAAGCGCCAAACGGTGATCCGGCACGGTAAAAGTATAATCCAGCATCGACACTAGCTTGCGGGACAAAGACCGACTGACTACCGTCCTCTTCACTCAGCTCATTGGCTTCTAGACTATCTTCGTCATAGGAGGTATATAGATGCTGTAGGCTAAGCTCTGGTTTTATGTAGCCCCATGCTGCCTCAAGTGGATAGGCCGCGCTTAGTTTGTTGTACAGGCGCACGCCACTTTTTTCGTCTTCAGAACCGTCATCAATAGACTTTTTAAAGTAAGCGGAATCATGAACGCCGGTGATATCAAGGCTCTCTATCCATGGCAGGCGGTAGTTAAGAGACAGCTGCGGCAAGCGCGAATAAGGCTTGTCTTTATCCTCTAGCGGCTCTCCAGTATTGGTAAAAGCGTCAAGCGTTTGAAAGGTTTCAACTTTTAGCTCGCCGTTGACGTAATCATTATAGTAGTTAAGTCGAGCACGTCTTGGTAGGTTTAAGGTGTTATTTGATAGTCCTAAAGTGTCAAAGTCATTGATGTAATCTTCATCAGACACGTAACTGTATTTGGCATCACCGCTTAGGCGCGGAATAGCAGTTGATGACCAGTAGTGATCGTAAAAAAAGCTGCTACGATCTTCACCGTCATATTCTCTATCATTGGGTAGGTATGAGCCATTAAAAATACCTTCACCGTATTGCTCAGTCAAATACCGAAATTCTCCGGAGAGCATAGGATTACGGTTGGTATACAGATGAGTGTTTAATGTCGCATCGTAATTGGGCGCTAGGTTAAAATAATAGGGCACGTCGATCTCAAGCCCACTCTCGCTCCCAATACTAGCCCCTGGCAATAAAAAGCCACTGCTGCGGCGAGAGTCAATAGGAAAGTTAAAATAAGGCAAATAAAACACAGGTACGTCAGCGATACGTAAGGTGGTGTCGTAAGCTTTACCACGCCCCGTCTCAGTATCTAAGTCGATACTCTTGGCATCAAGCTGCCACTTACGATTGGTTGGTGGACAAGTGGTAAACATAACTTCATCAAGCTCATACTGGCTGTCATTAGGACGATTGAGCTGCTTGGCATAGCCATGTGCTTGTAAAGGTACGCTTGCAAACGCCACATCCTTTGCAGTTGCTTGGCCAGTTTGGGTATTATAAGCCAAGCTATCAGCGACACCGATCAGACCACCTTGGGAGGCTTTCTCAGTAATGGTCATTCTACTATCACGGCGAGTGTTTAGTGCAGATCGACCGTTATTACTGTTGTTATCGACGGTTTGATCGGTAAACATGACTTGACCTTGTGCGCTTGCTACATTACGAGTCAGATCAATAGCGACCCGATCCGCTTCAATATGTTGACGACCTTGGTCAATAATCACATTACCTGATAACTCAGCATAGTCCACGTTATCGTAGTAGCCATAATCTGACTCTGAAAACAAAGGCGCTTGATTGTTTGGCGTATTATTAAGATTGATATTTCCATCCGCTTCGTTGACAGCGCGCTGATAATTGGGATTACGCTGCGGGCTGACCCATTGACCTTCACAGCGCTGGGGACTATCTACCATATTAGGTAACAGGTTTAAGTCTGTGCCCAGTTGACGTACAGGTTTACGAATAGGTTGTAAGCTAGGTGATGCTCTGCCTTGAGCGCTCTTGACTACATTTTGGGCAGTAGGGCTTTGAAGCTTTGGCGGTGTTGGTGTTACCTCTTCAGGTTCAGGTTTTAATTCGTAAAACTCAGCTAAGCGCACCAAGCTGTCTTGAATACTTTCTTCACTGATATCGAGACGGTCATCGTCAGATGAGCTTTGGCTAGACGGCGCTTCTGCCGCTACACCTTGAGCAGTCTGCACGGTACCGGAGCTAATATTGGCACTAGCTTCTGTATTTTGGTGGTTTGCTGATAGATCACTACTAGCGTTTAGACTTTTGGTGGTTTCGTCAACATTAATTATTTCAGTGTTATCTATTTCAGTTATGGGTACATCGATATCAGTAATAGCACTATTATTAATACTTTTTATACTAGTAGTACTGTTGAGCTGAGCGTTATTTGTTATAGCTGAGCCTGTTTCTAAATCGGTATTCACATCCAAGTTATTGCTTGGAATAAGATCTGTTTGAGTAACCCCAGGTTCGGCAATGATAGGTGCAGAACCACTATGATTAGCTATTATACTTGGGCTATCAGCAACTAACGGCGCTGGCGTCTGCGGATGAGTATCAGCTACAGCGGCAGCACACACCGTCAGACCTAAGGTACCAAACAAAATCATGCGAATGCTTTGGTAAAGCGAAGAATATAACAAGGGCACACCTATGATTGCAAAGCCTACTGGGCTGCGATATTTAGTTTGATTATATGTTTTAATCTTACATCGTTTACATAAGGCTGAAAATGAGAAATACTTTGTGAGCCGATCTAGGCTTCGCCTACTCAAGCTTGACTGATAAACAGCATACCATTGACCACTATACGGTAATATAGATCTCAGTATCTGCTCATATTACAACTATTGACGACTTATCATAGTCAAAAAAAACCAAATCAGCTACACTATTAACCAAATTTTATAAGGTAGCAAGATGTTTTTTACTAATAGCTAGCTACAAAACCTAACCATAGCTTTAGGCCAAAAGCGAACGTGCAGCAAATTCAACAGGTAAAGACAGTTTGCCATTTTAACAAGTATTTAGTTTTTTTAGCACTCATTTAATGATTGCAGACTAATATTTATGACCTTAGACTGCAACTATTTTTGTTAAATTAAATTTTTAAACCATTTAAACCCAGTGATCACCAACTTGCGATGCCCTTTATGAGTAACAATACAATCTCACAGCCCAGCTTACAGACTAAAAGCCTCAGTACAAACTTAAGTACAAAATACAGTCGTCAAGAGCAATTAGAGAGATGGCTACAACAGACTTTCGTAAATCAGACATTTATCCTTAATAGCTTACCTGGCGATGCCAGTGCTCGTCGCTATCACCGTATTCAGCTGTTTGATAGTAGCCAAAGCCCAAATAGTAACCTCGATCAAAAACCATCAGCGCAGTATATCGTCATGGACTCTCAAGACGAAAAAGAGGCTATGCAGCAGTTTGTTAATGTGACTAAGCTCATGGCGCCAGCTATTAATGTACCCAAGCTTATCGCGCAAGATTTAAGCCAGGGGTTCTTGGTACTGCAAGACTTTGGGCCAGTGGAGTTTGCTCATTTACTGACCGACGCTACACCTAAACAAGTCGATGACTACTACCAGTGGGCTATGCAAAGCCTTATTGCCCTACAAAGCGTAGCACTTAAGACAGCAAAAGAGCGCCATCAGCTGCCAGATTACGATGCTCAGACGCTCAATCGTGAAATGGATCTATTTAGTGAGTGGTTTGTGCCCTTTATTGGCGTGAGCCTTGATAAGAGCATTTGGGATAATCTAAAGTCAGCATTGGTAAAGGCGATTTTGGTACAGCCGCAAGTGATTGTGCATCGGGATTATCACAGCCGCAACCTGATGCAAGATCAAGTGGATATGTCGCGCTTGGGGATCATTGATTTTCAGGATGCGCTCATTGGCGCTTATAGCTATGATTTAGTCTCCTTAGTGCGTGACGCTTATGTAGAATGGCCTGAGCATGAAGTCTCACAGTGGATTTATGATTTTTGGCAGATGCAGCAGCAAGTAGGGTTGAGGGCCGCCGATAGCGCTGAGCAGTTTGAAAACGACGTCAATGTGATGGGCGTCCAGCGTCATCTAAAGGTGCTCGGTATCTTCATTCGTCTATTTGAGCGCGATGGCAAAGATCGTTATCTGGCGGATATCCCTAAGGTAATGCGCGACTTATTGTTTGAGCTTGATTGGCTTGAGAAAAACAGCCAGCAAAGTGATGAGCAAGGTAATAAAGATTTGCAGCAAGCGCTAACGAGCTTTAATCAGTGGCTAAAAAGCAAAGCGCTACCAGCTTATCAACATAAATTTGCTGAGTAGCTTTTTGGTTTTACTATCGAGCTTCATTCTAGTTTTATATTTTTAATGATTTTGTATTTTTAATAAGGAAAGGCTATGTCCGCAATTACCCAAGCCATGATTTTAGCCGCTGGCAAAGGTACACGTCTGCGTCCGCTAACCCTTGAAACCCCTAAGCCTTTAGTTGAAGTGGGGAGTCAAGCGCTGATTGTTTGGCACATTAAAGCTCTAAAAGCAGCCGGTATTACCGATATTACGATTAATGCTTCTTGGCTTGCCGATAAGCTCATGGATACTTTAGGTGATGGTTCAGATTACGGGGTAAATCTGCACTGGTCAGTAGAGGATGAACCACTTGAAACCGCGGGCGGTATTTTTCAGGCTTTGCACAGCGGTAAATTACAAGATGCGCCATTTATTTTGGTTAACTCTGATATTTGGACGACTTATGATTTTGGTCAACTACAAGACTATAAATTAGGTAGTGATCAAAAAGCGCATTTATTATTGATTGATAATCCCGAGCATAACAACGGTGGCGACTTTGCGATCAATAATGGTCTTGCCAGTGAGCAGCCGATTGGCGATGCCGATAAATATACCTTTTCAGGGATTAGTGTCATCTCGCCGCACTTGGTTGATGGCTTAGCGGTAGGGCAGCCTGCACCGCTTGCACCACTACTCAAGCAAGCGATGCTTAAGTTTCAAGTGACCGCAGAAGTCATTACCGATAGTTGGATAGATGTAGGTACGCCTGAGCGTTTAGAGCAGGTCAATGAGTTTGTTAAACATAAAATAGATGAGGTCGAGGATAATCACCGCGGCGCTTAAAGCTTGATAACTATAAGACTTACGTGATATAGAATCAATGAAGACGCTACATTGATCACAATATCAGTGCGGCGTCTTTATTTTGCAGTTTTGATCTAAAAGAGTCAGTCTAGGCTAGACGCCCATCGCCAATTTAATAAGTTGCGCAATGATAAAAATAGTCAAAAAACCTGCTAAATACAAGCCAATGAACCATATCCATTGCGATTGTTTTTTACTAAGCTTTTTCATCTTTACCTCGCTATTTATACTACTTAATATCCATCTTCAGAACTGGTTTTACCTTTAAAGGTATAGTAACCAAAAGCGGTATAACTCAAAATAATAGGTATCATCACGCCTGCGCCAATTAGCAGGAATGATAGCGTAGTATCTGCCGCCGCTGCTTCGTAAATCGTCATCTGATAAGGGATGATATATGGGAATATAGCAAGACAAACGCCAATATAACCCATCAAAAACAACCCTACTGTCAATATAAAAGGACGATACTCACGCTCAGTGTTAAGATCTTTACGTAGCAAGAAGAATATCAGCAGTACAATAATAGGCATGGGTGCCAGATACAGCAGTCCTGGGAAACTAAACCAGCCTTCAAGCGCTTTAATATCAGAGAAATACATAGACACGGTCACCGCTACCATGGCCGCTATTAATGCCGATAGCATCCAATTAGTGACTTTGCGTGCCCATACTTGCAGCTTGTGCTCGGTTTTGATGATCAGCCAAGTAGAACCAAGCAGAGCATAACCGATAATTAAGGCAAAACCACACATAATAGAGAAGGGTGATACCCAATCAAAAGGGCCACCTGTATAAAGACGATTGCTAGCCTCTAATCCATGTATCAAGGTGCCTAGCATCATGCCTTGAAAAAAGGCGGCAGCATTAGAGCCAAACGCGAAAAAGAAGTTCCAGACGTAACGATGCTTGGACGATTTGAAACGTAATTCAAAAGCGACGCCGCGCATAATAAGACCAAACAGCATAAAAATGACAGGTAGGTAAAGACCCGACATGATAACACCGTAGGCTACTGGAAAAGCGGCGAATAAGCCGCCACCGCCTAATACCAGCCAAGTCTCGTTACCGTCCCAAAAAGGCGCTACAGACTGCATTATTAGATCACGTTTTTCATCTGAGCCAGTAAAGGGAAACAGAATACCGCAGCCTAAAACAAAGCCATCAAGTAACACATAAACAAAGACTGAAAAAGCAATTAAACCGCCCCAAATTAGAGGTAAATCTAATACATCACCGTAGTTAAACATTAGCGTAGCCCTCCGTCATCTTTATCGTTTGCAGGTTTATCTGCCTCTTTCGATGGATTTTCTTTAGTGTTTTCCTGCGGACTGCTATCACCACTCAAAGCGCGGCCTTGAGCTTCAGTTATTGAATTATCATAATAAGTATCTTCAGCAGGATCCTCATATGGCTGCGGCCCTTGAAGAATAAGTTTTACAATATAAAAAGTACCTGCACCAAAGATAAAGGTGTACAGCACGATAAAGCCGATAAGTGTGGTTGCCACTTGTTGAGCGGCGACCGGCGACATGCTCTCTGCTGTGCGTATCACGCCGTATACTGTCCAAGGTTGACGTCCGGTTTCAGTCACAAACCAACCTGCCAATATCGCCACAAAACCGAGCGGCATCATCATTATCCAAGCGCGGTGGAACCACTTACTGTCGGGATCAAATTGCTGCTTTTTAAAGTATTTATAAGCGCTAAAGACCCCCATAAGTATCATGAGAATACCAATGCCTACCATAATACGAAACGACCAAAATACAATAGGGACATAAGGCTGATTTTCAGGAGCCCAGTTTTTAAGACCTTTGATCTCGCCATCTAGCGAGTGAGTCAGAATAATACTGGATAAATAAGGGATCTTGACCTCATAGTGATTTTCTTGAGCTTCTTGATCAACAATAGCAAAAAGAACCAATGCTGCGCCGCGCTCATCCTCCCATAAACCTTCCATCGCCGCCACTTTAGCGGGCTGATGCTCCATCGTATTAAGACCATGCATATCGCCAAAAAGGGCTTGGACTGGAGCCACAAAAATAGCCATAATCATTGCCATACCGAGCATAATACGACCGTGCTGACGATGATCTTCGTGTTTTTTGGATTGTAGATAATAAGCGCCGACACCGCCAACAGCAAAAGCAGTCGCTAAAAAAGCAGCGGTCATCATGTGGGCAAAGCGATAGGGGAACGAGGGGTTAAAGATAATCTCAATCCAATTGGTCGGATAGAGTAAACCATCAGCGCCCATCATAAAGCCTTGCGGCGTCTGCATAAAGCTATTAGCAGATAAAATCCAAAAGCCTGAGATTAGCGTACCGATAGCGACAATAGCAGTTGCCGCAAAATGCATACGCTTGCTGACGCGGCCCCAACCAAACAACATAATGCCTAAGAATGAAGCTTCTAAAAAGAACGCAGTCAAAACCTCATAGGCAAGTAGCGGACCTAAAACGTTACCGGCTCTATCAGAGAAAACGGCCCAGTTGGTCCCGAACTGGTAGGACATAACCACTCCAGATACCACACCAAGACCGAATACTACGGCAAATATTTTTACCCAGTACTTATAAACCTCAGCATAGATAGGTTTACCAGTTTTAAGCCAACGAAATTCAGTCACGGTCAAAAAACTAGCAAGACCAATGGAGAATGCAGGAAAGACAATGTGGAAGGAGATAACAAAAGCGAACTGGATTCGCGCAAGCATCAGCGCATCCAGTTGACTAATAACAAATGCAGCAAACATAGACAGTTACCTTTATCTGTTAGCTAACTGGCGCTAGTGTCCATAATACGCGCAGATGGTTGTCTATGCCTAATAGTGGCAGATAAGACGGTAACTTTGTTAGATTATCCAAATAAAGGTAATTTAACAAAGTAAGTAACATAGCTAAAGATTGTTTAGATAAAGTAAGTAATTTATATCCATATAAATTAGTAAATAGTTGTAAGATCAAAAACTTAACTAAAAAAATAATTAAAAAGCAATCAATAAACAGTGTTCTAATATTATGCGCCACCTCAACCACTGATTCAATACAAGGGCTAAAACCGACAGCTACCTAATAGTCATTAGTAGTCGCTAACTGAGCCTTGAAAAATAACAACATCAAATCCGAAAAACACTTTTCAAAAATTCAAACTTAATAAAACTGCAACGTAGTAAATATTAATAGTATTAAGTCTCATTGAACATGCTCATCAATTTACTCTCGAAGAGATCAAAAGCTAGTGCAACAACATGTAATTTTTGTAAATAATACTGTTAGTGTTTTTTAGTAATCTAAATCCTTTATTGTATTACGTTGTTTATGATTTTCTGTTTTTAAAGGTTTGTTTTTGCAACTATTTGTTATGTTATGCTGGCGAAACTGAGCCAGAAATGAACAAGCATTAGTCTGCAGCAACATCTGTCGTTAATTGCTTATGCAAAATTTTTCTTAGTGTTAAGATAGTCTGCGGGCTTTCTTGAATACTATGACCGCCGCTAATCACGGTTTCTGAAGCCGCGTTATCCAGATGAGCGCTAGTATAAGGTACGATGCCATCGGACAAGCTTTCAACTAAGGTTTGGCTAACGCTGCCATCAACTCTAACAGCAGCCACTAAAGGTTTTTCTTCGTCTAGCATCGAATTACTTTTTTGCAGTGGCGCCTCAGATAAATCGATTTTGCCGCCCCCAGGCTGCATTTGTGCTAGTCCTCTGGTGATATCAGAGTCATTGCTGGCGATAATGGAGTGGTAAGTGATACGCTGGTTGATCTGAATGTCTTTAGTCAGCTGAATAAACGATGATTTATTACTAAGCTGACTGGCACCGTTTTCTAGATATAGTGCGCCCAGCGGGTTTTGTTTCAAATTACCCTGAGTGACGATAGTAGCTAAGTTATCAGTAACGGTCTTTATCAGTCCTACCGGCAAATAGATAATACGACTTAAAGCACGAGTAAACCAGCGATCAGCATAATCAGTACCGCGAAATGGTGCGGACAAAAATACAGCGGTATCTACCTGCGGTAAGGTTTGTAGCTCCAAGCGGCTACTTAGCTTCTCCTCACCAAAGGATTGTTTAAGTACATCAAGGATTTGTCCTTTTTCGTGGTTTGATAGCATATCTTGATCATAGAGCCTTTCTAAATCGTCTTCTAGATTGTTATCAGAGAGCATCATGCGTGTGATGACCGCGCCCATACTGTGACTGATAATCACACTGTTTTTGCTAGCACGGTTTTGTCCGCTAGGGTCTGTTTGCTGATAAGTGGTAGACAGTAGTTTTTGAATCTCGTAGCGGTTTTCTAGTATAGGTAAGTTGGTGGGATAAAATATTTGCCAGACTTGATAGTTATCGCGTAGCGTATCGTCATTGAAGATATCATTGGTTAAATTGACCCAAGTGTCAGGACTAGAAGCTAGGCCATGTATCATAATAATGACCCTTTTGTCAGGATCATAAGGCTCTAGCATAAACAGCTTAGGTAAACTGGTTTCTTGTCGGCGAGCCAATAGATTTAAGTAACCCACGCCGCTTAATTGGTTTTCTGCTAACCATAAGCCATAACCTGCCGAAAAATTAGCCGCTAGTGGATAATCATCGCCTAAGATGGTAGTGGTTTTGCTCTGGTAGGGATTGTATAAATGGATATCAAGCTGATTACTGTCTAATACTTCTAAAATACTACTACCAGCAGGCTTTATGAGTCCAGTAACCAGTAAGTGTCCGGTGGGATAGATGCGTGAGATCGGATCACTATCGTCCAGATTACCTTCTATGTTGCGGCTGCTCTCATCCTTGGTTAATCTGCCTGACAATGAAGAAGCGAGTAATTGGCGAATAGTCGTGGTATAGCGATCATCTAATGACGCCACCATTCTGATACCAAGACCGGGACGCTGACTAATAGAGTTCAGTCCTGTGAGGCGCATCTCATAAGTAGAGGTTAAATCTGCCAAAGCAGATTTTTGCTCTTGAGCATTTTGTAAATAGTTATTTTCATTGGGCAAGTAGACATTAAGATCATAGTTGTTGACCTGCATAGCCATAACTTTAACCTGATCAGTCGACTTACCTTGCAGCGGCGTACGATTGGCTATACTTGCAGATTTGGTAGTATCGGTTACCGCTCTTATAATAGGTAGATACTCTACTTTGGTATTACCCATAAGCTGCTGCCCGTTACCTTCAGATTGATACAACTGAGTAATAATATCGTTACTGGCAGCGTTATAGACATCTTGAGTTTGAATGTCAAGATCGTTTGGAATATGGTGATAACTAGTGGACTGGGCAAGCTTATCATCTGCCCCTGCAAAATCATGCGCTAATTGATCATAAAATAGGTAGCTATAACTAAGCTTTATAGCGTCAAAGAGACGGTCTTGATAGTGGTTTAAGCAGGTAGTTGTCTTTGATTGTTGGACAGCGGCTTGCTCATTACTTAAAGGGGCATTGGCATAGTAAGGATCAATAGGCGGACGGGCAAGCGCGTTGAGGCAGTCTTGTGAACGGGCAAGCTGGCGTGCCTTAGCGTAATGTAGTTCGGCAAAGACTGCCAGTCTTGGTCGGTATTTACCATCCAATATACTATCGCTTAGCTGCTCTAGGCATAGTTCAAAATACTGCATGCAAGCTTTTTCATTAAGCCCAGCTGACAGTAAGTTTGAAGCCGTATTATTGCTTAACTCATTACTTGAGACGATATTGCCGCGTTGATTACTGATAGCTTTGGCAGGTGACAACTGACTGACCGATACCGTATTACAAGCTGACAACGAAGATATAGTTACTGTAGATATAGTTATCAATGCTAGGCTCAACCTCAAAGGCTTATAAGCTTGCAACAAGCCAGCTGAAACAAAGCGTCTAAACGTCATAAAGCGCCTCAATAATTCTCTATTAACAAATGTGGAGTAGAGTTATCATAACTCAAATGAGCTAATTGTACAGACAAAACAGTGCTACGGTTAGGACAGCTGTGAGATAAACAGGGTAGTGATAGTTATAAGACTATGATACGAATCAATTAGTAATACAAAAAAAGCTTGAAGAAGATCGAAGACATGACGTATAGGTATAAAAAAACGTGTACTTTATCATTGAGTATATCAACACAAAGTACACGCCCTCTTTTAAGACTGAACGTCTTAATTAATTAGTTCTCGATGTAAGTCTGGATGACTTAAGTCGTTGCTTTAACGGGTTTTACATCAATGTCAGGTGCTGGCAGATCCCAGATATAATACTTGCCATCTTCAATCAGTTTGATCTGCTGCGGGATAATGGCATTGTTAGGCATTTGCTGCTGCAAGCGGCGCAAACGATCTAAAGCTTCGTCACGACGATCACTTAACAAGTCAGACTGGGCTAGGCTTTGCTCCGCTTCGGTATAGCCAAGATCCACCGCTTTGTCTAAATATTTTTGACCTTCTTTAAAGCCGCCGCCCTCAGCGAGCATCATACCGTACAAAAAATTCGCCTCGCCGCTGTTAGGATCAGCTTTGATCGCCCGATCGACATACTGGCTGGCACGTACCGCCACATCTGAGCCTAAATCCAAATTCCGACCCATACCGTTCAGCTTAGCAGCGCGAATCAGCACCTCATAAGAGGCATCAGGGGCGCTAGCAAAAGGCTCGATCCATTCAGAAAAAGCTTTGATTTTCTCACGAGTATTGTGACGCTGGGTACGGTTAGGGAAGTTGGGTGGATAATGACGTGCATTAGGTGAAACGTCTTCAATAAAGTCGTCAAGTAGACTGACATCCAGCTTATCTATACCGTCTTTTGTTTGAGGGATAAGCTTAGTAGGTACAAAACTGATATTGGTGATTTGTACTTGTGGTATCGGAACATTGTTTAACTGACCGATATCGATACCATCGCTTGTAATAGGGCCGCGTTGAAATATTTGCGTTGAGCCTGTAGGCTGAGGAGTTACAGGCCTAGGAGGAGTATACGGAGTTGGGATAGTAGCTGTGTTAGGTTGTTCAGGCGCTTGCGCTGCTGATGACAACACAGGGGTAGCTGGCTGAATAGGAGTAATAGGCTGATCGCTATCAACTGCCTGGGCGTTATTTATCGGCTGAATGTTACTTGACTGAGTATTATTTAAAGTAGCGTTCGGCTGCGCTCGGCGGATAATACGTCTGCTTGAATCAATAGCACTAGGAACGCTGGCACTAGTAGTAGGCGCTACGTCATCGGTTACTTCTGTATCAGGAGTTGCAGCTACAGTAGATATTGAAAACATCATGGTACAAGCGGCAGCTAAGGCAGTTAGCGTGATTGTTTTATGATGTTTAGCGGGATTCATGGATGAGCTCATGGCAATAATTA
Source organism: uncultured Psychrobacter sp. (assembly GCA_947501045.1). GTDB lineage: Bacteria > Pseudomonadota > Gammaproteobacteria > Pseudomonadales > Moraxellaceae > Psychrobacter. Next base: position 1,120,537 of record CANMUI010000001.1, read on the forward strand.
CCTTAGTTTCAGTTGTTGATAATTTACTTTTAATAAAAAAGGTTGGGTGGCAATAAATGCTACTTAGTTAATATACGAGCAGTCACTAGCAAAAGGGTTGTTGAAAAAACTAATGCTTATTGTAGCGAATACAGGCTTATAAAGTTGTAAAAACGGTGATAGAAAATGCAACGGTTAAGCGCATACAAAGTTTTTATACCCTAGCAAATTAGCAGCGGCACGCTCAACAGTAGGATTGTTAAAAATCCTACAGGTTCGCATTTTGAGTGTTATAAGCAAAATTATAGATGATAAGCTGTAGCTTTCATGCCATCTGCTAGCCTACGCATAGTATGGCGTACCAACGGTGACAGCGCGGCTCCGCCGCTTTGTAGCGCCAGCTCGCGATGATGGAGCTCCTCGGTATCCATCTGTGCCAGTATCTCTCTTGAGCGCACATCTTGCGGTGGTAATCTGTCGATATGGTCTTGTAGATGTTCACTAACTTGAGCCTCGGTCTCAGCGACAAACCCCAAACTAAACTCGTTAGATATGGCGCCAGCTATAGCGCCAAGCCCAAATGACATACCATACCATAATGGGGTAAACACACTAGGATGGCTGCCCAATTCATCAAGGCGTGTCTCGCACCATACCAGATGATCAACTTCTTCTTCAGCCGACTGTCGCATGGCTTGGCGTACGCCATCATCTTTTGCAGCAAAGGCTTGACCATGATATAGCCCTTGCGCGCATACTTCACCAGTATGGTTAACGCGCATAAGTCCCGCCACATGCCGAGTTTCTGTAATACTGAGCTGAGGAATAGTGTCATCACTGACTGGTAGCGGACGGGTGCTAGGGTTTGAGTGTGGAACGACTGCTCGTAGCGCCTTATCGACGCTAAGTAGTATATTGTCAACCTTGGATAAGGAACGCAGTGCCATAATTAGCTCCTAAGAGGTATTGTATTTAGTGATTTAGTTGAGTAGTAACAAGTGGCTATTACTATAGCAAACTATAACGGTTACTGGCATGAAAATTCTTTGACAGTCATAGCCTTGATCAAACCGGCTCATCAAGCGCACTGTCGTTAGTTTGCATAACCGCCTGTTTAATATGTTTATTTAGTTTGTTATATAGAAATAGACCAAAGATAATATTGAGTATGCCCGTGACTAAAAACAATTGCGGTAAAGATAGATTTAACGCATTTAACACTACGATGGCAAAGAGGGCTGAAGTCACCATAAAGATGGCATTGAAAATATTGTTGGCACCAACGATGCGCGCCCGATGGCTTTTAGGAGCATAAGCCTGCATAGAAGCGTATAACGGTACAATATAGAGACCGCCACTAAAGCCTAAAAAGAATAGATCTACAAAGACTCGCCAAGTGCCAGCGATACCAAACAAATCACTGATACCCAAAAGGGTTGTAGATGTGCTAACAAGATTTAATCCTGACAAAGAAAAATATAGATCAATAGCAAAGATACTCAAACCTGCAATACCAAAGGGCAATAGTCGCAAGCTAACTTGATTTTTAGTCAGACTCTTACACAGTAAAGAGCCGATAGAGACGCCTACTGAAAACAAAGTTAACAGAAAAATAACCACTGACTCGTCACCCTGTAAGATGACTTTGCTAAATTCTGGAGTCTGTGTCAAAAAAGTCGCCCCATAAAACCAAAACCAGCTATTACCTAAGATAACAAAGAATAAAAAGGGCAAGGAGTACAAATAACGCACGGTTGCCATGCTAGTGGTAAAGATATTCCAGTTGATAGTTAAGTTGGGCTGCATCGCTGGCATATTAGGAATAAATCGCGCCGCCATATAACCCAGTAGTGCCACCGCAAGGACCGTAGCACTGATCCAATATAAAGACTGCGACAACTGCGTTAAGACGCCTGCGATAATCATCCCCAGCAAAATAGCTAAAGAGGTGCCCATTTGAAACAAACCATTGGCACCGACCAACTCATCTTCGCGCATCGCTTGGGGCAAGTAGGCATATTTAATCGGACCAAAAAAGGTAGAATGCGTACCCATCAAAAACAGCGCTACAAATAGCAGCACGTACCACTCAAACACAAAACCTACAGCGGCCACACTCATGATAACCAGCTCAAGAAGCTTGACGAAGCGCGTAAGCTTGGACTTTTCGAACTTATCAGCAATTTGCCCTGCTAATGCAGAAAATAAAAAATAGGGCAAAATAAATAGCATGGCAGCCAAATTATTTAAGATACTTACTTCTACGCCTATCTGACTGGCAGCGGTATAGGTCAATACCAAAATCAGCGCTTGCTTAAAAATATTGTCATTAAATGCACCCAAAAACTGGGTAAAGAACATAGCGTTAAAGCGGCGACGTTTGAATAATTGAAACTGATTTGCCATGGGGGCTCCTACAAGTAGCCAGCGGCTAATGCATAAATAAGTGGCTAGAGGTATTTTTGTCTTTATACTATTGTTTTGAAATACTATTATTTTGGATATTATCAAAAACGTATTGAAATATAAGATAGGTTTTATTATTTTTAGACCGTATAATAGCAAGGCTTTTGTATAAATACATAGGTTAGATGCTATGATTTGCTCATTCACTAAGCTACATCTCGTAGCTCTTAGGTAGTGTGCTGCTTGTCAGCCTTCTTATTTATCTGAGAATGACTATAATCTGGTAGTGGCTATAATAAGTAGATTAATGGTAAAAATTATAAGATAATTGGCCAAATTTTCATTTATTATACGGTATACAGTGAAATTAATCTGAACTGTTAACGTTACCAAAATCAGATTCAAGCAATGAAAACCAAGCAAAGATTAAAATAGTAAAAGTTAAGTGCTAGAGATTAAGCGCTAGAGATTAAGCGCTTTTAAGTATATTCACGGGTAAATGCAGGCGGTAACTACCGTCAGTAGTAGTATGCCGCGTGAGGTGACAGGGAATAAGTAATCATGAGATATCAGCCACCCTCAACGCAGCGGCGTAAGCCAACAACATTGCCGCGTCCAACCTTTACCCGCTCAGCGATTTTTACCGCTCTTGCAAGTACCTTAGTAGGCTTTGGTAGTGCCTCCTCAGCACTTGCAGCTGAAGATATACCAGCTGATCCTCCAGTTGCCACCTCTTCGAGTCTAGCCAAATACAATGATTTGATGACGGTTGAAGACGATGATGAGTCGCAGCTTGATACTGCTCTGGACGCGCTTCGTTTGAGAAAAGCGGTCGAACAAGGCGTGATCGATCAATCGGTATTAGAAGCTTATACTCAGCAAAACTATAGCAATAAAAACCCAATCGAGCCCAGTTTAATTACTCCGGATTCTAATGAAGAGCGCAGCAATTCGCCAGTGAATGATGCTGCTGGCGATAATCAACCTAACATATCTGACGTAGCTAACCAAAATCTAGAACAAGAAGCTTTGAGTATTCAGCAGCAAGGTTACCAAGCAATGACGCCTGAAGAGATTGAGCGTGAACTTGCTACAGTGGATGTATTAAATACTCAAAACGGTAATAGCGATATTGACTTTGACAGTGCAGTCAATGCTAATGCTATTGAGGGAGTTAATGCTGACATTGACAATAGTAATAATAGTATTGACGCCGATTTTGATAATCCTGTCTCGACTTTAGATAGTGCTCAAGCTCCCATTGGTTTGGATACTAGTCTAGATGCTACTGTACTACCATCTCCTAATAACCTTGATACGCTTAATCGAGAGCAGGACAGCAATGAGAGTATTAGTACAGTAGATACAGAGGTAGAAACTCTTGATAATCAATCGATACCTGTTGATGAGCGGCCTATCAATGTTAGCGATGCTGTCAGTAGCAATGGTATAGAAAACGATGAGCAAAACCCAGTACAAACGCTAGCTCAGCAGCAAGATCAGGCAACTGGTGCTGAGGATACGATCACTGAGACTCAAATCGAAGCCAGTACTGGTCAGCTGCCCATCGACGATGCTACTGAGAGTGATATAGCAATGCAGCAAGCTGAATCAGAGGGTTTAAATCCTGATGATTATTTGCCAGATTATCAGGCCACAGAGGCGGTTGACGAAAGTCTGCTACAGGCAGCTAAGCCCAAACCAAAAGCTCGTAACAGTAGCAGCTTTATTAAGCGTATATATAACCGTTTATTTAACGGCGGCGTTACGGCACTACCTCACGTTGAAACAACGGTTTATTTACAGCAACCTGCGGCCAATAATGACATCAATGCGCGACCACAACTAATCAAAGCTGATGAAGATATTCAGCCAATTAACAATATCAAAGCGGCGCTTGATGACACCACAGTACAGTCGGTCGTTGATTTTACAGCGGCCTTACCACGCCTGCGTCAGAATGCTTTAGATGCTGCACGTGCGGTGGGCTACTACGATGTTACTTTACGGCTACGTCAGCCCAATGCCGATACTATCGATGTGATCATTGAAAGCTTGGGTGAACCGGTACGCGTTGAGAGCCGAGTTGTAGATATTCGCGGTGAAGGTAGCGAGCAAGAAGAGTTTCAGTCTCTCGAAGCAGACTTATTACCAAAAGAGGGCGATATTTTTAATCACCGGGTTTATAAAAACAGTAAAGCGGCGCTTGAAGCTTTGAGTAATACTTATGGTTACTTTGACCAGTACTGGTTAAATAAATCGGTTGATATTATTTTGCCAGACAACACTGCAGATATGTCATTAGTATACGATACTGGTGAGCGTTACGAGTTTGATGAGGTGGTGTTTTTCACTTATGATGAGGCGACCAACACTTTAACCCGTGATCCTGACCAACTGCCTGTTGAGAAGGATCTACTTGAGCAGTTAATTGGCTTTAAAGCAGGAGAGCCTTTTTATCGTCCCGCTATTACTAAATTTAGTAACGATTTATCTGCCACCCGCTATTTTAATACTGTGAACGTTGAGACCATCTTGCCACCCGATGAGAGTAGTGCGAGTGGCACATTGGCGTTTGATAATATGCCCACAAATACTGACACTACTGATATCCTAGATGATGATATTAATGAGGGCAGCGGTAATACTAACGATAACGCGCAAACCGATGAACAGATAGATGTGTCTGCTAGTGGTGAGCGCAACAGTGACCTAGCTGTTGATAGTGACAATGACAATGTCAATGACAATGAAATTGCTAATGATGGGATTGATATTGATGCCAGCAGTAGTGACGACGAGGTGATAAATGCTGCTGATATTAGTGACAGTGATAACGTCATCGACGAGACAGATATCGCTCCTATTGAATTTACCATCGATGAAGAAACTAGCGAGAAACTAGCTGCTATCAAACAAAAAGCCGAGCGTTTAACGCTTTTGCCTGATGATAGGGTGCTCGATGAACAAGAACAAGAAAAAGCTGATAGTATCTTGGGCAAAATCAGCGACTCTATTAGTAACGTTGCTGAAAAAATATTCCCCGATGATGAGACGGTTTTTGATGAAGACTTTGTACCGCCAACGCTTGAGGGCCGTATAGCGCCAGAGCAAGTACAGGAAAGTAAAAAAGTACCGCTATATGTCTTTGTATCGTCTGAGAAGCCGCGCGACGCCCAAGTAGGTTTGGGTTATGGTACGGATACTGGGGTGCGTGCGACTGGACGTATCGACTATAACCTTATCAATCGCCAAGGTTATCAAGCAGGATCGGAGGTTGAGATATCAAGCATTAAGAAAAATGCTACTATCTATGGTAGTCGGCCATGGAAGCATCCGCTTAATGACAAACTAGACGCTCGCTTGACCTATGAAGAACAAGATCGAGACCAAGGTGAAGGTAATTTCGATCTATCTACGACGACGTTGGAAGCAAGGCTTGCTCGTAATATTCGCCGTGAGAGTGGTTGGGATAGTAGCACCTTTATTCGCTATCGCTTAGATAAATTGGAAACCGGTCTTGATGACGATGAGATAACCGATCTACCCGTAGATTTTACCTCAGGTAACCCTAAGCAAAGAGCCTTATTGCTCGGTTACGGTATTAGTAAAACCAATGTTGATAATGCGCTCATACCAACGCGCGGCTATCGTCAGTATTATGGTGTCGAAGTGGGGTCAGATAAGGTGCTAAGCGATACGGATATGGCTATTGTTCATGCTGGCATTAGTGGCCTGTATAGCTTTGGAGCAGATGATAAACATCAAGTGCTTGGTGGCTTAAATGGTGGTTATATCTGGGCCGATGACTTTTACGATGTCCCCTATAACTTGCGTTTCTTTGCTGGCGGTGATCAGAGCCTGCGTGGTTATGATTATGAGAGTTTGTCACCAAAAGATAGTAATGGTAATTTAACAGGTGGGCAAGTATTAGCTGTCGGTAGTGCTGAGTATAACTATGAGTTTAGGCCTGGTTTTCGCGGGGCAGTGTTTACTGATGTCGGTAACGCTTACGACAAAAACTTCGGTAACGAAACCAAAGTTGGCGTCGGTGTTGGTATTCGCTGGGCATCGCCTGTAGGTGTCGTACGCGTTGATGTCGCTGCTGGCGTGACAGAAGATAGTGTTCCTATTAGACTGCACTTCTTTATCGGCTCGCCGTTATAGACCAGCAGGTAAATACATACCTAGATAAATAGCTGACAAATAGCTACCCTGCATCCGATTTTTCGATGCTTGTCTTTTTTATATAATTGAGTGTCATGTTGCCTAATAATAACCCGTCTCCTCAAGATGAAGATCCAGCTCAAAGAGATGCCCGCGCGCTACGTCGTTGGCATCCTGTGTCTTTTGTGCTCAAACTATTGGTACTGATAGTTGTTGTGCTGCTGATTATGCTGGCAATATTCTTTTATATGGCAGGTACAGAATCAGGAACTGAGTTTATTTTAGAGAAAATCGCTGCTGAGACTGGTATTGAATTTAAATATGGTAAAGGGGATTTGCGCAGCGGTCTTTGGGTTACTGATATAGATATTGAGGCGACCGAAGATCTTGAGATTTTGGTAGATAGTGCTTATGTCAAAATAGGCTGGCGCGCACTCTTTGCAAAAGAAGTGCATCTACGTGATGCCAATATCAAACGAATCGAGATTATTAATAAAAAGCCGCCAACGGGTGAGCCATTTGATTACAAAACCCTACAGCTACCTGTAAATTTGCGCTTCGATACCGTAAAGATAGAGACTGTCATTTATAGACAAGTGACCAAAGATCCGGTGCGAGTCCATGATATCGCTGCGCGCGATTTGACCTGGGTTGATACCCTAGTTACAGTTGGCCGCGGTGATTTGCGCTATGCTGATATCGTCAAAGTCAATGCTTTACAAGGCGAGATAGACCTACAAGGCGATTATCCGCTAGATGTGGCGGCTATAGTGGAGGTTAGCGCCTTAGAAAAAGCTTATGTCGATCCGCTCAATGTCACAGCGACAGGAACATTGAAACGTACAGTGGGTAAGGTACGTAGTCGTTATAATGATAGCGATGTGCAAGGACAGTTTATCGTACAAGGTCTGGATAAGGACGCGCCGTTTCAGGCCAAACTTGAGTGGGACGATATCCTCATTCCTTACGCTGATGATCAGAATATTCGTCTAAAAGACGGCGTAGCTACTGCCTCAGGGGTGATCTCTGAGATACGTTTGCGTATTAATGCTGAGCTGAGTGCCAAAGATATTCCTTCAGGCCATTATCAAGGACGCGGTATCATTGCCAACAGTCAACTGCGTGTCGATCGCCTAGAAGCTAACGTGCCCGCAGGCGATCTGATACTGCAAGGTATTTTAGATTGGCAAGATAGCTTTGATGCCAAAATACGCGCTACGGGCAGCAATTTCGATATTCGTAAAGCGATTCCTGAAGATTTTGACGACTATAAAGCCTATGCTCCAGAGACGCTTAATGGTCGATTATCACTGCATTATCAGCAACAAAATAGTGCCGGTAACTTGCAAATAGATGCTGATTTGCGCCAACGTGACGGCGAACATGTTAATGCTAATATTAGGCGTGGCAAAGTATCATTAAAATCTAACCAAGAAGCACCTTGGTATGTTGATGCCCAGTGGCAAAACCTGACGCGCCGCGATGTACCTAATATCGGCAATATTGACAGTCCACGTGGACAAGCCGAGGTTATGGTGCGCGGCGCGCGTTTATCGGTCGATGCCAATGCGCTCATCAACGAGCTAAATGTAGCACCAAAAGGCAATTACGATGTCAGTATGCGTAAAGTTGATGAGATTATTAATATCAATAGCCTAAACTATGATGGCGTAGTAGGCGATCTATCGGGCAATGGCCAAATCCAATTAGCCACCCAGCAGCGACCACTCACTTGGCAGATTGATGCGCGTACTAACGGTTTACTGCCTAAAGAATATCGTAGCGATTTGCCGCTTGAGCGTTTAACCGGACAAATTAGCGCGCGTGGCCGTATGGTTGATATTAGTAAAAACCGTACGCCAGGTCAGCGTCATATTATTAGTATCAGCAACACCGACTTACAAGCGCAGCTAGATGCCAGCCAAGATGATCGTGCTATTGCCATCAAGGGTGATGGCGGGGTGCAAGTAGATATGATCGATGGTGAGTTATCAGTTTTTGACGCACGCTTTGAGGGTCAAGTTGACACCAAAGACGTGCCTGATGGTAGCCTATCTATTAACGTAGCTGGTACTCCAAAACAGATCAGCATTCGTAAACTTGACTATGCAGGCGAGGCTGGTGCTGCCAAAGTTAAAGGCGCTATTGATCTACGCCGTGGTATCGGCTGGAATGTCAGTGGTCGTTTTGATAGCTTTGATGTTGGCTATTTTTTGCCTGATAATCCAGCGATTCTTAGCGGCGACCTGACTACCCAAGGACAGTGGCAAACGGCCCCTGAGAACCGTCCTAACGCTAGCAGCAAGCTACAACGTTTTGCTGTCAATTTCGATGGGGTACTTGATGCCGAGCAGCTTCCTGCTGGCAAGCTTACTATTGACGCTAGTGGCGATGCGCAGCTGATTCGTGTGCAGCGTTTTCGTCATGTGGGCGCGGCAGGCAGTATTGATGCCAAAGGGGTGGTCGATGTCCGTCAAGGTATTGCATGGGACATTAGTGCGGTTATGAATCGCTTTAACTTGGGGTATTTTTTAAAAGATATGCCAAGCTCAATTACTGGTAATATCGTAACCGACGGCCGCTGGACTGATACGCAGCAAGTTATTAATCTAAAGCAGATCAACTTAAGAGGGACGCTAAAAGGGGAACCATTAAGTGCTAAAGGTAGCTTGTCTGCTAAATTAAATCTACCTGAAGATCTAGCTAGCTATTTTGAGCGCTTGCAAGGACAGGATGCTCAGACTCAGTATCAGCAAGTCAATGCTCTCATAGAGAGCTTGAATGCCAATAATTTAGTGCTACGTTGGGGCGATAACTATCTCACTGCAAATGGCAATGCCAAACAATTACAGACTAAAATTAACATCACCAGCTTAGATCAGCTTTCAGATAAGCTAGCAGGCGAAGTTACGGGCGGCATAACGTTATCACAGCCAGACGGGCAAGCGCTACCAACCATCTATGTTGACTTGGTAGGTGAGCGTATCGCACTACCAGGATTTATTCTGCGTGAAGGTCGCGTGCGCGGCAAACTGGTTAATTTGGCCAATAGTCCAAGCCAGCTGATTATCAGTGCTCAGGGTTTAGAGGCTGCTGGACAAAACTTTAAAAACGTTAATGCATCTTTTAAAGGTACTGAACAAGCGCACATTGTTGATGTCAAAGTTGCCAATGAGCAGCTTAATGTCTCCGCTCGACTCAAAGGTGGGTTTGACCGCGACGAGCTTAACTGGTCGGGAGTGATAGGTAAAGGCCGCGTTAAATCTAAATACGCCACCTTAAACCAAGTGCAGCCAGCACAATTAGTGGTTGACTTACCGCAAACTCAAGATGGTAACACTAGCGACTTCAAAGTGCAGCTAGCGGCGCACTGCTGGCAAGCCGCTGATCAGACGGGTAAGTTGTGTTTGCGTGAAAATCTAGTGGCTTCAGCTGCTAGCGGACAAGTCAATTTGGCCATACAAGCACTGGATACCTCGTTGTTCTCCCTGTTTTTACCAGATGATATCGATTGGCAAGCTAAGATCAATGGTAAGGCTATTGTTGGCTGGCAACGTGGCAAACCGCCTACTATTAATACTACTTTATATTCTGATAATGGCAGAATTGGTCTGATACAAGATGGTGATGTGGCACCAGTTAGCTTACCGTATAAACGCATATCACTTATAGCGATGTCTGTTCCTGAAGGGCTTAAACTGCGTACTGATATCAATACCGGACGCGGTGCACAAGGTTATGCTGAGGTAGTTGTTGATCCCTATAATGACCCAAAACCCATATCAGGAGCCTTGGTGCTGAACGAGCTTAACTTAGCCGTTTTCAAACCTTTTTTCCCGGGTATGCGAGTGCTTGAGGGTAATATCACTATGGCTGGTGGCCTCGGTGGTACCTTAGAAAAGCCGCAGTTTTATGGCAATGTAGAGCTTACTGATGGGCGCGTTGCTATGCTTGATTTACCAGTCAATTTGACTAGAATCAATGCTGATGCCAAGATTCGCGGTACACAGGCTACTATCGATGGCACCTTTAATAGTGGTACCGGTACTGGTGAGATTACTGGTACGATCAACTGGCAGCAAGAGCTACAAGCCAAACTTAGTATTATCGGTGAGCGTCTAATATTGACTCAGCCGCCGCTGCTCACCGCTACTATTAACCCTGATATTGACATTATCGTACGTCCAAGTGATCGTTACGTTAATATTGAGGGGGCTATTAGCGTGCCATCAGCGACCATTCGTCCTCCTGAGGCTAGTGAAGACATTATTACCCAGACCGAAGATGCGGTGGTCATTGATCGTCGCTTGATAGGCAATATTGATGAGGTTTTAGCTATATCACAGCCATGGTCAATCAATGCCGATATTGGTATCGATTTAGGTGATGATGTTAACTTCCGCGGTTTTGGAGCAGTCATTCCTTTAGCTGGTGCGCTCAATATCACTCAAAATGGTCAAGGGGTAATGCGCGCTAAAGGCGTTATTCAAGTAGCGCGCCGTACTGATATTGACGCTTTTGGTCAAAGCTTAGATCTAAATTATGGGCAAATACGTTTCAATGGCGATGTGTTGAAGCCTGATTTGAGTATTGAAGCGGTCAAAATCATTGATAACAAAACGGTGGGGGTCAGGATCACAGGCGATACCGAAGATCCAAACATTGTGGTCTTTAATAATGCTGGATTGTCCCAGCAGCAAGCCATGAACGCTTTGGTTACTGGTCGTCTCAATGATAGTAGTCCCTCGCAAGTTAGTGAGCAGAGTTTTAAATCAAGAGTTACTAATAATTTAGCGGCGGCAGGTCTTAATTTTGGACTAAGCGGCACCCGTAGTCTGACCAATCAAATAGGCGAAGCATTTGGACTACAAAGCCTTACGGTAGATGCGTCGGGCAACAGTGATGATACTAACGTGAACGTCACCGGTTATGTCACTCCTGATTTATATATACGCTATGGAGTTGGTGTTTTTAATGCAGAGAATAGCTTGTCGATACGTTATCAGCTGACGCGCCGTATTTATATCGAAGCTACCTCTGCTGCAGAAAACGCTGCGGACGTAGTTTATAGCTGGCAGTTCTAATAGATCGTAGATACTACTCTACCTAATCAACAACAGCACTCAATAAGAGTTCTGCTCAATAAAAAACGCCTTTTGATAAGGCGTTTTTATCTATATTCTATATTTATTTAGTTAAGATCAAACGGTTATTACGAGTTAAACGCAGACGGTATTCTTCACCTTCATGCTCAATTCGTACTTCTTTAGTTAGTGCAAATAGGTGCTGTGATTGCAGAGTAGGTAAGCGATTGTCGCGACAATTTAAATAACGAGAGATAACCATGCTCATAGAAAAATCCTTGTGTAGTGGCTGGGTTTTGAACGATAAATAGTGCTACAGGAAATGAAGAGTAACTAAACATCGCTAACGATAATAATTATCATTTACAATTAAAGTTTTTGCAAGCAGATTGATAAAATAAAACTTAGATATTATGTAAACTTATGTGAAAAAGGCTGTTGTTATGGGTGATAACGTAAAGGCAAGTTTTAAAGGTAAGGATATAGACAGCATTAATGTCGCTATCGCAGTCATACATTATCATCAACACTATTTACTTGGGTTTCGTAACAGTATGCAGCATCAAGGTGATCGTTATGAGTTTGTAGGCGGAAAAATAGAAGCTGATGAATCAGCAAAAGAGGCCCTTATACGGGAAGTTGTTGAAGAAACAGGAATTGATATTAGTAAAAACACCTTTAACAAGTTAGGATGTTTAACTCATAACTATAAAGACAAGCAAGTCACTTTACAGGTTTATAAAATTGAGATGACGGCTAAACAGTATGAACAGCATGAGCATTGTGACTATGGTCTAGAGGGACAGGCTTTATTCTGGGTAGATAAATCCGCGTTGTTAGCAGGTCATTATCAGCTACCTGCTGCTAATAAAACCATTCTTGAATGGCTATAATAACTTAATACCAGTAAAGGCTGAATATCACCATTATCTAGCTGTGACTGATTAATAAACTCATAATATTTATAACAAAAATAATATTATTTACAAACCGTTGCTTTTCCACACATTGGTACACTATTTCTATAGTCCAAGAACCTTTAGTATGTGTGCTAAAACTGAATACAGTTAAATCTAAATAATAGTTCTTCGGTTATCGGAGTATTGATCTGATAGCCGTTGGAATTCAATAGTTAAGGAAGGCAAACTCAGTTATTTATGTCTTTTTTCGTTTTGAACTATTATTTTTTAGCAGACATTTCTTACAAATAAAATAATTACTATAACTAACGGTATCGATATGAAAACCAATAAGTCTTCGACATTCGAATGGCCTTCTATGCAAACAACAAGCTCTAATACTAAGCGAATTGCTAAAGATAACAACGATGCTAGTAATGGTGAAAACTATAGCTATGAAGTAAAAACTTCGTTTGCCTTAATAGATTATAAAGCTTCTAGTCAAGAAAAATTTAATGATGAATGGTCAGCTAATATTAGTGGCGATACATCAGTAGCCACTACAAAAAGAGATACCACTCAAACAAGTAACCAGCAGATGCGTAATCAGCGGACGAGTGAGCAAAGTGGTCAAAGACGTATTGTACAAAAAGATGACGTCTTAGAGCGGACTTTTATGAATGGTCTGATCAAACATACTGCTATTGCTTTAGCGATAATTATACCACTAGCAGCGTTTTCTGCTTATGCGGCCCCAGTACCGCAGACGTCCACTGATGTTAAAAACGAAGCTGCAATTACGACAGATAAAACCACTAACAAAAATATGACAGCAAGTATGGCTGTGGCCCCTGCAGCTATTATTTATGAATCAGCCAAACAACCTACTACTGTAGATAGTGTCGATCTCTCAAAGTATGCGGGCAAGTGGTATGAGATAGGACGGTTACCGATGTACTTTCAGCGTAATTGTGCTAGTAATGTGACTGCCACTTACACTCAAAAGACGGACGACTCTAACATTAACGTGCTTAATCAGTGCCTTGAGTCTGATGGTACTTCTATAACTGCAGAAGGGCTTGCCATACCTGCTGATGATACGGGTAGCAAGCTTAAAGTTTCTTTTTTGCCGTCGTGGATGCGCTGGTTGCCCGTAGGTCAAGCTGATTATTGGGTGCTTGCTCGTGATCCAGGTTACCAAACTGCATTGGTAGGAACGCCTGATCATGAGTATCTGTGGTTATTAGCTCGCTCTCCTGACATTAGCCAAGAGACTTACGCCAAATATCGGAAGATCGCTCAAGAACAAGGCTATAACTTAAAAGAGTTTAAACTAACTCCTCAAAATAACCAGACGGTTAACTTAGTACCTTAGATATGAATTTTAATACGGTTCAATGGATTTAATCACTGAAATGTTAATGATTTTATTTATAGTACAAATTATCATTGTCAAACCTTAGTAACCCTTAACAATAATGGTTATCACTAGCAAAATAGCATGTTTTGAGCTAGAATCTACAGCAACAAATTACCTTAGTAACAATGGATACAGTAACGATGACTACCACTTAGATAGTTTTACGATACTGTAATGAGTCGCTACTTTATACGAGTAGTGATTCATGTAGTTTTATCTCTTTTTATACGTTAACAATTTTTATTGACTACATTAACTGACCATAAGGATGTTTCTCGTGAGCCAAGCTGATACTTTGCGTCAACTACATCAAGATCATTTAAATAATTACAATAATCAAGAACAACAAGCTATTGAGCTTATTGGCTTGTTAAATAAACTATACAACGAGCAGGACGTGCAAGTCACTTTATTTGGTGAAACACTGGATACTACTTCAGTGGGTCAACTATTGGCTATGCATCAAAAAGCTGCCATACGTGAGCAAGGCGGCAAACCTATCGCTATCGCTGATACATTAGCTATGGTTAGAGTGCTAGCTGCGAGTGGTGATGTTCAATCAGCACGTGTCGATGTAGGACAGCTGATCGCTACTGGCACCGATATCCAAACGGCTTTGCAAGCGATTGATACTAGTGGCGGTACAGTCAATGAGGCCACAGACGTAGTATTATATGGTTTTGGTCGTATTGGCCGTATCCTGACGCGTCTGCTACTTTCACAAGCATCGAGTGCTAAAGGCCTTCATCTAAAAGCTATTGTAGTACGCCCTGCAGCGGCGGGTGATTTGGCTAAGCGCGCTTCATTACTTGAGCGTGACTCGATTCATGGCAGCTTTAGTGGTGATGTCAGCGTAGATGAAGATAATAATGGTATTGTTATTAATGGCCGTTTTGTACAAGTTATCTATGCTAATGATCCTAGTGAAATTGACTATACCGATTATGGTATCGATAATGCCCTTGTGATTGACAATACGGGTAAATGGAAAGATGAAGCGGGTCTTGGTAAGCATCTACAGTCTAACGGCGTGCAAAAAGTTTTATTGACGGCTCCTGCTAGTGGCGATATTAAAAACGTCGTTTATGGTGTCAATAATGATACGGTTGGTGACGATACTATTGTTAGTGCCGCCAGCTGTACCACCAACGCTATTACTCCGGCGCTTAAAGTATTAAACGATGAATACGGTATTGAAAGCGGTCACGTTGAAACTATTCATGCGTTTACTAACGATCAAAATTTGGTAGATAATTATCATAAGTCTGATCGCCGTGGCCGTAGTGCAACACTCAATATGGTGATCACCAGCACTGGCGCTGCTAAAGCGGTAGGTAAGGCATTACCAGAGCTTAGTGGTAAGCTTACGGGCAATGCTATTCGTGTACCTATTCCTAACGTTAGTCTAGCGATTTTAAATCTGAATCTAGAAAAAGCGCCACAGAGTACAGAAGCTTTAAATGACTTTATGCGTCAGATGGCGAATAGTAGTACTTGGCAATCACAAATCGCTTATACTGATTCGACAGAGGCGGTGTCAACTGACTTTATTGGTACCAAACATGTAGGTATAGTAGACGCCCAAGCGACGATTGTTACCGATAACCATGCAACTGTCTATATTTGGTATGACAATGAGGTCGGCTACAGCACTCAAGTATTACGCCTAGCCACGCAAATGGGTGGCATTAGCTATACGCAAATACCAGCGTAATGATAGTCTTATCAAGTGTATGATTAAGGTGGATAATTCATTGAGAGTTACTGGTATTAAGGCCAACTTAGTTATTAAGACTAATTAAGTAAAAATCTGACTAAGTAATAGCTATTGATGTAAGTATACCAGCCTTAATGACTCACGAGACGACACCCGATAGTCTATTTGATTATCGGGTGTTTTAGTTACTATATTTTATTAAGATAAACACTATGCTAGAGCTATAAAAGTGATCGAATACCTTTATAATAAGAGTATAACCACAAAGATTATAATGACTATTATATAGTTGATACTAAATTAAATGATAAACCCAGATTATAAATTAAGGAACGCAACATGCGATTTATTGATGAAGCCGTCGTAACGGTAAAAGCAGGTGACGGTGGTAATGGAATCGCCAGTTTTCGCCGAGAAAAATATGTCCCGCGCGGTGGCCCTGATGGAGGCGACGGTGGTAGCGGCGGCGACGTTTATGTTATTGCCGACGATAACACCAATACCTTAGTCGATTATCGCTATACTCGTCGCTATGATGCTGGACGGGGCGAGAATGGACAGAGCAAAAATTGTTCAGGCAAAGGTGCTGATGATATTTTTTTGCCCGTTCCTATTGGTACCACCATCATTGATACCGAAACTGATGAGGTGCTTGGTGATATGATCGAGGAAGGTCAAACCTTATTAATTGCCAAAGGCGGTGACGGCGGTTTAGGTAATACCCATTTTAAAAGCTCAACCAATCAAGCTCCAAGAAAGGCCACATCAGGCTTTGATGGTGAATTGAAAGTATTGAAATTCGAGCTTAAAGTCGTCGCTGATGTCGGGTTAGTTGGTCTACCGAATGCTGGTAAATCAACATTTATTCGTCAAGTTTCAGCAGCTAAACCGAAAGTGGCTGATTATCCTTTTACCACGTTAGTACCAAACCTAGGTGTGGTCGATATTGGTCGTCATCGCTCCTTTGTCATGGCTGATATTCCAGGTTTGATCGAAGGTGCCTCAGAAGGAGCAGGTCTTGGTATTCGTTTCTTAAAGCACGTCGCCCGTACGCGTCGTTTGCTACATCTAGTCGATGTGCAGCCTATTGATGGTAGTGATCCTGTAGAGAATGCAAATATTATCCTAAATGAGCTGGAGCGTTTTTCGCCTGAATTAGCTAACTTACCACAGATTTTGGTATTGAACAAAATAGATCAGGTAGCGGATGAGGATTTAAATGAGCTATGTACTCATATAGTAGCTGAGCTGGGTTGGACCGGTATCGTGTTTCGCACCTCAACCTTAACCGGTGAAGGCGTAGATGCGGTCAAATACCACTTAATGAATGAGATTGAGCGTGAACGCGAGCGCGAAGAGGAGGATCCTATTTTTGCTGAGGCGCAAAAAGAGCGCTTTGAGCGTTTAGAGGCTGAGGTGCGTCTTAATACCGAAGCTCAGCGTGAAGCTTACCGCGCTGCCCGTAAAGCCCAGCGTGAAGGAGCTGCACTAATAGATAATGATAACGATGATGACGATGGTGTCGAAGTAGTTTATGTTCCCTAATGCCAACTTTTAGCGTGTTGCTGTATTAAAGTTTTATATTGGCACTGCGCTCCAACACTCGTTATAATCTTGTCGGTGAGTGTTTTATGGCTACCTTTACCAGCTACTTTTTATAAAGTAGATACGATTTTAATGACATTATTTTGATAATATTAAAGGTAGATCGCTTATTTATCTTTTGAATGACTTTATACATACAGGAATGTTTATGGTTAGTGGTAGTAAAAGTGCTGAAGAAGGCACCTCTGAACAAACAACCGTAGAAGCACGGTTCATTAAGCAAAGTCGCAATTTTGATATTCAGCGTGTTGTTGTCAAGATTGGTTCATCGCTGCTAACTAATAATGGTCGAGGTCTGGATCGAACGGCTATTTATGAATGGGCTAAACAAATCGCTAACCTACATAACCAAGGGATGGAGGTGCTGCTCGTATCATCAGGCGCGGTAGCTGAAGGTGTGGTACGTATGAACTTAGATGAGCGTCCTAGGAAACTAGCTGCTTTGCAAGCCTGTGCCTCTATTGGACAAATGGGACTAATTGAGACCTGGTGGTCAGCCCTCATTCAGCACGGCGTACAAAGTGCGCAGCTATTATTAACTCATGATGATCTATCTAATAGACGCCGTTATTTAAATACTACAGGCGCGCTGACGCAGTTATTAGACTGGCGTGTATTGCCTGTCATTAATGAGAACGATACCATCACTGTCGATGAGATTAAATTTGGTGACAATGACACTTTAGGAGCAATGTCAGCTGCGATGGTGAAAGCAGATTTGTATATTATCTTAACGGATCAAGAAGGGGTATTTACAGACAACCCTCGTGATAACCCTCAGGCTAAAATGATACGTCAAGAGCGGGCTATGGCGGATTATTTGTTTGACATTGCAGGGGCTGGGGGTAAGCTTGGACGCGGCGGTATGTTGACTAAGATCCGTGCTGGCCGTCTTGCTGCGATGGGCGGTTGCCCAACCGTTATTGTCAGCGGTGCTATTGATAATGTAATTACTCGTGTGGTATCAGGTGAAGCAGTCGGCACCTTACTGACTACGAATGAAGCAGATAAGATCATTGCTCGCAAACAGTGGCTGGCGGCGCATTTACGTATGGCGGGTACGCTTATTATTGATGCTGGCGCGGCCAAAGCGCTGACTGAACACAATAGAAGTTTGTTGCCAGTAGGCGTAGTAGAGGTGCGTGGTGATTTTGATGAGGGTGATGTTGTTGAAATCGTGCACCAAGAGACGGGCGAGCGTTTGGCCGTTGGACAGATGAATTTTTCATCGCAGGATGCGCGCCGCGTGGCTCGTGAGCGTACTGAGCAGTTTGATAGAATCCTTGGTAATAAAGAGGAGCGTGTGGTTATGGTGCACCGTGATAACTTAGCTCTATCTATGTAATCATCACTTGTATTTGATTGTATTGCCTGCATACTTATAACTATACTTTTTTGACTTTTTGAACCATCTGACCTGTTTATCCTTATATCAATAACGATAACAATGAATACTACAATACTTTGGAGAGTTATCTATGAGCGCCCCTACCAATCCTGTTGATATTGATTCAATCGATAGTGAAATATCTAAGCATAAATTTCCTCCTTTAAAAAACGATAGATTGCTACGAGCACTGCGTTTTGAGCCTATAGATACTACGCCTGTATGGATGATGCGCCAAGCTGGGCGCTATCTACCAGAATATAAAGCCACGCGTGCTGAGGCTGGTGACTTTATGAGTCTATGTAAAGACACCGCTCGCGCCACAGAGGTAACTATGCAGCCACTACGGCGTATGGACTTGGATGCGGCTATTTTATTTAGTGATATTCTAACTATCCCTGATGCTATGGGACAAGGCTTGTATTTTGAAACGGGTGAGGGACCAAAGTTTAAATATACTATACGTGAGCAATCAGATATTGAGCGCTTACCGGTGCTGGAGGTAAACGATTCGTTAGATTATGTCATGCGCGCAGTTACCAGTATCCGTAAAGAGCTTAATGGACAAGTACCCTTGTTTGGCTTTTCTGGTAGCCCATGGACGCTAGCGACTTATATGATTGAAGGCGGTAGCTCAAAAGACTATCGTTATACCAAAGGCATGCTCTATAGTAAGCCTGAATTACTGCATCAGCTGCTCGATAAGTTGGCAGTGGCGGTCACTGATTATTTGGATGCACAAATTATTGCTGGGGCACAGGCAATACAGATATTTGACAGTTGGGGCGGGGCACTTGCACACCGTCAGTTTGAGACTTTTTCACATAATTATAATAAACGTATCGTAACCGATCTAAAAGTACGTCATCCCCACATACCTATAATATTATTTACCAAAGGCGGTGGTGTTTGGCTTGATATCCAAGCGGATAGTGAAGCGGATGCGTTAGGGCTTGATTGGACGATGCCGCTCGATCGCGCGCGTCAAGTGCTAACCGAAAGCCAGCGCCATTTGACCAAAAAGCATAAAAAACTACAAAACAGTAAAGCCATCCAAGGTAATTTAGATCCGGCTACTTTATATGGTGCGCCTGAAACTATCCGCGCAGAAGTCAAAGCTATGCTGGATAGCGCTTATGCTGGTGGCGATAAAACAGGCTATGTAGCCAACCTTGGTCATGGTATTACTCAATGGGTTAATCCTGACCACGCCAAGGTTTTTGTCGATGCGGTACATGACTATCAGATCTAATGGTAGTAAATCTAGTAGCGATAGTTTGATAAGCTGCAACCCTGCAGAGTAGCAATCCAATAGTAAATAGTAATAGGTCAACAAAGGAATATCTTATGATTTCAGTAGCGATCGTCGGTGGTACAGGCTATACCGGTATTGAGCTTATTCGTCTGCTCTCCGCCCATCCTGAGGTAAGTATCGACTTATTGACCTCACGTAGTGAGGCGGGCATGCGTGCTGATGAGATATTCCCTAGTCTGCGCGGTATCTCCGATATTGTCTTTAGTGATTTGGGTGACGATACGCTATCGGCTCTACAAAAATGCGATGCGGTGTTCTTTGCCACGCCGCATGGGGTTGCTATGCAGCAGGCTGAAGCATTGACTCAAGCAGGGGTCAAGGTAATTGATTTGGCTGCCGACTTTCGCCTTCAGTCCTTAGCAGATTTTGAGCACTGGTATCAGCAAACTCATAGTTGCCCTGGATTGCTTAAAAGCGCAGTATATGGTTTGCCGGAGCTAAACCGTGACAAGCTTGCGGGCGCATTAGTGGTTGGCAATCCTGGTTGCTATCCGACTACTGCTATTTTAGGGTTAAAGCCCATTATAGAGAAACAAAACGAGCAAGCGGTTCGTCTTGTTGAGCCACGTATTGTTATTGATGCTAAATCTGGGGTATCAGGAGCGGGCAGACAAGCTAAGCTTGATCTCAATTATGCTGAAACGACAGATAACCTTAAAGCTTATGGCGTTACCGGTCATCGTCATTTGCCGGAGATTGAGCAAGGAATAGAGCAGTTATCAGACGAGAAGTTTATCCACCGTGTGCGCTTTTTACCGCATTTGGTACCTATGATTCGGGGTATGCTCAGCTCCATCCATTTAGAGATGACAGAAGCGGGCATGGCTATAGATTGGCAAAGCGTGTTTGAAAACAGTTATCAGCAAGAAGCTTTTATTGATGTACTGCCACAAGGCAGGTATCCAGACACTCGTAGCGTAAGAGCAAGTAATCGTTTGCGTATTTCAGTTTATCAAAATAATCAGCGGGCGGAGCTGACAGTAATTGTAGTACAGGATAATCTGGTCAAAGGGGCGGCAGGACAAGCGATACAGAATATGAATGTGATGTTTGGTCTTGAGGAAACGCTAGGATTAAATGCAGCCCCTATCGTACCTTAGGTTCAATACTATCTACCTTTAACGACGAAAATTGATGTAGGATTTAGTACACATTTGTCACAGCATTTTTACTATTGAGTCATCTCACTTACAGCGCTGTGCTAGGTATTGCTACCAAAGTCCGTTATAATGTTTCGCATTTCCTATTGAGAGATACTGCCCAGATGCGTGTTAAGACTGCTCCTTATTCGTGCTCGCAGCCAGCGTGTCATAAACTAGCCCTTGTACCTTACTCAGCTATCTTTAGGAGTACAGTAGAGTCGTCGATGAATAGGAGTGATCACATAGAATATAGTCAAGATATCGCTAGTAATCAACGCGGCGCATCGACATGGCTATTGGCGTTATTCGTAGTTGCTATAACGGTGACTGCGATCGTGGCTATAGTGTTCGGGCATAAGCTTGGCTATCAGCGGGGTTATTATTCGTTTAAAACCGAAACGGAACAAGCAGCAATTAACAATGAGCAGGCTACTAATGAGTTAAAAGATTTGCGCATCAGCCATAAAGTGATGACCAGCCAAGTAGAGACTGCTAAGCAAGAGCTAGATATTAGCCTAGCGAATCTAGAAGAGCTACGCCGTGATCAAAGAGCTTTGCAGGTTACTAATAGACAAACCTCGCAGCTCAATAATCTATACGCAAAGGTGATAGCAGAGCAGGGCGGTATGCCTTTGCAAGTACTAGGTGGCAAAATCGAACCTCTACCAGAGAATGCTTTTGAATATGGTTTTGATGTAGGCATGCTAAGTGAAGATGGTGAAACAAAGCGTTTAAAAGCGGTGTTAACGCTACAGAATAAAGACGATTTTGTAGAAGTACCTTTGGATCCTGCAAGCTATAATATTAAGGGTATCGTCCGTATTCGTGGACGCTTTATGATGCCTAGTGGTTTTAAACCGCTGCAAGTTAAACTTAGTTTAGAAGCAGATGATCAGCAAATAGAGCAACTTTACGATTGGCAGCTTGGTAATCGAGTAGACAGTATGCCGTTATCTTTATCAGACTTGCCAGAGATTGATCAAAGCCCTATTACTCCCTAAAATAGAATTTAAGCCGACAACACTATTACTCAGACATAAGTAACTCACATAAGTACTCAAGGAAGATAAACTATTAGGTCAACAGTTTTAGCGATGTCTTTATTATCCAGCTGCTGATTAGTAGCTGGCCTGCAACTATTTTTTCTTCCCTTATAAAACCTTTTTTATTACTAAAACCAATTGAAACTACTTTTATTATGACTATAAAACAATTAGTAACACACACTGAACCTACTGTTTTTGACTGGCACTTTCCAAGTATGCCTGTAGATCAACGCGCCCAAGACGACGACCCTGATAAAGAGTCTGCTCCGCAAACAGATGTTTTAGTCGCTGAGCCTGAGGTAGCAAAACCACCTATGTATGCTGTTGTTATGTACAATGACAATTATACGCCTATGGAATTTGTGGTATATGTATTGCAGTCAGAGTTTCGGCACAATATTGATGCAGCAGTTCAAATTATGCTAAATATCCATAACAACAGTAAAGGTATTGCTGGTATTTATCCTAAGGATATTGCTGAGACTAAAGCTAAAAAGGTTAATAGTCTGGCGCACCGCGAAGGTTATCCCTTACTTACTCAAATTGAGCCTCATCAGGGTGAATAGTATTATTCAGGGTGAATAGTATTATATTGTATCGTACCTATAACTCTATGATTTTGCGATGACAAATTATTGTTCAAAAGATCATAAATAACTAAATACTTGTTTTTTTCCAAAAACATCCTTATATATAGTTAACACAGTCTCTACACTTATCCATTAATTCATATAAATCCTCGTTTTTTCCACTACCGTCTAACTATTGCTATTAATCTTTTACTACCGAATTTAATTTTGCAATTATCCTCTTTTCTGCTGACTACTCTTATGATTGTTTAACTTATGTGTTAACTTAATACATATAACCGTCATTAGGTCGTCTTTACTCACTGATTAGCACTTAGTCTTAACTACTATGTATTAGGCTGGGTGTAGTGTCCTAATTGCAAATAAACTTACCTAATAGAGCAGTGATTATTCTAGTAGGATGTGAGACTTATTAAGCATACGCTTTGATACATTTTAGTATGCTTTAATAGATTGACTACAAGCTATTATCGTGTTGAGATGAATAAGCGCTATTATAAACATGATAGCAATTGTATTGTAGCCAGTGATTTTTAATCATGATCGTACCTTGAACAATCCCTTTGCCGCCCTGATTTACTAACTAAGCTATTAAATTATAAAGAGTTGTATAACCGTAGGAATCCCTTATGTTAAGTCGTCATCTTGAAGTCTCTTTGCGTTTAGCAATGACGCTTGCGCGCCAAAAGTCACATGAGTATCTCACTGTCGAGCACCTGTTATTAGCGCTCCTAGAAAACACTCATGCTGCCAATACTCTAACGGCCTGTAATGCAAATGTTGCCGCTTTACGTACCGAGCTCGAAGCTTATATTGATAAGCATACCCCAACGATAGATGCTGATATGGAGCAGTCGCCGCAACCTACCCAAAGTTTTGATCGTATTCTGCAGCGTGCTATTTTCCATGTCCAATCCATCGGTGGTGGTCGTTTGGTTGAAGGTTCAGATATTTTAGTTTCTATGTTCTCTGAGCACGATACTTATGCTGTTTACTTGCTCAAAAAGCAAGGTATTAGCCGTTTAGAATTGACTCAATATTTGTCTCATGGACAAGATAAAGATGAGCCATCTGAGCCCCGTGCTTCTATCAGCGGAGATCGTCGTAGTGCTTCAGAAAAAACAGGTAAGGATCCCTTAGTGGAATTTGCTAGTAACCTTAATCAGCGCGCAGCTGAAGGTAAAACCGATCCTTTGATTGGCCGTGTCTCTGAGATTGAGCGTACGGCACAAGTATTGTGTCGCCGTCGCAAAAATAATCCGTTATTGGTTGGCGAACCAGGTGTTGGTAAAACCTCTATTGCTGAAGGTTTAGCGTGGCTTATTATCAATGACAAAGCACCAAAACCACTCAATGGCTGCGTTATCTATAGTCTAGATATCGGTGCCTTAATCGCTGGTACAAAATACCGCGGCGACTTCGAAAAACGCATGAAGTCCTTACTTGATGCTCTCAAGAAAAAGCCGAACGCTATCTTGTTTATCGATGAGATTCATATGATTATTGGTGCAGGGTCATCAATGAGCAGTAATATGGATGTATCAAACTTAATCAAACCTGCGCTTGCCAATGGAGAACTACGCTGCGTTGGTTCAACTACTTTTACCGAGTATCGGCAAGTATTTGAAAAAGACCATGCTTTATCTCGTCGTTTCCAAAAGATCGATGTAAGAGAGCCGAGCGTTGAAGACAGCATCGATATCCTGCGTGGTCTTAAACCCCGCTATGAAGAATTTCATAATGTAGAATATACCGATGAAGCACTAGTAACGGCCGTGCAGCTGTCCTCCAAGCATATTCATGAGCGTTTTTTACCCGACAAAGCGATTGACGTTATTGATGAAGCTGGCGCTTATAAGCGTTTAGGAGTTACGCCTGATATCAAGGATCTTGAGGCAGAAAACGATCTAGTAGCCAACATAGAAAAAGAAAACAGCAGTAAAGACTATAATGCTACTAGCTTTGATACTGATGATGTCAGTGGATACAATAAAGCAAATGATGAATCGATAGACGCAGACAATATGGATACGGTCTATGATCTGCAAACTGCTAATAATCAAAAAGCGTCAATAAAAATTGATGTGGCTGATATTGAAGCTATTGTAGCGAAGCTTGCGCGTATTCCTCCCAAGGCAGTATCTAGTGATGATAAGAGTATCCTTGAGCATCTAGATCGTGATCTTAAACATTTGGTATTTGGTCAAGATGAAGCGATTGCAACGCTTGCTGATGCTATCAAGCTTTCGCGTGCTGGTCTTAAAGCGCCAGAGAAACCCATTGGTTCATTCATGTTTGCAGGACCTACAGGGGTAGGTAAGACAGAAGTATCTCGTCAGCTTGCAAACTTGTTAGGAGTGGAGCTAGTACGCTTCGATATGTCAGAGTACATGGAGGCTCATACCGCTTCACGCTTGATTGGTGCGCCTCCAGGTTATGTTGGTTTTGATCAAGGTGGCTTGCTTACTGAGAAAATCAATCAGCATCCGCATTGTGTAGTGTTGTTTGATGAGATTGAAAAAGCCCATCCAGATGTCTTTAACTTACTATTGCAAGTTATGGATCATGGTACGTTGACCGACAATAATGGTCGTATTGCAAGCTTTAAGCAAGTTATCATTATTATGACTACTAACGTTGGGGCCGATAGTATTAGCCGCTCCTCTATGGGCTTTACCCAGCAAGACCATAGCCGCGATAATACCGAAGCACTCAAGCGCGTATTTACTCCTGAATTCCGTAATCGTTTAGATGCGATTATTCAGTTCAACGCTCTAGATCCATCGGTAGTGATATCAGTTGTCGATAAGTTCTTGGTTGAACTACAAGCTCAGCTTGATGACAAACAAGTTACCTTGGAGATTGATGATGATGTTCGTGATTATCTTGCTGACAAAGGCTATGATCGTTTGATGGGCGCGCGTCCTATGCAACGCTTGATTCAAGATGAGATCAAGAAGCCTCTGGCAAATATGATCTTATTTGGCGACTTGGTGAACGGCGGCGTAGTACATGTAACGTTAGAGCCTGAAACCTCAAAGACAGATGTTGCAGATGAAGACAAATCAGTAGATTTGGATAAAACGTCTGATAAAGATACTAAAGGTGAGAAAGGATCAGCAGATAGTCGAGTGATTTTAACGGTTGTTGAGACTCACGAACCACACTCAGATTCTGAATCATTGGCAAGTTAATAGTCTGTACTATTTATCCATTTGATGTTTAATATAAAACGGCTACTATCATTAGTAGCCGTTTTTTTATGGCTAAAATTTATAACGAAAGAAAACATGATTTTTTGCTACTATCGCCGTTAAAATAGATATTGATACACTATTGAGTATTCATCTTATATATTTAGCTGATTTAAAATAACTAAAAAAGGACGAATTATGGAGTTATTCGACGAGCAAAGCACAAAAACAGCAGCACAAAAGCAAGCTATTTTAGATAATGTACGTTTGCCAGAGGACTGGAAAGTGGCGTTAGCAGAAGAGTTGACTTCGGATAATATGGATAATTTGCGCGAATTTTTAAAACAAGCCTATCAATCAAACGAGAATATTTATCCGCCTGCACCTTTAATGTTTAATGCTCTAAATTTGACGCCACTATCAGAGGTTAAGGTCGTTATCTTAGGTCAAGACCCTTATCACGGTCCAGGACAAGCGATGGGTTTATCTTTTTCAGTGCCTAAAACTATTCCTAAACCGCCCTCGCTAAATAATGTTCTTAAAGAGATGGCAGATGACATTGGTACCAGCTATTCAGCACATGGTGATTTAACCCACTGGGCGCAGCAAGGTGTTTTATTGCTAAACAGCTCCCTTACGGTTAAGCAAGGCAAGCCCAACAGCCATCAAAATAAAGGCTGGGAGCAATTTACTGATGCCGTCATTGATGTGGTCAATGAACAAACAGAGCATACAGTGTTTATTTTGTGGGGCAGTAAGGCCCAAAAAAAGGGTAAGTATATTAATACCGATAAGCATCTTATTTTGACCGCTGTACATCCTTCGCCGCTAGCAGCCAATCGCGGCGGTTTTTTTGGCTCAAAGCCTTTTTCTAAAGCCAATGATTATCTGGTGCAGCATGGCCAAAAACCAATTGATTGGCAACTGCCCCAATAAATGACCTCAATTTATAATGAATAAACAACTGATTGATCTACAACCACATCACTGGTCAAGCGATCAGATTATGACCAGTCGATTTTGGTCAACTGAAGATATCAGGTGGATGTACTATGCATTAGCGCTAGCGCAGCAAGGTGCTAACCGTCAAGAGGTGCCAGTAGGCGCAGTCTTGGTACATAATCGGCAGCTTATCGGGCAGGGGTTTAATCAGCCCATTAGCAGCTGTGATGCAACCGCACATGCTGAGATAATAGCCCTAAGAGATGCTTGTAAAAATCTTAAGAACTATCGCCTGCCAGCGCAAACGACTCTATATGTAACTTTAGAGCCTTGTACTATGTGTGTGGGCGCGCTGATTCATGCTCGCGTTGATAGATTAGTATATGCTGCAAGTGAGCCTAGAGCAGGTATGGTGGGTAGTCAGATGAACCTGCTTTTACAGTCCTTTTATAATCATAATATCCAAGTAGATAAGGGTTTGTGTAGTGAACCTAGTGGACAGATGCTTAAGACGTTTTTTCGTCAGCGCCGACAAATGATGAAAAAGCGTAAAGGTGATATAAATAAAGAACAAGATACTACTGTTGACGCTAGTGATGACAAGGTTTTTTTGCTATAATATTGCCCTATTTGGCTATGAACCCGTAACATCACGGATAAGAAGCTACTAAACAATATGTTATGTGTAGTCAAAATGAGTGCTACCCACGCGTCTATTATTAAGTGATTATTATGACTGTATCAGCTATGACCGTATCAGCATCTAATAATGACGATCATGGTACCAAATCGCCCCGCTATCCCGTCATTTGTATCGATGGACCAAGTGGTGCAGGCAAGGGTACAGTAGCTTGGCGTCTAGCACAGACGCTAGATTATCAGCTGTTGGACTCCGGTGCCTTGTACCGTATAGTTGGGCTAAAGGCATTTGAAGCAGGTTTGCTTGTTACTAACAAACCTATCGATGAAGAGGCACTGCTGAGTTTAACGCAGAATTTGCAAATTGTATTTGTGCCTAATAATGAGTCTGGACGCGTTGATATTATCGTTAATGGTGAGGCAGTAGGTGAGCAAGTGCGTAATGAAACTGTGGGTGGTTATGCATCACAGGTAGCAGTGTTTGCAAAAGTACGTGCAGCTTTGCTCAAATTGCAACGAGATATGGCGACTCATTCAGGATTGGTTGCTGATGGTCGTGATATGGGTACGGTAGTTTTTCCGAACGCTGATGTTAAAGTGTTTTTGACGGCTAGTGCTAAAGCAAGAGCTAAGCGCCGTGTTACTCAGCTTACTTATGCTGGACAACGAGCCGATTATGAGGCAATTTTGGCAACGATTAAGGCGCGTGATGAACGTGACGAAAATCGTGATGTCGCGCCTTCAAAACCTGCAAAAGATGCTTTACTTATTGATAGCTCAGAATTAGATGCTGATAGGGTTTATGAACAGGTTAAAGAGTATTGTCAGTCGCAAGGTATTTTTATTAAAAATGAATAAAAACAACATAGTAAGTACTAAAAAATCACCCATGAGTGTGGTTTTTAGTATAAAATTGTAGTTGATAAAATAATTTTTATAACAAGAATTCTTTTAGAAAAATAGAAAAAGACAGTTGTTATTAGTAATCTTTGTATTTGAGTGTATTAATAACAAACGTTTTTTTATATGACTATATAAGATATAAAACCAGTATTTCATTTTATAAAGTCATAAATTTGATCCGTACTGTGCTGGACAGGATACGGCTATACAAAGGTAGATATAATGGAATCATTTGCTGAACTATTTGAAGCGAGCATCGAAGAGACGGGTCTGGATATCGAGCGTGGCTCGGTCATCACAGGTACTGTTGTGGCCATTGATAATGACTGGATCACTGTAGATACTGGTCTAAAATCTGAAGGTATCGTCGCTCGTGAAGAGTTTTTAAGCGAAGAAGGCGAGATTGAAGTTGAAGTTGGCGATAGTGTTGATGTAGTGGTCGAAGCAGTCGACAACGGTATGGGTCAAACCTTACTATCACGCGAAAAAGCTAAGCGTGTCGAAACTTGGAATTTCCTAGAAAAAATCGCTGATAATGATGAAATCGTAAAAGGTATCATTTCAAGCAAAGTTAAAGGTGGCTTTACTGTAGATATCGGTTCAGTACGTGCGTTCTTACCAGGCTCATTGGTTGATGTTCGTCCTATCCGTGATACTACGCATCTTGAAGGCAAAGAGCTAGAATTCAAAGTCATTAAGCTTGATCAAAAACGTAATAACGTCGTAGTTAGCCGCCGTGCGGTTATGGAAGCTGAGAATTCAGCTGAGCGCGAAGAGCTATTAAACAAGCTTGAAGAAGGCATTGAGATCGAAGGTATCGTAAAGAATCTGACTGATTATGGTGCGTTCGTAGATCTTGGTGGTATTGATGGCTTACTACATATCACTGATATGGCATGGCGCCGTATTAAGCACCCATCTGAAGTAGTTGAAGTGGGTCAAGACCTAAAAGTTAAAGTATTGAAGTTTGACCGTGAACGTAACCGCGTAAGCTTAGGTCTAAAGCAGTTAGGTACCGATCCTTGGGATGAAGTTGCTGCAGAATATCCTGTAGGCAGTATCGTTAAAGCACGCGTTACCAACTTAACGGATTATGGCTGTTTTGCTGAAATCTCTGAAGGTATTGAGGGTTTAGTACACGTATCGGAGATGGATCATACCAATAAAAACATTCATCCTTCAAAAGTAGTACAAGTAGGTGATGAGATCAATGTGATGATCCTTGATATCGATGAAGAGCGTCGTCGTATAAGTCTAGGTATTAAGCAGACTCTAGCCAATCCTTGGGATGAGTTTGATAAGAAGCATGAGCGCGGTGATAAAATCACTGGTACGATCAAATCAATCACTGATTTTGGTATCTTTATCGGCCTAGATGGCGGTATCGATGGTTTAGTACATCTATCTGATATTTCTTGGAATGAGACAGGTGAAGAAGCTATTCGCAACTACAATAAAGGTGATACTGTAGAAGCAATGGTATTGTCTGTAGATGCAGAAGCCAATCGTATTAGTTTAGGTATCAAGCAGTTGAGCTCTGATCCATTTAACGAATACCTAGTAGGTAATGATCGCGGTGCTATCGTTAATGGTAAAGTTAAAGAAGTTGACGCTAAAGGTGCAACTATTGAGCTTGCTGACGAAGTTGAAGGCTATCTACGTGCATCTGAGATTCAACGCGACCGTGTTGAAGATGCGACTAAGCATCTAAGCGTTGGTGATGACGTTGAAGCTAAAATTATTAGCGTTGATCGTAAAACTCGCAATATTAGCTTGTCAATCAAAGCGAAAGACGAGGCAGAAGAGCGTCAAGCAATAAAAGATCTTGGCACTACCAATACTACAGCTACGCCAGGCTCTGATGCTCAGCCAAAAACTATTGGTGATTTGATCAAAGAGCAAATGCAGTAAATTGCCTGTTTTTAATAGTTATGACAATAAAAAAAGCGACTCCGGTCGCTTTTTTTATTGCCTAAAATTTATAGTACATATCCAAATCAAAAAAAACTTATTTCCAATGGCGATAAATTCCGCTATCATTTGCAACCTTGAGTAACGAAATGTAAACTACATCAAGTGTTTGAAATGTTTTAATATTTTAGCTTAGTAAAAGAAGTTCATTTAATATTAGTATAATGGTTCAGTCGATAGTAGGGTTATTCATCTTCGATAGTGAAGATATAAATACTCCTCAAGATGAGAAACATAAATCAATAAGGCCAGTTTAACCATGCAACAAGCGATCAATAAGTCCGACTTTATTAGTAATTTAAGTGTAAATTGTGATTCAATGACTGAGGTAGTCGTTGATGATGCTGTACGCGAAATACTAAATTTGATGATAGATACTTTAGCGAATGACGGCCGTGTTGAAGTTCGCGGTTTCGGTAGTTTTTGCTTGCATCATCGCCGTGCTCGTACCGGACGTAATCCTAAAACGGGTGAAAGTGTCTCTGTACCTGCCAAAGCTATTCCGCATTTTAAGCCAGGAAAAGCGCTACGCGAAGCGGTTAACAATAAAGCGGCATTATAGATAATAGGAACCAATAGAGTAGCGCTTCAAATAGGTGTAAAATAATCCTAGTTTCCAACTTATTACGATTACTTACTACTCCTACCTACAGCTGAGGTCTAAGATCATGCGTTTTTTATTGTTCGTTTTACTGTTTTTAAGCTTTGCTTATGCTTTAGGTTTAGTATTGGCCAATAACACAGATATCGGGGTAAATCTATTGTTCTCGCAGGCTCCTGCGATGAATTTAGGATTACTGCTCATAATCTGCTTAATTCTAGGTATCGTCATTGGTATGCTCCTAGCATTACTGTTGTTTCGTGTATTTCAAACCAAATGGGAGATTTCTCGTTTGCAAAAGGCGAATCAAAACTTACAACAACAACTAACTCAAGCAAATGTCGTAATAGATCGACAAGCAAACGCACCAACAGTAGAAGAGGCCGTGTATGGAACAACGGGCGTTCCTGTACAAGACGAAACACTAGCAACTGTCGATAATGCTTCAGAGCTGACCAAGCGCAAACGAGATTAATTTTATTCATTATTAGTCTTTAGTGAGTGGGTTATTATTAATCCGCTTACTCCTATAATGCTTTGTCAACTTCGATATAAAGTGGTAGCACTATGAGTAATACGACAACAACCTCAACAATCTCGCCTGTCATTGTTGCCTTAGATAACATGACTGTAGATTCAGCTCTAGCGTTAGCTGATCAATTAGATCCTACTTTATGTCGTCTAAAGGTAGGTAAAGAGCTGTTCACTCGCTGTGGCCCTGCTATTATAAAAACTTTGCATCAACGCCAGTTTGAGATATTTTTAGATCTAAAGTTCCATGACATTCCTAATACTACTGCTCAAGCCGTATTAGCTGCCGCTGAGCTTGGGGTATGGATGGTTAATGTCCATGCCAGCTCAGGTTTCGCAGCAATGTCACTTGCAAAAGAGCGTTTGATAGCTGGCAGTTATGATACTTTACTAATAGCGGTAACCGTTCTGACCTCCATGAGTGCAGAGAACTTAGTGCAGGTTGGTATCAATGACAAGCTTGACGATCAAGTGAATCGTTTGGCAAAGTTGACGCAGCAAGCAGGTCTTGATGGCGTAGTATGTTCAGCTCAAGAAGCCAAAGATCTCAAAGCGCTGTGTGGCCCTGATTTTAAACTGGTTACCCCAGGTATTCGCTTGCCAGAAGACAGTACAGACGATCAGCACCGAGTTTGTACCCCCAAACAAGCCTTGAGTGCTGGCGCAGATTACTTAGTTATTGGTCGTTCGATTACGCAAGCAATAAATCCCTCGGCGAAGCTACAAACCATTTTACAAGGTATTTAAGATACCAATATTTAACGCGCCTTAGTGCCTTATAATCCTACCTTATATAAGGTATTAAATTAATATCTTATATAAAAGTAGAAAAGACAACGTAGCGGTTGTCTTTTCTACTTTATGACAGCATATAAATATATTCTAGCCCAATCAATTTACCTCTATAACTGACCTTGGATCGTATGAAATTACAGATATTGAGTGATTTACACATCGACAGCTACGCTCGTCAATCGCACCCCCTTGGCCATATTCCTAAAACAGATGCTGACGTGATATTAGTAGCAGGGGATACTGCTAACAGTGATACAGGTATGCCATGGCTACAAGAGCAAGCAGCACGTCTGCAAGTCCCTCTTATTACTATTGCTGGCAATCATGAATACTTCAATGAAGATGTTTTGCACTTTGACAAAAAACTGGCTACTTGGGATAACTATAATGAGACGCTTGCTCGAGGGGTGCGGGTTCTTCAATGTCAGCACATTGATATTGGTAACGTCCGTATTTTAGGTTGTACGCTATGGACAGATTATCAGTATCAAGCTGATGAAGATACGATGGTGGTTGCCAAACGTTTTATGCGAGATTACAAACAAATTTACGCAGGCAGTGAGTTGTTTTCACCAGAGGCATCGATGCAGATACATGCAAAACATCGTGCGTGGCTCAAGCAGGCCTTGGTAACGGCTAAAGAGCTGAACAAAAAAGTAGTGGTGATGAGCCATCATAGTATCAGCCCACTATCGGTTTCTGAAAAATTTGCTACTCTGCCCAGTAATGCCGCTTTTGTGAGTGATTTATCTGCGTGGATGCATGAACCTTGGGCGCCTTCGTTATGGGTACATGGGCATACGCATGAAGCTTTTGACTATCGGGTTAATAATACTCGAGTGATTGTCAATCCCCGTGCTTATCCTAATGAGGTGAGTAGTACGGCACTAGAGTTTGCATGGGATAGAGTGGTTGATATTGAATAACCACTCTATATTTTATTCACTCAAGACAAAAAATCTGCTACGCTGATCACCATGAGTAAATTCCCTGATTCTCCTATTCTTAAGCAGTCCGATACTTTCATACGTCACCATAGTATACCGGCGCCTGCGCATCTGCCAGACAGTATGATAGCTTCGGTTGATCTATTGCCTGAAAACAGACGTTTGATTTTGTTTACCAGACATTCTTTGCGTGAGCGCTCTGATGGTAATGGCTTTGCAAGCTACCAGTTACCACTTACTCCCAAAGGCCGTATATTGGCCAAATCTTGGGGACGCTGGCTTGCCAATCATTTGCCGTACTCGATGGATGTAGACAGTATATCGAGTCCCATAGGGCGCTGTATCAACACCGCACAGCTGATGCAAGAAGGCGCTGGTCTGCAGCGTAGTATTATTGATCAATCGCTTTTAGTCGAGCCTGGAAGCTTGGTGACTGAACCTGAGATTGCAAGCGTAGTATTTAAAGAGGTCGGTGTACTGAACTTTATCAATCGTTTTTTGCAAGGCAATCTTGAGGGGACTAAAAACGCCTATCAAGGTGGTCTTGATATCTTATCGTTGTTTTATCAGCATCAACCTGATCCAGGTCATCTCATGCTAGCTGTCAGCCATGATACGCTACTCTCTGCATTTTTGGCAGTAATGTTTGACAGAACAGAGATCGATTGGAACGACTGGCCAAAGATGATGGAAGGTGTGTTTTTATGGTTTGATGACCAGCCATTTGAGCAAGCAAATGCTCATTTTGTATGGCGCGGCATGGTTTATACTCGTCCAGTGAATTCCTTATTAGAGAGTTATTGTGCGGCAGGCTTTCATCCTAGCAAATTACTCCTACCGCCTGAAGTAAAGTGGACATAATTTTTGGTATTATCGATGTTGGCACCACTACTACTTATCGATGACGAGCATATAAAACTGAGCATAAAAAAACCTTGCCACTAAGGCAAGGTTTTTATTGAATCACCTAACTTAGGCAGAGCAATGATTAAGCTTGTAGGCCTTTGATTGCTTTATTCAAGCGGCTTTTGCGACGAGCCGCTTTATTTTTGTGAATAATGCCTTTGTCAGCCATACGATCAAGCACAGGTACCGCTTTTTTGTAAGCTTCAGTAGCTGCGTCATAATCTTTAGACTCAATAGCAGCGTCAACACGCTTTAAATAAGTACGGACCATTGAGCGCTGTGAAGCAGAATTCTGACGACGTTTGGTGTTTTGACGAGCGCGTTTACGAGCTTGTGCAGTATTAGCCACGCGTATCTCCTTTATAAAAGACAGATAAAATATGAATGTTAATTACAATAAAACAATGAGTGTAACGATCATAAGTGACGAGCAGCCGTCCCGCCAAATATGATATCGATACCAAGTATAGGCAAATTATCGCAAGTATTAAGTCTATTTGGAATAATTAAACAGTCTTAACTTGTAAAGGCGGTTATCTTAGCAAATTATTGCACTCAGAACAATGTATTTGATTGCTACGGTACAAAAAGGCGTAAATAAGTCATAGCACTTGCCATTCATCATATAAGGCGTTAGATTACAAAATCTGGTTCGGCAGTTGACTACTGCTTTTATGATAAAATCTCTTACAATAAATAATGAGCAATGACACTCGTTATCAGGTATTTTGAATATAAGGCTTATAGATAAAACGACATTTGCTCCCAACCATCTCAATAAATAATTATAAAACCACGGATAAGCTATGCAGCGAAAAGCGATTATAATTGGTGCCACAGGATTAGTGGGACAATATCTTGCCAAACAGTTGAGTGAGCTTTATGACACTTTAATCGTAATTGCACGACGCCCGCCACGCTATATTAATGCCAGTATGCGTTTTTATCAGCTTAATGATTTTGATAATTTAGCTGAAGTATTCACTAGTGTAGGCGTAAACCATACCACTGATGCTTTTAGTTGTCTTGGCACTACTAAAAAACAAGCTGGTAGTGACGAGGCTTTTCGTAAAGTTGATCATGATTATAACGTCAGTTTTGCTAAATTATGCCGAGATAAAGGCGTTGAAAATTTCTTTTTGTTATCCTCAATGAATGCTGATCTTGACAGTCGGTTTTTGTATAACCGAGTCAAAGCAGAAACTGAACAGTCCATTAAAGAATTGGGATTTGTACAATTAGTGATTTTTCGTCCTTCATTATTACTTGGTAGACATAAAGGTCGTCCTTTAGAGAGCATTAGTCAAAAAGCGTTTCAGCTCATCTCTCCTTTGGTTTCAGAAGCATTACCGATGCATCCAATCTCAGCCAAGCGTGTCGCTAATGCTATGGCAATGTGCGCGCATAACATTTATGAGCGCCATAAATACCTTACTAAGCAGGTTTCTGCAACCACTACTATCATAGAAAATAAACAGATGCTAGCTATGACTCGAGTCAAGCGTTAAGCTAAAATAAAAAAAGCTAAGATAGAAAGTTGCAATGCAAGAATCTACCCTCTACTTGTATTCTAATAAATAGCCTAAGTAGAACAGTAAATCTAAAAAGAGATAATACAAAACTACAAACAAGGAGCGAAGTTATGTCGGAGTCTGCAACTATGAATAAAGAGAATTTTGTAACCTGTGATTTATTAGATGCCAATCCTGAATCACAAGTGTGTTTGCCGAATATTGAAGGCAAGTCATTTTATAGTTTTGGCGGTAAAGATAAGTTTTGTGGAGAGATCGTGACGGTAAAATGCTTTGAAGATAATAGCCGAGTCAAAGCGTTATTAAATAGTGATGGCAAAGATAGTAAGGGTGACGGCAAGGTGTTAGTCGTTGATGGCGGCGGTTCTATGCGCTGTGCTTTGCTCGGAGATATGATTGCTCAATCGGCAATCGATAATGGTTGGGCAGGAATAGTGGTTTACGGCTGTGTGCGTGATGTCGATGATATGGCGCAGATGGACATTGGCGTGATGGCGCTTGGCTGTATTCCGCGCAAATCCACACGCCGTGATGAAGGTCAAACGAATATTGAGATTAGCTTTGGTGATTTAACACTTAATTCTGGCATGTTTATTTATGCTGATAATAATGGCATGATTGCAAGCCATCAGTCTTTATTGGTTTAAACGGCGTCTATCACTAACGAGAATCTCAGTTTTGGATGACAACTGAGATTCTCGTGTTTATCTAAAGTGTAGTTGGTTAATACTCTTTTGACTCCACTTCGTCTATTTATGTACTTCTTAAACGTCTTGCAATCCAATCTATAAATTCCTAAAAACTGTACTATGTTAATAAGTCATTCAACTTTATCAATTAATGACAAACCGTTACGGCATAAATTAGTTTTGGTCAAACCCTAAAATGTTCGTATAATAGTCTTCTGACTCTCAACTTTGATTTTATTTACTATGCCTATCACTGCTCTAACTGACGCATTTTCTCCTATTAATCAGCAACTCTTTCCTATCAAAGATACCGAACGGCGTTGGCTTGCGCCTGTTCATGGGGCAGTTAGTAGTTTGTGGCTGGCAAGTTTGGTTAAAGCTTCAATATGGCAAGTAGCAGACCGTCTTAAGGTTGTAGTGACGCGCGATCAAAATCAGCTTAATCAGATAGAAACTGAGCTGGCATTTTGCGGTGTTGACGCTTATGTGTTTCCTGATTGGGAGACGTTAACTTATGATGAGCTATCACCGCATCAAGACATCGTTAGTGAGCGTATTAATTTACTGACGGCTATGCCAACGACAGGCGTACTACTCATCTCAGTACAGACGCTTATGCATCGCGTGGCACCGCCAAGCTGGCTCATTGGGCAGCACTTTGATTTGGGGGTTGGTGATCGGTTTGACATTAATACCCAGCGCGAGATACTTACCAAGGCAGGTTACCGCGCGGTTGATAATGTTTTTGAGCCCGGGGAGTTTGCTGTACGCGGTAGTATTATTGACATCTTTGCCATGGGACAACCATTTCCACTACGCCTTGATTTGTTTGATGATGAGATTGAGACCATTCGCTTTTTCCATCCACAAACCCAGCGCACACTGACTGATGATGATCTAAAAGCCATGCTATCAGGTAATGACAGTAGTATGGGACAAGAGTCATTGTCGCTACTACATAAACTACCCGATATCTCTAAACCTATTAAAAAATTCCAAATTCTACCGGCTAAAGAATTCCCGCTTGATGAAGGTCGCGAGACCTTTCGTACGAATTTTGCCGCGATGTTCCCTAATACTAGCAGTCGCAAGTCTGAGCTGCACAAAGACGTCATGGCCGGTATTGCTAGCAGCGGTTTAGAATACTATCAGCCGCTGTTCTTTGATTTACAAAACTGGCAACAAGAGAGTAGTTTGTTTTCCTACTTTCCTGATGATGCGCTGTTTATTACCGATGAGCTTATAAGCGAGCGGCAAGGAGATTATTGGTCGCAGATTCAACGCCGCTATGAAGAGCGTCGCCACGATATTGACAAACCTATTGTTGCCCCTGAATTACTCTACCTATTGTCTAACACGCTTAATGAAAATCTCAATCATTATCCAAGGGTAGTTTTGAGCGCGCGTGATGAGCTGGCTACTATGACCGAGGTAGCCACAATTGAAACAACAAATAAAGCGATCAATCAGCCAAAAGGCACGGTAATGCTGAGCGCGCAAGCACCGCCGCAACTGCCTATCAACCATCAAAAGGCAGAACCATTAGCTGAGCTATTAGAGTTTTTAAATAATGAAGCCCAGTCAAATACGCCAGTACTAGTGGTTGCTGAAACGGCTGGACGCCGTGAGATCTTAATTGAGCTATTCAAAGGTAAGATTGACATACAAGCCTATGATAGCTTTAAGGATTTCTTAGCTACTAACAAAAAAAGCGCTAATTCAGCAGCTACTAATGATTTAAACAAACGTCCGCAAGTTGGTCTAACCGTTGCCCCTATTGAACGCGGAGTGTATATTCCTAAGCGCTTGGTAATAATTAGTGAGACTCAGCTATTTGGCAGACAAGTCCTACAGACGCGCCGTCGTCGTCAAAGTGGGGTGTCAGAGGAGTTCTTGGTTAAAAGTATCACTGAGCTGACTGAAGGCAGTCCTATCGTGCATATAGAGCACGGTATTGGTCGCTACAATGGCCTGATCACTTTAGATGTAGGTGAAGGTGAGCAGGAGTTTATTCATCTAAAGTATGCTGATGATGCTAGTATTTATGTGCCAGTAGCTAATTTGCAAATGATTAGCCGCTATAGTGGCGGAGATCCAGCGCTGGCGCCGCTGCATAAGATTGGTAGCGGTAAATGGGATCGTGCCAAACAAAAGGCGCTAGAGCAGATTCATGACGTTGCAGCTGAGCTACTCAATATACAAGCACGGCGCGAAGCTAAAGTCGGTATTCATTTCAAAATAGACATCTCGCAATATGAGCTGTTTGCCAGCCAGTTTGAGTTCGAAGAAACCCCGGATCAGGCCAACGCTATTCAAGCAGTGATACATGATATGAAGCAAAACCAGCCTATGGATCGTCTGATTTGCGGCGATGTGGGTTTTGGGAAAACGGAGGTGGCGATGCGTGCCGCCTTTATTGCCGTCAGTGCAGGCTATCAAGTGGCGGTTTTGGTGCCGACAACCTTGCTGGCAGGACAGCATGAAGATAATTTTCGCGACCGCTTTGCTGATTGGCCAGTTCGTATTGAAAGCTTATCGCGCTTTGGTGGCAAAAAGCACCAGCAAAGTGTATTAACCGACTTAGCCGCTGGCAAAGTAGATATTGTCATCGGTACGCACAAACTATTACAACCCGATGTGAAGTTTGCCAATTTAGGTTTGATGATTGTGGATGAAGAGCATCGCTTCGGGGTACGCCACAAGGAGCGTATCAAAGCCATTCAAACCGACGTAGATAGCATGTCAATGACTGCTACGCCTATTCCGCGCACGCTTAATATGGCATTATCAGGAATGCGTGATATGTCCATTATTGCAACGCCACCTGCGCGTCGTCTGTCCATCAAAACCTTTGTGATGCAAAAGACAGAAGCCCTTATGAAAGAGGCAATATTACGTGAGCTGCTACGCGGTGGACAAGTTTATCTATTGCATAATGATGTGGCTAGTATTGAGCGTATGGCAGAAACGGTTCGTGAATTAGTCCCCGAGGCAAGAGTAGGGGTGGCCCACGGTCAGATGCAAGAGCGTCAACTTGAACAAATTATGCAGCAGTTTTATCATAAGAAGTTCAATGTGCTAATTTGCTCTACTATTATCGAAACCGGCATAGATGTGCCTAATGCCAATACTATTATCATTGAACGTGCTGATAAGTTTGGTCTCGCGCAGCTGCATCAACTGCGAGGGCGCGTGGGTCGTAGCCATCATCAGGCTTATTGCTATCTACTAGTGCCCTCTTTAAAAGGTCTAAAAGGTGATGCTAAACGCCGGCTACATGCTATTGAACGTGCTAATGCCTTAGGTGCAGGTTTTATGCTGGCAAGCGAAGATTTAGAGATTCGCGGAGCAGGTGAGATATTAGGGAAGCAGCAAAGCGGCAATATGCAGGCTATCGGTTTTAGCCTATATATGGATATGCTTGAGCGCGCCACAAAAGCTATCAAAGCAGGTAAAGAGCCGGATCTAAGTACCCCATTATCACTAACTAGTGAGATTAACTTGCATGCCTCAGCACTGATACCGGAGGAGTATTTGCATGATGTGCACCAGCGTTTATTATTTTATAAACGTATTAGTAATGCCGATGATAAAGAAGCACTTATCGACATCCGTACTGAAATGATTGATCGCTTTGGTACTTTGCCGGACCAAACCAAACAGCTCTTTGCTGTGCATAGTTTACGTATACAGGCAGAACCTTTAAATATCAACAAAATAGATGCCAGTAGTACCAGCGTGACACTAGATTTTGCCCCTGATACGCCAGTAGAGGCGCTAGCTATTATTAAACTTATCCAGTCAGATGGTCAGCATTATCGTATGAATGGGGCCTCAGGTATTCGCTATAGTAATACTACTAAATTGGCGACTGCGCAGCAGCGCGTGGACACTGTACAGGAATTACTACACTATTTTAATAATCATGTAGTAGCAGAGCCCGCTTAACTTTGATTAGTTTCAATCTAAATCTTGGTTCAAATCTGGAACGTTTGTATAGTCAAGTATGAATGTTGCTATTTTATCAACCGGATACCTGATAAAATAGCGACATTATATGACCATAGCTTTTTATTGGCATTTTATAAACTTTTACATAAGAGAAACCGTCATTATGTTCCAACTGCATCCTAAACTTGCTGCCGATAGTTTTTTAGTGGGCGATTTTCCATTATCGACGTGCCGCTTGATTAATGACTGCCAATTCCCATGGTTAATTTTAGTACCGCGAGTAGCAGGGGTTAAAGAGCTGTATGAATTATCAGAAACTGATCAGACGCAGTTTTTACGTGAATCAAGCTGGCTCTCAAGCCAACTGGCTAAGACTTTCCAAGCCGATAAAATGAATGTAGCCGCTCTTGGTAATCAAGTTCCGCAACTGCATTTTCATCATATTGTTCGCTATCAAAACGACATGCAATGGCCAAATCCTATATGGGGTGTACCAGCTGTACCTTATACCAAAGAGATATTAGCGCAGATGCAGCAAACATTAATGATGGCGCTACGTGGACATCATCAAATGCCATTTGATTGGCAGATGTAACTAAGGTTTATTTGCAGTAAATTGCCTATTGTGTTGTTAAACTATCTGCTACTTTGTCTAACTACCTTACTGCTATTCTTACTATAGGCCATATAAGATATTGGGAGTCAATATTGCTTCAATGAACAAGGATGAATGATAAACAGTGCTTTTTTACGATGATCAACCTACAGTAGTGTCACAGTATTCCTACTATAATCAAAAGATTCCTATTTTTTTACCGCGTGCCTACTGCAATAGCTATCTGATGACTTACTGCTTATTAGCTATTTTTGTCAGCACTTGCACAAGCGGTTATTAAGCATGTCTGCCTTAAATAAATTAAGAACGATAAGCTTATTTAAAGATAATAAGGATTATCATTTCGATTATCCAGAAGTCTTTGTGTTGTTACTCACAACCTTACTTATTGCTCTACACTTTGAGTTCAATCCTACGTCTATCACCTTGTTAGTAATCATCTGCTTACCAAGCTTGATGATTTTAATTTATAACTATAGTCGTCCTGCCAGTTTTTGGTCGTCTAATATTGTCGTTATCCTATTGTCGACAGTGATTGGTAGCATGCAGCTGTGTCCGGTATTGTTACTGAGTCTGGCTTTGTTAATAGGCTACCGTATTATTGTTAGCGCTTCTGAAAACCGTCTCAAACTCATTATTGTAGCTGTAGTAAATATAGGCATGTTTTATTATGTCAGTACGATTTTGAATGGTACTGAGCTAAATTGTAATGAAGGGTTTTTACCCATAGCTGTACTGCTTGCTAGTATCGTCACTATATTATGGCAGTTTGCAAATATTTATTATAAATACAGCAGCCATGATCAAACAATAAAGCAGTCAAGACAGCGTTTAAATACGATGGTAACCGTGATTAATAAGCTAACTCGCTTTTTACCGCCTCAAGTTTGGCAGCCTATCGTAAAGCTAAATAATAGTGTAGAGGTTACCAATAAACGCGCCAAGCTTACCATTATGTTTTC
Organism: uncultured Psychrobacter sp.; assembly: GCA_947501045.1. Classification (GTDB taxonomy): domain Bacteria; phylum Pseudomonadota; class Gammaproteobacteria; order Pseudomonadales; family Moraxellaceae; genus Psychrobacter. Next base: position 1,162,473 of record CANMUI010000001.1, read on the forward strand.
AGATATAGCTGGTTTTACAGAATTATCTGACCATTTAAGCTCGGACAATTTAGCTGATATCTTAAATACCTATATGCAGTGCATGACTACGATTGCCAACAAACATGGCGGTGTACTCGATAAATTCATTGGCGATGGTATGGTATGCTTCTTTGGCGAGCCCCATAGTCGAGGCGCTCGTCAAGATGCCCTAGATTGCGTAGCAATGGCGATTGATATGCGCCGTGAGATGCGCAATCTCAGGCAAAAGTGGCGGTTGCTGGGCTTTGAGGGTCTTTATGTACGTGTTGGCATTACTACCGGCTACTGTCATGTTGGTAATTTTGGCAGTAATAACCGTCTTAGCTATACTATTATTGGTAAAGAGGCCAATCTTGCTGCTCGTCTTGAAGCTATAGCAGGCAAGGGGGAGATTCTTATCAGTCAAAAAACTTACGATTATATATGTCATGATTATGACTGCAAATATGCAGGCACTTATCAATTGAAAGGTTTTGATGACACCATAAAAGCATGGCAAGTTCTTGATCCTGATATCAATAAAGGGCATTTATCAAAATGGGTAGATCATACGCTACCAGGGTTTAATTTGCATCTAAATTTTAAAGACATCCAAAACTATGATTATCAAGAGATCAAAAATAAGCTGAATTTCGCGCTTGAACATATTGAAAAAGAGGAGAAAAAGTCACTACCTGATAAAGAGACCAAAGGCGGATAAATGCTTCAGTAGTTCAGCTTTTCATTTTCATATCAACTAATAATTTTTCATGCTAACTAATGACAAAAAGCCAGCTGTTTTTATGACAGCTGGCTTTTTCTATAAGTACTAAGGTATAAGAATTTTAGTAGTGACTTAATGATTCTCTTTGGCGTGATTAAGCGTATATTTAGGAATCTCAATAGTTAAATCTTTGTCCTCAATCATCACCTGACAAGACAGGCGTGAATCTGGTTCTAAGCCCCAAGCGCGGTCTAGTAAATCGGCTTCGATATCGTCCATCTCATCTAAACTATTGAAACCTTTACGCACTACAACATGACAAGTAGTACAGGCTTTAGACATCTCACAGGCATGTTCAATTTTAACGCCCTCTTTCAACAAGCCTTTACATAGATTGTCACCAGTTTCAAGCTCAACCTCGGCTCCTTCAGGACAAATCTCAAAGTGGGGCAGTATAGTAATTTTTGGCATAGGTAATCTATCCGGTATTTATTAATTTAAAAGTAAAATCAATTCAAAATAAACAATGACCATTTTATTATTAGAATCGGTGTATTATTAGAATGGAGATATTATGAGATTAGATATTTATTAAAATAAACATAATGCTTACACTTTAGACTGAGTACTACCAATCTTTAGTACTGGTACCAGCCATACTACTCTTAACACTCTGATTCATAATACGAGCAGCAAAAGCATCGCTATGCGGCTTAAGCTTGGCTTGCTGCGTTTCAATCAGTACTATATCTTCCGTACTCAAAGCAGCCTGCATCTCTTGCATCTGTAAGGTGAGCGACTGCTGCTCATCAGTATTAAGTAATGCAGAAAATTCAGTCAAGGCCGATTGTAGTGCTAGTAATTCACGCTCAGCTTCTACTTTGGTTTCAATCAACGAGCGTGCGTTTTTATCTTCTTCAGCGTGCTTGAACCCTGCAACCAGCAATTGCTCTTTTTGCTCATCAGATAAGCCATAAGACGGTACAATCTCAATTTTGCTTTCAGTACCGGTCGTTGTCTCCTGCGCACTTACCGTCAGTTGTCCATTAGCATCAATACTAAAAGTAACCTCGATGCGTGCGAACCCAGCTTTCATAGGCGGAATACCATATAGCTCAAAGCGTCCAAGCGAGCGGCAGTTCTCTACTGTTTCGCGCTCGCCTTGTACTACATGGATGACCATGCCGGTTTGCCCATCTTGATAAGTAGTAAAGACTTGCCGCTTCTTGACCGGAATAGGTGTATTGCGGGGGATGAGTACTTCAACTAAGCCGCCCATAGTCTCAAGACCAAGTGATAGCGGCGTGACATCCAGTAATAATAAATTGTTGTCACTATCACCATTCACCAACTGATGAGCAGTTTGTGCTGCCCCCAAGGCAACAACTTCATCGGGATCAAGTCGGCAAAGCGGCTCTTTTGCAAAGAAATCAGTAACGATTTGCTGCACCGCAGGCATACGTGTCGAGCCGCCAACTAAGATAACTTCATCCAAATCTGAGATGGAGAGTTTTGCGTCACGTAATACTTGCTCACACACACTAAGGGTACGACTGCTAACTGGTTTTGCAATAGTCAATAAATCTTTACGCTGCAATACACCTTGATAGGATTGCCCATTAACTACAATGTTAATGTCAACCTGTTCAGTATCCGTTAATGCTTGTTTATAAGCTTTAGCTTGTTGTGCCAGTACTGATTTATCATGACGACTAACTTCTGCTGGATCAATGTTTAATTGTTTAATAAGCCAATTGGTTAACAAGCGATCAATATCATCACCACCAAGCGCACTATTACCGCCCGTTGCTAAAACTTCAAAGACGCCATCGGTCATCTTTAAAATAGAGACGTCAAAAGTGCCGCCGCCCAAATCATAAATAAGGTAATAATTTTCAGTAGTCTCTTGATCAGCACTATCTTGATTTGGTTTATCAAGGCCATACGCTACTGCCGCAGCAGTTGGCTCATTCAATAGACGCAGTACATTAATACCAGCGGCTTGAGCAGCATCTTTTGTCGCTTGACGCTGTGCCTCGTCAAAATAAGCTGGGACAGTAATAACCGCGCCTTCAATACTATCTACAGGTAGAGCGCTCGTAGCTCGTTGTTCAAGCGCTGCTAGAATACGCGCAGAGACCTCCACAGGAGATACCTCTCCTTGAGCCGTCACAAACGCCGGCATAGCGTCTTCGCTACCGCTTAACTCATATGGGTGAGAAAATTTAATATCTGCTTGACTACGACCCATAAAGCGTTTGGCAGAAATAATTGTATTTTTAGGGTCATCAGGCAAATGTGCCAAGGCGTCATAGCCAACCAAAGGCGTACCTGTATTTGGATAATAAACTACTGAGGGCAGTAGAGTGTCTGAGCTGGTCTTTGCTTTTAACACTTGCGCCTTGCCTGAACGGACTACCGCAACCAGTGAACGAGTGGTACCAAGATCAATACCAAGGCCAAAACGGTGTTGATGGGGTTGGGCGCTTTGATTGGGTTCAGCAATTTGCAATAGAGACATAAGACAACTCAGATCAGATATAAGAGGGGTAAAGAATCAAACAAGGCCAATAAAAAGGCTGCTATATTTTAAAGAGATTATACGTATAAATCATCATCATCTGAATGCGCAGTATTTGCCACATCATCAAGACCTGCAGTAATATCAGCATTGAGCTTAACTAAAAATTTTAGTTTTTGCGTAGCATCAATCGCTGTTTGCCAATCTTGTTTTTGGTAGGCTTGACTAAAACGCTCAGACTGCTTATCCAGACGCTCAGTTATTTGTGGATGCAATTGCTCTAGTGCTTGTTTATCTTTGGCTTCTATAGCTTCATCTAGATCGATACGCATCTGCATAGCGTCATCTAAAAAGTCTAAATCTGCTATAGATTGCTCTAGAGTTTGCGCCTGACCTTGCATATCAAGTAAGTAGCCAGCTCGGCTATCAGGGGCACTCAATGTTTGATACGCCTGATTAATAAGTGCTGAAGCTTGCTCAGACTGCTGCTGAGCCTGAGCAATATTTGTCGTATTTTTAGCGACATTATCAGGGTGATAGCGCTTTTGTAATTGACGCAGATGTTGATCTAAGCTGTGTTGCTCTACTTCAAATTGTACAGGTTGTTCAAATAAAGCAAAGAAGTTATCAAATTGAGCTTCTGGAGTAAACTCGGTCATATTATAAGCCTTGCTTTTTTATTTACTTTTAAAAAATTGTAAGTTTTGATGTGATCATAGGTCAAAGACTTTAAACAGTAAAAGATTCACCACAACCACATTCGCCTTTTTGGTTGGGATTGGTAAATTTGAAACCTTCGTTTAAACCTTCTCTTTCGTAGTCCATCAACAGGCCGTCTAAGTATACTAGGCTTTTAGGATCAATAAAAATACTCACGTCGCGACTCTCAAAACGAGTATCATTCTCGTCAGGAGTATCAACGAACTCTAAAACGTAGGCTAGGCCCGAACAGCCTGCTGTACGAATACCTACTCGAATGCCTTCACCAGTGCCGCGATTATCCAAGAACTCTCGAACATGCTGAGCGGCGCGTTCTGTCATCTCAATCATGCCAACTCCTATTAACTATCAACAATAATTACACTTCAATTAAATATCTAACAAACCAGATGATAAAAGGCGACAATTACATAAGCGTTATTGTCACCCTTTAAATGCTAGTAGCCTTTATCTACAGTAGCACAGTGATTACGCTAAAAGATTTTAGCTAGTTGCTTCTTCTTTTGTGGTATCAGCAGTATTGTGCTTACCTTTATAATCACTAATAGCTGCTTTAATAGCGTCTTCTGCAAGTACTGAGCAATGCACTTTTACTGGTGGTAGTGCAAGCTCTTGAGCAATGTCATTATTCTTAATCTCGCCAGCTTGATCCAAACTTTTACCTTTTAGCCACTCAGTTACTAGTGAGCTTGAAGCAATAGCTGAACCACAGCCGTAAGTTTTGAAACGTGCATCTTCAATAATACCATTATTGTCGACCTGAATTTGCAAGCGCATTACATCGCCGCAAGCTGGAGCGCCAACCATACCGGTACCAACGTTTGTAGCCTCTTTATCAAGATTGCCAACATTGCGTGGGTTTTCATAATGATCAATAACTTGGTCACTGTAAGCCATGAGTTTTCTCCTAGTAGATGATGAGTATTTATTTATGTATTTAATGCTAATTACACTCATCGATAATTGGGGTCAAACGCTTAGTTTCTAATAGTTTGATTACGGTCTTAATGGCATATTTACAGCCACATCGATATTACTAAATTTATTACTATAATCTTTAGTGCTCAGCCCATTCAACTGAATCTAAATCAACACCCTCTTGATACATATCCCAAAGTGGTGATAAAGCACGCAGTTTATCAACAGCGCTATGCATCTGAGTAATTACGGTATCAATATCTTCTTCAGTAGTATATCGGCCAAAGCTAAAACGGATAGAACTATGAGCTAATTCATCAGAGCGGCCAATAGCACGCAGTACATATGATGGCTCAAGGGTCGCTGAGGTACAAGCTGAACCTGATGATACCGCTAAATCTTTCAAAGACATCATTAAAGATTCGCCTTCAACAAAGTTAAAGCTTATATTTACAATATTAGGGACACTATGTTCAAGATCACCGTTTAGATAAATCTCTTCAATGTCTTGTAAACCATCCCATAGCTTTTGACGTAGTTTTTTGGCATGAGCATAATCTTCTTCATAGCGCTCATTAGCCAAACTAAAGGCTGCCCCTAAACCAACAATTTGGTGTGTTGGTAGCGTACCTGAACGCATGCCACGTTCATGGCCTCCGCCGTGTTGCTCAGCTTTTAGACGAACGCGTGGTTTTCGGCTGACAAACAGAGCACCAATACCTTTTGGACCATAAGCTTTATGACCTGAAAAGCTCATTAAATCAACTTTACTAGCTTGTACATCTATTAAAACTTTACCAACTGCTTGCGCCGCATCAACATGAAAGATAACTCCTGCTTCACGAGTAATCTCTCCGATAGCGCCAATATCAGTAATAGTGCCAAGCTCATTATTTACAAACATTAGTGATACTAAGATAGTATCTTCGCGTAAGGCTTCTTTAACTTGCTCTGGTAGAATCAAACCAGTACCCTTTTGAGGCTCTAAATAAGTGATCTCAAAACCTTCTTGCTCAAGCTCACGGCAAGTATCAAGCACTGCTTTATGCTCAATTTTACTAGTGATAATGTGCTTACCACGCGAATGATAAAAATGAGCCGCGCCTTTGATGGCTAAGTTGTCAGACTCTGTCGCACCTGAGGTAAAGACGATTTCACGAGGGTCAGCATTAATAACCTCAGCCACTTGCTGACGCGCCGTTTCTACTGCTTCTTCAGCTTGCCAGCCGTAACCATGTGAACGTGACGCTGGATTACCAAAGACACCGTCTACCGTCAAATATTCGCTCATTTTCGCAGCAACTGGTCTAGCAACTGGCGTAGTGGCGGCATAGTCTAGATATATAAGGTTGTTACTCATGCTGGATTTGCCTCGCTGGTCGATAAATTAATAGTTGTAATATCTTTTATAAAGTTTAGATTTTGACGTTCTGATATAGATTTTACGTTCTTCATGTCTAATAATTGTGCCAATGTAATATCTTTCAAGTACTGTTCGATATGATTAGATAAAGCACACCATAAGTCATGGGTTAAACACATACTGCCACCTTGACAGTCTCCTTGTCCTCCGCACTGCATAGCATTAACGGATTCATCAACAGCAGTAATAATGCTCATTACATCAATCTCATTAAGCGGTTTTGCTAAATAGTAGCCCCCTGCTGCACCGCGAATACTAGTTACTAAGCCTTGCTTGCGCAGTTTAGAAAATAATTGTTCAAGGTAGGAGATAGAAATTGATTGTCGCTTAGCAATATCGGATAAAGAAACTGCACTGTCTTGTTGTTCAGCTTGCAAAGCTAAATCCAATAAAGCAGTCACTGCATATCTACCTCGGGTAGTTAAGCGCATAAGTTGTCTCCAAAATCATAATTAATAAACTAAGGTCAACGATGATCTTGGTATCGTAATTGTTTTGAGTATTAACGCTACTAAGCCAAACGCTGTCGCAAAACTGTAATAGCAAATAAACCAATACATGTTGCGATATAGCCATTATACTTAATCCCGAGTAATTTAGTCAAGATTAAAATGTCGTGAGTTAGTTATTATTATCTATCACTATTATTAGCAAAGGTAATGATAAGAGAACTGATAAGACTGTCGATAATATTTGTTTTAACCTATAGATATACAAGCTAAAACCTAGAAAAAGATTGTAATAATAAACATTATGAAATGCTCAATGATTATCTATCTATATCATTGAGCATTATTTGTATGGTTGAGCTTTCCAGTACTGTTTAAACTATTAAATTTGATATTTAATTCATGATCCAGCCAATAATGGCGCCAATAGCGATAACCGCCATGACTATAGCAGTTATAGTCAACGCTTTTTGCTTACTTTGTAGCTCTTTTACGGTAGTTTCAAGCTCGCGATTTTTTATCGTTAACGTATTGATTTGAGTCTGTTGTTCAGCAATACGTAACTTATAATTATCTCTTTTTTCTTCTTCTTCATTAGCACTAGGTTTTTGCTTATCGCTACCAGCTTTGAATCGTTTCATCAAACTTTGAATTAAGCTACCAAGGCCCAGTTGGGTAATGAAGCTTTTAACCAGTTGCGCCTGAGTAGCCTCACCACGTATCTGAAGTTTATCAGTCGCTTCACTATCGTGAGAAGTGATGGCTTTGAGCACTTGAATGCTATAAGCGTTGATGATGACATCAGGCTCACTGCGATCTGCAGGAAGATGAGTATCTAGAAGCACTCCTTTATAACTAAAAGTGGCAAAAACTTCTACATGGGGCAGATATAGACGCAGACAAACAACGCTACCTTGCTTAGCTAGAGGATAAGCCGCTTTACGAAGTTCAGGATCTAAGCGCAGCAGTAAAGTCAAAGCTGATTCAATGAACACTAAGATAATATTAAGAAGAGAGTGAGACAACGTAGAACGCTTCATGTAAATAGTCCGTTTTATTTTATTTGATCAATGAAAAGTAGATAACATCAGATACAATAATTAAAGTCAGTATAGTGCTGAGGCTAACTTGTGAACCACAAGCATAGTAATGTCAATCTAACAAATTTACTATAGTACCTGCATTTAATAGGGTAGTTGTTGATGACTGATTGTATCTATCGTTATCGCAGCGTTCTCATCATAAAAAGTAATATAGGTGTGTGTCAGTTAGCAAATTGTTGTTTGTTTAATAACTTATATCATGTCATGTGCTTAGATGGTTGACAACATTTAATAGTCAACTTGTTTTTGCATATTTTTTGTGCAAATTTCAAAATAACGACTAACATACAGGTGTTTTGCGTAACGTTAAGTGTCTAATACGTAGTTTAGTAACCAAAAAAACGTAAAATCGCTTGCGCTCCTTATGCAGCCTTGCTATAAAGACGATGATAGCGCGCAACCTGTAAATATAAGCGTCGGAAATTGTTTTTATTGATTAAATCAGATGAGGACGATACAATGCCTGACGCTAGCGTTTATTATAGCCCTTAAACTTGAAGGAAATTTTATGAATAAGTCAGAACTAATTGATAGCATCGCAGAAAAAAGCGGTCTGAATAAAACCCAAGCTGGTGATGCATTAAACGCAGTTATGGAAAGTATCGGCTCAGCTTTAGAAGCTGGTGATAGTATCTCACTAGTAGGCTTTGGCACTTTTAGTGTAAAAGATCGTAAGGCTCGTACGGGCCGCAACCCTAAGACAGGTGAAGAGCTTAGCATTCCAGCAAGTAAGGTACCTAGTTTTAAGGCAGGCAAAAATCTAAAAGAGCGTTTAAATTAAGCCGTATTTTAAATGCTGTTTGGTCAAAAGCATAGTAAACTATAAGAATATTTAAAAAAGCACCTTAATCAAGGTGCTTTTTTTTAGCTAAAATTTCTTGTTGAAGTTTTTATTTAAGATAGCGTGAATATTTTGAGTCTAGGCTAAAATTCACGTATCATAGAGCGCTTGTCTGTATCTAATACTTTTTCAATTTGCTAATTTGCTATGCCCTTAATATATTAAAGGTACCCAATATATTAAGAGTATAGCAACCGTTTTTTCACTATAGGTTAATAAAGCAGAAATTATTATGGATAAATTGCGCGATTTTCTAAAAAGCTGGCCTGGTCGCATTTTATTGGTACTGTGCTTGTCACCATTGGCACTGTTAGGTGTTGAAAGCTACTTTGGAGGTTCAACCGATCCCAATCAAATCGCTCAAGTAGGCGAGGCGAGCGTAGGGCTGTCAGAATACCAAACAGCTGTGAACAGCCGGCGTTCGGAGATCTTAGAGCAGCTCGATGATGCTAGCCTGTTGAATGAAGATGTGCTACATACGCAGGTACTAAAAGGCTTGATTGATCGCACTTTACTTGAGCAGCAGGCTGGCAAGTTGGGCATGACAGTATCTGATGACACCATTAACCGTCTGCTGCGCCGTGAGCAGATTTTTCAAGATGCCAATGGTGAGTTCTCAAACGAGCAGTTTGCAAACTTTTTGCGTCAACGCGGTATGAATAAAGAGCAATTATTTGCTGAATTTCGTAATCAGTTGAGCCTAGATCAGCTTAATGCCAGCATTGTTGGTACGGCTATTTATCCTATGAAAGCGGTTAATCAGTTGATCGACTTGCAATTAGAGTCTCGTGATATTTGGCTTCACCGTTTTAATTGGCAAGATTATGAATCACAAGTTACAGTGACACCAGCTGATATCCAAGCTTATTATGATGCCAACCAAGACAAGCTAAAAAGCGATGCTATGGTGGATCTGGCTTATATTCAACTAAGTCCTGCAACTATTCAGATTGATGAGGTGACAGAAGAAGAATTACAGCAGCAATATGAAGCTTATAAGCAAGGACTTGCTGTCGTCGATGAGCGTAAGCTTAGCCAGATATTGGTGACCGGTGATGACGCCAAAGCTCGTGCTGATAGTATCAAAGCACGTCTTGATCAAGGAGAGTCATTTGCGGCACTGGCTAAAAAAGAGTCAGATGATCCATCTGGCGCTAGTGGTGGTGATATTGGACGTTTTAATCCTTCAGTCTTTGGTAGTGATGCTACCGCTATTGAGACGGCGCTACAAGGTCTGAGTGTCGGTGAGGTTACTGCGCCCATCAAAACTAATTTTGGTTATCAGATATTTATGATAACCGAAGATAATGGTAGCCAGATTCCAAGTATGGATAGCATGCGTGAGGAGCTAACAGCTCAGGCAAAAGAGTATAAACGACAAACCATATACGCTGATAAAGTAACAGCCATTAATGATCTGGCGGCTGACGGTTTTAGTATAGAAGATATTGCTCAACAAGAAAACGTTGCTCTAAAGCGTATCGAAGACTACCGTAAAGACAATAATACCTCAGTGCTATCCCAGCCCTCAGTCATCAAACAAGCTTTTGATGAGTTTACCATCCAAGATCAAGCTGTAACGTCGGGCATTGAAGTAGGCTTAGGTACAGTCTGGGCGCAGCCAAGCAATTACCGTCCGACTCAAACGCTAACGCTCGCAGCAGCAACACCTGTTATTACTCAAACTTTACTCAAGCAAAAAGCCAGTACACTTGCTCTAAAAGACGCTAAGCAGATAGCAGCAAATATCAAAACAGTTGCTGATATCGCTAAACAACCTGTAGATTTTCAAGCTTTGGGTGAAGTGAGTCGCCAAACTACACTGTTAACAGATAAAGAGCGCAGCTTGGCTTTTAGCAAGCAAGCACCTGAGGATGGTGTTGTAGCCTTAGCAAGTGAGACGGAGATAGGCGCTAGCGTGTTGGTTGGTGATCGCATTGAGACTGCACGACAATCCCAACTCTCTGATAATGAAAAAGCACAAACAGCGGCAATTATCCGCGATAATTTAGGTCAGGATCAACTGCAAGACTACTTAGATTATCTGCGCTTAGTTTATAAGGTTGAGATTAACGAAGCTAATATGGCAGGAGCACAAGTTCAGTAATGGGACTATTAGTGTCTGCCTTGATAACACAATGAACAAGCTATAAAAAAGCCAGCATTTGAACTGACCCCCTAAACTTGGACAGTTTAAGTTTACATCAAGGACTGAGTTCTGTACTTTACAGGACTCAGTCCTTTTAGTTTAAGTTGAATTCTCTCATGATTATAGTAGTGGATATACTCATGAATCTGTTGCTCTAAATCCTCAATGGTATTCGGTTTCTCAATATAAATCGTCTCACATTTGAGCGTACCAAAGAACCCTTCCATCAATGCATTGTCTAAGCAATTACCCTTACGGCTCATACTTTGGTTAATATGATTCGCTCTAAGCGTACTTGCAAACGGTTTCATTTGATAGTGCCAGCCTTGATCTGAATGCAGGGTGAGCTCCTCTTTGCGCTTTGCAGGTATGTTTTTAACGGCACGCTCAAGCATCTGTTTGACTAAGTTATAGACGGGTCGTCTTGAAAGCTCGTAGCTGATGATCTCATTGTTGTAGCCATCGAGTATGGGTGATAGATACAACTTATCACTACCAACCTTAAATTCAGTAATGTCAGTAAACCATCTGCGATTAGGCGCACCTGCTCTGAACTTACGCTTGACCCTGTTCTTAGCTATAACGCCGCA
>CANMUI010000002.1 GCA_947501045.1 uncultured Psychrobacter sp.
GGCTCAACGATTGGTTCAGGCTCAACGATTGGTTCAGGCTCAACGATTGGTTCAGGCTCAACGATTGGTTCAGGCTCTATAGCATTATTATCTAAAAAATAAGACTTACTTCCTCCTGCTTCGTAATCACCTGCCAAAGTATTGTCAATCAAACTTTGATCAATATCATTAGGTTCATCAGCACTACTAAGACTATCAATGCTATAGGGCTGCGGCTCATGGATAGTAGCAACATGTCCTGATTCTGTAGGAGTCGTAGAATCAAAAGTAGTAGTTTTTAAGTTATTAGAGGTATCAGTATCTAATATCTCATCAATTGGCAGTGGACGAAACGCTAATAAACGCAAGATACACATCTCAAGTGCTTGCATTGGTGTACTAGCCAGCTTAATACCTTCACGCGCCTGTACTACGATTTCATAATAAAGCTGCAACACATCAGGACTGATATGCTCTGCCAGCGCAGTAATGTTCTGCGCTTGAGCTTCATTAACGTTTAAGGCAACCTCAGGTAGTAGCTGGGTCAATGCCAATTGATGCAAAAGCTCGGCAAGCCCATCAAACATACTGGTTGCATCAACCATTTGCGCGCGCATCTGTTCGATATGAGTAGCGACCGCAGATTTATTATGGTTATAAATATCAGTAATTAAACGTACCAAGTCAGCCGCATCTATAAGGCCAAGCATGTCGTTAACCGTGACATCATCAAGCGCTCCTTGACCAAAAGCAATCGCCTGATCGGTCAAGGATAAAGCATCACGTACCGAACCTTTGGCCGCGCTCGCCAGCTGCCAAATTGCTGGCTGCGTATAATCAACGTGTTCTTGAGCTAAGATACTGGACAAATGCTCACTGAGCAAGGTTTGCGGCAAGGGGCGCAGTACAAACTGCAAGCAGCGTGAGATGATAGTAATCGGCAGCTTTTGCGGATCAGTAGTTGCTAACAAAAATTTGACGTGCTCGGGCGGCTCTTCTAGGGTTTTGAGTAGTGCATTGAAGCTGTGCGTCGACAGCATATGTACCTCATCAATCAGGTACACTTTATAGCGTCCCTGACTTGGTGCATAAGGCACATTGTCGAGGAGCTCGCGGGTGTCTTCGACCTTGGTACGCGAGGCGGCGTCGATCTCAATTAGATCAATAAATCGTCCTTGATCAATCGCCACACAGTTATCACAAACTCCGCAAGGCGTGCTGGTAACGCCCCTATCACAGTTTAAGCATTTGGCTAAAATACGCGCGATAGTAGTCTTGCCGACGCCGCGCGTACCTGTGAACAAATAGGCATGATGCAAGCGATTATAGTCAATCGCGTTGATGAGCGCCTGCGAGACATGCGTCTGCCCGATCAGTTCATGGAAATTTTTGGGACGGTATTTACGCGCGAGGACTTGATATTGCTGCGACATAGCTATCCATTCTGCCAAGTGATTAAAGGACTTATTTTATAATAATTTCTATAACGTTAATTCTAAATGATTGTTTGTAAGACAGTAGTTTTAAGTGACTCTTTTTAAGTTCTTATTATAGCAAAAAGCCAGACACATGCGCTGGCTTCTTACCAATCAAACGATGATCCTACTATAAATACGTTCAATAAAAGATACTAGTGACCATTAAAAATCAATTCATTAGTCTTCAATTTTGCGGCGCATATGTGGGAACAAAATCACATCGCGAATACTGGCCGAATCAGTAAATAGCATCACTAAACGATCAATGCCAATGCCCTCACCCGCTGTAGGCGGTAAGCCATAAGACAAAGCTTCGATATAGTCTTCGTCAAAATGCATAGCTTCTACATCCCCGGCGTCTTTTTCAGCGACTTGACCACGGAAGCGCTCTGCTTGATCGGCAGGATCGTTGAGTTCGCTAAAGCCATTGGCCAGCTCGCGACCGCCAATAAACAGCTCAAAGCGATCGGTAATCTCAGGATTGTCATCATTACGGCGCGCAAGCGGTGACGTCTCCGCTGGATATTCAGTAATAAAGGTAGGCTGACGCAATTGGTGTTCAGCGGTTTCTTCAAAAATAATAGTTATAAGCTTACCCACACCAAAGACGTCGTTCACAGGCTGGTGTAGCGTATTAGCAACATAATCAGCTAGGTAATCACGATCATCAATCCGCGCCATATCGAAGTTTTCAGCATATTTCTCGATCGCGTCACTCATTGTTAAACGCTCAAACGGCGCTTTTAGGCTGATGGTTTCACCTTGATAAGTCAGCTCAGTAGTACCTAATATATCTTGCGCCAACTCGTTGAATAAGCGCTCAGTTAAATCCATCAAATCATGATAATCAGCGTATGCTTGATAAAATTCAATCATGGTAAATTCAGGATTATGCCGCGTCGATACGCCCTCATTACGGAAACTACGGTTAATCTCAAATACCTTTTCAAAGCCGCCAATCACTAAGCGTTTAAGATATAATTCAGGTGCAATACGTAAGTATAGTGGCATATCTAAAGCGTTATGATGGGTGACAAACGGACGTGCTACTGCCCCGCCTGGTATCGGATGCATCATCGGCGTTTCAACTTCCATGAAACGCTCATTCAGCATAAATTTGCGAATACCGCTAATGACTTGACTGCGAACCACAAAAGTATCGCGTGTGGTCTCATTGGTCATCAAATCTAGATGACGACTGCGATAGCGTGCTTCGATGTCTGCTAAACCATGAAACTTATTAGGCATTGGGCGTAGTGATTTCGTAAGCAATTGAAAATCTTCGATATGCACATATAGATCGCCTTTGCCAGAGCGTCCTATAAACCCAGAGACCCCAACGATATCGCCTAAGTCCAGTGATTTGATGCTAGCTAGCGTCTCTGCGTCCAGCTCTTTACGAGCAACATATAACTGAATACGTCCCGTCATGTCTTGGATAACAATAAACGAACCACGATTCAGCATTACGCGACCTGCTACATTGACTTGCGTCTTGTCGCCATTCGCCGCTTTTTCTTCAATCTCTTGTTTGCTCACGCCTTCAAAAGCGCTTTGCAAATCGGCAGCATAGTCAGTGCGCTTAAACTGATTGGGATAAGGCTGCTTACCCGAAGCGGTAATATCATCAAGCTTAGCTTGCAGCTGAGCAATAAGCTCATTGGCCTCTTCTAAAGTGGGTGCTTGTTCTTCTTGAGCTTGATTGTTTTGATTGTTGGGCTTTGACATAGAATTCTCAAAATTAATGGATTTAATTTATTTTAGAAATTATTAAAAGTTGTTAGACTTATTAAATTAGGTAATGCTCATTTTTATAAACTTCAATCAAATTTACTTATGCTTCTACTCACCACCAATACTCGCCATCAGATCCGCTTGATGCTCACGCAACAAAGCATCTAGCAGCTCATCTAAATCACCTTCCATAATGGAATCAAGCTTATAAAGGGTTAGATTAATACGGTGATCGGTCATGCGCCCTTGCGGGAAATTATAAGTGCGGATACGCTCACTGCGATCGCCACTACCGACTAGGTCACGGCGGATAGAGTCTGCCACATCGACTTGCGCTTGTACTTTGGCTTGCTGAATTTTGGAGATCAGCATTTTCATCGCTTTATCACGGTTTTTATGCTGGCTACGCTCTTGTTGACACTCGACTACTGTCCCCGTTGGAATGTGGGTCAAACGTACCGCAGAATCGGTAGTGTTGACGTGCTGACCACCCGCGCCACTTGAGCGAAAGGTATCCATTTTGATATCAGCAGGGTTGAGATCAACGGTATCATCAATCTCAACCTCAGGCATGACAGCAACGGTACAGGCTGAGGTGTGCACGCGGCCTTGGCTTTCGGTTTCGGGCACACGCTGGACACGGTGCGCCCCTGATTCAAACTTCAAACGACCATAAACGCTATTGCCGGATATACGGCTGATGATCTCTTTATAACCGCCATGTTCGCCTTCATTAGCTGATAATACCTCTATCGTCCAGCCTTGATTCTGCGCGTACTTTTGATACATGCGAAACAGATCACCTGAAAATATCGCCGCTTCATCACCGCCGGTACCCGCTCTAATCTCCAAAAATGCTGGCACTTTGTCATTGGGATCTTTGGGCAGCATCATGACGTTAAGCTCTTCTTCCATATTGCCAATGGCCGCTTGAGCACTGTCAATCTCGTCCTGCATCATCTCTTTCATCTCAGGATCTGACGCATCCATAAGCATAGCTTCGGCATCAGCCTGATCGGTTTCAGCCTGTACGTAGTTTTGCCACAAAGTGGTGATATCCATCAAGTCACTGTGTTCAACCGATAGTTCACGGAATTTATTATTATCGCTAATGACATCAGGATCGGATAGCAACGCGGTGACCTCTTCATAACGGTCTACCATTTGGTCTAAGCGCAAGCGCAAGGATTCTTTCATAAAAGGACTTTTATCTAAATTAAGGAAAATAAGAACGCAATTATAGCAAATTTTCGCAGGGAAATTAAAACTGCTAGGTAAACTTAACGCTTATATCGTCTAACGATGCCGGATAATACTAAACCGTATAGTTAATTGAAAATAAAACTATTATATGGATTTAACTGTGCTACTGGTATAAATTTTCCTTGCTGGCTGTTTACATGAATTTCACAGAGGCTGCGCAAAATTCATCCCAGTAACACTATATTCTTTTTAAAGTGCATCGACTATAGTGTCAGTTCTATTATAAAGCCATAAAAAATAGCCAAGATTGCTCTTAGCTATTTTTTGAATTAACTGAGTTTTTGATTAACTGGTTACTTATAAATACTTTTAAACTTTACGTACCAGCACCGATCCAATTGAATAACCAGCACCAAATGAGCAAATCACACCTAAATCACCTGATTCAAGCTGATCTTTATAGCGATGAAAAACCACCATCGGACTCGATGAGCTGGTATTGGCAAACTCGTCAATAACGCTTGGTACAATAGCTTTGTCTGCCTCTTTACCCATTACCGTACGCAAGATGAGATCAAGCATATTGGCATTGGCTTGGTGGAGCCACATCATTTTGACCTCACTCGTCTCCAAATCATTTTCTTTTAAGTGCTCAATAATGATTTCGGACACCTTAGGGCAGACCTCACGAAAGACTTTACGGCCATTTTGCAAAAACAGCTTGTCGGTTACTGGCTCTTTGATATCGGGATACATTTTGGTATTGGCTGCCAAGAACTCTGAGCGATCCATAAAGCCGTATTCGTTTTTGATATTGGTTGAGAATTCAGTAAAGAGCTTAGAATTTATAATCTCGTAACCTTTAGGTTCATCCAATTCTTCAACGATACAGGCAGTCGCCACGTCACCGAAGATAAAGTGGCTATCACGATTACGCCAGTTCAGATGCGCCGAGGTAATCTCAACGTTAACCACAGCAATGCGCTTAGCAAGGCCAGTTACGATAGAGCCATGTGCTTGTGATAGCCCAAAAGTCGCCGCGCTACAAGCGACGTTCATATCATAAGCATAACCGCCGACCATACCGATCTCTTTTTGAATCTCAATAGCGACGGCAGGATAAGTGCGCTGAAAATTTGAACAAGCAAGGATAATACCGTCCAAATCATTAGCTTCAAGTCCAGCATCTTTTAGAGCGTCTTTAAGCGCTGCGGCTCCCATCTCCGCCATGACGGATAGCTCCTCGCCCAAGTTACGATAAGCGATAACGGGTGCCATAATCTCCGGATCCAAAATACCGTCTTTTTCCATCACATAACGTGATTTGATGCCGGAGACTTTTTCGATAAATTCAGCCGATGAATGCTCAAGTGCAGGGATAGTACCGCCAGCTATCTCGTCGGCATGTTTTTCATTGTAGTTATCAACGTACTGGTTAAAGGATTCAACCAGCTCTTCGTTACTAATACTATAAGGGGGAATATACAGGCCAGTGCCGGTAATACAAGTCGTCATGATAAGCTTCCTTGTCTACTACTGTTGCGCTTATGAATAAGCATAAGGGAGGATGGATAAGAATTAAATAGGGATCTAAATTCAGTGAATATCTGTAAACTTAAAACCAATGCCTTTATTATGCCTGAATATTATTATTTTTCTAATAGTTTGTTACAAATAATTCGCTCTGAGTCACTGACTGATAGAGACTAAACTATTTTTATGTTACCTGCGCTATAATCAGTAAAATTTAACCTCTTTAGTTACCGTCGAAAATAACAGTTAGGAATACTAATGACAGAGACTTTTAACTGGCTATTTGGACAATATGCCGATTACTCTATGCTATTTATCGGACTTGAACTTATTGCCGTGATATTTGGTGTGGCCAGTGTATTGCTTGCCCGCAAGCTTAGTGTGCTGGTATTCCCTGTGGGACTGGTGAGTACAGCGATCTTCGTTTATCTATTATGGAAGTGGCAGCTGTTTGGCGATATGTTTATCAATGCTTATTATACAGCGATGGGTTTATATGGCTGGTTTAATTGGTCAAAAAACAAACATAAAGGGCAAGATAGTAGTAACGAAACTAGCCTGCAAGATGAGATTAGTATTGAGCATATCTCAGCAAACGATATACCAGTGATGGCGTTGTTGTCTATCGCTACTGTTGGTTTTGTAGCCTTGGTTTACTATTTCCGTCCAGTTATCAACAATAACTTTAGCTTTGATGGCGTAGTGCTTGGGCTGCATTTGTTTACTTGGGTCGATTATACCGATATGCTAACTACTGCGCTGTTTTTGATAGCCATGTGGTTGATGGCAAGCCGCAAGATAGAACACTGGCTGCTTTGGATAGTTGCTGATGCGATCTCAGTACCGTTATATTTTTATAAAGGTTTTACCTTCACCGCACTACAGTACGTTGTGTTCACTCTTATCGCAATATGGGCTTATTATGAATGGCAACGACGCTACCGCATTCAATTTGATGCAGCATACGCCTAAATCCGTTTTTAAAGTTGCGATTTTAGGAGCAGAAAGTACAGGCAAAACTACTTTATGCCGTGATTTGGCCGCGCATTTTGACAGTTTGTGGGTACCAGAATACATGCGTACTTATTTGCAAGCCAAGTGGGATAACAAGCAACTAACCTGTACATGGGAGGATCTATTGCCTATTGCTGAAGGTCAAATAAAGCTTGAAAACCGCTTAGCCAAACAGACAGCACAAGTCTTGCAAAACTCTAACCAACAAAAATATCTATTCTGTGATACCAGCCTGTTTGAGTTGATGGTTTATGCCAACTGGTATTACGGTGATTGTCCTAATACTTTAAAAGAAGCGGCGCTGGCGCATCATTATGACTTAATCTTATTGACCGAAGTTGATATTCCATGGGTTGCTGACGACTTGCGGGATAGCCCGCACCAACGTGGGGAGATAAGTGCGTATTTTGAGAGTCAATTAAGTGTTCATAATAAAAAATTTAAGCAGATTGGTGGTACTAGACAAGAGAGAGTCTGGCAAGTAATTGAAATTCTAATATTACTAAATTGAATGATATTTTTGCTTAGGCTATTTAGTTATATTATATAGCTGCTATTATCTATCGTACTACCGATTGCTAAAGCCTTACTAGGAATAACTTTTGAAAGCCTCTATCTACACGATTATTGCTCTTATAGCCTTTGCCGCTAATTCCCTACTTTGTAGAATGGCATTGTCCGAGAACTATATTGATCCTTGGAATTTTACTATCATTCGTCTACTTGGCGGTGCTATCTGCTTAGTTATTATTATGTTTCTGCATGAACAGCGCATAAAAAACCAAAACAAAGATGACGAAAATAATAACAATGCTGATGTCCCTGTTGTCTTAAGCAAACGAATTTCAAATGAGCAGATTTTAAGTGATAAAGGCAGTTGGCTTAGTAGTTTCAGCTTGGTGGCTTATGCGCTTTGCTTCTCGCTTGCCTATGTCGAGCTGGATACCGGAACAGGCGCGCTTATCCTGTTCGCAGCGGTACAGTTTACAATGATTGGTTGGGGTATTTATCAAAAAGAGCAATTAAGCTTAATACAATGGGCCGCTCTTGTTGTAGCCTTTGCAGGTTTTATTTATCTGATGCTGCCTTCGGCGACAGTGCCCTCGTTATTCGGAGCAATAATCATGATGACAAGTGGCATTGCTTGGGGTATTTATAGTGTGCGCGGCAAGGCTTGTGTATCGCCGCTACGAGCTACAGGTTTTAATTTCATCAGAAGCCTAGTCGCCCTTCCCTTACTTTTGCTAGCAGGAATAACTTACTTAGCAGATATCAATATACAAGGTATACTACTAGCTGGCGTGTCAGGCGCAATCACCTCTGGCATCGGCTATAGTATTTGGTACATCGCCATGCCGCTCCTAAAAAGTACTCAAGCTGCAGTAGTACAATTTTGTGTGCCGATATTAGCCGCCATTGCAGGTGTGCTATTTTTATCTGAAGCGCTGACACTACGTTTTATCATAGCAAGTACGGTAATTTTAGGCGCAGTATTGGTGTTCGTTTTAAACAAGCATATCCTTAAATCTCCTACTCGAGTCAAAATCGTCAACTAAACAGATTAAAAGTTATTAAAAAGTTGTCTAAATAATACAGTTTATAAATAATACCTCGAAACATTTTAGCTACTAAACTAATGTTAATCTACAACGATGATTTATAGTTATCCTTGTAAGATACGCTTTTAAGCTTCAAACCATCTATTTATTAAAAATAATTGAGGACTATTATGAAAAAATTATTAGCAACTGCACCTGTTTTTTTACTACTAGCAGCTTGTGCAAACAATCCATTTATGAACAATAACAATAGCAATCAGATGGCCACCAACCAACAGGTTAGTAACTTTACTTGTAACGACAATGGTAAAGTTACCGCTAGATATGCACCTGACGGTAGTGCTGCTGATTTGAATGTTACGCTTCCTAAAATTGGTTTAAATAATCAGCAAATGATCCTTACCCAAGTGGTATCAGGTTCTGGCGCTCGTTACGCCAATACGACTGATCCTAAAATGAGCTATGAGTGGCAAACCAAAGCAGATTACGGCATCATGAGTGTACGTATGGCAAATGGTCAAGAATATAGTGTTAATTGTCAGCTGTAGAACACCGCACTGATATAATAAGCTAGGATTGTTAATCAACAATAATTGAAGAGCCAGTCGTTTGAATGATTGGCTCTTTTTTTACTTAAACACAAAGTGCTTAGGCTTAAATGAATAAAAAAGCAAAGGTAGCTTAGGTTGTCTTTGCTCTTTAAGTTTTATAAGCTTAGCTGTTCATCGAATACAATTTTATAAATTTTAATTTTTACGACCAACAAACTGCACCACAGCACTAAGTCCTTGATGATCTGTACCCTCCGAAATCATACGTTGTTTTTCAACACCGACTATCTCCTCAAGCTCGGATAGCTCTGCTCGCAAATTTACTAGTGAATTAAAGCGCTGTTTTTGCGTAGCAGGTGGCCCGCCGACAGCGTCCATCGCAAGCTGCTGTTCGGTATAAGCCTCGACAATGAATACGCCATTTGGTTTTAATGCTGGGCCAATCTGCGCATGAACGTACTGACGAACAGTTTCAGGCATATGCGCCCAAATAGAGACAATAGCGTCCCACTTTTGCGCACCAAATTGATAGTCCGCTAAATCTGCCACTTGAGTTTTAATTTCAACACCTCTCTTGCTAGCAAGTTTCAGCGCTTTATTTAATCCCACTTCGGATAAATCTATAGCTGTCACGTCATAACCTTGCTCAGCTAAAAATACTGCGTTCCTACCCTCGCCTTCGGCCAAGCACAATACACGGCCGCCTACGGGTATATGCTGATACTGTTCTTTCAAAAAGTCATTAGGCTCGGTACCAAAAATATATTCTACTGTGCTGTAGCGTTCGTTCCACATTTTGTATTCCTTATGGTTTGGTTGAGGCGGTATTTATTAAATTAGGAGTACTGACGGCCAGATCTTATTACATTGCTAAAGATTTGGTTGAGTCCTCACAAGATATCAATGCCTATTTTGGCCGAGAAGCTGATGGATAAAGCAACTCTAGATAGCCTGTTATTACCTGAAAACATGGTTTATCCGAAGGAAGATTAATACCAGCAGCATTATAAATGATTTAAAGTATCTTAACTATATCAAATAAATATAGGTCTATTAAGGTTAGATTTTTCTAACAATTACAACAATCTAGTAAAACTTACTCTACTCTCAATAAGTTTAATATTTTTATTGCAACTGTTTTTATTCTATTCTAAATGTAATCGCAGCTTTATTGAGTCGATTAGTAGCATTTATTTAGGAGTAAAAAATGAGACACAACTCTATAATACACAGCAAGCTCTTACTTGTTACTCTTGCAAGTGTTAGCGCTTGCACCGCCCCTGATAGCTCGGCTCAAGCTAACCTGTCAAATGAAACAAGTGCTCAGCCGCCCACCTTTGACCAAGTTAAAAGCACGCCCTTTACGCCTGAACTTGCCCCGCAATCCACCTATGCTATGGATGAGATGATTGCTATCCCAGCGGACACTTATACCCTTGGTAGAGACGACGGGCCAAGAGATGAGCAGCCTGAGCATACAGTCCAACTACCTGCATTTAAAATAGATCGCACCGAAGTCACTAACGCCGCTTTTAGTGAGTACCTAAATGCGCTAGATATAGACGTATCCAAACCCTTTGCTGCTGGCAGGGCCACGCGGGCAGATTTACCTACAGATAGCGTTATTTTGCTGATGGAGGAAGACCGCAGTAGTGGTTTGTATCCGATCATCGCCCTTGATGATCCGCAAGCTCGTATCGGCTATCGCGATGGCGCGTTCACCGTTAGTCAAGGTTATGAAGATCATCCTGTGACCGAAAGCACCTGGGCGGGAGCGCAAGCTTACTGCAGGTGGCGCGGCGCGCGCTTGCCTACCGAGGCTGAATGGGAGGCTGCTGCCCGTGGCCGTGACGCTCGTCTGTATCCTTGGGGTAATACTGCGCCCGATGCTAGCCGCGCTTTTACCTCAGGACGTACTGGAGTAACCAGCGCGGTCGGTAATCGATCAGACGGCGCTTCTCCCTATAGCGTGCTTGATATGAGTGGCTCACTGGCTGAGTGGACGTCGAGTCTCAAGCGTCCCTACCCTTATGATGCCGATGATGGACGCGAGGTATTTGAACATACGGGCGAGCGCGTTACTAGAGGCGGCGATTATATTTACGATGCTGACGCCGACACGTTAACTGCTACCCACCGTAATGGTTTCTCTAATGCCCCAGGACGTGGGCATCGCCATATTGGTTTTCGCTGTGCCACTGACGATAGCGTTTAGGATGTCCAATCTAAAAGCCTATGACAAGCGCTTGTAAATAGGTACCTCTAGACTAACTTGTCTTTACTTAAGACTTTGAAATAAAAAACTGAGATAAGTTTATCGCTAATAAGAATAGATTTTATAGTTAAATATTTCTTCACCAAAACTCCTTATAGATTAGACATGCTATAATATTGCCGAAATTTTATTAGGCATTCGTAATTTATCTATCGATTAGGTCCTATATTAGTTTTGGAGAGGTTTAATGAGTTTAAAGAACACCCGTGCAAACTACGGTACTATAGCGAAGTGGTTACATTGGGGAGTAGCGTTATTGTTTTTAGGGGCTTATGCCAGCGTTTATTTTCGCCACTGGTTCACAGTAGATGATACTCCAATTAATTGGACAGCATTGCAGCTACATTTATCTTTTGGGGTATCAGTAGGCGTATTAGTGATACTGCGTATCATTTGGCGTTTGAGAAACATTCAGCCTGATGAAGAACCAGGTACTAAAATGGAGCATTTAGCAGCGCATGCCGGACATATTGCTTTGTATGCTGTACTAATTATTATGCCATTGACAGGTTATCTTGGTGCTAGTGTGGATACTGAATTTTTCAGTCTCTTTGTAATTCCAAAATTTGAATCTACTACTCTATTTCAGTCTGTCATTCGCGATGGCATGGGTATCACTTATGAGGAATTTGAAGCGCCGCTAGATTTTCTTCATAAGCAAGTATTTGGTAAATGGTTGGCTTGGATGCTAGTAGTTGGTCATATATTAGCGGCTCTCTATCACCATTATGTGAAAAAGGATCGGACACTTATCAAAATGACCACAGGCGGTAACTAAACCTCCTACCTCGATCCATTTTAACAATCTTTAATCAATGATGGTCTCTAATTGACAAAGGAAAACCCATGATCAAAAAATCGTGGGTTTTCTTCTTATATAGGGTTTTTATGGCTTAGCTATATCATTTTGACGCAGCTTTAATAGTACTTTTCGATGCCAAGGCAAGTTTTGATAAGCTTGCAGCTGCGCAGCCGCTTTTCTTTTATTTCGCATTGACACAGTGTTCTGAATCACAAATACCTTGCGCTGGACTTGCTGCACAGCTTGTCCTTTCTCATCTTTGACTATTGCCTGAATGGTATATTGCCCGGGAACTAGATCTACAGTCGCAATAGAAGCACTTAACCCTCGGGCAATCTCATTGCCGTTGAGATAAATACTAACACTATCACCCGCTTGCAGTTCCGGCTGTAGTTGCAAATTAACATCAATGCTTTGAGCAGGACGGTGATAGGCGCGCGAGTCGCTTGGTTCAAGTATAGTTAGTTGATAGCTGACTTGGCTGTTTTTCTCAGTGCTGTCAGTAGTAGCTTTTACGTTGGTTTGTTGATCATTACTAGATTGATTACTGGTATTGTTACTCGAACCAATAGAGTTACTTCCTGTCATAATATTGGTTTGAACCACTTGCTTATCGGCCTCTTGCTCATAGCTTTGCGGACGGTCGGTAAAGGTGACTTGACCAGTTTGCTCATCAACCACTTTATAGATTGGCGCTGCCTTTAGCATGGGTGCATAAAAACCAGCTATGGTTATAGTCAGACCAGTCAACAGCCCTACTAGCTTGTTATTAACTTTATCTAAACGAATCGTTTTTATTGATGAGATCATAGTCAGTCAACTTAATTATTTATTATTAGTCAACATTTTATCACAATTACTTAAAACGCAAAGACTAAAAAACCAGCTAAGACTCACTTAACTGGTTTTGAATTTTGAACGATGCTAACTTGTTGTTTAATAAGCAAACTGTTTAATAAAAAACTAGCAGCTATAGTACAAGTCAAACTCCACAGGATGTACAGTGACATTAACACGCTGTACTTCTTCTTCTTTTAGCGTAATAAATGCCTCTAACATCTCTTTAGTGAACACATCACCCTTTAGCAAGAATTCATGATCGTCTCGCAGTGCTTGCAAAGCAATTTCCAAGTTTTCAGCGACGGTTGGAATTTGAGCTTCTTCTTCTGGTGGCAAGTCATATAAGTTTTTGTCAGCAGCTTCACCTGGATGCATCTTGTTTTGAATGCCATCAAGACCTGCCATTAATAGTGCAGCAAAAGTCAGATAAGGGTTAGCCGCAGGATCAGGGAATCGTGCTTCAACACGAACCGCTTTTGGACTGCTAACATGCGGAATACGAATAGACGCTGAGCGGTTAGAAGCTGAATAAGCAAGCTTAATTGGCGCTTCATAATGCGGAACTAAGCGTCTGTAACTGTTGGTTGAAGGATTGGTAATGGCATTCAACGCGCGCGCATGTTTGATGATACCACCAATGAAATATAGTGCGGTCTCAGACAAGCCTGCATACTCATCACCTGAAAAGGTATTGACGCCGTCTTTTGAGATAGACATGTGTACATGCATACCTGAACCGTTATCACCAACGATAGGCTTTGGCATAAAGGTCGCAGTCTTACCAAATTGATGGGCGACGTTATGTACAACGTATTTTAGCTGCTGTACTTCATCTGCTTTACGTACTAAAGTATTAAAGGCAACCCCAATCTCCGACTGGCACGGCGCAACTTCATGATGATGCACCTCAATACAGCCCTCGCCAATAATTTCTTCTAGACGCTCACACATAACTGAACGCATATCTTGCGAGCTATCAATCGGTGGTACTGGAAAATAAGCGCCTTTAACACGTGGACGATGACCCATGTTGCCCCACTCATAACTCTCGTTGGTTGACCACGCGGCTTCTTCGGCAGTGATTTTGTGGCTGACTCCTGACATCTCAATCGACCATTTCACATCATCAAAGATAAAAAATTCAGGCTCAGGACCAAAATAAGCCGTATCACCAATACCTGTTGATTTTAGGTACTCCTCAGCACGGCGAGCGATAGAGCGTGGATCGCGATCGTAGCCTTGTAACGTAGATGGTTCAATGATATCGCAGGTAACAACGACAGTGACTGCATCAAAGAAAGGGTCTAAGAAGGCGGTTTCTGGATCAGGACGCAAGATCATATCAGAGGCTTCAATGCCTTTCCAGCCCGCAATGGATGAGCCGTCAAACATTTTGCCATCTTCCATCACCTCTTCGTCAATAGTGGATGCCGGAAAGCTAATGTGTTGCTCTTTACCGCGAGTATCGGTAAAGCGAAAATCAACCCATTTGGCATCAGATGATTTGATAAGGTCCAGTAATTTATTCGACATGAATATCTCCGTTGTGGTTGCTACTGTTGTAATTTATAGTTGCCATTGCACTTTTAGTACTGCTGTTTATAGTACTACTGATTTAAATATTGGGGCTATTTTAGCAATATCTGACCCATAATAGTTAACTGTTATAAAACTCTCGTCAACCTATATATTATTTATAAACGTAATTTAGGACTAATCAGCTGATGCAAACGTTATGCCAAACCACTGTAGGTTTACTGGTTTATAACTATAAAAAACCTGTTAAAGCCTTTACTGTTAAGGGATGTAGTAATAAAAATTACTTACCATAGCTGATAGACACTGTCGATAAGTGTATAATATTAGTTTATTATAGATCCCTTTATTCATCATATAAGTGCATTATTTTTATTATGCCTCAACATGGTGCATTATAAAGAAAACTGATCTTACTATAAGTTTGTAATTGTTTAACCCCAGATTTTTATGGATTGAAATAAATAGTTAAGCTAGTTGTAGATAAACCGTGCTGCATTTGATAGATAACGAAATAATGGTAAGATATCAAGCTTTAATAAAAGCAATCTTGCTAAAAACAGCCGTAGCCGCTAAAGATTTATAAAACATTACGATAAAAAGTTGAAACCACAATGATTCTAATGATCGATAATTACGACAGCTTTACCTATAACATTGTACAGTACTTTGGTGAGTTGCAGCAGGACATCACCGTCTGGCGTAATGATCAGGCCACCATTGAGCAGATTAAAATTCTAGCTCCTGATATCATCGTCATTGGCCCAGGGCCTTGTGATCCGGACCGCGCTGGTATTTCGCTTGAGGTTATTGATACCTTCAAAGGCGTCATTCCAATATTAGGCATTTGTTTGGGTCATCAAGCGATCGGACAAGCCTTTGGTGGTCAAGTTGTCAAAGCTGGCGAGGTTATGCATGGCCGTTTATCTGCCGTTCAGCATAATAATCAAGGCGTATTTACCGATCTGCCTAACCCTACTCAAGCTACGCGCTATCATTCCTTAGTCGTTGACAAAAACAGCCTACCTGACTGCTTAGAAGTCACAGCATGGACACAAAATTCTGACGGTAGTATTGAGGAGATCATGGGCTTTCGTCATGAAACTTTTGCGATAGAAGGGGTACAATTTCATCCTGAATCTATCTTGAGTGAAGCAGGTTATCAGCTACTGAATAATTTCTTAAAAGCTCATAATTTGGCAGTATTAAATACCGACGAGTTGCCGCAAGTAGGCTAATAAGTTAATTTTTAGTCTAAAATTAATTCAATAGTAAAACTTAAAAGATAATAATGAGCGAGATCATAATGACTAACCGTGTACAAGGTGCCAATACGTCAACCTTATTAGCTGCCAGCACTGCTGAAGATATTGAAAAGCTCTCAGATGAGCATATTCATAAGCTACTGGCTACTGCTTTAGATCGAATTTTCCAACGTATTGACTTAACCTTTGATGAGATGCATCAAGTCATGCTCATTATTATGCAAGGTCGCTGTAGCAGTGCCATGATGGGCGCGATATTGGCGGGTCTGCGCATGAAAGGTGAATCTATTGACGAGATTACCGCAGCAGCGAAAGCTATGCGTGATTTGGCAGATAATATTAAACCAAAAGGCTGCAACTACCTAGTCGATATCGTCGGTACCGGCGGTGATGGCGCTAATTTATTTAACGTCTCCACTGCCTCAGCTCTAGTGGCTGCTGCTGCTGGCGCGCAAGTAGCAAAACATGGCAACCGCGGGGTATCTACTAGTTCTGGTAGCTCAGATTTGCTTGAGCAAGCTGGTATCAGTCTAGCACTCACATCTAATCAAGCAAAAGAATGTATTGAAAACCAAGGCATCGGCTTTTTATTTGCGCCTAATCATCACAGTGCCATGCGTTATGCCAATCCGGTACGCCGTGAGCTTAAAGCGCGTACTATTTTTAATATCTTAGGGCCTTTGACTAACCCAGCTGGCGTGCCTAATTTAGTCATCGGCGTGTTTACCGCGCAGCTGTGTGAGCCGATAGCCAAAGTGATGAAAAACTTAGGTGCCAATCACGTAATGGTCGTCGGCGCAAGAGACGGACTCGATGAGATCAGCCTTGCCACCTCAACCACCGTCGCTGAACTAAAGGACGGCGAGATATCTGTTTATGAATTGATGCCAGAAGATGCTGGTATCGACTCGCAAACCTTGATCGGTCTTGATGTAGACTCGCCAGAGCAAAGCTTAGCGCTTATACGCGCCGCCTTATCAGGAGAGGAAACCTTTGACCGTGCGGTACTCAAAGCCCGTGATATGATCGCGCTTAATGCAGGCGCGGCGATATATACAGCAGGGCTTGCTAGCAACTACCCTAATGGGGTTAGTCGCGCCCAAAAAGTCATTCAAGAAGGCATTGCTTTGAGCAAACTTGAATCTTTGGCTGAGTATACGCAAAAGCTGGCAGCGGATGCTTAGCCTTTAAAAAAAACGATATAAACAACCCATTTAAATGGACTGCCATTTGGACACTTTCATGACGACAAGCCCCAATACAAATATAAAAAGTACAGATATAAAAAGCCATGCTGACATACCTTCCGTGTTGCAGCGTATTATTGCTACCAAACATGAAGAAGTCGCAGCCGCGCGTAGTGAGCATTCGCTTGAGAGCCTACAAGCGCAAGCGGAGGCTGACAACCAGCCAAGGCGCGGTTTTGCTAAAGCGCTACGAGCCGCCAATACTAAAAAAAGCGGTATCGGTATTATTGCCGAGATCAAAAAAGCCTCACCCTCTAAAGGTATTATCAATCATAATTTCTCGCCCGCCTTATTTGCTCAGCAATATGAGCAAGCGGGAGCTAGCTGTCTATCGGTACTCACGGATCGTGATTACTTTCAAGGTGATGATAAGTACCTGCTGCAAGCGTATAATGCCTCAAGTTTACCAGTACTACGTAAAGATTTTATGATTGATCCTTATCAAATTTATCAGTCTTATTTGCTAGGTGCAGACTGTATACTACTCATTATGGCCTGCCTTGATGATACTAGGGTGCATGAGCTACATGCGCTTAGTGCCCATCTTGGTATGGATGTATTGATAGAGATTCACACCGAACAAGAGCTTGAACGCGCGCTTAAACTACCCCGCTCAGCTCATAATATTTACGGTATCAATAACCGTGATCTTAATACTTTTAAAGTTGATTTACAAAATACCTTGAAGCTAAAAAATGCTTTGTTACAAGAACTGGCTGTTGATGATGCTCTAAGAGCCAATGCTAATGATATTTTATCAAGACCGCTAGTAGTTACCGAAAGCGGTATTCATAGCATCGCCGACATACGTTTGATGCTGGATCATAATATCTCGCATTTCTTGATTGGCGAGCAGTTTATGAAAACCGATCATCCTGGGCAGGCGTTACAATCCTTACTTGCGAGCGTCAATACACAAGCGTAAAGTGTTGTCCATAATGCTGATAGCTTATGGGCTACGGCCTAAATCGTTAAAAACTAATCCATTATCAATCAAAAAGATACACTAATTACTATGTCAAATTCTCTATTTTCTAAAGAAATGCAAGACCAGCTCAAAGAGCTTAAAGGCCAGCTTAGTAAAGGCCGCGATACCAACGCTCCTGATGGCGAAAACCAGAAGCCAACGGAACCGGTATCCCTACCTACTCAAAAGCAGGTCAACAAGACCGTCAAGCAGTTAGATAGCGAGCATATCGATGACGATAAAGTGTTATTTATGCAAGCCATGCATGGTGTCAATCCGCTCGAAGATAAGAACGTGCGCTCGCCTGCTGACACCGATGGGTCTTTAAAAGCGGCCAAACCTGATGCAACTACCCTATCCAAACGTGCAGCTGCTCAGGGCAGCGATGGTGTAGATTTGGGGGCAGGCTTATCAGATATGCAAGCGCTACTCAACCCAGTCGCTAGCGAAGCTTATTTGTCTTATAAGCAGCCAACGCTACAAAACAAAATATTCACTCAATTAAAGCAAGGCAAGCTGCGCTGGTATGACGCGGTCGATATTCATGGCAGTACCATTGAAGAGGCGCGTACCGCAGTGATGCAGCTGCTAAGCCAAGCTAAGCAAAACAATGAAACGATGGTCAAAATCGTCCATGGTAAAGGTAGTGAGGCTATATTGAAGACCTGTGTTAATGGCTGGTTGCGTCAGCTACCAGAAGTATTGGCTTTTTGCTCAGCGCCGCCCAAAGATGGCGGTAATGGTGCGGTGTTGGTTCTGTTAAAAAGACCTAAAATGGACGGCGAGTAAGCTTCTTATTAAACATAAAAAGACTGCCAAGCGCAGTCTTTTTTATAGCTAATTTATAGCTGACATAAGGGTCACTATGACTATCCAAACCATAAAAGATCAAGACGATTTAGAGCAGCACATCAACGCGCTCACTGCAATTGAACCTAAGTTTGCGCCTGTCTATGAGCAAGTTGGCGTGCCAAGCCTAAGACGAAATACGGGCGGTTTTGAGCAGTTAATGCGCGCGATCGTAGGACAACAACTCTCTGTTGCAGCAGCGGCTAGTATTTGGCAGCGCTTACAAAATGCAGGTTTAACATCGCCGCAAGCCATCATTGAGGTGAGCGATGAGCATCTACGTACGCAAGGGTTATCGAAGCAAAAGCTTCGTTATGTTCGCTCATTAGCGGCTCACGATATAGACTTTATGGCTTTAGAAACCATGACCGATGAGCAAGTGATCAAAGAGCTGACTGTCGTGACCGGAATTGGACGCTGGACCGCTGAGATGTATTTACTGTTTTCTTTAGGACGCGCTGATGTACTCGCTGTTGATGATTTAGCGCTTAAAGTTGCAGCGATGAATGTGCTGCGACTTGATGAGCGCCCCACCCCAAAACAGTTGCACCTACTTACCGAGCAGTGGTCACCACACCGTAGCGCGGCAAGTTTATTATTATGGGCGTATTATGGTCTACAGCGTAATAAGGTAGCTGTGCCAGTATAACTGTTGCTACGCTCGCTTTTTTTGTATAGATTTTGACCTTTGCTACAATTTTTGAGTAGTATTATATAAGATATTAGCTATAGCGAATTCAACTGCTCTCATAGGAGATATGTTATGGATGACACCTCACAATGTCCATTTAGTGGTCAAGCTTTTAAGTGTCCCATTACAAATGACAATGGATCATTTGATCCAAAGCATTTTAATGCCTTTGATACTTCTTATCAGCTTGACCCTGCCTCAGCCTTAAGATGGTCAAGAGACAATCTGCCGGTTTTTTATAGTGAAGAGATGGGTTACTGGATCGTGAGTCGTTACGATGATATCAAAACTGTCTTTCGTGATCCTATTTTGTTTTCTGCTCGCAACGTACTAGAGAAAATCACGCCAGCAACTCCTGAGGCGATACAAGTATTAAAAGGCTATGATTATGGTATGGATCGTACCCTAGTCAACGAAGATGAGCCTGCCCATATGGAGCGGCGCCGAGTACTAATGGATCATTTTTTGCCCGAGAATTTAGCAGGTAAAGAAGCCATGATCCGCCGTTTGACCCAAGAAAAAGTTGATCAGTTTATTGACTCAGGACGTGTTGATTTGATCGAGGGTCTACTTTACGAAGTGCCTTTATTAGTAGCGCTGCACTTTTTAGGGGTGCCTGAAGATGAGATTGCCAAACTACGTACGTTTTCAGTGGCGCATTCTATAAATACTTGGGGCAAGCCAACCAAAGAGCAGCAAATCGATATTGCTCATGATGTCGGCCAGTTTTGGCAATACGCTAGCAAAATTATTGAAAAAATGCGCGCTGAACCTAACGGTAAAGGTTGGATGCACCACACGATTAGGAAAAACAAGGAACTACCGGATGTAGTGCCAGATAGCTATGTACATTCGATGATGATGGCAATTATCGTTGCCGCTCATGAAACCACTTCGCTGGCCTCTGCTAATATGTTTCGCACTTTGTTAACCCACCGTGAAGCGTGGGAAGATATTTGCGCTGATCCTAGTCTTATTCCTAATGCAGTTGAAGAGTGTTTACGCTATGCAGGATCAATCGTAGCATGGCGGCGTGAAACTACAGCGCCAACGACGCTGAACGGTGTGCAATTACCTAAAGGAGCAAAACTACTTATCGTGCAAGCTTCTGGTAATCGTGATGAACGTCATTTTGAAAACGGCGATGATTTTGATATTTATCGTGATAATACCGCTGAGCACTTAACTTTTGGTTATGGGGCGCATCAGTGCATGGGGAAAAACATAGCCAGAATGGAGATGCGTATTTTTTTGGAGGAGATCTCGCGCCGTATTCCGCATCTGCAGTTAGCAGATCAAGACTTTGTTTACACTCCAAGCACCTCGTTTCGTGGACCAGAAGCGGTTTGGGTAGAATGGGATCCTGCTCAGAACCCAGAACGTACAAATAGTCAGATTAAAGAGCAAGTTGTGCACTTTGCAGTCGGTGCCCCGCAAACCCAGGATGTAGCCAGACGCGTTAAAGTCGTTGCTATTGAGAAAGAAGCTGATAATATTTTGAGTGTAGTATTATCTGATGCGCGTGGTAGAGCATTACCAAATTGGAGTGCAGGTGCTCATGTTGAGATTGTCAGTGGTGGCTTTAATCGCAAATATTCATTATGCGGTAAAAGCAGTATTAGTCGCACTAGTAGTGACCATAATAGTAGTGACCATACTAATGATAATACCAGCCATTATAAACTAGCGATCTTAAAAGAGAGAAACGGTAAAGGCGGTTCACAATATTTTCATGATCATCTGCGTGAAGGTATGACGCTTAAACTGCGTGGTCCCAGCAATCGCTTTCATTTAGATAAAACAGCTGCTCACTATATGCTTATTGCAGGGGGTATCGGCATTACTCCCATTCTTGCTATGGCTGATTATTTAAAGGATATAGGTAAACCTTATCATATCCACTATGCTGGCAAAGCTTTCTCTAAAATGGCTTTTGTCAAGCGCTTAGAGACTGATCATCAAGAGCAATTTACCTTGTATGTAAAGAGTACAGGACAACGCGCTGATTTAGCCCATTTGATTGAGAACCTACCTCAAGACGCGCAAATATATGCCTGCGGTCCAGAGCGAATGATAGAAGAGCTAGTTATGTTGACCGAAGATTTGCCTGAGGATAGCTTATTTTACGAGTACTTTTCGGGTACAGATACGTTATTAGATCCAGAAAAAGAGCAAGCGTTTGATGTGGAGCTAATGGATTCAGGATTGCAGCTTACGGTAAATCATACACAAACTTTACTCGACGCTCTTGAATCTGCCGGTATTGATATTGCCAGCGATTGCCGCGAGGGGCTATGCGGCAGCTGTGAAGTTCTGGTCGCTAATGGCAAGATTGAGCATCGCGATGCGGTGTTGACCCGTGCAGAACGTGCAGCAAATACACGTATGATGGCTTGTTGTTCGCGTGCTCAAAATGGAGCAACGCTAAAGCTTAGTTTATAAGCTAATAAAAAACTTACAGGTGCTAAAAAAACCATCTCTAAGCTTTCGAAAAACTCAGAGATGGTGAGTGGTTGAATAGATAGTCATAACGATGATTAAACTTTACAGGCTGCACTGGCAACCTTTAAGTTTTTTAAGGCTTTTAAAGTCCCAAAATCATAATTACCTTTTTGGAAAATGGTCCCAAGGCGGGTTCCATATCGAAAGACCAAAACCTTTGGTAGCGCGTTTAAACTTTCGTCTTGCTAAAGCACGGCTTCTTTTCTTATGATTTTTCTTCAAGCTTAATTTAGCTTTTTTGTCTTTAAAATCTGACTCTTTATCTTCTTCAATAGTATCAGTAACATCGACATTTTTGTTTAACTCAATACTCTCATTGTTTTGTTCGTCGTTGTCATTATCAATCACTTCACTATCATTAAAATCACTACCTTCACCTTCACTGATGTTGTCCAGTTCATGTTCAAGCTCGCCCTGATTGACAATCAATTGCTGAGTGGGCAGCGCATGTTCGACCTTGTACTTTTTTACTTTTGTTAATATATCAACCAGCAGCGTGTCTTGTTTGCCATAAAACTCTATCACATCAACACAGTTAACATAGGCACGTAGCTGAATCACATAACAATCTTGGCGCAGCTCTAAGATATTGGCCTGATTCCACTCCTGATTGGTCAGCTCATGCTCATTTAAAAGCTTATCCAAATCTTTTACCATTCTAAATATCTCTTCGATATCAGCGCTGCGTTTTATATATAAACTGTGCAAAAAATGAAACATATCACGCGAGGTAAAGTTCTCAATATGCATGGATGAGAAACCACCATTAGGCACAGTGACAATGGTGCGGTTCAAGGTACGTACTCGTGATGAGCGAATACCAATGTCAATGACGGTCCCTTCTTGATCACCAAACTTACAATAGTCTCCTATGCGCACTGGTGTATCTGCAACTACCACTACACTACCTACCAAGTTCTCAATCGTTTTTTGCGCACCAAGTGCTAACGCTAAACCACCTACCCCTAGTGCTGCAATACCTGTCGTTAAATCAAAACCTAAATTACCAAAGATTACAATTACGGCAAATATTATCAGTAGCGCTTTGACTACTTTTCGTAGTAACCCTAAGATAGAAACGCGCTCAATATAATTCTTTTTATAACTTAAGTTGACTGCGCGCGTCGACACCGCATCAACCATACGCATGAGTAGCCATGTTATCGCAACCCATGAAGCGATCTGGGTAAAACGATTGATCGGTTCACGTAGGGTTACGGACACGCCTGCATATACCATAATCTCTGTCAAAAACACTGACATAATAACTAGAGTCAGTGGTACAACTACCTTATTGGGCAAAGGCAGCGGTACACCGCGTACACGTGGATAAACAATTCTTAAAAGATGATAGCAAAGCCAGACGAATAAATAAGTTAGTACAAAACTACTAACAATCAGTACTACCGCGGCAACCAAATCTGAGAGCTGATAACCGAATATACTTTTGTCTTCTAGAGACTCTACAGTATAACGCGCTACTAAGGTGGGGTTAGTGTTCTCTATGACATCCGGTATCGAGTCGATTGTTTCACTAGAAAACTGCCAATACTGCTCACCTCTATCAGACACCACCCGCTCTAGTATAAGAGGTACATTCTTATCATCAATGCTGATACTGCCAACTCTTTCTTGGTTAGGCGGCAGCTGATCTGTCAAGTTACCTTCAGGAACATTACTGATTTGCAAGTCGGGCTGGAAGCGCCCGCCGGTATCAAGTGCTTGTTTAAACTGACGAACAATAGTGGTTGGATTATCAGATTTAGATAGGTTTAGATAGTTACTGGCTAATAGATAATCATTTTCTCCAAGGGCACTAATAAACCTTTGCACGGTTTGACGCGGCGTATCGCGGCCAAAAGCATCTGGTAAAGTGTTACTCGTACTCTCCTCGCTACCACCGTCAATACCCAGTAAGCCGCTCTCAGCTGCAAACGAGCTACTCGAAGACAGTAGACCAAATAATAGGGTAAGCAGCATTGTCAACACTATTAACAGTGCTTTTAATGACAGTGGTGACGTCGGTGGTGGTGTTGACATTTTGATTGATGACGTGATGGCCGGATGCAGATAATGACGCTTGATAGACAAAACAAACCTCTTAAGGTGGTAGATAACACAGATGAGAATTAAAAAAATCTGCCGCTATAATAGCAATTATTATCAGCTATAGTGTCTTTGATTATTTGCTTTTATCGCGAAAAATCTTTGGTTACTTTAACATCGTTCTATAATAAACGAATTGAGGTACAAAACAGGTATTAGATGTCGTTGGATTGACATCAAAGTAGCTAATAACATGACATCATGAGAACCATTCAGCTTATCGTGAGGAAACGTTAGGTTAAAAGTGTTTATAAAGAGAAAGGTTTTATAGATAATAAGTACTATTTAAAGCGCTTGATATTTTTTATACTTTTTACTTGGAATCGGCTATGATTTTATCACGTTCAACCACAAGCGCCTATCTGCGCTGGTGTATCTTAAGCTCACTTGGCGTAATGTCCATGAATACAGCACTAGCAGCAGTACCTAATATCAGCTCTATTGATGGGCGTGAGCTGCCGCAGACTGAGCTTGATGAAATCGTCGTCACCGCAACGCGTACACCGACCAAGATTAGCAATACTATTGCGCAGACAAGAGTGATTGACAGCGAGGCATTAAAACGTTATCAGGGTCAAAGCGCGCTTGATATTATTAAACGCCAACCAGGCTTTAGTCATTATAGCAATGGCGGCTCTGGCACTACTTCAAACTTTTATATGCGTGGGTTTGATAATAAGCAAATCTTAGTACTCGTTGATGGTATTCGTTACAGCTCATTGAGCTCTGGCGGTGCAACCCTTAGTCTACTGCCTGCCGATCAGATTGATCGCATCGAGGTCGTATATGGCGCGTCAGGATCTAGCATTTATGGTGCAGACGCCATGGGCGGAGTGATTCAAATCTTCACTAAAGGCCAAAACGTGGAGAAAAATCAATTCTCTGTAAGTACAGGTGTCGGCTCAAACGATGAATATTTATACGGGGCAACAGCACAATTTATCAATGACACGGGCACCTCGTTAAGCTTATCTGCTAGCCATAATGAGACCGATGGAATCAATGCAACTTTACCTGGTGCTTTTGGTTACAATTCTGATGATGATGGTTTTGAGAGTGATAATTTTAGTCTTGCTTTGACGCAGCGTATCAATGAGCAGTGGCTTGCTGGTGCAAGCGCTTTATATAGCAAGTCGACTACAGATTTCGATGATGGTATAGGAGATGCTTACTCAGATCAAAAAAACGGTG
Source organism: uncultured Psychrobacter sp. (assembly GCA_947501045.1). Classification (GTDB taxonomy): domain Bacteria; phylum Pseudomonadota; class Gammaproteobacteria; order Pseudomonadales; family Moraxellaceae; genus Psychrobacter. The sequence goes on from CANMUI010000002.1 coordinate 25,323, forward strand.
CAGCGCAAGCTTTTATCGATTGGCGTTACCGTCCTGGCTCTTCGGTCAAACTACAGTATGGACGCTCTATAGATGAATCTGACAATCCAACCTACAGTAGCGTATACGACACTAAGCAAGATCAAGTCAGCTTAGTCGGTCAGCATCAACTGCCTGTTGGTAAAGGTATTTACGGAGCCGAGTATCTCAAGCAAAGCCTCGATTCAAATGTTTATGATATTGATGATCGCGATGTTACTAGTGCCTTTTTGGGTTACGTATTAGCCAGTAGTCAGTTTGATGCACAAGCAAACGTGCGTTTCGATGACAATTCCCAATATGGCGACGAGACGACTTATAATTTAGGCGGTGCTTATCATATCAACCCAAACCTACGCATTGGTGCAAGCTATGCAAAAGGTTTTCGCGCACCAACTTTCAATGATTTATATCCAGGATTTGGCGGTGATCCTAACTTAAAGCCTGAAACCAGTGATAATTACGAGACTTTTATTGAATACGATACTCAGCTTCAATCCACCCGCTTGACAGGTTATCGTAATAACGTCGACGATCTAATAGCAAATGATGGCGTCCCTACTACTGCCAATCCTTTTGGAAGCATTAAAAATATTAATAAAGCTAAAATCAAAGGTATTACTTTGACCTCAGACTGGCAAATTGATGACTATTTATTCGGTGGGAGTTACGACTACCAAAAGGCTAAAGATGACAGTGGCAACGATAACGATGGCAATTATTTACCAGTTCGTCCTAAGAACCAAGCTCTAGTTTATGCAGGTTATCGATTAGCAAACGTAGATGTTCGTGCAGAGTATGAGTACATAGATGACTACTACTACAATGTCTCTAACGCTGACTCACAGCTTGTGGACAGTTATGGTCTGCTTAATATCAGTGGTAATTATCAGTTAAACCCGAACTTATCAATGACAGCCCGTTTAAACAACCTTACCAATAAAACCTATGTGACAGCTCCAGGTTACAATACTGAGGGCATCAACTTTTTTACCTCATTAACTTATAACTGGTTCTAATTTTAATTGACTTTATAGTTTCTTTATTTGCAGTGTACTAATAGATGACAAGTCACGTCTCATCCATTACAATAACCCACTCCGAGAGGTGTTGCACCACAGCTTTTATTAAGCCGTGTTAGGCTCGGTAGCTTTTAATCAAAAGCATGAACAACGGCACCTGCGTTTTATTTTTATCATAAATCTATTAATAATAGGAGCATATGATGGACGCAGTGTCTAATATACCATCTGTCCATACGATCGACCCCACTTTCACCGACTATAAAGTTGCTGATATCAGTCTCGCTGATTACGGTCGCCGCGAGATCACCCTTGCCGAAGCTGAGATGCCAGCCCTTATGGGTCTGCGTCGTCGCTACCAAGCGGATCAACCGCTTAAAGGCGCTAAAATCGTCGGCTGTATTCACATGACCATTCAAACCGCCGTCCTTATCGAGACGCTAATCGCGCTTGGTGCTGAAGTGCGCTGGACTTCATGCAATATCTTCTCGACCCAAGACCATGCAGCGGCGGCTATAGCGGCAGCAGGTACGCCAGTCTATGCTTGGAAGGGCGAAACCGAAGAGGAGTACGAGTGGTGCCTGCGTCAACAAGTCCATGTTGGCGGCGAAGAGTCCGGCGAGCTTTGGGACGCCAATTTAATCTTAGATGATGGCGGTGATTTAACCGCGCTTATTCATAATGAATATCCGCAAATGCTCGATAACATTCATGGTGTCTCAGAAGAGACCACTACGGGCGTGCATCGTTTAATCGATATGCTTAAAAAAGGTACGCTAAAGGTGCCGGCTATCAATGTCAACGATGCAGTCACCAAGTCCAAAAACGATAACAAATACGGCTGTCGTCATAGCTTGAACGATGCTATCAAACGCGCTACCGATATGTTCCTTGCCGGTCGCCGCGCTTTAGTCATTGGTTATGGCGATGTCGGTAAAGGTTCCGCCCAAAGCTTACGTCAAGAAGGCATGATCGTACGTATCTCAGAAGTCGACCCAATTTGCGCTATGCAGGCTTGTATGGATGGTTATGAAGTCTTATCTCCCTACATTAATGGCGACAACACGGGCGGCGCGGATAATATCAATACTCGCCTGCTTGAAGATACGGACATGATTGTCACTACAACGGGCAACTATCACGTTTGTGATAAGCATATGTTAGCGGCATTAAAGCCGGGCGCAGTGGTCTGTAATATCGGTCACTTTGATACTGAAATTGACACTCAGTTTATGCGTGACAACTGGCGCTGGGTTGAGATCAAACCACAAGTGCATCAGATTTTCCGCTCAGACGATGACGATGATTATCTGATTTTGTTAGCTGAAGGTCGTTTGGTAAACTTGGGTAATGCCACCGGTCATCCTTCACGCGTGATGGATGGCTCATTTGCCAACCAAGTCTTGGCGCAGATGTATTTGTTTGAAGAGAAGTTTGCCGATCTTCCTGTTGATGATCGTTTTGATAACTTGTATGTCAGAGTATTACCGAAGAAGCTTGATGAAGAAGTCGCAGCGGCAATGGTAGCTGGGTTTAACGGTACGCTCACTAAGCTGACTGAAAAACAAGCTGAGTATTTAGGGGTACCTGTTGAGGGGCCGTTTAAGCCTGATGAGTACAAGTACTAATAACAAGGGGCGCAACTATGAATAAGCCTGCTGTTTCTTTTGAATTCTTTCCTGCTAAAACGGAGCTGGGGCATGAGAAGCTACTAAGCACTTTTGATGAGCTGAACAAACTAGCGCCCACGTATTTTTCGGTAACCTATGGTGCGGGCGGCTCAACCCGGGATCGCACCTTAAGTATCGTACAGGCGTTGCTGGAGCGCAGCGATACGCCGATTGCCCCGCATATTTCTTGTATTGGCGACGATAAAAGTAAGATTGCTGAATTGTTAGAGCTCTACAAAAACTTGGGAATCAATCGCTTAGTAGCGCTACGTGGCGATTTGCCGTCAGGGCAAGTTGGCATGGGCGAGCTACCATTTGCACTTGATTTGGTTAAGTTTATTCGCGAGCACTCAGGAGATCATTTTCACATCGAAGTTGCCGCTTATCCTGAGATGCATCCACAAGCACGTAGCTTCCAATTTGATGTCGACAACTTAGTTAACAAATATCAAGCGGGCGCGAATGCGTCAATTACGCAGTTCTTTTATAACGCGGACAGCTATTTATATCTGCGGGATACCTTAGAGCAGCGCGGTATAGATACCACAGCGCAGCCATTAGTAGCTGGTATTATGCCGATCACTAATTCTAGCAATCTAGTGCGCTTTGCTGATAGCTGCGGTGCTGACATCCCTCGCTATGTACGTAAGCAGTTAGCAGACTTTGGTGATGATCGCCGCGCCATTCGCGATTTTGGCTTCGAGGTGGTGCATCGCCTTTGCGAGCGCTTAATCAGTGAGGGCGTGCCTGCCATGCACTTTTATAGCATGAATAAGGTTGAGCCTAATAAACGATTGGTTCAATCATTGGGATTGGCTGCTGAAACGGTTTAGATCGTTAATTATATACAATACTCTCACTATTTAATTAACTGATGTTCTTAGGAGCACCAGTTTTTTTAGATATCTCATGCAGTTTTTCTTAATACTTTAATTTGCAATACTTTTAAAACTTCGTTTCATAATGTTATTTCAGGCCACCTTACTTTTGTTTCCTAGCCAATATGCGTTACAATGCACGCAATTATGTAATTGACTAAACAATTGGTTGTTTTGTATTAAAGTTTGCTAGTAACGATAGGAATAACAAATAGTGAGACGTTTTTTTTACGCTGTAAATGATCAAAATGAAGATAAAGGTCAAAGTGTTACAGTTAAACGCTCGGCGCTACATAAAATACCTATAGGCAGCAGTATTGAATTGACGCCTGGTATTGCTCATCACTGGTGCCGCGTACTTCGTGCAAATCTCGGTGATCATGGCATCCTATTCGATGGTTTTGGCGGCGAATATCAAGTACAGCTACAAACTATTGGTAAAAAACATGCTACAGCAGTTCTACTAGCTCATGATAGTGACGATCGTACCCCTGCTATTAGAACAAAGATTGGCTTGGTTATGAGTCGCGGCGAGCGCATGGATTATGCAATTCAAAAAGCGACTGAACTTGGCGTAACGGCTATTCAATTACTCAGCAGCCACCATGGTGAGGTCAATCTTAAACCTGCGCAAATCGATAAAAAACTACTCCATTGGCAACAAGTAGCGCTTAGTGCTTGTGAACAATGTGGATTAAATAGGCCGCCGCTTATTCTCTCACCTCTATCTATTGAAGCTTGGTTACAGCAGGAAGTATCTGAGTCTATAGAGCTTAACAAAGCCATTAGCTCTATCGTGGCACCGCTGAGTTTTGATCCTTACTATCAGATATTAAATATGCAAGCAGATTTACGCATACAAATGAATGTTCCTGCTGCTGACCAGCCTATTAGACCTAAGATGCTAACCGAAGTATTGGCACAAGATAACCCCTACATTGAGTTATTGATCGGCCCTGAGGGCGGATTAAGTCATGATGAGCGTCAATTGGCTGAAAACTATGGTTTTCTAGCTTGGCAAATTGGCAACAGAGTACTGCGTACCGAGACTGCGCCAGTGGTAGCGCTTGCAACTCTATACGCTTTAGGCGATGGGTGATGTCTTTGATAACCCTATGAAAAATGATTTAAATACATAAATATTACTTATTAATATTGATAATCATTCATTATTACTATAACGAATAGTTTAAAATTAAAGTGACTGGTATAACCATTTTAACTTGCAGTCATTTTTAAGTGTGATGCACTTATTACTTACTTTAAATGCCTATGAGCACAAATTATGATTACCTCTCTAGCCCTTTCAAACGATGTTAAACAGCAGCTACTTGTTCATATTTATGAGCAGCTGGAAGATGCTATATTTATTTTAGATGCAAACCTACATTATATATCGGTCAACTCCGCCTATGAGACCATGATTGGTTATGACAAGAAGTTTTTAATCGGTCGCCCACTAGGAATATATGCAGCTGAGTTCCTATTAGAAGACGAACGTACTATTTTACAAGATATCTCTAAGCATCTAGACGACGATGGCTTTTATGAAAATAATTTTGCTATGACTAGTCGTTATGCTCAGATAATCAACTGTAAAGTTACTTTTCAAAGAATAGGTGTGGATAACGAGACGTTCTATATTGGCATAATTTGTGATATCTCATCAGCGACCAAAGACCGACAGCGAGTGACCAATCTTTTAAATTACGATCAATTGACAGGCTTACCCAACCGTAAAGTGTTTTTGAGCCAAAGTAGCGATTTGATTATGGAAAGCTTCCAAGAAGTCGTGATCATTCGAGCCAATATAGACCGTTACCGTATTCTTATTAGTAACTTTGGACAAGATAAAGTGGATGCTCTTATCAAAGAGTTCGTCGAACGAGTGGATAATTTAGACCTCAAAAACCTTCAGTGCTTTTCGCATTTTGGCGGTGATGACTTTGGGTTATTGTTTGAATTTTGCGATGCCCATTTGGTTCGTCACCAACTCGATAGCTTGATGCAACTGTGTGAGCTACCTTTTACCGTAGATACCCATAGTGTATTTTTGCATATCTCCGTCGGCGTCAGTTATTATCCCAAAAACGGCAAACAACTCAATCATCTACTAAACAAAGCTGAAAAAGCACTACACTACGTCAAGCAACAAGGTGGTGACGATATCTGCTGGTACAGTGACGATTTAAATAACATTACATTGGACAATTTACAGCTAGAGTCTGAGCTGCGAGAAGCAATAAAAACCCATCAGTTTGAACCTTATTATCAATCTAAAGTAGCTTTAGAGACCGGGGACGTTGTCGGGTTTGAGGCGCTAGTGCGCTGGCGTCACCCTACTCGCGGTCTATTAGATCCTAAGTATTTTATGGACGCTATTATTAAGTATAAACTGTCCTTTGATCTTTTTTGTCAAATGGCGATTCAAATTGCCAAACAGCTGCTGCATTGGCGACAACTTGGATTTTCTCAGTATGTCTGTGTTAATGCTGATGCAGCTGAGTTTAGTCATCCCAACTTTTTAAGCTTTGTAAGTCAGCTATTTGATCAATATGATATTGAGCCTCACAAGCTCAATATCGAAGTCACAGAGTCTTCATTGATGCTACGTCATGCTAGCGTAAAGCAGCAAATAGTGTCGTTAAAAGAGCTAGGGGTTTCCTTAGCACTTGACGATTTTGGTACCGGTTATGCCTCTTTAAGTTACTTACAAGAATATCCTTTTGACTTTATCAAAATTGATAAAAGTTTTATCTCCGATATCACCAGTAACCCCACCCAGCGTGCCATTGTAAAAACTATTCTGGATTTGTCAGTTGCTTTAAATATGGTAGGTGTGGCTGAAGGTATTGAGACTGAGGAGCAGCGTGATCTACTGCTACAAATGGGCTGTCAATACGGTCAAGGTTATTGGTTCAATCGGCCAGTATCTGCTGACAAAGCTACCAAAATACTCACTCAATAGCTTTATTCGATAAGCATATATAACTAACTATTGTTTATTAGAATTTATTCAAAAGTTGACGCAAGACAGGTTCATGACTAAGCAGTATTATGACCAAACTTGTATAATTTCCCCTGAACGCCTATCTTTCCATAGTGATTTTACAAAAACATTTATAATTAAAGGATAGGAATTTATGCAGTATAAAGCCCCAATTCGTGATATGAAATTCGTCATGCATGAGCTTTTAGGCAGCACCAAACATTATCAAAATATAGCTGATTATGCACATATTGAAGCAGATATTGTCGATAGTTATTTAGAGACAGCAGCAAGTTTTGCTGAAAACGAGTTATCACCATTAAATATGAGTGGTGATGCTGAAGGCTGTCATTTCAATGATGGCGTAGTCACCACTCCTAAAGGCTTTAAAGAGGCTTACAAACAGTATTGTGAGCTTGGGTTTACCTCACTAACTGCTGAAGAAGAGTTTGGTGGTCAAAATATGCCGATGTCATTAAACTCAGCTATCTCTGAGTTCATGGGCACAGCTAACTGGTCATTTGGTATGTATCCTGGCTTATCTGAGGGCTGCGTATCCACCCTTGAGCATCACGGTACTGATGAGCAAAAACAAAAATACTTGCCCAATTTAGTCGCAGGGGTATGGACAGGTGTCATGTGTTTGACCGAACCTCAATGCGGCTCAGACCTAAACTTGGTTCGCAGCAAAGCAGAGCCGCAAGACGATGGTACCTATAGTATTAAAGGTAACAAAATCTGGATCTCAGCAGGCGAGCACGACATGTCTGAGAATATTATCCATATTGTTTTGGCCCGCCTGCCAGACGCGCCGGCAGGAACCAAAGGCTTGTCGTTATTTGTCGTACCTAAATTTATGGTTAATGACGATGGCAGTTTAGGAGAGCGTAACGCTGTCTCCTGTGGTTCCATTGAACACAAAATGGGCATCAAAGCTTCAGCCACTTGCGTGATTAACTATGACGGCGCGACAGGGTTTTTGATCGGTGAAGAAAACCGTGGTCTAAACACCATGTTTACCTTTATGAACGTGGCCCGTATTGGTACGGCTATTCAAGGGGTTACTGCAGCTCAGTTCGCTTTTCAAGGTGCTTTAGATTTTGCAAAAGAGCGTCTAGCTTTTCGCTCTTTAGATGGTGCCAAATTTCCTGAAAAACCTGCCGACCCTATCATTGTCCATCCCGCGGTTCGTGATATGTTACTTACGACTAAAGCGTTTGCTGAAGGTGGCCGTGCGTTGATCGGTTATATGTCACAGTTTGCAGATATTGTCGCTAAAGGTGAGGGAGAGTCGCGCGAATACGCGGATCAAATGTTGTCACTGCTAACCCCTATCGGTAAAGCATTCTTAACTGAAACCGGGCTCGAAGCTGCTCATCACGGTGTCCAAGCCCTAGGTGGTAGCGGTTTTTGTACAGAGTATGGTTTAGAGCAAAACGTGCGTGATACTACCATCTCTTGTATTTATGAAGGCACCACGCAGATTCAAGCGCTTGACTTAATTGGCCGTAAAGTACTAGGCTCAAAAGGCAAGCTGCTAGCTAACTTTACTAAGGTTATCCAAGATTTCTGTAAAGAAAACCAAGACAACAATGAGATGCAAGCTTTTACTGGGCCGCTACTCAAACTAGTAGACGAGTGGAATGAGTTAACTACTGATATTGGCAAACAAGCTACTGATAACCCTGAAGCGGTAGGCGGCGCTGCTGTCGACTATATGTATTTTAGTGGCTACGTCACTTTGGCTTATCTATGGGCACGTATGGCACTTATTGCTCAGACTGAGATCTCTAACGGCAATAGTGAGAAAGCCTTTTACGATGCTAAAGTCAAAACCGCCCAGTTCTACTTTGCCAAGTTATTACCGCGTACGGCCACTCATGCCCAGCGTATTAATACAGGCGTTGAGCCCTACATGACTATGAATATTGAACAATTTGCTTTTTAATTAACTATTTAAAGACTTGCTCTAGCGTTTAGCTTTTTGATGGGCTGGTCATCTAACTATGCTACAACTAGCAGCGACATACTTAGGTGTGTCGCTGTTTTTTTTGATTTAATTTAATCACAGTTGAAAAGGTTCTATAACTTATTTTAGTAAAATAACAATTTATACTCCATATGGATTCCAATTGGATTACAAATGGAGTACTATAGTCCTGTTAGCCGCTTTTATTAAAAGGAGAATATGATGGCAAGTAATAATATAACGCCTATTCGCACCAGAGCTGGTGAGACAGAAAAGGTCACTATTAATTTGGGCTACGTAGATCTGGGACAGATCGATTTGATGGTACAAGAAGGTTTTTATTCTAACCGCACTGATTTTATCCGCACAGCAATACGCAATCAGCTAACCATTCATGCTGATGTGGTCAGTCAAACTGTTGCTCGTAAAACCTTAGAGTTAGGACTGCGTCACTATACCCGCGCAGATCTTGAAGCTGTGCAAAAGCGCAATGAGAAACTACACATTCAAGTAGTAGGTCTGGCTACCATCGCCGCTGATGTAACCCCAGAGCTTGTGGAAGCTACTATTGAGAGCATTACGGTATTGGGCGTATTGCAAGCCAGCCCAGAGATAAAAGCGGTACTGGTTAACAAAATGGTCTAAATGTTCGCGCTTACTACTTTTTAAACTTATATCTATTACTTAAATACATAAACTACTTAGATAAACACACTACAGGACATAACCCATGAATCTTCCAAAATTTAGCACGACACCAGCGCATCTCAAAGAAGCAATGGAGCTGATGAAATCAGGGCGCTTAAAAGAGGCTACTAGCGTCATTCAAAATAATCTGAGTGGCGCTACATCAAACGATCGTACTGATAGCAACACTATGAAGGATGTGACGCCTACCACCCAAACGATACAAAACAACTCAAGCAAAACAGATAACTCTGCAAGAACGGAAAAGACTACCAGCACCGATAATCTATCAAGCAAACTGCCTCATAGATTGCAAGAATTTACGGATAAAATGAAAAATTTTAAGCTGGACTTACCATCAGCTCTGAATATAGATGGACTCAGTGGCGGACTTAATACGCATAGCGAGCTATCTATTCCCGAGAATGCACAGTTTCTCAAAGGTAACATTAAGTCCTCTCAAGGTAGTCATAACTACCGGTTGTATATTCCTTCAAACTACGAGCAGGCATTAGAGAAAGGCGCGCAATTGCCGCTGATAGTTATGCTACATGGCTGCACGCAATCGCCAGAAGATTTTGCTACAGGTACGCGTATGAACGAGCTTGCAGAAGAGCAGCAATGCTTGATCGTTTATCCCTCACAGCCCGCTTCTGCTAATCAAAATCGCTGTTGGAACTGGTTTCAACCTAGCGATCAACAGCAAGGTCAAGGTGAGCCTGCATGGCTTGCAGAGATGACCCGCTCTATTATTAAAGACTACGCTGTGGACGCCTCACGGGTCTATATTGCAGGTCTTTCAGCGGGGGCTGCTATGGCAGTAATTATGGCGGAGGCTTATCCGGATCTATATGCCGCAGTTGGCGTGCATTCAGGATTGGCTTATCGCAGTGCCACTGATTTGCCCTCTGCAATGATGGCTATGCGTCAAGGCGGCGCAGCTGCAAAATCCACAAAAAGCAGTAAGTTTGTACCAACGATTGTGTTTCATGGTGATCAAGATCATACGGTGAGTATTCGTAATGGCAGCCAGGTCTTTGAGCAGGCAAAAGAGCGCTTACAAGCGCAGCAAACAGATCTAAGCACCCAGCAGCACAAGCCAGACTCCGAGCAAAACCGTCGTAGTACTCAGCTGGAGATTCGAAATAGTAAAGGAGTTAGTCAGTTAGAGTATTGGAAGATTCATGGTGCTGGACATAGCTGGGCCGGTGGCAGTAGCGCCGGGTCTTATACAGATCCTAAAGGACCTGATGCTTCAAAAGAGATGCTGCGGTTTTTTTTAAAGCATAAATTATAATCCAGTCATTGGCATTGGTAGTATAAAATCTTTATCATCGGCGACATACTTAAAGATGTCGCTGATTTTAATTTCAGTATTCAAGCGCTCCCATCAACCTTTTGTGTACGCACAATTCACGAAGAAACACACAAGCTTGAGTACTAATTTGCTAAACTTTCAAGACTGAACGTACCTCAATAATCAGCTATAATGCCTAATCTTCTTCAATTGTGCCAAATCCGGTCGTGCTAAATAAATGCAACTTAGCGTAGAAACAATAAGCCAAAAGTTTTGTATAAACCCTATCTAAATCAAAGGAATGTCTATGTCTGTCTACAATGCTCCTCTCAATGATATGCGTTTTATCTTAAAAGACGTTTTTAATGCCGATGGATTTTGGCAAAACAATGAAAATCTATCTCATGTCGATATGGAAACCGTCGATATGATATTAGAAGAGATGGCAAAGCTGTCCAAAAATGTTTTATTGCCCATCAACCGTAGCGGTGATGAAGAAGGCGCAACTTTCCACGGTGATGGAGTAGTTACCACGCCCGAAGGCTTTAAAGACGCCTATCAGCAGTACGCAGAATCCGGCTGGGTGGGTCTTGGTGGCAACCCTGAGTATGGTGGTCAAGGCTTTCCAAAGATGGTGACCATGCTGACCGAGGAGATGATCTTTACTACCAACCAATCCTTTGCCCTCTACCCAAACCTTACCGTTGGCGCCACTTTATGTCTAAATGCTGCTGCCTCAGAAGAGATTAAGCAAACCTATCTAGAAAAGATGTATGCAGGCGACTGGTCAGGTACTATGTGTTTGACCGAACCCCATGCCGGTACTGATTTAGGTATTATCAAAACTAAGGCAGTACCAAACGATGATGGCAGCTACAATATCTCCGGCACCAAAATTTTTATTACTGGCGGCGAACATGACTTAACTGAGAACATTGTTCATCTGGTACTTGCCAAAACTCCAGACGCACCAGCGGGCTCCAAAGGTATTTCATTGTTTGTGGTACCCAAATTTTTGGTCAATGAAGATGGTAGTATTGGCGCGCGCAATAGTTTAGCCGTCGGCTCTATTGAACACAAAATGGGTATTAAAGCGTCAGCTACTTGTGTTATGAACTTTGATGATGCTAAAGGCTGGATGATAGGCGCTGAAAACACAGGCCTGTCATCTATGTTTATTATGATGAACTACGAGCGTGTCACTATGGGCCTCCAAGGTCTTGGTGGTAGCGAGCTTGCTTATCAAAACGCGGCGCTATATGCGCTTGATCGTACCCAAGGTCGTAGTGATACCCAGCTGCAAAGCCCAGAAAAACCAGCTGATGCTATCATTCATCATGCTGATGTTCGCCGTATGCTGTTGAATGCGAAAGCCAATTCTGAGGCATCACGCTGCTTTGCGATGTATGTTGCCCAGCAACTTGATATAGAAAAATTCAGCACTGACCCTGAAGCGGCACAAATTGCTGCTGCTCGCGTCGCTCTATTGACCCCAATTGCTAAAGCATTTTTGACTGACAAAGCGCTTGAGGCAACTATTGATTGTCAGCAAGTATTCGGCGGTCATGGTTACGTACGTGAATGGGGTATGGAGCAGATCGTTCGTGACACCCGTATTGGTCAGATTTATGAAGGCGCCAACGGTATTCAAGCCCTTGACTTATTAGGCCGTAAAGTTGCCCGCAATAACGGCAAGTACATCGCTAACTTTTTAGATGAGATTCGCAATTTCATTGGTAGCATGCAAGCGGATCATGGTATTAAGCAAGCAACCCTTGACGCAGCTGCTACAGTTGAAGAATTAACAGATACTGTTCTGGCTAATATTGAGAAACGTAAAAGTGAGATCAATGGCTGCGCGGTTGACTATATGCACGCGGTTGGCTATTTGTGCTACTCGTATATGTTTGCCATGATGGTAGAAGCTGCTGATGGTAAAGAAGGTGATTTTTATACCAACAAAGCCAAACTTGCTGACTACTTCGTTGGTCGTATCCTACCGCGTATTGATGCTCACGCGCAGATGGTTAAAGCTGGTAGCGATCCTATGATGAACTTTGATCTTGATTATTTCAATGTAGATGTGAGCTAAACGCTCATCACTAAATTTCAATATTTGTAAAACATGATAAAAAGAACAGTCTCAAGGCTGTTCTTTTTTTGCCTGAGCTATTTTTGCTTGCAAGCTTTATTTTAAAATAACTGCTAACAAAATAATCAACCATTTATCTTGCATTATGATTAATATAACTCAAACAGTAGCACCGTTAAAATAATAGCAGCATTAAGACCATAGTACCACTCAACCGTTATTATTATCAGATCAGTATAACTACCATAAAGGGTACGATGTGTCAGACATAAAACGCATTTTACAGCAGATTACCGCCTTGAGCGATGTACCGGATTCTTCAGTACTTAAGCGCTTGATTAATGAGCTGCGGGTAACAGACAACGCACCTAACCTTGCTAATAATAAGATACAAGAGCTTATCAATCTATTACGTCAGTATCCTGAGTATGGTCACGGACTTGCTCACTTTATATTAAAACTTATCACACAATCTCGCCAAATCGTCCTTTATACTGATACCGGGATCATGTCAGATGAAGGATTTTTTAGTGGTTTGCGCCGCTTAATAGGTCATCGATTTTTGCCACTATTACCTCAAGAAGATTCAATGATTGAGCTGGTCAGCTATTTATTTGACCAACCGCAAGATGAGCGCTGGCTGGCAATGATTAGCAAAGATAACTGGGTAACCTTAGTTGGTTTGTTGAAAGTAACGGATAACCGCTTGGATTTGGTAGCGACAGCGAAGAACAATATATTAAACGCTATTGTCATCTTATCTTATCGGATCAGTGGCATTGGACTACATCCTGATTTGATAGAATCTTATCCGCAAATACTGAACTATTCAGCGTCGTTTGTCGCTCAAAATCAAGAAGCGGTTTTGTTCGTTAATCAGTACCGACAAGCCCATGAGCTTGATATGTTAACCGATGTTACGCCTGATTTTGAGGTAAATCCAGCACCACTGTTAGTCATGCTTGATCAGTGTGAAAACATCGTAGCTACTGTGCGCAAGCGTATTTATAAAACTGGTATCTCTATTCGTTTGACTAACATGATGCTGCGCCTCGATCAAAGCTTGCAGCGTATGCGCGTCTTAACTGAGCTGGTTGCTGATGATAATCAAAAGCGTGATTATGCCATTATTGAGCTGACACAAGCTTTGATCACTACCGCCAGTCATCGCTATAGCATCGGTTATTTAATCGATATCAATACCAAGCTCCTCTCACGCAAAGTAACTGAAAACGCAGGACGTGTCGGCGCACACTACATCAGCACCGACAAAGACGGCTATTTGAAAATGTTTAAAAAGGCTTCTATCGGTGGGTTTGTCATTGCCTTTATGGCGACTCTCAAGGTATCCGCTTACCATTTAGCTTTGGCGCCCATGGGCAAAGCCTTTGTAAACAGTATGATCTATGGATTGGGTTTTGTATTTATTCATATCATTCGCGGTACAGTAGCGACCAAACAGCCAGCCATGACCGCAGCCGCCATTGCCTCAACGATATCAGAGGGGCATGGCAAAAAATCACATCAATTAACCAAGTTATCAGAGCTAGTGGTGGATATTTTACGTACCCAATTTATCGCTATCGTAGGTAATGTCATGGTAGCCATTCCAGTTGCGCTATTTATCTCCTTTATTTGGCTACAATACACCGGTACGCACATGGTTGATGCTGCTAAAGCGGCAAGCCTATTACATGACCTCGACCCTTTTCGCTCGCTTGCTTTGCCTCATGCTGCTATCGCTGGCGTGTATCTGTTTTTGGCTGGTCTTATCGCTGGTTATTACGATAATTTGGCGGTTTATAATCATATTGGCGCGCGTATTTGTCGTCATAAGCTACTCAATTACTTGTTGCCAAAGGCATGGCTATTAAAACTAGGCGGCTTCATTGAAGCCAACCTTGGCGCTATTATGGGCAACTTCTTATTTGGAGTATTTTTGGGTAGCACGGCTACTGTCGGCTATATATTTGGACTACCCCTTGATATTCGTCACATCGCTTTTGCCTCAGCAAACCTAGCTCATGGACTGTTTAATCTGCCAGCACTGGAGATCAGTTGGAGTCTGGTTTTAGTCTCTATTCTTGGTGTAGCACTGATTGGTATGGTTAACTTGATGGTTAGCTTTTCACTGGCCTTATTTGTAGCTTTGCGCTCCAAAGAAGTGCGGTTCTTTGAATGGGGTCGACTAACTAGGCTTATTTTTAGCCATATTATTAGTCATCCCTCTGATTTTTTTTGGCCGCGGGAAAAACCGATGAAATATGCTCGCATCGATAGTCAAGGCCATATGATTTTTGAAGACTACTCAGCACAAAAAGGTAGCGAGCTGCTACCCAACAATTACGTGGTGCGGCGACTAGCAGATGTCAAAATATCATTAGAATCAAAACAAGCACACGCGAAGCGTAAGGAAGCGAGCACTGATATTCACTATGACAATAAACAAAATCATGACTCTTCTAACTTTGAGACCAGTGAAGGCACAAGTAGTCAAGAAAAACGTGCGACTCGAAAAACTGCGCCGAAGAAAGTTGTTCATACCGACCATAACTTGGAAAGCAAATCGAAAAATAAAAATTTTAACAACGCTTCACATACTCAAGACATTCAATACGATAAGGTCGCTAAAATATTAGCAGAAAACGACACTTCTACTGCTAACAAGGTTGATAACGATACAAATTCCGCCGGCAAAGCGGCTATAGAGGCGAAAAACCCACTACCCAAACCTAATAAACCCCCTAAACTACCGTAAATATTGAGAATCAAATCTAAGGCGTAGCACAATGCGCACTTGAGGTCATGACCTCGCCATCACCCAGCCGATAAGCCAATAAATAATTGCCCCAGACGCAGCCCCCATCGAGCGCGCGTGCATGGGGTAGATCAACCTTACCTTTTAAAGCCGCCCAATGGCCAAACAATATCTTACGCTCACGCGGTACTTGCCATTCAAACCAAGGTAGAAAATCATCTGGCATTGCATCATCAAGACTTGAGGTAAAACTGAATTCTAATGTGCCATCTTGTTTACAAAGCCGCATACGCGTGAAATAGTTTGCAATGGCGCGTATTTTAGTAAAACCATTGATACCTTTATGCCAATCATCAGCCTTTTTACTATATAGATGCGGTAAGACCCGATCAAGCTGGTACAAACTACCTTTTAACTGGGTTTCTAATTGCTGAGCATACTGAGCAGCAGCATCGATCGACCAGTGCGGTGGAATGCCTGCATGTACCAAAACCGTATGTTCATCAGGATAAGCTAAAATGGGTTGTTGTCGTAACCATTCGAGTAGCTCTTCCTTATCCTCTGCAGCAAAAATCGGCGCGGTCTTATCTTTTTTCCTGATTTTAGTAGCCCCGCGCCATACTGCCAATAAATTAAGATCGTGATTACCCAAAACCGTTGCCGCGGCACCTTGTTCACACAGTGCTTTGACATCACGCAGAGTATTTAATGAATCTTCTCCGCGCGCAACCAAGTCGCCGGCAAACCACAGTTTGTCTTGAGTAGGATCAAAATCTAGGGTTTTAAGCAATTGTTGAAAAGCAGCATGGCAACCTTGCAGGTCACCGATGACGTATTGATGACGAAAACTCATAGTTCCTCAAAAATTATTTCATGAAGTGGTTAATATAAATAGTTATAAATGCTTACTAATAGAAAATAGCTTAGACCTCTAAACGCTTAGCCTGATTACTTAAGGCGACAAAATCGCTGACACTCAAAGTTTCTGGACGAGCTTGCGGGTCTATGTTACAAACTGCAAAATCATCCTCACTCAAGGTTGGCAATAGCGTTGACTTTTTAAAGATAGCGCGTAGGGTTTTGCGGCGATGATTAAACGTCTCCCGTACCACGATGGCAAAATAGGGCTCATCGTCTGCTACGATTGGTTTATCAACATATGGCGTCAAACGAAAAACAGCACTGGTTACTTTCGGCGGCGGGTTAAAGGCACCGCGCGGTACCGTTAATAGATAATCGGTCTCGCAATGATACTGCATGATAACCGACAGACGGCCGTAAGTTTTACTACCAACATCAGCTGTGATGCGCTCTACAACTTCCTTTTGTAGCATAAAATGCATATCTTGAATGACGTCAGCAAAGCTTAGCAGATGAAAAAGTATCGGCGTTGATATATTGTAAGGTAGGTTGCCGACTACGCGTAGCTTGCCACGCTCCGCGCTATAGAGGTCACGATAATCGACATCCATTGCGTTGGCTTTGATAATCGTAAAGTTAGGATGGCTATTGGCGCCGATACGAATACGTAGACTATCTGCTAAATCGCGATCCAGCTCAATTACCGTCATCGCATCTACTTCGGCTAGCAAAGGCTCTGTAAGCGCGCCCATACCAGGGCCAATCTCTACCAAGTTATCATCACGCTCTAAATGAATACTATCGACTATCTGACGAATGATACTGTCGTCATGCAAGAAGTTTTGACCGAAGCGTTTACGCGGTTGATGTTTGACAGATTGCAGACTGGCCGTCAGAGCTTGGGCGTTAAAAGAGCTTTTTGACATAAGTAATTCTTAGTTAATTAAAATAAAAAATGGTATAAAATGCAAATAAGAGTAGCAAGAGTAAGTTACTTTATTATCTTCACTGCCTTTAGTTTTGACTTCTAATGTTTTGTTATTGGTGCAAATTATAACACAGCTTATAATAGGTGTAGTTTAGCAATAGCCTCATTATGCATTCATTGGCTAAACAATCAGCGCTTTGTCCGCCATCTCGTTTGCCATGACTAACGCTTGATAAAGACTGGTCGCACTAGCGCTGCCATGACCTGCCAAATCAAGCGCTGTACCATGATCAACAGAGGTGCGAATATAAGGCAGTCCTAAGGTTAGATTTACCGTATCGCCAAAACCATGCGATTTGAGTACCGGTAATCCTTGATCGTGATACATAGCAATTACCGCATCGCAGGTATTTAGGTGCCTAGGAGTAAATAGTGTATCGGCAGGCATCGCCTCTGAGATATCGACCCCTGCAGCGATAAATTCTTGTAATACAGGATTGATAACTTCAATCTCCTCTACTCCTAAATGCCCGCCTTCACCAGCATGCGGATTAAGACCACATACCAAGACACGCGGCCTCGTTAAACCAAATTTTTCGTGCATATCATCCAAGACAATTTGTACCGTTTGCCGCACATTTTCTTGAGTGATAGCAGCAGGCACGTCTTTGAGCGCCAAATGAGTGGTCACCAAAGCGACCTTCATAGCTTGGTTGGCTAGCATCATCACTACTTTGTCGCGGTCACTTTGCTGCATAAAAAATTCAGTATGACCGCTAAACTTGCTGCCATCCAATAGCTTTATGTTGGCATCAATAAGGGCTGATTTTTGCAAAGGTCCGGTGACAATAGCCGCAACCTTTTTGTTTATTGCCAACTGATGAGCTATCTGTAGTTGCTGCGCTACCATTACGGCATTATTGATGTCAATTTGACCAGCAGTTACTGGCGCACCGCAAGGAATATCTAACAAAATAAAGGTATCAGAGCTAGTTTGGTAGTGATCGGTATCGTCATTATCGAGAAGATAATGCGAAAGCTGTTCTACAAAACTATCATTATCATCAGGCACTATTGTAATCGTTTGCCATGCAGGGCAAGACGACATTACTCCAGTAGCGACTAGCTTATCTGCTCGCTTCTGCATGGCTTCGCTCTCGGCTGTCACCCAAACAGGACGTTTGAAATCTTGCAATTTGCCCGCGCTTGCCAGCAGTAACACTATATCCATACCGATGCCAGCAGGCTCACCTGTAGTTATTAAAAGGGGTAATCTTTGCATATTATTATCATCCTTGTATTATTTTAAGTAGCAGTCTTTATTAATTTTTTAATTGAATTATAATTTTTCGATAGCTTACTTGATCTAATACTTTTGTTTATACCAAGACCGATAAATGCATAGGTAGTCATCGAATCCAGTCTAAAAAAGCACATAATGTGTTAAACTTTCGCTTTTGATTGTAGCATCAATCCCCTCACAATTAAGGCACGTTTAAGTGTCTTTATGGTAGCGAGTGGCAACTAAGATATTGATTTTAAACTTTAGCTTTTGGACAAAAAACTAGGCACTCATGGCAGATACTGACAAAACCGATAACTTACTCAATCAACAGCCACCGCACAATATTGATATTGAAAAGGCGCTGCTGGCTTCTTTGATGAGTATTGAGGAGGCTTATGACAAGATTGCCGATATCGTCACCAAAGATGATTTTTACGCTGGACGCCATCAGCATATCTTCGCCGCTATTGCCCATTTAGCCGCGGTAAATGAACCTTACGATACGGTTATGGTTCACGATTGGCTTGAAGCGCAAAAGCTGCTCAAAAGCGCAGGCGGTGATAGTTATTTGGCGGATATTCTAAGCCAAAGCCCAGCTACGTTATTTAACTTAACCGCCTATGCTCAGCGCGTCCGTGAGTTATCAACTTTGCGCCAGCTCATTACCACTGGCAATGATATGCTGACACTGGCTTATAATCCAAAAGACCAGACCGTAAGCGACATCTTAGACAACGTTGAGGCCAAAATATTTAGCATCAACGAGCAGCATAATAAGCGCGCTGAGCAGCGTGGCCCTGTGGGTATTACCTCGGTATTGACCAATGTGATAGACAAGATTCAAGAGCTTAAATCCAATCCTGATGGCATGATTGGCCTGCAAACCCCTTTCGCTGAGCTCAATAACAAGACTCAGGGGTTACAAGCGGGTGATTTGGTCATCGTTGCGGCGCGGCCCTCTATGGGCAAGACCACTTTTGCGATGAATTTAGCAGAAGGCGTGTTATTTAATGAGGACTTGCCAGTAGTTGTTTTCTCGATGGAGATGCCAGCGGAATCTATCGTCATGCGTCTGCTGTCCTCATGGGGCGCGATTAATCAGACTCACTTGCGCTCAGGACAGATGAATGAAGATGAGTGGGCAAAAATGATGAATGCCATTCAGCATTTGCAATCCAAACATCTGTATATTGATGATAGCACAGCGCTGCCGCCATCAGAGCTGCGCTCACGCTGTCGCCGTATCGCCAAAAATCACGATGGTAAACTTGGCGCGATCATCGTTGATTACTTGCAATTAATGAAAGTTCCTAACCTTGACGGCAACCGTGTTGGAGAGATATCTGAGATCTCCCGAAGTTTAAAAGCCTTGGCACGTGAGCTTGAATGTCCGGTTATCGCTTTATCGCAGCTAAACCGAAGCCTTGAGAATCGGCCTAATAAGCGCCCTATTATGTCTGACTTGCGCGAGTCAGGCGCTATTGAGCAGGATGCCGATTTGATTATGTTTATCTACCGTGATGAAGTTTATAACGAGAATTCAGACCATAAAGGCGTGGCTGAGGTGATTATTGGGAAGCAGCGTAACGGTCCTATTGGTACGATCCGACTGGCTTTTGAGGGTCAATTCACCCGCTTTACTAATTTAACGCCTGAATACTATCAAGGGGTTACTTTTGATGATGAATAGATAAATAATAGTTTGCCGCCATTCATTATTTTATCTTAAATTTGTCTTCATAGAAATAATTATCTACCGTTAACTATTTTATTACCAATTAAGAAGCTTCTATGCGTAAAGCCACTGTCACTATTAAACCTGCTGCACTCACTCACAATCTTATGCAGGTCAAAAAACGTACGCCGCATGCCAAAGTATTAGCAATGGTAAAAGCCAATGCTTATGGGCATGGTATTAAAGCCGTTCTGCCAGCGTTAAAACAAGCTGATGGTATTGGCGTTGCTAGTTTTACCGAAGCTTTGGAGGCACGCAATCTTGGTTGGAATAAAACTCTAGGATTAATTGAGGGAGTGTTTAATGCCAGCGAGTGGCAACAGGCTATCGATTATGATTGTAGCTGCGTAATCCATCATACCCCGCAGCTGGACTGGGCGCTGGCCAATGTACCTGACGCTACTAGCCCGGCGCGTACGGTATGGCTAAAATACAATACTGGTATGAACCGCTTAGGTTTTGATGATGAGAGTGTTATTCAAGCTGCAAAGCTTCTGTATGATGCAGGTTACCAGCTTGTTTTGACCACCCATTTTGCCAATGCCGATGACCGCAATCATCCTCTAAATACAGTCCAAATCCAGCGCTTTAGTAGTATGCTAGAGTACTTACGGGAGCATGTAAGCTCTGACATCAAAGGTTCTTTATGTAACTCAGCTGCCATTATAAACTTTCCAGAACACGCTTATGATTGGGTGCGTCCCGGCATTATGCTTTATGGCAGCTCGCCTGTGAATCATAAACGCGCTGATGAATTAAATCTACGCTCTGCCATGGACTTTAGCGCGCAAATTATGGCGCTACAAACTATAAAAGCTGGTGATGCGGTGGGTTATGGCAGCCGCTGGACAGCGCTACAAGACACCAAAGTGGCACTGGTTAGTATTGGCTATGGTGACGGTTATCCCCGCGTCGTCAGTGACGAGGCTTATGTTAGCGTCGTAGATAGCCGCGACGAGCAAAATTACCACTGCCCTATTCGCGGACGCGTGGCGATGGATATGCTAGTCATTGATCTCAGCGGCGTCCCTGAAGATATCGCACTTGATAGTGAAGTGATGCTATGGGGCACGGTGCCGCATGTAGATGAGGTGGCAGCTTATGCCGGTACCATTGGTTATGAGCTATTATGCCGCTTGAGTGCTCGTCCGCTACGAGTGCTTGCTTAAACCTTCTACTATGCCTTGTAGATAGTCAGCACTCCTGTAATTTGGCGTTTACATTAAAGGTAATTACGCTATACTAAAAGTTTGCCATTATTTCACTGTTTTGTTGACCGTATTCAAACGCTAGGATTGCTATGAGTGTGCGCCATTTTTTGACCTTATCTGATTTAACCAAGCTAGAGCTAGAGAATCTTATTAAACGTGCAAGCGAGCTACGCCGGATGCAGCATGCCGGCGAGGTTTATCAGCCTTTTATAGGGCGTACACTAGGCATGATTTTTGAAAAATCATCTACCCGTACACGCATCTCTTTTGAGACTGGTATGGGGCAGTTTGGCGGTAGTGCTATCTTTTTATCGCCCAGTGATACCCAGCTTGGGCGCGGTGAGCCATTAGAGGATTCAGCTCGCGTCATCTCCAGCATGGTCGATATCATTATGATTCGTACCTTTGGGCACGAAAAAGTTGAGACCTTTGCCCAGTATTCAAGCGTCCCTATCATTAATGCTCTAACCGATGACTTTCATCCCTGCCAGCTGCTCGCTGACATGCAAACCTTCTATGAGCATCGCGGTAGTATTGAAAATAAAATCGTCACTTGGGTCGGCGACGGCAATAATATGTGCGCCTCCTTTATGCAGGCAGCCAACCAGTTTGGTTTTGAGCTGCGGATCGCTGCTCCTTATGGTTTTGAGCCTGATCCCAAACTATTGGAGCGTTTTTCGCACTGTGTCAGTTTGGTCGAAAATGTCGTCGACGCGGCTAAAGATGCCAGCTTAATTGTCACCGATGTTTGGGCAAGTATGGGACAAGAGTCTGAACAAAACACCCGCGCGCGCCGCTTTGCGCCTTATCAGGTCACGCCTTCATTGCTTGATAGAGCGGATCCTGAAGTTATTTTTATGCACTGCCTGCCGGCTCATCGCGGTGAAGAGATCTCTTATGATATGCTTGATGATCCGCGTTCCGTAGTTTGGGATGAAGCTGAAAACCGCTTACATGCACAAAAAGCACTGATGGAGTTTTTACTAAAAGATAAAATTAAATTATCAGCGTAAAGTCTAACTATAGATTTAGAGGTTTGTAAAAAGTCTTTAGGGTGCGTTTCAGGCACCCTACTTCTCATTCAGACGCTAACGCTTTAGAGTCTCAACTCCATCATGTCCTGCCTTTAATAAAATATCGGCTTGATTGGCGGCAAAAATACCATTGCATACGACCCCAACGATATTATTAAGCTCTTTTTCAAGTGCGATAGGATTACTGACATCCAAATCATAAGTATCTAGGATCACGTTGCCATAATCGGTCACAAAGCCTTCACGGTATATAGGCTCTCCTCCCAGCTGCGCTAATTGCCGTGCCACATAAGATCGCGCTTGTGGTAGCACCTCGATCGGTACAGGAAAATCGCGGCCTAATATCTCTACGCTTTTGCTAGCATCAACCATACAGATAAAAGTATTGGACGCCGCTGCAACGATTTTTTCACGAGTTAACGCGCCGCCGCCGCCTTTGATCAGCTGTAGATGCTGATTGACTTCATCCGCGCCATCAATATAGATATCTAGCGTACCTGCAAAATTAAGATCGACAATATCAATCCCCAAAGCCTTGAGCTTATCTTCGGTCACTTGCGAGCTGGCAACCGCGCCAGCAAGACGAAATTTAGGCAGTAGCTCAATCAAACAATTGACGGTACTGCCCGTCCCTACTCCAAGTATCATATCGTCTTCAATGTACTGGAGCGCTGCTTTGGCAGCGGCTTGCTTTTGGGCGTGCTGATCGCTCATAGTAAGTCCTCGGCAGAGTTGATTTTGACAAGATAAGGATAAAATGAGCGGTTATTATAACTGATGTCAACTCAATAATGCCGAAAATAGTGCAAAAAATGCAATTGTATCTTGCACGATGAACAAAAACAGCATAGTCTAATCTATTTCTTTTTTTACCTTATTTAGGAGTCATTATGCTGTCACATTGGGTACGCGCCATTTTGCAAGCCACCGTTTATGACGTTGCCATCCAAACCCCACTTGAGCCTGCACCCAAGCTGACCCAGCGTTTTGCTAATGACATCCGTCTAAAACGCGAAGACTTACAACCGGTTTTTTCCTTTAAACTGCGTGGCGCTTATAACCGTATCAGCCAATTAAGTACTGAGCAAAAGGCGCGCGGCGTTATTTGCGCCTCAGCGGGTAATCATGCTCAAGGCGTTGCCTACTCTGCTCGTGAATTGATGCTGAACAACATTATTGTCATGCCGACCACTACGCCTGACATCAAAGTTAATGCGGTCAAAGCGCTTGGTGGTAATGTTGACTTGTATGGTGACAGCTTCGATGAGGCTAATCGCTACGCCATTGATCGCGCCGCGCGTGAAGGCTTGACCTTTATACCGCCCTATGACGACGAGCTGGTTATCGCTGGTCAGGGCACTATTGGGCTTGAAATCAGCCAGCAGTGGCGCAGCGTAGATTACGTGTTTGTAGCGGTAGGCGGTGGCGGTCTGATCTCAGGCATTGCTGCCTTTTTAGGAGAAGTCGCCCCGCATATCAAAGTCATTGCGGTAGAGCCAGTAGAATCAGCTTGCCTAAAAGCGGCGCTTGCAGCTGGCGAGCGCGTCAAACTTGAGCAAGTCGGCCTGTTCGTTGATGGGGTCGCTGTAGCGCAGATAGGTGAGCTGCCGTTTGAGGTGGTACGCACCCAAAAGAGTGACGGTTCAGGTCCTGTGGTTGAGCCTGAGGTAGTCACTTGTACTAATGATGAGGTCTGCGCTGCAGTGAAGGATATCTTTGAAGAAAACCGTAGCATCGTTGAGCCTGCAGGCGCGCTATCGGTTGCTGGCATGAAAAAGTATATCGATGCTAATAACTTACAAGGCAAAAACTGCGTGGGTATTATCTGCGGCGCTAACATGAACTTTGATCGTCTGCGTTATATCGCTGAGCGAACTGAGATTGGTGAGAAAAAAGAAGCTATCTTTGCCGTCACTATTCCTGAGCAAACCGGCGCATTTTTAAACTTTTGCCGTAGTTTGCATGGCCGCAATATCACTGAATTTAACTACCGGGCGGATAATCAATTATCGCCGGACTCTATGGAACCTGCCTCTATATTTGTAGGCATTGGTCTAAAAGAAGGCGATAAAGAGCGGCAAACCATCAGCAAACAGCTACAGAGTGATGGCTACGTGGCTTATGATTTAACTGATGATGATATTGCTAAATCTCATATCCGGCATCTGATTGGCGGGCATGCAAATGTCAAAAACGAACAACTATTAAAAGTAGCTTTTCCTGAGCGCCCTGGTGCGCTTTTAACCTTTTTAGAAAAACTGGGCAATGATTTTAATATCACTTTATTCCATTATCGCAACCACGGCGCCGCTGAAGGTCGTGTGCTTGTTGGCCTGCAAGCCTCTGAGAATAATTCACGTTTATTGCAAGATGCTCTGCTTGATATCGGTTATGAGTGCACCATGCTTAATGACAATATCGGTTATCAGCTATTTTTAAAGTAGTTGTTTTTGGAATGATTGGCTTTTAATTGGCAAATAAATCACCATTTATGTGTTATCTCATTGTTGTTAAAGTATTTTTGAAGATTAATCAAAGAGGTTTTAATGAGCAAACACAATAAGAACCATAACCAGCCGAGCCACAGTCAACCTGATGCTGAGCGTATGCGTATCGATAAATGGCTGTGGGCGGCGCGATTCTATCGAACGCGTACCCTTGCTAAAGAAGCTATAGAGAGTGGCCGTGTGCACTATGCTGGTAGCCGTGTAAAGACCAGTAAAGAGGTTACTGTGGGGGACGAGCTACAAATTCGTCAGGGTTCTGCGACGGCGATGACTGAAAAGACTGTCATTGTAGAAGCATTAACCGCCCAGCGTGGCAATGCAACAGCAGCGCAAGTCTTGTACTCAGAAACTAAGGAGAGCCTGAGTCGCCGGGCTTACTATGCAGAGCAGCGCAAATTGGCTAATCTGGCGCGTCCCGACAACAAACCCAATAAGAAACAGCGCCGCGATTTACAACGTTTCAAAGACAATCAAGACTAGATAGTTATAATCAGTCTACTTTAAAATCGATACAATTGCGATATCAGCGTATCAACTTTACTTTGAACTAAATTATTTTGAACTAAATATAGTCACGAATCATTACTGATTCTATTGATTGCTACTCATTTGCTTACATACGCTCGCTCTTGCCATTTATCGTATTAACGGTTAGGCTGGACGCTGATTAATTTACCTTGTCATGTGCTTATAAACTGCCCTAACGAGGCGATAATTTATAGCATCTGTTTTATAATAAGTGGTCATAAAAAGGTCATATTATGCTGATTAAAGATTCTACTCCCTCCTCTGTATTAATAGTATGTTTAGGCAATATTTGCAGATCACCGACTGCTGAGGAGATTTTTCGTCAACAAGCTGCCATTGCTGGTCTTGATATTAAGATAGACTCTGCAGGCACTGGTGATTGGAATATAGGTAATACTCCCGATAAGCGCTCGCAGCGTCATGCCAAATCTCATGGCTATAACATTAGTAAGTTGGTTGCCCGCCAAGTGAACGCCGATGATTTTCGTAATTTTGATCTGATACTGGCAATGGACACGCAAAACCTAGCAGATCTACAGCGCATAAAAGATAGTATTACTAACTCAGATCAGAGCCTAGCTGCGCTGGCATTATTTAGTGAAGAAGATCCAACCTACGGCGGTGATGATGTACCAGATCCGTATCAAGGGGATGAAGATGATTTTGAAGAGGTCATCAAGCGCATTGAATCAAGCGCACAAGCTTGGATTGAAAGCTGGAAAACCAATTAAATACTAAAGATTAGTTTTGATAGTATTTATTATTTTAAAGGTTGTCTTATGACTACAGCGTTATCCTCTACTTGTGGTACTCAATATCAGCACTCACACAATTTATCTGCCGCCAACACTATGGCGCTTGCTTGTACAGCTGATAGCGTAGTTACTTTAACCAATGAAGCACAGCTTGAGGCTTTTATGGCAACTACGCAGGAGTCGCAGCCGTTATTTGTTTTATCAGGTGGTAGTAATGTACTGCTGCCAGACCAGCTACATGCTACGGTACTACGGCCAAAAATGCTCGGCATTACTGTCACTGCACAGACACCAGATTATGTTGATATCGAAGTTATGGCAGGTGAAGATTGGCATGATTTAGTGGTATATACGATCGATCAAGGCTGGTATGGCCTCGAGAACTTAGCACTAATTCCAGGATTGACGGGAGCGGCTCCCGTACAAAATATTGGCGCTTATGGAGTACAACTAGAGGATCGTTTGCAGTATGTTCGCGCTTATCACCTGCCCAGTCAGACTTGGCACCATTTAGATGCTGCTGATTGTCAGTTTGGCTATCGAGATAGTATTTTTAAGCGTACGCCCAATACTTGGCTTATTAGCCGCGTAGGTTTGCGTCTACATACCGATGCAACCCATGTTTTAGCCAGTTACGGCGATGTACAAACGGTAGCTCATACTTATGCTAAGCAGCAAGAACGCACACAAATTACGCCTGCTGATGTGATGCAAGCAATTATTGATATCCGTCAGCAAAAGCTTCCTGATCCCAAAAGGCTGCCTAATTGCGGTAGCTTTTTTCAAAATCCTATTATCAGTCAAAACCAGTTTATATTATTGCAAGCCAGCTATCCTAATATCGTTGGCTACCCTATGCCGGAGTCTACGGTTAAAGTGGCGGCAGGCTGGCTGATAGAGCAAGCCGGACTAAAAGGCGGCGGGGTCGAGCCTATCATTACTCATCAAAAGCAAGCTCTGGTACTGACTAATCATCGTCCTTATCTGGCAACTCAAGCTGACGTAGCAGCGGCGCAAGATTATATTATAAGCTGTGTTTATGAAAAATTTGCTATCACCTTAGTGCGAGAGCCTGTTTGGGTGAATGCTAGTGGTAAGATCGGACACGGCGAGTATGAAGTCTAAACGGTGGTTGTCAAAGCAGCTCTGGTCAAAGCGCTTATGGAAGTACTATTTGCGTTCAGCTGAGCGTACCCTTAAAGTATTTCGTATTATTAATATTACCTTTTTACTCGGCGCAACAGTCGTTATTTTAGTTCTCTTAAGTCTATTTACGCCGCTGTTTTCTCGTAGTGTCATCTACATTATGCAGCATTTGCCCCTACCCGTACTACCAGAGGATGCTGTGAGTTTGCCACCATCTGCATATGTGGTACTTGGCGGTGGCCTGACCAATGATAATAATAACCACATTATTCTCAACGACTATAGCCTTAAGCGCGTTCGCACTGCGGCAACAGCTTATCATGATCATCCTCTACCCATTATCTTAAGCGGTGCTGAAGCACCTTGGCTTGGTCAGTGGCTTATTGAACATGGTATCGATGAACCTATTAGCGAAAACGCTAGTATGAACACTTGTGAGAATGCACGATTTACCGCCAAACGGGTGGCTTTGTCCCATGTTTATCTGATTACAGACGGCTACCATATGGCACGTGCTCGGCGCCAATTTGCTTTAAACGGCATTAACAGCACCCCTATTAGGGCGCCTTTGCCAGTTAATAGGGATTGGACAGAGCCTGCACAAAACTTAATCCATTCAAGGCGAGCGGTATATGAGATAGCCGCGTATCTGCGTGATGTACTACGTCCACAAAAAGACTGTCGCCGGGCAGAAGATATGAGTACCGAGCAGTTGCTAACGCCGCGGGGCAAGGCCATTAACACCTCTTCTAATTAGAAAACATCATCTAACTACATATGCTACCGTTTACCTATATCTGGTTTGTTTGGTTAAATTTATGATAGTAAAGCCATACACTTTCACCTATAGAGGTCATTTATTGTCCTCATAATGAGCGTATAATACTCTTAAGAAACGCTAGTACAGAGGTCTGCCATGCTCAGTATATTTTTACTCATTCCATTAAGTTTAATGCTGTTTGTGGTGGCTATTTGGGCGGTGCGTTACGCTGTCAAATCTAATCAGTTTGAAGACTTAGACAACGCCTCCCAGCGCATTATCTTAGATGACAGACAAGAGCGTCGGCAGGTACTGCAAGCTCATGAGCACGCAAACTCTGATATTGAGGCTGATAAGATAGCTACTGACCAAGCAATAACAGATGATGCATCGATAGATGACATTAGAAGAGATGAAGATCAGAAAGTAAGCCGTAGAGATGATAATAAGCGCTAGCGAATTTTACAGATTATTAGGAGCTCTTTTTCTATGACCGTAGCCTTACTCGTTGCCGCATTATTAATGGGTTTTTTTGGTTCACCGCACTGCTTAGGTATGTGTGGCGGCTTGGTTGCAGCTTTTGGTTTGTCTATGCAAGACGTCAGTCCTGCCAAACGTCGTGGCCTGATTGCAACTTATCATGTTGGTCGTCTACTCAGCTACGCTTCGCTAGGATTAATTGCAGGTCTAATCGGCACCACGGTGTTAGCGCCCTTTATGGTAGGCAACAGTCTGCCGCGTATATTATTGGGCTTAGTACTGGTGTTTGTCGGTATGACTATGCTGGGACTACCTTTTTTGAATAAGCTTGAACGTGTAGGCATGCGCTTTTGGCAAGCTTTGGCACCCCTGCGCAAAAAAGTATTTCCCCTAAATACTTATCCGCGTGCATTAGCGGCAGGTCTATTGTGGGGGTTTTTACCCTGCGGCTTGGTTTATGGCGCGCTGCTCATTGCTATTGTTGCCCATGATCCTTTAAGTGGTGCTGCGCTGATGTTCGTTTTCGGTTTAGGCACTATCCCGATGTTGGTTGCCACCCATAATACTGTAAGCTGGCTTCGCAATCAGATTGGGCGTTTGCGTCTACGACAGATGAATGGTGCTATCATGATGATATCAGGGCTGGCCGTTATTGCCGTCCCTATAGTTATGGCTAATATGCATAGTGATCATAATGGCGATGCCCAGATGGATCATAGTAGTCATACTGCAATGCCAGCTGAAACGAGTGAACACCTCGGACATGATATGGCGACGATGTCTGATGAAGCTCAATAAGGCCTATTAAAAATAGCGCTTAGTCATAAGCCAGCGCTAACGATATAGCAGCAGTGTAAAGAGTCCTAAATATTACCTATAACATTACAAATAGCTTATGGCTCATTCTTTTACGATCTAGGTCTATTTGATTTAACCTCTACTCCTGCCACTGCTCAAGACTAAATTTAGTATCCAAGTGTTTCTCTAATGCCGGTATATTAAACGCATCATCTTCGCTCACAAAGCTGATACTAATGCCAGTTTGTCCGGCCCGTCCCGTGCGACCAATACGATGCACATAGTCATCGGGCTGATCAGGCAAAGTATAATTGACCACATGGCTGACATCATCAACGTGAATACCGCGGCCTGCGACGTCAGTTGCCACCAATACTGAAGCTTGACCGTCTTTAAAACGTTGCAAGTATTTTTCACGTTTTTGCTGAATCACATCACCCGACAACATAACGACCTTGTGGTTTTGACGCAGCTTATGATAAAGGCGTTTAACCTGATCTTTACGATTGGCAAAGACGATCACCTTTTCAGCTTCAGTATCAGCAATGATACGCTTAAGCGCTGCTAGTTTTTGCTCCTCTGTCAGCAGGTAAAAATGCTGATCCACCAAATCGCTGGTCTTGTGTTCAGGTTCAATCTCAACAAACTGCGGCTCATGCAGCCAGCGGTAAGCTAGATTCATAACATTTTGATTAAAAGTGGCAGAAAACAATAAACTTTGGCGATCAGTATTGGGCGGCATACGTCCCACTAGGCGTTTGATATCAGGGATAAAACCCATATCAAGCATACGATCTGCTTCATCGAGTACTAACACCTCCACCCGATCGAGATAAACTTTACCCTTTTGCATAAGATCAATTAAACGTCCCGGTGTGGCAATCAAAATATCGACATAGTGACGTTCAAGCTCATGCAGCTGAGTATCATAACTAGTACCACCCATAATGCAGACACTATGCAATGAAGTATACTTAGTCAGTGCTATACAATCATCAAAGATCTGCTGAGCAAGCTCGCGGGTTGGCGCCATGACTACAGCGCGAGGCTCGCTCAAATAGCGCTCTTCATCAGCATCAAAAGGTCGTTTAAGTAGAGCCTCCATAATAGTAATTAAAAAAGTCGCAGTCTTCCCAGTACCTGTTTGAGCTTGTCCGATAGCATCTTGATTGGCAAGGGTATACGGTAATATTTGCGCTTGAATAGGGGTTAGTTCAGTAAAACCTAGATCACTAATAGCCTGCAACGTGGGTTTTGAGAGGGGCAAGTCAGCGAATATGGTAAAGTTACTCAAAAAATTATCCTTGTAGATTGGCTAGTAATAAAGTATTAGCTTATTTTAATGGGTTTGATGATTACACAAATTGGTACATAAAAGTAATATATACAAGTAGAAGAGATAAATACTAATAACTATAAGATATAACAAAACTTTTAAATTTTTAGGCTTTAAATTATGTTCTTTAAATTATAGTTTTTAAAGCAAAAAGCCAAGCTTATCCTTGGTTTACCCAAAACGTTGCGATAAATCTAACGCGGGTTACCTTAGATAAGCTTGGCTTAAAATATATCAATAGTTAGCAGTAGCTAGATTATCATAATGATAGTAAATGGTTTTATTACTCTTCTACCTTTCTAACTTCTTCAGCTTGTAAACCTTTTTGACCTTCAACTACGCTGAATTCAACTTTTTCTCCATCTTTTAAAGATCGATACCCATCGCCTTGAATCGCACGGAAGTGGACAAAGATATCTTCGCCACTATTACGTTGAATGAAACCAAAGCCCTTTGAGTCATTAAACCACTTAACAATACCTTGCTCACGATCTGACATAATATTCTTCCTAGAAAGTACGCTTAGACCCAGCTTCCTTGACAACATTGCATATAAGTAAGGTCTAAGATTTTAAAGTTAGCATTTAAATCATTGATCTTAGCGAAAAAAGATTTATTTGCCATAGCAATAAGGTTGCAATAGTCTCTACTTAAAAATATCATAGCACGGGTTTTTAGTAACATAAAGTTATTTGACATGATTTTTACTATTTAAAGAGCTTTTCTATGTAATTTTTTACTACGCTTCTAAAAAAAAGTTATGATACAGTTTTACTATGCTTATAAAGAGGCGCATGAAGCCAATTTATTAAGATTTAAACATATTACTTTTAGGTAAAGTACCGCCCTGACATTACTAGGAAACTTATGAGACTATCTTCTCAGTCATCATCAGAGCCCATAATATTTAACGATATGGGCAAAGATAACACAAGAAACGATACTAGCGCAGAGAACAAAGCTTCAAGAACGTCTGCTTTGCTAACCCACAAGCTATTATTAATCAATGGTGTAAATCTTAACCTTTTAGGAAAGCGCGAGCCTAATATTTATGGTTATACGACACTGGACGATATAGAGGCACGTTTAAAAGAACGCGCTGCCAACTATGATATTGAGCTTATCTGCGTACAATCTAATCATGAAGGCTCGCTAATTGATAGCATTCAATATTATGGTCTACTGGCTGATGCTCAATCACAAGTAGATGCTATTATTATTAATCCAGCAGCTTTTACTCATACCTCAGTAGCCTTACGCGACGCCTTGCTGGCGACCCAAAAGCCCTTTATTGAAGTGCATTTATCAAATGTCCATGCTCGCGAAACCTTTCGGCAACACTCTTATCTAAGCGATGTAGCAGTTGGCGTGATATCTGGTTTGGGTCATTTAGGGTATCAGATGGCACTTGATTACTGGTTGGTTAATAAGTACCAAATGAACCTAAAAAACCAATAGAATGTATCGTTCAATATTGTTAACTTAAGCTGGTTAAATAGTCGTATTTTAACTAAAATAGTGTTTAGTTAAAATAGCAGCTAAAAACCAATTCGATCTACGGTGATATGAATGGCAAAATCGTCCGGAAAACGCTTTATGAAACTTGCTGGTATGACTGCAAGCATCGCAGGCAAAGCTGCTAAAAATTCACTAAAGCATCTCTCTAGTGACGAGGAAAAACGTTTGCAAGCACGCTCAGAGATGATGCAAGACGTTGGGGTGCAAATCGCTGAAACACTTGGTGAGATGAAAGGCGCGGTTATGAAAGTGGGACAAATCGCCTCACAGTACAAAGATGTGTTTCCGCCAGAGGTCGCAGCCGCACTTGAGAAGCTACAAAAAGATGCGCCGCCGATGCCCTACTCGCAGATAAAAACGCAAGTGGAGCGTGAACTCAAAGCACCGATTGAAGAGCTATTTACAGCATTTGAGGAAACACCGTTTGCTGCCGCTTCCATCGGACAGGTGCACAAAGCCACGCTACCCTCTGGTCAAAAAGTAGTAGTGAAAGTGCAATACCCTGATGTCGATGAAAACTGTGATAGCGATTTAAAACAAGTTCGGATGGCACTCAAAATTGCTGGTGTACTCAATATGAGTCGTGAGCTGCAGGACAAGCTATTTAATGAGATTCGTCAAAGCTTACAAGATGAGCTTGATTATATTAAAGAGGCCAATAACCTAAGAGTATTTGGGTCATTTCATGCTAACGATGAAGGCCTTATCATCCCTAAAGTTATTGGTAGTCATACCTCCAAACGCGTCTTGACTTTGACTGAGGAGATGGGGGAAACCTTAACCGTTGCTGCTACTTGGGACAATGAGGTTAAGCAAAAAATTGCTGAGCGCCTGTTTCATTTCACCGCAGGTCAGCTGTTTGGCTTATACCGTATGCATTGTGATCCGCACCCCGGTAACTTTGCCTTTCGCACTGATGGTAGCGTAGTTGCCTATGATTTTGGCGGTATTCGTAGTTATAGCGATAGCGAAGTGCAGTTGTTTCGTAGGTTTGCTCAGCACGCGCTAAAGAGTGACGTAACTGCGCTTGAGCAAGACTTAATTGCCCTCGACATTCGCCGTGAAGACGATAAACAGGTACCTGGAGAGTTTTATGAGAAATGGTTAGAGATTGGCCTAAAACCCTTATCGGTTTCTCCATATCACGAAGGTGATTTTGACTTTGCTAGTAGTCAGGTGCACCATGAAGCCATCGCACAGATGCGCACCTCGTTAAAATATTTTGGACAGTTTCAGCCCTCTGCCACCACGATGATGCTCGATCGTACCGTATCAGGACAGTATTGGAATTTGGTAAATTTAGGCGTTGAGATAGATTTGTCGCCACTGGTTGATGAGTATATAACCGTATCAAAACATTAAAAAATTACTATATATGTAGAGCATGTCCACAGCGATCACAGAACGTCGCCCCGACAGCGTGGCCAAATTTACCGCAGTTGGGACAGGCTATAGGGTTTAGTTGCGGGCGCATGTTACGCGCAAGCTCAGCAGTAAAAATACCTGTTGGCACCGCAATAATGGAGTAACCCGTTATCATCACCATGGATGCAATCGCTTGTCCGATTGGCGTTTTTGGTGACATATCGCCATAACCGGTTGTAGTTACTGTTACTACCGCCCAATAAATAGACACCGGAATGCTAGTAAAACCGTTCTCTGGTCCTTCAACTACATAAATAATCGAACCAAAAATAGTGACTAGTAGCACCAGCGATAAGAAGAAGACAGTAATTTTTTGTTGACTGGTTTTAAGCGCAGAGGCCAAAAAACCCGCTTGCTGCATGTAGGCTTTGAGCTTGAGTACACGAAACACACGCAAGATACGTAAAATACGTATCACCAGTAGATACTGTACCCCGCCGAAGAACAAACTTATATAGCTTGGCAATACGGATAGTAAGTCGACTATACCAAAAAAACTAAAAGCGTAACGTAGACGATTGGGCGCTGAAAATAGTCTTAAAGCGTACTCGATAGTAAATAAAAGAGTAAAAAACCACTCAGCATAAAAAAACAAAGTGCCATATTGCAAGCGCATATAGAGCACGCTATCAAGCATTACAACGGCCACGCTGGTCAAGATTGCAATCAATAATACAATATCAAAGAGCTTACCTAAGCGCGTGTCTGTGCCTTCAATAATGACATGAATGCGGTTACGTAGGTGAGTAATAGCTTCAGTAGTTGGTTGCTTCATAGAATCAGTGGCTTCACAAAATCAAGAGCTTGGTAGCGCCCTACAATCTAAAGTGGTGTAAATAGGATTGATTAGTCAAAATATATAAAGGTGGTTTATAATGTGGTCCACTCAAAACGGTTATCATGACATAGTAGTTGCCACAGTGTAGCAAAAAAAGACTTCTAACAACATATAAATTGCTAAGGATATAATATGGCAGGTCATTCAAAATGGGCCAATATTAAACATCGTAAAGCCCGTCAAGATGCCGTAAAAGGCAAGGTATTCACTAAAATTATTCGTGAGATCGTCTCAGCAACCAAGCAAGGAGATCCTGATCCCGATAAGAATCCGCGTCTGCGTGCAGCTATTGAAAAGGCCTTGTCAGTCAACATGACTAAAGACACGATTAATCGGGCAGTCGATCGCGGGGCTGGTGGCGGTGACAATGACAATATGGAAGAGATTAGCTATGAAGGCTATGGTATTGGCGGTGTCGCCGTATTGGTCGAGACAATGACTGATAATGTCAATCGTACCGTCAGTGAGGTACGTCACGCTTTTACCAAACATGATGGTAATTTAGGGACATCAGGATCAGTCGCCTATCTCTTTAGTAAACGCGGCGAGATCAGCTTCAACGATGTCAGCTTAGAAGATGAGGTTATGCTGGCAGCATTGGATGCTGGCGCTGTAGACATCGAAAACGATGGCGAGACGCTAGTTGTGATTACTGAGGTGGATAATTTTGGTCAAGTTCAAGATGCTTTAAATAAAGCGGGTTTGAGCTCTGACAACGCTGAGGTCACCATGGCGCCCTCCACTACCGCTGAGATTAATAATATCGATGATGCCCAAAAAGTGATGAAAATGATCGATATGTTAGAGGATATAGATGACGTACAAGAGGTTTATAGCAATGTACATTTTTCGGATGAAGTTATAGCTCAGCTCGAGGAGT
Organism: uncultured Psychrobacter sp.; assembly: GCA_947501045.1. Classification (GTDB taxonomy): domain Bacteria; phylum Pseudomonadota; class Gammaproteobacteria; order Pseudomonadales; family Moraxellaceae; genus Psychrobacter. The sequence continues at coordinate 60,728 of CANMUI010000002.1, forward strand.
AGCTCGGTCTTTAATTAAATTTAACTGCAAAAAAGCCAAACGTTAATTGTAGCGTTTGGCTTTTTTATATAACTAGACACTACCTTCATACCCTACATTTAACCCCTTCAAGCGCTAACAAGTACTCTTTTTTATCAAGCCCGCCAGTATAACCGCCAAGCTTACCATCACTAGCGATTACACGGTGGCAAGGAATAATGAGGCTAAATGGGTTTTTACCATTAGCGTTCGCTACCGCGCGAAAGCCTTTAGGATTGTCGATGCGGCGAGCTAAATCAGCATAGCTTATCGTCTCGCCGTGGTTGATATCTTGCAATGCTCGCCATACCTTTTGCTGAAACTCAGTTCCTAGTGATAAATCTAACGGCAAGTCAAAATCTTTGCGCTGCTCTTGCGCGTACTCATTGATCTGATTGATCGTCTCTATTAATACAGCCTGAGCAGGATCATTTATGCTTAGGCTATTTTTGTCAATAAATTTAAAATCACTATTATCTAATTTATAACGTTTTTTAAGCTTGGCAAATGATTTTGAGTCCGTCCACCATTGATCTTTAGATAGCCAACTTACCTCAGCAAGCTTGGGCTCATCTTCAATAGTGTTACCAGTATCGGTTTGCTTAGCCATCAAAACTAAGATGTAAGTTTGTAAGTTCGTCATGGTCACTAGCATCATTATTACTCCTTAGTTTCAAATAAGAATGTGTCAAATGTACAAAACCCTATTCTTTATCATCAGTCTCAAACAATGCCGCCACAAACTGCTTGGGACTAAAGGCACGCAAATCATCAATCGTCTCGCCAACGCCGATATAGCGAATAGGTACATCAGTGGTTTCAGCAATATTAAAGACTACCCCACCCTTTGCCGTACCATCGAGTTTAGTGATCGTAATACCGGTTAAGGGTACCACTTTGTTAAAGAGCTCAACCTGATTTATCGCATTTTGGCCGGTGCCAGCATCAAGCACAATCATACCTTCATGGGGCGCACTTGGATCAGCCTTACGCATCACGCGCACCACCTTTTCAAGCTCTGCCATAAGATAGGCTTTATTCTGCAAGCGTCCTGCGGTATCAGCGATCAATACATCGATATTTTTGGCTTTAGCTGATTGCATGGCATCAAAGATCACCGAAGCACTATCTGAGCCATGTCCTTGGGCAACAACGGGTATGTTATTGCGCTCACCCCAAATTTGCAGCTGTTCGGTGGCAGCGGCGCGAAACGTATCGCCAGCTGCTAACATGACTGACTTGCCTTCCCCTTGTAGACGTTTGGCAAGCTTACCAATGGTAGTTGTTTTGCCGACGCCATTGACCCCAACGACTAAAATTACAAACGGCTTTTTGCTGGTATCGATTACCAGTGGTGCAACTTTTGGGGTCAAAATATCTACCAGCTCACTTTGTAGCGCTTTGTATAGTGCATGAGCATAAATAAGATCACCGCGCGCCGTCTGTTCAGTCAAACTTTTGATGATACGATTGGTCGCATTGACGCCGATGTCAGCCACCAATAATTGATCTTCAACCTCTTCTAATAACTCATCGTCGATCTCTTTACCACCGATAAGGATGCTTACCATGCCCTCAGCTAGGTTTTTTCGTGATTTACTCAGTCCGCTCTTCATGCGGTTGAACCAACTGCCTTTTTGGCGACCTTTTGGTTCTAAATCCTGATCTTGCTGATCTAAATCCTTAGGTAGCTCTGCACTTTTAGCACCGCTACTCTTGCCCAACTGCTCTTGCAAAGGCATAGTAGGCACAAGCGTAGAAGCTGGTTTTACGTTATGATCACTAATAGGTACTGTTGATGTTTTTTGCGTCTCAGGCGTTACAATTGGCGCGCCTAAAGCGGTATGCTCATCAGCAAGCTTGACACTAGAGTCAGGTTTAGCCTCAGGCTCATCAGCGATAGTGACTGATTGCACTGGTAGACTGGGTAAGGTAATATCATCGTCATCTAAGTCATCAAGGCTACCATCAAGATTGATGACGACGCGGTTGGCATTGTTTGGATTGTTCATACGTTTGCCCCAAAAATTATCAAGATTAGAGTCAGAGTCGACTACATAGTTATATAGTAATCATGCTCCACTATTATTAGAATCAAAGAAAATATTAGAATGAAATATAAATAATAGGTTAGTTTAGCATAGTTCAGCTACTGCTCAGTGTTGTCTATAATAGGAAATAGTAAAGCATGGCCAAGCTGCAAGAAAGTTAAGCTTAAGATTTAGACACAAAAAACTGACTCTGCTAGGCGCAAATTTAGCTACTGTTTATTCATACTTACCGATTCTTGTCTGCTTTAAACAATCATTTGACTATTTGCATTTTTTAGCCACTATCTAGGAATAAACATGCCATCTCAAGTATTATTGAATCTATTAAATAATATGAGTTCAATAAAGCCAAAGAGTCCATCAAGCAGTAGCGAACCGAGCAATCAGTTAAGCTTTAAGCACTCATTTATCTCCCAAAAAGCCAAAATGCTAAAATTATTTTTTGTTTTAGGGATTTTGTCATTTTCAGTGGGAGGCTGCGCTACTTTGCAGGCGCTTGAACCAACGGCTATACTGATTTCCGATATAAAAGATATTTTATAATAGTTATGGTTCAAATAACTGCGCTCATTACTATAAATTAGGAATGTTTATGTCATCAATACCATCAACTTGTGTCAATAAAACATCTATAACAAACGCCTCTACGCTTTCCTTTGCTTGGAGCATCGGAATCATTATGGCTATAACCATACTAGCGTTAGCAAGCGTAGGCTGTAGTACGACGCAAGAATTTAAGCCAACCGCTAGTGTCATCGTTGGTGGACACAAATCAATCTAACACGCGCTATTATCTATCACTCCCTATCTTATAAGTAGAAAGTCTATGCCTTCGTTTTTATCCTTGCCTGCCATTGCTATACCAGCTAGCTCGTCATACTATCTAAAACAACCGATACTACGTATAGCATGCGCCGTCGCTTTGGCAGCTACTCTTGCCGCTTGTCAAAGTACGCCTACAAACCAAACCGCACCTGCTATTACCTCTTCTAATATAGCGTCAATCGTAAAACCCTCAGATTCAGACAATGAATCATCGACGCTAGCGATAGATTTATCAAATCGTCATGAATATCAGTTGCAAAATGGTCTGAAAATTATCGTCAAAGAAGACCACCGAGCGCCAGTCGTCATGACTCAGATTTGGTATCGTGTTGGCTCAGCGGATGAACCTGTGAACAAAGGCGGTATCTCGCACCTGCTTGAGCATATGATGTTTAAAGGTACCACTAACGTCTCAAGCGATGATTATGAGCGCTTGATTGCTAAATTTGGCGGCGTCAATAATGCTTTTACCAGTTACGATTATACCGGTTATTATGAGCTATTCCCTGCCAATCGTCTGGCATTGGCGCTTGAGCTTGAAGCGGATCGCATGACCAATTTGATATTCGATGAGTCAGAATTTGCCAAAGAACATCAAGTGGTTATGGAGGAGCGTCGTCAACGCACTGATGATAATCCATTAGCAAAAGCTTATGAGTCGTTTCGGCTATTAGCTTTGCCCGATAGCCCCAAAGACGAATCAGTTATAGGCCCTATGCAGGAGCTTGAGTCTATCGAATTAGAAGAATTAAAGGACTGGTATAGGACTTGGTATGCACCCAACAACGCAACGCTTGTTATTGTCGGTGACGTTGAACCACAAGAAGCCTTGGCACAAGTTAAACGCTACTTTGGCGATCTAAAGCCTAGCACTACCTTGCCCAAACGGCCTGCCGTCAATCAAGCAGGGTTTCGCGGTTATCAGCAAGTTGAGTCAGAGCAAGCAGTAGAGGTGCCCGTACTGCTGATGGGATATAATGTGCCAAGCTTACTGACGGTTGCCGATAGCAATGAAAATCAAGCTTATGCCTTATCGCTGGCCCAAGATGTCTTAGATGGGGGCTTATCCGCGCGCCTAGAGCGCAGATTGGTACGCGAGCAAGGTTTACTGACTGCTGTTGGCACCTCTTATGACCTGCTAGATCGCGGCGATGGGCTGTTCTTAATTCAGGCAACCCCGCGTGAAGGCGTAAGCTTGGCGGCCGCGCAGCAAGCGATTATAGCTGAGATTGACAAGCTAGCAGCTGAACCTATCAATCCCGATGAAATCAGCCGTGCCAAAACCAACACCGTGACAGGTCTAGTCTACGCTCAAGACAGTATGGCAGGTCAGGCTCGCATTATTGGCTCCCTACAATCTATCGGCCTTGATGATAGATTGCTAGCAGCCTTGCCATCCAAGCTTGATGACATAAGCGCGGCTGACATTCAAAACGCAAGCAAAAAATATTTGGTAAAAGATAATCTAACTGCTATGTATATCGTACCGCCCAAAGATAAGTCTGAAGCTGATACTACAGTAAACTCTGAAGAGAGGCCTTAATATCCAACTTTTGGTAGACTATATAGCATTTAAAATAGAGTTATAGTTAATCCTGAATAAAACTGGCACACTCTATGTCGTGTGCGGCTAATATTAATTTCGCGCAGCCTCTGTCTGCGTAGGCACAGCACGCAAGGGAAATTAATATCAGCCGCACTGTACCTATTTTAAAGTGTGTTAACTATATTTGTAAGCTAAGTTTTTAAAATAATCGATCCTTTTGTCAAAGACCATTTACGTTAAGAAGAAACATATGACTCCTAAAAAATCAACAATTAATCTAAGAGTTGGCGTACTATTAGGGTTGGCAGTACTTGTCTCCCCTGCTTATGCAGAATTGGCAGGCGCGGAGGACTACCGTGACTCTACAGCGGCTATCGATACTAGTGCTCCAATCAAAGCATTATCAAAGCTAACTAGCATCGATAATGCCAAACCCTTGAAAGTGACAGTACCTACTATCGAACATTTTACCACTGCAGCTGGTGTGCCAGTGTCTTTTGTGCAAGCAAGCACCCTGCCTATTGTTGATATTGATCTGCGTTTTAATGCTGGTAGCGCCCGCGATGGCAACATACGTACGCAAGGTTTTGGTATCGCCAGTATGACCGCCACCATGCTTACCCAAGGCACTGAAAGCTTAGCTGAAGACGACTTTACTCGTGCGGTGGAGACCTTGGGAATTAATCTTAATAGCAGCGCCTATAAAGATATGTTTATCGTCTCTCTACGTAGTTTATCTGATGATGAGCATCTGCTACCTGCTATTGATCTAATGACGCAGATGCTCACTGAAGCTACCTTTGATCCTCAAATTCTTGCCCGTAATAAAGCGCGTCTATTGGTGGGCTTACAGCAGCAAAAGCAGGACCCAAGTAGCCTTGCCAGTCTCGCTTTTGATAAAGCTTTATACGGCTCTCACCCTTATGCACACCCCTCTTCAGGTACGCTTGAGAGCGTCCCCAGTATTGAGCAAAAAGACTTAACTGCTTTTCAAAAGCGCTACCTAGTCGCAGACAATGCCACCCTTGCAATGACAGGTAATCTGACTTTAGCGCAAGCAAAAGCGCTGGCTGAGGACATCACTAGCGATTTACCTAAAGGCTCTGCTGCAGCTACTTTACCTGAGCCCAAACCGCTTACCCAAACCGAGCATATTCATATCCCTTTTCCAAGTACGCAAACCACAGTCTTGATGGGACAACTGGGTAGTAAGCGAGCTACCGATCCCAAAGAGCAGCAACAGCAAACCAACTTTGCTGTTGGTAACGAGGTATTGGCAGGCGGAGATTTCAATGCTCGCTTGATGACTGAGATTCGACAAAATCTAGGTTACACTTACGGCATCTCAGGTGCAATGAATCCAATGCTCACCCGAGGCCCTTATCAAATCGGCTTCTCAACACGTAATGATAAAGCTCGTATGGCTATCGATGCAAGTTTGGCTGTAATTGACGATACTTTAGATAACGGCATCACTAAAGATGAGATGGCGCTTACGACTGACAACATGAAGAATAGTTTTCCAATGAGTTTCGCTAGCAATGCTGGCATCAATGGTCTACTTGGAATGATGAATTTTTATAAATTACCAGATGACTATTTAACCAATTATATGAGCCGTATCGACGATGTGTCTTTACATGCGGTCAACCAAACGCTGCGCGATACGCTTGATCCAGATAAGTTTTTGATTGTAACCGTTGGGCAAGACAACCCTTGGCAAACACCAGCTTCTAAGGCTAACTAGCTTTTTATAATCGACGTTTAATCTATGATTGTTATTGACACGTCGTAGTTTAAACGCTTAGGTTTATACGCGACGCCATCATAGGTCAAGCGAATCACGTGCTTATCATAAGAGGCAACTCGGTATTTACCGTTAGCAAAGTTATGGATAGTAGGGACAATTAATAAAGCTTCTATTTGAGAGCTATCGAGATCGACAGTGATCTGTTGTCCGGCGTCGGGATATAAAAAATAATCGCAGTAATTATCAACCATGACCTCATTCTTACGTTTAATGGTACTACTGCCAATATCTTTTTGCACAAGTTTAGGACAAATATCTTTACGCTCAGCTGCCAATCTTGCGTAGGTGTTTTTGATATTGCATTCAATGTCATCAGCTTCCTGCTTAGCAGATGGGGACGCTGTATCTGTCGCTACTGACGTAGAATTTTCAGAACTACAAGCGCTGATACTTAAAAAAGAGACAAGATATACAAGGAATATTAGTGGCATCATTAAAGTGAGTTTTAACCTTCGAGCAGTCATATGGTGAGACTTAAACTTATACACACTATTATCAAACCAAAATCCTTTGTAAATCTATTTGTATGTAATATTACCATTTTATTTTTTATCTTTTATTCAGTACAACTTTAGCTCTAACCCTAAATTTGATATCAGTAACGACAAGATGAGCTACTGCTAGCGTGGTTAGAGCCCCATTTGCGGTAACCTTGCGTATCTAAATGTATAGCTCCCGTTGAATACAGCCCCAATCCAAAATTATAAGATTGACCTTGATACTGCCAAAACTGGCACAGACTATCTTGTAGATTACTGAGCATCCATAAATTATTACTATACTCTGGGACCCAGATATCTATAGCACTGGCGGTCATATGCTTACTGTTTCTTGCACCCCCCGCACAGGCATTAAGGCTAGGACTACGATATACAGAGCGTATTTGGCTGCTTGCAGGCAAGATACCTTGACTCTTTAACTGGCTATAAAGTCGTAAAGTAGGGACGATATTTGACCATAGCTCCTGCGGTGGTAACTGATAGGGCTCATAGCCACATTGATTCCAGCTACGGGCGGTAGACAAAAGCTCTTCGAGTGGTGGAACGTTTTGAACACCAACTTGTGAGTTCAAGTAACGTTGATAATTAGCAATCTCTTGTGCTCGGTAACTGCTGCTGTTGGCCCACGAATTAAAGTCCATATTCGCAAACTGATTATAGGTGTTATCGACTGTACTATATCTAGAGGAGTAAGTAGGACTATTATAGGAAGGAGTATTTTGATTTGGGCGACGCACGCTAACGCTTTTATTCTCTTCTATCGATAGTTTGGCATCAAAATTGTACTCGCGCTGCTTTTGTTCGATTAAACCTTGTATACTATCACCGCCCAAACTATTACTGCTATTGTCATTTGTTCTGATAGAAGGGCTGATGTAGGCATTGCTATGACGAACTTGAATACGTCTCTCGCTACTATCATTCAAAATGGCGGCATAGCTGGCGCTAGTACTGGCAAAAATAACAAGAGCAAATGTAGGTTTTATCATTGATATCATATAGTACGACAACATTGTAGAATGGCAATAGTTTTTTTGGTGGCTGGATGTATTATCTTGTTCAATGGATAAACTATGTTGAAAGCTTTGACTTCTATTGTTTACATGAGCCATAGGTATTATTACCACTAAAAATATTTAACGATACTACCAAATTTTAGGTAGTCAAGCTAAACTATTACTACCTGTATCGACTGATAATTTTATTATTAACATTTATCATCACTGTATTCAATTATAGAGTTACATTATTACTATTACATCAATTTGTTTCTTTTTATTGAATTTTAGTTGTATTATTGTATCTTAATTAGTTCAATTCATCAATGTTCTAAGACTATTTAATGATACTTAGTTTTTCTATAGCAAACCTTATATAGTTTTTAATTTTATTAATGATCAACGGTATTTTGCTTGAACTTTTTCATGTTTGATTACAGTATCCTATTATAGTCCCATCGCCTATGTCTTTTAATCCTCAGTACCGATTCTCTCGTCAAAGTCATCATTTCAGTCAGCAGTATGAACGCACACTATGGCAGCGTATTCATATAGACCCTTGGTTGACTGTCCTTCTATTAACTATCTGTTGCATTGGTTTGACGATTTTATATAGTGCTTCAACCCAAGACGTTAGCATGGTTGTGCGGCAAGTAGTTAGTTATGGGGTCGCCTTTACTGCCATGTTTATTATGGCGCAAGTACCGCCTAATATATATCGTACGTTTACCCCTGTATTTTATGTGTTGGGATTAATACTATTGGTACTAGTCGATATTATTGGCGAAGTACGCATGGGCGCGCAGCGCTGGATCAATTTACCAGGATTTGGTAGTGTGCAACCATCGGAGTTTATGAAGCTTGGCATGCCCATGATGTGCGCCTGGTTTTTATCTAAACGTGATCTGCCCCCTTCATTTTCAAGTGTATTAATAACACTAGGTATTATCGTAGTACCAGTATTATTAATTGCTAAAGAGCCGGATCTTGGTACGTCTCTACTTGTAGCTGCCAGTGGGCTCTTCGTATTGTTTTTAGCTGGATTATCATGGTGGATGATCTTCGGTGCCATAGCTTTAGCAGTACCTTTTGTGACCTTTGCTTGGCATTTTTTATTACATGACTATCAAAGGACAAGGGTACTAACGCTTTTCAACCCTGAAGGCGATGCTCAAGGAGCAGGCTGGAACATTATCCAGTCCAAAACAGCGATTGGTTCTGGTGGTTTATCGGGTAAAGGCTATCTTGACGGTACCCAATCCCATCTACATTTTTTGCCTGAAGGTCATACTGACTTTATCATTGCTGCTTTTTCAGAGGAGTTTGGTTTACTCGGGGTAATACTTCTCATGTCAATATATGCTTGTCTATTAGTCCGAGCACTATATATTGCCTTCACTAATCCTGACATTTATAGTCGTTTATTAGCAGGCGCTATAGCTATGTCGTTCTTTGTATACATCTTTGTCAACGTCGGTATGGTAGGTGGTATTCTGCCTGTCGTCGGTGTCCCTTTGCCTTTCATCAGTTACGGCGGTACTGCCATTGTAACGTTAATGGCAGGATTTGGACTTTTAATGTCTATTCATACGCATAAAGTAAACGCATAGACGTGCGGTCTTGTCGCTCGTTTATGGTCAAGCCATAGCCTACTATAGCTGATGTCAAACTTAGGCTACAAATTAGTATTAGGACATTACTGGTATGGTTTTTGCTTATCTACTGTACCTACGCTCATCTACTGTATCTACGTAGTTTTAGCGTGACCAAAATTCATACTATTAATCCTGTAGCGTTTTTATAAAAGATAAACTATATTTAGAGAAAAACTATAAAAAATAAATAAGCGTATTACTCTGATAAAAAATACTTTAATACTCTTACGTTAAAAATTTCTAGATTAAATTGTTTTAATGGTGTATAAGTTTTTCGCTATATTTTCCAGTAAATTTATATATTTGGTATATCGAATATATAGAGAGATTCTATTATTTTTACCGTAAATTTAATAAAAATACAAAAATAATTTTTATCTTTTTACCTCACCAGTATTACTGCGAAAACAATGAAAGGCTATGTTTATCTTTCTAAACTGTTGTTATTGTTACTATAATATGTAGATACTTTCTTAATTAACTTTTTATACTAGCAACTATTGTTAACTATTACGCTCATATTTTAGGACTTGTTTTTTATAAAATTTTGCGCTACTCTACTTTCTACTGGTTTTTGATACACAAAGTGTACAGAGCTACTAATAAACTTTTCACTTGGTTATATTTTAGTTGTAGCTAATCCGTATAGTAGGCGTTTAAGATTTTATAGGTTTAATTAAAAGACGGCTTTAATATTTGTAGCTTGTTTTTCAGTAGTCAACCTTTTAGATGGCAAACTACTATTTTATGCGTATTAATTATTAAATGAGAAATCAATTATATTTTAAGTCCTGTACTACCTTTCTAATATTATATAGTCCTTTGATAATAGTAACTAGTTTAAACTTAAATATGAATTGACTGGCATGCATGTAAACAAAGACTTGTGACTAGGTTTTAATATAAGCTATAGAGGTATTTATGAATAAGCGTTTATCTGGTTTACTTACTCTGTCAATGTGTGTGTTTGCTGGTTCTACAGTAGCAACTCAAGCAAATGCAGTCGATGCTCAAACCTCTCTTACTACTTTCTCCCAAGATAATGCCTCCCATATTGATCGTGTACTTGGTGAGCTTACCCGACAACACGACAACGCTTCAAACTTAGTCAAATCTGCCCGCCAACCTACATCATTAGCACTAAATAGCTCGTTGCTTACGAGTACCGATGATAGCAGCGAAGTGACTAACGATGAGGATGTGTTAGAACGTCTAACAGCAGTCGCCTCTAATTCTGTCAGCAAGTTTAAACAAAGTGGTTTGGCTTCGTGGTATGGTCGTAAATTTCATGGCCGCAAGACCGCTAGCGGTGATACTTTTGACATGAACGCTCTAACCGCTGCTCATCGCTCATTGCCACTGAATTGTTATGTAAAAGTCACCAATAAAACCAATGGTAAAAGTGTGGTAGTAAAAGTCAATGATCGTGGCCCCTTTCATGGCAACCGAGTATTAGATTTGTCCTATGGCGCTGCCAAACAATTGGGTATTACTAGTAAAGGCGTTGGTAACGTTTCTATTGAACGCGTTTCAGGGCCATAATTCTAGACACTGCATTAAAAATAATATTCTCAGTGTTTAAATATAATAGTTTCAATATAAAAAGGTGCCAAACTCATATAAGTTTGGCACCTTTTTTAGTGAATATCTGTTTTAGTAAGTATTTAAAACTATATCTCAAACGCTTTTTCAATTGCATCGTCTAGGCGCTCTACAGCTATTACGCTAATACCTTTAAACTGTGCTGAGGTACTAGCAGGAGCGTTCGCTTTGGGGATGATGGCATGAGTAAATCCATGCTTCATAGCCTCTTTTAGCCGCTCTTGTCCGTTAGGGACAGGACGTATCTCCCCTGACAACCCTACTTCACCAAACACAGCTAATGATGAAGGCAGCGCTTTTTCTTTGATACTAGAGGCGCAGGCCAATAGCACCGCCAGATCAGAACCTGTCTCTATTACTTTTACGCCGCCCACCACATTGACATAAACATCCTGCCCGCTAGTATGGATGCCGCCATGCCGATGCATAACGGCTAGCAGCATCGATAATCGCTGAAAATCAAGCCCTAAGGCCATCCGCCTTGGCTGCCCTTGAGAATCATCTACGAGCGCTTGTACTTCAACCAGAAGTGGACGTGTGCCTTCTCGGCTGACCATAACTACTGAACCGGCAACGGGCTTATCATAGCGGCTCAAAAAAATAGCTGAGGGGTTGGCAACTTCTTTAAGACCCATATCTGTCATACCAAAGATACCTAGCTCATTGACCGCGCCAAAACGGTTTTTTACCGCGCGAATCATACGAAAGCGCGAGTCAGACTGACCCTCAAAGTAGAGCACGGTATCAACCATATGCTCAAGTACTCTTGGACCTGCCAATGTACCTTCTTTGGTCACATGACCCACTAAAAATAGCGCGGTACCTGTCTGTTTGGCATAGCGGGTTAAAATAGCAGCCGACTCGCGAATTTGACTGACCCCGCCCGGTGCTGAATTTATGGCATCGGTATAAATAGTTTGGATAGAGTCAATGATCGCTATAGCTGGCTGCTCTTGAGTAAGGGCGGCGCAAATAGTTTCAACATTGGTTTCGGCCAGTACTCGCAAGCGATCAGCGGGTAAATCTAAGCGTTTGGCACGCATCGCTACTTGCGCGAGCGACTCCTCACCTGTCACATATAGCGCGCTGCCTGCTAGCGAATCTGCGCGCGCCATATTGGTCGCTGTTTGCAAAAGAATAGTGGACTTACCAATACCTGGATCGCCGCCGATAAGCACTACAGAACCTGCTACCAAACCGCCGCCCAACACGCGATCAAACTCGCTGATTCCGGTTGGCATACGCGCATCTAAAGTCACACTGACCGCATTTAGCGGCATAACTGCACTATGTGTCCCTGAATAGTTCCCGGCTGGTGCATTAGCGCTTACGCTGCGCGGTGTACCGCCGCGATTGGCTGTGGGCTTAGAGGTGCTTTTATTATGATGGGGCATGCTGACATTAGGAGCTTCAACCAAGCTATTCCATTCGCCGCAATCAGAACATTGTCCCGACCATTTACCAAAGTGAGCAGCGCAGTGCTGGCAGACATAGCTGCTTTTATTTTTTGCCATCGTGTATAGGCCTTCTTTGAGTAGCAGATAAAGAAAAAATAATTAGAGTTACAAAGAATAACGAGCTACCGTTGACACGGTCAGCTCATAAAATGATTAGGATAGGTAAAGTATTTTGTTAAACCAGTTGTTTTGATTGATACAGATAAGAATAGAGCTATAAGAAGGTGTTTAAGCTTGAAAATCCTTACCCAAATAGACAGATTTTACTAAATCATTGTTTAGAATATCTTGTGCCGTGCCATCAGCGATAATAGCGCCCTCTGAGACGATATAAGCTTTCTCGCAAATGGCTAGCGTATCTCGAACATTATGATCAGTAATCAACACTCCGATACCACGATTCTTGAGGGTCATAATGACCTCTTTTATATCGCTTACCGAGATAGGATCTACGCCAGCAAAAGGCTCGTCTAACAATATAAACTTAGGATCAGCCGCTAAAGCGCGTGCAATCTCACAGCGGCGACGCTCGCCGCCTGAGACACTCATGCCTAGCGATTTTCGCACATGTTCTAGATGGAACTCACCGATCAGTTTTTCAAGCTCCTGGCCTTGTTCAGCGCTCGTTAATTCTTTACGGGTTTGTAAAATAGCTAAAATATTATCTTCAATGGATAGCTTACGAAAGATAGACGCTTCTTGCGGCAAATAACCGATACCAGCGCGGGCACGCTCATGCATAGCATATTTTGATAAGTCCATTTTACCTAAAGTAACCCGGCCTTTATCCATATTAACCAGACCAACTACCATGTAAAAACTGGTTGTTTTACCAGCGCCGTTAGGTCCTAATAAGCCTACGACTTGACCTTGCTCAACAGAAAATGAGACATCTTTTACTACCCAGCGCTTGCCATAACGTTTACCTAGATTTTGCATAACTAGGCGCACGGCAGGCTCAGTAGGGCTCACTGGCGACCGCTGATCAGTGTTTCTATACTCGCTCATAACTTACTCAGACTATTATATAACATGAAGACAGGTACCAGCTTTAAAGACAAGTTTGATGGATCTTGACACATTTAGAACTTAGATAAATAAACGCTCAGTTAGCGTATACCACTTTGATTGGTATTACTGCTAGGCGGCAGTATCAGCTCAACCCGCTGGCTGCTTCCCGCAGTTGCCTCAACATCACCTGCTTTTAGACTATAACGTATGACATTACCAGCAAAGCTAGCGCCATTTTGGGTCAATTTAGCATTACCTTTTAGCGTGATAATGCCATTTACTGCGTTGTACTCAATCTCGTTAGCTTGCCCTTTCGCTAAGCCTTTTTCTTGAGTAACCACTTGCTGCATAGTCGCAGGACGCCCTGTTGCAACAGCAGAATTAATACTGCGCTGCGGTGACAAATTAACGGTTATATTATCAGCGGTAAGCTTGAGCGTACCCTGCGTAATAATGACATTGCCGGAGTAACTGGTAACCCCAGTACGCTCGCTATAGGTAGCCTTATCTGCTAAAAGTTTGATCTCTTGATTGGCATCTGAGGGTAATGCTTGGCTATATAAAGGCAGCATGAATAGCACAGCGATCGGTAACGCACGCCGTTTACTTAAGTAGCGCTGCGCTTTAAAATGCTTGGCAGACAACAATTTAGATTTCATACGCCGTTACTCTTTTTATAGTTGATTATTAATAGGTACCACAAACTTTTAAACTATCAGGTAGTATCCACACAAAAGATTAAAACAAAGCTTGATCTTGACGCTCAGCTGGTGTGAATGAAACGGCAACTTGCCCAAACTCATATTCCCCCGTTTCAAGATTGGCTATCATGTTTGAGGCCTCAAAACGGTTCATACCTTGTACCACCTTGACAGCTTCATCACTATAGACTTGTCTAGATTTAGTGTTACCCTTTAAGGTCTGACCAGTCACTTGAATAGGTTCTTTATCTGAATTACTAGTACTATTTGTACCGCTCTCCTCTGCGCCCACGGTATCCTCGCTAACAAGAGTAAACCCTCCTGATAAGCTCAGCTCGCCCGTCTGCTGATTGATGGTAGCACTACCAGCTTGGATTCGATAACGCAGCTCAGCGGATGGCTCCCAGTTCATAGTAATACCAGACATCTCATCTAGATTGGTTTCAGGATTATGAGTTAGTGACTTGGCGTTAAGCTCGTACTCTGTTTCACCTTGCTCATTGGTCTGTACCGCCTGAATATCTGTAGCCTCGTAATCAACTTCTGAAGCCTCTATATTGACAGGTGGCGATATCTTACCTTGTTGCTGAAAGAACCATCCTGCAATACCGGCAATAATTAAAGCCAAGACGATTAGTATCCGAGTATTCACGACAAGTTATCCTGAGATGATTCATCAAGCGTATAGCGAGCAATAAAATCCTGATAATGACCGTGACCTTTTAAGATAAGATCACATACCTCACGTACCGCGCCCGTGCCCCCGCTACGAGTCGTCACCATATCACTGCGATTGATGACCTCTGTATGAGCGTTGGGTACAGTAGCAGCAAAACCAACTGTTTGCATGGCTTTAATATCCGGTAGATCATCACCCATATAAGCACAGTCAGCCGCGCTGATATTTAGCTTTGGATCAAGTGTTAACAGCAGCTCATTTAAAGCGATCAGCTTATCATCACGGCCTTGTACGACATAATCAATGCCTATCTCAACCGCACGTTTGTCCACCATAGGACTACTACGGCCAGTAATAATAGCCGTCAGGATACCATAACGCGCCAAGGACTTAATCCCTATACCGTCTTGTACTGAAAAGGCTTTGGTCTCAGTACCAGTAGCATCATAGATAATCTGACCGTTGGATAAAATACCATCAACATCTAAAATAAGCATTTTAACTTGACCAGCTTTTTTGATTAAGTCTTGCATAATGTATCTCTTATAAAGTCTTTTATTAAAGCATGAAGCGCGTATAACGTAAAGTTAAGTGTTTATTTTACGCCTGCTTGCAGCAAGTCATGTACCGTAATGATAGCATCTAAGCGCTCTTGTTCGTCTATTACCAATAACTGACTGATCGCATTTTCATTCATGACGCTAAGGGCATCTGAGGCACGCATGGTTTTGCTGACTTGACGTGGGTTGCTGGTCATTACCTCATGCATGGGTGTTGCAAGATCGATTCCTCTTTCTAACCCACGGCGTAAGTCGCCATCAGTAAACACTCCTACAACCTTTTGTTCATCGTCAACCACCACCGTCATACCCAATCGTCCCGCAGACATAATAAATAGGGCCTCTTGTAGCGGCGCTCGTTGATCAATAATAGGCAAGCTCTCAGATTCGCTATGCATAAGATCCTCAACCCGCGTTAGTAGCTGACGACCAAGCGCGCCGGCAGGATGGGATAAAGCAAAATCTTCTGAGGTAAAATTACGAGCATGTACCAAGGCAACGGCTAATGCATCCCCCAGCGCTAAAGTAGCGGTAGTACTAGAGGTGGGGGCAAGGTTCAATGGACAAGCCTCCTTTGACTTACCTAGTGTCAGTATGATATCGGCGGCGCGAGGCAACATGCCGCGTTGGTCACGACTGATGCTAATCAGCGGAATGCCTAACCGCTTTACTACTGGCAAGAGAGTCTTAATCTCATCTGATTCGCCAGAGTTTGAAATAGCTAGCAGCACATCACCTTTGACTAACATGCCTAGATCACCATGACCTGCCTCTCCTGGATGCATAAAAAATGCAGGGGTGCCAGTGGAGGCAAAAGTAGCTGCTATCTTACGACCGATCAGCCCTGACTTACCCATACCTGTCACGACCACTCGTCCCTTACACGCCAAAATAATATCGCAAGCCTTAGCAAATCGATCATCTATTTGTTCGGTTAGCAGTGCTAATGCCGCCTTTTCAGTATTAATAGCATCGATAGCATGGCTGATATGTTGATCGTAAGTTTGCTTGCTTGCGCAGTTATTCATGGTCTAACCCGTTACTAGTAATTTAACAATGGCGTATTTTACTATATTGTGATCAATATTAGAAATGCAGCTAAAAACAATGTCGATAAAAAAATAGCAGAATCTTCTTAACTTATACAAAAAAAACCCACTTAAAAGCAGGTCTTTTCGTTGGCAAATACGTAGATAATTAGCTTTTATAACCGTCTTAATTAGCTGTTGTCGTCATTACCAAAGTCTTCATCTGATTTGGCACTGGATACGTCATTCTCTGCTGGGGTCTCAAGACCACGATCTTGACCTAAGCTTCCACGCTCAAAACCACGATCCTGACCTAAGCTTCCACGCTCAAAACCCCGGTCTTGACCCTGACCAAAACCGCCACGATTGAAACCGCTACGATTGGAGGCAAAACCGCGTTCTTCAAAGCCACTACCCGTATTACTACCGCGCTCAAAACTAGGGTTTGCGCCTTGATAACCAGCTGCCCCTGGGTTCTGTATAGCGCTGCCTGAAACTGCTGTAGTTGTCGTACCCCGTGGATTGCGCGCTGGTACTACTGTTGAGATAGCATGTTTATAAACCATCTGACTAACTGTATTTTTAAGTAAAACAACATATTGATCAAATGACTCAATCTGGCCTTGGAGTTTGATACCGTTGACCAAAAAAATAGAAACAGGAATGCGATCTTTGCGCAGTGAGTTTAAGAACGGATCTTGTAATGTTTGTCCCTTTGACATAAAAACTCTCCTAATTATTATATTTTGAATGTTAGTTATTATAAGTGCTTATTTAATTATAATGGTTAAAAAAAGATACAATAATAAATTTTATTCATAAAATGTATTTAAATAAGCACTGATGGTTTCTTGAGTTATGTGACTCTGAAAAAGTACGGTTTTCTTGTAAATATTTCAGTAACTACTTGTTTGTACAGTGCTTTTAATAAATACTACCTAATAGTAACAAAGATAACCGATGTTTGCTTTCTTACCATTTAGTATCAAAATTGATATTAAATTATAACAGTTATTTTGCTTGTAGCTTAGATATTATTACCATTTATTATTGAACAATAGCTTGCCATACCCTTGTTATCTCTTATTACCTGAACGTTAGCGCAGATAATTACCAGCTTGCCTCATTGTTGTCAATGATGATATTACAATTTTGTTACTCTTTTCATCTTCAGCGGGGTCGCTATTTAGATTTTGTAATTGAACTAATTTACGTAGCCAAGTGTACTGTCTTTTTGCAAGTTGTCTTGTGGCATATAAAGCTTTGTTTTGCATTTCTTGATAAGCCATACTACTCGTTACCTCTGGATTAGCGCAATCAAAAGTATTATAAAATAGTTCTTTATCCAGATGCGGTTGATCGAAAACAGGATGATTGGTTTGCACTAAATACTCTAATACTTGCCGATAACCGACGCAGCGCATTGATGGCATACTAGGCGTTAAAGCATAGTTATTGAGTAAATAAATAACCTCTGTAACCAGCCCCTCCTCCCACATGATATCCAAACGCTGAGCAATACGCTTATGCAGCCAAGTGCGCTCAGGTATCACTGCCAGTGCATGCCACTGCTGGTCTGGATTGTTAGCTAAAGCTTGCTTAGGTCGCTGTTGCCAATCACTTATCGGTATTTTAGTTTGCAAATAAACTTCAATAGCACGCGTGATACGCTGAGTGTCAGTAGGCTTTAGACGTTTATGACTAACAGGATCAACTTCGGCTAGATACTGGTACAACGCTTCAATACCGTCGTTTTGTCGCCACCGCTCCACTTGTTTACGTACGCTCTCATCACTATCAGGAACAGGGGATAATCCATCGAGTAGCGCCATGTAATACATCATCGTACCGCCAACCAGTAACGGTATTTTATGGCTTTGGTGACAGCGATCGATGAGCAGGGCTACGTCGTTGACGAACTGAGCTACACTATAAGTTTGAGTAGGATCAATAATATTAACTAAATGATGGGGATAACGCTCAAGCTCAGCAGCTGACGGTTTGGCTGTCCCGATATTCATATCGCGGTATATTAGTGCCGAGTCTACTGATATCAGCTCATAGCGCCCCGTATCATATAGCTCATAAGCAAGTGCAGTCTTACCACTGGCCGTTGGTGCCATCAAGCATACCACACTGTTATCAGGCAGCTTTTGAGACAACTTTTTTGATAAAACATGAGAGGACATACGATTACCTTGGTAAGTCATATAATTAGCAGATTATATAAATAAATTAGCTAGTTTGAGACGACAATATTGATACCACTAAAGCTGGCGTATCTACAGTCCCTATTGCTTGCTTAGTTACTAGCGCCCCAATATCAGTTGTGAACGCTAGCAAATCCTGCGTCGACATCTGCGCGGCATAGCGACTTAACTGCTCATTAAACTGTCTGGCATCAGCTGGTATTTCGTTGTTAAAGGTATTTGACTCAAACAATGAGTCTAGATTCAACTGCCAAGCCTTTGCGCTCACAAGTAGTAATTTATTCTGATGATAAAGCAACAGCCATGGCAATGAGTGCGTCTCACTTTCGGGTCTTACACCTAACTCGTGGCTATTTGAGGACTGATTGCTTGCCAAATTATTTTTAAAAGAGGTATGTTCAGAATGGCTATGTTCAGGCAAACTCCTGACTGGTAGCTGACTAATAACGTCTAAACAATAAGGTAGAGCTAGAAGATCATCTGTCTCAGACGCCTCAATAGTATTGGTCAAACCTGTACGATTAGTACTACCTTTATTTGTGGCTACTTGCTTATCGCTAAAATTTAAGTCAGCTTGTAGTGACTGCTCTAAATCATCCCGAGTAATCGTCTTTGAGTATTGATAGTCGTGCTTTGGCGCTTGCACTTGCGGCAATAAAGACAACGTTTTCAAAAAACTATTGGAAGCATCAACTTTAATATTATGATTTAATCTTCGCGGCACAAAGACTTCTTTGTTTGAAGAATCCAGCTTATCTAGCGCTTTAAGTTTAAGGCGAATACTATGACTGAGATGCGCTATGATGTTATTCAGCGGACTAATCTTAATGCGCTGTTTGGTGGGATGGACGTTGACATTGAGCCAATGAGGCGGTAGATCGAAGTACAACGCGTAACCGATACCTTTAAAATTAGCGCTTTGTGCCAGCTGGCGCAGCTGATTACTAACAATGGGTTCTTTTATCAGACGCCCATTAATATAAAGCAGTTTTGGTAGCGCGTCTTGCTGATCATTTATTGGCCACAGCCAACCGCTAATACTAGCTTTATTGCCTAGACTTTGTTCAGTGGCAGCTTTGGTAGAGTGCTGCAAAAGGCTGGATAAATCTACTGTCACCGCTATAGCGCGATCATTTAGTACTACACCTAGCGCCTGCTCAAGACGTGCCAAAGGTAAAAGTGGCAAATGACTATCACTACCATCTAAACTACTGGCCGTATTTAAGTTATTAGTAGCATGAGTCAGCGTACCCGATAAAGATAAACGCTTTTTATTATCATGATAAAGGCTTAGCGCTACATCAGCGCGCGCTAAAGCGACCTCACAAACTATAGTTTCAATGTGACCGAATTCGGTAGCAATAGACTTAAGATTGCCGCGTCGAGCTGGCACGTTGAAGTATAAGTCCTTTACTGTCACCGTTGTTCCGCGCTTATGGACGACAGGCACCAAAGTCGGCGTCTGAGCCAGAATGCCTGCAACCTGTAACTGGCGACCAATACCGCTATCATCGTGACTGCTAGTCAGTGTCAACCGAGAGACTGCAGCCGTCGCAGCCAATGCTTCACCGCGAAACCCCAAAGTTTCAATACCATGCAAGTTAGCCACGTCGGCAACTTTGCTGGTCGCATGGCGGGTAATCGCCATTACCATATCATCAGGATGAATACCGCTACCATTATCAGTCACTTCAATCATACCCATACCACCTTGCGTAATACGCACTTCAACACAGGTAGCACCAGCATCAATAGCGTTCTCAAGCAATTCTTTCACTACTGCAGCAGGGCGCGTTACTACCTCACCTGCTGCTAATTGATTGATCAGCAGCGGCGATAACTTTTTGATGCGAGTCTGAAGATAATCATCTGACATTAATGGGTTTTATATGTTGCATACTCTTGTATATTTTGTAGATAGTAGATCAAGTCTATATGTTAGAGAAAATCTAGGTAAGTTTTTGGGTCGCAACTACACTTTTATTAGCGATAAATCTAGACCCTGAGCCTGGCCTACTTTTGAGAGCTGCAGCTCTACTTGGCGTGAATCATCAACGCCTTGGGTGATATCAATAAATAAAGTTGGCGGCGGTAAATAACTGTCTGCTCGGCTTGGCCACTCTATAATAACCAGCGCATTTGGATCATCGAGGTACTCATCAAAACCGATGAGCGACAATTCCTCAGGATCTTCTATGCGGTATAAATCCGTATGATAGACCAGCTTATTGGGCTTATTATCTTGCTCAATACTATAAGGTTCAATCAAAGTATAAGTTGGGCTTTTTACTGCACCTTTATGACCGATGGCTTGTAGCCAATAACGTGTCAAAGTCGTTTTGCCAGCGCCCAAGTCACCTGACAGCCAGACACTTCCTGACGATACCAAGGCGGCTAGCTGCTGAGCCAAACGTTCGGTATGAGCCTCTGAATACAGAGTTAATATTTGAAAATGTTTATTGTTGATGGAGGTATCATTAACGTTAGACATCAGACTTTACCTGCCTCTTGTTTTGTATGAACTTGCTCTTTTGAATGCACCTGCATGGTAACTGACGGATTAACAAAACGCTCACCGCAAATTAGCTTCTCATACATATCGGCATCATGCCACTCACTACGCACTTGCTCGCTAAATTCAAAGTCTTTGAGTGTCAGCTTACCCATCTGCTCGTTTGCCACATCATCGGCGAAACACTGTGCATAACCCGTTGCTGTCTCATGCGCAATAACCGAGTAAACGCTGACATCCGCTTCACCATTTTGCATTTGCGTCTGCGCTAGAATCTCTTCGGCCCAAAAAAATATCACCCGCGAGAACTGCTCTGCCGATGGCGATACAGGCAAGCTTATCCAGCGTGCGCTAAACTTTTTGCAAGCAGCAATATATTCAGGATCGTCTTGGTTCCAAAAACAAATGGCGTGATCGAAGCTGTCTATAATATCCTTGATAGAGGACTTCAATAGACCAAAATCATAAACCATTTGTCCATGGTCGAGACGGTGAGCTTCTAAAATCAATTCGATCTGATAGCTGTGCCCATGAATAGAATGTTTGCAGCGCTCAGAGCTACAGTTGCGCACAATATGAGCATTTTCAAATTTGAAGAGTTTACGAATACGCATAAGAATAAGTTGACCCAAGTTGTGAGTATTATTTTGCTAGATAACATTACCAAGGCAATTAGGCTAATAAGGTACCAAACATAATAATCAGCGAAGCGCTTATTATAGCAAATCACTATGTATCCGTAAGTAAGCGCTTATTAACGTAACTGCATTAAACATTAATAAAACCTGTCAAATATTGCACGGCATTTCTAAAGATAAGTACTCTACCGCCTAGCCATTTTGAGCCAGGGAGAGAGAACTGCAATTCGGGAAGTGATTTGGAGACGCCATACATCGCAGCACCTGCAACGAAAACTTGTAACACAGGCGGAACTTTAAGCTCTAAAAATTTCATAGTATCACCCTATTAATACTTATTAACAATCCTGCAACCAGCCTGCCTCTAACGCTGCATTTAGATAATGGGTCATCCAAGCGTGAATCTCAGGGAAATCGTCAGCGATAAAAGCATGAGCACTGGCAACTTGCGAGTACTTGACGCTTGACTCCCGCCAAGTTTTGCCTTCACTATTTATGTTATGCAAAAATGGTAATAACCTATCGACCACTTTTAATAGCTTAGTCTCTAAGCTATTACCTGTCTCTTGCTCTTCCCAAAGTTTAGATAGTTCAGTAACTGCATTGCCATTATGTTTCTCTAAACGCTTTACCCCTTCTCGCTCAGCGTTGTGAGCGCTGGTTCTATTGACGTCATATAAAAAAGTGTCGCCCGCATCAATCTCACCTAAGTCATGGATTAGTGCCAGCTTTAATAGCTTCTCTTCAGAGATAGCCAGATTAAAACTTCTTGAAATTGTCCAGCAAGCCATAGCTAAATGCCATGAATGCTCCGCTGAATTTTCAACACGCAATCCACCGTCGATGTAAGTACGGCGATTGACAAGCTTTAGTGCATCAAGCTCCAGCAAATACTCTGTAATGGCATTTAGATCATCTGGCAAGGTAGGCTCCTTATTTAAAATTTATTACTTAATAACTAAAAACTACTTTTGCACTATAGCCACTACTTGTCTTGCATGTTGTTAGATATCTAAAGAACCTCAACAAGCCTAATCTACAAACTTAAAGAATAGTGATGGTAATCCATCTCACGCTTGTAGCCTAAAGATTCATACAGTTTTTGTGCGCCAATATTGTCTGGCGCTGTCTCTAAGCTTATGCCTTTAGCTCCAGTGCTAATGGCATAATCTCGAGCCGTATTAAGTAACTGTTTACCAGTGCCTTGCCCGCGTAATTTGTCGATCACATACAAATCATTTAATATCCAAGTTCGCACTGCAGACACTGAGGAGAAGTTTGGATAAAGTTGGGTAAAGCCAACCGCTTCACCTTCCGCGTTTATGGCTAGAAATATAACTGATTCCCTATGCTTAATTCGTGCTTCTATAAAAGAGTGCGCCAAATCTAAGTCGCTAGGCTTGTCATAAAATACTCGGTATTGATCGAATAAAGGGGCAACTAGGCTTATGTCTGCTATGGTAACTTTTACAATTTGCATTTTTTCTCGTTGTTTACTTGGTTCACTTATTTCATTCAAGAGGTTTATTCCTTCAAACAAACATCTCTACCATTATCTTCTCAATCTCTTTATAAATCAGTGCGCCATAGTGCTCGTGACTAATAGCTAACAATAAATCCCTCTCTTTTTTTATATCAACGTTACTGGCTTGAGCGACTACGTATTTCTCATAGATAATTGGACACAGCTCAAAATGCACACCTGAAAGCAGATATTTTCCTGCTCCAAAATCGCCACTAACCACAGCATTTTTGCCATCAATATAGGTCGCTACAATATCAAAACTAGCATCTGCATCGGCTGAAAAATACGCACCGCCATGATAATAAACGTGGTCTTGCTGAGCATTAGCATAGTTTAGAGTGACCATAGCTTTGGACGACGTTTTTTCATCATACAGCTGCCCATTAGTAAATGCTTTTATACTGCCAATAGCGGTTCCTGAAAAAAAGGCCAACTCACGATCGCCATTGATCTCATAGCCTTGTTCTGAAGATTGCCCTGAGAATTGAATTTCACGTGCGCCATAATAACCGCCGGCACAAATACCGATATAAATATTACCTTTACTAATAAACTTGCGGATAATATCATTACCTCGCCCATTGAGCTTTTGGCAATAAGGTAGGTCAGCGCCGCCTGGCATAATTAAGATATTTTTACCTTTTGATTCATTACTAAGCTTATTATCAAGAATGTCTGCGCTAGAGATAGTTTGCACAGTGGCAATAGAATCTATTTTTAGTTTTTTTGCCACGGCTGCCAAAGCAGATTTGACACTGAGCTCACTGCTGCCTGCATCGCTATAAACCCAGATTGTGACTTCCTTATCTACCATAAAACCTACTATCCAAGCGCTGATTTATTGTCAGTAAAATAAAAGTTGAAACTCAGTGAGCAATAGTATACTTTAAATCCAGGTACACAGTTGTACACTATATATTAATAAGCAAGGAGTAGCTATGACAACCGTATTAGCATCAACGAAACGCTGGTTTATGTCTCATGAGCAGAGTACTTTTTTTATAAAAGCTATTCTTGGATCGATAATGATTGCAATATTCGCGCAGATCTTTATCCCCATGTATCCGGTGCCCATTACGGGACAAACCCTAGCTGTTACGGTGGTGGGATTAGCATTAGGCAGGAAAGCTGGTATCGCAGCGGTACTTCTATATCTGTTTCAAGGTGCTATTGGTCTACCTGTCTTTGCTACGGGCTCAGCTGGACTTGCTGCGTTCTTTGGTCCTACTGGTGGTTACCTATATGGGTTTATCGCCTCTGTCGCCATCTTAGGTTACTTCAGTGATAAAGGCATTTTAAAAAGCTATGTTATGAGCACCTTAGTGGCGCTGATAGCCACTGCTGCTGTCTTTGTATTTGGTCTTATCCATCTCTCCTTTTTTGTACCCAAAGGCACGGTATTACAGTTTGGGTTGTACCCCTTTATTATTGGTGGCATTATCAAAGCAGTACTAGCGGCAGCTTTAGTAGTACCCACTCATAACTTTTTCTCAAAGTTATAATTTTGAGTCTACTAGCTGACCTAGTCTGATCAATGAATAATAAGCCAAATACTTAAAGTATCTGGCTTATTTATTAATCAGCGTTCAACGCTTACTTGTCGCTAATTCCGCTCTATGCAGATTATCATCAGAGTCTACAGGCGTGCTAATAAAGGTCAAATACGCTTCGTATTGCTCAAGGACATCGTTAATGACTTGCTGCTTAGTGAGTCCCATCAAATCATAGCCACCAGAACCTGTTTGCGTGGTCACCTCCAATCGGTAGTAAACATCACTGACGGGTGCCATTTTGCCACTAAAGGTAGGCGACGGCGTTTCAACCATAGAAACTTGATAATAAAAGTTGTTTTGCGCATCGGAGGCGACTTTTAATAAAGGTCCGCCAATGTCAATATCATCATCTATATGCGGAATATTATCACGCTCAATCTCGTAACCTTGCCGTTCAAACTCACCAGCCACGTCATTGAGCGCTGGGCGTACGATACGATCAAGAAATTGTACCGCTTCACGCTTAGAGGGATAAGCGAGCATTTGTCCCAAGCGCTGCTTCCATGAACGTTCAGGTAGATGACCGCCACTTGGCGTTATAGAAGGACGGCGCAGTACTTTACCTTCGTTCTCAGCACGTTCAATTCTTAAGGCTTTGGAGAAAGAAAACATCACTAAATAAACAATAATAGTTACAGGAAGAGCGAAGATAAGAGTCGCATACTCCATAGTAATAACACCGCCCGCTATCAACATGGAGATGGTCAGTATCGCTGTCAGTAGCGCCCAAAAGATACGTAGCCACTTAGGACCGTCCTCGCTTGGATCAGGAATTGAGGTCGAGAAGTTTGACATGACCATCGCCCCTGAGTTGGCACTGGTAATATAAAATAAAAATCCCGAAAGTGTAGCTAAAGCGATCAATATAGTTGCGCCTGGGAATAACTCAAGCAGTGCATACCAACCACGCTCAGGGCTTTCAACTGCAAGCTCAGCAAAAGCGGTATTACCTTGTAAGACCTCATAAAGTGCTGAATTGCCAAAGAAAGAGACGATAATAAAGTCGCACAATACGGGTACAGTAATGGCGGCAATAACGAATTCACGTAAGGTACGACCCCGTGAGATACGCGCCAAAAACACCCCAACAAAGGGCCCCCATGCCAACCAAAACGCCCAAAAGAACAGCGTCCAACTGCCCATCCAAACGCTACTACCTGGCACATAAGCAAAAGTTTTGAACATCCGTGCGGGTAGAGTAACAAAGAATTGACCCAAGTTTTCAACCAATGCATTTAACAAAAAGGCGGTCTCGCCTGCGATCAAGATAAACGCCATCATCGCCACCGCACTCCATAGGTTCAGCTCCGATATCCAGCGGATACCGCGATCAACCCCTGAGGTGGTTGCCAAAATTGTCAAAACAACAGCGCCAACCACCAGCGCAATCTGTAGCGTCAATCCTTCTTCTAAACCAAATAGCTTTGAGAAGCCGACGTTTAGCAGTACCACGCCAATTCCCATGGTCGTTGCGACACCGAACACCGTACCAACCAGCGCTATAGTACTGATACCATGACCGATAGGCCCCATGACGCGCTTACCTAGTAGTGGATAAAGCGCCGCTCGAATCGATAACGGCATCCCCCAACGATAGGCAAAGTAGCCCATAGCCATGCCAAGCAGTGCATATATCGACCAGCCTGCAATACCATAATGAAACATCGTCCAGACCACAGCATCTTGCATGGCAGCGGCGCTTGAACCCTCACCAGAAGGCGGGGTCAGATATTGCACCACAGGTCCGGTCACTGAGAAGAACAGCATATCGATGCCAACCCCAGCAGCAAAGAGCATCGCCGCCCAAGTCCCAAGCTTGTACTGTGGACGCGAATCGTCAGGTCCAAGACGTATACTCCCCGCTTTAGATAGCGCTACCCAAAGCACAAAACCAATAACAATCACCATCGTAATCACGTAATACCAGCCAAGATTGGTGGCAATCCAGTCTACAACGGTTTTCATCGTAGTACTGGCACCAGTAGGTAAAAAGATGGCCCATATCGAAAAGGCCACAATCACTAATGATGAGATAATGAGCACGCTCCAATTAATATGAGGCACGCTGTTTTCTGTGAGCTCTTGCGCCCCTTTTTGGAGATCGTTGCGCGATATCGGTACGTCTTCATCAAAAGGTTTGGATTGACGTTCGGTACCGCCAAACTGTTTGCGCTCAAACGGCGTACGTGTGCTTTGATTTGACTCAATTGTTGAAGGGTTTGGTTGTCCTGCTTCATTTAGGTCATTATTATCGAGTTCATTGGCCATTTTTCCTCCCTGTATTTAGCTTGGCATATCAAAGCGAGCACGATTTTAGGTGTCATTTAAGTGACGCTTTAATTAACGCTGTATTTAAGAATAGGATTATGTCATATGCTGAATAATTTGATAGTAGGGATAAGCGCTATATTTGCATGACGGCTATAAAATTAGGTCAGTATAAATTACAGGTTTTGATTAAAAGCGAGTTATTGTTTAAGGTTTGTTTTTAAATATTAGATTATTAAATGTTAGACAAGGCTGATTCAGGGACACAATTAAATGAGTAGACATAAAAAAACTGAGCATGATACTCAGCTTTTTATCCAGATAAGGATAACTATTTAGATAAAGACGGTTAGCACATATAAAGCCACTAAAGTTGCGATAAAGAACACAACCAATAACCAACTAACAGTGTCCACTTTACCAGGAATCACATACCAGCCATCCTGCTTGACCGGTAGATTCTGTTCGCGATACATCTGTTTTTGACCTTTAATAGTGTAGACGGAGATCTCATTTTGATGCCCGTCTAACAACAAACTCACTCCGATAGAAATAGGTACGTTCACTATAAAGCCAATGGCGCAGTACCAAGGCCAGGCAACATCGGTTTGCGTAGCGGCTACCCACACTGCCAAAAACCCTGCGGCAACGCCGATTAATAATCCGCGCTCTGTCGTATGCTGTGAGTAGAATCCAAGCAGATACATACTAAGCTTAGCACCAACGAAATAAGAGCCTACTTTGGTTAGCAGCTCCAATACCGAGCCCTCACTTTGAGAGAACAAAATAGCCGGTATGATAATTAGACCTGCCCATATCACGGTAAACCAGCGCGATGCCTTTAAGTAATGAGTAGATGACGCGTTCTTTTTAAAGTACTTTTCATAAAAATCAAGCGTAGTTACTGTAGATAAAGAGTTAAGCGCTGAATCAAGACTCGAAAGTGACGCTGCTAATACTGCCGCAGTAATAATACCTAAAAGACCCGGCAGGCCCGTATCTGCTGCAAACTGCAACACAATAGTATTGTTATTGTCGAAGTCTTGACCATTGTAGTAGCTATAAAACAGCACGCCTAATAATAAGAATACAAAATAGACGAAAAAGGCGGCAAAGCCCATGAATAAAAAGGACTTTTTGGCATCACCAATACTTTTAGCAGTAAGCGCGCGCTGTACCACCATCTGATTGGCACCATAAACGGTCGTATGAAACATCACCATAGCTATTACGCCGGTCCACACGGTAGCTTCTACTTTAGTATCTAGAGTAAAATCTAAAATATTCATTTTACCATCAGCTTTTAGCTCTGAGAGGGTCGCCATCAATGGCTGGGGCAGATCGTTTAATAGGAAGTAGAAAATGATAACCGCCCCTATCATCAAGATAACGGACTGGATGACATCAGTCCATATGACCGCGCTGATACCTCCCATCAAGGTATAAGCCAGCGCCACGATGGTAATGACTACAATGGCAAGATTGATCTCTATACCGGTAATAAAGCTGAGCACTAGTGCTGTCGCATACAGTACCGCTGCTGAGGATAACGTTTGGGTCATCATAAAAATGATCGACATTACACTACGAGCTTTTTTACCAAAACGCTGCTCTTGATAGTCATAAATGGAGGCGACACCACTATTATAGAAAAAAGGTAAGAATAGCGTGATGACTATAAATATCACTATAGGGTAGTTGATGTGAATCATCATGACCCCAAGGCCACTTGCGTATGACCAAGCAGGTCCACCCAAAAACGACATGGCACTAACGTAGGTCGCTAATATCGAAAAACCAATAGCCCACCAAGGAATTTTTTTACTACCTAGATAATAATCTTCAGCACTGTTAACATTTTTGCTAAACATCAAACCCATTAGCAAATTACCGATAAGATACACAATCAATATAGTCCAATTAAGTAGCCCAAAACTTCCCATATGCACGACTCACTCTTTATTATCAGTACTAAGTTTGAGATTACAATTGGGACTACATTCTGATGAATGGCTCCAATCTGTGACAAGTGGTTATTAAACACACTTTTTAAAATATATAACAGCATGTAAATATTAATGTGATTATCATGTAACACTTATCAAAATATTCATATAAGAGTATAAACAGCAAACTTTTTTCTTTGAGTATAGTTCAGACATTTTAGAGATGTTATGACTAGTGTTTTTACCCATCAATCCGATGAATCGAAAATAAATCAATAACTCCCTTATTTATACGTAAAAATTTCATACGCAAAAAAAAAGCTTATCTATGACAGATAAGCCTTTTGGGTAATTAAAGTAAATTAAATATCAAACTCAAGTGCTCTATCTCCATCTGCATCTTGAATACGCGTCGGCAAACCAATGTTATTTAGTAAGTTAATAAAGGGTTTAGGATCAAGCTCTTCGACATTCACCATTTTACCTGCATCCCATGTACCTGTAGCGACTAGTATAGCAGCCGCAACGGGCGGTACACCTGCAGTATAGGAGATACCTTGGCTACCGACCTCGTTGTAGGCATCCTTATGATCGGAGATATTATAGATAAACACCTCGCTATCAACGCCGTTTATTTGTCCTTTGACTTTATCACCGATGCAGGTCTTGCCTGTATAGTTTGGCGCAAGGGAACTTGGGTCTGGCAATACCGCTTTGACTACTTTTAAAGGAATAACCTCTTGCCCTTCGGCGGTCATGACTGGCTGCTCAGATAACAATCCTAAGCTCTGTAGTACAGTAAAGACGTTGATGTAATGCTCACCGAAGCCCATCCAAAAGCGTATATTGGGCACGTCTAAATTGGCCGATAACGAATGAATCTCGTCATGACCACTTAAGTAACTGTTTTGCATGCCAACGACTGGCAAATCATCGCTGCGTTTGACCTCAAACATCTTGTTAGATTGCCACTGGCTATCTTGCCAAGAGTAGACCGTACCGGTGAATTCACGGAAATTAATCTCAGGGTCGAAGTTGGTGGCGAAGTACTTGCCATGACTGCCTGCATTAATATCGATAATATCAATATCGGTCACCGTGCCTTTATCCATCATGTCATAGCCGATACGCGCATAAGCGTTGACCACACCTGGATCGAATCCTACACCCAAGATCGCCGTGACATTATTGTCTGCACAGCGCTGTTTGCGTTGCCATTCATAGTTGTCATACCATGGCGGCGTCTCACAGATCTTGCGTGGATCTTCATGAATAGCGGTATCGATATAAGCAGTACCCGTCTCAATACAAGCTTCTAGTACACTCATATTAATAAAAGATGAGCCGACATTAATAAGGATTTTAATGCCCGTATCGTTGATAAGTTTGATAAGCGCTTGACTGTCCATCGCATCGACTTGGTGCGTATGCAAGACTGCTGCTTGTTTAAAGCTACCTTTATCCTTTACGCTTTGAGCGATGGCATCACATTTGTCCTGAGTGCGTGAGGCGATATGAATCTCGCCGAGCACATCATTATGCATCGCACACTTATGCGCGACCACTTGAGCGACACCGCCTGCGCCGATGATGAGTACGTCTTTTTTGCTAGGCTTAGCTTGTTGGTTTGTGTTCAATGAACAATCCTCCTTTGTGTCCCTGTTGATACCATCGATAGTGGCTATGCAAAACAGAAACGAGTGAATGATATGCGTGAATTAAAAAGGAAGACCGAGGAAAACCCACGCACCCGTCGAGCAAAGA
The DNA here is from genome assembly GCA_947501045.1 of uncultured Psychrobacter sp. GTDB lineage: Bacteria > Pseudomonadota > Gammaproteobacteria > Pseudomonadales > Moraxellaceae > Psychrobacter. The sequence continues at coordinate 91,585 of CANMUI010000002.1, forward strand.
CTATTATTTGAATAATAGCTACTCTTAAATAATAGCCACTCTGCCCGGCGCAATTATAACAATTTTTATAGTCTTTTTAGCACTATTTAATGATTAAAAATTAAGACAAACTTGCTTTGTAGTCTTGATAATCAAACTTACGCTGGATATCAATGCTACCATCTAAACGGCGAATAACAATCGCTGGCATGTCAACACCGTTAAACCAGTTTTTCTTGACCATGGTATAACCTGCGGCATTACCAAAGGCTATTTTATCGCCTATTTCTAGCGGTTTTTGGGTAGCATCTACCAAGTCATATTCGCCGAAGATATCGCCTGCCAAACAAGAACGACCATAAATAATCGTATTGTTAGGAGCGTCATTTTTTTGCTCAGCATTAGCAGGCACAATATCAACTGATTTATCGTTGATAGAAGTAATGGATGCTGATTCTTGATAGATCAGTAAATCTAGCATGTGCGCCTCAATAGACGCATCGACGACGGCTAGGTTTTTTTCGTTATGCATAGTATCTAATACTGTGGTGACCAATGAGCCAGCGCCATGAATGCTCGCCTCCCCTGGTTCCAAATAGACTTGTACGCCATACTTTTCGCTAAAGCCTTTTAATCTGTCTGCAAGCTTTTCTAGCGGATAATCAGACGCTATGAAATGAATACCACCGCCCAAGCTTACCCACTCAAGCTTCGCTAAAACGTCACCAAATCTTGCTTCGATGTCGGCCAAGCTCTCGCTAAACGCTTCAAAGCTATCATTTTCGCAATTGTTATGAATCATTACTCCAGTAATATCATCCAATACAGCGACGATTTTATTTTTATCATGTTCACCAAGCCTGCTAAAAGGGCGCGCCGGATCAGCAATAATAAACGATGAATTGCTGGTCTTAGGATTCAGGCGTAGTCCTACTGGGATATTTTTTGCTTGTGCCTTACCTTTGAAGGCAGTGAGCTGCGAGATAGAATTAAAAATAATCTTGTCGGCATAGTTTAATACTTCGTCTATCTCATCCGCACTATAGGCCACGCTATAAGCATGGGTTTCTTTCTTGTCTTTGTTGTTGGCAGCGCTATTATTGCCAAAAGTTTCGTAGCCTAAACGGACTTCATTCAAAGATGATGAGGTGGTGCCATGTAAGAAGGGCTGCATGACTTCAAACACGCCCCATGTTGCAAAGCATTTAAGAGCAAGCAAAGCCTTAGCGCCAGATAATTGACATAAACGCTCAATAATCTGCATATTGGCGACGATAGCGGCTTCATCGAGCAGATAATAAGGCGTTGGGAGCGCAGATAAAGGAGTAGATAATACTGTTTTTGTCGAATTCATAAGAGATAACCTAGTAGCTACTGATAGCGTCATGACAGACCAAAATAATTACGCTATAGTAGGCTAAATTCATCACAATTAGAATACATTATGTCACTTTCAACTGATTATACCAGTAGCTCAAAGACTCGTGCTGCACACCCGCTTGAGACAACAGATATTAATTTGGATGCACTACATCCTGATGCTCGCGCCGTATTAGACTTTTGGTTCGACAAAGATAATGAACCCTATTGGTTTGAAAAAAATGATAACTTCGATCAGCAAATCTATGATAAGTTTGGCAAGATATGGCGAGCAGCGAAGCGCGGCGAATGCGTAGTTTGGCGCTATAATGACAGACAGGCAGATTTTGACGATTCAGTTGTAAACTCAGCAGGACGCTTGGCTGAGATCATCGTTTTAGACCAATTCTCGCGTAACTTGTGCCGTGATCAAGCTCAAGCTTTCGCTCAAGATAGTATGGCACTGGTGCTGGCACAAGAAGCTATCAAACAGCCCCAATTCAACAATCTGCCAATGGAATGGCGTCGCTTTACCATCATGCCGTTCATGCATTCTGAATCATTGATGATTCATGAGCGCTATCTACCCTTGTTTGAACAGTTAAACGATGCTCAAACCTTAGATTTTGAACATCGTCATTTAGATATTATCAAACAATTTGGACGCTATCCGCATCGTAATGATGCCTTGGATCGAGAGTCGACTGACAAAGAAGAAGCTTTTTTGCAGCAACCGAACTCTTCATTTTAAGACCATCCTCATTTTAAGAATGGATAAAAGTAGCGAGTAAGTTTAATAATTAACCTCACCAGTGCTAAAGGTAAATGCTTTGGTCTCAAGTGTCTTATTGTCTACTAACACATCGAAGCTTACGCGGTAGTCACTATTGCCGTAGAGACCGCAGTTCTGACCTTTTTTGCGACCTATCTCGCAGCTTTTTAAACTATCGGTAAGGGGTAAAATAAACGCCTCATTATTTGGCAGCTCATACTCAGTACCTTTATAAGGATCATTACTATAATCAAGTAGATCAATAGGCACGTTTATATTGCGCTGGACATCGCGAAACCTAACATTGCTGACTTTAATACTTTTGGCAGTAGGCATACTAATATAGATAGGCTGACCAATAGGATCTATGCCCAAGTCCCGTCCTGTTCCTGCGACCGGGCTTGGAAATTCATTATATAAAGCAGTATTGGTATTGGTCACATCAGCACAAGGATAAGTAAATAGCCCTTTTACGGTTTTATCCACTGTCTTTTTATCGGCTGAAGAAGCATTCACCAAGACGTAACCCTGAGATTTATCGGCATCCTTATTATGCGGAGTATAAGCCACCATGCCTGAGCCTGTCTGGCTAAGATTAGGGGTCATGAGCAGACGCATATGATAAGGAGCAGCTAACAAAGACTTTGTCATGCCCTGTGCTGCGTAATCAGGGGAGGTAACTCTACCTGCTGAGCTAAAATAGGTAATTTGTGAGATGTTTTCAGCGACGCCATAAGCTAGGTTTGAATAATTTGCTTTAACTAAGCGGTCTTTAAAACTAACACCCGTAAAAAATGGATTATTACTTCCAGTCCAATCTTTGATGTCTGTAATTTTATTTTCATAATGGGCATTAAATGTGGTTGGTCTACTATTAGAAAACACGTGCTGTATGTACTGTGCATGTTGGGTAGCAATTTTGGTCAGCTCTTTGTTTTCGGTTACTGCGCTAAGTCCGCAGCTCTGTCTTTGTAAGCTAAGCAAACTTGACCCTACTTTTGCTGAGACGTCATAGCTTTTACTTTTGACATCTGTGATAGTCATTTCAGCTGCTCCAGTCGGTAATATGGCTACGCTGTTTGCAGGATTGTCGGTAGGTTTATTGACATCAGATGAGTCGGTAGGTTTAGGCGGTTTTGTGCTATCGGTAGCGTTTGAAGACTGAGTTGGTGGTTTAACCGTATCGGTAGGTTTTGTTAGCTCAGGTGTATTGACAGGTTCGGTTGGTTCATCAGCTGCTGATGGTTTGATAGTAGTGGGTGGACTTGCATTATTTGAGCTATCATCTGAACCACCGCCACCGCAAGCTGTTAAAAACAGTGTTGAAAAAAGGGCAATGGCAATGCTTTTCTCTGCTGCATTAAAAGTCATCATTTATCCTAGGGTAGTCAAGTGAGTATATTGGGCGACCATAGTCAAAATGAGCAATAATTATGCCAAACGATAGAAAAATTACCGTTTGTAGCCATAAAAAAACCGTCCATAGGGGACGGTCCAAAAAATACAGGCTCTGAGATTAATTTTAGTAATAGTTTAAAACTGATTTAAGAATTGATTTCTCCTTAATTTTTTTTGCTTAGGCTATTTTTTTTAAAAGATAAATTCTTATACATTCTTTTTAGGGGGAGCTGAGGGGTTTTGCCTTATTTTCAAATCACTATTGTTTTCAAGCGCCAGTCTTATAGGAGCAAAGCTGCGCCGATGTTCAGGTAACACCCCATGAGTATCGATAGCTTCCCTATGCAAACGAGTTGGATAGCCTTTGTGCCGAGCGATACCATATTGCGGATACTTAGAATCAAGCACATACATAGTTTGGTCGCGGCTCACTTTTGCTAAAATACTAGCTGCCGCAATACTGGTATGACGCGCGTCTCCCTTTATCCACGCTTGACAGTCAAGACTCGTTTTGTCTAAGCCTATCTTAGCAAGTTTTGGATAATTGAGCTCTGGACAGCGATTACCATCATAGAGTATTTGAGCTTGCAGACTACCAGATGCCAATCCTGCTGCTTTCGCAGTTTGATCCGCTACAACCTCTAATAATGCTTCGGTGCATAAACGCATACCTAGTATAGTGGCTTGTAAAATGTTGATCTGGTCAATGACTGCTGGCGAAATATCAGCGATAATATATCCGATAGCCTGCTGCTGGATTAGCGGATATAAAATCTCACGTTTTTTTTCACTTAACTGCTTAGAATCTGTCAATATCGATAGCGGTGTTTCTTGCAGCGGCTGCCTCTCAATAAGATCTGACCATAACGACGGTAAGATTGCCGCCGCCACATTCACGCTGCCCAAAAGTGGTCCGCGCCCTGCTTCATCAACGCCTATTTGTAGCTTTAGGGCTTTTGAATCTTGAGATATGATTGAGCGTTCAAGTGTCTTATACTCAGCAGCTAGTTTGACAAGATTTAATTGACCAAATAAACGTATAGGCGCGGCTAAATTAATATACTGACCTTTAATATCGATATGTTCAATATCAGTTTTTATTTCGATGGTTTGATTCTCAAAGGTGCTATCTACAAAAAAGCTATTATTCATATGATTGGGGTTCTTATGATCGTTAAAGCTAACCTTTAGTTTGCATATACCACTGCTCAACGACGCTGTGGGCAGAGTCATGATTGCTTTGCTGTTGTAAAATCTGCTTAGTGGTAACTAAATCTTGCAATTGTTCGGCATAAGCGCGCGGCTGCAATACGCGCAGCACAGTACGGCAAATATTATCGCCCGTTGCCTGCTCTTGGATAAGCTCGGGCACAATAGCATCACCTGCCAAAATGTTAGGTAGCCCCACGTAAGGCACCTTTACCAGACGCTTAGCAAGCTCAAAGGTAAGTTTATTGAGCTGATAAACAATTACCATGGGGCGTTCAAGCAGCATCGCCTCAAGCGTTGCTGTGCCCGAAGCTAGCATCACCATATCAGAGGCTGCCATCGCTTGTTGGCTAAAGGCAGGTTGACTCTCATCATAAATCACCGCAATAGCACTACGCAGCTGTTCAGTACGCTGATCGATCACGTCTTGCACGATATATTGATGGTTTTGATCCACTGTCGGAATAATAAAACAAAGCTTGGGATCTAATAATAATAACCTTTGAATACCGTCAAGCATCAATGGTAAAATCGCGGTAATCTCCCCGCGCCGTGACCCTGGCATGACACAAATGAGCTGACTTACATTGTCGAAGCGTTCAATAAAAAACTGCTGTAAACCGTCGTTATGCCACACCAACTCACTGCGCAGCTGATTGATCGGAGTTTCTATTAGCGTCTGATCCATGGTATGCAGTAGCGGATGTCCCACGCATATCGCTGGATGATCGTGACGCTCATACACCGGCAGCTCAAAGGGAAACAGGCACAATACTAAATGGGTCGCCGCTTTAATACCGTGAATACGTGACTCGCGCCATGCCCAAATAGAGGGGCTGACATACTGGACACAAAACACACCTTTAGGTTTAAGCTTTTTGGCAACACGTAGATTAAAATCAGGGGCATCAATACCAACGAACCAATCAATATTGGCCGCAGCAAAAGCAGTTAATAACTCTCGTCGCGCTTTAAACAGATCCGGAAGCTGGGAGAGCACTTCAACCAAACCCATCACGGCAAGGCGCGACAGCGGAAAAATACTCTGCAGACCTTGCGCTTGCATTTGACTACCGCCCACCCCTACCCAAACGATATCGTCGCGCAAATTATTCATCTGAGCCATAAAGTCAGCGCCCAAACTATCGCCCGATACTTCACCGGCAACGATACCGATGACCAGCGTATTTTTTGGTGACTGATGACTGTCTTTTAAACCGTTAGAAACCTTGGTAGACGCTTCAGTAGCTTTAGAAGGCACAGTAGAAACAGGCATAGCAAGCTCTCGATAATGACAAAATAGTAGTGCTTTGATGTTAATATTTTATACAGTGATTTAAAAAATGACTTTAAAACTTAGTAATTCCAAACTCAAAAAATTTAAAAACAGCAACTTTAAAACCCATACTTTACCGCATTATTTTAAAGATTTGTGGCTCTATCATACGTGACGCCAAAGCCAATAGCTAAGTTATCATCATCACAAAATCACTTTGTATACCAAAATGACAAGCAAGTATAACAAATTTTTGGTTTTACCATCTCTGTTATCAATCAATTAACTATAAGGCTGCCCTTGTCAACGGACACTTTTCGCTCCATAATAAGTATTCCTACTTATTAGTTAGACGATACGATCATGACTACAACAGTTACTTACAATGCAGACATTGATGATGTGAATATTGAAAAATTTATCCCTTTAATCACGCCAGCTGCACTAAAAGCCGAGCTACCACTTTCAGAGTCCGCTTATCAGACGGTCTCAAACGGTCGCCGTACTATTCAAGATATCTTGGATGGTAAAGACAAGCGTTTGTTTATCGTTATTGGCCCCTGCTCTATTCACGATATAAAAGCGGCACATGAATATGCCGATCGTTTGGCAAAATTAGCCAAAGAGCTTGAAGACACTATATTTATTGTGATGCGAGTTTATTTTGAAAAGCCGCGTACCACTGTGGGCTGGAAGGGTATGATCAATGATCCTGATATGAACGATAGCTTCGATATCGAAAAAGGTCTACGCACCGCGCGCAAACTATTGATTGGTTTAAACGAAAAAGGCTTGCCTTGTGCTACCGAAGCCCTTGATCCTAATACGCCGCAGTATATGCAGGATTTGATCAGCTGGTCAGCTATTGGCGCGCGTACCACTGAAAGTCAAACTCACAGAGAGATGAGTTCAGGTTTGTCGTGTCCTGTCGGTTTTAAAAACGGCACGGATGGCGGTATGACGGTTGCTGTTAATGCTATGCAAGCGGTCAAAGCAGGTCATAGCTTCTTAGGTCTATCAGCGGATGGGCAGGTTTCTATTATCAAGTCTAAAGGCAACCCTTATGCACACGTGGTACTGCGCGGTGGTAATGGTAAACCAAACTATGATGAGACGGCTGTTAGCGAGGCTGAAAACCAGCTTGCTCAAGGTAAAACCAGCACTAAGATTATGATCGACTCAAGCCATGCCAACTCGGGTAAAGATCCTTATTTGCAGCCGATGGTTATCAATAACGTCGCTGAGCAAATTCAGAACGGTAACAAATCTATCATTGGTATGATGGTTGAGAGTCATCTAAAAGGCGGCAATCAAAAGCTTACTGCTGATTTAAGCCAGCTTGAATATGGCAAATCCATTACTGATGGTTGCCTTGATTGGGAAAGCACGGTTACTGCGCTGCATAACCTGCGTGACATGATAAAAGATGTGTTGCCTAATCGCTAACAAAAACAGCAATCCTGTTTTGATATAGCTTTATAAAATAATATCCAGCACTAAAAAGCCTATCTTTTATAGATAGGCTTTTCGTTGTTGCTGACTAAAAGTGAAGCTTTCATTATCAAAACTTATTATAATGCCGCGCCAAGCACACTATCCAAGCTCTCAAGTACGTGCTTAGAAGTGGCTTTTTTCTGCAAATCAAGTAGTTTATTATGCGCCATGTCGCGCTGCGGCTGAACTAGTGTATACCAGCGCGCCAGTACTTGAAGGAGGCGCGAGGCGACTACAGGATTGGACTCATCCAACCTTTTAATGACCTCAATATAAATATCCAAACCCTCAGCTGTCCAAAGCACTGTAGGCTGCGCAGTAAAGGCGCTAATAACTGAGCGTATGCGGTTTGGTGTGTTCCAATCAAAATCATCACGGCTAAGCAACGCTTTGATGTCATCAGTAGTCACGTAATTACTAGATGCCTGCACGCTAAACCATAAATCAATGACCAAATCATTGTCTTGGAAGCGCTCATAGAAGTCTGCTAAATACTCATCCGCTTCAGCCACTTGATGATTAACCATGGCTCTGAGAGCGCCAAAGCGTTCAGTCATACAGCTAGCATTATCGTATTGCTGCTGCGCCCACAAATCTGCGCCTGTGACTTTTGCCGTTAGTGCCATATCTAGTACGACATTATGCAGTGCCCGCACGCCCATTGCTGCAGGCGTATCTGAATACGCCTGTAACGGTAATTGCTCGTATAGGGCTGACCATTGCTCTTTTAAAGTATTGGCAACTTGGCTGTAGAGCCCTTCGCGCTTTGCCTTAATCTGCTTTGGATCATAGTCTTTATGAATAGCAGAGGCTAGCTCCTGCGGTGAAGGGATATCTAATAGACGCGCGGCTAGCATCGAATCAGTAGCCGCAAGCTTAGGAAGCGTTTGTGCTAGAGCCTGCAAGTATACCGCTGCATCATGCTCTTGTAATAAAATACGGTTCACCAGCATTTGTGTTACCTGCCAGCGATTAAAGCCATTAGTCTCGTGCTCAAGCAAAAACGCTAAATCTTCGTCTTGATAATCATAGCTCAATTGCACCGGCGCACTAAAATCACGCAGTAAAGACACGACAGGCTCACTTGCAATGTCTTCAAAGACAAAGGTTTGCTCAGCTTGCTCTAGCAGTAACATACGATCGGCAACGATGTCACCTGATGCTTTATCGAACAGCGCCGTCGCTACCGGAATCGGCAATGGTTTTGGTGCATCAAATCCAGCGACATGTCGAGTCTTTTGACTCAAAGTAATGGTCAGCGTTTGTGCTGCGCTATCATAATTTTGATGACCAGAGACGACGGGCGTACCGGGCTGACGATACCAATCAATAAACGCTTCAATTTTGCGGTCAGTAATACTAAGCGCTGACAAAAAATCCTCAACGGTGACCGCCTGACCATCATAACGACGAAAGTATTCATCTGTCCCTTTACGAAAATCATTGGGCCCTAGCGTATTGGCAATCATGCGTACGATCTCAGCGCCTTTTTCATAAATAGTCGTAGTATAAAAATTATTGATCTCCACAAAACTCTCAGGACGCACCGGATGCGCAAGTGGCCCTGCATCCTCGCTAAACTGATGCGCGCGTAACATCGCCACATCATCGATACGCTGCACCGCACTTGACTGCTGATCGGCGGAAAACGACTGATCGCGAAATACGGTAAAGCCTTCTTTCAAACACAGCTGAAACCAATCACGGCAAGTGATGCGGTTACCGGTCCAGTTATGAAAATACTCATGAGCGATGACCGCTTTGACATTGAAGCTACGGGTATCGGTAGTAGTCTCGGGACTGGATAGTACGCAAGCGGTATTAAAGATATTAAGACCTTTATTCTCCATAGCCCCCATATTAAACTGGCTGACAGCCACAATCATATAGCGATCTAAATCATAAGCGCGGCCGTAATTGACCTCATCCCATTTCATAGCATCTTTAAGCGCTTGCATACCTACATGACATTTATCGATGTCATCAGCTTTGGCGTACAGCTCAAGGGCGACCCTGCGGCCCTCACTAGTGGTGTAGTGATCAGTGAGTACATCTAGATCGGCGATGACGCTAGCAAACAAGTAGCTAGGCTTTTTGGTGGGATCGTGCCAAATCGCATAATGACGATCTGGTTCATCTGCCACCTCGCCTGCTTCAATTAAATTACCATTGGCTAATAGCGTCGGGAAACACTTATCGGCCTCTAAGCGCGTCGTAAATACCGCCAACACATCAGGTCGGTCAGGATAAAAGGTGATTTTGCGAAAGCCTTCAGGCTCGCACTGAGTAACAAACATGGTTTCCTTACCGCTGCCTGCTATATATAAGCCTTCAAGTGCGGTATTGGTTTGCGGATGGATACGCACTTGCAACTCAAGCGTGATCTCATCTGGCGCAGCAGAGACAATGAGTTTGCCATCACCAACCTCATACTGTTCAGTACTCAGCGCTTTATCATTAAGCGTAATAGATAGCAGCTCAACATCTTCACCATATAACACCAAGTCGCCTGCTGCCTGACGATTCATAATAAGCTTGCTATCGACAATCGCATGGTCATCGAAGAGCTTTATATCTAGATCTACCGTATCCACATCAAAGCTTGGTTTTTTATAGTCTTTTAGATTAACTTTGGTAGGAGCCTGTGGCTCGTGGAGCGGGACATCCGCCATTTCAGGATCGACAATTTGAGCAGTGGTTTCGGCGCTTGACATAAGACTTCCTATTATTAGATGTTATTTAGATACATTGGCACAGACTAGCAGATTTCAAGTTCAATCGTCTGACTCCCTACTTATATTTCTACTTATATATGGTGGCTTATACTTTATAATGACAGAATATTTACTTATTAGGAGCTGTATTTTATGACTGACTCATCGGCAAACGCTACTGATACTACTGCAGCTACCCTAAAGATTCTATGCCACTATATCGACACCCTTTTACCTATACTTAGTGATAACAAGACTGATTCAACGTCTATGTCGACAGACCCAATAGAGATATCAAAAGCCTCTAATAAAAAAAATAAAAATGCGTCTTTATTATGGGTGCTGCAAGATCAACACTCTCTGACAGCGTTAGAGCCGACGTTGAAAATCAGCAGTAAAGACAATACTGTGTCTACGCTACACAAGCTAGCTATGCAGCCAAAACTGCAGCGCTATCAGTTGGCATGCTTTTGGCTACCTGCTCTATCTATAGATCTGCTTGGGCAATATATCCCTTTGCTAATGCGCTATCGCGACTTATATGCCGCGCACATAATCATTGCTCTTGATGACGCTTTAGATTTGCGCGCTTATGGTTTTACGCCGCTGAGTCTAGTAGACAATGAAATATTGGCTCAAACTACTACGGAGTTGTCGTCCCGGGTCACGCTATGGCAATTTAATTTATATGATTACAAACAACTACCGAACTGGCTTAATAGTGATTATTGGGCCAATCCTGAAAACTGGGACAAACATCGCTGGTAGTTATTTGTTTTTTAACAAGAATTATTCTCCTCTACAGTACTGTAGCTAATTTCAGTTTGCTAAATACATACTGTAATAGTGCATAGACTTTGACATCATTTACAGTAATGCTATTTACATAACGTAACATCCATTCTACTATAGTCGGTAATTGCCTAGGATTTACTATAAGCAGTTTAAAAAAATCTAATACAAAATTTAGGAGTTTATTATGTCAACTAGTCTTACTTTATCTAACAGTGTTAACCATGGCCGTTTTACCAAAATAGCTGCGCTTGCCGTATTATCAGCAGCCATGGTAGTCACGACAGGTTGTGCTACTAAACGCGCTACCTCTGAAGTCGTTGTCGCTCCGCTAGGTATTCCAGGTGGTCAAGTAGGCTATACAGGTGCAGTTGTGGTAGACAATCCTAATGCCATCATTACTGGCGCTGAGAGTTTGCAAGCTGTGGTATATTTCCCTTTTGATAGCAGCGAGATTACCTCACAATCTGCCAGTTTATTGAATCAGCATGCCAGTCTGTTAAATTCAAACCCAGCAGCTGGCGTAGTGATTGCCGGTCATACTGATGAGCGCGGTAGCCGTGAATATAACATCGCCTTAGGTGAGCGCCGTGCGCAAGCAGCACGTAACTATCTTGCTGCTCAAGGCGTTAATGTAAACAATATCCAAGTGATCAGTTACGGCGAAGAGCGCCCTGCTGTTAGTGGTACTACTGAAGAAGCTTACGCCCAAAACCGCCGCGCCGAATTGTCTTACTAATATCTACAATACTTAGATGTACATAATGAAACCCCCAGCAATATTGTTATTGTTGGGGGTTTTAGTTTAAACTGGTTTATATCTTAAGTTATTGACCTCTTATTGCTCTGCCCTTATCTTCTATTTTCTGCTCCTATTGACATCGTTATGCAAAATTTAACTTTACAGCATATCCAGCATACGCAGCTTGACACTACAATCTGGTGCGCGACAGCGCAGTTGCCGCCGTTGGAAACAATACATAATAAACGTCAATGGCAGCGTGCGGGCGTGCGGCTATTATTACAGCAGCAGCTGCTTGCCCTTAATATCAAAGACAGCCTTGATGACATGCAGTTCCCGTATCAGCTCAATCATAGCCGATATTATACCTGTTTTAGTCATTCAGCTGACAAAGTAGCGGTAACTACCAGTGCGCGCCGTGCAACAGGTATCGACATCGAAACTCAAGATATCAACTGGCGCGTGGCCAAGCGCTTTTATCATGTTGACGAGATTAAGCTCTTAACAAAACTGACTATAGAGCAGCAAAGCATTGTTGCTAGATGGTTATGGCAAATCAAAGAAAGCGTCATCAAAGTACAACAATATACTCTAGCGCAGGGTCTTGGTATGAATTACGCTGCTATCTTGCCTGCATTGGTAGAGACAATAACGTCGATGGATTCTATCCTTTATGACACAACTATTAACGCCAGAAACCCTATTATCATTGATGATATTGAGATTGATACCAATACTGGTTTTGATCTTGACCGTTACTATCAAGTGGCTCTTTTGCCCTACCAGCAAACCGTTGTTGTCTATTAAAGGAATATACAATCACAAGTATAAAGCAAAAATAAGCACAAAAAAAACGACCCAAAGGTCGTTTTTCTTTTTATCTTAAACTAGCTAATAAGTACTAATTAGAAGCGGTAAGTTGCACCGACTTTAACAATTGGGAACCACTCTAACCAATCTTTATCTTCAAGCTCTTGTTCAGCACGTTGGGCAACTTCTTGACGTGTGACATCACTATTAGCTCTATCGACATCAGTTGTTCCATCTATATATCCAACAAAATCGTTGTCATCACCAACTGCGTTTACTGTGGCATCGGTTCTACCCATATAAGCGGCACCGATTTCACCAAACACACCCCAGTTATTAGAGATATTAGGACGGAAACCAACAGTTAAATAAGGCGCTAGCTTATTACGATGTTCTAAAGTTCCCGATAAGTTACCAACATCAGCAGCAGTGTAGCTGATATCATCAATCTCGAAAACATTACCATCGGCCTTGGCAGTTACATCAAAATCGTTATCAGGTACAATGATACCAGCACCAACCGTGAACCAGTTAGCAGCAGGACGTAGTTGTACACCGATATATGGGTTACTAAAATCTGCATCATCGATATCGTATTCAATGTCATCAACATCAAAGTTATCTTTCAAATCAGATACATCACCACCTGCCCAACCGGCTTGTAGCTCAGTCGTTTCATTGATGCTCCAAGCAACGTTAGCACCATAACCTAATGTACCAATCTCAGCACTAACAGCGGCTGGGTTGATAGCTGTGTTAAATAGCGTCTTAGTACCACCAAAGATAGCACCAGTCGTGTTACTGATAGCATTAGTAGTGCTACCAATGATACCTCGATTACTGTTATTAACAGGAGCGGCTTCTGTTTCGTAGGCTACAGGTTCAGCTTCATAAGCTACGGCTACTGGATCAGCCATAACAGGCTGTGCAACAGCGACAGGCTGCGCTTGATAAGCCATAGCATCAGCGTTGTCAACGACAACGATAGGATCAGCTGCTAAAGCAGCAGTTGACGCTAGGACAGCGGCAGAGATTGCAGTTAATTTAATGAGTTTCATAGTTGTTCTCCTAAAGTATGAAATAACTAGCCCACAAAAAGTGATTATTTAGCTTTTATTTTAAACAATCGTTTTGTTGAGCAGATTAAAACAATTTTGGCTTGAAAAGTCACCCCTAAATACGGGGTTTTTATTTGCCGTTGTGTAAAGATTGCATAGATATTGTAATAATTGCTACATGAAATCGCGAATAACTGCTCTACGATCACATTGTACTCTTAAAGTAGCGGGAGCATTATAGTACTGTTGAAATAGTTAAGCAAAAGTACTATTGAACATCTGCATTTGAAAGGTACGTGTAATAGTATTTCAAAATGTGTATCTATGATGTCGTATTTTTCAGAGTAACTCAAGCATGATTATATGACTTATTACTACCATTTGTTGTATTTTGTGAATTGATGTGACAATCTCTGTTCTAAAAATCGATTTATGAGTTTACAACATTGACTAAGCATTTTATTCTATAATTTATTTTATTTATCTCTCATGTGTCTGATACTATCATTCTTTGTTTTCGTGGTAATTGATATTACGAATTCCTATTCATCATTAAGCTATTTTTATGCCCAAAGTATCCTCGATTACCCGTGTACTAGAAATTATTGAGGCTGTTTCTTATGCTTCCAAGCCTATGTCTCCGCTGGAATTGTCTCAAGAACTAGACATTCCTAAACCTACCATTCATCGATTACTACAAACTTTAGTCGATGAAGGATTTATTACTATTGACATAGGCGGCGGTGTTATCGCTGGTAAACGTGTACGTAATTTGAGTGTCGAGCTTTGGCAGCAGCGCCAGTTCTTTAATGAAAGACAGATGATTTTGCAAAGACTGGTCAATGACATCAAGGAAACCTGCGGACTTGGCGTGCCTTATCATAACCAGATGATCTATACCAATCGGGTAAAAACCACCCTACCTATACAAATCTATTTACCTGTAGGCGCAAAATCACCTATGTGGTGTACAGCAACGGGTAAACTGTACTTGAGCCAATTATCTGCTCAAAGCCGTTTAAAGATACTCAAAAGCTTACCCTTAGATAAATTTACTAAAAACACGCTTGTGGATATCGATCTTTTAAATAAAGAGTTAGATAAGATCGCTAAAACGGGTATCGGTGTCGATAATGAGGAGTTTATCTCTGAGATGGTAGCAGTATCGGTACCTGTACTGGATAAGCAGTCGCGTTATTTGGCGTCTTTGTACGTGCATGCGCCGACCATACGCGTATCTTTAGATCAGCTACTGACCCATGTACCGCGGCTACGAGCAGCGGCACATGATATTCAAACGCTGGTTTACGAGCTGCAAAGCTAAAGCAGCTTGCTATTTATAAACCATTCTTTATAAACCATCTTGTATAAATGATGTTGAAGCACAGATAGTATTAGGAAAGCACTGATTTATCGTGACGTGCCATAATGCTAGAAAAGTCTTTATCGCCGTGCTTTGTAGTATGCTCCTCATAAAGCTCAGTAGCTTTGCTCCCCATTGGGGTTTCGACATGACTGTCTTTAGCAGTTTGCAAAGCAAGATTAAGGTCCTTTTGCATCAGCTTACTCATAAAGCCACCCTCATAGTTTTTACTCGAAGGTACATTCTCCATCACTTGCGGATAGGGATTATAAACCTCCAGCGTCCAGTTGCGACCAGAGCTTTGTAGCATAATATCGGACAGCACTTTGGGATCAAGGCCGTTTTTGACCCCTAAATTGATCGCCTCTGCCGTTCCTGCCATCAAAATACCAAGCAGCATATTGTTGCAGATTTTCGCCACTTGTCCGGCGCCGTGATCGCCGGCGTGAAATATATTTTTACCCATTACCGCCAGTATTGGTTCAGCTTTTTCAAAAGCTGCTGTGCTGCCGCCAACAATAAAGGTCAGGCTACCTGCAATGGCACCGCCGGTACCGCCTGAGACTGGTGCATCCAAAAACTCTATATCAAGCTTGGCAGCAGCATCCGCAACCATGCGAGCATCGCTTGCTGCAATGGTACTGCTATCAATGACTAGCGTGCCCTTGGGTAGGGCTGATAGCAGACCTTTTGACTCGTCGTTACCCGAACCATCGCTACCTAAATAGACTGCATGGACATGCTTGCCAGCAGGTAACATGCTGATAACTACTTGTGCATTGGCCGCTGCAGATTGCGGACTATCAGCGACGCTTGCGCCAGCATCTTGTAGACGTTTAGTTGCCTCAGCTGATAAATCATAGACCGATAGCTTATAACCGGCTTTTAGCAAGTTCTCTGCCATCGGTGCGCCCATATTACCAAGACCAATAAAAGCAATATTGGGTTTATTAGCCGAGCTGGTATTGTCGTTCGTGGTGCTCATCTCATCACTCCTTGATGACTGTTTTTTTATTAACGTTTATTGTTGATATAGGCTTAGCATTTTTGCTATAGCTGTTTAGCGCACCTGCTGGGTGGCGAGAGCATCCTCGCCCAACCAGTCTTTTAAGGGATGCATATCCGCGCTATAAGGGTTTTCAAAATGCTGTTCGATATAATTCCGGCCCTCAGGCGTCAAGCAGTCGGCTAAAGAACGCGACCACTGCGGATTTCTGTCTTTATCAATAAGTAGCGCCCGTACGCCTTCTTTGAAATCAGGATTGGCAGCACAGTTTACCGCCACATTGGTCTCTAAATATAATACTTGCTCAAGCGATAAATCAGCTACTCTATGATAAAGCCCATAGGTTAAAGCAGCACTTACCGGACAACCTTGACGATAAGTAGCTATAGCGCGCTGGGTCCAGCTGTCCTCAGCAAAATCGCTATCAAGCTTTTTAAGCGCTTCGTCACTGCGCAGCAGCGTATCAATGTCGCCCAGACCGCCAGTGGTCATTAGCTGTTGAATAGCTCGCCAGTATAAGGCAAGCTTACTTGTAGCGAGCTTATCTTCGGTCGCCATAGGCAATGACGCCAGCGCGCGGCTGGTAATACTATACGCACTATCAGCATAACTGTTGTCAAACATCACTTGCCAATCGCTTTGTACCAGACTCTGTAAAACGGCTTCGTAATCATTACTTGCTAGCGCGTATTCTGCAAGATTGGTCAGTAGCGCATCGCTTGCGTTACACTGGGCACCTGTCAGCCCTAAAAATAGACCGATTCTGGCGGGCATACGCTGTAAAAACCAGCTGCCAGAGGCATCAGGGAACAGTCCAATAGTAATCTCAGGCATAGCAAAACGGGTACGCTCGGTGACGATACGATGACTGCACCCTGCCATTAGGCCCATACCGCCGCCCATGATAATGCCGTCACCCCAAAGTATGAGCGGTTTGGGATAAAAGTGCATCTGCCGATACAGGCGGTACTCATGACTAAAGAATTCAGTAGCATAAGGGTTTGGTCTTGGCGCATCAGCATTCATACTGTCATAAAGCTTACGAATATCACCGCCTGCACAAAACGCTTTATCGCCTGCGCCCTTTAGTATTATTGCTACCACATCAGGGTTGGCTTGCCACTGTTCTAATTGTTTTGATAGCAGCTGACACATCTCAACGCTAAGCGCGTTTAGAGACTTTGGGGTATTTAAGGTCATTATACCAATGCTATGTCCGCAATCCGTCGGCTCGGTATTAAAAAGGACGGGAGCTTCTTTTAGCTCAGTTTTTTTGTCATCGGGATATTTTATTGTTGTCATACAAAAACCTCTAAAGTAGAAAAGGCAGGTAATTATAATTGTAGCCCATTAGGTAGCGTCTATTTATTTTGCCAAGTGGGCGCGCGCTTCTCTAAAAACGCCTGTACGCCCTCACGCTGATCGCTGGTATCAAAAAGCTTCACAAAGGCTTCGCGCTCATGAATCAAGTTTTGTGCAGGGGGCGAGGTTCTGGCTGCTTGAATAAGCTGTTTGGAATAGCTGACCGCGACTGGCGATTGTTTGGCAACTTTTTGCGCCAGAGATTGAGCTGTTTCTAAACCCTTGCCTTTATCTACCACTTCTTCGACCAAACCAATCTGTAGCGCGGTTGCGGCATCGACGCGCTCACCGCACAGTATCATACGCTTCGCCCAGCCTTCACCAACCAGCCAAGGGAGGTTTTGGGTACCACCAGCGCAAGGTAATAAACCTACGCCGGTCTCTGGTAGCGCCATCTGCGCATGACCCTCTGCAATACGAATGTCGCACGCCAGCGCGCACTCTAACCCGCCGCCCATCGCATAACCATTGATGACGGCAATGCTCACGCCGCGATAGTTCGATAACGCCTCAAAAGCTTCGCTAAAAGCAATGGCCATGCTAACCGCTTGACCTTTATCGCCATCAGCAAAATTATTGAGATCGGCACCTGCTGAAAAAAACTTTTCGCCATCACCGTGGATAATCAGTGCATACACTTCATCATTAGCATTAAGATCTGTTATCAGCTGTTTAAGCGCTGGCAAGCTCTCCATTGTCCAAGTATGCGCAGGTGGGTTTTGTAAGGTTACGGTTGCGATATGACCATCAATGGTCAGTTTAAGGTTGGTATAATCGCTCATAAAACATCCTTGTCTTAATAAATACAGTTAGCTTTAAAAAGTACAATCAACTTCAAAAAGCACAATTAACGTAATTGGCTGAGCCCTTCATCTTGCAAAACTTGACGAGAGACAATCACTCGCATGATCTCATTAGTACCCTCTAGTATTTGATGTACGCGCAGATCACGCACATGACGCTCAAGAGGATACTCATTTAGGTAGCCATAACCGCCATGCAATTGCAAAGCTTCGTTAGCAATATCAAAGCTAAGATCAGTCGATAAGCGCTTGGCCATCGCGCAATACACGGCAGCTTGCGGATCATTCTGATCCACTTTACTCGCCGCTAGATAAAGCATCTGCCGCGCGGCAACTGTCTGCGTGAGCATGTCAGCAAGCTTAAACTGTACCGACTGAAAGCTGGCAATGGGACTGCCAAATTGGCTACGCTCTTTGACATAATTGGCCGCCGTTTCAAGTGCTGCTTGCGCGGTACCAACCGAGCAGATACCGATATTGATCCTTCCGCCATCAAGTCCTTTCATCGCCATACTAAAGCCCTGCCCTTCCTCGCCTAAGCGATTGGCAACCGGAACTTTGACATCTTTAAAACTTATCGTGCGCGTGGGCTGCGCTTTCCAGCCCATTTTGTGCTCGTTTTTACCGTATTCAATACCATCGCTGTGGGCGTCAATGACAAAGGCTGAGACGCCTTTGGGGCCAGCGTTTCCTGTACGCGCCATCACTACCAGTACGTCAGTCGAGCCCGCCCCTGAGATAAATACTTTCTCGCCATTTAGTACATAATAGTCGCTTTGCTTATCGGCTTTAGTACGCAAGGAGGCAGCATCAGAGCCAGCATTAGGCTCAGTTAAGCAATAACTGCCTAGCCATTCGCCACTAACCATATTCGGCAGATACTGCTGGCATAGAGTATCGCTACCGTATTCACCAATCATCCAAGCGACCATATTGTGAATGCTCATATAAGCTGCTATGGAAGTATCGCCCCACGCCAGCTCTTCAAACACCATGGCTGAATCTAATCGCGGCAGCCCCAAACCCTCATATCCAGGATTGGTATACAGTCCTAAAAAGCCAAGCTCGCCTGACTTTTTGATCACATCAACTGGAAAGTGGGAGGTGCGATCCCATTCAGCAGCGTTCGGTTTAAGCTCTTTTTGCGCAAACTGTTTGGCGGTTTGCCTAAAAGCAAGTTGGTCGTCTGTTAATGAGAAGTCCATGGGGTCATCCTTGTGCTTATAAAGCGGCTATAGTTAATTCAAAGTCAGTTGGTTTAAAATATCTCTGATTACGTAAGAATGTGGAAATTACCACCAGCCTTAATATACTCTTTTTAAGCCAACCGACGTACTATGAATTTTACATCGAAATGGTAGTATTTACCTTACCACGGCTCGCCTCATCATCAAACCAGCGTGCGGTAACGGTTTTGGATTGCGTATAAAACTGTACCGCTTGTTTGCCATAAGGACCAAGAGCGCCAAGTTTGCTCGCGCGTGATCCGGAGAATGAAAACATTGGTAATGGCACCGGAATAGGCAGGTTAATACCGATTTGACCGACCATAATATCTTGCTGAAATTTATGCGCCGCCGCTCCCGACTGGGTAAATATAGCGGTGCCATTACCATTTGGATTGGCATTGATAATATCGATTGCCTCTCCTAAGCTCTCCGCGCGCATGATACATAGCACCGGGCCAAAGATCTCTTGCTGATAGATTTGCATGTCACTTGTGACGTTATCAAAGATAGTTGGACCGACAAAATTGCCTTGCTCAAACCCTTCAACGGTAAGACCGCGGCCATCGAGTAGCAAGCTTGCGCCCTCATCGACGCCAGTACCGATTAGATGCTCAACGCGCGCTTTAGCTGCCGGAGAGATAAGTGGCCCCAAATCTTTATCATTTTTGCCAGCAGAAACGACCAATCCTTCTGCTTTGGCTTTTATATCTTCAATCCAGTCCCCTGCTTCGCCAACCAATATCACTACCGATAGCGCCATACAGCGCTGACCTGCCGCCCCAAAGGCTGCTCCTGCCAATTGATTAAGCGTTTGCTCTTTGTTGGCATCAGGCAAAATAACCGCGTGGTTTTTAGCGCCCATCATACACTGAGCGCGTTTGCCAGATTGGCTGGCGCGCTCATAGACGTGCTGGCCGACCTTGGTAGAACCAACAAAAGACACCGCCTTGATATCGGGATGATCACAGATGGCATCGACCGTCGCTTTGCCGCCGTGAACGACGTTGAGTACGCCCTCAGGAATACCTGCCTCAACCGCCAACTCGACCAAACGCATAGTGACCATAGGATCTTGCTCAGAGGGTTTTAAAATAAAGGTATTACCCGTCGCAATCGCCATCGGGAACATCCATAAAGGAATCATCGCCGGGAAGTTAAATGGGGTGATACCGGCGCAAACCCCAAGCGGCTGCCAGACACTGTAGGTGTCGACATCGGTGGCGACGTTTTCGACAAAATCGCCCATTTGCAAATTGGCAATACCAGCGGCGTGCTCGACCACCTCTAAGCCGCGAAACACATCACCGCGCGCATCAGCGATGGTTTTGCCTTGCTCAGCGGTTAAGATCTCTGCCAGCTCGTCCATATGCTCGCGGATGAGCGCTTGATACTTCAAGAAAATACGCGCGCGCGTGGTGATGGGCGTTTTACGCCAAGTCTGAAAGGCGGTTTGTGCTGCGGCAACTGCTTGATTGATTTCATCATCGGTAGTTTGTGGCACTTTAGCAATGACTTCTTGGGTAGCAGGATCAGTAAGATCAATCCATTCGCTAGTGTTGGAGTCGCTAAATTGACCATTGATAAGCTGCTGAACGTGGTGCATAAGATGTCCTTATCTTGCTTTAAGATTATTTAAAATGATTTATTTCGTATCGTTATTGACTATAGCAATAATGTGATTTTGCGGTCAAGACTTTATTAGTAGTCTTTCATAGACTGTTTAACCGCATCAATCGCCGTCGGATTATCCAAGGTTGACATATCGCCGGTGGGCTGGTTTTCTGCTAAAGCACGAATAGCGCGGCGCAAGATCTTGCCTGAGCGCGTCTTTGGCAGGGCCTGCGGAAAATACACAGCTGCAGGGCGCGCGATACCGCCAAGCGATTTGACCACCGCACCGATGATTTGCTGCTCAAGGCGAAAGCGGTTTTCCGTGTCTGCTACCTGCTCATGATCGCGCAGCACACAAAACGCGATAGGCAGCTCGCCTTTTAGCTCGTCCTTAATGCCAACAACCGCGCACTCTGCCATCTCTGGATGAGTGCTGATAGCCTCTTCAATTTCTTGGGTACCCAATCTATGACCTGCGACATTGATCACATCATCGGTGCGGCCGAGAATATAAAAGTAACCCTCTTCGTCCATCACGGCATAGTCTGAGGTCGAGTACTGCTTATTATCAAACAGTTTAAAATAGCTACTCATAAAACGCTCATCATTGCGCCATACGGTCGTCAAACAGCCGGGCGGCAGAGGTGCCTTAATTGCCAGTAACCCCTTTTCGCCAGCAGCGCACGGCTCTCCTGTTTCTTCATTAAGAACATGCGCCTCATAACCATACATCGGGTAGCCCGGCGAGCCTTGTTTGTGCGCTTTGTGATCAAACTTGGGCGTATTACTTAAAATCGGCCAGCCAGTTTCGGTCTGCCAATAATGATCCAAGATCGGTACGCCTAAATATTTGGTCAACCAGTTGGCAGTGGATTCATCAAGCGGCTCACCGGCTAAGAAAAAGGTTTTAAGGCTTGAGACATCGTAGCGTGTCATCCACGTCTCATCTTGTTTTTTGAGCATACGCACGCCCGTAGGCGCAGTAAATAAAATATTGACTTTATTGGCTTCCACAATTCGCCACCAGATACCGGGGTTAGGACGGTGCGGTAGCCCTTCATACATGACGCTGGTCATGCCAGCCAGTAGCGGCGCGTAGATAGTGTAGGAGTGCCCTACTGCCCAGCCGATATCCGATATCGCCCAAAAGGTCTCGCCCGCTTTGCCGTTGTAAACGTAGTCCATCGAGGTGGTAAGAGCGACGGCGTGACCACCGACATCACGCTGGACGCCTTTTGGCGTGCCAGTCGTGCCCGAGGTATAAAGCAAGTATGAAGGCTCGTTTGATTCTAGCCACACCGGCTCGACCACAGCGTTGGCATCACAGCTTTGACGGCGCTCGGTGGCATAATCGACATCTATGGTTTGCGCTTTAAAGGGCAAAATACCGCGGTTGACGACTAACACGGTTTCAGGCTTGTTAGTCGCTTGCTCGACGCCTTGATTGACCAAGTTTTTATAATTAATTACTTTGCCGCCGCGCAGACCAGCGTCAACAGTGATGACCATTTTGGCCTCAGCATCATCCATACGAATGGCTAGGTTGTGCGCGGCGAATCCGCCAAACACCACCGAATGTATCGCGCCAATTCGCGCGCAGGCGAGCATGGCATAAGCGGCCTCTAAAATCATCGGCATATAAATGATCACGCGATCACCTTTGCCAACACCGCGGCGCTGCAATACATCTGCAAAATAATTGACCTCTTTATACAAAGCATTGTAGGTCAAGCGGCGTTTGGTGTAGTCGGTATAAAACTCAACGTTGTTATCTAACTCTTTAAAGGCATCCGTAATACCGGTAAACGTCTCAGTTAACTCTTGGTTAATCTCTGAGGATAGCCAAATAAAGGCATCTTGCTCAGCGCGCTCTGGCAAGTGCCGATCCACACAGTTGTAGCATAAATTGGTCTCACCGCCAACGAACCATTTAGCGAAAGGTAGATTGCTGTCATCAAGGATTTGCTCCGGCTGCTTGTGCCAGTAAATGCGCTCAGCCTGCTTTGCCCAGAACTGCTCGCGATCATGGATAGAGGACTGATAGATATCAGCAAAGGTAGGAGAAGCGGAGTCGGTATTGTCGTTAGAAGGGTGCTCGGTGGTTTGTTTGTTCATAATGGCTATCCTTAGCGTAAACAAAATATATTGTAATAAAGTACAGTTATATAAGATAAGGCATTAAATTAGCCAATGTTTAAACAAAAAGTACTGGCTATCCTTGCCAAAATTAAAAAACCGATACCTGGCAAACTGATACGTAGTGTATCGGTTTGATAGGTATCGGTTAAAATGTAGCAGAGCTATTGATAAAGGTCAATGTCTAAGTTTTTAAACTTAAACGTTTAATTTAAGCATTTAATCTATGAGACCTTAAACTTAAGCTTAATCAATATACATATCACGCATCACTTTTTTGTCGTGTTTGCCGACTGAAGTTTTGGGCAGATCATCAACGAACTTAAAGTCGCTGGGTATCCCGTATTTAGGAATAATGCCTTTACTCACTGCCTGCTCGGCAACAGCCTTGATATCATCGCTACTGGTATCTTGGCAATCAGGCTTGAGTACGATTAGGGCTAGCGGACGCTCGCCCCATTGTTCATCAGGGATACCGATGACAGAGACATCAGAGACTGCTGGATGCAGGGATAAAATGGTCTCAATCTCAAGCGATGAGATCCACTCGCCGCCTGATTTAATCACGTCTTTTAGGCGATCGGTAATCTTGATATAGCCATCTTCTCGTATATAAGCAATATCTTGGGTATGCATATAACCATGCTCCCAAAGCTCCTTGCCTGCATCATCGTTTTTCAAATAACTTTGGGTAAGCCAAGGGGCGCGTAGTACCAGCTCACCAGTATGCTCTTTGCCTGTGCCAACTGGTTTGTTATTGTCACCCCAGACTTGGGCATCAACCATGAGTATAGGTTTGCCCGTCATACAACGGCGGGTTACGTCATCATCAATGCTCATTTCAGGCTCATCTATACTAAAATCAGTCAAGCTAATGATCGGCGCGGTCTCCGACATACCATAACCGGTATAGACTTCGATATCCTGCGCAAGAGCAGCTTTTGCTAAACCTTCGGTGAGCTTTGAGCCACCAATAATCATTTTTAGACCATTAAAACTAGCGTTTCGACTTTGCGCCTCGCCGAGTACCATTTGTAAAATGGTTGGTACACAGTGGGTAATACTGACCTTTTCATTGATGATTAAATCAAACAAGGTATCAGGAGCATAGCGGCCAGGATAGACTTGTTTAAGACCGGCCATAGTGGCGGTAAACGGGAAACCCCAAGCATGGACATGGAACATCGGCGTCATTGGCATATACACATCACCATAGCTGACGCCTTGCTTGGTCGGCAGCATACCCAATGACGCCGCTTCTGCTAGGCTGTGCAATACCAGCTGACGATGGCTAAAGAAGACCCCTTTTGGATCGCCTGTCGTACCTGAGGTATAAAAGGTGGTTGCAATGGTGTTTTCATCAAAGTCAGGAAAATCAAAACTGTCATCAGCTGCCTCTAGCAGCGCTTCATACTCGCCTACTACGCGGTCTTGACTATCACCAAATACCCCTTCGACCGTCACGCCATCATCGTCCAGCCAAATGATATGCTCGATACTGGAGTTTTCAAACTGATAATCTTTGACCATAGGCGCAAATTCAGAATTAAGCATCAAAACTTTGGGCTTGGCATGGTTGATAGTGTAGAGCACCTTTTCAGGTGATAGGCGAATATTTACCGTTTGCAAGATATACTCAGACATTGGCACCGCAAAATAAGACTCAAGATAGCGATGAGAGTCCCAATCCATAACAGCAACCACGTCACCCGCGTTGAGATTTAGATCCGTTAACACATTAGCTAGGCGGTTGATACGGGCAAATAGATCTTTGTAAGTAAAGCGCTTTTTATCAGCATAAACGATCTCTTGTTCGAGCGAAACCGTCTTAGCACGATTTAGAAGCTGCTTAATTAACAAAGGATAATCATAAGCGGAGGGAGCACTACTATAAGCGTTAGGCATGGGGTAACTTCCTTGTGGTAAATTCATTATTGTTTTGGTTGCTATTAAAAATCAACAACACCGGCAATTGATTTTTTTAAACCGCTGTCGTTATATCATTAATAATACATACACTTATCGATAGTAAGAAAAAACGATAGCTATGTAAAGTATACACGCGTAAGCAGATAGCACTAGGCGTTCGAGGTTAATAGTTTCACCAGTACGCGCATTGTGTTAGTGCCTGTCACTTTTAATTTTTGAGCGATCTGTTTTAAGCGGCTTGGGTTTTGGTTTTAATCATGCCAAAGCTGGCTATCAGTAATGCTAATACTTGCATAAATAATAGTAGCCAAACCGTCGACATCCACTGCCCCCTAGCATAAGCTAATCCGCACAGCCACGCGCCCATGGTTCCGCCTGCATAATAAGCCATATAATACAATCCAGAAGCCAGCGAGCGCCCCTTTTTAACATTGACTGCAATGTAACTGATGGTCGCCGCTTGGGTGACAAACACGCCTGATGACATAATCGCTAGCCCAGCAATAACGCCCCATAGCGGCGCTACCAAGGTCAATAGTACACCAAACATGGAGACGATTACCGCGACTCGTACTGTTCGCGCTGAGCCAAAACGGCGTAGTAAGTTTGTCGATAAAGGGGTAATAATTACCCCAATTAGATATACAGCAAAGATGTTAGCCAGTGCACCAGTTCCTAGGTTGTAGGGCGATTTGGCTAGATGTAAGTTAATAAAAGTAAAACAGCCAACCAAAGAGAACAGCACGCAAGCTCCAAGCAAGCAGGCGGTCACTACATAACGATTGGTCAAATGCTCGCCTAAGGTCTGCATGGCTGAACGAAAATTGGGATTGGCCTCAAAATGGCGCGATGCCGGTAGCGTTTTACCTACCCATATCGCACCGATAAGCGTCATCACTGCCATCACGTAGTAACCGTGTCGCCAGCCTATAAACTCATGCAAATGGCCAAGTAAAAAACGTCCCATAAAGCCGCCAAATACAGCGCCTGAGACATAAAAAGACATCAGCTCGGTGACGGCGCGTCCTTCAAACTCCTCTCCAACATAAGCGATCGCTACTACCGTTATGCCAGGCACCGATAAGCCTTGCATAAAACGCCACAGCCCCATCCACTCAACACTAGGACTTTGTGCAATTAAAGCGGTAGGAATAGCTAGAAACAATAAAGCACCAACGATGAAAGACTTGCGTCCAACGGCATCTGAGAGCATACCCAAAAATGGCGACATAATCGCAATAGCCATTACCGTTGCACCTACGACCATCCCTGCTTGTACCTCGGTTGCTGATAAGTCGACCATCAATACTGGCAATATCGCCTGCACCGAATACACCTGCAAAAAGGCAAACATACCGATGAGGCCAATGGTTAATTTAAGAACCCATGAGGGCGAGTCATTTTGTGGTGACATAAGGTTCGCGGAATTCTGAGTATTATTTTTCGTATTATTCAATGGGCTACTGGCTATGTTAGGCACGAGTAATATCGGCGTGGGCAAAAAGACAGAACGCTAAATGTCTGCGCTTATAATGTTGATCAATAAGCGCATTATGGTAGCACACCAAATTGGAAATCTAGATTGAAAATGTTGTGTAAATTTAGTCATGAGCTTAAAGCTATCTTTCACGACATCAGCTGACGTACTGGCATGTTTTATGCAGAAAAATAACTTAAAAAACGCTTGGTAGTGTGACCCCGCCCAAAGCTGCATCTATTAGCGCATAAGCGAGTTATGAGCAGCATTAAAAACTTGCATACCAAATTGTGCATAAAAACGATTTTCAACGCAATAAATCAATTATATAAAGGCTATTTTGCATAAAATCGATTATGTTATATTTCAAATAATGATGAATGACCCAAAAATTAGGAAAAACCCTTTTTTAAGCTGTTTGAAAACCCGATTAAAAACAGACAATTACGATGTGGCTAAAAACAGAGGATAAAATAGAGTATTTTGCTTTCCAACCTTTATCGTCACTGAATTTTCCTTGCGCTGCACCGATTTCACTACTTTGTCCCTATATCTTGCACCCATAAAAAAGCCGCTCAAAGCGGCCTATAGTAATTATAATTTAGCATTTTAAAACATGAGTAGAATATAAAATCAATAACCTGGAACATTAGTTACTTTGACATTACTGCTTTTGTCTAACAGTAGCTTAACTGGCTTACTAGAAGCAGCTCTTAAACCAAATAATCCTGAACTACCCGCTGTCGTCCTTACATTATTCACTACCGTGCCAGTTGATAATTTGATGGCAAAGGTTAAACTTTGCTCACTAATAACGACATCATCAAAGGAAGAGTTTTTAAGTAACAATTCACCGCCGCTAGCGACACCCATCGCTCGAAACTGATGGCGCGTTCTTTTGAGATGCATGTTGCTAAACTCTTTTAGCTTTCGATCTGCTTTTAGACGTATATAAGCAGACCCTTCAGCATTACCAGATTTGATAAATTCGCAGTCCTCAAAGAACACGCTAAGATCATTAGCGTTACCTATATGAGTATCTTGAAAGATGACTTGGTTGTTGCCGTAATTATTGCCGGCATTCTCAAAAGTGACTCTTTTAAAGATAATGTCACGGTACTTATCATTAAGACTATTAGGCTCACAGTCAAATAAATACAGACCACTGATAAGCTCGCCCTGCTTTGAGGTAAACCTATTATCAAGACGAAATTTGCCGCGAGTAAATCTAAACCCTTGTCCTGAGACAAGAGTCACCGGGTTTCTAGCACTTGAGTCGACTAAGAAGTCCTCAGCCTCAAAATCAATCCGTCCGTCATACTTTAAATACAGACTATCGTAGCGGGCGCCGCTGGTCTTAAAGTTACGCAGACGTGCGCCGCGCTCTTGAATACGAATACAATGCAGCGCTCTGGTATTTTTTCGCGTGCCATTTCTATTTGACGTTATCTCGTTGCGCTGAGTTTGACCACGTACATCAAAACCGTCTAAAACAAAATCGACACCTCCTGATTTTACATCAACGACAGGTGACGATCCTGCAGCACGCAAAATAGTATCACTATTAGTGAACAGCTCAATATTAGGGCTATCAATTACCAGCTCACAAGGATAATCTCCTCTAGGGAATATAATTCGAGCGCCGCCGATAGACTTAGCATGATCTATGGCCGCTTGAGGGGATCTATAATCTTCAACATTTATCTCTGTAGGCATGATTTCAACTATATTCATATAAGTAGATAGATGCTTTATACCAATAGCGTATGTACACTGTCAAGCATTGTTGGATAAAAGGCTTAAATAATGTTTATAACGAATGTCTGTAAATATTCGAAGTCTTCAATAAGCAATAACAGAAGCTAACTATATATAACATACTCCTTCTCTTTTATAACAGGTTTTAGTAGTACTATCTTTAGAGTTGAGTCTTAATTATAACTACCTATTAAGGATAAAATAATGAGTGATAAAATTTACGATTTGGGTGCAGGTTTTTGGAGTATTCGTGGCTCATTTGTGAGAAACGGTATGATAGATATAGGCAACCAATCAGCACTAATAAAATTGCAGTCAGGGAAATTTATTCTTTTGGATAGCTATACCCTTACAGGCGAGGTACGCGAGCAAGTTATGGCGCTCACCAATAATGGTCAAGATATCGAGGCGGTGCTTAATGTACATCCTTTTCATACTGTGCACTGCGCGCGCGTAGCCAAAGATTTTCCGCACGCTACCTTTTATGGCAGTGCGCGTCATCACAAGGAAGTGCCAGAAGTTGACTGGAGCGATGATTATGTTGAGAGTGAAGCGGTAGCGCAGCGTTATCCTGAACTTGAATTCTCTGTGCCCAAAGGTATCTATTACATTGCACCCGATGATTCTGTACATTCAGGATCGCTCTTAGTCTTTCATCCCGCCAGCCAAAGCCTATATGTCGATGATACTTTTGAGATCCCCCCTTCAAAGCTGTTCAATGAAATACAAGCCGGTATAAACTTGCATGCCACTACTCTAAAAGCACTCAAAGATGAACCTGATGCAGGTAAAAACTACTGCGACTGGGCGACCGATTTGGCACATAAGTGGCGGGAGATACGTAATTTTTGCGGCGCGCATTCAGGTTTGGTTGTCTTTGAAGAAGGTAAGTTTGAGTCAGCACTACTGGCAACTATTGATAGCGCGCGTCCTGAGCTCGAAAACTCATAACCTTGCAAGTTTATCAGACTTACATTGATAAACTTACATAGTTATCAGCTTGTGCTAAGGTTGACTTGTTTTTTATTGCAGGTTTTAAGTCACATTAAAAACAACTATAAACCAGTCATTATTTAATTAAGGAATAAAAATGTCAGATAAGATTTATGATTTAGGTGCAGGATTCTGGAATATACAAGGTACATTTAAACTAGGCGGCGTTGTGGATATAGGTACGCAGTGCTCGCTGGTACAACTTGAGTCTGGAAAGTTCGTTTTTTTGGACAGCTATGAGCTAACTGATGAGGTACGTAAGCATGTGATGGAGTTGACTAACGATGGTCAGGACGTTGAGGCGGTACTCAACGTGCATCCTTTTCACACTGTGCACTGCGCGCAGATGGCAAAAGACTTCCCGCACGCTACTTTTTATGGCAGTAGCCGCCATCGCACAGAAGTGCCAGAGGTTGACTGGAGCGACGATCTGGTAGAGAGTGACGCGGTAGCCGAGCGCTATTCTGAGCTTGAATTCTCCTTGCCAGAAGGTATTCACTATATAGCGCCTAACGATAGCGTACATGCAGGCTCGCTACTCGTGCGTCATCCCGCTAGTAAAAGCGTGCACATTGATGACACCTTTATGAGTCCGCCATTTAAGATACTTAAAGCCGTGCTGCCTGAGCTGATGTTACATCCAACGACCAAAAAAGCACTTAAAGATGAACCCAACGCTGGTGAACAATATTGCGACTGGGTCATCCAGCTTGCCCATGACTGGCGCGATACTCATAACTTTTGTGCCGCGCATTCAGAAATGGTTAAGTTTGAAATTGGCGGCTTTGAAAAAGCTTTATTAAAAGCAGTAAAAAAAGCCCGCCCTAAACTTGAAGCGTCTTAAGCTTTTAAGTAGTTGCTAGAAAATAGTTTTTATCACATAAAGCAGAGTACATAAAAAGGCTACCAAAACTGGTAGTTTTTTTACGTCTTAATTATTCATTTTTACTTCAAATAGCAGTTTATAAGAGCAATGACGCTTTGTTATAAAACGTTCTTGTTATGCATATTCTTGTATCCAAACATATTAAAGCTTATAGGGTAAGTATTACTATACTCACTTTTATTACCCTGATTAGACAAAGGATTATCTTATGAATCGACATTACCTAACGACCGCTATCATGGCAGTGAGCCTGATCGGGGTTACTGCTTGCTCAAACAGTTATCAAGCTGATGATATGCCCGCAAACACAAGCCCTGTGGTAGTGGCATCGGATGATAGCAGCATAGACGAGCATGCCAGCTGGTCATACAGTGGTAGCACTGGGCCTGAATACTGGGGGGATGTCGAAGGCGCTAGCGCCTGTAAGATCGGTCAGGAGCAGTCTCCTATTGATATCACTCGGGTTACTGCTAGTGCTATGGACGCGCCTACGATCAATTATGGCAAATCAGCAAGTCTGAGCATCGATGATGACGGTCATACTATCGTCTATACTCCGAGCACCGCTGAGAATACAATTAATATTAATAATGAGCGCTTTGAGCTTAAACAGTTCCATTATCATACGCCAAGTGAACATCAACTTGGCAGCCAAAAGTACCCAGCTGAAGTTCATTTTGTGCATGCTAATAGTGATGGTAATTTGGCAGTTGTCGGTGTGATGCTACAACAAGGACAGCCAAATAGTGTCATGCGTACGCTGCTCGATGGCACCCAGCTAAGTAGCAATAATAATGCTGAATATACAGCAGACAATATCGATTTGTCGGCACTGATTCCAGCTATGCCTACCTTTTATCATTATCAAGGTTCACTGACTACACCGCCTTGTTCAGAACAAGTGCAGTGGTATGTGACCAAAGAACCACTAGAGCTGGCTGGTGAGCAGTTAGCTATTATGAGCCAATTGTATGAAGGCAATAATCGTCCTATCCAACCTCAAGGCTCGCGTGTCGTTGAGCAGCTTAGTAATTAAAGTTAGTAATTAACATCAGCTGATAAAAAAATAGAACGCTAGGTACTTAGAGCTCAAAATTAGTGATAAATTATGCTAGTTTTGAGCTTTTTTATGGCTTGCAAAACCAGCTAGTACAATAGACTTAATTAAATAATAAGGTTACAAGCTCTTCTTCATTATCGATAATATCTGCCAATGTATAACGCTCAAGTACACTAATAAAGGCAGTAAGCGCTTCAAAAAATACGCTCTTTAGTTGACAAACTGGACTGATCACGCAGCCCTGTGATGATGTTTTTACTGATTTGTCATCTGCTGATTGATTAATAAAGTCTAACTCATCAATAGACATAGTAGGTAGACTTTTTTTCTTAACCTGACTATCAACGTTGTCTTTATCAAGTAACGTTGTAGCAAAGCATTCAACCAATTCAAAATCAGGCTCAATTTGTTTGATCAGTATTCCTAAATTAATATCTTTGGGCGCACGTTTCAATCGAATACCGCCATTTTTACCGCGTATACTTTCGATATAGCCAAGCTTTGCCAATTGATGAATAATCTTGGTTAAATGACTTTTGGAGATATCGTAGCTGTCAGCAATATCGCTGATATTGGCCAGTGTTTGCGGTTCTGGTTTCACTGCTAAGTACATAAGCGAGCGCAGTGCGTAATCACTATAATTGGTTAGCCGCATGGGTTTACGCTCCTTTTTATTTTATCATTTCATTACACAAACTCAGTTAGCCAAACTCAGTTAGCCAAATAAGCCGTCAGGCCTTGGCCGTGCCAGCATCGGCAAATAACTACTGCAATAAAGTATAAAGCAAGCTATCCACGCGCCTTGAGTAATCATGATCCACAGCAGATAATGACTGGTATCGACTAAGGGCAATAATACCCGGCTAATAAATACCAGCACCATTAGTATAAACATAATGTTTACTGTTTTGGGCGGCTGATGAATACTGCGTCCGGTATGCCCAAGCGCTACTCGCGACATCATCGAGACGGTCATCATACCAACGCCTGCAATCGCCAATCCATGCATAGCAATACTATGAGTATAACCAAACCATGGCTGCAAAGCATACAGTAAAAAACTTAAGCACATCCCCAAAAACGCAATATAGAGCGACCACAGCAGCGGTTTTTGCCAGATATCACGATGATACCAGCCTGCTAAGCGTATAGTGTTGACCCCCGCTACGCCAAGCGCGGTAATGGTTAGCAAATACTTGTTAGGATAAAACACATCGACGATAAAAAAAGCTAAGAAAAAAGCTAGGCTGGCTATGTCTTGTACTTTACTGTTTCTAACTGTAATGCTCTTGTTTTTATCGCTACTCAGTCCGCGCTCAATAAAAAACGGTACCACACGCCGACCAATGGTTAATACCAGACCGATAATTAAGTAAAAGCCTAGATACATCCCTATACGGGTCAAATTCATGTCCGCACTAGCCACTCCCCAATAGCACAGCCCATTGCCGAGGGTTAATAAAGCCAGCTTGGATAAAATCCCCATCTGTTTGTATTGCTTGACTTGTAACACTGCACGGCTTATTACAAAAGCGGTAGAGCCAATAAACAACAAATCAAAAACAGCTGCTATATATAACGGCCAAGCGCTTTGCTCAAACCCAAAACCCCAACCCAAACCAAAGGCCAGCCAGCCCAAACGCGCTACCAGCCAGCACATAAAGATAGCCAGCAGCTTGTAGCCGTGCGGCATCATGACCCCCGTCCAAGTCTTGACCGCAGTTAATAAAAATCCGGCCACAACCGCTAATGCATAACCATAAACCATCTCATGGCCGTGCCAATACAATGGGTTAAGTGTTTGTGCGTCGATATGAGTATGTCCGGTAAATATAAACGACCACAGTACCATTGCTACCACCGCAAAGATGGCGGCTGCGCTAAAAAAGACACGAAAAGCTAAATTAAGAATAGGATGCGGTGAGGTTGGCGGATGACTGGGTAGATCAATAGCGTGCATAGCGATCTTCTTAACATTTATTTGTGAAAGACATATATCAAGAGATGGTACTTAACATATATTTTAAATGAATGTTATAAGTTATACAACGTCTATTCTGATAGTCAATCTCTAGAAGTATCATATTTAGACACCTGCTTGTTGTATAGCGCGCTTTTCTATCCTATTACTTTTCAATTTTAGTATAATGGCAGTTGTACTGCTACAGCCAACAAAGAGAGGATCACTATTAGCGTCACGTATACTCTTACCTTAAAATACTTAGTGTTGATGATATCAGCCAGATGCAAACCATAGTCAATTGCCAGCAAGCTCAGAAAACCTATGATTAGCAGCCAGATAAACCCTACAACTGATAAACTTAAAAATCCAAGCCATAAGAGAATAGCGACGATATTACTCAAGATAGGTAGTCTGATTGCCCACGGATTGTTATTGTCCAAGGTTAAATGATTGCCCCACTGTGCGCCTGCCATAAATGAGGCGATAACTAGACCGTACACAGATAAGATGTCTTCTGTATCCCCTAATACACGCACCGCTTCAATGCCTAAAGTAATGAAGACAGCACAAACGATAAAGGGTATAGTGCCAGCAAAGGTCAGATAAGGACTTGGTTTTTTCATAAAGTAAAATATACCTCCTATTAGTAAATCTAAATCAGCTTTTGTACAAAGCTGCTTAAAAACCAGCTTATTATCATACCAACCATTTATCTCTGAAGTCGCCATCGGGATCATGTTGCTGCGTTTGCTTTTTGAGATTAAATTGTCGGCAGCCTCTAGGGTCAGCGCCGACACCCGCTAAATATTGCCAATTGCCCCAGTTGCTAGCGACATCGTAATCAATCAGCTGCTGCTCAAAATAAGTGGCTCCATAACGCCAATCTAGCTCTAATTCATTGATGAAGGCGCTGGCGACCAGTTGCCGACCCCGATTGGACATGTAGCCAGTATTATTTAGCTGGCGCATACAAGCATTGACAATGGGATATGGCGTTGCGCCATTTTGCCACTGCTCAAGGCGCTGTTTATCATAGCCAGTTGACGGCGGCTGAGTGCTAATACCTTTAAACAAGAATAAGTCTTTTTGATGAGTCATGGCATACCAATAAAAATACTCGCGCCAAAGTAGCTCAAACCATATCCAATAAGTAGAGTCATTGGCAATAACTTGACGCTCATAGCAACGCAGACGATTGAGTAAAGTCTGTACAGACAATGAGCCATTAGCAAGCCATGGCGAGAACTTAGTAGTATGGGACCAAGTATCTAGCGCATTGCGGGTGCTCTTATAAATACTTGGCGCTCTGGAGTCAAAGTAGCGCTCTAGATGAGCAAGCGCTTGGGTCTCCCCACCTTTAAAGCGTGGTTCCAACTGCGCTCGCTCGTCAGATGCTTGCGCTGCAAAAAAACATTCTGTGTTTTGTGCCAAGCTCTCAGGTATCGGCGGCAGTCTTTTGGGCATGGGGCTAATATCGACGCCTTTTTGGGCATTTAATAAGTTGTGACTGTATTCTACCTTTTTGCGAAACTGAGTAAAGCTGTTGGGCAACTCTTTAGTTGGCATAGTAGCAAATAAAGTAGCCGTTGACTGACTATGCCAACTTATTTGTGGATATTTATTTTGCAAGGTTTCATAAGCTAGATTTTGCGCGTAATCTGCCGTTTGGCTAACGCAAATATCAGTAACCCCTTGCTCATCAATCAGCTGACATAACTGCACCGCTGAGCTCAATGTATCTGTAGAATCAGTCCCTTTTAAGTATAATAATTTATTACCCAGACTTTGTAGCGACTCATCTAAATCGCTTAAACTTTCTTCTAAAAAGCGGGTGCGAGCTTGACCCATCTCCTCAAAGTGATAAGACTGTCCCCAGTTTTTTTGGTTCAGTGTATCGGCTAAGAAGGCGGCATAAACTAGCAGCAATCGCGCATCACTACTCTCACTAGCCAATTGAGTCGCCATTGTCAAAGTGGCGTTGTCGTGTACGCGTAAGTCATTATGAAATAATACCAATACGACTCTTTTTTCGACAGGTTGATTCGACATAACTGAGTTCTCAATGAGTTTAGGTATTAAAGGCGCGGATTTGAACTGTTTTTTAAACTGTTTTTTAAACTGCTCTTAAACTATAGTATTTTACGTTACCCTGCACAGTATAAGGCTTGTTAAACTTTAAATATCAGCTTTTATTATCGTTACTACCACGGCAAGCATTGACTCTCGTTGAGCTGACTGATTAAATGATTGCTACCTAGGAGAATATTATGACAGAAGAAAATGCACCGAGTGAAAAGCGCAAAATTGTTAATAGGTTTTTAGTAAAGCTTACTAAAGAAGAGCCGCAAATGTATTACGCTTCTACCTCAGAGATTTCACGTAGTATTCATACGATGATTAAAGAGCATACCAATCGCTTATCGGTAGAAGAGCAGGCGCTGGTTAGAGGAATAACCGTTGAAGAGATTCAGTCTATATTGGGTTTTAAAGCAAGATAATGGAGTAAAGTTGCGTCATGTATTTTTTTATCTACATGTACCCTCTTATCTATAAGTATATATAAGACATTACCTACAAAAAGACCGCCACAATGGACGGTCTTTTTGCTCTCATAGTCAAACCAAATACTTATCAGCTTATGCCTGATTTTTAGTACGGCCAGCTTATAAAAAGGTCAGCATTTAAAACGGATAGTCGCGCGGCTTATGCTGATATGAGATCCAATGCGTACGCGTCATCTCCTCTAGTACCCACTCGCCGTTGAAGCGTCCAATCCCTGAGTTTTTCTCACCACCAAAGGGCACGTTACTTTCATCGTTGACCGTAATATCGTTGATATGAGTCATACCCGCCCTAATACCACGAGCGAAGCGCAAGCCCTTTTCCATATCCGTCGTGAACACTGAGCTTGACAGACCATATTCAGTATCATTGGCAAGCTTGAGCGCTTCAGCTTCATCTTTTGCGCGCACGATACCGACGAGTGGCCCAAAGATCTCATTACGGAATAACTCCATATCAGCGGTAACGTCTGTGAAAATATGCGGCGGCACCACTTGACCTTCAATATCGCCGCCGAGCAGCATTGTTGCGCCTTCTTCCTGTGCTTTGGCAATCTTATCTTTTAATGATTCAAGCTGATTTTCATTAACGATAGGACCAACGACGGTATCCTCTTTGCTAGGATCACCAAATTTTAAGGTCTTTACGTGAGTATGGAAGCGCTCAACGAAATCATCATAAACCTCATCTTCAACGATAATACGGTTAATAGCGATACAAATTTGACCTTGGTGAAGGAACTTACCAAAGACGGCTGCCTTTACTGCGTTGTCGAGATCAGCATCTTTTAGTACCACAAATGGATTATTTCCACCTAGCTCCAAAGCTAATTGCTTGATGTAGTTGCCGCTATGAGCCAGCTCACCGATATGTTTGCCTACTGGCGTTGAACCAGTAAAAGATACAAAGCTTGGAATATCGTGCGTGACGATAGCATCTCCAATCTCGCTGCCTGCGCCAACCACCACATTGAGCAGACCTTTTGGCAGTCCCGCCTCTTCATATATCTTGGCTAATAATAAACCGCCCGTAATAGGAGTATCACTTGCAGGCTTGAGTACTACGGCGTTACCAAGTACCAAGGCTGGACCAACAGAGCGCTGGGTTAAATGGAATGGGAAATTCCATGGGCTAATAACAGCGACGACACCAACAGGCTCACGGTAAACGAAGTTTTGTTTACCCGGAATATTAGAAGGACGAATCTCGCCGTGTACACGGTTTGGGAACGTTGCTGCCTCAAGCGTCATCGCCCGTGCGATACTAAATTCAGTCATAGCTTTGATACGGGTACTACCCGACTCTTTAATCAGCCACTCAACAATCTCATCTTGGCGCTGATCTAAAATCTCTATAACTCTATACAGTAGCCCAGCACGTTCTGCTGGTAACTTTTTTGCCCACTCTTTTTGTGCCTCTTCTGCTGCCTCATAAGCCTCATCAAGCTGCTTATCTGTCGCTTGCTGAATCTCAACCAGCGTCTCACCACTGTAAGGGTTAGTATTGGTATTAATACTATCGTCTTGGCCTTTTTGCCACTTGCCTGCAATGTATTGTAAGTGAAAGTCGCTGTAGGCTTCATTAGCATTGACAGCTTTATTAGTATTATCAGACATAACTCTTCCTTTTATTTAGATATCATGATCAAAAAACATATTGTCTACTTTAAAATTTGCTTACTGGTCTAAATTTAAGATCTGTAACGTTAACTTGCTAGACGACTGGTCTAATGCTACCATAGAGACCATCACAGAAACAACGGAAACTGTAAATTCTTAATTATAAACTTTGTTAATAGAGTAACTTTTAATAGAGAAATCGGCACAGACAGTTTTAAATAACAACTTATTTTTTATACAAATATATAGAGAAAAATTAGGGAGAATGTGACTTTTATGTCCGTTACTACATCTATGTCCACTACTACATCAGTTCCAATAATTCAGCCTACACCTGAGAGCTTAACTAATAACGAACCCAATAATACTAGAACGCACTTACTAGCGATAGGTTATCAGCTTATTGCCCAAAAAGGCTTTACCGCTGTCGGCATTAAACAGATATTAGATACTGCTGGCGTACCTAAAGGCTCGTTTTATCACTACTTTGCTTCAAAAGAAACCTTTGGCGAAGCCATCATAAAGCACTACTTTACCAACTATAAGAAACGACTTGATGCTATTGGCAATTCGCAGAATATTAACGCTCAGCAAAAACTCTACAACTACTTTCAGAACTGGTATGACACCCAGCAAAATGGCTGCAACCATGAAAAGTGCTTGGTAGTAAAATTGAGCGCTGAAGTCGCTGATATGTCAGAGCCTATGCGTATTGCGCTTGATAACGGACGTGCACAGACTATCGACTGGATCTCAGAGCAGATTAAGGCGGGATGGGTAGATAATTCTATTCCTCCTCAAGACAATATTGGCGCTGAGAGTATCGCTAAGCGTTGGTACTTTGCTTGGCTTGGTGCTAGCCTCATTGCTAAGATTAGCCAAACCAATACCCCACTTGCCGAAGTTTGGCAAATGACGACGACTCAGTTAGGACGCTAAATTTATAAGCAAGAGCAATAGGAGAGTTTTGTAACTATTTTAAAAATTGACTAGACGACCGGTCTAATTAATGTACAATACTGACGAATGCTAATGTCTCGTATGATTCTTTTTAGCTATTAAAAATTTAAGAAATGTTAGGAATAATATGAAAAACTTCCAATATTACAATCCGGTACGTATCGTCTTCGGCGAAGGTCAAATCGAACAATTATCAAATTTAATCCCCAATGAGGCGCGAGTGCTCATCACCTATGGTGGCGGTTCAGCGGAGCGTACTGGTACTTTAGATGAAGTGAGAGCAGCGCTGACTGCTAATGATAACCGCAGCGTGTTTGAATTTGGTGGTATTGAACCAAATCCAGAATTTAGTACGCTATTAAAAGCAGCGGATATGGTTAATGAGCACGATATTGACTTTCTATTAGCAGTTGGTGGCGGTTCGGTCATTGATGGTACGAAGTTTGTGGCGCTGGTTTCTTCGTTAACTGAGTCAGATGGTACGGTATCACGTGATAAGGCATGGGAGGCTTTAACCAGCTACTGTAAAAATATAGATTCTGCTGTTGATTTAGGAGCAGTTTTAACTATTCCAGCAACGGGTTCAGAGATGAACTCAGGCGGTGTGGTCAACTATAGCGAACGTCAAGCGAAGTTGCCGTTTAACAATCCTTTAGCGTTTCCTAAATTCTCAATTTTAGATCCAACTAAAACTTTAACATTGCCGGAACGCCAAGTCATGAACGGTGTCGCAGATGCTTTTGTTCATGTGATAGAGCAGTATCTCACTTATCCGGTCAATGCTAAAGTCCAAGACGCTTTTGCTGAAAGTTTACTTAAAATACTTATCAGTGAAGGTTTAGCTGTCAAAAATGACCCAGATAATTTGGACACGCGTAAAAACATCATGTGGACCGCAACGATGGCATTGAATGGCACACTTGGCGCAGGCGTGCCGCAGGATTGGACGACACATATGATCGGCCATGAGCTGACTTCACTGCATGGTATTGATCACGCGCGAACACTGACTATTTTATTACCGTCGACCTTGCGTGAGCTCAAAGACAGCAAAAAAGAAAAATTACTTCAGTACGCGCGTAATGTTTGGAGCATTAGCGGTACCGAACAAAGTCAAGAATTAGATGACGACACCATCATCGAGATGGCTATCGTCTATACCGAAAACTTTTTCCGTGAGCTGGATCTGCCAGTAAGTTTAGCCGATGCAAAACTAGATGCCTCAATGATTGAACCTATCGTTAATCAGTTAGAAGCCCACAATATGGTGAAGCTGGGCGAACATCAAACCAATGATTTAGCAGTATCGCGCCGGATTTTGGAGCGTGCAGTAACCAGTAATGCCTCATAAAAACTTTTGTAGTTACTACAAAATAAGAGGATCAGCACAGACATTTACTTAACATAACAATAGATAAGGAAAATAATTATGAGTTTTGATAAAGCACAGAATCAACAACAAAACCGTCAAATTAAACTGGCCAGCCGTCCTCATGGTCAGCCTAAACCAGATAACTTTGAGCTAACCACTAGCGATATCCCAAAACCCAAAGACAACGAGATGTTACTACGTACCGTTTATCTGTCATTAGATCCCTACATGCGCGGACGTATGAGCGATGCTAAAAGCTACGCTGAGCCTATGGAAGTTGGTGATGTGATTGTAGGTGGTACGGTCGCTCAAGTCGTAGAATCCAATATCGATAAATTTGCTAAAGGCGATCTTGTGGTCTCAAACTCTGGCTGGCAGGATTATAGCGTCAGTAATGGCGAAGGCGTTCTAAAACTTGACAAAGATATGGCGCATCCCTCTTATGGTTTAGGCGTGCTTGGTATGCCAGGATTTACCGGATACATGGGGCTAACTGATATCGGTAAACCTCAAAAAGGCGAAACCTTAGTGGTTGCCGCAGCAACAGGCCCAGTCGGTGCAACGGTCGGTCAAGTGGGTAATCAGTTCGGCGTGCGTAGTGTTGGTATCGCTGGCGGTAAAGAGAAATGCGACTTTGCGGTAAATGAGCTAGGTTTTGATGTTTGTATTGATCATAAAGCTGACGACTTCGCTGAGCAATTAAAGCAAGCTTGTCCAGATGGTATCGACATCTACTACGAAAACGTGGGCGGTAAAGTATTTGACGCGGTGTTACCACTCCTAAATGCACATGCGCGTATTCCGGTTTGCGGTCTCGTGTCTCAGTATAACGCGACTGAGCTGCCTGATGGTAAAGACCGTTTGGGTCTACTGTTTCGCAATGTCCTGAGCAATCGTCTAACGATTAAAGGGTTTATTATCCACGAAGAGTACGGTAATCACTTCCCTGAATTCCTCAAAACCATGAGCAAATGGGTAGAATCAGGCGAGGTGAAAACCAAAGAGTACGTTGCTGAGGGCTTAAACGAAGCACCAAACGCTTTTGTTAATATGCTAAATGGTGATAACTTTGGTAAGACGGTCGTAAAAGTCTCTGATGTTGAATAACTTGAGATAAGTATTTAGCGTCAGATAATTGGCGCTAAATATGTTTTAAGTAACAGCAAACAATAATTAATAATAACTAATATAATCAACAACTAAGGATAATTATGAAAATTTTAATGGTACTAACTTCACATGACAAATTGGGCGATACGGGCAAAAAAACGGGCTTTTGGCTCGAAGAATTTGCCGCCCCTTACTACGCTTTTATTGACGCAGGCGCTGAAGTAACCCTTGCCTCTCCTGCTGGTGGTCAGCCGCCGCTTGATCCCAGTAGCGATACTGAGGATACGCAAACTAAAGATACCAAACGCTTCAAAGACGATAAAGAGGCTCAAAAACATCTTGCTACTACTAAAAAGCTTGCGGATGTAAAAGCTGAAGATTTTGATGCGGTATTCTATCCAGGTGGCCACGGTCCATTGTGGGACTTAGCAGTCAGCGAAAACTCTATCAATTTAATAGAAAACTTTGTTAAACAAGATAAGCCTGTTAGTTTTGTTTGTCACGCGCCAGCAGCGCTTAAAAATGTTAAAGTTGATGGTGAATACTTGGTAAAAGGTAAAACGGTTACTGGCTTTACCAATACCGAAGAAGAAGGCGTTGGCCTAACAGACGTAGTGCCGTTTTTAGTAGAAGATGTCCTAAAAGCCAATGGCGGCAACTATGAAAAAGGCGCGGATTGGGAGTCGTATGTCGTTGAAGATGGCCTACTTATCACCGGTCAAAACCCAGCTTCCTCAGAAGATGCGGCTAAGCTTTTACTAAAAAGACTTAATGGTTAAAAGCTGCTGCTAAAAGATATGGATATAAAACCATTCAATAAAAAGGATAATACTATGATTCGCTTACACCATCTTAATCAATCACGCTCGCTACGTATTCTATGGCTGTTAGAGGAGCTCGGTGAGCCGTATGAAGTTACCAGCTATCAACGTGATGCCAAAACCAATTTGGCACCCAAAAGCCTAAAAGAAGCTCATCCACTCGGCAAGTCGCCCGTTATTGAGATTGATGGCGAGGTCTACACAGAATCAGGTGCCATAACCCAGCTGTTGATTGAACGTTTTGCACCAGAGCGCCTACGTCCTGCTTCTGATAGCACTGATTACGGTCACTATTTAGAGTGGATTGATTTCGCTGAAAGCTCCTTAATGGTACCACTATTACTAGAGCTGTTTGTCAACAAAGCTGGTATTAGCGATAACGAGTTTTTAAATGGTTACATTGCTCAAGAAAAAAACAATTTACTTAGCTATTTGGACGACACATTGAATGGTAAGTCTTATATCGTAGGCGATAAGCTTAGCGGAGCTGATTTTATGCTGTCTTTTGATCTTATTATGCTAGCCAAGCGCGGGGCGTTAGAAAACTATCCTAACATCAAAGAGTATGCCTCAAAGCTTAGT
This sequence comes from uncultured Psychrobacter sp., assembly GCA_947501045.1. Classification (GTDB taxonomy): domain Bacteria; phylum Pseudomonadota; class Gammaproteobacteria; order Pseudomonadales; family Moraxellaceae; genus Psychrobacter. The sequence goes on from CANMUI010000002.1 coordinate 133,790, forward strand.
AAAATTGATAGCTATCAGCGCGCGATGGATCTTGAAGCTAAGTATGATGAAAATGAATCTGCTTAGATAAATTTATCTAGACGCCTGTATTGAAAATGATAAAATAGTCCAAGTCTATCTTGGACTATTTTTTATTGCTCATAGCAACTTATCAAACAGTCATACCCATTTATCTTATTGACTATCAGCTCGTTACTTTTCACCTAAATTACTATCTGCCTATGAGTACTGAGTACCGTTTCAAACCGCATGAAAAGCCTTTTATGGTTGGCTCCCCTGCCAACCCTGATCACCCTACCTATCGTAAAGTATTCTACTTGCTTATTGGTATTTTTATTGGTTTAACCGCCAGTTTTCAAAATGGCTTGTTGGTTGCCAACCTGAGCCAAATTCAAGGTGAGCTGGGCTTAACTCCTATCGAAGGGGGCTGGATATCGGTTGCTTATAATATGACCAATGTCTGTATCACAGTATTACTATACAAAATACGTCAACAGTTTGGTATGTCATTGTTTAGCAAAATTACTCTGTTTTTTCTACTGCTTGCTACTAGTATGCAGTGGCTGGTCAGTAGCGGTCTAGTGACTACATCCATTGGCGAATGGTTAGACCCCTATTATTTAGAGATTATTGCACGCAGCTTTAGTGGTATAGTTGCTAGCGCTATGACCGTACTGGCTATTTTTTATTGTCTGCAAGGCATGCCAGCAGCAAAACGTATCAGTGGTTTGATTCTAGGCTTTGGTCTAGTACAGCTAGGTATTCCACTATCACGTATTATCTCGCCTTATCTCGCGGTTGATGGCCAGTTAGAAAACCTATTTCTCTTTGAGTTTGGTCTGACTTTAATTTGCTTTGGACTCATTAATCTGCTTGAGCTGCCCCCTGGTAATACTGAAAAGGTATTTGAGAAGCTTGATATCATTAGTTTTAGCTTTTTTGCCAGTGGACTTGCCGCATTATCAGTGTTTTTGGTGCAAGGTAGGATTCAGTGGTGGACGACGCCTTGGCTAAGTTTCCCTTTGATCATTGCTGTTGCTACTATCTCTATCGCTTTGTGGATTGAAACGCATCGCAAAAACCCAATGTTGCAAGTACGCTGGATGCGTAGTCGCATGATTATTGCTTTTATGATTACCGGAGCGGCTATGCGTATTTTGCTCTCTGAGCAAAGTGTAGGTACAGCAGGATTATTAGCTACTCTTGGCTATGGTAATGATCAAATGGTGATATTTTATGCGGTTATATTGATTGCAAGTATACTGGCGTTAGTTATTAGTATCTTTCGTACTAATGCAATGGAGCTGCGGCGACCGGTTATTTTTGCGGTAGCGCTGATCGCCTTAGGAGCTTGGATAGACACTGGTGTCTCAATAAATTCTGCGCCTTATATGTTCTACGGCAGTCAATTTTTGATTGCTTTTGCAGCTATATACTTTATGGGGCCGATGGTCTTTGAAGGCATGTTCCGCGCTATTGCTAATGGTCCCGCTTACATTATCAGCTTTTCGGTGATTTTTAGTATCTCTCAAACTATCGGTGGTCTTGCTGGGGCAGCAGCTATCCAAGCATTCACTACTATACGCACCAAAATGCATTATGCAGATATGGTCAGCTCCGTTAACTTAGGTAATCCTGCATTGTCAGGACAGATTGCGGGAACGCGTAATGCCATATCTACTCAAGTCTCAGATCCAGCGCAAACAAATATCGCGGCTATGCAGCAAGTGCTACAAAGTATTCAACAGCAAGCCGCCATTGCAGCTTATGATGATTTGTTTTTTATAATGGGCAGCATTGCCACAGTAACTGCTGTTATTTTATTAATTAACTATCTCTATTATCGTTATCATAAAATTAACCCTTTAGGTAAAGAGCTGGCCGCTATTGCTAAGATGCGTGAGCAGAAGTGATTCAACCGAATTACCAAAGATCGATAAAACAATCCTTAATACATGATTAATTCTTCATAAAAACTTTTAGGAGCGCGTCGTGAGCCAAGACAAAATCAATGATTCTAAGCAAAATACTCAGACGCCAGACTATCAAACCACATCGCAAACCTCTGCGACAGCGACAGATGCACCTGCTACCGAGGCTCATGAACAAGACCCTTCAATGCCACCAAAAGAGCCAATACCCGCTCCTTCTGGCTGGTCACCGAAAAAGAAATCGCTGGTTAATTTAGGGGTATTGATTGCCCTAATCCTGATTGGAATAGCTATTATCTTATATGCATGGAAACTGCCCCCCTTTACGTCAACTGTGCAGCAAACCAATAATGCTTTTGTGAAAGGTCAAACCACTATTATCAGTCCGCAAATTTCTGGTTATGTTACCGAGGTAGCCGTAGAGGATTTTGAAAACGTCAAAGAAGGTGACTTACTCGTAAAAATAGACAATCGCAGCTTTCAGCAGCAACTAGAGCAAGCACAAGCTGATATTGAAGTAGCTACCACCAATCGCTCAAGCAATGCTCAAGATGTCGAGTCTAGCCAAGCAGAGATTGAAGCGCGTAAAGCAGATTTACATAGCGCCAAAGTTAGTGTCGATAGTGCACGCGAAGATGTTGAGCGTTATCGGGGATTAGATGCCATCGGGGCGGTATCAAGCGCCGAGGTTGCCCATGCTCAAGCAAGGCTTGCTCAGGCTCAAGCTCAGGTTCAGCAGGGCGAGGCCAACCTGCAAGCAGCGCTACAAGCGCGTATCAAAACCAGTAATAGCCGCGCCTCTTTAGAGGCCAATATTAGAAATGTTGAAGCTAAAGCCAAACAAGCTCAAATCAATCTTGATAATACCGTTATTACCGCACCAGAATCAGGGCAGCTTAGTCAAGTGAGCGTCAAATTAGGACAATATGTGAATGCTGGCACGCAGCTTATGTATATCGTCCCTAAAGGTGTCTGGGTTATTGCTAATTTTAAAGAGACTCAAGTGGCTAATATTCAGATTGGTGAGCCTGCTATTATCCATGTTGACGCTCTTAATGGTGCTAAATTTAGTGGCCACGTCAGCAATATCTCACCTGCGACTGGCAGTGAATTTAGTGCTGGAGCCGCCAATCCTGCTACGGGCAATTATATTAAAATAGCTCAGCGTATTCCGGTACGTATTGATTTAGATGACAACCAGTCTGCTCTTGAACAGTTACGTCCTGGGATGTCAGTTGCTGTCGATGTCGATACTAAATTTTATTAAAAACAGAGCGCTATAAAAGCTAAGCTAGCCTTTAAAGGCTAATATTCAAGAGAAATAGCTTAGCTTTTTAAAGTAATATAGTTGATTCACTTTAAAACCGATACGTTAATATTAGGGCAATAAACGTTTGGTTACCCAGCTTGCACCATCTTCATTCTTATAACTCTTATCAAGACTATAAACAATCCGGTCGTGCATCCGGTTGGCGCGTCCTTGCCAAAACTCAATCTCTTCGATAGTAATCTCATAACCGCCCCAAAAATCAGGCGTTGGCACTTTTTTATCCTCTGGGTAGTCGGTCTTTAACTGCTCAAAAGTTTGCTCCATAATCTCACGATTGGCAATTTGACCGCTTTGCGGCTGGCTCACCCATGCGCCAACTTGACTATCGTGCGGACGCTTTTGAAAGTAGGTATCAGATTTATCAGAATTTATTTTAGCAATATGACCGCTAATACGCACCTGACGCTCAAGCTCATGCCAAAAAAACAATACCTCAGCATTAGGATTCTCCGCGATATCTTGTCCTTTGGCGCTCTCATAGTTGGTATAAAATATGATACCACTATCAGTAATCTCGCGCATCAATACGATACGTACGCTTGGCTTTTTATCCGCACCGCAAGTTGCTAAACTCATGGCATAGGGTTCTTGTACCTGTTGCTCAAGTGCCTCACTTATCCAGCTTTTAAAGAGCTCAAATGGCGACCTAGGTACTAACTGCTGATCAAGCTCGCCTTTTTCGTATGACAAACGCTGATCGGAAAAATCCATACTCATACTGTTTCCTTATTTTCTTTCTTTAGTTATAGGATTTTCATCAAAATGATAAATTAGAGGTAATACTCTATCTACTGATTTGAATTTCAATCGCCACTTTATTAGCTCAATGTATTACGAGTGTTTAATCCTGAGCCTTGACTACTCATTGGTATAATAATCATAGGGAAAATTAACCCCGTGTTTATAGATTTCTTTATCGTCCAGATCTATGATAGCAGGAGACGCTAAAGTTTTGTCTGCAAAAGAGTTGTTTATGCAAGATAAATTAGCGACTTCCTGACCTTGTTGATCAAAGATATCCATAAAAACTTTGGCGCCATGAGTCTCTTGCGGCACGCCAATACTATAATATTGATCACTATCTTTAAAGACAAAGTAAGTAGTATAAGCGCTGCTATCTATCCATCTCAGTAGCGGATTTTGAGCGGTAAATGTTACTCCTGCATCCACTTTATCGTGAGTCCCCAGTCTGTAATGAATCTCTGGTAAGTCGTTTGCATGACAAATAGCCAGCATACGCTGTTGTGGCTCATCCATTTGGCAAGAAACAAGGGCTACTTCCGTTTTTTGACACAAAGATGAGTCCTCAAAGCTTGACAGAGGCTGATCATGAGTGTCAGCACTATGCACGCAAGAGGCGAGCACCGAAGCCAATAGTAAAAGGTAGTTTTTATAGCTCACTAAAATATTCCTTCGGCTTCTAGATAAGCCGCCTGTCTTCTATCTAAGCCTTCATTGCCACCATTGACGCGGCGGGTCACTGCTCTGACATCAGCGTAGCCATTGCCTGAGTCGGCTGCCAAATAAACCCTATAGTGCAGCCAAAAATACATAGCGCTGCGTATGGCATAAGGCATCTTGTTGATCAGCTCAGGATTAGTGACAGTATCAGGAACCTCATCATTCCAATGTTTAGCGTAGTTTTGCATAAAGCCATCGTATTTTTCATAACCGGTAATTTGAATCAATCCACGGCCGCGAAAGTTATAGCCATCTTCTGGGTTGCTGGCGCGGTTACCATTTAGACGCTGAAAGTGTTTACGGCCAACTGCGCGCTCATCGGCTCGTCTGATAAACCCTCCGGTTACCGGATCTTTTAGGTAACCATCTTGCTCTGCCTCTTTAGGGTTTTGTCTATAGTAAAGGCTAAACCTTTTTAACGCTTCAGGAGAATAGTTCCAGCCTTCGGTCTGACCCTCAAGTAAGCTACCCGTCTCACCTTTAATCTGTGCAAAAAAGTGCCGCTGTCTAAGCGCAGTATCAAGCTTAAATTCGGCGGCCTTAGCATTGACTTCTCTGGCAATGATATATCTATCTAAAATCGAAGAATCGGGGAACATTTGTTTTAGTTGGGCAGGTGTTATAAAACTTGGCGGATTAGGCATAACCATATCTTAGCTGGACTTTGATTCTAGCATAACAAAAGGACATCCAAAAAAATAGCAGACTCAAGTGCTTCTTAAGTCTGCTATAGATTTCTAAAAATACTGTAAGGCTATATTCTGTAACTATATACTAGCCCAATACTGCTTTAACTTTATCGGCTAATTCATTCGCCATAACATCACATTCTATCTCATCATCCGACTCCACCATCACTCGAATCATAGGCTCAGTGCCGGACTGACGAATCAGAAGACGACCACGACCTTCTAAAGTGGCACGGGCTTTATCAAAAGCGGCGACCAACTCTTCGTGCTCGAATGGGTCTTGCATTTTAGACAAGCGCACATTGACAAGCTTTTGTGGTAATTCTTCAAAACCGCGGGTCAGCTCGCTCAAAGACTTGCCTTGAGCTTGCATCACAGCCAACACTTGTAAGCCTGCGATAATTGCATCACCTGTGCGACTTTTATCCAAACACAAAATGTGTCCTGACGGCTCCCCGCCCAGAATCCAATCATTGGCCTCAAGCTCTTGCATAACATAACGATCGCCTACTTTTGCACGGGTAAATTCGACATTGGCTGCCTTCAATGCCAGCTCTAAACCCATATTGGTCATCAAAGTACCCACAACTCCAGCAACACGGTCTTGATCTTGCGTAGCAAGTACGTACAAAATACCATCACCATCGACCAATCTGCCCGTTTCATCGACCATTACGATGCGATCTCCATCGCCATCAAGGGCAATACCGACATCAGCGCTATGGTCTAATACCGCCTGCTGTAAGCCCTCAGGATGTGTGGAGCCGCAATCAGCATTAATATTAACCCCATCAGGGGTGTGATTGATAGCAATTACCGTAGCACCTAGCTCGCGCATGACTCTGGGTGCGACACTATAACCGGCACCATTGGCGCAATCTACTACCACAGTCAAATGGCTCAGATCATATTGATAAGGAAAGCTGCCTTTACAAAACTCAATGTAGCGACCTTTAGCATCATTGATACGTCGATTCTTACCTAGTTTGGCTGGATCATGAATTGGCATTGGAACTTCATCATTAGTATCCATGATAGCTTTCATTTTATCATTAATAGCATTTTGCACCTCATCAGTAAGCTTTTTGCCGTCACCGGAGAAAAACTTAATACCGTTATCATAATAAGGATTGTGCGAGGCTGAGATAACTACGCCTGCGTCAGCGTGAAAGCTACGTGTTAGATGGGCAATAGCGGGAGTTGGTAGCGGGCCTAGCATATGCACATCAACACCTGCTGCGTTAAACCCTGCTTGTAAAGCTCCTTCGATCACATAACCTGAGAGGCGAGTATCTTTACCGATCAGCACGCTGGGCTTACGGTTAGGATTGTCGTTGTTTTCTACCAGTACCAGTCCAGTCACGTAACCTAATTTTAAAATAAAATCAGGAGTAATAGGCAGTTCACCGAATTTTCCACGAATACCATCAGTACCAAAATAGCTCATTATAATTATATCCTTATGCTAGCAATTAAGAATGACAGACTAAATATACTATCGCTAGTACAGTCTATCTGTTATTTTATTTTACAAAATAAAATAGCCGACAACACACGAGCATTGTCGACTTTTTGTATTCTGATAGCATTATATATCAATGAATGAATATTTAAAGCAATAATTTAGTTAACAGAAATTTAGTCAAAATGATTTAGCCAACACGGTAGTTGGGTGCTTCTTTAGTAATCTGTACATCGTGAACATGCGATTCTTTCATGCCTGCTGAAGTTACTTTGATAAACTGAGGCTTGCTACGCATCTCCTCAATCGTAGCGCAGCCAGTATAGCCCATTGATGAGCGCAGACCACCAATCAGTTGATTTACGATGCCAGCAACGGGGCCTTTATATGGAACACGGCCCTCAATACCTTCAGGTACTAACTTCTCCACGCCATCTTTTGCATCTTGAAAGTAGCGATCTGAGGAACCATGCTGGCCTGACATCGCGCCAAGACTACCCATACCGCGGTACGCTTTGTAATAACGACCTTGGAATAGCTCAACCTCACCAGGTGCCTCTTCGGTACCTGCCATCAGCGAACCTACCATGATACAAGATGCACCCGCAGCGATAGCCTTTGCCATATCACCTGAGTAGCGAATACCACCATCGGCGATCAAAGGGATACTATCTTGTAAGGCGCTTGCCACGTTATCGATAGCGGAGATTTGTGGCACACCGATACCAGCGATAATACGCGTAGTACAGATAGAACCTGGACCGATACCAACCTTTACTGCGTCAGCGCCTGCATCACGTAACGCTTTTGCAGCATCGCCAGTAGCAATATTACCGCCGATGACTTGAATATTTGGGTAATTCTTTTTGATCCAAGAGACCTTATCGATCACGCCTTTTGAATGACCATGCGCTGTATCTACCACGATGACATCGATATCAGCAGCAATTAATGCTTCTACCCGTGCCTCAGCATCAGCGCCTGTGCCTACAGCGCCGCCGACCCGTAGACGACCTTTTTCATCTTTACAAGCATTGGGGTTGTTTTCAGCTTTAGTAAAATCATTGACTGTGATGAGACCGCGTAGACGAAAGCTATCGTCAATCACAATAACCTTTTCGATACGGTGTTCATGCAGTAGTTTTTTGATATTTTCATTGCTCTCACCTTCTTGCACGGTAACGAGCTGATCTTTTGGGGTCATAATATTGCTGACAGGCAGCGATAGATTGGTCTCAAAGCGCCAGTCACGGTGGGTTACAATACCGACCACTTTATCAGTGCCCTTCTCAACCACCGGTACCCCTGAGATATTATTATCTTGGGTCAGCTGCAGTAAGTCGCCAATAGTCATCTCTGGATGTACGGTAATAGGATCAACCACCGTACCGGCTTCGAACTTTTTGACTCGGCGCACTTGGGTGGCTTGCTGAACGATATCCATACTTTTATGCAAAATACCAATACCCCCTAGCTGCGCCATGGTAATAGCCATTTCAGACTCAGTAACCGTATCCATAGCAGCAGAGATTAAAGGCAGGTTTAAATTGATGTTTTTGGTCAAGCGAGTAGAGAGATCGGCAGCTTTTGGTAGGACTTCAGAATAGGCCGGTAACAATAAAACGTCATCAAAAGTTAAAGCTTCATCGACAATACGCAACATACATACCCCTAGTAGTGGTTATTTTGATGGGTGGGATATGGTATCAGCAATACCATTTATCCCTTAAAAATAACGCCATATTATAACAAATAAGCGCACGGCTCGCATAATATATTTGTCAGCTTATCAGGAATACTCTTTTGCTTGATAAAGCCCTAACCTTCTTTAAAAGTAATACGATCGGCAGGTAGATAGGGTTTTTGTTCGTCATATAAGTAAGCTAGCATCTGTTCGCGTATATCACACTCCATAGCCCACGCATTATCAGGACCATCAGAGGACATAGCGCAGCGCAGTTTAATGGTATCCTCATCCATGGATACAGCCAGCACTACAGGATCCGTTTCACCATCCCACAGCTCATGTGCTTTCACAAGCTCAAAGAACTTTTGGCGCACCTCCTCAATATCAATACCATAATCTAGATATAGATACATTGGACGCATTTGCTGCAGCTCAGGGTGTGACCAGTTCTCTACTATCTCAGTGACAAAGTAGCGCATCGGTATAAACAGATGACGCTCATCCCAAGTTTTGAGTATGGCATAAGTGTAACGCAGATCATGGACCGTACACCACGTACCATCAATCATAACGGTGTCACCGATACGAATGGGCTGGGTTACCGCAATCTGCATACCAGCGACGATATTACCCAGTGTAGGTTGGGCGGCAATACCAATAACTACGCCGGCGATGCCTGCTGAGGTCAATAAGGTTTTGCCTAACCCTTCAAGGTTGGCAAATTCGCTGAGGCCAATCCATATGCCGCCAAGGATCATAACAAAGATAAAAATGCGGCGAAACACGGATACATAAGTGCTGCGAATACGGTATTTATCGTACTCTTCCTCATCCAAGCCTTCGATATGAAAATCTTGATAGCGATTAGCAAAAAAGTTGATGATGCGAATACCCAGCCAAATAGCGCTTAGCGTTAAAGCGATCCATACGATGGGTCTGGTAGTCGTTGCTACAGCATCTATAAAAGGAAAACCGCCTGAAACCAAGGTAAATACTAAAGACAAGCTGATAGTAAAAGTTAGAGGAACGGTCAGCTTGTTTACCAAATCGGTTATGCTTTTTTTGCTGCCGACTTTGGAGAGATCATCATCTTCGCCGACATACCAATTGATTATTGCGCCTGTGACTTTACTAAATATCCAGCCAAGTCCCATCGTTGCCAAAAAGAACAATATTAATGCTAAGAACTCCCAAACAGCGATGTCAAAGAACCTTAGCGTTAGTATAGAGGGCAAATAGCGCTCAAACGTGGCTGGTTTATACTGTGCATAAAGATTGTCGATGTTGCCAACAGTTTGTGCGGAGAACACCCAAATAGGCGCACTGTCGCCCACTCGTACGCGCTGCATAGTAATGGGCACTTGACGCTCGCGGTAGTCCATATAACCAAGCTGAATAGAGCGGCGCGGGATACCGCTAATACTGCTACTACTGCCAATAGGCGGCTCGACTAGCCCATCAGGACGATCTGGTAGATCGTCAAAGACATAAAGATCTTTTTTATCGAGTAAAAAGTCAAGACGCTTGGCAAGTTCAATACCTCGGCTAGGCTGCGTTTTAGGATCAAGCAAATTCATATTTAGCGCATGAGCGGCTAAGTCAGACTGCTGCTTCATGACCGCTGATTGAAAAAACTCTAATGTCGCAAGCGGCGTTGCTAGATTTGGCGGCGGGGATAAGGGCGGCAGACCGGTGTTCAGCTCATCTAATAGAAGATAGTTTGCGTTATAGTCGCCTGAGAGCGCCGTATCTCCTTGCATATAACCGGCCTGCTGCACCGCATTACGCTCGGTTGAGTTGATAGCCTCACTTACGTTGTCAGGCAGATTAATACCTTCTTCTTTTAAAGTCTCAACCTCCTGCTCGATATATCCCATTAGATCATCAGCTTGACCAGTTACTTGCTCTTGAATATCAGGTTGAGTGCTGTCTGTAGCCGCTTGTACTGATGTAGAGATGACACTGAAGGCGATTATTAAAAAACTAAGTATGAAACGTACTAAGTTATGTCCTTCCTCATAGCGCTTAGTCCTGCTATTGTAAGATTTAAGACCATCTAGCGGCCTATGATTAACAATATTCTTAAAAGTATCCATCTCAAAAGTACTCATCTCAAAGATACCAATATTTTGGCAGTTGTATTATAAAAAGTCTGCGTCATAAAATCTTGGCTTTAGTTTGGTAACAAACTAAAGCAGAAGACAAAAAAAAGCCAGCGTTAAACTGACTTTTTTTATTAGTATACGTACTTGTTATCTACATGATTCTATCAAATTTCTTTGAAAGTGATACGCTCAGCAGGTAGATATGGTTTTTGCTCATCGTAAAGATAAGCTAGCAGGTGCTCGCGAACCTCACATTGCAGCATCCAACCATCATCAGGATTGTCAGCCGCTAAAGTACCGTATAACTCAATGGTATCTCTATCTACAGACAACACTTGTAGCATAGGCTCAGTCTTGCCATCCCAGTACTCACTACCCTGCACCACTTCAACGTATTTTTTACGAACGTCATCTACTTTGATACCGTAGTCCACCAGCATCGATACGGTAAACGTTTGATGCGGGTCAGGATGTGACCAGTTCTCAACAGTTTCAGTCACAAAATAACGCATTGGTACAAACAAGCGGCGCTCGTCCCAAGTTTTGATAGTGGCATAGGTATAACCTAAATCCTCAACCGTGCTCCAGTTACCATCATACATAATCGTATCGCCAATACGTATCGGCTGAGTCATAGCTATCTGTAAGCCTGCGACAATATTGCCAAGCGTTGGCTGCGCTGCAATACCAATCACCACGCTCAAAATACCAGCGGAGGTCAATAAAGTTTTGCCAAAGCCTTCAAGATTGACAAATTCGCTCAGGCCAATCCAAACACTGCCAATGACCATAACAAAGATAAAAACGCGCCTGAATACCGATAGATAAGTGATGCGTTTGCGATATTCGTCATAATCTTCATCACCTAAGCTGTCGATTTGGATATCCTCGTAACGATTGGCAAAAAAGTTAATAATTCGAACCCCAAGCCAAATAGTACTCAGTACCAAAATTATCCAGATAATAGGCCGAGTGGCAGTAGCGATAGCTTCTACAAAAGGAAAACCACCTGAGACTAAGGTAAATACTAAGGAGAAGCTGATAGTAAAGGTCAGCGGTACGGTAAACTTATTGATTAAGTCTGTAATGCTTTTTTTATGGCCAATATAAGAGCCGTCTTTCTTGTCACTACTATAGCGATTTATCACTAGCCCTGTCAGTTTACTGACCACCCAGCCCAGCCCTAAGGTTATGATAAAGAAAACAAGTAGAGCAAAGTACTCCCAAACCGCAATGCCAAAGACTCGTAAGATCAAAAGTGCAGGCAAATAGCTTTCAAACTTCGCCGGTTTGTACTGCTCATAAAGCTTATCGATATGACTAACCGTTTGTGCTGAAAACACCCAAACAGGAGCACTTTCGTCTACCCTAACCCTTTCCACAAATATCGGTATTCGATGTCCGCGATAATCTATATTACCAAGCCGAATTGAGCGGCGCGAGATGCCCTGAATGCTAGTTCCGCCACCAAGAGAAGGCTCTATCAGCCCATCTGGACGATCTGGCATCTTATTAAAATTATAAAGCTTTCTTCTATTTAATAAAAAATCAAGACGTTTAGCCAGCTCAGTACCGCGACTAGATTGAATACTTGGGTCAAACAAGTTCATATTTAGCGCATAAGCGGCCAGATCATAGCGCCCCATCGTCGCAGCTGTCTGAAAAAACTCTAATGTCGCCATTGGGGTTAATAGATTTGGCGGTGGTGATAAAGTTGGCAGGCCTGTATTGAGCTCATCTAAAACATAGTAGTTTGCATCATAATCACCTGTAAGCCCTGTCTCTACTTGTAGCTTATCAGCTTGCTTTGCTGCCGCCCTCTCTTCGCTTATCTCCAAAGCCTCATTCAAATTGCTCAGCAGTTCAGGTCCCTCTTCTTTGAGCGTCTCAACCTCTTGCTCAATATATTCTATTAAGCCCTCAGGCTCCCAAGCTTGCTGTGTTGGTTGCTGAGCACTAGTTAGATCCTGTACATCTGCAGGTACACTACTCTCATCTGCTGCTACCCTAGAAAAAGCAGGAAGACTAAGAGTAAGGCTAAGCAAGATCATCAAAAAGAAATTTATCAAGGGCATCGAATTATACCGTCTATAAAACCAAGGGTGAGCTGCGCTAGTACGTAAAATAAGTCAGTACATAAAAAAAGCCAGCGTTAAGCTGACTTTATCTACTAATATCAGTAGTGATGTTATAGTTTGCGTTTATTTATAACAGTATATGTGTTAAGTGCAGTGTTACGCACGCCGCCAAGTGGTACCGCTTTGACTATCTTCAAGCTCAATGCCTGCCTCTTTTAATTGTACGCGTATCTCATCAGCGCGAGCAAAGTCTTTGTTGATTTTGGCATTAGCGCGCTCAAGGATTAGCTCATCTATACTAGCATCGCTCAAACCGTCTTGAGACTTATCACCAACCATCGCCTGTAAAAAATGTTGGGCTGGTTGTTGTAGTATGTTCAGCGGCTTGGCTAAGGCTTTGAGCTGCTGCGCTAACTGCTGCGCTGTAACTGTATCTTCAGCTTTGATAGCTTTATTGATGTCGCGGGCCAGCTTAAATAGCACACTAATAGCCGCTGAGCTATTAAAATCATCATTCATCGCTGCGATAAAATCTTGCCCAGCTTTACTCTCATAAGTTTCGTTAACTAAGTTATCGTCAAACGTTAGAGTTTGCTCATGCTGTTGTTCAGTAAAGTGTTGTTCAATAGATTTTAGGGCTTGATATAATCTGCTTAGGCTATTATGAGCTTCATCTAAAGCACTATCTGAGAAGTTCACTTGACTGCGATAATGACTGGATAATAAGAAAAAACGTACGGTTTCTGGATGATACTTTGCGATTACCTCGCGAATGGTGGAGAAGTTACCCAAAGATTTGGACATCTTTTCGCCATCGACATTGATAAAGCCGGCATGCATCCAATAACGGGCATACTCACAGCCCGTGGCCGCCTCTGACTGGGCAATCTCATTTTCGTGATGCGGAAACTGCAAGTCGTGGCCACCGCCATGGATATCAAAGGTATTACCCAAAGACTTGGTGGACATGGCTGAGCATTCAATATGCCAGCCTGGACGTCCCTGACCCCAAGGCGATGCCCACTGCGGCTCATCAGGCTTGGCCGCTTTCCACAATACAAAATCAAAGGGACTACGCTTGTCACTCTCTACGTCAACCCGTGATCCTGCTTGCAAGTCTTCAAGATTACGTTTAGATAATTTGCCATAATCAGCAAAGCTATCGACAGCGTAGTAGACATCACCGTTATTGCCAGTATAAGCGTAGTCGCTATTGACTAGCGTCTCAATCATTTGCTGCATCTCATCAATATAGTCAGTGGCACGCGGCTCGCTATCAGGCGCCAGACATCCCAAAGCGGCAAAATCCTCATGCATGGCCTTGATAAAACGCTGAGTCAAAGTCCCAATAGCCTCGCCATTTTCATTGGCTCGGGCAATGATTTTGTCATCAATATCAGTAATATTGCGCACATAATTGACGTCGTACCCAAGCTGCGTAAGCCAGCGTACGACCATATCAAAAGCGACCATCAGCCTAGCATGGCCAATATGACAATAATCGTACACCGTCATACCGCACACATACATCCCTACTTGCCCAGCATTGATAGGTTTGAATGATTGCTTACGTCCAGACAAAGAGTCGTAAATAGACAGCTGCGACATCGCCTTGGCAAGTGGGGTAGTCATAATAAAATAGCCTTTTGATTACAGTATGAGGAATTAATCGTTATAAACCGCGTTAAAACGCTGCTCATTTTTATAACCCTGTATCTTAGCGAAAATAACTATGAAATACTATAAGAGGCGCACAAGCAATAAACATTCAGTTATAAAAAGGATCGATCTATGGGTAATCGTTTAAGTAAGATATATACTCGTACTGGAGATGATGGTAGTACAGGGATGGCAGATGGTAGCCGCGTGAGTAAAGCGGACAGTCTATTTAGCGTTATGGGGGATATCGATGAGCTCAACTCGCACATAGGCTTAGTACGCGCGCATCTAGCACAAATAGCTAACGATCAAGGATTACCGCAGCGCCTACAAGAGCATAAAGAGATAGATTTTACTCAAGTCTTAATCATTATTCAGCACTTGTTATTCAATATCGGCGGCGAGCTTGCTATGCCAGAATACGAAGGTATCAATGCCGACCATATCAGTTGGCTTGAGCAGCAAATCGATGCCATGAATAACCACTTACCGCCTCTCAAGGATTTTATTTTGCCAACAGGCTCAGTGCTTGTCAGTCAGCTCCATGTAGCCCGTACCGTGTGTCGCCGAAGCGAGCGCCAAGCTGTTATGTTGCAGCAGCAGCGCGCGCAGGCAATTCGCCCTACCGCAGTTAGCTTTATTAATCGCTTGTCTGACTGGTTGTTTGTGGCCGCGCGTTTTTGCACTGACCCGGCACAGGTCTCTGAGGTATTATGGAACAATCAAGTATTACAGGATTTGAAGATTGATAAGCAATAATTGAGAAATCATCTAAAGCTATTTAAGCAAGCTATCTGAGAAAGCTAATTAAAAAGTTAATCGAAAAACAAAATGCTCGCCATCCATTTGGAGCGCGAGCATTTTTATCTCTTCGGTTTTAACGAAAGACGTTGTTAATAAACCGCGCTTTCATCCTCGATAATGACCATATCTATACTGTCATCATTGGGCGCAGCTTTAGGCATCTCCGGTGTTGTAGGTGCCTGCGCATCAACACTAGGTAGCGCTGCTTGACTATTATTTTCGTTAACAGTAGGTGGTGTTGGCGGTGCAGCAGGTTCAGCTGGACGCGTAGGCTCTATAGGAGTCACGACAATGGGCTGACGAGCGCGCTCCTCTCTCTCAATTCGCGCCGCTTCACGACGTCTTGCTGCCTGTTCAGCTTGACGCTCGGCTTCTTGGGCTCGGCGTGCAGCTTGGCGTGTATCCACTGCTGACTTGACAGTTGAGCTTGCCACCACATCGGCTACGATAGTGACTAAGGCGGGTTGTCCGGCCATACGCACTTGTATCTGACCGCCGCGCGTGCCTGCAACATAAGCAAAGGCATCATCGACTAACATATTATTATTCATACGAATGTTTTGCTGAGCCAAGCGTGTTTGCAAACTAGGCTGATTATTAGCAGCACCTATTTGACTGGCTTGATACAGATCTTCACTAGGTAGTGTCATACTGACACTAGCTTGACAGGTAGTCATACCATTAGCGTTAGCTTCTTGCAAAACCGCAGTATTTTGTATATCAATTAAGATACCATTGACCTTACTACTAATGACACTATTGTCTATACTGACTTCAGCTGCGCTAGCATAATTGGCTGCCAACGTTTGAGCTTGTTGATTAAGCGTACTTTTTAGAGCGGTTTTGAGACGTTCCTGTACCATTGGATTATCGCAGCTAACAGCTGACGGCGTTTCGTTTTCACTCACTGTAGGCTCTTCAGTAGTGATCTGTGCTGTCTCAGTAGCACTTTCAGTTTCTGCCTCTTTGTCCGAGCGATCACAACCTACAACGGCCAAACCGCATATCACACCAATACCGGCTACTTGCTGCCATTTGAACCGTTCTTTATTTACTACGCTCATCTTTTTTTGCTCCCCATTTACTCTGCTATTTGTAACTAGCATTGTCGTCTGCATTGCTGTAATTGTCGTCCGCGTTGCCACAAAGGCTCAATAATTTTGGACGATAGACCTCAAAATCAGGATATTATACGAGGTTTGTAGAAGATGGTCACCACTGTAGACCATTGATATACAAATAAATCCCATCAAGCAGCTTAATATCCGCTTTAGTTGCAAAAAAATAACAAAAACTTGTCAAAACCCTTGTATAAGCTCCTAATTTGTACTTAAAATGAGTTATTCATCATTAGTAACTTGTATGAGCTATTGACTCAAAATGCTACTGATAATTAATAACCATGGGGTAGTAAATACTTATGGTAAAACTTGGCAACACTAGAATCTTAGGTCATCGCGGCGCTCGTAACGAAGCGTTGGAGAATACACTATCTGCTTTTCAGCACGCTCATGGTTTGCATGCACGCGGCTTGGCTGGCGTAGAGTTTGATGTGCAGCTAACCGCTGACAATCATTTAATAGTGTTCCATGATGAGACCCTACAGCGCTTATGCGGGGTACAATCACGAGTAGACCAACTTAGCCTTGCAGAGATTGAGCGCCATCTACAATCAGGGCATCAGATTATCACTTTAGATAAACTAGCACAAAAGCTCTCAGATTCTTCTCAATCATGGCTCCCAGAGCATGAAGTATCGAGTCAAGGCTTTGTAGCTCCTAATTATTTCTTATTTAAGAACCTTTGCTTTGATTCTCCCCTATCTAAATTTACTCATATCGAATTAGAAATCAAAACTCATAGTCGCACTCCTCATTCTAAGCTTATTCAAGCACTGATAGACTATTTTGTTGATACCCCTCTTGCCAGCCTCCCTATTGTTTTGACCACTTTTGACGTGCAACTCCTTAACCAATTGCGACATAACAAGTTTTTGGCAACCATCCCGCGCGGGTTGTTAGTACGTCTACCAGAACTGCTAGCTACAGCTTCTAATACTGCATTACAGTTGGGCTGTGTTCAGCTAGGAATATATCACCCGCTAATTACTCAGGCTATTATTCAAGAAGCCCACCGTTATAATTTACTGGTAAGCGCATGGACCGTAAATGACATCGAAATAGCTAAACAGCTAGCTCAGTGGCAGGTTGATGTAATTATTACAGATATTCCAACACAGATGCTATGACTACAAGTGAGCTGAATATTAACATTGTAATAACGCTTTACATTATGTAGCTATTATTTAACACACTAACATAATAGTAGCTTTGTTTACACTTTCCCTCAATTCCTGATAGCTAACAGGGTATTTACAATATAGTGAGATATAACTCATACAAGTTATTGTTATTTCTTACTATTTTTCTAGTGTATAAACGTTCACTTTCTTTAGCTTTTAGGGTAATATAGAGCCTGAAACTAATACCGTTAGGAATATTATATGATTGCAAAAAAAGCAATTGACTTACCGCTTAAGAGCTTAGGTTTCGCTATCAGATCTGGTGACACTGTGCTGCGTCATGCTACTACGCAAGTGACACGTTTTAAAACATGGTTTGATAGTACTAAAACTAAGAGCGCGCTTAATGAGCAGCCAGCCACGAACCTTAGTCGTGCAAGCTTGGTTGATCAAAGCGATGTTTCTACTAAGAGTCAGCCAGTCGACTTACGTGAGCTTGAGTTTAAAAAAGCGCCTATTAACTGGATACCAGCGACTATTTTGGTGGCAACACCAATTGCTGCTGCAATCATTACGCCGTGGTATTTATTTACTCATCAAGTGAGTGCACCGGTTTGGGGTGTATTTGGCGCGTTTATGGTGTGGACAGGTATCAGTATTACTGCTGGCTACCATCGCCTGCTGGCGCACCGTGCTTATAAAGCGCATCCCGTGGTCAAAAACTTTTTACTACTAGGCTCGACGCTTGCCGTACAGGGCTCAGCTTTTGATTGGGTCTCCGGTCACCGTAGTCATCATCGTCATGTTGACGATCCTATGGATGATCCGTATTCAGCGAAACGTGGCTTTTTCTTTAGTCATATCGGTTGGATGCTGCGCAATTATCCTAGCGGTAACTTTGATTATAAGAATATTCCAGACTTAACTAAGGACAAAGTGCTCCAAATCCAGCATAAATATTATGGTCTTTGGGTTTTGGCTGCAAACGTAGGTTTGGTCGCTGCAGTGGGTTGGTTAATTGGTGACGTCTGGGGTACTTTGGTACTTGCTGGCTTATTGCGTCTGGTATTGACTCATCATTTTACTTTCTTTATCAATTCGCTATGCCATATGTTTGGCACTCGTCCTTATACCGATACCAATACAGCACGTGATAACTTTATCTTGGCGATCTTTACTTGGGGCGAAGGCTACCACAACTATCATCATTTCTTCCAATACGACTACCGTAACGGGGTGAAATGGTGGCAGTATGATCCAACTAAATGGTTGATCGCTGGTCTATCAAAGGTAGGCCTAACTACTGATTTG
This sequence comes from uncultured Psychrobacter sp., assembly GCA_947501045.1. Lineage (GTDB taxonomy): Bacteria > Pseudomonadota > Gammaproteobacteria > Pseudomonadales > Moraxellaceae > Psychrobacter. Next base: position 152,549 of record CANMUI010000002.1, read on the forward strand.
CGTACTATTGATGATACTACGATCAAGCACGCTGAGGTGCAAATGCAATTTAAGCAGGCGCAGCAGCAGATTGATAACGTTAATGCGAGCGGTATTGATCTTCCTCATGTTATGAAGAGCTTCCAAGACCGGATTAAGTTTGAGTATGATGCTTTTACCAAAACCGTTGAAGAATGGCAAGCGCTAAAAGCTAAAGCTATTGAGATGAAAAAGACGGAATTTGCAGATCGCTTGCATGAAGTCGATGATAATCTTAAGCACGAATATGCCAAGATTGAACGGAAAATATTTGAGCATAATGACAACTTAAAGATTGCTTTTCGCACAATTGGTCATTCTAAAAAGGCCGCTTAATAAGTACGACTTACGTTGATTTAACATCAATTTAACATCGTGACTTTCTTAACATTGTGATTTTAATAACTACTTTAAACATCTACCCTTCATCTTAAATAGATGGAGGGTTTTTTTGTTATTAAAATTGGTTTATCAATAAAGTAGTAATAACGTAGGTGCGCCTGCAAACGTTTACAACAAGTGTGCATTACAGGATAAAAACACAGTCTAACAGCTACGTGCTACAGCTATGCTATAGTAGACTTATTGACTGTTAACACGATTTAAAATGTCATTCATTGAGATATCGCTTATTAAAATGCCACTTAACTTAGTAATTTGTAATTGGTATCACTAATGATACAAGCAGGCGATTAAAACCTTATTTAATAGGACAGCATATATGCGCTATCAAAATACTTATGCCAATCTAGACCCACGTTTATACCATAAGCAGCCACCAACAGCGCTGAAAAACCCGCGTGCCGGACACTTTAATTTGGCTCTAGCAGAAAAGCTTGGCTGGACTGAGGATGAAGATTTAATGAGCCGTTGGGTGGATATCTTAGGCGGCCAATATGTGCCCACTGAGTTTGAACCCTTGGCTATGGCGTACGCTGGGCATCAATTTGGACAGTGGGCCGGTCAGCTGGGCGATGGCCGTGGCCTTCTTATGGCGCAAGTATTGGATAATAGCGATACACTACAAGATTTGCATCTTAAAGGTATCGGCCTCACCCCTTATTCGCGTATGGGTGATGGACGAGCGGTATTGCGTAGTACTATACGCGAATACCTATGCGGTCATGCTTTGACCACGTTAGGGATTCCCTCATCCAATGCGCTGGGCTTTGTGGTGTCTGATACGCCAGTACGCCGCGAACGGATGGAAGCTGGTGCGGCATTGATGCGTGTGGCTGATAGTCATGTTAGGCTTGGTCATATTGAATGGATTGCAAGCTTTGCACCAGACCTGCTGGGCGAGTTTACCGACTATATGATCGACACTTATTATTCTGAGTGCCGTGATAGCGATAGCCCTATCTTATCCTTTTTACAAAAGGTAGTTGAGCGTACGGCGCGTATGATCGCCGATTGGCAATTGATTGGTTTTGCTCATGGGGTAATGAATACTGACAACCTATCCATTACAGGAAGTACGCTAGACTTTGGTCCGTTTGGTTTTATGGAGCGCTTCAATCCCGCTTGGATTAATAATCACTCCGACCATACTGGACGCTATGCTTATCAAAATCAGCCCGCTATTGGCTATTGGAACCTTAACGTTTGGCTGCCACATTTTATGCGCCTACCAGATGTCACGCGCGAAGCTCTAGCAGAGTGCCTAGCTCCTTATGAAGCTACTTTTATGCAGCATTATCAGCAGGGGCTTTGCCGTAAGCTTGGTTTAACTCATGAGACCGATAGCTTACAACTGGCTTTTGATTTTTTGACCTTGTTAGAAGATAACTTGCTCGATTATACCAACGGCTTTCGCGGGTTATTAGGTCTAATTGACCCCGATACGCACCCTTATGAAAAGCAATTGCTAGTCACTATGATCAATGAGCTACCACCAGAAGCACTAACCCTTTATCAAGCCTGGCGTGAGCGTTACTTGACAAAAACAGCTACCTTAACAAAAGCTGAAGTTGTTGATAGTTTACAGAATAATAATCCAGTTTATGTCCTGCGTAACAGTATGGCGCAGCGGGCTATTGTGGCCGCTGAGCAGGGTCAGTTTACAGAAGTGGAGCGCTTATATAATCTACTTGCTAATCCTTATAACGTACAGGATATCGCAACTGGGCTTGATACTATGCCCCCTGCTCCAGATGCACCGCAGCTACCGATCAGCTGCTCTTCATAGGCATGCAAGATTTATACTCTTAAAACTCTATCATGCAACTAAATGTTCGTTATCATTTTATTATATCACTTCCATTTTTCATAGCTTCTGACTAGTCAGTTGCTTGACAATGATGTTAGAATAGTTGTTTTTTTAGCACACTGTTTTTGATTAGAACTCGCTGTAGTTTAGCTACTTTTTAGTTGTAAGCCTTAGTTATTGACTATCTGTTGCTGTCTTCATTTGTTTGAGACTTAGAACGTCAATCTCTCTTATCTAATTTATTCTAACCATGGCCATTACTATGAATGACGATACCCCTGCAAATAAAAATGATTACAATGAAAAAGAGCAGTTTGAAAAAGCTGCCTTGCATTATCATGAGTTTCCAAGACCCGGTAAAATCTCAGTTACCCCTATTAAGCAGTTGGCCAACCAACGCGATTTGGCATTAGCTTACTCACCTGGTGTTGCTGTCCCTTGTCTTGAGATTGAAAAAGACCCAAAACTGGCTGCCAAATATACGGCGCGTAGTAATCTAGTTGGGGTAATCACTAATGGTACTGCTGTACTAGGTTTGGGTAATATTGGTCCATTGGCCTCAAAGCCTGTGATGGAAGGTAAAGGGGTACTATTTAAAAAGTTTGCTGGTATTGATGTTTTTGATATCGAAGTGGCCCAAAACGATCCTGATAAGTTTATCGAAGCAGTAGCCGCGCTTGAGCCTACCTTTGGTGGCATTAACTTGGAAGATATTAAAGCGCCGGAGTGTTTTAAGATTGAGCGTGAACTGCGCGAGCGCATGAACATCCCAGTCTTTCATGACGATCAGCACGGTACTTCAATTATTGTGGCCGCAGGGATGCTCAATGCTTTGTTGTTGACAGGCAAAAAGATTGAAGAGATTAAAGTGGTCTGTTCAGGAGCTGGAGCGGCAGCTATATCTTGTTTAGATATTATCTGCGCACTTGGCGTAAATAAAAACAATGTAGTTATGCTAGATTCACGCGGCGTGGTCAATACTAAGCGTGAACATCTTGACGAAAGCAAACTGCGCTATGTCCGTGATATCGATGCTACTACACTTGATGAAGTTATGGATGATGTCGATATGTTCTTAGGATTATCAATGCCTGGTATCCTAAGCGTTGATATGGTCAAGCGCATGGCAAAAGACCCTATTATTTTTGCACTTGCTAATCCAACGCCTGAGATCATGCCAGAGCTTGCGCATTCGGTACGCCCAGACGTGATCATGGCGACAGGTCGCTCAGATTATCCCAACCAAGTTAACAATGCTTTGTGTTTCCCTTATATTTTCCGTGGTGCCTTAGATGTCGGTGCTACCGCTGTCAACGAAGAGATGAAGATCGCTTGCGTACGGGCTATTGCTGCGATGGCACATGTAGAGGCAACACCAACGACTAACGTTGTAAAAGACGTTGATAGCATGCGTAGGTTTGGTCGTGACTACCTGATTCCTGGACCACTTGAGCCCAATCTCATTATCGAGATAGCTTCTGCAGTTGCTCAGGCTGCTATGGACTCAGGGGTAGCCACCTTACCTATTGAAGATATGAGTACCTATCGTCAACATTTATCTGAATTTGTCTATAATTCAGCATTTGTGATGAAGCCTATCTTCGCTCGTGCCAAAACCGATCCAAAACGTATTGCTTACTGCGAAGGTGAAGACCACAATGTCTTACTTGCCGTACAAGTTGTCGTTGATGAAAAACTGGCTCAGCCTATTTTAGTAGGCCGACCATCAGTGATTGAAACCAATATTGAAAAGCTTGGTTTGCGTTTAAAAGATGGCGTTAACATGACTATCGTCAATCCAGATGATGACCCACGTTACAAAGCATACTGGCAAGGCTATTATGAAAAAAACAAGCGTCGCGGAGTTAGTGTCGAGCTAGCTCGTCGTGATGTGCGCCGCAAGACCACACTTATCGGTGCTCTATTAGTGGATAATGGTGATGCTGATGGTATGATTTGCGGTACTTTCGGTCCTTACCAAATGCACTTAAAGTATGTCAAAAACACCGTTGGTAAAAAAGAAGGGGTTAACGACTTCTATGCTATGAACGCTGTACTCATGCAAGATCGTAATATCTTTATTGCTGATACTTACATTCATGAAGACCCTACAGCTGAGCAATTGGCTGAGATGACTGTACTGGCTGCAGAACAACTATGTCGCTTTAGTATAACCCCTCGTGTTGCCTTGGTATCACACTCTAGCTTTGGGGCTTCTGACAGTGTTAGTGCAAAGAAAATGCGCAAAGTCTACCAATTATTATCTGAGATGAATGTTGACTTTGATTTTGATGGTGAGATGCAAGGAGATGCAGCTCTAAACGAACGTATTCGTTTAGAAGATATGCCCTCAAGTCAATTTAAAGGGGCGGCAAACTTGCTTATTTTGCCAACGCTTGATGCGGCAAATATCGCTTTTAATTTACTTAAAACTGCTACCAATAGTGCCTCTATCGGTCCAATATTATTAGGTGCTGATAAACCTGTGCATATCTTAACGCCATCTGCAACGGCGCGCCGTGTGGTCAATATGACAGCTCTTGCAGTAACAGAAGCGCAAGATTTAGAAGAAGAGCAGCAGTAAACTGAACCGTAAAAAATCATAAAAAAAGTTTAGAGCTACTGCCTGCTAATAATCAGTATTAGCAGGCGTTTATAAAAAACCAGTCCATGCTATCTTTAACAGCAGCGACTGGTTTTTTTATAACCATAAATAATATATGAGAGATTACTATGCAAGTCTATCTTGTTGGCGGCGCTGTCCGTGATCAGCTGCTAGGACGTCCTGTGACAGATAAGGATTTTGTGGTAGTGGGTGCAAGCATTGATGAGATGTTAGCAGCAGGTTTTCAGCAAGTGGGTGCCGACTTCCCTGTATTTTTGCACCCTGACACTCATGATGAATACGCTCTTGCCCGTACTGAGCGCAAGCAAGGGCATGGTTATCAAGGTTTTAGCGTGCAGGCCAGTCCCGATGTAACTTTGCTGGATGATTTACAGCGTCGTGACTTGACTATCAATGCTATGGCGATAGAAGTCAAGAGCCTTACTGACGACTCCCCTATTACTGGCAACATTATCGACTATTATGATGGTCTTGATGATATCGACAGCAAAATCTTGCGTCACATCTCGCCTGCCTTTAGTGAAGACCCCCTACGCGTACTGCGCACCGCACGATTCTATGGGCGTTATTACGAGTTAGGCTTTAACATCGCTAATGAGACTATAGATCTCATGCGGCAATTAGTAAAATCAGGTGAGCTTACGCATTTAAGTAGCGAGCGCATTTGGCAAGAGTCTAGCCGTGCGACGATGCAAACCTCTCCACATGTTTATTGGCAGCAGCTGTTTGAAATTGATGCATTAAACGATCACTTCGCGCCTTTGGATCGTGCTTGGCAAAACGATCATGTTCGAGAGATTATCCAAACCGCACTGTACTTTGCTGGACAAATGCAATTAAACCTCTCCCAACGCTGGGCGCTACTTATGGCAAGTCTTGATCTCTCTTTATTTAATTCAAAAGAAGATGAAACAACGGCTACTAAAAACATCATTGAGATAGGTAATAGCGCTAAGGTGCCCAAAGCGCAAACTCAGTTTGCCAGTTTGTTTGTTAGCCAAGCTAATAAGCTACGTGCTATCAATAAACTAAGTGCCGCCGAAAAGATAGACCTTATTCAAGCTTGTAGCGCTCATAAGGAGCCCGAAAAACTCTCGCAGCTACTGGTTACCAGTCAGGTGTTAAAACTGGCAATCCAGCACCGTGAGATGATGCTTGCACTAGAGAGCTTCCACGCTATCGGTATGGATGATATCGATGCCAATTTAAAAGGCGCAGCTATCGGTACGGCTCTGCGAGAGGCCCGCATTGAGCATCTGCAAGCTCAAGAAGGTCAGTTTTAGTCTATGAGTGCAATCACGCAAAGCCTTATTGATTATCCCAAAATTCATACTAATAGTGCACCAGTAATGCTAGTCACTGGCAGCGCTAAGCGCATTGGTGCCACTATTATCAAAGCGGCTCATGACGACGGCTACCGCGTCATTATCCATTGTCATCACAGTAAAGAGGAGGCCGATGCCTTAGCTGCTAGTCTGAATAATAGCCGTGCTAATAGTGCTGCGGTCATAAAAGCAGATTTAGCATTGATTAATGACGATGAAGCATTAACCCAATTTACGCAAAAGGTAATGGATGCTTTTGGTCAGCTTGACGTCTTGGTGCACAATGCTTCCCGGTTTTACCCCACCCCTATAAATAGTATTGAAAACGAGCAGTGGGATGAGCTAATGCTGACCAATGCTAAAGTGCCATTATTGTTAAGCCAAGCATTGCTACCCTATTTGCAAGCACGGCAAGGCTGTATCATTAGCCTACTTGATATTCATGCGCATGATAAACCTTTTAAACACTACACGGTCTATAATATGGCAAAGGCGGCGCAGCGGATGATGGTACAGTCTTTAGCCTTGGAGTTGGCGCCTCTGGTACGAGTTAACGGCGTGGCACCTGGAGTTAATGTTTTACCAGAAGCGGATAGCGACCAAGCACTTGATGACGCGCAGCAGCAAAGTATTATCAATTCTATCCCTATGCAGCGCATCGGTACGCCTGAAGATATCGCGCACAGTGTGCTTTATTTGGCGCAGGTCAGCTACGTCACCGGACAAATTATTAGCGTTGATGGCGGTCGTAGCTTGACGTTAGCTGGTCATAATAATTAGGAACAGATAAATAATATGACTTACCTACTATCTTTTACTTGAAAATTTAAAAAATTCAGGTATTATAATGCGTCTACCGGGCCCATAGCTCAGTTGGTTAGAGCAGAGGACTCATAATCCTTTGGTCGTAGGTTCAAGTCCTACTGGGCCCACCACATTCAAACCCTTACAGTCATTGACTTGTAAGGGTTTTTTATTGTCTAAAATTTATGTAAAAGCATTGATGTAATTAGTTTCTTGATACTATCTTGATACTTTGACCATTGTAGTAATTAAAGTATGATGACTATTAACACTATGGTTATGTACTGCTGCATGGGTGATATATGAAGGTTAAACTTACCAAAAAACTTATTGATTCAATAGACTATACCGTCAAAGGTACCGATATCTATATGGATGATGTATTGACTGGATTTGCGCTACGTGTAGGCAAGCAGTCAAAGCGCTATACATTACATAAGCGTATAAATGGAAAGTTATATCGAGATGAAGTAGAAGAAACGCACTTGATTACTTTAACTGAAGCACGTGAAAAAGCCAGTATAATGATGGCAAATATAAAAAAAGGTATGCATGTTTATGACGGGCTTCATGAGAACTTGGAAGAGCTTAAAGATAAGACTAATAACGTGCCAACACTTAAAGAAGCTTATGACTACTTTAAATCAACCAAGACTAGTTTAGCGGAAGGCACTATTACTACTTATGATCGCCAAATATTAAATAAGCTAAGTGACTGGCTAAATATCTCTTTAAATGATATCACTAAGTCAATGATAAGTGATAAACATAAAGAGATAAGCAAGCATAGCGAAGCTCAGGCTAATGCAACTATGAGAGCTCTAAGATCAGTTTGGAATTACTGCCGTGATAGCTTTTTAGATGATGACGAAGATTTTTTAATCAAAGAGCAACCGGTACGCATACTTAACGCTAAGAAAGATTGGAATAAAGTTAAGCCACGTACCAAACATATTGAAGAAGAATATTTAGGTATGTACCTTAAAACGCTTTTGAATTATGTTGACAGAAGCTCACATATGCAAGCGCCTCATAGCAATAATGCACGAGATATCATGCTACTCTTTATGTACACTGGTGTACGTTTGAACGAAGCGCAGTCTTTGAAATGGTCTGACATCGACCTTAAGGCTGGCAGGATAGTGTTCAAAGATACGAAAAACGGTTCTGATTATCATATGCCTACTAGTAACATCCTACAGGCTCTACTTGAAGAAAGGTGGAGATTGAGTGCTGGCAAGCAATGGGTATTTCCAAGTGACTTACAAGCCAGCGATGACCATATAAAAGATTTAAGCGGCAGTTATAAGGCCATTGGCGATCAAGCAAACCTGTATATTACACCACATGATCTGCGCCGTACTTTTGGAACAGTAGCCAATAGCTTAAACATTAGCTATCCAGTTCTTAAACGCTTGCTCAATCATCGTGAAGCTAAATCAAGCGATGATGTTACCTTACAGTATGTTCAGGTGTCACAGCGGCAACTAAGAGAAGCTTTGAACTCAATTGAGGTTTTCTATTGTCAGCATGCTGGGATGACGCAATATGAAATCATCAGTAAATATTACTAACCTAATAAAACTTCAAGAAGAGTTCTTTAAAATGTCTTCAACTGATTTAGTAAGAATGAGCCGTGATGGCGACCAGTTTCATTATTTATGGGCATCTAGAAGAGCTTTACTACTGCTACAGTCCGATTCAAAGTTAAAGCTAATAACGATAGAAGGGGTCTCTTCTGTTGAGCTAGGTGACAAGCATGTTTCTGATGGAGAATATGTAGTTGACGTCGCTGAATATTATGGCGGAGAAAGTTTCGAGACAGCTAATAGCATAAATTATTATCAGCTAAAGCATACGACGAAGAGTAAAGAAACTCCTTTTAACCCAAATAAACTAAGAAATACGATAGAAGGTTTCAGCGAACGCTACAAAGCTCTTATTAAGGTTATTGGTAAAGAATCAGCTCAAGCTAAGCTCAAGTTTATATTCGTATCGAACAGATCTATCAATGAAGGCTTTCATGAGAGTATCAAACAAGTAGCTTTAGGGATCTCTACTAATCTGACTAATCAAAGAAAGCTTGAACTATATACAGGCTTAAACGGTAAAGATCTCTCTGACTTTTGTAAATTAATAACTTTTGATATCACTACTGACGATTATTGGGAACAACGCAATATTCTAGCTTCAGAAACCGCAACTTATCTCGCTGGTTCTGACGCACACTCCCCTATTAGTTTAAAAGAGCTTATCACGAGAAAGGCGTTAAGCGAAAGTCAAAATAATAACTCTATTAATAAAATCGATGTTTTAAGAACACTTAATACGGATGAAGACGCTCTGTTTCCAGTGAAAAATCTAATTAAGACAGTTGAGAACCCTATTCAACGTGAGCAAGAGCAACAACTTACTAGCCAGATTATTGATGACAATTTAAATGTTTTCATAATTCAAGCAGAAGGTGGTGTAGGCAAAACTATCTTTGCTTCTCACATTCATGAATACCTACCTGAAGATTCAATCTCTATTGTTTATGATTGTTTTGGGGATGGGGATTATAGAAACACCTCAACTTTAAGACATACTCACAGGACAGCTCTGGTTCAAATAGCTAATGAACTATCAGCAAAAGGGTTATCCCACCCTTTGATTCCAAGCTCCTCAGCTACAGATTCCGATTATATTAAAGCATTTTTATCAAGAATTGAGCAAGCCGCAGAGAAGCTTAACTACATTAACCCTAGCGCAATCCTTTCAATTGTGATTGATGCCGCTGATAACGCTCAAATGGCAGCTGAAGAATTTGGAGAAGTTAGATCTTTTATTAAAGACTTAATCAAAGAATCTTTTCCTGACAATGTCAAATTAATTAGTTTCTGTAGACCCTACAGATTGATATTACTTGATGCACCTTCAGCAGTTAGGATCCTTAATTTAAACCCCTTTACTCTTGAAGAGACTAGGCATAATTTAGAAAAGTATTATGCTCAAATATTACCTGCAGATGTTTCGGAATTTCACAGACTAACATCTCGAAATCCACGTATCCAATATTTGGCACTGGCAAAAGAGCTAAGCTTACCAGAAACCCTACGCTTCTTCGGTACAAACCCTAAAAGCATTGAAGACACTATAAGTGATTTATTAGAAGCAGCCATCGATAAAATTAAAGAAGATAACTTTATTGAGAGCGCCAAAATAGACAAGCTGTGTGAGTCTATTGCGATCCTTAGACCTCTACTACCAATCGAGGTACTCGCGAAAATATCACAGGTTCCTGAAGAGCAAATCAGAAGCTTTATCGCAGATATTGGTGGACATCCCATTCGGTTACTGGATGATTATATCCAATTTATTGATGAACCAACAGAAACTTGGTTTAGAGACAAGTATCGTCCTAAAGACAGTCAACAACTTGGAGCTTATATCACTACGCTCAAACCTTTGGTTAGCGACTCACATTATGTCGCCTCAGTTTTACCACAGCTAATGCTAGAGGCTGAAGAATATGAGGATCTTTTCGATGCAGTCTTAAGCTCTAAACTTCTACCTGAAACCTCCTCACTAGAAAGAAGACACATTGAAGTACAACGGCTTCAATTTGCAATCAAAGCAGGCATTAAGCTTAATAGATTAGTTGATGTTGCTAAGCTAGCGTTAATGGCTGGTGGTGAAAGTGCCGCTCAAACCAGACAAAATGCTTTAATAGCAGACAATTTAGACTTAGCTTCAGTTTTTTTTGATGATAATAAGTTACAAGAGTTAATCGCTAATGATATTTTCACTTTAGAAAATAAATGGTTGGGTGCAAAATTTGCTTATGAAGCACAACTGCTTTCATATAAAGCAAATTTAATGAGTGAAGCAAGAAGTAAGCTTCGGATAGCAGAAGACTGGCTTCATAGCTTGTTCAAGCAACCTGAAGATGAAAGATATCATACGGGAGTTGATGATAAAGATATTATGCGGCTATTTATTGCTCATTTCAATATACATGGCGCTGAACAGAGCTTAATTTGGCTGAGTAAATGGAAACCAAAGTCAGTAACCTATACAGTAGCAACTCAAGTAGCTCAGGAGTTTTTACTCTATAACAAATTGTCAGATTTAAAGTCTATGCTACAGCATGCCAGCAATAATATTTATTTCATATTGGGTATAGTGAACGAAGCTGTAAAGCAGAACTATGATATTCCAAATAAGTATTTGTTAAGATCTTTCAAAATTATAAGTCGTCAGGGCATTTTAATTAAATTGCAAGACGGTACTCGACCTGTAAGTTTGCATACTATGACGAACTATCTGCTGGCATGTTATAGATCTGGAGTCTGTAATGGCATAACTGCTTCAGATCTATTATCTCGTTATATGCAAACCAGATTACCTTATGAACTAGAAGATACTCGTGGCCACTATGGCAAATCCATATACATGACCGCTTACGCATTATTGGCTAAGTGGCAAGCCAAAGAGTTAACAATAGAAGATATTATTGACGAAGACACTAAAGCAAAAATTAAGGAATCCAACAGTTCATCTGAACTGAATGAAATTACAAATAATATCGAAAAATTAATTCCTTGGTATAACTTACTAGCTGATAGTCTGTTATCTACGTCAGCAATTTCAAATATTGAAGAGTCGCTTAGTATCGTTTTAAATGAATCCTATCTTCCTAAAGCAGATGAATATCGCTTTAATCGTAGTATAGCAGAAGATATTGCATGGGCATGGTTTAAAATTATCGTTACTAATAGTCAAAACTTAAAACAGTTATTACAGGAATTATTTAATTATTTAAACGATAGAGAGATTAAATTACTTCCTAGAACTTTGAATCAGTTTATAAAAATATGCTGTCAATACTCTGAACTCGAAGACTTTGCTTATGGGCTGAGCCAACAGAACTTCGAGAGAGCGATTGAAGCTCAAGTAAACGCAAATGAAATACTGGACGAAATTGTAGAAGTTGCAAGAGCAATATTACCATTAGATACCAAGCAGGCTGAGTCATATTTCAATAAAGCTATAGAAGTCAGTAGTAAAATTGGCGATGAAAATTTTTCTCGATGGGAGGCTTTAATTTATCATGCTTCTAATACCAATGAGTTAACGTATAGTGGACAACCTGAGCTAGCCTACAGATTCGCTAGATGTTCCGAACTCACACATAAATATATATATGAAGACCATTTTAACTGGGATGCAACCGTTAAAGCACTCGTTGATATCCATCCAAATTCAGCTTTAGCTATTGCAAGTAGATGGCGTGATAGACAGTTTGGAGAAGATGAATTAGTAATCAATGCAATAGGAGAAAAGCTTTTAGAACATAGGCTTATCTCACCATTAGCACTTCTTTCCTTACTTTGCCTAGAAACAGGCTCTTATTTAAAAGATATATTAGATGGTATTCAATTTAATAGTTTAGATAATGAAATTCAAAAGGCTGTGATTCTTATAGTCTATCAGTATCAAGTTATACCTAATCCATCTGAAAACAATAGAACTATACTTAAAAAGCTATACGATAATTACTTACTACAGATAGATGAAATACAACGGTTTTTCGATACCTATGAGCCTGATGAACTGAAATCAAGAGACTCCAGTTATGATTGTAGCTCTACAGTTGAGAGTATAGATTGGGCCAACGTTTTTATCGATGATCAACTAGATAGTCAATACGATTATCAATCAGCTCAAGATAGATACCTAAGTATTAAAGAATATGGTTCATTAGATGATAGATACTATAGCGAGCTTCATAATAGGCTGTCCAATACATACGTTTACGATTATATAGAGTCAACCTTAAATGATCCTAAAATAGGGGTATATAGATTAAACTTTATTTTGAAAACAATACCTGACAAATGGAAACGACGTGAAGCCGTAAGAGAATGTTTTAGCGAACAATTCAAAGTATATTGTCGCAGGCATGCATTAGAGCTATTCATCAGTCTTCGACATGGTGACTTAAAGTTAATTACTGTAATGAGTTCAATCTCTAATCTCCCAGAGAGTGAGTTACTTAGACAGGTATTATTAGGTCGTTCAGAAAGTGCTGAACTTTTAGATAGTGACCAACTATTCAACATGGTCAGTATGATTAGTAAAATCATCGATCCTGAAGACTCAAAAGACGTATTAGAATTTGGTTTAACCTTGTTAGAACAAGATTTATCTGATGACATATCTGACGGTGAGTGGCTTGCTCATTTAATGCCTCCAGATACTATTGAGGAAGCCTATGCAGGATATCTTATCTCAGGGTTAGCCTCACCCTTTCTTTATACACGTTGGCTTAATGCTCATACTGTCAAAGTGCTGGGGGAGCTTAAACAAAAACCCGTACTAGATGCTTTAATAAACCACATAGACATTCAAGCTAATAAAGCCTTTATAGACAACCGTTTTACTTACTACAGTTATACTGCCCTTCAATGGTTGCTCATAGCTTTTTTAAAGATTTCCGAACAACACGCCAGCGCGATAGCATCTTATATTGATTTTTTTAAGTCTAATATCAATCCGGATAAACCTCACATTTTAATCCGTTTGTATTCTGCTAAAATCCTTCTAAACCTAAATGAACAAGGTCTTCTTAGTCTAACGTCCACTGAATTAGAGACCTATAAGTCGATTGGAACTTCAAATTTTGAGGTTATAGAAAAAGAAGATGTTAATTTAGATGAATATCAGAATATCGATAAGTCTAAAGTAGATTCATTTGGTATTGATTTTGGACCTTATTGGATTGAGCCACTTGGCGAATATTTTGGTTTACATGCCAAATATGCCTATTATGAAGTATCTCTTGTCAAAGACAGCTTGTTTAATAATCTGAATAAATTACCAGATAATAGGCATTCATCTTCAATATATGAATGGCAAGCAACAAATCATAGCCATGGCTCAGCACCGCAGGTAGAAGATTTAAAGTTTTATAGAAACTATCATTCACTGATGATTGCGACAGATATACTGTTAAATAAAAGACCCTTAGTTCAACAAGACTGGTATACCTTTTCTTATTGGTTATCGAAGTATGATTTTACATCGCTGAATGGCGCTTGGTTATCCAACTATAGAGATCCTACACCTAAACGAACGACCGAATGGCATATTGGTATCGAGCAGAATAGTCCAAGTTGGGAGTACAGTATGTCATCAAGCGACTTTGATGAACATTTTAATTTTAATAATGATTGGCTACCCATATGGGGTAGTTGGACAGAAGTGTTTGATAGAAAAGAAAAAAGTTTTAATATGCGTTCAAGCTTAGTAGCTCCCAAGACATCTCTTGCTTTATTACGTTCGTTGCAGTCTTACACAGACCCTAGCGATTATTGTTTACCAAAACAAGGCGACGATTTTAATATAGATAACGGTGCGTTTAATTTAACATCATTCATATCAGAATCTGAATGGTTCGATAATACCATTTTCGAGAAAGACCCTTGGTCAGCATCTATTGAGTATAGAAGTCTAAAGCCTACTGACAGTGTTATTGAACTTATGAGCCTAAGCTGTGATTCACTTGGTAAGATTTGGTTTGATAAAAATGGTAGTGAAGTTATTAGAACGTCTTGTTGGGGGCGTTTGCGCTCTCGTAATGAAGAGTATTCCCATGGTACTAAAATGCTCGTTTCTAAGCATTTTCTTATCAGTATTCTTAGAGCTTTAGATATGAACTTAATAGTATCATTTTCAGGTGAACATCGACTTCATTCAAGATATGGAAAGGACGATGATTATTACAAGAAGTTTGGGTATATTCCTAATAGTAAAAAAGCATATCTAATCACTAAGAAGGGCGAACTATATGGATATTAACTCACTGAAGCAGTTAGGCAAGACCCTTATAGAGGAATATGGACTTGAAAGCTCTACCAATACTTTAGAAAGATGGATGCTTCACTATTTAGCTGAACTTTTTGATAAAGAAAGAGAATATGGTAATGCAGACGAGACAAAAACTATTCAACTTGAGATTAAAGAAATAATTTTAGAGTTTTGGCGATTAAGATATCGCTTAGCAGATGAAGATAGTTTATTTAAGAAAAACCAAGCTCTTATTGATACGTTAGAGAAGATAAGCCCTCAGTCCGTTATACCCATTAGCTCGTTTTTTAATCCCTATGATAGTAAAGACACACTTGAAGTTAGCGAAGCAGGATGGCAAGAAAGACTGTTAGCTATCGACAAATCATCAAAAGTAGTCATGTCACACTGTATCTTAAAATACCTTAACGATATTGCTGATAAAAACAATGATATTGTGAAACTCATTGAGTCTATTGAAGATTTTAACTCTCCAGAATCTTTTTTAAGTAGGTTTTATGGTGATGAGACAGCAGAGACAGATAAAATTGAAAATATAGAAGAACGCATTCAAAACTTAACTGTCTTTATCGATACAGCGGAGTCTGTAATTGAAGAGTATAGGTCTGCGCTAGCTAGCTTAGCTGTTGATTCACATGATAAACCTAAATAATTTAATTACTCGGGTTTAATTGTTTCATAGCTGCTACTTGCAACGATAATGATTGTTAACTAGCTATTGTCATGCTTAATTAACACAATCAAAAGATATCCTAGATATTTAAGCACCCCCGATGACGCATAATAGTGATCAGTGGTAGCCAAGTTTTTGTCAGAGTGTTTACGCTTTTTCTGTACTACCCTTACCTCATAACCGTGAAAACTCTCACGAGCACCGACACGTATTGAGCTGCTCAAACTCAAGTCTTTTTTAACATCACTTACAGCTTGCTCGCTATATGTCCTAACCTGCCAATGACTGGCATCAATAAGCTGACAACCTACCAGTATAAAACTCTGTAGCATCTCAAGCTGGGCCTCCTTAATACCAAAATGAATCGATGAGTTATTTAAGTTTTGTTTGTGTGCAAATATCTCAATAAATACTCTCAACTTCTCAGGATCCTTTATAGACATCTGATATGCTCTATCTAATGCTCTAATTATTATTTCCTGGTTTTTGCTACCTTTAGGCCTACCTAGTAATAGCCTGTCATCGTCGAACAGCTCACTAGCGCGCAGGTATAAACATTTAGATTCATTTAGACTTATACCATGTCTAATAGCAACTTCAAGTAACAGCTCATCTCGAGAGTTTTCTTTTAACTCCTGCAGCTCCTCTAGAAAACCTATGACGTCCGCATATTTAGGATGAATGAAAATTGATTTTGTATTTGACTCATTAAATCCATTCAAATTACCGTTTAACAGTTGCTGGCTAGCATTGCTATTAGGTTCATTTATATCCTTAAATAATGGTGTTTTATTAACAGCTGTTTTTTTAATAAAGTATGATCTTATCTTATTTATCTGCACAGCCTTTGTCGTTGCATTATAAGCAGTTTTGTCTTGCCTATAGATAGCAGAGTAATCTAGCCCTGTTATTAGCTTTAAAACTGTTATAGGCAGCTCCAAGCGAGCGTTATTCAGCCGCTCCCCTGCCAGCAGATGAGCAGTATGAATATAATGCTCGAAGGTTGTGTCGCATGTTAAATGCCCTGCAAAGCTAGCCAGCCCAATCCAAGCGCCTTGATCTTTATGATAGCCAAGGACGCCTTTTATGACTTTTTCGCACTGCTCATTATCATAATCAGTCATCACCTGTGCCAATGGCGACTTACTTAGTACTAAAGCCAGCTGACTAATCGCAGTATGCCTAAAGCTATGAAATGTGAAGTTGTGTTCTCCTAGCAATCTGTCCCAAATTAACTTCATAAGGTTACTAAAAACCACACTGGGTAACGGCTGATCACCTGAACCTTGAGAGAACAAGTAACGACGCTTCAATCTTTTCTGCTGACGATATAACTGAGTAAATTGTTTTAGCTCGTCTTTCTTAAGTAGGCAGTTAATCGGTATAAGGCGACTTGCGCTGCTACTTTTCAATCTCCGATAGCGATTTGGTCTTAACCATATTTGTGGCTCCTCTATTCGTTGTCCATGCTCATCAATATAGATGTCAGCTATATCACCAACTTTAACACCGATAAGTTCTTTAATTCGCAACCCTGTCCGATACGCAAGACTTAACACTACTAAGCAAAGGTTTTTCTGTTCACAGTCTACATCCGAGGTGACCAGATACTCTTTCATCGCATGATATATCCGAGGTGATATCATGTTCGCATTTACCACTTGGCGTTTATTACCCCACGGAAAATACACAAACGGCGCATTATAGTGCGCTCGCTGATAATCATGGAAAGCTCGTAGTCTGCCGTAAGTAAACTTTTGAGTATCTTTGAGCTTATCCAGATATGAAACTTTATTTTTCTTTACATGCTCATTATTCAAGACATTGAAACTACCTTGACTTAACACATCGTCTGCACAGCCAACTAAAGCATCATCCGTATCTAGATTGTCTTCACTAAAGCCTGAGCCTTTGTTCAAAATGGACTGCTTTCTTCCATCCTTAATCTTACTTTGAATGATCTCCTCATATACAGCTTCAAAGTCCTCACCAGACCATTCATCAAGATTCTCATCCATTGTCAGCATCAGCCAATCACGACCAATACATCCCAGATATTTACTGATGGTATCTAACCTGTTATTGCTATCATTCAATAAGCTCTTTACCCATCCTAAAAGACGCATAGCGTTGGGTTGGGTTAACTCCTGCTGTAACAGCTCTATTTGTATAATAGCGGATGCTTTACTGCCCTTAAGGGCGTCTTGAACCTCTTTAATGAGATTCTTGCTAAAGCTTGGATACTCCCTACTATTACTACCTTTTTTGTCTGTTTCTGAATAATTTGCTATAAATAACTCTGACCAAGTAAGTGGCTGTGGGTTTGATTTAAACACCTCTTGATTATAACTAATAAGCTTATTTGTGGTTAAGCCCGTCGTTTTAATCTTGCCCTGTCTAACCATAGCCAGCGCAGTGTCTATATCGCCTCTCTTCATCTGCCGCCAATGATAGTCAGCGTATTTTATTAAGTGTGATAAATGTGGTTTACTTTTATCCTTATTCTGTAGTTTTAGCTTCTTACAAATATCATCTACAATGGTTTCAAACGATTTCACACCTTCTTTTTTTAACTTTTTATCTTTTAGCGCATATAAAAAGCAAAGTGTCATATCATCAGGTATGTACTCTACATAGCGCTGTAAGCTTGTAGCAGATGCATCCTCTGAAGTATATCCTTGCGAATAAGAACAACCGTAATTGTCATCATCAATACTGAGCAAGATTAGCGCTAAACTCTCGTTAGTGACACCTGAACCTGATAATTCATCAGTTGCTGATAGTTGCAATTGATATATCTCACGTTCGCCTAGGAGCCATTGATAAAGTGCTTTTAACACATCTATGTCATTCAATCCCCCATACATAACGCTACAGTAGAGCACTGACTCAATCAAATCATTGTTTGAGAACCTTCTTTTTCGTTGCCACATTTCAATCATTTGCTGGCTAGCAAGGCTTACTTGAGCACCATTTACCATCCAATCATAAGATATTGTTAAATGATCACGCTCTGCTATGACTGGCACAACTGGTTCATCTAAACTCAGTTCATGAGATTTGTTATAACTCCGTATGTATTCTAAAAACCCTTGTCTGGCTAAGTAATAGGTATGAGCAGTATCAAAATGCACCTCAAGTATGCTACCAATGGTTGGATAGTATTCAGTTAGGTCTGTTCCTGTGGGTATGTGATTGTCATCAATATACGAAGCTACCAAAACCTTAGCCTCATTTTTGATAGCTTCATGACTCTTGATTTTATTTTCTTCTCTTAACTGATGAGCAACGGCATTATCCATATATCTTCACCTCAACTTGTCGTAGGTGAAGCTCAACTGCAACTTTATCTAAGTCAGCGGATAACTCTTTTAGCTCATTAATGGATAATGACGACATTGGATGCATAGCCTCCTGATCGGAATGTTCATGACCATATAAGGCGCAGATCAAATATTCAGGAGACCTATTCGTTAGTAGTGAACGTAATTGATGTCTTAGCCAATTATCTTGATGACTAAAAAAGTGTTTTATCTGATAGCGAACCTTACTAGGCGTGATAGCGGTAAAGCCTTTGGGATTTTGGCTAAATAGCTGAATGAGTGGCTGACTAGAGTTCAAAATTTTATTTATAGGAAATTGATCATTGGAATATATAGAATTATGCATGACCGCAAATTGCTTGATATATTCAATATAATTCTGAATGGCTGTGATTAAGAAATCACTAAGAGGAATAAGCCTTCCCTGCCCTTGCCCATGACGCTCTTCTTTATCCGACACCCATAAAAGCCTTTGCCTAAAATCAAATTGATTTAAAAGCCCAGGCGCATGCTTTACAGGTCTAATCCCAGTCTGAATAAAGATGATGTGCCATAGCCAGACACCATAAGCATTAAACTGCTCAACATAACGGTCCTGCCTTATGCTTACATTCCGCTTTAATCGACCGTTATAGCTCTCAGCTGCCTCAGCAAGCTCATTAAAGAACTTTTGACAGATATTAGTATTCAAAGTCATGTCACTACCGGTATATTTTTTATACCGATTACTTTTCGTGCTAGATATACTAAGCTGTCGCAGCTCACTTTGGCTGTCCGCAGTACAGCATTTAGTTAATAGATGTATAGCGCTGTAGTATGTCTTCTCTAAGCTTATCGTCTCAATACTGGTGTAATACAAAGGCGAGCTGTGTTTAACATCAACCCCAGTAATCATATCGGCATGTAAAGGCTCTTGTAGCTCATTCTTTATAACTGTATATAAACAAGCGTCAATATGCTGATTCGATAACACTGGTAGCTCTAGTTGCACTTTTAAGCTTGCCAGCACTTCAGACACTTCATCGCTATCCACCAAAAACTTATTTTCGATAACTGCTTGCAGTCTAGCTGGCAGAGGTAATTTAAATTCATTATCGTGGCTTTGACGATGTGGCAATAAATGGCTTCTACGATTAGAAGTCACGTTAATAGTGTTACTCATAGCATAACTATCAGTAGCCAAGCCGCTCTCATGACTCAACCACTTGCGCTGACTTTTATCCTGCTCTAGCTCATAAATCACGTCTTGGATCTTCCGACCACTTAACATTGATAGCAATATAACTGCACAAACCTGACGCTGTTTATAGCTAACAACACCAAAAAGCTGCCACACCCGAGCGAATAGCAGCTGATAGCTCAGTAGACTCAATTGTCGTAGGTTGGTAGGAAAATGAAACTGATTACGGCGGGCGTGTCGATAGTTGTTTTTTAGCTTCCATTGCTGTAATTCTGAGGATCTAGCGGTTGTCCTGGAAGGCTTAAAATCATTATCTAAAAGCGCAGGCGGGTCATCATCAGCAATGTTCTCAGCGTCCGCCACGTTATCATTTTTATGGGGTCTGCCAAATACTGTCGCTCGTAGTGGATCACCAGCACTATTAAGGTATCGCTTATTCGCGTGTTCCTTACTAAGCTCATTGTTTTGTGAGTTGGTATAGGTTTTGCCTACAAACGCTTTGTTCTCTGCAACCACCTCATAGGCAAGTCTTATTTGACCAATTTTTCCAGCCAACTTTTGATTCATCACTTTGCCTGACTCTTCATCACTTCTTATCTTAGCTTCATATACGCGTAATGCTGCTAACGCATTCTTCAGTGAAGCACGTTGAGCATGGATATCAATCAGTTTTTTAACAATCTCAGATTGTGGGTTATTGTCCCTTAACCCCATCCTTAGGCGCACACTTAGCTGACTGACTTTGGCAGAGTGCTCATCCTTACGTATAGCAATCATAATAATTATTTGCAGATATGCACTCATAAACTGCCATGCTTCATTATCAGGATGTACTTGACCATACCTCTGGTAAAACAAGACCAGCATATAAGTGACTGCCCAATCTTCAATCTTTTTTTCTTTGACGACTTCCCTTGCAATAGCTTCATATTCAGACGATGCAAATACTGGCATATCTATGTTGGCATACCCACCAATATGTAGGCAGAAGCCTGGATTAATATAAATAGTATTAGTAATCAGACTTTGTATTTTTATACAGTACGGTGAATCAAGTGGCACTAGATGATCTAAAACCTTCTGTAATTCGTTGTTATCAAACTGCTTTATATTCATTAGGGTGCACCACTCAACCAGCTCATACTTTGAGGAATACCTAGAACACGCTCTTCTAGTGCGAACTTACATTGGCGATACTCATAACTACTCTGGCTAATACCTGCAAAATGGCAATACTCCTTTACAGTCAGTTGCCTAACCCCCATGAGCTGACATATAACACTTTGAGGCGCAGTACTTTTAAGCGCTTTAAACAAATCAGGGTGGTGAATACCTTTCAAGAACATTAAGTCTATAACCTCTATCCATGCGAGTTGCTGAACATCTTTAATACTTTCAGGGATTATTAAACATGGGTAATCACTGTCACTCTCGAACCTTAAGACCTGATCGACTCTATTAAAATCATTAAAGAAATAAAAAGTATTATTTCCTCCATCAATCAAGCGAAGTGGTGGACGGTAGAGGTTATCCAAGGACTTCATATTGATATAAATCGTTTTAGGTCTCAATCTCTGCCAAACACATAAAGCGGCTTTAACATACGGATGTACATACAAATTATCCTTACTAGGATTGGCGAGTTTTTGCCCAACCTTAAGTTTATTATTTTTCATCTTATTAACATAAATAGTGAATATAATTCATGTTAGCCAATAATCACTTAGGTGTCAAACACTTTAGTATTGTGGGTCTTAATATCGTAAAATAATCATTATTATTAAATAGTTAGAATTATTATAGGTATAAAAAAACCTCTTAATACTATAAAAATATAGCTTTAAGAGGTTATTTCTTTTTCTAATTTATTAGGTGAGAAGGTCAGAGTTGGGGTTGGTCGATTGTGACGAGGCAAAGCCATGCTATTAATTTACAACCCCAAATAACACGTTACCGAACGATTTTGTAAATTAAACTCACCGCCTCGAAGGTTATCCAAATCATCCGTAATGGTTGTAAAGATCGGCTTTAACTCTACAAAATTGTCATTCTTGAAATAGAGTACATCATAAATATAATCAGTCTCTGGTTCATAAAACAGCTCTAAGCGTGATAAGTCATAGCCGCGATAAGTCGCATTAATAAAATCAACGTAATAATGTACGCCCTGACTGTCTTGTACTACAGAGATATCTTGAATAACATTATTAATGGCAACTGGGAGGTTCTTACGGTAATCAGATTTGACGTATGCTTTATAACCACTCTCAGGAGTATACCGTCCTTCCATAAAGGTCTCTTTAAAAGCATCAAACCTTTTTCCAATCAGATTTACTTGAATTCCTTCAATATAAGACTTATTACCAAACCCACAGCTGTTTTCATACCAGCCAAGCAATCCGACTAAATCCAGCTTTTCGGTAGGCTTTGGTGATACCTTGTTAACTTGAGGTTTATTTTGACTGGGCATAGCCGAAGTGGTCGCATTTTGCAGATCGGTCATAACTGTATTCATCTCACTACAGCCTGACAAAGCTAAACCTGCGCTTACTATTGCTGCTAGTGTGATGGTTTGCAAAGGACTTTTTATTATCGTTCTCATACTGATAGTTCTCCATCTTGTTATCAATTATTTAAATACTATAGTGTCATCAGACAATTTTTTGCTCAGCTATTTAAGACCAATAGCATAGTTCCATGGTTGCTGCTGAAGATCATAGGTTTGAATCGCTTTAAGCTTGAAGTCTTTACGGTTATAGCTACTAGGACTACTTCCAAGCTTGGTCTCAAGTTTATCCATAGTTGGATAATAGTCATCTTCGCTAAAATTTCCAAATAGCTTTTTACCCATAAACTTAAGATACTCACTGTTATAACCACCTATCTCAAACTCGGTGTAGTATTTATCTTGACCTCTATTAACGACTAGACTGTCAGGCAGCTCAATACGAGAAGGACAGTTAAAGCATCCTGGGATAAACTTAATATCGCTAAGCTTAGCTTGGTTAAGAATATCTACTGTTTTAGTCGTTTTCGAATTGAAACTAACGCCACTTGAAGCGGCTTTATAACCACACTTTTCAGTGTTTGGAGAGATTTCAATACGCGTTATCAGATTACGACTATTGACGCTCACATTGACGTTGCAGTCGTAAGCATTGCTATTGCTATAGCTCTGGCTATCTTGTTTCTTAAGACCGAGCTTATACTGACTGCTCAATGTTTTGACATTTTTACCCAAAGAGCTAGGCGATAAGAAGCGATTATAATCAGCAGCCATAGCGGGCGTACTTAGCAATAAACCTAGCATGACCCCTAGACCAAATGTTTCTTTGTTCATAGTGCATATTCCTATATCAGTTGTTTAATAATCGATTTTAGTTTATTTCTGTATTATATGCACTACTAGTTTAATAATGCATCTAATCTTGCGACCCATTGATCAGCATCTGTACTATCGGTAGTAAAAAAATCATACCTAGGCTGCTCAGGATTTCTAATATAAACGCTAACGTAATGCTTACTCATGGAGCTTAAAGTGACGCCATATTGATTTTGAGTTTCTACCCCTTGAGAGTAGGCTTGCCAACGCTGTACATCATCGAAGTTACAGACAGTCACTTGCGGACGAGTGTTAGGGTCGAGGGTGAAGGCAATGAGTCTAGCCTGCGTGTCAATCAAAATACCTACCGACTCATAATCTATTTTGAAGTTGTGATCTTGCACTAAATGCTGCTTAAAATAGTCATGGGTATTCTGAAAATAAGGCGGAATGCTGTTTTTTGTACTGTCGATAGTAAGAACTTTAAAAAATGCGCTGAATGTAGAATATATAAAGCCAAGTAAGCCTAGTATTATATATATGATGATCAGCCATCCAACGCTGCCTACGGTAATTAAAAATAGAGCAGATAAACCAGCGACGACTATCCAAAACTTTTTATTAGTAAGCAGCTGTGTTAATTGGCTAGGTTTACCTAAATCAAATTTAGGAGCGTTATTATCAGGGGCAAATACCGTTTGAATGGTCATAATGATAATTCTCTAATCAGTTAAAGGAAGATTACTACGCTGCTCTATACACACGATAAAAACCATCTCTGTATATAGTAGTAGCAATACTACGTTATTCGTAAAACAAACATCTTTGGCTTGTACAGTAGCTTTAGCTAATACAGTTATTGGTAGTGTTAGATAAAAAAATTCATAGATAATCCTTAGAATGTTTTTTAGTCTATAAACACTGAGTATAAGTTTAAAACCTACTTTATTTATTCAACTAACATTTGATTTATAACGTATAAATTCACTTTGCTACCCTTCATAATTTGAAGTAGCAATATCTGTTAGCCAGAAGTTGTGCATAAATTATAAGTGGCTAAACTTGTTATTTTTAACAATCCGACGAACGGTAGCTAAATAACAAAAATATTTTAGCTACCGTTCGTCGGATAGCTTTCCAGAAGTGATGTTTTTATGTTATGTGGCAAATATAAATTAAAAATTTTATTTAATTCACATTTAAGAGTGCTCACTTGTATGATTTAATGCGAAACGCTTTAGAAAAAATCAAGTTATATAATCCCTAGAACAAAAGTAAATAAGATATTGCTACTATTAATAAGTATTTGTGTGAAATTGAGGGATAACTAACATATTGCGAACGGAACTATTAATGCTATCAATAATCACAGCTTTTGCTATCAGTGGTTGCAGTAACAACGATCCTGCAGCTGAACAAAATACTGTCACTACAACCACGAATACCGTAGTCGGCTCAACCGACGTACTAGTAGAATCAGAATGAGTAACCGTATTAGAAGAAGTGACAACAACCCCTGAAGTTAATACTAATCTGGTTCATTACACCGTACCGGGTGGTGGGTACTCAGAGTATTGCAGTCTTAAAGATGAAGCAGGCAAGATCATATTGAAAGCAGAATATAACTTCTGTGGCAGGTTTGATGAAGGTATGGCCTATCTGCTTAAGAATGGCCCAAATACAGATTCTGAAGGCGTTTACATGATTGGTTGTGTCAATATTAAAGATAAGCTAGTCATCCCTGTATATATCGCAGCAGACTATGGCTGGTTCTTAGATGCTAGAGACTTCTCTGATGAGTTGGTGGCAGTATTAAAAAAAAGATAAATGGGGCTATATGTATAAAGAAGGCAATACCGTAATCCCATTTGAATATGAGACAGCTTCGGATTTCTCTAGCGGTTTAGCGACAGTATCAAAAAACTATAAACATGGGGCAATTGATCGCTCCGGAAAAACAGTGATCGATATGAAATAAAGCTATCTCGGTGAATTTAAAGAAGGTTTCGCAGCGTTCACTCCAGCAGATTCAGACAAAAAAGGTTTTATTAATACTAAAGGTAAAGTGATAGTAGCGCCTACTTGGGATCAGGCAATGGATTTTTCTGAGGAACTAGCCGCTTTCGGTCAAGGCGAATATGGAAAAATGAAGTGGGGATTCATTGACACCTCAGGCAAAGTCGTTATCGAACCTAAATATGATCATGTCTATATCGATCCTATGGACGACTCACCCGATGTGTTTGGCGGTTACTTTGAAAACGGTACTATCGATGTCTATCAAGATGGTGAGAATCAAAAAGTAACGGCTATTACTATTGATAAAAAGGGTAAAGAGCTTAAGCATAAGAGTTAAGAGTACTTATCAGAGGTACTTGAACAGAGCTATAACTAATTAGGCAATGATCCATAGAAATCACAGTCTTTATCTAAAACTAAAAATTTATCAAAAAAAATTTCTATTTTTATATTATTCAGCTGGAGACCTCTATTTCAGAGACTCGGCCAAAATTACCGTTCGTCGGATCGCTAACTTCAGGAGTAAATCAGCCATTATAATTTCAAAGGTAAGTCGAGTCTCACTACCTGTTATTCATCACTTAGAATATTATGTAAGTTTTCAATGCAAGCCAATCGAATTTTATCTTTATTTGCCTTGAGTAGCCTAGTTGCTCTGACAAGTTGCTCTGATTATAGTAGTCAACTAATTTAGGACAGCTGATAAGAGGTTTTGATTAAAGTAACGTCTCTCTTTTATTTAGTAAAATTTACTCTTAGTTTAAATAATTAGAAGATTTACTGAGTGTGTCATCTATTATATTGTCATATTTTGAGAGATAAACCAGGATAACCAAGGAAACCATTCAGCTGCTAATGGCGAATCTTCTAAAGCTAAGATATAGTCCGAAAACTGTTCATCTAATTTAGTCAATAACGCAGGCTCTTTATTAATACGCGCTTTGACTAGAGCCATACCGACATCAAGTTGCAGCGCATTATAATCTGACCATCCATTTTCATTAATATGGTAATCAAAGCTTTCTCGCCAGCGACTCAATACATGAGTAAAGCCAAAATGACATTGAAACATGATGTAGATATCTAAGGTTTTTGCACACGGCGTTGAAGGTAACAAGCGATATAGCTCTAACGCATAGTCGGAGTATGATTTTTGATGAGCTTGTGATAATACAGCACGTAATCCAGTATGTAGTAAATAGGGATGACTTGATAAATGCCTGATATCCACTGATAAGACTACTGAAGCTATCGCATCTATCAATCCTGCTACAACTTCATAATCTTGTTTGTAATACGCAACTGACTGCGTTTCAAGTGACAAGCCAACCCACTCACAGATAAAGGACAAATTAGCGTCATTGCTATCAGTTAATTGTCTTAGCTGATCAACACACTCATCGGCCGTATAGTCCCAGTCAAAAAACGCATTATTTTTAGGTGTTAATACCTCTTCGAACACATCCAACCTCTCTGGGGCTAAATTATTTATCAAGTGCTTACTAAAAACCAGCGCTCTTGTTTACTAGGAATATGACATACAAAATTAGCATTTGTAGTCAGTGCCTGTAAAAATATCACTCTATAATCAAGTATGGTAACTGCCAAAAAATGACCTTTTTTAATTGAGACCACATCACTCCCTGTTGGCATTTTATCAGTATTCATGAATAGCTTATAAGCACCGCTAATACCACCAGCCAAATATACCGTATCTTGGAGCGTATCACAGCCAAACCAAGGAATATCTGCCTTATAAAGTAGTTTCGAAAATACGTTGTCTGCTTGCTGATATAAAATCAAGCCTAAATTAGATACTACTAGTAAACGGTCATTGACCATAGTCAAATCATTAATGGGTATGTCTATTGGTACCGATGCATCAAATCTTAGCGCTTGCCATTGACCACTTACGTATTGCATAAGTTGCCGATGATAACCCATCAAAAAATATCGACCATTAATGCGTTTAAATCTAATGGGCTGCTTCATACCAGAATGCATGGTAAAATCTTGACCATTATAATGAATCAACCCACCCTCTTGAGTGGCAATCCATAAGTCATCATTTTCACCTACGATACACACTGGCGTCTGATCAGTAATGCCTTGCAACGACCACTTCAAGCCATAGGTATGTATCTCAAGGCTTTCATCTAAATTAGCACCACTGAGACGACGAGAATCTGAGCGATACAAATGACCTAGCATATCGATAGCCCAAATGGTACCCAATGAAGAGACGGTGATATCTGTTAAGGTGACGTTTGTGGTTAAAAGCGTCTTTTTTTGCGAATACTGTTCATATAAGGCTATTTTTTTAATAGAAGATAAGGGCATACATAAACTTTCATCGTTTTCATACGACTGCATGCAAACGAAGCCACTGCCTTGAAACAGCACTTTATTGACGGTTATATAATCAAAATCATTTTTCATCATTTAAAATCAACTTAAATGTCAATGGATACAGCAACTTAAAAATCAATATAGCTATTCTCTGTGCTAACAGTATCTGGTAGTCTGGTTGTCATATCGAGTCGCGCTAGCTGATTACTTAAAGTCATCGTCATAGGAATGTTTGAGCTAACAAAGTATTGCTGTAATTCCTGCCTAATAGCCGCAGCAATAAGCTCTGCTTCTAGCTTACTATAGCATCGTGGTAAGCTGTTAAGATCTCTTTTAAAACGAGCTATCATAAAGAACAAAAATAGAGCGCTCTCAATTTTATTCAACCACTCTAACAGGGTTGCTTCATATCCTTGTATCTTGAACTGACGAGCAATATTAACCATTTGTATGGTTAAGAATCGACATTCAGTACCTCGTGTTTGACTGTCCTCTATCCAAAAGCTCCAAGCGCTGGAGACACTTGTTTTAGAACTACACTCTCTATAGTTATCTGCCCTATTATCTTGGATTAATCTAGCCATAAAATAAGAGTGAGAGGCAATATAAGCGCGCTTATAGCCCAAGAATGACTCATTATTTTGCTGGCGAGAGATTTCTAAATACTGACCAATAGAGTCTAGCACTACTCGCCTAACCCCGCTATGAACCAGCATACCTTTGCCAACCTGTTTAAAGTCATAGCCTACAAAACAATCTACTCTATTATCGTTACTATCATCGGTACTACTATTATTAATGACGCTATCACTATCACTGTCATTAATAATATAATCAGACAGTAAGTTGAGCGTCACCAACACACCGTTTTTATGAGCTTGCTTTAGTGTCTGTAAAGTGTCCGCATCATGGGCTCTAATGGCTGCTCTCAACTCTTTTTGTTGATCATTAATGTATCTTTCACGGCTAGCACGAGCGGTCAAAATAATGTGAATGCCATTATCAAATATCAATATCTCTTGCTCGTAGCACTTGCCTTGAGTCGCCAGCCTATGCGATACCGATACTTGTAGTGTTTTATTTATTTGCTCGTGTAGCGCCATATCTGATAAGTCAGATGAATCAGACAAAGCAGGCAGCTGCAGCGCAATGTCGACCAGTGCTTTTGTGACTGACTGTATTAGGCTAGTAGCTACGCTAGCATCATCTATCTTCTGTGCCTGAATTTTTGCAAACAGATTGTAATACAGAAGTTGCAATAATCGGGAACGCAAGGCCGCTGGTAGATTCCCCCACCCTATGCGAGATACCAAAGATAGTAATAGATTTAAATCACTAGGATTAAAGTGTTGTAGTAGTCGCTCAATTAATAACAATACATACTCAGCGCGCTTAATGTCTTTAGCTGAGCCGCTAGTGCGTGGATAGGTAATGTATCCCATAACTTATAGTTCACTGCTATAGTTATAATCATAACTTTGCTGAGACTTATATTGTCTATTGTCTTCGCTTTTTTTAGGGTTGCTATCTACCCCTCTTGATATTATACCCATACTTTGTGATGCGGTTTGCAGCTCATACAACACATCAGGATCTGTCCAACTTAGATGCTTTAAAGACTCGGCTTTTTCACCGTACAAAGTTTTGAGCACCTCAAAGATAACAGAGTCAGCATCGCGCTCCCCTGTTTCAACTTGTGAAAGATGTGACACAAACTGGCTATTCCATTCTACGTTTGCAATCTTCGCTAAATGAGTTTGAAGCAATTTGTGGACCTTATATCCTTGCGGTGTCATTTTAACGGCATCGCCTTCTAATGATATGTCAATCAGCTCACTTTTTTGCATCAGATCTTCGATGATGCCTGGTACTGTTGAGGGGCGACCTGCCTCAAAAACATCCATCTGCTGCAAAAGTTTAGTTAATGATAAAGTCTCTACCTCATCAAATAAATCGATTTGCATTTGAAAGTCGCCATTTTCTATCGCCTTAATATCTTCATGGGTAAGACAGCTCGATTGCTCAACATCAAAAAACGTTCCTAATGGTCCGGCTAGCCAACCCTCATGCATTACCATGTTGCTTTGTAGATATATGAACAAATCACTGTCATCTTTTGGCATATCTAACTGTATTCTTTGCTGTATTAAATGGGCAGCCCCCAGCTTCTCACTTGTCTGCATATCCTCAATTAACTGATATATTTTACGCATATCACTATCATGAATGTGTTCAAAGGCACTTTTATCGATAATCGAGATATTATCATGGGCACTATTTGTCATATAACTTCCTTATATATTCCCTTCATACAAGCGTTGTAATATACGCATGGTGGTTGCCGGTTTTATGCCATAACGCTGCCAAGCTAATGACATCACATCCAAGGTTGAGCGATTAAAAGGCTCATAACTTAACTCTTCAGTTTGCACATCTACCAGCCTATACTTTTGACTATCTCCTTCAATAGGCATGCCCGTACTATTAATATGCCTTGCTACCTTTTCCAAATAATCTTTGGGCACATCCTGTATGTATCCATTGACTTGACGACCATTGACGGTTAGCTTAACTTTTAAGGTACTTGATTTGAGGCGCTTTACGCTTTCTTCATGCTTCGCTATTAAATCCAATATCACCGCTTTGACACGCCCCATACCTTTTTTACCGGCATGATCATCTGGCAATTTTTCTGACAGAAGCTGCATCATATACTGTGCTAGCCAGCGATCTATGATTTGACGAGCTATCTCAGCAGACACCTGTTGCTTACTAATTCCTCTTGAATTACTTATAGCCTCTTTTACTCCATCTTCAGTTATAGAGCGTAGCGCAACTCGCTTTATACTATTGATAAGATCTGGTGCCCTCTGATTTGTATGGTGGCGTAAATGCCAAGCGATAGTTTCACCAACATTGTCATCATCAGTGGCCAAGTAAATAGTTTTAACACGTGGCCCTTCTGTTAGGATTTTCTCAAGGGTTTTTTCCCCTTTAGCTGTTAGTTGATACTGAGGTCGCAACTGTTGCCCTGCTGTCTCGAATGAAGCATCCTCAAGATCCATATTAGTGATAGCACCACCTGTGGCATGCACAATATAGTCACTTTTTAAAATCTTTTTAAGTGACTTTACTTTACCTAGTGCTTCTACAATAAACAGATAATTTGGGAAAAGCCGTACACCATATCTGGCCATATACCAGCCTAAATAATGTACTGAGTTTGACGCTTGATAATTAGGATTGTTGATTACTTCAGGGTCATTTAAGCGGTACAAAGTGGGTGATAAAAAAGCAATAAATGATTTTTTGGCTCGAGAAATGGCGACATTTAATAGATACGGCTGATTCTCAAAAAACAAGGTGTCGCCATCATCGTGAGATTGTACGCCAGAATAAATAACAATGTCTTTTTCAGCACCTTGTAACGTATGAATGGTATCGATAATGGTCCCTGCAATCTCATCTTTTGGAATAATCATACCTTGGGTGCTATTTTCAGCCATTAAAGCGGCTCGTATGCAATCTGGCTGCTGATTGAACGGAGTGATAATAGCCACCATGTCCTGTAAACGTGGTTTATCTCCCTTGTCTGCCAGCAGCGTCTGCCAAGTGCTATAGCTATCAACAACCAACTGAGCAATCATGTTAGCTTCATCTTTATTTTGCTTAGACGAACCACTACTCCCTTTGCTAGAAGACCCGGTCGACTCGACATAAGCCATTGCTGGCAGGCCCTCGTCTTTCTGATCCTTTTTTAAAAACGGCATATAAAATAACTTGTTGTCGTATACCAGTTGATTACAGTATTCAATAATGTTTTGATAACAGCGATAGTGTCCCCTTAGCATAAAACCATTATCTTGGTAGTTTAAACTCGAAGCAGCTTGAACCACATGTAGAAAGCTACCATCTGAAACTGACAGCTGTCGTTTAAATAGACCTGTCACTTGCGGTAGCGAATAGCCATTTTTTAACCATATAAGATACTCATCAAACGCTGAAACCTCTGATTTTGTATCAATTACTGGAGCTAGCTGTGAGGTATCACCGACAGATACTAACCGCTTAGTTAGGCTTGCTAATGGCAATGCCGCCATGATAGTCGCTTGTCCTGACTCATCCGTAATCAGCAGATCAATACCACCATAGATATAGTCTTTTTGAGGTGCGCCTGGAGGATAGCTACCAATCTTCAGTAAACTTGGCAAACGATTGATTGTTGAAATAATCACAGGCGTGATCATGCACACCCGTCTTAAGCCTAAGATAATATTGTCCTCAGTACGCGAAAAATGCAGCTGAGAGACTTGATCGATAATAAACTGACCTTCCCAATAACGCGCTGCCAAATGAAACATTCGAGTGCGGTATTCTAAGTCAATACATTGCTCAATCAAGGTGGTTAAGGCATCTTGACGTAAGACTTTTGAGTACTGCTCAGGCTTGATATCCTCATCTCTTATTCTTTCGCGGCATACTTTGTTATAAATCTCGATATCATTATATTTATAAAGTTTGATTAAGTCGTCACGAATACTCTGAAAAGCTGGCAGGTGATTCTCTTCTTGCTGAAACGGAAATACTTTATCCACATCAGCGTTATCTGAGAAAAGTTGCGCTTTGGCGCTATGCAAAGCCTTTGCCATATCAAGATAAGTACAGGACAATAAATGATGCAAACCATCAACGACTTGCTGTACATCCTTTGGTGCTGATAGCCCTTGTTGGCTAAAAAACACTCGGGCCTTTTTTAGATAATAAGCGGCCAACTCATCATTGGCATGCAAGCTGTTAAGCCGCTCCCCTACGCCTTTCCATCCAAAGTTATAAGGCTTGTCTTTATCCGCAGCAACCAAGATTGGCATCTGCTCTTTTTCTTTTTGGCTTAGCTTTTTTTCGGCACTTTGTGAAGCAAAAAAACTACCGTAAGTTGGGCAATGTGGAATCCAGCGCTGATACTCAAGCAGACACTCCTCATGATCCTCTTGCACCACATCAGGAAAGGCTGAGGTGACGTTTTTGACCGATTGGTTGGTCGCACCGCTTGCCACAATGATAGGGCACGGCTCTTTGAGCAGCGCCGCTTTTACCACATAATGCGCGATTACCGCTTTGAGCATTGAGGTCTTACCACTGCCTGGTGGGCCATTGACCGCCAGCACTCGTCCATAGTTATTATTATGCTGATAATTGAGGTCTAAACAGGCAGCAGCTATCGACGCATGGCGCTGGGTGTTATCTAAAGGAAGTAATTCACGATGATTTCTTAATGAGGTTGGCTTATCATTATTTTTCTGAGTATCCATATGACCTAATAAATAAGGCATATTTGGATCATAATGGTTCTGAGCTGTGGTCAATAAGGAGTCATACAAATCCTGCGCCGTAAAGTCTAATGCTTGCTTATTCACCAGATCAACATCATAAACGGTCAAAAGCTTAGATAACGCGGTATGCTTATAAGCCTGAACGCCATCAGATAACAAGCCCTCATATAATTTTATCAATTGCTTTTTAGCGCCACCATCAGGCTTTGTGACCAAAGACAGCTTTGGCTCTATCTCTTGACCTTTAAGCTGTCTTTGTATTTTATCAAGTAAAGCGCGCAGTGAGTCCACTTGACAGCTTGCATACAAATACTGACGTGCCTCAGCAAACCAGGTTTGTGAAGTTCCTACTTGTTGCGAATGTGACAACTCCTCATAAGATAAAGGCGTATCATTTAACTGTATTTCAGGAATCTCTTGATTGTGCTCGCCTAAATAGTACTCAGCGTTTAAGGTCATTGTCTGAGCAATATTGGGTAATAAATAGACGCCAGCCTGTCCTTCCTCAGGCACATCGAGAGTGACTGGGATTGCCAAGACTCCATAACCTTTAGGCGCTCCACGTTTCACAAACTCTAATAGCACATAATAAACTTGGTTCGAATTAGCCGATGCAAGGCTTTTTAGGTCGAATGGTTGACTAAGCGTCGCCGCCCAAGACTCTATATCGTCTGGAAAACAAAGAGGGATGCGCTCGAGATCATACTGCTTCCTCATCGAATCAAAGTTCATTTGTTCATAAAACACTTGTAACGTTTTGCTCATTTTATACTCGCTGAAATAAGTTCTTTAACCTCAATTCCCCACTTCGATGCTTCAGTACGTACCTTATAGCGATATTTTTCTGGCTCATCAACTTGGCTCATTTGATGCTCCCAATCAATAAAAATAGCGCTATCATCACTGCCTATGATGGAAAAACCATATTTAGGTGTGGCCTTATACGGTGGTTTTTTGCCGATATGATCAGGTAGCGGTCCGGTATACTCGGCCAAAACAACAGCACTGACGCCAGCACCAGTATCACCTTGAGAGTCTCCACTGTCTTTTAAACTATCAGCGCACAATATACAACTGACCTCAGTGGTGAATACGGGAAATGTGATTGCTTTAATATCTACTGTTAGCTTTTTACCAACATCTAGCGTACGAAAGCCTCGCGCTATTAATAGCGATTTTGGAATAATGAGCGCCAGATCTACATGCTTACTACGTATTGATGCGATAGCATGATTTTTGAGTGCATAACTCTTTTGATCGCGCTCAATCTTGACGGCATAATCAGGATGGTTATCATATCGGCTCCAATCATTGACAACAGTACATTCAGCTTTATACGCTTTATCACTGTCTACACCTACAAATAAACCTTTATCTATATCTTTAATCTGCCAAGGCTTTTTTGACTCTGCTCTTTTGATATGTAAGTCAAACTCAACACCCGAATGAATCGCGTAGAGGCCCTTTTTTATTAGCTCACTTCTTGTCACAAGCACTCGATTATATGGCGGCTTTACTGTTACTAATAGCGTCATGACTTCACTGTTTAAAAACTTTGTTGTTATACAGCGAAATCGCTCGTGGTATTCATCTTTTTCGGCAACGGACAGTTTAAAGTTACACCACTCTTTGTTCATATAATAAGACAAATGCACTTTAATCGTGGCTTTTGCCTGTAAGCTCGATACCTCCTCAATAAAGTGTTCAAGCTCCGACGGCCAAGCCTTTACAATTAGACGAATACCCTCAACCCATTGCGTGACAAACCGGTATAACTCATATACTTTGTCCTCTTTTTCTATCAGCTCAGTTTTGACGAAGATTATAGCCGCCACTGGCTGATTGTGTATGGCTAACAATCGCTCAGGACTCACAGGCAAGCTAACTCTGGTTTTGTGCTCTTCATTAAAGCTAATACTAGCGGGCAGTACAGCCTGCTCAGTAACGCTGTCGATACCCAGTTTTTTGATTAAAACTTTAGGAACAGTCACAGGTAAAAATGCTTTTTCATTCACATAATAATCAGCCAAATAATAATTTACATCCTCACTTTTTTTACGAATGTTGGTAATGACGCCCTTATCAATATCACTAGGATGCTCAGTTTGCCACTCTTTAATAAAAAATCCACTATTATTATGTCCAAACGTCACTATGATTTGGCTATTATGAAATATGCGATATGCAAAATTAGAGAGCATATCTCTAGGTAACGTTATATCCCAACTGTCTTCGTTTTTACTTGCTTCATGGCTTAACTTAACACGACCGTCTTCTAGCAACTGACAACGGCCATAGTATGGCAACTTTGAGCTTTGAGACTCACTTTTAGATAAAGGTAATAACTGATTTATAAAGAGACCAATTTTAGTTAAGCTAATACTGGCCCAATAGTGACTACCCTCCAAAGGATCGGTATAAAGCCTACCGCCTTCTATTACTTTATCCGATAAATAAGCCCAAGGCTCTTGACCTTCTACTTTAATATCAGCGCAAAAGGTGCCTTTATGGTTTTTCTTTAATTGAATCTGCGTCAGTATTTTTAGCTGTGGCACCCTTAACCTCTCTCTTAGCTACTTTGAAAATGTCAAAAAATAGCTGATAAAACTGCTAAATGTAAATTAAAAGTCAATGTATTGTTTTAACAAATAATTATTTATCTATTCTAATTCAGGATATAAAAATTGAGTCAGCTCATAAATCTCATCTTCTGCCGCAATACCTTTTTTATCAGGATTTGGATAAAGAGCAGCAGTCAGAATTAATCGAGGAAGCTGCAAATACTCAGCAAACACTCTCTCCATCTCTTTTCTTAGAAATTCAAACCAAAAAGTAGTGATTTCTGCGGGTGTATGAGGGTCAGGTATCACATACGTAAATAAGTCTGCATTAAGACAATACTCCATACGGAACGACGCTGCCATACGATCATGCAACCACTGCAAAGTTCTATGATCAAAACTTACAAGCTCATCACGTAAGTCGCTCAGTTCGGTGCGAACAGCAACTATCCTTTCAGCTTTACGATGCTTAGCGCTAGCAAAATTAACAATGATATGTAATGCCTCTCCATAGCAATTATGCTGGATTAATCCAATACGGGTAGAATCACCATGAAAATAATTACCAACTATCATTAATAACACCTATCAACAAAATTCTATCATTATCACTATGAATAATAAGATGCTATATCACCTCATTCAGAGCAACTAAGACTTTAAATATTTTAATATAGCGCTATAATTGCACATTAGCCTACTTATTCAAACTAGTAAATCATCTACAGAGACACTCATGGCATTTAACCAAACCCAGTTTTTTGAAGATTTAGAAAAATTAACCACCAAAGTCATTGATAAGAATAAAAAAGACGACTTTATCTACGATTTTCTAACGCTGCTAGATGTCTCAAAATCTACTATTACCTCTCTCAAAAAGAATGACGGCCGTTTTAACGTAGCAGCCGATCTTGAAGCTGGCGAGGTTGCCAATAAGCATCGAATCTATTTTAAGCCTGTAGAGGAAGGTCAAGACCTTGCTAAAGCGCTAAGTGATGTGATGCGTAGCCCAATCATCAATCAGCACAAAATCCGCATGGTGATGGTAACGGACTTCAATACCGTACTGATTAACGACACTAAGTATGATGAGACGCTTGACTGCGACTTTACCGATCTTTATAAAAACTACCATTTCCTATTGCCACTTGCCGGCCTAGAGCGGGCGCGTGAGTACTCAGAGCACCCTGCTGATGTACAAGCGTCAGAGAAAATGGGTCGCTTGTTTGACCATATCCGTAAGCTCAACGAGTTTAATACTGCTGATGATTTACACGCTCTCAATATATTTTTGACGCGGCTGCTATTTTGCTTTTATGCCGAAGATACCGGTATTTTCAAAGCAGATCAGTTCTATGACGTGATTGATAGAACCACCAATATAGATGGCAGTGACGTCGATAGCGTCTTGTATGAGCTGTTTGAGGTTTTAGACTTACCTGA
Organism: uncultured Psychrobacter sp.; assembly: GCA_947501045.1. GTDB lineage: Bacteria > Pseudomonadota > Gammaproteobacteria > Pseudomonadales > Moraxellaceae > Psychrobacter. The sequence continues at coordinate 189,582 of CANMUI010000002.1, forward strand.
GTCTAGCGCCGAGCGCAGTGCCAAGCCCACTCATCTAAGTGCATTCCCCTATGTCAACGGCAGCTTATTTGAATATCAGTTCGCTATTCCTGAGTTTGATGCGCGTACTCGCCGTATCTTGCTAGAGTGCGCACGTTTGAGCTGGGCTGAGATTAACCCAGATATTTTCGGTTCCATGTTCCAAGCAGTGATCGATCCTGAGCAACGTGGCAGCTTAGGACAGCATTACACCAGCGTTAGCAATATCATGAAGGTCATACAGCCGTTATTCTTAGATGAGCTACGTGCAGAGCTAGACACGGTGATAGCGCTGAGTCATGACAATCGCCATAAGAATAATAAAGCCGAGCGCTTAGATGCCTTGCTTAAACGTATCAGCCAAATCAAAGTATTTGATCCGGCTTGCGGTTCAGGCAACTTTTTGATCATTGCTTATAAAGAGCTACGTAAGTTAGAGATTGATGTATTAAAGGCACAACGCGATTTAATAGGCTCGAAAGACAATATGCTGGGCCTAGGCTTTGATAGTGTGGTCAGTTTAGATAATCTGTACGGTATCGAGTATGACGACTTTGCTAGTCAAATTGCGCGTTTATCACTATGGCTCGCTGAACACCAAATGAATGTATTATTCGAGCAGGAGTTTGGTGCATCTCAGCCGATGTTGCCCCTCAAAGATAGCGGACATATTGTTTATGGCAATAGCTTGCGTATCGATTGGAACGAGGTCTGTCCGAACAATGGTACTGATGAGATTTATATCATTGGTAATCCGCCGTTTGGTGGTACTGGTAGTCGTAATGATGAGCAGTCTAAAGATATGGACTTAGCATTTAAAGAGCTTAAAAAATTTAAATCGCTAGATTATGTGACCTCATGGTTTTGGAAAGGCTCACAATATATTGCTAACTCAAATGCCGAGCTTGCTTTAGTATCAACCAACTCTATTGCTCAGGGCGAGCAAGTGGCAATGTTATTCCCCTATATATTTGATTTAGGCATTCATATTATCTTTGCTTATCAAACATTCCCATGGCGTAATAATGCCAAACATAATGCGGCTGTGCACGTAGTGATTATTGGCTTATCCGCAAAACCTAATAGCAAAAAATTAATCTTTAAATTAATTGATAAAACTTGGCATAGTGAAGTTGTATCTAATATTAGCCCTTATTTAATTAAAGGGTCAAATATCGCTGTTCAAAGCCAACGAACTCCCATCCATGATGGCTCAAAAATGGTTTATGGTAATAAGCCAGTTGATGGAGGAAATTTAATATTAAGTTCTGAAGAAAAAGATGAATTAATCAGTAAAGAACCAGCATCTGAAAAATGGATAAAAAAGCTACTTGGCTCTGCTGAGTTTTTAAATGCTAAAGAACGTTATTGCCTTTGGTTAGTTAATATATCAGACGAAGAACTAGATAATTTACCACTGGTGAAAAACAGAGTGAATAAAACCGAGGAAATGCGCCTAGCAAGCAAGGATGGAGGGGCAAATAAACTGGCTGAAAGACCTCACGAGTTTAGAGATACAAGAAATCCTAAAAACTATATTCTTGTTCCTAGAGTATCCTCAGAACGCCGACGTTATATTCCTGTTGGCTTTCTTAATAAATCCACAATATCCTCTGATGGAAATCAGATAATTCCTGATGGCAATATTTTTGATTTCGGTATGCTCACTTCGTTAGCACATAACGACTGGATGCGATTAGTCGCGGGACGTTTGAAAAGCGATTATAGATATTCAGGCACTATCGTCTACAACACCTTCCCCTTCCCTGATGCCACTAACGAGCAAAAAAACAATATAGAAAATCTCTCGGAAGAAATTCTGCTAGCCCGAGCCAGCAATGCTGGCATGACCTTAGCAGAGTTATACGATCCCGATAAGATGCCTAACGACTTAAAGCAAGCGCACAGCAACCTCGATGACGCGGTGGACAAGCTATATCGTCCGCAAGGATTTGCCAATACCGAAGAGCGTTTGGCGCATTTGCTGGCACGTTATGAGCAACTTATCGAGTTAGAGCAGCAGAGCAAAGGTAAAAAGAAAGCTAAATAGCTTATTTGGCATCAACATCCATACCAAAACAACATCAACCCCCTTATAAAGAGCATTCTATTATGATTTCCAAAACCCTACCAAGCGCAGCCTTTGCTGCCCTACTCGTATTTTCTATGGGTCAAGCATCAGCCGCGTCGCAAAGCGAACTCATATCGCTAAAAGGTAAAAATGGTCAAGACCTTCCTGAAGGCGATATGTTTATATTGTTTGCTTGGATGGAGGATGGCTGTATCGGAGACGGGCCCGTTTATAGTTCTATCAATGAAAATCATAATAAATTCATTAGTAGATCAATGAAGATGAAGACGCTTGCAGAACCAAATGAAAATGATGAGATTTATGAGTTTTCTATAACTCCGCGCTCTCAATGGACCCCTGGTTATAGTCCACTGATGAAGGATGTGAGCATCCATGTCAATCTTGAATATACTGAATACCATATCAAGTTTGCAAATGGCGTCAAATACCGCGAGCAACCTATAACAGAATATCATTATAAGTTTAGAACTGAATCAGAAGGCGGTGCACATGTGCTGAATTTTGCTAAGAATGCAGATATGCAAAGTGTCTGGAAACACTTCAAAACACGTCAGACATCAGACTATATGAGTGACGGTTTGTATGACTCAAAAGCTAGTTTTGATCCTAATAACAACACGATAACTTGTGTTTACTAATAACGAAACCAACCTAAAACCATCCAAAAGGATTTGAAACATGAGCATAAAGCTTCCATTGACCATGGCTATCGGTGCTACTTTACTCTTAAGTGGCTGCGCTGAAACATCAGCCCTAGGTAGTGCAGTAAGTCAAACTGTAAACGCTGTTGTAACTGGTACTGTAAGTGGTATTCAAGAAGGTATAAACCAAGCTGGAGGACAAAGCGCAAGCTCGCAATCAGGAACGATGGCAACGAGTGATATGTATTATCTATTTGGTTGGATGGAAGATGGCTGTATGGGTGACAGTAACGCCTTATATCAAAAAATAGGTAATAACTATAGTCAGTTTACAGACAGCTTTGTACAGACAGTAGACGTTACGCCTACCGACCCTAGAGCGTCGCAAGTTAGATACATCGTCAAACCAAAAAACCAGTGGCCTGCTGGATATCAAAACTTAATCAAAGATATCGTTGTATCAACTCCAGATAACTTTGATATCACTTATAAAGTCATATTCAAAGATACCGTCAAATACCGAGGCCAGCCTTTGGATACTTTCTCTTTTCAATTTACCTCTGGAACTGAAGGCTCGCAACAAGTTCTAAACTTTGATAGTAGCGCCAACATGGCTACAGTATTTTCTAATTTCCGTACTCGTCAATACGAACCGTATTGGGGTGAACCAGGTAAGGTTTACACCAATGGTGCCAAATATAACCCTAATAATAAAACTATCATTTGTGATGGTGATTAATTTTTCACCTATCCAATTTTTATGTGAAGATTTATGCTTTAAGGATTTATAATGAGCGAAACGGTTAATATCTTAAATCAAACTTACGCCCGCACTGGTCAAAGTAAGACACATAATTCGATGGGCATGCGGGAAATGCAGGCGCGTACATTCGAGAAGCGTAATAGCCAGTATTTGCTTATTAAGTCGCCGCCTGCCTCTGGTAAATCACGCGCCATGATGTTCTTAGCGTTAGACAAGCTCATCAACCAAGGTGTCAAAAAGGTCATTATTGCTGTGCCAGAGATGAGTATTGGTAAATCCTTTAAATCAACAGCGCTTAGTGACTTTGGTTTCTTTGCCGATTGGGAAGTAGCAGATCGCTATAACTTATGCTTAAGTCTCGCTCAAAGTGATACTCGCAAGACCGCCATCTTCTCAGAGTTTATCAACGGGAATAGCGATGATGATTCCCTACCCCAGGTATTAGTCTGCACTCATCATAGCTTTAGATATGGCTTTGATAAGATTATCGAGGATGGCGGCAGTATTGAGCTATTTAACGACATACTTATTGGTATTGATGAATTCCATCACGTATCAGCAGATGAATCTAACCGCTTGGGTGCCATTCTAGATAGCATTATGACGCAGACTAGCGCGCACATTGTGGCAATGACTGGCTCCTATTTCCGTGGCGACTCCGTACCTATCTTGTCAGATAGCGATGAAGAAAAGTTCGATAAGGTGACTTACACCTATTACGAACAGCTGAATGGTTATGAGCACCTTAAATCCTTGGGACTCGGCTATCACTTTTATAAAAAGTCATTTTTTGATGCTTTAGATGAATGCTTGGATACTAGCAAAAAGACCATCATTCACATCCCTAACGTTAACAGTCTCACTGCTGAGACAGACAAGTACGAGACTGTTGGTCGTATCATAGATATTATCGGTGAAAGTGAATCTCGTGATGAGAATACTGGCGTTATTACCATACGTACGCATGATGGCAGACGCTTACTACTCGCAGACCTAGTCACTGATGACGCTATACGAGTGAATACACAGGCTTACTTAGCTGATATTACCTCTCGCGACCAGATGGATATCATCGTAGCTCTTGGGATGGCAAAAGAAGGCTTTGACTGGGAGTATTGTGAGCATGTATTGACTATTGGCTATCGCGGCTCTCTGACCGAGGTGGTGCAGATTATTGGACGCTCAACACGCGATAGCGCGGGCAAACACCATGCTCAATTTACTAACCTAATCGCTGAGCCCGAAGCGGATAAGTCTGAAGTGACAAGTTCTGTTAATGACTTATTAAAGGCTATTACTTTATCGCTACTGATGGAGCAAGTGCTCAAACCTAACATCAACTTTAAACGCCGCAGTGAGATAGACATATTAGGGACGCAGGACTTGCCGGCAGGTACCGTTATCATTGATGACAGCGCCAACCCGCCCTCTGATCGAGTCATGAAGATACTTAATCAAGACCGTGATGAGATATTGGCTCAGCTCACTCAAAACACTGAGACGGTCAAAAAGTATATCGCCGCCGAAACCAATAACGTCGAGACCGAAGCGGTATCAGATACCGTCATCCCAAGTATTATTCGTAGTAAATACCCAACGCTAGATGCCAATGAAGTACGGCAAGTACAAGAGGGCGTCATGCAGTATATGGCCATCAATCGTCAAGGCGGCGTGGTTGAAGGTAAGGATATTCCTGAAGATGCGGTCATCGAAAATGAACGCTGTTTCATTAAGCAAGGCACTGAGTATATAGATATCGCTACTCTAAATGCTGAACGGAAAAGCCAGCTCAATGAAAACGACATTATTAAAGAGCGTCACCTGCCATCTGACGCAAAAATATATAACCCTAAAACCAAATCAAGTAGTAGCAATGACTCAAATCCCAGCAACGGCTTTGTGAAGGTTGGCAGTAAGTTTGTCAATGTAAACAACCTTCCCATCGATCTTGTTAAATCAGTCAACCCCTTTCATGATGCGTATGAAGTCCTCTCTAGAACCGTCGATAAAGAAGTCTTGCAGACCATCAATGATGTCGTGCATGCCAGCCGTTCGACCGTCACTGAGGCAGAAGCGGTATTGATGTGGCCAAAGATAGTTGCGTTTATCAAGAATAAAGGGCGTCAGCCTAGTAGAAACTCAGAAGATGCTATCGAACGACGTATGACTGAAGTTATCTCCTATGTCAGAAACCAAAAAGCCAAGCGAGAAGCCAATAGTCATGATTAAACTTGATGATATTTATCAAAGTCGTGAGTACAAGACACTAGAAGATATCTTTTCTAATGACACTACCGGTTTATTAGATGATATAAAGCCTGTCACCAAAAGTTCGGCGAATAACAGCGTTTTAGCGCAGCAGTTTGACACTATCAACCTTTTTATCGATCAACAGGGGCGCGTGCCTAGTAGCAGTGCTAACGATATCAATGAAAAGATAAATGCTCGCCTATTAGCTACCATACAAACCAATCATGCAAACTCGCAAGAACTGCTAGCTTTAGATAAGCATGGTTTATTAACTGCTCAACGTACTGCGTCCACCCTATCTGACAGCAAACCGACATTTTCAGGCAAGAGCATGAGCAATAATATTGGTGGGTCTGAAAAGGCGATCAACGACAGCAGTAAAGAAGCTGAGCCGGTCATCGAGGCTGTTAGCGAGCCACCTGTTATTAATAGTCTAGATGATATTTTCAACAGTGATGACCTAGGTATTTTTGACAACATTCATTCTGAAATCTTAGTCAGTGACCATCAGAGCAATACACGTGCCAGCTACGATCAATATAATGACGAAGATATAGCCAGCCGGTTCGAATGTAAGGACTTTTATAAGTTTGAAGCGACCTTTGAGCGCATATCTAAAGCCATTCAAACGGGGGCTTTTACCAAAACCAACTTTTCATCGGTGAAAGCAATCAACATCGGCAGTGTATTTGTTTTAAATGGCATGCTTTGCTATGTGGCTAATATTTATAAAGCAGAGGCTAGAAAGAATGCTCGTAGCCAAGAGAGACTACGCTTAATATTCTCTAATGGTACAGAGTCGAATATGCTCACTCATTCATTGGCTACTGCTCAATATAAATACGAAAACAGCTACCAGTTATTAATCACTGATCCTGATTGGATGGATGATGAATTAGCAAAAAACTTCGGAGATGATCGACAGCTTACTGGTGTCATTTATGTTGCCAAGCTGACTGAGACTCCGAACGACTTAGCGCACTATAAACACCTGCATAAAGTTGGTTTCTCAACCCTTACAGGAGAGGCGCGCACTAAACACTCGATTAGAGATACCGCTTTCTTGCAACAACCCGTAGAAATCATTGCTGAGTGGCAAGTGTATGACGCCAATGCTCGTAGTGTGGAGGGTGTACTGCATGCCTTCTTCTATGATCAAAGAGTCAAAGTGTCCTTAAAAGCAGCAAACGATAACCTCTACAAGGCAACAGAGTGGTTCAACGTTCCCCTTGATGAGATTGAGAAAGCGATTAACCTGGTTATCGCCGGGGACATCAAAGACTATCGAATGGATGGTGCGGCTGGCAAAGTGGTTTTGAAGTGACAATCGCTTTGTATTTTCATTAACGACTTAAACTATTATTTTAGCGAGCAAGCTATGTTAGATCCTTCCCTTCTAGAAGCTTATCATCAAACCGATTATCACTTTGGCGACACCTTTCTTAATATTGGTGAACTTTCCTCAAAAGCTACCTCTCTTTTGCAACAATTCGCTCCTGCCGGCGGATTATTTATTACGGCTTGGAACCCGTTAGGAGAAGAGCTTACGGTTGAAGACAACCAAAAAGCTAATCAAACCTTGAAAGAAAAACTACTTAAACTAGGTCTAAATGTGACTGACGGCTACGGTGTAAGTAAGGACGGTAAGTGGCGAGAAGACAGCTTCTTTACTTATCCGATAGATGAAGAAACCAGCCTCAAACTGTGTTGTGACTTCAGCCAAAATGCCGTGGTCTATGTCAGCTCTAATGGAGTACCTGAGTTACTACTACATCCTAAGTTTTCTTAATATTTAAGAGATCAGGTATTAAACACCTAAAGCAGCTTAGCCCTCAAGCCGCATTTGGGTAAAGCACATGAAGATTGTATCGACTACGTGATAATGAGTCAGTTCTATATAGCTCAATCTAGTCTAATACATCCTTAATAAACAATATCAACTTTCAGTATAAACTATTAAATGCTAACGGAATTATCAATGGAAACAATAACAGTCACAGAAGGCGACTACGAATCCCCAGCCTTGGTTACCAAAGATGAATGGAAACAAATACTGTCTAACAAAGACATATTGAAGCGCAGCTACATAGATGCGTTAATAGCTTTTTATTTAGAACCTGGACATAAATCCACCTGTAAAGCTCTTGGTGGTAAGTACAATCTACATCACAATACTTTCAATGGCGCTATCACCCAGTTCGGCAAGCAAGTCCAAAAAGAGCTGAATAGATTTCAAATTGTCAGTAATGAAGGTAGTCAAATCTATTGGCGAATTGCCATGACAGGCAGATATGACTCTAGCAATTTTTTTGAGTGGACAATGCGAGAAGAGCTGGTAGAGGCGATAAAAGATTTAAACTTTGTGGACAACAACTATAAAGATATGAAGATGACATTGAATCAAAACGAACAATATGAATTTACTTGGATACCAGCCTTCAAAGCAATTTCGGATTGGCTAGTTGACTTTGAAGACAAGCAAGAAGATTTAGTCGATATCCTCATAGAGATTGGGGTAAACAATGGCCTTCAGGATCAGTTATTAAAAAACGAGAAAAGTAAAGTTAAGGTCATGGACCCCTTCTCATTCTTTTCATTAATAATGAAATATGGTGAAGCTCGAAGCCTTCGAACTCTTACCAAGTTACTTACCAAGCTAGAATTACAAAATCTTATACCAACTGATTTAAATGGCTTGCCTAGATCAAACCCACAGAAGGTATGGATGTTTCCATACGGTTATATAAGAAAGCCTGAGTATATCTCTATGCTTTGGAAGATATTTCACCAAGCACGTGATCGTAATGTTGATGGGGATCTATTCGACTCTGCCATGCAGATTCCTGGTACCGCTTTCACTAAACTTACCCAAAATTTATTTTACATAGACCCATCAAATTACTTACCTGTTGATAGTCAAACTCGTCCTTGGCTCATCTCTAAGAACATTGATGCCCCTAAAGACGGTTGGCATAATTATCAAGAAACCATGGATAACGTAGCCTCGAAAACCGATCAAACTTTCTATGAGATTTCGTATGAAGCATGGCTATTAAATAAAAATAAAGCTAAAACCTCTCATACTGTCTCATCCAAAAGTACTGAATATGAGATCGATGACGACTATATACCACAGCCACTAAACCGAATCTTATACGGCCCTCCTGGTACAGGTAAAACTTATAAAACGACAGAACTTGCTGTAGAGTGTGTTGAGCCCGAATGGTATCAAACATTGGTGCTTAATGACCTAGCAGATGATGAAAAGCGTATCCTGCTGAAGCAAAAGTATGACGAACTTACTAGCAAAGGGCGCATTGCATTCACAACCTTTCATCAAAGCTTCGCCTATGAAGACTTTATTGAGGGCATCAGACCTACCGTCAATAAAGGACCTGACAACCAATCAATGATCAGCTATGACGTTATACCAGGTATTTTTAAGAGTATATGCAGTTTGGCCGATACCAATGCGAAAGAAAGAACTGGATCAACGCAGTCAGTTAAGATTGATGGCAAGAAAATTTGGAAGTTGTCTCTTGGTAACACTCTAGAAGATGAGGGTGAAGATATTTTCAATGAGTGTATTGAGAATAACTATATCCTTCTAGGCTGGGGCGAAGATATCAACTTTACGGGTTGCGAGAATAGAAAGCAGGTCGTTTCAAAGTTTGAGTCTACCCGTAACATCTCTCTTTCGGATGACCCTTACAATTATCTAGCAACTGCCGTTAATAGCTTTAAGAACGTGATTAAAACTGGCGACCTAGTGATCATCTCTGATGGCAACCATAAATTTCGCGCAATAGCAGAGGTCACTGGAAACTATGAATTTCTAGACTTGCCTGATCGTATTGGCTATCAACAGTCAAGAAAGGTTAAATGGCTACGAGTTTATGAAACAAGCCTTCCTAAAGAAAAGCTGTTTGAAAAATCCCTGTCGCAAATGACTTTGTACAACCTTAAAGACAGTACGATTAACCGAGATAAACTTAAAGAGCTACTTACTGTACATTTAACTGAAAGCTCAGTTAATAAACCTCATTTAATCATAATCGATGAGATAAATAGAGGTAATATTTCGCGTATATTTGGTGAACTAATCACATTATTAGAACCTGATAAACGTAAAGACGGGAGCGATGCACGCGAAGTTACGTTGCCCTACTCTAAGGAAAAGTTCTCAGTACCCTCAAACCTATACGTAATTGGTACGATGAACACTGCAGATAAATCGTTGGCGCAAATTGACTTCGCACTCCGCCGTAGGTTTGAATTCATTGAGTTGCTACCAGAACCTTCGCACTTGAAGGAAGTTAAAGTTCATAATGTTCCAGTTTCTGAAATACTTGAAGTGATAAATCAACGTATCGAAGTATTATTAGATCGAGAGCACACTATAGGTCATGCTTACTTCTGGTCACTTATGGAACTACAATCAGATGAGGAAAGAGAAGAGGAGCTCGCCAATATATTTGAGAACCGTATTATCCCTCTACTACAAGAGTACTTCTTCTCAGATTGGGAGCGTATTGGCTGGGTACTTAACGACCCTGCAAAAGATAGCAATGATAAATTCATTCAAGTTGATAACTTAACACCCGATGTTAAATGGCTATTTCATGATAGTGTGACCGACCAAATTATGGATAGACGTTATCGTATCAATAATGAAGCTTTCAATCGTCCGAAAGCCTATGCGGGAATTCTCTCTGCTGATCTACAGGCTGAGTAATGCTAAAAAATATTCAGGTCAGAGAATACGCTAGGCTCACTACTGACACCTCGGTTAGTCCTACACCAGATTTGGCGATCGTAAAGCCCGATACTTTTAACTGGCTGGTCAGCTTAAGCGAACAGCCAAATTCTGGTAGATTTATTAGCTTTGAAAAACCTGACTGTCTGAGGCTGCATTCTTATGTAGGGTATCTACAGAGTCCTGCTGGCGAAGGTATAGAGGTCTTACCTAAGATAAGTAATTCAGAGCACGACCCACAAAACGGCAGAGCTGTATTATGTAAGATGCTGTGCTCAGCGCTACACCTTCCCTACAAGGAAGCTCATGCAGCTCAGCTCACCCGCATGAACTTGCCTATACATGAATGGATTTATAATCAATTCTTAACTCAACTAAACGGATTGATTGCTTCAGGCTTGCGGTTTGACTATCTAAGAGTGGAAGAGGAAAGTAAGTTCATACGTGGTCAGTTAAATGTGACTGCTCAGCAGCGTCAACCTGCTGAGCGCACCCACCTTTTTCATATAAGACATGATATCTACCATCCTAATCGTTTAGAAAACCGTCTTATAAAATCTGCACTAGACTACATCCAAGATAACTGCCGTAGTCCTGAAAACTGGCGTCTAGCAAATGAGCTATCGCATATTTTAAGCCCAGTTAAAAGCCTTGCTAACCCTATGAGGCTAATGCCGAAATGGTCGAACAGCAAAACCCTACATAACTATCAGACTATAAAGCCTTGGTGTGAAATCATTCTGGAAAAAATGAATCCTCACTTCCAAAAAGGCTCACACAGAGGTATCTCTCTACTGTTTCCAATGGAGCGCTTGTTTGAGGAGCACGTTGCTGCTTGTCTTAAAAAACGGGTTACGTCTCCATGGCAGCTTAAAACTCAAGCCTCTAGTAAGTATATGATTGAAGCAAGAGATGAGCTATGTGATACAGATAAAAACCGCTTCTATTTAAAACCCGATTTACTCATAGATCATCGTGGTAAGCACCGCTACGTGATGGACACCAAATGGAAGTTAATTAATAGCTCTAATAGCGAAAAAAACTTTGATCTTAGCCAAAGTGATATTTATCAGATGTTTGCCTACGGGCATAAGTATTTATCTGGTAAGGGTGATTTGATGCTTATTTACCCTAAGCATGAGAAGTTTGCCTTACCTATGCCTTACTTTAAGCTAGATAGTGATTTACGACTTTGGGTGATCCCCTTCTGTGTGGAGTATGATAGATTGGTTAATGGAGAATGGATAGATTATTTTTCAACATTGTAAATGTATAGGTTAGGACATGGCGCAATGACTCAGCATAACGATAACTTAATACAAGATGATATACCGCAATCCATATGTAATAACTGCGACCAAAGTAGAGAAGCTTCAAAACATATACCAAACGCCTCTCCTGTTTGCTGGATTTGTGAGGCAAGCATATTATATTTAAGAAAAGCCAACAAACAATGGGGAAAACGTTTTGATTACTCAAAAGAAGAGAAAAACCCTAAGTTTTTTGACTTACACTTAAAGTGCAATGTCTGTAAAACCGAGTTCACTACAAACCCAACCACGCATTTGGATAATAAGTATGGTGGGTGTAAAGAATGTGATAGGCGTGCAAGGGCTGCTAACTTTATAGCAAAAGCTCAAGCGGTTCATGAAGGAAACTATATTTATGACCAGGATTTAAACTTTAAAAGCCAGGCCAAGCACGTAACAATAAAGTGCATTAAACACGGTGCTTTTACACAGAAAGGTGAAAGACACTTAAATGGCCATGGTTGCCCTAAATGTGGTGAAGAAAAATCAGGAGGATGGACCAGAACTGACTTTATTAATCAGTGTGAACGTAAGAATAATGGAACCGGTATTTTTTATCTAATTGTCTGCGCAGGCAATAACGAATTGTTTTTTAAGATAGGCATTACCTCAAACAGTGTAAAATCTAGATTTAGTGGTGGTCAAATGCCTTATCGTTATGACTCACTACTTGAATTAAAAGGAACTGCAGGTGCTGTTTATGATCTAGAAAAAATGATGTTAAGGCTAAACAAAGCCAACCGCTACAATCCACAGGTTTGGTTTGGAGGCGTTACAGAATGCTTTTCCGACTTAACCTTACTATCAAAAGAGACATTAGGTGTTAATTGGACATTATAAAAACATTAATTGTTTAATTTTCTAAGTCCACTATTCATATAAAAAACTATATCTCTAAATGCGGTGCTTGTGACTGCCTGATCCGCTGATCTGACTTCTCCCGAATATCTTTACCCCAATTCGTTGCTCTTGCAGACACCAGCTGACGGTAGTTCTCATCCTCACTCATTTGTATGGCATTCAGTGCTGATCTGTCTATCCACCCTTGTACCAAATCACTAGACTCATTTTGCTCAGTTTTATCAGTCATTACCTTGCTCCTTTGATTGACGTTAATAATGCTCGTTATTACTACTGTGCTTTCTACTATAGATCTGACCGTACTTATTATCCTACACTCACCGCTTAAATCGCCTAATACTACTCGCCACCACCCCGAACAATTCAAGCGATCCCTTAACCACGATATCAGCATAATTGTCATTGTGCGCTCGCAGTATGATGTTCTCGCCTAGTATTAATTGCTTGGCAGTAAAGCCATCATCTATCAATGCAATCACAATGTCTTTGTGACAGGCTGTCAGTGAGCGATCAACGATTAAGATGTCATTGGGGTAGATACCGATATTCACCATACTGTCCCCTTCCACCTCGACCAGATAGGTCGATGCAGGATGACGTATGAGCAGCGTGTTTAAATCAATACAGTTTTGCACATAGTCGGTGGCTGGACTTGGAAAGCCCGCTTTCACCTTATCGCTGTATAACGACAGCAAGACCGTTTCACCTTCATTGGTTAGCTTACCGATTATTTTGACGGTCATCTAGTGCACCTTAGGCAATTGATTGATATTGGTGGTATAGCACGGTGATAGCATGTTACGGCTCATCTGCCATGACTGTTTGTATTTAATACCTTCACTGGCAATAAACACCGCCGCTTGCTGATTGCTGTTCTGTCCGTACTTTTTATTAAGCGCATCCATGATGGCGGTGACCTCACCTCTTTTCTCAGCGCTTTTCTTTGTACTTCCATTCTGACTGTTGCCATCTCTCTTGTTTTGATCTTCTGCAAACAAATCAAGCTGCACCTCATCATGCTGGCAGATACCAAGCAGCATCACACCCGCTTTGGCGTAGCGTACCTTTTCTTTATAGATGACCTTTAGTACTTGCCTAGCAGCCGTGACCATCACTCTGGTGTCTGCTGTAGGCGTGATGAAGTGATAGTCACCAGAGATTAAGACATAAGGCTCATTCTGTTTATGCGGACTACTCTTAGCAAAGACCGTAATATAAGCACAGACGCTGTCTTGTTTGCGTAACTTACTGGCAGCCTTTGCCACATGACTACAGATCGACTCGCTGAGTGCTTGCTGATTTGTAATGCGCTCAGAGAATGAACGTGAGGAGATGATTTGTTTCTTAGGTTCTATACTCTCAATACCTATGCATAACTGACCGTTTAGCTCCAAGCAGGTGCGCTCTAATACCACGCCGAAGTGCTGCCGTATCTTGCCAGGCTCACAGACGGCAAGCTGGTAAACGGTATGGATACCCATCTCATTGAGCCTAACTTTATAACGACGACCCACACCCCATAACTCACCGACATCGGTTATTTGCATGATGCGGCGTATCCACCTGATATTGTCTAAGACACAGACGCCTTTGGTGGCGGGATACGTCTTAGCCGCATGATTGGCAAGCTTTGCCATGGTCTTGGTAGTACCAATACCCACACCCACTGGAATACCAGTGTGCATCTCGACAATGGCTTTAAGCTTATTGCCATAAGCACTTAAGTCTTGCATAGCCACAGGATAATCAGCTAAGTATAAAAAGGCTTCATCGATTGAATACACCTCGACCGTTGGACAGAGATTTTCAAGGGTCATCATGACACGCTGGGAGATATCGGCATAAAGGGTGTAGTTAGAGCTGAAGACAGTTACGTTGTTCTGTACGCAAAAGTCTTTGACCTGAAAGTATGGCACGCCCATCTTAATGCCTAATAGCTTTGCCTGAGGTGAGCGAGCAACGACGCAACCATCGTTGTTAGAGAGCACGACCACAGGCTTGTCCTTGAGATCAGGACGAAAGAGCTTTTCACAGTTGGCATAAAAGCTATTGCAGTCGATGAGCGCATACATGACAGACTCTTTAGGTAGAGGGCATAAAAGATAAGGTAAACCCAAGCATGAGTAACTATGTTTGGACAAGATACCTTTGATTGTAGAGACAGCCGCTTAGACAATTCAAGGGCAGATGTGATTGATGCGACGACGGTTGTCGTGAGGTTTTTAGGTGGAGTGCTCAAACAGCCAGGGCACAAGCAACAGTCTTAACCTTTTGTTAATCTTCATCAAGCTACTTAACGCTACAACCCGTTATCATTCTCGTTATCGATAGCACGGGGCTTTATCAAGATACCCTGATAGCTGTTTTACTTAATACCGAGCAAAACACTATTAATCATCATTCATAAATAGTTTGAAGTTAAACGAGAGTACACCATGAAAAAAATAATGATCAGCTCAATCTTAGCCCTGACTGCCTGCTTTACCATGGTTAGCAAGTAAGTGCGGCACCGCACATTGCTAAACACCCTGTCATTTAAGTTAAGCATAAAAAAGCCAGCGTGAAGTTTAACAACAAACATCAGCATGTTAAGAAAAAGGTGGTGGTATCAAAGCATCAGTCAAAGAAGGCCGCGACTCATCTAAAGGCGAAAAGTAAGTACCAAGCTAAGCACATTCATAGTCGCCACTCTTAATCATTCAGTTTACTGATGTAAAAACAGCGCATATATTAGGCGCTGTTTTTGATTTTCGAATTAAGTAGGTAAAAAATATTCTTAGGTAATACTGTTAATGTGAGTGAGATTTTTTTCGGATAGGATGGTCATTATTACGATTTAAACGTGCAACTACTAACAGAGCTACCATCTTCTGTACGTAACATTGGTCCATCGCCACTTTCATTAATACTGTTCACCATATCTTTGTAATCTTGATAAATATATAAATCAAATACAGTTCCAAAATTGGTTAGATAGCTTGTATTAATAGCATAGAGAGGCTTATAACCATCTTTTTGCCATTTATAAAATTTCTGAGGATTATAATCTTGTCTTGTACAACTTGATTTGATCTCAGTTAATCGCTTAGTGTTAAATACTGAAGATAATACGGCATCGGGTGATATGTCTTCGCCACTAGTCTGTAGTTGGAACTCTTTCGGTCCTGATTTAAAACCACTCGCATTAAACATGCTCCATTCTATATTCCCGTTAGTGGAGATCACCTGAGCATCTCGAACATAGTGCTCAACATTTTGGTGAGTATAGCTTCCTAATGGTCTATTCCATTTAATATTCTTGAGGCTATCAAGATCTGACCATTTCCAGCTGGAATCAGGCTTTTGAATGAGCTGTTCAGTTATATCTCTATAATTTGATGCATTAGCACTTATACTACCTAACAGCAGCCCTACTCCTAAAATTAAAGATATTTTTTTCAATTTTTTATCCTCTTAAATTGTTAACTGGTTTTTCTATACAAGTATTATGAATAGGCTAATTTTAATATTAGATTTTGCTCTAATTGTTTACAATACTATCACTACAGTATTTTGTTGAGCAATAGATTAAAAATTATTTATAGCTGTTGAGGAAAATATGGTTTTTACTATTTATTTGTCAAACTGACCCTTGTCGTCAAATCGGCATAGTTAAACTTGGGATGTGAAGGTAGTATCCCTCTTCTATCACTTTCACCGTGATATAGCGCGTGATTAAGCAAAGAGCGCACATGCTGTCATTGCTGAGATTTACTTCACTGAGCTGGTGCTTGGTAGTTTGATTGATTTGGCTAATAGCCAAGGTCATGAGATAAGTGATGTGAATAGCTTCTATGAGTTTAGTCAAATGGCACGTATACCCACACACTTAAGTTTTGGTAAGCATAAGGGTGAGGCTATTACATATTTGGCGACCCATTCTGAGGGTGCTCGATATCTTAAATGGTTGCTTAAACAAGATACAGTTAATCCTTATTTGGCCCAAGCTTGCCAGCAAGCATTAGCGTCGGTATAGATACACTGAAACTATAACTTATTAGGTAGTAAATCCCTTAATCTTATGGTGTCTAAAATATTATCAGTCTCTACATATATCATGGAACAATCTTACTCTGAAAAGTCGAAAAATCTCTACATGCTATTATTTATATAGTGTAGAAGACTGAGGTATAAAGTTTATTTTTCTTAGGTGACGTTGTTAATATCGGGGTTTGACAAAACTAACGAATCAGTATTATGGGACTGCTGGTACTAGTTGGCTAAATTATATTACTCTAAATAAAGATTCAGTAATCACCGAAGCAAACCACATAATTGAAAAATTTATGCATGATTACAGTCATGTTAAATCTCAGGCTTACAGAGTTGGCAAACGGCTTGCAGTTGTCGCTGCTGCTGGCGAGCTAGCTACAAAAGCCGGCATTACAGGTTGGCAGGATGGACAAGCCTCGACTGCAGCAAAAACATGCTTTGACAACTGGATTGATAATTATGGGCATGATGGCAAACAAGAAGACCGAAAAATAATTGGTCAGATTGCTGGTTATCTAGAAAAATATGCAGGTAGTCGTTTCCAGATTGTTGGTAACTGTAGGCAAAAAATCAATAAACAATCTGGCTATTATAAATCGGATGATGACCTCTATCTTTTTGGCACCGAAACATTCGAAGAAATATGCCTTCCTTATAGCAAACAACAAGTCCTTAATGTTCTAAAAGACCACGACTTAGTCAAGTACAATGAACCAAAACGAGTTACTTTGAAGCTCAACAATAAACATATTAAAATTGGTCGCGCTCATGCTGTTAGAGGTCAAATCATGCGCTATGATATTTGATATATCTTAAGGTAGTGTTCAATATACTGTTAAGTTAATCACTAGTAGATACTAATACAGTATAAGCACTTAATTTTTTGATTCTCTAAGATTATATCTTAGAGAATCATTCTTGCTATCCGAAATAATTGTCTTAACTTTAGATCTTCGTATCACCACCATGCCTTCTCCCCTATTATTATTTCCATAATATCTTCTATTATTATCTATTATAGTAGCCCTAGCTCTTTTATGATGATGACCTATAATAGCGTTTGTATATAGATTACCGATTTGCTATATATTTCTATAAAAGAATTTTATAGATATCAGTATCTGATATTATGCATAAATATGCTGGGAACTTTGGGAACTTTGTAAAAACCTCACTTTTTCAAACTATGTATAAACTATGGGAAGCCCTTAACTTCCTACCTTATTAGAGATAATATAACTCTTTCCATCTCACGTAGGTAGTTCCCAATATCCTCGTTTTAAAATGAGGAACTGTATAAGTAAATTGTGCCCCATGGTTTATATTGGTGCAAAGTTGCGACATAATTAAAATATTTAATATTAATTAGTAAATGATGAATATATTTCATGTACAGAAGTATATCGAACATTTCTCTACCCTTAGTGACTCGAAGTTATGAGAACTTCAAATAGATTAGTTAGTTGAACCGTTTAAACTTAGAGTTTGCTTAACTAATCAATTACTCCCTATCAACAACCTCCATCTCCACACCATTAGCCATCAAAGCTTCTTGAGTGACCGCCAAAAATCTATCTTTCATATCATTCATATATGGCTGCAATACTGAATCCTTAATAGTAGTAGCAGACTGTTTTTCACGCTCTGCTATTTTATTTATCTTTAATAATCTCTGATTGTGCCTAGCCTCTTTGGGCAAGATATACCCTGTGGCTTCAATACGTTCAGCAATAACTTCGGCCAATTGTAAGCCTGCTAAATCATAATCGGCAAAGATATACTTAGGGCAGCTCAAACTTGCTATCTTTGTGGCGACACCATAGATATTTTTATCATCGTGTCCTCTGTAAATAAGCAATATCGCCTCATTATTACCAATACCTGCTATTAGACTCAAATGGGCTTCAGTAAACTCAGTAAAAGATGCAAAGTTCTCAATCACTATAATTGCACCGATGTCCCAATTTTCAATATGGTTGATGTGTACACCCAAATAAGACCGTAGTGGCGTTGATTGATTGGCAAAGTGGTCAGTTATTTGGCTTAGCGTCTCTGCACTACCTAATAAGCGACATAGAACAAAGCCCTGCGTTGGCGATCTACTCAATATTTTCTCGTCAGCCATAACAGCGCTATTGTCTAATCTTCCTTGCTGGGATAAAGCCTCAATATCATCTGAAATAAGGTTTATACCCGTTTCTGCTTCTACTAAAGCAACAATGCTTTGCCAGCCCGTATCAGACAGGTGGATTTTTTTGCCTGCTGAATGTCCAATTGCTCTATCATGCTGACATAGCATATAAAAGATATTGTCTTCATTACGGTACGCAAATATCTTCGTGCGTTTAAGTAAACCCTCACGTAAGGTTTTCAGTGTTCTTTTTTGAGCTAACTTTTTAGCAAGTCTTGGCTCCATATCATCTCCATACCTTATCCAAACTAGGTTCGTTATCTGCTACTTTATATCTTATATAGCGTGCATCAAAAATACGTATGGTGTGGCACAGCTGCGATGGTGTGCTAGTCTTGAGGTATAGCTTCCACTGATAACCGTCTTTAGTATGTACAATGGTATTGTCTCTAAAATTGCTTTTACAAATGTGCATAATCAAGGCTAAAAACGATTTAAACTCAATAATATGATTGACTTCAAACCGCTCCCAAAACTGTCTGACAGACAGATTCTTATTTATATCATCCGTATTGTTATATTTCATGAAGTCATACGCCCAACGTTGTTCCGCGCTTAGTCGTGGCTTACTCGTATTATCATTATTGACGTGTAATAATGGCTCATCATAATGATTACTCACACTGTCTTTGAGGGCGCGTTTAGGTGGAGACATCTTATCAAGCAAGCCGAGCAGTAGGAACTTATCCTCTTCTACGTCCACATTGGTTAGTTGACTCTCAAGTGTCATGCCGCCAAAGGCTAAGTTATGCGCGACCAAGTTATCAAAACTTAATACCACATCTTTAGGGTTATATTGGCCGTTACGAATATGACGATGAAGTCGCCATAACATCTTGTTTTGACGGGTTTGTTCTTTTTTTAACTTATCAATAAGAACGATGGTTTTATCTAGACTAGTCGTTAACTCTTTAATACATTGGTCAATAGTACCAAAAAGCAGATTGTTGAGTATCATAGACACTTTATAGTTGCCAGCATGGCATTTATGCAACTCTTCTCGGCTAAGGCTTTGTACCTTTTCGATTTGTGACTTTATTTTTTGCGTGAGTGTGTCAAGTATAATGCGTTTTGATTTTAGGTTAAACGTGTTGTTTAATTCTGAATTAATCGTAAACTCAATACTCGCCATCTCTTGGATAAGCGCATCAGCCAATTCATAACTATAGTCTTCGATAGTGTCTAAAAAACCTTGCTCACTACTCGCCTCATCCACCTCGTATGAGGCATTTAATGCAAGTTTACTATAATGCTCTATATTGCGTTTCCACTCCTCTATATCCGGCATCACGTGTAAACGATGGGATTTTTTTGCCATGATATCAAAGAGGCGTCGCATCTCTTTACTAAGCGTTATGGCATCTAGACCTTCTTGGATGACACCGCTATCACGGAGCACTCGATAGTGCTTGGTTGATTGACTGTCCTCAATAGATAACTCAGACAGATAAGCTTGCAATAGCAAATCAGCGCGGCTTTCGGTCGCTCGGCCTAACTCGCGAATTTTGTCCGCGGTTAATTGTCCACCGCGGCTCATAGATCAAGTCCCTGTTGATTGTGTGTTTCACTTTCCTTTTCTAAGTAATTCTCATTGATAAACTCGATGATACGATTGATATACTCCATCTTTCCTGTGACGCGGTAGATCTTTTTTTCAGGATTAACCAAGTAGATGAGTTCATCTTTCTGTAGTTTGTTCAGTAGTGCGCCCACTTGCTCATCGTTGGGTTTATTCACACTATTGGTAAACTCTGCCAATTTTTTTAAGCGTGTGGCAAACTCTTGATTGTCATTAACAGTGATTACCAGTTTATCCTGCTTTATGACTTTTCCCATATATAGGGTGTCGCCATCTTCATCAGCACTCGCCAGCGCGGTTAATATATCGATGATAGGATAAATATTATAATGAATGTCTTCAAATTCTTTGACGACTCTTCTTTTATCGGCCTCATCCACGGCAACGTTGATACCAGCAAAGACGTCACCGTCACTAAAGGTGGTTAACCTCATGCCTAGTGGGGCTAAAATAGCGGTCATACGCTCAAAATTATCCGGCGTTTTTAACCAGTGATAACCCTCTTCATCCGTAATGAGACAAACAAACTTGTTTTGTAAGAGTTTTCTTGCAATCGTCATCTCAATCATAAGTCAAAGACTCCGTGGGCTTCCATAATGGCTTCTTGAGTTAAGGAGGATAAGTCATCGGTTTGGGACAGTCTATAAGTATTACTTTTATCACGACTACAGGCAATATTATTGGTAAATAGCGGGATAACCGCATCGTCAACCACTTGCGGTGCGGCGCACATGGCAGAGACTTTCTGGCTTTTGAGCAGCTCTAACAGCTCTTGTGTGTTTTGAGGATCAAGCACCCCAATTTCATCAATAAATAGCTTGAGCTCAGTATTGGTAGCTGTTGAAATCATGGATAATAAAGACAGGTAAATAATAAGTTGGGCAATGCGCATGGTGCCGTTAGATGACAATGCTTTAAATGAGTTGGTTTTCGTTGCCGTTCTTGGCGCTTGACCATGTTGCTTGACCATCAGATCCATTGAAAACTGTTGGGCAAATTTAACATTCAATTTATTTTGCCCAATAAAGTGCTGCACTTTATCTAGGCTGGCAAGTAAATACTCACTTGGCATAGGGTGATGAATGCGCTCAGCGCCTCGCCAATTATCATATACTGTAGAAAACTCATCGAGCACTTTATACCACTCGTTATCTTTTATGCTGGAGCTGATACTCATCTTAAACGCTTCGATTGCTAAAGCATTTAAGTTGTCACAAATATCGGAGCAGTTTTTATTAATATTGCGAGTAAATTTATTTAAATTACTATCAGCATTATCCAGATCATGTTTAAAATTATTTATTTTCTCAGCTTCCACAATATAATGTCCAACGATCATCTCTTTTTTACTTTCGTGTTCGTTGTTCATATAGTCCATAAAAAATCTGGACTGTAAAAACCAGTTAATTTCAGTCGTTCTGCCCATAATGTCAGATTGAGACAATAAGGCTTGAAACATCGACTCATTATCAAAGAAGGGTTTTTTAATGGTATCAACCAGCTTAACCCCTTGCTTTATGGTGGTGTCTGCCCGCTCTATATGACTTTGCATACTGCGTAAGATACGCTCTGTTTGCAAATGCACATCTTCTTCAAGTAAATGGTTCTCTACTTCAGGTGAATGAGCAGGTGATAAGTTAGTATTCACATCGATTAAAGCAGAGTTTAACGTTAACTCTAGCTTTTTAAGATGCGAGGTTAGATTGAGCTTATCTGCCTCTAGCACACTCAGTCTTTCGGCAGTCTTAGTTATCTTTGCTTGTAACTCATTGAGTAAATATTGGACCTCACTAGCATATTGCTCATAAGCATGTTTCTGTGCAATCAGGTTTTTCTCCAGCTCATTTTTTCGGCTTTCAAGCGCTGCTAACTCGGCATATTCATTTTCAAGAAATATATTATAATCATCAATGCGACGCTTTGCTTGTTCAGCAGTTAAAAGCTTTGAGTCTAAAATATCGATATCAGCATGTATGCTATTTAGAATACTAGGGTCATAGCCTTCATTTTTGACTGCTTGGTTTTTACGCATCGTCGCTTCAGCTAAGCGGGTTTCATACTCTGCTTTGGCTTTATCCAATTGGATTGTTAGATCCTCTAAACGCGCCTGCTTTTTTTGATTTAATTGATCACTATTAATCGTATGAGCTTCAACTAATGCACTTAACTGGCTTCGCTCTTCTAGGTTTAGAGCGTCCAGTTTTGTATGGTGAGTCGTTAGCTGGTCATCCAACGTCTGTATTTGACTTTGCATCTCAGATAAACGCTTTTGCCTCTCCTCTTCAGCCTGAATAAGCAGATAGCGCCCATGATCTTCTAAAGCGTCAATCTCGTTTTCTGTTTTTTGCTCAGCAAGCTGTGATTGAGTAAACGCTTGCTCATTTTGTTTTTTACGTTTGTTTAGCTTATTGAGTGTGTTTTCTAGTTCAGCCAACTCAGCATTGCTTGAGTCTATCTGTTGCTCATGGCTGAGTATGTCTTGAGCAATGTCAGCATGAGTACGAATATCTGAGCTGGGTATAGCGCTAGTATTCAGACTTAAGCCGTACAAACCCGTATGCACGCTATCAACGACATTAAACTCCTCGTCATCTGCCAGCCAATCAGGATTTAAATCTGCTCGATTTAACAATGCAGGATTAATCGTTTTGCGTATTTGGTGAACGGCATGATACGACTTGTCGTTTGCTTCATTTTGGATCAAAAAGCTGAACAAGGTATCACCCTGTACCAAAGATTCTAGATGCGCCTTATTGTCTTGATGCTGATTAATAGTGTCATTAATGCGACGTTGTTGGTTTAATTGACTATCTGTCTCGTCCTTTATATCAACCTTATCTACCTGTGCTTCTTTTAGCTGAATTTGATGGTCTTTCAGCGTTTTACGTAAGCTGGTTATTTCGCTAATATTGTTATCAATAGCGTTTTGTGAGGACTGGCTAAACGGTAAATTACTGACTTGAGTACGCTTAGTCGCTATTTCTATATTAACGCGTGCAGTCTCACTTTTAATCGCTTCACTTTGCATCTGAAATTGCGACTGTAAACGTTGTTTCTCTTTGGACAGGCTATTTTCTATACTTCGTTGTTTTTCACTGAATTCAAAATCAGTCACGCTCTTGGTTTGATTGACTCTATGGACTGCCTCATCACGCGTTTTTTCAAGGTTGCGGATTTCATCTTTAAATAGTGCTTCAATTTTCTCTAAGTTTGTCTTTGTCTCCTCTAGTTGTATCTTGTAAGCTTGCAAACTCTCGTCTTTACTTTTTTTCTGCGCTTGCAAGCTGTCTATTTGCGCAACTCGCGCTTTTAACTTAAACATAGGCTCGTGCTGATATTTATCTTGAGTGCCTTGTTCAAACGCCTCTTTTTTATTTTCAAGGTTTTCTAACTCATTTGCCGTTAGCTTAATATCAGCCTCTAGTTTGCCTTTGACGGAGTACCAAGTGTTTTCTTTATCGCCAGCTTCCTTTTTCACACTATGATATTGGACATCAAGCGTCTTATTTATTTCACCTTTGTCGATAATCTCATTACCAATTTTGGATAGTAAATTTAATGCTTGATGTCTTATGTCAGCCAGCTGCTGTTGATGAGCAATATTGTCACTCAGAGAGTGATCTAATGCTTCAAATTTTGGTTTAAGCGCCTCTATGCGTTGCCACGTTTCACGTTGACGTACCCATTTGGCGGTATCAATATTGACCGCATCTAATTTGAGCTCATCACTACTTAGCATATCTTGGGTTTTCATCGCTTCTACTAAAAAAGCACATATATCGTCAAATTCTAGCTGAGTCTGAAAAACATTATTAACAATAGGAGAAAAACCAAAGAATGTGGCGTGTGGATCCGACGTAAGGGCATAATCAGGACGGTATTTAGCAATGGTTCTACGAGCTTGTGCAGAGGTTATCTTTAGACGTTTCATTGGGCAGTTGCTGATAATCGCTTCATACTCTAGCTGACTGATATTATTTGATACCTGTAGTCTTTGCGACTTAATGGCTTGTATGACCTCCGAGCTTGTT
The DNA here is from genome assembly GCA_947501045.1 of uncultured Psychrobacter sp. Taxonomy (GTDB): domain Bacteria; phylum Pseudomonadota; class Gammaproteobacteria; order Pseudomonadales; family Moraxellaceae; genus Psychrobacter. The sequence continues at coordinate 214,106 of CANMUI010000002.1, forward strand.
TTAAAGTAAAGTTCGTCATTCCTTTTACCAATAAACCAATCCTCTTTATAATCGCTATTAATAAAGTTAAATATCTGCTTTTTATCCTGATGGCTCAAGACGACACAACGTAATTGACCCTCTCTTAGGTATTCGTAAACGATATAGCTATTATCATAAGGCAGATAAAATTCAATAAAGCTTTTATTCACCTCAGACTTTCTGGCAATAGCACTTAAAGGTACGCCATAAAACGGTGCAATAGCGCCCATTAGCGTTGTTTTACCCGCGGAGTTATGCCCTGTCAAAACACAGTTATTATCAACATTTAATAGATGAGCTTGACCTTTTAGATAACTATTAATCAATGCCACACGCAGTAATCTATTAGGTGATTGCCCTTGTGTGCTTGACTGGATAATAGGCATATATTCATTAACTTGCGTATTATCTGACAGTATGTCATGACTAGATGCTGATTGAGAAAAAGTGTTCAAAGGGATATCCTCTATGTCATTCACTTATTAAAGCTTTGATGTTATTTAGTTTGTCTTTTATAAACATAAAATTAGATAAATACTATGTGCTTAATAATAGACTTATGATGATTTTTTTGCCATAGGTATAATAATGTTCTTTATAAGCTAGAAGTTTGTATATTTGAAATCTATCAAACTTAAAGTTTTAATACATCTTACAGTCAATATCTCAAAGCAATAGGTAGCCTAACAGGCTGGCTCGTTACTAAACCATTAAGGTGATAAAGCTGATAGGACTAATTAGTCGAGAGTTGAAGAGGCACAATTATATCCTGCTGTCTTGCACTCGAGTAAAGAAGGACTTTGCTAATTCTAGCTTATGACAACTATTTAAAATATAACTTACCAGATGATAGAGCCTTTAATCTTATGGTGATAGGAATACCTATAATATCTATACATCTAATAAATCCACTTTACCTCGATAGATCAAAAAAGCCCTAAATGCTAATATTTATATAGCATGTAGGGCTTAGGCATGAAGTTTAATTTTCTTAGGTGATGTTTTTAATATCAGGGTTTGTGCATACTAGTTTCTTTCTTGGGGTAGTATAATATCTCAACAGCTGTCCAATTATATTATGCCACTATATGTTAATATGAATGTTTCTTGACATGCCACATTCATCTAAAATATTTAGATTTTTCAAATATTCTTGCAATATAACTAAGGAAGCTTTGCTTCTATTATCTTCTAATAAATCGCTCCCTAAAGCTGTTATATAAAGTTTTAGACAGTTTTTCAAAGGTAATTTTGGTAAGTAGTGCTCAAAAGCTAAAATATTATTCTCAGAGAAAACCAATCTCAATGTTCTAAGGACAGGTCTAAAGTCGGGATGTGATAAGAATGTGACCACCTCATAACCTAAAACTTCCTTTATTAAACTCATATTCAACTTTTCTTCAGCTGACGCGTCCTTAATGGCTTTAACTGGATCAATAGCTATCGGATAAATTGATTGGAAAGACTTAGCCCCGTTACGCATAGATTCAAAAAATACTTTATCTGCAGTAGCTCCTGTAACTAAAACATCATCACCAAAAATAACGTGCGTACTCGACCATTTATAGAAGTTTTCTGCAGGAATAACATGATCTTGTTTTACGTTAACAATTTCTCTTTCCTCACTGCTTAAGCTTGCATAGTTCTCACAAGCAGGAGCAAGTCGAGGCAATTTGATATTAATTATTGTAGGCAATCCCAGATTAGCTAGCTTTAGATTGATATTTTCAACTACTATTTCATAAATGATATTTGCTGTAGAAGGAACATTACGCCACCCTGTTGTCATCATCACTACATTCCCACCATCTAACTTCGCCTCTTCGAACATTTTTCGCCAATGGCTATCGGGATAATCAAGTGCTTGACTAAGATTTGAAATTACAATTTCCGCCAGTAGTCTAATGTCTTCTATACTTCCATATTTAGCTTTACTGTAAGTTTCTAACAACTTACCTATTGGAGTGTTTAATTTTAAATCGTAAAAATTACTACTATTGTCTAAAGAGAGGTAATTAACTGCATGGCCTCCAAAAAGAGAGACGTATTCATCCATGCTTATCAGCTTTTTCTCTAATAGATATGAAGCGAGGGCACGTATACCTTTTTTTGCGTCATTATAATCAGAACGAGCTACAACTGCTTTAAAGTATTTGAGTTTTTCTTGATCAGTTTTTCTGGTTAGTATTTCTTCATTTAATGTAGAGAAATTTTTATTTTCTAAGAAATCCACTATTTAAGCCTCTTAATATTCAAATTAAACTGTTAACTACTTAAGCGACCTCAACATCTATGCGCTGCCTAGACTTGAAATAACTAATATTTTTTAGACCAATAGGTATAAGCTCACTTATTATTTCTTGTAAACCTTTTCCTACGTCAACAGGATCATGAGCATCAGAGCCGATTGTTAATGCAGTACTGAGTTTAATGAGTTCAGCTACAACTAATTTTGAAGGGTAAGACCACTTATCATAAGTTTTTTGACCCAACTCTATATCAAAAGAAGACTTTCTTAGCCCTGATGTATTTAACTCATATCCTGTGTTGTTTTTCTTAAAAAGTGGTAATAGAGGTTCCATGTAGCTCCAATAAACATCTTCTGAAACACTCCTAAGAATAGTATCTGGATGACCCACTACATCAAATAAGTTACTTTCAATAAGCTGTCTTAATGCTGTGAAATAGCTGTTTAAAACTTTAGTTTTGTTCAAATGAGCAAGATCCCAAACCTTTACTGTTTCATTTTTTATAGGAATATAATGAATAGAGCCTATTACAAAATCTAATTCGAGCTGTGACAGCATTCTCTCTAAATATGAATAAGAGTCAGGCATGAAGTCTAACTCAAGTCCAGTCAAAACTACTATGTCATCACGATATATCTCTTTGGCTCGATTTATATCTTCAAAATATTGATTAAGCTCAGTTTCAAGTAAGCGATTTTTTGAGTCAACATAAAATGGTGCATGATCCGTAATAGTTAATATTTTCACTCCCTTAACTATTGCTGCTTCCACTAATTCGTTGACACTCCCAACCGCATGTTTAGAATAATGAGTATGTGTGTGTGAATCTATCAAGGTGCAATCATCCGTTCGATAAAGCCATCATGGTGTGCAATCTCCTTGACAATCCAGTAAGGATTATTAGCTTGCTCGATCAGCTTTACAGCAAAGTCATCATCTTTAATTTTTTCGATTAAGTCTAAAAATGGCATAGTGTATAAAGATTTTATTAATGGAGTGTCATTAGCAAGTTTTTGTAAATGCTTCCACGATATTATATCGTGATTAATATTTCCTATTTCAATATTTTCTATACCATAGAAGTATATATCGCCACTGGGCTTCACCGTAATATCCATTCCATTATCCAAAGGATGCTTATTCATACTTCCAAGTGTAAACCTCTTTCCTGTCTTTTTTTCAATAGCATCAATATAACCATAAATATTTAAATATTCAGATGTTTCGACGTGTGTTGGTTTTACTAAATTTTTATAATCAATCCCAAAATATTTATTATCGATGATTAACTGGTCTTCTAACACCCCTTTTTCTTTTATCTCACTTTTAATCGATAGGTTATTCAGCCCATCTAACAAATATTTTCTAGTAAAATCTCGATCTATATCAATTGACCTAAATGATAATGTTAAATTACTAGGATTGTTTTTTAACCAGTATTCAATGCTAAATGCATGTGGTTTATGTACAATTTTCTCTATGTGATAATAATCTGAACTCAAACGAATGTTACATGTGTCGCCATTACTCTGAACAATATTATTTGTGTTAATGTAAAATTCTTCAAGTAATTTATGAGGGAAAAATCCACTTGTAATAAATTCAAATGATTTTCCACCTTCTGATAGATTGAGAATCTCATGGAATACACTCACGTTGTTAAGCGGTTCTCCTTCACCACTGATTGAGATTCGCTTGACATCAGGTGAGTTAATTAAAACTCGTAAATTATTTTTTGCATTATCGGTTAGCTCCATATTTTTACCGTTTTTATGCTTATCTGCATACATGCAAAATGCGCAGCCTATTCCACATATCTGTGTAATATCAAGGTAGAGTAGATGCCCAGTAAGTTTCATATATTAATAATCCTTATTTATTTCAAAATACATAAGTGTATTCAGTACTAAAATTCAAATATTTTTAGTTAGTTATTTGATAGTTTGTCAACTATATTTCTAAAGCATGAAAATAACTAGACCTCTTGCAAAAGTCATAGATCAAGCTCGAAATTAACAACACCAGCGAATAGCTTCATTCTAAGATCATAGCGCTGACGACGGTTGCGATATTTATGAGCCACGATTTTGAATAATTTGATTGAGCCTATTTTGTGTTCAACCATAATGCGAAACTTAGACAGATAGTGATTGGCTTGTTTGCAAAGGTCTAACAGATGACCCCCACGTGGCTTTTTAAAGGGGGTAAAGGTTTGTTTATGTAGCTTTGCAATACCCTGATAGCCACTATCTGCTAGTAATTTAGCATTGTTAGGAAGCCAGTCAGGACAAGTATCTTTATACAGCTTAAAATCGTGAACTGAACCTTTAGACGTTTGATTATCTAATATTAAATCGGTTTGCCAATGAACGATAACCTGAGTTTTTAAGGTGTGTTGTTTTTTCTTACCGCTGTAGTAGTCTCTTTGGGTTTTTTTTGGACGCTCAATTGGGGTTTCGGTGGCATCGACGATGACGACTGACCAATTAATATTGTCATCAACTCTACTAGGAAGCTTTTTATGCAACTCAAACCTACCTGAATCAATCAATATGTCTTCAACTTTAAGAATGATGCGGCTAGCAGAAGACTCATGAATCCCGAAGTCCATACTGATGTGGTACAGCGTCTGGTATTTACGCCAATAAGTAAGTAAGGGTCAGTAATATCTGTTCCTCAAGACTAAGCGCACTTGGTCTACCTGATTTAGTCTTTTGTGCTTCATGCTGTTGCATAGCATTTAGCATTTCATGAAAGGTCGCTTTATGAATACCTGTGTAGCGTTTAAAGCCTGCATCATTTTGTTTGAGTAGCTTATCTATATTTGGCATGGTTCCTAGCCAGATATGGATGTGTTTCTTATTTTAAATCCCTCTGCTACTTTTGCAAGAGGTCTACTATTTACGTGTTTATTTTACAAACCATTAATAAAGAAGCTTATCAAGCGTTTCTTTGCTAAGTAAATCGCTTAAACTATCATCAATTAGATCATAAATATTCCGCTGTAATTCAGAAGTTAGCTCCCCTTTTTGAAAACCTTCGAGGTCAGGCTTTAGTTGCGCATGTTCAAAAATATCGAGAATTGGCTTAAATTGTCGTGGCTCAATTCCAAGATTAGCACCTGCTAACCAGAATGATTCTGGAATATCTATCTCATACTTTTCTTTAATGGTTGCGATAGTCATAGCACTACCAATACTCGCATACTTCAGCTTGTCAATATCTGAAAGATTATCCAGCTTTTCAGTGGTTTCTTTGCTGAGCGTTATTTTCTCACGCAGGTGATCTATATATGCTTGGTTGCTATCAAACTGATCCGATGTTATACCTTCTTCAACTGCACGCTCAGTGCGCATGCCTAGCTCATACAAATCACTCTCATTTTGGTCTGGAGCAAATAAACCAAGTGCCTTGCCAACTGTGAAAGCAACATCACAAACCTTTAAAGCCATTGGAAGACCATGGCTTATAGCATCAATCAATATACGGCCAGTAGGTATAACAGCACCACCTACTGCAGCACAAATAGAACCTACAGCTGCCCCTATAGCTCCTAACCCGCCAGCTAAAGCTGAAATACCAGCACCTATCAATCCAAACATTAGTATTTTCTCCTTGTAATGGTATGAAGGTTTTCTTTACAGACAATTTTAGCATGATCCTTTTCATATAATGACTGATAGCAAGCTTGTAACTTCTCTCGCCACAGAGTTACCGGCTCATCTTGAGAAGGCAAATACAAGTGATGAACAAGATGATCAATTACCATTGACGTAGAGCCCACACGATCAACAGCTTTCTTCAGTAATGATATTAAATCAAGATGGTTGGCATCACTTCGCTCATCCATATATTTGGAATAAGCGCTCAACAGCCTAGTATCTGAACTAAAAAATAGTCTTTCTCGCCACTGCTCTATCGATGTTGTTGGTTGTTGAGCCTGTAAGGGTAGCAAGTGAAGGTTACTCGGTAATTGATAAAACTGCCACGCACGTTCTCGCATTTTAGGCTCAATAATATCTAGTGGTATATCAGGCTGTGTCTGGCGGTTAGTCTCCACTTTAGTAAGCAACGATTTTTTCCAGCCCTGGCTAAAGACTACGGCCTGTCCTGTTTCTAACCTAGATAAATGCTGCTGCTGCACTGATTCCAACGCCATAGTGTTGCCTATGGCTACCTTATCATCTTCAGCAAACAGTTTATGAACAATTTTAGTGTTTGTGTTCTTAAGTACTTCAGGAGTCAACTTATTAGGGATTTGATCTACAATGATTAAACCTTCACCATACTTTCGTACTTCTGCTAGCATATTACTAAACACCTCAATCGCCTGCCTACGGTTACTACTTGTTGATGGATCAGCTTTAGTGAGTAAGTGGTGAGCTTCTTCAATAAGTGTCAAGTGACGAAACTTAGGGTTTTTACGGTGCTCATTTTTCAATGCTTGAATAACATTGGTCATAATAAACGCAATTAACAGTGATTTTTCTGCACCATTACGGATCTCTTCAAGCTCAATCACGACAGGTCGCTTTATCAATTCACTAAAATCAATGGAACGTAATGTATTAAATATCTGCCCTTTGGCACCTACTAACAACCCCTGCAAACGCGCTTTAATAGAGCCAATATAATCTTGACGTAAACGCTCGTCAAACCCTTGTTCTTTGACAACAAACTCTGTGGCTTCAAGTAAATCTTGTAATATTGGAAATGGATAACAACCAGGAGCGAACGGATCATCATATAATGGATGCGTCGATGTATTAATATCCCAACCCATTTTTTCATAGCAACGATAAACAGCAGCTTCCAATACTTGTGGAATTGCAGCCTCCATATCGAATGATGCCAAAAAACTCGCCTTAATAATATCTACACGACTTGAAATACTCTCACCTTGCATCATTTCTAATGGGTTTAGTTTTAATGGTGCCAAATCATCACGCCCTGGAGTCAGTACTAGCAAGTCCTCATACTCATCTATCAGCATACGATATTCAGTTTTTACTGGCTCAATAACTAGAAAAGGCAACATACTTTCACGTAGCAGATGATGACATGTTGTTGTTTTACCACTACCAGTAACACCAGTAACGAATACATGCATGTTTAGGTCAAGACGATTCAGATTAACTTTTTTATGCTTTAATACTCGACCATCCTGAACTAGACTACCCAATGGTAAGCTATTAACTACGGATATCTGTGGTGGGTTTAAACCAAATGTCACCTGCTCTTTAAGCTCTATGCCAATCACCTCTTCCTGAGGCAGTCCAGCAACTAAGCTTAGCTCCTTCGGCGTGGCATAAGCGCCTATCAATGCTTTACCGTTTATATTAAGTCGAGATTTAAAACTATCAAAGACACTCACTTGCTCACTATCAGAAGAGCGTGAAATAGTAGGGGGTTGTAGGTTTTTAATACTACGAACCCACTCTGGTAATGATGAGATATTTAGCATCTGCAGCGGATATTGATTCCCTATATTACCGCTAAATATTGACCGAGTAACATCCCCTAGTCTGAGTAGTGTGTGCTGACTATTCGTTAATAGCGATATATTACAAACAAATCCACCACGACTACGTCCATAATCCACCCTAGGTAAAAGCACTTCATCTAAATAGCTTAGCCATTGCTGAGCTTGACGATTATGACGCTCAGCAGATATGTTTATAGTTTCTCCATTATTTAAGGATGCACCATAGTTAGTGCCACTGCTAGTTGAATCGCTCTGCCCTTCTGTCTTTCCTTGAGATGTTGATCTTGAAGTTCCTTCGGTTCCAGTATCTGAGCTGTCTCGTTTATTAGTTGATTTTGTCGTACCTATATTTTTACTATCGGAAGAACCAGTATTTTCAGAGACACTTGTTCCTCTACTTTCTCCTTTGTTCTGCCCCCAAGATAAAGACCGCCCTGTCGTCTGTCCTTGCTGAAATGAGACTCTAGAAAGTGGGGCAAGTAATTCATAACCTCGATGCAACCATTGCTCTAGTGCCATTAAATCTTCTGATGCTGTACAAGCAGCCGTTATCACAAGACAAAACTCACTACCTGTCATTACATTAACAAGCCGATCAACTCCTTGAAAAAAAGCATTTGCTCCTTTGGACTGATCGCCCACAGTGCCTTGTAGTACTCCTACATGATGATAACCTTGCAGTTCTTTAATGAGCGCTCTACTGTTATCTTGTGAAGAGCTTATATCACTACCCCTAAAGTTTCCTTCAAAGCTAGGTTTTAATATACTTTGTGAAATATCAGAAATTGAAATAACTGGTTTAGGATATAAATAATTTCGTGCTATCCCTAAATATAGAGCAACACCATTTATATCTCCTTTGAGCATATAAACTATACTTGCTCCTGAATAACGAATACAACTGTAAACGTTTTCCAAGGCCTCACGGTATGACTCGTCAGAGATATGACTCAAACTATTAATCTGAAAAAACTGATAGTCATCATCTTGTAACGTTTCAACTGAATGCAAGCGTTTGGCTATATTCATTTGATCAACAGGGCTATCTAGTGCTACCAGTAGTTTATCTAGCTGCTTTTCTTCTACAATATTACCCATAGCAATTCCTTAAAATCATGATTAGCATGCATTAAGCATCATTAACCAACTCGGTAATAGTGATTTGATCCGCGCCATCATCACCGGATAAATAGAGCTTTAGTGCGTAGAGTAGGTCTGGTGTACGGTTATAAGCATCAGGTTTATTTACACCTAACTTGACTCTAGCGACTACCCTTTGTTGCTGAAGTAGATGAAAAAGAGCTTTAACTTGTTGGTAAGTAATTTTTTCTACTGTACTTAACAACCGTTTGGTTAAGTTACTATCCAGAGCGAAAATTGAACTGATTTTAGGATCTGAGCTCTCACGTGTACGTAGCAACGCAAGCAATAGTTCTAAACGTAAGATAAATGAATTCCATTTAAAGAACTGATCTTCTTTTTTAAGCCACTTAATCTCATCTAACAAATGCTCATTGAGTCGTTTAGCAAGAGTAGTTAGTTGTTCTGCTGTTAATTGGTGGATAACTGCTTTATCACGCCACATAGCTACTGAGATAATTTCAAGAGTAATAGCTCTTGTACCACCAGAGTCATCAATAGGCTCTAATATTTGTAGAAGCAGTTGTTTTTGCCATGGTTGACTGATATCACCCAAAGCATACTTGAATCTTATATCCTCACGACGAAGTAACTGCTTATCAGTTGACGCTTGCAATAAATCATCTGCTGGAGGTTTAGGCATAAGCTTGTGGCAGTAGCTCAAAAACATCTTAAGTTCATTTTCAAGAGTTTTATTAATACCTTTAATTGCCAGCAATTCTTGAGCCTGCTGAATGGCAGACTTACCTTTTTTCTCAAAGTCTATTGGTATACCCTCATCAATAAAGCTTCGACCTTGATCACTAAAAATAATCATTGGAAAACGCCATTTTTTAGATAAGCCTTTAAGCTCAAATTCTGTCAACTCTCCCTGAAGAGCAACATTTGATAAAGAAAACCTATTCTCTTCCTTAGTAAATACATCTGCAGAAAAGTAGTTATTATTTACGGTATCTATATCTTTAAACTGGCTTTTGTGTACAAAGATACTTTTATAATCAGGGTGTAACTCATAAAACCCGAAGTCTCTGTTTTCAATCCACTTAATATCTTGATAACTAAAACTAAAACGCTTCTTGTTTTTACCAAATAGTATAAATTGATAGATTTCGCTTAACTGTTCTAGATTACGCTCAAGCCATTCAATTATATCTGTTGTACCTTTCTTCCCTGGGTATGCTCTTAACGTATCAAACGCTATACGATCTGGGAAAGCTGGTCTTTTAACAACTCGTTGAGCAATACTGTCTTGCTTTTTACCCCATTGGGCTTCAATATAATTGAAAGGCTTGTTGTCTTTGTTTTTAGGTTCAAAGCGTAGTTTATAGGGTTGTTCATCACCATAGGTATAGGTCAATTTTAGTTCACATTCACAAGCGGTTTTAAGTGGTTGACGTAGCGACAACAATAGCGAAAACTCCTGACGGTTACTCTCTGTACCTTGGTAAACAGTAAAACGTATTTTGTCTTGCCCACTTGGTAAATTGAAAGGGTCTTTTATAACTATAGGTGTCGCAACTCCGCGTTCTGGCTTAACTGAAGTCTGTCTATCTACAAAGTAAAAGTCCTGCTCAATACCGTCAGTGGGTAAGCGGGTCATTAGCTGCGGTAGGTGATCTCTCCAAAAAACCTTTTGTGGCTCAGCATGCTGTCGTTTTAGTAAGCTTTGCGATCCTGATAGCGGATCACTAGCCAGCCACTGCGTAGGTCGAATGCCCTTCTGTTGTTTAATTATGCTTGAAACTGAAAGGAAGTAAGTTTTCTCCTCTCTATTTTGTAATGCGTAGGTTTCTTTGAACAATGCATCACTAATATCAACATTCGCAACTTTAAGTTCAGCAGGCACACGATACCAGTGTTCACCATCATGTAGCACTAGCTTCGCCTTACTTGATACTATTTCACTATAGCTGTAGAGCTCAATAAATCGCTTCGCTATACTATCTGGTAATCCTGAATCAACTAGAGCTTGCTGTAATAGTTGCCCCTCTCCTTGCTCAGAAATCTTGATTGACGGGTGCCTTTCAAGATACTCTTCACCTGGGTTTTTACCCCAACAGTAGTAAACAGGTGTCGCATAAATACCATCAAAATCTGAACTAACAACCATAATGAGATCATTGCGCTTAAACTGTTTTTTCTCTAATGTGGCATAGACTGCTGCAATACTTTTCGGTAGCGGAGCAGTATTATTAAAGTTACGGTTCATTGCTCGGCGTAAATCAATGGTCTCAAAATCACTATGGTGATCACTCACTAAATAGTGCATCCTCTGAACTGCTTGCACATGACTCGCTAATAATTCTACAAAGCCACCTAAGTGTCGAGTGTGGCTATCGCCCGTTATCTGAGTAAGTTCTCTAATACTAACTACCCTTTCGTCAGTTGACAAAGAGAGGCTCTGACTGCAATCTAACCCTGATTCATCAAGAAATTTAGGTTCTATCCAGCGCGCCGCCGTTTCATTCGTTTGTAACTTACAACTAGCACCATCAAACATCAATGTTACAAAATCATCAGATGTTTTGGTTACTGGCTCTATCTGTTGCCTTAAACTTTTATCACCAGGTAGTAATTCGCTAACCAACCATTCAGCCAAATCAGAAAAACCTTCTGGCATTGCCTGATACCAAGCTTCGCTTTGATCATAATTTCTAGAGCTAGAGTTTAATCTCACCTCAATAAGACCGTTTGCCTGCTGAAAATCAAACTGCCAGTCTTGTGTTTGTCCTGACGATACTCGGCGCTGGATGTTAATATTACCGTCAACTGATAGCGATAATAACAATGTAGCTTGTGGGGCTATTCTTGCTTTACCACTTCTTTCCTCATTACCAAGATCAATAGCTATAACTTCAACTGGAACGAGCTCCTCAGTATTTTCAGTAGTAGAGTTAACTGATAGATAATCAAGCTTAAATTGCCAAGCTTGGTCTAATAGTAAACAGCGCTCTGTAGTTGCTAGTTGTTTAAGAATCTCACCAAAGATAGCAAACCCAGAAGCAACACCATGTTTTTGTTGATATTCGCAATCATATTCCAAGCGATTTAGTAACTGCCATGCGCGCCAAACTTTGCGATATTGTTTATCTTGCAATAACACATTATTGGGTGGCATATGTTGCCAGGGTTTGATTGCAACAAACTCTTCTTTTCGTAAAGCTTTTTGGATTGAGTCAATAAGACCTTCTTGCTGTTCAGTTAGTATTAAACCAGCTTCTTGACGATCTAAGAGCAATCCCTGAATACGGATTAAAAAATCCTTTAACAAGCGATTCTCAAGAGTATCCAAGCTCATCTTACGAGTGACAGCCAAAATGTGCGGATTAGTAGCTAACTTTTCTCGCAGATTATTACCTGGTTTACGACTTAACCACTGTACAGAACGACTATCTAAACGTTGCGCTAAGTACACTGGAGTCATCTCATGAACTCGAATTATAGTTTGACGAGGCGTTATCAGAATACTATCAATAGCATCAACACAATGATCTATAAGATAGATAAGGCGATCATGTAACTGCACTTTTTCAAATGCTTGAATATCTTGACCCAACCAATAACTCATTCGCTGCGGTAGTGCTTCACCTGTAAGTGGATCAAAGTCGATATTGGTTAGATAGCAGTGCTGCACTTGCAATAGCTGCTGCGCTATAGGTTCCGCAGCATGATAGCGGCGATAAAGCTGTCCAAAATCGTTCAACTGCTCATTTGCAACATCAATCATTTCGATTCCCTACTTAAGCATTCCAAACATCGAGATCAGGCCTTCTAAGTTGGATGATTTCACATTAAGCTAGTAGGCTGCGATACAGCCTATGAATTTGACACCAAATTCTATTCTGCAGCCACCTTTTCTTGTAACACTGCTGATGACTCAGAGTCTTTAGATTTTGGATCTGAAGCTATCTTAAATAACTCCTCATAGCGCTCATTACTGTCCTTGTCATTTAAGTAATCAGCACTTACCCAACTAAACTGACCATGTCCGATACGCATTGCTTTATCAAAATCATCAAGAATACCTAACTCCTCTTTATCCAAAAGCTCACGAATAGGATCTAAGCAATGCTGTTTAGCATACCCGCGTGTCTCAATTCCGCGCAGTTTAGGCATCACCTTCTGTACTAGCTGATCCTCAAAGGCAAACTTAAGCGCCTCTTTATACTCATCAGGGTGCTCCTGCTTATCTAACCCCATTACTAGCGGGTGGTTAGCCATATAATATTCAATGGACTGCCAAACACGGTGCCCTAGCGCTTTACCATCAGCACCTAAACGTTCATTAATATATTCAATTAATTGCTTATAAGGTTTTATAATATCAACTGACAAGCTACTTTGTGTATCAACCCACTGCCACCAAGTAGTCATTTTCAGCAAATGTGCCTGCTCTGGTAATGATTTAAGCTTTTCTCGACGATGCAAAGATTCTGGGCGAGGGAAGAATATTGACGTGCCACGGTCAATCACCTTGTCTGACAAGGACTTAGTCGTTTCATCTTGGTTCATAGTGCCAGCAAACAGTAAGTTATGCCCTAGTGATAATTTATAAGGGTCAATATCAGAACCCAAGTTAATATCTATGTGAGGTAGCTCACTGTTTTTAGCACCACGACGCTGCTCTAGCTTACTCAAGAAGTCTGCAAAATAAAGCTCTACGTGAGCAAGGTTCATCTCATCAAGCAACACCAAGCTCACGGTATCATCAAGACCGTTATAATTATCTTCAGAATTCTTACTATCCGTTACCAGTTTCTCACGACTCTGCACAAGAAAATTAAGCATTGGTTGCGCTTCATAACTATTACTGATTGAGTTGAAGTAACCCAGCATGGAGTCTTGAGAGTCCCAGTTTGGCTGTACGGGTACGTTGATGAAGTTAATACCACCAAAACGGCTATAAAGTTTGGGTAGCTCAGATTTCCCTGTGCCACTCACACCTGCTAATACCGTTAAAGGCGACCATTCAGCAATTTTTAATGCCGTATGGAAAGCACACAAAATACGATGAGAAAATTGCAGGCCATGGTTGTCAATACCTGAACGTATAGCTTCAAGCCAATCAAGCTCATTTATAACTGCTTCCTGTCGGCGTGGTACAAATTCTTGAATATAAGGACGTTTAACATTTGCCATACGTTTCTTAATATCTGCTGGTTCCTTATTAGACGGGCTAACTCTATCTAACGTTTCTTTCAGTTTATTATTATCTGCTACAGTTGCATCGTATCTGACCTCAAGACTATTAAACTTAGTTTGTAGACGCTCTTGGTCATACTCCAATTGCTCTTGAGTATCAAGCTTACCCTGAAGCTCACGTTTTTCACTTTGTAATTGCTGATTATCTTGCTCTAGTTTTGTGAGTTCAGCACGGTGATTATCGTAATACTCTTCTAACTCTTCACTTGGGCGCTTGAGCTCTTCACGCAATACTATAAGCTCTTCGTTCTTAGCAGTTAGATCGCGCAACACTTCCTCTGCTGAACGATCTCCTAATGCTTTTTCAAGTTCGTTGAATGAACTGTGTAACGCGTCTTGACGCTCAATGCGATTTAACAGGCGTTGTCTATCCTGATCGAACTGTATTTCTTTCTGTTCAAATTCCTGTAAGCGAGTCTGGATACGTTCTACAATTTTTTGTTCAAGTGAAGCCTGAAGCTGTTTAGCTTCTGTTTGATTAAGCCTAACGTTATTCTGTTCAGTCGCTAATGTTGCTTGCTGCTGTTCTAACTGCTGTTCACGTTTTTCAAGATCATCTCGACGTTGCTGCACTTCTGTTTCAAGTGCTTTAAAATCTTTTTCGCGCTGTTGCTGAATTTCATTATGTAGCATAGTCATAGCTTTTGAACGTATCTGCTGTAGCTCTCGCTGTAACTCAGCTCGCTGCTCTACAAAGTCATTTTCAATAGTTTCTTGAATTTTTTGTAGCTTTTCACGTTCAGCTTGTAATTTATGCTCCTCAGCAACGAGTTCAGTACGCTGTACTTTAATCTTTTGTCGCTCTTCTACAAGCAGATGTTCACGCTCTGTAAACATCTCATCTCGTAAAGCAGGTAAGCCTTGCTCTATTTCTAGTTGCCGACTCTCTTGCTCTTGATGACGTCTTTCAAGTTCAAGGCTACGAGTATTAATAATTTCTTTATCTTTAGTAAGAGCCTTTTCACGCTGCTGCAAAAGCTGCTGTTGGTTATTGAGTTGCTGCTGTTTTTCTTTTAGCTCAACCTCTTCTTTTTTCAACGCATCTGCTTGTTTTAGAAGGCTCTGTTCCCGAAACTTGAGTTCAGCATTTTCCATTTTAACTGCTTCACCTTGTTGCTGATTATCCACAATATTGCTCCATCAAAAGCTCAATTAGTTTAAATACCGTTTTCTTAATCTCGTTCAGGCTTTCATGCTGACCTAATATAGGCCCAGCATGACCTCTCGTCTTATCTAGTCTATCCACCGCTTTAATAAAGTCTTTAGCAGGCCAAAACTCTTTTCGCTGTTGCTCAGTAATTTGCGCCCAAAAAGCAATGAAGTTCGCTCCAAGGCTCTCATTTCCGCCATTAAGTACCTGCTGAACCTTATGTGCATTACTCTTGGTAATTTGTTTTGCGCCCAAGTTTGCTAACTGCCACTTCACATACTCAATGTCTTTTACCTCATGTGCATCAAGTATCTGACAGGCTTGATAAAGCGCATGTTGCAATGCACTAGCAAGCGAATTGGTTCTGTCTCTAGCATCTTCTAAATTGGTAAATAGCAAAGCATCAAACAACCCCTGATAAACACTATCGTTCATTCGATCTAACATCAGTCCAAATTCTTTATCTAACTCATGGCTAACTTTACTGCGATTATCATCTTTATACCAGTTGGGAACACTTTTCTCTGGTATCCTATTTTCATTATGCTCTAACCAAACAGACAAAATTTCACGTACTCGCGCTACCAACTGATGCATGAACTCAACTTGCTTAGAGCCTATCTCATTGCGAATACTGTTAGCATCGCCATGAGCAATTGGGTTTCGCCAACGACGCAATTTAGCAATATCACTTAGCAGTTCAGGGTACTTGATAGCTAATTTAGCCATGGGCTGCTGAACATCATTGCGTGCGGCAAGTAAATGACAAAATAACAATGGCGACATGACAGGTTGCTCTGCCTTAAGATAAACAATACTACCCTTATTTACTTTAAGTAGGTTGTTAACAAGCTTGCTACCTTCAACTTCAAATCCTAATTGTGTTGCTACTTTTAATGCCAAGTCAGCATTACGCTGCTGATCAGTGGCGAGCTCATCAATACAATTATTAAGCTTAGAAAATGCATAGCACTCAGCCAACATCCGCTCAATTTCGTGATAACTGTTACTCACAAAGGATGAAAGGTTATTCTCATATTCAGATTGCTCAATAGCATTTTCTACTTTTCTCTCTGTCAATTTTTTATAAAGGTTATTCAGCGCTCTTGATTCCTGCATACCTTGAAGCTGATTCGTTCTTCGACTTTTTCGATATAAGCTTTCATATGCTGCTTTTATTGATGAATTGCCATCACGGTTTCTGCGATTATTAAACCCTCTAGTGAATCGCTCTTGGGTGGTTGAGTGAAAACCATCACTTACATAAAATGCTTTTTCACCAGCTACTGTGAACGCATAACAATGCAGATAAACCAGTTCAGCATCTGGATTAACTGAAATAGTTCCACTATTAATTATAAAACTGTCGTTACTATTACCTGAATAGGTTTTGAGCCTTTTACGTTGTTGACGAGAACGCTTAATAATATCGATCACATCACGTTCATCTGGTTCTTTTTTAGAATTTCTTTCACTCAATAGTGGTAATGCTTTTATTTGTTTAGCATTACCGACACTGCCTTGAAAAAACTCAACAAATCCATCAAGTGTTTGTTGAGCATTAATGGGCTTTAGCTCACCACGGCTAATGACTGGTAACCAGCAATCATTGATTAAATCAAAGTACACGGTGGCGCCAATTACCTGCGTTTGGGTGCTATTAATTTTATCAAGCACTTGCTGACCTTCATGGGTTAATCTAAGCCTGTCAGTAATTAAATCTAGTTGCTGTAACTTAAGAATTAAGAACTCTGCAAGGCTGGAATGCTGGCCTTCTTCATCTATAAGTCCCATCTGCTGGCTTAATTGCTCAAGATTACCTCCTCCCTCACCTAATAAGCGCAACAATGTGCTCTCAAAAAGATTTAAGTCTTGATCTGCTTTAGCCTGTAAAGAGATCGCAAAGCGTAAACACGGCCATAAAACATCTTGAGTTGCTTTAGGGTGATATCGCGTAATAGAGTGCTGTTGATGCAGTACTTTAAATACTTTAGATTGATGTAGACTCATGTCAGTAATACCCCCTGAGAACTCTCCTTACACAGCTTATAAAACGCTTGTAATTCAGGCACCGCTTGTTCAGCTATAGGCGCTTGAATCAATTGACTGTCGCCAACCACGACTAATACCTTTTTTTGACGCGTCACAGATACACATAGGCGATTCTTGGACATTAGATGACCAAATACGTGCTGCTGTTCCTTAGCTAAAAAATTACGCTCTTGGAAAAATCTTGAACTTTGTGGTTGAGAACGCACCATCGACAAGAACACCACATCGAATTCCATACCTTGAAATGAATCAACGGTACCAATACGAATGCGCTCCTCTATAGGCTTCTCTTTACTGTCAAAGAGCATTTGATACTCTCTTGCAACAACATAGTTTCCTTGCTCATCTTGTTCAGTAATATAGTGTTTAGCAAGTGCTCTCATAACCTCGTTAACCTGTGCTTTATAAAAAGAAATTACACCAAAACTGAGGTTCGCGCCTTGTTCACTATCTATCCATTGCTTCAGCTGCTTCGCGATTAGCTCCGCTTCTACTTTTCTAAATCGACTTTTCGTGGTATCACGGTCTTCATTTCCAAGCATTGAAGGGACATCCATCCACACAGCTGCTTTATCTTCAATTCCTTCAAGCTTTTGCGAGAAATAACTTGCCGGCAAAGGCGATTTATACCCTTCTCCATAAGGTGCATAAAATTGATCACTGGCAAACTGTCCTAATAAAGGATGGCTACGATATTGTGCATCTAACGTGATAGTTCTAGGCTTGCCATCTTGTTGCTCCAACTGTTTGGCACGATTAAACAAATATTGGAACATGCTTTCTTTAATATGTTGATCAAACTGATCTCTCCCACCTTGCCATTCTACATCTTCAAAGTCCTGTTCCATTTGCTTTAACAAGGAATCATCAACAATATGCGGCAGTTGGCGATGATCACCAACTAAGATGATACGGTCTTTTGCTTGTACCATAGGAATCATTAGATCTCGCGGGCTAGCTCGAGCAGCTTCATCAACAATCACGGTGCCATACTGCAAATAGCCTTTACCATCACCACTTTTTGATTTGAAACGGCGAATTATTTTACCTTCAGATTGCCCTGTTGTAGCGCCATATACTAAATTGTATTCTGCCAATGCCTCTTGCACTAAGTGCGAATTACCTTCTAGATCACCAAGATACTCAATTAGTGCTCTATCTTTGGTAGCATGGCGACTACTGTCCTGCAATAAAGTGAGTGATTTTTGTATTGCTAGCTTAACATCCTCTCTCACTAAGGTTCGTTTGAGCTGAGGACGTGGTGTGAACTGCTTTAATAGTTGCTGTTTTACTTGTTTTAACTGTGCTAAGAAGTTCAACTCCTTTCCTGATCGCCAAGTCATCGCTTGTTGTAATGTCTTTGAGTACACATCTTCGATAAATATATCTTGCACTTCAAGCCAAGCCATCAACGCTGCCGCTCTATTAACACCATCATCCATAAATGCTGATTTTGATAGGCGTAATGAGCGCAAAAGAATTATGCCTTCGTGCTCACCCAATTGCTGGTTCGCTAAATCACTACTCAAAGCTTTTAGCAAAACTATTATCTCATCGCTACTAGGTACACCTATTAACAGCGCTTTCGCCTTGTTAACTAGACGCAAGGCACTGCTATCGCTTGGTGTTGTTGCGTACGCTATGGCATCACGTTCGAGCTGTGAATAAGCAAAACTTTCTTTTAAGTCTGGTGCATGCTGGTAAACTTTTTTTACCGTTTTCTGACGCCATTCGTCTAATTTGATATCAGTCGAGCTGCTTTGATCTTCTTCACCTGAGCGCCGTCCAAACTTTATCGCTGGTAGATCGTTAACAGATAAACGGTCTATCAAATTTTGTACCGCATCATGTTGATAACCAGAAACCAAAATATCACCCTGCACTGATTTATTCTTATCCTGCTCCTGATTAAGACGTTCAATAATAGCGGTGATTACGGTCGTTTTCCCTGTTCCTGGAGGTCCTTGAATGATAGTGATATCAGGAGTATTTAATGCAATCTTAATCGCTTTTTTTTGAATATCAGTTGGTGGGTTTTCAGGGAATATTTTTGCTTCAACAAAGTTTGATAATGGCTTTATATCGGGACGCTGAGTACGCCTACTAGGTAATACAGCACTCTCCTCTATCAGCAACCCAAGATGAGGCATCGCACTTTTACCTTCAACAATCGCATTGCGAGCAGCCATTCGTCGCTCAATTTGTACTTGATCACCCATGATAGACTGTACAATTACCATATTATCCGAAGGTATGTCAGCTCCCTCAACTAAAATCCGATGCTGCTCGACCTTTATCACTTTTAAAATCTTAGCAGGCTCATTATCTACTGGTGCTGATTTTTCTTGGCGGTTAGAATTCCCTTTCTCTGAGCTGGGCTGTTGCTCCCAACTTGAAAGACCGCTATCAAAGCCCTTTTTTGTCTTATAGTCCTCTAGCATCTGCGCACTAAATGCCTTCCAATCCATCTTAGTATCTTCAAGATAGGGAATGGGCGTTTCAGGGCTAACCATTAATAAAGAATCTTGTGTTGTTAATAACTCGCGTAAATCTTTTTCAACATAGATGGACAGTTGACTACCAGACTCGCCGTAAACCCCGCAATGTTCAGGAGCTACCTCAATACGACCGATTGCTCTGGCACGCTTGAGCAGTTGCTCACCTTCTGATCGACCATAATGATCCCATGCAGATAGATATCCTTCTTGATCTTTGATGATATTTTTCAGCTGCTGAGAAGCTAAGGAAGCTATCTTTTGTTGCTGTTCGCTAAAGCTTAGCTGTAATTTAACTAAACGAAGTGTACGAGTGGGAGCGGTGTGGGAACGCATAACCAGTCTGCGCACTCCCAAATAATCGAAATCCACTGCAGAATATTGCTGTACGGCTAACTGTAAGTTATTGCCCAATAAAACCATGCCGTTTATAATCTGTTGCTGCGTAGGTTTTTCTTCATCACCTGAAGTAGTATCAGCTTCATTCTGCTCTATGCGTTTAAGCTGATCTAGTGCTCCTTCTCCCAAAACAGCAATTGCATACTGCTGATCTAGGTCATCAGACAGACGCAAAGTACAACTATTCTCAAGTGCCACTTTAATAGTATCGAAGGTCTCACCTAGATCTGTAACCTGTGCTTGTTCCAATGTTCTCTGATCCAAAGCAATATCAATGGGACCCAGCTCAATTTCAGGACCATTAAAAGAAGCAAGTGCCAATTCAAGCTGCACACTATCTTGTGGCCAACTCCTTTGCTGATGCACACGAGTTATTTCAATAAGGTTTGCATTAGCACGATCAAACCCAAGTGCTATCTCATTAAATATTGCAGGCTCACGTAAAGTAATAGTAAATAGCTTGCCATTAATGATTAGCTGTAACTTTCCCGTCCGTGAACTCAAACGTAGCTGACCTAAGTCACCCTGTTTAAAACTCAGTCCTTTACTATCGAATGGCTCTATCCAGAAAGTATGACTTATTTCAATATTCAGTTGTTTAAATCGCATTATTCTTATGAACCTTAATTTCGATAATCATGGAGTAAGGAGCATGTAGGTATAGCTGCACACCTTCCTCAAGCTGTTGTCTTTCAAGCAACCACTGACTAATTAAGGGGCGAAAGCGCCCATTATTATCCGTCACATCTACTCGTATATCTTCTGCTGATACATAGATAAACCAATCTTGCTCAACCTGATTAATTTCAAGCATTGGAGCATTATGCTTATCAATATCAAAACAGCCTGATAATCTCCTTGGTATTCGTAGGTCTTGACCACTTACAAAAGGAGTAGCCCAAGTCCACGCTCGCTCACCTAGACCCTCAGGAGTGTGAAAATAACTATTAGCTACCAAAAGCTCTTGATGTTGATATTTACAATAGGGACAAGACTGCTCAGGAGTCGAATACTGGTAATAAAAGCTCATACCGCAAACGCATTGTATAGAGCTATCAGCTGCACTAGCTAACAGTCGCGGCAATGAGTGAAGGCTAGGTCGTCGCCAGGGTTCAATACGCCCTTCACCAAACATGCTCTGAAAAAATTCAAGCAATAGTGGCGTCAGCACTAATTCATGTGGTAACCCATGAGTCTGGATGTTACTATTATCTTCAGCATCAAATATAAACGGCAATTCACCTTGCTCTGCCTGAACCTCTAAACTTGCATCTTCATTTTCAGAATAATCTGCTGCCCAATCTTCGTCTTTATCCTGAGCATCAATAAAGCGCTGCCCATCAAAAGCACCTGACATAGTTAATATTTTAAATGCCAAGAGCGCCAACGAATAAGCATCACTGATAACCCTAGCACCGTCTATTCCTTTAACGACTTCTGGTGCACCATATTGTGGTGTTATGACACCTGACTTAGCATTTACCGTCTCAAAGCGCAGATTGTCGGCATCAATCATCCACACTTCACTGTGTTCTGGTGCCATTGAGCAGTAAATATTATCTGGAGACACATCCATAAATATCACCCCGACACTGTGCAGCCTTACTAACTCAATAGTAGCCTGAGCCAGTAACTCCAACCTCCGTTTGGTTCCACCCGATTTAGCATACATGGCCAGCGAGTAAGCGGCCTCCAAAGGAACGTCATCACTAAGCCAAATAGGGCGAGTAAATTTTTTGGCAAGCTGTTTGTTCAAAACCTGTGGTAGCCACTCGCCTATCGGCTGCATATCTTGCATCATCTGCATCACATAGCCAGCCTGCTCTTCGAGCAGATAAAGAGGTCTAGTAATGTGCATTTCATTATTTAGCGGTAACAAATATAAGCGCTCAAGCTGGTCTTGAAACTGTTTCACCTCTACTTTATCTGTAATTTCTTTATGGTTTTTAAGCGGTATCTTAACCAATAGCTCAGGATCCGAAGTTCGATATACGATTCCTTGCCCGCCTTTCCCTAACTCTTTAGTGAGCATATGCCGTTGGGATAACTGATCTTTAACCCATCTTGGTTTAGAGTTTTCTTGTTGTGTCATATCAAGCTTCCTATGCTGCACATGATATTTAGAGTAAACCAGAAGGTGAACTTTGCTATGGATATTGGCGGAATAGAGCAACGATAGTTTTATCATCGCTATGACCAGCAACTGGCCAATGGCTAATCCAGTGCCGTACGTCAGACATAACTTGCTCGTCTGTTAATCTTTGATACTGCCTCAATAGCTCAAGGTAAAAGTTACTTTTATGCTCTAATGCTAGATCATCAGCAATACCGTCTGTTACTAAGAAACAAGCATCAAGCTGCGCAGTTGGCTGCAAAAAAAATTGCCACTGGCTGGCTTGTAAGTCTTGACCTAAAGAATACGTTTGGTTTGCAAATAGGTCATTATCTTTCTTCGCTAAAAAGTGAGCCTTTTGCTCATTACCATCCTGATTTGAAGTAACAATACAACAATCACCATCCCCAAGCTGGGCGATAAAAGTCTGTTCTTGCCACACAATAGCAAAGAGTGCTGTGCAACGACATTGCTCAATATCTGCCCCCTTAAGTTCTTCTAACCAAAAGTTGTAAAACAATCTAATGAATAATAAAGGCTCTATTACTGATTCGTTTAAATAGCACTGAGCTGACCTTTTTACAGCCCGAGTTACAGCTTGAGCTCCCAAGTGTGATAGAGACTTGCTTCCTAAGCCGTCAGACAAAGCAATTAATATTGGATCATTTTCAAGTTCTAAGTAGTAGGCATCCTGATTAGGTAAACCAAGACGCTGATGAAGAGGACCTATTTCACTGTCGCCAAAGCCTCGCCATATTAGCGTGTTACCACTCATCATCACTCTCTGATTCGTTTTCAATAATAGTTTTAGTTAAATCAAATCGGCTTGATGGAGCAACCTCAATAGCTTTTGGTCGGTAGATCATATGTAAAGCACTGTCTAACTCCTCAGCACGAAAGCTATGATTCGATAGTGTATTTAGCTGCACTAAATCAGCATCACCGCCAACACCAACTAAATATAAATTATCAAGTTCGCTAAGCTGGTGCCGTTGCTGTACGTTTAGTTTAAAGTAGCCATCTGTTATCACTAAAAGCGTTACCTCAGGATTTGCTTCACCCCAATCGCAAAGCCTAGCAATATTACTGCCACCTTTAGTGACTGGCAGCTCTACATCTGCTTCAGTTAACCAGTCAATTTCTGCAATATTCTCTCGCCAACTGAAGTAATGTGTGTTCTTACTATCTTGTGCAGTAAATTGACGGATATAACGCAGCTGGTTAACTAACAACATTGGTTTGCCATACTCAGTCATACTTCCAGAGCAGTCGATTATGCAGTGCAACTTATGAGAAAGGATCATCATTATCCTCAAAATCTTCTGGCTGCTGGTCTTGTTCTTGCTTGACTAGTTCTTCTACTTCTTCTGGTTTAGGGACAATATTGGCATTTTGGCTATTAATACGAGTAGTCACTGACATGGTCACAAACTTGAAAAATTCTTGAATTTGCGAGGCATCTTGAGCTGTAATCACCTTATTCTCTGTACCTGAGATAAACTCATTTAGCACAGTATTAGAGGCGTCACTTCCGATTGCCATTGCCATACGATCACACTTTTGTGAACGGCCTTCGTTAACTAAGGCACGTAAGGGCTGCTCCCAAGTATCATTCGGCTCACCGTCTGACACCAAAACGATAGTTGGACGATAAGCACGCGACGGAGTTGTTTCTTTATCTTCAATCATGCCTTTTGCCATTGAGAAAGCGGTTCCCATAGGAGTTGCACCGCTGACTTGTAGATCTTGCCACTCGATATCTTTAGCAGAAGTATATGGCGTATGAAGAAGGACCTCTGCACCAAAAGTGATAATTGAAACTAAAATCTCAATTTCATTTTTTTCAGCGGCGGCGAAGTCGGATACCATTTCCTTTACTGCTACATTAAGCTGGTTAATTTTGTCACCACTCATACTGGTACTGACATCAAGTAACAACACTACTGGCAAAGGTTTTGCTTTAGCTACGGTAAAGTTAGCAGGATTAAATCCAGTCATAATATTCTCCTCAGGTTTTATAGACTATAAAATTTGTGCATAGTTTTAGTATATGCAGTAGCACGATTGCATTATCACTTTAATGTATTGAAGTGAAAAGCACTAAATACTGTTAAAACACTTATTTGCTACTTTTGTGTGAAACCACCATATCACCTTTAAATAAAGATAATGAGATTACAAGCTTGCTAACGATAGGAATTAACACGCGCATCTGACAGTCAACATTTAATCCGCTTTGTTAACGCTTCAATTTTTTATTTTTAAAAATATGAATAATTTTTGAAAAAAAGTGCTTAGAACTTGCTTTATCAGAGGTTTTTTGTTGCTGTTCATTGAGTTGCCGCTCTAATTGCTGCTGCACTATACTAGCTTGATTTTTTTGTTGATCTAACTCGATTATTACTTGGTGCATTCCTTCAATCTGCTCTTGTTTCTCTAGATTAACAAACTTACTATTGCCTAGATTTTCTTCTAGAACTTTTACTTTTTCTATTAACTGCCACTGTTCAATTAGCAACTGGTCACGTTCTTTTACTAATCCTACGTTATTATTAGTTTTTGTATATGCTATTTGTTGACTTAACTCACTTATAGTTTTTTGAAGTATGTCAACTTGCTCCTTTTCTTCTAGTTTAGCCAAGTTATTATCGTCTATTTTTTCTTGTAGATCATTTATTTCATTCAGTAATTGCTGGTTTTCAATGAGTATTTCGTCGCGTTCTCTTATTAATCCTGCATTATTATTGCTTTGAGCTTGCCCCACATTTTCGGTTATTTCCCACTGTTTATAACTAAGCTTTTTAGCACTTTTCTCATCATATTTTGGCAGATTAAACTCATAGCTTTCATGGGTAAGAAACGCATAAGCCACATAGAAAGTATCATCTTTTATAAATCCTGCCAGACGCTCAGCAGTAGCATTTTGCTTAATTACAATTAAATCCGTTTGCTGCCACTTTTTACTATGCTGTTTACGCCATAAGGGGTTTACACTATTTTTAATCAAACGCTTTAAGGCTAACGCTGGCTGCGTATTATCGCTTTGAAGTAGATCAATAACATTTTGACTAACTGTGGGCGTGGAATTGCGGCTCTCTATCGATAAAAGTACCTCAGAAAGAGATGAGATAGTTACCATGTTGTCGCCAATAGGCTCTATAAATGATGTGAATAAAGGCTTTTCTGACTCAGTGTAGTCAATAATATAAGAATAATACTCTTGCTCACTGATAGCTGTTTGCTCATCGATACGTTTTAATGCCGGCACAACACGGTTATAAATATCAATATCAAAAGTAAATGGTAAAGGTGGTAAATAGATCAATTGTTCAGCATGTTCAAAAATATATACACTGGGTTTACCATATAACATACCTAATACAGTTAAAAACGGCATTACACCTTTATAGCCGCCAGTTGGATTTAATATCACATCATACTGGTAGTTGAGATTATCATCAGTTAAATAGTTTAAAACTGTTTTAATCAGCTCACGAAACCCTTGTTCCTTGAGCGCTTTTACATCGTGTACCTGCAAACCTGCAATACGCTTGATCTCAATATTTTGTTCGGCAAGATCGAAATACTGTACAATAAACTTTTTAAGCGCATTTGCACAAGCTTTGCTAGCTGCATTATCTGTAGCCAATAGCACCACTTTGCTGGAACAAGTTAAATCTAAGCGTTCAAGTGAATTAATCTCAGCCGATACTTTATGTATACTTCGTCTAAACTTTGCTACACGCCTACTTATTTGTTGCTCAAACTCTTTAGTATCTTCTTCCCATGCATGACCTGGTTGAAAGTATTCAGATTGTAATTTACAACCATTGGCAATAGAAGTACCGATAGTACAAATTACACATTTATCTTTTTGCATAGTCTTATATTGTCCTTAGATGCCAATTTAGAGTTGTGCTAATTCATTTAACTGACGCTTTAATACAAGATTAAGACCATTAGCTTTACGAGTAAACTTATTCTCATTTAGGTCATTCTCAACTTGTAATTTTTCAGGAATAAAGTAACAGACCTCATGTAGCTGTGTGTTGTACTCATTACTACCAATCTCCACCCCTCTACACACATCTGCTTCAAGCCATTGCTTAAATTGACTGTTAATCTTAGAGCGAGCTTGCTGAAGCCATTGTTTTTCTAATGGTTTTAGGCCTGGTAACTTTGATAAAGACTCTACTGTATGCTCTTCGACTTCTTCTCTATCAACATTGAAAGAAGCAAATACTCGACTATCACCAGCAATCATTGAATAGGTTTTTAAATAAGAAGCACTATGTTGTGGGTTATCACAGAACTTTCTGTCGATGTCAATTTTTCTGCTAGGTAACTGAGACAACCAAATATAAAACGCAAGCTCTTTAGGTGGAAGATTAATCTTGACGCCATTCACTAAGATGAACTTATCTTTTGATGATATGATAGCTTCTACTTTCTCACTTTTATATTCATTTAGCAGTGCAACTGTTTTGCTAAAAGATTTACTCTCAATTCGATTTAAAAAACTTTGATCAAGCATATTCTGCATACGCACAAACGGAATTTCTGCGAGAGTGACTTTTGCGTCTTTGGTGTTTAGAACTTTATCGTGCTTAGCAATATAATTATCGTTTAAAGTTGGAAAAAAGAACTGTTCAGAAAACTCAAAATCTTTACTAACAAACACATGGCTTATAATATCTTGCTCTCGACCAAAAATTGACATGGCATAACCCATATAAAAAGCCATAGTTTTACGGCCACCTGCTATTGATGCATGGATTCGGCAGTCCTTGTCCGCAGTAAACTCAGCAACTATACGAGTAATTGAGTCTGCAATACTTTGTTGATCGTCTTCTTCACGGCCATTAAGAACCGCTACTCCATTACTATCTTGCATAAGTATTATATGACTTAATTCAAATTTAAAGTCTGGTAGTTTATGATGAGTTTTTAAGTGTTCGATCTGTCTATTATCAAACAACCACTCAACAGCTTTTTTCTTTGCATTCGCCGAGGTAATTAAGTAAACCTCATCAGGAAAAGGTTTATTCTGCATATGAATAGCATAGAGAGTTTCAGTTAATACCTGTGGACTTGTGCCCATGACACATAATAGGATAGTTTTCATTTACTAAGCTCACTAGACATAATTAAACTAATTGAAGATTTATATTGAAACCTACAATCTTCTATACTAGCAATATGAAAATAAATATCATTATTACTGTAAGAAAAAAAACATATATCTATACCTAACATATTTATCCTTTACTGTCTTCAAACACATACAGATTATCCAATGTTCAAACTTCTTCTCTAAACAATATAATGCAATCAGCTTCTATACTTTCATCTACGCTGTAAGAGCGATATTTATAGGTATGGAATCCGTTATACTTCTCGAATATTTGGTGGTGTTCTAAAAAGTATGCTGGCGATAAAAGTCAATAAAAAATATATGCTGAGTTCTCCGATTCTATAGGGCTTTCAAGGCTTTAAAAATTGTTCAAATTTTAATCAGCATACTTTTTGACACACCACCGAATATTTAAATTCTTTCATTGTAGATAGTAGGCAGTAAATACATCCATTTATAGTAGTAATATACTGATAGCAATACCGTATCAAAAGTCAACTATTGTACTACGATTAATCGCATATTTGCTAGCCTCACCTCCAATAAAATAAGTACACTGAATCTTCTCAATATTGTCAGGAATCTATTGAACTAGACAATTTCGAATAAAGTCCAACAGGTCTTGAACCAAACTCAAAAAATTGTGTCCAACCTATGGATGTAAGTTCAGCTACTAGCTTTTTTGATATTTTGAACGAAAGACTTATCCTTCATCTTCAACTGCTACAAAATAGGTTTAACGAATCATTCGCTCCATATTTATTTAGATCAGCAGTCTATTTGATACTATTTTGATACTCTAAATTTATTGATAGGCATATCTACTTGTTGATAGGTATAGCTATCTATTAAACCAATCCTATATTAAAAGGGGGCTTCAGCCATTACTTGTAGCTACTTATCGCTAACCATTGTGTATTGTTGTTGTAAAAAAGAGGACTCATAATCCTTTGGTCGTAGGTTCAAGTCCTACTGGGCCCACCATATATCAGAAACAACAGAAACCCTTGCAGGCATTGGCTTGTAAGGGTTTTTTGTTGTTTTAGAAGAAGGCTTGTTTGCAGCGATGCGGCAAGCCTTTTCTTATGGGGTTTTGCAAGGTTTTAAAATATTCTAGTATGTGGCGAACCGTATAGAATATTGGTATATTTTTTGGTATAGATTATACCAACACGTCGTTAACTCATACTATGGATTTGGCAACAGGTATCTTAGCGGGTGATAGCTCGGGCGGTGGTCTTGCAGCATTGGTCGCGCAGCAGGTAAGCAATGCCACTATCAGCCGATCCTTTGATAGACAAAAATACATGAATACGCTTGATGACTTTACCATTGATATTTTCCAGCAACTAGAGAATCTACCGCGTCCACTGGCCCAACTATTATTATATCCCGTCACGGATATTGGAGAAGACTATCCAAGCTGGAAATTATATGGTCAAGGCTTAATACTTGATTATAACGACATTAAAGTGTTTCATGCCGCTTATCTACAAGATAGCTCCCTAAAGCAACCGCACGCTCTTCTTTCGCCCATACATGGTGATAACACACAAGTATGTCCAAGCTATATCGTCGCCGCTGAATTGGACATTTTACGTGATGAAGCTCTAGCTTATGCCAAGCAGCTACAAGATGATAGTATCAATGTACAGACTCATACTGTACTTGGCGCACCGCATGGCTTCATAGATTTAATGAGTGTACACCGAGGCGTTGGGCTCGAAACATATAATATCATTGACAAGTTCGCTATCTTTGTACGTCAGATAATCAATGAGCCAAATTAATAAACGAGTGCTTGGCTTTATTTATGACAAGATTCGATTGTTTAGATATTGTCTTTGCTATGTTTGCCAAAAACGTTTTTCACTCTAGCATTAACTACTCTAGGTTCTAGTGTCTAGACAATCGTACTAACGCTTGCAGGTTATCACTTTGGCAAAAACTATGAGGTTATAGAAACGGCATTAGCACCTTATTCAAGGACTTTTTTATTGCTTACTATAGTTATCATTCTTGGTTGGCTGATAAAGCGTCGAGTAGCTAGCCACAAAAAAGGGGATATATTATCTTAACGTCTTCTTAACAGGACACTTGTTATCGTAAGGAATCAAACTACTTACTATCCTGTTGAGAAGCTCCTTTATGTCAACCTCTCAAGCACTTAGCACTAAAATCACCAAAGCTCCTACCAAAAAAAGCTATTTAAACAGCATTTTTAATCATGAAATTAATCTTAACTTTTCAATTATTATTGTTGCGCTTTATTTAGTCGCTACTGCAAATTTTGGTTTCTTTGCGCAAGTGCTCAGCATTTATTCCTTTAGCACTAATATTGGCTTCATAATTTCTATCACAGGCTTATTGTTCGGCTTGATGTGGCTACTCATCCAATTGTTGTGCTATCCCCCAATTGCCAAACCAGTTTTAATTGCTATGGTTATGATAGCGGCCATATGTAGTTATTTTACAGACGCTTATGGCACTATATTTGATACTAATATGCTGATTAATAGTATGCAAACCGATCAAGGTGAAGCGATGGGGCTGATGTCGCTAAGCTTCTTTATACGAGTGTTCCTGCTAGGTGTTATACCCGCAGTTATTATTGCTAAAATCCGCATAAAAAAAGTACCTTTACGTCGAGCGCTATGGCAAAAAGCGTTAACCTTAACCTCATCTATCGCCTTAATAGCTGTCTGCCTACTACCCTTTGGGGATCAATACGCGACCTTTTTTCGTCAGCACAAAATAGTCCGCAGTTACGCAAACCCTATTACCCCTATCTACTCTGTCATCAAATTAGGTACCGATTACGTTGAGGAGCTCCGTCGTCCTGATACTTTGATATTGCATGCGACAGACGCCAAACGTATAACTCCTACTGCTGGGACTAGTGAAGCAAAGCCTAAACTTATGGTATTTGTCGTTGGTGAAACGGTTCGCGCCGATCATATCGCTCTTAATGGCTACAAGCGCGACACTACGCCTTTACTTGTTAGCCAGCCAGATATCTATAGCTTTAAAAACGCCACCTCTTGCGGCACCTCTACTGCTTACTCCGTTCCCTGTATGTTTAGCTACTCCAATCGAGAGAGTTATGACAATAATACGGCAGACTATAATGAAAACGTATTAGACACATTGAATAAACGAGGCGTGAATGTGATTTGGCGTGATAATAATTCGAGCTCTAAAGGGGTTGCTGATAGGGTGACCTTTGAGGATTACAAGACAGCTGATGTTAACCCAAATTGTGATGAGGAGTGTCGTGATATCGGTATGCTTGATGGTTTTGATGCTTTAGTTAAGTCAGATACACCTGCCAAAGATACGCTTATTTTATTGCATCAAATGGGTAATCATGGTCCTGCTTACTTTAAGCGTTATCCCAAAGCATTTGAGGAATATAAGCCCGTATGCATGACGAATGAGCTGTCCAAATGTGACGATCAGTCCGTCATCAATGCTTATGACAATGCCATTCGTTATACAGATTATTTCTTAAATAACGTGATTAATACGCTCAAAAAGTATGAGCAGGACTATGATGTCGTAATGGTATATATTAGCGATCATGGCGAAAGTTTAGGCGAGAATAATATTTACTTGCATGGCATGCCCTACGCTATCGCACCTGATGCGCAAAAGCAGGTGCCTGTCATCATTTGGTCACCGACTAGCAACAATATTGATGCTAATAGTGTAAATAAAAGCAGCCTTGTCAACATGATAAATCAGCCCGTATCACATGACTTTATTACGCCAACTTTACTTAACTTTTTCGGTATTACTACTAAGGAAGTAAAAGGAGCGCCAACCTTTTTTAAGTCTGTTCATTAAGATTTAAATCTAAGCCCTGCTAGCATTTATGCACGAGACCACTATGTACAAGATACTCATCATCGAAGACAATCCCGATATTGTCGCCAATATTTATGCCTTTTTTGAACCAAAAGGTTTTGAGCTGGACAACGCTCATAATGGCATTAGCGGCTTGACGCTAGCCGCGAATAATCGCTATGACGTTATTTTATTAGATGTAATGCTACCTGGTATGGACGGCACCAAGCTATGTAAAAAACTGAGAGAAGAGCTACATAATAAAACCCCCGTATTGATGCTGACGGCTCGTGATACGATTTTGGATAAAGTCGCAGGCTTCGATAGTGGCGCTGATGATTATCTGGTCAAACCCTTCTCACTCATTGAATTAGAATCACGGATTAAAGCGCTTATCCGTCGACACCAAGATGAGCATTTTGAGCACAGCTTAGCTGTCGGACCATTATCCTTAAATGCTAATGAGCATACTATTACACGCGAAAATCAACCGCTAAAACTGACACCAACAGGGTTTAAAATTTTAGAAACATTAATGAATGCGTCGCCACGAGTCGTCAGTAAAAGTGAGCTTGAGGAAAAGGTATGGGGTGAGGATATTCCAAGTAGCGATGCGCTACGGACTCATATGCATAGTGTGCGCGTACAAGTCGATAAGCCATTTGCCAAACCTATGATAATGACCATGCCTGGAGTGGGTTATCAGATTATTGATCCCGATAAAGTATAAAATATCTTAGTACGATTTACAGACTCAATCTGATTAAGAGTCGTCCTAGTTATACCTCCTACCCTCTTTCTACTACCTTATACTATGAAGTAAATGCCATGTTCAGCCTCGACTCTATCGCTAATAAATTTCGACTGTCATATTTTTTATTTGCCATATTACTTTGCGCTGCTTTCGTCAGTATTTTTATGTACGCTGAGACAAGGATGGAGCAAGAGTTGGTCAAAGCTCGCTTACTGCAACAGCTAGAGCTTAGTCAAGAAAAGGATGGCGATCAGCCTGTCTACACTGCAGATCCGGGCATAAAAATTTATCGCTATAATCATGCACCTGATAATTTAAAAGCTTTGGCAACCGAGACAGTGCAAGAGATGCCCGTAACCGTGCCCACCAAAGATGGCGATGTTAGAACGGAACTGCATTTTTTTCACTATCAAAAAAATAAGCAAAACTATATTTTGAGTTATTTAGAAGATAAAGAGATGGTAATGGGGAACTACCCTGTCCTTGCCATTTTTGAACACCTAGAAGACATTTTTGCCAATGCCTTGAGAGTTGCCGTTATTTTAAGCTTACTAATTGCCGCAATATTTTCTCAGCTATCCTCTAGGCAAATTACTAAACCTTTATTAGACTTAAAAAAAGCAGTAGAAACCGATCATCAAAACTTAACCGAATTGACCCATTTGCCCTCCGAGGTTGGCGTATTAGCACGCGCTATTGATGAGAAGAATCATAAGCTTGAGCAGTATCTCAAACGTGAGCAGCTATTTACTGGAGATGTTAGCCACGAGCTGCGCACGCCTTTGACGATTATTATGGGTGCATCAGAAGTACTGGCTTCCCAGTTAGAAGGCGATAGCCGTTTGAGCGAGTTTACTAATCGTATTAGTACTACAGCTAAAGAGACCTCTGAGATTA
This sequence comes from uncultured Psychrobacter sp., assembly GCA_947501045.1. Classification (GTDB taxonomy): domain Bacteria; phylum Pseudomonadota; class Gammaproteobacteria; order Pseudomonadales; family Moraxellaceae; genus Psychrobacter. The sequence continues at coordinate 247,043 of CANMUI010000002.1, forward strand.
TCAGCGCGTTATTACTACTCTCGCGTGCTCCTGAAAAACTGGACGCTCCGCAAACCTCTATCAATAGCATTGCTAACAATGAAGTGGAACGCTTAAAGTATTTGCTACGGTATAAGACTGTGACTTATGCAGTAGTCGCTGAACAAGAGTATTTTGCCTACGTACGACCTGAATTACTAAAAATGGCACTAGGAAACTTAATAAAAAATGCCTTTCAATACACGGATGAGGGTGAGGTAGTTATTATTATTGACGATAAAAAAATCACCGTTACCGATACTGGCTTGGGTATTCCTGAAGCGATGATGCCTCTACTCTATGAAAGGTTTGAGCGTTTAGAGCAAAAGAAAAATGATGGGCAATTAACTGATAAGTTCTCGTCAAAAGATTATACGAGCTATAAGGTTGATGGCACAGGGTTAGGTCTAAGTATTGTTCAGCGCATCATGACGCATATGGGCTGGCAACTTACCCATCAAGCTAATGCTGCAGGCGGTAGTACGTTTAGTATTTATTATAAATAAATTCTACTAATAAACAATCTTTAAAAGCCTAAGACATTACAAGTTAGCAGTACAGTTTAAAACCATTTCTTACTTTTAAAATACACAACGATGGCCACAGTCAATGTTACCATCACACCCCACAAGGCAAAGTAACCCTCCTTCCATTTTAACTCAGGCATATAGTCAAAATTCATACCGTAAACGCCTACCAAAAATGTTAATGGTATAAATACCACTGACACTAAGGTCAAGGTACGCATGATTTCATTCAAACGATGGCCCTGAATTGAGAATATCAGATTGGTTTTACTATCAAGCTCAAACAACTCAAAATCAATTTCATCAATCAAATTGTTGGCTTGCTCTTTAAGTTCGGTGAAATACTTACTATCCATAGGAATAATATTAATCGTTTCCAGCTTTACAATGGTATTGCGTAAGCTTAGCGTCGCTTTCTTAAAGTTCAACATGCGACGTTTTTGCTCCTCAACCTTTTTAGTAAAATAAGGCGTTGGTTTAATATTGGTCACCTTTATCGAGTCACCGTCAGCATTCAATAAGCTCTCAAACGTCTCTTCATAGTTTGCTATCAATGATTCAATCAACAGAAAAAGCAAATAATCTACTTTTTTGCTTCGAACTTGTCCTTTGCCTTCACTTAAGCGATCACGAATCCACTGAAAATGATTATTATGATTCTCTTGCAAACTCCATAACATATTTGACGATACAACGAAAATCAGTTGTTCATTATCTAGATTTTTGTCATCAGTTTTTAATACCTTTAGAGCGATAAACAGGACATTATCGAGTTCGATAACCTTATTGGCATGCTCATCATCTTGCAGTAATTTAATTAAAAAATCATCAAACTGGTTCTGGATGACAACTTGTTTCATCTCATTTAATTCACTCAATCCATAAGTATTGAGCCAAAAAACTTCGTCGCCGTGAGGCTCAAAGTTCAAAATTAAGATATCTTCGCAAGGTACTTTTGATACTGTTGAAGGTGAATAAGCGATAAGCGTCGTATTTTTTAAGAATTCGTCTGACATCCTTTTTCCTCCTATAGACACACCTTTAATCAAAACTTAGCAAGGTTGCTATTCAAGCCAAAAATAAGAGTGGTTAAATATTTGATATTTGATGACTTCTTTATTCCAAAATACGCTACAACAATGATTAAGTTAACAGATAGATGTCCTTTAGAGTGTAGCTAATACTATTTAGATAGTGATTTAACTCAGATAAGTAAGCAATATTTATTATATCTACTCGCTAAGCAAACTCTTATTTTCCGCTAAGTTTCTCCTATGTCGTCTCTCGTATTATAGATTTATACCCACGAGGTAGCTGACAAAACCACTAATGGTTTGTCAGAAATTAATTAATACAAAGGATGACTCTTATGAAAAACTTATCAACGCTAACCAAATCAGCAATCATCGCCCTTACTATTGCAGGCGTAGGTGCAACCGCTATCGCTGCCCCTGCTGCCAATACCAAAGCCGTAACTGGATCAAGTGAAGCTGTCAGCGCTATGCAAAGTAAGATCAGCTTAACGCAGGCAATCGATATAGCCAAACAAAATGCTAAAGGTGATCTGGTCAGCGCAGAATTCGATTATGACGACGATGATGATAATGGCAAGGGTGCTGTAACGGGCGAGTATGAAGTTGAGTTTGTATCAAACGGTACAGCTTATGAAGTCAAGATTGATGCTAATACTGGTAAAGTCATTGAGACTGAGCAAGAAAAACTAGATAAAGAAGATATGGCTGAATACAGCGCTATGAAGCAAGCCAAAGTTACACTAACTAGTGCTATGCAAAAAGCCACTCAAAGCGTAAATGGTAAAGTCATCGGTGTTGAGTTCGAGCTTGAAAAAGGTCAAGCTTTGTACGATATCGAAGTTGTCAAAGACAATCAGATATATGACGTGAGTATAGACGCCAATACTGGCAAAGTTCTAAGCAGCCAAGTTGACATGGAGGATGATGGTTAAAAAGTAAGCAAAGCTAAATACTAACTCTTCATTAATGGGATGCAGTAGCCAATACCTTAATCAAACTCGGTATTCGCTATTGCTTTTTATTATATGAAATTCATCTTAACGCGATCTTAACATGCACCGTAATATCATTAAGACCTGCCAGCTATTCTAATCTTAATAAATACTAAGCTATCGATATGAATAATTCCAAGACTACTGCTCTGAGCCACGAACATACAAATCTTGATTATAAAAATCAGCCTGTATCTGATGATACTTTTGTAGCGGATAGTTTTGCAAATGAGGCTAAAGGTAAAAAAGGGCTAGCTCGTATTGTAAAAGCTACAGGATACTCTATAGATGGCTTTAAGGCGGCTTATAAGTTTGAAGCAGCATTTAGACAAGTTATCTGGCTCAATCTCTTATTGTTCATGGTCATCATATTTATGCCTTTTAACGTCAGCGCCAAAATGGTGCTTGTGGTTGCTTCGTTCTTATCCCTCATTGTGGAGCTTATTAATACAGGAATTGAAGCGAGCGTCGATCATACTTCAACGGATCATCATCCCCTCGCTAAAATAGCCAAGGACGTGGGTTCTGCCGCGCAATTTTTGGCACTGCTGCTACTTTTCGTTCTATGGCTGATGGCGTTATCCAATCTTTTATTTTAAAGAGTGCTTAGATTTTTCTCAATTTAATACATTAAGTAAGGTAAGCTCATGATTTTAGAAGATAACTCATCTAACTGGATGTGGCTTAAGCTTTTTTGCTTAACGATTATTGCCGCTCTAACCTTTGAGCATAGCCAATTTGATATTCGTATCAGTGAGTTTTTCTATAATAATGGTCAGTGGCTTATACAAAAAGGCGCTCAGCCTTACGCTTTTATTTTTTATGATGGCCCCAAAGCGCTATTAATCTTGTCAGCTCTCTATTTAATATCCATACTGATTATCAAATACACACAATCTTCAAATATCGCCTCTATTATCGATGATAATAAGTTTCGTAAATTTATGATTCCTTTGTCAGTTCGTGAGATAAGTTATTTACTTATTGTTCTTATCGTGGTGCCTTCTACTATTGCGCTATTAAAAGGTGTTACTCATGTAAGTTGCCCTAACCATCTAACGCTATTTGGCGGGGATCTACCTTATCTTAATCTTTGGCAAAATATGCTTGCTAAAACCGATACAAAATGTTTTCCAGCAGCTCATGCCAGCGCAGGATTTTCTTTGTATGGCTTAGCATTTTTACCCATGTTGCATAAATACCGTTACAGAATATTTGAAATCGTGACTGTACTAGGCTGGGCGATGGGCCTATATAAAATGATGTTTGGTGATCATTTTTTTAGTCATACCTTAGTATCGATGCTGCTGTCATTAACGATTGCGTGCGCGCTTGCCAGCTTATTTTTTAAAAGAACGGCTAAGCATAAAGCTCAAAATAAAGCCTTTAATCATACCAACACGTATAAAACGCTTGCTCCCAAAACGAATTCATCGCCTTAACATTCTTTAGATTGCGATAAACAGTTTATAGCAAAATTTTGATCGAAAAAACGCCAGTATTTTTACTAAAAAAAATCTACTAAAGTCACGAAAAATAGTATATAAATAATTACTTACTGGTTGCTTTTTTGGACTAGGCGAAGTGAAATAGCCCATACAGGATGTAGCTATGAAGGTTTTATCTAGCATTCAAAAAAGACCGTACTTGTATGCAAAATTATTACTATCATTACTTATAATGAGTGTTATTGATGCTAGTTATACTACTAGCTATGTCATAAATCCCAGTCAAACTAGCGTGCGCTTTACTATCGAACATTTTAAGACTTCTGCGACAACTGGAGGCTTCTACAACGTCAAAGGACAGTTGCAATATAATTTAAAAGTTCAAATTGAAGCAATGGAAAAGTAGCTACTACTAACGACTGGTTCAGTATAGATAATCAAGGACGATTGACGAGCATCATTTGCTTAGCATCATAAGGATATTATGAAACCACTTTCCAAGCTAGCATTGGCATCGGCCCTTTTTATTACTATAAACGCCACTCATGCTGACAATATCAGCGTTTTGCAAACTGACTTGCCACCTAGAATAAGTCTACCCAATGTTAGCCCCTCTAATAGTGATTTGGCCAATCGCGGCGCGTATGTAGCGCGAACCGCAGATTGTATGGCTTGTCACCGTGAGGACTACAGCGGCGGTGTCCCTATCGAAACCCCTATTGGCAATATTTACTCAACCAATATTACGCCTTCTAAAAAGTATGGTATCGGCAACTATACCGAAGCTGATCTAAAAAAAGCGCTGCGTAAAGGCCGTGCCCCTGGTCATCAGATTTATCCTGCTATGCCCTATCCGTCTTATCACGGTATGACTGACGCCGATATAAGCGCGTTATTTGCTTACCTACAAACCGTGCCACCAGTAGAAGCTCCTCCTGAAAAAACCACTCATCTGCCATTTCCTTTGAATATTCGCACGCTAATGCTCGCTTGGAATGTCATCAATGTACCCTCAACCGAGAACCGTACAGGTCTGACTCCTGTGCAGCAGCGCGGCGAATATCTAGTCAATAATCTTGAGCACTGCGGCACTTGTCATACGCCGCGCAACCTCACCCAAGGGCTTGATAAAGATCGCTACCTCTCTGGCGCGCCACTTGGTAAATGGTTTGCGCCTAATATCACTCCTGACAACGAGACAGGAATTGGACGTTGGAGTGAGGCTGATATCGTCACTTATTTGCGCATAGGCAAGCTTGATAAACGCGCTTATGCGGGTGGTCCGATGGCCGAAGCCGTCGCTCATAGTACGCGTTACCTTACTGATGAAGACTTAAGCGCGATAGCCAACTACCTAAAAGTCGTGCCTGCTATAAAGACTGATGATTACCTAATACCTGTCAATGTCGCCCGCTTGCCCACGCCTGTTAGCGACTCTATTACTTATGATCTACTGGAACAAAAATCCTATCTAGCGCAAACGAAAGCCAATATCTCTACTTTTATTAGTAGCCAAAACCGCATAATACAGGATAATGACTCGCCAAAATCTTTATATCTGACTCACTGTGCTAGCTGTCATGGCGTCGATGGCTATGCGCAGCCTGATGCGCGTTATGCCTCTATCGTCGGTCTCAGTAGTATTCGCCGTGCTAAAGCTGACGCCCTAATCGGAGTGATAGCTTTTGGCGCAAAAGGTGCTTTTAATACTGCTCCAAAGATGCCAGGCTTTAAAGAGGATTTAAGTAATGCCCAGATTGCTAGTATCGCCAACTATGTGCGTGTGAACCTCGGTGGACTGGTAACTAGCGAAGTCACTGCTGACGAGGTTAAACGCATTATCAAAGATAAGAGCTGAACTTATGATTGTGTAAACCTGCTATTTTTCTTTTTTAATATCAAAACCAAGCACGACAAGGATAGGTAAATGAACGATCTACTGCCCTCTTTTACGCGGCGTCAACTGCTCGCTATGATTGGCAAGACCGCTGGCGCGACCGCTATGTATCAGGCAATGACCACACTAGGTTTCGCCTCCGAGTCGAGCTTTCAGCAAGAGATGGACCTAAAAGGCGCTCCTGCTGGTGCTAGTATCGCCATTCTTGGTGCCGGTTTAGGCGGCTTGACAGCGGCTTATGAGCTACGTAAAGCGGGCTACAAAGTCACGGTGCTTGAATACCAAAACCGCGGTGGCGGACGCAGTTGGACGCTTAATAGTGGTGACAAATATACGGAGCTTGGCGGTGAGGAAGTCACTTGCGACTTTAGAAAAGGCAATTACTTCAATGGTGGACCTTGGCGATTACCTGTGCATCACTATGCGGTGTTTCATTACTGCAAAAAATTCAATGTCGCCCTGCAACCTTTTATTCAAACCAATGATCGCGCTTATCTGCATCGTACTAATCATTTCAATGGCGCACCGCAGCGCTTAGGTGACGTGCAAAGCGATATTCGTGGTTACGTGTCCGAGCTGTTATCTAAAGCTGTTAACAAAGGCAGATTAGATGATACCGTCACTCAAGAGGACAAAGAAAAACTGCTAGAAGGGCTCAAAGGTTGGGGCGTACTGGATAATAATTATCGTTATGTCAAAAGTCATGAGACTAGCAAACATCGTGGCTATAGCGTTTATCCAGGTGGCGGCCTGATGCCTGATGCTAAGCCCTCAACACCTATTCCGATGCATAAACTACTAAATTCAGGCATGTGGGCCGATCTCTATGCTAATTATACCGTCTATGTGCATCAGCCCGCGATGTTTCAGCCGGTTGGCGGTATGGGTAAAATAGGCGATGCTTTTACCCGCGAATGCCGCGATATGATTACTTTTAATGCCAAAGTCACGAGAATCAATCAAGATGAGACTGGTGTCACTGTTGATTATATTAATAGCACTAATCCTAATAGCGTGCCTAAAACAGTGCGCGCTGACTGGTGTATCTGTACCATTCCACTATCCGTATTGACGCAAATTGATATCAATGTCTCAGAGCCCATGAAACAAGCCATGGCAGCGGTACCTTATGATAGCTCTTACAAGGTTGGTCTTGAATTTAAAAGGCGCTTTTGGGAAGAGGATGAATGGATCTATGGCGGCATCACTTATACTGACTTACCCATTACTCAAATATCTTATCCTTCACAAGATTTATTCACCTCAGGAACAGGGGTGTTATTAGGCGCTTATGGTTTTGGCAAGGCGTCCTATAAGTTCAATTCGCTAACGCCAAAAGAACGCATTAGTGCCGCGCTTGAGTACGGCAAGCGTATTCATCCGCAATATCCTAAAGAGTTTCGTTCAGGCACTTCGGTTGCTTGGCACCGTATCCCTTGGTCGCTTGGCTGTTACGGGCTTTGGAGTGAATCAAGCCGTGAGCAATACTATGATACTTTATGCAGTATAGATCACCGTATCGTACTGGCAGGCGAGCATTGCTCACATATTCCCGCTTGGCAAGAAGGCGCTATATTATCAGGCATGGATGCTGCTAAGCGCTTGCATCAAAAAGCAAAAAAACTAGGCTAATACGTCTCAACATATCTGCTTATGATGATTTATTTAAAGGCCAGTTACTATGAAAAACTATAGCTTGTTTGATTCAATGAAGACCTATAACTTGACGTTACTGGCTAGTTTATTGACTATCGGAGCATTGAGCAGCTGTAGTCAATATACGAAGAATAATGCTCCTACTATCGCCAGCTTACAAACTGCACCATTGATCTTTGACAATCAGGCCAGTCGCAACAACGGCGCTTGGGGCGCAGTTTACATGTCCAAAGAAGAGCTAACCCGTCCCCCTATAAATATAGTCGACTTCAGCTCAATAACGAAGATGAGCAATGATACTAACCTGCAAAAATGGCTTGCCAAATTCGAAGGCAGTACGCAAGGTAAAACAGGATTTTTCACTACTAATGGCAAAAAGCTATATGACGACTCTTGTGCAGGTTGTCACATGGCTAAAGGGGAAGGCGCAAAGGGTGCTGGTTACTATCCTCCGCTTGCCAATAATAGTAAGATGGAATCGAAGTACTATATTATTAGCGTCGTTATGAATGGGCTGCGCGGTATGCCCTCTTTTCATAGCATGATGAGCGATCAGCAGATAGCGGCAGTCACGCAGTATGTGCATAGTCATTTAAATAATTATAACGATACTGTCACAGCTGCTAACGTCACACAATTGCGTCATGAGTTTCCGCCAGGCGCTGATCCGAGTGAATGAGTTTACCTGTCGTGAAATAAAAGCTTGATAATTAATACTAACTCACCCGAAGCTTCTGCCCTATAAATTATAGGGTCTTTTTTCCAGTGAATTTCAATCTCTAATTAAACGCTTAATCTACGCTAAGCTTCTCCTATGTCTTATTTTGTATGATGGACTCATATCGGAACCGCTGATAACCGTTTTTGCGAAATTGGAATTGCCAAGGGCACACAGAACTATGGTTTAATTATAGATAGCATGACAGGTCAAGTTATCAGTAGTCAGTTAGACGACGATGACTAAAATAGCGGCATTAAACCACATCTATAAGGATATCCTATGCGAGTATTGGTAGTCGAAGATGACTTGATGATTGGCGAGAGTCTGAGTGAAGCCTTGCAAGATGAAGCTTATACAGTCGATTGGGTCAAAGACGGTCGTCAAGCCATACTGACATTAAGGGTGCAACCTTATGACATCATCTTATTAGATTTAGGCTTACCAGAGGTTGATGGCATGGGCGTGTTGACTGCTATTCGCGATGCTAAGATTGACACACCGGTGTTGATACTCACCGCGCGTGATCAATTAAAAGACAGAATCGCAGGATTAGACTCAGGGGCTGATGATTATGTCGTCAAGCCTTTTGAGTTAGCAGAGGTCTTTGCACGCATGAGAGTACTTATTCGCCGTGCCCAAGGCAAGGCTGATAATCAAGTGACGGTTGGCAATTTAAGTTTAGATACCGCGCACAAACGGGTCATGATGGATGGTAGCTCTATCGATTTAACCGCAAAGGAGTACATGCTCATCACTACCTTTATGTTGTCACCTGAAAAAGTCATGTCCAAAAGTGAGCTTGAGGATTCGTTATATGGTTGGGGCGGTGAAGTTGAGAGTAACGCCATTGAGTTCTTGATTCATAGTTTACGCAAAAAGGTCGGACAAGATAGAATCAAAAATGTCCGTGGCCTTGGATGGTATATCAGTAATGCCTAAATTTCGTAAGCTCTTTAACTCACTACAGTTCCAACTGATCTTTTGGTCTGTTATGTCATTATTGCTATTGGCAGTAGTGGCTGGTGGTTACGGATTTTGGTACAGCTATAACGAGATAAATGACTTTCAGGATGATAATTTAAAAAACACTGCCGCTTTGTTAGAGCAGTCGCTCAATATTAGCGGTTTAAATAGTAATGCTGCTTATTCATACAGTGACGAGCATGCCCGCAGCAACATTCACTTTGATACCGATGACGATGATGGTGCTATCACCGTTGATATAGTCATACTCTCTGCCTCACTCGATAATGGGGTACAAGATTATCAGAACGATCAAAGCGATGATGAGCATGATTACTCAGCACCTATACCGATAGCATTAGTAAATAGCATTCCACAAGGGATAAGCGAGCAAGATATTGACGGTCATTCTTGGCGAACTTATAGAAGTAATGTCAAGATTGAGTCTTTAGATACTGATGAAGAAGTAGCACTAATCTTACGCCAACAAACGGATCTACAAGACGATTTAGCCAAAGCCAGTGCCTTACAGTCTTTTTTACCGCTTATTATCGGTATAGCATTATTACTGCTTTTACTGCCTTTTATCATGTGGCGCATGATGAAACCTGTGCGCCAACTGCATCATGAGATAAGCGCACGTAATGAGAATGACCTAAGTCCTTTACAGATTGAAAAACTGCCTTCTGAGTTGCTGCCACTAGCCGAATCTTTAAATAGATTATTGGCTATAGTCAAAATCAGTATTGAACGTCAGCAACGCTTTATCGCTGATGCTGCCCATGAACTGCGCTCGCCGCTCACTGCTATCTCATTACAGCTACAGCGATTACAGCGTATTACTACCGATGCCGTTATGTCGGAAGGCCTTGATAAACTCGCTATTCGCTTGAAACGTAATCAAAGTTTGGTTGAGCAGTTATTAACGCTCGCTCGTGCTGGTAATATCAATACCGAGCTTGGTACCGAGACAACAGCAACCAATGTTAAATCTATTATCGAACAAGTCATAGGGTTACTCATTCCTATTGCTGATAATAAGAACATCGAACTAACGGTTGATATACAGTCTAATAGTAAAGTAAATATGGATGAGACATCGTTATTGTTGCTCATCAAAAATCTGATTCAAAATGCCATTATTTACACGCCAGCTGGTGGTCAAGTCGTGGTTAAACTGTACCAAGTCAAGCCACACTCAAACAGGTCAGATAAATTAGCTTTAGATACTCAATATAATTTTGGCTCACATGTGATTCAATCTGGGAAATTAAATGATATATCCAAGACGCTAGATAACAAATTAGTGTTACAGATCATAGATTCAGGTGCAGGCATTGACCCTAGTGATTATGAGAAAGCTTTTGAACCCTTTATACGGCTCAATCAGCTAGCAGATACTACTGATCAATTCAGCGATACTATAAGCGCTTTAAGATCAGATAGTGCTAATAAGCAATCACAACATATAGAAGGCACAGGACTTGGGCTCTCTATCGTCAAGTCAATTTGTGAGCAGGCAAGTATCGATGTCTTTATGAATAACTCTACTTCTGAGATTTTAAACTTAAATGGTAATCGAGGACTTTGTATAACGTTGATCTTCTCAGCTAGTCCCTTTAAAACGTAGTAATCTTAGAGCGTTGAGCGTGACTAGTACAGTAGCGCCAGTGTCAGCCAATACGGCAATCCAAAGTCCTGTAATACCAAACATAGTAGTTATCAAAAACACGCCTTTTAAACCTAGCGCAAATACGACATTTTGATGGATATTCCTCATTGTAGCGCGCGATAAAGCAATAAGATTGGCGACATCCATCACACAGCTTTTTAATAAGGCAATATCAGCCGTTTCGATAGCCACATCCGTACCACTACCCATCGCAATACCCACATCTGCCGTTGCTAATGCTGGTGCATCATTGATACCATCACCAATCATCGCTATTTTGGTGTTCTCCTGCATCGCGCTTAGTAGACGTAGCTTGTCTTCAGGTAACAGCTCAGCCTCCCACTCTATATCTAACTGACTGGCAAGCGCCTTTGCCGTACGGCTATTATCCCCTGTCAGCATCACAGAGCGCACATTCATTTTGTTAAGCAGAGCAATAGCTTGCAGCGCATCCTCGCGTAGCTCATCACGCAGAGCTACCAATCCAAGCGTCTCACCTTTTTGCTCATCAAACAAAATTGACACCGTCTTACCTTCATTTTGTAACGTTTCGATTTGCATTTGCTGCGTAGCTGACAAGGTGGTTCTCTCAGTGATATAGACTGGCGAACCGATGGTTAAAAAGCGTCCTGTGACCGTTGCATGTACCGCTTTGCCCGCAGTAGCAGAAGCATTGGTAGCGTCAAAGATAGCCACCTTAGCGGCTATAGCACACTCTACAATAGCCTTGGCAAGGGGGTGACTAGAAATTGAATCTACGCTTGCAAACAGCGCCAATAATTTGTCTTGACCTTTAGCGTCTGTATACTCTTTTGTGAAGCCAACAACATCGGTTACCCGCGGTTTGCCTTCGGTCAAGGTTCCGGTTTTATCAAAAGCAACGGTAGTCACTTTACCTACCAATTCCATAACATTACCACCTTTGATAAGCAGTCCGCGACGCGCGCCAACCGCTAATCCAGAAGCGATAGCAGCTGGTGTCGAGAGTACTAACGCACAAGGACAAGCAATCAGTAATAGCGCCAAACCACGATATAGCCATGTCGCCCATTCTCCTCCTAACGCTAATGGTGGAACGATAATAACTAACGCGGCAATAGCCATCACTGCTGGGGTGTAGTAGCGACTAAATTTTTCAATAAAACGGGCTGTGGGTGCTTTGGACGCTTGCGCTTGCTCTACAAGCTCAATGATACGCGCAATGGTATTATCAGCAGCTGTTTTTTCCACGCGTACTTGTAGCACCCCATAGACGTTGATGGAGCCTGCAAAGACCTCATCATCTACGCTCTTAACAACAGGAACGGACTCCCCAGTCACAGGCGATTCATCCAGACTTGATACGCCCTCCATGATCGTACCATCCGCAGATACCCTGTCACCTGGACGCACTAGCACCTTATCATTTACTTGTAGTGAAGTTGCTGGCACCTGATGTTGCTGTCCTTGGGCATCTAACAAAATAGCAGTCTTCGGTACTAGCGACGATAAGGCTCTAATACCAGCGCGGGCACGATCAGCTGCGACTCTCTCTAATAACTCACCGACAGAGAATAAAAAGACCACGGCAGCCGCTTCTTCAGCTTCCCCTATGATAAGGGCGCCAATGGCAGCAACAGACATGAGCATTTCAATTGAAAAAGGCGTGCCTGTTGACATCAGTGCAAAAGCTTTACGAGCGAATGGTAGCACGCCAATAATGACAGCGGCAATAAAAGCCCAAGCGCCATATTCAGGAAAAATCAATGACAATCCATATGCTAAGCTCATCAAGATACCTATCCCAATGACCTGTCTGCCCTTTATACTTTGCCACCAACGCTGATCATTTATAGCTGCCTGATTGCCAGCACTGCTCCCATTATGTTGTTGATCGGCTAAATCTGAAACACCAAATCCAAGGCGCTTAATAGTGCTTTCGATATCTCTAGTCTCAGTGGCTGTATCAGGCGCTAAGGTCAGCTCTAGCTTTTGGGTGGCAAAGTTTAGCTGAACGTTAGAGACGCCTGGCATACGTACTAGTGCCTTTTCAATTTTGCTAACGCAGCTGGCGCAGTCCATACCTTCAATATGATATTGCATAATATTTTACCCTCTTTTTGAAGATATTATGAACCCTGTAGTGGCTTTAGGGTCAAGGCTTTTAATAGCCAACTGGTTTGATTTTTTTATTATCAGACCTTATAGTTACTTTAAGGTTTAAATGATTAAGGTTGCTATCTACGACAATTGCTGTTCAAGGAGATAAGAATGCTTATCAAAATCGGCGAGCTTGCCAAACGCACAGGAGCGACTGTAGAGACGATTCGCTATTATGAAAAAGAGAAGTTATTGCCAGAGCCTGCACGTAGCCAAGGCAATTATCGTTTGTATCGTGACAAGCATGTTGAACGTCTGCAATTTATCTTACATTGCCGTACGCTCAATATGACTTTGGATGAAGTACGAATTCTGCTGCAGTATTGGGATACACCAAACAAAAATTGTAGCAAGGTCAATGGACTATTGGATGAACATATCGATGCCGTAGAAACGCGTATGGAAGAGTTAGTACAATTAAAGCAGCATCTATTAGACTTGCGGCAAAAATGTACTAAAGAAGCACCAGCTGAATCATGCGGAATACTACATGCTCTTGCTGACAACTCCTGCCACTATAGTTAATGATTATATATTGGAAAGCAAAAACCCTTACAGCCATTGGCTTATAAGGGTTTGTTATTGCTTAATTAGGTAAACATCTAAACGCTATACCTTATTAATACTTGATAAGGTATGACGTTACTTAGCCTTGTCAGCCAGTTTGTAAGCCACCACATAGTCTCCAATAGTAGTGCCCACTGAACCATGTCCACCAGCTACTAACACTACCATCTGTTCACCTTTAGAATTCAAGTAAGTCATAGGCGTGGCTTGACCCCCTGCTGGGATACGAACATTCCACAATACGTCGCCATTTTTCAAATCATAAGCGCGGAAGTTGTCTTCAGTAGCAGCTGCCAAAAATGCCAATCCACCTTTGGTAATGATAGGTCCACCAATACCAGGAATACCCAGCTCAAATTTCAATGGCAGAGGCGATAAATCTTGTACGGTGCCATTTTTACGTTGATAGGCAATCTCACCTGTGCTTAGATCAGCACCAGCTATTGTGCCCCAAGGCGGCTGTTGACACGGAACGCCAAGTGGCGATAAAAAGGGTCCCATCTCTACCGCGTAATCCGCGCCTTTGTTAGCATTAACCCCTTGCTCGCCTTTGTTGGTTTCTGTCTCATCAATATCCTCTTTAGGAATGAGTGTTGATACAAATGCCAAGTAGGTTGGCATGCCAAACATCACCCCATTTTCAGGATCAACGGCGATACCGCCCCAGTTAAAGGTACCAAAGTTACCAGGATAGATTATACTTCCCTTGGTCGATGGCGGCGTATAACGACCATCATAGTTGAGTTGATTAAATTCAATACGGCACATCATCTGATCAATGAGGCTAGCTCCCCACATGTCTTTTTCAGTGAGTGGTGCAGGCTCAAAACTCAAACCTGAGTAAGGTTGAGTAGGCGCTGCATGTTCGTCTGGAAGCAGATAGTCTTGAGGCGCAGGACGTTCCTTAATCGGAATAATCGGCTTCCCTGTTTCTCGGTTTAGTACGTATACATCCCCTTGTTTGGTAGGAATCACAAGCCCGGGCTGCACACCATCAGCGGTATCTAAATCAACTAGCGTTGGCTGATCAGGAGTATCCATATCCCATAGATCATGATGAACAAACTGTTGCACCCAGCGCGCTTCACCCGTGCTAAGGTCTAATGCAACAACAGAAGAGGCATATTTTTCTTCAGCAGGGGTACGGTAGCTCCCTAGCTGATCGGGGGTACGGTTACCCATAGGAAAATATATCAAACCAAGGTCTTCATCAACGCTAGCGACCGCCCATGAATTTGGTGAGCTGGTTTCATAGGTTTGGGTCGGATCATTGACATCAAAAGGGGCGGTGTTATCAGGGTCGCCTGAATCCCAATTCCACATAAGCTGCCCAGTATTGACATCATAAGCCCGTATGACACCAGAAGGAGAGTTCACATCGTAGTTGTCATTGACCGCTCCGGCCACAACAACCATACCGCCTGCCACTATTGGAGGCGACGTTGAATAATAATAACCCGCTTGTTTAAAGGGCATATTGTGCATTAAATCTAACGCACCATCCTCACCAAATCCTTCACAACGCTGCCCAGTTTCTGGATGCAGTGCATATAATTTAGCATCAGAGGTTGGAATAAATATTTTTGCATCACACTGAGTTGAGGCACTCTCAAAGGTATTGCCAGCAACTTTTTGAACCGTTAACCCACGGGTTGTCGCTTCATTAGTACGGTTAACAACGTTGCTATTATTATTAGCATTATCTACGTTTGGAATATTAGAACGAGCATTTTCAAGCGTATTGTTAGTAGTTGCCTGACCTGCATAATAGGACACCCCTCGGCAGCTTTGATGCTGACGTTGCAGGTTTTTTCCTACTTTGGGATCAAACTTCCATAACGTTTCACCAGAGTCTGCATCCAAAGCTAATACCCAATTATGCGGCGTACACAGATACAAGGCATTACCAATCTTTATAGGAGTGGCCTCATAGGTAGTCTCACCAATATCATCAGGGCCTTTTACATCCCCAGTTTGAATTTGCCATGCCAATTCTAAATTCTCGACATTACTGGTGTTAATTTGGTTAAGGGGAGAGTAGCGTTGTCCATAGTTAGTGTTGCCATACGCTGTCCATTCACCCTCTAACGTTGGTGTGCCATCCGATAAAGGGTCACCCAGATTCGCAGAAGTACCGGCTAAACTAGTATCTGTATTGGTATCGTCCCCAGCCGTCAAATTTAGTTCGCCCAGTTTGTCGGTGGCATTATTTGCCAAACTTCCAAAGGATAGCAGCGCACTAGCGCCTACAGTGGTCAGCAGCCCCCAGTAATAAATAGGATTTCTTGCCTTGGTTTTATGTCCTTTGATCGGAGTTTTGACTAGCCTATCAGAGGATAAGTGCGAGGCAGAGTTATCAATAGGATGTTTAGTAGGATTCGTCGATACTCGGACGTTATCCTTTTGCATCTTGTTAGATACCCAAGGCAACAACATCAATAAACCGAAAATTAGCGGAAAGCCAGCACGAGGCGCTATTGCCCACCAATAAAAGCCGGCTTCCCAAAAGGTCCAAGCCATGGTCGCTATAATAAAAACCGTATAGAGCGCATATGCGCTCCAATGTCTTTTAAAGAGCAAGAATGCGGTGACAAGTATGGTAATGCCAGCAACCACATAGTACGGGCTACCGCCTAACGAGAGTAAATAAGCCCCTCCAATAAGCAAAGGAGCGGCAAACAACGCCATAATAGTAGCTACAAATTTTTCCATAAACGGGACCACCTGTTTTCATAAAAGCAGATTGGCATGCAATGATGGACGCCCAACGAGCGTTAGGCGTCCATCATTGCATACATAAGTGACAAATAAATAAAACGTTGAATAACGTTTTGAGCTTTATCTTAGCACTGATATACAAATTCAGTAAAGATGAGGTAATTTAGGAAAAATGGTTTCTAACTAAAATAGTATTTTTTGTGAAATTTAACAGCTACTTTATATCTCAAATACCTTGGAGGCTAAAGTAGATCAGCCTCATGCTAGACTACAAATACAGAAATAACTTATTATAAATTAAAAAAAGCGCAGTTCGGACTACTTAAGTTTTTCATAGCTAAATAATTAGCTCCTTGAGCTGCCCTGACTATTCAAGTCAACGTGCCTACCTCAAAAATTCTGATACATTTTTTCGAGAGGATTGTGCCGCCGTTCATGGCGATAAGTGCGGATAATAATCCGCTTCCTATAGGGGTTAAAGAGACCCGCGCAAGAGGTTTTCTAAATGCGGCTCATTGAGTTGGGGTCACCCGCCAAATAGTATTAGAAAGGTCGTCAGCGACAATGAGTGCCCCTTTTGGATCAATAGTTACCCCTACTGGTCGACCAAAGGTCTTGCCATCTTCGCTCTGAAATCCAGTGACAAAGTCAACTGGATCGCCAGCTGGCTTGCCGTTGCTAAACGGCACGAATACTACGTCGTAACCGGCTGGGTCTGACCGGTTCCAGCTACCATGCTCGCCAATGAATGCGCCTTCTGTGAACTTGCCGCCCATTGTTGCCGTTGAAAATGCCAAGCCCAAAGGCGCTTTATGCGACCCAAGGCTATAGTCCGGAGCAACCGCAGCGGCTACCATATCGGGTTGCTGTGGCTTGACTCGCGAATCAACATGTTGACCCCAATAGCTGTAGGGCCAGCCGTAGAACGCGCCGTCCTGAACTGAGGTTAGATAATCGGGTACCAGTCGTGGACCCAGCTCGTCACGCTCGTTAATGACCGCCCATAGCTGGTTAGTGCCGGGCAGAACATCCATTGCCGTTGGATTGCGCAGACCTGTTGCATAAGGCCTGTGCGTACCGCTTTTAGCATCAATCTCCCAGATCATAGCGCGATTCTCCTCAACATTGAGGCCATTCTCCGCAATATTGCTATTGGAGCCGATGCCAACGTACAGTAAGCGCCCATCCGGACTGGCAGTCATCGCTTTAGTCCAGTGGTGATTGACCTCGCTTGGCAGGGCGGTAAGTTGGCGCGGTGGCCCGCTAGCCTCAGTCTGACCGGGCTGATAGTCGAACTGCACTACTGCATCTTGGTTGGCAACGTATAGTTGGTCACCGATTAACGCCAGCCCATAAGGCGCATTCAAATTTTCGGCAAAGACGTTACGTGTCTCGTAAGTGCCATCATTATCGCCATCGCGCAGCAGAGTCAGACGATCGCCGCTTTCGACTGAGGTGGTGCCTTTAGATTTAAAATAACCAGCAATAACGTCCTTAGGACGCAGCTTTGCAGCATTACCACCCCGGCCCTCGGCCACCAAAATGTCACCATTCGGCAAGACCAGCGTCTGCCGTGGAATCTGCAGGTCAGTGGCAATGGCTGTGATGTTATAGCCTGACGGCACTATAGGCCTGCGATCCCCCCAGCCTGCAGGGTCAGCGATTTTCAGGGTTGGTAATAAGCCGCGCTCCGCTTCAGGCAGCTCTGGATTTGGTCCAAGCTGTGCCGAGTCCTCTATTTTGCTTTCGCTGCATGCGCTCAACAGCGCAGCGACTATGATAATTGATAAAACATTAATTGGTTTCATCGTACACCTCTACTACGCCAGCTGGCGAGGCCAATCCAGGTTGCAGCGCAAGCCAAGATGACAGTGATTACGGATAGGATAAGTCCGCTTGGCATGCTAGCCCACGCGTCCTTTGCATGAATGAACGAGTTAATGACGCCCAGCACAAAGGTTGCCAATAGCAACAGAAAATAAATCAGTGGTTTACCCATTCGCTCATCCTTGCGGACCAGAGATATAACCGAGCCCAACAAGGCCAAACCATTGAATATAAGTGCACCTATCAGCAGCCAGGAGGCGAAGTTCTTCCATTGCAGCACATAGCTGGACCAATAAGCGTAATCGCTTAGTACAACTCCGATATAAAGTGGCACCATCCCAGCTAGAAAAAACGCATGCAGTGGGTGCAGCGGGTACAAGGCGGTACCAGAGCGTCGGGCAACAGCACTAATCATGACAATTTCCTTATTACTAGTAAAAGAGGATTTTATCGACCATAATAATTTTACCGGCTCGAACTACGCTTGATGGAATTCAAATTCTACGAGATAGAGTTGTCGCTTAAAACATAGCAAAGCCAAAAAAACTCCTCCACCGTTTTTAGGTTTTTTTTATGAAAATTAGTCGACTTCTATTACATGAACTAGAGACCATAAAGGTAGTACAGTATTGTAATCAGCAGCTACTAAAAACAACTTTCAAGCTTACGATTTGCAGAACGCGGATGAGTTATCAAATGTTCGTATTCTGCCAATCAAGTCAAGTTTATACCTTATTGACGCAGCGCTAATGATTTGATTTATTACATTTTTGTTACGAGAATATGTATCCACTGCACCTGACAACCAAGGGTGGTTTATGCCAAGATAAGTCTACTTTGACGACTATCATTGAATTTTGTAATCAAACCATCTACGGTTGTTGCTATGGATTTGACAGCAGGGGACAAATTAGAATACTATCAAAGATTCCCTATATACTACTTACACTACTTTTACCTAGTAGCCAGTAAGAACATTTTGGAGTACTGCTATGAAATGGACTAAACCAGCTTTTCAAGATATCCGTATTGGTTTCGAAGTCACTATGTATTTCGAAGCCCGTTAGAACCAATCAATCTTGATCCCTTAAAAGCCCTAGATGATTAGGGCTTTTATTTTTTTGGAATTATTAATTTATGTATATTCATGTTTTAGGCTCAGCGGCGGGTGGCGGTTTTCCGCAGTGGAATTGTAACTGCCATAATTGTCATGGCGTGCGTCATGGGACCATTAAAGCTAAGACCCGAACCCAATCCTCTATCGCCATATCAGAAAATGGAGTAGATTGGATTTTGTTTAATGCCTCACCAGATATTCGCCAGCAATTATTTGAATTTAAGGCGGCGTGGCCAGCACACGGACTCAGAGATACCGGGATCACTAGCGTGGTCTTGATGGATAGTCAGCTCGACCATACGACGGGGCTGTTGACCCTGCGCGAAGGCTGTCCTATTGATGTCTGGTGTACCGAAATGGTTCATCAAGATCTCACCACCGGATTTCCTATTTTTAATATGCTCAGGCATTGGAATAGCGGCCTACAATATCATCAAATTGACCCCAAAAAGACTTTCAACATTGCAGGCTTTAGCGATCTAGAATTTATGCCGTTGATTATTAAAAGTGCCGCACCGCCCTACTCGCCGCATCGTCATGATCCTCATGATGGCGATAATATCGCGCTGATTGTGAAAGATTTAAAAACCCAAAAACAACTCTTCTATGCGCCAGGTCTGGGTAAAATTGATGATGATATTATGCAGATTATGAAAGCTTCTGATTGCGTGATGATCGATGGCACTCTTTGGACTGATAATGAGATGCAAGAATGCGGCGTCGGCAGCAAAACGGGGCAAGATATGGGTCATTTGCATATTAGTGGCGCGGATGGTTCGCTCAATTATTTAGATCAACTCGAAAATTCACGTAAAGTACTGATCCATATCAATAACACCAATCCGATATTAAATGAAGAATCCAAGCAAGCGGCTACATTAAAAGCGCATAATGTTGAAGTAGCGTTTGATGGTATGCAGATAGAATTGTAAGGCGAGAACCCTATATAGTTGAGTCACTTTAGAAGTGTTATCGTTCAGTACTGCTGGGATGAATTTTGCGCAGCCTCTGGCAGCAACGACACAGCACGCAAGTAAAATTAATACCAGCAGCACGTGGCTGAATATGTCAGTTTTATCTGAGATTGACTATAAACTAAGAACAGCAATCGTAAGGTAAAGACAATGCAAGAAAAAACAGCGTTAAGCCCAAAAGAATTTGAACAAGCGATTTTGGCTAAAGGTCAGTATTACCATATTTACCACCCTTTTCATATCATGATGCATGAAGGGCACGCGACGCAGCAGCAGATCCAAGCTTGGGTGGCAAACCGGTTTTACTATCAGATTAATATACCCTTAAAAGATGCGGCCATTATGGCCAATTGCCCTGACCACCGTGTGCGCCAAGAATGGATTCAACGCATGATTGACCAAGATGGAGTTTATCCTGATGGCGGTGGCCGTGAAGCATGGTTGGGTCTTGCAGAAGCAGTGGGTCTGACCCGTGAGCAAGTCATCTCCGAAGAGCTGGTATTACCCGGTGTGCGATTCGCTGTCGATGCTTATGTGAATTTTGCGCGGCGCGCAACGTGGCGGGAGGCTGCCAGTAGCTCACTTACAGAGCTGTTTGCGCCGCAGATTCATCAGTCGCGTCTCGAGTCTTGGCCAAAGCACTATCCTTGGATCAAAGAGCAGGGCTATACCTATTTCCGCTCGCGTTTGAGCCAAGCTCGCCGCGATGTGGAGCATGGTCTCACCATTACTTTAGACTCATTCAAGACGGTTGAACAACAACAGCGTATGCTGGAGATTCTACAGTTTAAGCTCGATATCTTGTGGACGATTTTGGATGCTTTGAGCTTGGCTTATGTGCATAACCAAGCCCCTTACCAAAGCGTGACCGCTGATAAAGTTTGGCATAAAGGATTATTCAAATGAGTACCCCTGTTAGTTTACCCGAGCTGGATTTATCCCTTGTTCCCACGTGGCGTCATGGCTACCGATTTCAATTTGAGCCTGCGCAGGACGCTTATGTGCTGCTCTACCCTGAAGGCATGATCAAACTCAATGACAGTGCCAGCATCATCGGTCAACACATTGATGGGCAAGCCTCTATCGCTGATATTATCAAAAAGGTGCAAGCCCTGTTTGGTGAGGTGCCTGAGATCAAGCAAGATATTATTGAATACATGCTGGTAGCGCAGCGTGAACATTGGATTGATTTATTATGACAACTCATCCTGTAGGGCTGCCGCTCTGGCTCCTCGCTGAGCTAACTTATCGCTGCCCCTTACAATGTCCTTATTGCTCTAACCCTGTTGATTACGCTCAGTATAAGCAAGAACTGACCACGCAAGAATGGTTTGACGTCTTTGATCAGGCTCGGCAAATGGGCGCTGTACAACTTGGGTTTTCTGGCGGAGAGCCCCTGGTTCGTCAAGATTTAGAAGACTTGGTCGCTTATGCTCACAATCAAGGTTTTTACACTAACCTGATCACATCGGGGATGGGCTTGAATGAGGCCCGAATTGCTAAATTAAAAGAAGCGGGTTTGGATCATATTCAAATCAGTTTCCAAGCGAGCGACCCCACGGTTAACAATGCCTTAGCAGGCTCAAAACGGGCTTTTGAGCAAAAGTATGAGATGTCACGTTTGGTCAAGCAGTACGACTATCCTATGGTGCTAAACTTCGTCATTCATCGACAAAACATAGATCAGATTGAACAGATTATCGAGCTGTGCTTAGAGCTTGAAGCCGATACGGTTGAGCTTGCTATTTGTCAGTTCTACGGTTGGGCGTTTGAGAATTTGCAAGGGTTATTACCGACCAAAGATCAGTTAGTACGCGCTGAACGCATCACCAATGAGTATCGGCAAAAGATCGCCGAGCAAAACATTAAATGCAAACTTATTTTTGTGGTGCCGGACTATTACGAGGAGCGTCCAAAAGCCTGTATGGATGGTTGGGGCAAGATTTTCTTAACTGTCGCACCCGATGGTACGGCTCTGCCCTGCCATGCTGCCCGCCAATTGCCCATAACGTTCCCGAATGTACGAGATAGCAATCTGGCAGATATTTGGTATGAGTCGGCGAGCTTCAATCAGTTTCGCGGTGATGATTGGATGCCTGATATGTGTCAGAGCTGCCCAGAAAAGGCTCGCGATTATGGCGGCTGTCGTTGCCAAGCGTTTATGCTCACAGGGGACGCGAGCAATGCCGATCCGGTGTGTGGTAAATCGCCTTATCATCATCTAATTGAAGAGGCTCGTGCAAATAGCGCCGCGCCTGTACCTTTTGAGGATTTATTATTTAGAAATCCGAAAAATTCTAAGCAGTTAAGTGAGAATCAGCTGATCCCTACGCGCACCTTAATAGATTAACAATAATGGATGAACATGAATACTCAGCCTATAATCTTTGATGGTCATAATGATTTATTAACCCGCCTTTGGCTGAGTGCTGCAGGTGATCCTGTGCATGACTTTATTCATGGCACGCTACCGGGGCACTTAGATTTACAACGTTGTCGTCAAGCGGGCTGGATGGGCGGATTATTTTCTATTTTTTTGCCACCGTATGCTTACGTTAAAAACAATCATCCTGAAAAATTATCAAGCCCATCAAACTTAAATTCTGATTCCGATTCTGACTCGGACTTTACTCCGCAGCAAGTCATTGATATTTGCTGTACGCAATTAAAGCTTGCTCAGCAATTACAAGATCGCTCTGAAGGCCTGATTCAAATTTGTACCACGCTGGCGCAAATTAAAGCTTGTCAGCACAATCAACAATTAGCTATCGTCCTACATTTAGAAGGCGCAGAAGCTTTAGCGATTAAACCTGAATTATTAGATACTTTTTATGATGCTGGGCTTAGAAGCATCGGTCCACTTTGGAATAGAAAAACTATCTTTGGGGATGGTTTAAATGCCTCTTTTCCGCATTCTCCAGATACGGGATCAGGTCTCACCAAGCAAGGCAAAGATCTCATTTTAGCGTGTAGTAAAAAGCGCATGATTATCGATGTCTCGCACATGAATGAGCGCGCGTTTTGGGACACTGCTGAGATTATCAATCAGCCTCTTGTCGCCACCCATTCCAACGCGCACGCCTTATGCCCACAAGCCAGAAATTTGACCGATCGACAACTGGCTGCTATTAAAGATAGCGGCGGTCTTGTTGGGGTGAATTTTGATGTGGCTTTTTTGCGTAGCGACGGGCAGCGCGATACGCAAACCTCGCTTGATGTGATTGTCGATCATCTTGCTTATTTAGTGGATCATTTAGGTGAGGATCAAGTAGGTTTTGGCTCGGATTTTGATGGCTGTCTGTTGCCTGATGAGCTAGCTGATGTCAGCGACATGGATAAGCTAATTGCACGTATGCAACAGCGTCACTTCTCAGATACACTGATCGAAAAAATCACTTCAAAAAATTGGTTTGAGTTTTTGGATAAAATATGGCAATGATAGGTAAAAGTTAATTAAATAGATAAAGCCGAATGCTAATAGACATAACATTCGGCTTTTTATCGAGATTATAAGCCTAAAAAGAAGTACGACGATAACTACGATATCTAGGTAACCAGAAGTTAGCTTGTAATCGACGTTGTAGGTTCTCTATCGTTACTGGTAAGGCAAGCTTATCTTGCACCGCTTGCAATGCTACTGCATAAGCTATTTTTTCACTGATCTCTCTGATGACGTTAATGGGCGGTAATATAGCACCAGGAGCTTTTTCATACTCTACTGAGATATCTGCTAGGGCTTGGCTTGCCGCCATAAGCATATTATCGCTGATTCCCGTCGCCCGTGCTATTAACACCCCTAAGCCAATACCTGGAAATATGTAGCTGTTATTACACTGAGAAACCTCAAAAGACTGACCATTATAAGTGGTATTAGCAAAAGGACTACCCGTTGCAATAATGGCGCGACCTTGGCTCCAGTTGGTTATCTCTTGCGGTGTGGCTTCGACACGAGACGTTGGGTTTGATAGCGGTAATACAATTGGGTTTTCAGTATTAGCGCACAATGTTTCAATCACCTCTTGAGTAAATAGACCTTTTTGCCCGCTGACGCCGAACAATACTGTTATCTTTGCCTGCTTAACCACTTGCGCCAGTCCAAGCTTCTGACTTTTGTCCCAGTGCTTAATAGCAGATCTTTTTTGCGCCAACGGTATTTGAAAAGCTTGTAGTTCTGTCATGTCATCGGTCAGCAGGCCATAACGATCCACCATAAATACCTGACTGCGCGCCTGCTCCTCAGTCAAACCTTCACGCTGCATTTGACGAATAATGTGCTCGGCGATACCGCAGCCTGCGGATCCTGCACCCAAAAACGCTATTTTTTGTTGACTAAGCTTTTCACCTTTTTCTAAACAGGCGGCAATCAAGGCACCGACTGAGACCGCAGCCGTTCCTTGAATATCATCGTTAAAGCAGCATATTTGATCGCGATATTTATTTAATAGTGGCGTCGCGTTTTCTTGCGCAAAATCTTCAAATTGCAATAATACTTCCGGCCAGCGCCGCTTAACCGCTTGAATAAATAGATCGACAAACTCATTATATTCATCGCCTGAGATACGTGGGTTTCTCCAGCCCATATACATAGGGTCGTCAAGCAGTTGTTGGTTATTGGTGCCGACATCCAATAAGATCGGTAGACAATAAGCGGGACTAATACCGCCACAAGCGGTATATAAAGACAATTTACCAATGGGAATGCCCATGCCGCCAATGCCTTGATCGCCTAGGCCTAATATACGCTCACCGTCAGTGACTACGATCACTTTTACTTTCTGTTTGGTGGCATTTTGCAGCATGTCATCAATTTTATGGCGCTCAGGATAAGAGATAAATATACCGCGTTTGCGGCGATAAATTTGTGAGAATTTCTCGCAAGCTTGGCCAACCGTTGGGGTATATATGAGCGGCATGACTTCCTCAATATGCTGCTCAATTAAATGATGAAATAAGGTTTCATTGGTATCTTGAATATTACGTAAGTAAATATGTTTGTCCATATCACTAGTAAAGGAGCGCATTTGATGATAAGCACGCAGAGATTGCTCTTCGATGGTCTCAATATTATGGGGTAACAATCCTGTTAAATTAAAGCTATCACGTTCTTCTGAGGAAAAAGCGCTGCCCTTGTTTAATAATGGAGTTTCTAATAGTATTGGTCCAGCGAAGGGAATATACAACGGACGTTTGTTTAGCATAATAAAATCTTCTTAATAAGGCGTATAAGTGAAAAATTTTCCTAGTGCTATATTATACATAGCATTAGTCCCTTTTCCTTATTTAGTATTTTATTTATATAAGGTGCTAAATACTTGGGTTTAATCTTGATTAGAACATTATGTAAAACTCTAAACGATATTTTCTTATTAGGTATTATGGCTAATGTCTATGATATATATGAGCTAGAGGCTACTACTGTTTTTGTAAAATTCATTAGTCCTTTATACCTAGGGCTAATTATCTAATCAAAGCAGCATTTTTATTAGTCATGAAGTTTTTGAAATTAAAGTGATTAAACTGTATAAAGATATTAAAAAAAGTGTTTTCAAATCGTTTGTTACTAGTAGTGGCATCGATATTTTATCGGCTTACTCCATATATCTTGCGGCTATAGTTAAACGCTCATTACACTCAGTAATAAACGGAGGCGGATTGATTGAGGGTAGGATCGTTAAATTGACGCCGAAAGGTTTATCGGTCATCTCGCGGCAACGAGCGATCTCTTTGATTAGTGCTTCAGGCGTGGGCTGAGTGAGGGCAGTAATAATGCCTAAGCCTCTCGGTTTTTAATTCTAAACTCAAATATCCAGCTTAGAATTCATATTTGGCCATTACTTCAACTTGCTGATCTTTTCTGACTCGTGAAAGCGTTTTGTCGCTTCGATCTCTCCACTCAATACCGATATCTAGATCTGGGAAATATTCATAGATGAGGTTGATGCTTTTTACATTCACAGAGGTATCCGCCTCATCATCTACCATAATTTCACCATAGCGCATATTACTCATCAGTTTTTCTGTAAATTTATGCCTATACCCTACCGTGTAACCCGTTTGCGATACAAGCTCACCGTCTTCGGCATCACAATCTAAATCACCAGTTATATCAACGGCTCTTCCCACACATACGGTAGAATAGACGCCCATACCTTTGCCGTTATATACGCTTGCATGTAGCGAATCATTGCCTAGTTTCAGCTTGCCTGCCAAAGAAACACCGACGCCTATATCCGAATCTTCTCCATTTTTGGCCTCACGAGCAGTGACCGCCAAATTATAGCTAAGATCAGATAGATCATCCTTGTAGCTTATCACCAGATCAGGCAAGTCAGCTTCCTCATCAACAGGTTCTTGCGCTGTAAAACGAAACCCTTTATGAGTATAATGCACCGTCAAATCTGGACGAATATAAGCACCACCACCAGTGATGGTGCCAAAACCCGTACCCCGAAAGTCGAGCTGCTCAGTCAAAAGTGGGTAGACTGCTAAGAATTGACCATTCCATGTTTTACCGACTGTCAAATCATCGATTTGAGCATAAGCATGGCGAAGTCGCAAGTCGGAACCGCCATTTGCAGCATTGCCATAAAAATCGCCTTCAATAAACCCTGTTAACTTTTTATCTTCTATGTTCTTTGTGGTTTTAAGATTAATCCGAGATTGCCGTCCACTTCCTTTAAACTCAGACTCCCCTTCATCTGGAGAATAAAATATACCTTCTGCTTTAACATAACCACCGATACTTAAAGTAGTATCGCCATTGGTGACAAGCTCTATTGCTTGTGTCTGTACACATGTTCCCAAGACAGCCAAACCAAAAGACAACTTTTTGATATAAAGCATGATCTACACATTCCTTGTGTTGTTTTAAAATTCATTTAAGTTAATTTAAATCCCTTTAAATCTCTATTGCTATCATATTTTTTAACCCTATAAATACCAGCACTATCTCCTTATAAAAAAATTACCTCCTAATCTAGTTAAACTTCTCAATTTAATTAAAATCTTCAAAAGCGTTGATCGCGGCTTTTTTCGTTTCATCGATATTTTTTTTCTGTCCATTGGCTTTATCAAGATATACCAGTACTGATTCACCGCTCGCAACGATAGTATTCATAGCCGTACTATAATAGGTATATTCATGAATCACGCTGGCATTGCCAATTTTCTTGACTCGAACCCCAATCCATAAGGTATCGGGATAAGTCACTGGCTTAAAATATTGACAGGAAGACGCTGCCATGACTGAAAAGGTGTTTTCATTAAATAGATTTAATTGAGTGTTATAGTGAATACGAGCGTTTTGGGCATAAGTGTAATAGACCACATTATTGACATGGCCAAAGGAGTCCATATCGCCCCACTCTACTTGCTGAGAATAAACAACCGCAAAACCATGCATGGGATGGTGTTCATCCTTATTCAGCGTCTCTTGTATTTCTGGTAATATCGCTACAGCCTTCATAGTTTTCTCTTCTAGTCATGCGCCAGTGAACACAGGTGTTATTAACAAACGTTAAAATTATCAGTAAGCTCAAATGATTTTTTTACAATTATCGATATGGGTTAAATCAATTTTTCTGTGTACATCATGCGCATCTTTTTCTTATCGAGCTTACCCACACTGGTTTTTGGCATTTCTATTAAGAATTTTATTTCACTTGGCACGCCATACTTTGGTAAATAGCCTTTTTCAACCGCTTGATGACCTATCGCTAAAATATCCTCCGCTTTGGTATCGGCATGTTCAGGTTTTAAGACTACTAATGCCAAAGGACGCTCGCCCCATTTTTCATCCGCTACTCCAATTATGGCCACTTCAGCAACGCTTGGATGAAAGGATAAAATATTTTCGACTTCAAGCGAGGATATCCATTCGCCGCCAGACTTAACGACGTCTTTGAGTCTATCGGTAATTTTTAGCGTGCCATCAGGGCTAATACAGGCAATGTCTTGGGTATGCATCCAACCACCGCGCCATAACTCATTGCCAGCATCTGCATTCTTAAAATAGCTTTGGGTCAACCAAGGCGCTCGCACAACCAGCTCGCCTGTCGACTCACCATCCATGGGTAAGGCTTTGCCATTCTCATCCCAAATCTCCATCGATACCAGCATAATCGGTGAGCCAGAAAGACAACGATAATTGATCTGTTCTGTCGTTGTCATAGTATTTGTCTGATCACCGAATGCCATTCTGGCAAGGACAGGACAGGACTCTGACATCCCAAACCCCGAGATAAACTCTATACCACTTTCAAGAGCAGCTTCAGCTAGGCCTTCGTTTAATTTGGAGCCCCCTACTGACAACTTAAGACCGTTAAACTTGCGTCCTCGAGTGGCCATCTCTTTAATTAACATTTGTAAAATGGTTGGGACACCATGTGAGAGGGTCACCTTATGGTGTTCAATCAAGTCGACCAATACTTCAGGAAGATATCGTCCTGGATACACTTGTTTGAGCCCTATCATGGTTGCGCCATACGGCCAACACCACGCATGCACATGGAATAGTGGCGTCATTGGCATGTAGACATCATTGTAGCGAGCGCCTTGACCTTCGGCACTGAGTGCAGATGCTAGAGTACTCGATAGCGTCTGTAATACGATTTGCCTGTGGGTAAAAAACACCCCTTTTGGATCTCCCGTCGTGCCACTGGTATAAAATGTGGTGGCGATGGTATTTTCATCGAAATCTGGAAAATCAAACTCATCACTGACCGCAGCTAGCATGGCTTCATACTCACCTTCGACATAATCTGGCATGCTAGCTTGCTTAGCTTTTATATTGTCTTCACTATAATCAGCATCATCGAGCCAGATAATCTTCTCAATAGAAGGGGCTTCATGACGATAGTTTTTAGCCATGGGCTCAAATTCAGCATTTAATAACAAGGCTTTTGGTTTGGCATGATTGATGGTATACAGCACTTTATCTTCAGCCAAGCGTACATTGACCGTTTGCAAAATCATGCCAGACATCGGTACGGCAAAATATGCTTCAAGGTAACGATGACTGTCCCAATCCATGACCGCAACCACATCGCCTGCTTGCAAACCCATGTTTTTAAGTACGTTTGCCAAACGGTTGATACGCTTAAAAAATTCAGCATAAGTATAAGTGACCTTATCGGCATAACTAATGGTTTGCTGAGTAGAAGCAATCTTTGCACGGTTTAGCAGCTGTTTGATAATCAAAGGAAAACCATACGCTTCTTCGGCTTGCTGGTAGTCCTCATGTTGATTGAGTATCGTAGTCATTATTGTCGTCCTTGATAATAAAATAGTATGGCGATGATAATTCGGAAAAATTAAACTCGTTCAATCACCATGGCAAGCCCTTGCCCAATACCAATACATAAACTGACGACAGCATATTGTCCGCCAGTGCGCTGTAGCTCACGCGCCGTACTTAACGCAAGTCTTGCGCCTGATGCGCCAAGCGGATGTCCGACGGCAATCGCCCCGCCATTTGGGTTAACGCGCTGGTCATCAAAGTCAATCTCTAAACCTTTTAGACAGCCCAGTACCTGCGAGGCAAATGCTTCATTAATCTCAATGATGGACATATCATCAAGGGTCAAATCAGCGCGTTTCAATGCCAGTTTAATGGCCTCAACAGGGCCTACGCCCATAATACTGGGCTCAACACCCATAGCGCCTGAAGATAGAATTTTGGCGATAGGCTTAAAGCCTAACTTTTCTTCTGCTTGCTTTGAGCCAATAATCAGCGCAGCCGCGCCATCGTTAATGCCCGATGCGTTCCCTGCCGTAACTACGCCATTCTCATTTAAAGGTTTCAGTTTTTGCAAAGCATCCACAGTAGAGCTGGGACGGGGATGCTCATCCTCTGCTACTACTTTATCCGGCAGTTTTCTGCCTTGCGTGACGGTAATCGGGGTAATCTCTTCATCGAAGAATCCAGCTTGTTTAGCCGCTTCATATTTAGCTTGCGAAGCGGCGGCAAATTTATCCGCTTCTTCGCGAGTAATGCCGTATTTATGAGCAACGTTATCTCCCGTTTGTGGCATGCTATCGCCGCCGAATTCTTTAATAAGCTGAGGATTGGGAAAGCGGGTACCAATGGTAGTATCAAATACTTTAAAGTCGCGACTAAAAGGCTTTTCGGTCTTGGCAAATACAAAGGGCGCGCGGGTCATAGATTCCACCCCGCCTGCTAAAATGATATCGCCTTCATTGCAGGTAATACTACGGGCAGCATCAACGACGGTGGATAATCCCGAGGCACACAGACGATTGACGGTCTGAGCTGGCGTTTTTACATCAAGTCCTGCTAGTAAGGTGGCATTACGAGCGATATTGCGTGAATCCTCACCCGCTTGATTAGCACTACCGAGCAAAACTTCATCAAAAATATCATCAGGCAATTGATGCTTTTTAACTAAATCTTTAATCACCGTAGCAATCAAATCATCAGGACGTACGGTGGCTAAGGCACCAACGTGACGACCGAAAGGACTTCTTAATCCATCATAAATATAAGCGTCTAACATAACTTTTCCTTGTTTAGTTTTAAGAATTTGTATTATCAAAATATAGCGTTTATTAAATTGGTCTAGCTCTTAGCATCAACAATCTAGCATTGGCAATTGCTCTGTTGAGTGAATAATGAGATACCTAGCTTGGCGCGGCGTTGTAACCAAGGACTCGGACGATAGCGCGGATCACCTGTTAACCCATAAATACGCTCTAAGATAAGTAAAATACGCTCGGCACCAAGCTCGTCCCCCCATAAGATAGGACCATACGGATAGCCCAATCCAAGCTTGACGGCATTGTCGATATCTTCTGGCGTGGCAATACCTTGCATCGCCATATCACAACCTAAGTTAATGACCATAGCCACGACTCGCTGCGCCACAAAGCCCGTGCTTTCGGTGATTAGCGTGGCATCGACAGCACCATCTGAGCCTTCATTCAAGCTATTTCCAAACTTATTATTTCTACCAAACAAGGCATAAGCTTGCGCCACAAATTTATCCTCTGTAACGATACTTGGCATCAAAGTACGATGCTTGGATAAGTCAGTCAGCATATCAATGGCGACCGCTTGTTGAGGGTTCACTTGATAGCGAATAGCCGCATTGGTGGTATCTTCGCCGTAAATTGCCAGCAATACTAAGCTGTCAGGGTTTGGCTTATCACTGTCGTCGATATTGATGCTGTTAGCGTTTAAATGAGCAACCAGCTGTTTTTTATCTTCTACTAAATCCGCGCCAATCCAAACCGTTATGTTTGATACATCAGACCCTACTTTGGACACTGATGTCTCAAGCGATGATTGTTGTGGCGTGTCTGCTGTTATTTTTTGACCGTTTTCATAATGATAGAAACCCTCGCCAACTTTACGACCAAGCTTTTTTCCTTCTAGCATTTGACGGGTCAAGGGATGCGGACGATAGCGCGGTTCAAAGTAATACTGGTTATAAATCGACTCCATGACCGGATGCGAGACATCGATACCAGTGAGATCCAGCAGCTCAAATGGCCCCATCCGAAAGCCAGCGCCTTCACGTAAAATACGATCGATATCTTCAAAGCTAGCGATTCCCTCGCCTAATATTTTTAAAGCCTCTGTGCCATAAGCTCTGCCTCCATGATTGACAATAAAGCCTGGTGTGTCTTTTGCGACGACCCCTAAATGTCCCATGCGTTTGGCTAAATCCGTAAGCGTCTCTACAACACGATGGTCAGTAGAGAGTCCCGGAATAACTTCCACGATTTTCATGAGTGGCACGGGATTAAAGAAATGAAATCCTGCTACGCGCTCTGGGTGTTCACAATCGGAGGCAATCGCGGTTACCGCTAGCGATGAGGTATTGGTTGCCAAAATGGTCTCGGCAGGGACAATGCTTTCTAATTGTTTAAAAAGCTGTTGTTTTATTTCTAAATTCTCAACAATCGCTTCAATAACGACGTCTACCTCAGCGATTTTGGCTATATCTTCAATTACGGTCAGATTAGACAAAGTAGACTGCAGCTCTTCATCGGTAAATTTACCTTTGGCGGTGAGTTTTTCGAGTGTGGTTTGTAGGGCACGGCGGCCTTGTGCAGCGGCTCCCGCTTTGGCATCAAACAAAAGCACTTGAATGCCAGCTTGGGCAGCGATTTGCGCAATACCCATGCCCATAATACCGGTGCCAATAATGGCCAATGATTTAACAGTCATAATAATCCTTTATATGGTCTCGTTACTTTATGAGCTCTTGTTGTTTTATATGGTCTTGTTAAATAATCTCGTTTTCAAAGTATATTTGCTATTTCTCAGCCAGTTACTGACCTTTATAATTGGCGTCACGCTTTTCCAAAAAAGCTTTCGCCCCTTCTTTTTGATCTTCGGTATCAAACAAAATCTGAAAGGCTTTACGCTCTAAAGCCAACGCGGCATCTAGCGGCATATCTACGCCAAGATTGGCAACTTCTTTGATTTGTTCTAAAGCAATCGGTGAATAACTTGCTAGTTGTTCAGCAATCTCAATAGCACGCTTAATAGTCGCCTCATCCTCAACGACTTCAGAGACCAGTCCCATTTGATCCGCTGCATCAGCGCTTACCATATCGCCCGTTAATATCAGCTTCATGGCTTTGTGTTTGCCAAGCACACGAAACAGCCGCTGCGTGCCGCCAGCTCCTGGCATTAAGCCGATTTTGATTTCTGGTTGTCCAAACTTAGCAGACTTGCCCGCAACAATAATGTCAGCGTGCATAGCAAGCTCACAGCCGCCGCCAAGCGCATAGCCATTGACCGCTGCAATAATTGGCTTGCGACAATTAGTAATAGCATCCCAATACTGCTCGCTACGACGTAGATAGATATCGACCGTTTTTGCGGTTAAGAAATCATTGATATCAGCACCCGCTGCAAACACTTTATCGCCGCCAGTTAGCACAATAGCCTTGGTTTGTGGGTCATCATTTAATTGGATGAAAATCTTTGCCATTTGCTCACGTAGTTCAGCATTTAAAGCATTACGAACTTTGGGACGATTGAGTGTTATCAGACTTACGCCATTATCTAACGTTTCACAAATAATGATTTGCTCTTCCATGATGCTGTCCTTTAAATAATTTACTTGAACAAAATAACAGTGTTTTAAATCTATGTTTTTAATTCTATTAGTTCTCGAACCTAATCATCTTAAAATCTATTAATTATGAACTCTAGTACCGCATAGCGATATTCAATATCAATTTATACTATATTTTCCCCTTTGTGAAGTAAAAATTGAAGATAATTTTGAAAATATATTAGATATTAGGAATCTTAAATATTATAAATACCGCATTGCGGTTTTTTGAACCAAAAGTATTGTAATTGAATAAACTATCGATTATGCTATTTGTATGAAAGACATTCATTGTACGAGAAACATTAACTATCAGTCTGACAAAGGAAAATCACATGATTAGAGATAAGGAAGTCCTCGACCACATCGTCAATACCGTGCGCCAATTTGTAAACAATCAACTCATACCTAAAGAAGACTGGGTTGCAGAAAATGACCGCTTGCCAGAAGACATTATTAGCCAGATGCGCGAGTTGGGATTGTTTGGGTTGACCATTCCTGAAGAGTATGGCGGGCTTGGTCTGACTATGGAAGAAGAGGTTATCGTCGCTTTTGAGATGGGGCGCACCTCCCCTGCGTTTCGCTCATTGATAGGCACCAATAATGGTATTGGCTCCTCCGGTCTGGTCATTGATGGTACCGAAGAGCAAAAACAAAAATACCTACCGAGACTCGCCAGCGGTGAAATTATCGGCTCATTTTGTCTAACCGAACCAGAAGCAGGCTCCGATGCCGCCTCTTTAAGAACCACGGCCATTAAAGACGGCGATAGCTACGTTATTAATGGTAGCAAACGCTATATCACCAATGCGCCTGAAGCTGGTGTATTTACAGTAATGGCACGCACCGATCCCAACAACAAAAGGGCTGGTGGTATCTCTGCCTTTATCGTTGAGAGCGATACGCCTGGTATTACTTTGGGTAAAATTGATAAAAAAATGGGCCAAAAAGGCGCCCATACCTGCGACGTTATCTTTGATAATTGCGTAGTACCTGCTGATGCGTTAATTGGTGGCGTTGAAGGTGTTGGTTTTAAAACCGCGATGAAGGTTCTTGATAAAGGGCGCTTACATATCGCGGCAGCAAGTACTGCAGCAGCCTCTCGCATGTTAGACGATGCGCTACGTTATGCTGTGGATCGTAAACAGTTCGGTCAACCAATTGCTAATTTTCAGCTCATTCAAGCGATGCTCGCTGATTCAAAAGCTGAGATTTATGCGGCTAAATCTATGGTACTAGATGCCTCACGTCTACGCGATGAAGGTAAGGATGTCGTTACCGAATCATCATGTGCCAAGATGTTTGCCACCGAGATGTGCGGCCGCGTGGCTGATAGAGCGGTACAAATTCATGGCGGAGCAGGCTATATCGCTGATTATGGCATTGAGCGTTTTTATCGTGACGTACGCTTGTATCGCTTATACGAAGGTACTACGCAGATTCAGCAAATTATCATCGCGCGTAATATGATCAAAGAAGCCAGCGAGTAACTTTTTTATTTGCGCGTAACTATCTTTTATTTGGCTGTCTTTGATTATTAAAAACTATTTAGTTTATTAAATCGTATCAAGGTATTTGCTAGGACGCAGATACCTAAGTCACGTCACTATGACTATAGTCTTTCATTCTCACAACAATAAGGATATAAATTGTGAAAAGTGCTGCTATAACTTCAGATTCAAGCTTAAGCTCTGTCCAGAAGCAACCTTGGAAACTGGCCTTCTTTTTTTGTTTTTTAGTTCTATTATGCGATGGAGCCGATATAGGTATTCTTGCCTTTACGCTCTCAAGTCTAAAGCTAGAATTTGGCTTGACCAATGTCCAAGCTGGCGCTTTAGGCAGTTGGTCATTGTTAGGTATGGCAATTGGCGGCTTTTTTGGCGGCTGGGCCTGTGATCGTTTTGGGCGCGTACGAGTTATCGTCATTGCTACTGCTACCTTCTCCTTACTATCGGGGTTTAGTGGTTTTGTGCAAAGCTATCAGCAATTTGCAATATTACGGTTCGTCGCCTGTTTAGGTCTAGGTAGTTTATATATTGCCACTAATACTTTGATGTCGGAGATGGTACCTACCAAACATCGCACTACGGTACTGGCGCTATTGATGACCGGTTTTACTTTAGGATCATTAGTGATCACTAGTATCTCAGCCTGGATCATTCCCAGCTATGGCTGGCGTACCCTATATTTGCTGACGTTTCTACCTATTATTCTCTCTATAGCGATGTACTTTCTTATTCCTGAGCCGCTTTCTTGGCAGGAAGCTCGCGCCCTTAAACTAAAAGGCTTGAGCACTACTATTACAAAACGTGAAAACCCTTATAAAGCTATATTTGAAGATCCAAAACATCGTCTGACATTTATTTTATGGACTATGAGCTCAGGTTTTCTACTATTTGGCTATTTTGGGGTTAGTAACTGGCTACCCTCCTATCTAGAAACTGAACTCGGTATTAAGTTTAAAGAGATGGCTATCTATATGGCAGGTACTTATTTGACTATGATGTTTGCTAAATTAATAGCGGGCATCGTCGCTGATAAGATTGGCCGCAAGATAGTCTTTGCTTTTGGTACTATGGGTACTGCGCTGTTTATTCCAGTACTCGTGTATATGCACACTCCCGAGAATATCGGCTGGATGATGATAGCTTTTGGATTCTTATACGGTATTCCTTATGCTATTAACGCCACTTATTTAACTGAAAGCTTCCCAACTGCTATTCGAGGTACGGCCATTGGCGGCGCCTTTAATATCGGACGATTGGGCTCAGTTATCGCACCAGTCGCTATCGGTTATATGGCCATGCAAAACTCTATCGGCGCAGGATTACTACTTATGGCCGGAGCATACTTCTTATGTGGGCTTATTCCGACGTTATTTATTAAAGAGCAGCAGTATGATCCGCAAAAGGCATAATACTATTGAGTTTAATAGTACATAGCGAAATAGCTTATAATAGCGGTAACCTTTTATCTAAGATCAATAAACCATATATGACTACTACCCTTGATAATGAAAATACTGGTAATACCGCTCATATCGAGCTACTAGAACCTATTAGCGAGATGAAAGATCAAAATGATCGGCAGTTTGTGACTGCTTTAGCACGTGGTCTTGAGCTGCTGCGCTGTTTTACACCGCAGCGCCCTTTTTTGGGTAATCAAGAATTAAGTCAATTAACAGGACTTCCCAAAGGCACGATTACGCGATTGACTTACACCCTAGTAAAACTCGGCTATCTAAAACAAACCACCAGCAGCAAATATCAGCTTGCAGCTGGGGTGTTGGGATTCGGCTACACGATGATGGCGAACATGACTATCAATAACTTAGCCACACCTTATATGGAAGAGTTGGCAGATTATGCTAATAGCGCTGTTGCCATGGCTACGCGCGACCGACTAAGAATGGTTTATTTAAATGTGGTGCAAAGTACAGGTACTACTACCATGCGCCGTAATGTTGGTTCCTACCTGCCCATTCATTTAAGCTCCATGGGGCGCGCCTGCCTAGCCAGTATGCCACCTGCTGAACAAGAATTCATCCTTGATGCAATTCGCAGTAAGTATAAAGACGATTGGCTCAAGATCAGGCGCGGACTGGACAAAGCTTTTAGAGATTATGAGGAATACGGATACTGCTTTTCGATCAGCGAATGGCAAAAGGATGTCAATGCCGTCGCCACTGCACTTATGCACCCAACCGAGGGTTTGCTAACGTTTAATTGCGGCGCGCCCAGTTTTATGCTTAGCCGCAGCAAACTAGAAGAAGACATTGCGCCGCGTCTTTTGCATATGAAGAATAATATTGCTAGTAACCTTTATATTGGCTAGTTTAGAATTATTATAAAATTAATGTCAGCGTCCTTTTTAGGATACTGACATTAAACATAACTGTAATTGAGATAAAAGAATAGCAAAATTTCTCAGTGTAGTTTTAATACACTATTAAAACTTATACCTCGCCATCACCTCAACCTCTTGACCGCCGAGTCTCCAAGGCAGCGTAGTACGACTACGATCGCGCCATTCGACACCAAAATCCAGACCGGGCAAGTAAGTATAGATCAGGTTGACGCTTTTGACATCTAAAGTCGTATCCTCCTCATTGTCTACATTGACCTCACCATAACGTAGGTTAGCGCGCAGTTTAGGTGAAAACACTTGCCGATAGCCCACACTAAAGCCCGTTTGTGACACCAGATCACCATCCTCAGCATCACAGCCTTGTTCTACTGCCGGGTTTAGCGGGCCTGACGCACATAGTCCAGAATAAACCCCCATACCATCCCCGGTATAGACACTGGCATGTAGCGAGCCTTTACCCCACCGATTCTCAGCTAGGTTCAACCTCGTGGCTAATGAGCCGCCTATGCCGATCTTTGAGTCTGAATCGTCCTCAACGCTTTTATTCACATCGCGGCCCATCACCCCGACGATAAAGTCCAGATCAGGGGCATTAGCATAACCAAAATCAGAGGTATTGGCAGTATAGCTTGCCACTAAGTCTGGTAGATCGGCGTCATCATTGACCGGCTCCTGCGCGGTAACTCGAAAGCCGTTTTTGGCATAGTGTACGGTTAGATCGGGACGGACATTAAGGCCACTACCCGCAACAGTACCGACGGCGACGCCCCAAAAGTCCAGCTGTTCGGTTAATAGCGGCGCGACAGCAAAGAACTGACCGTTCCACGTCTTACCAAAGGTGACATCATCGACTTGTATAAAGGCATGACGCAGGCGCAGCTCCGCTTGGTCGTTGGCAATATCGCCGCCATAAAAGTCGGTTTCGATAAACGCTTTTAGGTTTCTATCATCGACTACGGTTTTGGCTTCAAGGTTGATGCGTGATTCACGCACGTCGCCTTCAAAGTCTGAGACATTATTCTCAGGGACGTCGTCATCAGCAGAGGTAAATAGCCCTTCTGCTTTAACAAACCCGCCTAAAGTTACGGTGGTGTCGCCGTCGTTGATTAATTCAATAGCTTGTGCGTTGGTGCATAAGGCTACTGCTGCTAACGCTAGGGTTAACTTTTTTAGATGATGCATGGTCTATAACTCCCTGTTATCGTATTGGTAAATTCCATTTCTAAAACCAATTGCCGCTACTCTTTAGCGCAATTTTAGTACAGCTCCTAATACAGTTTCTTTTTGTGCCTTCCTCCTTCATGGCTTGGTTAATGATTATGTCAACGTTTTAAAAACTAAACGTAGAAACTATAGACTTTTCTTTAAGCTATAAGTAACTACTAAAGTTAAAATAACTCATATCTAACTTCGAAAAACTCTTTAATAAATACTATTGACCGGCGGTCAAGCCGCCATCACTGACTAAAATAGTGCCTGTCACATATCTCGCTCCTGTTGCACTAGCAAGTGTGACATAAAGGTCAGTATGTTCTTCAGGAGTAGACACACGTCCTAAAGGTATATGATTGCCCATGGACTCTAGACGGGCGCGATCCGTATTCATTGATTTGTCACGCTGATTTAGTGCATCGGTACCACTGATAGGGGTATCCGTGGCTCCAGGTGCAACGCCGCAAACACGAACGTTGGGCGCAAAGTCTAAAGCCAGTTGAGCCACCACCCCGCGCAGCGCATATTTGGAGGCGATATATAAAGGACCACCACCGCCGGGTCGAAAACAAGCGTTAGAACCCGTGGTTATAAGACAGCCATGAGAGTCTTGCAAAGCTGCATAGCTGGCGTGACCAGCCATTAACACGGCTCGAACGTTAGTTGACATGATTTGCTCAAAACCGTCTTCTAATTCTTGAGCGGACATCTTTTGCAGCTTTTTAAAAAAGTCCCACACCCCAGCATTGGCGATCATAACATCGAGACCGTTCCACTTCTCAGTTATAGTCGTTACTGCCAGCTCGTTGGTCGCATAGTCGTTGACATTGCCTACCACGTGACAAAAGTTATCATGACTTAAGAACTCTTCAATCTGTTCAGGCTTACGGACGACGGCAAGGACGCGTGCACCCTCGTCCAAAAACCTAGTAACTATTGCTTTACCGATACCGCTACCAGCACCGGTAACAATGACTCGTCTATCAAGTAGCATCTGCATAATTTTGCCTTAAGATGGGATAAAAGGTTGCATAAAAACAGCACAAACCACAGTATAAAAAGCTACATAAATACGTTTAGATTCTTGGTCATAAGCGTAGATTGTTGCAAAAGGATGAGGCGTCCAACTAATCGATAGTCCTCGCCAACTTTACGCCAAACGTCTTTACGTCGTCCCATCAGTGTCGAGTCATCACGCTCAAAGCGGCTGCGATATAGCGTAAATACCGTATGCACTTCCAACTCGTCCGCTTTATCGGTATGAAAGACCTCTAAGTTTGATATAGCGGTCACTTGGCGAGTTGGTGGATCTTCTGTCCAGCACATACCGCTATCATTACGTTTTAGACGCATCATGATCGACTCTTTGTCTTCTTCAAATAAAGATACTCTAGCCGTGGTAATCTCTGGGGTGCGGCTTCTACGTAAGATATTCTCACGTAGCGGTGCCCAATAGATTAGATCATCTTCTAGATTATCTGCCCATTCAGTAAGCAGCTCATGGTTTAATAGATAGGCTTCGTGATTGATAGCCTTTTGTACCTCAAAAAAGGTCTGCAAATCAACATGTTCACCTTTAGCTTCTAGCGCTAGCAATTCATCCCTTGTCATGATGAGCTCCTTGTTGCATTTTTTGTTCTGCTAGTGGAATATTGGCCCAGCTCTCAGCTTCCATAAACTCGCTATAGCGTTTAAAGAATAAACGCTGATTAGCATCCGTAAGCTGACCTTTGGTAACCGTACCGGGCAAATCAATAGGAACCGCCTCGCCTTTAGTTGGATTCATGCCATAGAAAAGTTTTTGATGGCGAGTCACATATCCAGCATTACTCATGGTCGCCTGCTCCCAGTTCTCACCATCATCCATCTCCAAAATGCCACTAGGAGAAAAGGTACGCATAGCTCCCAATCGCCATTTATCTTTTATCTCATCCGACGCTTCACTAGGCACCAATGTCCAGCTATGTAACTCCGTCTCCATTGGCCCTTTGGGTAAAAACGTTCTAAAAGTTAGGTAGCCTGGCAAAAATGCGAAGTTCGGAAATATCAAGGCTGAGGCTACAGAACCTAGCAGTTTTGCACGTACTTCTCCAAGACGTTTGCTAATTTCAGCCTCACGAGCGCGCAGATATTTGATAATATCTTTGTCGCCCATCGTCGCTGCATTACCAAAATTATTGGCTAATGAGAACTCCCAGCCATGACCGTTGACACTAGCTTGATAAGAGTTTTCATTAGTGACTACGATTCCGCCAGCTTCTTTAAGCGTCGCCTCTGCTGCGCCTAAGTGCGTCCATAAAGCATGATAGATATCACCTACAAAATTGTCCGCAGGATATTTCCAATTGCATTTGAGCAATGAGCGCGTGGTACCAGGGATAAACTCAGTGCCTTTGTCATCTACATCCAAAATCGCGTCTAAATACCAACGAAAATCCCCTAAGTAATCTCCTAAAGATGGCGCTTCTTCATCGAAAGTTGCAAACACCAAGCCCTTATAGGTTTCTACGCGCGCTTTATGTAGTCCCCAGTCCTCTTTTCTAAAACCTTCGGTATTATCATAAAGCTCATTGGCTGGCATGCCGTTTAGTACGCCATCCAAACCAAATGCCCAGCCGTGATAGTTACAGACGAATGAGCGAATCTTGCCTTCACCGGCAAAGCAGACTTTGTTGCCTCGGTGCGGACAAGCGTTTAGCATGACGTTGATACTACCGTCTTTGGCTCTAGCGACAATCACTGCATCTTCGCCAATATAAGTGGTGATAAATTCGCCGTAAGTTTTGACTTGCGACTCATGCGCTACAAAGTGCCAGCAACGAGCAAATATTTGCTTTAGCTCTTGCTGATAAATAGCGTCATCCCAAAAGATGCGTCTATCTATTAAGCCCTTTTCATAATCTACTAGCGATCGTATATTTATTGACATATTTATCTCCTGACGATAAATGATTTACTGGATTGTAAAAATAATTATTTAAAAGTAGTGAAAGTAGAGGTCTGAGCCTATCTCTTTACTATGCATATCTTCGATAAGTTTCGACCAATTCTCTAGCAAAGCTCGCTGATTTAGATAGCCTTTATCGGTGATCTCATTTTTCTCAATGGATGGCGGCTCAGGTAAAAATGCACATCGACGTATTTTTTTACTGTTACTAAAATTGATCTCGTTATAATCGTTTAATAGCATGACTACTTGATCGACCAATTTCTCAACTTTTTGCAGCTCGCTTGCGTTTTTCTGCTCCTCACCCAAACCGTGCTCACTAGCCAAGCGCTCAATATTTGGCACAATCAGCAAGCCAAGCTCTGGTTGATTATGACCCGTTACAATCGCATCTAGAAAATAAGGTTTTAGGGTGCTAATGACTCCTATTCTGACCTCACCTACGTTGACCCAAGTACCCGAATTTAGCTTGAAGTTCTCCGAGGTTCTGCCATCAAATACCAATCCCGCTGACGGATCATCTGGATCAATTAAGCGTCCAGCGTCTCCCATTGAATAAAACCCCTCTTCATCAAAGGCTTTGGCCGTGGCTTCTTGGTTTCGCCAGTATCCTGGAGTGACGTTAGGGCCGCGTACTGAGAGTCCCAATTTATCTTGTACAGGGGTTAATTTGATATCCGTCCCTGGTAAGGGAACACCAATATTCACCGCTGAGTCCGATTCAAAATTCAGACAAGTAGCGAAAGGCGCGGTTTCTGTAGAGCCCCAACCCGCCAGTAGTTTTGGGCTAGTACCGACAAGCTCCATTGATAGCTCAGCCAATCTGTTCCTGGTTTTGTCAGGTAACGCGGCGGCGGCAATAAAAATAACCTTGACCGCTGAAAAGAACTTGCGCGCTTGACGATGATTGTCCTCAAACTCTGCTAATAAAGCTTCAATACCAGCCGGGACATTAAAGTGAATATTGGGCTCAATAAGCAGCATATTTTCGATAGTACGGCCAATATGGCTCGGTACTGGCTTACCATCGTCAATGGTTATCGTACCGCCATTAAATAAAGCAATATTGACACAGACGTTGCCGCCAAAGGTATGGCTCCAAGGTAGCCAGCTGACTAAGCTTGGCTTCATATCTGCTAAAAAAGGCCACATCTTATAAAGGGCGAACTGATTGCTATACATCATTCTATGCGTATTGATAACGCCCTTTGGATTGCCCGTAGAGCCTGAGGTCATCATGACCTTAGCTATAGTATCTTGGGTAACACTACTTCTTTTTTGGGTCACTTCTTCATCAGTAATTTGCGCTAGGCTGCGAATAGCTGGCACCTCTTCCATATCGGAATTAAAGGCAATACAAGGTATGTCGTAATTTTCAAGTACAGACTTTGCCGCATCTTTGAAAATGTTAGTATTACTAAAATGAATAACGCCTGGTTTTACAACATCAATAACACTATGAAGACGTCCGAAGGTCTCACCATATAAGGCATAAGCAATAGAGATAGGCGCTACTGGCACATCAATAGTCATGGCAGCGAAGGCTACTAAAGCATGATTGATAGAGTTTGGTGCTACTATCATCAGCGGCTTATCTTCTGAGATGTCAAGCGATCCTAAATGCGTTGCGATATTTTTGACTTTGGCTGCAAACTCCTTATAGGATATCTCCAACCAACCATCGGCTGCTCTCTCGCGCATACAGACTGTATTCGGCGCGCGCTGTGCCCAGTAATCGATACAATCTAGCATCGTATAGTCGTCTAAATTAAGCGGCTCTTTATTACGGAATATAACTTCACCGCGAGCATTTTCTTCTGCGATAACATCGTGACGCCCAAGCTTTATCTCTGAGTCCGTTGTGAACGTAAATTCAATCATGTCGACTGTCCTTCCATGGTTTAGATCCGTTTGAATCTCTCTTCATCCTTTAAATTCTTTCTTTTACCCTAACTACTACTAAGCTGCCTTTATCTAACCTTCTTTATCTATTGTCTACCTTACTGGTCTTTGTCTACTGCTAGGCTTTAGGCCACTCGGCAAGCTCGGCATTAAGATCTGACTTTACTGTCTTAAATTGAGCTACTAATGAATCAACGACTTCTGCTACGCTTTGAATAGATTCAGTTGCGCTTACGCCGTGACCTGCGCCCCAAGTATCTTTCCAGGCTTTACTCTCACCGTGTATGTCAGAAAAATCAATTTCTGTACTGCCTTTTGATGACTTTAGATCAAAGCCTGACTTCTCTAAACTGGA
Organism: uncultured Psychrobacter sp.; assembly: GCA_947501045.1. Classification (GTDB taxonomy): domain Bacteria; phylum Pseudomonadota; class Gammaproteobacteria; order Pseudomonadales; family Moraxellaceae; genus Psychrobacter. Next base: position 290,684 of record CANMUI010000002.1, read on the forward strand.
CTTTAACCAGTTGGCCATGACGCCTGAGACCACATCCGAGGTGACAATATCTGCCATCGATGAGTTAACGAGCATATCGCGGTAATCATCGGTCACTAAACTCTCAGGACAGCTAATAAAGCGCGTACCCATGTAGGCAAAGTCGGCTCCGAGAGCCAGCAGAGCAGCAATTGATTTGGCACTTTGAATAGCGCCGCCAACGATAATAGGCCCATCATAAAAACGGCGCACCTCTTCTACAAAGGCAAAAGCTGAGTACTGACCCGTATGACCACCGGCACCAGAACAAACTAAGATAAGTCCATCGACGCCAGCGTCTACTGCTTTTTTAGCCTGCTCAGCATTGATCACATCTGCAAACACCTTACCGCCAAAAGCATGTACCCTATCAAGAACACGTTTGGGACTGCCAAGCGCGGTGACAACGAATTTGGGCTTATAACGCTCAACTAACTGTAATTCGTCTTCAAAGCGATCATAGCTTTTATGGACGATCATATTCATCGCCCACATGCCTTCATAGTCTGTACCTTTAAGCTCGGCTTCGATTTTATCGAGCCAATTTTCTAGATCAGTAATCGTCCGAGCATTGGGAGCAGGGAAACAGCCTATAATTCCCGCTTTAGCAGCAGCAATAGTCAAATCAGGACCTGATATCAAGAACATGGGCGCAACGATAACGGGCAATTTCATCTTGTCATATAGTGAGGATACGATTTCTCTATTGGCCATGATTGTTAACCCTTTTGTGCATTGATTAAATCTAAAGCTACATCGACAATCATATCTTCTTGACCGCCTATAAGCTTACGTCTGCCAACTTCAACCAATATCTCTCTGACATCGATATCGTACTGCTCAGCTACTTTTTCAGCATGGCGCAAAAAGCTAGAATAGACACCAGCATAACCCAACGTTAACGTTTCTCGATCCACACGAACGGGACGATCTTGTAGTGGTCTGACTAGGCTTTCGGCTGCATCCATGAGTTTGTAGAGGTCACAACCATGCTGCCATCCTAAACGATTGATAGCAGCAATAAAGACCTCTAGTGGCGCATTACCTGCGCCTGCACCCATACCAGTTAATGACGCATCTACCCGAGTTACCCCGTTTTCAACCGCCACAATACTATTGGCAACGCCTAAACTTAAGTTGTGGTGAGCATGGATCCCAAGCTCAGTACTGCTGTCTAAATTGTCACGTAGCGCTTTGACCCGATCGGCAATATCGTTCATGTTCATAGCGCCGCCGCTGTCTACTACGTAAACGCAGCCAGCACCATAAGATTCCATAAGCTTAGCTTGCTCAGCAAGTTTGTCAGGCGCTGACATGTGCGACATCATTAAAAAGCCAATGGTATCCATGCCCATCTCTTTGGCGGTTTCGATATGCTGCTTTGAGACGTCAGCTTCAGTACAATGGGTCGCTACTCGCACTGAGCGCACGCCAAGATCATAAGCTCTTTTTAGATCTTTTACCGAGCCAATACCGGGCAGTAAAAGCGTCGTTAATACCGCTTTATCCAATACGTCAGCGACCGCCTCTAACCACTCCCAATCAGTGTGCGCGCCAAAACCGTAATTAAAACTACTACCGCTCAGGCCATCGCCATGGGCAACTTCAATAGCGTCAACGCCAGCATCTTCTAGCGCTTTAGCAATATCACGTACATGATCGATACCGTACTGATGACGGATAGCATGCATGCCATCACGCAGGGTCACATCTTGGATATATAACTTTTTATCACTTATATGATTATTCATGATTTTTCTCCATCTTGTACTTGTCTGGCTAGCGCAATCTTTTCAGCTGTTTTCAGGGCAGCTGAGGTCATAATATCTAGATTGCCTGCATAAGAAGGTAGATAATGAGCGGCGCCTTCTACCTCAAGAAATATGGATGTTTTTAGTCCCGTTAGCGTACCGATATCTGGTATATGTAAAGGGTTTTGCTCGGTATAGCGCTCAAACTGCACCTCTTGCTTTAAGCGATAGCCAGGTACATAGCTTTGTACTTCTTTTATCATCTCAGCGACACTAGCTCTGATATCGTCTTCCTTAGCGTCTTCAGAAAAGGTCAGTACGGTATCGCGCATAATCATCGGTGGTTCAGCAGGATTGAGCACGATGATGGCTTTGCCTTTTTTTGCGCCGCCCACCTCTTCAATCGCTTTCGAGGTAGTCTCGGTAAATTCATCAATATTGGCCCTAGTACCGGGTCCAGCTGATTTTGAAGAAATAGAAGCTACGATTTCGGCGTAGTGGACAGGCGCTATTCGTGATACGGCGTGAACCATAGGAATAGTAGCTTGACCACCGCAAGTGACCATATTGACATTAAGCTTGGTAATATTAGAGTCGCCATTAACCGCAGGCACGATAAAAGGGCCCACAGCTGCTGGCGTCAAATCAACGATAATCTTACCCGCTTCATTGCAGATCTTTGCATGTTTGGCGTGAGCAGAGGCAGAGGTGGCATCAAAAACGATATCGATATCTTGCCATTCAGGCATTGCCGTTAGACCATCAATACCTTCGTGAGTAGTCCCTACTCCCATGCTTTTGGCACGAGCTAATCCATCAGACTCAGGATCAACACCCACCATAGCGACTATTTCTAAATCTTGAGAGGTCTTGAGAATTTTGATCATCAAATCGGTTCCAATATTGCCTGAACCTATGATCGCGACTTTCGTTTTATCTGACATATTATTGACATCCTTTTCGATTAATGGACTTCCTATGCACTTAACTATTCGGTAAAACTCACTGAAACACTATTAAGACCATCTATAGTAGCGCTAAAGGTATCATTTGATTCCACAGCTATCATAGGCCCCAAAGCGCCTGATAGCACCACATCGCCTGCTCTAAGTGGTTGACCATTTTCGATCATCATATTAGCGAGCCATAGCGTAGCTAACAAAGGATTGCCTAGACAGGCGCGGCCTTCTCCTTCTGAGACTACTTCATTGCCTTTTGACAGCTGCATTTGGCAATTTTCTAAATCTAATTGGCTTAAGGGTACCGGCGTGGTTCCCATAATAATCCCGCCATAAGAGGCGTTATCAGCGATAGTATCAAATAAGCTGATGTCCCAATTCTCAACGCGGCTATCGACAATCTCCAAAGCAGCAACAGCGTAATCAACAGCATTGATGACATCGATAATAGTGAGATTATCAGCGTCCAAGTCAGATTTGAGCACAAAGGCAATCTCAGCTTCTATTTTGGGCTGCAAAAACTGACTTGCAGGTATCTGTGCCCCTGAACAATAGCAAGTATCGGCATAGACCATTCCGTAATCAGGTTGATCAACGCCCAGCTGTGCTTGTACCGCAGTTGAAGTCAGACCGATTTTGCGGCCAATAGTGACCCTGCCTTGCTCGCTCCAGCGGCGGTGATTCTCTTGCTGGATTTGGTAAGCCAAGGCAATATCTTTAACGTCCACTTGATGACGCAGCGGCGCGACTGCTCCTTTTTTATAAGCATCAAAAAGTGAGGGGGCTAGGTTTGCTGGGCTATGCTTATTGCTCATAATTTATAATTCTCGTGTTAACTGTTTTCATATTTATAATTTTCGTGTCTACAGCACTTATAACTGCAAGTTATGAATGTTATTTGCGCGGAGGACGTTGGAATTTATGTCCCCAAGCTGAATTGACGTGATGAACTTTGACGTGCCAACTATCATCATCCACCTCTATAGCACCCCAGCCGAATTCGACATCGAAACCAGAAGGACTCATAGTATAAAAGGACAACATCTCGTCATTGGAGTGGCGACCTAGGGTAAATGAGAAATGCGCGCCCGCTTTTTCAGCAGCGTCCATAGCCCGGCCAACGTCATCGATATCATCGACTTGCAGCATAATGTGCGCGATCTTTGCAGGAATGGGCACTGGGGCCAGCGCCAAAGAGTGATGGCGACCGTTACAGCGTAAAAAAGAGATGTTCAAAGGTTTACCAGGAATGACCTCGGTATTGATGTAATCTGAGACTTTAAACCCTAACAGCTGGGTATAAAAAGCTTCTTGGGCGGCGTGATCTTTACTAATGAGCACGATATGACCAAGCCCTTGCTCACCGGTGACAAAGCGAAAGCCTCTGGGACTGACAAAAGGTTTATTGGTCATTTGCAATGGGCCATAAAAAGCTTCGCAGCGCGTGCCATCAGGATCACTAAAGACAATGAGCTCTTTGACTTGTCGCGCTTTGGCTAGCTCCTCTGAACCTACCTCGAAATCAACGCCTTCAGCAGTCAAACGCGCTTTTAAGCTCTCTAGGTCGCGCTGATCGCTGACCTCCCAGCCCACATAATCAAGATTATCATGCTCAGCGTTTGTTAAACGAATACGCCAAGCATAAGAGTCGATACGGATTAACATATCGCCGTTATCATCATCTGTGATACTGACGCCAAGTATGTTTTCAGCGTAATCGCGCCAGCCTTTTGGGTCGGAGATAGAAAATCCAAGATAGCCCAAAGCTTTAATTTCTGACATGTTAAAGTTCCTTTTTAACTGCTTTATCGTTTAAATACTGGATCGTTTACGCTTTATCTTAACCGCGCATCAGCTTACGCAGTGGTACCTCTATATCAACCAACTGTGAAGGCTCGATATGTACATCGTTCTTAATCATGCGCATCGCCGCACGCACCGCATTGGGATTATTGACACTTACCGCCCCCACAACACGATTATCAACGACACTAAAGTACACAGGCCAATCACCCTCGTCTCTGACGACTAAATGCTCTTTAGTAGGCAAAATCTTACCGGCCATCTCTATATGTAAGTCGCCTTGATCTGACCAAAACCAATCAACGGGCTCTGGTGGAAGCGCTTCGTTTAGAATCGATGCCGCAGTACGCTCGCCTTGATACTGTGCTGATTGCCAATGCTCGTGGCGTATAGTGGAGCCATCAGGCTGAGTCACTGCCGCCACATCGCCAGCGGCATAAATGCCCGGAAACATGGTAGCTTGGTTTTCATCGACCTGAATGCCGCCCGTCGTTTTATTCAAAATCTGCGATTTGATCGCATCAGAAAAATAAGGCGTTTCTGGAATCATACCTACGCCCATGACTACAGCATCGACATCAATTGCGGTGTCATCGTCAAACAAGATAGACACCTGACCATCTGTCTGCTCTATAAACTTATTGATGCGGCAGTTAGTAACCAGCTCTACCCCTTGTCCGCAATGATTTTCTACAATTTTCTCGCAAAGCGCCTCAGGTAATAGATGCGCCATAGGCAGTTCAACCGCATCTAACCAATGCACTAAAGCACCAGACTGAGATAAAGAAGCCGTAGTTTCAGCTCCGATAAAGCCGCCGCCAATAACTGCGACGCGAGCATTGGGTTTTATTCTTTGACGCAAATTATGAGCATCTTCATAGTTGCGTAGCACCAATACTTGCGATAAATTAGCACCTTCTATAGGTAAACGTCTGGCTTCCCCGCCTGTTGCTAATACTATGACATCAGCGCTTAACTCTTCGCCTGATTCAAGAATGACTTTACGTGATACAGGATCTACTTGATCAACACACGCGCCAAATTGAGTGTTGATATTAAACGCCACTAATTCGTCATCTTTTATTAAAGCGACGTCTTTACTAGTAGTCTCTGCATTCATCAGAATTTGTTTAGACAATGGCGGCCTTTCATAAGCACCATTTTTGTCTTTATCAATCAGCGTAATGTCACCCAAAAAGCCACCATTTCGTAGTTGCCGAACACAGTTTATCCCAGCTGCACTAGCACCTACGACGATGACCGACTCAACCTCATTCATTGAGGAACCTCAATGTATATCTCGCCATCTTTGATCTCGACTGCATAAGTATTAACCGCTTCCATCGCAGGCGGGTTCTCAGGCACTCCTGTTTTTAGGCAAAACACCGACATATGCAGCGGACACTCAACCGTGTCCCCTTCTACAAAACCATCGCAAAATGAGGCTTGAGCATGCGTACAGGTATCATCGATAGCATATACCTCACCGCTTTCGCCGCGAATGACTGCAATAGGCGCTGCAAACTGGTCCAATTTGATCGCTTCACCGATCTCTAAATCATCTAATTTACCGACATGAAACATAACTTTTCTACCTTATTATTCTGCTGAAAAATGATTGATAACCAGTTGTAAGAATTCTTTAGGTCTCTCAGCCATTACCCAATGTCCGCAGTTGGCTAATACATGTAAGTCCGCATTCGGCATAGAACGACCCAGCTTAAAGCCCATCTCTGTTGGCACTACTTTGTCTTCGCGGCCATGAATAACGATAGCCGGGTGCTCAATTTTGGCGACCACATGTTCAGGCATCCCCGAAAGCTCGGTCTCACCTTCCTCGTTTGGCTCTATGAGCAGCTTACGCAGACCTTCTTGAGCACCCGGAATAAGGCTGGTTTGATAACGCTCCTCCACCAACTCATCGGTGATGGTCTCTGGATGATAAGGGAAGTGTGACATCGCTTTACGCATGTTTTCACGTGATGGTGTATAGTCCCAGCCAGAACGCAGGCCCGGAGTCATATAGAATTTGTCACAAGGGGTGCCCATCAAACAGAGCTTGGAGAAGCGTTCAGGGAAGCGTGCAGCTGTGGCTAGGGTCAACGAGCCACCAAAGGAGTTACCAATGACATTGGTTTTATCGATCTCAAGCGCATCTAAAAACCCAAGTAAGTGCTTACCCCAGTGTTTGATGTCATAAGAAAAATTTGGATCTCTTTCGGTATGACCGAAACCTGCCAAATCTGGCGCGATGACGCGAAAGTATTTGGCCAGCTCAGGAATGATTTTGCGCCAATTGGTATAAGCAGAGACGCCGGGCCCAGAACCATGAAGCAATAATAAAGGCTCGCCTGCGCCCATTTCTAAATAGTTAGTTTGCAGTCCAAACGCTTCAATTGTTTTACCTTTGCCAGAGTCAGTGACTTGCATATTTGATCTTCCTTGATATCTAGTTCTCTTAAATAGTTGTTTTCCTTCTTATTTACAGTAATGTAATTAATTCATCGTGTCAATACGCCACCGTATGTTTTTATTTTTTTTTGTGCTAAACTCTAATCACAGTATGTAAATACACTATGTTTGTTGACCATATAATCTACAACTTTGGGAGGGTATTGAGTGAGCTTGACTAGCAAAAAACCTTCACAATCAAGTAGTTTGACAGCTGAAGACTGGCTACAAATAGCAGAGTCTGAGCTAGCTAAACACGGTATATCTGCAATAAAGGTTGAAGTGTTAGCGAAGAAACTAAAGGTGACCAAAGGCAGCTTTTATTGGCATTTTAGCGATCGCAACGATCTGTTTAGACAATTGTTAACCAGATGGCGTGCCCGCTCTACCAGTGCCATTATTAATCGTATCAATAGTGCTAATTTAACGCCAAAAGGACGTTTAAAGGAATTGTTTTTGCTGCCCCATCGGCAGACAGGACGCATCGATGGCGCTGCATTGGAGCTGGCAATACGTAATTGGTCACAGAATAACAGTATTGTGAAAAAAAGCTTAAATGATGTTGATAACTACCGTCTTACTTTTATTGCTGAGATTTACGAAGCTTTAGAATACGATAAACCGCAAGCTGAGCTGATGGCTGCGAGGTTTTATTACACCATCTTAGGGATGTCGATGATCGAAACTGAGCAGACTGACGAGCATGTTGAGCGAATATTTGAAACGCTGTTGTAATTTGAAACGCTATTGTAGGTAGTGGCGTTTTAATCATTGTAGTTGTATCGCTAATATATTTTGTATTAGTACCATTAACCACCATCGAAAAGGAATTGATGATGAAATTAAAGTTGAACGCAGGGATTGCTCTAGCGGCCTTAATCAGCTTTACTGGCTGTAGTCAGCAAAGCGAGACAACAAGTACAAACGCAGATAATTCAACTGCAAGCTCCCAAGACGTGACTACCTTACGTCTTTCACATTTTTGGCCAAGCACGGCGGCTATGCAGACGGAAGTTTTGGAGCCATGGGCCAAACAAATAGAAGAAGACTCTAATGGCAGACTGGTTATTGAGCTCTTTCCTTCTGCTACTCTTAGTAAGCCTGACACCACTTATGATTCTGTAGTAAATGGTACTGTTGATATTGGCGCTCAGGTTTTAGGCTATATCAATGGTCGTTTCCAGCTTACCCAGATTGCTGAGCTGCCAGGCCTTGCTAATTCGGGTACCCAAATGAGCTGTATGCTACAAAAGCTTTATGACGACGGCGATATCTCTAATGAGTTTGAAGATACTAAACCGCTGTTTATGATTGGGGCCGGTCCTAGTGTTATTCATACTGTTGATAACCCTATTCGCACGCCAGATGATTTAAGAGGTTTGCGTATCCGCCGGCCTTCAACGATCGCAGGTGATGTTATCGAGATGTCAGGGGGATCGCCTGTTGGTTTGCCGGTCTCGGATCTATACACCTCTTTACAGCGCGGCGTCATTGACGGTACTAGCCTACCATGGAGTCCTACTGGCGATTTCAAACTTACCGAGATCTCAAACACCCATACCAATATCCCTATTTATAGCTCGGCTTTGCTGATGACTATGAATAAAGACAAATACAATAGCCTGCCTGATGATCTTAAAAAAGTAATCGATGATAATTCAGGAACCGTGATGTCTACCGCAGTGGGCGAGATGTTTAACCGTGAAGACGATAAGTTTCACGATCAAGCGGCAGCCAAAGGCGACATCATGGTAGATATACCCGATCCTTTAAACGATCCAGCATGGGGACCTATACTTACACAGGCGACCCAAAAGTATTTAGACGATGTTGAGGCAACGGGACTACCTGCTCAAGAGGTCTATCAAAAAGCGCAAGTAGCCAGTGAGTTTTGTCAGTCTTAATTTGAAATATTTTTTATTAGGGCTGGTTATCAAAGCTTGTCAGTAGATATAGCAGCCCTTTTCTGATTTTTGATTTGGAGTATATTTTTACCTTTTAGTACCTCTAAGTACTAAGTATTAGCCTCACTATCTACTATGGAAAAGGAATTCATAATTATGACGACTGTAACAAAACGCAAGCTTACTGCAGGTATAACGCTAGCTGCTTTGATGGGCATCACGGGCTGCTCGCAGCAAAGCGCTACAGAAGCTACAAGTACAGCAGACACTACAGCTACTAGCTCTCAAGAGGTAACTACTTTACGTCTGTCACATTTTTGGCCAAGCACGGCGGCTATGCATACTGAGGTCGTAGAACCTTGGGCCCAAAAAATTGCCGAAGAATCAGATGGCAGGCTACTCGTTGAGATCTACCCTTCTGCTTCGCTTAGCAAACCTGATGTGACCTATGATTCTGTTGCCAAAGGTACTGTTGATATTGGTATTCAGGTTCCAGGCTATATCAATGGCCGCTTTCCTCTGACTCAGGTTGCTGAGCTGCCAGGGCTGTCTAATACGGCCGGCCAGATGAGCTGTATGCTACAAAAGCTCTACGATGATGGCGATATCTCAAGCGAGTATGAGGATACTAAACTGCTCTTTATGATTGGCGCCGGTCCCAGCGTTATTCATAGCATTGATACAGCCATTCGTACACCAGCTGATATGAAGGGTCTGCGTATCCGCCGTCCTTCAGATATTGCGGGTAATATTATTGAAATTGCAGGCGCGTCTCCAGTTGGCTTGCCAGCTTCTGATCTTTATACCTCGCTCCAGCGCGGTGTTATCGATGGCATGAGCCTACCTTGGAGTCCCGCCGGTTCATTTAAGTTGACTGAGATTGTCAACAACCACACCAATATGCCTATCTATAGCTCCGCTTTGCTAATGGCTATGAACAAAGATAAATACAACAGCCTGCCTGATGATCTTAAAAAAGTCATTGATGATAACTCAGGAGTTTCTATGGCGATGGCTGCAGGTGAGATGTTCGACAAAGAGGACAGCAAATTTCGCGCTGAGTCAAAAGCCAAAGGCGATGTAATGATAGATATTCCTGATCCTTTGAATGATCCAAATTGGGGTCCAGTATTGAAAGAGGCGACACAAAAATATCTAAACGATGTTGAGGCAGCCGGCCTAGATGCTCAAGCAGCCTACCAAAAAGCGCAAGCGGCTAGTACGGCTTGTGAGACTTAATTTATTTAAAAACCTTTAAATTAAGGGTAGTTGTATAGTAAAGCGTGTTTTTAACTTCAATAACGCATTAATAAGGATAGTTTATGCATTATTCTCCCAAAAAAGATGGTGCGCGTAGTCACGGTCTGCCCTTTGATCCGTTCAAAAGCAGCACCGTACCCCGTCCTATCGGCTGGATCTCGACGATATCTAAAGATGGCAAGCCCAATCTTGCTCCTTATAGCCAATACCAAAACTTAACTTGGGATCCACCGATGGTGATGTTTGTCGCCAACCAGTCCAACGTAGATGACGGTCAAAGCCGCAAGGATACGGTACGTAATATTGAACAAACCGGGTGGTTTGTCTGGAATATGGCTACTTATGACTTACGTGAAGCGGTCAACAAATCTGCCAAAGCGCTGCCTTATGGCGAAGATGAGTTTGAATTTGCTGGTGTTACCAAGGCTGATTGCATTGAGGCACCTGCGCCGCGAGTGGCCGAATCACCCATCAACTTTGAGATTGAATATGTGCAGTCTATCCGTATTCCAACGGGGGACGCCGTCTCAACATTCGATATTATTATCGGCCGGGTGGCCCATGTTCATATCAAAGATGAGTTCATTATGGACAATGGTAAAATCGATATTGAAGCTATCAAGCCCTTAGCCCGTCTTGGATACTATGATTATACGGTCGTAGAAAAGATATTTGAGATGAAGGCCCCTGGTGCATCAGAGGGCGAGCTTGCAGGTTTGGAAGGACGAACAGACTAGAATATCTCCATTGAACCATACTCAACACTAGTTACGATTAACTGGTGTTGAATTAATTACTTAACCTAGTTTTGTATTTATTTTAACCCTACCTAAATCTGTTCCCGCTGATAAATAAATCCTTCTTCGTCATAAATCTGATACGTGACTTCCAATAAAGTTTTCAGCAGCTCTGACTTATCAAAATGCCGGACATTCATGATAACAGGAGATACCAGTAGACCATCTTCAAATGGGATATAAGTTACCTCTTGGTTACGCAGATGCTCCAGCGTTTTTGGAACAATGGTTACCCCTTCACCTGCGGCAACTAGTCCTAATGCCACATGTAGCTCACTGACCTCTGTAAAATGGCTGGGCTTTAAGTTGCGAGCCTCAAATAATTCTAGTACGTAATTGATAAAACTAGGCCGCGGCGCTTTTGGATATAGTAATAAGCGCTCCTCTGTCAGATCGGTAAGATTCACATCAATACGCTGAGCGTTAAGCTGCTCCTGTGCCATATGATGGCTTAAGGGTACAGCAACAACCAAACTCTCCTCTCTGAGTAAAATACGTCTAACAGACGCATCTTCAAATAGCAACCTGCCAAAGCCTACATCTATCTTGCCACTAGTCAGCGCTTGAGTTTGTTGCCACGAATTTAGCTCGTGCAGTTTAAGCTCTATGTTAGGATAGACTTGACGAAAGCGCGCAATAACTCTGGGCAAGATTCCGTAGAGAATGGATGAAACAAAGCCTATCGACAACGAGCTATCGAACGCGCCTTTACGCATAGTCATGGCACGCAGGTTATCAGATTTTCTTAAAATTTGAATGGCATGCTCATAGAAAAACTCGCCCGCCTCAGTAAGTTTTAAAGGACGATTGTCTCTATCGATTAAAGTAACGCCTATCTCCTCTTCTAACTGTTTGATCTGGCGGCTTAGAGGGGGCTGGGAGATATAAAGGCGTTCGGCAGCTTTATTAAAACTTTTTTCCTCTGCTACAGCCACAAAGTAGCGTAAATGTCTAAGCTCCATTTTTCTTATCCTTGATTATGCTAGCGGCTATGGGTCAAACCGGCCACGATAAAGGTTCTTTGTCACCAGTAAACTTTATACCTAAATAACATAACATAGCACAATTGACTCCTATAATTCTTCATACAATATACCCAAAAGGTATTAAAATTAAACCAAATAGGTCTTAGACAGGGTACTGTTTGCCCTTTATAGTAATTATTAAGTATAAGGACATATTAATGATCTATTAAGGACAACTATGATTCGCTCAATTGATACCTTGCTAGTACCGATACCTACTATTCGAGAGCATAAGCTAGCTTGTACGGTAATGAGAGAACAAGTACTGGTACTCGTCCATATTCAGACCGAAGATGGTTTTGCAGGCTGGGGCGAGGCCACCACTATTGGCGGTTTAAGCTATGCAGAAGAAAGCCCTCATAGCATTAAAACCAATATCGATACTTATTTTACGCCTCTTTTACTAAAAGAGCAGCCCTCCTCTACTGCCAAAGCTATGCAACTATTAAGCTTACATATTACTGGCAACCGCTTTGCAAAATGTGCCATTGAAACCGCCCTACTCGATATTGAAGGTCAGCGCTTAGGTATACCTGTCAGTGAATTGCTTGGTGGCCGTGTTCGTGATGCTATCGAGGTCGCTTGGACGCTTGCCAGCGGCGATACCGCAACAGATATCGCGGAAGCCAAAGAGATGGTCGCGCAAAAACGTCATCGTATTTTTAAATTAAAAATCGGTAGTAACCCTATTCTTGACGACGTCGCACACGTTCTCGCCATCAAAAAAGCAGTACCTGAATGCCGTATTAGCGTCGATGTCAATCAGGCTTGGACAGAGCTTGAAGCCATGCAAGGTATCAGCTTACTAGAAGCCGGCGGCGTTGATCTGATAGAGCAGCCCATCTCCATGCGCAATAGAGCCGGACTTAAACGCCTAAAGGATCGTTTTGATGTGGCGATTATGGCGGATGAGATCGTCCAAGATCCACAAAATGCTTTTCATTTAGCTTCCGAGCATTGCGCAGATGTCTTTGCCGTCAAGATTAACCAAGCAGGTGGTCTAAAAGCCGCTTGCTTGATTGGACAAATGGCACATCTAGCCGGTATCGAGCTATATGGCGGTACGATGTTAGAGGGACCGATTGGCACTGCTGCATCAGCGCATGTGTTTGCAACTTATCCGAGCTTAAATTTTGATACTGAAATGTTTGGCCCTTTACTGCTGACCGAAGACATTTTAGTGCGTCCACTGGACTACAACAATTTTGGTCTAACGGTACCAACGGGCGCAGGACTCGGTATCGAGGTAGACACAGACAAGGTTTATTATTATGCCAAGCGCAGTAATATCACTTTGTCTACAATGTCGCAGCCAAACGCTAAATCAGGAAAGTTTGCTACTGAATCTTAACTTACGCCATTGTATAAATACTCGTTAAGAAATGAGTGTTAAAAATCAATTATAGTTAGTTTATTTATTAACCATCAATAAGGAAACAACGATGTTATATCACGTACGAATGGATGTTCTGATACCGACAGATATGGAGGCTGATAAGGTTGATAAGCTAAAAGCTACCGAAAAAGAGATCTCACAAAAGCTGCAAGAACAAGGTAAATGGCGACATATCTGGCGCTTGGCTGGTGAGTATTCTAACTTTAGTATCTTTGATGTTGAGAGTAATGAAGAGCTACATAACATTATGATGTCACTGCCGCTCTATCCTTATATGAAAGTTGAGGTAACCCCGCTACTACGCCATCCCTCCTCTATTCGTGACGATGACAGCTAAGATAAGGTTGTTTAGAAAACAAATTAATCAACCCCAAAGCAACTAAATAAGTATATAGTTATATTAACAACATTGAGTAGGATTACTCAATGACACCTTCCCAAAATAGTCCTCAACAAGGAGAGAGACATGGAACATAAGCAAATCGAAAAACTGGCCGAGAAGTTTGTTAAAGGTAAAATCGACTACCCAGAAAAAGTCAATCCACGCGTGCAAGAGATCACTCTACGCATCGTCACTGATCTGATGAAAACCATCAACGATCTCAATATCACCGCTGATGAATACTGGAGCGGGGTAGAATATATCGGCGACTTAGGTAAAGAAGCAGGTCTATTATCACCAGGGCTTGGTTTTGATCATTTTATGGATCTGATGATTGAAGAGGACATGCAGGCCGCTGGTCTTGAAGGCGGTACGCCGCGTACTATCGAAGGCCCTCTATATGTCGCTGGCGCGCCCGAAGAGCATGGTTTTGCTCGTTTAGATGATGGCACCGAAGATGATGAGGGTACGGTGCTATTTATGCAGGGCACGGTTTATGATGAAGATGGCAACCCTATCCCCAATGCCAAAGTTGAAGCATGGCATGCTAATAGTTTGGGTAACTACTCCTTCTTTGATGAGTCGCAGTCTGACTTTAATTTACGCCGTACTATCATCACCGATGAAAACGGCCGTTATGCCTTTCGCAGTATTGTACCCTTAGGCTATTCAGTACCGCCCGAAGGCATGACTGACAAGCTGTTAACTGCCCTTGGGCGTCATGGTCATCGCCCGGCTCACGTGCACTTTTTTGCCAGCGCCGATGGCATGCGCAAATTGACCACTCAGATCAATATCGATGGTGATGAGTATCTGTGGGATGATTTTGCCTTTGCTAGCCGTGAAGGCTTGGTGCCGGAGATCACTATGGTTGAGGATGCTGAAAAGCTTAAAGAAAAAGGTGTTGATAAGCCTTATGCCTCCATCGATTTTGACTTTCATCTGTTAAAAGACACTAAGTCAGATGTCCAAGGTAGCGATGTTGAGCGCCGCCGAGTCCATGGTTAATAGCTATTGGTTTACTAGTTATTAGCTGTCAATCATTAATATTGGTTTATTAGTATTAACCATTTAAATGACGGTTTGATACCACACGCTGCTGTGGTATCAAACCCTATATTACCCGTAAACCATATCATCATTATCGCATTATCTTATAGACAAGGAAGACCATCATGACCGCCGTAAGCGAACGCATCAATATTGTCCCTGAAGGATCAGACATTGCTATCGATGATTTTTTAGAAGAATCTCCAGACAAAGGCATTTATCGCCTACATCGCAGCGCCTTTACCAACGAAGAGCTGTTTGAGCTTGAAATGAAATATATCTTTGAGGGTAATTGGGTTTATCTAGCTCATGAAACCCAAATCCCTGACAACAACGACTACTACACCACTTACATCGGTCGTCAGCCGGTGATCGTTGCTCGTAATAAAGACGGCGAGCTGCATTGCATGATTAATGCTTGTTCCCACCGCGGCGCCCAATTGTGCCGTCATAAAAAAGGCAATAAGTCGACCTATACTTGCCCCTTTCATGGCTGGACTTATAACAATTCAGGAAAACTGCTAAAAGTTAAAGACCCTCGCGGAGCCGGCTACCCGGAGATTTTTAATAAAGACGGCTCGCACGATTTAAAGCAAGTTAAATTCGCCAATTACAAAGGGTTTTTATTCGCTAGCCTTAATGATGATGTCCCACCTGTCGAAGAGTGGCTTGGCGGCTCGACCAAAATCCTTGACATGATTGTCAACCAGTCTGAAGAAGGTTTGGAGGTACTGCGTGGCACCTCAACTTATACCTTTGATGGCAACTGGAAGCTACAAGCTGAGAATGGCGCTGATGGCTATCATGTGTCAGCGGTGCATTGGAACTATGCGGCCACAACCGCACGCCGCAAAGAACAAGAAGCGAAAAAAGAAGACAACATCAAAGCCATGAACGCTGGTAAATGGGGCCGTCAAGGCGGCGGATTTTATTCCTTTGAAAATGGCCATCTACTACTGTGGACCACATGGGAGAACCCGCAAGATCGTCCAAACTTTGTCTACAGAGATGAGTATGCCGCCAAATATGGCGAGGCTATGGCGGATTGGATGATTGGACGCTCGCGTAACTTATGCTTGTATCCCAACGTCTACATTATGGATCAGTTCAGCTCGCAAATTCGTATGCTGCGACCGCTCGCTGTTGATAAAACCGAAGTCACCATTTGGTGCATTGCGCCCAAAGGCGAAAGCGATGCGTCACGCAGTCGCCGTATCCGTCAGTACGAAGACTTCTTTAACGTGACCGGCATGGCAACGCCCGATGATCTTGAAGAGTTTCGTTCATGTCAAGAAGGCTATAACGGTATTAAGCTTGAATGGAACGATATGTGCCGCGGCTCTGAGCATTGGATTGAGGGCGCGGATGAAGGCGCAAAAGCTATCGATCTAAAGCCTTTACTGAGCGGCGCTAAAACTGAAGACGAAGGTTTATATGTCATTCAGCACGGCTACTGGCATGAGCAGATGAAAAAAGCGCTGGAGCAAGAGCAAGAGTTACATGCTGAGGATCAGCCTTAAGCAAAAACTTTACTGGTAATTTATTGGCTATCGTAAAACTAAAACACATATAAGACACATAAAGGACTATGAGTTATGAAAGAGGGAAAGGTGAACATCGAGGACGTGCGGCAGTTTTTATACCGTGAAGCACGTCTGCTCGATGAGAAAAACTGGGAAGAGTGGCTGGCTTGTTATGACGAAGAGTGTCCTTTTTGGATGCCAAGCTGGGATGATGATGGCGAGCTGATCAGCGACCCGCAACGGGAGATCTCACTTATCTATTATCCAGATCGCCGCGGGCTTGAAGACCGTGTATTTCGAGTCGAAACGGAGCGCTCGTCAGCCACCATTCCTGATACGCGCACCACCCATAATTTATCCAACATTGAGCTACTTGAAGACAATGACGGTATCGTTGATGTCCGTTTTAATTGGATTAATAAATCTTTTCGCTATCGCGAAACCAATACCTACTGGGGCTTTTCTAAGTACAAGATAGATATGCGGGGCGATAGTCCCAAGATTTTGGATAAATATGTGGTATTAAAAGATGACTACGTGCATCAAATCATGGACGTTTACCACGTTTAGATGTTGAAAAGGGATTTTTCTTATGGAATATAATATAGCGCTACAGTTCGAAGACGGCGTCACTGGATTTATTAAATGCGGTGATGATGAAACCGTTGCTGAGGCCGCTTATCGTCAAAAATATAACATTCCGGTCGATTGTCTAGATGGCGCTTGTGGCACTTGCCGCTGCCACTGCGAGTCGGGTAGTTATGACTTACATCCCGACATGTATATTGAAGAGGCGCTGACAGAAGCTGAGGCCAATGAAGGGTACGTGCTGACTTGTCAGATGATTCCTGAGAGCGACTGTGTGCTAAAAGTGCCTAGCTCATCGGAAGCTTGCAAGGTTGGCAAGTCACTGTTTAAAGGTAAATTGCAGCAGCTAAATGTCTTATCAGAGTCCACTATTCATTTTGGGGTCGAAGTCGATGACCCCGATGCCTTAGTGTTCTTGCCTGGGCAATATGTCAATATCAATATTCCGGACACTAAAGAGACGCGCTCGTACTCGTTTAGCTCTATGCCTAGCGCTAAGCAAGCTGAATTTGTGGTACGCAACATTCCTAATGGCAAGATGAGTACCTTTTTATCTGATATTGCGCAGGTAGGTCAAGATATTGACTTTGAAGGACCCTTTGGTAGTTTCTATTTGCGCCCTGTAGTGCGCCCTACTTTGTTTTTAGCAGGAGGTACCGGTATTGCGCCTTTTTTATCGATGCTAAAGAGCTTGGAGGTGTCCGGCGCCCATCATCCTATCAATATGGTGTATGGCGTCACCAACGATGCTGATTTAATTGAGCTTGAAAAGCTTGATGAGGTCAAGAAAAATCATTCTTGGTTTAATTATTACACTTGCGTAGTCAGCGAAGATAGCGCTCATGAGCGTAAAGGCTACGTGACCGGTCATGTGGAGTCTGACTGGTTAAACGGCGGCGAGGTTGATATTTATCTATGTGGCCCTCCAGCTATGGTCGATGCGGTCAGTCATTGGTTAGATGATAGCAATTTGAAGCCTAGTAATTTTTACTTTGAAAAATTTCTTCCAAGCGAGCAGTAATAAAAAACGGTTAACGCTAATAAAGGCTAATAATAACTTACGATATACAGTTAGTACCTTTTAAAACTGGTACTTTCTAAAAAAATACCGTGTTACTTTTAGGAAGTAGTAATGGATAAACGCTTTGACAATAAAGTCTGTATTGTGACTGGTGCCGCTCAAGGCATTGGACGCGGCGTGGCGTTGCGACTAGCAGCGGAAGGGGCAAAAGTCGTCATGGCTGATGTCTCGCCCTTAGTTGAAGACGTACTAGCCGAGGTTATGGCAAGTGATGGGCAAGCCGTCGCTATTCAAGCCGATTTAGAAACCTATCAAGGCGCGCAAGATACGATAGACAAAGCGCTAGCCACTTATGGGCGTATCGATGTGCTGGTTAACAATGTCGGCGGTGCCATATGGATGAAGCCATTTATACACTTCTCTGAGGCCGAGATTAATAAAGAGATCAGCCGCTCTTTATACCCCACTTTATGGTGCTGCCGCGCCGTGCTACCAGTGATGATTGAGCAGCAGTCCGGCGTCATTGTCAACGTATCGTCTATCGCCACCAAAGGTATCAATCGTATTCCTTATTCTGCCTCAAAAGGCGGCATCAATGCCATGACCGCGTCATTAGCTTTTGAGTATGCAAATGATGGTATTCGGGTTAACGCGGTGGCAACTGGCGGTACCGAAGCGCCGCCTAGAAAGATCCCGCGTAACGCCAAGCCTTTAAGCGATGCTGAAAAATTATGGATGGATGCCGTCGTTGATCAGACCATTGATCGTACCTTTATGAAACGCTATGGCACCATAGATGAGCAAGTCAATGCGATTGCGTTTTTGGCGTCAGACGAATCCTCTTATATTACGGGCAGCACCATTCCTGTCGGTGGCGGCGACGAGGGATAATTGCGTCAATTGCACTTATACGATCTCATAAAGGCTCATAAGGGCTTAGTGCCTAACTGACCACTACCCGCTTAGTGCTGATTTGCAAGGAAGCAATATGGCAAAGGTAATGCAAAGCTTAAAAGAAGACTGGTCGCTCTCAGCAACCGTTGCCGGGTTTTTAGCCGTTCTTATCTCTTATGCTGGCCCGTTAATTATCTTTTTCCAAGCAGCGCAGTCGGCTGAGGCGTCGGACGCGATGATGGCCTCTTGGATTTGGGGCGTCTCTATTGGCGCGGCCGTCTCTGGTATTTATCTATCTATTAAGTACAAAACCCCTATTATCACCGCTTGGTCAGCGCCCGGTACCGCGCTACTGGTGACCGTATTTCCTGAGATGAGCATCAATGAGGCGATATCCGCTTATATCATCTCAGCAATTGTTATTTTTATCGTGGGTGCAACTGGCTCTTTTGACAAAATCTTAACTTGGATTCCAAACGGTATTGCTGCTGGCATGATGGCCGGCATATTATTTCAGTTTGGCTTAGAGTTATTTATCGCCACCGATACCATGCCGCTGATTGTCTTTAGTATGCTCGCTTGTTATTTATTTGCTAAACGTTTCTCCCCGCGTTATACCATGATTTGGGTCTTATTATGCGGGGTGTTATTGAGCGTCATATTTGGCAGAATGAACCCTGTTGAGGTTAATTTTGCGCTGACCATACCCAAAGTGATCTGGCCTGAATGGTCTTGGAATGCCACCTTTAACCTTGCTATTCCGCTTATCCTTGTCAGTCTCACCGGACAGTTTTTGCCCGGCATGGCGATCTTAAATCTAAGCGGCTATGACACGCCAGCCAAACCTATCGTCAGTGTCGCTAGCATCGCCTCATTAGCTGTTGCCTGTGTGGGCGGTATCACTATCGTCCTAGCGGCTATTACCGCCGCCCTATGTACAGGCAAAGACGCACACGAATTAAAAGAAAAACGCTACATTGCAGGCGTTGCCAATGGTATCTTTTATATATTGGGCGGCTTGTTTGCTGGTAGTATTGTAGCGGTATTTAGCTTATTGCCCAAAGAGCTGGTCGCCGCTTTGGCGGGATTGGCCCTTATTGGCGCGATATCAGCTAACGTCAATATTGCTATGAAAGATGATGAGCAAAGAGATCCGGCTCTGATTACCTTTTTAGCTACAGCATCGGGCATGAGCTTTTTGGGGTTAAGCTCGGTATTTTGGGGCATTCTTATCGGTATGATTGCCTATTATATTTTGGTAAAAAAACGCTTATTACCCGCACTTTCATAACCAGTATTGCATGTATTAAATTAAGCTAGCTTACAATAATTATCATAGCAAAATGACTACTAAAACGACTTTTCATAGGATGTGAATATGATTAATAAAGCTGAAAAAAGTATGACCGAGGTTCTTGGTCAAATAAAGGATGGTGCTACCATTATGATTGGCGGCTTTGGCACCGCAGGCCAGCCCGCTGAGCTTATCGATGGCCTGATTGATTTGGGCGTCAAGGACTTAGTCATTATCAATAATAATGCCGGTAATGGCGACTATGGTCTTGCCAAACTATTAGATACCGGCGCGGTGCGCAAAATCATCTGCTCTTTTCCGCGCCAATCGGACTCTTGGGTGTTTGATGAGCTGTACCAAACAGGCAAAATTGAGCTTGAGCTGGTACCGCAAGGTAATCTAGCTTGCCGAATTCAAGCCGCTGGTATGGGTCTGGGTGCGATATATACGCCAACGGGCTTTGGTACTCTGCTCGCTGAGGGCAAAGAGACGCGCCATATCGATGGGAAAGACTACGTGCTGGAGTATCCGCTTAAGGCTGATTTTGCATTAATAAAGGCGCATCAAGGCGATCGTTGGGGCAACCTTATCTACCGTAAATCAGCCCGTAATTTTGGCCCTATTATGGCGATGGCAGCAGACACAACTATCGCTCAGGTCTCTAAAATCGTTGAATTGGGCGCGCTTGATCCTGAACACATTGTGACGCCGGGTATCTTTGTCCAGCATGTAGTGCAAGTTGAACCTACTGATCCTAATAGTTCTGACAGTTCCGATAGTGCTACTACTGCGGCCAGCGCTTAATACTCATAACAATAAAGATAAGGAGCTATATTATGAACGATATGAACGATATAAGCGATACCTCTTATACCGCTTTGAGCCGTGATCAAATAGCCGAGCGCGCGGCAGAGGATATTCCAGATGGTGCCTATGTCAATTTAGGCATCGGTCTACCTACCAAGATCGCCAAGTATTTACCTGATGACAAAGAAGTATTTTTGCATTCAGAAAATGGGCTATTAGCGTTTGGCCCGCCGCCCGCCAAAGGCGAAGAAGATCCCGAGCTTATCAATGCCGGTAAAGAGTATGTTACCTTGCTAGATGGCGGTAGCTTTTTTCATCACGGCGACTCTTTTGCTATGATGCGCGGCGGTCATATCGACATTTGCGTATTAGGCGCTTTTCAGGTCGCGGCCAATGGTGATTTAGCAAACTGGAGCACTGGTGCTGAGGATGCCATCCCTGCTGTCGGCGGCGCTATGGATCTAGCCGTTGGCGCCAAAAAAGTCTTTGTGATGACCAATCATACCACCAAAGACGGCGATCCTAAGATCGTCAGTGAGCTTACCTATCCAGTCACTGGCAAACACTGCGTCGATCGTATTTATACCGATCTTTGCGTCATTGATGTCACCAATGATGGGCTAAAAGTGATTGAAATGGTTGATGGTTTAAGTTTTAATGATTTACAAGCCCTAACTGGTGCTACGCTCACTGACGCTACTCACAACAATTAAGGATAATAGTAATGACTAATACAACGACTGGTTTACAAGATGCTTATATTATCGATGGTATTCGCACCCCTTTTGGTCGCTATGGCGGTAGCCTAGCAGCAGTGCGTACTGATGATTTGGGCGCTATTCCTATTAAGGCTTTGATAGAGCGTAATAATGAGGTTGATTGGGAAAAAGTAGATGACGTCATCTACGGCTGCGCTAATCAAAGCGGCGAAGATAACCGCAACGTCGCCCGTATGTCGTCTTTGCTCGCTGGCATGCCTTATCAAGTCCCTGCCACTACGATCAATCGCTTATGCGGCTCGTCAATGGATGCTTTGGCTATGGCTGCGCGCACAATCAAAACTGGTGAAGCTGATCTTATCGTGGCGGGCGGGGTTGAGAGTATGAGCCGCGCGCCCTTTGTCATGGGTAAATCTGATAGCTCTTTTGGTCGTAATCAAAAGATTGAAGATACCACTATGGGTTGGCGCTTTCTTAATCCCAAGCTCGATGAGATGTATGGCAGCGAGTCTATGCCACAAACTGCTGAAAACGTCGCTGAACAGTTCGATGTCAACCGCGAAGATCAAGATGCTTTTGCTCTGCGTAGCCAGCAGCGTACCGCAGCGGCGCAAGAGTCAGGGTTTTTTGAAGACGAGATTACCCCTGTGAGCATCCCGCAGCGTAAAGGCGATCCTATTATCGTTGATACTGATGAGCATCCGCGCGCTGATACTAGCCTTGAAAAACTCGCCAAACTGCGTCCTATTGTCACCAAAGACGGTACGGTGACCGCTGGTAATGCCTCTGGTATTAATGACGGCGCCGGTGCCTTTTTGGTCGCCTCAGAGCAAGCCGTTAAAAAGTATAACTTAAAGCCGCGTGCCCGTATTATATCGTCAACCACGGTAGGCGTTGAGCCGCGCATTATGGGTTTTGCCCCGGCACCGGCGATGAAAAAACTGCTTGAGCACACAGGACTGACGCTTGATGAGATGGACGTCATTGAACTAAACGAAGCTTTTGCCGCGCAAGCGCTTGCCTGTACGCGTGATTTGGGTTTGCCTGATGATAGTGAGCGTGTCAACCCTAATGGCGGCGCTATCTCTTTGGGTCATCCGCTAGGCGCTTCGGGAGCGAGAATTATTTTAACCGCGCTTAACCAGCTTGAACATACGGGCAAGCGCTATGCTATTTGCTCTATGTGTATCGGCGTTGGTCAAGGTATTGCGATTATTATCGAGCGTGTTGATCACGTATAACGCTTTTTAAAAAGTGTTCCATTAATCATAAATAAGCGAGGTAACTGATTATGCCCGTATTTAGTAATAAAGACGTTGATATCAACTACGCAACCTTTGGTGATAAAAACAATCCTGCCCTCCTGTTTTCCAACTCTTTGGGTACCAGCTATCAGATGTGGCAACCGCAAATTGATGCGCTGCAAGAGGATTACTTTATTATTGGTTACGATACCCGTGGTCACGGCGACTCGTCAGCTCCTAAAGGTCCGTATACTCTTGATCAGCTTGGACAGGACGTTATTGATCTGCTTGATTATTTAGATGTTGATAAAGCGTTTTTCTGCGGCATATCGATGGGCGGTATGACTGGTCAATGGCTGGCTATTCATCATCCTGATCGCTTTGGGCATTTGATGTTATCTAATACCGCCGCCAAGCTTGGGACAGAGTCGATGTGGCGTGAGCGCGCGCAGCTGGTTCGCGCGCAAGGGCTGGAGCCTATCGCCGATACGGCCGCCTCGCGCTGGTTTACGCCAAGCTTTATCGATAGCCATCCTGATGTGGTAAAAGCACTGTCTGACAGATTAGCCGCAGGTAACAGCGAGGGCTATGCTAGCTGCTGCGAGGCATTAGCTACTGCCGATACACGCGCGCAGCTAAAAGATATTTGCGTATCCGTGACCGTAGTCGCTGGGACAAAAGATCCGGTCACTACCGTTGCTGATGGGGAGTATATGGTCGATCGCATCCCTAATGCGACGCTTGCGACTATTGAGGCGTCTCATATCCCCAATATTGAGCAGCCTGAAGCGTTTAATCAGCTTATTCGTCGATATTTAAGTTAAAGAACGCTTTTAACTTCCACACTATTACTGATCTAAGCTCTTATACGGACATGATAAGAGCCATAATAGGTAAGAGGCTTTATACAAGGAAGTCATATGAAACAATTATTGTTGTCGTCAGTTATCGGTATCGTTGCCTGTAGCGCTCTTAGCGCTCATGCCAACATCAACATTGATAAACAAGCGCAAAGTGTTGAAAACAAGGTCATTGAATGGCGCCGCGATATTCATGAGCACCCAGAATTGGGTAATAGAGAGACTCGTACAGCGGCTATCGTAGCCAAGCATTTACAATCACTGGGTATGCAGGTCGAAACTGACATAGCATATACAGGCGTTGTTGGTTTTTTAAAGGGGGCTAAGCCCGGTCCTACGGTGATGCTACGGGCGGATATGGATGCGTTGCCCGTTACCGAAAAAGTAGATGTACCTTTTAAATCAACAGTGGTTACTGAGTATATGGGTGAAAAAGTTGGCGTGATGCATGCCTGCGGACACGACACTCACGTTGCCATGCTTATGGGCGCAGCTGAAGTATTAGCTGGCGTACAAAATGAATTGCAAGGCAATATTATGTTTGTATTTCAGCCCGCCGAAGAAGGCGCCCCTAAAGGTGAAGAAGGCGGCGCTGAGCTTATGTTAAAGGAGGGCATATTTAAAAAGTACAAGCCTGAGGTGGCGTTTGGACTACATATTACGTCGAGTTTAAATACTGGCAAAATTGGTTACCGGCAGGGTCCAGTTATGGCTAGTGCTGATAGTTTTGACATAACGGTACATGGTAAACAAACACATGGCTCAGCCCCTTGGAACGGAGTCGATCCTATTGCTACCGCAGCGCAAATCGTTACTGGAGTGAATCATATAGTCAGCCGTCAAATCGATATCACTAAAGAGCCTGCTATTGTCTCTTTTGGTAAAATAAGTGGCGGTGTTCGCGATAACATTATTCCAGACAGTGTCAATATGATTGGCACGATTCGTAACTTTGATATGGATAATCGCGAGCAAATTTTTAGTGATATGGAGACCACAGCGACTCACATAGCGATGGCATCAGGAGCCAAAGCTGACGTCAAAATCAATAAAGGTTATCCGGTTACCATTAACGATCCAGCACTTACTACGCAGATGTTGCCAACACTTAAGACCGTAGCAGGTAAAGATAACGTAGCTGAATTACCTAAAATTACAGCCTCTGAAGACTTCTCGTTTTATGCTCAAGAAGTACCTGGTCTGTTTTTCTTTTTAGGCGGTACACCAACAGGGCAAGATCCTGCTACAGCGCCCTACAATCACTCTCCCTATTTTTATGTTGATGAATCGTCGCTTAAAGTAGGTACCAAAGCGCTTAGCCAACTAGCAGTAGATTATTTAGCTATGAAACAATCGTGATCAATAAATAGTTGTATAGTTATGGTCAAAAAACAAACCTCAGTATGAAGCTTATAATGAGGTTTGTTTTTTTGAATTCTAATTGGATAAAGCTCTCTTAGATTCTTTTAAACAAAGCCGAGCGACTGGTCTCTCCTGTACCATCGGCAGCCGTTAAAAACTTCTCCATATGGATATCACGCTCGAATAGTCGCGCTTGCATCAAAGTAGTAATAGCAGAATCGATCATCGGCGGCGGACCACACAGATAGGCTTTGTGTCCTGAGCATTTACCCTCAAAATACTCGTTGACTGCATCGTTAACGTAGCCTTTAAAACCTGACCACTCCCCTAGCGGATCTTCAGCACTCAGCGCTGGAATATAATGGAAACGTTCATGCTCTTCGGCTAGCTTCTCAAACTTGTCTCTATGGTACAATTCAGGAACATTGCGCGCGCCTTGGAACAAGTAAATTTGTCGCGTATCGTCTTGCTCTAACAAGTCCATAATCATCGACTCAGGACTGGAGAGTCCCGAGCCGCCAGCGATAAAAATCACATCTTGGCTATCACTACTACGCACAAAAAACTGCCCATAAGGCCCTGATAATTCGATCTCATCACCGACAGACAGATCATTATGTAGCCACATGGTTCCTTTACCTTCTGGCACTAGGCGTACGTGTAGCTCAACGACACTGCTCTGTGATGGCGGATTGGCAATAGAAAAGGCGCGCGTCCCGACATCAGGAATATTTAGGTTAATATATTGTCCGGCTTGAAACTGCATGTCTCTATCTAACTGCAAGCGCACGCCTAAAATAGTGGGTGATAATGCCTCGACAGACTCAACCGTCGCTACATAATCCTCTACCGGATAACCCAAAAAGTCAGGATCGACATCGATATCCGCTTCGATAACCAAATCAGATTCAGGGTAACAGCAGCAAGCCAGCACTTTGCCTTCGTCGCGCTCAACTTCCATGAGCGCAAATGATGAGGCTTCTCCTAGATCAGCAAAGCCTTCTAACACCTGAACTTTACAAGTTCCGCAAGTCCCGTGACCGCAAGCAAAAGGTAGCCAAACGCCCTGACGCAGAGCCGCTTGTAAGACAGTTTGGCCCTCTTCTACCTCAATGACGTCGCCAGTCGGCTCAATAGTGACTTCATATGACATATCGCTCTCCATTGCAATATTTATCAAAGATTAAGATTAGATTAATGGGGTTAAACACCAGTCCCTTTCCAGCCATTAAGACCGGGCGTTTTAAAGCGCAGTAATGATTTATGATCAAAACCAATCTCTGCTAGTGTTTGCTCATCTGACGGCTGCACCATCTCGCCATTCAAATTCCACTCTACCTCATTCCATTTAATATGCTCAAAGTCAGGATGCTGGTTAAAACCTTCTGGTAACACGCCCGCCTTAAAATCTTTAAAACTCATATTTGGCGGCAATGGAAAAGCTTTTGCCGAACAAAACAGTAGATGCTCATCCCAGCCGATAAAAACTAAAATATTATCACCATAGTTGGCCTGTTTATCCATAACTTTGCCCTGATAATCGGGGCGGATCGCTGTAACTGCCATAATAATTTCCTTATTTATTTATGCAATGAGTCCAATTCACAACTTTATATAAGCTGCTGTAGGCTGGCGCTTTAGCGAAGCACTGCGATATATATAGTGCAATTTACCTTACAGAAATTCTATTTAAAGAATTTCTCTTGCGAAACTAAAATTGCAGTGCAATTTTTTAACGTTTCTCAAGGCTAAAGCTACAGCCTACGCCAACTAGGCAATTAGGCCACGCCTTTCCATTTTTTCCAGTTCTTCTCATCAACAGAGCCTTTAAAATCCATATTATCGACACCGACATTGAAGCGGTAATACTCGCTAAGGATTTTTTCAAGCTCAGGGCCACCGCAGTTACCTTGCAAAATCTGCTGCACGGGTAGCCATGCTTGCACATACTTTTCTGGCTCATCAACGAAGATATCGTGACAACCATCTGAGCACATATGGTAGCGCTCATCGTTATAAACCGTGGTGCGATAACTAAATTCGCCGGGGTTACCGTCCATCTCAGTAAAGGTCATCGGTATCTGACAGATCTGACATAGCATCGGTAGACCTGAGCTATAAAAGCGTTTGCCTTCTGACTCCATTTTTTTGGCCAGCTCCCAACGCGGGCGGTAGTATTTATCAAAGGTCTCAGGGTATTTTTCGCTGAGCCAGTCAAGCTCTTCATCTGATGGTATCCAAGTATGAAAACCTGCTGCGTGACCAAAGTTATAAAATATCCACCACGCTTGATGCGAGATGTGCTCTTTTTCCTTTTCGATGACTTCACTATATTTTGGCTTTTCGATACCATAGCGCGCTAAGTCTTTAAATAACGCCCCACCTGCATCTTCGAAATACACTTCCCAAGCTTCTTTCCATGACATGACTTTGTTCGGCAACATATAATCCATCATCATCGCAACGATAGACAGCAGACGGGTGCCGCGCCAGAACCATTTATCAATCCACTTTTGCACGATAGGCAGATTGTCTTCATGCTGCTCAAGTAAAAACTTAATGATCTCAAGGCCGAGGGTCATATGACGCGCTTCATCAGACTGAGCGCTAAAACCAAAGGTCACCGTTGCCATATCACCATTGTGCGCCGCGCCCGACATAAAGGGCACAAATAGCAAGTTGGTTAACACATACTCAAAAGAGAACGAGATGGCCAGTAAAAATTCAAACGGCCCGGCTGAGCGTGCATCTTCAAAGAAGGATTTGGGGACAGACAAGTACCAAACGCGGTCATGCATGTGGCTCCAATCTTGAAAGCCATTAAAGTACTTGTTAAAGTGGCTCATCGCATGAATTTGCGTCTGCACGTGGCGCAGCTCATCGATAGATTGCATCTGACAAGCGATACGTGCGCCGATACCGCCAAACTGGCGACCCACGTTGGCATAGCCTTGGTAAGCTTGATATTCAAGTGGCGTGACAGCCGTCAAAAATATCTTGATGGCATTTAGATAACGCGGGTCTGAGACATTCATCTGACCGTTATTTTGTGAAAAAGCATCAAAGATGGCGTAGAGCTTTTTCTCTTTTTCGGCCTGATACTTCCAGTAGCTATCCATGGTCAAGCGAAAAGGATCTTCCCACTTTGACCAATCAGTAATCTTAATACCTTCAAACTCTTCATAAGGAAAAGCTTCTTTTCTATCTTCATAAGAAAAGTCCCAATCCAGATCACGAGTTAGCAGTCGATATTTATCTTTTAGGTTTAATCTTTTGCTGGTTTTGGTAGTATTCATGGTGTGCTCCTTAAAAAGCTAGGTTATAAATTATTCATAAGGTTTAGTGGCAACTAACTACTGCGGCTACTTTTGCCAGCTTAACGTCAAAGCTTCTTCTTCCTCTTCGACATTACCGCCAAGCGTCACCAGACTTAATTGCAGCTCTTGGATATCCCACTCGCGGCCAAGTTTTTCTTCGACCGTTGCGCGGTTAACGACTAGTTTGTCCTCGCACTCCATACGAATCATCGCCGGCTGGTAAGTGACGGTCACCTCTGGATTGTCCTCTTCAACGGCTTGAACAATATAGCGCGACATATCATTGTCTTGTAACGCCAGATAGACTTTTGACATAAGCTTTTTCCCTGCAAGTTAATTTGATGGATAACGCTAAATTTTTAGTACAATTAAGCCGCGCTTGGTACGCTTAAACCTGTTGTTTTACAGCGTTTTGCCAGTTGTCCTTGAATATCATCTAGTACCATTAGCGTCTGCTCGGCATCAAACATTTTCTCGATCAAGGGCCGATAAGCGGTCACTACTTTTTCTTGCCATTTATCTAGCCACTGTTGGCACTGCGCTTTATTATCGTCGCTCTCGCTAACCACCGTCTTGATAACGCTATTGCTCCAGCCCGTTAAGTCTTTAAAGCACTCCTGCATAAACTCGGTCAGCATAGCGACATCACGGCCGCCGTTTTCGACCAGCCAGTTATCTAGGTGCTGGTAATGAACCACATGGATAAAGGTATCCATCACTAACGACTGCGCAATAAACAGCTCAAACCAATCCTTTATGACTAAAGTGTGCTCGCAAAGGGCGCGAATACCTTGCCATGCCTCATCATCCATCCAGTACCCTTTCGCTTCGGCTAGCGAGTCACTAGAGTTGCCATCGATAAGTAGTCCAATCCGCGATAAATACTGCGCCATACCCAGTCTATCCATGCCCGCATAGAGACATGCTTGGGTGATAGCCGTACCATAACCGTAAGCGGCGCCGTACATAAAATTAAGATTAGCTGTTTGCTCAACATGGCGCAGAGGCAAGAGACTAAACGTCACCGCTTCTATGACATCTTCATTTAAATTGTCTATGAGGTCGCGCTTTTCAAAGAACTTATAATTACCCTCAGCAGTATCTTGCAGGCGCGCGCGGTTTTGTACATAAGCGCCGTAGTAGAACTGACGCGGATCTTTAAGATCGTACCAATCCTCCATCTGAATGACCGTATAATTCTTATCATTCAAGGTTTTGTCAGGATTCCATAGCGGACGGTAATGGAAGTTTGCCGTTGCTTGCGCGTCGTAAGTCGCTTCTTGGTAGCGCGTAGCGGGCTTGTCGCCAAAGCGCCGCTCAATGTTGGCATAGGTGTGGCGCAGAGGCTCAAGGTTTGAGGTTTTGATCTCTAAAGACATACTTGTTCTCCTTAACAAAGGTATGATAATAGTGAATTAATATAGAAGTTTTAGTAATTAGACGCGCCAGAGTGATTATCACCTACCAAAGTAGACTCTACGCCATAACGCCATTTGTCCTCTTCTTTGTCATTGAAAGTCATTTGTTCAGCGTTCATATGAATCACATTATTGTTAGCGCAAAATGCTTTAAAACTTGCGGGTGGCAATACCAACTCGACAAAGAGGCTGGAGTCGCCAATAGCAAAATCAAACATAACAAATTCGGCATCAGGGGCACTGCGCACCCGAACATATTTAGGCAAATCATCAAAAGAAGGGGGATTATTTGAGGTATTGTCGGGATTCATCCTAAACTCCTTGTCTGGCATCCTGCCATCGCTAAAACCATTTGATACAATAAGAATTAACTTACTATCTTAGTAATATTTATATTTCTCAATATAACACCTACAATTTACATGCCAATTCTATAAATTTTATAATAAGTTATTGATTCTAAAAGTATTAATATAGAAAAATTGAAAATAATGTCCATTACAAGATCGTTTAAAGCTATGATGTTTTCATCATTTGCTTAACTTTTCCATCAGTTTCATGAAATGATGAAATTGTTCTATTTTTTAGAGAGTTTTCTAGGCAACTATTGAGCATCAGACAATTGCGCGATGTAAGTTTATATGTGATGATAAATAAACATCTAAGGATTGATGTCTCCCAGCCACATGCAAGGATTGCATCTGATATGCCTAAGTATTTTTACGTGAATAATGAGTACTTTAAACTTTCCAATTTCCTAAACCCTACTATAGCGGCAAGTGGAAAGCTTTTATCTGAGTCGGTAAAAAAAGATACCGCTGCTAGCGCAGAGATTGAGTTCTCCAAAAGTATTGAAGACTTATTGAGCCATTTAGAGTTTGACGTCCATTCTGGCAAGATTTGGTTTGGTGGCCAGCGCATGGTACTGAGTCATGCTCATGCACTATGGAAACTACGTGAAGAATTAAGTTTGAATCTTGGTGGTGAGATTACCCAGCGTTTGTTTTTTCGCTACGGTTATTTTGCAGGATTAGAAGATGCTGAGATCAGTAAAAAACTGCGTCCCGGTGGTAGCTGGAAAGAAGGGTTTTTATCAGGACCGCAGCTACACACCATTCGCGGTATGGTAAAAGTTGTCCCCGATCAGATGATTGTAGACTTTGATAGTGGGGAGTTTTTTGCAAGTTTTGATTGGTACAACTCAGTTGAGGTGGCTTATCATAAGAAGTTTCATGGCCTCTCAGACACGCCGGTTTGTTTTAGCTCACTTGGCTATGCTAGTGGTTATACCAGCTACTTTTTTGGGCGTCAAAT
Organism: uncultured Psychrobacter sp.; assembly: GCA_947501045.1. GTDB lineage: Bacteria > Pseudomonadota > Gammaproteobacteria > Pseudomonadales > Moraxellaceae > Psychrobacter. The sequence goes on from CANMUI010000002.1 coordinate 321,841, forward strand.
CGCTTTTAAAGAGGTGCAATGCGCCGCTATGGGCTACGATCATTGCCGTATCGAAGGCAGGCCAATTGAAGAATGGGACGAGGATACGGATTTACAAAAATTCTTCAATGCTGAGCGACTCAATACCGAATTATTTGAGCGCCGTAGTCATTTTGATGAGCTTAAAAGACAAAACTCTAACACGCGCCTAAAGCCTGAAGGCTTTTTTTCCGCAATTGGCGAGTCACCTTCTTTTAAGACCGCGACGGCATTGATGAGAAAGGTCGCCAAAACCAAAGCGACCGTGCTGCTACAAGGCGAGACAGGCGTTGGTAAAGAGGTGTTTGCTACCGCGCTACATGAAGCCAGCGACCGTAGCGCTAATCCTTTTATCGCTATAAACTGCGCCAGTATTCCTAACGATCTGATAGAGTCTGAGCTGTTCGGAGTTGAAAAAGGCGCTTTTACTGGCGCGACCCAATCTAGAAAAGGCAAAATTGAGGCAGCAAGCTCTGGTACGTTATTTTTAGATGAAGTGGTTGAGCTCTCGCCTCGTGCGCAAGCGGCATTACTGCGCGTATTACAAGAAGGTGTGCTCAATCATGTCGGTGGTTATAACAATATTTCAGTCGATATCAGAGTCATTGTAGCAACCAATGAAGATTTGCAAATTGCCGTGCAGCAAGGCAAGTTTCGCCAAGATTTATACTATCGTTTAAGCACTTTCCCTATTCACATACCACCACTCAGAGAGCGCAAACAAGATATATTGTTATTAGCAAAGTTCTTTTTGCAAAAGTATACGGCGATGTATAACAAAAACATTCAGGGCTTTACTGATAAGGCTCGTGAATACCTAAACTTGTACACGTGGCCGGGTAATGTGCGTGAGATTCAAAACGTTATCGAGCGCGCCGTTATTCTCAATGACAATCACAACCTTATTGATACCGATGATTTGTTGTTATCCAATATTCAAGAACGCTACAGCCCAAGTGGTCAAAAGCTTAAAATCTCTGCTACCAGTGGTAATTTACATATCGCCGATGATAGTCGCTTCAATGAAGCGCTTGAAACCTTATTCCATGACGGTTTTGATTTAGAGGGTTTCAACGATAAACTTATTCATGCCGCGTTAAATCAATGTGAGGGTAATGTCTCTAAGGCGGCGCGCTTATTAAATATCAGCCGCGCTAAGCTTGATTATCGCCTTAGTAAATCTGGTCAAAAGTGACCACCTAACTGGGTAACTGGAATATTTACTTTTAGTCTATGCCCTAAGCCTTATTAGCCGCCGCCCTCAGCTCATGACGCAGTATCTTACCCACCGTGGATTTGGGCAGCTCAGCTATAAATTCAATATGACGCGGGCATTTATAACCGGCTAGGTTGTCTTTGCACAGCGCTTTGATCTCGCTCTCATCTAAACTGTTATCCGCCTTGACGATATAGGCTTTGACCGACTGACCTTGTAGTTCATCGTCGACGCCGACCACCGAGCATTCTGCTACTTTTGGATGGGTTTCAATAACGTTTTCTACTTCATTCGGATAAACGTTAAAGCCGCTGACAATCAGCATGTCTTTTTTGCGGTCATATATCTTGATATAACCCTGCTCATCCATAGAGGCGATATCGCCGGTTTTTAGGTAGCCGTCAGCGGTGAAGAATTTGGCGTTATCGATGTTATGATAGTTTTTAATAACGTTATCACCTTTGATGCACATCTCGCCAATCTCGCCAATCTTAAGCGCTTCGCCATCATCATCGCGGATGCTAATATCTATACCCGGAAGCGGTAGACCGACATTGCCGCTGTATTGCTCGCTATCAAAGCGATTGGCCGTCCCTACTCCAATGGTCTCAGACATACCCCAGCCCTCAACGATAGGCAACCCTGTGGTCTCAATCCAGCGCTTCGCGGTCTCAGGGGTGGCCGCCATACCGCCGACTGCGGTCAGCTTAGTATCTGAAAAATCCACCTTTTTAAAGTCAGGATGCATCAGTAGCGCTTGGAACAAAGTATTGACGGCAGGGAAAATATGAAAAGGCTGCTTGGCTAGTATTTTAACCAAGCTTGCGATATCACGTGGATTAGTCACCAAAGTGAAGTGCTGACCGACGCTTACTCCTACTATCGAGCAAGTAAAAGCATAGATATGATAAAGTGGCAGCGCAATGATAGTATTGACTTGGGTGCCCTCAGGTATATCATCATAAATAGGCTGGAACCACTCGGCCATTTTATAAGTCCCCGCCATAAGGTTATGATTGGTAATCAAAATACCCTTGGCAACACCGGTCGTACCGCCTGTATATTGCAGCATCAACAAATCATCGCTATGCACCACAGGGCGTGAATAACTTATATTTTGCGCTTGCTTTAATAGCGCTTTAAAGCTAATAACTTTATAGCCATCGTTTGATTTTAGATGATAACTGGGAATGGCTTTTTTGACATGTTTGGTAGCGATATCGACTAAAGCCCCTTTTGCCGTACCAAGCATATCGCCAATTTTACTGATGACAATGGCTTTAACCGGGGTCTCTTCAACGATTTTTGCTAAGGTAGCACAAAACGGCTCTAGGATAAATAAAGCGGCGGCGTTTGAATCGACAAGTTGATGCTTAAGCTCGCGTGCGCTGTATAAAGGATTGATTAAAGTCAGCACCATGCCTGCCCGCACGGCTCCAATGACGATAGGCAGATACTGGTTGACATTGGGCATCATCACCCCAACGACCGCACCCTTTGGCAGTTCTAGGCTTTGTAGCCAAGCGGCGATATCTCGTGATATTTTATCAACTTGGGCATAACTATAAGTGGCATCCATATTGGTAGAGAAAGCCTCTGTAGCGTATCTGCCAAACTTATCATCGAGCATATCAATAAGGGTTTTATGCGGCGGGGTGACCTCAGTGCTCACGTTTTCAGGGTAATTTTTTGTCCAAAATTTATCCATAATTTACCGTCCTTGGTAAGTGATATTTGATGTCATGTCTCGATTTGTTGCCATCCTGATGTAGCATCATGCTCGTCCTGTTGCGCGAACAAGGGATGGGCTTTGGCCTCCGCTAAGCTTAGCACAGGGGTGACGCAAACATCTACTAACGCAAAGAGGTTTTGCCAATGCGTAAGATTTTGACTGGCGAATTTATCAGCAACGGTTTGCATAGCCTCTTGACTGTCTGGCGTGTGAGGCATGATACCAAGTTGCCAATGTACCTTTTTAAGCTCTGGTAGCTCTAATACTGCACACAGACCTTGCCAGAATTTTAGCTCCAAAGAACCTACTGCTATATAACGATCGTCAGCCGTTTGATATAACCGATAACAAGGCAGGGCCCCGCCTAAAAAGTCTTGCTGCGGTGCAGGACTTTTACCTGCGAAGCTTGCAACTAGCTTACCTGTAATCTTAGGCATGATCATATGATTGTATAAACTGTGAGTCATACTGATCGCAATATGACGACCTCTGCTAGTACGCTCGGCGGCGAACACAGCTGCAAGTATGGCAATCACCGCAGTATCACTACCACCTGCTAAGTCCGCAAACTGAATATTGGGCATGGCTTGCTCGCCCTCAGCGGTTCTTAACTGATCGAGCATCCCACTCATCGCCATAAAATTGATATCGTGACCGGCTTTATGTGCCCAGTCGTGTTTTATACTGTTGTCAGCTTCACTACCCTGATCCGTCACCCCATAACCGGTAATCGAGACTATAACCAGCTTTGGATTAAGAGCGCGCAAGGTCTTAGCATCAAGTCCCATGCCAGCGAGCACACCAGGGCGAAAACTATCTAACATGACGTCAGCATTTTTAAGATGGGCTTTAATCGCCTCAATGCCTTTGGGGTCACGAAAATCATGTTTCTCTATAGTCTTACCGTGATTTAGAGCTGTAAACAAGTCTCCTACCGCTCTAGCAGGGTCGCCATTTTTAGGTTCAATCTTGATAATATTAGCGCCCAAGTCAGCAAGCAGTCGCGTAGCAAAAGGTCCGGGCAGATTACGGGTCAAATCAACGACTCGTAACCCTTGTAAGCAATCAGCCATCGAGTCATGCATCAGAGAAGACCTCGCCTTTTTCTGCCATATCGAGCACGATTTTCGCCGGTTTAAAGCGCTCGCCATATTGTTCTGCTAGCTCATAACTACGCTCAATGAACTTATCCAAACCCATGGAGTTGATAAACTGCAAGGTGCCGCCCTGCTGCGGCGCAAACCCCCAGCCAAAGATAGAGCCGATATTGGTATCGGCAACAGAGCGCACCACGTTTTCCTCATAGCATTTGGCCGACTCATTGGCTTGGATAAACATCAAGCGGTCGATTAAATCCTGCTGCGGTGGCTGCTCAGCTTTTGGCGGGTACAAATCAATAAGCTTGGGCCATAGGTATTTATCACCGTCCTCGGGATACTCATAAAAGCCTTTGCCGTTCTTTTTGCCTTCGCGATTATACTTTTTGACCAGTGTTTTTAGGGTCTCATAAGAGGGGCGCACCACGACTGGTTTACCCTCGCTTTGCATATCGAGCTGTTGCTGCTCGCTGACATGTAAAGCCAAACTTAGTGACACCTCATCTTGCAGCGCCAGTGGCGGCATCGGCATACCGGTTTTTAGTCCAGCCACTTCGATGCTACGCGGATGTATGCCTTCGCCGAGCATGGCAATACCTTCGCTCACATAAGTACCAAATACGCGCGAGGTATAAAAACCGCGACTATCATTGACTACGATAGGCGTTTTGCCGATTTGCACGACATAATCAAAAGCTTTGGCTAAAGTTTCGTCATCGGTTTGCTCGCCCATGATAATCTCAACCAAAGGCATTTTATCGACCGGTGAGAAAAAGTGCAGCCCGATAAACTGCTTGGGACGCGCGCTGGCTTTAGCAAGACCCGTTATCGGCAAGGTTGACGTGTTAGAAGCATAAACGGCGCTCTTAGGAATAATTGCTTCAGACTGCTCGGTACATTTCGCTTTAATCTCACGGTTCTCGAACACCGCTTCGATGACAAGGTCGCAATCAGCTAAGTCCTTATAAGAGGTTGTAGGCTGGATACGATTAAGTAGCGCTTGTTTTTTGTCTTCACTCGAACGCTTACGACTAATGGCTTTATCCAAAATCTTAGCCGAGTAGCTTTTGCCTTTTTCAGCGCCTTCGATGTCAGTATCAAGTAGTACGACGTCTATACCCGCTTTAGCGCTGACATAAGCGATGCCTGATCCCATCATGCCCGCGCCTAAAACACCCACCTTTTTGGTGCGCGTGCGCTCAAAGCCATCAGGACGCGATTGACCTTTTTTAATGCTATTAAGCTGTGTCCACAAGGTATTGATCATATTTCTGGACTCGCTTGAGAGCACGCAAGCGGCAAAGTAGCGTGATTCAAGCTCAAGACCGGTGTCAATATCTACAATGCAGCCTTCAAATACACAGGACATAATATAAGTAATAGCCGGATAATTGCCGTGTGATTTCTGATTCGCCATGGCAGGCGCGATGGAGAACATTTGCACCACTTTGGGATGATTGCTGTCACCGCCGGGAATTTTAAAGCCTTTTTTGTCCCATGGCTGCTGGGCATCGGGATTGGCTTTTATCCACGCCTTAGCCTGCGCTAACATATCATCATTATCAGTAGCCGTCGCATCTATAAGACCGATATCTTTGGCTGCAGCCGGACGTAGCTCTTTACCTTGGGTCATGAGCTCAAGCGCGGTTTGGATGCCAATCAAGCGCGGCAAACGCTGAGTACCACCGCCGCCTGGAAGCAAGCCAAGTTTCACCTCCGGCAGTCCCAGTTTAGTTTTAGGTGAATCAATCGCTATACGATAATGACAGGCTAGAGCCAGCTCCAAGCCGCCGCCAAGCGCCGTTCCAGTCATAGCGGCGACTACAGGTTTGCCCGAGGTTTCAAGTTTACGTAAGCTGGCTTTTAACTCTTCGACTAAGTCAAAGACTTGTTCAGCAGTTTCAAGACTAGCTAATTGATCGATATCAGCGCCAACTACGAAAGTCTCTTTGCCGGAGGTTAAAATTAAACCTTTGGCGTTATCGTCGCTGATAAAGCTATCAACCAAAGTAGCAAAAGATTCGGTAAAGCCATCACCGATGACATTCATTTTGCGGCCGCTTTGGTCAATACTAACGGTAACGATGCCATCATTATCACGCTTAGCTGAGAAGTTTTCTCGCTTATTAATAGTGCTTATACTGTCTTTATTGCTGTCTTGTGAATTATCCATGATCGTTTCCCTACATCATCCTTTAATTATCATTTTGCTTTCTATTTATAGTCAGTCCGAAATAAAATAGGTACGTTGATATTAACCTGTTACTGGGATGGATTTTGCGCAGCCTCTGTCAGCGTAGACACAGCACGCAAGTAAAGTTCATCCCAGTAACACTGTATCCGTTTTAAAGTGAATCGACTATATAAACGCTAAATAATTTATACCCGCTCAATAATAGTCGCAATGCCCATACCGCCGCCCACACATAAAGTAATCATGGCGGTTTTTAGATCGCGACGCTCCAGCTCATCAAGCACGGTAGTCATGAGCATTGCGCCAGTAGCGCCTAGCGGATGCCCCATAGCGATAGCGCCGCCATTAACGTTGACGATATCAAGTGAGATGCCCAAATCATCAGCAGTATTTAGCGGTATCGCAGCAAAAGCTTCGTTAATCTCCCACAAATCAATATCCGCCGCTTGCATACCGGCCTTGACTAGGGCTTTTCGGCAAGCAGGAGTTGGTCCGGTGAGCATAATAGAAGGCTCTGAGCCGATAACCGCTGCCATAGTTAGCTTGGCACGCGGTTTGAGCCCCGCTTTTTTGCCCGCAGCAGCGCTACCGACTAGGCAGAGGGCAGCACCGTCAACGATACCTGATGAATTGCCCGCGTGATGGACATGATTGACTTTTTCGATAGTGGTATATCGATCTAATATCACGCTATCAAAGCCCATTTTACCAGACATAGCAAAAGAAGGATTAAGACCAGCTAAAGTCTCAACATCGGTGTTAGGGCGAATAGTTTCATCTTTATCAAGCAGTAGCATGCCGTTGATATCAGTCACTGGCACCACTGATTCATCATAATAGCCATTCTCCCAAGCAGTAGCGGCCCTTTGATGCGACTCGCTAGCGAACGCATCAACATCTTGGCGACTAAAGCCTTTGAGCGTCGCTATAGTATCCGCGCCAACCCCCTGCGGTACAAAATGCGTGGCTTCATTGACGCGCGGGTCCATGTACCACGCGCCGCCGTCCGAGCCCATTGGTACGCGGCTCATGCTCTCAACCCCGCCTGCGACGACCATCTCCTCCATACCTGACATGACTTTGGCGGCAGCAAGATTGATAGACTCCAGCCCTGAGGCGCAAAAGCGCGATAACGTCAAACCCGCTACGCTCTCAGCCCAGCCCGCATCAATAACCGCGATACGTGCAATATCCGAGCCTTGCTCGCCAATAGGCGTTACGCAGCCGAGAACCACATCATCGACTAGGCTGGTATCTAAATGGTGACGCTGCTGCATCGCTTTTAACAAGGTACGAGTCAGCCAAGTCGGCGACGCTTGATATAAGGAGCCGTCTTTTTTGCCTTTGCCGCGCGGAGTACGAATCGCATCATAAATATAAGCAGTCTCAGTCATAAAAATCCCTTTTTTCTTTTTTAAAAAATAATATAGTTTTTAATAAATAATAGTGATTGAGTTTGCGTATGGCTGGTAAAATTTTTCTTGCTTGCTGTGCCTTCGCAGACAGAGGCTGCAAAAAATTTCTACCAGCCACTCTATTTCCTTTTTCAATTAAAACCTACTATACCTCTTATAAAAAGCAGATTACATATAACGCGAGGCCAGCTCTTTCATAATCTCATTGGTGCCGCCGTAGATCTTTTGCACGCGCGCGTCAGCATACAATCGAGCAATCGGATACTCCATCATATAGCCATAACCGCCGAATAACTGCACGCACTCATCCATCACGATGCACTGCTTTTCGGTGACCCAGTATTTAATTAAGGCGGCGTGCTGTACGGTTAACTCCTTTTTGAGGAGTGCTTCGATAGCTGCGTCACACAGCGCGCTTGAGGCGATGTAGTGGGTATTACATTCAGCAAGTTTAAAACGGGTGTTTTGAAAGCTCCAGATAGAGGTGCCAAAGGCGGTGCGCTCTTTGGTATATTCAATGGTCAGATCCAGCGCTAATTTCATCGCCCCAATCCCAGCGATAGCTACGATGAGACGCTCTTGTGGCAACTCCTGCATCAACTGAGCAAAGCCTAAGCCTTCAACCGTGCCGAGTAGATTCGCTTGCGGCACGCGCATATTGTTAAAGAATAGCTCAGAGGTATCCTGCGCCGCCATACCTAGTTTTTTGAGCTTTTTACCACGCTCAAAGCCCGGCGCTTTGTCGGTCTCGACAACGATTAACGAGACGCCTTTTGCGCCAGCGCTACGATCGGTTTTACAGGCGACAATAATAAGGTTGGCCAGTTGGCCATTAGTGATGAATGTTTTTGAGCCGTTGATAATATAGTCATCACCGTCTTTGGTCGCGTAAGTTTTGATATTTTGTAGATCTGAGCCCGTACCCGGTTCCGTCATGGCGATAGCACCGATCAGCTCGCCGCTTGCCATCTTGGGTAGCCACTCTTGTTTTTGCGCTTCTGTACCGTGATGCAAAATATAAGGCGCAACAATACCCGAGTGCAAAAACCCACCAAAGCCTGATTGGTTGGCTTCCATTTGCGCATAGACCAGCGCCGTTTCATGGCGAAAATCACCGCCAGCGCCGCCGTACTCTTCTGGCATGGAGGCACATAAGAAACCCATCTGGCCCGCCTCTAACCACGCTTCACGATCAAGCATACCGCTGTCGCGCCACTTCTCGTCATGCTCGTCCCAGCTTTTGAACATCTTTAGCGCACTCTCGTGCAGCATCTCAATCTCTTCATCCATCCATGTCGGTTTAAAGCGTTCGATAGCCATTGATTCTTCCTTGATATAATTAAATAGTTTGACAGTAAAAAATATTATCGATTAAAAATCTATTAACTATAGTAATATAGATTACCCTAATTAATAATATTTATAATATGTACCATACTTCTATAACTATAAATCTATGATAAAAGTTATAAAACCCATACTAGGAGATTAAAATAGCCTTGGCAATAACTTAATAAACAATGGTAATTTTAATTACTATTTATCAAACACCTTAGCGTCATAAATAATAATCACCATTAATATCAAATAGTGACAATATAATGAACCACTCTATTTCGTCTCAGCCCCTCTCCTCCCAGCCTTTAGCCCCTCTATCTACTATGCGTCCTGCTACGCTAGACAAGATTGAAAAAGCAGTGCGCAAACTATTTGCAGGGTTTGATGCTAATGAGGTGACCATGGCGCAGATTGCTAAAACGGCCAACGTCTCCCTACAAACGCTGTATAAATACTTTGGCGACAAACAAACGCTGTTTTATACCATTATGGATCGCGTGCTAGGACGCTTGGCGGCGCGGATGATGGATCATCTGCAAGGTATCGATAGCGTTGAGGAGCGTCTGCGCAAAACCTTATGGGTCTGCTTTGATTTTGTAGATTCGCATCCTGACGCGGTTATGGTGCTATCCTCAATATCACTATCGCGCTTTCGTAATATTGCTATTTATGAAAATGAGGAGCTGATCGGTGCTTTTTTGAATGTCTTAGAGGATGGACAACAGCGCGGGGTACTTGACGATACGGTGCCGCTTTACATCCTGTTTGATGTGTTTATGGGCTTTGTCAGCCGGTTAGGAGTAATGCATATTATGCGCCAAACCCAAAAGCCGATAAATGCAGATTTCGATGAGCTATTTGCTATTTTATGGCGAGCGATGGCAGGACCTTAATAGCGCTAATTGGTTTAGATTTAGCCAGTTAAAGTTATTACTTGATAAACTGACAGATTACTCTTATTAAAGCTATAGCGACTTATTGCATAAAGAGAGTTAAAACCATGACGTCATCTACTACTTCAGCTAAAACAGCAGCCACCAAAATATTCGATGTGATCGTAATCGGCGGTGGTCAAGCGGGCTTAGCGGTAGGTTACTATTTGAGACGCGCGAAGGTCGACTTTATTATCCTAGATAATCAGGAGCGAAGTGGCGGCGCGTGGCAGCATTTTTGGCCGTCATTACAGCTTTTCTCGCCTGCTTGGATGAGCTCCTTGCCGGGGAGAATGATGCCAAAGTCCAAAGAAAGTATGACCCCGCATCGAGATGAGGTGCTTTACTATTTTGCTGATTATGAGCAGCACTATAAGCTGCCTGTTTATCGTCCATATAAGGTGCAAAGCGTTGAGCGCGATGAGGACAATGACTGCCTGCGCGTTAGTGATGATCGCTACACTTGGCTGGCTAAAGCAGTAGTGAGCGCTACGGGCGCGTGGAGCAACGAATATATCCCAGATATGGCAGGGCGACAAGATTATCTCGGTGATCAGCACCATTCTGCTTATTATAAAGGTCCTGAATCCTACCAAGATAAGCGCGTGTTGGTGGTCGGCGGCGGTAATTCGGGAGCGCAGATTTTTGCTGAATTGGTGCCAGTTGCCGATGCCAGCTGGGTGACACGTAAGCCGCCAAAGTTTTTACCCGATGATGTTGATGGTCGTGCTTTATTTGAAAGAGCTACGGCGCGTATTAGGGGCAATAAAAACATCGATAACAGTAACAATGCCGCACCTGTTGAGGGCAATATCGTTATGATGCCAGCCATCAAAAAAGTACGTGATAAAGGGTTATTAAAAACGCGGCCGATGTTTACGCGCTTGACCAAGCATGGCGTCGTCTGGCCCGATGGCCGTGAGGAGCCAATAGACGCTATTATTTGGTGTACTGGCTTTGAGCCTGAGCTTAAACATTTAGCGCCTTTAGGGGTCATAGAAAAGGACGGCACTATACTAAACGAGCAAGGACAAGCTATCAAAGAGCCACGGCTGTGGGTGTTTGGCTATGGCAATTGGGCAAGTCCAGCTTCCGCGACTATCATAGGCGCTGGACGTAGCGCGCGAGAAAACATGCCAGCTTTGCTAGAGTTTTTACGTGCCGAGACTAAAGATGAGGTAAAAAAAGCCACACTGTAAAGTATGGCTTAGGTGGCAACATATAAGATAGCTTTAGTTAAGTCACTGTAAAATCAGTACAGTGTAGTGCTGCTGGAATTAAAACCACTTACTCTCGTAGCTCAATCACCTCACCGACTGCTTGCTCGCTAATCTCGTTAGCGCTAAAAGGCAGACGAAACCAGTTTTTATCCGAATAGCGGCGTGTTTGATCACGGTGATAAGGACGCGTGCTATCAGCAGACTGCGAGTAAGCAAGCAAAGCCTCTGCTATAGGGCCATTATTATCAAAAGTAACGGTTTGCATATAAGTGGGGCCATTATTGATAATATACTCCCCATCATCATTAGGGCCAGGTCCTCTTGCCACGTTAAAGATACCTTCGCGGCCAAGCCCGCCGTGCATAGCAATGCGCTCATTGTTATTACCAGCATCAAGCACGTATTGAACGCTACCTAAAGGCGCATCAAGAGCGATATTTTTATCTTGAAAATAAGTAATAGCATCGCCTAACGCGGTTCGAGTGGTGGCATTGATAATTAAATCGCGAGGCGTATTAATAGGGTCGGCTTCATCAAAAGGCACATTGAACACGGTCATGGTAGCATCGTCAAAAGGAACGCGCTCCCAAAACTCTCTAAACACATGCGCGCCTTTACTGTCCACATTATCGCGGCGATCCCAATTACTCAAAACAGTACAAGCTTGGGTCGCATCGACGTTGCTACCACTAGAAACTGGTAACATCGGATTGGCTGTACAGTCAGCAAGCACATCGTCAAGCACCAATTCAGCGGCATAACTGCGGTTGCCATAAACCACCTCTTGTAAGTTATCTAAATCAAAGGTATTGCCGCCCAAATCATCTGAATTATCAAGTCGATCAAATATTTGGATAAAGGCCATGCGCGTACGCAAAGACAGTGGCACGGCCTCAGGGCTATCCGTTCCCGGAAATGGCGTTAGACGCCGACTTAGTAGCGGTGAGAATCCTGTTAAGCGCTGATCAAGGTTACTTAGCCAATAGCTATCGTTGGAGTTGAGCGCATAATCATCACGAATCAAGTAAGGCAAGTTGGAGCCGCCGAAGATGCCCATTTGCGGTGAATCATCGTCATTACCCCACGCACAATCAGCGGTAGCGCCATTTAATGCCGGGACGCCTTGAGCGATTAATGCGCCAAGGAACGGGCCAGCATTGGCACTACAATCATTAAGCTTCTCTGCTGTGACGTGAGGCACGGTTGAGATATCAGCATAAAGCGCCTTACCATAACGATCGGTGGCGATGGTATTGACAAAGCCAAGCCCGAGCGTGTCCTGCATTCTATCTACTAAATCCTCTACACTGCTGGCTTTATTCATACTGCGCCATTGGTTCAGTGCGCGCGGATTTTCAGACGCCGCATCGCGAATGGTATAGGCCAGATTATTAGCGCCCCAAGCCGGCAGCGCCTCATTAACAAAGTTGGCGGCAAGCATAGGACCGAAATGTGACAGATAGATAGGTTGAACTAACGTCTGATCATCTGGCAGCTGAATAGTGACATCGACCGCTTCGATATCGCGCTGCTCAAAGACACCGTCGCTATTTTCAAAGTTATACTTCATTGGATCGCCGTTGACCAAATTCAGCTGATAAAAAGTGAAGCGCTTAGCGGTAGAGACCGTATGACTCCAAGCGACGTCTTTATTAAAGCCAATGTTTGGAAATGGCTGACCTTGCTGGCCGGCGCCCATCACATCAAGCTCGCCTGGCATAGTCAGATGAAACTCATAAAAGCGCTGCACGCCGTTCCATGGCTCGTGAGGATTACCGTATAAGATACCGCTGCTGGTGCCTGTTACTTCGCTGCCTAGCGCATAAGCGTTACTACCGTCCTCCAGCACGTTTATAGTGTCCATATCAAAATCAGATTCTGCTTCTGAATCTGACTCTAAGCCTGCCTCTGGTTCAACTGTAACCATTCTACTGCTGCCCATTACCCCGTTTTGGGCCGGAGGCGCAGCAGCAGCAATGGGAGCGACAAAGTTGGATAAGCCGCCGCGCAGATTAGCCTTACCATAAACGGCTAATAGATCATCAATATCAATCTCGCGCACCCAGTCCATGCCAGCACAGTCAGGATCGATATTGTCGACTCCGGTATCACGCAAATAGCGGCTATATCCTGCAGCGTAGCCTGTGACCGCATCAATAACTTCTTCATCTTGCGCGGCTAAAAAGTTAGCGCGGCGCTCAGGAGAGTTGTACCAAGTATAAAAAACATCACTAGCAACATCGCCACTCTCGCCTAAGTACAGCATACTTTGACCACTGGCGACTACGATCTCGCGTGCCAGCGAGCAGATATTATCCTCAGCAAAAGCATAACCCACACCGTAGCCGAGACCTTTATAGTCATCTGCGGTGATGTGCGGTATGCCAAACTGGGTACGCTGAATGTCAGCTGAATAGGTCGCCGCAGGAGTGACCGGTTCGATACGGGTAAAACTATCATCGCTGTCTGAGCAGCTGGATAATGCAAAGGAGACGGCTATCGCCAGTAGCGTCAAGGTAGGCGTACGGTAATGAAGAACATGCATACTCATAATAGTTACCATCCATGGTTAATTGGTCTTATCTAAAGCTGCAACATCGTTGTCGTTACCGCTTTAAATCGTCAATAAATTCCTTTTATTACCAATGCTTAAGCAGCATCTTTATTCATCATATAATAGTATTTGTTCTCTTTACTAGTAAATTAATGAATTTCTTTAGCATAAGTTAACTGTAATCTAGTTAGATGACTAAAATGATTGTTAGAATTTTGACTGTAGGTGGTCATACAAGGTTTTAACAAACAAAAACTCCCCATAAATTCTAGTAACTTATGGGGAGTTTTTGTTTTATAGAGGACAGCTTGATACTTGCTAACGCGCTATTTATTTGACTTAAAACTTATCAACTTTTATCAAATATCAAGCTGTGACATCTATACTTTTTACTGGCTGATACGCTGACCTTGATTTTGCGGCAAGCTTTGATTTTGGTTTATGTGTTGACCTTGATCCTGATATTTACCTTTTCTCATCTCTTTGCCATGGCTTTTTCGCTTGGCTTGTCTCTCGACTTTTAATCTTGCCAACTCGTTACGCTGCTCAGCGGTCAATACCTGCATTATTGCTTCACGTTTTTGCATGCGATCGCCGCTATTGTTTTGTTTAATGGCTTGTATTTGCGCTTGTTGCGCGGCAGTTAGATTCAACTGAGCAAATGGACCGCGCATACGGCCGTCTTTCATACTACCTTTATGCATCTTGCCTTGGTACTGCTTTTGCATTTGGGTCGTTGGCGGCTGTGTATCGGTATTGGCGCCCACACTGGTACAAGCGGTTACGGCAAACACACTTGAGAGGGCAAGAATTGAACTCGTTAATAGTTTTTTCATGGTGTTACTCTTTATCTGATTGAAGGGATATTAAAAGAATGAAGCGTTATTTTATCTTGCAAGTAGCTTATTTTTACCCTATAGGCAACGGTTATTAAGCGCCTGTGCCTAGCATACTTGCTGTTGATAGGACTTATCTTACGCCAGACAAAGGTTGCAAACCTTTATGAAGTATTAAGAAAAGTAACGTTTATAGCGCATCGATAGGGGTTTACTTGATAATATGTCTAGCAAATGATGGCGGTAAAAGGATATAGCTATGCCAAAGATACTATTAGGTGACGACGACGAAGAGCTGACCGGGCTGCTACAAGAATATCTCGGCAATCACGACGTTGAATGCGACTGCGTCCACGACGGCGAGGCGGTCATTGAGCGGTTAAAAGCGATGAATAATGAGTCAGCTTATGATTTATTGGTGCTCGATATCATGATGCCTAAAATGGACGGCTTAAGTGTGCTGCGGCAACTGCCTAGTATCAGTAAAATACCGGTTATTATGCTTACGGCAAAAGGTGATGAGATCGACCGTATTATTGGCCTAGAGCTTGGCGCGGATGATTATATTACCAAGCCTTGCAATCCGCGCGAGCTGCTCGCGCGCATCAACGCGGTGATTAAACGTACCCAAAATATAGCCCTGCATTTATCGGCTTCAGAAGCCATCACTACCCTGCCTGAGAGTCGACTCCATCTTGATCAAACCCAGCGTTTGTGCCAAATAGACGGTGTCGAGCTGCAAGTCACCGGCACCGAGTTTGACTTACTGCTTGAGCTATTAAAACACAAAGGTGAGGTGGTCAATAAAGAGCAGTTATCCCAAAACGTTTTGCAGCGGGAATTACAGCCTTTTGATCGCAGTCTTGATGTGCATGTCTCACGTCTACGCAAAAAACTCCAACCTTTTCATAGTGAGCCAATAAAAGCGGTGCGCGGTAAAGGCTATCAGCTGGTTTTATAAAGCGTTTAAACAACTTGAATCACGTCTTATAGTTGATACTAAATTGAATGAACGCACTAGATTATAACGCGAGACTGGAACAAATGTTGCGCAGCCTCTGTCAGCGTAGACACAGCACGCAAGTAAAATTTGTTCCAGTCTCACTGTATCTCTTTTATATTGACCTGATTATATCAACAAAAGAGTTAAGATGAAAAAACCTCTATTCGAGCAGCGTCTGACCCTATTTTGGCGGCTGTTTTTAAGCCTGATATTGACGATTTTGTTTACCGCCGTCTCCTCGGTACTGGTTGAGCGCTGGTTAAATGAGCGAGAGCTAAATGCGCGGATGGCAGCGCAAATTGAACGTCTATCCAACAAGCGGGAGCAATTGGTCGTCGCCTTAGAAAAAGGCGACTTATCCACTGTCAGGCAGCTATACGAGCAAGATCGCCGCTTTATGACGCAGATCACCATCTATGATGAGCAAGGCGCTATTCTTTTCCCCCGCTACGGCCGTATGCAGCGGCACAGACAGCGCGCGCAAGTCTTGATGCAACCTAAATCTATACTCAGTGATGTTGATGGCAATGCTAATCGCAACCCTGACATTGCTAACGCCAGCGTCGATAGTGACAATCGCCCCGAGATGGCAGATATCGTAGTTACCTTGCCAGATAGACAAACGCTGACTTTACAAACACGCCCACAATTACGCTTCGCTGACGTAGTAGAGCTACAACGTGGTAATTTTATCGTGCGCCTGATCTTGATCATTTTGTTTAGCACCTTGGTTTGCTTTTGGCTTAGCCGCACCATGATTCGGCGCATTAGCCATGTCCAGGATACAGTGCGGCAAATGATCGAGGGTAATTATCAAACGGGCACCGATATCAGCAATCTTGGTTCTGATGAGCTGGGACTACTGGCAAAAGATGTGGCGCAGTTGTCCACGCGCCTTGTCGATAGTGAACTTGCGCGCAAACAAATGCTAAGTGATATCTCTCATGAGCTGCGCTCGCCGCTGGCACGCCTTGAGGTGGCGACCGAGCTGACCCGCGACTTTGCCCCGGAGGCTGAGCGCTATCTAGACCGTATCGATAAAGAGTCTAGGCGTATGAATGAGCTTACCCAGCAAATCATTCATATTCAGTCCTTGCAAATGCAGCAGTACACCACTGATGATTCAGAAAAACAGCGTGTCAATATGGCGCAAATTATCAGCGAGATTGAACAAGATGTCTGTTTTGAGTTTCAAAATAAAAACGTACACTGGCAGTGGCAAGCGCCTAGGGATAAAGAGTCTTGGACCGTGCTTGGCAATTCTGAGCAGCTGCACAGTGCGCTTGAGAACGTTATTCGTAACGCCTTTATCCATACGCCTGCAAACTCACAGGTGACAGTCAGTATGGTCAAAACCAAAACCCCTACCGGTCGGCAAGCGCTACAAATTAGTATCTTAGATGAGGGCAGCGGCGTAGCTGAGGCGGATTTGCAGCGCATCTTTCAACCCTTTGTACGTCTTGATGTCGCACGCCAGCGCCAAACAGGAGGTTATGGTTTAGGACTGGCTATTGCCCATGCGGTAGTGCTGGCGCATCAGGGTCAAATTCATGCCTATAATCGAGAAGACGGCATTCAAGGTCTAGTGATACAGATTGTTTTGCCTATCTTATAACCAATCTGTTACCCTCTTTTATAACTCAATTCGTTAGTATAGCTGGTAGTATAGAATAATAAATCCTGCTATATAAACAAAGCCACTTTATAAGCGTCATTACTCTAAAACCTCGATTAGGTGCAGCTATACGCCTTCAAGCACTCATTATCATCGCATTATTATTACATTGTCATCACCTTGTTATCAGCGCAACTATTACTCTACCTATAACTTTTCAAACAGATAGACTCATTGGCGCTTTAGTTAGATATAATCTCTGCCCGACTGGGTTTTTCGGATATTTTATGAATAAAAAAATAATACTAATAATCGCTGTAATCGTCTTAATCATCGGCTTTTTTTACTTTGATTTGAACGACTTATTGACCCTTGAAGGTTTAAAAGGCTCCATGGCTCAGTTTGATGAGTATAAGGCCGAGTCGCCGCTATTAGTCATTGGCGGTTTTTTCTTAATTTACGTCTTAGTTACCGCGTTATCCCTACCCGGTGCGGCGATTTTAACCTTGGCGGCCGGGGCGTTGTTTGGCTTGGTGCAAGGTTTGCTAATTGCCTCGTTTGCCTCCAGTATTGGTGCGACGCTAGCGTTTTTGACCTCGCGCTATTTGCTCAGAGATACCATCAAACAGCGTTTCCCTGAGCGTCTTGAATCGATTGATAAAGGGGTAAAAAAAGAAGGCGCGTTTTATTTATTTACCTTGCGATTGGTACCGCTATTTCCCTTTTTTATCATTAATCTCTTGATGGGCCTGACCGCGATTAAGACGTGGACATTTTACTGGGTCAGCCAAGTCGGTATGCTCGCTGGCACCTTTGTCTACGTCAATGCTGGTACCCAGCTGGCGCAAATCGATAGCTTGTCAGGGATTTTATCTTTTGATTTGATTGTCTCTTTTGCTCTGCTAGGATTTTTCCCATTAATAGCCAAATGGATGTTAAATATGTTTAAAAAACGCCGCGTCTATAAAAACTACACTAAACCTAAAAGCTTTGATCGTAATATGATTGTTATCGGTGCGGGCGCCGGCGGCTTGGTGACGAGCTATATCGCCGCCACGGTAAAAGCCAAAGTAACGCTAATTGAAGCGGGTGAGATGGGCGGCGACTGCCTAAACTACGGCTGCGTCCCTAGTAAGGCCTTGATTAAAAGCGCCAAAGTCGCCGAGCACATGCGCCATGCTGAGCGCTACGGCCTTGATAACACCGAGCCGCAGTTTGACTTTAACAACGTTATGACCCGAATCCATAAAATCATCGCTGACATTGCACCAAACGATAGTGTCGAGCGCTACACCAATCTAGGCGTTGAGGTATTAAAAGGTTATGCCAAGATTATTGACCCGTGGACGGTGGAAGTGGCATTGAACGATGGTAGCGTGCAGAGGCTCACCACACGCACGATAGTCCTTGCTACCGGCGCGCGTCCGGTGGTTCCAGACTTGCCGGGACTTGAGGAGACGGGCTATGTCACCAACGATACCATGTGGGAGAAGTTCGCCCAGCTTGAGGAGCTACCCCAAAGAATAGTGGTGCTCGGCGGCGGCCCTATCGGTACCGAATTAGCGCAAGCCTTTGCTCGTTTAGGCTCGAACGTGACTCAGATTGAAAGAGGCGCACGGCTTATAAAAAGAGAAGATATCGAGGTTTCAGAGTTTGCCGAGCAAGTGCTGACCGAAAGCGGCGTCAAGGTTCTCACCTCTCATCAAGCCACGCGCTGTGAGGTTCGCGCGGGTAAAAATTATCTCATTGTTGAACCCTTAAATCGAGCAGACGCGCAAGATAAGCAAAGCAAACAGGGAGATAAACAGCAAGAAATCGCTATCGAATACGACGAGCTGATTTGCGCGGTTGGCCGTAATGCACGCCTTGAAGGCTTTGGCCTCGAAGATTTGGGTATTGACACCAAAAACAAAACCATCGATACCGATGACTATCTAGAAACCCTCTACCCCAATATCTACGCCGCAGGTGATGTGGTCGGGCCTTATCAGTTTACCCATGTGGCCTCCCATCAGGCTTGGTATGCCGCAGTCAACGCGCTATTTGGCCATTTAAAGAAGTTTAAAGTCGATTACCGCGTCATTCCATGGACGACTTTTATTGATCCAGAAGTGGCGCGTGTGGGATTAAATGAGCAAGACGCTATCGATAAAGGCATCGATTTTGAAGTGACCCGCTATGACTTTAAAGATTTAGACCGCGCAGTGACGGAAAGCGCCAACTATGGTTTTATTAAAGTCATCACCCCAAAAGGCAAAGATAAAATACTTGGCGTTACCATCGTTGCCGAAAATGCTGGGGAATTTATGAGCGAATTTATCCTTGCCATGAAACACGGTTTAGGGCTTAATAAAATCCTTGGCACCATCCATATGTATCCAACGTGGGCGGAGGGTAATAAATACGCTGCAGGCGACTGGAAACGCAATCACGCGCCTGAGAAGCTGTTGGAATGGGTGGAAAAATATCATACGTGGCGTCGGGGTTAATAATTATAAGTTTAAAAAATTTAGTTAATACAAACAATCCTTATCATTAATAAATTCAACGATAATAAACTTAATTTGGCGTAGGCTGGGTTTTTAACCCAGCATTATAACTTTGCAGAATTTCATGAGAACTCTATTTAAATACCCTGCTCTTAACTTAATATGAATCATCGTAGGTTGATGTGGAGCTTGCGATACCCAATAATTTGAGCTTTAAATACATAATAAAATTGTGTTTTCAGTCAAGCATTGAACCATTTGTAAAGTCGCTGCTGGGTTAAAAACCCAGCCTACAACAGCTTGAAATCTATAGCTATAACGGAAACTTAAATGCACGTCATAAAGCTTATACCCACGCTAAAAACCCTAACCCGCTATAGCAGCTACGCCATAGCGCTTGGACTTTGCGCGGGTATTTCGGCCAGTACCGCATCCACCCCTAATGTAGCCAATGCTAAAAATTCATCACAGTGGCAACAGATAGAAAGCTTGGGCAAAAACCAAGACGTCTACTTCCATACTTGGGGCGGCGACCCGCAAATTAACGCTTATATCCAGTGGGCAGCTAGTGAGGTCGATGACAAATACAATATCAATCTAGTCCACGTCAAACTAAGCGATACCAGCGAAGCGGTCAGTCGCGTCCTCGCTGAAAAGTCCGCCAATAATAACAACCAAGGTAGCGTTGATTTGATTTGGATTAATGGGGCCAACTTTGCCACCATGAGTGAGAACTCATTACTGCTCAAAGACTGGGCAAGCAATTTGCCTAACTTTGCCCTCACCGACCCTGAAAATAATCCAGCGGTTACTCTTGACTTTGGTATTCCTACCGAAGGCATGGAATCGCCTTGGGGACAGGCATCACTGACCTTTTATTATGATAGCTTAGCACTTGAGAATCCGCCCCAAACCCTAAATGAGCTAGCAAATTGGACAAAGGATAACCCCGGACGTTTTAGCTATCCAAAGCCGCCGGACTTTTTGGGTATGAGCTTTTTAAAGTACGCTTTAGTGATGCTACATAGACAAAATGATGCGGCAAACGGTACTAATATCAGCGCCCAGTTGAACGAGCCTGCGACCAAGCAAAACACCGCACAAGTTTTAGATCCGCTATGGGACTTCTTAGATGAGCTGCACCCCAGCCTTTGGCGCGGCGGCAAACAGTTTTTGCAAAGCGGGGCACAAATGCGCCGTTTGGTTGATGATACTGAGCTGAGCCTTGCTTTTACTTTTTCAGGCCCTGAGGTGCCAGCAGCGGTGCAGCGTTATGACTTACCGCCCAGTATTCGCAGCTACGCGATGCATGATGGCAGCTTGAGTAATACCCATTTTGTCGCTATTCCCTATAACGCTAGTCACTTTGAGGCAGCGCAGTTAGTGGCAAACTTTTTACTCAGCCCCGAGGCGCAGGCGCGAAAGCAAGAGCCATCGATTTGGGGCGACAAAACGGTTCTAGTTCAATCCATGCTTACCCCCGAGCAGCAAGCACTGTTTAAAACCAATAAACCGCACCCAAGCGCCCTGCCTTTTGATGCGATTAAACGCACAGTTAGCGAGCCGCATCCCAGTTGGGTCGATGCTATTATGCAAGGCTGGCAGGCGCGTTACGGGGTTAGCGAATGAGTCAAAATAGCGACGATAAAGATAAAACTCCTAAAAAAAGTAGCGGCGCTGTAACTAGTGCAATCGATACCCAAACCAGCGCTACGGCAATCCCTTATAAAAGGGATTTGTTTACGCATCTAACCACGCTTAGCCCGAAGTTTTTATTACTGCTACTGATATTGCCCGTACTCGGTGGTTTGATAAGTGTGCTCCTGCCCGCCTTTGGCTGGATACCGGCTATAGGGCAAACCACGATTGGTCTACAAGGCTTTGCGGCGCTATGGCAAACGCCCGGTCTTGGGCAAATGGTCGCCTTAAGCGCTGCCACCGGACTTATCAGCACCCTGCTCGCTTTTATGCTGGCGCTGATGATATTGGCGGCGTTTTTTAACAGCGCCTGGCTGACTCGTATCGAGCGTTTGTTAAGTCCTATCTTAGTCATTCCGCACGCGGCAGCGGCGATTGCGGTAGGTTTTTTGATTGCGCCCTCGGGTATGGTGGCGCGGCTGATATCGCCGTGGCTTAGCGGTTGGGAGCTGGCGCCGCAAGGCATATTGCCGCACGACCCTTATGGCATCAGTATTATTTTGGGACTGGTGCTAAAAGAGCTACCGTTTTTATTACTTATGGCACTGGGCATCCTTGCGCAGCCGGAGCTGGGTAAAAAGCTACGCCAGCAGTATAAAGTCGCGCTGAATTTAGGTTATTATCCCATCACTGCCTTTTTTAAAGCGGTGTTTCCTCTTCTTTATCCGCTATTGCGTCTGCCTATCTTGGCGGTACTCGCTTATGCTAGCGCCAGTGTGGAGATGCCGCTAATATTGGGGCCAAACACCCCGCCTACCCTTGCCGTCACTATCATGCAGTGGTTTAATGATATCGATTTAAACTTGCGTATCAAGGCCTCGGCCGGCGCGGTATTACAACTATTATTAACCGGCGCTTTAATTGCATTATGGCTGGGTGGCGAAAAAGCTATCAAAGCATTCTTTACAGACTCATTGACCAATGGTAAACGTCAATATCTTGACAGCGTTTGGCAAAAAGTCACCGTTGCTTTAACGACTTTTATCATAGGCTTTATAGCACTCGCGTTGATTGGTCTCGTTCTTTGGTCAGTAGCTGGTTATTGGCGCTTCCCCGCTGCACTGCCCGAGCAGCTGGTACTGCTGCATTTTCAAAGCGCCTTTACGCAAATGGGCACGCCATTATTTAATACCATCGCACTGGGTATCGTCTCTACTTTCGTTGCCATTATCTTAACCTTGCTGTGTTTGGAAGCGGAGCAATTAAGCCATAAGTCCATTTCAAACTTTACTAGTTTTATCATTTACCTGCCGCTTTTGGTGCCCAGCATCGCCTTTTTATTTGGTCTGGTTTGGCTGCAACAATGGGTCAATAATCAAGCAGCGTTCTTTAACGTAGCCTTTACTCATTTATTATTTGTACTGCCCTATGTATTCTTGTCACTTGCCAGCAGTTATCGGCGCTTGGATAGACGCTTTGCCAATGTCGCTGCCAGCCTTGGAGCGCCGCCTCTGAAAGTGTTTTTACAAGTGAGATTACCACAGTTATTTGCCCCGATTTTAATTGCTATCGCTTTAGGATTAGCGGTAAGCTTTGGGCAATACCTGCCGACATTACTAGCGGGCGGCGGGCGTATCGCTACCATTACCACTGAAGCGGTCACCTTAGCAAATGGCGCTAGCCGGCGTACCAGTGCTGTTTATGCGCTTATGCAAATGGTAATGCCACTGGTTGGGTTTATAGTGGCGTGGATGCTGCCGAGGTACTTTTTTCGCAGTGGTAGGCGTTGAGGTTTTGGTGAATAAAATTAATGATGAGAAGTTATTCTGAAAATTAGTAGCATGTGTTTTCCAGCATCTTAATTCTGCAGAGTCTTGATGCTAGGTTAAAAACCCAGCCTACAACTACAAATCTAAATAACTTCAAAAATAGTTCAATTATTAAAAAGAAAAAAGGGTTCTCAATGCCATCATCTCTACAAATAAAAAACTTGCAACTTTATCGGCAAGATAAATTACTGCTTAGGCTAAATGCAGAAGTTAATGGCGGTGAGATATTAACCATCATGGGCCCATCTGGTAGCGGTAAATCAAGTTTGCTAAACTGGATTACCGGTACGTTATCTAATGACTTTAGTGCCACGGGCGAAGTCTGGTTAAATGCTCAAAACGTCAGCCACTTGCCCACGCATCTACGTCAAATCGGCGTACTCTATCAAGATGCGCTACTGTTTTCACACTTATCGGTGGCAGGTAACATTGCTTTTGCGATGCCCAAAGAAAATAGACAGAACCATACAAAGAGCAGTAAAAAGCAGCGTCTGGAGAAAATAGAGCACGCTCTTGCACAAGTCGGTTTGGCTAGTATGGCAAAGCGTCATCCCGATAATTTATCGGGTGGTCAACAAGCACGTGTGGCACTGCTGCGCACACTGCTAAGTGAGCCTAAGGCTATACTCCTTGACGAGCCTTTTAGTAAGCTTGATACCCAGCTGAGGATGGAGACGCGCCAATTGGTGTTTGAGCAAATCCGTGACCATAAGCTGCCGGCTATTATGGTTACCCACGACCATAGTGATGCAGAAGCAGCAGAAGGTCAGGTTATACATTTAGGCGCAGCTGAAATAGAGCAAAACCATGCTAGATAAATATCTCACGCCTATCATAAAACCAATATTGACCCCGATAGCCGCTGCCCTACATAAACGCGGTATCACCGCTGACCAGTTATCCGTCTTTGGTTTTGCTATCGGCATGTTGGCCTTGCCACTGCTCGCTTTTGAGCTATGGTTCGCGGCGCTTATTGCTATTGTGTGTAATCGTATTTTTGATGGGCTGGACGGGGCGCTGGCGCGTTACGCCAAGCAAAGCTCAAGCGCAGGCGGCTATTTGGACATTACCCTAGACTTTTTATTTTACGCCGCTGTACCGCTTGGCTTTATTTTGGCAAACCCTGAACAAAACGCTATCGCAGGGGCGTTACTACTAGCCGCTTTTATCGGCACGGGTTCTAGCTTTTTAGCCTTTGCCATCGCAGCAGAAAAGTTTCAGCTAGACAAACCGCAGTTTAAATATAAAAGTTTTTATTACCTAAATGGCCTCACCGAAGGTACTGAAACCATTGCACTGTTTATCGCCTTTTGTATTTGGCCACAGCATTTTGTACTGCTAGCAGGCATATTTGCCACTGCTTGTGCAATTACGATTTTTACTCGTATTTATGGCGGTTATCATACCCTTAAACAGCTTGAGGCCAATACTGCTAAAACCATTAATAGATAACTAATAGCTAAGCTTCAAGCTAATCAATAACAGCTGTCATCTCAATCTCAATTAGCAAATCTGGCATGGCAAGAGACTGCACACCGAGCAGCGTATTGACAGGTGGTGTTGTATCACCATAAAAGTCACCAATAGCTTTGCCCACCACTTCTAAATTTGTTGGCTCTAAATCAACGATATATGTTCGCATGCGCACCACATTTGCAGGCGTTGCCCCCGCTTCTTTTAGTACAGTACGTAGGTTTTTGAAAACCTGCTCGGTCTGTTTAGCTAGATCATTTTTACCAACAGTATTACCCTCAGCGTCCCAAGCCAATTGCCCTGCACAATGAATCACTGTCTTGCCCTGAGCTTTGGTAGCATGAGAAAAGCCAAATTGCAAGCTGTCATACATAGTGCTTGGGTTAATAGTTTGGTGTGTCATGTTAGTTTCCTTTATCAATGATAGCATTTTATTAATTTATAAATTAAAATGAATACTAACAGATAATTCATTATCTATCATTCACTCTGATAAAGTGATATATCATATGAATATTAATTTCAACGATGTAGAAAAACTTATTAAAATTGCTGAGCGCGCTAATATCGATTCATTAGAAGTTGTTGATGGTAATAAGCGCATCGCTATTGTTTGTCAGTCTGCCATCAGTCAAAACGCTAGCTTACAAAATAACTCTCAAAGCTTTAAAGATAATATTACTCATCAAAATAACGCATCTTTAACTTCGCATTCAAACAGCATTAGTGATAATACTGCTCAAAGCCGCCTCTCGCAAAATGACATCTCAAGTAACGATTCTTTAGACAGCTCTACCCATACAGATACTGAGAGCCATCAAATTACCGCCCCCATGCTCGGCACGTTTTATCGTCGCTCCGACCCTAGTGCCGATGTATTTGTAAGCGTTGGGGATAGCGTTGCAGCAGGCGATACTTTGTGTGTTATTGAAGCCATGAAAATCATGCACGAAGTCAAAGCCGATAGCGTAGGTACTATCAAAGAGATTTTGGTGGACGATGGCGATGTGGTTGAGTTTGATCAAGCGTTGTTTATGATTAGTGTTAGCTAAAGTAAGTATTAATTAAGTTATTAAAATACTTAAGCTATTGAATGGATTTTAGTTGCAAGGAAAGCTGCATGTTTAAAAAAATTCTTATTGCCAATCGTGGTGAAATTGCGCTACGTATCATTCGCGCCTGCAAACAGATGGGCATCACCTCCGTTATCGTCTACTCTAAAGCCGATAAAGACTCCCTACCGGTTAGACTTGCTGATGAAAAGATCTGTATTGGTCCGGCTCTCGCCACTAAAAGCTATCTAAACCAAGAAGCGATCATCTCCGCTGCCGAAGTTATGGGCGCAGAAGCCATCCATCCAGGTTATGGGTTTTTGGCAGAAAACGGCAACTTTGCTGAGCGCGTTGAACAAGCTGGCTTAACCTTTATCGGTGCTACCTCAGACAACATAAGAAAAATGGGCGATAAGGTCGCAGCAAAAAAACAAATGCTAAAAGCTGGCGTCCCTTGTGTTCCCGGCTCTGATGGCGCTCTGCCAAGCGACGAAGAGGAAGTTCTGAAAATCGCCAGAGAAGTAGGTTATCCGGTCATTATTAAAGCAGCAAGCGGCGGCGGCGGGCGCGGTATGCGCGTGGTTGAAAATGAAGATAATTTGCTCGCAGCTATCTCAATGACCCAAGCCGAAGCTAAGACTAATTTTGGCGATCCTGTGGTTTATCTGGAGCGTTATCTACAAGCGCCGCGTCATATCGAGATCCAAGTCCTTGCTGATACCTATGGCAATACTATTCATCTAGGCGGGCGTGATTGCTCCATGCAGCGCCGTCATCAAAAGGTGATCGAAGAAGCCCCTGCTCCCGGTATTACCGCTGAGCAAAGAGAATATATCGGTAAAAACTGCGCGCTGGCTTGTCAAAAAATGAATTACGTGGGCGCAGGGACGTTTGAATTTTTATATGAGAATGGCGAGTTTTTCTTTATCGAGATGAATACTCGCATCCAAGTTGAGCATACCATTACTGAGCTGGTGACCGGTTTCGATATTGTGCAAGAGCAGATATTGGTTGCTGCAGGAGAAACGCTGAGCCGTACACAAGAAGACGTCAGAATTAAAGGGCATGCGTTTGAATGCCGGATCAATGCCGAAAACCCTTATACCTTTATGCCCAGCCCCGGACGTATTGACTACTGCCACCTGCCAGCGGGCTTTGGCGTTCGCGTCGATAGCCATATTGAATCAGGCTATACCGTACCGCCCTCTTACGACAGCTTGATCGCCAAAATCTGCGTCCACGCGCCAACGCGAGAGCAAGCTATTGATAAGATGCAAGCGGCATTAGCAGAAGCTGAAATACGAGGTATCGATACCAATATTGCCCTGCACCAAAAACTATTTGCTGACCCTGAATTTAATAAAGGCCAAGTGAGTATTCATTATTTATCGCAGTGGATAGCAGAGAATATTGATTAGTGAATAAAAAATTATTGAACAAGATTATTAAACAAGGAATTGCGATCTATGGCTACTCAAGACGCAACCGTTACAGACAGCACCGCTAAAGATACAACAGCATCTGAGCCGCTCCAGTGGCAACTTTGTAGCGAAACCAATCTGGTATTATTTTTTCCCAAGCCGACCACGCTTGAGAAGCAGCAACAGTGTTGGGCGCTGGCAGATACGGTTCAGCAGATACCCGAGGTTAGCGAGGTGGTTATTGGAATGAATACGCTCAGCGTGTTTACCAAACCTTTGACTTATAAAGAGCTGCAAAATCTGCAACAAAAACTCACCAAATTAAGCGCCAACACCGAGCAAAAACAAATACAAGGCAAACACGTCGAGATTCCGGTACATTATGGCGGCGAATTTGGTCCTGATCTAAAAGCTATGGCAGCTGAATTAGGTTTATCTATTGAAGAGGTCGTCGAGAAGCATACCGCCGCAACTTATACGGTTTACTTTATTGGTTTTCAGCCCGGCTTCCCCTACCTTGGCGGCTTGTCGGAAGCGCTTTACTTCCCGAGGCATACCAATCCGCGTACCAAAGTTCCAGCAGGCTCAGTCGGTATTGGCGGTGAGCAAACCGGCATCTACCCTTTTGCCTCTCCGGGCGGTTGGCAACTACTCGGACAAACAGAAACCAAGTTATTTGATTTAGCCAAGGAGTCGCCCACGCTATTAAATGCTGGCGATACGCTTAAATTTACTGCTATTGATATTTATGAGTGATGCATAAAGCGTAGCAAACGATAAATTAGAACAACAAATTGACGATGATAAATAGGCGGTAGTAATGAAAGTATTAGCTTGCAATGCCCTTGCTAGTATCCAAGACCTCGGTAGATTTAGCTATCGCAGTATGGGCGTGGGCAGAAATGGCGTGATGGATCGCTGGGCCTTTGAAGCGGGTAATGCTTTAATCAAAAATTCGTTAAATGAACCCACTTTAGAGATTACTTTAGGCAGTTTGACGCTGGAATTTACCGAGGACACTGCTTTTTGTATCACAGGCGCGCTATACGAAGCTTATTTAGATGATAAGCGTATCGCTTGCTACTGGCGCATCAATGCCAAAGCCGGACAAACCTTAAAACTAGTGCGTCCTCTAAAAGGCATGTATAGCTATCTTTGTGTCCATGGCGGCTTTGATGTTAAGCCAATTTTAAATTCTTCTAGCACCAATGACAAAGCAGATTTTGGCGGCTTTAAAGGTCGGTTGATTCAAGAAAATGATACGATTAATATTAAAACATCTGCTCATCTGCCAGTGATAGGCGTGGCGGCTATCGCTGATACCAATATCATTCGAGTCGTCAAAAACAGCGAGTACGATTGCTTTATCTCAGACTCCCAGAAGTTGTTTTTTGAGCAAAGCTGGAAAATAGAAACCAGTAGTAACCGCATGGGTTACCGGTTTAAAGGCGAAAAGCCACTTGAGCTGGGCGCGCCGCTACAAATGAGCTCGCATGGCGTCGATATCGGTATGATTCAAGTACCACCGCAAGGACAACCTATCGTCTTGATGGCTGACGCGCAAACGACGGGCGGTTATCCCAAAATCGCCAGCGTAATCGACGCTGATATTGGACTGCTGGCGCAAATTCGCTACGGTAAGGAGTGTCAGTTTCAGCTGGTAACCATAGAAGATGCTTTAGAGCAGCGCCAACAAAGACAACGTTATATCGCACGAATCAAGGAGTACGCTCATGAAAATTGATCTAAATGCTGATGTCGCAGAAGGCTGCGGCCAAGACGACAAATTGCTCACCATAGTCAGCTCCGCCAATGTGAGCTGTGGTCTGCACGCCGGCTCTTATGCCGAGATGCTCGCTACCCTTAAGCTGGCGAAACAACACAATGTGCGCGTCGGCGCGCAT
This sequence comes from uncultured Psychrobacter sp., assembly GCA_947501045.1. Classification (GTDB taxonomy): domain Bacteria; phylum Pseudomonadota; class Gammaproteobacteria; order Pseudomonadales; family Moraxellaceae; genus Psychrobacter. The sequence continues at coordinate 350,817 of CANMUI010000002.1, forward strand.
CCAGGCCTTGATGACAAAGAAAACTTTGGCCGGGTTCAGCAAGACCTAGACGAGGATGGCTACCGCGCTTTAATAAGCTACCAGCTTGGTGCCACCAAAGCAGTATGCGATATGGTTGGCGTGGAGCTTGATTACGTCAAACCGCACGGCGCTCTTTATAACCAAGCCGCTGTTGATGCAGACTTGGCGGATATTGTGGTCAGTGAGATTAAACGCTTTGACCCAAGTCTCAAGATTATGGGCTTATCAGGCGGTCAGTTAGTCAAAGCCGCCAAAGCGCACGATATGCAAGTCATCTCCGAGGTGTTCGCCGATAGAAACTACGAAAACGATGGCTCGCTGGTATCACGGATCAAAGACAACGCTTTGATCACTGATCCTAAAGAGGCCAGTCGTCATGCACTAGAGATGATTACCGAAGGGGTCGTGACCAGTGTTGACGGCAAAAAGGTGCCCGTCGAGGCGCAAAGTATTTGCCTGCATGGTGATAGTGAACATGCGGTTGCCTTCGCCAAAGACATCAAAGAGCAGCTCCGGCAGCAAGGTATCGAGATATCGGCGTAGCGGTCATATAATCACTATATAGTAAAAACCCTAAACAAGGACGTTTATGAGTACCTTAAAAAAACACAATACCGCCATTTTGGGCGCGGCCTTTTTGATGGCAACCTCAGCGGTAGGACCCGGGTTTTTAACCCAAACCGCTACCTTTACCGAAAGCTTGATGGCAAGCTTCGGTTTTGTCATTTTAATCTCTATTATTATGGATATTGGAGTACAGCTTAACGTTTGGCGTGTGGTTGCAGTCTCCAAGAAACGCGCGCAAGAGATTGCCAATTTAGTGTTTCCAGGTGTCGGCTATTTGCTGTCTTTTTTAATTATCGCCGGCGGTCTTGCCTTTAATATCGGTAACATTGGCGGCGCTGGACTGGGCATGGAGTCAGTGTTTAATATCTCCCCCATTACCGGCGCGCTCATCAGCGGAGTCATTGCGGTAGCTATCTTTTTAGGGCGAGAGACTGGGCCTATCATGGATAAATTTGCCCAGCTGATGGGCTTTATTCTGATCATATTAATTATCTACGTCGTCTTTAAATCCGACCCGCCATTAGCAGAAGCGGTCAGCAAAACTATCATGCCTGATAAAATTGATGCAGTTGCTATCGTCACTTTAGTCGGCGGTACGGTCGGTGGTTATATTACTTTCTCAGGCGCGCATCGCTTATTAGAAGCAGGCGTGAGCGGAGAGGAAAATCTTGACTCGGTCACTAGAAGCTCAGTCTCCGGTATTTTAATTGCCTCGGTTATTCGGGTGTTCTTGTTCCTTGCCGTCTTAGGTGTGGTCTCGAAAGGTATCGCTTTAGACCCCTCAAACCCCGCCATGTCACCTTTTCAATATATCTTAGGCAATGTCGGTAAAATTATCTTCGGCATCGTCATTTGGGCGGCCTCTGTAACTTCTGTCATTGGTGCAGCTTATACGTCTGTCTCTTTTATGACTAACTTTCATCCTTTCATTGAGACTTATAAGCGTTTCTTTATTATTGGCTTTATCGTCATCTCCACCTTGGTTTTTGCCACTATTGGTAAACCGGCGCAAGTGCTGGTGCTAGTCGGTACGCTAAATGGTTTGGTACTCCCAATCGCGATGGTGATTATCCTTATCGCCGCTTATAGAAAAAACATCATTGGTAATTACAAACATCCGATTTGGATTGCCGCCTTTGGTTGGGTTATCGCCATCGCTATGAGTGTGCTCAGTGCGATGACTATTGCTCAGTATTTAGGCTTTAGTTAGGGATTTAAGTCAAATGATTTCGAATAGTAGACGTAGACTGGGTTTTTAACCCTGAGAAGCGTTTAAAAATTGCACTGCAATTTTAGCTTTGCAAGGAAAATTCTTTAAATAGAATTTCCATAAAACCTATGTAAATTTTCAAAGCTGGATTAAAAATTCATTTCAATTTCAAACGTAGGAAAATTTTAAATAGCAGATAAGGATAATATTATGGATATTACCGCCGTTGAGCGTTTGGTAACATTGGTAGAATCAAGCCAAGTGCATAAAATAACGATTGAAGACCATGACCAATCTATTAGCGTGGTTAATCGCTCTCATGCTACTAAGAGCCCTACTCAAAACAATATAGACTCGTCATTAAACTCTACAAGAGATAAGAACACCTCCTCTTTTGATACAAATAATCAAGACCTTAAAGACTTAGAGTCAGTGCAAGTACTCTCTCCTTACGTCGGCTATATGCACTTAAGTGCTGATGGAGCAACGGACAACTTGATGAAAAAAGGCGACGCTATTGAAGTGGAGCAAACCATTGGTTTTGTTGAAGTGCTAACTAAATTGCTTCCTATCATCAGTGATAAATCCGGGGTAGTTAGTGAAGTTTTAGTCGAAGAAGGACAAGTAGTAGAATATGGCCAGCCTATTTTGCAATTGGCTGAGTAATTATTATTCGTTATTAAATAGAGAAATTGCATAATCTAAAGAACTTAGAAGAAAGCCCTGTTTAGTATCAGTTATTGATAATACTAAACAGGGTTTTTGCATTGTAAAAGCATTAATACTTCAGCAACTTAAGATTTAACCGCTCAATCAAGCTCTCATTTCAGCACAGTTATAACTCCTCGCTATCTCTTAGGTAATTAATACTACTAATTGTAGTTTTTCTGTAGTAGTATTAATCCTGACCAAATGGTCAGCTTATTAACTGGTACATCGGAAGTTCAAACCAGTTTTTATGCCAGTATGTTTTACGAGAAATCTAACGTCTGTACATAAGGGAGTAATACTGTGCGTTTTAATTTAATAACCAATCATTTAACAGCTAAGAAGTTGACAACCAATCTGTCATTATTATCTCAACTGACCATTAAACCGATAGCTATCACCACGATGGCTATCGCCGCTTTTGGAGTGATGAGTAGCGCTCAAGCTAAAGTTTTATTTAGCGATACCAGCATCTCCTTGCTGTACGGTGAGGATTATGAGCTGGCAAAAGACGGTGAACTGACCACCCTTACGCTCGAACACGCCTCGGCGCACAGTTGGGGCGGGGTGTTTTTCTTTGTGGATCGCTTGCAAGGCGCAAGTGATGATGAGAGCAGCCGCGCCAAAGACATCTATGGCGAGCTTGCCCCCAAATTTAAGCTAAAAAGCTATGATGAGGGTTTTGTAAAACAAGTGAATTTTGCGGCTCAGTATGAATTTGGGTCAAACAGTAGCGGCTTTAACCAAGACAATTATATGGTTGGTGTGGGTGCTGATCTCAACATCCCTATTGAAGGCATGAAATATGCCTCAGCTTCGCTATATCATGTTTTTAACAATAACTCTGGTCCTAATGATGCTGATGATCAACAAATCACCTTGACCTATGGCTGGGAGAAGAATAATTTTGTCGTTGATGGTTATGTCGACTACTCATTTAACAACGACGATCTTGAAGATCAGTTGCATATCAATCCACAAATCAAATACAACTTGCAAGAAGCCCTCGGTATCGACAACCGGATAGAGGTAGGCATAGAATACAGCTACTGGCGCAATAAATTTGGTCTAGACGGCGTTAATCAAAGCGTGCCTAGCGCTTTGGTAAAACTGCACTTTTAATACTGTTTTATTTGATGTCTAGCCATTTAGTATTTAGTATAAAATCAACTTCCAAAGAAGCTAAAAACCCTGGCCAATATTATCAATTGAACAGGGTCTTAAATTGCGATTATATGTCTGTCACTACCTGTATTTATAAAAGTACTGATGTCTTGCTAAACCGCTTAGGTAAGCGCTTTTGCGATATCCGCTAATAAAGAAGGGACATCATGTTTATCGGCCATGACTTCTAGCATAACGAGTTTATCAGTAGTCTCATTGGCTTTTTTGAGTGCCTCTTTTAACTCGCCTGCGGTTTTAGCGTTTAGCAACAAGGTATTGTCATCATTACCGCCAAAGGCTTTGGGCATCGCTTGCCAATCACAGTACGGAATATCATTATAACGTTGGTTTTCACCATGAATGGCGCGCTCAACCGTATAACCATCATTATTCACCAGCACAATGATAGGATTAGTACGCTCTTTGATCATGACTGCAATCTCTTGTATGGTCAGTAGCGCTGAGCCATCACCAATTAGCAGTACACCGCGCTTATTGGGTGAGGCCATACTAGCGCCTAAACTTGCTGGCAGCGTATAGCCAATAGAGCCCCAAAGCGGTTGACCGTAACACGTCACGCCTGCTGGCAGACGGACGTCGCTAATGCCAAAATAGGCCGTACCTTGATCGGCGAACACTAAATGATCGCTTTGCAGATGATCAGCAACAATGTGCCATAAGTCATTTTGAAGAATGGCCTCGTCATCACCGCCTTGTTGCTTATGCGGATGTAATTCATCTGATAATAGTTTGGGCGTAATCTCTATACCAGAGGTTAGGACTTCATGGAGCGTTTGTAGCGAGTCTTTTAAAGATATAGGAGCAAAATTCTTACCACCGATACTAGCGCGTTCATAATGCAAATCAACCACGACCTTCTCATCGATATCTTGGCTGAACCCTACTGACGAGGTATCCGTATAATTGACGCCGATTTTGATCAAACACTCGCAGTTTTCTACCGCATCTTTAACCACAGGCCGCGACGCCATACCCGCATAAGTGCCCGCCCAGCGCGCGCTTTGTTCATCAAGCAAGGTTTTGCCCCATGACAAAGTGGTATAAGGAATCTTCGTATCCGCAATCAAAGCTTTGAGCTGATCTTGTAGTCCCAAACGATGCACCATCAAATCTGCCATCAAAGTGGTGGTTTTATTGGGCAAAAACTCTATTAGTGCTTGTCTAAAGGCGCTCAGTGCCGCTTGACTGGTGATGTTTTCTTGACTATCGTCAAGCTTAGTCGTAGGAGGATAAATAGGCATCTTCGCGACATCCGGCGATAACATTAAGTAGCCTGGACGATGCTTTTTTAGGGCTACGCGAATGACTCTATCAATCTCAGAAGCCGCGTTCTCTGGGGTGATTTGCGCACGAGCCACCGTTACAGTCTCCACCATTTTGATAAAGTGGTTGAACACACCGTCGCCAAGTGAGTGATGAATACGGCGCCTAGCATTTTGCTGCTCCACAGTAGGCGTTCCTACGATGTGTAGCACTGGCGCATACTCTGCATATGAGCCAGCGGTTGCATTGATGGCTGATAACTCTCCTACCCCAAACGTCGTTACCATAGCAGCAAAGCCACGTTCGCGTGCATAACCATCAGCAGCATAGCCTGCATTTAGCTCGTTAGTATTACCAACCCAGCGCAGTTTGTCCGACTCAAGAATGTTATCTAAAAAACTTAGGTTATAATCGCCTGGTACACCGAAAATCTCAGTAGCTCCCGCCTCAGCGATACGGTCAAACAGATAATCAGCGATAGTATAAGGTTTACTCATAGTTATTGTCCTTAATTGTTGTTGTCAAAAAATTATCATAGCCACTATAGCTATATTGCTTTATCCGATACTTCAAGTTTAACTTTTTGGAATGCTTACTATAAGAATAGTTTATATCATAGTTTTAAAGCCAACATAAAGAGCTGTATTACTAATTTAGTTAATTGTTGTTGTAGATATTGACAGTCATAAAAAACCGCGTATAATACGCCTTTGTTATCAAAGCATATCTAGGTTTATTATGGCTAGATTATATATTTGATAATTTAAGCGGGATTAGCTCAGTGGTAGAGCACAACCTTGCCAAGGTTGGGGTCGAGAGTTCGAATCTCTTATCCCGCTCCAAATATGGCTTGCAAAAGCACTAAAAGCCCCACTACTCTTATTATGAGTTGTGGGGCTTTTTTTGTTCGTTTTTGCGTTATTTGCTAGGACTATAGCGATTATCTTAAAATGAATGAACGCCAGATAAATTCATTGTCTAGCTTTTTGCGGTATCAATGAAAAACCGCTAGAACCTTCTGTGCCATCTTTGAATCGAACGCTTAGCTCCTATAAAGCACTTTTACCACATGCCAGCCAAACTTGGTTTTGACTAAATGCGGGGTAAAGAGCTCGCCGTTGAAGCAGATTTTATCAAAAGCTGGCACCATTTGACCTTTTTTAAACTCACCTAAGTCGCCGCCCTTTTTAGCTGATGGGCAGGTTGAGTGTTTCTTAGCAAGCACATCAAACTGGGCGCCTTTTTTTAGCTTAGCGATAATATTCTCTGCCAGCTCTTTGTCTTTTACTAAAATGTGTAATGCGCTAGCGGTACGAGCCATAATAAACACCTTATATAACTATCGATTATCGGGGTATTATATCACTACTTGTGAGTTTGAAATAAATCCAGACAGCTTAGTTGTCTGGGTTTTCTGACAATGCGTAACAACAGCTATATTTTGACTACTCAGAGTACGGACTATACTTAGTCTTCCCCATGGTATGTCGCGTCATCCATCCAGACAATAGGATCTTCACACAGATAAACTAAGTGATACCAGATATCACTACTACGAGCAATTCGATGATGACCGCTCTCAAAGTAATCCACCTCCCAACTTTCAGGTAAATTAACCAGTGTACGTCTAGCAACGGCTACATCTAAGCACTCGTCTTCAATCTCAATCATTACCCGCACCATCTCAGTATTTGAGGTAGGAAAGGATAGCTTCCTATCAGTCAACTCAGGTATACAATCAGCTAAAACCTCACTCGGATAGATACAAGGCGCGATCAATAGCGCACGTAGATTGTATTTATGGGCGAAGTGATTGGCAAACCAAGCGCCCAATGAATGTCCTGCCAAGACCACGCGTGGATACTGCTTCAATTTTTCTTGAATGAGTGACTCGTAAATATCAAAAACCTTGTTAAAGTTCTCTCGATAATTGACAGTTTGGCAGTGTTTAGGCTCACGGGTAATACAAGTGTACTTACTGGTCTCACAGCTTGAGTCAAGACCGTGAAAGAACAGTAAAAACGTATCATTGTTCTCAATTGGAAACATCATAGTTTTCTCCCTTATTTTATTTATTATTTTTATACTCTAACCACAGATCATAGATGATCTCGGCAACCGCTTTAGGAACTTTAGTATATCCAGTACCAAACGATACATCGTAGACCGCAGTCATCAGAGCGAGAACCTCATCTACACTATCGGCATCTTCCTTAATGAGCCGATTGGCAATCTGCTCCGCCTCACTACTATATTCATCCCATGAATGATTGTAATAACAGCCCACCATGCCAAAGTCATAACGATAAATCACATCTGTGATAGCGATCATAAAACTCGCGCGCGTTTGATCATAGTGGTCAGACCACCCTTGATATAACTGCTGACGTATGGGCAGTACTGCCGGTAAAATAGGACGATCTCTGGGGTCGTCTCGCTTCTCTGCGCTCACGACACGCGACGGTTTACTGCCATCTTCCCAAAGCAAAGGATAAGCCGACGGAAACAAGCCTTTTTCGCACACACTTAAACGCCAAACACCCCACATCGCTTTGCTAGCACGACTCATGGTATAAACAATGATTTGATTAAGATAATCACTATCATAAATGATGTGCTGGCGATCGATTCTCACGCTTTGGCAAGACATCAGTATAAGTAATAGACCTATCACGCTCACTTGGTTCTACGGCAATAACTATCTCAGGGTTTTCTGTATCCTTCTTCATCAGCTCATAAGGCGCGACAAAGCTTAATGTTTCATCGCTATTATTTACAAAGTAAATGTCATCTTCATAGTCATTGACGGACTCGTTATGAAGATAAAACAGTGGGGTCTTTTGCTTAGTCTGTAAGTCATCTTGAATTAATTTAGAAGGTTGTGACGTATCCGACCAAGATATGTTGTCTATCCGTTTTGGTCCGAAAGTACTCCTAACGTTTGTCATAACGTCTCCTTGTTTTTAGTATTATGAGTAGTAGCATTTGAATTTTTATTATCATCTCAAATTTGACTCAGCCGAGTCTGTCCGCAGCTTTTTTAGCTTCGTTATCAAATATATTTGAGGATATAATTTTTAATGATTGAGTTATCTTGTCAATTAGGCAAGACAAGATGTTTCACCGTCGTTTTAATGAGGGCTCTTATTTAGTATTATTTTTGGTATTTGACAGTAATAGCAGAGTTATATGGTGAGGCATTGCGCCTCGGGGATTAACTCTATACTGCATTATTAATGCTTAATAATTTACTGACTCAGTTACTATAGTATAAATATTGATAAAAATACACCGATTAATCAGCGTACACGACAGGTGTTGTCGTTAGATATAGTTTATTTTTGGATGATGATGTGTCTATTTGCTTTATGAGATTTAGATTACAGTGGTTAACATTAATTTTAGTTGAATGAAGCTAACTCAGAACTTTTATTGTTTATGCAATAACTTATACTATGTGCTTGCTCAGTATAGCAAAATTTTTGTCAAGGCTTGTAGAAGCAAGAGTAGTTATGAACCTATTAGCTTGATGAAAAAGAGATTTTAGCTGCTGAACAATATCGTTTTACTCTGCTTAAATGATACCCTATTTTTTAAGAATTGGTACAGCAATCGGCACCTTATAGAACTTAGTAAAACCTTCAATCGATTTTCCTGCGGTTAAACTTTCAGGTAGCTTATATTTCTGATCTTGATCAGTGTAGATAACAACACAGCTGACAACCTTTGACAATTGCTCCTCTACCCTATGGTAGCCTAGCTTATCTAATATACCCACGTCTCTTGCATAACCGCTTATCTGTCTAATATCATCAATAATATAGCTGGTACGGTTGTCTTTTTGATAAGTCGGTCTGTATTTAGCATCTATGATAAGTGGTTGCATGTCATCAATTAGTAAATAATCTGGATTCCCGTAGCTACCTTTTGCTTGAAAAAGTATCTTATTCCCATACTTATCTTTCAGAAGTCCCAATACGTACAGTTCAAAAAGCTTTGACATATCAATCCAGAACGGTGGTACTGATGTCTTTCCAACAGTATTATGTTCGATTTCACTGATATGATAACCAAAGCGCTTAAGAATGATCTTAGAGAGCTTTAACGCTTCGTGATACTCTTTATAAAAAGAGTTACGCTTGACTGTTTTAAGCTCATGTAAATTGACTTCATTACTGACACTTCCAAAAGCAGGTGTGCAATAGTCGATTAAACACCTCATTGATCCAAGATATTCTGGGTATCGAGATAAATAACGTCTAACAAAGCTTAACGTATGCTTTAAAACTCTATTCTCAATGCTATCAAAGCCGAATTCTTCATAACTACAAAAGGTATTCGTCACTTTATTGCGAGCTACATTCGTTTTGATATTCTGAGCAATTAAGACTTTACCTTTAATTTTGCTATTAAGATTGCGCTCAACTTTATAATAGGATTGCTTTAACCCCTTTTTTACTAGACTTTTTAAAATCTGAAGAAATTGCATAATCAGTAGTGGCGTTAATAAATCCATCTGCTGATCAATTTCGATAAAAGGTTCATTTAGCTTAATGTGATATAGGTCTTTGGTATTCTTAGCAATGTCACCATGCGTAAGACATGATTGGAGCATACCTAGATAATCAACTTGCTGAGCACCGTCATTAATCTTTGGTGCCACATAGATGGCGTGCTGCTCCTTAACAAGCCAGTCTGCGCCTACAAAATATGACATCTTAAGCGAAAGACTGTCTTTACCATAAATAACTTGAACGCAGCGCTCGTTTTCCTCATTGTCCTGAAAAAATATATCTGCAACCTCTATACCTTCACAAGCAAAGTCTATGTGCTTGTGTTCGCTTACAGTTTCTAAGTGGTTTGATCTTATCAGCTTATACATGAAGGTTTTTGACTACCTCTTTAGCGCTATCTAATAAAATACCGTCTTTTATATACTCATATAAAATAGGCTTAATCTCATATTTAAGCTTTTGTCTAAGCTCAACATCGAATTCATCTTCTGTCGTTTCCTTGTCAGATGGAATGAAATAGCTATGACCTATTCGGACATCATTAGCGTCAAAATCCGATGATAAGTAAGAACTACTATCAAACAGCTCTGACACTCGTTCAAAGAGCGTTCTAGCTTTCTCAGATACAATTGCTTCTTTCGATGGCAATACATCATAAAACGCAAAACGTCTACGAATAGCATAGTCAATATGACCTACTGAGCGATCAGCTGTATTCATAGTCCCAATGATATATAGATTTTTAGGAAGCTTAATATCTCGCGTATCTTCATATTCATAAATGGACTGTACAGTCTCACCACGATATTCGAGCGCATAAATCAGCTCACCTAACACAGAGGGTAGATTCGCACGATTAATCTCGTCGATTATAAGAACGTATTTTCCATTAGGGTTATCAATAGCCTTTTTTGCAAACTCAGCGAGAATTTTGTTCTCAACCTCATAACTAATGACCCCATCATGACTACTGGCAACGATACCTCTTACAAAATCTTCGTAAGTATAACCAGGATGAAATTGAACTATTTCAGACTTACCACGGGTGACAACCTCCTTATTTTGTGTGAGTTCTTCCCCTGACTTAAGGTTAAAATTACTCCAAATGATTTTGGCAAATTCATTTTTTGTGATTTTACTGTTGTGCTGATTCTTTTTATCTAAATAGATCTGAGAAAGCTTTCTGTTTTGCTCAAGTAAATTCAAACTGTTATCAAAGCTATCAAAAAGCTTTAAAACATTTTCAATAGCTTTTTCACTATTGATTGGAAAGTACTCATCAGGGTAATAGCTCTGTAAGACTTTGAGTACGAAGCTGTTACCGAAACGTTCAAATGCTAGCTCTGTAGCGCCGTTATTCACTAAGTCGTGTAAAGTTTCTGCAACCATCGCCATTGCTAACACATCATCTTCTACATCTTTAACGAATCCATGCTTACTATACTTGTCCTTAGGCTTGCTCCAATATATTTTGTAAGAACGTGAACTCCCTGGAAAATAGTACCCTAGATCTTCTAACCCTCTCTCTATCCACCAACAAAAAGAATCATTATTACCAGTCCCTATTGAGTAGCTATCTAAAGTGAGCTCTTTTAGCCTTTCTTTAGGAAATTTTTGATGAAATACTGATAATATCAGTTCAATATTTTCGCGCTCTATCTTAGCGCCATCACTTTCGGTATCAAAATTTATGATGAGATTGTCAATAATCTGCTCAGGGTTACCTTTATTTTCTGATTGGGTTAACTTTCCTGCAATCAACTTCGCCAGCCTAGTTTTACCGGTACCCGGCGGACCTTGTAAAATCACTTGGTGCTTGTATTTTAAGAGGTCAACTACTTCGTTTATTTGACGTTCACTCATAACTTTTTTATACCATTTTTTAATATTGATGTTAGTTTCGGCACCGCTATTGGTCATGTCACATCTGGTTAAGGTCTTTCTGCCTACAATTTTTAGATCATATTCCGTACGATACCAATCTAATATTTCAACCTGGCGCCTTCGCTCAAACCAATCGAAACTTTTATTTGTTTCACTTTTATACTCATAATCCCCTTTCACTCGTACTAGCGCTATTAGTTTTTCTCCTCTCTTAATAGCAACGATATCACCAATACGCATATCATTTTGAAAGCTAATTTGTTGAGCTTTTCTTTTTTCTTTCCAGTCACCAAGACCTATATAACCAGTTTGCTCAATCACTTCTTTTTCTAAACCCCAACTTGGGTTATTTGGATGCAACTGCATATGCCAAAAGTTCATTCTACTTCCTTGTTTTTATCAAACATCTAACCTCTACAAATAACTTTTATAAAACATTGTTCGGTATAATACCACTCAAAGACTTATTCAAATAAACGTTTTTCAAACTTCGTTTATTTTCGCTTTATCAACAATTTTCAGCTATATTAGTGATTTAATCTCAACGTTCAGACTGACAGCCCCTATGACAAAAAACCAGCGCCCAGAAGATATCGCCCGAGATAATATCGACCAAAAACTTAAACAAGCAGGCTGGGTAGTACAAAAGCTTAAAGACTATAACCCCAATGCTAGTCTAGGCGTGGCTATTAAGGAGTATCCGACCAGCACAGGACCTGCCGATTATGTGCTGTTTGTTGATGGTGATGCGGTCGGTATTATTGAAGCAAAGGCAGAAGATTACGGACACAAGATAACCACGGTTGAAGAGCAGAGCATGCGCTATGCCACCAGCGATCTTAAGTATATCGATACCGCAGACATTGCTTTTTTATACGAAGCCACAGGCATCATTACCCGTTTTACCAATCGCAATGACCCTAATCCGCTCGCGCGTGAAGTCTTTAATTTTCATCGTCCAGAAACGCTACAAACGTGGCATGCTGAAGGTAAAAATACCTTACGTAAAAAACTACAATCCATTCCGCCGCTAAACCCAGACAACTTGCCAGCGTCAGAGCTTGACTTACGTGACTGTCAGGAGCGTGCTATCGTCAATGTAGAAAAGTCGTTTAGTGAGGCTCGTCCGCGCGCCTTGATTCAGATGGCGACCGGCGCAGGCAAAACCTATACCGCCATCAGCATTATGTACCGGTTGCTAAAATATACTGGCAAACGCCGTATTTTGTTTTTGGTAGATACCATCAACTTAGGTGAGCAAGCCGAACAAGAGATGATTGTATTCTCGCCGCATGATGACAATCGCAAGTTTACCGAGCTGTACAATGCACAAATTATCACCTCACCGCACGTGCCTTCAGGCGTGCAGGTTTATATTTGTACCATTCAGCGTATGTACTCCATTCTAAAAGGTGAGCCACTAGATGAAGCGCTTGAACATGAAAGCTTGGAGGAGTCTGAAAAATATATTAAAGAGCCATTACCCGTGGTTTACAACAGCGCCATTCCTCCTGAGTTTTTCGATTTTATATTTATCGATGAGTGTCATCGCTCTATCTATAACCTATGGCGACAAGTGCTCGATTACTACGATGCGTTTTTGATTGGTCTCACTGCGACCCCCGATAACCGTACCTTTGGGTTTTTTAATCAAAACGTGGTGAGCGAATACACGCACGAAGAGGCGGTCGCTGATGGGGTCAATGTTGGTAATGAGGTGTATTTGATAGAGACCAAAATCACCAAACAAGGCGCAAAGCTGAAAGCTCGTGAGCTGATAGAACACCGAGAAAAGCTGACTCGTAAAAAGCGCTGGCAAACGCAAGATAGCGATGAAGCATACTCAGCTAAGCAGTTGGATAAAGACATCGTCAATCCCAGTCAAATTCGTACCGTTATCAAAAGCTTTAAAGATAGCCTACCTACTATCTTTCCTACACGCAATGAAGTGCCCAAAACACTAATTTTCGCTAAAAATGATAGCCATGCTGATGATATCATTAATATTGTGCGCGAGGAGTTCGGTAAGGGTAACGAGTTTTGCAAAAAAATTACCTATAAAGCCGGTCAAGATAGAGTCGATGATGAGGGCGAAATCACTGAAGAAGGTGAAGCCGCCAAAACCGTGTTGGCAAACTTTCGTAATAGTTATAATCCACGCATAGCGGTTACGGTGACCATGATAGCCACGGGTACTGACGTCAAGCCTATTGAGTGTCTGCTGTTTATGCGCGATGTCAAAAGCCGCAATTTCTTTGAGCAGATGAAAGGCCGTGGTACGCGTACGCTGGACAAAGAAGGACTACAAAAGGTCACGCCAAGCGCTAAAACTGCCAAGACTCATTACGTCATTGTCGATGCTATTGGGGTCACCAAGTCGCTAAAGACCAGCAGCAGTCAGCTTGATACCAAAAAATCGGTCAGCTTTCGTGACCTTGCCATGGGCGTTATGATGGGACAATCGGACACCGATACGGTCAGCTCGCTTGCCAGCCGTCTCAAACGTCTTGATATTGCTTTGGAGCCTGAGCAGCATGCGACAGTCGAAAAAGCCACTGATGGCGTGCCTCTAAGTACGCTGGTCAAGCAGCTATTCACCGCTATAGATGCCGACCTCGTCCATGAGTTGGCGTGCCAGCTTGAAGGCATCAGTATTGAAGCGACACCCAGTGATGCGTCTGTAGTAAAAGCGCAAAAACAACGGGTGAAAGACGCCAGTAGATGGCTAACAGGCGAGCTGATTACCACCCTTGAAGACATCAGAAGAGAAGCTGAGCAAAAGATTGACCATCTAAATCTCGATGAGGTGACCAGTACAGGCTGGGAGACGGATGAAACCCAAAAGGCTGAAAATATGGTCAATCGATTTAAGGATTATATAGAAGCCAATAAAGATAATATCACCGCGCTACAAATCTTGTATAATCAGCCGCAGCGTCGTCAGGCACTCAGCTTTGCGATGATAAAGGAGCTGTACGAAGCGATTAAAGTCAGCCGTCCACCATTGGCTATACTTCCTGTCTGGCAAGCGTACTCTATCATCGATGGGGTGACCTCCAATAAGGTGGAGGATGAGCTTACCGCACTGGTTAGCCTAGTGCGCCGCGTGGTGGGTATTGATGATAAGCTGACGCCTTTTGAGAGTACGGTACGCAAAAACTTCCAAGACTGGACGTTCGCGCACAACCGGAGAAGTAAAAACCCGTTTACCGAAATGCAAATGGCATGGTTACGCTTGATTCGTGACCATGTGATGACCTCGTTTGCGATAAGCGCTGATGACTTTGAGCTTAGTCCCTTTAATCAGTATGGCGGCTTGGGTGAAGCCTATGACGTGCTAAGCGAGGGCTTGGACTTTGATGAATTACTACATGAGATAAATATTGAGTTGATTGCATGATAAATGAAGAAAATATAAATGGCTGGGAGAAAACAACTCTTGGTAATATTGCAGACTATATAAATGGTAGAGCTTTCAAACCGACAGAATGGCAAAGCTCTGGAATACCTATTATCCGTATTCAAAACCTGAATAATGAAAATGCTTCCTACAATTATTATCAAGGTGATTTAGATGATAAATATAAAGTTAAGAGTGGCGATTTGCTTTATTCATGGTCAGCATCGTTAGATAGTTATATTTGGTCGGGAAAAGATGCTTATCTGAATCAGCATATTTTCAATGTTAAACCATATGGAGGAATATATAAGAAGTTCATTTATTATTTACTCAAACAAATTTCTAGTGATATTCTTGGTAAGACTCATGGCATGGGGATGGTTCATATCACTAAAGGTAAATTTGAAAACATAGAAATATTTTTACCCCCACTGAATGAACAAAACCGCATTGTCGATAAAATTGAAACGCTATTTTCAGAAGTCGATGCGGGTATTGAAAATCTAACGCTTGCCAAACGGCAACTCGAGCAATATCGTCAGTCTTTACTCAAGCATGCTTTTGAAGGCAAGCTGACGGCAGAGTGGCGTGCTAATTACAAAAAAACGCATGGTAAACCTCTACCAACTGCTGATGAGCTATTAGAGCAGATTCAAACTGCGCGTCAAGACTACCACGACCAACAGATGGCAGATTGGAAGCAAGCGGTGAAAGACTGGGAGGCGCAAGGTAAGGAAGGAAGGAAGCCGAGTAAATCTAAGATAATTGAAGTATCTCTTGGTACATTAGAAGACGAAATTTTTAAATATAAAATACCCTCTGAATGGTCTGTGCTACATCTTGATAACGTACTCACGGATATTTCTGCTGGGAAAAGCTTTAAATGTGAAGAGAGAGAACCCAACGAAGATGAAATAGGTGTAGCAAAAATAAGCGCTTTGACTTGGGGCGAATATGATGAAAGCGAGTCTAAAACATGTATTAATGAAGAGTTAGTTAATGAAAGCTTATTCATAAAAACCAATGATTTTCTACTAAGTCGTGCAAATACAATTGAGCTTGTAGGTAACTGTGTAATCGTTAAACATACGCATAAAAATATTATGCTTAGCGATAAAACTTTGAGAATTAACTTTCTTGAAGATGCTGTATCTAAGGAGTATGTACTTTACTACTTAAGATCGGGATTTGGTCGTCAAGAAATTATGGAAAGAAGCACTGGTAATCAAGAATCTATGAGAAATATTAGCCAGAAAAGCATTAACAGAATTAATATTCCTATTTGTAGTTACGAAGAACAAACCATAATTGTTAATTCACTTAAAGGCAAGTTATCGGACTCAGATAGATTGATTAATGATATCGATACACAACTTAAAAAGGCCAACCTACTTAAAACCTCAATCCTCCATAAAGCCTTTCAAGGTAAGCTCGTACCCCAAGACCCCAACGATGCGCCAGCCAGCGAGCTATTAGCGCAAATCAAAGCTGAACGCGAAGTCAAAGCACTAGCAGAAAAACAAGCGAAACAAGATAAGACGGCAACAAAAAGCAAAACAAAATCTAAAAAACCCAAGCTCAAAGCTGTTAAAACGAAAACTGAGAAGCAGCCTAAAAAAAACAAGCAAATTACCTTGCCGCTTTAACTGCCCGTGTAAGAGTCAAATACCGATAGTTTATCGAAACAAGATAGTATCCATACGAGAGAAAACCATGAGTGACACCGCAAGCCCAAGTATCTTATCAAGCAATCAGCAAACCAGCCAAGCCAGCTCCATTGTCTCCAAAGTCTGGAGCTTTTGTAATACCCTACGCGACGACGGCGTCAGCTATGGCGACTATCTAGAGCAGATTACCTATCTTATCTTTTTAAAGATGGCGCATGAGTATAGCTTGCCACCTTATAATCGCGATATCGGCGTACCAAAGGGCTTTGAGTGGGACAGCCTAACCAGTCGCACCGGCGCGGAGCTTGAGAGCCATTATTTGCAACTACTACGGACACTGGGCAAACAAAAAGGTCTGCTTGGGCAAATCTTTACCAAAGCACTCAATAAGATTCAAGACCCCGCCAAGCTTGCGCGTCTTATCGATATGATAGACAGCACCAAATGGGTACGCTTAGGCACCGATGTCAAAGGCGATATCTATGAAGGCATCTTGGAGAAAAACGCGGAAGATACCAAATCTGGTGCAGGGCAATACTTTACCCCAAGACCCCTTATTCAGGCTATCGTTGCTTGTATGCAGCCGGGTCCGGGTATAACCATCGCTGACCCAGCCGCAGGCACTGGCGGGTTTTTGCTTGCCGCTTATGACTATATCGAACAGCATCATAAGCTTGACGTCGAAGAAAAAGAAAAGCTCAAGCACCACACCTTTTCAGGCAATGAAATCGTCGCCAATACGCGCAGACTGTGCCTAATGAATCTGTTTTTGCATGGCATCGGTGAAATTAATGGCGATAGCCCAATTAGCTCAGATGATGCGCTTATTGGAACTACCAAAAGTGTCGATATGGTACTTGCTAATCCTCCTTTTGGTAAAAAAAGCAGCATCACCGTTACCAACGAAGAAGGCGAGCAAGATACCAAAGATTTTGAATACAACCGTCAAGACTTTTGGGCGACCACCTCGAACAAACAGGTTAACTTTCTCCAGCATATCTATACCATGCTCAAAATCAACGGCAAGGCTGCTGTCGTATTACCAGATAACGTCTTGTTCGAAGGCGGTGCTGGCGAGACCGTACGGAAAAAGCTACTTGAAGTGACTAACCTACATACGATTTTGCGTCTGCCAACCGGTATCTTTTATGCCAATGGCGTCAAGGCCAACGTCTTATTCTTTGACAACCATCCCGCCCAAGAAGAAGCCGTTACCAAAGACGTATGGATATACGATTATCGTACCAATGTCCATCACACGCTGAAGCGTAAACCGATGACACTTGAGCACCTACAAGACTTCATCACCTGCTATAACGCCGACAATATCCATGAGCGTGTTGAAACATATGACCCTGAAACCAATCCTACTGGCCGCTGGCGCAAATACAGCGTTACAGACATCAAAAAGCGCGATAAAACCAGCCTAGATATCACATGGTTGAAAGATGATTCGCTAACTGACTTAGATAATCTGCCGGATCCTGAAGATCTAGCGAGTGATATTATTGATAATATCGAAGCGGGGCTGGCAAGCTTCCGAGCTGTTTTGGATGAGCTTGAGGGTTAGTTGTTTTAGTTTATTTAGAAAAGTTAAGGATAAGTAATGGAAGTACAGGATTGGGGTGGCGGCCTTACACAGCATGAAGTTGAGGCTATTGAAAAAATTAAAGCAAACTTTCAAGCATCAGATGCATTAGCTGAACTTGATAGGAAAGATAGTAAAACTATTAGTTTAGCTGAATTTAAAAAAAGCGCACCTAGCAATCCTATGTTTCCATGGAAAGGATATTCTGGATTTAGATTGGCTGATCCTAAAGGTAATAAAGAAGGTGAGTTTGATTTAGTAGTCATCACTCATTGCAATGTGCTAATAATAGAGCTAAAAGACTGGAATAAATATAAAGTTACGAGTAAAAATAATCGCTGGTATCTTGGCAGTAAAGATATGGGTAGATCCCCAGTTTCTATTACACGTGATAAACAGTATTTGATGGATCGTATATTAAAGAGATATAAAAATAAATTTACTAATAAAGTCCGCACCCCAATTATACATTTTTTAGTCGTAATGACAGGAAATGCAGATTACAGTAAATTAGATGACAATGAAAAAATACACACTCTAAGTCTGAAAGAGTTTTTACAACTCAAAGATGAGAAAAAATTTAATGATCGTTTTAGACCGCACCCAGATGCTAAGGTTTTAAATAAAGATTTTGCAGTATTTGATGAGATTTTTGGTGGAAGCAATGTAAAACCTAAAAGTATTCGTGTGAATGGCTATGTTGCAGAAGATGAGGCCGTATTCAAACATCCCAATGAAGTATATAGTGAGTATTTTGCCCATTCAGAGCATTCTAAAGACGATAAAGCGTTGTTACGTCTTTGGGATTTTTCAAAGATACAAAACTCAGAGGCGCATACACCTGACGGTAGGTTTAAATTAGTCAGTCGAGAGTATGAGGTTTTACAGCATTTAAAGGGTATTAATGAAGAGCTTTACTCTGCCTGTTTGAATTATAAAACAGTCCCCCAAAAGTCAGAGATGACCGTAGATCATACCGACTTATTTGACTTGATGCCTTCTCAACTTAGATTTAATCAATTTATCGGTCAAATAGCCAAACAAATTGCAATTAAAGATCGCGCTGACTATGTCAAATTACTATTGCATAAATTTGTCGATTTACACAACGCTAATATTGCTCATAGAGATTTAGGAACACATAGTGTATGGCTATCTGCTGATAAAAAAGTTTCACTATCCGGTTTCGCTACTGCTTTTTTTCCTAAAAAAGGAACTGTTGGGGACATTAGAGACATACTCACCGTATCCACTGACTTAGTCCAAGATGCCTATCCTATAGAGAAACCCACTGCTTATCAATTAGACGTACGAGCTTTAGCAGTACTATCTTGGCATATTCTACAAGCAAAGCGTTTGTCTAACGATAGTATTCAGTCATTTAAAAAGGAATTAGCAGCTAATAACGAGTGGTATTCTATTATCATCAGAAAAGCTTTATCTGAAGAGTTTTATATAAATGCAGAAGATTTTCTAGAAGCATTCAATGAAGCTAGGCCCACAGATGAAAAAGACTTTTCATTCGATAAGGATCAGCTAGAACCTTTTTATCATAACATTAGTCATTCTCGTCAGTTTAGAGAGGATGAGGAATTCATCGTTGAAACTGACGAAAAGGAAGTTTACTTATCTAATGGTCAGATAGTTAAAGCATGGTTGAATGCCTTTCCCGTCAATGAAGATTATAAAGCTCGTACTTTATTCGATTGGTTACAGGGAATTTCTAACTTAAAACAGCTTTCACCAAAATACATACCTAATATTCACGAGTTTGGAGTTGCTACTAAGTCTGGTAGTTTGTACATGGTTAGTGACTTCATAGAAGACGGTTTTATGTGGTCGGAGTTAAAAAGCTTAGATGATAAGTTAACTCTTGAGCACAAGCTTGGCATCATTAATCAACTTATTCATGCTATTGAGCATCTTCATGGAATTGGTGTTACGCATGGTGATTTGCATCCTGAAAATATAAAAATAAGTCCAATTGCTGCTGATTCTGATGATATCGATTATCAGTTGTATCTGTTTGATGCTTTAGACTTTACTTCAAATGGTAGTAGCAACTTAAATTATGAGTACGCTTCTAGCCACGCTGAGAACGCTACAACGCAAATGCGTGATATTTTTGCAGTTATGAAAATGAGTTGTGAGCTACTAGGAGTTGCTTGGGGAAGAGAGTCTGCTGAGTTTCCTGATATTGCTGAAGTCATATCTACTGAACTATCAGACTTCAAATCAGGGTTCGTTTCTCTTGAACGTTTCAAAGACGCTCTTCAACCAAAACCTATAGTTCAAATGATTGAGATAGGTATTGGTAATAGAGATTCTTTTGATACTCTTGAAATATATCCAGAAAACGATGAGCTATTTTTTCAGTTTGAAGAAAGCAAAAATCAAGAAAAGAACGACATACTAGTCAAATTTATAGGCTTAGGCGGTTTATTCAAAGCTTTTTACTCAGTAACAGAAAAAAAGTTCACGCATGTCTTACCTCCTATTAAACGAGACTATGTAACGACTAGAGATAGAAAAGACAGTCAATCAATTATTTCTATTGGAGTGCGGTTAACTAGTGAGAGTCGTCACAATTTGGCTGATTTAAACAAAGTACTCTTAGAAAATACTAATTTTACTAATGCCCTTGATAGCTTTATTAAACAGCTACAAAAAACAGGTGACGCTAAAAATCAAAACACAGAATATGAATCCGACGCCACTTCTGAAACAGTGGAGATTACTGATCAACCTTCAAAGAAGGAAGACTCATACTCTTTTACAGTTAAACAGTTGTGGCAAGCGATTTTAAACACTGAGACTGAAGCTCTTCCATATGTTACTGCTACTGACTCAGTTGTATGGCAAGATGAGGATAAGGTCTATGTACCTTACAATGGGGAAGTAAGTCCTTTGGACCAGTTTAACAACGACGATATTGTACAAGCTTTAGGTAAAGATGTCGCTAATGATAAGACCTTCGTATATGGAAATGTAGATATTAAAAAGAGCTCTCTAAACGAACTTCATTTCAAGTCAGGCAGTATCAAACGTAATAACACTATAGCTGAAGATACAATAATTTATATACAAAGCAAACAGAGCAAGGTTTCTTTTAACCGTCGTGAAAACGCGCTATCTAGGATTTTAGATGGTGAGGCCGTAATTAATAACCTTTATGAGTACTTTGATACTACTTGTGAACTACCAGCTACGCATTATAACTCTACTATTGGTGAAGAAGATTTCAAGCGATATGATCGTCCTAACGATTATGGGCAGACGATAAGACTAAATACTCCCCAAAGAGAAGCGTTTGAAAAAATATTGAAATATGGACCAGTATCCTTACTACAAGGACCTCCTGGAACGGGGAAAACTGAGTTTATCGCAGCATTTGTACATTACTTATTTGAAAAACAAGGTACTCAAAACATCTTGTTGGTGAGCCAGTCTCACCAAGCAGTTAATACAGCAGCTGAACGTATACGTCGGCACTGCCGTAGGCTTGACACAGAACTAGAAGTTGTTCGTTTCAGCAACCGTAGTAGAACGGTATCAAGTGAATTGCTAGATGTATTTTCTGAAAATTTACAAAAT
Source organism: uncultured Psychrobacter sp. (assembly GCA_947501045.1). Taxonomy (GTDB): domain Bacteria; phylum Pseudomonadota; class Gammaproteobacteria; order Pseudomonadales; family Moraxellaceae; genus Psychrobacter. The sequence goes on from CANMUI010000002.1 coordinate 372,418, forward strand.
TCAAAATATGAATTACTTAGAGCTGAGAAAATTGAGCGCATTCAAAATCTTGGTCTAATATTAGGACTAGAGGAAGACTACCTGCGCAAAAGAGCTCAAATACACTTTGATATAGGTCAGCAAATTAAGCGTTATAATTTATTGCTGAGTGACAAAGATAATGGGAAAAAAGATATAGAAAATAAAGAAGAGTCAAAGCTTCTTAAAACCATTGAACAGAATATCGAATCTAAAATAATTCAAACAAATTTGGATATAGATTTGAATCTTAAGCAGTCAAGTATCGAAGATATTTATGCTAAGTTGATTTTTGCAATCAATAAAGAATACTCAGTTGAACCAAAGGAAAGCTCTAAAGCTGGTGAGTTAATACAACTTACAGAAGACATGCTTGATTCATTGTCGAATGAGCGTACTAACTTTGGAGAATTCCTTGCTAGATCTCGACGACTAGTAGTTGGAACCTGTGTTGGTATGGGACAATCACATATTGGTATTAACGAAAATATCTATGACTGGGTTATTATCGATGAAGCAGCAAGATCAATCTCTAGTGAGTTAGCCATCGCTATGCAGTCTGGAAAGAGAATTCTATTAGTTGGTGATCACAAACAACTACCTCCTATCTATTCACAAGAACACAAGTTAGCTTTAGCACGACGATTAGGTATTCCTAAACGAGGTGAAGAATTAGACGATGCACTGGGCAGTGATTTTGAGCGTGTATTCCAGTCTGAGTATGGTAAACACACTTGCGCCACCCTAAAAACACAATACCGTATGGCACCAGCTATTGGTAATCTTGTTTCATATTGTTTTTACGATGGTTTACTAGAAAATGGTAAACAAGAAACCGATATTCCTGATATTTATAATAGCGTACCCAAAGAGCTCGAAGCCTGTGTCAGTTGGCTTGATACATCCTCTTTACCTAACGCCTATCATACTGGTGCATCTAATGGTAGCTCATCTAATAGAGTTGAGATCGATATTATTATTAAATTACTACAGAAACTCCAAAATGATGATGAACTTTTAAGTAGCGATATGGCTACCAAGTGTCTTAAAGAAGGCGATCATTTGATAGGAGTGATCTGTATGTATGCAGAACAAAAACGACTATTACGTAAAAAGTTCAACGAAAACACTTGGGATGACAATTTTAGAAAATTGGTAAAGATTGATACCGTAGACAGTTATCAAGGTAAAGAGAACCGAGTTATTATTGTGTCTCTTACACGTTTTGATAAACAGCTAACAACGGGATTCCTACATTTACCTAACCGTACCAATGTATCGCTATCAAGAGCTATGGATAAGCTCGTTATTGTTGGAGCAACTAAAACTTGGGAAAGTCCAAAGAATAAACATACACCGTTAGCAAAAGTTCTTAGTTATATCAAAGAGTATGATGACGATTCACAATACAGCCTTGTAAAACTATCCTCTAATAAGCGGGGACGCAAATAATGAATAATTCTGAGAACATAGTGTTTAATCAAGTTGATTTTGTCATCAAGTCGCCTAGCTTCAAAATCATATTTTCCTATATGGATGAACGCAGCATCCCCTTTGTTAGAGAGTTTGCTCTACGTCTATTAAAACTAAATTCTTGCAAACCTAAGGATTTTGCTGATTATTTTGACTTTACTCAAAGAGAGGCTGAAATTGCTATAAAAGACTTAACTGACAAACGATGGGCTGAATGGAAAGAGGATGGTACTATTGGACTGTCGATCAAAGGTCGACTCTTATTTGATCAAAATAGTAAAGGTCCCAAAATACCTAGTTTGCAACAACGCTCCCAACGTTTACATTTAGAGTTACTAGACAAGAATTTCATACCAAAAGAAAGAACTTCTAGAGATAATCGTAATGCATTAGAGTTAGGCGTACTAAATAAAGACTTGTCAGAGAGCAAAGATGTTGCCAAACGCCAATTTCAAGTAGACTTTATAAACCTCAAAGAAGATAGAGTCATAGAAAACCTTTCGGAAGACGTTGAGTTATATAAGATAGATTTGATTGAACAGCTTTATACTGATTTTTTTAGATTTATCCAGCCTTTCGAAATCAATGCTGAAGATGGTTCTCAATTAGAACGTAGTGACCTTGAGCTTACTAGGTCTGATAATGTACAGCAAACGATTACTGAAGTATTAGATCAATATAAGCCTAGCCTTAATAACCTACCTGAGATTATGCAAAGCATGGAGTCTTTAAGAGATACAGAGACTTTAAAAATTGTCGTAGGTGGTAAGCTTGATTTTCACAAGCTTTTAGATTTAGAAATAAATAGCAATAACGAAACATATTTCGTCGGACAGATATACCATCAAAATAAAATACTTGATCAGATTGCCAGACTATCTAGTAAATTAGAGACAACTAAGAAGCTGACTTGGATTGCACCGAGCGACTTTTACTGGGGCAAACAAACTAAGTTAATTGAAATGATCAGCTCAATTTCCAACGGTGCTATAGTGAAACGCAATAAAGAAAAGGTAAGACTGTATAATTTTAGAGTTTATTTACCACTGCCTGAAGAAAGTAGAAGCCTACGCAATGAAGTTCGTGATTTGAAGCATCAGTTCAAAGAAGTGCCTCAAGATAACCTTTACGGGTATTCTGAAGGTTTTCTGAAGGGCAATACCGAAGTTATAGTATTAGAAGATACACTTGCTGTTGTTTGTTATCATGTTCAGCTCCCTGATCAATACGATGTCACTCTGCCTGTAGGATTCATGACTACCGATATCGAACAAGTGAATCATATTACAACAGTTACTCAAAGCTATTTAAACTCACCTATTTTTGATGATAATAGTAAGTTTGATAGTTATGATTTTGGTTCTTTGAATAGTCTGCAGATATAATCGGATTTTAAAGGTAGTCTAATTTAGTTGTAGTGATTAATATATAGTTTAGTCTAGACTAAAGTCAGAAAACATAATCTGAAAGATCTTCCATCATTTTATAAAATGGATTTTATTATGACAAAACTACTCTTATTATGAGTTGTGGGGCTTTTTTTTGGTTAAATTTAAAGGGTTGTCCCGTCCTAGAATGAGTTGACACATTTTAGGCAATATTCTGACGCGCAGTGACTGTCTCAACTACCCAAAATCAACCGCTCAAAGCAAGACCGTCGTCTAGGTATCGATTTTAATTTAAACGAATTGTAGTACAATAATAATCTTATTTGGCTTTAAAACACCATACATAACCACAAACACACATCAACAATAAGGAAAATCTTATGGCAAAATTAGAATCAAACACCGAATTAGAGGCCGCCGCTTTTCGTCGCCTACTAGCGCATCTAGATGAGCGTAAAGACGTCCAAAACATTGATTTAATGAACCTTGCCGACTTTTGTCGTAATTGTTTGTCCAAATGGTATGTAGCGGCTGGTGAAGAGCGTGGTATTGACATCGACTATGAAGACGCGCGCGAGCTTGTTTATGGTATGCCCTACTCTGAGTGGAAGGAAAAATATCAGAAAAAAGCCACACCGGAGCAATTAGCGCGCTTTAATGAAATTGAAGCTGCCAAGAACAAGGATAATAAAGAGTAACCAGAGTTGGTACTCTTAGCGGCTCTCTAAAGATTTAAGCATGCTATTGAATACTATGGTGCCTTGTTTTTGCATTTTGCGATCAAATAACCGCCCTATGAGTGGCACCATGACTCGGCCCTCAGACACCCAGGTCACCTGCGTGGTGCCATCTCCCAAATCTTTTAGATCAATGCTGCCTTTGTCGTGTGCTATTTTCATCGGCCTAGATTTTTCGATGTGATACTGCATATGCGTGGGGCGCTCAAATGCGGTGATACGCTCCCATACTTTAAAGGCGCCCGTTTGTACCGATCGTAGCGCGCCGACGCCATTGCGCTCATCGTCGCCTTGGTTCAATAAGGTAGCCACACCTACCGCTTTAAATAACGCATAATTGGCATGGTCACTTAGCGCCTCAAAGACCTCATCAATTGGTTTGTTGACAATGCGTTCTACCTTTATTTTAAACATAATATGATCTCTTCGGTTAGGTTGATTAAAATAGATCGCTCGCCTTATCCAAAAGATGCTCAGTATTACTCACTGTAAACGACTCACATAAGTCATAAAAGGCTACTGGGTCTTCAACGTTATCGAGCAATTCTCGTTTATTAAGTGCTACAAACAAAGCTAGCGCATAAGCTGGGCCGTCAATAGACTTTTTGGGATTAAACTCAATATCGGTAAAGGCTTGATACTGCATAACCTCTGTGTGCAGCTGCGTATTTTGCTTGAGCGCATTGACATACAGCCAGTCAAAAAACATAGTCAATGGCTCTACCTGCCACTCTATCCCAAAATCATTGTAGCCGATAAGTTTGCCTGAGCTATGCAAGCGCTCGTCTTTTTTGGCCTGTCTTGGCGGGACATCTAACAAGTCAGTATAGGGGCCACCCTGCTCAAAAACCTTGCTGGCATAAAAGATGTTCTCGACGCTGTGCTGGCTGCCATTATGTTCATCGGTAAGCTTTAGGGTCAGCGGACTGAGCAAAAAACTTAACTTATTGCCCGATTTACTAGATAGCTCCAACACATGGTTAAACCCATACTTTTTGCGAATGACTTGATGCAGATCATTGATGGATTTTTTCTTCTGGCGACTGGCGAACCCCACATGGCGCTCAACGCGAATCATGTCTGTTTTTACCAGTTTGTCACTGTTAACCCTAGGCATAAATACGGGGCGTTGTTCTACAGCGTTTTGTTGTTGCATAGTTGGTCATCTTAATTAGATAGCGTTGGGCATTATATCAATAGTTGGCTATAAATGGGCTTTGATAATAGGTTTGATATAAATGATATTAAATGTTAGTTAGTAAACTAAGTACAATCAGGAAAAACCACCACCTCATCGTCCTCTTGCCAAGGGGGATACTTCGTCATTACTTGTAAAAAGATCGGATGCGCAAGCCACTCTTGTAGCCAGCGCTGCAAATTGGGGTAAGGCAGATTATAAAAAACTTCGCGATCGACATGAGCAAACTGACGGACAAAAGGCATGATCCCAATATCGGCAATGCTTACACTATCTCCTAGCAGAAAAGAATTTTTAGTTAGCAACTCCTCTAAAATCTGTAAAAACTTCTCACCCCTTTGCCGATACTCGGTCTGGGTCATATCGGTATGACGATCAGCGTATTTATAACGATCGAGCCAATATTTAAACTCATTATCGTTTTGACTGATTAGCGCATTAGCTTGGTTGATAACCTCTGTATCAAGCAAACCTTGCGGATCGTTTTGATCAAGCGCCCACATCATGATCTCACGACTCTCTTCAATCACCGTACCACCGCTCAGCTGCAAAACTGGCACCGTACCTTTTGGGCTAATCGTAAGCATCTGCGGCGGTTTACTTTTTAGAACTATCTCTCGTAGCTCTACTTGCAGATCGGCAAATAAAATAGCCAGACGAGCGCGCATAGCATAAGGACAGCGGCGAAAAGAGTACAGTCGATGCAGAGAGGAAGTCATAGTTATTTTTCACAGTTGTATTGATATCAGTGAGTGCAGTGGACTTAAAGACAAAGATTATTAAGACTCATGATAGCAATGCCAATCCTTCTCTACAATGACGTGTTTGAGTTTCAAAATACTTAACAGCTGGTACTTTACCAAATATCTTAATACCTTAACTATATATAACCAGTTGGTTTTTCTGAATAAATATAATGATTTAAAGCAATTTAAAGACCCATACTAAAAAAATTGATACCAAATTGAACATTTTTGTCATCATACTATAACGGTATCTGTAGCAGCGGCACTGTTAAACTTAAATCAAAATAAAATAAAGCTAAACGTTAACCGTCCAGCGAAACAATATTAAAGAGCAAAGTTATTAAAAGGAAAAACCGTGACTTCAGGAAGAAATCGAAGCTTGAATAAATCGGCTCTATATATTCAGCCAAACAGATTTATTGACTATTTATCCATTCAACTAGAAGCTCCTAGTCAGCCTTTTTCTATAGAAAATTATGTTTTATTTGTAGATATCGATGGCACGCTAGCTCCCTTTACTCTCAATCCCAAAGACAGCATTATTTCTAATACTACCCTGACACTTTTACAAGACCTGCAAGATTGTGGCGTCAAAATCGCAGCAATCACCGGACGCAGTCTTGGGGAAGCCAAGCAGATGTTATCTCCTCTTAGCCTACCCATTGCTGCCACGCACGGTTTAGAGATAGCACTCGAAGATAGCGCTGATAGCCCTGATAGTATTGTAAGCGCTGTTCAGGTTGACACTATCGAGCTGAGTCATGTAAAGCAAGCCATCACGCAAGTGTGCATGCCCTACCCTGACTTAACCATAGAGGACAAACCCTACTCCGTTGCCCTGCATTATCGGCAAAACCCTGACCTAGAAGATGTCGCTTCTACGATCATGTCAACAGCGCTAGAGCGCTATCCAGATTGGCTATTAAAACAAGGTAAATATGTTTGGGAGATTATGCCCAAAGGCGCTGATAAAGGTACAGCTATTCAGGTCTTGTTAGACAAAATACGAACTGATCATGCGCTTTTTCCTATTTTTATCGGCGATGATATTACTGATGAGGTAGGATTTGCTGCGGTACAAGGCATAGGAGGCATGGGTATCAAAGTCGGTACTGAGCCTACCTGCGCGCATTATTACGTCAATGATATTGACGAGGTGACAATGTTACTAAAAAGCTTTTTGGCATTTTGTCAATCACATGTTTCTGTACATTCTAACTTTTATCAGTTACATCCTAACTTAGCAAAAAACCATTATATTCTCTCTTCAAAACACCGGGGTAAATAATATGAGCCGTTTAATCGCCTTATCTAATCGGGTTAAATTACCTGATAATGGTCCAATGGCAGGTGGACTGGCCGTTGCATTAAACGATGTATTAAAAGGTCGTTCTGTCATTTGGATGGGCTGGAATGGTGACATTGACGACACGGATAACAATAGAGTTAATAACAGGGATAGCAATGAGTTTAGTCAGCAAGAGCGGACCGTTAAAAGCAGCGATACAGATATTCAAAAAACCAGTAGCACCATCACTTATGTGACCACCGCTCTCACTTTCAAACAGTACCAGCACTATTACTGCGGCTTTGCCAATAGTGTGTTGTGGCCTTTGATGCATGAGCAGCCAAGCTTGATCTCTCAAGCGCCAGAGGATTATGCTGGCTATCAAGTCGTCAACCGTTTATTTGCTAAAGCGTTAAAAACTATCGCCGAACCTGATGATGTGATTTGGGTACATGACTATCATTTTTTAAGCGTCGCGTATCACTGCCGGCAGCTGGGCATGAGTAATCGTATCGGTCTATTTTTGCATATTCCGTTTGCACCTCTGGATCTTTGGCAAGATCTTGATAACAGCACTGAGCTGATTCATCATCTCGCTCGTTATGATGTAGTTGGCACCCAGACTGAGCAAGATAAAGCCAATTGCTTTAGCGTTTGCCAGCACTATTTAAAAGAGCATTTATTAGATAATCCAAGTGTAGCGCCTAACGCTAATAAGCAATCTTTTACTAAGCTAGAGCAATATAAACACTCGGACAGTACGCAGCTTACGCTCAATTTAGATTTGGACGCGGCGCATAGCTTGACTATCAAGGATTATCCTATTGGCGTTAATGTCGTTAGAATCCAGCAGCAAGTCAGTGGTTTATCTTCACCTTTGTCTGTTGCCAAAAACGTCCAAAAAGACACTATAAAACCTACCACGCAGCAAATTATTGCCGTAGATAGGATTGATTATTCTAAAGGATTATTAGAGCGTTTTTCTGCGTATCGCACTTTTTTACAGCAAAACCCACAGTACCAAAACCAGCTTAAGTTCTTACAAATTGCCTGTCCGAGCCGTTTGGATTTGCCCGTTTATCAGCAGCTTTATAATGAAGTTAGGCAAGCTGTCGATGAGGTCAATGAGCAGTTTACCCTTGCCAAAAGCTCTGAGCCTGATGGCTTATATAAAGCTGCGGGTGAAACATATAATTTTACAGCTAACCATGTTAGAACCGATAGTATTATAACCAACAGTATTACAGAGGATACTTGTCAGGATGATGATGTTATAGATGGTTGTATAAGTGAGATAAATGATGTCAAAACCGATTGGCAAGCTATCACTTATAGCGAAAACGTATTGGGCCATGAAAAGTTAATGACCGCGTTTCATTATAGTGATATTGGCTGGGTGAATTCGCTCAAGGACGGTATGAATCTTGTGGCCAAAGAATATATTGCCGCGCAAAATCCAGATAATCCGGGCGTGTTATTATTATCTCGTTATGCTGGCGCGGCCGCGCAAATGCAGGCGGCGGTGATTATCGACCCGCAGCAGCCCATAAGTATCATTCAGGGATTAAAGACCGCTCTAACTATGCCCCTTGCTGAGCGCCAAGAGCGTTATCAGACCTTGATGCAAGGCCTCACAGCGTATGATATTCATACTTGGCAGCACAGTTTTTTAGAAGACTTGTATTCAAGTCGTCAATCTAACGGAGAATAAAATCGTTTATAACAACCCGTCGTAATACCTAACGAACAATAATAATTAGGAAAATTTATGGTAAATAAGGATGTAAAAAACCCATTATTACTAAACATAAAAGCGGCTGTAGAAGATATTGTAACCGCTGATAAGCAAACATTTGATACGCTGCATATTACTGATAAATTACGCCGCGAGATATTGAATGTTCTAGTCTCCTATAGCGATAAAATCCCTCACCCTGCCAGCGGTCATGGTCGTAGTCATGATAATGGCAACAATGCGCCTGCAAACACTTTAATGCGCTGGCAAATATTGGCGTATGTTGCCAGTATTGATTTGGCCATTGTCAAATGGTTCGAATCGCATCTAGATGCCTTAAGTATCTTGCATGAAGTCGGCTATGACACAGACACTCAAAAAACAGACGCGCAAAAAACAGACGCGCAAAAATCGGCGCAGGGTTCAGCATCAGGACTGTGGGCAGTTTGGGCCGCCGAGGGTCCTCCTCTAAACTTCGAACAAGACGCAGCTAATCAACAAGATAAAACGAGCCAGCAAGGCAAAGTCAACGGTACTGTCTATGGTATTGCCAATGGTACTAAAGCCTGGTGTTCAGGGGCGCATATCGTTGATTATGGACTTATGACTTATCGCGATAAAAATGGTGATTCGCAATTGCTTATCGTAGATATGCAGCAAGAAGGCATCGCCATTGATAACAGTAGTTGGCAAGCGGTCGGTATGCAGGCGACCGATACCGCTACCATAGAGTTTACAGACGTAGCAGCAGAGCAAGTTGGCGCGGCAAATGCGTATTTAGAGCGCGTAGGATTCTGGCATGGTGCAGCGGGCGTTGCGGCTTGCTGGTATGGGGCAACGGCTTATCTGGCAAATTACTTACTGACGTCTTATCAGCACAAACCGAACGATTATAAAGCCATGTATTTAGGTGAGATTAGCACAGCAATGGCGCTCACCCAGCAGTATTTTTATTATGTAGCAAACCTGATAGATAGTGAGCCGCAGCATCAACATCAATATAGCCATGAGCTGACCATACGTACGCTTCGGGCAAACGTTGAACAGCTAGCGCGTCAAGTTTTAGAGCGTGCTGGTCAAGCATTAGGAGCCGCGCCGTTTTGTACCAATGCTCATTTCGCTAGATTAGCAGCAGATTTACCCGTGTTTATTCGCCAAAGTCATGGTGCGTTTGACTTACAAAAGATTGGCGAGCTGACAAGTGCATCAGCTACCAAATTGACTAGCAAAGCCACGGGTAATGAATCTAAAAGACAGGAAAATTTATGGCAACTGTAACGCCTAGTGGGGCTGCAATTATAGAAGATAGCCCTATAAAAGAGCTGCACCCGATTGTGGGTGACCGTGTGATAGAGGGCGATGGCACCAGTCAGGACGCTTGGCAAAACTGGCAAGGTTTGCAGGACTTACCGCGGTTAGATATTGCTACTTGCTTTCCAGCACAGCAGCGCGTTTGTATCTTTGCTCCGCACCCTGATGATGAAACTTTAGGCTGCGGCGGTTTGCTGCAACAGCTGGCGGCGAATGGCAATCCTATTACCATTATTCACGTGACCAACGGCACCCAAAGCCATCCGGACTCATCGCTTTATTCGCCTGAGACGCTTAATACTATCCGGCCAAAGGAGAGCCTTGATGCTTTGAAGGTCTTGGGTATTGCTTCGCAAGTGACCACTATTGCGCTAGATTTGAGCGATGGCAATGTGTTTACTGAGCAAGCTTTGTTCCAGCAAAAGCTGGCTACCATTATCCAGCCTGATGACATCTTGGTGACACCGTTTAGGTTTGATGGGCATCCTGACCATGAAGCCACGGGGCAAGTGGTTACCGCCTTTGCCAAGCGTCACCGTTTGGACTGCTATCAGGTACTGATTTGGGCATGGCATTGGGCCGAGCCTGCCGATAGCCGTATTCCTTGGCATTGGGCTGCGCGAGTGGATTTAAGCACTGAGCAGCTACAGCGTAAAGCGCAAGCGATTGCTTGTTTTGAGAGCCAAATCACCGTTGATGAGAGTACAGGTAAGCCGCCTGTTTTATCAGAACAAACTATTGCCAGAATCAGTCAACCTTGGGAAGTTTATTTATATGAGCCACACACCTAAAGCGACGCCATCTATTGATGATGATACCCAGTCTTCTGCCTATTCAGAGACTTATTTTGATGGCTTATATAGCGACAATAGTGACCCATGGCAGTATCAAACGCGCTGGTATGAGCAGCGCAAACGCGATATGTGTCTGGCGGTATTGCCACAAGCTAAGTATGGCAACGCCATTGAGCTTGGCTGCGGCAATGGCGTGTTTAGTAGCTTGCTTGCGCGTCGATGTCAGGCTTTGGTCAGTATAGATGGCAATCATAAAGCGGTGCAATTGGCCGAACAGCGCTTGATAGACATCTCTCACGTCAAAGTGATACAAGGGGTAATTCCTAACGTACTACTTAAGCTAAAAAACAGGCTTTTAAAAGCGCCGCTTTTATCACAGCTAGATGACGCGCCTACTTATAAACCACCTTATGACTTAATCATTATTAGTGAGATTTTATATTATTTATCGCCCACTGATATTGATACGGTTATCGATTGGATTAAACACAACCTTGCAGTAGGCGGCACTTTACTCTGCTGTCATTGGCGGTATACCATTGATGGCTTTGTGATGACGGGCGAGACGGTACATCAGCGCTTACAGCAAGCATTTAATCAAGATAAGTCAGATTGTACCTATCCAGCTTTTACACATCAGAGCCAGCTTGTCGATAGTGATTTTTTATTAGACATTTGGCAAAACACCCCAAAGACGGTGGCTATGCAAGAAAACTTAGCATGAAAGAAAAACATATGAACCATATAAAAATCGGTATTGTAATTCCCGCTCATAACGAAGCACTAACTATTAAGGAGTGCTTAGCATCGGTGCAAACCGCTATTGAGCAGCTACCTGCAACCATCACAGCCTATCCGCTGGTGGTGCTCGATATCTGTACTGACGATACCGAGTCCCTAGTTAAAGCTGCCGGGGTTGACTCTTTATCTTGTAATTATCGCCATGTGGGACAGGTGCGAGATTTGGGCATTCGTCATGCTATTGATAAGGGCGCAACGTGGCTGGCTTGCACCGATGCCGATTCGGTAGTGTCCCCCGATTGGCTAGTGGAGCAAATCAAACATATAACCCAGCAGCCTACCGATATGATTTGCGGCGTGGTCAGCGTGGATAGCTGGGCACATTTAACGCCGCAAACCAAACAGGCTTATATCGCCCATTATCAAGATAAGATGGGACACCGTCATATCCATGGCGCTAATCTAAGCTTTAGCGCTAAGGCTTATCTGGCTGTGGGCGGCTTTACCAAACTGCCTTGTCACGAAGATGTGGATTTGGTTAAAAAGTTTGAAGACCAAAACTACGATATCATTTGGAGCAATCACGTCCGCGTAACTACTAGCAGTCGCCTTGATGCTCGCGTGACAGAGGGCTTTGCTGGGTTTTTGGCGAATTTAGAGAAAGGTAATTTAGAATAATAACAAGCAAATTGGTGCTATGATAAACAAGTATACTTAGGGCTATCTATCTGATAAGAAAAGTTAAAACGCAATAGCTTGTCTACTACTACCTTATCATTTAATAATGTTTTAACAAGGAAGTCCATTATGCCAAATATCAATGTCAACGGAACGACGCTATTTTATGAGGATCAAGGCCCCAAAGATGCGCCGGTCTTGATGCTTAGTCACTCGCTATTTTTTGATCATAAAATGTTTGCGCATCAAGTAGAACAGCTCTCTAAAGATATTCGCATTATCCGCTATGATCATCGCGATCAAGGCCAAAGCGCGCGCTCAGCTTTAACAAGCGTCGATATGGATACCCTAACTGAGGATGCGGCAGCACTAATAGAAGCGCTCAATATAGAGCCTTGCTTCTTTGCTGGTAACTCCATGGGCGGCTTTGTCGCTCTGAGACTAGCGGCGCGCCATCCAGATTTATTAAAGGGCTGTATTGTCCTTGGCTCAAGCGGAGAGCTTGAATACAAACTGGCCGAGTTCTCCCCTTTAATTGATGGGGTCAATGTCCAAGGCACTGAGCCATTTATCGATACGCTAATGTATATTATGTTTGGTGACGACTATTTAGCAGATGCATCCCATGCTAGCGAGCGCGAATACTGGCGTAATTATATGCTACAATTAGGACCTGATATCGCACGTAGCGCGCATGGGGTGATTCATCGAGCTGGCGTATTGGATGAGCTTAAAGACTTAAAGGTTCCACTACTAGTGTTGGCAGGTGAGCAGGATCATGCTTATGAGGTGCCACTGTCAGAGAATATCGTTCAAACGGTAGCTGATAGTGAGATGTTTGTAGTACCAAAAGCAGGCCATTCGGTTGCGCTCGAGCAGCCTGAAATTGTCAATAAGTATATTGCCGATTTTATAGCAGCTCATTCATGAAACCTCTGAGCAATACATAAACCATCTTATTCATAAGTAGAGCTTTGTGATTCAGATATTGTTTTGCTTCCAATTTTTGTTATCTACTTGTAGGTGATACTTCAACCACGCCGACATCTTGAGCATAGCTATCGTACTCGGCAATTAAGTTATCCAATATTTCTGGATATTGATCAGCAATGTCAGTGGTTTCGCTAGGATCTTGCTCGATATTGTATAGTTGCCACTTTTGAGTAGGTATTACCTCGCCTAAACCAGCGAATTTATCCGTATTGGCCAAGGCTTTGTAATGCCCTCGGCGTACTGTCTTTGAACCATTCATCTCTAGCACTTTAGACTTATAAGGTACTTTTATGCCGATGTTAGGCTGCGTCAGTTCTTGCATCAAGGACTCACCATCTAATGGTGCTTTGCCTGGCGGTGTCACTTTGCTCACGCCGGCGATATCTAAAATAGTAGGTGCTAGATCTGTAAGATTACTATACTTACCAGATAAAGTATCTTTAGGAATGTTAGGACCACTAACTATAAAAGGAGAGCGCATACCTCCCTCAGCAGTATAGCCTTTAATTAGTGAGAACGGCATATTAGCAGCTTGTGCCCAGCCTATTCCCATTGAGACATAACTATCAAAATTCCCCATATTTGCAAGCGAGTTATCATGGTCATTATTGACCCAATCCTTCCAAGGTCCTAACTCACTATATTTACCAGCAGCGCCATTATCTGAAAAAAAGAATATATAGGTATTGTCCAGCTCACCTGTTGCCTTTAGATTATCTATTACTCTACCGATATTGGCGTCCATATTATCAATCATCGCTGCATAAAGCTGCATGCGCTTGATCTCTTTTTGTCTGTCCTCCTCGCTAAAGATCTCCCATTCAGGGTAGCCTTTTATAGTTGGTTGTTTGGCACTTTTAGGGATAAAACCTAGATTTTTGACGTTTTCAAAGCGTCGCTTGGCAAGTGCGCGTGGTCCATCTTTATAATAGTCACTGTACTTTTCTATGTCTTCGCGCGGGGCCTGTAGTGGTGAGTGCGGAGCGGTGAACTGCAAATAAGCAAAAAACGGTCTGTCATCTGGACGACTATTTAAAGAGTCTATTAAAAAATCTGCATAAGTTTTTGATGAATAAAAGTCATCAGGTATGTCAGTCAGCTCGCCATTTAAGCGATAAAGTTCTGGCCCATAAGGACCTTCTGGATAATTGGGACGTTTAAAATGATTGGCCTCACCTTTTAGCAAGCCGAAAAACTCGTCAAATCCCCAGTTGGTAGGCGCTTGCTCAGGCTCAGTCCCTAGATGCCACTTTCCTGACATCAACGTATAATAGCCTGCTTGCTGTAAGCGCTGAGCAATAGTTAGTGCGTTTTCATTGAGATAACCGACGTAACTAGGATCTGCCTTTTGCTCAGGAGAGCTTATTTCAAGTAGATTACCCACACCGACCTCATGCGGATCAGATCCTGTTAAAAATGACGCTCTAGAAGGCGAAGAATAAGGTGTCACTGAAAAGTCAGTAAAGCTTATACCATTGTTCGCTAGCATCTCAAGATTGGGAGTTTGAATCTCACTGCCATAAGGTGAGATATCTGAAAACCCTAAGTCATCTGCCATAATCACCAACACATTGGGCGACTTTGGAGTAACGGTATTAGAAACCATGTTGGTATCGGTTGCTGTATGCCCTGCTGATATGCCCGTCAGCATCATCCCTGAGCCTATGATTAGCTTATGATTAAAAGCAATCATTATTATATCCTTATATGACTGAAAAAGCTTAATGATAAACGTTTGTCCAAATAGCTCTTTATTTATATATTGAGAGGTATACAAAATTTGTAATGTATGAGCCACGATGCGCGCTCATACATACAGTCGTCTGAGTAGGGCTAAGGCGCTTTAGTGGTTTGTTTAAAACTTATACCTCGCCATCACCTCAACCTCTTGACCGCCGAGTCTCCAAGGCAGCGTAGTACGACTACGATCGCGCCATTCGACACCAAAATCCAGACCGGGCAAGTAAGTATAGATCAGGTTGACGCTTTTGACATCTAAAGTCGTATCCTCCTCATTGTCTACATTGACCTCACCATAACGTAGGTTAGCGCGCAGTTTAGGTGAAAACACTTGCCGATAGCCCACACTAAAGCCCGTTTGTGACACCAGATCACCATCCTCAGCATCACAGCCTTGTTCTACTGCCGGGTTTAGCGGGCCTGACGCACATAGTCCAGAATAAACCCCCATACCATCCCCGGTATAGACACTGGCATGTAGCGAGCCTTTACCCCACCGATTCTCAGCTAGGTTCAACCTCGTGGCTAATGAGCCGCCTATGCCGATCTTTGAGTCTGAATCGTCCTCAACGCTTTTATTCACATCGCGGCCCATCACCCCGACGATAAAGTCCAGATCAGGGGCATTAGCATAACCAAAATCAGAGGTATTGGCAGTATAGCTTGCCACTAAGTCTGGTAGATCGGCGTCATCATTGACCGGCTCCTGCGCGGTAACTCGAAAGCCGTTTTTGGCATAGTGTACGGTTAGATCGGGACGGACATTAAGGCCACTACCCGCAACAGTACCGACGGCGACGCCCCAAAAGTCCAGCTGTTCGGTTAATAGCGGCGCGACAGCAAAGAACTGACCGTTCCACGTCTTACCAAAGGTGACATCATCGACTTGTATAAAGGCATGACGCAGGCGCAGCTCCGCTTGGTCGTTGGCAATATCGCCGCCATAAAAGTCGGTTTCGATAAACGCTTTTAGGTTTCTATCATCGACTACGGTTTTGGCTTCAAGGTTGATGCGTGATTCACGCACGTCGCCTTCAAAGTCTGAGACATTATTCTCAGGGACGTCGTCATCAGCAGAGGTAAATAGCCCTTCTGCTTTAACAAACCCGCCTAAAGTTACGGTGGTGTCGCCGTCGTTGATTAATTCAATAGCTTGTGCGTTGGTGCATAAGGCTACTGCTGCTAACGCTAGGGTTAACTTTTTTAGATGATGCATGGTCTATAACTCCCTGTTATCGTATTGGTAAATTCCATTTCTAAAACCAATTGCCGCTACTCTTTAGCACAATTTTATTACAGCTCTTACTTAGTACAGCTTTTAATACAGTTTCTTTTGTGGCGGTCCTGCGAACTTGAGCGGGCCAATCGCCGTCATGTTGACCTCCACCAAACTCATGCCTTCCTCCTTCATTGCTTGGTTAATAGTTGTATCGAACTCTTCTAATGACTCAGCTTTATATGACTTGCAGCCCATAGCTTCACCAAGGGCGACAAAAGATGGCGTATGCAGCTCATTATAGTACTGCCTACCATCAAAATACTGCTTTTGAATACCGCGCATAACCCCGTAGCCGCCGTCATTCATCACCAATAACACTAGGTTGGTGTTCTCTTGAATGGCGGTGGCGATCTCGCCTATGCCGAGCATAAGGCCACCATCACCGACTAGCGCTACCGTCTTTTTATCAGGATTGGCGATTGCCGTACCGATACCGTGCGCTAGTCCTAAGCCAATAGCGCCAGCTAAAGAGTGAATATTTTTTAGCGGCTCGTTGACGGGAAATAGCCTGCTGCCCCAAGTACTACCAGACATGGTGATATCTCTGACCAAAATACCGTCATCGGGCAGGGCTTTACGTAGGGAGTAACAAATATCAGCATAAGGCCCTAACTGAGTCTCTAAAGCATCGATCGCAAATGTTTTGGCTGCTTTGATACGCTCATCATAGTCGGCATCGACTTTGGAGATATCTCCCAGCTGTGCGTTGACTCTTTGCAAAAACGATTTGGCTTCAGCACAAAAGAAGTGCTTGACCGCATAGTTTCGTTGCTGCGCCATAGGGGTGGCGTCAATTTGAATGAGGTTTTCTGGGAACTTTAAAGAATAGGTTTTGGTCTCATTACTACGCAGGCGCGAGCCGACGACGATACAGACATCGCTATCGGTAATCAGCTCTTCGACCGCTGAGGAGTTATGAAAGGCGTTTAAGCTTCTAGGATGCGAATCTGGCAATACGCCGCGGGCATGGGTTGAGGACACCACAGGGATACCCATATCGGCAAGTTTTGTAACCTCTGCACTGGCTTCAAGACAGCCGCCACCTATCCACAAAATAGGTTTTTTAGCTGACTTGATTTGCTCTGCAACTAAATCTACGGCCTCTTGCGGCGCTTCGGGCAGCTGCATAGCACCAACATACGACAGCTCAGCGGGCAGATCAATAGTGGTTGCTTGGACGTCGATGGGTATCTCAATGCTGACCGGGCCTTTGGGCACCGTCGTCGCCACGCGTATCGCTTCTCGTACCATACCGACGGCATGCTCTGGACTTAAGATTCTAAAAGCGGCTTTACTGCTAGATTTTAGATAGCCAAGTTGATCATTAGCTTCGTGAATAAAGCTGGCATCACGATCTAAATACTCTTTTTCAACTTGTCCTGTGATATGGATAACCGGACTGCCCGCGTTACTGGCCTCAACCATAGAACCGATAGCATTGCCTGATCCCGCGCCGGTGCTGGTAAGCGCAACGCCTAAACCTTTAAATCGAGCATAAGCATCGGCCATAGTGACGCAGCCTGCTTCGCCGCGAGCACAGACAAAATTGATTTTCTCTCGTCTGCCAATCGCATCAGCAATCGGCAGATTATGAATAGAGATCAAACCAAAAATGTCTTCTACTCCATGCGCCTCTAATACTCGAGCTATCAATTCCCCGACGGTCACTTTGGTTGTCATAATATCGTCCCTGTTTATAAAGAGTTAAAAAGAGTTAAGATGGTTTAATACAGCGGTTTTATATCATTATTTAATATGGCTATTTAGGATCAGACCATGGATTAGGGGTTTCATCCAGATTTAGGAAGATACTTTTGGTAAGCATATAATCCAAAATGCCTAATCTACCTTTTTCTTTACCTACTCCGCTCTCTTTATAGCCAGCAAAAGGCGTGGCGATAGAGAATTTCTTGTAAGTGTTGATCCAAATGGTACCCGCTTCAAGCGCTTTGGCAATATGTAGGGCCTTACGATAATCTTCTGTCCATATGCCTGCTGCCAGACCGTAGATACTGTGGTTCGCATGTCCTAATAATGTCTCTTCATCGCTATAAGGTATGACGACTAACACAGGTCCGAATATCTCTTCTTGGCAAACCTGCGCGTCATTTTTTAGACCCGTAATGATGGTTGGCGCGTAATAAGAGCCTTTATCGTACGCCTCGCCTGTCAGCCGATGCCCGCCTGCAACTATAGTACCGCCCTCACCTTTAGCCATTTGAACATAACGATCGACACTATTGAGATGATCCTCACTGATCAGCGGCCCCATCTGCGTGCCCTCTGCTTCAGGATCACCAACCACGATGTTTTCGGTTTTCTTAATCAAAGCGTCTAGAAAATCATCATAGATGCTTTCATGGATAAACAGTCTTGAACCAGCGATACAAGCTTGACCAGATGAGCTAAAGATACCGTAAATCACCCCGTTTACAGCGATATCAAAGTTTGCATCTTCAAAAACGATGGTCGGCGACTTGCCGCCAAGCTCTAATGAAGTTGAGATCAGCTTATCCGCTGCCACGTGCGCTAAGTGCCGACCGGTACTGGTACTACCGGTAAAAGAGATCTTTTGTACTAGCGGATGCTTGACGATCTCTTCACCAACCACAGAACCCTTACCTGTGAGTACGCTAAACAGACCTTTAGGCAAGCCTGCTTCTTCAAACACTTTAGCCAATTCAAGCGCTATCAGCGAGGTTGCCTCAGCAGGTTTTAAAATAACCGCATTACCCCCTGCTAAGGCGGGGACAATTTTTTGAATCTCTGAAGCAATGGGCGAGTTCCATGGGGTAATAGCCGCGACCACACCTAAAGGCTCATAGGTAGTAAAGGTCATCAGCGCCTTGATACGCTGATTGGTCAGCTCGTTATCAAGAGTCTCAAGGCTACTGGCGATATAGCGCGTCGTTGCGATAGCGCTACTTACCAAAGCAAAGGTTTCTGCCAGCGGCTTACCGTTATCTCTGGTTTGCAGCTCAGCCAAAAACTGTTTTTTCTGCTCCATAATGTTGGCTGCTTTAAACAATACCGCCGATTTTTCTGAGGGCAACTTATCGCGCCAACTCGGATCGCGCCACGCTTTGTCGGCCGCCTCTATAGCCTCATTGATATCATCTGAGCTAGCCGTAGAGATCTCTGCATTGACTGAATGATCAGCTGGATAGTGGCTTTTGATAGTAGCGCCGCCGCCAAGCTTCCACTCGCCGGCTATAAATATCTTTTTTACCGTGTTTTCTGTTACCGTGCCTTCTTTTACTGTATCTTCTGTTACCATGCCTTCTTTGACTGTATTTTTCATAATAGTATCTCTTTTAATATGGCCTGCTTAATAGGGTTATCAGTAGCTTTGGTATGCTTTTAATGATGCTTTATAGCTGCAAGGTTTGCTCAAGCTGACAGCACAGTCGCAGCGCGCTAAAAGCAGCTAAGCTTGACGTCTTAGGGTTTTCAGCAAGTGGCAAACCGGCCATGCTAATCTCAAGCTTGCCAAAGACCCCTTGGGCAGTGATATGATGAATATTATGCTCAAGCGTAGGATCGGCAATGAGCTCTACTGTCGTATCATCAAGCCCCACGCCTGCCAGCGCGATAGTAGCGGCAACGTTTGAATTGGCTGGGAATAAAGCTGCTGCCTCTCTTGCTGTGCCGGTAAAAAAAACAGTCGCCTCGGATAAATTATCATAATCAAGCAGCTCATCGGCGTGACTGCCCTGCCAGCTAGCCGGCTGTTTTCTGCCTTGATAAACCACCTTATCTAGTCCGGCCAAACTTGCCGCATTGATACCATCGATACCAGCGACCGCTCCTGCTAAGATATGCACTTTTACCTCATTTTTCTCTGCCGTATCAGCTAGTTTGGCAGCAAAATTATCGTCGGTAAAAGCGCCAACCGAGACAACGCCAAGCGCAATGCCCTTCTCTAATATGTTAATAGCGTGGGCTTTGAGTCCGCCTTGTCCTGCCATCTCAACGGCCAGATCAGGTTTTTCTACTAGCTCGTCAACCGACGTGATCACTTTGATAGTATCGCCAAGCTCAGCCTTGATACGCTCTGCACTTCTGGAGCTGGCAAGCACTACCGAGAGCACAATGTTTTTAGGCAGCATCTCGTGTACCTTTCTTGCCATAGATCCATAACCTACAAACATGACGCGCTTCATAATTAACCTCTATCTCGTTTTAGCTTTTTCGCCCAAATCTCTGAACTTAAATCTTCTGACTTAAATCTCTTTACTCAAACCACCTGAGACATCGATCACCGATCCTGTGGTATAAGAGGACAAAGGCGATGCTAAGAACAGCAGCGCATAAGCGGCTTCCTCAGGCTTTCCTAAGCGCCCTAGTGGTATACCCTTTTTGCTGGCTACCTCTGCGATCCACTCATCCCAATTTTTGGACTTATCTGATCGATTCTCAAAACGTCTGCGCCATTGTCCAGACTCCACTAACCCAATTAAGATAGAATTGACCCTGATGTTGTCTTTGACCAACTCATTAGCTAGGTTTTTGCTCAAATTTAACAGTCCTGCTCTAGCAACCGAGGTTGCGACCATATGGGTTTCTGGTTTAAGACCTAAAAGGGAATTAACATTAGTGATTGAGGCGATGTCGGACTTTTTTAGGTAAGGCAAGGTGGTGTTGATCATGTTGACCACGCTAAAGACCTTTAGCTTTAGCTCGTCCACCCAATCTTGCTCGTCGGTATTAAAGAAATCTGCTACCTTACCTTGACCGGCATTGTTAACCAGCATATCGATAGCGCCAAAGCGCTCTACAACGGCGCTGACAAACGCAGCTACTTGCTCTTTTTGCAGCACATCACACTGATGGATAAACATCTGCTCTACGTCATACTTTTGACTTAGTGCCTTATAAGTGGACTGTAATCTTTCATTATTTCTGCCGCACCAAGCGACTTTCGCGCCTTGTAGCAGAAATAGCTTTACCAGCTCCAGCCCTATGCCAGATGATCCGCCAGTGACTATAACCACCTTATCTTTTACTTGAAAACTCATAAACCATTACCCTTAATGATTGATAGCAGTAGTTGATTAAAACGCTCAGGTTGATCCAAATACGACAAATGACTGGCAGATTCAATAGGATGCAATGAGACATTTTTGTGCCGATCGGCAATCTCAAACATGATCTTAGGCGGGGTAATGCCGTCCTCAGCGCCATAGATTAAATCGACAGGCTTGTCTATTTGATCCAAATAATAATGCATACTATCGCGCGCGAGCAGCTGTGAGGATTTCTCAAAACCCTCAGCACTGATTTGCTCCATAATTTGCTCAAGTAGCTTCACCTTGTCGTCGCTGGCATCAAACAGCAAGGCATGGCTTCTTTGCCGCGCCATCTCAGTACCGCCAAGCTCTTTTAACAGCTTGGGACGCTTTTGAGCCACCTCATCTTGCTTGGCCTGATCGAACTCACCATAACCTTGTGCTGCATTGGCTAGTATTACTTTATTCACCATCTGCGGATACTCGGCAGCAAAACCTGAGGCGATAAGCGCGCCCAGCGAGTGACCCACTAGACTCACACGCTTGATACCGCTTGATTCAAGCAGCGTCAAGAGACGTCTACTGTAATCCAAAGCAGTGGGTATCTGCTCTTGCATTGGTGCGCTTTGTCCGTAGCCTGGCGCACTCCAAGCCAACACCGAGGCTTTATCAGCGAAGTAGTCGAGCTGCTTTATCCAAGAGTCCGCGCCTGAGCTGATCCCATGTAAAAAGACAATGGTTTCATCAGATTGTTTATGGTTTTGAATAAACTCAATTTCACTTGCTGAGTCGTACTGCTTGTCTAAGTGCGCCATAAAGAGTCCTTTTTACTATCATCTTTGACAACTATTCATTGCCGAAGCTAATTGTTAGAGCTAGTCGTCAAAGCCAATTGCCAAAGCGGTATCCGTCAAACCTGTTAGGTTCAACAAAACCCATTCACTCCATGTCTCAACCAACCTATAACCCAGAGTTAGCGTTTGATTTTAGATAATGGATGATCGTCTGGATAAGTGGGGATAACGGGCTTTGGATTACCAATCATCACGCACATCAAGGCATCTTCTTGGGTATGGTTGTGCAAACCTCTATAGACGCCAGGCGGTACTGAGATCAGATCGCGATAGTTCAGCACCATAGACGTCTCCTCCCCTTGATCTTCGACTGTCAAGGTGATCGATCCGCGCAGCATGAAGAAGACCTCTTCTGCATCAGTATGTACGTGCGGAGGACCTTCGCAGCCTGCTGGCAATAACATAGTAGAGAAGGTAAAGTTCTCTGCCTGAACGGTATTGCTGTCACCAGACACTCCGGTTGCCCCCGTGCCCATATAACGCATTTGTGCGCGGCGGTATTTAGGATCATAGTCCGCTTGGAACTTTAAGGCGCTAAAATCGTACTGACGGTCTTCAAATCTTGCCACGCGAGTTGAGATCCAATCTTCTAAAGAGCTGCCTTCTGGTCTTTTTGAAGTATTGATGTTTTTAGTAGCTGTTTCAGTATTCATATCAGTATTCCTTACATATTAGGTTGATTTGGACTAAGCTTGGTGCTGCTTAAGCTTAGTATTCTCAATATAAGTACCTATTAAATAAGTGCCTATTAAAATCAGCTCTTAAAATTAGTACTTTTAAAATTAGTACTTTTTGAGTAGTGGTATTAAGAATAAAGAAGACACGATAGCTATGCCTGCCAAAAACATAATGCCGTAATTAATATTGCCCGTGTAAACCACGATATAACCTATAATTACCGGTGCTAAGGCACTACCAAAGTTCCCAAAACCATTGAAGATACCGCCCGCTGTCGTCGCCACCTCTTTTGCCGTGATATTAGCTAGTAGTGCAAAAATGGCCGAGACGTTAAAGCCCCATAAAAAAGCACTGGCAGACATAAAGATTAAAACGTTGACTATGCCTTCTTGATAAATAAGTAAGAACATCGTAATACCAGCACCAAGTAACCCTCCAAAGACTTGTATCGCTCTTCTATTTGGAAATCTATCAGAATTAAAGGCACCCAATATCTCACCGACAAGCATAGCGACAAACGGAATCATGGATAAGTTACCAAACTGCTTTAAATTAAAACCTTTAGCTTCTATTAAGTAAGTAGGTATCCAACTGTTTAGCCCCCAAAGATAAGCCAAGGTACCGACGTTAAAAAAGGTAAGTAACCAAAAGGGCCTACTGCTGAGTAGTTTTTTAAAGTTGGTTTTGTGGTCGACTGACTTTCTATTGGCTTTGACATAGGTCACGCCTTTGAGTCCAAAGTACACCAGCACTAATAAAAATAGGGTAATAAAAGACATGAAAAAGAAGGTGGCATGCCAATTGTAGTTCTGCAGAATAATGGCCGTAAGAGGAAATCCTAAAGCGGCACCTATAGGCGTCCCTAATAAAAACAAAGTGGACGCGCGTGCCTGCTCTGAGGGGGTATAGTTTTGCTTCACGATACTAAAACACAATGCCAATAATGGCCCTTCAGCGATACCTAGCAAAACGCGATAAAACAGCAGCAGATAGAAATTGCTGGTCAAACCCATTAGGAACATCAGCACGCCCCAACTGGTTATCCCCGCCAACAGTATCTTTTTGGGACCAAAAATATCGCCCACAAAACTCAGAAAGACCGAAGAGAGGCCATAAGCCAATAAGAAAATACTCATCAGCCAGCCAAGTTTAGCTTTGTCTCCTGTAATACCAAGATCGGACAAAAACTCAGGATCAGCAAAAAGCACAGCAATACTAATTTTGTCAAAAAAAGCCAGTACGACCGTTATCATCAGTACAATGGCTGGAACCCAGTATTTAAACCCTCCAGGTCTATTTCTTTTCACACCGACAGCATCTACATTGTCTATGGTAGTATCCATATTTATCATCCTTGATAATTAACTCAAATTTTTATTAATTAATATTTAATTAAATAACCCTTTATATAATCCTCAAAACTATTTATCAAAAGCTCCTTCTGGCTATAAAAGTATTGAGCATAAAAATGATTACCTACTTAGGTCTTATTTTCATAAGGTTCACTGAAGTGTCTTGCAAAGTCTCTGGATCAAGCGCCATATCTGCTTTCATCCACCTCTTCGCAATCTTGACAATTTTGTTATTATTAATGGCTACTAAGTAGCGCAGCTTTTTCTCATCGTCTAGATAAAAAAAGCAGGGATTGTTGTCTTCATCTTCTCGAATAACCAGCTGACAGTTTTCGATATCGACAGGAGAGCCTAGTATTTGAATATTTTTGTCGTATTGATCCGACCACAGCCATGGGATGTCATCATAAGCCACTCCTAGATCCAACATAGATTTGGCTGCTATAATTCCTTGATTTTGAGCATTGGACCATGACTGAATACAAAAACCCAAACCTGGGTGAATCGCGACATCCCCTGCGGCATAAATATCAGGATCGCTGGTTTGACAATATTCATCGACAATGATGCCGTCTCTGGTTTCTAAACCTGACATCTCGCCGATCTCTTTATTAATGTGAGCGCCGGTCCCTAATAAAACCAAATCATAACGGGCACTATCTTGCTCATCATTGTTGATTTTTACGGTGACACTGTCATCATCCTCAGCTTGGAGCAAATCAAGATGATCAAACGACAGTTTTATCTTGGTGCCATGGGCTTGATGCAGGTTTAATAGATAGTCTGACACCTCTTTACTCACGCTTCTGGCGCATAGTCTGTCATTCATCTCATATACAGTGACCTCGACGTCTCTTTCCGATAAAGACGCCGCTACCTCCAAACCAATCCAGCCACCACCTATGATGCCAACTTTATCTACACCATTGAGTTTTTGCTCGATAAGTTTACTGTCTTCAATATTACGCAGGCTAACGATGTTAGGATAAGAGGACCACTGCTCAACCGGAATCTTCGCTTTACTACCGGTGGCAATCAGTAGCTTGTCGTAGGCAATCTCTTGGTCATCATTGGTATAGACGTGTTTGCTTTGCCGATCAATATGCGTGACTCTGACAGGTTTTAATAAGGTTATGTTCAGCTCATCAACTGCGTCATCTTTAAATATCTTTAAAGAATCATGGTCAGCTTGACCTAGTAGGACTTGTTTGGATAAAGGAGGACGCTCATAGAACGCATAATCTTCGTCACCAATGATAGTAATATCACCCGTATAACCATCAGCTCTTAAGGTTTTTGCGGTCCATATAGCTGCTTGACCGGCACCGATTACGACAACGCTATTCATAATAAACTTCCTTATCTATGCTTTATCCGTCTATACACTACACAATCTATCTATTTATCAACCACTTATTTACATATTGTTGAGCTGTCGTCTGGTTTCGACATCAA
The DNA here is from genome assembly GCA_947501045.1 of uncultured Psychrobacter sp. Lineage (GTDB taxonomy): Bacteria > Pseudomonadota > Gammaproteobacteria > Pseudomonadales > Moraxellaceae > Psychrobacter. Next base: position 397,885 of record CANMUI010000002.1, read on the forward strand.
TGCCACCTTCGACCGCCCATTCGGTAAATAAATCGAGCGAATAGTCATAGAATCTTGGTTGCCACTCAGGCGTTAGATAATCGTCGTTGGTGTAGTATTCAAAAGCGCCACCAAACGGTGAATGCACGTACCAAAAATAGGCAGATGATACGGGATGACGACCGGGACCGATAAACGAATCCCATTTTTTTCTGTTCATATTCAGACCGCCACCGATAACCTCGTGGATGTCTCTGACGATAAAGGCTACGTGATTAAGTCCCGGCTCTTTGCGGTTAGGTAGCTTTAATAGAAATATATTGTGGTGCCATCCTTCGGCAGCGCAGCGCATAAACGCGCCGCGATCGTTATAGGCATCGGAGAGATAAAAGCCCAGCTTTTCTTCATAAAACTGCTGTGCGGCGGCTAAGTCTGGACTAAACAGCACGATATGACCCACGCCCAATGGCGAGGCTTTTTCATACACGGGACTGGCTTGATTGATTCTATTGATAGAGCCGTATTGATTTATCCCCACGCTGATTTTGTCAATATTGGTCCGCATTATGCTAACTTCAAAAGATAATGTGAGTCCATTAGGATCACGGCAGTATAAAAGATCACCTTCATCTTGAAAGCCATCGACATCTTGTAGATTGTCTCTAAGCTTATTAAGATCTTCTTGACGATTGACCGCCCATGTTATCTCTCTAAGCGTAGAACCGTCTTCAAAAGCAGGTGGCAATCTGGTGTCATCTTTGTCATAAACATAAATGGCACTACCATTGTCCATACTGAACTTTATGGTGTCATCAATATCTGAATCGACAGGTTTAAGTCCAAAGTCAGTGGCAAAGTTTTGACATTGATCTTTATCTTCAACACCGAATTTTAAAGTTTTAATTCCGTTTATCATTTCAAGCTCCTTAGTTAAGCTCGTTAAGGCTAAACCCCGTTAAGGCTAAACTTAGTTAAATACAAAACCACCGTTTACAGGGATATTTTGTCCAGTAACAAAGGAAGACAGATCGGATAATAAGTAGATAGCGGTGCCATCAATATCTTCAGGATACTGCTTTCTATTGAGGGCTCGTCCATCAACATAATGATCATGGCGCTGCTGTGGCACATAGGCAGTCGCCTCCACGATAGTGAGACCAGGAGCGATACTATTTACGCAGATGTTGTACTCGCCAAGCTCGCGGGCCATAGAGCGTGTCATCGCCATGATTGCACCTTTGCTGGCAGTATATGCCATCAAGTTTGGCGCGCCCCACAGCGCAGTATCAGAAGCGATATTGACAATCTTGCCCGCTTTAGCATTCTTAAGATAAGGAACCAATGCCTTGCTTAGTAGCCAAGTACCTTTGATATTGACCTGCATGACCCTATCCCATAGATCTTCATCATAATCGAGCATGTTTTTACCACCAACACCGGTGGCCAGCGCCCCGCAGTTTATCAAGCCGTCGACCTGCTGGTTTTTAGCAACTAAAGCAGCGACAGCTTGCGTAACACTGACAGAATCTGCTAGATCGATATATCCAGCAACGGCTTTTAGACCTTGATCCTCTAATAATCTAGCTTGAGTCTGCACCTCATCTTTTAACACATCTAGCATGAGCACCTCTGCGCCTTGCTTGGCACAGGCAGTAGCAAAAGATAAACCAAGACCTCTTGCCGCCCCTGATATCACTACTCTTTTATTCAGCAACAAATTATCCATTCAGGCTTGAACTCCCTTTCAAGTGTGGTACGCTAAAAACTGCAACCATTCGTTATGAGCTTGCGGTCTCTTTTTCAGCTTGTTTGGCAGCTTGCAACTCTTGAATCTTGGCAAGCTGCTTTTTACCTTCTTTTTGGAACATTCTTCTCAGGCGAGCCAGTCCAACATCGTGTTGATATAAAAACTCGTGTTCCATAGCGTTTGGTGCCATATTTTCTAGAATAATTCTATCTTGCTCAAGCACATCCCAGTGCAGCTGCTCAAGATAGGTACGGTACATAAAGCGCCAAGTATGACGTTGCCAGCCTTGCACTTCACGGCAGCGCCAAAAAAAGACTCGGGTGTTATTCTCATCAATGGGCGTCGCAAAACCGACGATCCAAAATACCCCGCCTGGTCCAAATTCTCTTTTATAAGGGATAGAAAGTCTTAACCAAGGGCTACCCGTATCACCGTATTCGACCCAGTCGAAGTTCACCCCTTTTTGTCCAGTCTTCTCAAAGATAAAGCCGTCTTCAGTGCGATTAAATGCCATCTCAGACTGTTTATCACCTTCAGACATGGAATGAGAAGTTGCATGTAAAAAGGCTCCATGCATAGGATCCATCACATTATCAATAGCGTATTGATAATTAACCTTCCAGTCCGCCATACACAAGAAGCTACTCCAGTCGTCACTTGCTAACTGCTCTGGTAGCTCAAGCGGCGTAGGCTCTTGACCATCTTCTAAGCCAAACCATACAAATACAGCGCCGTTGTGTTCCTCTACAGGGTAGCTGCGAACGCAAGACTGCCCTTCTAGTGGACAATCACTAACCGCAGGCACATCGACGACAGTGCCGGTACCATCAACTTCTACGCCGTGATACCAACAAGCCACTTTATTACCCAAGTTCCACCCAATTGATAATCTGGCACCGCGGTGCGGGCATCTGTCTTCTAGAGCGTGTACTACGCCATCATTATCTCGCCATAGAACCAGATTCTCTCCTAAGCGCGTAATCCCTACTGGATTGGCTTTTATCTCCCAAGAGGCCAAAACAGGATGCCAATAATTTCTAAGTCCTAGTGATAAATATTCGTCTAACGAATTAAACTGTCTCATGATTCTGTACTCCCTGACTGATTTCTGCTTGGTTTCCCAACCATCCTACTTAGTGACCCAAACTAGTATTTAGTAACCCAACCGCTCCATTTCTCTTTCAAACGACTCGGGAGTAAATGGCTTACCATTCCCAAGTAGCATGCCTTGATTATTAAGAGCATCAACCACTTCTTCTAAAGTTTCAGCACCAGAGGAAAAGGCTGCGATTAGATTTTTTGCTAAAGACAACTCATAGTCAGTCGGTTCATGATCGCGGGTTTGCCAAACGATAAGTTTTGAGTCTCCTGGCACCTGAATATTATTAATACCAGCGTGCTTACTAGGTCTATGCTGCTTCCAGCTGACTAAACCTTCGTTATAGTGCTCGTTATCTAGTTGCATTGTATTCTCCTTGTTATTCGGATTTTTCGTCTTTGTCTTGCACGTATATCTTGTCGTCTTCGACCTTTACCGCATAACTGCATAGCCCGCGCTCAGCTGGACCTGATAGCAATTTTCCGGTTTTGATCTCAAAGATAGCTTCATGCAAAGGACATTCTATGGTGTCATCCTCAGCGAACCCATCTGTCATGATGGCGTAAGCATGCGGACATATATTCTCTAGGGCAAAGTACTCGTCTTCAACTTGGTAAATTCCGATCCTTTTACCATTAACCTCTACGCCTTTAGGGTCATCTTCGTTGACATCCGATACATCGCATACGTGTAACCAATCCATTTAACCATCCTTAGTCTTGTCATAAGCCTTGTAAAAAAGTTTTGCATGTAAAACTATATTTAATAGGTAAAACTTAATATAGCTTAGATTTTCTGTAGATGTCAACACTAAATTGCATAATATTTATATAAGTAAATACTTATAAAATAACCATATAATCAACATCTTATGAATAACAAATAAATATTAAAAATTTAATTAACTTTTAAGATTAGTGAACACCGCTATTATTTAGTTTAGAGTACAAAATATGGACTAAGGTTTAGAAGGATTAAATAATATAAAACGAACCAATGTAAAAACACAGTGGACCAGTTGGCACCCTTGAAACAGGAATATGAAGAAATATATTTAGGCTGGATAAAAAAGGTTAAGTCTTTAGCAAATTTACTGCTATAAAGTGTATTGAAATAAACTGTATTGGCTTGCGTCTATTTAATGTTTAGACGTATAGAGACTGAGCTAAAGTACTACCTTATATGATAAAATCATCGCAACTAAATTTGAGAGATAGATTATGTCTATAGCATTATCTGATGATAAATACATGGTGAACAGTCTTCGCAATGGTTTGCTATTAATGGAGTTATTTAACGACAATGGTATGACTGAGATGTCGCTATCACAGATTGCTGCAAGTTTAAACATTAACAAGTCTAGTGCTTACAGATTATTATTTACTTTAGAGAAAATGGGCTACATAAAAAGAGACAGCAATAAAAACTACCAATTAGATATTAAGGTTGTCGATCTGTCTTACTCTTATTTAAGCTCCACTTCATTCAAACAAGAAGCATATGCGGTTATGGAGCAATTGAAGAACGATACAGGGACGGCCGTACACCTATTTACCTTAGATGGTATAGATATCGTCAACTTACAGAATATCCAGCCTTCAGGTAACTTTATATCCAGTATATTGCCAGGACTGAGATGGCCGGCTTATGCTACTGTGATTGGCCAAATACTATTAGGCAGTTTGTCTGATGATGAGATAAGACAAAGGTATAATGATTTTACAGATTGGAAAACTTATTCCGATGCTACTCCCAAAGATCTTGAGGAGTTGTTAGAAGCAGTAGAGCACGCGCGAAAAAAACAACATCTGACCAGTTGGCAAAAATTTAATAATGATATGATTGCTTGCGCAGCACCAGTTAAGAATCGAGCTTCTAATGAAAATATTTACGCTTTATCCATTAGCTGTCCGGTAGATACCTTTACCCGTGATTATTTTGAGCAGCACATAACTTCTTTAGTAGTAGAGTCAGCCAATAAATTAAGCAAAATTTATAAACCTGAGTCCAGTTGGTAAGGGTATACTGACCCTATCTTCAACAGTAAAGGATGACACTATGACAAGCGATGCACTGACGAATAAAAAGGACAGTATAAAAACACAGGTAAGCGAACAAGAATGGCAAATGCGTGTCAATCTGGCCGCCTGCTACCGACTAATTGCTTTATACGGCTGGGATGATTTGGTGTTTACCCACATCTCTGCTCGCGTTCCCGATACTGAAGATGCGTTCTTGATTAATCCGTATGGATTATTATTTGAAGAGATTACCGCCTCAAACCTCGTTAAAGTCAATCAAGCGGGTGAGAAGATTGGCGCATCAGAGTACGATATTAATCCAGCAGGCTTTACTATTCATAGCGCGGTACATGAAGCGCGTCATGATGCGCAATGCGTTATTCATTTGCATACTAGCGAAGGTGTTGCGGTATCCGCGCAAGAGCAAGGCCTCCTTCCCATCTCACAGCAATCTCTTTTTCCCTTGTCTAATTTAGCCTATCATGACTACGAAGGCGTCGCGCTTAATCCAGAAGAAAAGGTGCGTTTGGTCGCCAATTTAGGCGATGCCAATTTTATGATCCTGCGCAATCATGGCTTGCTTACGTGTGCCAGTACGGTGGCCGATGCTTTTTTATTTATGTACATCATGCAAAGAGCCTGTGAGGTCCAAATCAAAGCACAAAGCGGCGCTAGCACTTTGACTCATATACCGCCGCAAATATTAGCGGGCATTCAAGCAGCCTCACAAGCGGTGACCAAAGAGGCCGGCGGCAGTATCGCGTGGCCGGCGCTACTGCGCAAACTATACCGCACTGACCCCTCTTTTGCGGAGTAATACGGCGATGATAAGTCTTAAGGAGTGGGAGCAACAAGGACAGTATGAGAAGATAAAAGAGCGGCAAATCTTTACGCGTCAGGGCGGCGACAAGAACATGCCCGCTTTACTACTGATTCACGGCTATCCAAGTGCCAGCTGGGACTGGGAGGGTATGTGGGATGAGCTTACCGAGCGCTATTATGTGATTACCCTTGATATGCTAGGGTTTGGCTTGTCTGATAAGCCTAAAGACGCAAGTTATTTAATTAGCGAACAAGCTGATATTTTCGAGAGTTTTTTGCAAACCCTTGGCGTTAATAATTATCATATTTTGGCGCATGATTACGGCGATACCGTAGCGCAGGAGCTGTTAGCTCGGCAAGTTAATGGCAGTAGTAAGCTGACTATTCATAGTGTTTGTTTTCTAAATGGAGGTCTGTTTCCTGAGACGCACCGACCTATCTTAGTCCAAAAGCTACTACTGTCACCACTAGGACCCTTAGTATCTAAGCTAATTAGTAAGCAGAAATTTGCAGCCAATTTGCAACGCATATTCGGCCCGAAGACACCGCCAAATACTGAGGTCATCGATACCCTATGGCAGCTGCTCACGCACAATAACGGTCTGGACGTCATGCACAAACTGATAAATTACATCCCGCAACGCAAAAAATATCGCAAGCGCTGGGTCGGAGCAATTATCGATAGTCCTGTACCTATCAAACTGATCGCTGGCGCCAAGGACCCCATCTCAGGGCAGCATATGATTGAGCGTTACCGCACCCTGATTCCTAATGCTAACATTACTGTCATGCCAGATTTGGGTCACTATCCCCAGATTGAAGATGCCGATGCCATTAGTACCGCTTATCTGCAATTTAGAGATTAAATAAAATAATTGGTATATGATTTATTGATTATTAATACCAATCACGTTTAATAGATGCCCCAACTTAAGATAGATAGTGACGCCCTTTTTACCTGCTCTAATTTGCGTCTGCCCGCCTACCGGCAGACGTATCCAGCCGCCGCGCTGATAAGTCTGATCCTCATTGATCAGCTCACCTTCTAGTACCAACAGCTCAGCGCCGCCTTTTATAGTTTCGGCAAATAAAGCTTCATCTGCACGCAAACGCTGCAAGCTAACGTGTTCATAATCTGCTGCAAATAAAGGACAAATCTCGCGGCCGTCTTTCTTATGCCAATTGTCATCATCGTTGGTATTGATAAAGACTTGACGGGTTTCATCAGACGGCATTTGCCATAGTTTGACGAAGATCACTGCGCCATCCTCACTAAATGGCGTGTGCTTTGAGGTCGGTGGATTACGCAGATACCAGCCTGCCGGATAATGCTGATCGTCAGCAGAAAAAGTACCGGACAATACTAAAATCTCCTCACCGCCTGGGTGCTCATGACGGGGGAAATACGAGTTGGGTGCATAGCGTACTAGGCTGGTGGCGCGCGCTTTTTCTGCGCCAACGCGATCGAGCATTACTCGTTCGACTCCTTTTTGCGGTGACGGCGTCCATTGATATTTGTGCGGCGCAAGTGCCGCTGGTAGCGTAAAATCGGCATTGATTAACATAGATAAAATCCCAAACTATTTTAAATTGCAAAACTGGTATAAATCTTAAAAATTAGAAAGATTACAGACCGTCAAAAATCTGCGAATTTATTTAAATATCAACCTTGCCTCGTAGCGCCTTAGTTCGGCCGCGCTGGACTTTTTTATCGACTCGTTTACGCTTAGCATTTCTGCTTGGTTTGGTAGGTTTGCGAGTTTTATGGACATAGGTAGCGTCTATGATAAAGCTTCTAAGGCGGTCAATGGCATCATCTCTATTGCGCTCTTGGGTGCGATGCTGCTGTGCTTTGATTACCAGTACGCCATCTTTGGTAATGCGGTTATCTTTGCTATTTAATAAGCGCTGTTTATTACTCTCGCTTAGACTTGAGGCATTGATATCAAAGCGCAGATGAATGGCGGAGGACACTTTATTAACGTTTTGCCCGCCTGCCCCCTGTGCTCGAATGGCGCTAATGTCTACCTCGTTGTCATCAAGGCTAATGTTGCTATTTATAAATATCATAGTTTGTGGTTAATATAATTAGTGTGTGTTGGCTGTAATATGTATTGTATAAAAAATAGTTATTAGGGCAGCTTTATTATTCACAAGGTGGCGCTATTCATAAAAGGACTAATTGCCTAACAACTCCCGACAACGCGCAATCACTGGCGCATCCACCATATTACCATCTATTTTAAATACCGCCTGCCCGCTGCGCTCATACTCCTCCACTACCCGTTTGGCAAATTCTAGCTCCTCCAATGTAGGCTGTAGCGCTTGCTGAACGATAGCCACTTGCTTGGGATGAATACACAGCATTCCCGACATGCCCATCTGCGACCACAGTTGCACGCGCTGCGTGAGTCCTGCGCTGTCATTAAAGTCTGGATACACGGTATCAATAGGCGCTGATAATTGGTGGACTTTTGAAGCAACAACGAGCTGATAGCGGATTTGATTGGCAACGATATCAGCGGCGTTGGTGTTGACCTGTACGCCTAAATCGTTGCATAAATCCAAAAACCCATAGCTAAAGGCACGTATTCCTGAGGCTTTCGCCATGGTATCAAGGTTATACAGCCCTACTGCGCTTTCTATCAAGGCAATGACGGGTAATCCAATTTTCCGATTAACGTGCTCGATATCTGCCGCTTGTTCTGCTTTAGCTAATATGACTCCAGTAAGGCTTGGCAACTGCTGGCACAGTTTTAGGTCCTCAGCAAATTCGCTACTGCCCGCTTTATTAATGCGTAGCCAAAGCGGTTGGTTGTATTTATTGTCACCATTTCTGTCCTGCTCAGCGCAGTATTGTTTTAAATCGATACGAGCTTGCGCCTTGTCCTTGTCAGCAACTGCATCTTCCAAATCAACGATAACTGCATCTGCACCGCTAGCAAAGGCTTTTGAGATCAATTCTAATTTGGTAGCGGGCACGAACAGCCACGTTTTAATATTAGCAAAGCGACTGTTCATTAAAACTTGTTCTCCTATTACTTAGTGCACGTATCTGGTGCTCTGATGATGCTCTGATAAATAACTACTTAATTATTTACCCTCTAAAAACCTTAACTCACTAGTGCACTAAAATAATAGGCGAGACGGTATTGGCAATAAGTTTTGTTGTCGTGCTACCCAAAAATAATCGTTGCCATTTGGCATGTCCATAAGCGCCAATCACAATAAGATCGACATTATTGTCCGCCTGAAACCCTAATAACCCATCGACGACATCCATTTCAGGCAAGTGATGCGCGGCTACCTTAAATCCGGCTGCATCTAACTGGGCAGCGGCGGCAGCTAAGATATTTTTGGAGTTGCTATTATTATGACCCACCATGACGATATGACCTTGCATTCCTCTTAGTACTTCACTTCTTGCAATTTTTTGGGTGGCTTTGATCGCAGTTTTGCTAGCGTCAAACGCAACCATGTACGATTGAGGCGTTTTAAAGTCCTCTGAGCAAATCAAAATCGGCGTACTTGAGGCTCGAGCAACGGTTTCGATTTGGCTACCAATATTGATTTGACTGCCTTTATGATCCTCTCCGCGTCGTCCCATAACCAGCGCACGATTTTGGGTTTTGAGGAGTTCGATAGCTGGCAATAGCTTACCGCGGCTTTGGTGAGTTTTAACTTCTACATCAGAGTGACTATTGATATAGCTTTTTGCATCATGTATTAGTGCCTTACTGTAGCTTTCAGCAATCTCGGCTCTTTGCTCATCCATCTGTGTTAATGCAAATAATAAATCGCGGCGACTATGAGCACCTATTGCCTTTGATAAATCGCGCCTTGCGGTGTCGGGAACATCAATAACGTTTAGTACAGCAACGGGTATGTTCAATCTACCAGCATACCATGCTGCATAGTCACAGACCGATTCAGTGACTGCCGATCCATCGACACAAGCTAAAATGTGCTGTTGTGTTGTCATAGTCTATCCTTAAATGTTTAATTAAATAATAGATTTTGAGCCTTTAAAAGATTTTTGGTTAAATATTACTTTAATAATAACACCCATTAATGTTCTTATTAAATAACTTTTAATAAGTATTTAAATTCCTGTTTAACAAATATTTAATAATAATCTACTAACTATCTAAAGCCCTATCAAAGCATCTATAATCAACTTATCAGTACAGTAAATAAATCTAGCATTGAATGCCTACTGAATGTAATTTATGATCTTAAGTAGTTGCATTTATTTTATAAAAAACAATAGGAAAACAAGATGTTTAAAGACGTCGATTATTACGCAGGCGACCCGATTTTAGGGCTGGTAGATAAATTCTTTGCCGATAGCAATCCCAACAAAGTCAATCTAAGCATCGGTATCTATTACGATGAAGACAGCAAACTACCCGTACTTGAGTGCGTAAAAACGGCTGAGCAGCGCATTGCTGATCCCATCACGCCAAGGCCTTATTTGCCGATGGCAGGACTACTTGGACATCGCTTAGGTTGTCAAAACTTGCTATTCGGTAAAGACGCGCCAGTTTTACAACAAGGACGCGTGGCGACTATCGCGACCATTGGCGGCTCGGGCGCTTTAAGAGTCGGCGCGGAATTTATTCATAGATGGTTTCCAAAGTCAAAGTGCTATGTGAGCGACCCGACTTGGGGCAACCACATTGCTATCTTTGAGGGTAGCGGTATTGAGGTCGGTAGTTATCCTTATTACGATAAAGCCAATAGTCGCATTAAGTTTGATGAAATGCTTGAATTTATCGAAAAACTAAACAAGCATGACGTGGTACTTTTGCATCCTTGCTGTCATAACCCGACAGGCATGGACTTAACGCGTGAACAATGGGATAAAGTATTAGAGGTGATTAAGCAGCGTGAGCTTATTCCCTTTATGGACATCGCTTATCAAGGTTTTGGCGAAGATATGGACAGTGACGCTTACGCCATTCGTAAGGCCGTCGATATGGGATTACCGGTATTTGTCAGCAACTCATTTTCTAAGAATTTATCGTTATACGGCGAGCGCGTTGGCGGCTTATCGGTTGTTTGTCCAAGTGTTGATGAAGCCGAGCGCGTCTTTGGACAACTTAATTTTGTGGTACGTAGCATCTACTCAAGCCCGCCGTCACATGGTGGTCATGTAGTCGATATCGTCATGAACGATGACAAATTATATCAGCAGTGGGTGGGCGAAGTTTACGGCATGCGCGATCGCATCAAGGCCATGCGCCTCAAGCTTAAATCAGTGCTAGAAGCCAAACTGCCTGAGCAAAATTTTGATTATATTACCCGCCAAAACGGTATGTTTAGCTTTACTGGACTTAACCCTGAGCAAATTGAGCGTTTACAAAGCGAGTTTGGCGTTTATCTGATCTCTAATTCACGCATGTGTATAGCGGGATTAAACGTCGATAACATCGATTATGTCGCTAACGCTATGGTTGAGGTTTTAAAAGAGTAGCCATTTGCATAAATTTTTACTTAATAATGACAAAGGTATTATTTAACTTATAAAAGAGCGGCTTATCTTCGAATAAGCCGCTCTTTTTATCTCTATAAGCTGTTATCTGCTTTACTAATCGTTATCCCAGTAAAACCAAACAACAAGGTCAATAATAAAGACAAATAGCAGAAAAAAGCATAGGGCAGATAATCAAGCACCGGTACGCCTAAAGCTTGACTGATAAACACCCCGCACACGCTCCAAGGCACGAGCGGATTGATAACCGTACCCGCATCTTCAATAGTGCGAGATAAGTTTTTAGGATGTAGATTGAGTCGCTCAAAGGTTGAGCGAAAAGCGGTGCCTGACAATAGCAAACTTAAATACTGCTCACCAATGAGTACATTGATGCTAAGCGCTGACATAGCAGCGGCGAATATAGCGCGGCCTGAGCTGGTCAAATGATCTTTGATACCTGATAACAAGGCAGGCAAAATCCCTAAAGCGCTAAGAAGTCCGCCAAGGCTAAGTGCTAGTATCACGATAGTTTGGGTGAAAAACATACTTTGCACGCCGCCGCGAGACAGTAACCCGCCCACTTCTCCTAAATCTAAGGATTCAGCTGGCGTATAACCGGCAAAAAAATAGCCACCAAGCTGCTCAATAGAGGGCGTGCTATGCAGATAAGTGATGATTAAGGCGACGATTATAGTACAGATAATGGTATAAATAGCATTGACTCGAAATACGGCCAGTCCTACTAATACCAAAAATGGTAGCACCGCATAACCCTGTACCAAACCGCTATCAATCAATTGTCCTTGCAGTACTTGCACTTGACTTAAATCAGAGCTAACCGTTTGTCCGGAGAAAAACCAAAATAGCGCTACCGTAATGATCCATGCAGGGACGGTGGTGTACATCATGTTGCGAATGTGGGCGAATAAATCAATACCTACAACTGATGAGGCAATGGTACAGGTATCAGATAACGGCGACATTTTGTCCCCAAAGAAGGCCCCTGATACTATTGCCCCTGCTGCAATAGCGACATTGGCATCAAAGGCATTACTCATACCAATAAAAGCCACACCCAACGTAGCCGCTGTGGTCAAACTACTGCCCAAAGCTATCCCAATAATCGAGGTCAGCACAAAGGCGGAGATATAATAGAACTCAGGCGATATCATCTCAAAGCCATAATACATGATGGTCGGTATTGCTCCAGACATCATTAACGCGGCAATCATTAAGCCAATAAAGAAGAATAGATAAATAGCCCCGATACCACTCATGACCCCTTCGGCCATTTTTGCCTGCATATCGTTAAAGCTAAGCTTCTTAAACAGACCAATAGCCAACAAAAAACAAATAGCTAGTATCAATGACAAATGAGGTACCCAGCCAAAACCTATCATAGTCACACCCATGATAGCGATAACTAGCGCTGCTATGGTAAAGGCGAGCTTGGGCGAAAACTGAGTCAATGTTTCTGACAGCATAAGGTATCCTTATATCTAATATAATTTATTATCTCAACTCAGTAGCGCTTTACCATATTAGCGCGAAACTTTGTCAGGTTTTACTGCACATCAATCACCTGCCTTCATCGTTTATGTGGCAGGCTATTAAGCTAAGTCTTATCAACCAATACCTTTAATCTGTCTCGCTCTCAGACTGACCAACAGCGCCGCGGCGCACTTGATCGCGCTCAATTGATTCAAATAGCGCCTTAAAGTTACCCTCGCCAAAGCCTTCATCATAATCGCCTTTACGTTGGATAAATTCAAAGAATACAGGGCTACCTAAAATAGGCTCAGAGAAAATCTGTAATAGCAAACGCGGCGTACCACCTTCTGTGGTGCCATCTAACAAAATACCTCGAGTTTGTAAGTCAGAGACTTTTTCGCCATGATTAGGCAAACGCTCATCAAGCATCTCATAATAAGCGGCGGTAGGTGCAGTCATCAAAGGAATGCCTGCCTCTTTTAGCTTGTCGATACTGGCAAGCAAATCGTCGCTTGCCAGCGCAATATGCTGAATGCCCTCGCCATTAAAGCTCATAAGGTACTCTTCGATTTGACCACCGCCCTGTTTAGCCTCTTCATTTAAAGGAATGCGAATCTTGCCATCAGGCGCGGTCATAGCTTTACTGGTCAGCCCCGTATATTCGCCTTTGATATCAAAATAGCGAATCTCACGAAAGTTGAATATGCGCTCATAAAATTTCGCCCAATAAGTCATTCGGCCACGATAAACATTATGGGTTAAATGATCAATAACCTTAAAGCCATGACCAACAGGACGTCGATCAACCTCTGGGAAAAATACAAAATCCACATCATAAATAGATTCGCCGTCTTTAAAGCGATCAATCAGGTAGATAAGTGAGCCGCCAATACCTTTGATGGCCGGCAACCTTAGCTCCATCACTCCTGTCGGTACCTCAATCGGCTGCGCACCATTTTCAATTGTCATCTCGTAGGCTTTTTTGGCGTCTTTAACCCGAAAGCCCATGCTACAAGCACCTGCCCCATGCTCTTCTACAAAGTAGCTGGCTTGGCTTCTAGGTTCACGGTTCAAGATAAGATTGATGTCACCTTGACGGTACAAAGAGACATCCTTTGATCTATGGTTAGCGACGTGGGTAAATCCAAGCTGCTCAAATAGCGCTTCTACTGCCTCAGGATCAGGTGAGGCGAACTCAACAAAGTCAAAACCTTGTAGACCCATTGGGTTTTCGAATAAATCTACCATGGTCATCTTCCTTAATTTTAATTGATGGTGTGGGAAACATTATAAATCAATAATAACTAGTTTTAGATCTTTATTAAATGCCCAATTTATACTTTAATAATAAGACCAAATGATTATAAGCACGAGTCAACCATTTAAACGACATATAAATATAATTTATAAGTGTTACCTTATAGTATATATTCATATAATCACATCAAAAGGTATAAAATTCTTGCAATCTAATTCACTATAAATTACATTATAAGAAACAGATTAACTATACCGTAATAATTCATCTTATTTTAATCCGTCTTACTTAAGCAAGGAGCTATTATGTCAACGATTGACACCAACCTTTCATCATTTATCGACATTGCGTCCGATTCTGACTTCTCCATTCATAATCTGCCTTATGGCATCTTTAGTGAAACTGCTGATGGCACGCGCCGTGCTGGTGTAGCTATTGGTGAACATGTCTTGGATTTATCTGTTCTTGAAAAAGAAGGTTTGCTCAAAATAGACGGTGGTAGCTATTTTGATCAGCCCACGCTAAATGCCTTTATTGATTCTGGTCGGGACAATTGGACTCATGCGCGTAAAGCCATTCAGTCTTTGCTTTCTGCTGACAACGATGCTTTACGTGACAATCAAGACTTGCAGAAAAAAGCTCTATTCAAGCAAGCGGACGTAACTATGCATTTGCCTGTCCATGTGCCAGGCTATACTGATTTTTATTCCTCTAAAGAGCATGCAACCAACGTTGGTACTCTATTTCGTGACCCCAACAATGCCCTACTGCCCAATTGGAAAGAGATGCCAGTCGGCTATAATGGTCGCGCCAGTACGGTCTTTGTAACCGGTTCAACAGATATTATTCGCCCCTCAGGTCAGCTTAAGCCCAATCCTGATGAGCGGCCTATTTTTGCCCCTTGTAAGCGCCTTGACTTCGAGCTTGAGACTGCCTTTATTGTCGGTAAACCTAACAAGATTGGTGAGCCTATAGCTGTCGAGGATGCTTGGGATCATATCTTTGGTATGGTGTTATTTAATGATTGGTCAGCACGCGATATTCAAAAGTGGGAATATGTCCCGTTAGGACCTTTTAATGCCAAAACTTTTGCCTCTGAGATCTCTCCTTGGATCGTTACTATGGATGCGCTAGCGCCTTTTAAAACTGAGCTGCCCACGCAAGATCCAAAGCCACTGGCTTATCTACGGGAGACAAAATCTGATAGCAGCTTTGATATCAATCTCTCAGTGGAGCTGCTGGCAGAGAATGATGATAGCGCTACGGTCATTGGTGAAACCAACTTTAAATATATGTATTGGTCGATGGCGCAGCAATTGGCTCATCACACCATTACAGGTTGTAAGGTAGAAGTCGGTGATATGATGGGTTCCGGCACTATCTCAGGTCCAACGCCTGACTCTTATGGCTCGATGCTGGAGATCGCTTGGAATGCGACCAAACCTGTTGAGCTTAAGAGCGGTGAGACCCGCACCTTTATCGAAGATGGCGATACGGTCATTATGAAAGGCTATAGCGAAAAAGACGGTGTCCGTGTCGGCTTTGGTGAAGTACGCGGTAAAGTACTACCCGCGTTAGATTTTAATTTTGATACCTGAACTTTTAGAAACAGGCGTAAGACGATCGGTTACTATCGTTAATAACCGTTAATAACTTTAGAGTCAACCTAAAGTTTTACGCCTTCATCAAAAGGATATTGATATGAGCTTTAAAATAGAAAAAATTCATCATGTGGCTTACCGCTGTAAAGACGCTAAAGAAACAGTGGAATGGTACCAAAAACATTTAAACATGGATTTCGTGCTAGCTTTTGCTGAAGACCATGTGCCATCTACCAAAGCTTTTGATCCTTATATGCATGTATTTTTGGACTCAGGTAATGGTAATGTCTTAGCATTTTTCGAAGTACCCAATCAGCCTGAGATGGGGTTTGATCCCAACACTCCAAGTTGGGTTCAGCATTTAGCGCTTAAAGTGAAAGATCGTGACGAGCTCATGGCTGCCAAAGAGCATCTAGAGTCAGCTGGCATTGATATCGTTGGGGTTACCAATCATGGT
This sequence comes from uncultured Psychrobacter sp., assembly GCA_947501045.1. GTDB lineage: Bacteria > Pseudomonadota > Gammaproteobacteria > Pseudomonadales > Moraxellaceae > Psychrobacter. Next base: position 413,836 of record CANMUI010000002.1, read on the forward strand.
ATTTTCCACTCTATTTATTTCTTTGATCCTAATGGTCATCGTTTAGAGCTGACCTACGACGATTCTGCTGCAGAATCAAAGATCTCTATGATCACCGAAGAGATGAAGCACGATATGCTCGATGAATGGTCACGCACCAAGCGCGCCCCCGCGCATACGCAGTTTTTGCATGCCGATGAGCTTGAGGAAGCCAAAAAGCATGTACCTATAGGTGAATAAGCTGTATTACTAGCGATACTTTAAAAACTTTTGCAGCCGTTTAAAAGGACTTTAAACATGCATATTCCGTCACAAATGCCTAGGCAGTCATTGTATTTTGACTATCAAGTCTATCCCTATTTTTATAGTCAACAGGATATCCGATCCGATGACCAGACCGTTACCATAGTTGGTGCCGGTCTCATAGGCATGACTACGGCGATTATGCTGGCTAAATATAGTGTTAAAGTTGTTTTGTTAATAGCGTGAACTGTTTTTAGTAAAGTTGACAGTATTAAATGCGAACATTTTAAGTGACAAAGTTAAGTCACAAAGAGAGCTTTATTACCATAATTAATCAAGCTTTAATGTTTGAGGATTAATTGACCTCAATCATATGACTATCAAGCATGACGATAAAAACCAACCATCAAGAAAGGACTCTAAGATGAAAACTAAACTATCTACTTCAATATCACTAGCTACGGTAATGACTCTCTCTGGACTGGCATTGTCAGCTTGCTCCAATAACGATCAAGCCGCTTCAGCCGATGGCGGCGCAGATGAGGTTACGACTCTTAGATTCTCTCACTTTATGACCGCTAACGACAATATCAATACCGAAGGTTTTGAGCCTTGGGCGCGCAAGATTGAAGAGGACTCAAATGGTCGCCTAAAAGTTGAGATTTATCCTTCTGCTACCTTGAGTAAACCCGGTGCCACTTATGATGCTGCTGCCAAAGGTACTGTTGATATTGGTATGCAAGTACAGGGTTATACTGCTGGGCGTTTTCCTTTGACTCAAGTTGTGGAGCTACCGGGCATCTCTAACACTGCTGAAGAGCAAACGTGTATCTTGTATGAGCTATATAATAACGGTGCGATCTCTGACGAATATGAGGACACGCATCTGCTATCGTTAATGGGCTCAGGACAGGGCGCGCTACACACCACTGATCAGCCTATTCGTACCCCAGAGGATATGAAAGGTCTGCGTATTCGTCAGCCTTCTGTAGTTGCCACTCACGTCATCGATGCTATTGGTGCCGCTCCTGTCGGTATACCTGCTAGTGATACTTACACCTCAGTACAACGCGGCGTCATTGATGGCCTAGCCTTTACTTGGCAGCCTATTCAAGCCTTCCGTCTTGATGAGCTACTTAATCATCATACCAATATCCCTTTTTATAACTCAACCTTTGTAGTGACCATGAATAAGGATAAGTACGAAAGCCTTCCTGAAGATCTTCAAAAGGTTATCGATGACAACTCAGGCATAGAGATGTCAACTCGTATCGCCAGAATCTTTGACGAAAGTAATGAAGCCGCGATGGCAGCCGCTCGGGAGAAAGGCGATACCATGATCGATATTCCTGATCCTTTGAATGATCCTAATTGGAGAGAGCCATTATTACAAGGCACGCAAAGTTATCTTGACGAATTAGCAGAGCTTGGTCTTGACGGTGAAGGCGTTTATGAGCAAGTAAAAGCCGCTAGTGTTGGCTGTAAAGTTTAATCCAAGAACCAAGGTCGAATAATTATAAATGTAGCGCCATGTTTTTGCGTAGATATTCGACCACTAAAGATCACCCATCAGGAAAGGATTCTATGATGAAAACCAAACTTTGTGAAACTAGGCTTTGTAAAACTAAGCTCTACAAACATAAGCCCTCTACTAGAATCACTTTGGCTACTGTAATTGCTGTGTTCGGCATGACCTTAGCGGGTTGCTCTAATAATGAGCAAACCGCTACCAACGGTGGTTCAGATGAAGTCACTACGCTTAGATTTTCTCACTTTCTGACGGCCACTGACAATATCAATACCGAAGGCTTTGAGCCTTGGGCGCAAAAGATTGAAGAGGAGTCAAATGGTCGCCTAAAAGTTGAGATCTATCCCTCCTCCACCTTAAGTGAGGCAGGCGCTACTTATGACGCGTCTGCTAAAGGGACTATCGATATCGGTATGCAAGTACAAGGTTATACCGCTGGGCGTTTCCCACTCACACAAATAGTAGAGCTGCCCGGTATATCTAACACCGGACAGCAGCAAACCTGCATACTATATAAGCTCTATGATGATGGTGTCATCTCAGATGAATACGCCGATACCCATCTCATATCTTTAATGGGCACAGGACAAGGTGCGCTGCATACTGTGGACACACCTATTCGCAAGCCTGAAGATATGAAAGGTATGCGTATCCGCCAGCCCTCTGTGGTTGCAAGCCACGTTATCGATGCTCTAGATGCAGCTCCTATTGGTCTGCCTATGGGTGATGTTTATACTTCATTGCAGCGCGGCGTCATCGATGGCATGGCCGTTACGTGGCAACCTATTCAGGCTTTTCGTCTCGATGAGATGCTCAATACTCATACCAATATTCCCTTTTATAACTCCACGATTGTAATGTCTATGAATAAGGACAAATACAACAGTCTACCTGACGACCTTAAAAAGGTTATCGACGATAATTCCGGAATAGAGGTGTCCACTCGTATCGCCAAGATATTTGATGATAGCAATGCCGAAGTTATGGCTGCAGCTCGCGCTAGAGGCGATACGATGATCGATATCCCTGATCCTTTGAATGATCCTGATTGGAGAGAGCCTCTACTCGATGGCACTCAAAGATATCTTAATGAAGTTGCAGAAAAAGGTTTGGACGGTGAAGCGGTTTACGAGCAAGTAAAAGCCGCGAGCGCCGCCTGCAAAGTCTAACTTATTAGAGGAACCCCTTATGAGCGCTATGGTTAGCCTCAGCACCCTCATCTCCCGAGTGTGTCAATTCATCGGCGGCATCAGTCTGGTTATCATTGTCTTGGTCACCATTCTTGATGTTGTCGCCCGTTACATCTTCAAGCTTACCGGCGGCGAGATTGGCTTTACCGTCAAAGGCAGCGTTGAGATCGTCTCCTACTTCATGCTTTTTGCCCTACTTGCCGCCTTTGCCGCCTACGTCGAGCGCTCGCAAATCATCGTCGACGTCTTTACTCAAAAGATGTCCAAAGCCGTCAAAGGCTACATGATGGGCGTCTTTATGATGGGCTTTTTCTTACTGGGCATTGTTTTTGCGTGGGGTCTGTATGAAAGTGCCATAGACGCCATGGAATTTGGCAAAGTCACCCAAGATTTGCGCATCTCCATGATGCCCATCTATCTTATCAGTTCAGTACT
>CANMUI010000003.1 GCA_947501045.1 uncultured Psychrobacter sp.
GCAGTGCTAACATCACCTGATGCTGTATTACTACGACCTAAAGCACTGCTATCAACGCCTAGTGCCTTATTGCTAACACCTACCGCAGTGCTAACATCACCTGATGCTGTATTACTACGACCTAAAGCACTGCTATCAACGCCTAGTGCCTTATTGCTAACCCCAAGCGCGCTGCTATTCACTCCTGATGCTTCATTAGAGGTACCTAGCGCACTACTAAATTTACCTGACGCCTCATTTTTATACCCTACGGCGTTGCTATAATCTCCCAATGCTGTATTAAGACGACCTAACGCACTACTTCCAATACCTGTGGACTGATTATTAGTACCCATCGCACTACTATTAAGTCCCGATGCTTCATTGGTATAACCTACCGCACTACTATTTTCACCTGATGCAATATTGCTGTTGCCATGCGCACTACTATTCTCACCTGAGGCTTCATTGCTATAACCTACCGAACTGCTGTTTTCGCCCGATGCCGTACTCTCGTTACCTGATGCACTGCTGTACATACCTGATGCTTCATTGCCACGACCTACGGCATTGCTAAAAAAACCCGACGCTCTATTACCAGCACCCATCGCAACACTGTACTCTTCTACTGCCGCATTGCCATTACCTATTGCAACGGTCCCCCAAGTTTGCGCATTATTGTTACTACCTACAGCACTACTTTCATGACCGGATGCCTTATTATTATGACCTAGAGCACTGCTACCATCGTGCAATGCTTGATTTTTACTACCGACCGCACTACTAAATCTACCCTCTGCCCTATTATCAAAACCGACTTCAGTACTGAATGAGGGAAATGGATTTTCATCTAGGTCCACATCACTACTGTTTTTATTCAAATTAATGTAACTAGGATCCGTATTATCAAAACCAGTATCTGCCCAAGCAGTAACGCTACTGATAGCTGCTATACTGAGCACCAGAGCTTTTAGGGTAAGTGTTTGATAATTAGAAGAATGTTTAAATGAATTAATAGATGGACTAGTCGTTTGACCAATACTGCCAGTAACACTACTGGTTTTACCCGCACTTTTCGCCTTCTCAGAGACAACGACAATACATCCTAGTGATTGATTCCAAACTTTTTTAAATATTTTGTTCATAGCTTGCTCCTTCGCTTTAAGAAATAATCTTAGATAATTATTCATTAAAGCGAATGTATTTACAAGCCTGCAAAACCACAGTAACACCTGTTACTTTTCTGTATTGTATTATTTTTCCGACAAAAGTTTTTTATAGCGGAATAATTGATTTATCTTATTAACAATTTTTAGTTGATAATTACTAGGGAATCTTAAATATAAATAAAAAGTTTGTTTATTTAAATAGTTATCTAATTGTTAGATATATAAAAAATTATTATTCTCCAATACTAAAAATATTAAATTCTAATATTTATATTTCACCAATTTTTATCGACAATCCTACTATTTATAAAGGTAATATTATTTTTTTTAAACCATTTTTCTTAATGTAAACAAATAATTGTTTAACAAAATTAATTGCAAAATTTACAATTTATTTGTAACTTATGAAAATCAGTTGTTAATTTCGCGATACAAGGTACTTTGCGCCTCCTCTTTAAAATCTTCAAGGCTAATAGCTGCATCTACACTTGTCTTGTCATCAGAATAATCACTACTATCTGACTCCCTTTTTGCGTTAAGCGGCTCAGTCTCAGGGGTAAGCTTGTGGGTACTGGCTGCCTTTTTTGGTTTCTTCTCTGGGCTTATAATTGTAGGAGTTTTGGTTGCCTCTAAGCTTGTTATTGGTTCTGATTCTACTACGGGTACTGCTGCTGTTTGAGTCTCTGACTGACTATCGCTTATGTTGGCAGGGGCTGGCAAGTTAGTAGTTGCTAATGGTTGATTAAGAACAACAGCTGAATCCTCAGTGGTATTGCTCGATGTCGTTACCTTATCGCTAACATACATTGTCATGAATACAAGGGCGCTGATGAGTATTAGTGACACACAAATCAGACTGATAATTAGTAGCTTGATACCTTTATTTTTCTTGATTTGCTCTTTGCTTATAGTTTCTTTTTCTTCACTTATAACTTCTTTTTCTAGGCTTAACTCGGGGTTTATCGTATTTGGTATAGATATCTCAGCATCCCTACTAACCACTTCGGCGGTTATTTGCTTTAAGTTATCTTCTATATCAAGTAACTTGGTTTGGGCAGTAGCTTTATCGATACTGTCATTAATATAAACAGTTGATTCAGGCTTATCAGAAGGGAGTGGTGCTTCTAAACTCAAAGACTCATAAGAGAGAGTCTCTTCACTCTTTGGTGAATGTTTTATGTGCTTATTTTTTTTATTGGCCTGACTGTCTATATTCTGAACACGATTGATAAAACGTTCATAAATATCGTTGTTACGCGCAGCTTTTTTGGCTGGTGTCGGCGTAGAATATACCTGATCAATAATATTACCAGCGTCGTTATTATCCAAATCATTCATAGAATACCAAGCCAGTTCTCACTGTTAATATCAAGCAATGGTTAAATTTGCTAAGATACTTGTTTTTATAAGTTTTGCTATAGATTGCTTATACAACACCAATAAAAAAGCAAGAAACATGCCAGTCAATCAAGCGTCTTTTTTGCTTTGAACACAGATAAAATAGACGTTTTAAAGTTATTATTGGGTATTTAAAAAGGACTTTAGACTGTTGGTTTAATAATACAGGTTTAACAGTATGGATCTAAAACAACTCAATGCTTTCGTTGCTGTCGCTGATCTGCAAAGCTTTAGCGCTGCTGCAAAAACGACCGGCTTATCACAGCCTAGTCTAAGTCGTCTACTCAAACAGCTAGAGATAGACATGGGAGTTGAGCTGATCGATCGTTATCATCGTCCCTTGCAGTTAACTGATGCCGGATTGTTTTTTTATGATAAGGTGCGTGCTGTACTAACAGAGCTTGATACGATCACCAATATGACCAAGCGCTTATCTGCGCCAAGTCAGGCTTTGAATATTGGTTTTGTGCCCTCAGTGTTGTACGGACTATTGCCTGAGATCATTGCAGATTTCAAACATAACAATGTCAACCCTGATACGAATGGCAACACTGATATTGAAGTGAACCTCAAAGACATCAGCTCCTACCAGCAAGTTGAGGCCCTCAAAAACGGCGAAATCGATGTAGGCTTTGGTCGATTTGCCCATCAAGACCCTTGGATACAGCAGATTTTGTTGCGTCATGAGCGTTACGTAGTCGCTCTTCCCAAAGCGCATCCTCTAGCGCAGATAAAAGAGCAACGCCTGATTGACCTGGCCAGCAATCGTCTGATTTTATATCATCAAACTCATCTGTCTGTATCAGCTACTACCTCTACTACTAAACCTGTTACCGAACCTTTACTTTATTTGTTTGCGCAGTACGGTGTCACGCCGCTTATGACCACTAAAGTCAGTGATCTACAAGTAGCGCTTAGTTTGGTTGCTGCAGGAGAAGGCATAACCTTAGTACCTGCCAGCCTACGTACAGTACGCACCGAGCAGATCAGCTATCAGCGTCTCATCCATGAAAATGTTACCTCCCCTATTTATTTGCATACTCTAAAAGACTTTGTGCATCCTAAAATTCCAAATCTACTGGACGCTGTTTATCGAGTATATGAGCAGCGCGGTATCACTTATCGCCGTCAGCAGTTTATCTAGCTTTGATTACTTATTAACTTAAATAGCAAGAATAATTATTATCACACTCTATATTAGGTATGCTAAAGTCAGCATTATCGTTTCACATAGTGATTTATCTATGCTTGCAGGCAGCTCATCACAAGGTAGTGAGAGCTTTTTAAATATATTTTGAGGTGCTTATGACCACACAACAAATAAATAACCCCGATACCACTATAGCGGCTCAGGACGAAGGCTTTAGCTGGCGTATTTTCGGACCAGGCATCTTGATGGCGACTGCAGCTATTGGCGGCTCGCATTTGGTATCCTCTACCCAAGCAGGCGCTATCTACGGCTGGCAACTGGCGATTATGATTATTCTTGCCAACGTCTTCAAATATCCATTTTTTCGCTTTGGTACCGACTACGTCTATGACACTGGTGAGAGTTTGATTGCCGGCTATGCTAAACGCTCAAAAGCTTATCTATGGATTTATTTTATCTTGTCCATCTTATCAGCGGTCATTAGTACGGGCGCGGTTACCTTACTGGCAGCAGTTATTTTAGGCTTTATGCTGCCAGCCTCCCTAGGGTTATCGAGTATTACCTTAGCGATTATCATCGTTGCGGTTTGTTGGTTTTTTCTGATTGCTGGTCACTATAAGCTGCTTGATGGGGTGACGAAGTGGATTATGATCGCTTTGGTCGCTACCACTGTTTTGGCCGTGATGATCGCAGCGGGCAAGCCATCGGCGATAACTGCTGATTTTGTCGCCACCTCTCCTTGGAACCTAGCTACTTTAGGCTTCATCGTCGCACTTATGGGCTGGATGCCAGCGCCGCTTGAGTTCGCTGCGATTACCTCAATGTGGACCTCAGCCAAAAGAAAAGCGGATCGCACCAACTACCGTCAAGGGATGATTGATTTTAATGTGGGTTTTTTGGTATCAGCTATCTTGGCGCTGTTTTTTTTAGCATTAGGCGTTTTTGTGCAGTATGGTACGGGTCAAGAGATTCAGATTGCAGGTGCTGCTTACGTCGATCAGTTAATTAATATGTATACTGCCACGATTGGTGAGTGGTCGCGTCTGCTTGTTGCTTTCGTCGCTTTTATGTGTATGTTTGGCACTACCATCACTTGCGCGGATGGTTATGGCCGTGCCAATGCTGAGTGCTGGCGTTTAATCAAAGGTGAGGACGAGATTAATAACAAGCAGGTTGCCTTTTGGACCACCTATGCTATCGGTGGTGGTTTAGCGATTATCGCCTTCTTTACCGGTCAGCTCGGCGCGATGCTCAAGTTCGCTATGATATCGGCCTTTATCTCTGCTCCTATCTTTGGCTGGCTCAATTATTCATTGGTCAAAAGTCATAAAAAGATGTCGGCTGGCATGAATGCTTATTCAATTGCCGGTTTAGTGTTCTTAGGCGGTTTTACGCTGCTATTTCTAGCCAATCTCGCTGGTTTGTTTGGTTAGGTTTTAGTAGCCAGTTTAGCTAATTTATATAGCTCCAAAGCCCTTTTGACCTAGTTAAAAGGGTTTTTGCTTTTATACCTTGACAAAAAATATAACTATAAAAATGAATATAAATGTAACAAGATATTAATGCTGTCTGTGTTGTAGTTAAGGATATTTTTAAGGTTGCAAATAATATAGATAGCAAAGAACTGTATTATGGATAATAGTATTCATAATTTAAATATAGTTAGAAAAATTAAAAAGTTTATATCGTAATTTTTAACAACCAAAAATAATAACCCCTTCCAAATTAAGGTAATTGCGTATACTCTAAAGCGATACAGTTTTTAGCACTATCTAATAGCTTTATTTACCCTCCACGCAAGGATACTCGTATGAGCTCAGCTAGCGCGCGCTTTCGCAGTGCACTCAAACAAAAAAACGATAACAACCAACCGCTACAAATCGTCGGTACTATCAATGCCTATACCGCGATGATGGCCACCCAAGTCGGCCATCAAGCCTTATACCTCTCTGGTGGCGGCGTGGCTAATGCTTCATTTGGTCTACCAGATTTAGGTATGACCAGCCTTGATAATGTATTAGAAGATGCACGGCGTATTACCGACGCTGTTGATACGCCTTTACTTGTCGACATTGATACAGGCTTTGGCGGCGCATTTAATATCGCCCAAACCATCAAAAAGATGGAAAAAGCGGGCGTGGCTGCGGTACATATCGAAGATCAAATTGCGCAAAAGCGCTGTGGTCATCGGCCTAATAAAGAAATCGTTAGTATCTCAGAGATGGTGGATCGTCTAAAAGCGGCGCTTGATGCCAAAACTGACGACGATTTTGTCATTATGGCGCGCACCGATGCGTTATCTGTTGAAGGTCTTGACGCGGCAGTTGAGCGCGCGGTAGCGTTTCAAGAGGCGGGCGCAGATATGATTTTCGCTGAAGCCTTGACCGATATTGAGATGTACCGTAAATTTACTGACGTACTTGATATTCCTGTGCTCGCCAATATGACTGAATTTGGCCAGACGGATCTTTATACCACCGAGCAATTATATGGTGTTGGCGTCGATATGGTGCTGTATCCGCTATCTGCGTTTCGAGCGATGAATAAAGCGGCCCTCAATGTCTATCAACATCTTTTAGATGATGGCACCCAAGAAAATGTCGTTGATACTATGCAAACTCGTATGGAGCTCTATGATTTTTTAAACTATCATGAGTTTGAGCAGACGCTGGACAAGCTATTTGCAGATAACAAGTAAGGTATAAGCTTGTTTTCTTATTAAGAACTTTTAGCAGTTAACCCCGTTCAACCCAAGCAATTTGTAAACAACAAAGCTACCAACAAAAGGAATTTAATCATGGCAGCAAAAAAAGAGTTATCAGGCGCAGGTCTTCGCGGTCAAGTCGCTGGTAAAACAGCATTGTCTACGGTCGGAAAATCAGGCTCAGGCTTGACTTACCGCGGTTACGATGTATCAGAGCTTGCAGACAAATGCATATTTGAAGAAGTAGCCTATCTGCTGCTTTATGGCAATTTGCCAACGCAAAGCGAGCTTGATGACTATCAAGCCAAACTCAAAAAGCTGCGCGGTCTGCCGCAAGCGCTTAAAGATGTACTCGAGCGCATTCCAAGCGATGCGCATCCTATGGATGTTTTGCGTACGGGCTGCTCAATGCTCGGCAACCTTGAGATGGAAACTGACTTCGATCAACAAAACGACAAAACCGATCGCATGCTGGCAGTATTCCCCTCGATCATCAACTATTGGTACCGCTTTACCCATGATAATGAGCGCATCGAAACCGAAACCGATGACGACACTATTGGTGGTCATTTCTTGCACTTGCTCAAAGGCGAGAAGCCAAACGAGCTACATACCAAAGTGATGAACGTCTCACTTATCTTGTACGCTGAGCACGAATTTAACGCCTCAACCTTTACTGCCCGCGTTTGTGCCTCGACCCTATCTGATATTCACTCTTGTATTACTGGTGCTATCGGCTCACTGCGTGGCCATTTGCACGGCGGTGCTAATGAGGCAGCAATGGATATGATCGAAAACTTTAGCTCACCTGATGAAGCTGAAAAAGAGATGATGGCCATGCTTGAGCGTAAAGATAAGATCATGGGCTTTGGTCATGCCATCTATAGCGAATCTGATCCACGTAACGTAGTTATCAAAGGTTGGGCTGAGAAACTAGCTGAAGATGTTGGTGATACAGTGCTATACCCGGTATCGGTACGTGCAGAAGAAGTCATGTGGCGCGAGAAGAAACTGTTCTGTAACGCGGACTTTTTCCATGCCTCAGCCTATCACTTTATGGGTATTCCAACCAAGCTGTTCACGCCGATCTTTGTCTGCTCACGTCTAACCGGCTGGGCCGCTCACGTCTTTGAGCAGCGCGCGAATAACCGTATTATTCGTCCAAGTGCCGAATATACTGGTGAAGAGCTGCGTCCGGTGCCAGATATCAGCGCGCGTTAATTCGTTTCTAATGTGAAAGAGTTGTAGGGTGGGTTAGAAGCGTAACCCACCGCTCTAATTAAATGATCAATTGGTGGGTTACATTTTATTAGCGCTTTTCGAAAAAGCTTTATAAAACTAACCCACCCTACAATTCTATCGTTTTTTGATTTATGTAGGGTGTGTTCCACGTACCCATTACTCGTTAAAACCGGAGTTCTTGGCCCGTTATGTTTATATTAAGATCAGGTTTATTTAGCAAAACCTATTACCAATAATAAGTTTTGTTAAATAAATCCTCTTTGCACCTCTAATTTACCTCATTTATACCCCACCATTTATAAAGGAAAGCACGCCATGAGCGACGATAGCAAGCAGCCTTTAACGCAAGTTAATCCGCAAACCATGAATGAGCAGTATAAAAAGCCGCTCCCTAATACCGATTTGCATTATTTCGATGTCCGTCAAGCGGTCAATGATATTGAGCCAGGCGCTTATGCTAAATTGCCTTTTAGCTCCAAGGTTTTGTGCGAAAACCTAGTGCGTCGTTGCCCGCCAGAGGATCTAACTGACGCGCTCAAGCAGCATATTTACCGCAAGCAAAATCTTGATTTTCCGTGGTATCCAGCGCGCGTCGTCTGTCATGACATCTTGGGTCAGACCGCCTTTGTTGATTTAGCAGGTTTGCGTGACGCTATTGCTGCTGAAGGTGGTGACCCGTCCAAAGTCAATCCTATTGTACCGACGCAGCTCATTGTCGATCACTCACTAGCCGTTGAGCATGCAGGCTTTGAAGAAGATGCCTTTGAGAAAAACCGTGCCATTGAAGAGCGCCGTAACGAAGATCGCTTCCACTTTATCAATTGGTGCCAGTATGCCTTTGATAACGTCAACGTCGTACCGCCCGGCAACGGTATCATGCACCAAATCAACCTAGAAAAAATGTCGCCAGTAGTACAAGTCGTTGCTGATCAAGACGGTGATGCGGTAGCCTTCCCTGATACTTTAGTCGGAACCGATAGCCATACGCCAATGGTCGACGCGCTAGGTGTCATCTCAATCGGTGTAGGCGGTTTGGAGGCTGAAAGCGTCATGCTGGGTAATCCATCGTACATGCGTCTGCCAAACATCGTCGGCGTTGAGCTGACGGGCAGATTGCAAGAAGGCATTACTGGTACCGATTTAGTGCTAGCGATGACGGAATTCTTGCGTGAGGAAGGTGTGGTCTCTGCCTATCTTGAATTCTTTGGTGACGGCGCGCGCAATCTAACCGTTGGCGACCGCGCTTCTATCTCCAATATGACCCCTGAATATGGCGCAACTGCGGCAATGTTCTCCATCGATGAGCAAACCATCGACTATCTGCGTCTAACAGGTCGTACCGAACAGCAAATCGCAACCGTTGAAGCTTATGCCAAGCAAACGGGACTTTGGGCAGATGGTATGGTCGATGCTGAGTATGATCGAGTGTTGCACTTTGATCTATCCAAAGTGGTGCGTAATATCGCGGGGCCTTCACGTCCCCATGCACGCGTATCAACGACTGATTTGGTAAAAGAAGGTATCGCTCACGGCGAAGGTGACAAATTACCTGAACCAAAAGACGGTCTTATGCCTGATGGCGCGGTTATTATCGCTGCAATTACTAGCTGTACCAATACCTCAAACCCGCGCAATATGGTTGCTGCCGGTATCGTCGCCCGTAACGCTGCCCAAAAAGGCCTTGTGCGTAAGCCTTGGGTCAAGTCCTCACTCGCTCCCGGCTCAAAAGCGGTTAAGCTTTATCTAGAAGAAGCTGAATTATTACCTGAGCTGCAAAAACTTGGCTTTGATGTCGTCGCCTTTGCCTGCACCACTTGTAACGGTATGAGCGGCGCGCTGGACCCTGATATCGAAAAAGAAATTATCGATCGTGACCTGTTTAGTACTGCGGTGCTATCGGGCAACCGTAACTTTGATGGACGTATTCATCCCTATGCCAAGCAAGCCTTTTTGGCATCCCCGCCACTGGTTGTTGCCTACGCTATCGCCGGTAATATCCGTTTTGATGTCGAAAAAGACTCGCTGGGCAAAGACCAAAACGGCAATGATGTTTATCTTAAAGACATCTGGTTTGATGATGCTGAAGTTGACGCTATCGTCGCCGAGTCGGTTAAACCTGAGCAGTATAATGAAGTGTATATCCCGATGTTTGATGAGGCCAAAGCGCAGGCGGGTCGCAACGAAGCCTCGGTCATCGATCCGCAGTATGATTGGCGCGAGCTGAGTACTTATATCCGCCGTCCGCCGTATTGGGAAGGCAAAATGGCGGCAATGAATAAGCTCAAAGGCATGCGTCCGCTAGCGGTACTTGGTGATAATATCACTACCGATCATATGTCACCGTCTAATGCGATCATGGGTGAATCCGCTGCTGGCGAGTATCTCGATACTATGGGATTGCCGGCGGAAGACTATAACTCGTACGCTACCCATCGCGGTGACCATTTAACGGCGCAGCGTGCGACCTTTGCTAATCCAAAACTACTGAACGAGATGGTACGTGACGAGGACGGTAAGATCGTTCAAGGCTCACTTGCTCGTGTGGAGCCTGAAGGTCAAGTGATGCGCATGTGGGAGGCGATTGAAACTTATATGAATCGTGATCAGCCGCTGATCATTATCGCAGGCGACGGCTATGGTCAAGGCTCAAGTCGTGATTGGGCGGCAAAAGGCGTGCGTTTGGCTGGCGTGGAAGTCGTCGTCGCTGAGGACTTTGAGCGTATTCACCGTCAGAACTTAGTCGGTATGGGCGCCCTTCCCGTCCAGTTTAAAGAAGGTACCAACCGCGAGACGCTAAATATCGATGGTACTGAGGTGTTTGATCTCGAAGGGGAAGTCTCCGCTGGCGGCGAGATGACGCTGGTTATTCATCGTCAAGACGGCAGCGTCGATAAAACGCCAGTTATCTGCCGCTTAGATACCGCCGATGAGGTAAAAATGTATAACTCTGGCGGTATGCTGCAGCGCTTTGCTAAAGAGTTCTTGGCTGGTGAAGTGGCTTAAGTGTTTGAGACTATGAGCTAAAAATTAAAACGACCGATGTTATATAGAGATATGGCATCGGTTTTTTGTAATTAATAGTAGATGGTTTTCAGTTTGGCGTAGGCTGTGGCTTTAGCCCAGAATTTTGATAATGCAGAGTTACGATGCTGGGTTAAAAACCCAGCCTACAACAACTCTATACAACCAATAAAACAACAGACAAATCATAAATATATATAGGACGCCCAACAATGACCCAATCAAAACCGAAATTCGCTCCGCAAATATCTGTTCCTGCTACCTACATGCGCGGCGGCACCTCAAAAGGTACGTTTTTCAAATTATCCGATTTACCTGAGCGTTGCCAAGTTGCTGGCAAGGCTCGTGATAATTTTTTACTGCGCGTCATTGGTAGCCCCGATCCTTATGGTAAGCAAATCGATGGTTTAGGTAATGGCAGCTCGAGCACCTCAAAGACGGTGATTTTGTCTGAAGCATCACGTGCAGACCACGACGTTAATTACCTGTTTGGACAAGTTAATATCGCCAAACCTCTGATAGATTGGGCAGGTAACTGCGGTAACTTGACTGCTGCGGTTGGGGCTTGTGCTATTAATATGGGTTTGGTTGCTGCCGATAAAGTAAATGCTAGTGCTGAGCATGGTATTTGTGAAGTGCATATATGGCAAGAGAACATCAGTAAAACCATCATTGCCCATGTTCCAGTTTATAAAGACGAGCAAGGTAAAGTGCAAGTTCAAGAAACGGGTGATTTTGAATTGGACGGTGTCACCTTCCCGGCCGCTGAAGTTAAAATTGAATTTATCGACCCGGTTGATTCCTCAAGCGATATGTTCCCAACCAATAACTTAGTTGATGATTTTGATGTCTCCGGTTGCGGTTTGGATAAAGACAGCGTCAAAGCGACTTTTATTAGCGCGGGCATTCCAACTATTTTTATGAAAGCGGAAGACTTAGGTTTTAACGGTACAGAGCTACAAGGCGACGTTAATAGCAATGACGAATTATTAGCTAAGTTAGAGGCAATCCGCGCACGTGGCGGCGTCGCTATGGGACTGTTTAAAGATGAGAGTGAGGCACAAAGCAGCCAACATATTCCCAAAATAGCTTGGGTGGCTCCGGCGCAAAGTTATACCGCGTCCAGTGGTAAAGACGTTAGTGCGGATGACATTGATTTAGTGGTACGCGCGATGAGTATGGGACAATTACATCATGCCATGATGGGTACGGCCGCAGTTGCCATTGCAGCAGCAGCAACCACACAAGGAACATTGGTCAACGAAGCCGCTGGGGGCAGCGAGCTGTCCGAGGTGCGCTTTGGTCATCCTTCAGGAACGCTCTTGGTCGGCGGCAGAACTGAACAAGTGGGTGGGCGCTGGCAAGCTAAAAAAGTCTCGATGAGCCGCTCAGCGCGTCGTATAATGGTCGGCGAAGTGTTTGTTCCAGCGGATGCTTTTTAAGCACCGCCTTTTAGATATTGGGAACACGATGTTTACTCGAAAAATTGATGAGCATATCGCTTTAGCTTTGGTGCAACCTAGCTTTGCGAAAGCTTAAAGACTTAGCGCGGTATTTACCTTGGGTTGCTAATGCCAAGGACGAAGATTTCTTCTTAATTTTTATTAACAAATCTTTGCATGATTATGCTGATGGTAAGTCTTTGACCTGCGCCATTATTTATGAACGGCAAATAGTTGGAAATATTAGTTTTAATCAGATTGACTATAAATTAAGTAAAGCCAGTATAGGGTATTGGTTAAGCCAAGCGTACCGCGGCCGAGGCATCGTTACTAAATGTGTGGCACACTTAATTAAAATAGGCTTTGATGAATTAAAATTAAATAAGGTTGAAATCAGGGTAGCGACTGATAACGCTTCTAGTCGCGCGGTACCTGAGCGTTTAGGTTTTAAACTAGAAGGTATTATTACTCAAGCTGAGAATGTAAATGGTATAATCGTTGACCATGCTGTATATGGCTACCCTGTCAATCTAGTATAAATCCGTTAATCTATAATAAGCCCCTTTTATTATGACCACTCCCCCGCGCCGTGTGATGTTAGACAAGAAGCCGCCCGTCGAGAAAAAAGAGCGGCGAGCCCTACTTTGGGATATTCTCAAAAAGCTTGCCGTATTTGCCTCGCCTTACAAAACGTTAATTATTGCTACCTTAGTTTTGACCGCGCTGGGTTCCTTCACCGCGCAGGTCAATGCCTTTGTACTGCGCTACGCCGTCGATACACTGACCGAAATTGCAACCCTTGCCGAACCTTGGGAAGCGGGCGTGCGCATGCTGATGATTATTAGCGCCATTTTACTGACCAAAGAGATATTGTCGATATTTATCTCTTTTGGTCAGCGCTTTTTTGGGGAGAAGATTCGTATTAATCTCTCGCGTGATTTGTCGCAGCGCATTATTGAGCGTATTTTGACTTATCGTATGGCGTTTTACACCAGTAGTGAAAACGATAGTGGTAAATTGCAAACCCGTATTGATATGGGTGTGAGCAGTTTGACTAGCCTTGTGCAAAACTTCTTTATCGATATGCTGCCGCTGTTTGCTAGCGCCATTGTTTCCTTAATTATTATGTTTTCGACCAACTTTTGGATTGGTCTGGTCGGTCTTATTATTATTCCGATTTACTTCTTTATCAGTCAAAAGCAGGCGCTGCGTTTGCAGGGTTTTCGGCGGCAGATGCGCGGTTTTCGCGAGGCCAAAAGTGGCCTAGTGATCTCCCTTATTAATTCAATCAGCGTGGTCAAATCCTTTGTTCGTGAACCGATTGAGGCGCAAAAGCACCTAAAAATTCAAAAAGAGATGACCGACAACCAGCTGCGTATTCGCAGCATTGGTTTTGTTTATGACGCGGTTAAGACTTTCATTGAACAAATCGGCGTAGTGGTTATTATTCTTTTAACCTCTTATTTTGTATTAAATGGACAGATGACTATCGGGATGATTTTATTTCACGTTATGCTGTTTCAAAACGTCGCCGCGCCTATTCGTCAATTGCACCGTATTTATGATCAGATTAATAATGCCTTGACCTATGCCGAAGGCTTCTTTGAGATTTTAGAAGACGATAAACAGGTTGAGAATATCGACGGCATGAGTAGTGAAAATCTTCAAGGTCATATCGAGCTGAAAAACGTTGATTTTACTTATCCCAATGGCACGCAGGCGCTCAAAGATGTCAGCTTTACCATTAAACCCAATCGTATCACTGCTCTGGTGGGCCTCTCCGGCGCAGGCAAAAGTACCATTATTAACCTGCTGGTGAAATTTTATGAGCCAGACGCCGGTCAAATATGCTTGGATGGGCACGATCTCAAAGACTGTAATACTCATGATCTGCGTCAACGTATTGGCCTTGTGCTACAAAGCAACCATATTTTCTCAGGGACCATTAGTGAAAATATCCGTTATGGAAATATGAATGCTAGTGAGGAAGATATCATCGTGGCCGCCAAAAAAGCCTCTATTCATGAGCAAATCATGGGCTTGAGCGATGGTTATGAGAGTACGGCAAAATCCTTGTCAGGTGGTCAGCAGCAGCGTATTGCGCTGGCAAGAATGTTTCTAAAAGATCCGCCGATTGTGTTTTTGGATGAACCTACAGCAAGCCTTGATGCTATAGCCAGTCAACAGGTCAAAAAAAGCTTAGATTTGATCAAAGAAAATCGCACCGTCATCATTGTCTCGCATAATATTGCGCAAATTATTGACGCTGATGATTTAGTAGTGATAGAAAACGGTCAAGTGGTCGAGACGGGTACCCATGAAGAATTGTATGACGAAGGCGGTAAATACTACGAGATATTCACCGCTATGTCAGATAGTTTAAATTTAGATAAGATCAGTCAGACGATTAATGGTTGATAAATTTTTATTAGTACTTATTAAATAAGAGTAAACTATTAAATAGGTCTATGGATAAATTCTACATATATTATTTTGTATGTATTTATTGTCTATAGTATCAATACCTTGATTGATGGTTGCTAATCCAATCAAGGGGAGTAGAATACCCTCACACTTATAGTAAGGACGAGACGCAAATGATCAACATTCCAGCACCTACCTTTTCAGTACCTACTTCTATACCTATGCTGTCAGCACCTGCATTGCAGCTGCAACAAAAAGCTTTAACCATGTGTTTAGCGATTCCACAAGTTATGGCCACACGTATTTGGAAGATTGCCAGCTCTCCTATGAATTCTGATAGCCAGCATCAAGAGATACATACCATGATTGCAGAAAAGCAAATGGCGTTTATGCAGTCTATGGGTGATATCAACTCGCAAATCCTAGCTTCACAAATCACTTTAGGCAAGCAGTGGATGAGCGACTTGCAGCGTTTGGCATTGGGTAATCATAATGCTTTCAATAACTTTGGCATGCACATTGACGAAGAAGCTACCAAGATTATGGATAAAGGTATTAGCCCTTATGCCAAGACGGTAGAAGATAATAAAACGCGCCTATCGCATTAATCAGGTCACTACTGTTTAGTAGAATATATCTGGTAGCATCAGTAGGATCAGGGTTAAGAAAGATGTCTTTCTTAACCCTGTTTTGTTTCTTTAAAAAATAGGCAACTGCTATAATTAAAACTATCGAAAATTAAAAATATTAAAACATCGTTTAAAGCGCTAAGAAACCGTAACTATGACCAATGAATTTTCCATAAAAAAGTTTGACGACTTAACCTCAGTTGATGTCTATCATATCTTAAGAGCGCGCGCGCAAGTGTTTGTAGTTGAGCAAAACTGTCCTTATCAAGATATGGACGAGTTAGACTTCGACTGTCTGCATCTAATTGCTCACCAAAACGAGATGCTCGTTGGCTACTGCCGTATTATCCCGCCAGAATTTAACACCCTAAAATCGCTATCAAGCCCAGCCAATCAGATATCAGCCATTGGTCGTGTGCTGGTATTAGCACCGTATCGCGGTAGTGGTCTTGCCCGGCAAATCATGGTACAGGCTATCAATTACTGCCGCAAACACTACGGTAAAAAAAGGCCTATTGTTATCTCGGCGCAAACTTATTTGCTTAGCTTTTATGAGTCGTTAGGGTTTGTCGTAGAGGGCGGGCGTTATCTCGAGGATGGCATTGAACACGTCACTATGGTATTACCGCCTGTCAAAAAGGTTAAAGTAAAAAAAGAGAACTCAAAGAGTACAGTAGGCACTATTCTCACCTTTTTACTGCTGATATTAGGGCTTATGTTTATCGCTGGCCTGATTTATTTGATGACCTGATTTGATCGCTCAATTTGACGATTTGGTACGTAATGCTTGCACATTTCAATAGATTCTTAACATAATTCAGTTTGGTGCTTCTATAGCGATATGCTACTTTTAATGAATAGCTACATCAATGATAACTATTCATTATTGATGACCTATGTAATCCAAGGATAGGGAGATCATTATGTCTAAAATAGAGAAAAACACCGTAGAGAGTAACGTCCGTCCAGAATATGACGATGAGATTCAAAAAATTGCTGATTATGTGCTCAATTATTCTATAGATGACGACTCACCCAATAGCGATGACGCGTGGAATACGGCGCGCTACTGTTTAATGGATACTTTAGGCTGCGGCCTGCTTGCCCTGCGCTTCCCTGAATGTACCAAGCATCTAGGCCCTAATTGCGCCGATCAAATTACCCCCAACGGCGCACGGGTGCCTGGCACCTCTTACCGACTCGACCCGATCAAAGCCGCTTTTGATATTGGCTGTATTGTGCGCTGGCTTGATTATAACGATACGTGGCTGGCGGCTGAATGGGGGCACCCTTCAGACAATCTAGGCGGTATATTGGCAGTCGCTGATTATATTAGCCAGCAAAATATCAGCAAAGGTCACGCGCCCTTAACGATGCGAAAAGTGCTTGAGGCCATGATTATGGCGCACGAGATTCAAGGCGTTATGGCACTGGACAACTCCTTTAACCGCGTCGGACTGGATCATGTGTTCTTAGTCAAGTTGGCCTCAACTGCTGTCGTTGCTAAATTATATGATCTACCGCGTGAGCGTATTATGGCGGCGATATCACAAGCACTGGTTGATGGTCAAGCGCTGCGAACTTATCGCCATGCGCCCAATGCCGGTAGCCGCAAATCATGGGCGGCAGGCGACGCCACCAGCCGGGCCGTGCGTTTGGTTGATATCTCGCGCCGCGGTGAGATGGGTATTCCAGGCGCTCTATCAGCGCCGCAGTGGGGGTTTTACGACGTTTTATTTAGCCATACTAATAAGGATTTGGCGACCAAACCTATCGATGAGCGCCGCTTTAGCTTCCAGCGTGATTTTGGTAGCTATGTGATGGAAAACATTTTATTTAAACTAAGCTTTCCTGCTGAATTTCATGCGCAAACCGCGTGTGAGGCGGCAGTAATTTTGCATCCGCGTGTTGAAGATAGAATTGATGATATCGAGAAGATTGTACTCACTACCCATGACTCAGCGATTCGCATTATCTCCAAAGAAGGTCCTCTTGCCAACCCTGCTGACCGTGACCACTGTCTGCAATATATGGTTGCTGTGCCGCTACTAACGGGCGATTTGATGGCGGAGAATTATGAAGATGATTATCACGAGCAACATCATATACTGATTGATGGTCTGCGCCGTAAAATGGTGGTCGAAGAAGACCCAGAGTATTCAAAAGATTATCATGACCCTGATAAGCGCTCCATTGCTAATGCCATCCAAATTTTCTTTAAAGATGGCAGTAGTACCGACAAGGTCGCTATCGAATATCCTATTGGTCATAAGCGTCGCCGTGATGAGGGTATTCCAGTGCTAGAGGCTAAGTTTCAGGCAAGCCTTGCCACACGTTTTATCGATAGCCGCTGCAAACAGATTGTCGAGCTTTGCAACAATCAGGTGCAGCTAGAACAAACGCCAGTTAATGAGTTCATGGATATGTTCGTTACTAATTAATGTTTTATCAGCTAAAGATTTGTAAATCAAAAGGACCGCTTATGATTAAATCATGAGCGGTCCTTTTTTAGTTCTGATCCCTTGGGTTACCAAGGTATCGACTCCCCTGCCCAATCTACAAAACTCCCTGTTTGCTCAGCACTCATACCCGATAGCACATCTAGCAGTGCCTCTGCGCTATAGGCGGGCGAGAACAGATGACCTTCGGCAACATTAGCCTGAAACGGTGCCGATAATTGCGTATTGACCGTACCGGGCTGCATCACTACGACACAGACATCTTTTAAGGAGCGACCCCACTCGATGCTTAAGTTTTTCATGCCCATATTGAGTGCTGATTTACTCATCCTATAGCTATACCAGCCGCCAAGCTCATTGTCGCTAATACTCCCAACCCGGGCTGATATCGTTGCAAAGATCGCGGGGTTGTCATTATTGCGCTCAGATTTTGCCAATAAAGGTTTGATATGTTTAGCGATGAGCATGCTGGCTAAAGCATTGATTTGCATGTTTTGTAAAAAGAAATCGGTCTCGACTTGACGCAGGGCTTTTTCTGGCTGCGAGTGCTCGGTATGGAGCAGGCCTACGCAGTTGATCGCCCAGTCGATGCAGCTCGTGTGCGACTTAATCTCATCTATCGCCTCTTTAATGCTATCTTCATCACTGACATCCATCTTTAACCAGTATAAATCATCGGCTTCTATATCAGGTACGTTTTTGTGATAAGTGGCGAACACGCGTATCTTTGTTTGATCAGCAGTTTGCTCATTAGCAGTGGCAGCTGTTAAGTGCTCAACCATAGCTTTACCAATACCACCAGTACCGCCTACTATTAGATAGGTTTTATTATTCATTTTAGTATCCTTCTATTATTATCCATTTAATCATTCTGGCTGATTTTCTTATCTTTTACTATGCGCAAATCGTATTGGTTATAGATAAAAAGTAAAACATAAATACTATTTAGGTATGACCATTTACCTAAAATACTGCACTCATTTATTCCTCTTTTTTGAGAGCTTATGCCTTATACTAAAGTTTATACGCTACAATAATCGTTTTTTGGCAACAATTGTTTTTTAGCCTTTAAATCAATAACAACATTAACGTCTCTATTTGGATGTCATCGACACATGCTATCACCCCAAGACCAATTAACTGAGCTGGTACGTACCCTTGAGACTCGGCAACATGTTTTTGCAACCGATCCTTTATTAATAACTGAAAAGCTGCAAAATGAGGAGGGCACGCCGATCCAAAAGCTGCATCGGCGCGCCTCGCGTATCGATAGCAATGGCAACCTTACGCGCGTACTGGGTAAGATTGATGGCCGTATCAAAGGCATTATGACGCTTATGAGCGTGGTTTGGTGTGTGTCAGGGTTTTTGGGATTATTTACTTTACTACAAGCCAACGTGGTCAATTTTTTCTACGTTTTGGTCTGCTTGCTAGGTTTTCATACCATCATGCTGGTAGGCTGGCTGGTATTAACGCTGATGAAGCAATCTAAGCAGTCCTCAAACTGGTTTGCCAATCTTGTCAGTCCTAGTTACTTAATACGTGGTAAAGACGATGTGACCCAAGCGGCGGTAAGCTTATACGAGCAGCAACTGCAGCACAGCGGTATGCGCTGGTATCTAGGCAGATTTAGTCATCAGCTGTGGCTTGCGACCTTAACAGGGATGCTGCTGGCGATTATATTTTTACTCATTGTGCGTCAATATAGCTTTAGCTGGGAATCAACGCTGCTGTCTGATCAGGCGCTGATTACCCTCACTCAAGTGCTAGGCTGGCTGCCAAGTATGGTTGGTTTTAGCGTTCCTGATAGTGCGGCTATTGTCCAAAGCCGATTGGTGACTGACGCCCTGCCCTTATCGATCGCCCGGCAATGGGCGAGCCTGTTAATAGGTAGTTTACTCATGTACGGCATCGTGCCGCGAGCAATAGCATGGGTATTTTGTGCGCTGATGTTTCGTCGTAAAAAGATGCGCCTTGACACTAAACTACCTTACTATCAAAAGATTATTAATTTTTGGCAAAGACAAGTTATCGATGCTGATGATTTTAAGCAGACCCCTGCCCCCGTTGTGCCAAAAGCGACCGTTAGCTCTGGCAATAAGTTGGTGGCTCTACTTGAGTACCCCTCTAAGCAAGATAATTGGTGGCAGGCAGGTCTTAATCATGATCACGCCAAAACAGTAGCAAGTACGGTAGAAAATTTTGGTATTGTTGATGATCGTGAGGATATGGCACGTCTGACCACTTATCTGGATACCCATCCGGTACAAGTGATTTTAGGTATTCACAGTCAAGCGCTGCCCGATCGTGGCACGCTGCGTAAGCTTGATCAAATCGCCGGTCACGCCAAACATGGGTTAGCGGTACAGCTACTAGGTAGCGAGAATACGGATGTTGATTATAAAACCGCGCGTTATCAGCAGTGGCAAACAGCGCTCGCAACTAGGCAAATTGGATTGGTAGATAGTCATGAACCTTCGCCCGCTTCGAATGTCAATAAATAGGTAGGATGCTATGGCTAAAAGTCGTGATAATTTGGATCAATTAAGCTAAAGATGCTGTTTAGCCCATCAAGTGTGACCTAATATTAACTATACAAGCTTGTGTAGACCAAGTAAGGTCGTTTAGTTACAATAGTTTTTCGATCTTAAATTAATAGCATTAAAATAAGTATCTTTGACTTTTGCAAAATTAATAGAAAAGTTGGCAAAGATAAGGATAATAAACAATGAGAGATGACAAAAAAAGAACCTTAGAAGATTATCGTACGTTAACTAAAGATGGCGAGGTGTCTGTACATCTTACTCAAGATCAAAAGGCTATGATTCTAAAAACTTATGATTACGGTCTCAACAAGCTTACCGATATCGATGAGATGTTGTTGAGTGCGGTCATTCGTCAGATGAAAGCGGCTATTGATCAGGACAATTAAAAAATAGCGTGCTATACAGCAATTATATAATAACTCTTACTATAAAAACGATAAGACCGCATCATGAACCATGATCATAACAATATCAATCGTCAGCCTAAAGGTCTTTTTGCGGATAAGGCTTATGAGACGTCGCCTACGTCTGATGATCCTATTATTAGCGATTCTACCGTAGATGATCATTCATCTGTCTTGCACCCTTCTTCGTCTACATCTGCTAGTCAAACTACTTTCAAAACCACAGTTGCCAGCGACGAGCCGTTAAAACTGGCCGTCGTTGGTCATACCAATACTGGCAAAACCTCTATTTTGCGCACCCTACTGCGAGACGTTTATTTTGGTGAGGTCAAAAACGAAGCGGCCACTACTCGCCATGTGGAGCGTGCGCAGCTGACGGATAGTCAAACTGGTGAAGTATTGGTGATGCTATATGATACCCCAGGACTTGAAGATGCCTCAGGTTTGATGGACTGGCTGGAGGACAACACCGCCAGTCGCCGTGATGGCATTGAGCGTTTGCAGCAGTTTTTGGCAGCGGATATTGCCTCAGGCGCTGCGACTGATTATGACGATTATAGCCAAGAAGCCAAGGTAATCCGGCAGCTGCTGGCAAGTGATATGGCTATTTATGTGGTTGATGCGCGTGAGCCAGTACTTGGGAAATATAAAGACGAATTGGCTATTTTGTCGTGGGCCGCTATTCCGGTAATGCCAGTATTTAACTTTACCGACAGCCAAGATGCTAATATTGACGCGTGGCAAACTATGCTGGCACGGCGTAATCTGCATATCTCTACGCGCTTTGATTCAGTAGCATTTGAGTTTGAAGATGAGATGCGGCTTTGGCAAAATCTAGCTACTATGCTCACCCACTCTGAGATGCTAGATCAGCTTATGCAGCGCCGGACTGAAGACTGGGCGCGTCTGTATGACGAGGCGAACATCATTATCGCTGATTTTTTGCTCAATGTTGCCGCTTTTGTGCGCGAGATTAATGACGATGATGATCCGATGCCCGTACTTGCGCAAATGAGGGAGGCGGTACGTCAAAGCGAGCGAGCTATGCAGCATAAACTATTAAATTTATATAAATTTTATGACAATGCGGTAGCCGCAACGCCGCTTGAGCTGCAAGCGTATCAGCAAGATCCTTTTGATCCTGAACTATTAAAGAGCTACGGTATTCGTACCACCTCCGGCGCGGCAGCGGGCGCATTACTGGGCTTGGGCATCGATGCAGCTGCACTGGGAACGACTATGGGACTGGGCGCCGCTATTGGCGGTATCGCTGGCGGATTGTTATCGAATACTAGTAGCATTGCAGATAAACTTAGCGGGGTTAAGCGTCTCTATATTGATCCTGCGACACTGACTTTGCTGGCGACACGTGCTATAGATTTATTGATGGCGCTTCGTCATCGCGGACATGCGGCGACCGATGCCACCCAGCTGCTTTATCAGGGCGAACAAACGGTTCAGCAAGATGATCCCGATAATGCTATGAATGATGGAACAGTAATAACGCCGTGGCCCTCGCACAAATTACCAAGCGAGCTTAAAAGAGCACGCGGCAAACCGCAGTGGTCGTCTCTTAGTAGTGGTAACGCTGAACGCGCGCAAAGTTTACGCTTAGATGAGGCATGGTCGCTGTCAAGTAAATTGCAGCGTGAATAATATTGAACCCGAATAAATAGTTTTTTATAAGTATGCGTAGGGTGCACTCTACTCAGTATGAATCACCGCCTACACAAGAACATTTAAATAGTTAAGAGTCGCATTTAAGCTAATAACCCACTCAAAGCCTCAACACCGCGTACATCGGTTTGTTGTAAATAAATCGGATACACCGGATATTTTTTGAAGTTTTGTTCAATATCCCTCATCAATTGCTGCTGTCTATCGGCACGTTGCTGCCAAAAAGTATCCGTTTGCGTTGGAGTAATGAGTTGGTTAACGATGATCGCAGCTGGCGTAAGGTCACTTGCCTCTAATTGTTCAATAGCGCGTCTAGTCTCTGCCATTGGCAGTACATCAGCTGTCATGACTAATATAATCGCGGTCTGCTTGCGGTCATGCAGTAGTAGCCCTGCTTGACGAAACAGCTGTTTGCGTTTTTCTAACACTGATACCGCCTGCTCCCAGCGATCTGGTTTGTGTTTAGCGAATGGGTTCGCTACGTTGTTTTTACTGCTCATATCCTCTTTACTACTATCTAAACGAGTAGCGACCGAGCGCAATTTAGCTTGTCGTCTTTGCTGAGCGAGGAGCCCATCCGTCCAGGCTCCCATCATCTCCGGCAATACTAGCAAACGCAGCGTATGTCCAGTAGGCGCGGTATCAAAAATAATATGCTCATAACCGGCATCTGTCGCCGAGACTAAATGCTGGCACATAGATTCGAGCATGGCAGCTTCCTGAGCGCCCGGAGCGGACTTCGATAAGCGCAGGTGCTCACGAATTTTGGGCATCATATCTGGATTGGCGTAAGCGCTAATAGTGCGCTCAACTTGCGCAAAATGCGCGTCAACAATAACATCAGGATTCAATTCGAGCGCATCAAGATAAGGGGTTATAGCGGTTCTTTCATTGCTAAGTCTGACATTTAGCACATCGCCTAAGCTATGGGCAGGATCGGTTGAAATAATTAACGTTTTTTTGTTCTCACCAGCGAAGCGGCTGGCAAGTGCTGCTGCGGTCGTTGTTTTACCTACCCCGCCCTTACCGCCGACAAATATAATAGGCTGGCTTGCCAACTGAGTGACTAATACAGTTAACGGTTGTAGTGCCATGCTATCTACTCCACTCATTTCTTAGCAGCAACCAATATGATCAAAGGGGCATCTATCCATACCCATTCTTGTATGCCATTCGTGAAAGTTTTCTAAAAATAAGGGCTGCAGCTCCAGTGTATAAAAGCTGGCAGGATTGTCGATACCCAAACTCTCAGCAAACATCATTAGCATAAAGAAATCTTCTTCATCACGAGCGGCTCGCGCCATAGTTTGTCGGTATGGTGCATGGTAGAACTCATTAAGTCCAGATAAAAATCGTTGCCATAACGGCTGATTTATTGGTGTATTGTTCATGGTTTAACCTTAATTTTAAGATTTCAACTATTAGATAATATCATTAAGTGCTAATTTGCGCTGCGCTAACGTCACTCCTCATCCTAAAATACTCTACAACATAAAAAACGCCAGCAATTGCCAGCGTTCTTTTTGATTTTGCTTTAATCTACTTCATTAGCTCTAACTTTTACCTTTATGCTCTGACCATTCACGGCGTAGCACTGAAAAACTCTCAAAAGTTACCAAGATTGCCGCAATCAAAATGACAAGATCCATAATAATAAGCAACCAATTGCCGTCGTTAAAAAAGCTGACCAGCTGAATCAATAGTGCAAATACGGTCATCACCAGCAAGAAAGATAATGGTGCCAAGGTATACCAAACCGGTTTGCCTTTACGTAATAAAATCACCGTTACAATCATAAGGGTTAACGCTGCCATCAACTGATTCGTCGTGCCAAATAATGGCCATATAATCATGCCGCCCTCACCACTGATACCGCCAGCACCGAACGCTAACAACAGACAGCTTCCGACAGCCAGTAGTGTTGCAACAATATTTTTATTTAATATAGGCAGATTATAAAACTCCCCAAATTCTTGGAAGATATAACGCTGCAGGCGTACCCCGGTGTCCATAGTAGTGCCTGCAAATAGCGCTGCCATGACCGTAAGCATGGTTTGTGACAATACTAAATCAATACCAACGCCTGCATTTAATATGGCCGCCCCGCCATCAATAAAAGCGCCAATAGAGCCATCACCGAATTTTTGGTAGACCGCCTGCCAATCACCTAAAGTGGCAAAACCTGCTGTTGCAGCAAGCATAGCTCCTAATGCCAGCATGCCTTCACCCAAAGCACCGAAGTACCCCACAAAACGCACATCTTCTTCTTTATCAATTTGCTTCGATGTCGTGCCTGTCGCTACAAGTCCATGAAAGCCCGAGATAGCGCCGCAAGCAATCGTCACAAACAACAGCGGTAAAATTGACGGGGTGCCAATAGGTAGATCCGTATTAATAGCTGGCGCGACAATAGTAGGGGTTGAGATAAAGACGGCTGCGTACAACAAAATCAGACCAATAAATAACTGCAAACCATTGATATAGTCACGTGGCTGCAAAAGCATCCATACAGGTAATAAAGAGGCCACTGCCGCGTATGAGAATAAAATAATAATCCATACGGCGTTATCAGGTAGTCCTAAGAAAGTTTCAGGCAGGACTACTGGAAACATGGGACCGAGGTAAATAAGACCGTATAACGCGGTGACCCCGATAATGGATACCCAAATCAGATTCATATTATAACGATAAATACACTGCCCGATAATAAAGGCAACTACCAGCGCTCCCCATACAGGTAGCACTGCTGATGGGGTTTTGATCAGCATATTAGCAATAGCAACCCCAAATACGGCGTTGACCATAAGGAGTAATAAAAAGATAACGACCATCATTAAACTACGCACACGCGTACCCATGACAGTACCTGCAATAGAACCTATGGATTGACCTCGATTGCGCATACTTGCCCATATCGCCGACATATCATGGACGCCTGCCATAAATATTGTACCAAAGACTATCCAAAGTACAGCAGGTACCCAGCCCCAAATAACAGCGATGGCAGGACCAATAATAGGCGCCGCCCCTGCTACAGAGGTAAAATGATGTCCCCATAGGACGTATTTATTAGTAGGAACGTAATCCACTCCATCCTTCATCGTGTGTGCTGGCGTGGGGCGACTATTGTCTAGTGCCAAGATTTTGGTTGCGATAAATTTTGAATAAAAAAGATAACCGCAAACCATTGCGGCAACACCAAGTAATAATACAATGGCACTATTCATCTAATCTCTCCTTAGGTAAATTAAGGATGGTCAAATACATATCCTTAATTAAGGTGTAATAGTATCAAACAAATTTTTTAACAAAATACTAGAAGCTTATCAAAAACTATCAACTGCCAATCTACAGTTGCAAAGTCCAAGTGTAGCTTATGTAACATAATATGTAACGTTTAATATCTGTTAACTCATAAAGCCAAGATGAAATAAATCTAATCTAATCAAAAATTTGTGTCGTTGAATAACTGTGTTTTAGCAGCAAAATTTAGTTATACTGACTCCTAAAAATCAAGAAGCTAATATATAAGATATAAAGGGGCCATAATGGCAAAGTATTTTGGGTTTATACCCTCAGATAAGCTCAGTGAGATGATTGACGAAGCTGAACATATCATTACCTCAAACCAGCAAGTGGATTATTATCCTTATCGCAACAAGCTTACCCAACAAATTGCTCGGGAACTGATTGATAACTTATTAGTAGGTTTGATTGATGTGATTCCAAACTCTGAGCGTCAAGCAGCCATGCGTAAAATCGTAAGTACGGTTGAGCGTACGACAGAGACGCTACTAAGCGTACTACTAGGTAAAGATAAAAACGAAGACATTATGCCAAGCTTTAATTTCTTGAAAAACGAGTCGATGTTTATAGATAATGAGGGCAAGCGCCGAGTCGGCTTCAAACTATCTGATAGCGCAGATCAAACCATTACTGAAGGGTATGCAGCAGTGACTCCTGATGATGTGGATAAAGCTAAATTTAAAGCCGCGCTTGAGACTATGAATGAAGAAGCGCTAACCCATTTTATTACTCATTTTACCGAGACTCTTAAGCTTGGTATGATTAAACGTAGCTCTATCCCTGTAGCTAAAGCAGGTATCGATAAAGGCATGAGCATGGCGCTCAATAAACTACTGCCTCAGCTACCTGATGCTGGTCTTAACCGTCTAGCTAGCTTTTATCGTCCTTTTTTTATAGAAAAATCAGAATCATAAAATGGGTATTACTATAGAACACTAATTTTGTGCCCAATACCATATGATGTTAGGCAAATTTACTAAAATTTGCTAGAATAAGCAGCACTTTTTATCCAAGGCGCATCTCATGACTCAAATCAGTAATCAAGAAATAGAAAAAACCTTACGCAATTCAGAGTGCCTTATTAGCAGCATTGAAGTAGCCGCCGCTTATGAGCGTCTCGCTGCCCAATTGAATCTTCATTATGCCGGCCTTAATCCAATCGTTATGGTCGTTATGAACGGTGGCCTGATCCCAGCCGGACAGCTGCTTACTCACCTAACCTTTTACCACCGTATGCACTACATTCATGCTACTCGCTATCGTGATAATGAAGGTACTAGTGAGCTTGATTGGAAGTTTAAACCTGATGTTAGCCTTGAAGGCGAGCATGTCTTACTTATTGACGATATCTTTGATGAAGGTATTACCCTAAAAGCCATCGTAGAAGAATTGGATAAAGAAAATCCTGCCTCTATTGATTGCTGCGTGCTGCTCAATAAAGAGCATGACCGTAAAATAGATAACTTTGAAGTAGATTTTGTCGGTATCAATGTTGCCGATCGTTATGTGTACGGCTGCGGCATGGACTTTCATGGTTACTTGCGTCACCTGCCTGGCATCTATGCGATTAAAGAAGATAAATTATAAGTTTTAAACATTTTATTGATATTAAAAAAGCATCCGATTTGGGTGCTTTTTTTGGACTAGAGATTAAACTATTTTTTGTCTTATTCATTTACTCAAATTAGAAAATTGCAGTGCTAGACCTGTATAGCGCTGCGTTGGTGTTTGAACCGCCTTCTCTAAAGTAGGTTTGGTACTGTATATGGTTACTTGCTCTTTAGCGCGAGTTACTGCGGTATAGATAAGTTCTTTGCTCAATAATTTTGCATGAGTACTATCAAAAGTAATAGCCACATGATCAAACTCAGATCCTTGTGATTTGTGAATAGTCATTGCATATGCTGTAGCAATCATTTCCTCGTTTAGCAAATTAATGGCTATCCCCTGCTTTTTATTTTCAAAAAATACTTCCATTTGGTTTCTATCATCACCAATTTGTAAGCAAAACCCAATATCACCATTGAATAGTCCTAGATCATAATTGTTTTGTAGAACCATGACTGGACGACCATGAAACCAAGTATTCTGACCCAGCGGTAATTTTAACTCGGTGAGATGCCATTGCGTGAGATAGTTATTAATATAACGATCACCCCATTCACCATTGTGACCAGCGCACAGGATTCTAAACTCATTAAAAGTCTTCATTAATGAGGTAATTATATTCTTTGTTGGTTCTGGCACGGATTTTTCTATTGGATTTTCTAATAGTTTCTTGATCTCAGATAGATAATTATTGTATTTTGTTATTGTATTTAGTGTTGTCTTATTTCTACTTAGGCTATTTTTATTATCTATAGATGTTGCTGTTCGCGACACATTGATATTCTGAAAACTTAGCGCCTTATCTTGCTCCAACAACTGCCAAATAGTAGCAATATTGGTCTCCGCTTTATTAATTTGATATGCAAGCTTACCAATACCAGAGTCTGCGCTAAAACGGCGGCTCTCTGTTAACTGCACATGGATAGATTGCAATAATGGAATACGGCATAAATCGGACAATACTGCTCCTGCATCAACCGCTGCCAATTGATTAGCATCTCCTAGCAATATAAGTCTAGCGCTTGGCTTTACCGCACTCACAAGATAATTGGCCAATTCAACCCCTAGCATAGAGGCCTCATCAACGATGATAATATCTTCACCTAGTGGATTGTTAGCATCGTAACGCGGCCTACCCGTTCGTCCAATGCCTAACAAGCGATGAATGGTTTTGGCTTCTTGCAATTGTATATCCACATTTGCTAAATTTAGAGCCGCTTGTAGAGACTCTTGCATGCGTTGTGCTGCCTTACCAGTTGGCGCTACTAATGCTAGACTAGCACTGTCTGTGCTGAATTTAACGTTTTCATGCTCATCAGTCCTACCCTCTGTTACTTGTTGTAGCGCGATTACTAATTGAGCGACGGTATAGGTTTTACCTGTACCTGGGCCACCAGTAATGATACTAAAGGCGTTATTATTGGCCACATCAATGGCGGTCACCTGCTTCTCGTGTAGACCTTTAGGTACTGATATCTGTAGAGGCGTTACTTGCTGTTGTAAAATGTTATTGACGTGCTTGACTAAGTTAAATTCTGCTTGCCAAGAGCGATGTAGCCAAAATGTGAGCGATGTTATTGAATTATCAGTACTTTGATCGTTATGATTCTGTGTTTGATAGATTATTGGTTGATTGTTTTTGCTTAGGCTATTTTTATTATCAACAATACCAACATTAACATCAGTAAATAAATCATGATCATTCACCGAATTAATGAAAGACGTCAAGTCAGTATTTTTTAGTAATTGGTATAGTGCTACAACCGTATCTAAACGTTTGACCAATCTCTCTTTTTCATAATTGCTAAGCGCTAATTGCCCCCATAACGATTCTCGCTTGCTAAATAAGGTATTTAGCGACCCAAATAACAAAGGTTCATCTATTGACTCTTCTTCTAAAAAATTATCTTCTGCTTGCATCTGTATTGGAGTATCAATAAGAGTAAGGATCGGCGCTGCTAGTATCTCAAGCAGTTGCTGTTGCCAAGCATATAGTGTAACTCTCTCATCATTGACTCGACCTTGTAAAGGTGCTTCATGCTCCGCTATCTCAATAGTTAATACTGTATGTCCTTCTTCCAAATGAGTAGCCAACAAAGTAAATATAGCAATAAATAAGCCGTTTTCTTTATCCGTATTAGCTGTTGTAGCGCTCGCGTCATACGCTTGATGTGTTTGCTGACGGCGTAACAAAATATAATCGCTGATGGTGCTAGCCCAGCTTTCTTGTGAGCTAATTGCTGCCCTACTCTGGTTATTATTCATAGTATGCTTATCTCTTTTATCAAGTGTTTATCGGATTAAAAACTGTAAAAGTCATGGTTCATGTGCTTCGTTATTCATAATTGATTAATTGGGAATACCAAACAACGAATCTAAGCCCTTGATAAAATCAATAGGAATATCCCAAGTGACTAATCCATAACGCTCATTGTGCACCCAGTTGTTATTATTAGAATTATCCTCACTTTGTGGAACAGCTGATTTAGAAGATGAGTCATAAACTCCCCGTAAAAAGACATATTCAACTGCTCCTAGATACTTATCTTCATTACCTTCATAATCACTAACCCTTATAGTAAGGAATCGATGTAGTGCCACTTGATAAATTGCTGCTTGTAGCCAATATCCGGCCTTGGACATAGCTTGCTTGAGTGTATTTTGGTTATAACTACTTAGGCTATTTCCTAAAAAGTTACTCTTATAATCGACAACATAATACTTGCCAGCATGCTCATAGACCAAATCAATCTCGCCGCGCAAGTAACGATACAAATGCGCTTTATTCTGCGGGACGAGGTTGATATGTTTGTCTTTATCATCGGGAAGATACTGCTCAAAGAGTCTATTAATATCCTGTGCCTTAAAGGTCTCTGACAAACCCATGTTAAATTCTAACTCAGCGAATCGTCTATTTTTATCAATAGACTTCAAAGGCTGGTTGGAGGCTAATAGCGGCGTAGCTAATACCTCATCAATCCAAGTCATTAAGTCTTCATGCGCGGTCACATCTATCGTGTCCAAATCCAGCGGACGACTCTCCTGTTTTTGTTTGGCTTGCAATATACGACTTTGTTGCTCAGCGCTACTATAGACTAGTGGCAACTGATAGCTACTAATAGCTCTGTCGATGACTTGCGACCATTTAGAGTTATTATTGAAGTCTATTTTTTCAAATATCTCATGCAAAAACGTACCAGCGTTGGCCCCTTTGATAAAGCTAAAGCGAATATCATCCTCTGACTTGAGGCTTAATTCACCTAAAGATTCAAGAGAATCATTGCTATTGGATAATGGTTCAACTGTTACTGAAGACTCTGTCATATCAATATCTATGGCATCATCAATACGCTCATCGACCACAGCCATCGCTTGTGTCGATTCATCAAGCTGGCGGGCTAAAGCGGTAAAACTGGTCTTGGCCCAACCATAAAAGTAATGGGTCTTCATGATCTCTGAAAAAGCATCATATTCAATAGTCTCTGTCATAGGTTTGACAGTGGCAAGCTTGGTATTATTATTTAAGCCTGTTGAATTGACATAATTATCATCATAGAACGCATTGACATTATGCCCTCTGAGCATACCTATGGTGCCTTTGAGCCTATCCGGTAATTCAAACTTTGCTTCTGCGGACTCAAACCAGTAAAACACTGGTTTACGATTCATATCTCTTGTACTACTCGGATCTTTCAGTACGACATAAAGTTGCTCACTGGCCCGAGTAAAGGCGACATAACCAAGCCTGCGTAGCTCATCGAAGTCCTCTTGAGTCTCAATATCTGTAAAGTGACCCTCTGTAGTAGCAGAGTCCTGCACAGCAGAGAAGCGGCGCTGATTACCTATCGCTTGTTGTCTTAAACTTGCAGAGGTTTGGCTAGCATTATACAAATACAGCCCGTACTTCTCTTTATTGCCCGACCTCCTACTGGCGTCGCCCATACCGAGCACATAGACAATGGGGAACTCAAGCCCTTTTGACTTGTGAATAGTCATCAGCTGCACGCCAGACTCTGTAGGTAACGGGTATTGCTTAGCCCAATCGCTATTGGGCGCTGCCTCTATGTTTTGTCTAAACCACGCCAATAGCTCATGCTCACCCATGCCGATACCGTACTGCGCCAAGACGTCCATTACGTGGCGCAAGTCCATAATATGACGGTCGCCATCTTTGTGAGCGGCTAAGGCTTGCCAAACGCCTTGCGATTGAATGGGGCTTTTATCCAATAAATAATGTAGCGCCGACAAAATACCAAAATGCTGCCAACGCTGCGCGCCCTCTTTTATATAGGTAATAAAATCTTGATAACTTTTTTTATTATTAGTCGTTTGGTTATTAAATACTTTGTCACTACTTTCTTCAATCCCTGACTCGTAGTCAGTCATCATAGCTTTGACGTCTTTGATACTCAGACCATATAGATGACTGGTCAGCACCCGATTAACGATGTCATGTCGATAAGGGTATATCATCGCGCTAAGTAGCGCCGCCACGTCCTCGGCCATGATGGTCTCAAAGATACTGACGTCACTAGTGGTCAAGGTTGGCACTTTGAGCTTAACCAACTCGTCTTCTACTCGTTTTAAATCTTTTTTGGCCCGTGCCAGTACACCGATATCATTAGGCTGAATCGGCTTGCCATCCAAGGTTTGCGCACTGCTGAGTAAAGTGGCAATATGCCGCGCTGTGATCTCGAACTCATCGTACTCAAGCTCAGCATCTTTACTGTCAGGTAGATGCAATAAGCTGACAGGCTGGTTTGATAATACCTGTGTCACTAAAGCGCTCGATTGAGATTCTAAATCATTAAACCAAGACAGCTGGTTTTGTGGTTTGGCAGCCTTGATATGCTGATAATAAATGCCGCTACCCAACTGCGCTAACTTATTTTCAGTAGTCATTGCCATTGGCATACCAAACCAGCAATTCAAAGCATGAATCACACTGGCATTTGAGCGGCGGTTAACATCCAGCGTCCAAAGGCTGCTTTTGTCAAACTGAGCTTTCATATAATTATAGTTAGACACATCACCACCACGAAAACCATAAATAGCTTGCTTAGGGTCACCAACCAATAGTAAAAACTCATGACTGGACTTTTTGGAAGCTGTCGGTTTATCGTTATCAGAATTTTTGCTCTTTTTCTTGGACAGATAAATACTCTCAATCATAATAGCTTGCTCGCCATTGATGTCTTGCGACTCATCAATCAAAGCGACTGGATAATGGTGACGAATGTAACGCGCCAGCTTTTGCCCTTGCCTGCCCGTCAACGCTTGGTTTAAACGCACCATTTGTAGACTATAAGTCGTTTCACCGCGCTCCTCTAAAATAACCGGCAATCTGTCACGTACCGCAAGTACAATTTGGCGGTTAAGATTAGCTAAGATAGCGGTTATATAGTTTTGAATTTGTTGAACGTAGTTGTATAGTTTGAGCAGCATTTGCACTGACTCAGTACTAATAAATCTTATTCTTCCTTGCTCGTTACCTTCTTTAAATCCAGAATCATTTGAGTCGTCATAGGTTGCTTGAAGTTGGTTTAAAAAATTTAAATGTGGGGTAGATAGACTTTGATAAAAATATATTTTTTTACTTTCAATAAGCTCTTTAAAATCCTGATAAAAACCTAAATTTTTGGCAAGACTTTTTCGATTATCAAAACCTTCTTTTTTTCTAAAATCTTTATCAAAATAAGTTTGAATGTCATTAAAATCAAATTCACTGAACTGATGCAAAAATGCTTCATAATCCTCAAAAGAGAACTCATCTACCACAATCTCATCAATAGGCGCTGAGATAAAATTAAGCGAGCGCATCACAAACTTTTTATGATCGCTGACGGCAGTCAGCTTGCCTTGCTGCTCTAGTAGCGCATACAGTTTGGGCTGCTCATAATATAACCTACTTTGAAACTGACGCAGCTCATCATGAATAATACTGTCAGTGACCTGCTCAATGGCGCTATCTTCTATAATCCCCATGCCTTGCTGATGACCGGTCTCACTACTGTACTCCTTCAACCATTTTTGCGCCAAGCTATCGAGCGTACCGACAAATAATCTATCGAGCGTCGTTAATACTAGTGCCGTGCGGCGAGTAGCCTCAGCCATCGAATAGGTCTGCACATGATCCAGCAAATAACCCACCAAATGCAGGTTAATGGGATCTTGCATGATGTCGTCTAAGCGCGCATATTTAGCCTGTTCTACTAACCATTTTTCACGATCTTTTTTGACCTGTATACGCTTTTTTGCAGCGGCTTTTTTATCATAGGCAAGGTCTTGGTTACTGTTTTGATTAAGGCTTTGATCAAAGATGTCAGCGTCGGTCTTAGTAGCTAAGTCGCTGCCTTCTTGCTTTTTACCATTATTATCAGGTGTTATCTGCAAAATGGTGGGATATAAATCATTCTTATTATCAAGATTAGTGCTTAGGCTATTTAGCCACTGTAATAACTGATAAAAATCAACCAAGCGGTCATGAATACGCTGACGCATCTCAGCTGCAGCGGCTCGGGTAAAGGTAGTGGCGATAATTTGCTCTGGCGCCCGCCGCGCTTCAATCAGTAGACGCAGCACAATGCCTGTTAGCGTCCACGTTTTACCGGTACCGGCTGAGGCTTCAATAAGATGCCGACCACTCAGAGCAACCTCGACTGCTGGCACTGCATCTGCCCTACTCTCACTACTATCCTTGCCTTCAGAAATATTGGCAGAGGCAGCAGATAATTTAGAGGCTTCATCTAAGTCACCATCGACTAAGCTTGGTGGTGTAAAGATATCAGTGGTGTCGATAAAGTCGGTCATATAGGCGTACACTTTTAATTTTTATTTATCCGATTAAGAAATCAGAAACAGGCTATTACAGTTATCAACCATCTAAACTCTGTAGGGCGTTAAACATCGGTTCATACAGCGGTGGCGCTAAAGTCGCTAGCGCTATAGATAAAGCTTTAAACGCATCTTGATCACGTAGTACGTATTGCCAAATAGCATGCTGCGAGCAAGTATCGTATACCGTATCTGCCTGGTAGCTCGGTCTTAACCAGTCTGAGAAATCGGCGCGTTTTGGCCAATAGCTGCCCTCACCACTCTCTTCAGCTTTGAGATACTTTTCAAGATAGCTGAGCGCGTATTCTGGCAGTAAGGTAATAGGTACTTGACCTGCAAGCTTACCAAAAATGGCCCATTTAATAAGCTCAATTACAGCGTCTTCATAAACCATTGGCCTGAGCTTAAAGGCGGTCACATTCTCATAGGCTTTAACTTGCGAGCTGGATTTATTAAAGCGCCAAATACTCATCCCATCATCGAGCGCTACTTGCTCAGCAGTAGTACGTCTGGCCACTTGCCAATACAGATGCGACAACCAAAACTTAAGTAAATGCTTAGGGCTGGCAGAGTTGGGTAAAATATTTAACCACTGCTTGGGTGATTTATCGCTATAGGCTAGCGCTGGGTGTTCTTGAGAGCGCTTATTAGGGGCATTTATTGGCCCTGATATTGGTAGTGAGATTGGTACTGAGATCGGTACTGAGCCTTTTATCTTAATATGTTTAGGCAATAGGGTAAGTAGTGGTTCGCTATCAGTATGATTCAGCACAGTC
Source organism: uncultured Psychrobacter sp. (assembly GCA_947501045.1). Taxonomy (GTDB): domain Bacteria; phylum Pseudomonadota; class Gammaproteobacteria; order Pseudomonadales; family Moraxellaceae; genus Psychrobacter. The sequence continues at coordinate 34,769 of CANMUI010000003.1, forward strand.
GCCAGCTCTATTTGAACCGGATGCTCAGTAGTTGGCGTAAGCAGTTGCAAGCTTGTAATAATATCTTCTCTATCCTCATTAGGCGTTTTAAACTCATCAAAGCCATTAGCTACGAGCTGCTCTTTGAACTCCATACACTGCTGCTGCAATTTTTGTTGTTGATTAGGCAAGGTAGTTTGACGAGCCACACCTGCTGGCATGATTTTTTGATACAGCAAGGTTTGACTGACCATCTGCGCCGTAGCACTGTCCTCCTGCTCATTGGCCGTACCGTTCACCATGTTATTAATCAAATACTCTTTAATCTTGTAGGTATTTAAGTTATCTAAAAACAGTGGCTCTTGGGGCGTCATCGCCTTCTCGCCTTGCATCACATGCACCTTTTGGGTACGTAAAAAAGCTTTGGCAGGATGGCGTACTTGATAGGCCAGCACCCCTTCGATATCTATCTCACCAATATTAAACACGGTATCAAATAGAGCTTGAGTAAGCGCTTCATTTATCTCGCTAGCATTAACATCAGAATCAGCACTCAAAGAAGCACCTAGCCCTAACATATCCACTAATGCTGCCAAGTTTTTATTGAAAGCTTGATTAAAAGTTTGCTGGCCCACCTGTGCCAGCCGCCCTAGGTTCTGACTAAGCAGCTGAGCTATTGACTCATACTGTGATTTTGTCGGTAAGCTTACCAGTTGGTCCTGCGCGCTAAAGTCTCTGTTCTTTAAGTTCTTAAACACAGCTTGCCATAGCGGCGCCGGTGGAAACTGCTTTTTTTGCGCAAGCTTAGCTTTACGCATGGCTTTGTTCAATATAGCGTCTAGCTCATTGGCAGTATCAGTAATATTAGCAGCGCTACTGTTTTGAGTATTTTTTTCAGTTGCTTGTTCAGTCTCTTGTTCAAAGACATCAGCGTCTTCGATGTTTGTTTCGAACAAACTTTCATGAAAAGGTAGTGCAGGATGTTCAGTCACCAGCCACTGCTTAATTAGTTTTGGCAGATAGCGCTTGAGATTCTCGGTGGTGGGATTAATATGCTCAGGCAAAGTCTCCAATGTGTCTGTCTGTAATGTATACAGGCCATCTAGTGAACTTATCTGCCACTGCACCTCACCTTGCAAAAACTGTAGCAGCTCACTTACCGGATTAGCGGGTAGATGTTCATGAGTATCCGTCAGACTTTGACCGTTATAGAATATCCAACAAGCACTACGCGCGCATAGCATTGCATCCAAAAATGCGCCATTATCATCATCTTCACTGACCCTATCACCACGGCGGCTAATAGTGGCTTTCATCAAATCATAGCGGTTATCACGGTCACGGGCTGGGAACTCAGAGAGGTCCATATTAAGCATGACCACCAGCTCAAAGGGTACGTTACGCAGCGCCCCAAAGCGGCCAAAAGTAATTACGCCAGTAGGCTCAGCACTAACCTGCTGACTCTCAAGCTCGGCCTCGATACTGTCTAACATAAAGCTTAGTTTGAGCGGCAACTGCTCAACCCCTGCCAGTCTTTGTTCTACCTCTTTATTATCGTTATCGCTGCTGGCGTACTGTCGATAGTAGCGGTTGGCGCGTAAGCTAGATTTAAAACCGTTCATCGCATTATAGATAGCGCGCATAGTACGGGTCTGATCCACATCACCAAAATAGCGATGAATCACTTGACTCTCAATCTGATCCAGCCAGTCCTCCGCTTTCATCTTTTGGGTATGGTCATCACGTCTCTCGTTCAGGCCACTATAAATGCGGCAAAGAGCTTCCACAATCATCGCATCATTTAGGCTCACTTGTGGTAATGGCAGGCTCATCTCTGGCATTGCTGTACTTGGCCAAGCATCATCAGCCAAAGGATATAAGCAATCACTTACACTTGCCTCTGGCATCACCAAACCCAAGGTCAATCTATCTAAAGCTTGAGCAAAGCTAAAACGGTAATCAAAGTCGTTACTATCTAGCGTCTGTTTAAGATGCCCCTCATCAAAACCGCGAATAAAGCCTGCCTCCACTAATAAATCACAGCCCCGGCTCATTTGCTCATGAGTCAGTCCAAAGCTCTCAAACAAAGGCGGTAGCATTAGCCAATCCAAGACTTCAGCTGCCTCAAAGCGGACACTATGACTGCCTAATAGCTTATAAAAACCAATAATCGCTTCCCATAACTGACGAATATCGGCATCAACGACACCTGTCACTTTTGCAGGCAAAGTCAAACCGTCTTGTCCTTTACCACCAACAAAAATAGAACTAATAAGTGCATGATGACGCTCGACATCGGGCATCAATACGACAATTTCCGAGATATGGCGTTTTTTCTCGTCAGATTTGACTGGTTCATTTAGCCAGCGCCCAATCATAATACGTAGCACTTCAAGTTGGCGTTGCAGGCTATGACAAGAATGAATGCTTAGGCTATTATCTTCAGAAGACATGGCCCAAAAACGCTCTTTCTCAAAGTGTTTATTCGCCAGCGTCTCATCGTCATACCACGGCGTGTCTTGCCCATCTTGATCAAAGTCCAGCTCTATTTGCGCACTCACGGCTTGCGAAACTTTTACAGCAGTGGCTTGCTGGGTAGATTGCTCATCAAGCATCAATACATCATTTTGCAAGCGCTTTAGTAAACTTGGACTGTTCTGAGTGTCTTGAGAGCTGTCGAATTTATTAAGACTATTTAGCTCATTAATACTATCAAGGTTATCAGTATCATAAATGCTGTCATTAAATTTATCTTGCCACTCTACCAGTGCGTCAAAGTGTTGCTCATTCCCCGATAAGTTGGCGAGCATAGCAAAGGTATCGCGCGACTGCTTACCTAGACGCGATAGCAAGCTATGTCCATAATCCCGTAAAAACACACTCTCAGGATTGATAATTTGCTGGCGCTGTAGCCATGCCTTGTCAACAATATCAGCCCAAAACAGCTTAGAGGGATTGTAGTGCAGCAGGGTGATATCCATGTATTTGGATAAGCGCTGCAAAAAATCAAGCTCGGTCTGCGGCAGCTGCTGAATGGTGAAAATACGCAAAACTTTAGGCAACTGCGCGCGTGCGTTTGCTTTATTGTGCTCAAGGGCTGACCAAAACACCTCTTCAAGCGCTGCTCGGTGCAGGTGTACACCAGCAAACAGCTGCGACCACAAAAAGCGCTGAGCAACCTCAAGCTCAATATAATGTTCAACCAGCCACTCTGGCGTGGCGCGTGCATACTTATCAAAGCGCAGTGACAAAGCATCTTTATCGGCTATTAGTTTATCCACATCAAGCGGTTTATTATGCGACCACAGTGCTAGCCAATCCTCACGATGAGTTAAATAACGGCTAAACACACGCGCCAAATCGCTTGCCAGCTGCCAAATACGCGCATCTTGTTGAGCCCTATCTTGTATATTGTCTAGCTGAACCTCTGCTTGCGGCTCATCAATCAAAGACGCCAGTAGTGGATTCACCGGATGTTTTTCATCTGCAACAATTAACTTTTGATAATAGGTCAAGTATCCAAACAAACGCCACTGCATCACTGTGGGTGACAACACTGCGACCTCAGGTACATTCAGAGTTGTCGCTTCAGGATTTTGCGCCAATAAAGAAGCGTTGTGGCAGCTTAACACCTCCTGCATCAGTGTCCACTGATACTGCCCCCAAAAGGTCGTGGTCACCAAGGTGCTAATACCGGCGCGACTGGCAATCGTTTTGTCCAGCCAATCACCGAGTACCATTGAGGGTACAATAACGATAAATTCTGCAAAGATAGGTTGGTTTTTGGACTGATAAGCTTTTAATAACTCATCAACCAAGCGTTCGGTACGGTGCGACTGTATAATGGTAAACATAGACAATAATCTGATTAGAACAATGAAGTAAGCGTTATATGAGGCCAGTAAATCTCACAGCAAGAGCTTGTTTGTACGGTTAAGAATGAGGCGGCTACTAATTATAGTTGTGCAGTCGTGCTTACTTTTTATTTCTGCTAAGATAGCTTGCAACATTGTATAGAATAAAACACTAGTCAATAGTTGATAATAAGCTCTATAATGTCGTAGTGTGCCATTAATAATTTTTATTTGCCAGTCTATGCGTATAACCGTCAATGACTTACGACAAATAGTGTCGTTTAGATAATTGAAGCTTTTGTAAACTATTTAGTCCTTGTTTTTATCACCCTGTTATAAGACCTTATTATTATGCCACTGCGTCCGATTGATGCCATTTTTGTTCATCCAGAAAGACGGCTTTACGTCATATATTTTCGTGGCAAGCTGTGGCAATTACCGCGTATGAAAATCGATGCTGCTGCTTGGCAACGCCGGCAACCTTATGATGGTGATACTAGTGCGTTATACCTACGTCGCAACCAAAGTATTGCTGACCCTGAGCTGGCTTTGCAGCTACGAACTTTGCACCTCCCTACTGCCGTTCAAGGTAGCACCTTACCCAGATTTGAAGCATGGTGGGAGGCTAATGGGTTTAAATGGCTCAAAGATTTACTCAACGATGGCGTATCACCTCTAGCCGCTCACCCAGTCCATACGCAGAGGTCAGCGATAAGCGCATCGACAGACGCTAGCAGCCAATCATCCCTAATGACCAGCTCTCCTAACCAGCAGCTTGACAACAGTAACGATGAAAGCGCAGATGGACCTCGTCATGATAGTGAGCGCATATCGAACAATAAAGAACCTACGAATGCCAACACCGTAGCAACCGATATCTTCGCTGAAATGTTAGCAGAATTGAGCAACGAGGTGCTAGATGACCGCCGCTGAGGCAACTTATCATTTAGAACTTTAAAATAATATAAACTATAAATTTAAAACTAAGCCACGAGATATGAAAGATTTTAAGCTAATTTTTGCAGGACTCATTTTATTATTAATTGTTTTTATCGGTATTTTTCTATGGTTATGGCACAACAATAGCAAAACATTAAACCCTCTACCCATTATGAGTAACGAGAATGTCGACACTAGCACCGCTGTAGGAGCAAACGAAGAAGATGAGGGTGATACCACTGTTAATATATTAAATATAAGAGCAGAAGAGACATTACAGCTTGCTTTGGACGACATCATTGTAAAATTTGAATCACGCTATCCTAGAGTACAGATATTAACAAATTATGTACCAGCCAACTCATTACTTACCCTACCTGATATCAATATCCCTAAAAACAGTGTATCAGTAAACAATAAGTCTGCAAACGACACTCTGCCCTCTATTGCCAGCACTGATATTATTATCGCAGATAACGATCTGAGTCAAAACCAGTTGGCACCCTTACAAACACTATTTAATGACAAACAAAGCAAACTCAATCAAAGTCAAATAAATACTAGTGAGGCCATAGCAGAAAATGAAGAGAATACAGCTAAAAACACCAACGACAGGGTAAGTCGTGATAATAATGAAGCTCGTAATTTAACCTCATTTGGCTATGCCCTAAAGGATGAGCAAGTTGTTGACGGCGTTATTTTAACCAACAATCCTGTCGCGCTTACCTTTCGCAATTTTATACTCTCAAGTGATGGACAAGATATCTTGAAAAGGCATGACTATCGTAATATTGGTGGCTATAAAAACAACATGGATGATTTATTTAATGGTGCATCCAACCCTAGTACTAGTAAAGCGGATCAGGAAATAGAAATGACTAATATTCTTAGCAATAGTGAATAGTTAATACTTGCTTTAAGCTGATTGCTTTTTTGAATAATTCTTTTTACAATAGCACTCCCAACGCGCCTATAGCTCAACAGGATAGAGCAGTTGCCTCCTAAGCGACCGATCCGAGTTCGAGTCTTGGTGGGCGCACCAAATTTTATAGTATAACTTAACCCTATGAGCTTAGCTTGTGGGGTTTTTTGTTGTCTAGTCATCTATTGACGACATTTGTTGTCGTAACTACTTTATTTCTCTATTGTCAGTTTCTGTATTTTAAGCTATTGTTGACTCAACTATTTAAACAACACTTGTCAGGAATAAAGCACGGTAATGGAAAACCTAAATACTCAAAACAAGCTATCAGATACTGGCCAGCAGAAATTTATTGCGCATGTTCGTAAGAGTGATGGTTGCGAGCAACTGCTCTATGACCACTTAACAGGTACAGCAGAGATAGCTAAAAATTTAGCGGCTAAAATTGGCTTGCCATTATCAGGTGAACTTATTGGACTGGTTCATGATTTGGGTAAATATAGTGAGGCGTTTCAGACTTACATCAGAGACAGCATCGCCTATGATAATTACAAAGATTTAAACCTAGATGAAGACGAAGAAGCTGAGATACTGCTCAAAGGTAAACCTAAGCGAGGTTCTGTCGATCATTCTACTGCTGGCGCGATATACCTATATCAGCTATTTTGGAGATTAACAAAAACCATAAAAGATAAAGTTACGCAGCAGAAGATAGCAGTCGGACAAGGGCAACTGCTTGCTGATATTTTATTCATCTGTGTGGCATCGCATCATAGCGGTATGGTAAACGTCATTGATAAAGAAGGACGTCGCTACCTACAAAACCGCAAGCACAAAGAAGAGGATAAGTCCCATTATCAAGAATCTTTAACCAATGCCATAAACAACGATTTGTTTTCTCATTTAGATAAAAAGGTCAAAATCGCAACGCTTAAAGAGTTCACTAATGCTATTGCTAATTTATTATATGACAATTCAGTAAAGCCAAAACAAAAAGACTTCTATATCGGCTTTTACGCACGGATGCTGTTTAGCTGCCTTATAGATGCTGACCGCGGCAACAGCATTGCCTTTGAATACCCAAGCCAAGCTCATATCTTAGATTATTCTCATCCCGATTGGCAAACCGCTATAAATAAAGTCGAAGCGCTATACGATAATTTTGCCGATAAAGCCAAACATAGCCCTCCCAATCCCATCAACTATCAGCGTAACCTTATTGCTAGTACTTGCTATGAAACTGGGCAGAAAGAACAAGGCATTTATACCTTAACCGTGCCTACAGGCGGCGGGAAAACGCTTGCCAGCCTACGCTTCGCTGTGCAACACGCCAAGCGTCATAATCTTGACCGCATCATCTATATCATTCCCTTTACCAGTATTATTGAGCAAAACGCGCAAGAGATACGAGATATCCTAGAAGAAAAGCTAACTGATGGCAGTTATGTTGGAGACTGGGTATTAGAACAACATTCTAATCTAGAGCCTGATTTGCAGACATGGCAAAGCAAACTGATTATGGACAACTGGAATGCGCCTATTGTATTTACCACGATGGTGCAGTTTTTAGAAAGCTGTTTTGGTGGCGGCACTAAAGGCGTTAGGCGCTTGCATCAATTGAGCCGTGCGGTACTAATATTTGATGAAATTCAAACCCTACCTATCAATTGCTACTATTTATTCTGTAACGCCATTAACTTTTTGACCAGTTATGCTAGCTCTACAGCGGTGCTATGTACCGCAACCCAGCCTGTTTTGAATAACTTGCCCATTGCGCACAACGGTAGCCTTAATTCAGCGACAGAGATTATCGGTAATCGTGACCAACTGACAGAGTTATTCGATACGCTAAAGCGAGTAGAGATTCACGACCATACTGAACAGCCTAAAGATTTAGACAGTCTGACAAATTATATCAGCGAGAATTTTGCTGCGTATGCCAAAACTTTAGTGATTGTAAATACCAAGATTTGGGCAAGCCAGCTCTATCAGACATTATCAGAGAGTCTGCCCGAAGATGAGCTATATCATTTGAGCACAGGACAGTGTGCACGTCATCGTAAAGACTTACTGGCACAAATTAGAGCACGCTTAAAACAAGGTTTACCGACTTTGGTCATCTCAACCCAGCTTATTGAAGCAGGCGTTGACGTATCGTTTGCATCAGTGATTCGGTTCTTGGCAGGGCTAGATAGTATCGCTCAAGCATCGGGACGTTGTAATCGTCATGGTGAGAGGGAGGATGAGAATGGCAACCCCACCAAAGGGCAAGTTTTTATCGTCAAGCCTGATAAGGAAAGTCTCAGTAAACTGCCTACCATTAAACTGGGTAAAGAGCAGATGGAAAACCATATTTTACCGCTGCTGTCTCAACCTGAAAATCGAGATAAACATCTGCTTGACCCCGATATTATGACTGACTTTTTTAAAGTGTTTTATACAACAGATTTTGCCAAGCAGCAAATGGCTTATCCCGTTAAGCAGACGGATGGCAAGTCTTTTGGCAGTGACACTATCTTTGGTTGGACAAGCAATAATAGCCTTAATCCTGCGGTCGATAATGATAACGCTAGCAGACTTAAAAATGGTCAGTTCCCGAAGTTATGGCAATCCTTTATGGATGCAGGACGCACCTTTAAGGCTATTGATGCCCCGACCAAAGCCGTTATCGTACCTTATGGTAATGAAGGTCGTGAGTTGATTACCGCGCTGTATGGCACACAATTCAATGATAAATATTTTTATAAACTGGTACGAGAAGTGCAGCAATATAGTGTCAACGTTTTCCCGTATATGTTTGATAAATTACAGCAAGAGCACGCTATAGAGCAGGTCAGAGATACCGGCATCTTTACGCTGTCGGAGAAGTTCTACGATGAGCATATGGGGTTAAATATAGTAGGAGATGGCAAGCTTGATTTTATAGAAGCGTTTTAAAATGAAGTAGATGTTCTAGAGTCGGATTAGTCAAAGTTGTTTTAAGTCATAAAAGGATATCAAATGTCGCAAAATACAAAACCAAAAAACTCAATCGAATTTCTCCTCACAGGACGAAACGCTTTATTCACTGACCCTATAACGCGTATCGGTGGTGAAAAAACCAGCTATCATTTGCCAACTTATGAAGCGTTAAAAGGCGTCTGTAAAAGCATTTACTGGAAGCCTAGTATTATCTGGTACATCGATAAAGTACGAGTGATAAATCCGATTCGTACGCAAACAAAAGGCATGAAACCGATTAGATATCATAAAGACGGCAATGATCTGGCTTATTACACTTATCTTCATGACGTAGCTTATCAAGTACAAGCGCACTTTGAATGGAATATGCACCGTCCAGAGCTTGAGGATGACCGCATAGATGGCAAGCATTATAGTATCGCCAAGCGTATGGTCGATAAAGGTGGTCGGCAAGATATATTTTTAGGCGCTAGAGAATGTCAGGGCTATGTCGAACCTTGCGTGTTTGGTAGTGGTAAAGGCGCTTATGATGATACTGATGAGCTAGGCTACGGGCTGATGTTTCATAGTTTTGCCTATCCTGACGAGACTGGTATAGACGAGTTGCACAGCCGTTTTTGGCATGCTGTGATGCGTTTTGGAATTATAGAGTTTCCTAAGCCCACTGATGACTTGCAAGCCGATAGTAGTAACGGTATGCCCAACCGGTTTGTCCGTGCTATGCAGGCTAAGACCTTTACGCTTGATGAGAATATTGAGTCTGTTACCAGTACGGAGGAGTCGCTATGAGCTGGTTGCAACGACTATATCAAACCTATGAGCTGGCAAGCCAGAATGAAGAGATTCAAGCGCAAGAAAGCAGCTTAATGCCTTATTATCACGTTAATCAAAACGTGCAAATTATCGTTACTATCAATGATAAAGGCGACTTTGTGAGTGCTGAGGTATGCCGAGATGACAACGGTAAGGTTAAATCCAGCTACTTAGTTATTCCAGCGACCAATGATTCTGCTAACCGTACTTCGGGGGCTGTAGCGCATCCCCTATCTGATAAGTTGCAATATATTGGTAAAGACTTTCATGAATATAGCGATGGCAGTAAAAAGGATTTATATCCTTTATACGAGCAAGAGCTATCTACTTGGTGTCAGTCAGAATATGCCCATCCAAAAGCGCAAGCTGTCCTCAACTATGTACAAAAAGGCAAGCTAGTCAAAGATTTATTAGACGCGAATGTCTTGATTGCTGACCCTGATGATACCAGCAAACTTGCCTACCCTGAACAAGCTAGCGATTATCCTGATAGTGTTTTGTCATCATTGAATAAAAACAAAGGAGTCTTTGACCAAGGCGCGGCATTTATTGCTTGGCGAGTTACTGCCACAGAACTGGGCAAACAAGCTGAACACGGTAAATCTGAAACATGGCGAGATGAGAGTTTGTTTGCCTCATGGCAGCAGTTTTATGCCACTCTCGATAGCACCGATGGTTTTTGTTATATCACTGGCAAAGACAGTCCGCTGGCAAGCAAACATCCCAATCGCATCCTACGTAGCGCCACCAATGCCAAGCTTATATCAGCCAATGACTTATCCAGCTTTACCTTCCTAGGACGCTTTACCGACGATGAAAAATCTATTAAAGCGCATGGGCTACAAGGGGCAAATATCAGTGCGGTCGTCACTGAAAAAGCCCACGCTGCTCTATCGTGGTTATTGCATCGTCAAGGACGCGAAGAAGCTGGTCAAGCAGTTGTTGCTTGGGCAATCTCGGGTAAAGAAACCCCGCAGCCCACCCAAGAGATTGATGAAAATGAACCTTTTGATGTTAAAGAAATCGTTGAGTCAGTGGACTTAGAGGAAGAGGAAATAAATCCTTTTACGATGTCTGATGATGACGACTTTGATGAAACAGACGATGAGTCAGAATATAGCGAAATAGATGCAACGGCAGTAAATGAAAAGAAGTCTAACAAGCTCAACCATAGTAACAACCTAGGTCAGACCTTTGCCACGCACCTTAACAATACCATGCAAGGCTATCGTCAACAGCTTGATGCCCATGACCAAATCTCAATTATCACTTTAGATGCCGCTACCCCTGGGCGTATGGCGGTTACCTATTATCATGAAACTATGCCAGATGATTATATTGTTGCCTTAGCGTGCTGGTATCAGCAGTTTTCTTGGTATACCACTTATAAAGATAGTGAAACCAATGAGCGTAAGCTGACTATCAAAGCGCCAATACCTAAGCTGATAGCCGAAGTGGCTTATGGATCTCGTCTGTCAGATGCTCTTAAAAAGCAAGTGGTTTCTCAAGTACTACCTTGTATCGTGGAGGGAGAAGCAAGGAGATTCCCGTGGCAGCTAGTAGATTTATGTATTAAACGTGCTTGTAATCCATTGGCATTAAAAAACTGGGACGGAGAATGGGAGCAAGCGTTAAGTGTCGCCTGTGCTTTATACCGTGGATATCATTTGCGTCAATCAGACCATAAAAAAAGGAGCTATACCGTGGCATTACAAACAGACTATAACAGCCGAGATTATTTATATGGTCGCCTGTTAGCGGTTGCCGAAGACATTGAAAGCTTAGCGCTATACATCGCAGGTGAGAAACGTAGCACGACTGCTCAGCGCTATATGCAGCAGTTTGCCAACCGCCCCTTTACCACCTGGCGCAATATTGAACTGGCTCTCAAACCTTATGAGAACCGTCTAAAATCAAATCGTGCAGGTTATCTAGCCAATATGCAGGACTTGCTAGACCAAATCATGAACGGTTTTGATGTTACGGATTTTAGCGATGATTCCGCCTTATCAGGTGAGTTTTTGCTTGGTTATCATAGTCAAAAGATGCAAATAAGACTGGATAAACAGCAGGCAAAGAAGACTCGTGAAGATAAAAAGCATTCAGAAAGTACTGACGAAACTGCTTAATCTAGACTTTATAAAATTCAAAACTTAATAAAAGGATAAATCATGACCGCCTCTACTCAAAACCCTATCAGCAATAAAATTGATTTTGCCCTCATCATCGGAGTGAATAATGCCAATCCGAACGGTGATCCGCTAAACGGTAACCGTCCGCGTACCGACTTCGCAGGTAACGGAGAAATCACCGATGTTTGCTTAAAGCGTAAAATCCGTGACCGTTTGCAAGAGTCTGACGAAAACATCTTTGTACAGTCGGATGAGAAAAAAACTGACGGTATGACCAGTCTAAAAAACCGTGCTTATGATAAAGAAGTCGGCTTGGGTAAAAATGCTTTTGAAGCTAATAAAAAAGAGAATATCGAAGCCAAACGTGATGAAACGGCGCAAAAAGCTTGCGACAAATGGTTTGATGTGCGTGCCTTTGGTCAAGTATTTGCTTTTAAAGCGGATACTAAAGGCGCGGATGGCGTCTCTATTCCTATTCGAGGTCCTGTTACTATTCAATCGGCATTTAGCTTGCAACCTGTCGATATTACCAGCACTCAAATCACCAAAAGTGTCAGCGGTGAGGGTGACGGCACCAAAAAGGGTAGCGATACCATGGGTATGAAGCACCGCGTTGATGAAGGCGTTTATGTGACTTATGGGGCAATTACCCCGCAATTGGCAGAACGTACTGGCTTTAGTGATACTGACGCTGAAAAGATAAAAGAGATTTTACCCAAGCTGTTTGAAGGCGACGCGTCATCAGCTCGTCCTGAGGGCAGCATGCAAGTTAAAAAGGTGGTTTGGTGGGAGCATAACAGTAAGTCAGGTCAGTATTCGTCTGCTAAGGTTCATCGTAGCTTAAAAGAGCTGCTTGATGATACAGGCGCATTTGATGAAGACGCGCTAAAGTCAGCGTTAGAAGGATTAGAGCCTGAAATTATTGAAGGGTTTTAAATTAACGACTCAAAACCACTCTGAAAAACAATAGATAAATAGAATAAACATTCCATGGATGGAATGTTTATTCTATAATGTAGATAACTTAGGCAAATAAACTATGTGGCAGGTCGAATATACTGACGAGTTTGAAAGCTGGTGGAACGGATTAAGTATTGAAGAGCAAGAAGATATCGCCTACTCAGTCAACCTGTTAGAACAGCTAGGTACTTCACTACCTTTTCCTCACAGTAGTGGCATTAATGACTCAAAACACGGTCATATGCGTGAGCTTCGTACTCAGCATCAAGGCAGGCCTTATCGCACTTTATATGCCTTTGATCCAAGACGTTATGCTATTTTACTTATTGCAGGTGACAAGACAGGAGACAAACGCTGGTACGATACGCATATTCCAATGGCTGATAGACTGTATGACGAACATTTAGAGACTTTAAAAAAAGAAGGTCTTCTTAAGTAGATGTCCTACTGTAAATAGATATTTCGACTTAGACCTATATGATTAGTCAAAGTTCTTCAACTACAAAACTCACATCTATCATAGGGGTGTGAATTGAAAAATATAGACATCCAAACGGATGCTAGGAGAAACATCATGGCAAAGAGCTTTTCTCAACTACGTGAAAAAATGCCCGCTGAAGCACAAGCGCGAGCGAAAAAAAGAGCAGACATCGAAGTCAAAAAGCTGTTAGCAGAGATGCCTCTTAATGAGCTGCGTCAAGCTCGTGGGTTATCGCAAACGTTACTTGCTCAGCATTTGGGTGTTCAGCAACCTGCTGTTGCCAAGCTTGAAAAACGTACTGATATGTATATATCCACGCTACGCAGTCACATACGTGCAATGGGTGGAGAGCTGAATATTACCGCTACTTTTCCAGAAGGTGAAGTTAGAATCAGCAACTTTGCAGATATTCCAGAATCTGATGAAGCGACTAGTAAAAGCTCACAAATCGACGATAGTACCTTAGCTAGCAACTAAATTGCGTAATAAAGTGATGAATATATATGCAAACCCTCTACCTATCCCGCTTGCAACACTATCTATTCTGCCCGCGTCAGTTTGCGCTAATAGAGCTTGAGTGCGCGTGGGAGGAGAATGTCTTTACCGCCGAAGGTCAGGTCATGCACGAAAAGGTCAACTCGGGCGGGCATGAGACGCGCGGTGATATAAAGACTGTGCGTACTTTGCGACTGGGTCACGCGGCATTGGGACTAGAGGGCGTAGCTGATGTTGTCGAGTATCATACTGACGCGGACGGGCAGCAAACACCCTTCCCTATTGAGTATAAACGTGGCAAGCCCAAATCGCACCGTGCTGATGAAGTGCAACTGTGCGCGCAAGCGTTATGTTTAGAAGATATGCATGATTGTGTCGTCAGTGAGGGCGCACTGTTTTATGGTAAGACTCGTCGCCGTCATAGCGTTGTTTTCGATGAAGAGCTGCGGCAAATTACCCTAGATGCTATAAACGACTGTCGGCATATTATAGAAAGTGGACAGACGCCAAAGCCCACCTATAGCACCAGTAAATGCCGTAATTGCTCGCTCAAAGATATCTGTCATCCAAAGATTTTTAATAAGAATGCCAAGGCTTGGTTAAGCAGAAAAATAGTGACCAGTTTAGAAGAAACGGATCACTAATTTATTAGCGTATTTATATTTGCATAAAGCAATGAAGCCGTTAATCCTTTTGTTGAGGCTGCGCATCGTTCTTTGGCTGTTGCGGATTTAACTGTTTGCCTTTATTGCCTTGTGCTTGATCATAAGCTTTGTTAGTACCGTCAGTGCCTTTATTAGGGTTTTGCATATCAGCTTCTTTATTGGAGTGACTCATGTTTTATTCCTTGATAATAGTTGAGAAGTAGTCCATTTAACCTAGCATACTTTTAGTATATTACCCAAAATTATATTCAAAACAAAAACACCATTAAGTACTCAAAATAAGGATTAGGAAACCCTATGCGCCCATTAAAAAACACCTTATTCGTGCAAACCCAAGGCGCATGGCTCAATAAGCAAGGCGAAAACGTGGTGATGAATATCGACTACGAGGTTAAAGGTCGTGTGCCTATTCATAAGTTAGATGCGATTGTTTGCTTTGGGCAAGTGTCCCTATCACCAGCACTGATGGCACATTGTACCGATAACGCGATTACCATCACTTATCTTAATCAATATGGTAAGTTTCAAGCGCGCATCGAAGGTGCGGTAAGTGGCAATGTACTACTACGCCGTGAGCAGTATCGCATTAGCGATGATCCTGACCGCGTGCAGCCGATCTGTCATAGTATTATCCTAGGTAAAGTTCATAATCAGCGCCAAGTGATTCGCCGCTATCTGCGCGATTATAAAAATCAGTTAGATGAGCCTACGATTAAAAGCTTAGATGGCGCGCAACAGCGTTTAGAGCGCGGTCTCAATAAAATACTAGCCACGCAAAACTTGCCTGACCTGTTAGGTCGTGAAGGTGAAATGGCAAGCGTTTACTTTAGTGTGTTTCCCCATTTTATTCGTAACTCTGATTTTAATTTTCCCAAACGTACTCGTAACCCTCCTACTGATGCGGTCAACGCCCTACTCTCTTTTACTTATACCTTGATGACCCATGACTACCGTAGTGCCCTTGAGACCGTAGGACTTGATCCGGCTTGCGGGGTATTTCATCAACTGCGCCCCGGACGCCCTTCTCTTGCATTAGATTTAGTTGAGGAGTTTCGTCCTATCGTTGACCGTTTTGTATTGTCTTTAATTAACAAAAAACAATTGGGTAAGTCTGATTTTAAGACTGAGGCAAGCGGTGCGGTTTGGCTCAAGGATGAGGCTAGGCAAACCTTTTTTAAGGCATGGCATGATCGCAAGCAGCAAACTATCTATCATGAATGGTTTGAAGAAACCGTACCGTTTGGTTTACTACCGCATTTGCAGGCAACGATTATGGCGCGTCATATCAGGGGTGATATCGATGCTTATATTCCTTTTCTTTGGAAATAAATCGCTTAAATAAGCAATAAAAAAGGAGTTTTATTATGATGGTACTGGTCACTTATGATATCAGCTCAGAGGGCGCATCGAGTGCCAAACGTCTACGCCACATTGCCAAGCATTGTTTGAACTATGGACAGCGGGTACAATATTCAGTGTTTGAGATTGAGGTCAATCCTGCTGAATGGACCATGCTACGAGCCACACTTGAAGATATTATTGATCATAGTGTCGATAGTTTGCGCTATTACTATCTTGGTAAAAATTGGCAAAATAAAGTGGAACACATTGGGGCAAAACCTGTGCTAGACTTAAATGATGTCTTGCTGTTTTAGCCGTTATCATCGTAAATAATCACTTTTAAATTCACTATTTGACTAGTATGAAGTCAATGCGAACCTATAGCGTACATAAAATCTCTAGGAGACTCGCAAAGGGGTCACAATGCTATTTAACAACTTGATTTTACTACCTTTATTTTCTTATAATAAAACTTTGGTAAGCAAGATGCTTGCCAAATTCGCCTACAGTTTAGACGTTCGCAAATTCCAAGGTTTAATCGTAACCTTATTAGCGACTTAGACTAGGGGCTTTCGCACCCATCACGGGTGCGTGGATTGAAACGCCAACCTGTCCAAAAGCACCAAAAGCACCAAAATTCGCACCCATCACGGGTGCGTGGATTGAAACGGCATTGATGCAATAGCCGATATACCGCAAAGCGTTCGCACCCATCACGGGTGCGTGGATTGAAACTGGGTTTGGAGTAGGTGTTGGCTCTGGATCAACTTCGCACCCATCACGGGTGCGTGGATTGAAACCGCTGGGGATCATTACGCAACGGCACACCTGTTTCGCACCCATCACGGGTGCGTGGATTGAAACAACCAGTATTTACAAACAGGACTACCCTAATGGACTTCGCACCCATCACGGGTGCGTGGATTGAAACTCGGCCTTGCGATGAGGGTTTTCTTCGAGCCACTTCGCACCCATCACGGGTGCGTGGATTGAAACCAAAACCTATATATCCGACACCTTGGTATTGATTCGCACCCATCACGGGTGCGTGGATTGAAACTTTGCGTGTAGTATCTATGATCACGCGCTTTTTTTCGCACCCATCACGGGTGCGTGGATTGAAACTTGTAGTTGCCCCAAAGCACCTTTACCCGCTTCTTCGCACCCATCACGGGTGCGTGGATTGAAACGGGCCATATTGCGCGTAGCTTTTCTAAGTTTTGTTCGCACCCATCACGGGTGCGTGGATTGAAACTTAAAAAACACGCTTTAAGGACTTAATTAAACCTTCGCACCCATCACGGGTGCGTGGATTGAAACAAGTTACGCTCGGCACGTTGCGCGCTCATAGCGATTCGCACCCATCACGGGTGCGTGGATTGAAACCATTGGAATACCGTGTAAATCAGAGCTGTCTTGTATTCGCACCCATCACGGGTGCGTGGATTGAAACCCTAAGTGCTCATAACGTTTACAATTTGAGCAATTCGCACCCATCACGGGTGCGTGGATTGAAACTTCTTTGCGACTACCAACACCGACTGATAAGCCGTTCGCACCCATCACGGGTGCGTGGATTGAAACAGCGGTTACTTGGTTGTTGGTTAATTCTTGGATTTCGCACCCATCACGGGTGCGTGGATTGAAACTTGATCATGCGCGGTTCTTCAAGATGACCCGTTTTCGCACCCATCACGGGTGCGTGGATTGAAACAGAGCAGGCAGACTGGTTACTTTCGCGAGTGTATTCGCACCCATCACGGGTGCGTGGATTGAAACGTTTTGAGTATTCATAATCTTATTCCTATTATTTTCGCACCCATCACGGGTGCGTGGATTGAAACAAGACGTCCGTTGATACGCCCTTTGTTGTATAGCTTCGCACCCATCACGGGTGCGTGGATTGAAACAGAGACCGCAAGCTGGATTTTGTACTTGCCGTCTTCGCACCCATCACGGGTGCGTGGATTGAAACATAAGTTTCATCAGCGCTCTCACCAGGCCGCTGTTCGCACCCATCACGGGTGCGTGGATTGAAACAATCGCGTCTCCTGATTTTGAACGTTACGGTGTTTCGCACCCATCACGGGTGCGTGGATTGAAACGTACGGCAAGACACAATCGTGTCAAAATGATGTCATTCGCACCCATCACGGGTGCGTGGATTGAAACTTAATCTTTTTGCTACACAATTATTGCAGTAATTCGCACCCATCACGGGTGCGTGGATTGAAACAGGCACAAAAAAACCGCCATAGAGGCGGTATTTGTTCGCACCCATCACGGGTGCGTGGATTGAAACCAATATCTCTTCACACATTGGCTCGGGCGCTACTTCGCACCCATCACGGGTGCGTGGATTGAAACGCCAAGCTCAGCGCCTTTGGTTTTAACCTTATTCTTCGCACCCATCACGGGTGCGTGGATTGAAACCGCCCACGCCTATCGTTACCGAAGGGCACGTCTTTTTCGCACCCATCACGGGTGCGTGGATTGAAACAAGTGTCAACTGGGTGTAACAACACAGTCGAACCTTCGCACCCATCACGGGTGCGTGGATTGAAACGTTGGCTGACATTAGCGTCATGTTGTTGACTGATTCGCACCCATCACGGGTGCGTGGATTGAAACCGTTACAACCGATGTAACGTTACTTGTTACAGCTTCGCACCCATCACGGGTGCGTGGATTGAAACTGCATACTTATAAAAAATAGCAGCATCACCTTTTTTCGCACCCATCACGGGTGCGTGGATTGAAACGATTGTTTTATCTTGATTTATCATTATGCACCTCTTCGCACCCATCACGGGTGCGTGGATTGAAACTTCAGTGTTTAAAAATATTTTGTACTTAAGTTTAATTCGCACCCATCACGGGTGCGTGGATTGAAACGACATCGCTTTACCAGTCCGGTCACCGGCAAACGTTTCGCACCCATCACGGGTGCGTGGATTGAAACACGCTCAGATACAAGCTAAGAAAGGCGCGTCATTCGCACCCATCACGGGTGCGTGGATTGAAACAAAGGCATGTTTGAAAACCCTGATTTTAAGTTGTTCGCACCCATCACGGGTGCGTGGATTGAAACACTCTAGCGGCTTCTCTGACCAGTTTCGTGACTTCGCACCCATCACGGGTGCGTGGATTGAAACGCCGTTATAATCATCTTCAACGATCCAGCGCATGTTCGCACCCATCACGGGTGCGTGGATTGAAACGCGTCTATGACTTGAGATGCAATACTTGTAATGCCTTCGCACCCATCACGGGTGCGTGGATTGAAACGGAGTATTTCGGAGTGATTGATATAAGAGTAGATTCGCACCCATCACGGGTGCGTGGATTGAAACTTATAAAAACCTGTCTGTAGAACACTCAGGCTTTATTCGCACCCATCACGGGTGCGTGGATTGAAACAATCATTGCTACTTGTGCTGATTGCTGACGATCTTCGCACCCATCACGGGTGCGTGGATTGAAACTTGCTTTGGAACAAAGGACGTATTAATGGTGTTTTTCGCACCCATCACGGGTGCGTGGATTGAAACTGCTGCCAGCTCAGGGCTAAACATCAATGTATTTTTCGCACCCATCACGGGTGCGTGGATTGAAACCAAGAAGGTAGCAAAAAAGGGCGCGGTTTTAAGTTCGCACCCATCACGGGTGCGTGGATTGAAACAAAAACGCGCTTGATAAAAACGGACTATCTCTAGTTCGCACCCATCACGGGTGCGTGGATTGAAACCCGCGCGCGCACAAGAAAAAACCCTGCACACTATTCGCACCCATCACGGGTGCGTGGATTGAAACCTCAAATAGAGCATACAATTTACCAGCGACCCAGTCTTCGCACCCATCACGGGTGCGTGGATTGAAACTGGTACATCACGTTCGTTCTGCTTACATCGATCCTTCGCACCCATCACGGGTGCGTGGATTGAAACTTGATGAGATAGTCGTAGTATTGATGATTTACCTTCGCACCCATCACGGGTGCGTGGATTGAAACTATTAAGCGATGGTATTTATGGATAATCATGCCATTCGCACCCATCACGGGTGCGTGGATTGAAACTGCTTACATCGATCCACCATATTAGCTGCAAGATCTTCGCACCCATCACGGGTGCGTGGATTGAAACAGCTTACAGACGAGCAGTATCAGTTTGAGGTTGATTCGCACCCATCACGGGTGCGTGGATTGAAACTTACGTCTTATGCTCCCGATATCCACGTTACATTCGCACCCATCACGGGTGCGTGGATTGAAACTGCCAATTATAAATTTAAAGTAGTAGTAGTCCGCCTTCGCACCCATCACGGGTGCGTGGATTGAAACGATTTTTTGCATCGCAAATCGATTATCACTTAGGTTCGCACCCATCACGGGTGCGTGGATTGAAACGTTTGCGCACGTCCTCAATGCAAACCACCAACTGCACTTCGCACCCATCACGGGTGCGTGGATTGAAACACACAGGGGATAAAGTATGGAAAAATCATTTATTCGCACCCATCACGGGTGCGTGGATTGAAACATTGAGCATGAAGTAACTGATTTTGAGTTAATATTCGCACCCATCACGGGTGCGTGGATTGAAACAAAAATGTTGATTTTATTTGTGAAACTACAAACTTCGCACCCATCACGGGTGCGTGGATTGAAACAGGGCATCGTGAGGACTTGGTAAGGCTACAGGGTTCGCACCCATCACGGGTGCGTGGATTGAAACAAGTTTTATACTTAGTAAAGCCCTATAGAACGCCATTCGCACCCATCACGGGTGCGTGGATTGAAACATATCACCTCACATACAAAAACCGTAACTCATATTTCGCACCCATCACGGGTGCGTGGATTGAAACATAAAAACAAGCATCAATAATCGTATCGACAATTCGCACCCATCACGGGTGCGTGGATTGAAACCTGAGTCCCTGCGTACAGAATCATTTTTAGACGCTTCGCACCCATCACGGGTGCGTGGATTGAAACAGTCGCTAATGAGGTCATGCACAGCTTCAATCAGTTCGCACCCATCACGGGTGCGTGGATTGAAACAGGTCGTGGCGGTGGCCAAGAGTATGCTTTTGTTCGCACCCATCACGGGTGCGTGGATTGAAACTTGATGAGATAGTCGTAGTATTGATGATTTACCTATTCGCACCCATCACGGGTGCGTGGATTGAAACAATTAAAGACTGGGTCCAATCGCCAACTACCGCTTCGCACCCATCACGGGTGCGTGGTGAGCAGCGTTAAAAAATTGCATGCCAATTTTAGCTGCGCAAGAGAAAATACCTTTAAGGGGATTTTCTGAGAAACGGAACGACATTATACTGCTGAGGAAAATCATAGATTTCCCCTTGCGATGGGCTGGACGTTCCCCAAACGTCCAGAAAACCCCCATCTCACATTACGGGTGCGTGGATTGAAACTTAACAATTGCAGCGGCACGCCCGACTTTTGGGTTTCGCACCCATCACGGGTGCGTGGATTGAAACTGAACGGCCTTGACGTACGGGGGCAGACCAAAGAGTTCGCACCCATCACGGGTGCGTGGATTGAAACTTAATCTTTTTGCTACACAATTATTGCAGTAATTCGCACCCATCACGGGTGCGTGGATTGAAACAGGCACAAAAAAACCGCCATAGAGGCGGTATTTGTTCGCACCCATCACGGGTGCGTGGATTGAAACGATCGTGTCGCGCAGGCTGTCGTTAGCATCGCGATTCGCACCCATCACGGGTGCGTGGATTGAAACATTTATTGGACGGGACGGACGGGACCGAGCAGAGCTTCGCACCCATCACGGGTGCGTGGATTGAAACTAGATTGATTAACAACATGATTAACTGTGCCCGCTTCGCACCCATCACGGGTGCGTGGATTGAAACATCTCTAAATCAATATGCTCAAACATCAAAATCTTCGCACCCATCACGGGTGCGTGGATTGAAACTAAACGAGATGCCGCATTTGCGCGTCGAGAACTTCGCACCCATCACGGGTGCGTGGATTGAAACATATGCTCTCTAGCATACTGATAGTCGAGCATATTCGCACCCATCACGGGTGCGTGGATTGAAACACCTGTTAGTGGGTCAATGGCGTAGCTTTGTATTCGCACCCATCACGGGTGCGTGGATTGAAACAAACTGAATTGAACGACCCAACACAGGTAAGCCTTCGCACCCATCACGGGTGCGTGGATTGAAACGCCTTTATTGGCAGTAGTAAGAATCAGCCGTGTTTCGCACCCATCACGGGTGCGTGGATTGAAACTTATCAGCGCGTGGGTTATCGCTATGCTGCTATTTCGCACCCATCACGGGTGCGTGGATTGAAACAGCTTAATGGACGAGGTAAAGAAGGAGCCAGTTCGCACCCATCACGGGTGCGTGGATTGAAACGAATTCGGCATCATCATCTAGCAATTCAAACTTTCGCACCCATCACGGGTGCGTGGATTGAAACGGCCACCCTCCAATTATGCTGATCAATATAAGGTTCGCACCCATCACGGGTGCGTGGTGAGCAGCGTTAAAAAATTGCATGCCAATTTTAGCTGCGCAAGAGAAAATACCTTTAAGGGGATTTTCTGAGAAACGGAACGACATTATACTGCTGAGGAAAATCATAGATTTCCCCTTGCGATGGGCTGGACGTTCCCCAAACGTCCAGAAAACCCCCATCTCACATTACGGGTGCGTGGATTGAAACCTTAGTGTTAAAAATATAATATTTAAGAAATATAGTATCTAAGATAGCTTTCGCCCCCATAAAATAAATTCACATAGGGTACAAACCTTATTTGTGGTGGAAACTGTCATTAAGCCTTATACATTATAGTACTAGTAGCTTCAGTGCTAGCAGCTTCTTCTCATTCAATCTTTTACTTAGATGACGTTATCAATATCGGAGTTTGCTTTAGCTGGTATCCCTCCCTTATTTACTCATCATACTTTTAGATGCACTATCAGCACTTTTACAGAACCGATTAAATAGTATATCGACGCTGACCATCATGGCTCCATTTGTAAGTCAAAATGCTACACTTATTTAATGAAAACAAGAACAGAGCAAGAGGAAGTAATGACAGAGATTAATGGAAAGCGGTTATCCTATCTTTATGAGGCTGTAACTATGGGTACGATCCGGGCTGCAGCAGATAAGCTCAATATTGCTCCCTCAGCCATCAGTCGGCAAATATCTCTGTTAGAGGAAGAATTAGCATGCATTCTTATTGAACGGCATCGTAAAGGAGTAACGCCGACAGAAGCTGGTAGTATTCTCTTGCAGTTTTATCAAGAATCACTCTCCGCTGAAGAGACCTGTGTTTCCAAATTACAAGCCTTGTCAGGATTACAGCAAGGTCATATAAAGCTAGCGGTGGGTGATGGTTTTGTTGGGGATTTGATGTTGGGTCCATTATCTGAGTTTGCCCGTTTATATCCGGCGCTGACACTTTCAATCAGTACTGGCGGATCAAACGAGGTGATTCGTCAGGTTGAAGAAGATGAAGCACATATCGGGCTAGTTTTCCATCCCAGCAGTCATCCGCGCATCCGCGCACAGGCTGTCAGTTGTCAGCCAATGTATATTATTATGTCCCCTGACCACCCTTTAGCCGATCGAGATAAACCGATGCAGTTGAAGGAGCTTCTAGAATACCCAGTGGGGCTGGCTGAAAGTCGTTTTGGCGTACGTCAGTTACTAGCAATGGCCGAATTTCAACAAAAGATTCGATTTAACCCTATCCTAACCACTGACTCATTCGCCGTACTAAAGAATTTTGCCCGCTCAAATATGGGATTTACCTTTCTACCGTATTTTGTAGTGTCCAAAGAAGTAAAAGACGGACATCTGGTAGCAATCCCTATAGACAATGCGCTACTAGCAAGCGGTGAAGCTCATATTGTAACTCGGTTGGGTCGTCATCTATCCCAAGGCCCGCATGAATTATTACAACATCTAAAGTCATGGATGAAAGCTTTGTAAGCGGGCGGCACGACTTATCGCTGTTTACAACAACGCCTGTGCGATAATCGCCGAGCCTAAAAAAGTACCAGTAAAGGTTAGCAGCGCTACAATAGCAATCTTAAAGCCAGACTTTTTGAATAAGTCCACCTCCATTTGCGAGATGGCGAAACCTGCGTAAGCTAGTACCGGGGTAATGAGTTGTAGCACACCCAGCTTATCAGTCTCGACTAAAACATAGTCACTAAATGGAAACTGCGGCAGTGATATCAAAATAGCGACAATAGATATCCAAGCAATAGCAGGCACATTAATTGGAATAGCGCGTTTTATTAGTATGCCAACGACACAACAGCCAAATAATACGAGCATACCAGGTAGCGCAGCAATCGGATTAAAACCTTGTCCCACCCAATTACTCAATAATAGCACGCCGCATATAGCGACCAATAATGATACTGACTGCCCTACTGATAAGATAGACTGCTCTTGCAAACCAAAATCCATAGCTTTACTGATATCAGCGCCATTATTTTTTCTAAATTTACTGGTAACTTTGTATAAAAACTCAGCGACTGGTAACGCTACGAATAAGCTCACAAACAGACCTGTAGCATAAGTAAGCAAATTAGAAGTCGCGGCAAAGGCAGTAATGGTCTCCTCTTGCGCCGGGACAGTCTCTGCTAGCGCTGCTGAACAGGCACCCATCATACTACCACTACCGATACCACAAGCCATTGCTAAAGCACGTATATCTAGAATGTCTAAAGAGGCAATGACCCCTGCCATAAGTGAAAAATAAATTGCACCAAACAAAGTACCCATCACATAGACACCCATTACGCCGATACCTTCAGCGCTTTGCAGGCCATATTTATCAGCAATTAGCGCAATATTAGGCTCACGAGCAATTGAGTGAGTGGCACCAATAGACTCTCGTCCCATGCCAAACACCAATACAGCGACAGGCAAGGCGATAATGGCAGTAGCTACATTGCCTAATTCTTGTAGTAAAAGGGCGGGGCCTGCGGCTATTATTTCCTCGACTTTAGGGCCGACGCCAACGCCAAATTTTGCAATGAAAGGCATGATACTTAAAAGAACGGCGTAGCTTGCAAATTTTGCTCGGTCTTTGGAGATTACCGCTTTCATTGAGGGTATGACGTTGGGGTTCAACAATATTGTAAATATAAATGCGTATAGTAGAGGCAATAAGACTAATGTACCAATACCAATCGGAATCTTAATGATCCCTATCCATTCTGCAAGTAGCGATGTAATAATCACTAGTAAATGCAGCTTCCAATCAAATAAGCGCTTCGTCATTGTACTTGATAGCACACTGGTATTATTCATAGCAATTCCTTTTGCATTTTATAATTCCTACATTTCTTTATTATTTGGTTTATGCAGCATTTTTTGGTAATTCAGACTCAACTAAAGATACCCATACTTTAATACCCGTCTCAATAGCATCATCATTAAAATCATACGACGCATTATGTAATGGTTTGGAGGGGCTACTACCATCAACACCTAACCAAAAATAAGCGCCTTTAACCACTTGACTCATGAATGAAAAATCTTCAGAAGCCATTGATGGCTCTACGGCAGTATTTACCTTATCAGCACCCAGCACTTTAGTAGCAGCCTCTTTGATTTCAAGATAAGCTTGACTATTATTAGTGGTTACTGGATAGCGAATATGGTAATCCATCTCGCCTGTGACACCATATAGAGGCGGTAGTGTTTTAACCATTTCTGTGAGCATATCTTGCATGGACTGGCGTACGTCCATATCAAAGCTACGAACAGTTCCTTTTAAAATGGCGTAATCAGGGATGACGTTGGTAGTATCCCCACTATTCATCTGCGTTACGCTAATAACGCCTGATTTGAGCGGAGATATTCGACGAGAGACAATAGATTGAATATTAGTAATTAAAGCGGCTCCTGCTGCTATAGGATCAGCCCCTAAATGTGGCATAGCTGCATGAGTGCCTTTACCAGTCAAAGTAATCTCAAAGGTATCAAATGACGCCATCATCGGTCCATCATTAACGGCAACTTGTCCTACAGGAAGCCCTGGCCAATTGTGCAATCCATAGACCGCATCCATCGGGAATTTATCAAATAAGCCGTCATCAATCATGGCCTTGGCACCACCTAAGACCTCTTCAGCAGGTTGAAATATAAAATGAATAGTGCCGTTAAAGTTTTTATGTTGGCTAAGGTGCTTTGCTGTACCAAGCAGAACTGAAGTGTGCCCATCATGGCCACAGGCGTGCATGCAGTTTTCATGAGTAGATTTATAATCAATGTCGTTTTGCTCTGCTATGGGTAAAGCATCGATATCTGCTCGTATGCCGATAGTAGGGCCTGAGCCATTCTTTAGAGTACCGACAACACCAGTACCGCCCAATCCTTGATGCACCTCAATCCCAAAGGACTGTAACTTGTCGACAATAAATGATGACGTTTTGAACTCTTTAAAACCGAGCTCTGGTTGACTATGAATCTGCTTACGCCACTGCTTTACTTCACTTAGTAGAGTTTCATTAATTAACATTTATTTTCTCCTTTTATTGAATTGAATAACCAAATTGAATAGCAGAATCTTTTGCTGTTTCGACCCATACACTTTTAGTCTGTGTATATTCGAGCAGGCCTTCGTAGCCACTAGATCGGCCATAGCCGCTTTCACCAAAGCCACCAAACGGCGACATGACATTGATTGCTTTATAGCTATTTACCCAGAATGTTCCCGCATTTACTTGAGCGGCCATCCGATGAGCACGACCTACATCAGCAGTCCACACAGCGCCAGCTAAACCAAACCGGCTGTCGTTGGCCAACGCTACCGCTTCTTCTTCTTCATCAAATAAAATCACAGAAACAACAGGTCCAAAAATTTCTTCCTGTGCTACACGCATATCATTCTTCACGTTGGCCAAAACTGTTGGCTGATAAAAATAACCATTTTCACCTCCACAAATTTCACCTGGCTTTCCGCCTGCGGCAACAACCGCACCTTCAGCAATACCATCAGAAACTAACGAACGCACGTGACTAAACTGTTTCTGGTTATTAATGGGCCCCACCATCGTGCCTTCATCCCATGGCAAACCTACAGGCAACTTACTGGCTGCCGAGGCAACACGCTCCACTACTTCTTTATAAACATCCCGATGAACCAGTAACCGAGAACCCGATACACAGCTCTGTCCAGCGGCAGAGAATACGGCAGCTTGCGCACCCACTACCGCACGATCAAGATCAGCATCTGGAAAAATTATATTGGCTGACTTTCCACCTAGCTCCAATACGCAAGGGATGACACGCTTTGCAGATGCCGAAGCAATGAGAGCACCGGTCTGTGGTGAACCTACAAAAACCACTTTTTTAGTAACCGGATTAGCAATTGCGGCAGTGCCTGTAGTGTGCCCAAGCCCATTAATTACATTCACCAAACCACGTGGAATACCGGCTTGCTCAAGAATTTTAGCGAGTACTGTTGAGCTTAGTGGGGTTAATTCAGATGGCTTCAGTAAGACTGCATTTCCTGCACAGATGGCCGGCGCGATCTGCCAGCCTCCCGTAAATACAGGTGCGTTCCAGGGTGTAATTTGAGTCACCACACCATAAGGCTCATGACGAGTGTAGTTTAAGTGACTTGTTGGTACAGGAATAACTTGTCCCATAATTTTGTCACACCAACCAGCATAGTATTCAAACATATCTGCAACTTTTGCCACTTCAACCCGGCAATCGCGAATAGGCTTACCTGCAGATATACATTCTAGGCGTGCCAGCGATTCCGCGGCGACACGTATTTTCATGCCGCACTGCCACATTAACTGACCTCTTGCACTGGCGGTCATTGACCACCACACTTTTTGAGCTTTTATAGCCGCATCGGCTGCATTAGCAACAACGCTTTTCCCTGCATCACGATAGATTAAAAATACCTGACCAGTTGCTGGGTTAATCAGCTCGATGTCGTCACCATTACCTGCAACCAATTCTCCATCAATCAAACTGCCAAACTTTGAAGTACCCAGTAGTTCATTAAGCAGTATTTCAACTTGTTGCGCGCCATTTCCTTCTACTTCAAAACTCATCATCTATTCTCCCAAGCCGGCATTTTTGATAATGCAATTAAAATCATCCTGATCAGGTATGTTTTTTTCGCTCTGCGACCAAATTTCAGCTACCTGTTTAGCCAAAGGTAACTCTAATCCCATCTCACCGATCATATTTTCCGCCAGACGCACATCTTTACGCATCAGCTGCATAGTGAAACCGGAGTCAAAACCTTTATTAAGAATCCAACGAGGGAAATTCACTTCACTGATTGCACTACGGCCTGAACCGGCGTTCAAACCGGCAATAAGATCTGCAGGATCAAGTCCTGCCTTAGTACCTAGAGCTACTGCTTCGGCGGTAGTTATTAGATGTGCAGCACATAGTAGATTATTGATCAGTTTAGCCGCATGTCCATTGCCAGACTTTCCCATGTAGACTACTTTCGAGCTTAAGGCATCCAGATACACCTGTGCACGTTCAAGGGAACTACGTTCACCTCCAACAACCATTACCATAGTACCGGCTGCAGCACCCGCCGGACCGCCACTGACAGGACAGTCCAATAACTGATGGCCTAACTGATCCAGCTCTATCGAGAGTGCCCGCGTCACCTCTGGTTCTGAAGTAGAAGTATCAATAATCAGAGTTTTAGGCTGAGCAAAGTTAATAATGCCATCTTTGCCTTTAACAACTGCTTGTACATGCTTTGCCATTGGCAAAGATAGAATGATGACACTAGATTCAGCACACAGAGCTTTAATATCTGCAACAACATTTACGCCGATTTCCCTGGCAGCTTGGCTTTGTGCTTCCCCAATGTCCGTGCCGAACACTTTAAAACCTTTGCGAAGCAAAGACTGAGCCATACCGTTGCCCATACGGCCTAACCCGACGATACCTATAGTTTTTGTAGCCATGCCTACCTCCTTGTTTTGGTGCTTTCTATCACTTTTATTATGACTAATAAGCCATTAAGAAGAAGCATAACAAATAAACTTTTATGTTCTAAAAAAGGCAACACTAACGTAAGCAATGAGATGGATTTCTCATCACCTCATATGGTGATAGCTTTAGATGCGATAAAAAACGACGTACGTATACGAATGATGGGCCAACACCCAAAGAACCAGCGAACATCCATAAAATGCCTATAAAAAATATATTCATGCCGCCTTGCCATGGACGTGTACTCAAGGCAATGCCCGCAAACCCTAAAGCGACCCCCAGCGCCCTCTGTTTGGTAGGTCTCTCCTCTGGTAAAAAAAGCGCCGCCCCTAAAAAAGTAAAGATAGGAATTGAGCCACTTAATAGACTTGCGATACTACTAGGCAATAACGCAGTACCAGCAATAAACCTAGCCTTACCCTTTATCAGACAGAGTGAGTTACACCGCCATCAATGCGTATGCTCTGACCCGTAATATATCCAGCTGCCTCTGATAATAAAAAGGCAATCGTTGCAGCAACTTCCTCAGCTTCACCGTAACGCCCCATCGGTACTTGCTCACGGCGCTCATCGACTTCAGGTAAGCTGTCAATCCAACCAGGTAAGACATTATTAATGCGAATGCCTTGCGGCGCATAATCATCAGAGAAAATCTTAGTAAAAGCACCAAGACTGGCTCGAAACGCTGTCGAGGTTGGAAAGGTTGCTGTCGGCTCTGTGACCCAAGTCGTGGAAATATTGACAATAGCGCCGCCGCCTTGTGCCACCATGATTGGCGTGACGAGGCGAATCGGACGCACAGCACTGAGGAAGTAAACCTCCATACCTGTATGCCAGTCGTCATCGGTAATCTCTAAAATAGGCGCACGTGGACCGTGACCGGCAGAGTTTACCAGCGCATCAATACGGCCCCATTTTTCCATTGCCAAATCAACTAAGCGCTGTACATCGGCATCTACCAAGTTAGAACCCGTGACGCCAATACCTCCCAGCTCTTTTGCTAACGCCTCCCCTTTACCTGAGGACGATAAGATTGCAACCTTATAGCCATTCTGAGCGAGCTTACGAGCGGCCGCAGCACCCATACCTGAGCCACCTGCCATAATAAGAGCAACTTTTTCTTTAGTCATGATTTTCTCCATTAGTGATTGGTTTATCTATCATAACTAATGGTTGCAGATATCTCACATGATATTAAAAAGTGCTAGACTGTAGAAAATCTATTGTCTAAGAGGTGGTTGTGTCAAATGCTTATCGCGCTTTACCCTCTTTGAATGCTTTACGTGCATTTGAAGCAGCAGGACGTCATTTAAATTTTCGCGCCGCATCAGATGAGCTTTTCGTGACCCAAGGAGCAGTCGCTCAGCAGGTGCGTATATTAGAAGAATACATGGGATTTGCGCTATTTCAAAGGCTGCCAAAGGGCGTGGCTCTTACCTCGCAAGGTGCAATCTACTTTGTAGAAGTCACACGAGCGTTTGAGATTTTAAAAAAGGCCACTACTCAAATACTCAAAGAACCTCAGACGGTGACCATTAGTGTGACACCGACATTTGCCACTAAAATTTTACTACCCAGTCTTTCGGCGCTATCAATCGCTGTTCCTGACGTTGATCTACGTACTGTCGCTACTGAATCTATTGCAGATTTCGACCGTGATCAGGTAGATATCGCGGTACGGCTCACACGTCCACCATTTCCCTCCTCTTTTGATACTCAATTATTGTTCAAACAAAAATTAGTAGCCGTTGCTAATCCTTATCTTGTCGCTGACATCATGCTTCCTATGTCACTTAAGCAATTAAAAGAGATACCACTGCTGCATGATTCACACAACCACTGGCCACATTTTCTTAACACGGCAGATAAGCTACCAGGTGCCGTATTTAACCAAACCGCGCTGGCTTTAGATGCGGCTTTGGCAGGACAAGGGGTTGCGATTTCTTGTCAGGCTTTCGTGCAAGCGGATTTGTCTGCAGGGCGTTTAGTACAAATCAGTGAGTTAAGTTTAACGGTTGAGCCTGATTACTACCTTATTCGTAAACGCACATCGGTATCACGACCTGCTGTAGATGCGGTATGGGAATGGTGTGTTATCCACTTAACAACTACTTAAAATATTTATAATGGTAATTATAAGGTTAAGCGACTTATAAGCTCAGTGCATTTCTCTCTTAAAGTATCTCTAAGCAGCCTTACCGCAGGTGTTATCGACTGCCTGCTTGAGCAAATTAACCAAAGCTCATTTTGCTTTGCTTGATATTCAGTCATGATATTAATCAATCGACCCGCCAATACATCATTGGAAAAATCCAAGCAAGTTTTTACTGCCAACCTTTTGCCCTCAATGCACCAACGTTTGACTAGGTCACCGTCATTAGACACGCGGTTGCCATTCATTTTTACTTGATAAGTCTGCTGGCCTCTAGTGAACTCCCAAACATCATGAGTCTTATCATATAATAGGTTTTTTAAAGCGGTCTTTATACGTAAAGACCGCTTTTAGCGTATTGTAACCTATGTTTTTAACACTCTCTTACTCAGACCGTCTATAACAATGATGCTTTAATCCAAATCACTATTTGGACTGACGCCAAACAGTCGTTTATATTCTCGGCTAAACTGGCTAGGGCTTTCGTATCCTACTTGCATGGCAATATGTGATACTTGCGCGTCATTGGTTTTGATCAGCCGTCGCGCCTCCATTAATCGTAAATTTTTTTGATACTGTAGCGGACTCAACTGAGTAATTTCCTTAAAGTGTTGGTGAAACCCTGAAACACTCATACCGTAGCGGCTTGCCAAGTCTGCAATAACCACAGGCTCATCTAGATGTACTTTTAGCCAATCGACTGCTTGAGCAATACGATGAATATGACTGCCATTCGTTACCAGCTGTCGCAGCCTATCGCCTTGTTGTCCTGTGAGTAAGCGATAATAAATTTCTTGCTGTATTAAAGGAGATAGAAACTCAATATCATTTGGATAATCAAGCAATGCTATTAATCGATCAAACGAGGCCATTATAGCATCGTCTAATTGCCATTTGATTCCCAAATAACCCCCGTCCATATGTTGTTTAGGTGGTATTTTAGCGAGTACTTCTCGAATCATTAGCAAATTTAATTTCATAGATAATACAACGACAGGGTAGTCAAGCGACGCCTGTTTAATGTGTATGTTCAATGGGGCGTCGACTGGACAAAACATTAGGTTAGTATTGTCAAATTTTTCGCAATCTGTACCTAAGTAAACCTCGCGCTCACCTTGCAGAACGATACATATACTAGGCTCTAGGACATAGCCAATTATTTTTTCTGGTCTATCAGCACAATAGAAGATTAAGTCTGGAATATCAGATTCGATAGTCTGGTTCTTGGGTATCAATCTAAGTAATTGCTCAATGGTTTTTGCCTGCATAATACTTTACTTATTTTTCAAATTTGCTTGATAATACAAATTTTTATAGAATTAGGCAACAAATTTGTAGGACTGTTATAACGAATTATTAGGTGCTCCCTTATAATGATTGCATCACAATGTATCAAATCTATTTTTGATAGCATTTAGTAAGGCTAATAAATCTAAATAAGGAACACAGATGAAAATATTTTATAAAACTCAAGCAACAGCAACCGGTGGTCGTTCTGGGCATACAGGTCTTGACGATGGTTCACTAGGTTTTGATTTGGTGTCCTTTCAAGAAACAGATAAAGAGGGTGTGAATCCAGAACAGCTGTTTGCGATGGGTTATGCAGCATGTTTCGATAGTGCACTGAATATGACAGCGAAGCAGATGAAACTACCAATTACAGCTTCAAAAACCTCTGCTCAAGTCGGTATTGGTATGAAGGCTGATAATAGCTATAACTTAGATATAGACCTGTCTATCGAAGTATCTGGTATTGATGAAGCGCAAGCACAAAATCTAATCGAAACTGCTCATCAAGTTTGCCCATACTCTAATGCCACTCGCGGCAATGTTGATGTGCGCCTGCATGTTACTGTTGTCTAAATAACAGTCGTACTTAGTTAGTAACTAAAAATGGATTTTCAACCCAAGGAATATTTATGAGCGAATATCAAGTAACCAACCCAGCAACTGGCGAAGTTGAAGCCACCTACCCTACCGCGAACGAACAAGATATCCAACAAGCCATCACAAAAGCTGATGATGCCTATCAAGACTGGCGTAACGTATCTCTTAGCGAGCGCAGTGCACTACTACACAAAATTGCCGATATCTATATTGAACGTCAAGATGAGTTGGCAGAGATGATCGCTATAGAAATGGGTAAGCCTGTAGCCCAAGGTAAAGGAGAGCTTGGTCTAGTCGCTGAGATCTATCGCTACTATGCAGATAATGCAGAGCAGCTATTAGCACCTAACCAAATCAACGTGGACGAAGGCTCAGCTTCTGTAGAGAAACTTCCAGTAGGCGCATTGTTTGGAATTATGCCGTGGAACTATCCGCATTATCAAGTCGCGCGCTTTGCAGCACCGAACTTTATGGCGGGCAATACCATTATTTTAAAGCATGCCCCGCAGTGCCCTAAAACGGCAGAAGTGATTGTTGATATGCTTAAAGATGCCGGTTTACCAGATGGCGTATATAACAATGTCTTTGCTACCAATGATCAGGCCGCGACTATTATCGAAGACAGTAGAATACAAGGCATCTCATTAACAGGTTCTGAGCGTGCAGGACAAGCAGTTGCTAAAATAGCAGGCGGCGCCCTTAAAAAAGTCGTTTTAGAGCTTGGCGGCTCAGATGCCTTTATCGTTGCAGCAGATGCTGATATTGAGCAAGCAGTAGCTGATGCCATCACTGGCCGCTTTGGTAATACAGGACAAGCTTGTAACGCTGCTAAGCGTCTAATTGTCGTTGAAGCTGTTTATGATAAGTTTGTACAAGGCTTTGTCGATGCGGTTCGCGCGATGACGTTGTCTGATCCATTAGAGCAAACAACCTTTATCGGACCGATGTCATCTCAGAGTGCTGCAGTTAATCTACAAAAGCAATTAGATGAAGCAATAAAGGCTGGCGCCACTGTTCTAATCGAAGGCGGCATTGTCAAAGACAAGCCTGGTGCTTGGTTTGCTCCAGCAGTACTCACCAATGTCGACAACTCAATGGCTGTTTATAGCGAAGAGCTATTTGGTCCTGTTGCTGTCATCTATAAAGCGCGTGATGTTGCTCATGCTATCAAAATTGCCAACGATGTTCCCTTTGGTCTTGGTGCATCAATCCAGACTAAAGACTCAGCATTGGCAGCTGATATTGCTGACCAGTTAGAAGTCGGCATGGTGAGCATAAACGCACCTTCTGGTACTGAAGCCAACACCCCATTTGGTGGTGTTAAGCGTTCAGGATTCGGTCGTGAGCTTGGTACCCTTGGTATTACTGAATTCTTAAACTACAAATTGATTCGTAATAAAACCAGTGCTTAGATTCAAAGCTTTATTCTTATGATTGAACAAGAAAAAGCCTAGCGTTGAGACGCTAGGTTTTTTTTGTTCAGAATAACGATGCAAACATTATCTAATTGGCATACCAAAGATAACGAGAACAAGCTCAAGAGCATTGCACAATACAACCCACAATCGCTTAAATTTAATCTGTCATTATTCTTTAAATATAGTCAAAAGGGATGAGGGAGATGTAAAAAAAACAGTGTAAGCTGGTTATAAGGGTAGCCGTCTTAGAGCTCATCAGATAAAGCTATGTTTTAAGGATAGTTGCCTATTTTAAGAAACTTACTCAAGGAATGAGTCCATGTCCGATTTACTTATAGCTGAACCAAAAAGCGTCAAGAACAGAGAAAGGTTTTTAGAATTATTTACTGAGCAAGATTTGCAGCTTATGCTTAAGATGGCAAGCGAAGGTGATGCACTCGCCGATCAAGTCATTAAAGAGCAAATGCAAGCTGACCGATCCAAAAAAGGCGATGTGGCCAAAGGCATTAAAGAAGGTTTGGCATCATTAACTGACCCTCTACCCGCTTTGAAACAACTGTTAGAAGAGTCAGAATCTATACCCGACTGGGTGGATCAAAATAGTGTTACTAAAGGCTCTGAGAACTATTTACTGATTAGCCCGCTGTGGCAGTCCGTAGCTTTGGGTCCTGGCGCGCTCACGCATACTTACTGCTCACCCACTATCGCTAACATCTTAATGAAAACAGGGAATTTGGCTAATGTAGCATTACGCCGCATCGCTGAAACGACTATCTGGAAGCAGTACGTGTTAATGCCAGATGGTATGAGAGTTGGTAATGACGGCTATATCCATACTCTAGAGGTGCGTCTGCTGCACGCAAGAGTCCGCTTAGGGATGATAAAAAAAGGCTGGGATCATGATGAGAGCGGCGCGCCTATCAATCAGCTAGACATGCTACGCACTTGGCTAGATTTTACTTATATTCCATTTGCCGCCCTGCAAAAGCTAGGTATTACTTATAGCGAAGAGGAATTTCACGATTTATATCACTTATGGCAGCTTATCGCTAAGCAATTAGGTATCCCCGAAGAGTATTTTCGCTTAGTCTATGACCAAGAGTCTGCTGCCAAGATGACCAAAATGATTGACTTAGTCTTTGGCGAGCCTAATGAAGGCTCAAAGATTTTGACCGATCAGATGCTCACAGCCGTTGGGCATTTCTTGACCTCATTTTTAGGACTGCCACCAGATACCTCTGTTGATCTGATGCATTCTTTTTTAACTTTGATTCATGGCGAGGAGATGGCAGCCAAGCTTGGTATTAAGCCAAATCCAACAGCGGCGCTAATCCCTGTGTACGCTGCTGCCAATGCTTATGAAAAGCAGCTTATCAATTCCGATCCTGCCTATCGCGAGAAAACCATTCAAGAGACGTTAGCCGTCTTTACTGAGCTTGCCAAAATGGTTGAAGGAAAAACAACCTATCAGAGAAATGTTGAGGAGATCGGTAACGTTGATATCCTGATAACGCCTGAATCTTTAAGTGCTTAGGTACCTATAGTCGATGCACTGTAAAAAGAACATAGCGCTGCTGGGATGAATTTTGTGCAGCCTCTGTGATAACAGCACGCAAGTAAAATTTATACCAGTAGCGCGTTTATATTTATGACAACCTTACTTTGAACTGACTATACAAAGATAGCACTTTATGACAAAGTCGCTATCAATACCACAAGGATGTTTGCTATGTTAGCTATGCTAACCAATGCCAGTGTAAAACTGGTCAATCGTTACCTGCCATCGTCGTTCGTTTTTTCCATTATTCTTACTCTTATTGCCTTTGCAGCCGGTCTTATTTTAACCGGTCAAGATGTGTTGTCTATGGCAGGCCATTGGGGCAATGGTCTATGGTCATTACATGGTTTTGCCATGCAGATGGCGCTGATCTTAATCACCGGCTATGCGCTCGCCAATGCCCCCTTTATTCAACGTTTTTTAGACGCGATGGCAAGCAGAATACATTCGCCAAAAGCCGCTATTATCATCGTCACGCTAGTTGCTATGGCAGGCGCTTTGATTAACTGGGGTTTTGGTTTGGTCATTAGCGCGGTCTTTGCCCGATCGCTTGCCAAAAAAGTCACGAAAGTTGATTATCCCTTACTGGTCGCCGCAGCTTATTCTGGATTTTTAGTTTGGCATTCAGGGCTGTCTGGGTCAATCCCACTAGCCTTAAGTAGTGGTGGCGATACCCTACAACAGCTGTCAGGTAACGTACTAACAGAAGCCATTCCTCTATCACAAACTATATTTGCGCCTTATAATTTAGTTATCTTAGTCACCTTGATTGTTGTTATACCCGTACTGAATAGCTTTATGCATCCCAAAAATCCAACGCTGGTCGATCCCAGTATTCTTAAAGGTAAGGTCTACCAAGCGCCCGAACATGATACACCCGCAAAAAAACTGGATGACAGTCGTCTTGTGGCCCTTGTCTTAATAGTACTTGCAGTCATGTATTATGTGAATGAATTTACGAATAATGGCTTTAGCTTAGGGTTCAATATCGTCATTGGTCTATTCTTGTTTATGGGCCTGCTAGCACATGGTACGCTTGAGCGCTACTACTTGGCTGTAAATTCAGGCATCAGTAGCATCACTGGCATTGTACTCCTATACCCCTTCTATGGTGGCATTATGGGTATCATGACCGGGGCAAATCTTAATGGGGTCTCTATTAGTACTGAGGTTACTGAGTTTTTTATTAATAATGCCTCAGCAGACAGCTTTCCTGTGTTTGCCTTTTTAAG
Organism: uncultured Psychrobacter sp.; assembly: GCA_947501045.1. GTDB lineage: Bacteria > Pseudomonadota > Gammaproteobacteria > Pseudomonadales > Moraxellaceae > Psychrobacter. Next base: position 71,576 of record CANMUI010000003.1, read on the forward strand.
CGCCGGTATTGTCAATGTTTTCGTGCCCTCAGGTGGTGGACAATTCGCTGTGCAGGGACCGGTTATGATACCGGCTGGGACAGCGCTTGGGGTGAGTCCTAGCGTGACGGCTATGGCCATTGCATGGGGCGATGCTTGGACGAATATGATACAGCCGTTTTGGGCGCTGCCATTGTTAGGGATTGCAGGTCTTGATGCTAGAGCCATTATGGGCTACTGCTTGATTGTATTGGCGGTATCAGGTGTCATCATTATGGGCGGGCTTTTATTCTTGGTCTAAAAAAGACACGAGTTAGCTTACGCTTACAATGACTACTAAAACTCACGCTATAGTGAGTTCAGTATAAAAAGACACCACATTAAATGCGGTGTCTTTTTTCATTTCGTTACTTACTAAAACTTTGCTAATTAGCCGTCCTATACAGTTATTAGAATCTTTCTACGACCTCAAACCTATGCTTGCAAAACTAATTTATAATAATTAACGCAAATCATCAACGACCGCCGACATAGCAATCAGCGACGCCTCCCCTAACTTAATAGAACGTTCTGGTGACCAACCTGTATCTGCGTCGGGTACATTATCGTTGTCTTTAAATGGCATCTCTAAGGTATTGGCAAGACAGTCAAATCGCTCCGCTACCCAGTTGGTTGCCAAAGTCATATTTGCCTCACCTGGCGCATCAATATCATAGCCATATTCGGACTGAAAGTCGGCACTGGCCAACTTTAACACCTCTGAGAATCTATCACGCAAGCTTGCGAGGCGCTCGTTGTAACTTGGCACGCCTTGAGAGCCGGCAAGAAACACGTAAGGCAATGCTTCATCGCCGTGCACGTCATAAAATAGATCCACACCTGTCGCCTCCATTTTATTGATTACATGAAATACCTCAGGGCTTTTCTCCAAACTTGAATCTGACCATGCTCGGTTTAAATTTGTGCCAGCTGCGTTGGTACGCAGATGTCCACGTACGCTGCCGTCGGGATTCATGTTGGGCACAATATAAAAATTTGCTTTGTCTAATAGCAACTTGGCATTCGCATTATCTTCATCCAATAAGCTATATAGTAGGCCCTCAACCAACCATTCTGCCATCGTCTCACCCGGATGCTGACGCGCAGTAATCCAAATGTTGCGTTTATTTACCTCATTACTGCTATCTTCATTACCGATTTTAACCAACGTTAAGTCGCGCTTATCAAGCGTTTCACCTAAATGCTCTAGTGTCACTAATGGATGCACTTGCACGGCAGCTAGTAGATCTTGATGACGCTCATAGCTATAAGGAGCGAAATAAGCAATTTGAATGGTGTCACACTCCAAATCAGCCACCATGGTTAACTTGCCGTCTTTATAAGTGGTAGGCAGACGGAACCAATACTCCCGATCGTAGGAAGCCACTGCTTGGTAGTTCTCCCAGCCTTTGAGGTAGGATGCCTCCCCTGCATTCATGATATTCAGAACATAGTGCTCGCCAACTTCGCCTGATAGACGAAAGTTAAACCACTGGAAAAACTCGCCGCCAACGTCTGGGCGAATGGCTAATTGGATATCTTTTTTATCCTCCAAACTTATAACTTCGATATTACCGGCGTCAAAATTGGCTGTGATATGCATAATTTTTCCTTAATTAATAATTAGTTTTTTAGGGTTTTAAATAGTAGCAGGTATAGCTATTAACCTCTATTTTTGCACATATAATATTTATTACTGATAATAAATGAAATACACTTATATATTTCTGCCCAAATACTTCCCCAACCACACTAAAAACTCATCGCTAGTCGTTGATACATTAAGCCGCAGATGCGTTGAAGCGCTGACATCTGGATAAAACAATTGCCCCGGCGCAACCAGCCAGCCCTCTTTATAAGCATCTAGCGCCAGCTGACTGGTGTCCTGTCCTGTATCTACCCAAACGAACAGTCCTGCCTGCGTATGCTCAGGATAACTAAGTCCTATCTTTGGTAGCGCGTCCCGCATGCTTTCGTGCGCGTCATATAGACGCTGGTGCACCTTTTTAATCTGCCGCCGATATTCGCCATGCGTCCATAAATGATGAATAACGCGCTCCCCAAACTCAGGCGTATTCAAATTAGTCAAGGTTTTGATACGCAGTACGTCATCGATATAGTTATCAGGACACACCAGCATACCCACGCGCCAACCAGACGCCATCGATTTTGAAAATCCAGTCGCATAAAACACCCGCTCGAACTGGTCGAGAGTCGCGTAACGTAGCACTTGCCCACCCGGCACAAAGGCGGCGTATAAATCATCTTCAAAAATATAAGCATCGTACTCATGGATAAGATTAATGACTTGGTGCGCGCGGGCAGGATGCAAGTTATAAGAGGTCGGATTATGCAGCACGCTATTGGTCAAATAGAGCTTGGGATGATGGGCGGCAAAGAGCTTTTGCATGTGCCGGGTATTAGGCCCTTGATGGTCACGCTCAATAGAGACGACGTTTAAGCCTTGTTGCTGCAGGCAGCTTGACAGCCAGTACCAGCCTGGCCCGTCAACGACTACCGTATCACCAGCTTGAGTAAGCAATTGTGCGACCATAGTTACGGCTTGCGACACGCCAGCGGTAGTCACAATATTATCAGTATGGGTCTGCATACCAAGCGTATGCAGATGCTGAACCAGCTGTTGACGTAGCGGCAAATAGCCTTGCACATCGCCATAATCATAGACAAAACTATCGGCTTGCTGGGTGACTTGCCGTATCGCCCATTCCATCTTGTCGTTACGCACCCAGTCTCTGGGCAAAGTGCCAACCCCCGGCGAGCGCTGATGCGGAATATCACTAAAGACTTGCTGCACCAGCCAGCGCGTATCTATCACCGGAGATTTAACAATTGCTTTTTTATCATTATTTGGCTGAGCTAATTTCGCCTGCACATTGACATAGTAGCCTGAGCTGGGCTTAGCGATTAATACATTAGTCGCCACCAGTTGCTCATAAGCTTGTACCACCGTAAAGCTTGAGATATTAAGCAGCTTTGCCAACTTTCGTACCGAAGGCACGCGCTGATTGGGTAGGTAGATTTGCCAATCAATACGCTGCTGAAGCCATTCTGCGACGGCAGCGGTCTTGGTTAAATTGGGATTGAGGGTATAGGTTTCGACCATAACGCCTGCGCTGTCTTTGAGAATTAATGAGTGGATAAATAAACTGTAACGTTAAAAGCAACTATACACTTTGTTCCCCATTCGTGAAACTGTAGCGGGTCTGTTATGGGTAATTAAACTATAGTTGGTCTTGTCGATTACATTTAGCAATCACGTTTAGCATCCATATTTAACATTGTAAGATGAGACAGCAAATGAGTATAACCGCGAGCTTTACCGGCAGTATAACGGCATTAGCGGTATTTATGTTCGTTAACTCCATCACGCCCGGACCCAATAATTTGATGTTACTACACGGCAGCATTAAACGCGGATTTTGGGCGTGCCGGTTTCATATGCTCGGGATTTGTGTCGGCGTCACCGTTATGCTCTGGCTCAGCTATTGGGGCATGGCAGCGTTAGTCGTCAGCTTCCCGTCCATTATGCTGATTATAAAAATACTGGGCACGCTATATCTGTTATGGCTCACCTATCAGATGGCAAAAACTGACTTTGTCGCTATCATTAATGACGCTATAAAACATGAACAATACAAGCAAGCGAATGCAGCCGTTATCGAGGCCAAAAAACGCTTCGGTGAATTGCCGCTAAGCTTTGGGCAAGCGCTGCTGTTTCAATGGCTCAATCCTAAAGCATGGACGATGACGGTGGTCGCTCCAAGCCTAGCGATGTTCCATGCTGGCAGGCCGTGGCTGGATAATTATCCCCTACTTGCCATGTGTGCCCTTATAAACATTTTATCCATCAGCTGCTGGGCGGCAGGGGGTCATTGGCTGCGAAAACTGATACATCTGCCGCGAGTAATGAAGGTGATTCATGCGGTCATTGTGCTGATGACACTGTACTGCGCCATAACGCTTTGGCTATAGATAAAAGCTAGCAAAAAAACTTAAGCATGACTAAAAATAACTAAAAACCATTATCTAGGATAATCCTATGACCCCAATCCACATTGCTTTAGCCGTATTGGTTGCCTTTATTTGGGGCGTGAATTTCACCTTTATTGCATGGGCGCTTGAGAGCTTTCCGCCCCTGATGCTGACCGCCATGCGTTTTTTCTTTACTGCCGTGCCGCTAGTTTTATTTCTTAAACCACCTACATTTAACCGTACGCTATTTATTTACGCCATCGGTACTTTTGTCTTGCAGTATGCCTTTGTATTTACCGCCATGCACTTGGGCGCGTCCGCAGGATTGACGGCGCTACTATTGCAAATGCAGATTTTTATCACTGTACTGCTAGCCTATGTTTTATTGGGCGAGACGGTAAGTCACAAGCAGATTATCGGTATGGTGGTTGGCGTGCTAGGGCTAGGCGTGATTGCGCTAAATCTTGGCGGGGATATGCCGTTGGTTGGCTTTATTTGTATCTTAATTGCGGCGATAGGCTGGAGCTTTGGCAACATTGCCTCAAAGCAGGCTTCAAAGCAAAGTGCTATAAAAGCTACGCCCCAAAGCGTTGGTATGTCTCCTGTCTCGCTTGCTAATAGCAACAAGGCATCAAACCAAACAACAAATAGGACAGCCGCACTATCAGCGCTGGCACTGGTGGTATGGGGCGGGCTAATCGCTTGTGTGATTTTGACGCTTTCTTCTTTGATATTTGAGACCGATGCTTGGCAGCTTGCGACCTTTACTGAGGCATCCCTCAAGTCTTGGCTATCGCTTGGATTTATCGTTTACATCTCAACCTTGATTGGCTTTGGACTCTGGGCGCACTTGCTTGCGCAAAATACCGCTTCCAAGGTGATGCCCTTTGCCTTACTGGTGCCGATCTTTGGTATGGCGACCTCAGTGCTGCTCACAGGAGAGGTAGTAACGTGGTGGAAGCTGCTGGCAATGGTGCTTATTTTATCGGGATTGGTATTGGCAAATGTGAAGATAGGATTTGGGAGAAAGGCTGTTCATACCTAATAACGAATAATTTTACTAGATCAGTATTGGCTGTAGGTAGCTTTAATCTCCGCCGCCGCCATCAGAAGAACCACTATCAGAGGAACAACCAGAGGAGCTACTACTATTGCAAGCATCAGAGACACTATAGACATCTGCAACGCTAAAAGAGATGTAGCCACGAAAATGTAAACGGGCTATTTTGGCACGTATCTCATCATAAACCCATGGCGCGTCAGCGGTCTGATAATACCTCTCAAAAGCGTCTCTATCACAAAACATAGCGACGGCATAAGACTTGTAATCTTGCGGTAGTGTCGAGAGCTCAATGCTTTTTATTACTTGTTCTGGTGTATACCTCTCAGATCGATCATAGTTTGCAGACAACATAGTAGGCAGTCTTACCATATAAGCGTGGATAGCACAGTCTTTTTTAAAATTGGCATAACTGGCAAAAAGGTTCATAGATTTGCCTTAATTATTAATATCTTATATTTTTGACACTGCCTTTTATTCATGCTTGCCTTGCGACATGCATAGTCAAATCTTTCCCACGTCATTGGTGAGAATATCCTTAGTAGGTGATACTTACGTAATCAAATAATGCTTACGTGATTAATAGAAAAGGTCTAGGATTTGTTCCAGTAACACTTGGCAAAGAATATGCCAACTTTAATAAACGTATTTTCATCTGGTTTTAGCTACACGCAAGTTGTATTTACAAATACGCTTATTAAATTAAACTTAATAAAATTTTCTACGAGTTAACTAAAATTACAATAAATAAAAAGACTTTTCTCAGGTAGGAGTAAGATAATGAATCTTACATAAAAGCAGTACAACTTGTGATGGATAATTACAATAATAAAAAGTAGACCTTTTCTTTAGAAGAACAAGACAAGGAGGCAGAATATGACAATGGCAGTTATTGGACTCGGCACTATCGGTCATAAAGTGGCACACCTGCTAATATAAGGCGCTGAGGACGTAGTAATCGCTACTTGCCACTTTGATGAGGCTAAAGACGCTTTAGTATAAACATTCACCAAAAGCAAAATCATAAAGGTTTCGCTTTTCCACTTTATCATAACAATGCCCTACTACTGTTGGAGCTTGGACTATCAATTCTAATTTATAGTGAGACTAAAGCTAGGGTAAATATAGGATTATTAATTATGACTACTAATAGCGATACAAACAACCACGCGAAACATTATATCAACGGCGAATGGATCGATAGTGGCGAAAAAAAAGAGACGATCAACCCTTCGACAGGGGAAGTTATAGGCACTTACGTTGAAGGTGGCAAGTCTGAGATGCAAGATGCTATCAAAGCGGCCAAAGATACCTTTAAAAATACTGATTGGAAGACCAATCGCGAACTACGCTACAAAGTATTGACTAAGCTTGCGGATGTCTTTGAAGCGCGCCAAGATGAGCTTGCCACTATGATCGCGACTGAAAACGGTAAATTGCTCGGTGAAGCGCAATTTGAAGCGTCTTTTGTTATGCCTAATATTCGTTTTGCAGCTTCCAAAATATACACTGAGTTTGGTCGTACGGCAGAATGGTCAGCGGGTAAATACTCAATTTTGATTAAAGAAGCGGTTGGTGTAGCCGGTATCAGTACTCCTTGGAACTCTCCTGCTGCGCTCCTGATACGCTCTTTAGCTGCTGGTTGTACTACCGTTCTTAAAATGCCTGGGCAAACGGCCTTGAGTAATACGCTTATCATGGAGATTATCGCCAGCGTAGAGGAGTTGCCCAAAGGCGTGGTCAATATGATCATAGGGGAGCGTGACGCACTCGAGACTCTAGTCGAGCATCCTGATGTGCCTACTATCAGCTTCACAGGTAGCACCTCAACAGGGCGCGCGCTGATGAAAGAAGGCGCAGATGAGCTCAAGCTATTTGGTTTAGAACTTGGTGGTAAAACGCCGCATATCATCTTCCCAGATACTGATATCGATGCCTGTCTACCAGTGGTCGAAAAATCCTTGACCGTGTTTACAGGACAGTTTTGTATGACCGGTAGCCGTATCTTAGTGCATAAAGACATCGCTGATGAAGTACGCGACAAGCTATCAAAACGTCTTGAGAATGTCAAAGTTGGTAACGCTCTGGATAGCAATAACGATATGGGTGCAATGATTGACCAAAGCAACGTCGAGCGCGTGGACAAAATGGTGCAAGACGCTATTAATAAAGGTGCAAAAGTATTGGTGCGTGGTGGTCCAATAAATGAGGGCGAGCAATCCAAAGGCGCGTTTTATCAGCCAACCTTACTGGAAGTTGATGACAGTCAAGCCGATATCGTGCAACAAGAAGTGTTCGGTCCGGTGCTAGCGCTGCAAGTTTTTGAGACCGAACGCGAAGCGATTGAGATGGCGAATGCTACCGAATACGGCTTATCGGCTTGCGTGTGGACGCAAGATCTAGATCGTTCATTCCGTGTTGCTCGTGAAGTTGAAGCAGGTACCATTTGGTTTAACGATTGGGCGGTGATGCGTGACGAGTTTGAAGAAGGCGGCTACAAGCAAAGCGGTGTTGGTCGTTTGCGTGGTCAATCAACACTTGAGGACTTTATTGAGGTCAAGCACATCGTTCTACAGTCTGGAGTGGTTGGCAAATAGATACTTAGCTACTCTATAAGTTAGAGCTGTCTTAGATAAAAAACGAAATTATCTGACACAGCTTTTCTTTCTTAAACTAGTAAATGATAAGGAAGCTTGCTATGTCTAATAATGATCAATCAAATGCTTCAAAAACTGTTCACGATGTCGTCTATGACCTAATGCGTAAGCTTGGCATGACCAAAGTGTTTGGTAATCCGGGCTCAACTGAGCTGAACTTTTTGACCAATTTTCCTGAAGACTTCGAGTATGTATTGGCTCTGCAAGAAGCCTCTGCTGTCGCTATGGCAGATGGTTATGCGCAAGCGACAGGTAATGCCGCTTTTATTAATTTGCACTCAGCTGCAGGGGTTGGCAATGGGCTAGGTAATGTCTTTACAGCCTACCGCAATCATACGCCGCTAGTAATTACCGCTGGACAACAAGCGCGCAGTATCTTGGAGCTTGATCCTTACTTGGCGGCTATGGACGCTGCAGAATTTCCTAAGCCTTATGTCAAATGGAGCATTGAGCCTGCCAGTGCAGAGGAGGTACCACGAGCAATTGCTAAGGCTTATGAGATCGCCATGCAACATCCGCGCGGACCTACTTTTGTCTCTATTCCGTCAGACGATTGGGACAAACCTGCTGTTATGCCCGCCTACTCAAAAGTTATTGGCGGTAGCATACCTAGTCCCGATGCTATGGACCAATTGGTACAATCAATAAAAGACAGTCAAAACTTTGCTTTAGTAGTCGGCTCAGATATTGACCGTCAAGGGGCTTTTAATTTGGCTGTAGATCTTGCTGAATGTCTGCAAGCGCCTGTGTATGAAGCACCGAACTCTAGCCGTGCCAGCTTCCCAGAAGACCATCTGCTGTTTGCAGGGTTTTTACCCGCTTTGCCTGACAAGCTCTCGGATAAGCTGGCTGACTATGACGTTGTCTTGGTTATTGGTGCTCCCGTATTCACCATCCATATCGAAGGCGATATGCCTTTATATGATTCGGATACTAAGCTCTATCAAATCACCGCTGACCCTATGTATGCCGCCAGTGCCTCAAATACGACAACCCTGATAGGTACTATAACCGAGAGTATAACTGCCCTACTGGAAAAGCTTCCTAAAAGTGACTTAAACCCGGTTACCGAGCCGATGCGTCCTGCCGCGCCTGAGGTAGAAGCAGTCACGCCGATATCTATCAACTATGCGCTAAAGGTGCTTAGTGAGGAGCGCACAAAGGACAGTATTATCACGGAAGAGGCGCCCTCACATCGCCCCGCTATCCAGCGCTATTTGCCGATTACACAACCCAATGGTTTTTATACAATGGCAAGCGGCGGTCTAGGTTATAGCTTACCCGCCTCAGTTGGGGTCGCTTTGGCTACTGATAAGCGCGTGATTTGCGTCATCGGTGATGGCTCATCAATGTACTCAATCCAAGCGATCTGGACTGCGGTACGCCACAACTTACCAATTACTATAGTTGTACTTAATAACTTCGGTTATGGCGCGATGCGCGACTTTAGCAAAATCCTAGGCAGTCAAGCCGTACCTGGACTAGATATTAAAGGCATTGATTACGTGCAATTGGCTCAGAGTATGGGCGCGGACGGTGTACGTATCGATAACCATGAGAAGCTTGCTGAGGCCTATCAAACTGCAATGACCAAAGAAGGCTGTTACCTGATAGATGTGGTTATTGACCCAGATTCTGGCGCTATTTACTAAGAGTTTTCTAAAAGGCTTGTCACTTGGCAGGCCTTTTTTAAAGCTAAGAACTTCAAAAGGAGTATTAAGTGAATAGTGATATGATTCAATTCGCCTTGCAAGTATTCGTAACCTTGACGGCTATTATAAATTCTATTGCCAAGACCACGATCTTTATGAGTGTGGTCGGTGATAAAGACGGCGAAGAACAAAAACACATTGCACTCAAATCGTGCCTCGTCGGTACGATTATCTTATTAGGCTTCGTTTTACTCGGTAAATACATCTTTCAGATGTTCTCAATTACCATCTCTGCTTTTCAGATCACAGGAGGTCTACTGATTTTTTACATTGGTTTTAACATGCTAATGTCAAAAAGTGGTAGTCCTACCGGGGATAGTGACAGTGATAACTGTAAAAAAGCTAACAATAATAAACAACAGGCTAGTGGCTTTTTTGGGTCAAAATCTGATCACTGTATTTAGTAAGCTTATGGGCTTTATTCTAGCTATTATGGGTACAAGCTTAGTACTGGCTGGTATTCATAGCTCCTTTGGTATGTAAAATAATAAGTTTTTGTATTTAAATGAGGATTTTATCTATGGCTCAACGAATAAATACGACTAATCAATCATGGCTAACACTATAAAGCTGATAAATAGCAGACCTTAAAAGAGTAAACAGATTGTTAAAAAATGTAATTAAAGGTAACCAAACGTAGTTTTCGTAGAAGAAGCTATTTTGTATTATGTAATTTAACATACTTATATTCTCTAAAGTATTTTGTCATAAAGAGCTGTCTTAAATTGCTTTTTCTTATCCAGTAGCGATTAATTTTAGTTAGTCATGAATAATATATAACTAAGGTATTATGCATTACATAATTGTATTTAGCTAAAAGAACTGTTTGAGGTAAAGTTTCTTTTAAGACTGTTTTTGTTTGCTACCTTCACAAGCGTTCACTGACGTTTTATACTAAAATTCAATGCTTATGCTTAAACAAGAAAGTTAATGCATAAGATCATTTAAGTATACTTATCAAATATCTGGAGTCAATCATGGAACGACTTGCTACTTTAGAAGACCTCCCTACAGAATATGTTGAGGCGCTCACAGCAAAAAACTTAGTCCCCCTATGGCCGAGTCTGCGTGATGTCCTACCCCCTTATACCCCAAAACCTAGAACCCAAGCCACCGCTTGGAAGTATCAAGACATACGTCCCCTACTTATGCAAGCAGGCGAGCTGACCCCGATTGAAAAGGCCGAACGCCGCGTGCTGGTATTGGCCAACCCGGGACATACGCTGGATAATATGCGTGCTACTTCTATCATGTATCTAGGCATGCAGCTGTTGCTGCCCGGCGAATGGGCACCAAGTCATCGTCATGTCCCCAATGCTGTCCGTCTAATCGTTGAAGGCAATGGCGCTTATACCAGTGTCGATGGCGAAAAGTGCGAGATGGAAAGAGGCGATTTGATTCTGACTCCGAGTGGTATGTGGCACGAGCATTCGCATGACGGAGATTCAGAAGTGGTTTGGCTTGATGTGCTGGATCTGCCTTTAGTCTATTATTCAGAAACCAGCTATGTTGAAGAGGGCGAAAAGGTAAAAGGCGAGCATGAGTCCAATCCCAAAATCTATGGTCCTGGGCTTGTCGCTACCGAAAACTTTCAGCGTAATGATACTATTGAATATCCTATCCTGCGCTACCCTTGGGTAGATACCAAAAAATCGCTTGAGTCCATCGCTGCAGGTAAGGATGTAGACATGGTGCAAGTGACTTATGTCAACCCAGAAACCGGACAAGACGCGCAAAAAATCATTGGTTTTAGCGCCATTATGCTACGCCCTAACGAAGTGCTACGTCTGCCTAGACGCTCGTGTGCTATCATCTTTCATATTATAGAAGGTGATGTCGTTGTTGATGCCGACGATGTCAGACATGAGCTGATCGCTTCTGATACCAGCTGCGCGCCTTGTTTTGCCAATATTACTTTGACCAATCAAAATGACACGCCAGCTTTTATCTTTGTGGCCGACGAATCACCTTTTCAAAAAAAATTAGGGCTTTATTCTGAACGTCCAAGAACCGATGTGTAAACTTAATTATAGTTAGGTCAATATGAAAAAGATATCAACGACAATTAAACTTAAATAAGAATAAGGGATTATTATGATGAAACTTTATGGCTACTTTCGTAGTGGCACCTCGCACCGTGTCCGTATAGCGCTCAACTTAAAAGAATTGGATTACGAGTCCATCTCGGTTGATTTATCAAAGGACGAGCAGCTAGAGTCCGAGTTTAAAGCCATCAACCCACAAGGGCTGGTACCTGTCTTGCAAACTAATGATTTGCAACTGTTTCAAAGTCCAGCTATTTTGGAGTGGTTAGAGGAAAATTATCCTGATACGCCGCTACTTCCCAAAGATAGCGCTGGTCGTATGCGCGTTAGAGCACTCAGTGCTATGGTAGGCTGCGATATTCATCCGATTAATAATCGGCGTATATTGCAGTATCTGCGTCATGAGCTGTCTGTGGAAGAAGAAGGGGTAAAAGCATGGTGTCAACGCTGGATAAACGACGGGTTTACGGCTTTGGAGAAATTACTCGAAGAGGATAAACAGCGTGGTAATTTCTGTTATGGCAATAGTCCCACTTTGGCAGACTGTTATCTGATTCCGCAAGTTTATTCAGCGCGCCGTTTTGAAGTAGATATGAGCGCTTATCCAAACATTGAGGCTATTGATAAGCATTGCCATACGCTACAAGCTTTTATCGATGCAGAGCCTAGTAATCAAGAAGATGCTTTTTAATATCATTATTTTAAATTTAAATAAATATCAATAAAGGAGTATTTTATGTCATATGTGATTGAACCTTTTACCCCTGTCGGTCTGCACGTTAAAGGCACAGAAGATAAGTTTCCGGTGCGCCGTGTGTACTGCGTCGGGCGCAACTATGCTGCTCACGCGCGCGAAATGGGCTTTGATCCCGATCGTAACCCGCCATTTTTCTTTTGTAAGCCCAATGATCCTGAATCTGTGGTACCCGTAGCCAAAGACGGTACGATTGATCTGCCCTACCCACCGCTTACTGAAAACTATCATTATGAAGTCGAATTGGTAGTCGCTATTGGTAAAGATGCTAAAGACATCTCGGTTGAAGATGCTAAAAACGTTATATTTGGCTATGCTGTAGGCTTGGATATGACGCGCCGTGACTTGCAAATGGAGATGCGTGAACAAGGTCGTCCGTGGGAAGTCGGTAAAGCATTTGATTACTCAGCGCCTATCGGTGAGCTAACGCCTATTGACGGCACCAACGAGTTGACCAATGGTAATATTGAGCTGACGGTTAATGGTGAAACCAAGCAGCAGAGCAATATTACTCATCTGATTTGGAAGACGGCGGAGGTTATCTCGCGTCTGTCTGAGCTGTTTGAATTAAAGGCAGGTGATTTGATTATGACCGGTACGCCAGAAGGGGTTGGTCCTGTAGTCAAAGGTGATACTATGGTAGCTCGCGTTGAAGGCCTTGGCAGTATCACGATCAATGTTAAGTAAGCGAATGTTAAATAAGCGCTAGATGCTCCTTAAAGAGATGTTTTTAAAAAATTAGCAACCTTACCGAGTTTGTTGGATTTATCCCGGCAAACTCGCTATCTTAAAAAGGGCTATTGATTTCTGTGACGTTTCGATATGGTAAGCATTTTATTAATGATTCTTTTTTTCTGACTATAAGGCAGTTGTTCTGCCGTACCGATTACGGTAATCGAATGTCCTAAACGTCTACTCATAGACACTACAATAGAATCCACATCGCTTGACGCGCACTCCATATCAATAGGTATACTAAAAGCATTGACGCCCTTCATCATATCGCCTGTAGCACACGCATAACCCTGCTCTCTTATCTCAAGCAATGATTTCTCAAAATACTGCCACTGCCCTATGACATCCTCTTTGTCATCGGTTTTACAAACTTCGTCTTCAACAAACAATGAAGAGGTTGCATGCTGAGTTTTATCCTGTTGTAGCTCTACTAAAACTAGAGGCTTGATAACACTAATGGGCTGATAACTTGCCAATAGTTTTCCGGTTGCCGATGAAACCAATGGCATACGCGAGCCAACACGAGTAATAATACTGATCGGCGTATTAGGCTCGACAGATTTAATAACGATAGGGCCTTCATTAAACCATCTGGCTATTTGTACCCCGCAATTTAAGCTATTTTTAATATCGACAGCGATCTTAGTGAGCCGTTCCATGACGTTGTTTTGATCAAGCCCGGCTTGCCCTAGATCGTCTACTCGAGCACCTAAGGTATAACTACTATCATCGAGTTGCTCGACATAGTTTTTTAGGATTAAACTGACTAAATAGCGATGTATTTTAGCAGGATGCATCTGCATGGCTGATGAGATGTCTTTGAGCTTCATCGGCGCTCTTTGATCTATCAATATATCTAATATCGATAGGCCGATTTCAATTGATTTAACTCCGTTACGACTTTTATCAATCTCTGACATTATTCACCTCTTAAGATCCTCAAATACCACTCTTTGTTACTTTTTGTAAAAAATTAATCAACATTTTAGAATGATAATTTTATGTCTTTATGTAATAAGGAATCATCTTTTAGTTATTCCTTTGATTATGATAAGAAACTCAATAAGCCTGTGTTTTTTATTTACTTTAGCAGTTAGCTCTTATCCCTACTTAATTATAGAGTAATTGATTACGCATTACATAATATTTATTAATAATATGCCAACTTTAGTAAATATTTTACGGATTTCACAATTGCTCTCCTTCGATATATACTAAAAATTATCTCATAAATAATCTTCATTACTCTCCAAGGAAGGATTCTATAATGAACAAAAAACTATCTCTCGCCGCCGTATTAGCAAGTGTATTAACTTTGACAAGCTGCTCTAATCAAGAAGCGACAACTGGCACTGATGAAGTCATCACCCTTAGGTTCTCGCACTTTATGACCCTTAACGACTCTATGAATAAGGAAGTTTTTGAGCCTTGGGCGCGGCAAGTTGAAGAGGACTCTAATGGCCGAATAAAGGTTGAGATCTTCCCTTCAGCTACTCTTAGCAAACCTGATGTGACCTATGACGCTGCCGCCAAAGGCACCATTGATATCGGCGTGCAACCGCAGGGCTATACCAGTGGCCGCTTTCCTGTGACCCAAATTGCTGAGTTGCCGGGCGTCTCTGAGTCAGGCGAACAGCTGGGCTGCGTGCTGCATACGCTCTATGATGACGGAGTGATCTCAAACGAGTACGAAGACACGCATTTGCTTTACATGATGGGTTCAGGACCTCACGGTCTTCATACCGTTGATACGCCTATCCGTACGCCATCGGATTTAAACGGTATGCGCATTCGGCGTACGTCTTCGGTCGCCGCCGATATGCTTGAATCAGTCGGGGCAACCACCATTGGCATGCCAGCGAGTGACACTTATACTTCATTGCAGCGCGGCGTCATTGATGGCGTGAGCCTACCATGGCAGCCCATTCAAGCGTTTCGTTTGGACGAGCTGGTCGATGCACATACTTATGTGCCATTTTATAATGCCGCCTTTGTGGTCACTATGAATAAAGATAAGTATGAGAGCTTGCCTGATGATCTAAAACAAGTCATTGATGATAATTCAGGAGCGCAAATGGGCATTAAAGGCTCGAAAGTCTTTGATCGGGTCAATGCTGAGGTCAGGCAGGCGGCAGTCGATAAAGGTGATACGATGATTGAGATACCAGATCCGCTCAACGATCCAGCTTGGAGCGCCCCGCTTGCAGCTGGCGTGCAAAAGTATCTTAATAGCGTAGAAGGCGTGGACGCGCAGGAAGTCTACGAAAAAGCCAAAGCGGCAGGGGTCGCCTGTAAAACGTAAAGGCAATATCAGCTAAACCGTTATAAAGCATGAGCTGAGATCTCACTACTATCGTCATCATTTCGCCATAGCAGGGTATACAGCTCAACCATCTCCTCAAGATTAGGTATACGCGGATTGTTGTTGGGAGAACCTGAGGCAAAGGCTTGCTCGCACATAGTCTCTACAAGATCATCGAAGTCAGCTCTTTGCACCCCAAATTGTGCTAGCGTAGGCACTTGCAGCTCTTTATTCAACTGCTTTAAGTGCTCAACTAGCTTTATATTAGCCTGTGCATCGGTATCGCTATGCTCAGCAGCGCCTAAAGCACGAGCGCAGTCTGCATAGCGATCAGATGCACTAGATATACCAAACTCGGTGATAGTAGGCAGTAGCATAGCGTTTGATAGACCATGCGGTACATGAAAAAAAGCGCCAATGGGTCGACTCATACCATGCACTAAGGCCACCGAAGAATTACAAAAGGCAATGCCTGCTAAGGTGGCGCCCAACATCATGGCCGCGCGTGCACTCTCATCTTTACCATCATGATAAGCCTTTTGTATATTGGGTCCCATCAAGCGCAGTGCCGCCAGAGCTTGCTGGTCGCTATAGGCGTTGCGCTTGGGGCTAATATAAGCTTCAATAGCATGAGTTATGGCGTCAATACCAGTATCGGCAGTGGTTCGAGGCGGTACACTTATAGTAAGGCTGTAATCAATAATGGCGGCTATGGGCATAAACCCTGTGCCAACACATAATAGTTTCTCATTATTGCCCTCGTCGGTAATGATAGTAAACTTTGTCACCTCTGACCCTGTGCCTGCCGTAGTCGGTATCGCAATAATAGGCAAGCCCGTTTCATCGACTTGACGCGGAAATTTATAATCACGAATAACCCCACCAAACCGTCCTAAGATCGAGATTGCTTTGGCGCTATCGATAGGACTACCGCCGCCTAATGCGATCAGACTATCGTAGTTTTTGGCCTGAACTTGCGCCACTCCAGCCTTAATAGAGCTTTGGGTCGGCTCTGGTACCGTATCTGAAAACACCTCAGCGCTAACTCCCGCCTCACCTAAAATGTCTTGTAATTTATCGACGTAGCCCAGGTTTACCATCATATTATCGGTAATAATAAGCGGTTTTTCTACGCCTAAACTGGCTAATATCGCCGGTAGCTTCTGGCAGGCATCACGTCCAATCTCTATCATCCTTGGTAGCAGAATACTATGTGACATGGTTATCTATCCTTGTATAAATCACTATGATTGTAATTTTTAGGTGTCTTGACTATATCTGTTAGACTAGTCTTAACCCTTAAAGAGCTGAGGCAAAATCAAATTGCAAAACGCTAGAAATGCTAGTATAAAGTGTTTGAATATATCAGACATAAACTCCTTGAAAGTTGTCATCCAAGACTCATAAAGTAATGATACTAAAAATTTAGGTACATATTGTGAAAACTATTTTACTAATAGCTGGCCTTAGTACGACGATCTCCATATCTGCTTATGCAGCAGACTACCAAAGTTTTATTGCTCCAAGCTCTTTAAGCAAAAATATAACCGCTCTTAATAAGCAATATAAACTAGAACTAAAAGAGCGCAACACAGGACTCTATAATAATGGCAATTCTGCCACTTGTAACCTTGTCGTAAGGACAGATAAAGAAGACCGAGTCAATTATATTAAGATAATAAATAATAAAAACTGTTTTTATAACACCAAGTCAAATGTAAACTATAACGGTAAGTCTACTAAAACTAAAGATGTGCTTGGTCAAGTTAATATTGAGAACATAAAATTTATTCCAGGATGTTTTAACTGCGCATCAAAGAAAAACCCTACCGATAGTTTGGTGATTAATCGGGCAGAAGATAAATATTACACTGAGTTTGAAATTAAAGAATACAACAAGGATTATATAGAGTACATCGCCAAAGACCTATTCGGTGATTTTTCAAACGATGAGTATGACTCGGTTATGAATAAGCTTGAACTAAGAGCGGCTGAAGAACCAGAGTTATATGATCGCAATGAATTTAAACTTCATGCTATAGACACTTATGACCTACAAAGCAGACCTTTGAGCTACACTATTGCTTTAAAATAAGTTGCTTTAAAGTAAATGGTTTTAGCTGAGCTGCACGCATGCATTGTTTTTCGTTAAACAAAACGGTTTATAGTCAAAAACTATAAACCGTTTTGTTATGTGACTTAGTACTTTTAAATTAAATAACAATTATAAATTTCTAAATTAGGTACTTAATCTAATCTTATTAATCTGATATTTTTATAATGGGTTTTAGTGTCGTACCGTTTTCGCTATCTTTTACCGCTTGATTGATATCGTCAAACTTATAATACTTTACCAATTTATCAAACGGAAACTGACCTTTTAAGTAAAGATCGACCAGTTCAGGGATAAATATTTTCGGACGACTGTTGCCCTCAACTACCCCAACAATGCTTTTACCACTGATAAGTAAGTCATTAACATCAAAGTTGGCTGGTGTTTCTAAAGCGGGCGCGCCTACTACCGCCATTTTCCCTAAAATACCTAATGCCTCTACCCCCTGAGTTAGAATATCAGGCACACCCGTAGACTCTAAAGCGAAGTCAGCACCACCACCGGTGATCTCTTTAACCGCTTCAACAGCGTCTTGCTCCTTACTATTAATGGTATGGGTTGCGCCAAGCTCTTTGGCAAGCTGCAATCGCGAGTCGACGATATCGACGGCAATAATGGTGGCCGCGCCGCAGATTTTGGCAGCCATGACACCACTTAAGCCCACTGCCCCTGCACCCCAGGTAACAAAGGTACTGGCAGGCGTGACCTTTAGAGCATTGATAACCGCGCCAGCCCCTGTTTGGACCCCGCAGCCAAGTGGTCCTAATAGCTCTATTGGTGCGTCCTTAGTTACTTTGATCGCGTTATTCTCTTGGCTCAAAGCTAGGGTAGCGAACGAGGACTGGGCAAAGAAGTGATCGTGTATGCTTTGATCATCGGACGTACAAATGGCATTATTGCCGTGAGTGTCACTACCGCCAAAGTTACGTTCAAAGAATTCAGCACAGTAAGCAGGCTGGCCGCTATAGCACTGTTTGCAATGTCCACAGTGACCATAACTTAATACCACATGATCGCCTACTTCTAGCGTTTTTACATTGTCGCCGATCGCTTGTACGATACCAGCGCCTTCATGTCCGAGCACTAGCGGCAAGGGCACAGGGTAGAGCTGATCACGTACGATCAAGTCAGTATGACACATACCTGTGGCTACAATTTTCACCAATACTTCATCACCTTGAGGTTGACGTATTTTTAACGATTGCAGCTCAAAATCAGCGCCCTCTTTGGGTGTTACTGCTGCGGTAATGTCTAGTAAGTCGCCATCTTGCGTGTCATTTATTTGGGAATTATTGGTATCTGTCATCACTAATGCTCCTGTATTTGATAAATAAGCGCTGTAACTTTTACAGCACTAAAATAAGACTCTAGTTACAATTTACGCCCTCGCTGTTCTTACGTCAAATATTACCTTAATCACATATACTTGCACTTACAATGTTACGATAGTTTGTCACTAGCTATGCACGAATTGCAATATTCGCTATGATTTACCTATAGTGCTATTTGTATTAGCTCAATTATCATTTTATTCATAAAAAGGACTTCGTGATGTCATATCCATTCTCTCGTACGCGCCAATCCGTATCATTTAAGCAACAATCTAACCAGCAAAAACTCAAATCTGTAAAACGTAAAAGCTTGCTAAAAACTGCGATAACTATTGTTAGTAGCTCATTGTTGTTATCCGTATCGGCTCATGCTTTAACGCCTGATAACACGACTATAAACAATACTTCAATCAATACCAGCGCCATTAATCTGGCAATCATGACCGAGAGTCCTACGGTAATATCTGAAACTCGGCGTATTACCCCAGCTTCTGCTAGTAGCGTGATAGCGACGAGTACCAGTACCGCTACCACCGATCAAGCCATCTATTCAGAAGATGCTATCCATCATCCGGTCTGGGCGAAGAACGGTATGGTCGCGACTCAAGAAGCGCTGGCCTCCGATATTGGCTTGCAGATACTAGAAGATGGCGGTAATGCAGTTGATGCCGGCGTCGCTGTGGGTTTTGCTTTAGCGGTGACGTTGCCGCGCGCAGGTAATATCGGCGGCGGCGGTTTTATGATGATTTATGATGCCGAGCAAGGTAAAACGGTCGCCCTTGATTACCGTGAAAAAGCGCCAAGTAGCGCCTCGCGTGATATGTATCTTGATGAAAAAGGCAACGCGGTCAGTGATTTATCACGTTATCATGGCCTAGCCGTCGGCGTACCGGGGACAGTAGCCGGACTGCTCAAAGCTTTGGAGGATCATGGCACCATGAGCCGCGAGCAAGTTATGGCGCCAGCGATTGCCTTGGCTGAGAATGGTATCGAAGTGACTGCTGGCTTGTCTGAGTCGCTTGAGGCTTTAAGCGACCGCCTGCAAAAGTGGCCCAGCACACAAAAAATATTCTTCAAACCTGATGGCAGTGCTTATCAGCCCGGTGAGCTATTACGTCAGCCAGAACTCGCTCGTTCTCTTAAACTAATAGCCGCTGAGGGCGCTGATGGGTTTTATAAAGGCGAAACCGCTAGTAAACTGGTTCAAGCCATCAATGATGCTGGTGGCACGATGAGCCTACAGGATTTGGCAAATTATGAAGCGATTGCTCGTGAGCCGGTCAAAGGCGATTACCGTGGCTACGAGATCGTCTCTATGCCACCGCCCTCCTCTGGCGGTATTCATATCGTGCAGATTTTAAACATCTTAGAGGGCTATCCACTAAAAGACTATGGTCATAATAGCGCGCAGACCATTCATTTAATGAGTGAGGCGATGCAGCTGGCTTATGCTGATCGCGCTGAATATTTAGGGGATTCGGACTTCATTGATGTGCCGACCAGTGGTTTAACCTCACAAGCTTACGCCGATCAGCTGCGTACCTCTATTGATCCTAATAAAGCCACACCAGCAGCAACTATTAAAGCCAATAATCCGCTACCTTACGAGAGTGATCAAACCACGCATTTCTCTATTGTCGACAAAGACGGTAATGCCATAGCTAATACTTATACGCTAAACTTCTCTTATGGTACCGGTCTTGTCGCTGAGGGAACAGGCATACTGCTTAATAATGAGATGGACGACTTCTCTGCCAAGCCCGGCACACCCAATGCCTATGGATTACTTGGCGGTGAAGCGAACGCGGTTGAGGCCAATAAACGTCCACTATCCTCTATGAGCCCCACTTTAGTGTTTAAAGACAGTAAGCCCTATATCGTTACCGGCAGCCCGGGCGGTAGCCGTATTATTACCACAGTCACCCAAATTATCTCCAACGTCATCGATCATGATATGAATATCGCCGAGGCCACACATGCGCCGCGAATTCATGATCAGTGGCTACCCGATGAGATTCGCATCGAAAAAGCGCTTAATGTCGATACCGTTAAAAAACTCGAAGACATGGGACATACGGTAAGTCCGCAAGCCACCATGGGTTCGACGCAGTCGATTATGCTGACCCCAAATGGCGTCTATGGTTCATCGGATCCGCGTATTGTCGATGCAGCAGTGGTCGGGTATTAATTAGGTGCCATATTAAGTAACAATGAGATATTAAATCATTCATTCAGCTAAGGAGAGCGGTATGACTGAGAACAAAAAACTGGATAAAGCGGCGCTGGTGAGTATGTTTCGCGCCTTTATTGAGCCTGAATACGTCATCAGCGACGAGGAAACCCAAAAGCCTTTTGAATGTGATGGTTTGTCTGTCTATTGCGACATGCCATTGCTCGTGGTCTTACCAAACACAGTTGAGCAGATACAAGAAGTGATGCGTATCTGTCATAGTTACCAGATTCCGGTGGTCGCTCGCGGAGCGGGAACTGGTCTTTGTGCCGGAGCCATGCCCCATCCTGATGGCGTATTGCTAGTACTGTCACGCTTTAAGCATATTCTTGACATAGATCCTCTAGCACGTACAGCGCGTTTGCAGCCCGGCGTGCGTAACTTAGCCATCAGTGAGGCGGCCGCTGCATATGGCTTATATTATGGCCCCGACCCCTCCTCGCAAATTGCTTGCACCATAGGCGGCAACGTCGCTGAAAACTCCGGCGGTGTCCACTGCCTCAAGTACGGACTGACCACTCATAACCTATTAAAAGTCGAGATGGTCACGGTTGAAGGCGAGCTGATTAGCATTGGTAGCGAGGGACTTGACAGCAGCGGTTTCGATCTACTGGCGTTGATCACTGGGTCCGAGGGTTTGCTTGGCATAGTAACCGAGGTCACTGTTAAATTATTGCCTCGACCTGAAAAAGCGCAAGTCGTTATGGCCGCTTTTGATAACGTACAGACAGCAGGAGATGCAGTAGGCGCTATTATTGCTAAAGGTATTATTCCAGCAGGTCTTGAGATGATGGATAGCTACGCTATTATAGCGGCCGAAGCCTTTGCCCATGCTGGTTACCCTACCGATGCTAAAGCCCTATTATTATGTGAATTAGATGGCACAATTGTTGAGGTACAAGAGCAGATCCTCGAAGTTGAACAGCTTTTTATCCAATTAGGTGCCACTGCAACTCGCGTCTCACAAAGCGAGGCGGAGCGCACTTTACTATGGAAAGGTCGTAAGTCCGCTTTCCCAGCGGTAGGCCGATTCTCGCCCGATTATTATTGCATGGACGGCACTATTCCTCGCAGTCAGTTAGCTTATGTCTTGACTGAGATGCAAAAACTATCCGAGTACTATGACTTGCGTGTGGCTAACGTCTTTCATGCTGGGGACGGTAATTTGCATCCGCTAATTTTATTTGATGCCAATATACCAGGTCAGCTGGAGAAAACTGAGGAATTTGGCGCTAGTATTTTGGAGCTTTGTGTCAAAGTAGGCGGCTGTATCACAGGCGAGCACGGCGTTGGTATAGAGAAAATCCGGCAAATGACAGTGCAATTTAATGATCAAGAATTAGGTCAATTTCATGCGATCAAATCAGCTTTTGATCCTGCTGGTACACTTAATCCGGGTAAAGGCATCCCAGTATTAAAAAACTGTCAGGAATATAGGGCGCTTAATAGGGTAATGGACGATTCAGTAGGTCAGCCGCCAACGCGGGGAGCACCAGCATGAAAGATATTAGTGCCGAGTTGATCGAGCAGGTTAAACAGGCAGGTATTGATGGTCGCAAATTACAAATCGTTGGCGGTTGTAGCAAAGACTTTATGGGCCGTACGCCTACAGGCAATCCGCTTAATCTGACTGAGCACAGCGGTATTGTCAGTTATGAGCCAATTGAGCTGGTACTGACCGCAAGAGCGGGCACATCATTGACTGAGATTAACACCGCTTTGGGCGAGCACAACCAAAGACTGGCATTTGAGCCACCATTATTCAATGGACAGGCGACCTTGGGCGGTACGCTAGCTTGCCACTTATCGGGTCCAGGGCGTCCTTGGAATGGCTCAATCCGGGATCATGTCCTCGGTATTCGCCTGATTAATGGTCGAGGTGAACACCTGCGCTTTGGCGGACAAGTGATGAAAAACGTCGCAGGCTATGATGTTTCAAGAATGCAGGCTGGAGCTATGGGGACTTTAGGGGTCATCAGTGAAATCAGTCTCAAAGTCATGCCCAAACCTGCTGCTACGGTTACTTTAAAATATAATATGGATGCAACGCAGGCTATAAAAGAGATGAACCGCTTAGCCGGATTACCAAATCCACTGACAGCAGCTTGTTGGTTTAATGATCAGCTTTATCTGCGTTTGGCAGGCGCGCGTAGTGCCGTTGATAGCACCGTTAAACAGTGGCAAGGCGAGGTGCTAGAAGACGGTGATAGCCTATGGACGCAGCTACGCGAGCAACAGTTAGACTACTTTGCTACTCAAGTACCGTTATGGCGATTTTCAGTCAACAGCCGCGCTGAGCATCTATGGCCAGAGGAAGAGTGGCTGCTGGATTGGGGCGGTAGCCTACGCTGGCTACGCGGCGATTTTGACGTTGAGACATTAGAGGCCCTAGCCAAGAGCATGGGCGGTCAAGTAAGCTGCTATCGCGGTGGTGACCGAACGCAAGAGGTGTTTTATACCCAGCCTAAAGTGCTGCGCGAGCTGCATCAGCGCCTTAAACAAGCTTTTGATCCAATGAATATTTTTAATCCCGGTCGTCTTTATAGCTGGATGTGATATAGGACTGGCTAAACAGTACAGAGAACATTATGCGTACTCAAATCAATGTAAAATATATAGATCATATAGAAATCAAAGAAGCCGATGCTATTTTGCGTAGCTGCGTACACTGCGGATTTTGTAATGCTACCTGCCCTACTTATCAAGAACTGGGTGATGAAAGAGATGGCCCGCGCGGACGTATTTATTTAGTCAAACAGCTACTTGAGAGCGGTGAAGTTAGCGAAAAAACGCAAACGCACCTAGACCGCTGCTTGACTTGCCGCAGCTGTGAGACTACCTGCCCCTCCGGTGTGAAATATGGCCGCTTGGCTGAAATAGGTCGCGGCATTATGGAGGAACAACTCGAGCGACCGCTTCAGCAAAAGCTACTGCGCTGGCTGATTCGTAAGGTACTGCCCTACTCGCGCCGCTTTGGGTTTTTATTACGCCTAGGGCAATCAGTACGGCCTGTGTTGCCAAGCGGCCTGAAAGCTACGGTACCAGCGAGACAAACCAGACTTTCTATGCCTACTCAAAAGCATGTACGCCGCATGCTAGTATTAGCTGGGTGCGCGCAGCCATCAGCGACTCCAAATACTAACATTGCGGCCGCGCGCGTACTCGATAAATTAGGTATTAGCTTATTTACCGCGTCCGATGCAGGGTGCTGCGGCGCGGTTAGCTACCATATGCCCGCTCATGAAGAAGGGCTGATGTTTATGCGCCGCAATATCGATGCTTGGTGGCCTTATATTGAAGACGGTATAGAAGCCATTGTTATCAGCGCCTCAGGCTGCGGCTCGATGGTCAAGGATTACGGCGAAAAACTACGCCATGATCCACGCTACGCTGCCAAAGCCAAGCGGGTTAGCGAGCTTGCTCGTGATTTGGGCGAGGTGTTGATTAAAGAGGATTTAAGCCAACTACAGCTGCAAAATAAAGCGCGCAAAACAGCGGTACATTGTCCTTGCTCCTTGCAACACGCCCAGCAGCTTGGCGGCCTAGTTGAACAGATTTTACTACAGGCTGGTGTTAAGCTGACCCCTACTAAAGATAAGCATCTATGCTGCGGCTCGGCCGGAACTTATTCGTTACTGCAACCAAAACTTAGTCAGCAGCTATTAACCAATAAGCTTGCAGATTTGACAATTGGTGATCCAGAACAGATCGTGACTGCCAATATAGGGTGCCAGCTGCATTTAGGTAGCCGATCAAGCATACCGGTGAAGCACTGGATTGAATTGTTGGATCCACAGTAGTTAGATCCAACATACTCAACTATTAAACTCACTTTATGATGCTAGATGATGTTGACGAAACTGGGTGGGCGCCATGCCCGTAAACTGTTTGAACTGACGGCTAAAAGCACTATGATCACTATAGCCGCAGTTTAGCGATATTTGAGTTATGGACAATTCAGGCTGTGCTAGCAGTTTAATAGCTTGCTCAAATCTAAGCTTTTGTACAAACTGGGAGGGCGACATATTGAGCACTTCTTTAAAAGTGCGATCCAGCTGCGATACGCTCAAATTAGCCAAGTCAGCCAACTGTACTATATTGATTCTTTGATCAAGACGGGCGCGTACAAACTGCGCGACTTTAGCTAGGCGCGCATGTTTACGTAAAATACGCTCGTTATCTTCATCAATATCGACCGATATCCCTACCATAGCTACTACCTGCTGACTATGGTCGCAGATGGGCAACTTATTGGTAATGCACCACCCTAGCTGACCCGAAGCATAACTGTGCAGCTCTAAGTTATCAATGATTGATTTCCCTTCTTTTAATACCTTCATATCTTGCAAAATATAATCTTTACTTTGCCGATGAGAAAACACCTCCTCTGTAGTAAATCCTACAATGTCTTCATGTTTATCAAGCTTACAACGTTTGATCAGCGTTTTGTTTGCCAGCTGGTAACGTGCTTGCTCGTCCTTTACAAAAAATACCACATTAGTCAAAGTGTCAAGCAGTGGCAGCAATAAAGAGACGTTACCGATAAACGCAGCGCCATTTTCTGGACGATAATCAGCTATATGTTGTTGTAGCGATTCTGAGAATTGAGGATTTTCAATATCTAAAGTAGGCACATGGCTCTCCTTATTCATCCTTTAATTTATTAGTTTTTTACACCACTTTATCTATGATATTTCCTCTGCTCATTCTGCTAAATAGTCTTTCTTAGCCTTGAGACTGTTTAAACAGAACATTAAACGGTATGTTACTAAAACATTGTTCCATCACTTTAGCAAACATTACTTTAGTATAACTTGCCTTACTATGCAGAAATGCGCATATTTTGATTAGGAAAACAGCAAGACGAAGCCTGCAAAAAAGTCCACTCTATAAATAGATATTGATAAGGGCTAACCAGTTAGTCGCTATTAGACTTAATTAACCATTTGCGTTGGTTCAATAACTTAGGTTTTGTAAACCACAATAGAATGTAAATTTTTCACGGATGCTCGCAAATAAACAAGGACGCCCGTCATGACTTCTGCATTATTTAACTTTAAAATCATTGATTCGCATACCGGCGGCGAGCCTACGCGAATGGTTTATGACGGCTTTCCTAACCTTGCCGGCGATAGTGTTCAAGACAAATTGCAAGACTTTAAACAAAACCACGATCATCTGCGCCAAAGTATTATCTTAGAGCCGCGCGGCAACGAGGTTCTGGTCGGCGCGCTCCTCCTCCCTGCTACTGACCCTAAAGCTGCCGCAGGTGTTATTTTTTTTAATAATGCCGGTTATCTAGGCATGTGTGGTCACGGCACCATCGGCGTTATTATCTCTTTAGCTTATCAAAAAAAGATATCGGCAGGCACGCATTGGCTGGAGACGCCGGTAGGGTTAGTCAAAGCCACCTTGCATACCGATGGCAGCTGTAGTGTACAAAATGTGCCCTCTTATCGTTATCAAAAACAGGTCGCCGTGCAAGTGCCAGAATTGGGGCTTATCCGCGGCGATATCGCTTGGGGCGGCAACTGGTTCTTTTTGGTAAGTGAGCATGGGCAGGATATTCAAGCAAGCAACGTTAAAAAGCTTACACAAGTCACTATGCAAATTAAACAAGCCTTAGCAGCTGCCAATATTACCGGCGAAAATGGCAGCGAGATTGACCACATTGAGCTGTTCGCTGCTAGCGATGATGAAAAGTCCAATAGCAAAAACTTTGTCTTATGTCCGGGCGCCGCTTATGATCGCTCCCCTTGCGGCACCGGCACTAGCGCCAAACTTGCCTGCCTAGCTGCTGACAATCTGCTAGCCCCTGAGCAGTTATGGCAGCAGCAAAGCGTGGTTGGCAGTGTGTTTACTGGCAGTTATCAATGGGCAACTAATACTGGTAGCGCTGGTATAGATTATCCTGAGCAAACCATCATTCCAACGATCTGTGGGCGCGCTTATGTTTGCGCCGAAACTACGCTCATTGTGCAAGAAAACGACCCTTTTAAATGGGGCATACCTTCTTAAAGGTATGAGTTTATATTTGCAAACTTAAGCTGATTTATAAGCCAACTTTATCAAGTGGTCGCGGACGTATAGAGAATACTTATGGATATGCCAAACTCTGATTTATACGATATACATATTATTGGCGGTGGCATTATTGGCCTTACGACTGCGGTGATCCTGCAATCTCGCGGTATCAAAGTGGCGCTGCTAGATGCCAATAAAGTCGGACAAGGGGCGTCAATAGGTAACGCGGGCCATATCGCCACCGAACAGGTCTTTCCCATTGCTGATGCTAGCATGCTGCGTCATGTTCCGGCGATGCTCCTTAATCCCACAGGGCCACTACGCTTAGATTGGCGTTACCTGCCGCGTCTGCTGCCATGGGCCGTGCAGCTTTTGCTCAATATGCGTCCTGAACCATTTGCCCGCATTCATCAAGCGCTATTGAATCTCAATCAGCACAGTCTACAGGCGTGGCAGGACTTTGCTAATCAGTGGCAGCTGACTGACTGGATTGAGGTCAAAGGCTCATTATTAACGACTGAAAAGCTTGTCAATCTTAAGGTATTATCAGCGCATGGTCAGCGTCTTAACAATATTGGCGTGGTTAATGAGCAGCTCACAAAAGAAGCGCTATTAGCGCGCGAACCGGCCTTACAGGACAATCAATTAGGCGCGCTATTTTTCCCCAATACTGGACATATTACCAATCTACAAGCGGTGATCAATCAGCTTAACCATACCTTTAGAGATTTAGGCGGACACGTTATTGAACAGTGCCGCGTCCTTCAAGCTGTCACCGGTGCCGATGGTATTCAACTAAATACCAATCAAGGGGATATAACCGCTGCCAAAGTAATGCTATCGGCGGGCGCACACTCTAAGCTACTAGCCAAACAGCTAACTGGCATCAATGTGCCGCTAGATACTGAGCGCGGTTATCACTTAATGCTGCCGCATGAAAGTACACGTTTGCAGATTCCGGTATCGAGTATGGATCGGCGCTTTGTCATGACGCCGATGCAAGAAGGGCTACGGTTGGCAGGGACGGTGGAATATGCCGGACTTGACGCGCCTGCCAATATGCGCCGCGCGCAAATACTTTTGCAGCACGCCCAGCCCATGCTTAAAGCGCCATTAGATTCAACTGATAGCGTGTCATGGATGGGATTTCGTCCCTCAACCGCAGACTCTCTACCCGTCATCGATAGAGTTGAGCGCGTGTTTTTAAACTTCGGTCATCAGCATTTAGGATTAACGCAGGCAGTCGTTAGTGCGCAAATGATTGCCAAATACTATTTTGATGAAGAGCATGCTATCGATCCAGCCCCTTATCGATTAGCACGCTTTAGTAAATAAACATTTTAACCTCGCATCTTCTATAAAAGTCGATGTCTTTACTGATTCACAAACCAACCCATAAGGATCGTCTCATGAATATAAATGGAATCTTAGTCCCCATCGTTACTCCTTTTGATGATAACGACAACGTTGATACCGATAAGTTAACTACGCTAGTTGAAGCCTTTATAGATAAGGGCGTGTCAGGCATCGTCGCTTGCGGCACCACGGGCGAATACTATACCTTTTCAGCCGAAGAGCGCGAGCTGGTGTTGACCACCATCGCCGAAGCCGTCAAGAATAAAGACGCTGCAAAGAAAATTACTCTCATCGCTGGTATCAATAGCTTATCGACCGATCATTCCATCGAGCTTGCCAAACAAGCCAAAGATTTAGGTTATGACGGTCTTATGCTCTCTGCCACCCCCTATAGCTTACCGGAACAAGATGGCGTCATTGCTCATTTTGAAAAAGTCGCTGATGTAAGTGAGCTACCGATCATCATGTACAACTTCCCCGCTCGCGTTGGCGTGGCTATTGAGTTTGATACCGTTGCTCATTTAGCCAAGCACCCGAATATCGTTGGCGTCAAAGAAAGTAGCGGCGACTTTAGCCATGCGCTACGTATGCTACAAGCTAATTTTGACAACTTTGAGGTGGTTTGCGGCTGTGATGATCAGCCCGTTGATTTCTTCTTTTGGGGCGCAAAAAGCTGGATTGCTGGCGCGGCAAACGTGTTCCCAGAAGAGCAAGTCGCGCTATTTGATGCCACCCAGCAAGGCGACTGGAATAAAGCCAAGCAAATCATGAGCAAGATTTATCCAGCTATTCATTCTATGGAGTCAGGCAATTATAACCAAAAGGCCAAAGCAGGCTGCTTGAAAGGCACTATGGATGTCGGTTCAGTACGGGTGCCCTTGACAGATATGCCAGCAGATGAAAAAACAGAGTTTTTAGCCCTACTGTCTTCATAAAAACTGATAAACGTATCAGCTTTTACGATAAGGATTGACACCTCTACAAGGATTAGAAAAATGACTACGACTAAAGAGCGAGCCACTAAAAAACCGATCACCAAAGAACAAGTATTCGAGCAGGCCAAGCAGCGACAGCTGTGGGCAGGTCACTTAATCGCCGCTGATAATTTATCAGAAGCGACTATAGATAACTATACGCCTATCGATAACAGCGTTATTGGTCAAATAGCTTCTGGTAATGCAAGCGATGTAGACGTGGCAGTAAAAGTGGCGCGTGATAGCTTTGAGCACGATGAATGGCGACGTCTCGCGCCAGCTGAGCGCAAAGCCATTATGCAGCGCTGGTGCGCCTTGATGCATGAGCATTTTGAGGAGCTAGCGGCGCTTGACTGCGTGGATGCTGGCAAACCCATTACTGAGTGCTTAGAGACTGACATGCCAGCGACGATCGAAACCTTTGAGTGGTACGCTGAAGCCGCTGACAAAGTCTTTGGTAAAGTTGCACCGACAGGCAGCAATGCTTTAGGGCTGATCGTGCAAGAGCCGATCGGAGTCGTGGGCGCGGTACTACCATGGAACTTCCCCGCGCAAATGTACGCCTGGAAAGTCGCCCCTGCGCTTATTATGGGCAACTCTGTCATCGTTAAACCTGCGGAGCTGACCTCTTTATCAGCCTACCGTTTGACCGAGCTTGCCTATGAAGCAGGCGTTCCCAAAGCAGCGCTACAAATGGTTTGCGGCCTTGGCGAAAATGTCGGTGCTGCACTCGGTCAGCATATGGATGTCGATATGGTGTCATTTACCGGTTCAACCGAGATTGGACGGTTGTTTTTACAGTACTCTGCGCAAAGCAATCTAAAAGAGATTGTCTTAGAGTGCGGCGGCAAAAGCCCGCAAATTATCTTTGATGACGCGGTACTCAATGACTCAGCTATTAACGATATCTTGTCAGCGGCGTTTTGGAATATGAGTGAGAACTGTAGCTGCGGCTCACGATTACTCGTGCATAGTAGCCAAAAACAGGCACTCCTAAAACAGCTACAAGACGGTCTAAAAGACTGGAAGGTCGGTTCGCCCTACGATCCTGATACGGCCATTGGCCCTATGATTGAACAAGCACATTTCGATAAAGTTTCGCACTATCTTACCACGGCAAAAGAGGAAGGCGCGACGATCATTGTAGGTGGCGATATTCATAAAGACTTAGGCAGTGGCTGGTATATCGAACCGACGATTTTTGACGATGTTAGCAGCGATATGACTTTGTTCAAAGAAGAGGTCTTCGGCCCTTTGCTAGCGGTGACAACTTTTGAGACTGAAGAGGAAGCTATTCAATTAGCCAATCAAACCAGTTATGGCCTCGCCGCCTCTTTTTATACCCAAAACATTAAACGCGCTTATCGCGTGGCTTCAGCAATCAAAGCCGGTACGGTCTCAATTAACGGATTTTCAGAAGGTGATATCACTACCCCATTTGGCGGTTATAAGCAATCAGGATTTGGCGGGCGTGACAATGGCTTAGAGGCCTTGGCACAGTATGCACAAACCAAGACCGTTTGGTTGGTTAATTAGGCTGTATTAGATGCACTTTTTGAAAAGGTTTTTTTTAAAACCACTTGTTGAAAGCCACTTTTTGAGAAACACTTTTTAAAACTACTTTTTAGAGTGACCCCTTTAATAACACTTACAAGGAAGTAAGGCTATGGAAGCGATTATTAATACCATTGTTGGTTATATATGGAGCGACGCACTAGTTTATTTGGCGCTTGGTGTCGGCATTTATTTTACGGTAATGACTCGCGGTGTTCAGTTTCGCTATCTCAAAGAGATGGTTCGGCTGCTGTTTGACAAACAAACTTCTAGCGAGGGTATTAGCTCATTTCAAGCCTTTAGCATGGCGCTATCAGGCCGCATCGGGGTGGGCAATATCGCTGGGGTCGCCACAGCAATTGCCGCTGGCGGTCCAGGCGCGGTATTTTGGATGATCGTCATGGGACTGCTTGGCGGCGCGAGTGCCTTTATCGAGTCCACATTGGCACAGGTTTTCAAACATACTGTTGATGATCAATATCGTGGCGGCTCGCCATTCTACATCGAGCGTGGCCTAAAGATGAAGCCGTTTGCGCTACTAGTTGCAGCAGTGACTTGTTTGTCTTACGGCGTTTTGGTGCCGGGCGTACAAGCTAATACTATCGCCGACTCGTTTAATACCGCCTTTGGTATTACGCCTATGATAACCGGTATTATTATCGTTGCGCTCTTAGCCTTTATTATCTTTGGCGGGGTCAAACGTATTGCTCGCTTTGCTGGTACCGTGGTTCCCTTTATGGCAGTTGGCTATATCTTATTAATGATTATCGTTTTAGCCTTTAATGCCTCCAATTTGCCTGCCATGTTCGCTCTTATTTTCAAAAGTGCCTTTGGTATGGATGCCGTCTTTGGCGGTATTGTCGGTACAGCTATATCTTGGGGCGTACGCCGTGCGGTGTTCTCAAACGTGGCGGGTGCTGGTGAAGCGACCTTTAGCTCAGCCGCTGCAGAAGTCTCTCATCCGGCCAAGCAAGGTTTGGTGCAAAGCTTTTCTATCTATATCGATACCGTTCTGGTTTGTACCGCCACCGCGCTGATGATTCTATCTACCGGCATGTACAATGTCATCCCAGCAGAAGGGGTGGTTTTAGTTGAAAACATGCCCGGCATTGCAGCAGGAACAGCCTTTACGCAAGCTGCGGTATCGACGGTATTTAGCGACTACGGTAGCGGTTTCGTGGCTATTGCTATCTTCTTATTTGCCTTCACGTGTTTGATTGCCTATTACTATATCGCTGAAACTACCCTAGTCTATTTGGATAGTAAACTGCGCTATCCTGTGTTGAAACCTATCTTAAAAATTGTGTTTTTGATCATTTGCTTCACTGGTAGTATGCAGTCCGTCGGCGTCATGTGGGCGCTTGGTGATATCGGTTTCGGTAGCATGTGTTATCTCAACTTTATCGCTATCGTACTGCTTAGCAAAACCGCTCTAAAAGTGCTCAAAGACTATGATGAGCAAATGAAGCTGGGTCTTGATCCTATCTTTGATCCTAGAAAAGCAGGAATTGAAAATGCCGATTTTTGGATAGCTTATAGCGATAAACATGACAAGCGTTAAATCCTCACCAAACTCACTTTAGTTATTTTATGATAAAAGCTCTTTATGCCTTTATAGGTGTAGAGAGCTTTTGCTTTGATTGAATTATTTTTGTCCTAGCCCATTTAGATTAGGACTATCGAATAAGTGGCTGAATACGCTAAATAATGCTATTATTACTGGCTAAGCTTAAAAGATATGAGTTGGAAAATTACTCATTTATTTATATATAAAGCACTGATAATAAAGACTTTATTAATTTAATACCACTTTTAATAAGCTTCTCTCCTTTGTAATTGCACCAGTAAGAGTCCTCTATGGCATTTGTACACCTTGGCATCCACAGCGAATATTCTATTACCGATTCTATTGTACGTATCAAACCGCTGATCAAAGCTGCTAGCGCAGATAATCAGCGTGCGCTAGCTTTGACTGATTTATCTAACCTGTATGCTACGGTCAAGTTTTACCGTGCCTGCTTAGGCGCTGGTATTAAGCCTATCATCGGCAGCGAAGTCATTGTGGATAATGAGGACACGCGTCTGGTACTGCTTGCTATGAATAACGAAGGCTATCAAAATATCACGCGCATCGTCTCGCTGGGCTTTACAGAAGGAAGAGTTGATCCGGCTAATCACGGCACGCCCATTATTAAGCGCCAACATATCTTAGATCATGCTGCTGGCGTTATCGTACTGTTTACTGAAAAATCAGATGTTGGCCAAGCATTAGTGGGCTCTATGCCTGAAAGAGCTGATGAGCTAATTTCAGAGTGGCAACAGCAGTTTGCTGATCGTTTGTATTTCGCTATTAAGCGTACTAATCGCGCTGGTGAAGACGCTTTTATCGAAGCCGCTATTCAGGCAGGCGCGCGGCATAATATCGCTATCGTAGCGCACAACGATGTGCGGTTTTTGGAGCAAGAGGACTTTGATGCGCACGAAGCCAGAGTTTGTATTGCCGGCTCTTATGTACTCGCCGATCCCAATCGTCCCCGGCTATATTCAGACGAGCAGTATCTTAAGACTCAAGAAGAGATGCAAGCGCTATTTGCCGATATTCCACAAGTGGTTGCCAATACAGCACTGCTAGCAAAGCGCTGTAATGTAACTTTAACCTTGGGTATCAATGTGCTGCCGGAGTTTCCAGTACCTGAGGGCGAAACCATTGAATCGTTCTTTCGCGCCGAATCAAAGCGCGGCCTTGAGAATCGTTTAGAAAAACTATTTCCGCTAGAGACTCGGGGTGATAACTGGCCTGATATTCGCAAGGAATACGATGAACGCCTTGAGTATGAGCTTAATATTATCCTATCTATGGGCTTCCCGGGCTACTTTCTGATTGTAATGGACTTTATTCGCTGGGCAAAAGCCAATGGCGTACCGGTCGGCCCAGGTCGTGGTTCTGGCGCTGGCTCATTGGTCGCTTATGCGCTGAACATTACTGACCTTGACCCTATTCATTATGATTTATTGTTCGAGCGCTTTTTAAACCCTGAGCGGGTCTCCATGCCCGATTTTGATATCGATTTTTGTATTGAAGGCCGTGATAGGGTTATCGATTATGTGGCGCAAACCTACGGTCGTGAAGCGGTCTCACAGATTATCACCTTTGGTACTATGGCAGCAAAAGCCGTAGTACGCGATGTGGCGCGCGTACAGAGTAAATCGTATTTCCTTGCTAACAAAATATCGAAACTTATTCCCAAAACGCCTGGAATGACCCTTAGCCAAGCGCTTGAGCAAGAACCGCAGCTCAAAGACTTAATCTCTAATCCCGACAATATGGATTATGAAGATGCCATTGAGGTTTGGGAGATGGCAGTCAAGTTAGAGGGCGTGTGCCGAAACGTGGGTAAACATGCCGGCGGGGTGTTGATCGCTCCTAACAAAATCACTGATTTTAGTGCCATTTACTGCGATGATGAAGGTCATCGTGTTAGCCAATTCGACAAGGACGATGTTGAGGATGTCGGTCTGGTTAAATTTGACTTTTTGGGTCTACGTAATTTAACAGTGATAGATGCGGCTGTTAAGAATATCAATCAGCGCCGCGCTCGTGAGGGCAAAGCAGCCCTGGTATTAGAAGACCTGCCATTAGACGACGCCAAGGCCTATAAGCTATTACAAGACGCCAAAACCACTGCCGTTTTTCAGTTAGAGAGCATGGGTATGAAAAAATACCTTGCCAAGCTGCAACCGACCAATATCGAGGACGTTATCGCTATGTGCGCGCTGTATCGTCCAGGACCACTCGATGCGGGTATGGTTGAGATGTATATTGATCGCAAACACGGTCGTGAAGAGGTCATCTATGATCATCCTCATCTTGAGCCTATTTTAGAGAAC
Source organism: uncultured Psychrobacter sp. (assembly GCA_947501045.1). Lineage (GTDB taxonomy): Bacteria > Pseudomonadota > Gammaproteobacteria > Pseudomonadales > Moraxellaceae > Psychrobacter. Next base: position 106,322 of record CANMUI010000003.1, read on the forward strand.
ACCAACGGCGTTATTGTCTATCAAGAACAGGTGATGCAAATCTCACAGGTGATGGCTGGCTATAGCCTCGGCGGCGCTGATATGCTACGCCGCGCTATGGGTAAGAAGAAGCCGGAGGAGATGGCCAAGCAGCGCGATATCTTTGTCAGCGGTGCCACGGCTCAAGGGATCGATGAGGTGACCTCAGGCGGGGTATTTGATTTGATGGAGAAGTTTGCCGGCTACGGTTTTAATAGATCACACTCAGCCGCTTATGGGGTACTCGCCTATCAGACCGCCTATCTTAAGCGCTATTACCCAAGTGAGTTCATGGCGGCGGTACTGACCTCTGATATGAACAATACTGATAACGTAGTGTTCTTTATTAATGATTGCCGTGAGAATTTTGACTTAACTGTCGCCAATCCTTCTGTCAATCGTAGTGAATGGCACTTTGTTGCCGATACCCCGACCAATATCATTTACGGGCTTGGCGCGATTAAAGGCGTTGGTGAAGGCGCAGTTGAATCTATTGTAGAGGCGCGTCGCCGCGATGGGCCTTATAAAGACTTGTATGACTTTTGCCGCAGAGTAGATATCAAAAAGGTCAACAAACGCACACTTGAGGCTTTGATCAGTGCCGGCTGCTTTGATGATTTTGCTGCAACCTTGCGTCCTGATTTGTCAGCGGAGGAAGCGTACGAGATTCGCGGGGCGCTCATGAGTCAGCTGCCAAGTGCAGTGCAAGCGGCTGAGCAAGACCGAAAGAACGGCGAGCTTGGCATGATGGATTTATTTGGCGAGATGGATGGTGTAGTTGCTGCGCCGCCGCTAAAAATGACTGCCGATTTGATCTGGGGCGATAAACATCGGCTCAAAGCTGAGAAAAACACCTTAGGGCTGTACCTAACTGGGCATCCTATCAATGAGTATTTGGATGAGTTAAAACGCTACACTTCAGGGGCGCGTCTTGATAGTCTTACGGACACCGGTTATAACGGCAGTTGCTACTTTGCTGGGCTTATCATTGATATAGCAAACTTTGGCAATCGTAACGTTATTACTTTAGACGATGGTACCTCGCGGCTGGAGGTCAGCTGCTACGCAGAGCGCTTCAACCGCGTCAAAGATCAGCTAAAGGTCGATGAGGTGGTTATTATTAAAGGCAGTATTCGTGAGCGCGAGGGACGTCTATTCGCTCGCCTCGATAACGCCTTGACCATAGTAGATGCCCGTTTGCGCTGGCTTAAAAAGATAAGCATTAAAGTTCATGGTAGCGATATCGATCTACTACAGCGCCTGCAACCTTTGCTCAAATCAGCACAAGCTCATATCATCCCGCCGCCGCGCTTGTCCTATAAAGAAGAAGACAATCAAGACAGCGCTTCTAATGACTATTATAACGATGCAGGCGGCAGTTTATATGACGAAGAAGGTAACGATTTACTGGCTTTAGCACAAGATACTGATCAAAACAATTTGAATCCTGTACTTAGCAACCCTGTACTCAATAATATGGATGACTCGATTAATGACAACTGTACCCCACTTGGCTTAAGCGTCTACGAGGATTATGGTATTGCTAATGTGGCACTGTCCGAGCATTGGCGTCTCTACCCTAATGATGACAACATACAAGAGCTTAAAAGTATAATTAATGAAGACAACTTATATTTTCATTACAGCTAATAGTCTACTATAGTTAGGTTTTTTGTTTATTATAGCCAGTAACTTTGGTATATTTGTTGTACCCTTTACTTTTTACTGAAACGGAATACCTGCCCATGGTCGAAACTCAATATAACAACCGATGTATAAATAATGAAACCGATAATAAAATTATCGATACTGAACAATTTGAAGAGATGCGCGACTTATTGGAAGAAGATTTTGTAGATTTAATTCAAACCTATATCATTGACAGCAAGCAGCGTATTGTGCTGATGCAATCTGCTCAAAAAACCAATGACAATGCCAATGGCTTTGAAGCCGCTCATGCTTTAAAAGGAGCTAGTATCAATTTAGGTGCGACTCAATTAGTACAGCTTAGTGAACAATTACAAGAAGCTTGTCGCAATCGACAAATTGATCAACAAGCAGCGCTTATTGGGCGAATATCAGCCGCGCTGGAACATACCGAATACGAGATCAATCAGCGCCTAGGACAATTATAATAATGAGCCGCTCTCCCTTGCCATCTGTAGCACAAAACTCTACTCCTCAAGCTCCTTATACCATTAGCGATTATTTATCTTGCTTAAAAATAGTGATGGTTAATACCACCTTACCTGCTAATATCGGCTCAGCGGCGCGAGCCATGCACACTATGGGTTTGTCGCGATTAACTGTCGTCGATCCCAAACATCCAGTAGATGAGACCAGTATCTCTCATGCTGCAGGTGGTAATGATGTATTATCAGCCACTACCATTGTGCCCAATTTGGCAGACGCTATTAGCAACTGTCAACTGGTTTTTGCAGCCAGTAGTCGCAGTCGCCATTTGCCGCGTCCAGTAGTGACGCCTACTCAAGCGGCAAAGATCATGTTTTCTTTTATTGACCAACAAAATGCTACTTTTCTAAATACCAGTAAACCTGATTCTAACTTATCAGTTATTAAAAAACCTAACATCGCTATCTTGTTTGGCCGTGAAGATCGTGGCCTTACCAATGAAGAATTGGCCTATGCTGATTATCATATCCAAATCGATGCAAATCCTGCCTATCCTGTGCTTAATGTGGCATCAGCCATCCAAGTTATCGCTAGCTTTATTTTTGCTTATGCGCAGACTCACGTCAATACGAGTAACAACAACCAGAACAAGAGTGATTTCGCATCAACGCCAATGCTAGACACGTTTATGCGTCAACAATGGGATGAACCCGCCATCACTCAGCAGCAGTTGCAGCAGCTTACCCAGCGTATAACTACACTGATGATAGATCGCGGTATCGCCGACGCTGATCATCTAAAATCTCTGCCATCACGACTGTCTCGTTTGGGATCTAGAGTCCAGCTTGATCAAAAAGAATACCAGCTATTAAGTGCGCTCATTGCTAAACTCTTAAAAGAGTAATATTTAATCGTGTATTTAAATACCATAAATAAGCTAACATTAATTTGTTAGTTTTCTTGTATTTTATGGTTAATGACTATATTTTGTTGTGCAAACCTGCTATAACCTTGCAATACTTACTATAAACTCGTTTGAGCGCATATTATTGAATCAGTTTATTAACATTATCTTTTTATAAATGTATACTAATAACATAGGTAAGACTATCTTACTTTTACAAATATTATTTCATTAAATAGCAGACAGGGTGCCCTATGTCATTGCCAACCACTTTATTCAAATCTCTTGTCCGCATCAAAAAAGACTTAACCGAAGATATCGATGCGGTATTTAACCGTGATCCCGCTGCCCGTAATAGCCTAGAAGTCATTTTGACTTATCCTGGCATACATGCCCTCATTTTGCATCGCGGCGCCCACTACTTATGGAATCGTGAGCACAAACTTGCCGCTCGCGTTATATCCTATGGATCTCGCATCATCACCAGCATTGAGATTCACCCGGCTGCCAAAATTGGCAAGCGCTTTTTTATCGATCATGGTGTCGGTGTCGTTATTGGCGAGACCGCTGAGATTGGCGACGATGTAACCTTGTATCATGGCGTGACCTTGGGCGGGGTTTCACAAGATGATGGCAAACGCCACCCAACATTAGAAGATGGTGTGATTGTGGGCGCTGGCGCTAAAGTTTTGGGACCATTTACCGTGGGCAAAAATGCTAAGATTGGCTCCAATGCCGTCGTCGTCAAACCTGTACCCGCATTCGCTACGATGGTAGGTAGCTCAGCGCGTATGATCTCTGATTATCATGATGAAAAAGGTAATCCGGTTCCATCTAAGATAGCTACTAGTAAGTCCAAGAGCGCTTTGCAAACTAATCAAAAAGACAACGACAAGATTGAGTCTCAGTCTACAGAACAAAACTCTAAACGCACTACTACCTTTCAAGCTTATGGTATTGATCCTTACTCGCAAGATCCTGTTGCTGAGGCTTTTGCGAAAATGCTCGAGCACATTCAACAGTCTGAAAACCGTTTGGATCAATTGCAAGCGGCTATGCAAAAGCTTGATCCTAAATTCTCCAAAGAAGAATATGATAAGTTGTGCTTGAAAGATTTAGATGTGATTGGTCAAGAGGATATGGACAATGCAGATGCTGAGCAAAAGTAGTCCAAACCAACGGCCTAAGCTTTACTTTTTGTACTTCGTAATCAATAACTGTTTTCAATTTAAAATCCACTATCATATATTAGGCTATGAGCGGGCGGCTCATTGGAGTTTTAATTGATCACACTGAGCCCTATTAAGCGCCGCGTTTTATACGTTACACTTTTTGAGATATTCGCGGTCATGCTCACTACCTTTATTCTAGTGGGATTAAGCGGTGGTGACACCCAGCAATCATTGATACTGGCCATTATTATCGCCAGTACCGCTGTTGTATGGAACTTTATCTATAATACGCTTTTTGAATATTGGGAGAAGCGTAATCAAATTAACAAGCGTACTTTTATCATCCGTAGCCTTCATGCGATAGGTTTTGAGGGTGGACTGACTTTAGTTTGTATGCCTCTTTATATGATTTGGTATGGCGTTGGGATTTGGATGGCGCTGACGATGGAGATATCACTTACTCTTGCTTTTTTGGTCTATACCTATTTATTTACTCTAGGTTTTGATACTGTTTTTACCCTACCGCAGCAAGCGGTTGAAGCGGATAGTGCTGTTTAGAATCTATTGCTTTTTTCAGTTGATGAAACTTAAAAAAAAGACCCTAAAAAGATGAACCCGGCTCTTTTAAAAACACCAGCTCTTCAGGCGTAGATACCCTTCCCAAAATCTCATTGCGATGCGGATAACGGCCAAAGCGATCTATAATGACTTTATGTCTGATCTCAAAGCCGTATACCTCATCATTGGTATACTGTTTAAACAGCTTTTCAGCCTCCTGATGAATCAGCTTTGACTCACTATGCATATAAGGCATAAGAAGAAACCTACGCTCTTCAAAATTTAGCTTTTCTAATAAGCCAGCTGCTACCGCTTCTTGCGCTAAAGTCAGCGCCATAGGGTCCTGCGAAAAAGCAGTTGGCGTATCGCGATAAATGTTACGCGAAAACTGGTCTAGTATAATAATCTCAGCCAAACGACCTTGGGGACTAGTGCGCCAAGTATAAAACTCTGCCATAGCGGCCTTTTCAAGTACCGTAGTAAAGCGTTCTGTTAACAAGCGATCAAATTCCAAGTCTTTCTCAAAAAACTTTTGGCTACCCGCTTCATTAAAACAAAAATCTAATATCTTTTTATACATCAATAGCTCCTTTTAAATATTCAAATAGCTTTCTCATTCTATTACTGAGTATACGCTTATTGAACGTGTTTAATAACTTTACCTATCTAAGACAAGACCTTAAGCTTCATTACCTAAATGCTAGTGGTTATGACCTATAATTGTTGGTCAATAATAGTCTTAATGACAATTGCAGCAAACCCTAAAAGAATAAGGAAGTATTATGGCTCGTCTACAAGACAAAGTTATCATCATTACTGGCGCAGCTCAGGGCATGGGCGAGACCCATGCGCGTTTATGTATAGAGGAAGGTGCAAAGGTAGTCTTGACCGATATCAATAGTGAAAAAGGTGACGCGCTTGCAAAAGAGCTGGGCGACAACGCCCTATTTGTTAAGCAAGATGTCACAAGCGAACAAGATTGGGACAAAGTAGTCAAACAAACCAAAGACACCTTTGGCCGCATTGATGTATTGGTGAATAACGCTGGTATCACTACCCACAAATCGATTTTAGATACCTCGGTAGAGGACTATCGCAAAATACTTGAGATTAACCAAGTATCGGTATTCTTAGGCATGAAAGCGGTCATTCCGATCATGAAAGCAGCCAAGCAAGGCTCTATCATTAACGTCTCATCGATTAACGGTTTGGTCGGCGGCGCTATCGGCTATACCGATTCCAAATTTGCTGTGCGCGGCATGACCAAAGCAGCCGCCTTAGAGTGCGCGCCGCACGGCATTCGCGTCAACTCCATCCACCCCGGCGTCATCGCCACCCCCATGATAACCCAAGGCGATACCAAAGATGCGGTAGACGCTTTTGCCAAAACCATCCCAATGAAACGAGTGGCAGAAGCCAAAGAAGTCAGTGGCATGGTACTATTCCTAGCCTCCGATGACTCGAGCTATTCAACGGGTTCTGAGTTTGTGGTTGATGGTGGTTTGACCGCGCAGTAGCTTACTGGCAAAAGAACATCGAATTTCGCGTAGGGTGGGTTAGTTTTATCAAACTCTCGAAGAGAGTGCTGATGAAACGTAACCCACCATTTAAAACTAAATTATCGGTCTTATTCAATATCACCCAGCCTTATATCATTCATCGAAAACAAAAAATCAAAAGCAAAAAGATAAAAAACTTAGCCTCGAGATTGGAGTTCTTTAAAAGGGAGAAATTATGCGTCTCATAGCTCGGGGTTCTTTAAGGACTATACTCTCGCCTTCACTCAAGCACAGCTTTCGTCTTGCGCTCGGGTACAGCAGTGCTTCATTATATCCTCATTTACCCTCGGCAACAGTAAGACTTCTTTGCTTAACATTCGCTTCTTCTGAGATATACTATTAGGTATTGTAAGCTTCAACTGGCCTATAAGCTGGTTTAACTAAGTTTGTTTCAAATTTGGATGGCATCAAAAATATTCGAAATCTGAAGAAGCAAAAGGAATAAGCGTTAATGTTAAATAATAATGATAAAAATTTAATGTCTAGTATAGACTTTAATAATCTTCGTAAATTAGTCAATGATTTTATTAGGTTAAAAGAAATTAAGGACTTAGACTCTCTTGATGCAGATTACAGTTTTGACTGGCAAGAAGACGCTAATGAAATGATTGACGATATTAACAACTATGTAAGACAAGCATTAACAGCCTTAGAAAATGAAGATTTTAGTCAAGCGCTATATAACTCTGTTTCTTTACTCATTCAAGTCCAAGCTTTAAGTAACACATTAGCAGGTATAACTAACGATTTAATTTTATTACACCGCGACGACGAAAATCATACTTGGCCAATAATACCGGAAGATTACCTACTCCCTAAATAAGTTCAATAAGGAGACTTGTAGCACGTAGTGTGCGCTCACGCTGCCAATGCTCCAGATTAGATGATAAAGTGTAGCAAGCTTCGATGATTTTATCATCTAGTCGAGATACAAGGGTGCGCCCAGCGCACCGATAAGAAACTTATATCATGGTATTGGTGCGCTAGGCGCACCTTACTACCTATCATTGTTGGTTTTTCTAGTTAAAGCCAACTCCTCTATCCCTACAACCTCATGCGCCTTAAACGGATAACGGTCAGCCATAATTATCCACTCTCGTGTATCTTTGTGCTTGCAATTGCTTTCCAAATTTTTGCTTAGGCTATTTTTAGCTATACTTGGTTTGATAAGCAGGATATCGATATCCATGGTAACTATTTTTATCGATTTTTTTGTTAGCTTTGATGAACGCTGTCTATTGCAATCATTTTCAAACTGTTTAAGAATTTGTTGCAGCTGCTTTAGAGTCATGCTTTGAGCTAGCGATAGGTAAACACATTGATTGGTGTAGTCAGGTTTTGGCTGCTCAAAGGTGGCGGTAAAGTCAGGGTTTTGAAAAGGGGTAGAAAGCTGTATTTGCCCTAGCGCTGCTAGCTTTTTGCGCACTTGCGGCAAATAGTAATCGGCTTGGTGATTGCTACCCAATGCTAATAATACCGCCGCTATCGTTTGCTGCTGTAACGATTCAGGCGAACATCTCTTTAGGGCTTTAAGGTTCAAATTAACCAGCCTTATCTAGTTAAGAAATTTTGAGATAAGTATAGTACTGCTGGTATTAATTTTCCTTGCGTGCTGTGCCGTTGCTGCCAGAGGCTGCGCAAAATTAATACCAGCAGTACGTAACGTAGAGTCTGTCAATATTACCTAGAATTAACTATAAATAATTAGAATGGTTATTGATAAGTGACAAGCTCTTAATCTTTGCTTTCATTATTCTAAGCATAACGCGTAATCTGCACCCCTACGCTATCTGCAGGCTTGATAGCAGTAGGTTTGGCCAGACTTAAGGTAACTTTTTGGCAGGGATATTTGGATAGTAATTTATCAGCGATTTGCTCGGCTAGATGCTCAAGCAGCTTAGCCTTTATGGTTTTGCACCAGTTATCAACATCATCGCAGACATCTTTATAGCTTAAGGCATCTTTTACATTGTCTGATGTGGCCGCTTTGCTAATATCCGTTTCAAGCACAATATCGATAAGTATAGGTTGAGTAATCGCGCGCTCCCAGTCATAAACGCCAATCACAGCTTCAACTTTTAATCCTTTTACAAATACCACGTCAGCTTTGGTATCAAACATGCTTTACTCCTTTTTTATTGTGCTTTGTAAGCCAAACGCTTTAAATTCACATAGACTCTAACTTATAACTGATTTTGCTGAGGTGTCGGCGCTTTTAAGTTTTTACTAGGACGGTGACGCCATAAATCAATACTGAACAGCAATAGCGCAAACCAAATCAAGCCAAATACAGCGAGGCGCTCTATATCAAAAGGTTCATTGTAATAAAACACCGCTAAGAAGAAGATAAAGGTCGGCGTCAGATAAGTCATAAAACTTAAAATACTATAGGCCACCAGCTTAGTAGATTTATTAAACAATAGTAATGGAATTAAAGTTACCGGACCTGCCAGCATGAGTAGCCAGATATTAGAAGTGAACCAAAAACTAATCTGGCTACTGACCACGTCGGCCTGCCAGAACCACCAAACACATATCGGTACCAGCATTGTGGTTTCAACAAACATAGCATCAATAGCAGTTAGCGGTGTTTGGCGCTGAATGGTACCATAAGTGCTAAAGCTAAAAGCTAATATTAGTGATATCCATGGCAGACTACGCAGCATCACTACTTGAATGATCACGGATAATAAAGCAAAACCAATAGCTACCCATTGCAGAGTGCGCAAGCGCTCTTTAAACAAAATCATCGATAGCGCCACGCCGACTAAAGGTCCAATAAAGTAGCCTAAACTAGCCTCCAAAATACGGTCGCTATTGACTGCCCATACATAAGTGAGCCAATTGGTCGCGATAATGAGACCGGATAAAAAGGAGTATGCTATCCATTTAGGATTTTGCTTAAGCGTCTCTATCCACTGCCAACGCTTGGTAACTATCAGCACTATGAGCAGACATATAAAGGTCCAAATGATACGATGACCAATGATTTCAACCGGATCATATGCCGCCAACTGCTTAAAGTATAACGGAAATGCACCCCATATCAAAAAAGCTATAAGCGCCGTTAAGATACCACGCCTAGTAGTTTTGACAGTAGATATGGGTTGTTTAGTAGTATTTTTAGTAGTCATAAGACAAGACAACTCATTAACGCTTATAGCATAAAATAGAAAAGCAACGGGTTCATATCAAAGGATGAAACCCATTGCTAAAAAGTGCGTTAATCTCGATCTTTAGTTTAATAATATTTAAGATGAAATTTAACTTGATTTGTTTATGAAACCTGACTAACTTCAATCGCCATACCGACCTGATTGGCAAGCTCAGCAAAGCCAGGGAAGCTGGTATTGACCGTTTCAACGCCTTCGATAGTGATTTGCTCGGAGGCACGTAAACTGGCAACCGCAAAGCTCATAGCAATACGGTGGTCGTGATGCGATTTAATGTGACCACCGCCAAAGACAGGCTGGTCGTTATTAGTTTTAGCTTCAGTATTAATATTAGTCTCAGCATTATCTTTGTCGGCACAGCCTTGACCCTCAATGCCCTTTCCTTCAATGATCAGACCATCGTCAGTAACGGTGCACTCAATGCCAAGGGTTTGTAGCCCATCTGCCATCACCGCGATACGATCAGATTCTTTGACCCGTAGTTCTTTGGCACCGGTCAATACCGTACGACCTTTTGCACAGCTGGCGGCGATAAACAACACTGGAAACTCATCGATGGCGAGTGGTACCAAGTGCTCTGGTATTTCAATACCTCGTAGGTTTGAGGAGCGAATCTTAATATCAGCCACCGGTTCGCCGCCAACATGAGTTTCATTGCTTAGGCTAATATCAGCATTCATTAGTTTTAAAATATCGATAATACCGGTACGCGTCGGATTAATACCGACTTGGGTTAGAGTCAGCTCACTATCTTGGCTGATAACAGCCGCTACCATAAAAAACGCTGCTGAGGAGATATCGGCAGGCACGGCGATATCTCCACCCGTAAGCTTGCCACCCCCTTCGACGCTGATATGACTGCCCTCTACCTTAACCTCATAACCAAAGGCGGACAGCATACGCTCGGTATGGTCACGGCTAATCTCAGGCTGGATAACCGTGGTGGTGCCCTCAGCCCATAATCCTGCTAGTAATAAGCATGACTTCACCTGCGCAGAAGCCACCGGCATATCGTAATCAATACCTTGTAATGGCTGACCCACCTTATCACGACCAGTAATACTAAGCGGCGCAGTACCACTGTGACCGGTGCTTTGAATCTTGGCGCCCATCTCTCGTAGCGGCGCGGCAATACGCTCCATAGGACGTTTATTTAAACTGGTATCTCCGGTCAAGACACTATCGAATTTTTGCGCGGCCAAAATACCTGATAGCAGGCGCATACTGGTACCCGAATTACCCATATAAAGTGGCGTTTTACTTGGTTTTAAGCCATGCATACCGACACCATGAATTATTACTTCGCCCTTATCAGGCCCTTCAATGGTTACGCCCATATCTCGAAATGCTTGCAAAGTAGCCAAGGCATCCTCTCCTTCCAAGAACCCTGTGACATGAGTAACGCCCTCAGCAATACTACCAAGCATAATACTGCGATGCGAAATAGACTTGTCACCCGGAATAGCTATAGTGCCAGTGACTGCATTATGGTTGTTGGTTTTAGGTGAGATAATATAAGAAGCTGACATAGCAGAGGTATCCGTATAAGGAGTGGAAGCTAACATATGACCAAAATGTCGCCGAGCGGCTTGCGCGCGGCCCAAAAGTCCCATGAGGGCGGTTGAATCGTTATCAATAATAAGCTGACGCATCTTTTGTAAGTAGGCGCTGTACTCATCAAGGGCGCTGACAATCGCGTTTTGATTAGCAAAAAATATATCATGCCACATCTTAGGGTCACTCGCTGCGATACGGGTAAAGTCCCGAAATCCGCCAGCAGCATAGCAAAATATTTCTAAATTATCATCGTGGCTGGCTAATTGCTCAACGAGGTTGAAGGCTAGCAGATGCGGCAAATGGCTGGTATGCGCCAGTATGGCATCGTGATGCTCAGCGGTCATGGTCATAACTGACGCCCCCACTGCTTCCCAAAGCTGACGCAACCTAGCAATGGCGACAAGCTCAGTGCTGGGCAGCTCGCAGATAATGACGCTATGATTGACAAACAAGTCAGCACGGCGAGCATGATAACCTGAATGCTCAGCACCAGCAATTGGATGTGCAGGGACAAAGCCCACAGGAAGAGCGTCAGAAAAATCATGGGGTGAAGTTGAAAACACGGTTTTAGCGGCCTCAACGATATTCACCTTGGTGCTACAGACATCAGTAATGACGCAATCAGCTGTAATTTTCCCTGCGTCCATCGCCTTTTTTATATCGATAAACACCGCTTGTACCGCTTGTACAGGGACAGCAATAACGATTAAATCACTACCCGATACCACTTCATTTAAAACCGCGCTACCTGCATCAAGAAGCCCTTGCTCGATAGCTTCATGGATACTGGGCTGGTGATTATCGACTGCGACTAAGCGCGCGCTTAGATTATCGTCTTTGATGGCTTGCGCAAGACTAGCACCAATCAGTCCTAGACCAATGATACATACTTGGTTAAATAAAGGCGTCTGCTTGTTGGCGGTTAAATGCTTAGAATTATTATTTTTAGGCAGGCTCACAGCTTTTCTCGTTAAATAAATTAGATAAAATCAGTCATCATTTAGAATAGAATGCAAAGTATCAATCAAGCGCAGATTGTCTTCAGCCACGCCTACCGTGACTCGTAGCCAATCACTCAGCCCATATCCTGCCAGTGGACGCACGATAACACCTTGCTCGAGTAGCGCCTGATTAATGGCCACCGCATCTTCTATCTCGACCATAATAAAGTTGGCATGTGACTTGATAAAAGCCAATCCTAGAGCATCAAACTGTTTCTCAAGCCAGCGCATTTGCTCTAAATTTGACACACGCGTTTCTTCGATAAAGTCTTGGTCAGTCAGTGCCGCCTCAGCCGCAGCTAGAGCGATTCTACTGACATTAAAGGGCTGACGAATACGGTTTAATAAGTCTGCCACTGCAGGCGAGCTTAGCGCGTAGCCGACCCGCAAACCCGCCAAGCCATAAGCTTTGGAGAAGGTGCGTACTATAACCACATTATCAAACTCATCTAATAAGGCGCGGTTATTACTCTCAGGGCTATATTCGATATAAGCCTCATCGAGTACAACTAATACCGATGCTGGCATGCTGGCGACAAACTCGCGTAGCGCTTTATGCTCAAGCATGGTGCCAGTTGGGTTATTTGGATTGGCAATAAATACCATCTTGGTCTTAGGATTATCCTCGACCGCTTGTCGCATAGCAGCTAAGTCATGACCAAAACGCTGCGCAGGTACTTCAATATCGGTTGCACCCTGCATTTTGGCTAGCATTGAATACACGATAAAAGCATATTGGCTATAGACAATAACATCATCGCTGCCTACAAAACTACGCGCCAAAATATCAAGTAAATCATCAGAGCCATTACCTAAAGTAATACATTTTGCGCTGATATTATTAAAGTCAGCCAAGGCTTGCTTGAGATAATAACCATTACCATCAGGATAACGCGCTAGTTGTCCTAGCTGCTCAGTAATTGCCAAAGTCACATGAGGTGAGCAACCTAACGGATTCTCATTACTAGCCAATTTGACCACATCTGACACGCCATACTCGCGCTTTAGTTCTTCGACAGGCTTACCCGTTTGATACGGTGCCAGCTCTAAAATACTGTCGTAAGCAGGAGTTAGAGGGGATAGCATTTGCTCTATAACTTGCGATGAATGAGTCGAGGGCATGATTTATCCTTAATGCAGCTGAGTCAAAAGCGTCAGCCTACAATATTTTCATTTAAGAGCTGTATAGCATGCAGCCCCTAGTTAAAAGTTTTAATCCATTGGCTACAACACCGCTTTGGGATAAGAACCAAGTACGCGTAAATCTTTGACCAGTGGACGGATATCTTCAATAGCTGCGCTGACGTTTGAGTCTTGGATGTGACCAGCCATATCGATAAAGAATACATAGGCCCACTTGTTCGGACGCTCAGGACGGGTTTCAATACTGGTCATTGATACGCCATGATACGACAGCGGTTTTAGTATCTCAATCAGCGCCCCTGCTTTGTCATGAGCAGATACCACAATAGAGGTTTTATCTTGCCCTGAGGGAGCTACAGCTTCATGACCGATAATTAAAAAGCGCGTAGTATTGTTTGGATTGTCTTCGATGTTGGTATAAAGCTTATGCAGATCATATTCAGCTGCCGCCACATCGCCTGCAATAGCGGCTGAATGCCATTCATTTTTGAGGCGACGAGCAGCCTCGCCATTACTCGATACGGCTACGCGCTCTACATTAGGAAAATTCACGTCGAGCCAATGACGGCACTGGGCGAGCGACTGCTGATGCGAGTAGATACGACTTATATCATCAACTTTAGTATGCTCAGCGACTAAGAAGTTTTGATGAATGGGCAGCTCAACCTCACCAATAATCTTTAAGCTAGAGGATAAAAATCCATCTAGCGTATGATTGACCACGCCCTCAGAAGAGTTCTCTACTGGCACCACCCCATACATTGCCGTACCCGCTTCAACTTCACGAAACACGTCAGTAATAGTACTAAGCGGCATAGTATCAGCGGCTTTACCAAAATGCTTAAGAGCAGCGGCATGAGTAAAGGTGCCTACAGGGCCTAAGAACGCAATCCGCTGCGGCGCTTCTAGATCCAAGCACACTGACATGATTTCACGAAACAAACGCGCCATTTTTTCGTCGCTGATAGGCCCGGTATTACGAGCCATCACCGCTTTTAGTACTTGCGCTTCGCGCTCAGGACGATAAAAAACAGGGTCGCGTTTAGAGGGCTCATTGCTTTTAGCGACATGGTCTTTTTTAACCGTTGCCACTTGCTGCGCCAACTTGGCACGGTTATTAATCAACGTCTGAATCTCAGAATCTACTTCGTCAATATTTTGGCGCAGACGGCTTAAGAATTCTTGGTCGGTTGAGGACTGACTTACGCCTGCATCGACTGGCTTGCTGCTATTAGAATTTTGCTCTGATGACTGCTCACTCATACCGTCTGTCCTTTTTGACTGTTATTAATGTGTTGATGGTAAAGTATAAAGTTGATAGACCATCTAGTAAACGCCCTACTATAGCAAAAACTAATTGCAGTGCCCATGCAAATAGGGATAAATGTTTGCAATGATTTGATATTAGCCTATTTATATTAACGTATAAATCCCATCACCATATAAATATTACGCCAAAATGTGCTACAGTTTAAGGTTATATACTAGTTTACCATTGGCTTTACTATTTATCGATTGAAGGACAAAAGATGAGCGCATTACAACAACTTCGTACCATGACTACTATTGTCGCAGATACTGGCGATTTGGCCGCTATTGATCGGCTAAGACCTATCGATGCGACTACCAACCCAAGCCTGATTACCAAAGCGCTTATTCATCCAGACAATCAGTCAATGCTCGCTGAGACTATGAGCCGCTACCAAGGCAATGTCGATGCGGTTATTGACGCGCTAACTATCAAAATTGGTTGTAATATCTTAGAGTTAATCGAAGGCCGAGTGTCTACCGAAGTCGATGCGCGTTTGTCTTATGATACTCAGGCGACGATCGATAAGGCGCTGGAATTCATAGATGCTTATCAAAAGGCAGGCGTTGATTCAGAGCGGGTTCTTATCAAAATGGCAGCGACTTGGCAAGGGATAGAGGCTGCGCGTTATTTAGAAACGCAAAATATTCACTGCAATTTAACCTTGTTATTTGGTCAGCATCAAGCCATTGCCTGCGCTGATGCAGGCGTGACCCTTATCTCGCCTTTCGTTGGACGAATTTTAGACTGGCAAAAACGCCAACAAAGCCGCCAAAACGTCCCAGTCGCTGACGATATGGGCGTGCAATCAGTCAAACTTATTTATCAATATTACAAACAGCACGGCTATGATACGCAGGTCATGGGAGCAAGCTTTCGCTCGGTGGAACAAATACTGGCGCTAGCTGGCTGTGATTTATTAACTATCTCCCCTGATTTGATTGATGAGTTGGCGGCGATGGATGTAGAAGTTACCCGCCAGCTCTCGCCAGAAATGGCAATGGATTTAGATGATATGCAAAAGGTGAGTTTAACCGAAGAGGAATTTAGCGCGGCTTATCAAGAGGATAAGGTGACACAGAATTTACTACCCAAAGGTATTGATGGTTTTATTAGCGCACGTGATGAGCTAGCAAAAGCTTTGGCAGCTATGCGTAATTAGTTTTTGACATTTAGCATATATGCTTAAAAATCAAAAAGCGCCTTGACTATAAATTGGGGCGCTTTTTAAACATTTTTCTTAAAAACCAGTATCCTTAAAAGCCAAAACTAAGCGCTAGGTAACGTGCCGCCATGGGCAGTAATCCAATTACGCATCTGCTCAATCTCCGCTTGCTGGGCATCGATAACCTGTTGTGCCAACTCACGCATCTCTGCATCTTTACCATATTTGAGCTGCACCTCTGCCATATCTACCGCGCCCACATGATGCGGGAGCATACCACGAGCAAAGGCCATATCTGGATCAGGATCAGCGATACCTAGCATCATCTCCCCATGCATAGCATCCATACCGCCAGCATAAGCTTGCTGCATAGCTTTAGTATCAGCAGTAGGCTCAGCGACATCAGGATTATTATCAAGCCAGCCTTGCATCTGCTCAATCTCGCTTTGCTGAGCATCGATAATCTCTTGCGCCAATTGACGCATCTCTGCATCGGTACCATATTTTAGTTGAATCTTAGCCATACCGACGGCACCAATATGGTGACCGAGCATACCGTGAGCAAAGGCGACATCAGGATCGTTGTAGTTCATGCCTACCATCATCTCGTCATGCATTGTGGTCATAGAATCATTGTACTCTTTATACACGTCGCTCATCGCTACCCCGTTCTCGGTCATCGCGCTACCTGTCATATCATGACCAGCATGTGGATCATCTATTACGGTAGTATCAGTATCGATTGGCGTGATCTCTTCTGTGGTAGCTTCAATAGTATCGTTAGCAGGTTGACAAGCACTAAGTATAAGAGCAGCACTTACAGCAGCTCCTAGCATAGTAAAACGCGAAAGATGAATAGTAGTCATGTTATATCCTTAATTGTCATATAAAAAAATACTGGCAAACCTGTTAAGATTTGCCAGTATAGCTATAAATGCATCTATTCAATAATTATATGTTCGTTCCAATTCTAAAAGACACAACCTATGTGACCATATCTTAGTATCTACAGTGTTAGTATGTTTTCATAATAGCCATTTGGTATAAGGGATTTTCTGAAAAGCATACTTATAAGAACTGTATACTAATTACTGAGTACATTCAAATTTATAGCTGTTAAAAACAGAGCTTATTAACAAAAACAACGACTATTTTTCTTGATTTCTCAGAAATATTCAGATAATTTATAGAAAGAATATATTTGTATATACAAAATATATTCATATCTAAAACCAATAAAGCATCAATAAGGATATTTTATGCATTATTCCCCTAAAAAAGATGGTACACGCAGTCATGGTCTACCATTTGATCCTTTCAAAAGTAGTACAGTTCCTCGCCCTATTGGATGGATTTCAACCATATCCGAAGACGGCAAAACTAATCTAGCCCCCTATAGCCAATATCAAAACTTAACTTGGGATCCACCGATGGTTATGTTTGTCGCTAATCAATCCGTTTTAGACGATGGCAAGAGTCGTAAAGATACTGTACGTAATCTTGAACAAACCGGTTGGTTCGTCTGGAATATGGCCACTTATGATTTACGTGAAGCAGTAAATAAATCTGCTAAAGCGCTACCTTATGGTGAAGATGAATTTGAGTTTGCTGGTGTTACTAAAGCTGATTGTATAGAAGCGCCTGCTCCCCGAGTTGCTGAATCTCCAATCAACTTTGAAATTGAATATGTGCAATCTATTCGTATTCCAACGGGAGATCCTGTATCAACCTTTGATATCATTATTGGTCGTGTGGCACATGTCCATATTAAAGATGAGTTCATTATGGATAATGGCAAAATTGATATTGAAGCCATCAAGCCTTTAGCGCGTCTTGGCTATTATGACTACACGGTAGTAGAAAAAATATTCGAGATGAAGGCTCCTGCAGCGAGCGATGCAGAATTAGCTGGACTTGAAGGACGAACAGACTAATGTGCTCTGTTATAGGTTGAGCATCAGTTATTACTAAATTGCAGTGCTGGTGACTCATCCATTTTTACTTGCCTATCAGGAGATATATGTCATGGAAGACAATCACTCAAATTTTGTATCTTCGCTGTCGATGTTTCGATTTTTCCTATATTCATTACTTGGTATTTTTATTTTTTTTGTGCCAATTAAGATCGGAGATGTCACTTCGATACCTTTAGACCATATGGCAACTTGGTTAAGTAGTAATTTTGAGTCAGCCGTTACTATCGCTATTTTACTGCTTATTGTTGCTGGTAGTATCTATCCCTTTATCGATAAGTCTTGGAATAAAAGCAACTTTCATATCATCTTTACCTTATTGAAAATTGTTGGTGCATTCTTTGCCTTTTTAGTTTATTTTGAGCTAGGACCTGAATGGTTTTTAAATCCTCATATTGCACCTTACGTATTTGACTATCTAGTAACTCCAGTAGGCGTCATGGTGCCTTTAGGTGGCGCGTTTTTAGGCTTACTTACAGGCTATGGGCTACTAGAGTTTATGGGAATCATAGCCAAACCCATTATGAGGCCTGTTTGGAATACACCAGGACGTGCTGCAGTGAATGCTCTAGCCTCTTTTGTCGCAAGCTTCGCTGTCGGCCTGCTTATTACCAATCGTGAATATCGTGAAAAGAAGTTCACTAAACGTCAAGCGGCTATTGTTGCTACAGGATTTTCTACCGTAACTGTAGCTTTTATGATTGTGGTTGCAAAAACACTCGATTTAATGTCTAGTTGGAACCTATATTTTTGGACAACACTCTTCGTAACTTTTTTGGTCACAGCGATAACCGCTCGTATTTATCCTTTACGAAATATGGCTGAGGAATATATTGACGGGACACCCATTCGCTCAGATGATGATAAAGATAAAGGATATAACTTACGTCATGCTTTTAATGAGGGCATGATAGCGGCTGGCAAAGCTGACAATATCTTTAAAAATATCTGGATTAATACTAAAGACGGCATACTAATGACAATGAGTATTTTACCAACCATTTTATCTATTGGTATTGTCGCTCTTATGTTTGCAGAATATACTCTGTTGTTTGATTTCTTAGCGTATATTTTTTATCCTTTTACTTACCTATTACAGCTTCCTGATCCTATGCTAGCTGCAAAAGCAGCAGCTCTAGGTATTACTGAGATGTTCCTGCCACCATTATTGGTTGCTGATGCTGACATTATTACCAAATTTGTCATAGCAGTAGTTTGCGTTTCTTCTATTATTTTCTTTTCAGCTAGTGTACCGAGTATTTTATCGACAGATATTCCCATCAAGGTTCGTGATCTGGTTATTATCTGGTTTGAGAGAACCTTACTTAGTCTAATAATAGTGACACCTATAGCTTTTATGCTGTTCTGAGCAAAGCTATTATAATCACAAAATTGAGCACAACCGATAAAAAGACATGACAACCTTTATCATGTCTTTTTTATTTTTAAAAATACTATTAAGCCTTTAACACCGTATAAACCGGCACTGGAAACTCGTCATGCAAATCGACTAAATCTAAAAGCACCAAGGCCCCTACCACATTATGATCAGCAGATTTACACAGCTCGTATGCGGTGCGTAGCGTACCGCCAGTCGCTAAGATATCATCGACCAGTAGCAAACGCTCAGGCGGCAAATTATTTTGCATCTCAAGGGTATCTTTACCGTACTCTAGCGCATAAGCTTTATTGGCAACTGGCGGCGGTAGTTTTCCTGGCTTACGCAGCAAGATCATACCTTTACCTAAGCGTCCTGACAGCAGACTTGCAAATACAAAGCCGCGCGCTTCCACCGCACCCAAGCAGTCAACACTATCCATTAAGCCCTCAGGCAACGCCTCTAGCAGGGCATCAATAACCTCATTAATGTGACTGCGTAGTAATGGTGTAATATCATAAAAATCGATGCCAGGCTTGGGGAAGTTGGGAACAGTACGAATCACTTGCCAAAAAGGATGCTCAGTATTCATACTAGTAGACCGTTCTGATGCGGTGCTCACCGGTTGAGTAGTAGCGCTGATGCTCATGATAACCCTTAATTTAAACGACTTTAATAGTAAAAAGATAGTAATAAATATAGTAGTTGCAACAGAAAGTTTGCAGCAGATATGATAGCACAGCTGACTTTATAATAATGTTTTGGCAAGCGATAAGACACCATTTGGACAACATAAATCATCGTTATTAACTTGATAAGCGCACATTTATCTCAATATACAAGTGTAAACTTAACTACGTAAACAACGGTTATGTGTTAGACTACCTGCGTTTTTATAGCTCCGATATGAGCTATAAGGACGCGTTGTAAAATTGATATTGATCGATAGGACTATCTATGAAACGCTATGAATGTATTGTCTGTGGCTGGATTTATGATGAAGAGCTTGGCTGCCCTGAAGAAGGTATCGCTCCTGGTACCGCATGGGAAGATATCCCTGATGATTGGATGTGCCCTGAGTGCGGTGCTGGTAAGCTGGATTTTGAGATGATGGAGATTTAGACAAAAGAAACTCTAATTAGGATATCTCATGACAAATTCGAATAACAATGATCACTCACAGCGTTTAAGTCGAACAGATCCAGTAGCTATCGAAGCATTAAATAAAGCCGATCGCGCAGCATCGTTAGAACTAGCTGACACTCAAACTCCTAACTATCCTACAGCTGACTGGGAAAAATTCGGTGAGCACGATTGGCGAGCGTCAGATCTAAGCGACCACCTTTATCAAGCCATGCTCGATATTGGCGACGGTATCAAGTTGTGTATTGAGGCAGGCGGTAACCCTAACCATCCCCCGCTTTTGATGGTGATGGGACTGGGCTCACAGATGATATTTTGGCCAGACGACTTTATTAAGCGCTTAATTGATGCTGGATTTTTTGTGATTCGCTTTGATAATCGTGATATTGGCTTATCCTCCAAAGTACAAATAGAAGGCTTACCGCGCGTGAGTCAACTTAAAATGATGCTGCGCCTGCAAACAGGCTTATCCAATAAAAGCCAACAAGTAGCTTACAATTTAACGGATATGGCGGAAGATACCGCACGGCTGATAAAAGCTTTGCATCTTGGTAGTACCCATCTACTTGGCGCTTCAATGGGCGGGATGATTGCGCAAATAGTTGCCGCGCGTTATCCAAGCTTGGTGCAGCGTATGGTACTGATGTTTACGACGACCAATCGCGCCTTTTTAAAGCCGCCCAAGCCTAAGCAGTTATATACTCTAATCAATCGTCCAGAGAGTCATTCTGAGCGTGATATTGTACGCCACAGTGTCTGGTTTATGAAAACCGTTGGCACGCCAGGTCACGTTAATGTGCGTACCGTACGCGAGATTGCCAAACTACGCTACCAGCGTAATTTTCATCCTTTAGGTACCGTGCAGCAGCTCAATGCTATTTTAGCGTCAGGGTCTATCAGCCGCTTTAGTAAACAAGTTAAAGCGCCTACTATTGTCATTCATGGCAGCGCCGATGGTTTATTGCCAGCTTCACAAGGACGCGTAGTTGCCAAAACCATCCCCAATGCCAAATTTCATTTAATTGAAGGTATGGCACATGATATTCCGGCCTACTATCAGCCTTATCTAGTCGATTTGATTCGCAGCCATCTTTTAAATTAGCTAAAAATATTCAGTCAAAAAAAGATAAAGCTTATAAGTCATCTATAGGCTTTATCTTCTTTTTATATCCAGCTACTCTAGTCACAGCTTACGTTCGTACCTTCTTTATCAATACATAATTTACTACCGTCTTGAAGACTACCAACCCAAGCTTTGCCTTCTTTAAATACAAATGCGGTTGCATTGTTATCACTATTATCCTTAGACAAACCGTTATCGTCAAAACGAAATGGAATTGTCAGCTCGCCGCCTAGATTTACAAAACCCCATTTGTCCTCTATACGTACAGCAGCTAAACCTTCAGAGAACGGTTTTACTTCATCAAATGAATAAGTAATCATAGTGACGTTGTTATCGTCAACAAAACCCCAACGGCCATCTTGTTGATCTGGCTGCAAAGTGGTAAATGGCAAGTTTGCTGGTTTTGCTGTATTAGCAGAGGTATTATTTGCAGCGCTTAGGGTGTCATTGTCGCTATTATCATTGGGGTCACGAGCTGTTTTACCATCTCGATCGAGCCAGCCAATAGACTGATTTCTGCTTACGCGTGCCACGCCGCCTCGATAATCATCTATGTCTTTGATCACTGATGAGAACGGCACGATCGTTTGGTTAGATGTCGTAATAACACCGTAGTCGCCATTCATCTGCACGATGATACGTCCCTCAGATGCTGGACGCGCCCAACCTTGATTGCCTTTAAGCATACCATAAATAGCTGGTACCACTTCGCGGCCCTCCATATTGACATAACCAACACGGCCATTACGCAATACTGGTAGTAGACCCTCTGACATTTTATTAGCGTCAACTTTTTGATAACGTGACAGGTCAATCACTCTTTTACCCTTGCTATCAATCAAAGCTACGGGTGCATCGCCAAAATCTTTTGTCGCCAAAAAATAGCCGCGATTAGAGGTACAAGCCACGTTTTTATAGTAGCTTTTGGGAATTTTACAGCTAGCAGCTTGAGCATTAGGCATCACAAGCATAGGGCTTAGTAATGCTGCACACATTAGATAAAGGCGCGGCTTTTTTAATAATAATTGAGCCGACCATAATAGCGAATATCGTCGTTTTGAGAATTGTTCTGCCGATAATGATAAAGATCGTTGAGACATAGTCGAACCTAAGCTAAAAATATAAACACTTACAGATATAAAACCCATAAGCACAATGTTAAACATTTGTCATATATTACATTTTATGGATGCAGTAAGCAAACTTAATAGTATTGGGCTTTTAAATTAAAACGTTTACACTGATATGTTGTCGATGTTACGTTGTCAATTTATTTGTGGCCTACATGAGCTTTGGTTCGATGATAAGTTTTATGACTGCCATAAACGCAACCTAGATTTTATTTTTTCACTGTACAATCGCCACATAAGGATAGGTTATGGCTGAGGCTTCTTCACGTTCGGCATCCATCGGTATGACTATCGGCTGTATTATTTTTGGTTTAGGCAGCTTGATCGTCGCTCATGTCGATATCGGTGGTTGGGCGATGTCGTTTTGGCGACTGGCGGTCTCAGGCATTATATTTGCACTACTAGCCAAACTAACCGGACAAAGATTTCCACGCTCAAAGCGTGCTATCGTTTTTGGCTTATTATCAGGTGTGTTCTTAGGTTTGGACTTGGCACTATGGCATGAGAGCATTTATGCCGTTGGGCCTGGTATCTCGACGCTACTCAATAGCTTACAAATTTTCTTTTTAGCGGCTATCGGGTTTTTATACTTTAATGAACGTCAATCTATTTTGCAATTGCTCAGCTTATGCTTGGCAATGCTGGGTGTAGCGATGATCGGTAGTCCTGAATTTGCCCATAACTCTGAGGCTACTTGGGGCTTTGTGGCTGGCATCGTATCCGGCGCTATGCTAGCAGCGTCCATGACTTTTATCCGCAAAACTCATGATACTGAGCCCACGCCGATATTTGTGCTGATGCAGCTGGTTAGTATCGGCGGTGTACTGGCGATGATAGTACCGATGTTCCTCTTTGATAGCGGTCATATTATGCCTACTACTTTATCGGAGCTTGGTTGGATTTTGGTTTACGGCGCTATCATGCAGTGTCTAGCTTGGGGACTGATCGCCTACTCTATCCCGAAGCTATCACTTGCGCTAACTGGGCTGCTCCTACTAACCGAACCTATTGCCGCTTTACTCATCGATTATAGCTGGCTTGATAAACCTATCAATACTTTGCAGTGGAGCGGTGCGCTACTTACGATGTTTGCTATTTATTTGGGATCACTTAAACCTAAGCCGCGTGCGCTCAGACGTTATCGGTTCTTTGCACGGTTTTATAAACGCAAATATAAGTAAGACGGTTCTACCTCTCCATAAGGAATAATAAATGGAGACGACAGTTAGACAAAATACGAGACTATCGACTCTATTAATTTATTGTATTAGTGTTTTTGACTATTAAACAACGCATTAAGCACAATAGCCGTTAAGGTTGCGGTACCGATACCACCCAAATCAAAACCACCTAGATGCAGACTGAAATTACCGGTACCCATAATGACCGTAACAGCAGCGATGATTAAGTTGCTGTTTTTGGTGAAATCAACATGACTGTCGATCCAGATTTTTGCACCTGCAATAGCAATCAGGCCGAACACCACGATGGAGGCGCCGCCTAGTAATGCTGGAGGAATGGTTTGAATGATAGCGCCAAATTTGGGTGACAATCCAAGCATAATAGCAACCAGACCTGCTATCACAAAAATAGTAGTGCTATAGACTTTAGTGACTGCCATCACTCCAATGTTTTCGGCGTAAGTGGTAACCCCAGTACCGCCAAACCCTGCTGAAAAAGTCGTTGCGAGACCGTCAGCGAAGAATGCTCGGCCCATATAAGGCGTCACTCGAGCTTTGGTCATACCCTCGACAGCCTTGAAATGCCCAAGATTTTCGGCAACCAGAATAAAAGCTATCGGTGCAATTAATACAATCGCACTCAGCTCAAAGCGTGGTGTATGCAGGCTTGGCAGACCAAACCACGAAGCGGCTGACACACTGCTAAAATCAATAGGCGTACCAAAACCCAAAACGTTAGTTGTAATATAATAGATGATATAAGACAGTACCAAACCGGCCAGTAGTAACAAGCGTCTAAGCATACCGCGAGTAAATACGGCGACGCTACTGATCAACAGAACTGTCAAGGTCGCCATCCAAGCATCAAACTGATTGGCAGATATGCCTTGGATAGTGACTGGCGCTAAATTAAGGCCAATGATCATCACAATAGCGCCCGTTACAACAGGAGGCATTAAACGCTCAATCCAGCCAGTACCTGTCTTCATAACCAGCAAACCTACTAGCGCATAAATGATACCACAGGCCATAATGCCGCCCAAGGCAACATCTAGATTACTATTAAAACCAACGCCTGCATAAGCCGTCACCGCAATGACAGGGCCGATAAAAGCAAAACTTGAACCTAAATAACTGGGCATCCTTCCGCCAGTAATCACAAAAAACATGACCGTACAAATACCTGACATCAAGATAGCTAGATTGGGATCAAAACCCATCAGTAATGGGGCAAGCACCGTGGCGCCAAACATAGCAAAGGTATGCTGCACTCCGAGCAATAAGCTTTTAGTTGGCGGTAGATATTCATTGATACCAACAGGATCTCGATCAAGATTGCCTTGGTATGATCGCCACGTCGGGAACCAGCGTCCATTCTCAAAATCTGGATTATCGGTAAGACTCATAGCTGCTGCATTATTATCAAAAGATTTAGCTTGTAGAGTGTCTGAGCGTTGAGAATTATGCTCTTTAGGTGTGGTCATGCGCGCTTTTCCTATATGACTTTACGAAATAAAGTAGCTTGCGCTAAAAGTATTGAGTAATGATTGGTGATACTTGATTTAGGTTGCTCGCATTTCAATATATAATAGAAGGAACAATAGTAAATGTAGGCGCTATTAAATTACAGGATGTTACATAACTAACAGTGCCGTGCATCATAACGGAATTTAGCGATAAAAAAAAGTGATTCTTGAGGTATTATTCGTTACTGTTAGAACCTCATGCCCTTCATTACTGTCTGTCTAGTCCTCATCTTCTATGTCTTTTATTTTGTAGTCCTACTATAAAATTTTCTAATTTTTTTGGTAATTTATCATGATTAGTGTATTTGATTTATTTAAAATTGGCGTTGGCCCTTCAAGCTCACATACTGTAGGCCCAATGGTAGCCGCCAACTTATTTTTGGCGTCATTACAGCAGCAGTCTCAATTGACTGATGTCAAAGGTCTGGAGATTGAGCTTTACGGCTCGCTTGCTGCTACTGGTAAAGGTCATGCCACTGACACCGCCATACTGTTAGGTCTGCTAGGTCATACCCCCAGCACTATCGATACACGCTTAACCGATCAATATCTGGCACCTATTTTTTCTGACCACCAGCTTAATATTGCCAATGAGCATAGCATTGGTTTTGATGCTGAGCGCGATATTCATTGGTATGGGGATACGGTACTACCCTATCATCCTAATGCCTTGACAATCCGTGCTCTATTGATAGATGATAGCTTTTATCAGCAAACCTATTATTCAGTGGGTGGCGGGTTTGTCATCAATGAAGAGGATGCTACCAATCCTGATGAAGACCATGCTACTCCTAATATCCACGGCATACCTTATCCCTTTAATACCGCAGCTGAACTGCTTGATCAATGTCAGCAGCATCATTTGAGCATCAGTGAGCTGATATTGGCCAACGAGCGTCATATTCGCGATGACGAAGAGATTTTCGCTTATTTAGATGCCATTTGGGAAGTAATGCAAAAATGCGTGGAGCAAGGCTGTCAAAACAGCGGTACGTTGCCTGGTGGTTTAGAAGTTAGACGCCGCGCCCAAGCTCTACACCTACAGCTCATCGCCGAAAAAGACCAACCTATTGCCCAATCAGATAAGCTGGCGGCGATGGACTGGGTCGATTTATATGCTCTTGCTGTCAATGAAGAAAACGCCAACGGCGGCAATGTAGTCACCGCGCCAACCAATGGCGCTGCAGGTATTATTCCAGCAGTCATGCATTACTACCGCGACTTTTTGGCCAATTATAACCTTGATGGTGCACGCCGTTTTTTACTCAACGCTACGGCTATAGGTAGTTTAATTAAGCAAAATGCCTCAATCTCTGGCGCTGAGGTGGGCTGTCAAGGCGAGGTTGGATCGGCCTGCGCAATGGCCGCCTCTGCGCTAGCGGAGATCATGGGCGGTGATCCGGCGAAATGTCTTAATGCGGCCGAGATCGGTATTGAGCACAATTTGGGTCTGACTTGTGATCCGGTTGGCGGCTTGGTGCAAGTACCTTGTATTGAGCGCAACGCTATGGGCGCGGTCAAAGCCATCAATGCGGCGCGTCTTGCTTGCCGCGGCAATGGGCAACATTTTGTCTCGTTAGATAAAGCCATTGAAACTATGAAACAGACCGGCGCTGACATGTCAGATAAATATAAAGAAACGGCGCGTGGTGGTCTTGCTGTTTATGCAGACAACCGCATCCCTACCGCTACTCGCGGCGTCAGTGTGAATTATAGTCAATGCTAAATCAGTTGATAATCAGTTTATAACTTATCATTCATAGCGACAGTCAAAATAAATCAATTGACCAATAAAAAGAGCCTCTAACAGATTAGAGGCTCCTTTGTGTTAATACTATTAGTTCATCATGAACACTGTCATAAAACAGCGATTAACTTTATTATTCAGGTGTTTTTGAGATAACTTCGTTCAAAATCCAAACCGGTCTAACCACGCCAGCTTCAGTATCAGCAACTGCTTCTTGACGTACATCTAGTACATAGCGGTAGTTTGGCTCATAAGTAAACCCTTGAATATCACCGTTTAGCGTATTGAAGTTTTTCTGATAGCTTTGACGATACTGTAAGCACTCAGTTTCAACCATCTCGCCCGCTGTGTTTACACGCTCACAAATAGCTTTACGGGGTGCAACTTCTACTTCAAAGCTTGAGATATTCACAACTTTAACATCAAGTTTTTGACCGTCAACAACCATGGTACGTTGGTCGTTTAGATCCATACTAGAACAACCTGCTAGTGCAAAAGTAGCTGCGAATGCGGCGATTGCTAATTTTTTCATTACATAGTCCTCAGTTAATTTATCAAAACATAATAATCGATGCCAATAGATCAGAATATCGTATCCTATAATCTTACAAGCATAAATATTTATTATCGTACCCCGAAGATTATAAGAGATTTAAAACCCTAGCCTCTATGACTGCTTTGTAACGTAACGTCAATGTTTGCAACCAATGTTTACGAGCCATATTATAAGAGCTTTAGTTTCTAAACGTTTGTAACTACAATATTTAGTCTTAAATTTTAAGATATATATGCTTTTAACTGCGGTAGTCAGCATTTATCTTCACATAGTCATAAGATAAATCACAAGTATAAACCGTATCAGCAGCGTCGCCGCGTGCTAAGTCAATTTGAATAGTAATCTCAGGACGGCTCATAACTTCTTTACCAGCAGCTTCGGTATAATCAGGTGCTACACCGCCATTTTGACAAATCATAACTTCATCTAACCACACATCAACCTGTTCAGTATCTAAATCTTCGATACCTGCATAACCGACTGCGGCCAAAATTCGCCCCCAATTGGCGTCGCTGGCGAAAAACGCGGTTTTGACTAGCGGCGAGTGCGCGACCGCATAAGCCACATCACAGCATTCCTGCGTGGTTTTGCCGCCAGTAACCTTTACGGTCATAAACTTAGTAGCGCCTTCACCATCACGCACGATTAATTGTGCCAAACGTACAAATACTGCGCTTAGAGCAGCAAATAGCTGCTGATAATGAGGATGCTCGGTGCTATCAATGACATCGGTACTAGCCGTACCTGTAGCAATTAATACACAGCAGTCATTGGTTGAAGTATCACCATCGACGGTGATACGGTTAAAGGACTGCTCATTGATAGCAGTCAACATCTCTTGCAGTAAGTCAGCAGCGATATGAGCATCGGTCGCCACATAGCCAAGCATGGTAGCCATATTAGGCCGTATCATACCCGAGCCTTTAGAGATGCCAGTAATATGGTAGTTTATGCCACCGATCTCAACTTTTTGGCTAGCAACCTTAGGCACGGTGTCCGTAGTACGGATACCGTTAGCAGCTGCAAGCCAATTATCTGGTGCTAGATTGGCAAGTGCGGCATCTAGACCTGCTATCACCGCATCACTGTTTAGAGGCTCACCAATAACGCCTGTTGAGAACGGCAATACGGCACTGCTATCTACACCAGCTTTACTAGCCAAAGTAGCGCAGATCTCTTGAGCACGGCGTTTGCCATCAGCCCCTGTTCCAGCATTGGCATTGCCAGTATTGGTCACCAAATAGCGGGGGCTGGTTTTGGCAAAATGCTCACGAAGCACCCGTACCGGAGCGGCGCAAAAGGTATTTTTGGTAGTGACAACCGCAGTAGTTGCCGTATCATTAATCTCCATCACGACTAAATCATCGCGATCCTTGTAGCGCACGCCTGCCGCTGTAGCGCTAAGCCTAATGCCATCAATAGAATAAATAGTATCGGGTACTGCCGTATTGCCAACAGCCATATTAAAATCCTTCTTGATAAGGGTTTAGTTTTGAGTACTGATTTTTAAGTACTAAGTTTTAGGTACTAAAGATAAAACATATAAATATAATTGGAAGACAAACCTTTTTTACTTATATCAGATATTAAAATCAAATGCTGACCAAATAGGCGCATGATCAGAGGGTTTCTCCATCGCTCGCAGCTCATAGCTGATTCCAGCAGCCACGCACTGGTGTTTCAAATCAGCGCTGCAAAGAATATGGTCGATACGTAAACCGCGCTTAGGATCGTCATCAAAGCCGCGACTACGATAGTCAAACCAGCTGTACAGCTCCGTACTCTCTGGATAATGCAAACGATAGGTATCTGTCAGCTCACGCGCCATCAACTCACTATACCATTCGCGCTCCTCAGGTAAGAATGAGGTTTTTCTATTTTTAAGCCAGCGTTTGGCGTTGGCCTCGCCAATCCCGACATCAATATCCTCAGGTGCAATATTCATATCACCCATAATAATAAGTGAGCGTCCTTCTGCTTTTAGAGTATCGATATAGGCGATCAAATCAGCATAATAAGCGCGTTTCATCGGAAATTTAATAGGATGATCTTCGCTTTCACCCTGCGGAAAATAACCATTTAACACATCAACCTCGCGCCCTTGTAATTCATAGCGCGCATGAATAAAACGCTTTTGCGCGTCATCATCTTCCCAAGGGAAGCCTTTTTGTACAAATATAGGAGCAGCTTTAGATAATAGCGCTACACCATAATGTGCTTTTTGACCGAAATACTCGACATGATAACCTAAACTCTCAACTTTTTTGAGCGGAAACTGTTCGTCATGAACCTTAGTTTCTTGTAGTCCCATGACCTCAGGAGCGATGACATCTCGTATTGCCTCCAGCTGATGCTGACGAGCGCGAATACCATTGATATTAAAACTGACAAAACGGGTCATGCGATATCCTATATAAATAATTACAATTTCTGAGCAAGCTTATTTAGAGCAAATTAAAACGGTTATGATAACAGACTTGCAGCGCGCTAAGTGTTGCGTGGACACTTATCTTAAGATAAAGTAGAAAATTTATTTGTATACAAAAAAATATTGTCTTGCCATTTACTAGACATTTTTCACTAGATACTTTATGAGTCCAACTATGACCCCTTCAACATCAAACGCCCCTACCTCACCATTATTTGCTACCGACTATCGTATCTATATCAATCATACCGACGCAGGCGGTATAGTCTACCATGCCAATCATTTGGTATTCTTTGAAAACTGCCGCCGCGACTGGTTTACTAAGCTTGGCTTAAACGGTTACTTTTTGCACGATGATGATGGTCAGATTCAGCACTTTGTAGTCAGTCAAATCGACCTTAAATATCGTAAAGCTATTCTTTTAGATGAAATCATCGAGGTACAAATTGATAAGGTTGAACTAAAACCTGCCAGCATTATATTTTATCAAAGCATTCATCGTGGTTTGTCAGCACAAGAAGAGACACAAAATCCTAACGCTAAAAGTTTAGATACCTTGCTCAGTAGTGCCAAAATTGTAATTGCTTGTGTCCAAAATCAAGCCAAGCCTGAATCATCGCCCTCAACAGATGCTCACTCCTCAAGCTTAGCTACTACTACTAATAACTCACCAATACGGCCAATACGAGTACCCAAGAAGCTGCAAGAGGTTATTCAACAAGCGGTCAGTACCCACAACAAAACACAATGATTTTGTGAGTGTTTGCTTTACTTCTCCATAATCCTGATGATAATCGATAACCTGTGAGAATTTATAGGTGATTGGTCAGGCTTATGTTGACTCAATTATATAGTCAATTGTCTACTATTTTTTATAAACTATTCAGTTTATGTGATGGAATATAATATTAAGTTACGTACATGTTACTATTTAGTAAGAATACAATATGATCTTTATTATTATCTAGTAGCTATTTCGTAGACTAAACTTAATATAGTAGCCTAATGCAATCTTATAACTGATAAGCGCTTATATTAGATGAAAAGTAAGATATCGATCTATATGATGTCAACTACTAGTGAATAAGTATGTCATAGCGTATTGATGGACAAGGATGTTGGTTCATTGTGTAAGCTAATCGTTTAAATTAGTAGATGTTTTAGCAAATACAACTATTCAATGAACGTCTTCTTGTCAGCCCTTTTATAGCTATCATTATACTTAAGGACTATGACAATGAATATGGACAAACCGTGGTTGAATCAATACCCCTCTAATGTACCTAAGAGTATTAATCCTAATCAATATAGTAGCTTGATAGAGCTATACGGCGAATGCTTTAACCGCTTTCGGATGCATCCGATGAGTATTTGTATGGGCGTCACCCATACTTATGGTGATGTCGATGAAGCATCCTTAGCAGTTGCCGCATGGCTACAAGCACAAAATTTGCCTACAGGTAGTGTTGTAGCCTTGATGATGCCGAATGTTCCGCAGTATCTACCTACTATGATAGGTATACTACGTGCAGGTTTTATTTGTACCCCTATCAATCCTCTATATACGGGACGCGAGCTGCGTCATCAGTTAAATGATTCTGGCGCGAAAGTAATATTCATCGTTGATAATTTTGCCCAAGCGCTCGAACAAGTAGTCGATGAAACAGCTATCGAGCGTATCGTCCTCTCCAAAATGGGTGATATGATGGGATTCAAAGGTGTTTTGGTCAATACGATCATTCGCCAAGTCAAACGTTTGGTTCCTAAATACAAACTCAATGACCCCAAACATGAAGTGACTAAGTTCCCTGAAGTACTTAAACAGGGTAAAAATTTACCTTTTGAGCCTCCAAAGACGACGTTAGAGCAGACTGCTTTTTTACAATACACTGGCGGTACTACTGGACTATCAAAAGGTGCCCTACTGTCTCAGAGTAATGTTGTCGCAGCAGCTTTACAGTCGGAAGCTTGGACTCGTCCTATCACTACAGAGTTTGCAGACGCCTATATTAATATGGTCATGGCGCTGCCGCTGTATCATATTTTTGCCTTTATGCTTAGCTTACTCGGTATGCGTTCAGGCTACACTTTTATACTCGTACCCAATCCTCGTGATATGCCAGGGTTTGTCAAAACACTATCTAAGCAGCCTTTTCACATCTTTCCTGGTGTCAACACGCTATTTAAAGGCTTGCTAGCTCAGCCAAACTTCAAATATCTAGATTTTAGCTCACTACGTATCTCATTAGCAGGCGGGATGGCGGCAACTAAGCAGACAGCAGAGCAATGGCTAGACGTTACTGGCTGTCCTATGATCGAAGGTTGGGGTATGACAGAATGCGTCGCAGTAGGCACCTCCAATATTATTACAGATGATAAATTCAACGGTACTATTGGCATTCCAGGAGCCAGTATAGATATCATTATTATTGATGAACACGACGAGCCGGTCAGTACCCATCAGGCTGGTGAGATGTGTATCAAAGGCCCAAATGTTACCTCAGGTTATTTTAATCATAATAATCAGGATGTTTTTACTAAAGACGGCTACTTTCGTACTGGCGATATTGTGAGTATGGATGAAAAAGGCTATTTGACTTTACTCGATCGCAAAAAAGATATGATTTTGGTGTCAGGATTCAATGTCTATCCAAACGAGCTTGAATCAGTTATGCTCGACTGTGATGGCATTGTTGACTGCGCGGTAATCGGTATTCCTGATGAGCGTCAAGGGGAAGCTATTAAATTATATGTAATACCAGCAGACAACAATGTCACTAAAGAGATTATCAAGGACTTTGCGCTAGATAATCTTACGGGCTATAAATGCCCACAGCATATTGAATTTGTCAGTGAGCTGCCAAAATCTAATGTTGGCAAAGTATTGCGGCAAAAATTACGTGAGCAGCATCTGGCGAACTATGCGTAAAACATTAGGCTTAACACACTATGCTTAACACAAAAGACATTACTCTATTTTGGAGTCAGGCATAAAACTAAAAAAGACCCTTTAAATATTTAAAGGGTCTTTTTACTACCAGTTAGGTTTAGTGAATTAACTTATTTTATTGACTACGTTAAGGGGTAAATGTTTCATAGCGTGACCTACGATAGACCAAGGCAAACTGGGTACGCAGGCTTCCGTGACTTCATGTTCAATCGCTGCAACTATAGCCCGCGTGCCTTTGTCAGCGTTTACCTCAAACGGTAACGGCTTGGCATTGGTATTGATCTCGGTACGAATATAACCGGGATAAATAGTAGATACTTTTATAGGCAGCTTATCAAGTAGCATATCAGCACGGATGCCTTCTGCCAAATGAGCTAGACCTGCTTTACTAGCACCGTATGTAGTCATATGTTTAGGTAAACCGCGCATAGCTGACATACTTGATATCACTACTAGATGACCACTGTTTTGATCGCGAAATATTTTCATCGCCGCTTCACACTGCGCTAGTGCCGATATAAAGTTAATCTCAGCAGTACGGCGATTAGTCTCAAAACGACCCTTACCAATACGGCGGCTCTCGCCAACACCTGCATTAACAATCACACGATCAATATGACTAAAGTCTTTTGCAAAAGCGTTGAACACCTCAAATATGGCATCATAGTCGGCAACATCTAATACTCGATACTCAATACGAATTTGAGGATATTGTTCCATCAGCTCTGCTTTTAATTGTTCTAAGCGTTCGCTACGGCGTGCGCAGATAGCCAAATTGTAACCCAGTTTTGCAAACAATCTTGCCATACCCTCGCCAAGACCTGAGCTGGCACCTGTGATCAATACGGTTTTGCCCTGTCCCACTTGCTGCTTGGTTAGACCTTTTAAATAGCGTGCTGGTTGTAAAGCACTCGACACCTGATCTTTGCCATTTTTGACCGTTTGCGTCATCAAGTTCTTAAGCTTATGTTGCATAGACCATCCTTTGGATATTTTTGTACAGTACTACAATAAAATGTACGCTATCAGAAAAGTATTAGAAAATAAAAGAGTATTATAATGTCTATCTTTGAGTATAAGGATAGTGGTTGTGTATCAAAACTATTCTTACACCGAAGCATTTATAATACACTCACAACCATAGCTAGCATGTCTGTAAACTATGCTGTTATTAGTTAATATATTCATTAGCGCCAAGTTACAAAACGCTCACCTTTATCGAACAAGTGACTGTATTCATTCAAAGATAACAGATTTGGGGTTTGATTAGGTAACATGATGGAGGTTACCCCAGTGTTGACCAGGCTTCTATTAATTTGATAAGCCGTTTGACTACCTTGATGGAGCAATTTAGCAGTAATCGCAGCAATAACGCCGCCTGAAGTAAATACCAGCACGGTACTATTATGCTGTAGATGATTCATTTGCGCTACTCGATTTTGCACTTGCTCAAGAGCTTTTTGGGCGCGGTTACTAAACTGTGGCCAACTCTCAATATAATCTGTATCACTATCGCCTGCGTGCCAGCGCTGCATAGCCAAATGAAACAACTCGCCTAAACGATCTTTGGGCGCGTCCGCTTTGGCAAGCTCTGCATCTATAGCAGCCTGACTGGTAAAAGCAGGGTTTGATTTGATAAAAACGTCTTTGTGATTAAATTCAGCAAACTCGTCAATCACATAACTCTCAGGAGCTGATAAGTCCAATATAGGCTCATTTGAGCTGGCAGTTACTGAGTGCTGATAGGCTTCCCAAAAGTGACGCGCAGAGTCGCGTTGCCGAACTAAGTTGCCACTAAATACGGCGTCAATACGGCGCTGAGTATTGGCGTAATGTTGACCGAGCAAGCTTGCTTGGGTGCAGCCAAGCTTTGAGAGCTGATCGTAGTTTTGTTGTCCAAATGAGGCCTGGCCATGCCTTGCCAACAAAATAGTTGTCATAATTAAGATGATCCCTAGTCTTACATTTTATAAGTTATCGAAATAGCTTTTTGGCAAAATACTCTTGACGATCGATTGTACAGGGCTTGGCAGCTGATTAATCATATCAGCATCTACGCCCCTATCCTGCAAGTGCGGCTGTACATGACTGGTAAATAAAGCCGCGCCTTCATATTGAGCAATTAGTTTAAGACACTTAGCATGCAATACATGATTAATAATCCAAAAGTTTTTAAAAGCAGGGTTTTGGGTCTGCTTATGGTAATAACGATAATAAATCTGCTGCACAATACCGGCTAAGCGAAACAGTCCAAAGACTTCATAGAACGTCCAATTGTCAACTTGTAGTCCTGTCCTGTCAAGATAGTAAGCGACGACCTCATCACGAGTCATCATGCCATCCAAATGGGTGGGCTGCCGCCGTGATTGCTGCATAACTAAATTATCATCAGCCTCAATCCAGTACGCAAGAGCGCTACCTAAGTCCATTAATGGATCGCCTAAGGTTGCCATCTCCCAATCAAGTACGCCAATTACCTCAGTGGGATCATTGGCATCTAATATTACATTATCAAAACGCCAGTCATTATGAATAACGCAGGTTTTGCTATCTGCTGGCGTGTGCTTAGTGAGCCACTGCCGCACTAGGGCGTAGCTTGGCACATTGGGCGTCTTGGCCTTGACGTAACGTTTGTTCCAGCCACTCACTTGACGCTCGCAGTAACCCTCACCGCGGCCAAGTGCTACTAGATCAGGATGATCTTGATAGTCGACTTCATGCAGCTCAATCAAAGCATCAATGACATTGGTACATAATTCACGTGTTTGCTGAGTAGAAAGATTGACTCCTTTTGGCAAATTAGCCCGAGGAATGATACCCTCCATCCGCTCCATAATATAAAAATCAGCACCTATAACACTTTCATCAGTACACAGAGCGATCATTTTGGGTACATACGGATAAGCATCTTTTAGAGCTTTTTGTACGGTATATTCGCGTACCATATCATGAGCGGATTTAGCCTTAGTCCCTTTGGGCGGACGACGCAAAATCAAATCTTGGTTGTCATACTCCAAACGATAAGTCCAGTTGGACGCGCCGCCTGAGAATTGTGTCACTTTAGGCTCGCCACTAACTTCAACACCTTGTGCTTGTAACCAGCTACTCACTGCTTTAGCATCAAGCTCCTCGCCACTACGAATATCGCCACCTTTATCTAATACTTTCTCATTTATCGGGTCATCGTTAGCAGAATTAGTTTTGTTATCACTGTTACTTTGATTTGCCATTCGACAGTCCTTATCACCTGATTGTTTTATATTAATTTGGTTATACTTACTTAAGCTATTTTAGAAAATCCACAACTATAACTAAGATTTGCTAGATTGAGATTTACGACGAAAACCATGACGTTTAAGCTCTAATTTAGCAATCATGGTTTTGTGCACCTCATCTGGACCATCAGCTAAGCGTAACGCGCGTGCCTGCGCATAAAAAGCAGGCAACATAGTATCTTGGCAAACGCCCATACCGCCATGGATTTGTATCGCCATATCGACCACTTCTTGTAGCACGGTTGGCGCTACTACCTTGATCGCTGATATTTCAGTCAATGCCGCTTTTGTACCCTGACTATCCATCTTTTGTGCAGCATATAGCGTCAATAAGCGTGCTTGATCAATTTTAATACGAGCCTCAGCGATGCGCTCTAAATTTCCGCCCAGTTGCAATAAAGGTTTGCCAAAAGCAGTACGTTTCATACCGCGATGTACCGCAAGCTCCAGCGACTTCTCGGCTGCGCCAATACAGCGCATACAATGGTGAATACGACCAGGTCCTAGGCGGCCTTGGGCAATCTCAAAGCCCATACCAGGCCCGCCGATAAAACTATCAGCAGGGACGCGGACATTGTCAAAGCTGACTTCACCATGACCGTGCGGCGCATCATAATCGCCGAATACTTTGAGCATACGCTCAATTTTGACGCCAGCGGTTTTGACAGGTACGAGTACCATAGAGTGCTGCTGATGACGATCTTTACTCTCATCAGGCGTATAAGCCATGACGATCAATAGATCAACCGCTGGATCGCCAAGACCCGATGACCACCATTTGCTACCGTTGATGACGATCTCATCGCCTTCAACCACTGCTGTGGCCTGCATATTGGTGGCATCACTTGAGGCCACATCAGGCTCGGTCATACAAAACACTGAGCGCGTCTTACCCGCGAGCAGAGGCGTCAACCATCGATCTTGCTGCTCTTCACTACCATAGCGCCATAACAGCTCCATATTACCGCTATCAGGAGCGTTACAGTTAAAGATATGCGGCGCTAATATACTACGTCCGGTCAACTCGGCGATAGGAGCGTAGTCAGTGACAGACAAGCCTGCGCCTAGGGTCTCGTCGGGAAGAAACAAATTCCAAAGACCTGCTTTGCGTGCCTGCTGGCGTAGAGCTTCATAAGCTTCAGGCCAGCGCCAGTTCTCCCAATTACCATCAGGGTTTAGCTCATGGCAATCTTGCCAAAACTGTGCCTCCATTGGTTCAATCTGCGTTTCGATGAACTCTTTAACTTTTGTGTGCATGGTTTGACCATGTTCTGTAGTGGTAAACATTAAGGTATTGTTAGTCATAGTTATTCTCTTCCTTGTTTGACATTGATATTACACTTATAAGTATTTGTAAGCGTTGATAGCAGCACGGTGTACGGACGTTTACTGTTTTTCATATGCTACATTTATAACACAGCCCTCGTGAATAAACAGCAAAAAAGGCGTAACCTGCTGGGTCACGCCTTTAGTATAGCTACATGAATACTATCTGCTGTTTATTATTTTAAAATATTCAAACGACTAGCAAGGTCAAACCGCAGCATCGCCTCTGGCAGCTTATCAATAGCCATATTAAGTGTCGCTTCTGCTGCTTGCGAAAATCCCAGCTTTTCGGCAAGGGTTGGTTTTTGACGAGAATGCACAGCATAAACTTGATTGTCATCCATCAACTCTAAAATATAACTGTCTGAGGTTTGCAGATGATCGACAAGATTAAGATGCACAGCGTCTTCGCCGTACCAATGCTCACCTGTAGCGACTTTGTCCAAATCAAGCATAGCGCGGTAGCGATTGACAAAGTGCTTAAATAGCTCGTGCGTTTGTTCGAGCTCCTCTTGATATTTAGCGCGATCTTCGTCGTCATTTTCACCGAATAAAGTTACGGTACGCTTATAATCGCCGGCGGTGAACATCTCATAATCAACATCGTGATTTTTGAGCCACTTATGAAAGTTTGGTAGCTGCGAGACCACACCGATTGAACCAATAACAGCAAAAGGCGCTGCTATAATATTATCTGCAACGCAGGCCATCATATAACCACCGCTAGCAGCCACTTTATCCACGCAGACTGTTAGCTTGAGACCGGCATCTTTTAAGCGTGCCAACTGCGCTGCTGCTAGGCCATAACCGTGTACTAATCCTCCCGCTGATTCGAGACGAATGACTACTTCATCACCCTTATTAGCGGTGCTAATTAAGGTACTAATCTCCTCACGCAAATGCTTGACTGCAGAGGCTTTAATATCACCATCAAAGTCAAGTACAAAGACCTGTTTACTCTCGCCCTTGGCTTTATCTTTCGATAACTTTTTAGCTTTTTTTGCCATGCTCTTTTTAAAATGCTTTAGCGCAGATTTACCTTGGGTAGCCTCTAACAAGTCTTCTTGACGCTGCTGCTGGGTTTTGTTGAGATGACGTACTTTGAGCTCGACAGGATTTTTTGATGGATTAAATAGCATAAATGATTTTCCTTGAGTAATAGCTTAAGTAAAAGCCTGGCTGGTTTATATTATAAATTGTTCTTAAAATGATATGCGCGCGCGACCGCTCATTTTCAAGCAAGTCGATGAGATTTGTAGCGGTTTGATGGTACTCGGCTCTATAGTACAGCCATACCCCTATACTTATACTATAACTACAAACTATATGTTTGTGCTCATATTGGATTACGTGACAGAGTTGTATAACAAAGGCACATTAGGCATAATATGCGTCTATATAAAATTCTCTACAGCTATCGTAACGATGATTAATATTAATCACGTTTTGTAAGCTGTTTTTTGTCGTTAATTTTGATTTATGGCGGCAGTAATACTCTTTGAATTAAGCAAACAACTGGACAACAAATATTATGACGCAAAGTGAAATGACCACACACAGTAAATACCGAGATGAGTATTGCGGCGCTGTAACCGAGAACTTATTTGAACAAACCATCTCTATCGTCGGCTGGGTACATCGTCGCCGCGATCATGGTGGGGTTATTTTCTTAGATATGCGCGATCGTGCAGGTATTCTGCAAGTGGTCGTCGATCCTGATACTCCTGAGGCTTTTGCTACTGCCGATGCGGTACGCCCTGAGTATGTACTCAAAATTACAGGACGGGTGCGCCGCCGCTACGAAGGTACCGAAAATCCAAATATGACCAGTGGTCAAGCCGAGCTATTGGGTAAAGAGATTGAAGTATTAGCCAAATCTGATACCCCGCCATTTCCATTAAATGATGAGAACATGACCGTATCAGAGGACTTGCGCTTAAAGTATCGCTATCTCGATATGCGTCGCCCGCAGATGCAGGAGCGTATGGTGTTTCGCGCCAAAGCCACCTCTACCATTCGTCGTTATCTAGATGATCATGGCTTTTTGGATGTTGAAACCCCTATCTTGACTCGTGCCACTCCAGAGGGCGCACGTGATTATCTAGTGCCATCACGTACACGTCCGGGCAATTTCTTCGCGCTGCCGCAGTCGCCGCAGCTGTTTAAGCAGCTCCTGATGGTGTCAGGCTTTGATCGCTATTACCAGATCGCTAAGTGCTTTCGTGATGAAGACTTGCGTGCTGATCGTCAGCCTGAATTTACCCAAGTCGATATTGAGACCTCATTCTTAGATGAAGAAGAGATCATGAATATCAACGAAGGTCTGATCAAAAACTTATTCAAAACTATGCTGGGTGTAGAGCTGGCTGACTTTCCACGTATGACTTATTTTGAGGCCATGCGTGATTATGCCTCCGACAAGCCTGATCTGCGCATTCCACTAAAACTAGTGGACGTTGCAGACCTGATGCAAGACGTTGATTTTAAAGTATTTGCCGGTCCTGCTAATGACGCTAAAGGTCGCGTAGCGGCACTGCGTATCCCAAATGGTGCCTCTTTGAGTCGTAAGCAAATCGACGAATATACCAAGTTCGTTGGTATTTATGGCGCACGCGGTTTAGCTTATATTAAAGTTAATGATGTAAGCTTGATCAATAATGGCGTCGATAAAGAGTCAGGACTACAGTCGCCTATTATCAAAAATATGACCGATGAAGTTCTTGCTAGCCTCATAGAACGTACCGGTGCCCAAGATGGCGATATCATCTTCTTTGGGGCAGATAAAGCTAGCGTTGTAAACGATGCGATGGGCGCACTGCGTCAAAAGATCGGTTTGGATCTGGAGATGAAAACCTGCGAGTGGGCGCCGCTCTGGGTTACTGATTTTCCCATGTTTGAAGAAACTGACGATGGTAAATGGACGTCAATGCACCATCCGTTTACCAAACCTAAAGGCTCGGTAGAAGAGCTAAAAAACAATCCTGCAACCGCGCTTTCTATCGCCTATGATATGGTGCTAAATGGCACTGAGATCGGCGGTGGTAGTTTACGTATCAATACGCTTGAGATGCAACAAGCGGTATTTGAAGCACTAGGTATTGATGCAGCTGAGGCTGAAGAGAAGTTTAGCTTCTTACTAGATGCGCTCAAATTTGGTGCGCCGCCGCACGGAGGTTTGGCGTTTGGTTTGGATCGTCTGATTATGCTTATGGTAGGTGCAAGCTCTATTCGTGATGTCATTGCCTTTCCAAAAACTAAGACCGCTGAGGACCCATTGACTCAAGCACCTGCTCCTGTCGATAGCAAGCAGCTACGTGAGCTTGGTATTCGTATGCGTGAAAAGGTGCAAGTAGATACCAGTAATCCTGCTCAATAAATGATCTGAAAATGGATGGTTATTTCATGCGATATTATTTTTTGCAGTACGCTTGTTCACACCATGATTTTTTAGTATGTGAGTGGTCGTGAATCCATACCAAATATTCAAATACGTGCCATTATCTGTGCTGCAGATACTGGCACGTTTTGTTGCTTGGATTATCGTATGGTTGCCAAATTCAAGCTTAGTACGCACTATTAAAGTAAATATACTGCTGGTTAGTCCAGCGTTGCCTGACAGTCATAAGCCGTCTTTAATTAGGGATATTGTTCGCAATCAAAGCTTGAGTAGTGTTGAATCTATTAAAAGCTGGGCTATGTCGCCTGAATGGAGCATCGCGCAAATTCGCGAAGTTTACGACAAAGACCTTTTACTAGAGGGTCTTGCCAGCCCCAATGGTATGCTTGCTATCGTGCCGCATTTGGGAACATGGGAGATGATGAATGCTTGGCTGAATCAATTTGGCGCGCCTACCATCATGTATAAACCGGTCAAAAACAAACTCGCTAATAACTTTATTTTGCAAGGCCGTGCCCGTCTTAATGCCACTTTGGTACCGACAGATGGTAGCGGTGTTAAAGAAATATTTAAAACGCTTAAACGAGGCGGTTTTAGTATCATATTACCCGATCATGTTCCTGAGCCTTCAGGGGGAGTGATCGTGCCGTTTTTTGGGATTAAAACCCTGACCAGCACTCTTGCTTCCAAACTTGCTAATAAAACTAAATGTGCACTAGTTGGCCTCTCTTGTATCCGGCGCGATGATAAAGATGGTTTTGATATCTATTGTTACAAGCTTGATGACCCAGCATTATATGATCGGGATGTCTCAGTTGCTACGCATGCCTTGAATCAAGCTATGGAACGTATGATTAAAGCACATTTTAGTCACTATATGTGGAGTTATCGGCGCTTTAAACGTGTGCCTCTATTGGGTAATCCCTACCGCGCTGATGAGACTACTTTAGCAGATTTTATTTGCAACAACTACTCTGCAAATAGCAATGCAACTACAGATAATAGTAAAGATACCTAAACACAGTTATAGAATCATATAAATAACGTTGTTCTTATTTATATGATTCTACTGAGGTTGATAGGTAGACGTTTTATCTTTTTTCAATATTAATATGAGTCTATTATGGTCTTCAATACCGCTGATTCCCCATCTACTATTCAAGCGAACACAGACGCCAGCTCGTCCGAGCAACGTTATATTGTCTGTATGAAATGGGGGGATAAGTACGGAGCTGAATATGTGAATCGTTTGTACAATATGGTTAGCCGGCATTTGACATTGGACTTTCAGATGGTTTGCTTGACTGATGATAGCACGGGGATTGATCCTGCCGTACACTGCTACCCTATCCCTGAGCTTGATCTGCCAGCAGGTCCTGAGCGCGGCTGGAAGAAGCTTACCACCTTTAAACCTAAACTCTACGATCTAAAAGGGGTTGCGCTTTTTTTAGATATCGATATTGTCATTGTTGATAATATTGATGCCTTTTTTACCTACGAAGCTGAGCACGATGACAGCGTCGTGATTATTCGCGATTGGAAAAAACCTTGGCGCATGATCGGTAATAGCTCAGTGTATCGCTTCAAAATAGGCAAGAACACCTACCCGGAGCTTTTAGAAAATTTTGAGCGTCACTTCGATACTATTCGTACGCAAGTACGTCATGAGCAGGCCTATTTATCCAATTATCTACGCGAGCATCATCACTTAGAGTATTGGCCAAAGGAATGGTGTGTGAGCTTCAAATATCAATGTATCGCCCCTATTCCGTTTAATTTGGTACGCGCACCCAGACTACCAGATGGCGCAAAAATAGTTATCTTCCACGGTGAGATCAATCCACCAGATGCAATAAGCGGTGGCGGGGGTAAATGGTATCGCCATGTCAAACCAAGTCCTTGGTTAAAAGAGCATTGGCAATAATTTGTCAAAAACTTATATTAATCAAAAGCCATAATGAAAAACGCTTAACAGCAATGACTAAAAGATAAATTACTGGAAGACCATATGGTGACAGATTCGGAGCTACAGCGTCCTTCCTTTGCTGAGTTTAATGTTGACAACCAGCTAGTTGCTATCAACGCTTTTGATGCTAGTGAAGCGATGCAAAGTCTACACGGAAGATCGGTAAACATCATTGCCTCTGGCCCTTCTATCGCTGATTTATCATTCTCAGAGCTACTAGACACCCCTACTACTTTTGTGAATGGTAGTATTAGTCTTACTGCACAGTATAATTTTACTAATGTCGCTGGCTACATTATTAGCGACGCCCGTTTTATCAAACATCACCCTGAGATTTTACAAAAGCATTATACAGGCCAGCCTTTATACGCCACTTTGGCTGTATTTGAGGCTTTAGCAACAACCTTCCCTAGCCTTGTGCGTAATTATCATCAGGCGATGCGAGTGATATATCCCGTAGATAGACCTTGGCAAGCTCAATCAAATAACTCTTTATTTAGTAAGCTGGCTTTCAGAAAAAATAGAAAAAAACCTTTATCTTACTTTGCCAATAGTCCTAATTTCATAATTGACGATGGTCATAAACCAGAACCTATCGGGGTGTCTTTAGATATGACTTATGGGTTCGTAGAGGCAGGCACTGTGGCTTATGTGGCAGCGCAGTTGGCATTCTCAAAAGGGGCTGGTGCTATCCACCTGTATGGTATTGATTTGCTTAATGCTAGCCAACCAAGATTTTATGAAAATCGTGACAATAGTGCACCAAGTAAACTTGATAAGGCTATTAGTGATCGGATTGTGCCTTCATTTAATCTACTAGGTAGCGTTTATAAAGAGCGCGGTGTAACTGTTTATAACCACTCTCCTGTTTCCAAAGTTCTGTTTGATAATCTTTATTAACAGTCTTTACTAATAACGCATGC
Organism: uncultured Psychrobacter sp.; assembly: GCA_947501045.1. Lineage (GTDB taxonomy): Bacteria > Pseudomonadota > Gammaproteobacteria > Pseudomonadales > Moraxellaceae > Psychrobacter. The sequence continues at coordinate 150,036 of CANMUI010000003.1, forward strand.
TTAGTGCCCATGCTACTTTATTAAAAGTGCATCCTAAAACCACACTTTATTTGACACTAAATTAAACGTCAGATACTACCTAGTTAACATCATCAGTTAGGGTTTTAAAAATGAGTACACCTTCAGGTTGGCAGCGTAAATTAATCACCATTTTCAGGAGTGAGAAACGCCTTGGCGCTAGTACCATCATAAAAATGTTCAATGATAAAAGTATTGATGAGATGAAAGCCACGATCATAACTGAATCAATGTGTGATCCTGAAAAGCTTACTGGTAAACCGCGTACTAAAGACTTGTTTGCACATTTAGACAATATAAAGCATCAGTTCATCGGTCAACCAGAGCTATGCTTTTATCAGGCGGCTCTTATTGTCTTGTTGCGCCGAGAATATAAGCCCAAAGAAACCTTTGCTGAATTTGAAGCGCTTTGGACGACACAAACTGAGTTTTTATTGAAACATTTATCGCTGCGCTGGATTATATCTGCTTGCGACACTTTCGTTGACCGCGCGCCAGACGAAGTCCGAGCGGCTGTTTTGATGAATGCCACTACGCTGATCAATACTCTAAGGGTTTATGAGACTAAGCAGTTTTTGCAACTAGGATCTACAGATAATACTGAATTAAATCCGATTATTACCGACAACGTTGAAGCATTGTACCGCAGTGATATGCCCTTGTATGGTGGGCTTACCTACTTTCGTGCCGGCTTTGATGATACGCTAAAAAATATGCGCAATCGCTATGAAGAATTCTATGACGTTGATACGCTTGCAACTACTATGTTGCTATCGGTTTTCGATAGGCTACAAACTCCTATAGATAATAATAGTAATGCTTTTACTACAATGCGCGACTTACATAAAAGTGAGCGTTCTATATGGTGGCAAGATTAGTTCTAAGTTTCATTTCTCATTTTAATCTACTGCCAAAAACTTAAAGAAATATAATGATGTCTGAGAATATTTACAATGGTCAGTTCTCGTTAAATAGTAAAATACTTTTTAACAAACTGTTTATCAATCGGTTACAGTCATAAACTCTATATATTGACTTGCAATATTTGCTGGCAATAGGTTGTCATCAAAAGGATATTGATAAGTACTAATATCGATCATTGCCTCGTTTATTTTATTAGCTAAAGCGTCAATATCACTTACTGGTACAAGGTTATGAGCGGGTAATAACTCACTTGGACCTGATGGACAATCAGTACTAATTACAGGCGTTCCCAAAGCAAGAGATTCGGCAATAACACGCCCAAATCCTTCAAATAGTGAAGATAAAACCATGAACTTTGCTTTTTTAATATAAGGATATGGGTTTTTTTGAAACTCTAGAAAATGTATATGTCCATCTAGTCCTAAAGAAAGTGCTAACTCTTTCATTGATTCTAATAACAAACCTTCTCCTAATAACAATAATGGTAATTTCTTTTGAGTTTTAGCATAGCTTCTGATTAATATCTCATGAGCTTTTTGCGTTTTAAAACTTCCGACATGGATAAGATAGTTATCGAACTCTGGTTCAAAGTCCAACGCCAATTGATTAATTTGCTTTTTATCAATAGGATTGTAAATCATTTTCGTATTAGTAATAGCTAACGTATTTTGAAAATCCTTTTCAACTCCTTGACTAATACATATACAGGGATGGCGAGAGTAGATATTACTCAAGTCTGCCTCTACTACTTTTTTGCCTTGACTTCTAAACAACTCAATTTTTTTGGAGATAGTATTTCTAATAACATGAGCAATATTAGGTAGGTTACTATAGCGCATTACTCTATCAGCTCTATCCAAATTCGATAGTATCAAAAATGGAGATCCAATGTTCTTGTGCACATAATTGTCTATTACTTTTGCAAAGAACCAATGTTGCATGCTTTTATTAGGAATAGATCTATATGAATTAAAATCTAACTGATGATAGATAAAATCATCATTGAGCTCATATGCTACGGTTGATTTAAAGCGTAAAATATGAACTTCGTATCCCAAGTCATAAAACCCTTGTCCCAGAGTCAATACAGAACGCTCAGCTCCACCTCCTTGAAGGCAGTTAATGACTAGTAGCACTTTTTTACGGCTTTCTTCGATAAGTAAATTTTCTTTTATTTCAATAGCATTATTAATCATTTTTGAAAGTTCTTGGAAACAAGGGATTTAAGTTTTAAAAAAACATAGTTCTATAAATAAAATATAATTTCATCATTAAACTATAGTTGACAGTAAATTGAATAGATATACTAGACTATAACTCGAGACTGGTACAAATTTTTCTTGCGTGTTGTGTTTACACTGACAAAATCTTTGCAAAAAGTGTACCAGTTACATCTTATATTTTTTATATTGGTTATAGTATATTTTTACCTAAAGGTTAGTCTTAGCTCTTTAATCCCTTTTACTCTAAGATTAAACTTTTCGATAGTTTTGCTAGGTTGTTTGATTAATCTCTTTGCTTCTCTAACTACCTTATTCAGAACTCTTTTATTCTCTGTAGGCATACCGTACCTATCTATTCTCTCAAGCTCAAGATAACTGGTCAGTGATTTACCATACTCATAACGCTGACTTTGAATACAAATTGCAGGCACAATCTGATATATATTAGCCTTATAGTCGTATAAGAAATCACCAAAAACAATGTGGTCAACAGGAATTAATTTTTTATAATTTCTTACTATGGTCAGTAAAATTCTAGCAGTCTCTAAGCTAATTAAATATCCTGCACAACCCGTATGCTTCGCTGCCAGTTTCACAATTTCTCTATCACCAATCTTTATATCTTTAAAATGTTCGTTAATTTTAATAATATCGCTATAAACTTCAAGTTTTAAAATATGAGCGTCATTAGGCATCCATTCTAAAATATTATCCAAATAAAATTCTGCATTTTCACCGAGATAAACATCATCTTCAAAAATACAAACATAAGGGTAGTTATGATCTATCGTTAATTGCCAGATACTAGCATGACTTAAAAAACAGGCGATCTCATTTTTACCTAATTGTGTATTGGTAATTGGAATATTCAGTTTTTTCGCAACAGTTTCTATTTGAGTGGCATTAACCGCATCAAAAAACTCATAAGGAATATGATGACTTTCAAACTGCTCTTTTATATGCTGTCTTCTATCTTGAGCATTTTCTAAACTAATAATAAGTTTTTCCATTAAATCCTCATCAAGAAACCTCTTGAGCAAACTCCAAATACTTCTCAGCTATGCTAACTGGCAGTAGCGCCTCATCGAATGGCGCACAAAATTGCTGCGGATTTTTCATTGCCTGATTTAGTTTGTCAGCGATAGCATCAACATCATTCATAGGCATCAAGTTTTTTTCCGGCAACAGCTCACTTGGTCCGGAAGGACAATCGGTACTGATAACAGGCGTACCCAGTGCCAAAGCCTCAGCGATAACCAAAGCAAATCCCTCCCAGTCGGAAGTTAGTACTTTGAGTTGTGCATGTTTGATGAAGGGGAAAGGATTGTCACGAAAGCCCAAGAACACAACTTTATCTTGTAAATTCAGCGATGCCGCCAATTGCTCCATGTCTTTTTTATACTTGCCCTGTCCTAGCAGCAATAAAGGCATAGATTGATCGGTTTTTGCATAGGCTTTGAGTAGCACATCATGACGCTTAGCGCGCTTAAAGCTACCTACATGGATAATATAGTTTTGATAGTCAGGCACAAAGGCATCAGCCATACGCTGAATATAGTCTCTATCGATCGGATTATGAATAGCAGTCATCTCGCCAACCTGACCGATGTTCTTAATAAAATCCTCTTGAACCCCATGACTAACGCAAACACAAGGGTGCTTTGAGTATATATCGATCAGTTTCGATTTTAGCTTATCAGCATCTTTTAGCTGATTAAGTTCGTTCGACAGCGATAGTGTATTATGAATGACGTAAACGATATTACTAAGCTTACTATGACTGAGCACACTATCAGCGCGCTCAAGATTGGATAAAATAATATCCGGCTGACCAATTTTATGGGTAACATAATCATCAACGGCGCGGGCGAAAATCTTATTACGGCGCTGCTCACCTACTATTAGCTTATAAGGCTTATATTTGAGTAGATGATAATTAAGATTTGAGTTAATCTCGTACTCCATTAAAGGCTTAAACCTTAAAATATGTACTTCATAACCCAAATCATAAAACCCTTGTCCCAACGTGAGTACCACACGCTCTGCCCCCCCTCCTTGTAAACAGCTGATCACAAGTAGCGCTATTTTGTTGGGTTGATTCATAAAACTGACCTATACTTATATCAAAATACTTATAACTGAATAACTCATTATAAAAATGTTATTTTAATGCTTAAATAAGCGTGAAAGCATCTTATTTATAGTTCTTGGACGCGTAACCTTATTGCCTTTATAGCGCTTGTGCGTCTTTTTGGGAAAGCTGCCAAATGGCTCTATTCGGTAATCCTCAAGCTTATAACCAGCTTCTAGAGCTTCTTGATAATACTGATCAAATAATTCGCTAAGCTCTGGTCTTGGATGCGGCATAATTTTACCATCAAACCAATGCTTACTTCCTTCTTTTTCGATCCTTGGTATAGAATATTTGTGACTGAACTGGGTACCCATATCCGAATAATGTAGAATCTTAATATCTTTTATAGCCAAATCTTCGCCATCGACACAGTTATAGCTGTCTTGATAAGGCTCAATCAGTTGCGGCTGCTTTTTAATTAAATGCATCATTTTTTTATGGCTATCAGCATCTTCTCTGAGCTGATCAAGCGATAAAAGTGTACCTTCAGCTTTATTGCAGTCCCAGACGCAAGTACATAAACGGGTCATATCTGCTTTGGTTTTCGCTGCTACTATAGACTGCCCTTCAATAGGGTGCTTCCATAGTGCTGCAATATCATCCAAAACCACCATATCAGCATCCATATAAATGGCTCGACCTTCAAAATTACAATACTCTGGAATCGCCCAGCGAAATCCTGAAAAAGGCGTAGCCCATTTCACCGTATTCCAACCCTCACCAGTCTTGGGACTAGAGTACCAAAAACTTTTGGGATCATGGGATAACTGCATCCAAATGATCTCTACAGGAACATCGGTATGTTTATGAATACTGTAATCTAATACCATCATCTGTTCTAAATCAGAGTTATTAGGATCGCAGCCGACAAAGATTTTAATGACCTCATTTTTTTTCATTTTTTTACCTACTAGTTAATAGGGCATGTTGAAAACTTCAAACAATAAGTTTTTATATTCACTTATCTAACTATTAGATGATACTAGAGTCAATAAAAACAACCTAAATTTAACCAGACTTTACAACTACTCTCTCCAGTACTCTTTTACCCAATCTACAGGCAAGATGAAGTGACGCAAGTGGCGTAGAGGATGTTTTAAATTCTTAGGTTGTTTTAGGTTTTTCAAATGATCTTTGATATTGTTGGCTGATTTTTTATCGTATCTACCTTCAATGGCATTGGTGGGATATAAGCCACCTGGGAATATAATAATTCGTGCTCCTTTAGGAATTTTAGGAGCCTTGACATAGTTTAACGGAAAAGGTTGGCGACATTTACGTCTAAAGTGCGCAACCCATGATTTTGGAAATATTTTCACGCCGCCTGGTACGTTACGAGTTACAAAGCGCTGCTCAAAACGATATTTGTCCGCAACACCTTGAGGATCAGCTTTAAACTTTTCTTGCAAGGATACTAGCGTACCTACTTGAAACCGAAAACAAGACGTTTGCCCTAAACGCTCTAATGGATTACTTGGGTTGTAGGATAAAACCACATCGTCAGGCTTACCGTATTCAAAAAAAGGATCAAGGCTATCAACAATAATAACATCTAAATCTAAGAATAAAACAATACCCGTTAAGTCGCCAAGTTTTTCGCCCCAAAGTCGGGACTTCGGCCATTTACCTAGGGTATTAGTCGGCATAGTAACATCTAAAGGCGGCAATTCTTGGCACTCAATCTCCGGACGGACATCGGTGGTATCATCAGTAAAGCAGACAAAACGAAACGGCGGGGTAATATTGCGCGATACCATGCCATAAAGTTTATTGGCATAATCGGCACCATATTTGGTACCCCATTTGATACAGATGATTTGTTTGATGTTGTTGTCATCTTGGGCTTTTTTGAACATGAAAAGGGCTCACTATGGCTTTGGGTAAATATCCCATTCTTTAATTTGAGAGTCAAATGTAAATATAGTGCTCAGTATATTAGCATAAAAAAAAGCTAAGACCATTTAATGTCTTAGCACTTTTATTTCAACTGAATTTATTAAAGTAAGTTGATGATGACACTCAATCAATAAAACTTAACCAGTCCATATACTGCTCATTGCGGCCATGGACCACATCAAAGTATAACGTTTGCAGCTTTTCGGTGATTTCACCGCGCCCTCCGTTACCAATGGTGCGATCATCATATTCACGAATTGGCGTAACCTCGGCGGCAGTGCCAGTCATAAAAATCTCATCTGCCAAATAAAACTCATCACGCGTAATACGGCGCTCTGTGACCTTGATACCTAAGTCAGCGGCAAACTGAATGATAGTCCGGCGCGTAATACCATCAAGCGCTCCGCCAGCCAAATCTGGTGTGTGTAGCTCACCGTTTTTGACTAAAAACAGATTCTCACCTGAACCTTGGCAAACATAACCTTGTGAATCCATCAAAATCGCTTCATCATAGCCATTACGCGTCACTTCACGATTCGCCATGATGGATACTGGATAGTTGCTAGCGGCTTTAGCTTTACACATGGTGACGTTAGGCAAGTGATGAGTATACGATGAGGTTTTGACGCGAATACCGTTTTGAATGCCCTCCTCGCCTAGATAAGCGCCCCAATGCCAAGCGGCTACCATCGCGTTAACACTGTTATTATGCGCAGACAATCCTAGTTTCTCAGCACCAACCCAAATTAGCGGACGAATATAAGCCTCTGCTAAATTATTCTGCTTGACCACGTCTTTATGAGCTTGCTCTAAAGTAGCCGCGTCAAAAGGCACTTGCAACTGAAAGATTTTTGCAGAACCTAATAGCCGCTCAGTATGCTCTTTTAGACGAAAGACGGCGGTACGTTTGTCATCGGTTTGATAAGCACGCACCCCTTCAAATACAGCGATACCATAATGCAAGCTGTGAGTAAGCACATGGACTTTGGCATCAGGTTGATTGATAATCTCACCGTTCATCCAAAGCTTGCCTTCTTGTGTTGCCATGTTCATTCGATAATCCTTATGCTAGCGCTGGCGACTAACCTTTTTTGTTAAGTTTTAAGTTGATATTTTAGTAAACAGGTATTTTATAAAAACGCTCTGTAAACACTAAACCTATCAGTGTACAAAAGATTATATCACTGGCGAGCTTTGTATTTGCAACATTTTAGTTAGGAGCTAGATAGCTTTTATTTGTGTTGATTTAGACTCAGCTGATTAGTGTTTTGATATTTAGTATTTTTAGGTATAGTTAACATACTTTAAAACAGGCACATCGCTGTCAGTATTATTTAGGATTGACTATATAAAGACTACTTTTCTTCCGTAGAGGTTACGCCCATAAGATGCTGCCACTGGTTTTGTACCAGCGCGCGCGTCTCAACCCATAGCGACTCATCAACCGACGAGGACTGCTCGGCCAATGCCAATTGATGGGTCGCTGCGCGAATACGCAGATAGGCATCGGTTAAATTTTGACAAACCTCCTCTTCCCAAATACCAAGCTGCGCTACCTCCTCAAAGATGCGTACATTGTCGCTCCACTTGGTCAAGCTTGGATACTCATGCGAATAAGCTAGCACAGCAAACTGCGCTAAAAACTCAATGTCAATGATACCGCCGGCGTCTTGTTTAAGGTGGAACTTGCCTGCCCGTTGATCTTTACGGCTAGTGCCTAAATGCTTTTGCATCTTAATACGCATAGCCGTTACCTCAACACGTACCTCGTCAAGTGTGCGCGGTAATGACAATACCGTACGGCGAATATCATGAAAGCGAGCCGTTACCCTTTTATCGCCACAAATGGCACGCGCCCTCACCAAGGCTTGATGCTCCCAAGACCAAGCTTTATCAAGCTGATAAGTCTCAAAAGCGTGGCAGGATACCACCATCATGCCAGCGTTACCTGATGGCCGCAAGCGCATATCAACTTCATAAGCGCGGCCATCACGGGTTTGGGTATTGAGATAAGTCATCAGCTTTTGTGCCAGGCGCGCGGCAAACTTCATACCGCTAACAGAATTCTCACCTGTGGTCATACCCTGCTCTTTTATTTTGTGTAAAAACACTAAGTCCAAGTCAGATGAGTAGGATAATTCAAGTCCGCCAAGCTTGCCATAACCTATGATAGCAAAACCGCAGTCAGCCTCGGTGACCGGATCGCCATCTTGAGCAATAGGATAGCCATAGCGCTTGACCAGCTCAGCAAAAGCGCGCTCAAGTGCCGCCTCTAGTACCACCGCTGCGATGTAAGTGAGCGAATCAGATACTTTCATAATCGGACGCTCTGCTAAAACGTCGCTTGCCGCTACCGCCAATACTTGATTCTTTTTAAAGAGGCGCAGTACGCTAAGCAGCTCCTCTTCATCATCAGGCTCTACTCGCAGTAAACGCTGACGCAAGATATCGCGTAGCTCAGGTTTGTCCGGCAAATGACGATAACGCTGCTGTAAAAAGCTATCGAGCAGTACAGGATAACGCGCCAGCTCATTAGCGATCCAAGGGCTAGCGGACAACATCGGTATTAATGCGGTCGTAGCATTAGGATTCTCGGCAAGCATCACTAAATAAATTGAGCGTCGACAAATCGCCTCCAGTAAAGTAATTAATCGAGGTAGCGCAGTATTGGCAAGATGCTGCTCTTGATGCGCTAGTAGCGCATGGACAATAACCGGATAAGCTGCGTTTAAACGTGCTCTAGCTTCATCGCTCAGATTGGTCACCATCTTTGAATCCCAAAACCTTTGCAGCTGCGCCCGGTTCTCTTCATTGAGAATCGCATCAAGCTGAGCAATTTGCTCATTAATATCAGCAGGCTCAAGCGTAGTATCTTCTTGTGCGGGCACTTGCCGCTCAGTCACCATGCGCTCAAAGGGTACATTGACGTTATGACGATGATCATTAAGCTTAGTAAGCAGACCATTCCAATCTTCAAACCCAAGCGTCATCGCTAAATTATGCTGCCAATGAGGATCATGAGGTAGACGCTGCGTTTGTTGATCATTGATGGCTTGTATCGCGTGCTCAAGACGGCGCAAAAACCGATAAGCAGCTTGTAGTTGCTCATAAGTGATTCGTTCTAAATAGTTCAGCTCATACAAAGCTTGCAGTGCTTGCAGACAAGCTTTGACCTGTAGCTGCGGATATCGGCCACCATAGATCAATTGATAAGCTTGTACGACAAACTCAATATCACGAATACCGCCTGCCCCAAGCTTGATATTATCCAAGTCCTCGCGCTGGACTACTTGATTTTGAATCAAGGACTTCATCTCACGCAGCGCTGAAAATGCACTATAATCGACATAGTAGCGAAAGACAAACGGCTTGATCAGCGCTTGCAGCTCACTATAAAATACTGGCGTAATCTGTCCAACCACGCGCGCCTTGAGCCAAGCAAAGCGCTCCCAAGCGCGGCCATGCTGGGTAAAGTATTTCTCCAAAGCTGAGAGATGAATAGCCAAATCACTACCATCACCCCACGGACGCAGGCGCATATCAACACGAAACACAAACCCATCGGCGGTACAATTATCCAGCAGTTTAATGATACCTTGACCCAAGCGCGTCATAAAGCGCTTATTATCAATACTACGCGTCCCTTTTGATTTGTCACCATCAGTCTCACCGCGCGCTTGATGGACAAAGATCAGATCAATATCACTGGATAAATTTAGCTCATGCGCGCCAAGCTTACCCATAGCCATAATTGCCATATCGTCGATTTGTCTTTTACCTTTAACATCGATAAAGGTCGGCTGACCATATTTGGTGATCAGATGCTGATAGGTATAATCTTTGGCAAATAAAATACAACCATCGGCAAATTCTGAAAGCTCATCGGTCAATTGTTCAAGCTTGATAACCCCTAATGCATCTTGCCAGATCCAGCGCATCATCAGTAGCATCCGTAGATGGCGCAGACCACTCATTACCTGAGCTTCGTCAGCAAGTTGATAGTTGTCATCCAAAGTATAATCTTGAATAAGATCATCAATTTGCTGACGTGTTAAGGTCTGGTTTAAAGGATAACTACGTAAAAACGTCTGGCAGGAGATCGTTCGGCTCTCCCAAATCTGATAAGCAAATTCGCTTGCTGTTTGTAACACTTGTAGTTGAGCGGCGGTGGGCTGATAGTCTGAAGCGATAGGGGTGGCTGGAAACATAGTGACAAAAACTCCTTGCAGCGTAGATGAAATAGACTACCTGAACCAAATAAGATTGTTCATAATTTTTTCTTACGAGACGGTCACAACAAGTAGTATTACTATTTGCCAATAATTAGCATCTTTATTTAGCATAAAGTTACTTTTAACAACGTTGCTACCCTTCGATCTGGTTGTCATTATGGTAGCATGAATAGCTTAAACATGGACGAGATTGCTCTATCTTAAAGAGCACTGTTAAAAGTTATTAAAGGACATGGTATGAATATAACTGAGCAAAGTATTCACAATAATAGCTCTAAGATTAAACGCAGTGATCAAGAGTTTGTGCTTAGCAATGTCCGTTTAGAAACTGGATTTGTATATGATAACAATGAGCAAATTATTGCTACCAAGACAGCCTTTTTCGATCTTTTGATCTCTAACGGTAAAATTGAAGCCATTACTGAGTACAATCAAACCAAAGAAGCCCAGAATAAAATAGAGCAAGCATACTTTACAGATTTAGTAACCATCGATGCCGATAGGCTGTTAATGCTACCCACTTTGCAAGATATGCATATTCATATCGATAAAACCTACTACGGTACAGGCTGGCAGGCAGCGCCTTGGAACGGTAGCATCAAAGATATGATTGATTTTGAAAAAACATTGATCCCAAAACTGTTGCCTAACTCGCAGCAACGCGCTGAAAAATGCATAGAGCTGATGCAAAGCTATGGCTCTACTTTCGCCCGCTGTCACGCCAATGTTGACCCGGTAAGTGGCCTCAAAAGCCTAGAGCACCTGCTTTTAGCCTTAGACAATTATAAAGACAGCTTTGACTGGCAAATTGCCGCTTTTCCGCAGCACGGCATTCTTTATTCGCAGTCTGAGAGCTTATTACGCGAAGCGGCGCAAATGGATATTGATTTTATTGGGGGGCTTGATCCCACTGTCGTTGACGGGGATATGGAGAAATCTTTGGATATCATGTTTGGTGTTGCCTTAGATTATAACAAAGGCATTGATATTCATTTGCATGAAGACCTGCCCTCAGGCAAAGCGGTGATGGAGCACATGATCAAAAGGGTCAAAGAAAACCCAGTACTACAAGGTAAAACCTTTATTACTCATGCCTATGCCTTGGCAATGCTACCGTCGCAAGAGCTAAAAAATATAGCCGATCAATTTGCCAAATACGGTATTGGTATCATTTCAAGCGTACCGATTGGCAAGCAAGTTATGCCTTTACCGACATTAATAGAACACGGCGTCAAAGTTTTAACCGGTACTGATAATCTTATGGATAATTTTTCGCCCTTTGGCACAGGCGACATGCTACAAAAAGCTAATCTATGCGCGCAGCTGTATGACTGGACAGATGAATACCGTTTAAATCGCGCCTTAAAAATGGTAACTCAACATTTGCTACCTTTAGATGATGAGGGCAAGCAAGTTTGGCCGTTTGTAGGTGCTGCCGCTGATTTTATATTACTTAATGCTTCTTGTTCAGCTGAGGCTGTAGCACGTCTGCCCAAGCGCGAAGCGGTTTACTATAAAGGCAAAGCTATTGCTTAATAATTACTAATCGGTAATAAGTAACTAAAAAAGTAAAATCATAAAACATAAGGATAATAAAATGAGCGAGTCTGATAAAAAAGAGCAAAACCAAGAAATCGTTTTAGCTGAGCATCCTTCAGGCGTTCCTACCAAAGATACATTTAGGATTAATGATATCGATATGCCAACAGCGGACACCCTTAGGGACAATGAGGTGCTAATAAAAAGCCTTTACGTCTCGGTCGATCCGGGCATGCGCGGCTTTATGGATAAAGGTAAGGACGATGCTGCGGGCAATAAGTATGAGCTAAATGAGCCTATTACCAGTAGAAGCGTGGCCCAGATTATGGCTACTGGTAGCGATAGTAGCAACGGCGATAACTCGTTCAAAAAGGGCGATATCGTCCATGGCCGCTTTGCATGGCAAAAGTATCAAGCTGTTGACGTAGAAGATATTGAAAAGGTTGACCCTGATCTTGCGCCTATCTCCACCGCCGTCAGTATGCTTGGCGTACCTGGACTTGCTGCTTACTTTGGTATGCTAAAAATCGCTAACCCTCAAGAGGGCGAGACGGTAGTGGTATCTGGTGCAGCAGGCTCAGTTGGTAGTATGGCGGCGCAGTTCGCCAAGATAAAAGGCTGCAAAGTCGTCGGTATCGCCGGCTCTTCTGAAAAGATTGATTATTTAGAGAATGAGCTAGGACTAGATAAAGGCATTAATTATAAACAAACTGATGATATGCAGGCAGCAATAAAAGAGGCTTGTCCGGACGGCGTTGATGTATTCTTTGATAATGTTGGCGGAGAATTATTCGATGCGGTTTTTGCTAATATTAACCGCCATGGTCGTATCGCTATTTGTGGTCAGATCGCTGAATATAATGCAGATAATCCACCTAAAGGCCCAAGACCTATGCACACTTTGATCAAAAAAAGCGCACGCATGGAAGGTTTTGTAGTCTTTGACTTTAGTGATGAGTTTGAGGATGCCAAAAAGCAAATCGCTAAGTGGTATAATGACGATGAGCTAATATACAGAGAAAACCTTATCGAAGGGTTTGAAAATATTCCATCTGCCTTTATTGGTCTCTTCGAAGGAGAAAATATCGGTAAGCAAATGGTTAAAGTTAGTGAGGTTAATGAAACCTAGCAGCACTAATATATTCATCTCAACTATCGCATTTATTAATGTAGGCTATGGCTTTAACTCATCACTTTGATTTTGAAAATTTTTAAGCTAAGTTAAGGATATATCCTACTATAATTCTAACAAGTTAAAATACCTATGAGCCAAACTCTATTACTGTTAATCACCAAAGACCCAAGTCATCCGCTTGCGCATTTAGCGCTGCGATACGCGTGTACTTTTTTAGAAGCAAAACTTAAGGTTAATGCTACTGACCGCAAAAATGAAACTGATGACTCTGAAAACGATAATCAGCTGTTAAAGCTGTTTTTTTATGCTGATGCGGCAAATATTGCCAATCGCTTGCGCTGGCAGTCGGCCGATCAGGTCAATTTAACAAAAGAGTGGCAGATACTTGCCGAGCAATATCAGCTTGCATTGCCCGTTTGCGTCAGTACTGCGCTAAGCCGCGGTATCAGCGATCCTGATAATAGCGCACGGCATCAACTGCAGGGCGATAATCTTGCTGAAAGTTTTGAATTGGTAGGGCTTAGTGAGCTGGCGCTCATGATGCAAAGCGACTGCCGAGTGCTGCAGTTTTAAGTGTTAGTAAGCATATATAACGAATAAGGGATGAAAAACCAACCATGAAGTTACTCATTCAGCTACGTACGGCGACAGAGATAGCAAGTTATGAAGGCTGCGCGCTTGCTCTAACACTGGCAACCTTTGGTCATGAGGTCCAGCTGTATTTGGACGCGCCCGTGTTTGGCTTACTTATGCAGCCTAAATCTCGTCTGCATGGTATGATTCAATCGCTTGAATTGTATGATATACCGCCTGCTTGGCTACCTGATGATGTGTTTAGTGGCTGGGTCACTGGTATGTTGCCCAACGATTTAGCCGCTCAGCTGATGCTCATCCCCGAAGTTATTGACTCACGGGATTTCGCCCAGATTTTAACCTTTTAAGGGTAATTACTGGTATTTGAAACTAAACAGACAAACCGGACATCATTATGGCAACCCTCTATCAATTACATAGCACCATGGATAAGCTTAGAAGCAGCACCACAGAGCTGGCACTGACATGGCGTGCTGGCGACAGCATTATCTTATTAGGAGCGACAGCCGCTTATATAGACTGGTTCAATGCTTATCTGAGCGATAATGACCTCTCGGGTATAGAAGGTATCGCTGGTATCTATGCCTTGGTAGACGATGTAGCGCAGCTTAGTGACAACACCCAAGCCAAATTAAATCTATCTGCCAAGCTCACCGATATTTTAACCAACGAGGAATGGGTAACTATGACTCAAGAAGATTATTTTGACAAAGTAGTGACCATTGCTTTATGAGTATCGCTTTATGACTATAACTTCAATGACCAATAATATCGCCTTAGACCAAGATGGCCACCTTTGTGACCATACCATTTGGACGCCAGAGATTGCCCAGCAGCTCGCTGATACGCTGGATGTACAGCTAGATGCTGAGCACTTGCAAATCTTGCAGCAAGTACGCGCGTTTTTTGATAAATTCAATCATCCGCCGGCTACCCGCCCACTTATTAAGTGGCTACAAAAGACCTTACCTGAGCACGATATTAGCAATCAAAAGTTGCAGCAGATCTTTAAGACTGGCCTGGTCGCTCGTCACGTCAATCGCTTAGCGGGCTTGCCGAAACCGCCAAATTGCTTGTAGCTATTTTAGATTAAAGCTCCTTTGCATCATAAACCGTCAAAGTCTCATAACCAACACTACGCCCCGTATCCCCATCAAAGCCTTGCTGACGCCATACTTCGTAAAGACATATCGCCACACTATTGGACAGATTTAAACTACGCGAATCAGGTAGCATCGGCAGTCGTAGCCAATTGTCCGTACCAATGTCAGCGCGTATATCATCGGCTAGCCCCGCGGTTTCAGAACCAAAAACCAATGCTACGTGAGCAGCTTTATCAGACACTGCAGCAATACTTTTTTGCTTGGTAAAATCATAATCGTAAAAAGGCTCGCTAAGTTTCGTGGTCAACGCCGTGACGATATCACAGCCTGCCATTTCCAAAGCGCGTCTTGCTGCTATCCAGCTCTCATGTACCTGCAAGTTGGCATACTCGTGATAGTCAAGTCCAGCCCGGCGCAGCTTCTTGTCTTCAAGATCAAACCCTAATGGCTCAACTAAATGCAACTGCGCGCCAGTATTAGCACACAAGCGAATAATATTACCAGTATTACTAGGCATTTTGGGCGCAACAAGTACGATATGAATAGTCATAAAACTCCATAGATAGACAATTATAAAACTTTATAAATAGTTAAAATCACTCATTAAGCTGAGTCATATTCTTGGACATTAATAAAAAATAGCCACAAACCACTCAAGTGGTTAGTAATTAAAAGTTACAGTTTATTAGCAATAATTACATTTTGATACTGTGCACCGTTTTTAACTTTCTCTATCATAGCCGTAACGGATATCAACACGATTTAGTGATATTAGGGCGACATCTAAATGATGTTTATCTGAGATTACGATCTTGCATTTTTATCTTAATAATTAACGAACGACACTTAAATAGATTACCTAATAGGGTTGTCTTTATTTGTCCCATTCACTTTTTCTTGAGGGATTTAATATGAAAAAAGTAATTATCGCATCTTTGACCGCTATGTTTGTATTAACTGGTTGCAATACTTTTAAAGGTTTTGGTCAAGACGTAGAAAGCGCTGGTGAAGGCATTACTGATGGCGCTCAAAACGTTCAAGAGAAAATCTAAGAGTTGTAAATTAGTCTTTTATAAGGAGTTTACTATGAAGAAAGTAATTATTGCATCTTTAACTGCTATGTTTGTATTGACTGGTTGCAACACCTTTAAAGGTCTTGGCGAAGACGTATCAAGTGCAGGTAATGCTGTTACTGGCGGCGCAGCAAGTGTACAAGATAAAATCTAAATTTTAGAAGTTAGGTTTTCTAAAAGGCTTACCGTTTGGTAAGTCTTTTTTTGTATTCAAAACCCTATAAGAATTCTCGTAATACTTGATTAAGATACCGTCGTCCTAACGCTGTAGGCTTTAATTTATCTTTGCTATCAATCAGTAAGCCTTTATCCACCAGATGTTTTATCTGCATTGCAATATGACTATAACTCAACCCTGTTCGCGCTGTAAATAGTGACCACTCTACCCCCTCATACAAACGTAGGACGTTGAGCATAAATTCGCTTACCAGCTCATCAGTAGCAATAGCTTGCCAATTTACCATTTTAGGCAAATCATGGATGCTTGAATCTGAATTTTTATAATTCGTATAGTCTTTAGGCAAGCGCGATTTACTAAAGCGGTAAATATCGTTATCTAAGGTTAAACCGTGATTGATTAAGACACTTGACCCTTTCTCATCAAGGTTTGCAATATCTATACTAACTTTGCCATGAGCGCCTGCACCAATTGCTAAATAATCTCCAAATTGCCAATAATTAACATTGTGACGACAGGGCGAATCCGACGCGCCTACCCACGCCGATACCTCATAATTACTATAGCCCAAGCGTTGCAACAATGCCTGACCTGCCTCTTCGATATCAGCCAAACTACCCTCATCGGGCAATAGGGGCTGGCTGCGATAAAATACCGTGTTAGGCTCAATGGTAAGCTGATACCAAGAGATGTGAGTCGCGCCCCCATCGTGCGCGGTTTGAATATCGTATAATGCTTCGATCAAAGTTTGCTTTGGCAGACCGTGCATTAAGTCGACGTTTACTCGCTCAAAACCAGCCTTACGTGCTGCTTTAATTGCAGATAAAGCTTGTTTGGGATCATGAATACGCCCAAGAGTCGTAAGCTTATCAGCGGCAAAGCTTTGTACGCCAATGGATAAACGGTTAATGCCGACTTGTAGATACTCACTAAAAGGCGCATGTTCAAGCGTACCCGGATTGGCCTCCATAGTAATTTCAATATCTTCAGCAAATTTAAAACACGATCGCAGGCCTGCAAATAAGCGCTGATATTGGGCAATAGGCAATAATGAGGGCGTACCGCCGCCGATAAATATTGAGCTGATTGAGCGATCTTGAGTCAAAGCCTGCTGCAGCTTGGCATCATCAAGTAGAGCATCGACATAATCGTCGTACATTGACAAGGGGTGATCTACTGACAACTCATGTGAGTTAAAATCGCAATAAGGACATTTTTTAACGCACCAAGGGATATGAATATATAGTGCTAAAGGAATACTGGATACCTCAATATTAGCAAGTGAGGCATTAGTACGGACAGGTGGAATATTATTGATTTTGGTTACAGACATAATAGGCTTATTTATAAAGGATAGATTACATAGGTAGCGCTTGATAAAATGGCCAAATCAGCGGCCTGAATCCTATATATAGTTGGCTTTGAAAACTACAAGCGCTAAACACTACATTTGCGACAAAGCGCTATTAGATGATAACCAGTAAGCAAAATGCTGGGCTTTTGAATGCTATTTTAAAAACATATTATTATACGATAATTAGTAGGAAGAAGAATATGGCATATTGGCTAATGAAATCTAACCCAAAATACTTTGGTATACATGACCTAGAGCACTTAGGGACGGAGATGTGGGATGGCGTGCGTAATTACCGCGCGCGCAATTTTATGCGTGATGATATGCAAGTAGGTGATAAAGTTGTTTTTTATCACTCAAGCGCTAACCCCTCCGGCGCAGCTGGCATCATGACTATTAGCAAAGCAGGCTACCCTGATCCGACTCAGTTCCATCCGGAACACAAGCATTATGACCCGCTAGCAACCGAGGAGGAGCCGCGCTGGTATCTGGTCGATGTCACTTTTGAGCTGGCTTTTAGCGAGACCCTACCGCTATCTGCACTTAAATTTATTCCGGCTCTGGAGGATTCATTACTGCTCAAAAAGGGCTGTCAGCAATTGACCGTCATTCCACTCGACCCTAAGCATTGGCAGGCTATCATAGATATGGCAAATACGCTTGAATTATTACCAAACGACGCCGATACCTTTTGATAGCAAATAGTAGGAGCTGCTTGCTGTTTCCATACCAGCTTTAGCACTTGTTTTGAGCGGCCAATTTAGAGCTTAGATATAAATTAGTGTATCATGGCTGCAAAGTAATTCTATCTAGCAGTGCTGTTCTGCTTATCATTTATGTATAAATTTTAAGAACCCTTTATTTATGTCCAATACTATTATTTCCAATACTATAAAAAATATTGTCGTTATTGGTGCAGGCTACGTTGGTCTATCTAATGCCATTTTGCTGGCGCAGCCTAAGCTTGAAACCCAGGTTATCCTTTACGATATTGATAAAGAAAAGATCAGAAGTATTCAAAACTGGCAATCACCTTTGCAAGATATTGATATAGCTAATTTTTTAGCTAAGAAGGATCTTAATCTTACGGCAACCTATGATAGCGATGATCTATATAAAAACACTGACATCGTTATCATTGCTACCCCAACTAACTATGATGTGGCAGCAAGCAAATTTGATACCACAACGGTCGAGGTGAGTATTCGCTCTATTCGTGAGCAAAACCAAGACGCTTTTATTGTCATTAAATCAACCGTGCCCATTAGTTTTACTGCGTCAATGCAGGCTCAGTTTGATGATAAGATCTTATTTATGCCTGAGTTTTTGCGTGAAGGGCAAGCACTTTTTGATAATCTGCACCCTTCTCGAATTATTGTCGGGGCAGCAGAGAGGTACCATACTGCCGCAGCGCAGCTAATAGCGCTTTACCAACAGGCAAGCTTTGAGAATAGTGCTGAGACCCTAATTATGCCTGCAACTGAAGCTGAGGCAGTAAAGTTATTTGCTAACAGCTATCTGGCGATGCGCATTGCTTTTTTTAATGAGCTTGATAGCTTCTCTGAAAAGCACCACTTGTCCAGCCAATCCATTATAAAGGGTATGGGACTTGATCCGCGCATTGGCGATCACTATAACAACCCTTCTTTCGGTTATGGCGGCTACTGCTTGCCAAAAGACACTCAGCAGCTAAAGGCCAACTACAACGATATTCCGGCCAATATTATTCATGCCGTAGTCGACTCCAACAATACCCGTAAACGCTTTATTGCGCGGCAAATTGTTGAGAAGCAGCCCAAAAGTGTGGGTATTTATCGCCTTAGCATGAAAAAGGACGCAGATAATTTTCGTGATTCTGCGATATTAGATATTATAGACATTTTATTACAGCATGGTTTAACGCTCACCATTTATGAGCCTTCTCTTAGTGAAGATACTTTTAAAAGCTGTCAGGTTATTAATGATCTACAGCAGTTTATACAACAAAATGATCTGATCGTAGCCAACCGCTGGAGCGATGAATTATCAGCAGTGGCAGACAAGATTTATACTAGAGACGTCTTTGGTTATAGTTAAACTCTATCTGGGGAACAAGAAGCTAGCTAAAAGTTGACATCAGCGTAAAGCTTCTTTACCATCATCTCTACTTTTGGCCTGTCTATTCAATTTGAATGGGCAGGTTATTTTTGTTTTAGTCCTCTAAACCATAATAGATTTAGATAATAACAAGTTGCTGATCATGGCATTGCCGATATCCTTCACCGATTTTAAAAGCTATAGCCTGCGTTTAGGCGTGCTAGCACTACCTATCTTAATCACTCAATTCTCTCAAGCTGCGCTTGGTGTCGTCGATGCTATCATGGCAGGTGCGGTTTCCGCCCTTGATTTAGCTGCGGTTGCAGTTGGTTCTGGCATCTGGCTACCCCTCTATTTATTGGCAACCGGTATCTTAATCGCCACTACTCCGCTCATTGGTGAGGCGATAGGCCAAAATAGACATGACCAAGTTCCTCATATCACTCAGCAGTCAATATGGACAGCAGGGGTTATTGGTATTATTGGGTTTATCATTGTCAGTTTAATGCCCAATATACTCAATATAATGGGCGTTCCTGCGAACATCCAACCTATAGCGGCTCAGTACTTACGCGGCGTAGCTTTTGGTTTCCCTGCTATGGCAGTATACGCTGTGCTGCGTAGTTATTGCGAAGCGCTAGGACGACCAGAGCCAGTAACCGTCATTAGTATTATCGGTCTGTTAGCAGATATTCCTTTAAACTATATTTTTATCCACGGTTTGTTTGGTATGCCAGAGCTTGGTGGTGCAGGCTGCGGCGTGGCAACAGCACTAGTACTGTGGATTAATGTCCTGCTATTAGGTGCATATACTACCTTTACTAAGCGCCAACAGTTTGCCAGTACGCGCTTTTTTTATAGCTTCACTAGGCCCAATCGAGCACAAATCACTAAACTGCTCACACTTGGTATCCCTATTGGTATCTCTATCTTTTTTGAAGCCAGTTTATTTAGCTTGGGTGCGTTGGTCATCAGTCCACTAGGTGAGCTTGCTACCGCATCACATCAAGTGGCGCTAGCTGTGACCTCACAGCTCTTTATGATACCGATATCGGTCGCTATGGCACTGACTATTATGATATCTAATCGCTTTGGTGAAAAGAATCTGCTCACACTACAACATGTGCAAACGACTGGTCTTATTTGGACCGTGTTGATTGCTATTACTTGTATGCTGGGTATTTGGCTATTTAGACCACAAGTGGCGGCCGCTTTTACTGATAACCTAGAAGTGCGCGCCCAAGCCATGCATTTATTAATTTTTGCGCTGGCTTATCAGCTGTTTGATGGTTGGCAAGTTAACGTAGCTGGTATATTGCGCGGTATGCAGGACACTACCGTACCGATGTGGGTCACTCTGTTTTGTTATTGGATCGTCGCGTTGCCGCTTGGTATTTATTTGGTGCGCTTTACCGATATTGGCGCTCAAGGGTTTTGGATGGCACTGATTACCGGTTTGATACTAGCCTCTATTTTGTTGACCTTGCGACTACGCTATCAGCAAAGACGTTTAACGATGCTGTGGACCTAGTGGTTCGTCACTACTTTTATTAATATTATAAAGCGCTGAGCTTGAACTTAACTTTGAACTTAGTATCGTAGCTTCTAGTAACTGACTCTAACTAAACCTAGCGCTCTCTATAGACATAGACTATGATAAATCATCAGTTAAGTCTTACCGATGATCGTTTTGATGTCAAAAATATGTAAAAATTTCAGTTAACAGATGTACATTGATTGCTCATTGCGCTGAATATAGGTATCATTAGTAATCAATTACCCAATATTTTGTTACACTATTTCTTTCCTTAATTCTAGAAAAAGGTCTTATAAAAATCATGGATATCGAAAAAATACGCACGCTAATAGCTCTCATGGAAGAAAAGGATTTGGTCAATCTAGAGGTCAGCTCAAAAAATGAGCATGTTAGTTTGACTAGACATTATGATGCTCCTGCACCAACGATGATGGCCGCTCCTGCTGCTGGCAGCGCACCTGTCGCTACCGAAGCTAAAGCCACGACGAAGCCTGGTAGTGTTGAGACCTCACCTATGGTTGGTGTATTCTACGCAGCTCCAAGCCCCAATGATCCACCATTTGTAAAAGTGGGACAAAAAGTTCAAGCAGGAGACACATTAGGTATTATTGAAGCCATGAAGATTATGAACCCACTTGAGGCCACCCAAAGCGGTATCATTGATGAGATCTTAGTCAACAACTCTGAAGTTGTACAGTTTGGCCAGCCCGTTGTGCGCTACAAAGCCTAACGGTATTTGTCACACTCTACACTACTTTGACAAGGATGACTTCATGATAAAAAAACTGCTTATTGCCAATCGTGGCGAGATTGCCCTACGTATCGTACGTGCCTGTAAAGCGCTCGGTATTGAGACCGTAGGTGTCTACTCTACCGCCGATGAAAACCTTATGCATCTGCGTTTTGTGGATGAGGCTATCTGTATCGGTATGCCTAATGCCAATCAAAGCTATTTAAACATCAGTACTATTTTGACTGCTGCTGAGATTACTGGTGCTGACGCCATTCATCCAGGTTATGGTTTTTTGGCAGAAAATGCTGAGTTTGCTGAACGGGTTGAGGAAGCAGGATTGACCTTTGTCGGTCCCAATGCTGATCATATTCGCTTGATGGGTAACAAAGTCTCCGCCATCAACGCTATGAAAAAAGCGGGCGTGCCTACGGTGCCAGGCTCTGTGGGCGCAGTTACGCTACATAACGCTGAGGAACAAGCGCGCAATATCGGTTTCCCGCTCCTCATCAAAGCGGCCTCTGGCGGCGGCGGGCGCGGTATGCGCGTGGTGGAGCGTTTTGATGAGCTGATCGGTCAGTTCCAGTCCGCCAAACAAGAAGCTGAGCTTTGGTTTGGCGACGATACCGTCTATATGGAGCGCTACCTACAAAACCCTCGCCATGTTGAGATTCAAGTATTAGGCGACGGTAACGGCAACGCCATCCATCTGTATGACCGCGACTGCTCACTCCAGCGTCGGCATCAAAAGGTGTTAGAGGAAGCTCCTGCTCCTGATATACCCGACGATGTACGTGAACCTATTTTAAAAGCTTGCGTTAAAGCTTGCGAGCTTGTGCAGTATCGCGGCGCTGGTACCTTTGAGTTTTTATTTGAAAACGATGAATTTTTCTTTATCGAGATGAACACACGTATACAGGTTGAACATCCCGTCACTGAGATGATTACTGGTATCGACGTCGTCGTTGAACAGTTAAAAATTGCTGCAGGTTATGGATTATCTTACCGTCAAAGCGATATTGAGATTCAGGGTCACGCCATTGAGTGCCGTATTAATGCTGAAGATCCAGCGACTTTTATGCCCTCCCCTGGTAAAGTGACTCAATTATATGCGCCAAGTGGTGCCGGCGTTCGCTTTGACTCGCATCTATACCCTGGATATGATATCCCCAGCTACTACGACTCACTTATCGGTAAGCTGATTTGTCATGGACAGACGCGCCAGCAAGCTATTGCAAAAACGGTGCATGCGCTTGACGAGCTTATCATTGAAGGTATTAAAACCAATATTCCGATGCACCGTGATGTTATTTTGGCAGATGAAAACTTCGTTAATGAAGCACAAAATATTCATTATCTAGAAGAAGAGCTGCTTAAGTCTCAAAAGACTAAAACGGCAACTTAATTATAACTGTGTTTCAGTTCAATACAATTTTATGCACGAAAAAAACCGCCATCAGCTCTGATAGCGGTTTTGCTTGTAAATGCTAATAACTGCGCGTTACGGTAATACCCTACGAAATCTCATAAAGCATTCTCTACCATCAGGGTCAGCGCACCACTGCATCTGATCGCCATCATGATCCAAAAACGCAATTAAGGCCTCATCAGTCTGGTCGATCTGGTTACCTGAACAGTCTACTTCATTGTTATCAAAGACTGTCTTGATCGCAATAATGGGTAAACCTTCTTCACGATGAGTGACTAAGTAACGACCATAAGTCCACTCTTTACCACTGACTGTCCACACCTCGTTGTCAGAACCAAAGTTGTATAGCTCTCGGCATTGAGCAGGTTTTTTGGTAGCGACATTGGTATTTACTGACGTACTAGGTGCTATGCTAGGATTTACTTTAAAGGTACGACGCTCATTTTGTGCTAAAACCCCACCTGTTGTTTCTGGCTCTCCTAGTGATACACTAGGCTCCTCATTTACTACGGGTGCTGTAGGCAGCTCAGTAGGTAACGCTGCATTATCATTCATGGTAGGCGTATAATCTAGATCTATCTCCCACTGCCCTGCAATAGCTGGTCTGATATGCGTCGTGATTACCGATTGACTAATCGGCTCACCACCGTTGGCAGGTAAGCCTGCTAAAACTGCGGCTAGCGTAAATGAAGCAAATGAGAGAGGTTCCATAATTAACCTTTTATTTGTAGCGATTGATTTATAATATTCAGTTACATATGTATGCTAGTTTAAGTCCTAGATAGCAATCATACAAGTAACTTTATGCTTCTATGCTTTCGTCGTAAGTGTTCACGTATTGTACCCATGCAGCTCAATGGACGTTTTTATAAATTGCAACCTATATTGAATAAAAAAGTACCGCCATACCCTCTAGAACGATATGGCGGTACGGTAACACAAAACGGTTTACGCTAATCTAGGATTAAGCAGCTGTGGTACTTGGCGCTTGAGCAAAGGCCGACAACGCGCCTTTTAGCATGGCAGATACTGTGCTACTACAAGTCCCAATACCAGAGTAGATCTCACCATCGACATTGAGCTGAATGTAAGCGACTGCATTAGCATCAGTCTTATTGTCTTTACTACTATCATCATCAATACCATCAACCTGATTATGCTGCGGATTAATCGCATGTTCAGCGTAGTTAATGA
Source organism: uncultured Psychrobacter sp. (assembly GCA_947501045.1). Taxonomy (GTDB): domain Bacteria; phylum Pseudomonadota; class Gammaproteobacteria; order Pseudomonadales; family Moraxellaceae; genus Psychrobacter. The sequence goes on from CANMUI010000003.1 coordinate 174,405, forward strand.
TATGTAGCGATTTGCCGGTATGCTGAGCTAGACCGTTAATGAATGAAGATAAAGGACCGTTACCTTTACCATCAATGGTAATGGTGTCACCATTCATTTGTACTTGACCATTAAAGAACACCTCACCGCCCTTATTATTGACACTATAGTCTAATAGCTCAAAGTTGCCTTGCTGCAAGTAAGTGTCTTCAAAGGTCTGTAATATCTCATCATTTTGCAATTCACGTTCAGCAGTTTCTGCTTGCTTTTGTACCACGCCGCTAAAGTCAATTTGCATCCAGCGCGGCAAGTTAAAGCCGTAGTTGCGCTGTAAGATATAAGCGACGCCGCCTTTGCCTGACTGACTATTGATACGTACCACGTCTTGATAGCTACGACCAATATGCGAAGGATCGATGGGCAGGTAAGCCACATCCCAAACATTTTCAGTGGTCTCTTTATGCTGCTCATTATAATCAAGCGACTTTTTGATCGCGTCTTGATGCGAGCCACTAAAGGCAGTGAATACTAGCTCACCGACGTAAGGATGGCGCGGATGCACAGGCAGATTGTTACACTCGCTGACTACCTGTACAATCTCACTCATATTACTAAAATCAAGCTCAGGATCGATGCCTTGGCTAAATAAGTTCATCGCCATCACCATCACATCCATGTTACCAGTACGCTCACCATTGCCAAGTAGCGTACCTTCAATACGATCGGCGCCTGCAAGCATGCCAAGCTCGGAGGCAGCTACCGCGCAGCCGCGGTCATTGTGAGTATGCAAGCTAACCGTTACATGCTCACGCTGAGCAAGGTTACGACAAAAACACTCAACTTGATCGGCAAATATATTAGGCATAGCGGCCTCAACCGTTGCTGGCAAGTTAATGATAACCTCCTGCCCTTGCTCTGGCTGCCAAACCGCACAGACCGCATCGCAGACTTCTACTGCATACTCGGTTTCCGTTTGGCTAAAGCTCTCAGGAGAGTACTGAAACACCCACTCGGTCTCGGGATATTTGGCGGCGTACTCTACCAACAGCTTGGCGCCTTCGATAGCAATCTCTTTGATTTGCGCTTTATCTTTGCCGTAAACCTTTTCACGTTGTACGCGGCTGGTTGAATTGTAGACATGAACGATGGCTCGCTTCGCGCCTTTCAATGACTCAAAGGTACGGGCAATTAAATGCTCACGTGCTTGTACCAACACTTGCAAAGTAACATCTTTAGGAACTAGGTTTTCTTCGATTAACTTACGGGCAAAGTCAAACTCAACTTGCGCCGCTGATGGAAAACCAATCTCGATCTCTTTAAATCCCACTTCCACTAAAGTCTTAAAAAACCGTGTTTTTTGTTCAATGGTCATCGGATCAATCAAAGCTTGGTTGCCATCACGCAGATCAACGCTCGCCCATATCGGCGCTTTTTCAATGGTTTTGCTCGGCCAAGTGCGGTCAGGTAGCGATGGCGTAAAAGCGAAGGGACGGTACTTGGTATAATCAAAAGCCGCGTGTTTGGGGGTAACTCTTGCGTGGTTTATAGTAGCGGAGTGCGTAGTGTTAGACATAATCAATCCTTAGATGACGTAGAGGGTTAAATTTACAACTATCCGCAACTATCAGATTGTATTCAACATACTCTGATAAATTTCGTACAAGACAGCCAAAGTTTATAGAGTTATGATAACAAAGTTTGGAAAGTGAAAAACTGCTTTGTTCAATAAAATTTAAGAATATATTAGTGATTAATATACGTTTTATAGTTATTATTAGCTTAAATCTCTAACGTTAGAGCTACACTATGACAGAAAACAAATCTACCTCCACTTTAATTCACGAGATTGATGCTATTGACCAGCGTTTATTACGTTTATTACAGACTGATGCACGTATGAGTATCACTGAGCTTGCCGAACGTGTGAATTTATCAGCGACCCCTTGTGCACGCCGCATCAAGCGTCTAGAAGAGAGCGGCATTATCACCGGTTATCATACTCAAATTGACCCGCAAAAGCTTGGTTATCCGCTGGCAGTTTTTATCGCTATTAGTATGGATCGCCACACCGCTGAGCGTTTCGAGCAGTTCGAGCGCAAAGTACAGAGCTTCGATGAAGTGCTGAGCTGTAGTATTGTCACTGGCCGCAGTGAAGATTATCTTATCAAAGTACGCGTGCGCGATATGGCGCATTATGAAGAGTTTTTACTGCACCGGCTCAACCGCATTGAAGGGGTGGCACAAGTGCATACCAGCTTTGAGCTACGAGAAGTGTTTCAGCGCAGTGTGGTTTAAAGGCTAAGTTTAAAACTAACATTAAGTTTAAAACCATTGAATCTGCAATTACTCTATAGGATGCCAATGTTTGCGGAACTGCACTAGCAAACCTACGCTTAATAAAAGCCCTATACCAGCGACCAGCAATCCGGCGTTAAAATTATCATTCGGTCCTGCCAGCGCAACTGTCACAAGCGGACCAATAAACTGTCCTAAAGCATAAGCTAGCGTTGCCAATCCTATTAATAAATTGGAGTAATCCGGATTCATATTCTTAATAATATTAAGGGTCATCGATACCATGCCAGCAAAGGTTAAACCGACAATAACCGCGTTCACATATAACCCCGGTATGCCAGTAAGCCAAGTCGGCGCAAACATACCGAGCGCTTGTACAATCGTTAAACCTATCAAGGTATTAAGCTCGCCAATGCGTTTGGAGAGCAGTCCCCATACCGGATTAGAGAACACTATACAAATACCCACAACCAGCCAAATTCGCAAACCAATATAAGACTGCCCGGTTAACTGCTGCTCTGCCATAACGGGCAAAAAAGTCGTGGAGGTGATATAGCCAAAACCAGCTAATATATAGCTTGCGCTTAACAGCGCTATAGCTTTACCCTGTGCACTAATAGCCTCATAAAGTGCGCGTTTAAAATGCTTATATATCTGGTTAATAGTAGGCTGGCTTTTAACCTTTGTTGCCAGCGTTTTCTGATATTTTTTATTATTCAAAGGCCTTATAGCATACAGCAGCCATAAAAGTGGCAAGCTGCTCACGCCAGCTACTAACCAAATAGTATCGAAATGCAGATCTAGGGTTAATAGCCACCAAGTTACGATAGCTGAGGCGCTAATACCTACCCCAATACCCGCATAATGAATGGTTGAGAGAATGGATCGCCGCGCGAGACTGAAACGCTGAATAATAAAAGAGGTGCTAAGAATCATCACCAAACCGCTTGCGATCCCTGCTAACAACCGAATCACATACCATAGACTCATCGGCAACTGCGGTATAAATAATAAAAGTGTCGTCGCGACACTAATGATAGCACCGAGCATCAAGGTCTGCCAGGTCAGACGCTGCGGTATAAACATGGAGATCAGTGATCCAATAAAATAACCAATATAATTGACAGAGGCCAGCCAGCCTGCAACCAAAGTCGTAAGCGGCAGCTGCACCATAATATCAGGTAAGGTAGCTGTAAATAAAAAACGCCCATAACCCATGGCTACCGCTATAGAATAAAGCCCAATAAAGGCAATAGCGGTTTCATTAGTAATTATAGGATTTGAGCGTCTACGGCTCTTGGAGACAGTCATCATGACACAGCCAATCTGCAGGGTTGATTTAAAACAATCAGCGCACAATCCTTTGTGCTGGTAGAGGGTGTTGAAAGGTTTTAATAACACCTAATAGTAGCACTAAAACTCCTGTGAGAAGTATTAGTGCTACTATTACGTTATAACAGATAGATTGTCGTTTTATATTAACTTAGGCTTTCGATATCAAATTAGGTTCCGAGACATGAGTAGACTCGCCTAGTATAGCAACGCGGCTGTCGCTAAACATATCCATATCAGGGGCAAGCGTGCGCATAAAGCGATCAAAATATAACAGCTGTTTGGTCAATAAGGCAAAGTCGCGTGGGAAATGAATACCATGGCGCTTGCCCACATCGACGATCTCTAGCATCATCTTATTGAGCTCATCAGCTTGCTCTTTATTATTAAAAGGCACACCACTGGTAAAAGCTATGTCTTCTGCCATAATTGTCTGCATCATGCGCTGCAAATCATCTGCTAGTGCAGCTATGTCTACCTGACTGCGACCATGGGTCATCTCCATATCGACCATGTAATGCGCCATAGCTTGGTAATCATTATCTTGCAATGCCTGCATCATGCCCATACAAGCGCGCCAGCTCTCCGCTTTGAGTTTGCCGACAATGCCAAAATCGATAAAGCCGATGCGGCCGTCAGTCAGTAACATCAAGTTGCCCGCATGCAAGTCAGCGTGAAAGCTATTGCACAGCATCAGGCTTGCAAACCAAGTGTTTAGCGTATCAGCCATTACTTGCGCAGGATCAGTGCAATATTGGCGCATAGCGTTCTCATCGATCATCGACACGCCATGTAAGCGGCTCATAGTCAAAACTCGTTTGGTGGTTAAGTCGTCATAGACCTTTGGCGCTACCACTCGGGCGTTGTCAGTCATGGCCAAAAACTGCTGAAAATCACGAATATTCTGCGCTTCTGCAACAAAATCAGTTTCGGCTAGCATCCGCAGACGAATCTCATCAATAATGGGTGCAATGCTAGCAAACTTCATCGACGGCATGAGCAGCTCAAGCAATTTGGTGACCCCATGCAAAACCCCTAAATCAGTCTGCATAATAGTCTCAACGTTAGGTTTTTGTACCTTTAATACTACCTCATCGCCATTATGCAGACGCGCGGCATGAACCTGCGCAATAGATGCCGATGCTAGAGGCTGCGGATCTATATGAGCGAATTTATCTGTCAATGTGTGACCATCAACCGCCAGTTCTGCTTGCAAAACTTGTTCGATATACTTATAAGACAATGGCGTGGTTTGATCCAAAAAGCCTTGGAAGGCTTCGACATACTCACGCGGAAATAAGGAGGGCGTACTGGCGATAAACTGTCCAATCTTGATATAAGTGGTACCCAGTTGCTCAAAAGTCTCTTTTAATAAGTTGGCATCCGGCTTCTCACCTTTGGCAACGCGCAGTGCTGATAGACCAGCAATACTCGCCGTTTGGCGCACACGGTTGACGACGTTAAGCGAATGTTTTAGTAAATGCGGACGATGTATTTTCATATGTGGTCACTGTTTTTATATAAAGATAAGAATAGTAATAGATAATTAGTCGTAGGGTGCTAAGAGGGATCAGTATTAGTTAAGCTCGTTAAGCCCTAGTGCAAACCGGACAATGCGGATCTTGCCGATAACCCATCAAGCGCTGCTGCATCTGGCGACCATCCCATAACAATAATTTACCAGCTATTGGATTTTTATGACGTCCTAAATATTGCAAAGCGGCATTGGCTTGCAAATTGCCCATGATACCGGTAGTGCTAGCAAGTACTCCAGAATTAGCGCAAGTACGCTCATCAGTACTGCTATCAAGCTCACCAAATACGCAATGATAACAGCCTGTGTGTAGCGACGGCTCAAACAATGCCAACTGCCCTTGCATCGCAATGGCCGATGCTGTCAATAGCGGAATCTGATAGTGCACGCTGATGCGATTAACCAACGCTCGCGTGGCAAAATTATCGGTGCAATCAAGTATCAAGTCAGGTGTGCCCGCTGTCATCTCTAGCAGCTCATAAGCATTAGCATCGCTCAGACGTGCCACTGTTGCTTGCGTCTGCACCAAAGGATTAATTTTTTGTAGCGTTTGAGCGGCAGTTATAGCTTTGGGTTTACCAATGTCCTCTGGTAAAAATAGCGTTTGGCGCTGCAAATTACTGGCTTCAATAACATCATCATCGATAAGTAATAACTGACCTAAACCTGCACGCACCAAGATCTCAGATGCCGGACAGCCAAGGCCACCTGCGCCAACCATGACGATACGGGACGACTTTAAGCGCAGCTGTGCCTCAATATCCCAGCCCTCAAGCAGCACTTGACGCGCATAGCGTAGTAGCTCGTCATCGTTTAGCATCTGATCGTCTAAAAGTATCGTCATAATTTTATAATGTTTAATTTTTTAATGGCTTTTGACCCAGTGTGATCCGATCATTACCGCCATAGTCTTTTATGGTTTGTACGAACTCGAAGCCGCTTGCTAAAAACAGCTCACGAACCGCTAACCCTTGATCGTAGCCGTGTTCAAGCGCTAATAAACCGCCTATTTGCAAATATTCGGGCGCATTTCTTACGATGAACTCTATATCGGCTAGTCCGTGATTTGACGCACTGAGCGCGCTAATGGGTTCGGCTTGCAAACGCGTCAAATGCTCGTCAGTCTCATCAATATAAGGCGGGTTGGAGACGATCACATCAAACAGCTTGGAGGCATCAGTAGATAAAGCCTCATACCAACTGCTTTGGATAAATTTAACTTCGACATTATTAGCCACTGCATTGTGTTTAGCTACTTTTAGCGCCTCTGCTGAGATATCAACAGCCACCACTTGCCAGCGCTCTTGTCCAGTATATTTCAAACTTTGTTTTTGCAAATCATCTTTGCCAAGCTCATAGGCAAGGCTAATTGCAATACAACCAGAACCCGTGCCCAAATCTAGCAAACGCCTACTATCTGAGCGCTTGGCATCTGTATGTTCTATGGCGGCGATATTTGCTTTATCAAGGTGGCGATCAGAATTGCTCTTATTAACATTATAGCTATCTTGCGCCCTTATCCACTGTAATACCTGCTCAACCAACACTTCGGTATCGGGTCTGGGAATGAGTGTATGCTCGTTAACGCAAAAATCAAGCGACCAAAATTCTTGATGACCAGTCAGATAGGCCAGTGGCACGCCCTGCTGCATTTTAATGACACCCGCATTAAACTCTTCAAGCTCACTATCGGTTAGCTCATAATCGTCGTCAGTGATCAAAAATAGTGCTGGCTTATTAATGACATGTAACAGCCAATCGGTGAGCCAAAATGTAGGCAGATTATTAGTTGATTTGGTATTAGCCAATTGTGCTATTTGCTGCTTTACTTGACGAATACTAAGCGTTGTCATAACTCTTTAATAACCCCTTTCTACTTATACCACTATTACTCTGGAGCGCGTGGTGGCTCTTTGGTATCTGTCAAATTAGGATTGACTTTAGTCAACTTATTACCAACTGTATCGCCGCCCCCTTGATCATCATCGCCGTAAATATCATCATTATCACCGATGACGATATGTTTATCGACCAAGTAAATTAGTAGCAAAATCGGTAAACCAATCGCAAAAGTGAAGATAAAGAAAAACGGGTAGCTGGTGTTGTCAACGATAGTACCAGAATAACCCCCTAACACTTTAGGGAACAAGGTCATTAACGACGAAAATATCGCGTACTGTACGGCGGTAAATCGAATCGATGTCAATGCCGATAAAAAGGCAATAAACACGGCACTAGCCAGACCTGCAGCAAGATTATCGAAAATCACCGCCATGTACATATATGGCAGACTACCTGGATGATAAGTTAAGACCACAAACAATAAATTGGTAACACAAGCTAATATAGCTCCGACCATCATCGCCTGCATCATACGCAGCTTTTGCGCCAAAATCCCGCCCAAAAAGCCCCCAGCAATAACCATGACAACGCCAACTAGCTTTACGGCATTGGCAATGTCGGTTTTGCTAAAGCCCATATCTTGATAAAAGACGTTGGAGATAATTCCAGCGACAATATCAGATATACGATACAAACCAATTAATGCGAGTAATAATAGTGCTTTTTTGCCATAGCGGCGGAAAAAGTCCGCAATAGGTTCAATCCATGTCGTTTTAGCGACCTGCTGCTCTACAAGGTTTGCTTTTACTAGCGCATATCCAACTACTATGGCGGCAATGAGGCTCAGTACCATGCGTACCGTTTCAATTAAAAAGTCAAATAGCACACTGTCAGTTTCTGGCAGTAAAGGTCCTACATTCGCAAACACCAACACAAAACCGACAACCGAGATTGCAAAAACCAATACCAATCGCGCATAGTCTGAGGTTTTGCGCTCGATGCGTACTTGACTACTAATAGGCTCATGAATAACTAGCGTTGTCATTACGCCAATGCCCATAACGCCTGCCATTATCCAATAAGTGTTACGCCATGCCTCATAGCTATAAAGTGCTTCGGTTGAACCAAAATAATCGGCCAGATACAGGGCCCCTGCCCCCGCAACTATCATACCTAAGCGGTAGCCTGCGGTATACATAGCAGACAGCACTGATTGCAAGCTTGGCGGGGCAAGCTCAATCCGGTAAGCATCAATAACGATGTCTTGGGTAGCGGATGAAAACCCAAGCAATACGGCCCCAATCGCCATATAAACTAGACTACCTTCATTGGTTGGGTTGACACTCGCCATCAAGCAGATGGATGATATAATCAGCAGCTGGGCGACTAATATCCAACTGCGCCTACGCCCTAATAGTCTTGTTAAAATAGGCAAAGGCACGGCATCAACCAACGGTGCCCAAATAAATTTAAATGAATAACCTAGCGCCGCCCAGCTAAACATGGTCACAACGCTGCGGTCGATACCCGCTTCCCGCAGCCACAATGATAAACTTGAAAAGATAAGCAGGATGGGAATACCAGCGACAAAACCCAAAAACAGCATAATAATGGCGCGGCGATCAAGATAGGCTTTTGCCGCCTCTCCCCACGACTTTTTAGCAGGAGGGTTAGGCGGTATAGATTGGGCAGCAGACATATAAACTCACCAAAACTTAAAACAAAAATAACTGCATACAATTTTTATTGCTCCTTCATATCTAAGAGTAATAAAAACAGTTTGACGTTATAAAAATAAATTCAGACTTGCAGCAAAATTGAATTATGGTACTTGAGATCACTACCCTTGACTAGATATTTTTTTACTTACTTATCTTCAGACCATTTTTTAGATCCTTGCTTGGCTGTTAGTACTAGTATAATCAACAGATACAGACTGTTTTATAATAAGAATTTTAAATCTTAACGTTTTTATATTTTAGCTCCTTTGATAATTAAAAAAGTTATATGATAAAGATATAAGCAAAGAGAGTGGCTGAGTGCTATACATTCTTTGTGTGGTAGTCAACGAGTAAAACATCAACGATAAGGAAGATTGTTATGTCAAATTCAACCCCTAAAGACGTCCCTACTAATACCGCCTATGATAAAGGTGACGGTCATGGCCCTACTATTCATAGTGAAAACGCTGATGAATCACATGCGCCGCAGCGTCCAGATATGGGCATGGGCGGCTGTCCTGTTATGCACCAAGCGCACACGACTCAAGCCTCCGCTGCAACGGATTGGTGGCCAAATGCGTTAAATTTAGATATTTTGCACCAGCAAGATCAAAAGACCGACCCTATGGGCGCAGATTTTGACTATGCTGAAGCCTTTAGGCAATTGGATTTAGAAGCGGTTAAACAAGATCTCAAAGATCTGATGACCGACTCACAAGAGTGGTGGCCAGCAGATTGGGGTCATTACGGCGGCCTGATGATTCGTATGGCTTGGCATTCGGCTGGTACTTATCGTAATGCTGATGGGCGTGGCGGCTCTAATACTGGCAACCAGCGCTTTGCGCCTTTGAACAGCTGGCCGGATAACGTCAATCTAGATAAAGCGCGGCGCCTACTATGGCCCGTCAAAAAGAAGTACGGTAATAAATTATCGTGGGCTGATCTAATTATCCTAGCTGGTAATATGGCTTATGAATCGATGGGCTTTAAAACCTTAGGTTTCGCTGGCGGCCGCGCTGATATTTGGCATCCAGAAAAAGACATCTACTGGGGTTCTGAGCGCGAATGGCTTGCTGCCACCAAGAACCGCTATGAGGATGACAACACGCGCGAATCGCTTGAGAATCCACTGGCAGCGGTACAGATGGGCCTGATCTATGTCAATCCAGAGGGCGTCGATGGTAATCCTGATCCTCTAAAAACGGCGCAGGATTTACGGACGACTTTTGGCCGAATGTCAATGAACGATGAAGAAACAGTAGCGCTAACTGCAGGCGGCCATACGGTTGGTAAAACGCATGGTAACGGTGATTCCTCCTTAATAGAAGATGAGCCAGAAGGCGCTGACCTCAAAGAGCAAGGTTTAGGCTGGCGTAATCCAAAAGGTAGCGGTAAAGGAGCAGATACCGTCTCAAGTGGACTTGAGGGCGCTTGGACGACGCATCCAACGCGCTGGGATTCAGGATACTATGATATTCTATTTGGTCACGAGTGGGAGCTTACCAAAAGCCCAGCTGGTGCGTGGCAGTGGGAACCTACCGATATTAAAGAAGAAGATCGTCCTCTAGACGCTCATATCCCAGATGTCCGCCGCAACCCGATGATGACCGATGCCGATATGGCAATGATCAAAGACCCTGACTATCGCAAAATCTCAGAGAGATTCCATCAAGATCAGGCGTACTTTGAAGAAGTATTTGCCAAAACATGGTTTAAACTGACTCACCGTGATTTAGGGCCAAAATCTCGCTATTTAGGACCGGATGTACCAGAAGAGGATTTTATTTGGCAAGATCCAATTCCAGAGGGTAATGCTGATCTAAGTGCTGATGATATTACCGCTTTAAAGAAGAAAATCTTAGATAGTGGTATCGATCAGCGCGAATTGATCGTCACTGCATGGGATAGCGCGCGCACCTTTAGAGGCTCGGACTATCGCGGCGGTGCTAATGGTGCACGTATTCGACTCGCTCCGCAAAAGGACTGGACGGGCAATGAGCCTGAACAGTTAGCGCGTGTCCTTGATGCTCTGACTCAAATACAAAAAGATTTCGATAAGGAGGTCAGTATCGCCGACTTGATTGTCCTTGCAGGTAATGCAGCAATCGAGCAAGCAGCGGCAGCGGCTGGCGTTGAGATTAACGTACCATTCAACGCAGGACGCGGCGATGCAACCGATGAGATGACCGATGTCCAAAGCTTCTCTGATCTTGAGCCACGCCATGATGGCTATCGTAACTGGGTAAAAGACACTTATGCGGTGTCGCCTGAAGAGATGCTGCTTGATCGTACCCAGCTTATGGGACTGACTGCACCTGAAATGACGGTACTTATCGGCGGTATGCGCGTGCTTGATACCAACTATGGTCAGAGCAAGCATGGTGTCTTTACTGACCGCGCAGGAACGCTGAGCAACGATTTCTTTGTCAATTTGACCGATATGAATAACACTTGGCATCCTATTGAAAAAGGTGACAATAATGCCCCAGAGTTTTATGAAGTACGCGAGCGCTCGACTGGCAATGTCAAATGGCAAGCGAGCCGTGTGGACTTAGTATTTGGCTCTAATTCTATACTGCGTGCTTATGCTGAGCTGTATGCGCAAGATGATAATTTAGAGAAGTTTGTCCACGACTTTGTCAAAGCATGGAATAAAGTTATGGAAGCAGATCGTTATGATCTTACTCAGCCAGCTTCTGTAGTCTAAAGTTTTTATTACTACTACCGTATTTTCCAAAGAACAGTCATTTAGAAATGGCTGTTCTTTTATTCCCGCTACGGTTTAAAATTAGTAGATAATAAAGAGATTTACTCATTATTCCAATAAATCATAATTAGATAACAATTTATTATATACAAGAATAATGACTTTGTTTTACACTAGTTTTTTGCAGCATGCCTGCACGTTTTAATTTATATACAGGCAAGGTTTGTATATTTGGACAATAGGATTTAATTATGGCAATGGACATGGTAGTGAACCAGCGGCATTTACAGATTCAGCTTAAACAGTTAGAAACCGTATGGCACACCGTAATTAATGGCTATAATCTCAGCCAAGCGGCAACAGTACTGCACACCAGTCAATCCAGCTTATCAAAACATATTGCGGCGCTTGAGAATCAGCTCAAAACTGAGGTTTTTGTACGTCAAGGTAAACGCTTGACCGGCTTGACCGCTATGGGTACAGCGCTCATGCCGCATATTGAGTCCATCTTTGCTGAGATTCGTACTATTGAAAATCTAAGCCTTGATTTTAATAATCCCAATACCGGCACACTGACTATTGCTACCACACATACTCAAGCACGCTATGTATTGCCAAAAGTCGTCAAAGAGTTTAAAGAGCGCTTTCCTAAGGTAAACTTAATCTTGCAGCAAGCCGATCCTGAAACTATCGCCCAGATGGTCATTCGCGGTCAGGCTGACATTGGCGTTGCTACCGAGTCCTTGCTGCACAATGATTATCTGCGTTGTTATCGCTACTATGACTGGACACATCGGATTATTGTGCCAAAAGACCATGAGCTTGCAGGTTTAGAGACTGTTGACTTACCTACTCTTGCCAGCTATCCCATCGTCACTTATCATGGCGGGTTTACTGGCCGCAGTGCTATTGACAAAACCTTTAGCGACGCAGGTTTAGAGCCTGATATTGTCCTTGCCGCACTTGATGCCGATGTTATTAGCACTTATGTAGGATTAGGACTCGGTATTGGTATTATCGCTGAGATGGCGTTTGAGCCTAGTCACTACCAAAACTTAGTGGCTATACCAGTGGATCATTTTGGCCGTTTTACCAGTTGGATGGCGGTACGCGATGATGCTGAGATTCGTCAATATGGCCGCGCCTTTATGGAGCTTTGTCAGCAGCAGTTTAGTCAGTAGCATCGAATAAATTGAGACAATGCATTGAATAAATTAAGACAATGCATTATTAAGATTTGTTATCGCTACTCATGTTGACCTTTATATTTATCATAAGTACCCCATTATATTAGTTATTGAGCATTTTGCTCCATTTTAACTTTTAGTCATATCTTTGCTATTGAAAATTATAAAAATCCTATCTTTGATATGACGTCATAATAATAGGTGACTTATGAGTAATACTATTCCTTTATCCTTTTTAGACCTAGCTCCTGTTCCTACCGGAAAAGCCATCGCTGACGGTATTGCACAAACAGTTGAGATTGCACAAAAAGCAGAAGAGATCGGCCTTGACCGTTACTGGATGGCAGAGCACCATAATATGCCTGGTATTGCTAGTGCCGCGACCTCAGTCTTACTATCGCATATTGGTAGTCAAACTGAGCGTATTCGTATTGGTGCTGGCGGTATTATGCTACCCAACCATGCGCCATTAGTAGTTGCCGAGCAGTTTGGTACGCTACAAGCCCTATATGGCGATCGCGTTGATCTAGGTTTGGGTCGTGCTCCGGGTACTGATGGCGCAACCTTTCAAGCCCTACGTCGCCAAATGAAAGACGCTGAGCGTTTCCCGCAAGATGTGCAAGAGCTACTGTATTTATTAGGTAATGGTACGGATAATAGTCCGGTGCAGGCCTTTCCAGGAGCCAACTCTAACGTACCGATTTGGATATTAGGTTCCTCATTATTTGGGGCAACACTGGCGGCGCATTTAGGACTGCCGTATGTCTTTGCCTCACATTTCGCGCCGCAAATGTTAGGTCAGGCGATCGCTACCTATCGTGAACAGTTTAAGCCTTCAAAATACCTTGCTAAGCCTTACGTGATGCTGGCAGCCAACTTACTGCTCGCTGATGATGATGAAACAGCACATTACCATTTTACCTCAGCGCAGCAAAGCTTTGTACGCCTGCGTCGAGGCGAGCGCGGACAGATGCCAAAACCAACCCATGATATGGATAGCATTTGGAGTGCAAGCGAGAAGATGATGGTTGACAATGCTTTATCAGTATCATTTATCGGTTCAGTTGAGAGTGTAGAGCCAAAACTTGCTGCATTTATTGCTCAATATCAGCCTGACGAATTGATCGTTACTGCCAACGTTTATGATCAAGCCGCACGTCTACGCTCGCTTGAGCTGGTGCCTCAGTTAAATTTGTTTACTTTACAAGCTGATGCTGCCATTGCATAATTATTAATACATATCAATGGAATAATAATTATGGAAACTTCTACTTTTATCGGCTCATCAATATTTTTGTACATAGTAGCGTTTATCATTGTTATGATTATTGGTGGTTATTTGACTTATCGCACTAGTCCAAAACGTAAAGCGCGACGTGAAGAGAAGCGTAATAATCGTCGATAGTAGAAAGCACTTAATGTAAAAAGCGCATAACATAGGCGTCAAAGACAAACGAATAAAAAAAACTCCTACTTATATTATGAGTAGGAGTTTTTTTATGAGTAGACTTATTATTAGCATATGTTATTAATAGCAGCGTGCAACTGTGTATCAAACGATGATTACCAAGACACACTTTCGCCAAGATTATCTTGGTCAGCAAGTTTTGCAACATGTAGCGCCACTGCCGCATCAAAACTTGCAGCTCCTACTGATTTAAATAAAGTGATTCCTTGCTCTGACCGGGTAACTTTGCCGGTTACCAATCCTTGTAAGTCCCCACTAACTTTGTCCCAAGTCCATGAACTCTCAGAGCTATCATGAGCCTGAATTAAATCACCAGCCTCATGACGACTACCCGCCATATCATCGACCACAATTAAGCTGCTCTTCTCTATAACCTCATTACCAATCTCTTTCATGGAGGCCTGATAAGCGCCTACCGCATTGATATGAGCGTCTGCTTTTATCTGCTCAAGGCTAAATAAACCTTCGGTGGCACGGGTCGCTACATTGATAATATCAGCCTCTTTAAGAGCGTCTTCGATTTGCTCGCAAACGATTAGCTCCACGTCCCACTGTGCATAGTCACGAGCAAAGTTTTCTTTAAACTGCTCAGCACCATTAAGGCTTCTATTCCATAAATAAACGGTTTTGATCTCAGGACGAACCGTCAATACCGCATTTAATTGCTCATACGCCATACCGCCACAACCCACCACAACGACACTTTGACAGTTATCTTTTGCCATATACTTAGTTGCAATACCAGATAACGCGGCTGTCCGTACTTGGGTGATATAAATGCCGTCCATTACTGCTAATATCTTCCCGGTCTCGTTATTAGATACGGTAATAATTGCAGTAGTTGTAGGCATGTTACGACTAGGATTATCCGGACAAATAGTCACCAGTTTAACGGTAGCATACTCTTCACTACCATCATAGATAACTGCTGGCATTGACAAATGCGAACCTGAGCTTCGCTTATCCTCACTAAAGGTCTCAATCACCAAGCGCTCAGGCGATTTAACCCAATTAGGATGCTCAGCTTGCCTATGCAGCAGCTCTTCGATAGCATCAATCGCTGCTGACATATTTAGATATTCAGTCACTACTGCCCGATTTAACAACTGCATTCTAGATGTTCCTTATCTGTAGATTATTTATTAATTATCAAAAAAAATAACGTTCAACGCTCAAAAAGCTAGCTTCATCTAACTTAATCTTTTTGAAACCAAGCAGTGATAGCATATCATGTTAGCTCTAGTGATAAGCAATACACTAGGATTATTTATGGTCGGGCTTTTTAACCCATTTGCCATCACTATTTTTCTCATAAACGTTTTCGACGGCTGCCCAAGCGGTAGCAAACCAGCGTGATTCGTCTTTATATTGTTCGCTGGCGCTATTAAAGGCGGCTCGAAAAATCTCTTGAGCATGTTTTGGCAAGTTGTCTTTTACACTATCAGGTAGGTCCGATAATTTATCATAAGGCATAAGAAAGCTCCTTAGTTGTCGTTGATATGTTGTCATTAATATGTACTATTATCTGTCTTTATATACCTCTTATTGACCGTATTTTTACATATCAATTACCCTCAAAATACGAGGGCTACGTGACAGGCTGTTCTAAAAATGTTAACAGTAAAAACCAATATTGCTATTATAAAAGTATTGATTTTTTTAGCGTATTTAACCAGCGCAACCTTACATCAGTCCTAATAATCGTAGTACAGCTGCCCCAGTCGCCATACCAAACATACCCACCACAGTAGTAAAGGCTAAAATATTCGCCGCTAAGATATCATTACCCCCCATCGCTTTGGCCATGACGTAGCTCGCGGCGGCCGTAGGCGATGCCACCATCAAAAACAGCACCCCCATATGCACGCCTGATAGCCCAAAGCTTAATCCAACGGCGATAGCTATTATTGGTGCGATGACAATTCGGCCAATACTAGCTTGCATGGACAACCCTGAAGGGCTGAGCATCGACTTTAAATCAATACTAGCCCCCGCACAAATGAGTGCTAGCGGCAATGCCACCGCAGCCAATAAATCCCCAGTAGTATGAATCACCCCAGTGATCGGCGGCAGCGGTAGTGCCTTGTAAGCAAAGGCGGCAAGCAAAGCAAGAATAAGCGGATTAGTAAATAGCTTTTTGACGATCATAAAAATGCGGCCAAACCAAGTATCATCAACGCTTTTGGAGACACGGCTTAAAGTAATAACTGCTAGAATATTAAATAATATAGTCACGATACCCATGTAGACCGCACCAATACTCAAGCCTTGCTCACCATAGGCATTGGCGACAGTAGCAAGGCCAATAATGGCCATATTGCTACGAAATACTCCTTGTACGAATACGCCTTGATCAGCAGGTTTGCTCACAAAACGCTTAGCGTAGATCTCAGACCCTATAAACAAAATAAAAGTGACGATAATCCCAGCTACTATTAGAGTAATTTGCTTGGCATAATCAACCTCACTATCAACGACACTAAAAAATAGCAAGGCGGGCAAGCAATAATTAAAAACAAAATAGGAGGCCTGATCGATAAAGGCTTGACTAGCCTCGCCGCGCCTTTGCATAAAAAAACCCAACCCCATCAAAAAAAGGTTGGGCAATACAATAGTAATCGCAAAGATAATAGCAGCGGTCATAGTTGGCTCAAGTCAGTTAAAAGATAGGTCGATATCAGCGGTCTACTCATAAAAAGAGCCCATAACGAGAGATCGCTATGAGCTCTTTTATAGGTCATATACTATTAATTCAAAGCGGCCTTAGCTTTTTCTTGTTTTTTGACTGCCATAGCTAACTGTTGCACAGCCGCTGGGGTTACGCCACTGATACGTCCTGCCTGCGCAAGCGTTGCTGGACGTACTTGGTTCAGTTTTTGTAGTACTTCATTAGATAAACCTGACACTATACCATAGTCAAAATCAGTAGGCAGAGCTGTGTTCTCAAGACGCTTCATCTGCTCAATCTCATCTTGCTGACGATCAATGTAGCCAGCATATTTAACCGAAATCTCTATCTGCTCGCCGACTTGTGTGTCCACTTTTGAGTCAGTGATAGCTGCAATATCAGAGAAATGTATCTGTGGGCGCTTGAGTAAATCATAAGCAGTAGACTCTTTTGATAGTACCTCACCGGTTTGCGTAGCAACCTGCTTACCTAATTCATTTGTAGGGGTTGCCCACATGTCTTTTAAGCGTGCAGACTCTGTAGTAATGGCTTCCATCTTTTGCTCATAAGCTTGCCAGCGGGCATCATCAACCAATCCAAGCTTGCGACCAGTTTCCGTCAAGCGCTGATCGGCATTGTCTTCTCGCAGTAGCAAGCGATATTCAGCACGACTGGTAAACATGCGATATGGCTCGGTCGTACCATGAGTGATCAGATCATCAACGAGTACGCCCAAGTAAGCTTGATCGCGGCGCGGTGTCCATGTTTCATAATCCTTATTATTGCTAGTGACTAATGCTGCATTAGTACCCGCTAGCAAACCTTGCACGCCCGCCTCTTCATAACCCGTCGTTCCATTGATTTGACCAGCAAAATACAGCCGATCAATAGACTTGGTTTCAAGGGTAGGCTTTAAGTTTTGCGGGTCAAAGTAATCGTATTCGATCGCATAACCCGGACGCGTCACATGCGCGTTCTCAAGCCCTTTCATGCTATGAATAAACTCTAGCTGTACATCAAACGGTAAGCTGGTCGAGATACCATTGGGATACAGCTCATGAGTCGTCAAACCTTCGGGTTCAATAAATATTTGATGACTGTCTTTGTCGGCAAAACGGTGGATCTTGTCTTCGATAGAGGGACAATAGCGTGGGCCTACCCCTTCGATTTTGCCAGAAAATAGCGGTGAGCGATCTAGATTGTCACGGATAATGTCATGCGTACGCGCGTTAGTATGAGTGATATAGCAGTTGACTTGCTCTGGATGCATAGACGTATCACCCAAAAAGCTCATCACCGGTAGCGGCGTATCGCCCGGCTGCACACTCATTACACTAAAGTCTACACTGCGCGCATCAATACGCGCCGGCGTGCCGGTTTTTAGGCGTCCAACAGGCAGCTTTAGCTCACGCAAACGATCGGCAAGCTTGATGGAGGGCTGATCCCCTGCGCGTCCACCTTTTGAGTTCTCAAGGCCAATATGGATGACGCCGCCTAAAAACGTCCCCGACGTCAAAATCACCGTTTCCGTTTTAAACACAATACCCGTTGAGGTGACCACCGCAGTAGCGCGGCCGTTTTCGACCAATATATCATCAGCGCCTTGCTGGAACAGATCCAGATTAGCCTGATTCTCAAGCGTTTGGCGAATAGCCGCTTTATAAAGTATACGATCAGCCTGCGCGCGCGTGGCACGCACCGCTGCACCTTTCCGGCTATTTAAAACCCGAAATTGAATCCCCGCTTTATCAGTTGCTAATGCCATAGCACCGCCCAGTGCATCAATTTCACGCACCAGATGCGACTTGCCAATACCGCCGATTGCTGGATTACAACTCATTTGTCCCAGCGTCTCAATGTTGTGGGTCAACAGCAAGGTTTGCGCGCCCATCCGAGCAGACGCCAATGCAGCCTCTGTGCCTGCATGGCCGCCGCCTATTACTACTACATCGTAAGTTTTTGGGTACTGCATGTTCGCCTCGCTTGACTGGTAACGTCGATATCAAAATCTGAATAAATAGCCGCTAATTATAGCAATTATTGGTCTTTATTAACATTAGTCGTTGTTAATATTGCTTGCAGGGCTTAGCGGTACGATACGATCTGCCTGACCACTAGCAAGCATATGCTGGCTGCCATAACCTTCAGGGTTGATTTGTAGATAAGCATTCATCTGCCCAATGGCCTCACCGTCATTACTAGCTATAATTCTCTCTTTGATGACATCAACCGGCGGTAATGGCAGGTTTTTAAGCAGCGCTAAAAGCTGAGCATTATCACCTTTCTTAACTACCAGCTCGATAAGCTGGCGCGCATCAATAGGTAGATCTGGGGTATTTTGCGCCAGTAAAGCCAGATGATAAGCACCGACTGGATCTTGATCAGCAACAACGCGCTGCTCAATAGCCACATAAGTAGGCTCTGTGGCTCCGCCCGCTACGCTGAGCTGATGAATACATTTAAGCGCTGAATTTGCCTCGTTATTAGCGATATCAATAATGCGTGTGGATTCGTTTTTTAAATGCTCACGGCGCTTTTCAAGAGCGGCCTGCTCAGTATCCACCTCAGCGTCTATTGACTCAACATTATTCTGAGTAAGCACTTCTTTAGCTACTAGTTGCTCCATATCTTGTTCGTTGATTTTATTATTGTTTAATGATTGGTTCATAACGCTTCCTTATTATTAAGGCTAAGTTTATCTTGGATTATAAATGGGGATAAAATCTATAAAGACAACCGATTAAAGATAGCAAAAGCCCAAGCAGTCTTTCGATGTCTGCTTGGGCTATAGTACTAAATGTTTGGACTTAATATGATGAAAATCAGTTACTAAGCAGCAGGGCTATTGGCTTCAACCAGCGGCTTGAGCTCACCTGATTGATACATTTGCAAAATAATATCTGAACCGCCCATAAGTTCACCATCGATCCATAATTGCGGAAAAGTTGGCCAGTTACCCACTTTTGGTAAAGTAGCTCGGATCTCTGGGTTTTCCAAGATATTTACAAAAGCAAAAGGACGACCAATTTGCGTCAACACTTCGATAGAACGTGCTGAAAAGCCACACTGCGGAAATTGCGGCGTACCTTTCATATAAAGAATAACTTTATTGTCGCGGATTTGATCACGAATCAGTTGTTCAACATCATTTGCACCAGTATTGGGGGTTTGCTCGCTCATAACAGCTCCTATTTATTATATGATTGACTAAATATTTATATTGGCATGTACTAAAATTGCATGTCAGTTTACGTAGGTTATATGATACATGGGGTAAATGCTTTTAAATTACAAGCATAGCCTTGATAGCTTATAGCTTTAGACATCAGATTGATCGGCGGTTAATAATACCACAGCGCTTGCCATAATACCCTCTTGGCGACCAGTAAACCCAAGCTTTTCAGTGGTTGTGGCTTTTACGCTGATCTTGTCGATATCTACCTGTAAATCACTGGCGATATTCTCTCGCATCGCTTGATTATGTGGTGCTAGTTTAGGACGCTCACACATCACGGTGATATCGGCATTACCAAGCTTGTAACCCGCTTTTTTGATTTTATCATAGACATGACGCAGCAGTATTCGTGAGTCCAAGCCTTTATGCGCGGCATCGGTATCAGGAAAATGCTGGCCAATATCACCAAGCGCCAAGGCTCCAAGCAGAGCATCGGCTAGTGCATGCAGTACTACATCGCCGTCAGAATGCGCAAGCAAACTATGAGTATGCTCTATAGGCACCCCTGCAAGCACCACATATTGCTGCTGATCACCATTATTATGAAAAGCATGTACGTCGATACCTTGACCGATTTTTATCATTGTATTTCCAAAAAATATAAAGGTTGATTCAAAATCTATAAAGCAGTTATCAAAATAACTAACTGATTTTCAAGCTATAAAAAAAGCATGGTACGGCACTCATTTTAATTAACTGCTATAATATAGCGCCTATATTATCACAAGTTGTTGAGCGCTTTTTTATGTCAGTTATATCAGATACTTTAGCTATGCCAGTTGCGCCAGTTGCCAAGCCTTTTCAAGCTTATCGTCCGCTAACGCTTAGCGATATTGACAATCCTGCGGATACGCGCGTCATCGTCGGTATGTCAGGCGGCGTTGACTCTTCGGTATCAGCCGTCTTGCTGCAACAAGCAGGCTTCATGGTTGAAGGGCTGTTTATGAAAAACTGGGAAGAAGATGACGGCACCGAATACTGTACAGCAATGGACGACTTAGCGGACGCGCAAGCGGTATGTGACAAAATCGGTATCAAGCTGCACACGGCCAACTTCGCGATGGAATATTGGGATCGGGTCTTTGAGCATTTCTTAGCAGAATACAAAGCCGGACGTACGCCTAATCCCGATATTTTATGCAACAAAGAGATTAAATTTAAAGCATTTCTGGACTACGCCTCTGATCCAAAATTTGGGCTTGGCGCTGACTATATCGCTACTGGTCACTATACGCGCCGTAGTATTAATTATGAAAATAATGATGGCGAAACTGTGGCTCAGCTATTACGCGGCCTTGATAACAATAAAGATCAAAGTTATTTCTTACATGCGGTCGGCGGCGATAAAATTGCTAAAACGCTGTTCCCCATTGGCGAGCTTGAAAAGCCAGTAGTGCGCCAAATCGCTGAAGAGCATGATTTAGTAACGGCAAAGAAAAAGGATTCGACCGGTATTTGCTTTATCGGTGAGCGCCGATTCAAAGACTTTTTGCAGCAATACTTGCCCGCGCAAAAAGGTGATATCGTTACCGACGATAATCAGATAATCGGTCAGCATGATGGACTCATGTATTACACCCTAGGTCAGCGCGGCGGTATCGGTATTGGCGGCGTCAAAGATCGTCCCGAGGAGCCATGGTTTGTGTTGGCAAAAGACTTGGAGAACAACCGTTTGATCGTGGGACAAGGTCATGAGCATCCGATGCTAATGAGCAATGAGCTGCACGCCTATAAGCTCGACTGGGTGAATGAGCTACCTCCTCAAGACATTTTTAGCGAAACAGGTTTACGCTGTATGGCAAAGTCGCGTTATCGGCAGCCCGATCAAAGTTGCTCTGTGTTTGCCACCAATGAAGACGGCAGCGCGGTGCGCGTGATATTCGATGAACCCCAACGTGCGCTAACGCCGGGTCAATCGGCAGTATTTTATATCGATGAGGTGTGCCTCGGCGGCGGCGTGATTGAATCTATTGACGCGCCTTGTAGTATTTAAAGCGCTTATAGTTTTCAATTGAAACAATTGTTAGTTGCTGTGGTTTCAGCTGTCTTAATCTCTAATTACTGTTTCTAGTTGCTGTCGCATTAATGATATTACCTGTTGCCCTTTTGCCCTGCTCAGAGCCTTCAATCGTGTAGATATTATAAGTGAGCTGTGCGACGGGTTGCAGCTCTGAGGTAAATTGATAAAACCGGATGTCGTAACTGCCCGGCTCCCAACCCTCGTAAGGACTAAAGCTGACCCAATTCTGATTGCGACTGGCGACAATATCTTTTTTCTCAAATAGTAAGACTTGTCCGGTTTGGTTATTCACCCATTTTACAAAGACAAAGGGGCTACTAGGCACTTTTCCAGCGGTATCCAAATGCGCAAATAGCTTGGCATTTTTATTTAGTGTTGAGGTGTCCACCGATGTGGTAGGCATGACCGGATTCAATGATAGTTTAACGGTGCCTGCCAACGGCTGATTGTCATTTGATTTATACAGCTCCTCCACGGCCCGCTCGGCAAAGCGCCTTTTGTCAGCAATAACTTCACTAGCGCCTCTTGCCATAAATTTGTCAACGTACTGGCTCAGTACATAGTCTGGCATGTTGTTAACCAGAGCCAATGCTTGCTCTTGTGAATAGTCGTTCACAGAAGGCGTGTCTGACTGCTGCAGATTAGAGATAACTTGCGCTGCCGAGTCATTTTTTTGATTTTGAGTATTAACCGCTTGCGACGATAAGTTGTCTGCTAGATTAACGGTATTTTGGTCATTATTAGACATAGATGATACAGGCGAGTGCTGCTTTGCCTGCATGATTTGATCCATTTGTTTTTTGGTCATCAGCAAATAAGTCGTTAAACTACCAAAGATAAAAGCAATCAATACGGATGAAATGAATAAGGTTTTGTCTTTCATATATTAACTACCTGCCTAAATACTTTTTATATATTTTATATAAAGCTACTGACTAATTAGATAACCAATAGCTTTTTTATAAATAGCTGATCACTGTTCTATTGATAAAGGACCAATAAAGTATTACGACTAAAAGCTAGATCAAGAACACTGGATACTATAGCCACCAATATTTGTACTATTAGAGATAAAAGTAGTATTAGAAAGAGTAATCCCACCGATAGTACCATCTACTACAAGAGCAGTACTTGTACAGGTAATTTGTGCATCAGTGTTTTCAGCTGTAAATTGGCAATCACTATTAGCGACGCCTGTTACAGTGTTACCAACGACATCACAAGTATTTTGACCATTATCAGGAGTTGTAGGTGTCGTATCTTTACCACTATAATTACTACCACTACTATCAGAGTCACCGCCACAAGCCGTTAGACTTAAAGCCGTTCCTAATAAAAATACGCCCATTAATTTATTCATTATTCATCCTCAATTGATTGTTTTACAAATATACAGTTCACCTCAAATAACTAACTTTAATCGACTAAAGCTAATTGTGTCTAAATATATCAACAATGTTAATTTAAGTAAATATATTTTCTAATTTATATCTATTAATTTTTGTCCTAAACTTGAATACAATCAAGGTATAATTGGGCGACCTGATTTTCCTGACGTTCCCACTATGTTGGGGATTAACTCTTCAACGAAACTACTTAAGGTATTGTTATGACTCCACTAACCGCCCTTTCTCCCATCGATGGTCGTTATGCATCCAAAGCCGACAGCTTGCGTCCTTATTTGTCTGAATTCGGCCTGATTAAAGCTCGCGTGACCGTTGAAATCCGCTGGTTACAATCATTGGCTGACAACAGTACTATTGAAGAGTTAGCGGCATTTGATGATAAGACCAATACCTTTTTAAATAGTATCGTTGATGACTTTAGTGAAGAGGACGCTGGAGCGATCAAAGATATCGAAGCGACGACCAATCACGATGTAAAAGCCGTTGAATATTTTATTAAAGACAAATTTCGTGGTCAGGATGCGCTAATTGATTCGCTAGAGTTTATTCATTTTGCTTGTACCAGTGAAGATATCAATAATTTATCTTATGCATTGATGCTTAAAGATAGCCGCAAGATTGTGGTCGATAAAATGCAGCAAGTCACCGATAGTATTGTCGATTTAGCACTGACTCATGCCGAGCAGCCCATGCTTTCACGTACACACGGTCAGACGGCAAGCCCGACTACTTTAGGTAAAGAGATGGCCAATGTCGCTTACCGTCTAGCGCGTCAAATTAAACAAATGGGTCAAGTGGAGCTATTGGGTAAAATTAATGGCGCAGTGGGTAACTATAATGCGCATTTTTCAGCCTATCCTGATGTCGATTGGCAAGCGCATGCTGAGCATTTTATCGATAAGCGTCTTGGTCTAAGCTTTAATCCTTATACCACGCAAATTGAGCCGCATGACTATATTGCAGAGCTATTCGATGTAGTAAAACGTTTCAATACGATTTTGATCGATTTTAACCGCGATATTTGGCAATATATTAGCTTAGGCTATTTTAAACAGCGTCTAAAAGAGGGCGAAGTCGGCTCCTCAACCATGCCGCATAAAGTTAATCCGATTGATTTTGAAAACTCAGAGGGCAATTTGGGCGTGGCTAATGCAATGCTGGCCCATTTAGGCGAAAAGCTACCTATCTCGCGGATGCAGCGTGATTTATCAGACTCAACGGTACTGCGTAATATCGGTGTGGGTCTTGCGCAAAGTATGATTGCGTATGATGCTTGTTTAAAAGGGGTTGGCAAACTTGAAGTGAATCCTGAACGCTTGAATAACGATCTTGAGCAAGCGCAGGAAGTACTAGCCGAACCAATTCAAACCGTGATGCGCCGCTACCGTGTGGAGAATCCTTATGAGAAACTCAAAGCCTTAACGCGCGGCAATGCTATGACCCGCGAAGCGATGCTAACTTTCGTTGATAGCGATGAGCTTGACGAGGTAAGTGATGCCGATAAACAGCGTTTGCGCGACCTGACACCTGCTACTTATATCGGCAATGCTGCCAAGCAGGCACACACGATTAAAGAGTGGATTGAGAAGCTTTAGTAGATGATTGAAAAAGTCGACTCAATAAATGAGCAAATTCTCTAAGCCAGTCTTTGCTAGCACAATAACGGTTATAATCGTGATGGTGCTAGCAAGCATTGAGCCTATGGAGTGGGCAAGCTACCTATTGCATCAATTAGGTACGCTGCTGTTTTTGGCTTTTATGCTGCTCACCTATTTTCGTCGCTATATTAGCTCACACGCTTATGTTTTAGCGGCTCTATTTTTAATTATTCATATCGTTGGGGCACGCTATTTATACTCTTTTGTACCCTATGACAACTGGACACAGCAGCTATTTGGTCTACGTTTAAGTGAGGTTTTTGGCTGGCAGCGTAATATGTACGACCGTCTGGTGCATTTTAGCTATGGGTTATTATTGTTCCAAGCCATGCTTGAGATAGCAAAAGCTATTTTTAAGTTTCAGTCCATAAAACTACTGATAACTATCGTTTTGATGATTAATATGTCGACCAGCTTACTTTATGAATTGTTCGAATGGAGCCTTGCTTTGACTATGTCACCAGAAGCCGCCGAGGCCTACAACGGTCAGCAAGGTGATATTTGGGACGCCCACCAAGATATGGCGTGGGCACTTCTTGGTGGGCTTATTGGGGCAGGAATCGTTTTTTTAAAAACTCGTAAAAACCAACTCAAGTTTTAATCATCTTTATCATCGCTATCGCCGGGTATAATGGCTCTACCGACAGCGGCTGTACCTTTGACTACGCCTTTGGTGGTTTTATAAGCAACTTTGGTAGGTACCGTCACGATTTTATGCACACAGGCTTGCAAGAAAAGCGCACCAACAATTAAAGCTATAAAGTGTAACTTTTTCATAAATATCCTATAATTGATCAGCTCAGTATAAGTTAGATTACAAATGACTGAGAGTAACTGAATTTGATTTAAAACGCTGCTAATAATAAACGATTATCTTCTGTTTCTAAAGTAAACCTTAGGTTTATTTGCATCCTTAACCTATCAGAATGTCAGAAATACTTATTCTTGCAGCTGGCCTAATACCGACTTAGATCATTTACAACCTTTTACGACATGGATTTATTAATGACTGCTATTCCTCTATGCCTCCCTGACGATATTACTGCTGAACAATTCTTAAAAGAATACTGGCAAAAAAAGCCATTACTCATCAATCAAGGACTACCACAGCTTATCGGTATGTTTGAGCCTGACGATATGCTCGGCCTTGCTTTGGAAGAAGACGCCTCAGCACGCTTATTGACTCAAGCGGCTACTAAAAAAGATAATGAACCACAGTGGCAACTTAAAAAAAGTCCGTTAACTGAAGCTGATTTTGCCAACCTGCCAGCGCAGTGGACAGTACTGGTACAGAATTTAGAACAATGGTCGCCTGAGCTGGGACAATTGTGGCAAGCTTTTGACTTTATTCCGCAGTGGCAGCGTGACGATATTATGGTTTCTTACGCACCAAAAGGCGGTTCGGTTGGCAAGCACTATGATGATTATGATGTGTTTTTGGCGCAAGGCTATGGATCGCGGCGTTGGCAGCTGGGCATGTTTTGTGATGAGACTACTGAATTTGTAGCAGATGAGCCCATTCGCATCTTTGATGATATGGGCGATATTATATTTGATCAGGTTTTAGAAGCGGGTGATGTGCTTTATGTCCCGCCAAAGTTAGCGCATTTTGGGGTGGCGACAGATGACTGTCTCACCTTCTCGTTCGGCTGTCGCCGGCCCAATCTTATGCAGATTATCGATAGTCTGGCCGATGTGGCGACCAACGATAGCGATTTATTCGTGCCCATGTTATTACCGCAAAAATTGCAGTCCTCAGGTGCGCTGCAAGCTGATAGTATTGAAGCTGTCAAGAGGCACCTGATACAAGTGCTTGAGTCTAAGCGCGGTGATGACATTATTCGCCAAGCGGTAAGTGAGGTCGTAAGCAAACGTCAATATGATGCGCTAGTACCTGAAGAGACTATGACTACTGATGAGCTGATGCAGGCTTTGTCTGATGGCGCATTGCTGCAAGCGGACTATAGCAATCGTCTGCTTTATACTCAGACTAACGATGATATAATTCTATACGCGAATGGTCAACGCCTTGATGGACTTGATGAGGCAGCGACTGCCCTACTGATGCGCTTGGCTGATGGCGAGTCCCTAAAGCTAGACGATGTAGTAGATATTGACCCTGATGAGGTGATGGAATGGCTGGAAAATGGCTGGGTATGGATGAATTATGGTGCATAGTTATTATTCATAAGTTTGCAGCCATGTTTTACCAAAAACCGATATCTAGCAAATGGCTAAATATCGGTTTTTGGTTTGAACCAGTTGGCTTGTAAAATATTTACTTACAACGCTCTATAGCAAAAAGATATATGCCCATAAGCCAACGACAAATGTAGCAATGATATTAAGCACGACCCCAGTGCGTACCATCTCTGTTTGTTTAATCAAACCGGTGCCAAAGACAATCGCGTTTGGCGGCGTGGCAACCGGTAACATAAAGGCACATGAGGCACCAATACCGATAATCAATACCAGTACTTCTGTCGGTATACCCATCTGCTCAGCAATAGCGGCAAACACGGGTACCAGTAGCGCAGCAGACGCCGTATTGGAGGCAAACTCGGTTAAGAATATAATAAATGCCGATATAGCGATCATGACCACAATAATAGGTGCTACTGATAAAGCATTGGCAACTGTTTGACCTAATATTAAAGAAGCACCTGATACTTTTAATACCGTAGACAGCGCTATACCGCCGCCAAAGAGCATGAGTACGCCCCAATCCGTATTATCGGAGACCTGTTTCCATGATACCAATCCCAAGCCTACCACAGCAACAGCGGCTGATAGTGCAATCACCGCATCAGTATCTTCAAGACCTAAAGCTGCCCCTATTTGCTTTGATAATATCCAGCTAAGCGCCGTTATAATAAAGACTATAATCGTGAGAATGCGCGATGTTGTCCAAGCAATAGGATCATCTTGATCAAGCGTAACTTTACGGTTGAGATTGGGCTTTAGTACAAAGTACATGGCCCCCAACAACAGCGGCAACAGTACTAACATTATAGGAATACCAAATTTCATCCAATCGACAAAAGCGATATTGAGCGCTTTTGCAGCAATGGCATTGGGCGGTGAACCTACGATAGTACCTAGACCACCTAAGCTTGCTGAGTAGGCAATACCTAACAACACAAACACAAAAGTACCACGATCTTTTTCGCGATCCACTTGCGTTAAGATACCCAGTGCTAGTGGTAGCATCATAGCAGCAGTAGCTGTATTTGATATCCACATCGATAAAAATGCGGTGACTCCAAATATTAGAAACACCGCTGTACCTAGCTTGCCACCTGATAAAGATAGGATCTTTAGTGCAATTTTCCTATCAAGCTGCTGCACATGTAGCGCGGCGGCTAAAGCAAAGCCACCAAAAAATAGATAAATAATGGGATTGGCAAAGCTTTGCAGGCCAATCTCAGCATTAAACTCCGGTATGCTAATCAGGGTCCCTACTACAACTACTAAGATCGCGGTGATCGTAACATGTAAAGCTTCTGTCAACCAAAGAGCGCCAATAAAGAACAATAAAGCTAAGCCTTTGTTGGCATTAATATCAAACGGTAATACGTTATAAATAATCACACTAATAATAGCAGCAATTGCCACAATGATCAGTCCTTTACCCGTTCCTTTTGGAAAAGTATCGGTAAATAAATACTCATTGCCATCATCGGGGATATGGCTATCTAACCTTTTCTCTGACATAAAGCGTCCTTATTGATTAACATAGATTGTTATACGTAACGGTATGGAATCCTTGCCCATAGTATGACTTTATTAAGAAATTGACTATCTTTAATATTACTTTTAATCGTCATTATCAAACACCTTCTTTGCACAAGCAGTTACATCGTTACATACAGTCACTAAATTGCGCCTATTGTCTCTATACAAGGGTAAGCGCTTGACTCATACTTAGTATATTAACTTATAAGCTCTGACTTATAAGTTGTTATATAGCTGAATGTTACAGAGCTAAAATAAGCTAGGCAGATAATAGGAGCATTGTATGTCACGTAATAAGATCGACTCAACCACTAAGATGGCACCAAAAGATATTAATCAAGACGGTCTGGCTAAAGAAGACCAGCAGCGTACTGATGATTGTGCTCTTGATATGATGCAAGGGTTGCACGAGCATGAAGATCACGAAGAAGAAGAAGATAAACAATAGCTAGCCTATTACTTCAGCTTCGATGAAAGTTGATCCATGAAGCCACTAGTCTATAAATATATTCTTAACTACGCAGACGCTTATCTAATTGATAGGCGTCTTTTATATTTCATTTTTGGGCTGCATCTTTTCAGGTAAATGGTTTGAAGCGTAATTATAGATAAACGCAGCCACTAGTACGATAGTAATAGGTACAAATAATGCGGCATAGCCTACTCTCACATACAAAAAAGCACCCACTGCGCCGCCGCCGAAAAAGCAATACCAAATAATCGTTTGAAAAGCGAGTGTTGGCTTACTGATGGGTCGTCCTGCCAACCAATTTCCGATAGCTGCGCCCATATCTGAGGTCAATCCGGTCAGGTGAGTGGTACGGATAACCGCTCCGCTATAAGTGGCTACCATTGCGTTTTGTAGACCGCACGCCATCGCAGCGGCCAGTTGCCCCAAGTAATCGTGCTGTTGATAGAGCCAGTAGCTTATCAATAATAATACCGCTTCTATATATAGTGCATTGCCATAGCGTCTACCCAGTCTTAGGGAGGTTTGTCCAATCACTACCCCGCTCAAGATTGCGCCTGCCAAAAAAGATAGCAATGAGGCGCCAATAAAAAGGATACTACTGATATCAAAACGAGCTACTGCCGCCGAAAAAAAGCTAACATTACCCGTAACATGTGACACAGATAGGTTAGTAAAACCAATCAAAGCGGCTGTATTGACGCATCCGGCGCTAAATGCCAACACCGCCCCGCCCCATAATATCCATTTTGGAAGTTTGGTTATCATATCTATCGCCTAAAGATCTTTGGCTAAAAAGCGATTAGTATAACTAAAAAAGGTAGCCTTTTGGCTACCTTCATATTCTTAGAGGGGTATATAAAATTATATGCAATCTTTCACACCATAATAGGTTATTAAATGTGCTTATTTCTCTGGTTCATCAAGCATCATTAACTGCTCACTGATCGCAACCGTATTAAAACCTGCATCAACGAACATGATCTCGCCAGTAATACCCGATGCCCATGGTGACAATAAAAATAACGCAGCATTACCAACTTCCATTTGACTAATATTACGCTGTAGCGGGGCTATTTTTTCGCTGATATCAAGCATTTTACGAAAGGATTTGATACCACTGGCTGCAAGCGTACGAATAGGACCGGCTGAGATCGCATTAACACGAATACCTTCGCCGCCCATAGAAGTAGCTAAGTAACGGACGCTGGCCTCTAAACTTGCTTTAGCCATACCCATAACGTTATAGTTTGGCAAAACTGAGATACTACCTTCATACGTTAGAGTCAGCATTGAGCCTTTGCGCATTGCCAGCAGCTCACGCCCCGCTTTTGCAAGAGCAACAAAGCTGTAGCTTGAGATATCATGTGCAATATGGCTACCCTCGCGCGTGGTTGCATTAACAAAATCACCATCGAGCTGCTCCATGGGTGCAAAACCGATCGCGTGAACTACGCCATCGATACCATCACCCCAGTGCGCTTTCACTTGCTCAAAGCACTTGGCGATAGACTCATCGGAGGCCACATCACACTCAAGTACCATATCAGCTTCAAAGGCTTCAGCTGCCATATCTACCCGCTTTTTAATCTTATCATTTGGATAGGTGAGAATCAGCGAGGCGCCTTCACGATGTAGAGCCTCAGCTATGGCCCAAGCAATGGAGAGTTTGCTGGCGATACCAGTAACGACGAAGCGTTGTCCTTGCAATAGCATAATGTATCCTTATTAATAGGTTAGATGACTGATATTAAATGATTGATGTTAAGTAATTGATATCAAATAACTAAGATTGATAGCTTGTATTAAATCACTAGAAAATGATTTGATTCACGCATAACTTATCATGACAAGCGAGAATAATGAATTGCAAAATTTATCTCATTATACATGAATCATATTAAGTAAACAGTCGTAAACTATTAGTATTGCATAGAGACTATAAAACATTAAACGTCGCTGAACAGAGCGCAGCGGTATGAAGTTAAGTCCATTTCAAGTATAATCACCGCACTTCCAAGCTTGCATATTTTAATAGAGTCCTTACCAATTATCTTCGGTAAAATGGGATTTAGCATTGAGCATTACCTACATTTTGGATGGCTGCCAAACCTATGAGTAATACCCCAGTAATAACATCAGACTATAAACAAAGTATTGAGTCCTATCGCCAATTGATTATCTCCACTGGTGAAGACTTAAAGCGTCCAGGGTTAGAAGATACACCGATGCGCGCCGCGAAAGCCTTTGCTCATCTAACCGAGGGCTACCAGCAAAGCTTAGACGAGGTCGTCAACGAGGCCATATTTCCCTCGACCAACCGTGAGCTGGTACTGGTACAAAATATAGAGTTTTACTCTTTATGCGAGCATCACATGCTACCCTTTCATGGTATTGCGCACATTGGTTATTTGCCAAACGGTCATGTGTTGGGCTTATCAAAATTTGCCCGTATCGTTGATATGTTCGCCCGTCGCCTGCAAATTCAGGAGAATCTGAGTGAGCAAGTAGCGCAGGCTATTATGGATGCGACCGGTTGTCGCGGTGTAGCCGTGGTAATGGACGCCTCGCATATGTGTATGATGATGCGCGGGGTCAGTAAGCAGCATTCAACCACGCGCAGCACTGCGATGCTTGGCGAGTACAAGCATGATAATCAAGCGCGTAATGAGTTTTTGGGGGCGATACCTACGCGCGCGCCAGCTTTTTAGGCGGTTTAGGCGGTTTTAGTAATTTAAAGTTGTCAAGATTTAAAGTTAAAAAAAAAGGATGCTTATAGGCATCCTTTTTATTCTATATACTTTTTGTTCTAGAAGCTTTGTTGAAACAAGGGCTAACCCACTACTTTTACCTCATCTATCCACTTACCATAGCCCTCTGCTTCCATCTGAGCTAGCGGAATAAAGCGCATTGCTGCCGAGTTCATACAATAGCGCAGACCTGTTGGCGCAGGGCCATCATTGAACACATGACCGACGTGTGAGTCAGCGTAACGGCTACGAATCTCCGTACGAGTAGTAAAAAAGCCTTTGTCTTCTTTTTCAACGACCATATTATCGTTCAATGGTCGCGTAAAGCTTGGCCAGCCCGTACCAGACTTGTACTGATCACGCGAAGAATAGAGCGGCTCGCCTGATACCACATCGACATAAATACCCGGCTCTTTGTTGTCCCAATACTCATTTTTAAAGGCGCGCTCGGTACCATCTTGCTGCGTAACCTTGTATTGGATCTCACTAAGCTTACTTTTTAATTCCTCTTGGCTTGGCTTGACAAAAGTATCTGGATTAAAGCCTGAGCTTGTGACGACTTTAGAGGTTGTAGTAGTCTCTGTCACTTCTGGTTTTGCGCTGTCAGTGTTAACATTTGCGCTATTAGCATCTACACTGCTCGCAGTAGGCTTAAACTGACTAAAATCCAGCTCATAGTCTTTACCGTAGACGCTTTCAATGAACTGATAACGACCGGAGTTAAAAGTATAGGCTTTATAACGTAGCGGATTCTTTTTATAGTAATCTTGATGATAATCTTCAGCTGGATAAAAATCGCCCGCAGGAACGATTTCAATGACTACTGGTTTATCGTATACTCCAGACGCTTGCAGCTCTTGCTTAGCATCCTCAGCTATCTGCTTTTCTTGCTGATTATGATAAAAAATAGCGGGACGATACTGGGTACCGCGATCGACAAATTGACCTTGATCATCAGTAGGATCGGCAATTCGCCACAACGCTTGCACTAGGCCGTTATAAGTTATTTTCTGTGGATCGTAGTAAATTTGCGCCGCTTCTGTATGACCAGTACCCCCTGCCGATACCGCCTCATAAGTTGGGTTTGGCGTTTCACCGCCAGCATAACCCGACACCACTTCTACTACCCCAGGAATTTTTTCGTACCCGGCCTCAACACACCAAAAACAGCCACCAGCTACCGTAGCTACCGCTAAATTGGGATCGGTAGGTGCGTAAGGGTTCTCTGCGTTAGGGTTTTTTACTGTGGTACTATTTTCAGCAGCAGTACAGCCTGCATATAGAGCGCTACTTGCTACTATAGCCATACCGATAATTTTGGCTTGAGATATGAATTTCATAAAGAAAATCCTAGGGTAAGGTAATATGTATAGCAATCATTTGTTAGTACCGAGAAATAACCGATGCTAAAAGATTTCTATAAGAATATATATGAAGTATTTTTAAGCTTTTTCAACCCATCAAAAGCAACCTTATATCCTTTATAAACACTCTAGGCAACTCTCGTATTTATTGAACGGTCATTAATACGCTCATCACTTGCTAGCTTAATTTTCTTTAAAATATCTTTTATCTTTGACGCTGACATATAGGTCGGCACAGCATAAGTGTCGCTAACTTCTTTGGCCGCTGCTTTAGCAATCGCCTTAAAGTCGCTCTCTTGCATACCTTTTACCACAGGATCGATACCTACCGTCGCAAGCAACTCCCTGACTTTGGCGATCAAGTGATCGGCCAGCTCGCCATCACTACTGTCCACTTGATCGTTATCTATAAGATTGATCTTTCTTGCCAGTGTGGCCAGTCTTTTCTCACTTGCCTTACGGTTTAAATCAAGAATGTAAGGCAGTACGATAGCATTAGCACGACCATGCGGAATATGATAATAAGCGCCTAGCTGGTGCGCGATAGCATGGACGTAGCCAAGCCCAGCTTTGTTAAAGGCAATACCACCATAATGCGCGGCAACGCCCATCTCTTCTCTTGCCTTAAGATCATTGCCATCTGTATAAGCACGCGGCAAGTATTGCATCACCGCTTTAGCAGCAGAGGCTGCGTAATAATCAGTCTCAGCGCTAGCGTTAACACTCATCCATGCTTCTAGCGCATGCGTGAGGACATCAATGCCAGTATCAGCGGTGATATGCGCTAGCATTCCTTGCATAATAGTCGGGTCAATAGCTGCGGCTAGTGGCACCATCTTTGGATCAATGGCAATCTGTTTTTGATGAGTCTTATCGTCTGATACCACCGCGCCAAGTGTCGCCTCGGAGCCTGTACCGGCAGTAGTGGGCACGCAGTACAATGGCAAGCTAGGCTTTTTGGCCTTAAACAGTCCGATGAGTGCTTTGGGCGAGCAGTTATTACCCTGCGCCATCGCCATCATCTTAGCGGCATCAATGACGGAGCCGCCACCAATGGCAACGATTGCATCACAGCCAGTATCGATAGATTGCTGTAGCCCCTCTTCAACTACTACGAAAGTAGGGTCTGGGGTGATCCCATCATAAATATGATAGCTAGTATTATTCTTTTCTAAATAATCGGTCACTTTTGACAGCACGCCCAATTTATTGAGCACCGCATCAGTTACGATAAAGACGTTGGTCGCGCCTTCATTGATGAGCATAGCGCACAGCTCATCGCAAGCCCTCTCGCCTACAAACAACATCGGTCTTGGTATAGGCAGCACTAGCGAAAACGCTTTAAGCGCCTTGGCGCGCATTTTTGCAACTGTGAGGTAGCCAGCATGATGCAAGGTTTCACGAGTCATTAATTTGGCGAGGTTTGGTTTTGTTGCAGACATAAAAAATCCTTTTTAACAGTATTTCGACCCTATAAATATTGTTTATATATTTATAACGCACCTAAAATAGAATATTGTTCTTTATTATTGTGCCACTATCTTTTTTAGGATGTCGCAGTTATTGTGAACGCTAGTGTTCTCATTGTAGATCATAAAAATCATCCTAGATTTTCTCTATGGCGAATCGCTTTTGTTAGCCAACCATTGCTTGTTATCCTCATTAAAACAAACAATCATTATCATAGGCGCAAGGATGCTGAGCCAAATGCCGTAAGTGATGGGTACGCCTTGCATGACGACAATATAGCTTAACCCTATAATTAATAGCGCCAGTAAAATAGCGACGATATTACGACTGGATTTATTGCAGATAGTCGCTCGCAAAATCGTTAGCGTTAGCAAAAAGGTAAACAGCATTGCCATTAATATACCCATCGCATAAGGCGGTAAAACAGCATATTGGCTGTTGTCGTTGGCCACAGCAGCATCCGTAACTAGGTTGAGCGCGCTTCCTAAACCTGCTATGGCAACAAATACAAAAAAGTGACCATAACCGAATAAAAACAAGTCAAAACGCTCGCGCTCTTTTTTTAAGATGTTATCAAAAGGAATAATAAAGTAGAGCCACCATAGGGTAAACACCAGCGATACCAAGCTTAGCCCTAGTACAATAATAACGCTGGCAGGAGATTCTGAGTTGACCATAAAATACTTGATGCTATTACTGACCCCAACTATGCCTTCACCTAGAACGATGATGGTTAACAGGCCATAGCGCTCGGCAAGATGCTCAGGATTCCAGTTATTAAATTGCTCTGAGCGTGCCCATAATGGCATCAGCAGCTCGGCTAAGATAAATACGAACAATGCTGGCGTCTGTAATGAGGAGGGCAGAAACAACCAAACGATCCATACTGCCTGCAAGGTTGATAAACCAACAATACTACGCCAAGCGACTTTTTGATGACCAGGTACTTGCTGATATACTCGCCACCACTGACTACAAAGTGCAAGGCGCATAATGGCATAACCGGCCACTCCAATCCACGTTAGACCTTGCTCAAAAAACTGATTAATATTAGCGGCAATCATCAAAGAGCCAAACATCTGTAGCATCACGGACAAGCGATAGTACAGATCATCAGGATCATAACCTGAGGCAAACCAAGTAAAGCTGGTCCAAGCATTCCACAAGATAAAAAACGCCACCACAAAGGTTAAAAACCCTGAAAAATCCTTCTCACCCAAACGCTCATAAAAACCGCTGGCAGCAGCAGAAACGGCAATGACGTATACTAAATCAAATAATAGCTCAAGCGTGGTTGAGGTGCGATTTGTCTCGTTAGGATCGCGGGCACGGATGGTTTTTATGGCAAGTGAGCCATGCATATAGATGCTCCAATTTTTGAGAAAAATACGATGGCTAAATGACAAGAGCTTAGGCTATTGATTATTTCGTTACAAAATACTCGCCTGCAATAACCGCTTGGCATAAGGGTGCTCTGGATGATTAAAAACCTTTTCAGTAGCTCCTGACTCAATACAGACGCCCTCTTTGAGTACCATCAAATACTGACACAAGGCGCGCACAACTTTTAAATCATGGCTAATAAAAATATAGCTAATATGCGTTTTTTGTTGAATCTCACGCAGCAAGTTCACGACAGTAATTTGTGTGGTGCTATCAAGCGCAGAGGTAGGCTCATCGAGTATAATGAGTTTTGGCTGCATCACTAGCGCCCGTGCTAGCGCTACCCGTTGACGCTGACCACCCGATAGCTCATGCGGATAGCGATGGGCAAAGTCGCTAGGTAGATGTACTGTCTCTAAACTATCGAGCACCGCTTGCTGGCGAGCTACCTTATCAACGCCTTGTACCAGTAGCCCCTCCTCAATAATTTGCATGACGGTCATACGCGGATTGATACTAGCAAAAGGATCTTGAAAGACCATTTGAATTTGCGAGCGGAACTTGCGTAGCTCCTGTTTAGATAACGCTAACAAATCTTCTCCATTAACTATTACCTCGCCGCTTACCTTAGCTTGATTGGTTAGCAGTTTAGTCAATGCCAGCGCAATAGTCGTCTTACCAGAGCCAGACTCGCCGACGATACCTAGCGCTTGACCTGATTGCAGACTCATATCGGTATCTTTTACCGCCTCAAACCAGCGCTTGGTGCCGCCAAATAGACTTTTCTCAATAGGAAACTGCACTTGTAAATGGTTAACAGTTAGCGCCGGGGTTTGACGGCCAGTTTTGTCTGCAATGACAAGCGCTTGCCCAAAATCTTGCTGCATAAGGGTGCGCGTATAATCGGCCTTAGGCTGAGCAAAAATATCTGCCGTTTTGCCTTGCTCAACGGTCTGTCCTTGACGCATAACAATAATATTTTCGCTATAACGCCTAACTAAATTAAGATCATGGCTAATCAATATCATTGCCATATTGCGCTCCGCCTTAAGATCATTTAATAATGCCAAAATCTCATGTTGCAAAGTCACATCAAGCGCCGTTGTTGGCTCATCAGCGATCAAAATATCAGGCTGCTGCGCCAGAGCCATGGCAATCATTACCCGCTGACGCTGTCCTCCGGATAATTCATGCGGATAGCGATTAAGCTTATCGGCTGAGTCTGTAATATTGACGTCATTTAATAAAGCGATACTTTGCTTGTGCCATCGCGCCTTAGGTACGCCGCTTAAACGTAGTGATTCGGCGAGCTGCTTGGCGACGGTATGCAGCGGATTGAGGGCGGTCATCGGTTCTTGGAAAATCATACCGATACGCTGTCCGCGAATAGCTTTCAAAACACTGTTTTTATTATCGACATTATCGATAGCCAGCTTGCCGATATCTTTTAAGACAATATTACCACCTATGCTTAGGCCATTTGGTAATAGTCCTAACAAGGCCAAACTTGCAATCGATTTACCAGAACCCGATTCACCAACGATGGCCAGCGTTTGACCTTGATACAACTCATAAGATAAATTATCGACCAAAGCTACGTTTGAGCGTGTATGAATGCTCAGCTTATCTACTATAAGGACAGGCTCGTTAATAGAGGGGCCGTCATTATGCAGGTCGTTATGTACGGTAGCAGTAGTTTTGTGGTTCATACTGTTCATATTAGGAGCGCCTTGGGTCAAATGCATCGCGGAGCGCCTCACCAATAAAGATCAACAAAGACAGTATAAAGGTCAAACTAAAAAATCCTGATAAGGCCAACCACGGGGCATCAAGGTTGTTTTTACCCTGTACCATAAGCTCTCCAAGTGAAGGCGATCCGGGTGGTAGACCATATCCTAAAAAGTCCAAAGCGGTTAAAGCGATAATATTAGCCGTGAGGATAAATGGCAATTGCGATAAGCTCGATGCCAAGGCATTGGGCAGTATGTGCTTGAGCATAATTTGACTATCGGGTACGCCCAAATTGCGCGCAGCACGTACATAATCAAAATTACGCGCGCGCAGAAACTCAGCTCTTACCAAACCGACCAGTCCCATCCAGCCAAACAGCAGCATCAGGGCAAAAAGTATAGTAATACTGGGGCTAAATAAGCTGACTAAAATAATAATCATAAATAGCTGCGGCAACCCGCCCCAGACCTCCATAAAGCGCTGTCCTGCCAAATCAACCCAGCCGCCATAATAGCCTTGGATAGCACCCACAATAATACCAATTAAAGCGCCTGCAAGCGTTAAAGCCAAACCAAACAATAACGATACACGCATACCATAAAGAATGCGCGCCAACACATCACGGCCCAAATCATCGGTTCCTAACAAGTTTTGGCTATTAGGCGGTGCCGGATAAGGAACGCCCAGCTCCACATTCGGTGTCTGATCAGCGAAAGAAATAATTGGCATCACCAGATAGCCTTTATCATCGATAAGCTGTTGTACTGCAGGGTCTTTATAGTTGGCTTCGGTCTCAAAGATACCGCCAAAAGTGGTTTCAGGATAAGCTTTTAAAACAGGAAAATAGTAATCTCCATCATACTGCACGAGTAAAGGTTTATCGTTAGTGATCACATTAGCCGCCATGCAAATAACAAAGATAATGCTGAAAACAATTAGTGATATGACGCCTAAGCGATTATGGCGAAAACGATCAAGCCGAGCTTGCCAAATGGGATTTAGGCGAGACTTTTTAGCTTTGGATAAAGGCGTAGCTGCGGTAGTAGGCTGGTTACTTGATATAGGATGGTTGCTTGGCATCAGCGTCCCTCAAAATCAATACGCGGATCAATCAAGTGATAACTTAAATCGCTAATAAGCTGTAATAGTAGACCGACTAAAGTAAAAATAAATAACGTCCCAAATATCACCGGATAATCACGCTGCTGAATGGCCTCAAACCCAAGCAGCCCTAAACCGTCAAGTTTAAAGATAATCTCTATAAGAAAATTACTAGCAAAGAAAATACCAACGATAGCGGCTGGGATACCGGCGATAATAATGAGCATAGCATTACGAAACACGTGACCATAGAGCACTTGACGCTCGCCTAAGCCTTTGGCGCGTGCGGTAAGCACATACTGCTTACCCAGCTCCTCTAAAAAGCTAAATTTAGTCAAATATGTCAAGCCTGCAAAGCCGCCAACCGTACTTGCCAGCAGCGGTAGTGCTAAGTGCCAAAAGTAATCTTTAATTTTACCGAGCAAGGAGAGCTCTTCAAAATTCTCTGATGTCAACCCTTGTAGCGGAAAAATATTCCAATAACTGCCACCAGCAAAAAATACTAATAAGATCACCGCAAATACAAATACGGGTATCGCATGTCCAATCGCAAGGAGCATAGCCGTCGCTTTGTCTACCGCAGAACCATGATGCATGGCTTTGTAAATACCTAAGGGAATGGCAATCATATAAATGAGCAGGGTACTCCAAAGCCCAAGCGATATCGAGACGGGTAATTTTTCTATGATCAAGTCAGTGACTGTCTGTCCCTTAAAAAACGATTCACCAAAATCCAGCTGCGCGTAGTTTTTGAGCATCAGCCAAAAGCGCTCAGGGGCTGATTTATCAAAACCATATTGCGCCTTTATAGCAGCAACCATATCATCCGATAGTCCGCGTGTGCCTTGATAGGTGCTGTCATTACCGCCTGCACTACCCGCACCAACATTGCCACTTAGCGCATTGTCTTTGGCGCCCTGTTCAATAAGTGCCATCTGCTGCTCAACCGGACCGCCCGGAGCCGCTTGCACAATGACGAAGTTGGCCAGCAAGATTAAAAATAACGTCGGTAGTATGAGTAGCAGTCTTTTGAGGATATAACGACCCATAACGACTTCCTAAATAAAATAACAGCTGCTAATAGTAGAGACTAAAAGCGCTTAAAAATTATCTTTTAGCTCACGCAGGGCAGCAAATACCGCTAAAGGCTTATCACTATCGACATTAGCCTTAGCCTCAACCCCTGCTATAACGCTAGGTTCTTTGATACGTAAAAATACATTGACCGCACGTTCATGCGCCAAGGTTACCGGCAATGTGGGCACGCCTGCTGCCATTTTCTCTTCTGCTTGCGCCAAAGCCTCTTGCATCGCTGCATTGTCAGGCTCAATTGTCAAACCAAAGCGCAAATTATTGGCGGTATATTCATGAGCCGGATACAACAGCGTATCAGCAGGTAACTCATTCAAACGCTTAAAGCTGTCATAGAGCTGCTCAATGGTGCCGGTAAAAACACGGCCACAGCCTGCGCTAAATAGAGTATCACCGCAAAAGCAGTGCTTGTGACCATCAACATCTAAGATATAAGCCATATGAGTTGCAGTATGACCTGATATATCCCATATTTGTGCTGAGCAGCCCCATGCACTGACCGTGCTACCATCTTTGATGGTTTGATCTTCTTCTACACCATGCTCGCTATGAGCGACGATATGAGTCATCGGGAAATACTCTTGCAACTCCATAACTCCGCCAACATGATCATAGTGATGATGCGTCGTCCAAATCGAAGTCAGATCCAAGCCATGCTCTTGCATATAAGCTACTACCGGCGCAGACTGACCCGGATCAATGACAATAGCTTGTTTGTTATTTTTATTAATTAGTGTCCAAATATAATTGTCAGTAAATGCTTTGATCGGATGAATTTGAATACTCATGTGAAATCCTTATAGTTAACTTACAACTGGTAGTTTATAACTAAGTTATGATTAAAATTTTTACTACCGTTTTAAATAGCTGTTTACGCGCGCTTCCGCCTCTTTATCTACCCACCAGTAATCAATGCCAATGGCATTAGTAGGTAGTTTGTCAACATGACGATACTGATCCCAGTAAGCCACATTGGTTTCAGATTTACCATAGAGTGGTACTAGATAGTGACCCGCGCGCAGCAAACGATCAAGCACCTTAGTATACAATACAATCTCTTCACGGTTCTTAGCATCACCAAGTCTCTCTATTACTTGATCAATCGCCGCGTTTTTAATACCAATCGTATTATGATTACCCGCCTCATCAGCTGCGCTACTGCCCCAAAACCCTGTTTGCTCAGCGCCTGGTGATAAGCTTTGCGCAAAGACATCGACAGCCATGTCATAATCGAAACGCCGCATACGCTCATAATACTGTGGCCCATCGACTTGACGTAAGGTAGCATCAAACCCTAGGCGTTTCAAATTACGAATATAAGGCAGCAAAACCCGTCCCATAGTCTCGCCTGTCATCAGCATCTCAATCTGCGCCGGTGTGCCATCAGGCTGATACAGCTGCATATCATCGTAATAAAAACCAGCATCTAGTAACAGTTGCCGTGCTTTTAGCAATCCTTGACGATTAAAGCCGCTACCATCGCTAGTCGGCACTTGCCACTTCTTTAATACCCCTTGACGCTGAATCGGTTCAAGCTTGGCAAGCAGCGATTTTAATACTTGTCTCTCAGTTTCTGAGGGTGTACCTGTTGCCGCCAGCTCCGAGCCATGAAAAAAGCTTTGCAAACGCTCATATTGATTATGAAACAAGGTCTTATTCATCCACTCAAAATCATAAGCGTGGCTGAGTGCTTGACGAACGCGAATGTCTTGAAACAAAGGCCGGCGCATGTTCATAATCAGCCCTTGCATGGGTACTGGATTTTGATTTTTTATCGACTCTTTTACAATAAGACCCGCTTTTGCTGCTGGAAAGTTATAGCCTGTTGCCCAGTTCGAGGCTTTATTTTCAGGACGAAAGCGATATTGACCGGATTTGAAACCTTCAAAGGCGATCTCATCGCTTTGATAATAGACAAACTTAATCATATCAAAATTATAGCGACCACGATTGACCATCAAATCACGGCCCCAATAATTAGGATCACGCACATAGCTGACTGAGCGCCCCGCTTCGATACGTCCAAGCTTATAAGGACCACTACCCATAAGCGGGGTCAAACTAATTTTTTCAAAATCAGTGTCAATGGAGGATCTTGCAAAAATAGGAAACTGACCAACCGTTAATAAAATCTCCTTATTATCAGCTGAGGCAAACACAAACTTAACTTGCTGCTCATCAGTGATTTGTACTTCTTTTATATCACCAAGATAGCTACGAATGTACATAGGCCCTTTGGTTAAGAGCGCATCAAAAGTAGCTTTGACATCGCTGCTCGTCACTGGCGTACCATCCCAAAACCGCGCCGCTGGATTTAGATGATAAATGATCCAGCTCGTATCTTCTGGATCATAGGTGACGTGACTTGCCAGTTGCGGGTACATGGTAAAGGCTTCATTTAATGAGCCCGTCATCAACGTATCATAAAGATAATCAGTACCAATCACCGGTACACCCGTCGTCATCCATTTATTAGTGCTATTGAAAGTACCACTTGCTTGTAAAGATAACGTCCCGCCTGTTGGGGCATCGGGATTGGCATAAGGTAAAAACGGCGCATTGACATATTCAGCCGTACTATTATGTGCCAGCGCTTGCGCCTTAATAGGTGTAGCATTAGCGACTAATATCGGGCTGGTGGCAGTTATTAGTATAACCGCTGCAATAAAGAGGTCTTTTAACATAGGATTTTTATCATAATAAAAGCTAGTAAAGCCATGTCGATGCTCTATTTTGCTAAACTGAGAATTTTCATCATAACAAATTTCGCTTTTTTAACCTAATGGTTTGCAGTTACAAGTAAAGTAAAAATGGCATGCCTCACAGGATCTAAACGCCCAACAAAAAAGGCACAACCGTTGTTAGCTGTACCCTATGTATTCAAATAGCAAACGTTAACATAAGCTCATAAGCTACTATCTAACCATGCTTTTGCTCAAAATCTTGCATAAAATCAACTAGCTGCTGCACCCAATCAAGTGATACCGCATTATAGATACTGGCGCGCATGCCACCAACATCACGATGACCTTTTAGGCCTAAGAATCCTGCTTTTTCAGCTTCTTCCAAAAACACTTTATCAAGGCTACTGTCAGCTAAAGTAAAAGGGACGTTCATAATGGAGCGATATTTAAGCGCCACTGGATTATTATAAAAAGCGCTATCGTCGATGGTTTTATAAAGTAGATCCGCCTTTTGCTGATTGATTTTATAAATAGCCTCAACTCCGCCCTGTCCCTCTAACCACTCGAATACCAACCCTGCCAAATACCAAGAGTACGTCGCTGGTGTATTGGACATGGATTCTTTTTCGGCTTGATGTTCGTAGTTCATTAGTAGCGGGCACCATTCGCTGGCCTTACCTAATAAGTCTTCACGAATAATGACAATTACTAACCCTGCAGGACCGATATTTTTTTGTGCGCCAGCATAAATCATCCCAAACTTTGATACATCCACAGGATGCGACAGGATAGACGATGACATATCCACCACGAGCGGCGCGTCAACTTGTGGCGGCTCAAATATCTGCAGACCATGAATAGTTTCATTCGCGCAGTAGTGAAAATAAGCAGCATCCTGACTGGTATCCCAAGTGCTAGGGTCCGGCACATCAGTAAAATTACTGTCTTTGCCGCTAGCGACCACATTCACCTCGCCCAAACCAAGCTTGGCATAACGCTGAGCTTCTTTAATTGCTTTGCCTGACCAAGCACCGGTGGTTAAATAATCAGCGCATGCACCATTTAGTAAATTTAGCGGAATGGCTGAAAATTGCAAACTTGCACCGCCTTGCAAAAATAGTACTTTATAATTATCAGGAATAGCCATCAACGAGCGCAGCTTAGCCTCAGCTTTTTCGGTGACCGCCATATAGTCTTTACTACGGTGACTCATCTCCATTACCGATACACCGCGACCTTGCCAGTCGAGCAGCTCTTGTTGCGCGCGCTGCAGCACCTCAGTCGGTATCGTTGCAGGTCCAGCGCTAAAGTTAGGCAGGCGATGCGGCATGGACTTACTATTAGTGTTATTCATAGCAGTATCGGTAGCGTTGGTCATCATTACAGTCCTATGTGGGATAAAAGGTAGGTAAAAAGAACTAGAAAACATTGTATAACAGCTATTTATAGGTTTATTGAGATATTTGTTGCCACAAATTACGCTTAAGAGTGCTATCGGTAAGCATCTGATCTAAGCTCGGTACGTCTATAAGATTAGGATGGGTCAATCCGTCCGGCAACTTAGTTAATGCTGCCACCTTGATATCTTCGCTTCTACCAATCTTAAACAGGTATCCGGCCAGGCTGGCATTGGCAAGCTCAGTGGTATCCATTCCTGCACAAATAGGAAAAGATGTGGTCTCACAGTTCAATGATAACGCTTGGGTGATATTTTGCCAGAGCTTTTGGCTATCATTGTTGAGGGCTTGGATATCGACCATCAGCACCCAATCGCCATAGCGTGCTCCTTGCAAGTCAAAGGGCGCGACCTTATCAAAACTGGCCTCATTTTGATTATCATCAGAGATTACCTCTAAACTCTCATTTTTAACAGGCGCTGTAGCTTTGTTTATCAGTGGTTCAACAGCTTGCTCGACATCTTCTGGCGTTACTATAGACATGCTTTTAAAGTCTACACTGTCTACTTCTGCAACCT
Organism: uncultured Psychrobacter sp.; assembly: GCA_947501045.1. Taxonomy (GTDB): domain Bacteria; phylum Pseudomonadota; class Gammaproteobacteria; order Pseudomonadales; family Moraxellaceae; genus Psychrobacter. Next base: position 219,211 of record CANMUI010000003.1, read on the forward strand.
CAACAGCCGTATTGTTAAACGTAGGACTATTCTCCTCATCAGTGATAGAAGCGTTATCATCATTGTCTTCAAACTCAGTCTGGAAAGCTGCAGGTTGATATGAGGTTAGTTGTTGAGTTGCTAACTCCTGCTCTACGGATGCTGAGATCTCATCTATCACTAGCGTTGGTGAGTCTGCTTGCACCCACTGCCCTATCCCCATCATCGCCAGGATTTGACGCTGCTGTATTTGACGTTGTTTTAAGATAAGGTTTTGAGTATCGCTCATGGGTTGGTTATTTTCCTACTGACTTAGAAATAGGGTTACAGACTTATTGTTATCGTAGCGTCTAACCTGCTGTTATGCAATATGTTGGCTGGAGTCCATGACGATTATAAGCTATTTGGTCACAATAGTAATAAGTAGTAAGAGATAAAAATTTAACCAAAAAAAACCCTCTATCTGTAAAAGTAAGGGCTTAAGGGTTATGTATTAAATAACTTTGACAAATTTTAGGCAAAAAAAAGCGACTCCATCAGCACATCCTCGGCACACATTGAATCTACTACCGTTGCTACCTTCCGGTCCTGGCGGGATTCATAGAACAATGTTGCGAGGCTACCAATGGAGCCACCAGTTGCAGATTATACAAGATTTCTATGCTAATACAACCCCTGAAGCAAAATTATTACGCCAAAGCAAACAAAAACTGGTAATCTACTATAGTGACTTACCCAATTACTTTTGTATATTTTTTAGGAGAAAGTTATGAAGACCATAGTAATAAAAAAAATAGCGCTTGCTTCTAGTAGCGTTTGTTTACTGGCAGCAATGACAACTAGTGTTTATGCTGAACCTACAGGCTATAACCAAATTAGCTTTCAAACCGAGGTAAAAGAAGAGATTGCTAATGATGAGATAAACGCTAGTATGTACAAAAAAGCACAAGCAGCGGATGCAAAGTCATTAGCGAGAACTTTAAATACTTCCATCAATAATGCTTTGAGAATAGCCAAACGCTACCCTAGTGTCACCATCAGTACCGGACAACAAAACACTTATCCTCGTTATGACAAAAATGACAAAATTATTGGCTGGACAGGACAGGTAAATATTGATCTAAAAAGTACGGATTTTGCCGCAACTAGCCAACTGATAGCTGATTTGCAAGAAACCTTAGTCATGAACAATTTGAATTTCGGGGTATCAGAGGCTAAAAAAGACGCGCTTGAGCGAAAGCTTATGACTGATGCCTCACGCGCCTTTCAGCAACAAGCCAAAAACCTAACTCGCGCATGGGATGCTAGCGGCTACCGCGTCATTAATGTCAGTCTCAATACGGGTAACAACTATCCGCGCCCTATGTACAGTATGGCAAGTGCTAGATCAGAGATGGCTGATGCACCAGTACCTAGCCAAAATTTTGAGTCCGGTAATAGTACCATCTCAGTTACGGCTAATGGCACTATTGAGCTGGCTAAATAGTTTAAAAAAAGTAGCATATAACAGTCAAAACTATAGCAGTATTTGACCCTCAACCCTACATAAAATCCCCTTTTGGGGATTTTTTCTTGCGACTTTAAAACTACATTGTACTGAAAAGACATACTGCATAGCTTTAATAGAACCATTTATTTAGGGTAAAAATATGGAAATATGCGCCTGCTCTTTATTCTCCTGAATCACGCTACTATAGGCTGAGAGCTGATCATCAGAAAAGCTATTGGTAAACTGCCACATGGCGGCAAATATCACGCTTAACAATACCGCCATTACCGCTAGAATAACCCAAAGCGGCGTCTCGCTAGTCAAGGTATGTTTGATTTGATCAGGAATAGCCCAAAACGGTGAAAATTCATTTTTGTTACCGCGCAGATGCTCAATCTCATCGCCCAAGCGCGAGATAAGGTAGCGAATCTTTTCAGGCGCTTCTAAGCGATACTTGCCCTGAAAGCCAAGCAGCATCGCATAGTGATAAACCTCCAAAGCTGGCAGACGCTTTTCGCCTTGTTCACGCAAAGTATCCAAGCGCTCAAAGAACTCATTGCCAGCAACCTGAGAGCCGAACAAATCCAGCTGTAAAGGATTAAGCTCCCACGCATCTTTGAGCGTCTGAAATTCTGGCTCTTGTGAGGTCATAATGGTCTCATCAATGAGCGCACAATAAGCGTACTTGGCTTCATAAATGTCTTCTGACAAAAAGCCTTTTTTGCGCGCATTGGCCTCAAACTTATCCAAAAAGTCGTATATCTTTTGGCGAAACTGACGCGGCTCGGTACTAAAATAATGGTTACGCAGTAAAAAAACCAGATAAAAGCCGTCATACATAATATCAACAAGTGATTGACTGCTGATACGTCTATCAAGCCCCTCTGCCGAAACTTTGGAGGCGACTTCACCTGAATCTAGTAGTGAAGGCGCAGAACTTATTGAATTATTGCCAGTCATGAGTGTTCCTACTGCTTATTATTTTAAAGGTATATATCGATGCATCGCCTCTTTACTATATACAGAGAGATGCTTATTAAAAGTTATTCAGCAAAAATGTTATTCAACAAAGCTACTGCACGATAGCCATCAGCTCAATTTTCAGATCATCAAAACCATTTGGTACATAAATACAGATAGATTCAGATTTTATCATCTCATCGTACAGCTCCCCTATCGGCTCGATAGTAAAGTAGCTAAATCCAGGTCTTACTGGAATCGCGCTAGGGACTTGAGTGACATGTGAGATCGGAGTGCCGGGTAGCGCTGACAACACGCGCTTCTCTACCGCATCAGGCGTGGCTATCTTGAAACGACGTGGTACGATATCGATCAGCTCATGCATCGGTTGCGATGAGCTGACAGATAGATACAACTGTGTGCTTCTCGTAATCTTATCGCTACTAAGCTCTCCTGTGTAGTAAGACGGCTTGCTTTGACGTAATGGAATAGAGATAAAGTTGCTGGCAATCACGGTGTTTAGCAGCTCACGGATAATCATAATGATACTAATAAAAGACTCATTGGCATTATCGTGATAATAGGCTGGCAAATCACCCACCTTGTACAAGGAGCTAAACGTAGCCAATTGACTAGCGACATTCAATAACGCTTCATAAAGTCGTTCTGGATGTAACTTGGCATGATTGTACAAATGACTGAGCTGCGAGTAAGCCGTATTTAGGGTATGTAGCAACCAAAAAGAGGCGATATCTGAGGAGCGGAATTCTAATAAATCATTGTTAGACTGACGATGATGATCGTATAAGGAGCTAGATTTGGTGTTGATCATGGTCATCAAACGGTAGACTTGACTGACCAGCGCAGGGTTGCTCGCGATATGAACACTAGGGACGATATAATCTTCATCAACTTGATAGATACCTTGAGTGGTGCGATTCAATTTGGCGATAAGTAAAGACACGGTATCTTGACTGAGCGCCTGTGCAGAATGACTCAGCTGCAAGCTTGGTGACAGTTTTATAACGTCAATGACGGCTTCGGCAGCTTCGCTATATAAGTCTTGCGCCTCAATAGCGCCGCGTACATAGCGCGCTGGATTGTCACTGTGCGGGCTTTGTATATTATTGCCACCACTATGCACAATCTCTAAGCTTAAAAACACAAACACCTCATCGCCATTATCTTGCGTATCAAGGGTAATGGCTTTAGGAAGTGCATCAGTGCGCGGTGCTTGGTATATCGTACCATCTGGCAATATACCGTAGAGGCTTTGCACGCTTAACAGATTACTCTCTAAAAGCTGCTGATCGATCTGCACATCGGCTATGCCATAAGCATAAGGATGCATCAGCTTCATACCAAGCGCTCGCTGCGAGTCATGATGATTGTCTTGAATCTGGAAATGCTGCGGCCGCAAAAACAGCCCCTCTCCCCATAATACTCTGTGTTTACTCAAAGCAATCTCCTACAAGCAACTGACTAGTGGCTGCTGGTAATGTTTAAGTTTGATGGTGAATGTAGGTGCTAATTCTGGATTGACCCCCTCAACGAGGGTCACATCACAGGCGCCTACATTGATGATAAGTGGCGTATCAAAGTCGATACTACTGATCGGTATCAGCAGCTGCGAGCGCTTTTTGGTGTATCTTAGACCCACTTTAATAGCGATGAAATTGGCTTCTTGCGGAACCGTAAGGGTCAAACTGCTATCGCGATTGGGAATAATACTAACTTCTTTAAAGGCCAGCTCTTCAAGCTGTGTAAACTGACCTTCTTCTTCTAAAAACGCAATATAAGCCGTACTGGCTGTGCCTTGTTTACTGCGCCCAGCATTGGCGTTGATGGTGGGTTTGATAGTCAGGGTGAGCTGTTGGCGTTTTAGTTGTTCTTGCAAGATTTGCTGTTCTGCGCTCATAGCTTCGAGTTGTTGCTGCTGCTGCGCAAGCTGGACTTTGAGATCTTGTAAATCATCGTCAGCGTAACTTAAGTGACTTGCGCTATTGATGCTCTCTTTATCGTTAATAATGGCGTTTTTTATCCTATCAGAAGTCGGTAATTTATCAGTTAGCACTGATGATTTGCTAAGAGATGCTTGGTTATTTAACTGGCTGGCTTGACTGCCTATCTGGCTACTTGTTTGACTGAGCGGATTGCTACTACAGCCGGCTAACAGAGCGCTAATCACCCAACTGACTGCTATTATTTTTATTGATAATGACATACATCTGTCCGTATTTTTAAGTGGCTATTTTAAATTCATTCAATGCTCTATTTTGTTATTGACTGGTTAAAAGCTCCGCCATCTCTGGGCGTCCAAGCACGCCTTTTTTGCGCAGCTCAACATGACCAAGATCCATCATTCGCCAGTCACCTCCCCACACAAGTCCGGCCGATTTAGCTACTTTACCATATAACTTATATCCTTGCATCGCCCAAGGATCTTTTTCGCTAATCACAATTTTGCCATTTCTAATAAAGGCACTATCCCCAGCAAGACCGAACTGATGATAGCTTTTATACGAGCCAGCTTTGGTCACTTGAGACCCTTTTTTGAGAAGTCGAGCTTGTCTTTCAGGGCTGCGATAGCCCTCTAGTAGCACCATGTCATAACCGTACTGATCACTCATTACTTTATATACAGTCAATAGTCGTTGGACGAATTCAGAGTTCATCTTTTTCCAATTGCGATCAGCGTTTTTGATATTGATGTGACCATTATTTATATGTGATGTCAGGATGTCACCAGAGTAACCGCTGGTATGATCTTGAACGTTTAGATCAGATAAATCAGGTTCAGGCAATATAAGCGCTCGCCCAGCTTGCGGCGCCTCAGTAGTATCAGGCCAATACCCTTCCTCAATTTGCGTGGCTTGATAACTTGCAAGCTCAGCTTCAAGCTCAGCAAACAGCTCCTCTGGTGGTGGTGGCGGTGGACGCAAGCGCTCCCCCATTAATAGCTGATTGATTTGTGAGTTGGCGGTACTAACTTTGGAATCTTGAACGTGGTACACCTCAAGAGCGTTGTTCGAGATAAGGGCATAGCACAGCCCCGCTGTCGCCGCGATAATGAGCACAGACAGTGCAGAGATAACAGAAACTTTAGAAAAATCAGTACGAGATAAGCGGTTAAGCGTTTTCTTAAAACGAGGCAACATCCCTATCACCACTAATTTTATTGACGATCCTTTAAATTTATTTGTAGCTAAACGCTTAACAGCTTCTTTTGCCTGATTATTTTTTAATTTATCGAAGAGTCGTGCACAAAGTTGCCGATCAAAAAGCATGACGATGACGACAACAGAGATCAAGGTAAAGACAAAAATGGCTAGATAAATCATAAAGTAAGTGACGACTACATTTACTAAAGCTGACATAATTGTACTATTTTGTTCAGTCATAATATATAGTCAGTCGTAATTATTATTGAAACATTATTTCTAACGATACCTTAACCCTTATTACACATAAGTTTTATTGAATAAATAATCTAAACGAAATCTGCCACTTAGTTTCTAAATCGAAAATCTATTGATTTTACTATGCCTAAATAGTGAACTTAAGTAGAAAATATAATTAAAATACTCTAGAATAGATAGTCTTATACTATGCAACTTTGTTGATCTTTATAAAACTGCAGGAGTAAATCAACAGAGCAGTAGCTAAGTACATAAGTCAAATAAGAAAAGGGGATTTGCACCAGTGGCTGCAACAAGAATAATAAGGTATGGTCGCTTAATCTTTATGATGCTGTTAGCTGTCTACCTTATATTGGCCTGGATGTACTTTAAGGACAATGCTGAGCAACTTAATTCTTCTGGTTTGTTGTTGTGGTTTATGGTCATTCCACTGCTGTTTATTGGCGCTATCGTAGCGACAAAATGGTGGCAAAAAAGAATAGATCACAAAGAAAGTGATGAGCCTAAAGCTGCTCATGAAAAGACAAGCGTGCAGACGCATGATACTTATAAGCTATTTATACACAGTAGTGTTAGTCTGCCTGAAGGCAGCTCTTGGTCTGAAGTCATTAACAATCAAGAAGATCTTACCTCACTAAGTGATACGCTAACTGATTTTGATGGCCTGCCGCTACTCACAAAACCTATTGCAGGTTTAACAGAGCCAGAACCACTGCCCTATTATGATACATATAATGAAGAGACAACAGATACAGATATTAGTCCGTTGACCTTACGCTTATACGCTTTACTTGATGAGCAGCTCTCCTTAAATGCAGGTCTATTATCAAGGCTGGCCCAATACTTTGCTGCTTATCAGCCCCCTGCTAATGAACCTAATTCTGCTGTCCATATCCACCCTGAGTGGCAGCAGCGTTACTTGATTAGTGCTGATTTCAGCGCTCATGAAAGTGATGCCGATAATACCTTATTTAATACTACAAACATAGCACCTGCGAAACTGTCTATCTATTTGGTTCTACCTGCTAGCGCTGATGCCACGCTACTAAGCATGGCTATAGAAGAACAAATGCTGGCACACGGTATTCCTAAAGCACGATTCTTTATTACTCCTGTTACTACTGATATTACTGATGAGCCAGATGCAATAGCGTCGACTACTCTACAAACCCCTATCGATTTTATCAATGCCCATTTGCTGCTCTTATCACAATCTACCGATCCTGAGATTTGCTTGTTACTTATTGCTGACTCGCAAATTAATGAAGCATGGCTGGAAGAGCAGTTGACGGCTACTGATTTTTCAAACGCTACCGATTCAGCCAATCCCTCTAGCCTTGTTCCCACTGAAGCTGGCGCGTTATTAACGTTTTATAATCAAGCAGCTCAAGACGTGCTCAACATTGATAGTAGCACCGCCTTTTTATTCACCAAGGTTAATGAATCTAACGATACGACTAAAAATGGTACAGCGAATACTAATAGCTTTATTACTCAGCGTCTAAGCTACTCTAGGCATCTAAACATTGTAAGAGATTTACTCGTTGATCATTCGTTCTCCTTAACCCCAACAAACATAGCGGAGTCAAAAACGACTGATTTCTCCATAATAAATAATAAAAAAATAACGGATAAGGATAACAAAACTAAAGTTCTCTTTTATGAAAGTAATATTACCGCTATATCTGATATCAATCCAGAAGTGCAACCTTATGATACGTCCGTATTCTCAAACTTTACCGAAGCCTTCATTGAGCATGGCGCGCTCATAAATACCTATCATTTAGGCTCATACATGACAGCAAATGTTTGGTTAAAATCGTTCATTAGTCTGTCATTATTTGTTAGCCTAGTTTATGATGACCAACAAGAGTCCGAAGAAATATTTTTAATTACCCAGCATCAGCATTCTTGCTTGCTATGGACAGTAGACGCTAAACCGACAATTTAAATGCAGCTATTGATAGCGTAGCGACACTTTATTTTTATAAAAACTCATTATTTATCTTAAGATCAGATTAGGTAGCAAGTATGTTTTCAAGGTTTTTTCATCTTATCTACAATCCAAGAGTGTTGCTGGTCTTGGGAATCATAGTTGCTCTAGTTTTGCTGTATGACTACGTGACCATCGAAACCTTTTTTACTATCGTTGGCATACTGGTAGCGGCCGTAGTGCTGGGAGGGATTGGCTACTATTTTTGGCAAAAGCGTAAAAAAGCCTCAGAGGATCTAGCCAATTTAGTAGAAGATAATGCTGATGAAGATCGAAGTGACAAACCAGATGCTGCCAAAGATGAAAACGCGCAAGAAGTACAAGCGCTGCGCCAGCAAATGCAAGACGCTATCAAAACCATTCGTAAATCAAAGATCGGTGATCAAACCGGTAAAGCGGCCCTATATGAGCTGCCATGGTATATGGTCATTGGTAATCCAGCAGCAGGTAAAAGCTCAGCGGTACTGCATTCTGGACTTAAGTTTCCGTTTATGGAGAAAACCAACACCCTATCAGTAAAAGGAGTTGGCGGTACGCGTAACTGTGATTGGTTCTTTTCTACCGAAGGTATTTTGCTCGATACTGCGGGTCGCTACTCAGTCTATGAGGAAGATCGCTCAGAGTGGTTGTCCTTCTTAAATTTGCTTAAAAAGAACCGTCCTAAAGCACCCATTAATGGCATTATTATCGCCGTTAGTATCGCTGAGCTGACTAAAAACGATCCCAGCTACGCGCTAGATTTGGCAAAAAACCTACGTAGCCGCGTACAAGACTTGACTGAGCAATTAGAAGTTTATGCGCCCGTCTATGTGGTCTTTACCAAAATGGATCTGATCTCAGGCTTTCGTGACTTTTTCCATGACTATGAGCAAGAGGATCGCGAGCAAGTCTGGGGCGCTACCATCCCCTATCCGGATGATCCTGAGAGTATTAACATCACTGATATCTTTGAAGAGCATTTTGGCATCTTGGTCAATGGTCTCAAAGATTTAAGCACCACTAAGCTGTCCCTACGTCATCAGCGTACCGTATCGCCAAGCCTAATGACTTTCCCCATGGAGTTTCAATCCCTGCGTCCAATGATCAGAACGCTGATGCATGCCTTGTTTGAGGACAACCCTTTTCAGTTCAAGCCTATACTGCGCGGATTTTATTTCACCAGTGCTCTGCAAGAAGGGCAAGTTAGCAGTCAGATGACGCTGCAAATGGTACAAAACTATGACCTAAAGCCGCCAGCGGTGCCTTTGGGTGCTCAACATGAAGCGCTGGACAAGCCGTACTTTTTACAAGATTTGTTCTCTAAAGTGATCTTAAAAGATAAACATCTGGTCAAGCAGTACAAAAACCGTAACAAGCGTAGTTATCGCGCCCTTGCCACCCTTGCCGCTGTGACTGCTTTGTGCGCCGCCGTGGGGTTATGGACTTGGTCATATACCAACAATAAGCAATTGACTGAACGCGTGGTAGCTGACCTGCAGCAAGTGGCGCAGCTGCAACAAGACGCTAATGGCGATCTGCAGTCTCAGCTTGAGTCGCTTAACATCTTACAAAGCCGGATAGAGCAGCTTGAGGGCTATGAGGAGGATCGACCGCTGGCGCTTGGTTTTGGTTTGTATCAAGGCGATAAGCTCAAACAAAAGCTACTGAGCGAGTACTATAACGGTGTAGGCATCATTGTGCTAACGCCAACCAAACAAAACATCGAGCGCTTCTTGACAGAAGTCAGTGCTAATGCGGCACAGTTAAAACGCCAAGAAGCGACGCCAGTGGACGCCACTGAAGTGACAGCAGGTGACACCTATATTCAATCCAACCCAACCGATATAGAAGATGCTTACAATGCACTCAAAGCTTATCTAATGCTAGGCAGTCACGATCATTTAGAGACCAGCCATTTAAGCGATCAGATGACGCGCTTTTGGCGCACTTGGCTTGATGCCAATCGTGCGGATATGCCGCGTGAACAGATGATCCGGCAAGCTGAGCGTATTTTGACCTTTACGATGGCACATGCTGATGACCCTGCTTTCCCGATTATCCAAAACGATTTGGGACTGGTGGATAAAACCCGCAGCACCTTGTCTGCTGCGAGCAAAGGCCAGCCTGCTCGCGAGCGCGTTTACTCTGAGATCAAAATGCGAGCGTCAGCGCGCTTCCCTGCAGTCACGGTCGCCCAAATTATCCAAGATAATGATAACGAAGCCCTACTTGGCGGTTACGCGGTCTCAGGCACTTTTACCAAACCCGCGTGGGACGATTTTATTAGTGATGAGATTGATAAAGCGGCCACAACCAGAGTAGTAGCCGATGACTGGGTGCTCGCCACTAGTAGTCAAGATGACCTTACGCTAACCGGTAGCCCTGAGCAAATTCGTCAATATTTGGTTAACCGCTATAAGCAAGAGTATATCGGCGAGTGGAAACGTTTTTTATCGCAAGTTTATATCCGTGATAGTGAAGACTTTGAGGATCATGCGATGTTATTAAATCAGCTGTCCAATAGCGCAGAATCCCCGCTAAAAACCTTGTATGAAACAGTCGATCGCCAAACCCAATGGGACAATCAAGCTGCCCTGTCTGCAACTAGTGGCGCAGGATCGCGGCGCTCCTTTGTCAATTGGTTTAAGCAAACCATACTGCGTCAAAGCCCAGCGGAGCTGCGTCAAGCCGAAGCGGCGCTCAATAATGGTAGCTCTAATGAAGAAGCATCTGCTGCGCCAGCAAGCTCAGGAGTTATCGCTCAAGAGTTCTCCTCTATTCATGCTTTGGTAACGCCAAGAGAGGACAATCAGGATTTATCCTTATTAGATAACTATCTTGCCAGCTTGGGTAATATCAGAACGCGCTTTAACAATATCGCCCGTAGCGGTGATATCGGCCCTGACGCCCTATTGTTCGCTTCACAAACCCTAAGCCCTGATGGCTCTGAGCTGACTAAATCCCTGCAAATTTTAGATGAGCAAATCTTAAGCCAAGCCAACTCTGAGATCAAACAATTGGTACGACCGCTACTGAGCGAACCGCTCACCCGCTCGTTTAATATGTTACTCACGCCAACCAAGGCTGAGATCAACAAAGTCTGGCAAGCACAAGTACATAAGCCTTTCCTTGATAACTTAGCCGGTAAGTACCCCTTTACCGCCAACGCTAATTTGGAGGCCACGCCTGCTGAGATTGGTCAATTCTTTGGTGAAGACGGCTATGTAGCAAAGTTCGTTAATGAGACTTTATCGCCCTTTATCATTCGCCGCGGTGATCAGATCTCAAGTAAGATCTGGAACGGCGCAGGATTAGGACTTAACCCGAAGTTTGTCGCTGATTTTGGTCGCTACTTTGTTAATTATACAGGCAGCAATAGTGCGGGCGGTTCAGGCGCTGCTAGCACGCCTAATCAAACCACTTTTCAGATTATGCCACTGCCAGTAAGCGGTCTGACCGAATACACCATCGTCGTCGATGGTCAGCAGCTACGGTACCGGATGGGCACACAAGCTTGGACGACCTTTGTCTGGCCCAATCCAAGTAGTCAGCCGGGCGCGAGTATCAGAGCCAAAGACTATGATGGCAAAGACTATACGGTCTTTGAGGAAGCCGGTAGCTTTGGGGTTGAGCGCCTTATCAATAGCGCGCGCCGTACTGAGCTTGGTGATGATATCTTTGAGATGGCGTGGACAGGTGATGGGATCACCGTTCCTGTACGCTTTAGAATCATTAGCGGTAGCAGCAATACCGCCACTCAAGGCCGCTCTAACAACCCGTTTACTGGTATGAAACTGCCCGCTGAGATTATCGCCCTTGGGGTTACGCGCACTGCCAAACCAATTGTTGACAATAGTAGCGACAGCAATACCGCTACTGTTAATAGTAACAATAACGATGGCAATAATGAGCCTGCACCTAACTCAACTGAGCAAAATGCCGCGCAAGCCAATATAGATAGCAATACGGACGCTGCCACTCCTGTTACCTCTCAAACACAGGAGCCAGCGCAATGACTTCTGATACCCTACCTCTAGTTTATTTTGGCAAACTGCCAGCTCGCGGCGATTTCGTCCGCGCGCGCACGCATATTAGTGAAACCAACCTTATTGACCAGTGGGTAAGCCAAGCATTGACAAGCGCTGGCGCTATATTGGATGAGACTGTAATAAATGATATAGCACAGCAGCAAGCCTACTTAAACTTTAGCCATGCTGATACCGCCTCCAATCAGGTCATCACCGGAGTGCTCGTTCCCAGTCATGATAGCAGTCATAGAAAATACCCACTTATCGGCTTTGCTCTTATGCATTTGGATAAACCCAAGAGTTGGATGAACTACCTACCTATTAAATCATCAAATTTGTGGGATGATATTGAGACGGCTTTAAGCACTGCTAAGAGACAAACCGATGATAATCTAGCAACCGAGAATTTAAACCACTGTAAGCTCAGTGTTGACCCAAATGCCAGCACCTATTATTACGATTTTATCAATACCACGACCTTACAAGATATGACGGTACTCATGAATATCAGTAAAGCTCAGCTTATTCAGCAAATTATCGCTACCGGGTTACTGTTCTTACCGACCTATACCAAAGGTTTTCATGGTCTTAATAAGTCTATTTGCTGGACCCTGAGTACTGACAAAGCCAGCGCTATACAACTGGCGAGCTTTTGGCATGATTTGATCAGCGGATTTTATCAGCCGCATCAGATATATCTCAATACTTATCTGTACCGCAGCGCTGATCATTATCGTTTACTACTTAATTTTAGTAAGCCTGATGGTTATGTACTATGCCAGCTATCGAGCCCCAAAAGTGCTTATCCTGATGATTGGGTGGTGATTGCGCATAGCGACTGGACACAAGGCTATATCGATGACGATATCGGTCTGACACGCTTTAATAAAATATTATTACAAGACGATATGTATCTTTATGATGCCAGACAACTGTTTAAAAAAACATTCTTGGCGCAGTAGCTGGCTTATGGCAGCAAATAAATAATAGCAAGATTAAATAATAGCAAGATTAAAAAGGTATTTTATGCAAGCCTACTCAATGATCGCCGATAAACTAACAGGCCATTTAGGATATAAAAAAGGTCTGCTCTTGGCTATAACGGCATTATCAATCAGTGCCGCTGTGTTTGCTGATCATAATGCAGAGCACACAGCTAGTAGCAATGAAAACATACCGGTTGTTATCAAAGGCGTGGTCGCTACCAGCTCAGACAAGCAGCAACTGCTCGATAAGCTCAAAACACAATACCCAAACAAACCGATTAGAGATGAGATTGAAGTACGCTCCAACATCAGCTTGCCCACCAATTGGCAACAAATCGCGACCGCGATTATCGACAGCGACATCTCAAACATTCGTCAAGGCCGTATCGACATTCATGGCACTACCATCGGTTTGCATGGCAAAGTGAGCAGCCTTGAGCAAAAGCAAGCCATTCAAAACCGTATTCATAGTCGTTTAACCGACCTCTATCAGCTCGACAATCAACTAGTGGTTACCGCAGGCGAGCAAAGCCTCATCGATGATACCCTAGGCAACCGCATCGTCGAGTTTGAATCCGGCAGTGCTACCTTGACCCCAAGAGGTTTAGGGATATTAGATGACATGGCAGGGGTGATCCAAAGCATTGGTGACAAACCCGTCCTTATCACCGGACATACCGATAATGTTGGCAACCCAGCCGCCAATCTGGTGCTATCAAACGAGCGCGCCGAAGCGGTCAAGCAGTACCTTATTGGCCGTAATATAGACGCCGCTCGTCTGAGTACCACGGGCAAAGGTGATGCTGATCCGATTGCCAGTAACGACACCCCCGAGGGGCGCACTCGTAACCGCCGCATCGAATTTACCCTTGGCGAATAATATAGAAAAGAGGCAACCGTTATGCTCCGTATAACCAATACCCCCCTGCCCATGATCGCTGACAGACTCTACGGTGCTGAGAGCAGCACCCAAGCGCTAACGCCAAGCATGCGCCAAGATATCGGTCATCATCAAGTGTGGCTCAACTGTTTGCTGGATGCTACTGATGAAAGTGAGCTGATTACTACAATCAGGCACCGTAATCAGCAACACGGCATCGATACCTACGTGCTACAGGTCTATATCCATGAGCGTCACCTACCCGCCTTTGCGCCACTAACCTCTCTACTGGGTAGCGCACTGACCTTAAGCTTTGATGTCTCCAGTGGCATGGCTTATCGTCATCTGTATATTATCAATGGTCAGCAGATTGATGTTGATGGCAGCTATGGCTATTACCGTCTTATTGCCCAGCCCAGCACCTATCAATTGCACCAATACACGCGTAATCAGATAGACACCAAGATACCGGTACAAGCGATGGTCGCTGAGCGCAGTGCGCCCTTTGAGATTGACGTAGTGGATGACAGTGGCAGTGTTGCCAGTAATAATAGTACCAGCTGGACACCAGTGCGTATGACCCAGTGGCAGATGAGCGACTGGAGTCACATTTGCGAGCGTCTCTCGCGTCAAGGACTCAGCGCTTATCTAAAGCACAGTCAAACAAAGCAGCATACCCCGCCTAAGCTTATCATTACCTCTGCCTACCCCAGCACTGAGGACGGCATTAGCTCCAACATTGGCGCATTGCGTTTCGGTCAAGTATTGCATGACCGTGTGGACGCGCCTATTATCGCTATTAGCGAGCAGTATGCGGCCCAGCCAAGTCACGTGAGTGTACAGCGCTTTAACAGTCTTGCAGTCTCCCACCCCGCGCAGTCAGCGGATGTGGCGAACCAAACTAGCCCCTCGGCCCTAACCTTTGACACCCCAGCCGCCTTTGCGCCCGTCACTGATACCGAAACCATAGATGAAGCCAGCATAATAGCAAATCAACATCATAGCCGTTACCGCATCTATAAAGCCCTTACTACCGCCACTGACCTAAACATCGCCGATACCTTTATCTTAACCGATCACAGCTCATTGAATCATCATTACCGCGCCACACAAATCTTGCATTTAGCGCGTAATAGCCTGAGCCATATCACTGGACTCACCAATAGCCGTCGCCACCAGCAGCGTCACGCCTCAACCTTGGATGCGGGCAGCCACTTGACCCAGCTGACCTTAATCAGTGCTGATACGCCTTGGATCGGTCATCTCTATAGCAGAAACGTACTACCACCAATGACCGGTATTACCGGCATGCAAAGCGATAGTGATAGCCGCAACCATATCACCCCAACCCATAGCTACTTACTGCACAACCCTGCGCAAGCCATCAATCGCCTTGAGGTACAAGCAGGCAGCAACTATGGCAGCCACTTCACCCATAGAATCGATGATCAAACCCTAATACAGTCCATTGGTGATGGTGAGCATCTGATCAATACCGGTAGCCTCCTCACCCAAACTCGCCCTAGCTTATTCACTACCGATAGCGAGCAAGCAGTAGAGAGCGGTTATCGCCATCAAGACAGTAATCTTGCTGAATGGATCAGCGATCATAGAGAGGACAACGCCTACTCACAGTTTAACGTTAAAGATGGTCAAGTGAGTGCCACCTTAAAGATGGGTGTGATTAATCCAGCAGCAAACGGTACGAAACGTCAAGGCATTAGCGCCACGACCAACGCGCAGATCAATATCAAGTCAGGTGAAGCTTTAGTTTTATCCACCCAAGCCCAGACCCACGCGCAAGCCCAAGAGCACAACTATCAACAGCACACCCCTACTCTAACGCAAACGGCACTAGGTGGTCAGCACTTGGCAGAGCGACTAACCCAATTGGCGACAGGCTTAGGTCGTAGCGTTAACAACCATAAAGTGATTAAAACCCAGCTTGAGACGATAGCGAAAGAACAACAGACCCAGACGCACCAACAAACGCCATTCACACTTATAGATAGTAATGCCGACATCAGCTATGTCAGCGCAGATACGATTATTCATAGAACCATGGGTGAGATGATCACAACGACGCAGCAAGACATGAGGATCAGTAGTGGTGATAGTCATAGCCAAATTAGTAGCGAATCGCTCAACATCGTAGCCGACGGTCAAGTGAGCTTCACTAACGCCAAAGAAAATATCACTCTCTCCGCGCATACAGGGAAAATGGAAGCCACGGCTAAGCAAGATGTGAACATCACCTCCTCTACCAAAGAGGTTGAGGTTGTTGCAACCAATAAGATTACGATAACGGCAGGGGGTGCGAGTATTACTCTTGATGGGTCTAATATTACGATTGCTGCCAAAGAGGTGACGGAAAAGGGCGGTAAGCATTCTAAGGCTGGGGGCGCGGTTGATAGTAGTTATTTATCGCGCCTACCTTTTGATAAGCTGCTAGAAAAGGAATTCTTTGATGAGCAAATTCAGTTAGTTGACCCGATGGGCAATCCACTACCAAATATGAAATATCTACTAACGGGAAAGAATGTCAATATAAAGTCAGAATCAGATGTTGAAGGTAAAACGCCTCGTATCGATTCAGGGGATAAAGAAGACGAGATAAAAATGCAGTTAGTCTGGTCTACATTCAATAATAGAAATAATAAGTAGGATAAATAAATGGTCACAAAAATAAAGACTAAGACGAATACTACTGTAAATAGCTGTACACCAGTGAGTTGTACTTGTGAAGAGCTATGGTCTGTTTCTCAACAGTTTTGCCTAAAACGTTTAAGCGAAGAAGTGTCAGCAAACTCTTACAACTTTGTAGACAGTTATAGCGTAAGAGCCAGACGGATCGCAGGCACCTATGCACGGTTTTATTTGGAAACTGAAGAAAACGGTGATCCAAGTAAAAAAGGCCGCTTTTACTGGATGGCACTTGGTGCCTTTGCTAGTAAGACTGTAGCTTGTACATTAGAACATCCTACTGTTAGGTTAGGTCGTTTTCCTAACGATCTAATAGTAACGGCTTCAGACTGGTTTGGACAAGGTAATTTTTGGTTGTTTCAGGATATCGCTGGATGGCACCATTACTATAGTAAGTTTGGGTCTGAAGTTTTTTTTAAATGTATGAGTAAGCGAAACACTAATACACTTGTTCCTGAGATAAAATCAGCTATCTATAAAGCAGACTGGGCAAAAGATTCATTATCCAAAATCAATAATCTCAGAAGCAACGAATTTATAAAAAAAGGCTTTGATGAAGTTAAGAAGTTCGAGAATGCTCGTCTCAAAAACAATAAACTAAAAGCTCAATACCAAAATTTATTAATTATAGCTGAACATGAACAAGGTGAGATTTTACAGCCTCTAATATACGAAGGCTGGAGAAACAGGCGTGAAATCGATTCAATGGGACTGTTTAGTTGGCTTGCACCTAATGTTGCCTTGTTTTTTACTAGTGATTGCTCTACTAACACTGAAAGATATATCTCACATGCGCCTGAGGGTACTGTAGTTTATGATTATGACAGTCGTATGACATGGATCAATCAGGTTGCTAAAAAATTTCATGGCTTGATGCAAACTGAAACTACCTATATGGAGACACAGCTGCGAACCATGGCAGGCTGGTACAACAAGGCAGACCGTTGGGTCAATTTTAATTAGATAAGTAGATGAGTATGTTTAAACAATTAACTTATTTTATTTTTTATATCTCCATTATTTTAACGGCTACTTCTTGCCAAGCCGAACCAGAGGTCACTATGCCTGATAAACCGTTAGAGATTGTTTTAAATACAACTGCAAAAGCATTGTATGAGAGCAATCCTGAATATACAGCGTTTCAAGAAAACGATGCTCAGCCTATGGGAGTTACGTTTCAAGGCTATAACTTTCCTACTTCTAACATGGCAACCACCACCTTTATTTATCCTAATGGGCAAATAACTTTAAATAATGTCGTTACGGTTATGGGGTTAGATAACCTCAAAGATAATGACCGTTCTTTAGAGTTTCTTTCCATATCTTTTTTTCTTCGTGATGAAAGTAATAATATTACTGACGAAAAAGCCTACGATCAAACTATGACTTTATTTGATGAGCTTGAGAATAAAGGATGGGTTTTTAATTATAGTATTGGATCTCCACGTCTTTTTAAACAAGACAGCTTTGATTTTACAATTGCGGATCATACAAGCGATTTAAATTTAGACTTTACTTACCCTCTCACCTTTGAAGAATGGATGCAACTAGATGATATACATACATGGCAACTACGCCATGGTACAGATGTTTTTATGGATATACGTTACAACAGGCAAACCGACCCTGCCACAAACAACCGATATTATTTGATGGACTTAGATATTCTTAGTGAAAAAGAGTTAGTGCAACAGATGGTAGACTCCGTAAACAGAAATAGTTGGGATCAATACTATCCAGAAGAATACAAGGATTTACCGCTAGCAAGATTACAATCAGAGACCCAAGCATTAGAGATGGGCTTAAACATCCAACAAGATCAGCCCGACTACACCCTACCCCTTGTACTAGAGAAGACAGGTATTGATACCAGTAAGTTTGTATCCATTGATCCCTATAAAATAACCTACGATGAATTTATGGGGCGTCAAGAGGCTGGCGAAGACATGACGCCTTACTACGAAAACCAGCCTACCGCTAAATCTGAAATTACCAGTCAAGCCAAAGGACGTTGTCCAGCAAATCAGCCTTGCCCCAAACCAGGCTACTGGTTCACTTTAGCTAAAGAGAACAGCCGAGCTTACTTTAAGCAAGGTGACATTATGCCAGATTACCCTAACAATGATTGGGGCGAGGTGATTTGGCAGTTTGAGGGTGAGAAAGGATAATTTATTATTATTTCTACTTAACAGCCTTCGGGTGGTTTTTATCATAATTTAGCATACAAACTCTAATCACGACCACTATCTGCAAAAAATAGATGCCACCGCTAGCCCTGAGTGTAGCAGATATACTTGCTTGACTACTAGATTGCGGTGACTTAGCTAGGAGTGTTATCGAGATAACAGGAACGCTACTGGCTAATAGTCACCGCTCTAGTGGACAAGCAAGATAGCAGCGAAAAGCAGGAGTGACTCAATACTCCTCTTCAGATGACTCACGCTTAGGCTTGATACCTATCATGTCAGAAAGCATCGCCAGCTGATCTTCGCTTTTTATGATATGAGCGAGCCATTGATCAAGGGGCATATCAGCCCAATCGATGGCGCGACCAAGCAAGAAGGTTACGGGACTGTGCGGCTCGTTGGTAGCAAAGTAGTCCTGAATTTGGCCTAATAGTTTAAGCGCTTGGCGACGATTGCTTTGATGATCGCGGCTTTTAGGATTAAAGCCAGTAGGTATTGAGTTTGCTAGAACTTGATCACTATGGTCTACAGCTGCCCTGTCGTCTGTTTGATGATCAGTGTTACTGTCTTCAAGATCTGCATTCTCAAATGTCTCAGGGAGCAAAGGCGTTAGGTGCTGAGTAAGCGCTGTCAATAGATCGGTTACGGGTGCAAAGACTGGCGCGTCCATACCCATCAGATCGTTGAGCTGATCAGTCAGTTCCTGCCACTGCGCCGTAATAGTGCTAAGCTCAATCATAAGCGTTTGCTGCCAGTGCTCACTGCTGCTTTTTATTGCTTGATTATAGTCGCTAAGTGTAAACTCGCTACTGATTTCACTCTCTGGGTTTTGCTGGCGCTGCTTGTCGTGATCCCGAGCGGTTAAGTAGTAGTTATAGTTGTAATTGCCCGTTTTATTATCAGAGAGCGGTAGCTGCTTTAGATCATCAGTTAGCGTTTTCACGAACCAAGACAGCAGCCCTGCCCTAATATCCATGCTGTCATCTTCGCCATCTAGCGAGGGATACATGGTCAACCAATACTCGTCATTGAGCGCTTGTAGCAGACTTAGTCCATGACTGATACCAGCCAGATGATCAGTGTGACTGAGCGCATCGACGTACCATAATGCCAGCTTGATGTCTTTACTGGTATGGCTTAGTAAGTCTGCACATTGGTTTTTGACAAAGTCCCAATCAGCGACTTTGAGCTCAGTGACCCAGTTGCCTTGCGCTAAGAGTGGATCGTCCTCTTTACGGGCAGCGATAATGGCATCAATGCGAGGATCAAAGGTTAAATCCTCACCCACGCCATGATGGCTATCAGTAATAGGAGCTATTAGCGTGTCTATGCTACTAAGTGAGCCAGTAAACGATGCATGATCAGCACTCATTATAATAACTCCTTATTGCTACTCTTTTTTGTAGTGGCTTTAGCAGCTGGTTTTTTTGTCGTCGTTTTCGCGGTACTCGTTTTCTCTTTGGTGTTTTTTTTAGTCGCCGCAGACTTCGTTGTTTCTTTCTTTACAACTGATTTTTTAGCCACTGGGTTGGCTGCTTTATTTTTAGTGATGTCCTCAGCCTCATCACTGGACTCACTAGACTGGGCCATTTGGTTGAGCGCGACGATAGGGTCGCACTCTAGGCGATAAGCAAACTCGTCCTCGTCATTGACGAATACGGTAATCTTTTTGAGCTTACTTTGACTGTCATCGTGCGCTAGCAGCTTACCTGCCAGCTGCGGCAGTAAGGTATGACTGATAATGGCATCGGCATTACGGGCGCCAGAATCGACTTCATGACAACGCGATAAAATCAGCTCAATGACCTCAGGATCGATGTCACAAGGTACATCATGGTTATCACGAATACGGCTAGTGATCTTATCAAGCTTGAGACGAATAATTTCAGCCAGCGCGTCGTCAGTTAGTGGATAATAAGGGATAGTGGTTAGGCGACCCAAAAACGCCGGTTTAAACGCTTTATATAGCTGCGGATTAATGGCTTGTTTGAGCGTCTCACTATCTAGCAAGCTAAAGTCAGTATTATTGGGATCAGTATTGATACACTGCTGCATAATAGCCGATGAGCCCACATTGCTGTTTAATAAGATCAGGGTGTTTTTAAAGTCAATCAGTCGCCCTTCACTATCTTCCATAACCCCTTTATCAAACACTTGATAAAATAAATCTAGAACATCAGGATGCGCTTTTTCGACTTCGTCCAGCAATAACACGCTATAAGGACGGCGTCTAATGGCTTCTGTTAATACCCCACCCTCCCCATAACCTACATAGCCTGGGGGCGATCCTTTTAATGAAGCTACGCTATGGGCTTCTTGATATTCTGATAAATTAATGGTGATCAAATTGCGCTCGCCGCCGTATAACACCTCAGACAATGCCAAAGCAGTTTCGGTCTTACCCACGCCGCTTGGCCCTACCAGCATAAATACCCCTTGCGGACGATTAGGATCATCGAGGCGTGCTTTGGCGGTATGGATACGTTTGACGATGGCTTTGATGGCGTGATCTTGACCTATGACCCGGCTTTGCAGGGTGTCAGCTAAGCTTAAGATATGGTTTTTTTCATTGCCTGCCATGTCGTTGAGGGGGATACCCGTCCAGTCCGAAATAATCTGTTTAATCACTTGCCGATCAAGCACGGCATGAACCAGACGATGCGCTTCTTGCGCTTGTTTTAGGGCCTGCTCGGTCGCTTGATATTCAGCTTGTTTCTCTAAGCGCTCTTTTGCAGTCAGCTCATGGCTCTTTTCAGTATTCGCTGTGAGCTGCTGATTAATCGCATCGAGTTTATCAGTCAGCGCTTTTTGTGCTTGCCAGCCTGTGGTCATATCAGTAATTTTTTGCTGGTTGCTTTGACGCTGCGCGTCTAGTAGTGCTATTTGTTGACTGATCTTTTCTTTGTCATCAACGCTACCGATACGCTCAAGCTGCTGACTAAGCGTGTTGATATGCTGCTTAAGCTGTTTATCGGTTGCATGCAATCGATCAAGCTGATTGGGCATAGCCGTTTTTGATAGGCTCACGCGCGCAGCGGCGGTATCGAGCACGCTTACCGCTTTATCAGGCAGCTGTCTATCACTGATATAACGTGCTGAGAGCTCGGCCGCTGCTTGTAGGGCATCGTCATCGATTAAGATATTAAAATGATCTTGCATCTTGGCACTAAGACCACGGATCATCGCCACAGCGGTATTAATATCTGGCTCGTCGACCTTAACGACTTGGAAGCGGCGCGATAAGGCGGCGTCCTTTTCAAAGTACTTTTTATACTCCGACCAAGTAGTGGCAGCAATGGTTCTAAGCTCACCGCGCGCTAGTGCTGGTTTGAGCAGATTAGCCGCATCGTTTTGACCCGCTTGCCCGCCTGCCCCTATAAGCGTATGCGCCTCATCAATGAATAAGACAATCGGCTTTGTCGAAGCTTGCACCTCTTCAATGACTTGTTTTAAGCGATTCTCAAACTCACCTTTCACGCTGGCGCCCGCTTGTAGCAAGCCCATATCTAAGCTGTGTATAGCCACCTCTGTTAACTGATCAGGCACCTGACCTTCAACGATCTTTTGCGCCAAGCCTTCAACCACTGCCGTTTTACCCACGCCGGCCTCACCCGTCAAGATAGGATTATTCTGCCGGCGGCAGATCAAGATATCGATCAGCTGATGAATCTCAAACTCGCGGCCAATAACAGGATCAATGTGCTCAGCACGAGCTTTGGCAGTTAAATCATACGTATATTTATCTAGTGCTGGCGTCAGCTGATCAGTCGATTCATCAGGCTGTGTGCTCTCAACCTCTGCTTGCCGCCCGCTTCCTTCATCCGCCTTAGCTTTGCTGCTTGTAGTCGCTCCACTGCCTTCGGTACTACCCGCACATTGACGCTCGTAATCATCTTTTAGGGTAAAGCGATCGATATATTGTAGCTGTTCAGGAAGCGTCTTAAGGAGCGACTGATAGCGCTCATGCGTCAATAGCGTGAGCAAAATATGACCTGAACGTATCTCAAGCCCACTACTGTGAGTACCACTTTGAGTACCACTATGCTGACTGCTATATTGACTACTTGCCAGCTCCCATGAGTCCTCAAGCAGTGCTATCAAACGCTGACTAAACACAGGGGTAATACCTGTAGCAAGGCTAAAGGTTTCAAGCAAGTCTGCTAAAGAAAGTAACAACGACTGGGGACTGATCTTATTGAACTTTAGTATCTGATCTACATCATTATGCGGCGTTGCAATCAACTCATGCAGTAGATGCATGATATCGACTTCACGATGCCCCTTATCAATGCACAATCTAGCCGCCTGCTGCAAACACTGGCGACAGCTGGGACTTAAACGGGTGATAACGGCTTTTAACTGACTCATAAGTGGCTTCCTCTACTATTCTCTTAAATGTTCGTTATAAATTTATTGCGGCTCGTTAATGGCTTTTATCGCTGAGCTAAAACTTTTATCACTGAATAGGCAGCACATAACGTGTCTCATCATGATCGGAGCTGGCAGGTTTACTTACCAAAAACCCACCGCGCCCTAAGCCGCCAAAACCATCTTCTGCTAGTGATAAAGGCTTGATATAATGCTTATCAAGCTCCAGTTGCATCTCGACTGCTAAGCAGACGCCGCACCACTTGCGAATAAAATCAACGATAACTTGGTACATATCACCTGCCGGCAACAGTCTCAGATAGCGCTTGGCCTCAAGTTTATGAAATACCACTCGTATCTTGCTATCAAACTGCACCGCGCGCGCGCCGCAAAAGGCGGACACGCCAAGCTCTGCATACTGACTGCCAAGCGCGGTTTGCTCGCTTGCTGGCAGATCAAACCATTCGGGGACAAACTGCTGTACACTCACCTCGCTGTCTAAAAAGTGTGATAGTACGTGCGCCAGTTGATCCGCGGTCAGGCGTCCTGGCGCTATCATGCCAGCGTAAGCGATCAAGCTGTCAATAGTGGTCAATTTTTTAGGCTGGCGCGCCAATGCTCGTAGGCTCAGTAAATAGCTGTCTTTCTTATTATTAATCTCGTACTGTAACGGTAAGTTATAAAACCAGCTGGCCTGTACATACAAGTCAGTTAAACGGTGATTAAATAAATCCAAAAATGCCGACGCTGCTTTATCTTTGCTGTGGTTAACACGCGCAGCTATTTGATCGGTATACATCGCTGGCAAAGCAGATAATGGCCCTGTCAATCCAATGACAGTAGGATAAATCTCCAGTTGTTTGACACCACTATCCATACTATCTTGGGCAACCAGCGCCATTGACTCAATCTCAGCCAGTGGATAAGCCAATGATAAAGAGGCTCGAAAGCGCACTTCGATAGGCGTATGACCAAGGCTTGCCTCATGAGAGATTAGCCGCAGCGCTTGCAACAGCTCGTAGCTTTGCGGCGCGGCAACCAGCTCAGTTAGATAAGAGGACTGAGACCACTGCGGGGCTGACATCTGTATATCTCCTCTTTAGTTACGGCATTGCTAATAGCGACTTCAACGAAACTGTTTAGACTGGCATGATAGCCAAATACATGAGCCAGCAGATGCGCAAACTGACGAATACTTACGCTGGCAAAATGCTTTTGGTTAATACGAATATCAATCACTGTCCCGCGCACAAACCCTGGCTGCGGCAAGCGCTGAATACGCTGGGCTTTGATACTGGTTGTGACCGACACAATCCCTTCAATCAGCTGCTTGTTTGCTGCAGACTGCGTAATATCGTATAGTGACAAATACTCTTTCATCAGCTCAGCATCTTGAGCTGCTAATGATAAAAAGTTCAGGCTAATCAAGGAGATTAGACGCCAACGCTCCTCACCGGTATACTCAAAACGCGCGGTTCTGGTGGGCTGTTTAAGCAGTGATAAACTACTAAAACCAGTCATTCCTTCACTGAATAAATCACCGCGGCTTTGACCAAAAGCTATTTGGGCAGGCAAATCTCTGTTAGTACACAGCAAAGAAGCACTCATGCTAGCGGCACCTGCTAGATCTTCGCGCTGCTTTTCGACAAACATAATCTGATATTCAAAGCCTTGCTTAAACTCTGCCATGTCCTTATCACGCTTGATATGGTAATAACGCCCCTCATCGTGCTGCTCATAATGATTTAGAGCATAAAAAGGATGATATTCACGCTGCAATAAACGGTTATTCACCTGCTTTGACTCAATGACCTTGGTCACCTCATAGATCTCATGCTGAATCAGCGCGCGAGTATCAGGCACTAAATCATAATAAACAGAGCGATGCGTCACTTGAATAGGCTTGGCGGCGGTTTTAAATAAATTGACTACCGGCGTACAAAATAGCTTGATACTACTGGCACTAAGTTGTTGCAGGTTTTTTAGGCGAATGGTGTTTTTCTTATCGATTTTAAAATAACAGCGAATCTCAAAGCCATTATTATCAATCTTTAGCGTAGGACAGCTTTGAGCGAAGTTTAAGCGCAAAAAATTAAACTTCTCTGGACAATAAAAATACTCTTTTAATAAGGCAGAAGCGGCGTTGCTGACTCGGTGACTGGGCAGGATCTGCTGCTCAGGATCAAAACCTGTGATCTCAAACGGGCTTCCCTTAATTTTATGAACCTGCCGGCCATGAATATGGCTTTGTTTGACATCACACCATAAAATATCCCAAAGACTTGTGCCTTGACTGGCATCTTCATCAATATAAACCTCGACAGCATGTTGCAATAACGTCTGATAATCAAAGCTTGAACCTAGTCCTTTAAACTTAATACTGATGCAGCCGTTAAGTAGCCCGTGCTGATCGTCATAAACCTCTTGGTGGGTTTCAAAGTTGACCCTATCAATCTGTAGCGGTAATAAAGTAACGTCTTGGGTCGATTGAAACTGACAAGACGTGCCACTGACTTTTTGGGTCAAAAAAGAAGTCCCTTTAGCAACTTGTACAGCCTCACTCATAGCAGCGCCTGCTACTCCTAGATTAAACTGGGCAATAGAGACAGAAGGAAAAGGCTTGAGATAATCGGAATAGACAACTTCTAATAAGGATTCGGTAAAGTCAGCATAGGAGTCGTCGAGTTTTTTATTAATGCGGGCACTGATGAGTGAAAACGCTTGTATCAGCCGTTCAATATGCGGATCATCTACCGTATCTTGCCCCATTAATAAGCGGTTGGCTATTTTTGGATATTTTTTAGCAAACTCTTTTGACTGCTTATTAAATAAGCTAAGCTCATGCTCAAAATAAGGAAGTAGACTGTCCATAATACCTCAGTAGTTGTTAATTGCTGCCATATATAGATATGGCGACAAGTATGAACGAAATATGAATTATTTAACTTGGTAACGCTGTGAGCTTGGTTCAAAGAATGCATCGAAACTGACCAGCTCTTGGGCCGGATAAACTTTGAGCAATGCTTCAATAGAAAAGCACAGCTGATTGACATCAATAGCCCCAATATCTAGTGATACCCTGACATTTTTAAGACGAGTGTCTTGTTGCTCTACCGTTTGCGCGATCTGCCTGCAAATATAATCACAGTCAGCAGGGTTGGCGCTGCTTAATCCTACAAAGTCTAAAATACCAAAGTTTAATATTGATGAGCGCACGTATTGATAATCTTGCAGCTGATCTGACACCACACAGCGGGTGTTTAATAAAGACTCTAGATCCTGTGCCACAGAAGACTTTAGCTCATCAATATTCAGACGCCGTACTACCAACTCTTGAGTCATTTGCCGCGGATTGTCATCAAATAACTGCTCAAATAAGTTGGGGCGAAAGCCAATTCCTTTCGTACCATATTTCATTGTTACTACCACTATTTTTTATTATTACTATTAATCAAAGGTATGAAGCAAAAAAAGAAAGGCCTACATCTAAACCTTTCTTTTTAATTACAACAAATACATCACGATAAAAACTGCCTAAAATTTATTGGTTATTAAGCAGTATAAGTAGCGGTATTGTTCGCTAGTGACCACTTCTTAGTTACCGCACCTTTTGCCGTACCATCAATATCTTGCTGTGTATAAGTCCACTCAACTGCTGCATATTTGATGCCTACTTTTTCAATTGGCACCCCTTCTGCACGTACAGTAGGCTCAACACTAGCAATAAGGGCATGCTTAAGCTTAACTTCCAAATATTTAACTCGTTTGTCGCCATTGGCACGGTAAAAATCAACTTGAATTTCATCAAAAGTGTAACCCGCTGAACAAGCTTCCCATAACTTAGGACTGGTCGAATCCAGATCTTTCATGAACGTCATATCAGAGTGTTCACAGCGCTCAGAGGTATGTCCACCAACGCTGCTGGCAGTCGCTGACTTAGGTTGACGAATCAGGTGATCCCAAGTGTTTACCTCAAGCCAGCCTTTATGCTCGCTATCACGTGACTCGCCATCAATCTTGTACTTGCCACGAAACTGAATATAAATATCTTTCATATTACGTACCTCAATTTAAAAGTTAACATTTAACTTTGGATTTTAATAGACGATTAGCTGTTACTGGCTTGCGGTAGCTGTGTGACCAAACGCAAAGAAACAGATAATTCGTCAAGCTGAAAATGTGGTCTCAAAAAGACCACTGACTTGTAGACACCAGGCTTGCCTGGTACTTCCACAACTTGTACAGAAGCTTCGCGCAGCGGGTACTGAGCTTTGGCTTCTTGTGAGGCACCGTCGTCTAATAAGACATAACGTGATATCCAATCATTCAAAAAAGACTCGACATTACCGGGGGCTAAAAAGCTGCCGACTTTATCGCGCATCATCGCCTTTAGATAGTGAGCGATACGGGATACCGCCATAATGTACTGGAGCTGAGTCGACAATACGGCATTGGCATTAGCGTCATCGTTCTGATAAGTTTTGGCTTTTTGTACGGATTGGGCACCAAAAAAGGCAGCATAGTTGGTGTTTTTGCAGTGAACTAGAGGAATAAACCCTAAATCACTGAGCTCTTTTTCGCGGCGATCAGTGATCGATATCTCGGTTGGACATTTGAGCGCTAAATCACCCTCATCAGTCTTAAAGGTATGTACAGGTAAACCTTCAACTAAGCCACCACCTTCTACGCCGCGAATAGCCGCGCACCAGCGGTAGTCTGAGAAAGCTGAGGTTAAGCGTGAAGCAAAAGCGTACGCGGCATTGACCCATAGATAGTCACTATGATCGTTGCCTGAAACTTCCTCAACGAAGTTAAAGCCTTCAACCACCGTACCGTCTTTTGGATTGTACGGTAGGCGACCTAAGAAACTAGGTACCGTAAGCGCTACGTAGCGAGCATCTTCAGATTGTCTAAAAGCGCGCCAACGTATGTATTCTGCGGTCTCAAATATCTTTGATAAATCGCGCGGACGACCAATATCAGTAAAGGAGTCCAGTCCAAACATCTCAGCTGAAGCAGCGGACACAAATGGTGTATGGGCAGCAGCGGCTACATGCGATAACTGCTCGAGTAGGTACATATCAGCATTTTGACGCGTAAATTCAAAGTCGCCAACGATAGCGGCATACGGCTCGCCACCAAAACTACCAAATTCTTCTTCATATATCTTTTTAAATAAGGTACTTTGATCAAAATCGATTGAAGACTGGAAATCTTTGGTTAGCTCACGTTTAGTCGTATTAAGCATGCGGATCTTAAGCATTGATTCAGACGGCGTTTGACTGCATAAGTAGTGCAAACCGCGCCAGCTAGATTCTAGTTTTTGAAACTCAGGCGCATGCATCACTGTCGTTAACTGTTTAGAGATCAGCGCATCAATCTGGGCAATACGTGCATCGATTGAGGCGGCTAGGTTGTCTGACAACGTCACTGTGCCTTGCATGACTTCGTTGGCCAGCTCAGCGATTTGCGATTTAGCGCGGTTTTTTTCATCGTCTGATTTGGCAATATTACTTTTATCAACGATCTGTTCGAGCAAATCAAAATTTTCGTTATCTGCAAGATCTGCTACCGCATTGTGTTGGGCTTGAGCGCTCATCCTTTATACCTCACTATCAGTTTGGTTTTGTTCAGCCATCTTTTTGACTTGCTCAGTGTTTTTTAAAACATCATCTAATAAATCTTCAAGCTTCTCATTAGCTGATATTTTGTTACGCAAATCTGCTAGGCGATCGCGTGCTTGTACCAACTGCTTTAAAGGCTCAATCTGGTTAGCCACAGATTCAGGACGAAAGTCATCGATACTGTTAAAAGCTAAATCAACGGCAAACTCGCCACCTTTATCACTTAAATCATTGTTAACGCGGAAGGTAGCACGCGGAGCAAGTCCTGCCATTACCTCATCAAAGGTATCTAGATCGACTTCGACAAACTTTTTGTCTTTTAAGCGCGGCTGCTCAAGCTTAGAATCACCTGAGAATTCTCCTAACACCCCGACTACAAATGGAATCTCTTTTGATTCTATTGAGTCACCAACCTCGACGTCATAAGTAAGATGCACCCTTGGGGCGCGAACTTTTGCCAGTTTTTTTTGTACGCTATCTTGCTTTGCCATAAAATTTACCTCAATAATTGCTATTTTTTACGCGATATGGAAATTAGCGCAATATGCTGAACGGATCAGTAGCTTTGGAATTGCTATTTTTAGAAGGAGTTGGTTTCTTGATAGGTGATGCTTTTGGTGTAGCTTTTGGTTTTACTGCTGCCTTTTTCTTAACAGGAGCAGATCGTGCCTTTTTCTTTACTGGCGTACGACGATGAGCACTTATTTTACTCTTCGTCTTAACAGCTTTAGGTTTGACAATAGGCGCTGGCGGCTTTGGTAATGACTCATCGTAATTAAAGCCATAAACCTCACCGTATATTTTGCTGAGTGCATACTGATAGTCTTTTAAAAATTCGGCATCGACATCATCGGTTAAGTACTCAGCCTCTAATTGACTCTCTGAGACAATCGCACTGCTATTTAGCAATATTTTTTTAAGCTTAGGCGTGCTCTGACCTAAATCTACTGCTTCGCTTGCTGCGTAAACGGCGTAAGCGTAATAGCCATTGTTATAATAGATTTGTGCCAGAATCTCCCATGCTAGGGAGTCTTTTGGATTAAGGGCGATTCTCTGGTTTAGATCAGTAATAAGTGCATGAAGTTTAGGAGATTTCGCATCAGTATTTTTAAGCGCTGCATACTGATTGACAATACTCGATTTTGGGTCTTTTTCCTGAATGGACAGCTCACTATGTGCCGTATTCATAGCTACCCCCATAGTAACTAGCCCTGTCAAAATAGCTGTAGATGGTTTGATAATGCTTCTAATATTTTTTTTAATAAAGTTCATCACAAATCGTTGCTCACTATTGGTTGAATATTGATGATAGTGGATCAATGTTTTTGCTCACTCAAAGATGCTACTGTTTTGAAACTGCTTTACTTTAAAATAGCTTCATTTCAAAAATGAGCTAGTCATCTGAAGCATTAACTAAAGTTGTCATGCTAGTTAATGAACTTTTAAACCTATCTTTGTCACTATTACTCATCAGTGTATTGTCATGGTAGGAGTCAATACTATTTTCAGTCACCTTAACTGCTGATAGCATAGCGAGCTGACGTGCTGCTACAAGCTTGTTATCCACACTTAGAGCTTCGTTAGCAGCTCTGAGTGCTCGCGCGTAGTGTTTTGATTGGAAATTGTCTTTTGCTATGGTTAGCCATGCTTCTGATGAGAGTAGCCTAGTGTTACCTACCTTTGTTGAGTCAACAAGATATGCAAATGAAGGTTCATCAAGCTGACTTTTAGTAATAACTGTATTTGTCACAACAGATTTACTGAGTACTGGTTTAGCATCTTTTTTCGCTGCTGATCCGCAAGCTATTAAAAATGAAGAGGTACTCAGTATTATCACAAGCGAGCTTATAGTACGGAGCTTGACGTAGTTAATATAGTTCATAAGGGGCACATTATTATTCACTAAGGAAAAAATAGAATAGTTAATCAGCAAAGTAGTCATACAAAGCGATAAGATAAAAATAAACAAATATCAGTTATTTTATAGATAGATTATACATATAGTTGACAATATTTCAATAAAATATTTTTTTAGGGATTAATATTGTAAGAATCATCCATTAAAATATTATAATCCCTATACTCTTTATGTGAAGGCATCTTTCATGACTCCTTACTTACAGACGGTTAATTATAAATAACTAACTTTTACTTACTTTTTCTGTACTTTTTTTAATACTATGTTAGTTAAATACTGTAAGTTAGAATATAATCACTAATAAACTACTGTTTATTAGTGATTATATTATTATGGACGTAAGTTGAATTGTATTAAGTATTACGTACGAATACTGGTGAGACTAGATGAACTTTCACAGTAGATTAAGGCAAAGAAAAGTCTAGTAGTGAAAAAGGGTTAAAAGAGGGTTCGGACGCGCACGGACACACGGTCAGATGAGCATGATTGATAACAGAGGCAGAGGCAGAGGCGATAAAGTATTGGCAGCATTAGGGGAAGAAGTTATTAGTGGTGATAGTTTTTACTGAACCAACAAAAAGCGAATGTAACCAAAAGCATAAACTTAATAGCTGTTTATACGCTTGGTCACATTCGCCTTCATTTTTATTGCGTCGGTTCTATCTATAACTTTGTGTCGATGCTTAGATCTGTGCTCAAACTTCCTATTGAAGGTTTGATATCAGCATCTTTTAAGTCTAGTGCAGCTTTAATACGTTGAATGATAGATAAGGTAGCAGGATTGCGGTCTTCTGCTTTATTACCCACCACGTAACGCACTAATTTAAGAGCTTTGATACGCTCAGATTTGTCTTTTATTAAAGTGCTCAATGCATGTATAGACTCATCTTCAGCAAAGCGCACGATAAGCGTCTGAGTATGTATCATGGCGGCCAGTTCAGCTGGTAATAAGTCAGTAAAGGGTTCTTGTTCAGTCAACACTTCCGTCAAACGCATAAGCTGATCACGGTCTATGTTGTTGTCAGCCACGATGTTGCTCAAAATTAGCATACGTACTACCGCTTGGCTAAAACCACCTTCGGCAATCTTAGTCAGTGCCTTCTCAACCTTTGGCAACTCGCGTAGGTCGTCTTTGTCCAAAAGACGACGTGAGCCTACTGATTGACCATATTGACGAAACCATGGCATCGTCCAAATTCCAAAGAATAGACTCTCTGTACATCTACCTTGCCAATCTCGCCAAAAGTCAAGTGTCATTCTGACACTATCCATAAACATCTTCTCTACTTGCAAGAACAGATTATCTTGCTGCAAAGACTCGATAGCTGGTAGTTTTATTTGTGCATAAACATCAGAGGGACGATGGGTTTCTTCAGTTTTTTGGGTAGGGACAAAGTCTTGATTCTGTTTTACACCGACTGTATTGGTGACTACCTTGTTCAAATTACTGGTCGCTACGGCTAGCGGATTCTTACTACTCCATAAACTTCTTTGTAGTCTCAGTGGATGCATGCTACGTAACAGTTGAGCAGAAGTTTCATTGCTCATAGCTTTCACTAGTGGACGCAAGTTATGCTCATAAGCTTGGGCTTGCGACATAGAGTAGCGATGCACCGCCTTAAAGGCTTCTTCATCCGTGCGATTTTCTCCTATCGCTTGGCTTAAGTCTTCAAAAGTACGACGTTTTAAATCAACGGTAAAAGTCTTCTCTTGTCCTTTTCCTTCAATATGATCAATGTCTAATTCATACAGACCGGGTGGCAGCACTTCAATCATATCCATAATTGAGGCAATACCGGTATGCTCACGATTGGCTATATTTGAGCTGACAAAGATACCCAAGTGACCCACTTGTTCGTGAATCATATAGATAATACGTTGACCACAAACCTCAACATCTCTCTCATCACTGTAAGCGTCTAAGATCCATGACAATGCTTGCTGCGGCGGAGTAATATCATCACCGCGTGAGGCAAAAGCAATAATTGGGGCTTTTATATTGCGCAGATCAATATTCACCCCTTTTTCTAACTGTCCAGTATTGCGTGCAAGGCGATTACCGATAAAGATATTTTCTACGATCCATTCGATCTCTTTATCATTCATCAAAAAGAAACCACCCCACCAGCGCTCAAAATCAAGAAAACGCTTACGGTTGGCTTGTGGGTTTTTATATAGATCGTAATACTTGCCCACATAATTACGATAAGGGGTCATTTTTTCAAAATTATCAACCAGTGCCGCTCCATCAAATACGCCATTATTCAGATCAGCGCTAAGCATAGATAGCCAAGTACCACCATTGACACCAGCTTTGTAGCGCATAGGATTAATCCCGACCTCCCCGCTCCAAGCTGAAACAGGCGCGCCATTCATCACGATAGGACCGGTAATATTTGGATTGGTTGCCGCTAAAATGAGCGCAGCCCAGCCGCCTTGACAGTTACCAATAATGACCGGCTCTTCTGCATTTGGGTGTCTTTTCTCTACTTCACGAACAAACCTACCTTCAGCATAAGTGATATCAGCAATAGTTTGTGTGGGCTCTGGCAGACGTTTAAATGCTACAAAGTAGACCGGATGCCCTTGATTAAGAGCGACCCCGACTTGGCTTTCGTGTTTAAAGCCGCCGATACCAGCGCCGTGCCCCGCTCTAGGATCGATAATAATATAAGGACGATTATTGTCATCGGTAACAATACCTTCAGGTGGTTCTATTCTTAGTAAAACATAGTTACAGGGGCGTTCAAAGTTGCTGGCATCCATGATAACTTGATAATCATAATCCAAGACCGGCGGCGCGCCTGCTAATTCATGTTCTATAAAAATATCACCACGCTCTTTGAGCACATCAGCGGTTTGTAGTAAGCGTTTACTACTATCGGCACTATAGCTTAGCCATTCTTGCCATAGTCTCTTTGGGGTATAAGTCTTTTGCCAACTGTTTGTGATGGCGTCAATATCATTATTTAGTATCTGTACATTTTTTTGAATCTGTTGATGATTTTGTTGTAAATGCTTTGAGGTCACATCTATTAATAAATTGGCACTTTCTGCTTTATAGGAACTTTGGCGGGTAAACTCTTCTATAGTACTTTCACTTTTACGAAATTGATTAGTGATTAAATCCTGAAAGTTTGGTGTAGAACCTGTAATTGTCCGATGCGGATTGTCACGGCTGAGCCATACTTCAGCTTTGTTTGGATTTCCAATATTTTCTTTGATGGTATCTGACATAGATATTTCCGGTTTCAATTTAAGAATTGTAGCTTTCACATATTATATACACCTGATTACTTTTTAACCAGTGTTTAAATAATAAGCTTATATGTTAGATATTGTATATAGTTTGTAGCCTACGTCAAGATTGATAATAACATTATAAAACAATAAGTAAGAAAATAGCATATATGTGACAGCAAAGAAAAGAGGCTGTATAGAATACTATACAGCCTCTTTTTGGTTAAAGAGTAATTCGAAACTATATATCCACTGCACTTAAGGCTTCATCCGCCCTGACACGTACATATTTGCCTGGAGCATTACCTAGTACTTGCCACTCTTTACCAGTATGCTTGATACCAGGCTGTCTACTATCTACTTTGCCTGCACTATGCTTTTCGATCCAGTCGCTCCAATGCAGCCACCAGCTCTCATCCTGTTTTTCTGCTTTTTCATACCATTCATCAGGATCTGCAACATAATCCTCGTGGGTATAAAAGCCATATTTACCTGTTGGCGGGTTAATAATACCAGCAATATGTCCTGACTCACCAAGTACAAAAGTGACATCACTACCGAGCACTTGTGTCGCCTCGTAACTGCCTTTCCATTTAGCGATATGATCTTGCAGCGTTGCTACAACGTAGGTTGGCGTAGTCACTTTTGAGAGATCAATTTTTGCCCCGTCAAAGTTGAGCTCGCCTTTTTTAATCATCTTATTGCCCACGTATAACTCACGCAATATGAAGCTATGCAAAGCGGCGGTGACGTTGGTGCAATCAGAGTTCCAATATAAAAGATCGAAAGGTACAGGGCGCTCGCCTTTTAGATAGTTTTGTACATAGTAATTCCAATATAAGCTGTTCTCTCGCAGTAAACTAAAAGCAAGACCCATTTTACGACCATCAAACACACCTTGTTGATCCTCTTCTTGCTCAAGAGCCTTGATCGTACGCTCATCGATGAATACGCCTAAATCGCCAGGATCACTAAAATCAAATATCGTTGCCCAAAAGGTTGCACTAGCGATACGATCAGCTTGCTTATTCTCAGTCAACCAAGATAAAGTCAATGCCAATAGCATACCACCGATGCAATAACCGATGACATTAGCGTCTGGCTCGCCAGTGATTTCTTGCACCACGTCTAAAGCTGCCAGTAAACCCTCGTGCATATAGGTTTCCATTCCAACATCTTTGTATGCTGGAGTTGGATTGGCCCAAGAGATGACAAATACACTGTGACCTTCATTTAATGCCCAGCGGATATATGAGTTCTCCTCTCTTAAATCCATGATATAAAACTTATTGATCCACGGCGGTATAATCACTAAAGGACGTTTGTTAACTTCAGCGGTAGTCGGTGTATATTGAATCAACTCAAACATACGATTGCGAAAGACCACTTTACCAGGTGTGGTAGCGATGTTTTCGCCAAGCTGAAAAGCGTCACTATCAGTCATACTGATACTAAGCATCTGCGAGCTTTTTTCCATATCTTCTGTGAGCTGCTCAAATCCTTTTATCAGGTTTTGTCCGCCTGACTCCATGGTCAGTCGTAGTACCTCAGGATTGCTCCATAAGAAGTTACTAGGCGCAATAGCATTTAGCCACTGACGAGTAAAAAACGACAAACGCTGACGGTTTTTATCATCAATACCTTCAGTGTTATCAATACTCTCCATAACACTATTAACCATGAGCAGATAACTTTGTTTCAAAAAATCAAACATAGGATTGTCTGACCAATCCTCATCTTTGAAGCGTTTATCCCCTTTCTCAGGGCGGACAAGAGGTTCTGTTTGATGGCCTGATATATTCATTAAAGTGTTTTGATACAGCTGAAACTGCTCTTGCCACAGATTCATTTGTTGCTCTACTAACGCAGTAGGCCTTTTATCAGTCACGCCCGTAGTAAAATGTTGCCAACCATCTATAAGATTAAACATAATGGATTGACTGATACTATAATCGTGACCAACGTGTTTTAATGTCTCGCTAATAAACTTTTGAGTCAACTCGTTAATAGCTTCTATATGGATGCCAACGTTTTGGTCAGTACTATTTAGGTTCTGCCATGGGTTTGATTGCTGAGAGGTAGGGTCCTCAGCACTATTAGGCATCATAAGTTGACTAAAATTATTTACTGAATCTTGCCATAGCTTCATATTGGCTTCGAACGGATTTGAAGTTTGGCTAGGCTGATTGAATAAAGACTGATTGAATTGATTGATTTGGTTTAACTGATCTAAATACTGTTGGCCAAAACTTCTAAAGATATTGTTGAAGTCGTCTTGGTTATTTTGGTAGTCTTGAGTATTTGACTCGGTCGACGACTTATCCGCTTGATCATCAAATTTTTGATTGTCCTTATCAGACCGTTGATTGCTCATATTAGTATCCCTATCAATATCTAGTTTTTACAAAGGTACAAGTTTATAAACACTACTATTACAACGAAAAAAGGTGGGAGAACATTTTCTACCCCACCTTTTAAGTGTTTCGACGCTTACATAATATTACACTGGTGACAATCAATAAGAAAATTAAAAAATAATTAATCAGATGATAAGTCACTATCAATCATCATAATTACAGCTACTTACTGGTTGATTTACTAGTAGTGTTGCTATCAGTGTTAGATGACTTGCTAGCGTTAGTAGAACTGTTGTTTTTGCTAGTAGCATAACTTGCTGCTTTTGAAGCTTGTCCAGCAGCCTTTGAAACCTGCTCGGTTGCCTTTTCAGCCATTTTGCTTACATTTGCAGTATATTCTTGAGCCGTTTTAGAAGCTTGATCAGCAGTTTTCTGCATATTAGCTTGGATCTGCTCATTAGTTTCGCCGTAAACTTCACCCATAACACGCATAACTTCGTCATGCATGTTAGTACCAAGCTCTGTCATACGCTGAGCGTCTGCTAACATTTGCTGGCTAATAGCATTAAGCATTTCTGCTTGATTGGCTTTAAAATTTTCAGCAGATTCTGGAGAATCAATATCAGAAACTTGACGCATGTTTTTCAAGCCAATCTCTGAATAAGATTTGATAGTGTTAAGTGAAAACTCAGTCATCATTTCAGCATTTTTTAAAAACGCCTGATTCAACTTTGTCCAAGGCTCAAACATTTTTTGAGCATTACCGTTGAATTGATTCATATAATTTTTCATTTGTTCTTGAGGTGATGGTTGTGACATATTATTTCTCCATATGAGTGTGATTAGTATATGTGTAATTACGAAGCAGATATTATAAAGTTATCCGTCTCATAATGATACTTAGTAATGTAACAAATAAAACTTAATTAATACTTAAGTTAAGACATATATTGACCGCCATTAACTGATATAGTTTCTCCTGTGACAAATATAGCATCATCACTAATAAGATACATACAAGCGGCAGCAATTTCTCTAGCACTAGCTAAACGATTCATCGGAATAGTTTCTTTAATTTTCGCCATAATATGCTCAGGTACAGTTTCTACCATAGGAGTATAGGTATAACCAGGTGCGACGACGTTGGCATTGATTGATGAAGGAGCACCCTCATATGCTAGAGCCTTGGTAAAACCAATAATACCTGCTTTAGCGGCCGAGTAATTAGTCTGACCATACTGACCACGCAGTCCATTTATCGAGCTGATATTAACAATACGGCCTTCTTTTTGCTCTAGCATTTTTACAAAGACCGGGTGGACGATGGTATAAAGAGAAGTTAAGTTAGTGTCAATCACTTGCTTCCACTGCTCGAAACTCATCTTTTTAAAGCTACTATCACGGGTGATACCAGCACCGTTTATAAGAGCATAAATACTATCGTACTTGTCAATAGTTTGCTGGATTGTTGCCATTGCTACTTCATGATTACTTAGATCAACAGCTACAAACTCAAAACTCTCAGCGTCAAAACCATTATCATCACACCATTTTTTTGTACGTTCTGGATCATCCTTGCTCAAAGTTGCAATAACATAATAATTATCCGCTAGTAGTTTTTCACAAATAGCCGTACCAATACCTCCAAGAGCCCCTGTTACTAACGCGACTTTCTTACCTGATGGTTGTGGCATAAAAACCTCCTTGTTTATAACTTTTAGATTTGAACTACATTTATACTATAACATCATTATACAACATGACCATATCGTATTGGTAATAACTCACTAGTATTTTTATGGATTTAGTCAAACAATTAATAATTATTTTATGCTTGGTAGTTTAATATATAGTTAAATCAAATTCTGATCTATGGAATTTACTTTTTATAAGATATAGCCATAATACAAACAGTTGTTGATATATAAAAATAACAGCATAAAAGTAAGCATTATAAATTTTGTAGAATAACTTTTTAATTTGACTACTCAAACAATTAATATTTTATATAAAAAATATCGTCTTATTTTATATGTTCTTTATTAAAACTCAATCAATTTAATTTTTGTTGATAAATTAAAAAGTATAATTTTATTCTAAAAAGATACGATGAGGTTAGAATGTAGAGATTAATAGATTATATGCACACTATTTACCAACCTTATAAATATAAAAGATCTACTCTAGTCCATATTCATAAAAAGCTTCCTTCTGAGCTGATCTCATAGGAAGCATGTTTACGATCGTAAGCTACGAAAGAACGAGAAGTATAGGAAAGCTTTATTTTAATATAAGGGCAAACCTATGGCTTTTTAGTACGTAGCTTTTTAATTCATTCTATCCCACATTTTATTCAAACGCTTAGGCGATACCGCCATGCGGGTTTTCATCGGCTGGGCGAACAGTTGAATACGATACTCTTCAACCATCCAGCGATATTCGCTAATAGCGGCGTCGCTTGCACGATTGACCAAGCGCTCCATATGTACATCCAGTGCGTAAACGCCTTCAATATCTGATTCTAGATTATGCTCAAGGCGTTCAATACGAACCTCTAATGCCTCCAAGTAGCGAGGATACTGCTGCCAATGACTATAATCCATACGGTAGATAAAATCCGCTAAATATAAATCCGAAAGCTGGTCTTCGATATCATCGATAGACTCGCCAAATATCTCGCGATCAAGCATAAGCAGACTTTGGCGAATACGTTGCCAGCGCGTATAGACCTCTTTGAGAGTTTTGATGACTTTTTGACCGGTTAATAAAAAATTACTGACAACAACTTCTTGAGTTTTTCTATATTCTTCGAAAGTAAAAGGCAGCTCCTCGCTTAGTTCAACAGCAGCACTATCCGCACTTTCAGGCAAGTCAGTGCTGTGGTCAAACAACACATAATGCTCCTCTAAAGTCGCATCTAAAGTGGCATCAATGACGATGGTTTTGAGCTTTTCCATATCGCCAAGGGGTGCAAAGGCCAGTTTAAATATCTTGTCGATTTGGCTGGTAAGCTGTTTTTTCTTTGCACCAAGCTTACCTTTGATTAAGGTTAAAACACCAGTGCGATGCGCCTTTAAGGCGGCATTGACATCCGTATAATGATGAATCGATACCGCATCCCCAGCCTCATCAGCAACCAGAGCGGAGAACTGCTTCATCACTACGCCAGCACTATGGCGGTTTTTACTAAAATTATAGTGCTCAGGGAAGTCAGTATGCACGCCTTGCTGTTCATTCACCGCTTGACTGGTCTCACTGGCATGGCGAATTTGCAAAGTTTGCAGGTCACGACCTTTTTCAATGACGCGATTTTTGTCATCGACTACAGAGATTTGTGGCTGCAAATAACGGTCAATACTGGACGGGTCAAAGTCATCAGGGGTCACTGACATGATGCCGCGACGAGCCAGCGCGTGGCACAGTTGCTTGAGCAAACCTTGCTCGGCTTCTATTTGTAACTCATCAAACAAGCTATCGGCAGTATCCGGTATCGGTACAATTTGACGACGAATGTCTTTGGGTAATGACCTAAGCAACTGCAATACCAACTCATAACGCCAGCCTGGCACGCCCCATAACAGCTCAATAGCATCCAGCTGTGGCAAAGCAGCAAGAGGCACGCGAATGGTCACGCCATCATCGTCGCTGGCTGGATCAAAAACGTAGCGTAGCGGCAATCGTAAATCGCCTAACTGCCATACCTCAGGAAAGTCACCAGTGGTTGGCGCTTGACTATTAAGTACGTCCTCATCAGTGAAGAATAGATATTTGTTATTGCTCTTCTCCACCTCAGCGCGCCAATCTTCAAAGGCTTTACGGCTAGCAACATGCTCGGGGATTTTTTTATCGTAAAACTGATATAGCGCCTCCTCATCGACCAACAAATCACGGCGACGCAGCTTATCCTCAATACGCTCAACGTAGGCAATTTTATCCATATTATGCTGCAAGAATGGCGCTTGTCGACCTAAGTTACCCGTGACTAGACCATCACGGATAAAAATTTCTCGTGACTCGCTCAAATTGACTTGCTCATAATTTGTCAGCTGCTTACTGACGATTATTAAGCCAAATAGGCTAATCTGGGCATAGGCTTTGACCCGTCCCGTTTTCTTCGACCAATGCGGCTCAAAGTAATGGTATTTGAGCAAGTCGCCCGCCGCCGAGATAATCCATTCCGGCTCTATTTTGGCGACATTACGCATAAACACTTGCGAGGTCTCCACCATCTGAAACGCCATCACCCAAGGCGGTGTTTGTTTAAATACTGTACTTGAGGGGAAAATTTTGGCCTTTTGCTGACGCGCGGCCAGATACTCACCGCGATTTTCAGTCTTATGGGCGATAGTGGATAATAACCCAGTCATCAAAGCACGATGCAAATGCGCATAACGTACTGCTTTAATTTCCTCATCGTCAACACTGGTAGGATCGTTGTTAAGCGCATCCTTACCGTTGCCTTTGTCAGCAATTAGCTTAAGCTCGGTGACCATTTGTAGCAGCTGGCGATGAGTTTGATGCCATTCACGCACGCGCGGAAAGCTTAGATAGTGCTTTTTGGCAAACTGGCGACGCTGATTATTAGACAGTTTATTGCCGTCTTCGTCTTTTTCAAACAGTGCTTTCCACAAGCTTAGATAGAATAAAAAGTCAGAATCGTCTTGACGAAATAGCGCGTGCTTTTGGTCGGCTTGTTGGCGTTTATTGGCCGGACGCTCGCGCGGGTCTTGCACCGCAAGCGCAGCAACCACAATTAGCATCTCACGCATACAATCAAAGTCGCTACCACCGACCAGCATACGTGCCAGCCTCGGGTCAATGGGCATCCGCGCCATCTGCTGACCAGTGCGAGTCAGACGCAGATGGTCGAGACCTGATTTACGTTTTGACTTAGCGCTTTGATTCGAAGAAGCCTGTTCACTTTTAGAGGGAATTGCGCCCAGCTCATCAAGCAGTTTGTGACCGTCTGTTACTAAACGGCTATCAGGCGGCTCAATAAAATCAAAATCATCAACACTGCCTAAACGCAAATTAGCCATTTGTAGAATGACCGACGCCAAGTTGGTACGCAGAATTTCAGGCTCGGTAAATTCAGGACGGCTGGTAAAGTCCTCCTCAGAATACAGACGGATACAAACGCCCGGTGCAATCCGGCCACAGCGACCTTTACGCTGATTGGCAGCGGCTTGCGAGATAGCTTCAATCGGCAAGCGCTGGACGCGCGAGCGATACGAGTAGCGCGATATCCGCGCAAATCCTAAGTCAATTACGTAGCGGATACCGGGCACGGTCAATGCAGTCTCGGCAACGTTGGTGGCGATAACGATGCGCCGACCCCGACCGGAGGGCTGGAAGATACGCTGCTGCTCTTCATAAGTCTGCCGCGCAAATAACGGCAACACTTCGGTGTGCTTGGGCCCATGCTGCTCAAGTACGTCTTGTAGCTCACGAATCTCCGCTTCGGTGGCGGCAAATATCAAGATATCTGCTTGATCGGCATGACCTTTGTCCCCAGCATCACTAAAGCATTCCTCAACCGCCGCGACCACAGCACGCGGCAGGTTCTCTTCAAAATCATCGTAGCTGTCTTCATCAGAGCTGGTCACTGGCTCATCGGTGAGCGGACGATAGCGCACTTCGACCGGGAAACTGCGCCCTTCGACATTAAAGATGGGCGCAGGTACGTTGCGTTTAAGCTTGTTATCATAATAGCTAAAGTATTCACTAAAGCGCTTGGTATCAAGGGTTGCCGAGGTGATAATCACTTTTAAATCAGGACGCTTAGGTAGTAGCTTTTTTAAATAGCCCATAATAAAGTCGATATTGAGGCTACGCTCATGCGCCTCATCGATGATGATGGTGTCGTATTTGTTTAAAAACCTATCGTGACCCAATTCGGCGAGCAAAATACCATCGGTCATCAGCTTGACCACCGACTGAGCCGTACCTTGCTCGTTAAAGCGAATTTTAAAGCTAACGGTATTACCTAATTGCTCGCCCAGCTCTTCAGCGATACGGTTGGCAACACTTCTGGCCGCTAGTCGTCTGGGCTGCGTGTGCCCAATTTGCCCCGTGATACCGCGCCCTGCCATCATAGCCAGCTTAGGCAATTGGGTGGTCTTACCGGAACCTGTCTCCCCTGCCACGATAATGACTTGGTTATCAATAATCGCTTGCACCAAATCATCAGCGCGTTGGCTGACCGGCAAATCAAGGTTTAGTCTATCAGGCAAATTCTCAGGAATACTATCGATACGCGCCTGTACCGCTTGCTGTGAACGGGTTTTTATCTTGTCATATTGGGCGCGTTTTTTGGCGAGTTCTTTTTCAAGTTTCTCTTGCTTATCATCGACAGCATTATCATCGTTACTCGCGCTGTTATTGGCATTTTTATTAGATGCTTGGTTTTTAGATGCTTTATTTTTTGAAACAGCGGCGCGTGCCAGTTCACGCTCAAGACGGCTGAGATAGTGCTGGTCTTTGACGAGTACAGGCAAGCTTTCAAAGTCGTTGTTTTCAAAGTCGCTGTTAGAGCTGCTGGCGAAATTACTATCGGAGTTTTTTGAATTTTTCTCGTTATGAGGCATTGCTATTGAAGTATCAGACATATTTTGCTTAGGCTATTTATTATTTGGAAGTGCTTAGATTATGGGGTTATTTGGAGCTTGCTTCAAGGTGCTTATGATGTGTAGTTGGCAACTATAAACGCATCACCAATTGTTAAAACGCTCGGTTAGAAGCTCTTCAATGTCATCAGTCATAAGCTCAAACTTAAAATGATCTAGCTCTATCTAAGCGATCAGAGCATACTGATTTTTTCAGTCACTACTCGTATAAATTACCTGTTGCTTACTAGCCGCCTCAGTAAAGAAAGTCTGCACCTTGTGCAGTGGTACCCTAGGAAAAGGCAGACGCAGCGAGAGTATTAAGCGCTCAAACGCGACCATCTCATCAGCTAGTTCTTGCGCAATATCAGGCTCGATCTGTGGATTGTCATAAAGATTGTCAATCAGCCACGTTAATTGTGGAAAATCTGCATTATCATGAATCTGATAAAGGGTGGGTACTAAATCATCAGGGATTCGGCAGCGCGTTTTGCGAATCATACCGTTTTTAAAGTACATATTTAAAGCCATATTATTTCAACTTTTTTAAGTTTTTAATGCTCAGATAGCCGACATATTCCTTATCATCAGCGTTTATAAGTTCATAATTATCTTGAGCAATAGGTTCAATTAATAGCTGGACGTTTGAGATAAGGTCATTAACGTTGTAAATATCATCGATATCAACTTCAAACTTATCGTCGATGTGGGAAGCGGCATTAAAAGGTGAGTCTTTATTTTTAAAAGTGAACGCTTTATAAAACTCACTTTGTTTAGCTTGTTTAATAGCTTCGGCTTGACTGGTCGCTACAATAAGTAATTTAAAATGAAACTCTTCAAAACTGCCATGCTGATAGCCGCCTAAATTGATGAAGAACAATTTTAGACCGTTATCGTCTTTTTCTGAATGATTTGATTCGTTGGTTTCGACCAATTTGATACTATAATCATCAACTTTGGTGATAGCACGATACGAATCAATGTGCCATTTATTTTTGACCTCAGGCCAATGACTATTGATATCTGATATCAATTCATTAACATGATTGGCGACTCCAAAGAACATATCGTGC
Source organism: uncultured Psychrobacter sp. (assembly GCA_947501045.1). Taxonomy (GTDB): domain Bacteria; phylum Pseudomonadota; class Gammaproteobacteria; order Pseudomonadales; family Moraxellaceae; genus Psychrobacter. The sequence continues at coordinate 262,998 of CANMUI010000003.1, forward strand.
TGCTCAACCAAACGACCTTTAGGACGACCGCCAAGTTGTATCATAAATAGTTTTAGCATAAAAAATGACCTTGCAAAACTTTAATTTTAGTAACTTATGACGAACCCCGATGATAACGACTCACCCCAGCAACAACCGTCTCATTAACGACTCTATTATCACCGAGCATCATCAGCACAAATAAGCGCTCCTCAAGTGTTTTTGTTTGCGCCATACGCCGCTCTAACAAAGGCGTCGCTGCCATATCTAGCACCACAAAATCCGCTTCCTTATTCGGCATAAAACTGCCAATTTTATCATCCAGTAGTAACGACTGCGCATTGCCTAAAGTAATCTGATATAAGCCTTGATGGGCGGAGAGTTGATTGTTTTGTAACTGCTGAACTTTATAAGCTTCATTTAAAGTCACCAGCATCGATAAACTGGTGCCCGCGCCCACATCGGTAGCGATACTGACGCCGGTATAACTCAACGTTTTAGGCAAATCAAATAGCCCACTACCTAGAAACAAATTGGACGTTGGACAATGCGCTATTTGTGTGCCAGTCGCGCCTAGCCTCTCATACTCAGCGGTTTCAAGATAAATACCATGGGCCAAAGTGCTATAATGACCCAGCAATCCCATATCTTCATAAACATCCAAATAGCCTTTATGCTTGGGATACAGCTTGCGCACGAGTGCTACTTCATCACGGTTTTCCGCTAAATGTGTTTGCAGATAAACGTTATCAAAACTAGCATACAGCTCGCCGGCCATCTTTAGCTGCTTTGGCGTTGAAGTAATGGCAAATCTTGGGGTAATGGCAAAATGTTGACGACCGCGCCCATGCCATTTATCAATCAAATCTTGCGCATCTTTTATACTTTGTTCGGCGGCCACGCACAGATGCGCCGGCGCGTTTTGGTCCATGAGCACATTACCGGTAATCATGCGCGTATTTAAGTGCTGACTTTCGGTAAAAAAGGCTTCTGCGGACTCAGGGTGACTGGTGGAGAATACCAAAGCACTGGTGGTGCCATTAGCCAGTAGCTGCTTTAAAAAGAACTGCGCCGTATCATGGGCGACCTCTGGATTAGCAAAATTGGCCTCGGTCACAAAGGTATAATTATTAAGCCAGTCCAAAAGCTGCTCACCATAAGCGGCAATCATGTCTATCTGCGGATAATGGACGTGAGTATCGATAAAGCCCGGCATAATCAGCTTATCCTGATAGTCGTGAATCTCTACTGGCTCGCCGCTGTGTTTATCATCGCTATTAATATTACTGGCATATTCAGCCAATATCGTCTCACTGCGACCATAATCTACCATCAAACCCGTCGTATCATCGACAACCAATGCCCCATCAGCGATATATTCAGGATAAACGTTCACCCCTGCGATAACTGGCATAAGAGCAGCGCTTTTATCGACACTATTTTTATCAATGCTGGTTTTATCAACAGTAGCTGTTTCGGACTGGGTAGCAGCAGTATTAGACACAGTTTCTGAGCGTTTAGCCACATCGTCTTCAGTAAGGTAATGCAGCAGCTGCGCTTGGTAGATATGTAGGGTCATTTATAGGTCTCGTAGGGCTTGGCAGTATTATACGTTTAATAGAAATTTTGTTTAATTTGACGGTATGAACTCTCGTAGGCTGGCGTTTTAGCCCTGAGAAGCGTTAAAAAATTGCATTGCTAGAAAATTATAAATTTTCTCTTGCACTAGGATAAAGGTCTCCCAGACCTTTATTGTTTCCTAGCTCATAGCTTTGCAAGGAAAATTCTTTAAATAGAATTTTCAAAAAGCTTCTGTAAAGTTAAATAGTTAAAAGTTTGATAAGTTACAGCTGATGATAATACTGCAAAATCTGTGCAGCGATAGATACGGCAACCGCCATTGGTTCTTTACCGCCAATTGGTAGTCCTATAGGCATGGTTAGTTTATCAACCAGTTGCTGACTATAACCACGCTGTAGTAGCCTATCTTTGAAACGTTTGGCTTTGGTCGCTGAACCAATACAACCAACATAAGGAGTTTTGGAGATTTTTGCAGACTCGTTATTGGTTTTAGTATTGCTATCCATAGCGTTTTCTGCATCCGCGATAGTATCTAAAGCCGCACGCGCCAGCTCAAAATCAAGGCTATGGTCGTGAGTCATAATAAGGATAAAACGCTGACCGCCTTGCTTAAATAAAGGTTTAAATGCAGGCTCAATAAAGGGGAGAATAAAATCTACCGGCTCTTCATCGATATGCGCACGAATATGCGCGGGAAGCTGGTAACGGGGGGACGGATTTGCAGTAGAATCTTCATTATCTAAGTCAGTGTGGTTAGTTTTATTATTAAAAGAGCTAGATTGCTGCGATGAATTAGCGCTGTCTGAGTTGCCCAGTAAATAAGGTTCAAACCGCTCCGCACGGCTATCTACCCAGTCCACTTGGCAAGGTAATTCTGCCAATACCCTCATCAAAGCCGCGGCCACGTGACCGGCGCCAAAGACCAAAATCGATAAAGGCGGCGTCACGTTAAAACACTCAAACATCACGGTGACGCTACCACCGCAGCACTGGGCTAATTTTGCCCCCAACGGATAGTGCTTGGTGTAAACGTTATCACGGCGTACAGCTTTGGGGTTTTCAAAGTCGGTATGGCTATCGATATTAGTCTTAGTATCGTCAGAATCAACGTTTCCAAGTTTTTTACTTCTGGAAATGCTTTTTTTAGGTTGATTACTATCTATCTCCCCTTTAAGTAATTGCCTTGCCGTGATCACTACGTCATGCTCAAGACCACCGCCGCCAAGCGTATCGCAGCAAGCATCAAGGGTGATAATCATCTTGGCTTGTAGCTCGCGCGGCGCTGAACCATTGACTGCAATGACAGTTGCCAAAACATGCGCGGCTCCCGTCTGCTGATAATGCGCCAAAGCCTCATACCAGCGCGCCAGTATAGGCTGCGTCATCGTTGACCCAAAATTATTCACTGTGCGCTGGGCCTCGAGCCGTTGATACCTTAGGATTTTCTACCGCGTCCGGCTGCTCATCAACCAATTTACCTATCGATTCGGGCGGGTTGGTATCTTTGGCATGAGGCACTTGCTGCGGCTTCATGTCATTATCCTTGTCTACATGACCATCCGCGCTATACTCATCGTCATTATTAAGACTGTCGATAGTATCAATAGTGTCAACCGTATCTTGGTCTGCTGCCGACGCTAGCTCCCACGCCTCGCCTTGCATACGCATCACCGCTTTTAATACCGCCTCGGACGTAGCGGGCATGGTCAGCTCTGGATTTTTCTTATAGTCGCCCAAGCTGGCAATAGCATTATTAATGGCGCACCACACGCTGGCCGCTAGCATAAAGGGCGGCTCGCCTACCGCTTTGGAATTATAAATGGTCTGCTCGCTGTTTTTGCGGTCAAACAATTTAACCTGCCACTGTTTGGGCAAATCATGTGAGGTCGGAATTTTATAATTGGCGGGGCTGTTAGAAGCGAGATTACCTTTGTTATCCCAAGTCAGCTCCTCAGTGGTCAGCCAGCCCATCCCTTGGATAAAGCCGCCTTCAATCTGACCAATATCAATAGCCGGGTTAATCGATTGTCCGACATCGTGCAGGATATCGCAGCGCAGCACCTTATACTCGCCAGTTAAAGTATCAATTTCAACTTCAGCGCACGCTGCGCCCAAAGCAAAATAAAAGAAAGGTCGACCCCACGCTTTGGAGCGGTCATAAAATATTTTTGGGGTTTTATAATAGCCGGTAGAAGATAAGCTGATACGGTGCTGATACGCCAGTAACACTAGTGCGGCAAAGCTTAGGTTGTCTTTATCAGCGATTTGTACGTGGTTACGCTCAAACTTGATAGCGTCCGCTGCCACTGCAAAATGCTCAGCGGCAAACGCAAGCAGGCGCTCTTTGATAGTGATACATGCATTTTGCGCCGCCTTACCATTGATATCAGTGCCTGATGACGCCGCTGTTGGTGAGGTATTTGGCACTTTATCGGTACGAGTCGCGGTAACTTTTACCGTATCCAAATCAACATCAAACTCATTGGCGACAATTTGCGCGATTTTAATATAAAGCCCCTGCCCCATCTCAGTACCGCCATGATTGACCTGAATAGTGCCGTCGGTATAGACATGCACCAAAGCGCCAGCTTGGTTTAGAGTCTGCACGGTAAAAGAGATACCAAACTTCACTGGCGTCAGCGCTATGCCCAAACGCTTATCGCTAGCGTCTCTTTCGGCTTGTTTATTCGCATCTATAATGTGCTGACGGCGCTTAGCGTAGTCACAGTCTTTTGCTAAATCCTCCATAAGCACTGCTAAATCAAAATGCTCAATCGGCTGCCCATAATGGGTGCTTTGACCGTTTTGATAAAGATTAGTTAGGCGCACTTGCAAGGGGTCTTTACCCAAAGTATAAGCAATATCATCCATCATATATTCAGCGGTCATCAGACCCTGTGGCCCGCCAAAGCCGCGATAAGCGGTGTTTGATACCGTGTGGGTTTTGCAGCGATGACCAGCTATTTGCGCCGCTGGATAATAATAAGCGTTATCACTATGGAACATTGCTCTATCAACAATAGCGTCTGATAAATCTGCCGAATAACCGCACAGCGCCGAGAGCTGCATATCAACACCGAGCACTTTACCCGACTCATCAAAGCCAACCTCGTAACGATTGGAGAACTCATGACGTTTACCGGTCACCACCATGTCATCTTGACGGTCTAAACGCATGCTCACCGGTACATTATGGCGCTTGGCTACGATAGCGCTCAGGCACGCCCACGCTGCGGCCTGCGTCTCTTTGCCGCCAAAGCCGCCGCCCATTCTACGCACGATACTACTGACCGCGTGAAAAGGTAGGTCGGTAACCTCGGCTACCAGCTGCTGCACCTCGCTTGGATGCTGCGATGAGGTATACACCTCAAGCCCGCCATCATCCGTAGGCACGACATAACACACTTGCCCTTCTAAATAAAAATGCTCCTGACCCAGCATATGAATATGCCCTTGAATACGCTGAGGGGCATTATCCAAAGCGCTTTTAGCATCGCCGCGCTGCATAAAGTGGCTTGGGCGTACAAATTGCTCTTGCTCTAACGCTTCATCGATAGTGAGTAGCGCCGGCAGTGCTTCGTATTCTACCACCGCTTTTAGCACCGCCTGTTTTGCCGCGCGGTGGCTGGTCGCCGCTACCGCAAATAAAGTCTGACCTACGTATTCGGTGACCTTATCCACCATTAAAGGCTCACCGTCAAACACCGCGCCAATATCGGTTTGCGCAGTCAAATCTTTAAAAGTGATGACGTCCACTACCCCATCAGCCGCTTTGACCGCGCTTAAGTCCATACTCAGTACGCGCGCATGAGCATGGGTACTTTTACCTACGGCCAGATGCAAAGTGCCTTCTGGTTTTAGAATATCGTCTACATAAGTCGCTGTACCCATCACGTGGCTAATGGCGCTATCGTGTTTGGCGGAGGTGCCGATTTTATTTTTCGGCGGGCGCACGCGGCGGATACTGTCGCTGTCAAAAAGGCTAGAATGATGGCTCATGAGGGTTCTCTCTGTGCTAATCTTGCCGCTATTAATTGCTTGCCGCACTTGATTAATAAACGCTGCACCACATGCATACGATATTCGCGGCTGGCTCTGACATCCGTCATTGGCGTGACATCTTTTGGCAGTGCTTGTGCGGCCATCGCAAAGCTTGCCATCTCTAAAAGCTGTCCAGCCAAGGCTTGCTGGCAATTCTCAGCTAATAACGGAATCGCTGCCATACCGCCTAGGCCAATTTTTGCCTGCGTAATCGTGCTGCCATCATCTGCTAAATCAATTCTTGCCGCCAATAAACAAGCCGAGATATCATCTTCATAGCGCTTACTAATTTTATGAATAAATAAATGCTGGTTATCTTGCATCAATGGAATATGTATAGCGACGACGTAGCTTCTTGCGCGTAATTTGGTCTTTTTATAGTCTAAGAAAAAGTCCGCTAACGGGATGATTTCATCATAAACCTGTACTTCATCATTATTTTCATCAGTAAAGCCGCAATGACGCAGATGGATACGTGCCTCTAAGGCTAATAATACTGGCGGTAAATCGCCGATTGGAGAGGCATTGGCGACATTACCACCAAGGGTGCCCATATTGCGAATTTGCGGAGAAGCGGTTCTGGCAAATAAGTCCGCAAAAGCGGGAAAATGATGCTCAAGTATCGGTAGCATCTGCTGATAAGTCATACCCGCGCCAAAGGTGAGCTCTTGAGTTATAGCTTGCGCTGCTATTTTATTATCATTCGAACTATACGTTAGATTATCCGTTTCAGCATTATTTGACTCAGACAACGACCATACTTTTAGCTCATTAACCGCTGACAGCTGAATAATGGTCTCATGGTCAAGCAAACGCTGGGTAATACTTAGTCCTAAATCGGTACCGCCTGCCCAAAGTATTGCTTCTGGATATAGCGCTACTAACTGATTAAGCTCGTCAATCGACTGGGGTATAAACAGCTGCCGCGTACCATAGCTAAGGGCAGGCTTAATGGTTGTCGTTTGCACGGTTGATTCAGTACTGTTGTCAACTTCAGCCCGTGTGGTTTTGTTTCCCATTGCATCTATAGCATTGACAGCTAGACTATTGGTCGTTAAGTCTTGTACTTTAGCTTGAGCAGCCACTTCTCGCTCTTGACCGATTTTCTCCATCGTCAGACCGGCATCAATAATTGGTCGATAACCGGTACAGCGGCATAAATTACCCGATATCGAGGCGACTATCTCATCATAGCTAAATTCCGTATTGCTATTGTTCCTAGCATTTTGACTTAGAGTCTTTTGACTTTGAGACTTGTTTTGCAAACGTTTATTTTCGTATAAACTTGCCAGCGACATCACAAACCCAGGCGTACAAAAGCCGCACTGCGACCCATGACAGTCCACCATAGCTTGTTGGGCGGGATGTAATAGCGCGCGCTCTGGATGATGTTCAGGGTTATCGGCTAAATGGGAGGCGGTAATAAGATGCTGACCATCCATTAGGGATAGCAAAGTAATGCAGGAATTAAAGGTATAAAAAGGCGTATCAGTATTATTTCTGCTATCTTTGCTCTTTTGAGTCGGCAAACGCTGCGCCATAATCGTACAAGCGCCGCAGTCGCCACTACCGCAGCCTTCTTTGACATCGGTTTGCCGTGCGTGTAAACGCAGATACTCTAGCACCGTGGTGTTAGGATTAAGGTGGTTTATTTCGTGGTACTTTCCGTTAAGATAAAAACGAATCATGGCGTTGCTCGGCTGTCAGAATTAAAATATAGAAGATTAATTTTTACTTCTTATTAAAAAATAATGTTAATAAAGTATAAAAGTCATCTATTAAAGTGCAGTTGTCTACATAAGATGACACTGTCTCTCAGTAGTATTTGACTCTTTTTCTATCTAGCAAATTTTATATCTTAGAAATCATCACATCTAAATCAATACGGACATTTATAGGTGTAATGAATAAGCTGACTGCCATCTGACTTGCGCAAGCTTAAACGAATGATGAAAAGTGCTACAATTATGGTCTAAATAACCAAAAGCAGCGGCATAGGTTGAAGTGAAGACTCTATAGTTAACATAAAGTTAAGTAGTATTCTTTGTTAGGGTCTGTTGAATAACTGACCACTTAGTTAACTTATATCATATTATCACTATATTTATTTATCTTACAACTTAAAAAATAGTATTTTCGCTACGATATAATTGGCTATTTAAAGGGTTTTCTTTACCAATTTTCATTCGTAAAGCTATACTTATTAATAGCTATCCATAAACAAAAAACGGCCAGTATCTAATTAGCTTATAATTAGATACTGGCCGTAGCTTTCGAGTTGTTTCGATTACTTTGGCTATTTTAATAAGTTAAGTTGTTTCATAGCTTAATAACATTAAGTCCCAAGCTCAAGCAAACTAGCATTACCACCAATAGCGGTGGTATTGATGGTTCTGACCCGTTCAGTGACAAAACGGTACAGATAATCGGACGTCAGCATGTCTGCCAAGGCTTCCATATCCGTCACTGCAATCACTTGCGTTAAGATACCATCAGTATTAGCGAGCTCTTGGCTAATAGCTTGCACCTCAGCCGCATTGCCTGCTACCGCCACTTGCGCTAAGCGCTCCATATGTAGCAAAGTAACCGTTTGTGAATCATTAGCCACGCTTAATACATCATCGCTGATACCAGACTCATAAAGCACTTTGGCGGCTTCGGTACACATCTCGCTTTGCTCTGGAAAATGCAATATTACCTCATTGCCGGTTAGTAGTGCAGCGATAAGCTGACCCAGTACAGCCATAGTTTTGGCCGATTCGCTACCAATGACCATCGTTTTGCCGCGCGCGGTGAGATATAGCTCATTGGATTCGCCCGTAGCACCGCTCATAAGCTCTACCTCATCAAGCTTGGGCGCAAAGCTCAATAGGTGATTAAACAAGCGTTTTGCTTTATTGGCATCACCTGTCAGCAATGCCAATTTTGGAATAGCCGCTTGCAGATAAGCGGCGCGATTGATAGCGCCCAGTAGTCGCCACCCTTCACAAATCTGCGCATGATTTTTTTTAAATTCGGTCGCCATGTTGCTACTCCTTTTCTTATGTTAGTGCAAGCGCTGTAGGGGCTGGTTGAGTATTGTGTTCAGTGGTAGTCATCGTATCTAGTGATTCAGCAGTTGTTGCTTCTTTTGTTGAGGTAAAGCTTGGCTGTTCTGAGACCAGCTTCATAAGCCGCGCGACATAATGCGGCCCACCAGCTTTGGGACCAGTACCTGATAGTCCGTAGCCACCAAAAGGCTGCTCGCCTACTACTGCACCAATTTGATTACGATTGATATAGGTATTACCAACAACAGCTCGGCGCTCAATATGCTCAGCGACATTTTCTATACGGCTATGGATACCCAAGGTCAGACCAAAACCTGTGGCATTAATAGCATCAATAAGCTTATCCAAATCGCGCGCTTCATAACGCAACACGTGAAGTATCGGACCGAAATGCTCACCGCCAATCACATCAATACTTTGCACTTCAATCGCTGTTGGCAGCACAAAGGTAGATTGCTCTTGGCTTACCACTGAGCTGGCACTCATTGGCGTCTGACCTAAGATTGTAGCTGTCGGCTCAGCACTCATGCGCTCAATATGCGCTTCGAGGTTTTGCTTGGCATCGGCATCAATAACCGGTCCTACATCGGTTGAGACATAAGTCGGATTACCAACTACCAGCTCTGCCATGTGTCCTTGTAGCAGCTCAATCAAATCATCGGCTACATCTTCTTGCACACACATAATACGGCAAGCTGAGCAGCGCTGACCGGCTGAGCCAAAGGCGGAAAGCACCGCATCTCTAACCACTTGTTCAGGCAGTGCAGTTGAGTCGGCAATCATAGCGTTTTGACCGCCAGTCTCGGCAATCAATACTGGTAGCTCACCACTAGTTTGTGGCTTTTGATTGAGACTCTGATTGATACGCTGCGCGGTTTGGGTTGAGCCGGTAAAGATAACACCTGCTATGTTGTCAGCAGCTGTGAGGGCACCGCCGACCTCTCCTGAACCGATAACGAATTGGAGCGCTGTAGCCGGTACGCCCGCCTGATACATCAGTTGCACGCCAAAATGGGCAATCAAGCTGGTTTGCTCAGCTGGTTTGGCGACAACGGTATTACCCGCCGCGAGTGCCGCAACGATTTGACCGGTATAAATAGCCAATGGGAAATTCCAAGGGCTAATACACACAAAAGTGCCACGCGCTTTATAAACTTGCCGCATTGGCTTGCCCGATAAATCGGTAAACTCATGGGTAGTTTCACTTAGACGCTCAGCTTCATCAGCATAGAAGCGACAAAAATCAACCGCTTCTTTAATCTCATCGATGCTGTCTTGCATGGTCTTACCCGCCTCGACTTGGCATAATGCCATCAGCTCAGCGTAGTTTTCTTCGTACAAGTCGGCAATTTTGCGAATGATACTAGCGCGCCTAAAAGCTGGCGTAGCTTGCCACTCTTGTTGACCCGCGGTAGCAGCATCAATCGCTTGACGCGCGACAGTAGCATCAGCATAAGTTACCTCACCGGCAATGACCTCATGATTCCAAGGGGCACGCACGCTATGAGACTCTAGACTGCTGTTGGAATCTTGCCCTGCATCAACTGCCTGCCCATTAACAATAGGCGTTGCTGTCCATGTCTTTTGCAGCTGCTTCTCAATAGCTGCTTTAAAAGGTAACCACTGTGACTCTATAAAGATATTAGGGCCAAAGCTGGCGCGGCGCGTGCCATAGATATCTAACGGCAAGGGAATATCTGGGTTATACAACTTATCATTTGCCAGCAATTTGTCATAAGGATGTACCGTCAGCTTATCGATAGGATAAGACTTATCTAATAGCTGATGCACAAACGAGCTATTCGCTCCGTTCTCAAGTAGGCGCCGGACCAAATACGGTAGTAAGTCTTTGTGAGCGCCTACTGGAGCATAGATACGTACTGGAATTTTGTAAGTTTGCAAAATATGGTCATATAGCGCATCTCCCATACCATGCAGACGCTGAAACTCAAAGTCTTTGTGCGTACTCATGGTCATAACCGAAGCTAGCGTATGGGCATTATGAGTGGCAAACTGTGGCCAAATAAGACCGCGCAGATGCTCTGATAATAAGAAGCGCGCACAAGCCAAGTAAGCAGTATCCGTGCCCTCTTTACGCGTCCACACCGGATATCCGGACAAGCCCTTTTGCTGCGCCAGTTTAATCTCCGTATCCCAATACGCGCCCTTGACTAGACGCAGCGGAATACGGTCACCGACCTCGGTTGCTAAGCGAGCCAGCCAAGCGAAGATAGCAATAGCGCGCTTAGAATACCCCTGCACCACCAAACCTAAACCGTCCCAACCTTGGGTTAGCGTGTCGCGGTATAGCGACTCAAATAGTTTTAGGGAGATCTCTAAACGGTCGGCTTCTTCAGCATCAATACTAATATCGACATTGACCTCACGCGCCGCTTCGATAAGCAGCAGGCAGCGCTGACGCAGCAGCCCCATTACTTGCGCTTCTTGGGTAGCTTCGTAGCGCGGATGCAGCGCAGATAATTTGATAGACACTGACGGCTTAGGCATACCCTCGGCTACTTTGATGCTGGCCGTCGTTTTAATCGCATGTAGATAGTCATTGAAGTACTTTTCAGCATCGCGGTTGGTAATCGCTGCCTCGCCGAGCATATCAAATGAGTAGGTATAACCTTTATTGCGATAAGACTGGCTGTTTTTATTGGCATCCTCAATGGTTTCGCCCAACACAAACTGATGCCCCATAATGCGCATAGCTTTTTGCATCGCTGCGCGAATCATCGGCTCGCCCATCTTTTTGGTCATACGGTCCAAAAATCCAGAGGCGGTAGTGCTATTATCAATACTGACCACGCGGCCAGTCATTATCATACCCCACGTTGAGGCGTTGACTATAAAACCATTATCGTCTTTGAGATGCTTTTTCCAGTCGGCAACACTCATCTTATCGCGAATAAGCGCATCAGCAGTATAGCTGTCCGGTACTCGAATCAAGGCCTCAGCTAAACTCATCAGCAGCACGCCTTCTTGGGTATCAAGGCTGTATTCAAGCAGTAGGGAATCTACCATCTTCACCGCTTTATTGTCGCTACGAACATACTCTACCAGCTTGCGCGTCTGCTCGCTTGCAGCAGTGCGCTCCTCATCGGTGGGTTTTGCAAGCGGAAGTAATTTGGTGAGCCAGCGCTCCTCATCAGCGCTATATAAAGGCGAGATACGCTGATATAACTCATCGCTTGACTGAGTAATATATTGAGGATTTAATAAATCAGTAGGGTCAAATAAAATAGGCTCTTCTGGGGTAAACTGCTCAATCGGGTTCATACCAACTCCATAACTATCGTTTAAAATCTAATAGATGATGCGGATGAGTTTTAAATCAGGGCGCACCACCACAAACGAGTAAATCCAGCATAAGCTAGATATCATTAATTAATTATTAATCAATCGTTGAGTGCTAAACGAGCTACATTAACAAATAAAAGGCAACAACGAAAAGCTAAGCGGCATTAGTGCCTTCTTCTTGTCGGTAGTGAAAGGAGAATAACGCAAGTTCACTGTAAGAAAAACCTCTACGGCGTTGATTGAGGTGATGCGCTTAACCTATTCATATTATCATGAAAAATGCTTTCAAACTAACGATATCGTCTGGCAATACGCAAAAATATCTTATTCAAAAACATATAGATAGTTGATACAAATGGCCGGACTAAATTTCGCGTTAGAATTGGGTTACTATTTATTCATAACCCCAAATTAACGGTTATCAAGACTAAACTTTAAGAAAAAAACCTCTTTACCATTTAAGGTAAAAAGGTTATAAAAATACTTTTTAATAAAAACCAGCTAATGAACAATTACTGAATAAGCAACCAATTATAAAAACACAATCTTTGCGAGTAAAATAATCGTCAATACCCACACTGCAACTGAGACTTGAGAGTATTTACCAGTGATAACCTTTAAAGCAGTAAAGGTAATAAAGCCAAGGGCGATACCGTCGGCAATAGAATAAGTCAAAGGTGTAAATAACAGCACCACCGTAACCGGCGCCGCTTCGGTCAAGTCGTACCAATCAATATCCTTGAGTACCCCTAGCATTAAAACTGCGACATAAAAGATAGCGCCAGCAGTAGCATAAGCGGGAATCATGCCAGCAAGAGGCGCAAAGAACATACTGAGCAAAAATAGCACGCCAACGGTCACCGCCATTAGTCCCGTACGTCCGCCAGCGGCGATACCAGATACACTCTCTACATAGCTGGTTGTCGATGAAGTTCCCAATAATGAACCTGCAACCGTCGCTGTCGAATCCGCTAGTAGCGCCTGTCCTATATTAGGAATATTACCGTCTTTATCGACCAGTTTGGCTTGACTGGTGGTCGCAAGCAAAGTGCCCGTCGTATCAAATAAATCAACGAACAAAAAGGCAAAGATAACACTGACCATACCGATATCAAACGCGCCTGCGATATCAAGCTGCATTAGCGTTGGCGCGATGGCAGGCGGCGTAGATACGATACCCGTAAACTGAGTCTGACCTGCTATCAGGCTGATAATAGCGATAAGCAAAATCCCAATCGTCACCGCGCCTGTAACTTTTTTATAGGCAAGGCCGGTGATAACAATAAATCCTAAAGCCGCCATCGCAGGTGAAAACGTCTTCATGTCCCCAAGGGCTACCAACGTAGCATCTTGTCCGACGATAACCCCTGAGCTTTGCAGCGCAATAAAGGCCAAAAAAGCACCAATACCTGCGACTACCCCTTGCTTTAGACTCATGGGAATAGCATTGATAATCCATTCTCGAATCTTAAATAAGCTTAAAAGGACGAAAATACAACCTGATAAAAATACTGCACCAAGCGCGGCTTGCCACGTATAACCCATCCCAAGTACAACGCCATAAGTAAAAAAGGCATTGAGTCCCATGCCGGGAGCTAGTGCTACTGGCAGACGGGCATAGATACCCATGATAAAACAGCCGAGTGCGGCGGCGAGACAAGTCGCCACAAATACCGCGCCTTTATCCATTCCTGCATCTGCCAACACATTGGGGTTGACAAAGATGATATAAGCCATCGTTAGGAAGGTGGTTAAACCTGCTAAAAGTTCTATTTTTATGGTGGTGTTTTGACCATCAATCCCAAAATAGCGTTCAATTGCATTCATAAGCGGCGCATCCGACTGGCAAATAAATATCTACAACTACTAAAGCGTGCAGCTGGCTTCAATAGCAGATTAGACGTGAATAGTAGCGTTATACTAGAAAGCTAAAGTTAGAAAGCTGAGACTAACAGTCGTAAGTCATGGAGGGTAACATTCTAAAGAAGTTAACTTATGAATTCAATTATTAACCTTTTTTACTACTTGTTCTACTCTTTTCTAGCTACAATACTTTGCAGGGCTTGTTATATTAACGAGTTTATCAAAAATCTACCTTTTAATATCAAAGAGTTCGGTATACTCAATCCTTCTATACTAAATGTTGCTTTTATGTAACATTGAATGCTAATATGCTGCCAATCATGGGACATGGCACGATATCTTCATAAACATTTTGAGAAATAGTTTTAGCAAAAGATGCTCGTGTATAAGTCTAAATATTAAAGTGTAAACCCTATTACCTCTTTGTTTAAGTTGCTCCAATCTATAATCAACTAAACAGATTATTGTTAATCTTCAGTGAGCCTGCTCCATGCCTGAATCTTTAAATATTCTTGACCTTATTCTTGAGGCCAGCCTACTGGTACAAATCGTGATGGCTTTACTACTATTGGCCTCATTGGTCAGTTGGGTTATTATTTTTCGTCTAAGCGCACGTTTAGGTACTGCCAAAAATTTTGATGAGCAGTTTGAGACTTGGTTTTGGTCGGGCGAGGATTTAGCCAAGCTCTATCAAGGTATTCAAGGCTCACCTGAGCGTCAAGGACTTGAGCAAATCTTTTATGTGGGATTCTCTGAATACTTGCGCATGCATAAAAAACGCCAACCTAAAGACGATATTATAGACGGCGTTGAGCGTAAACTACGCGTGGGTCTGGGTCGCCAGCAGCAACTTCTTGAATCTGGTATTTCCACCTTAGCCAGCATAGGATCAGTTGCGCCTTACGTAGGTTTATTTGGTACAGTTTGGGGTATTATGAATGCCTTTTTAGGCTTATCGCAGACTGAACAGGCGACACTTGCCTCTGTTGCTCCTGGTATTGCTGAGGCTCTAATCGCTACTGCTATGGGATTGTTTGCCGCTATTCCTGCAGTGTTGGCTTATAACCATTTCACCTCTAAATCAGGGCGGCTTTATGAGTCGCGCGCGCTGTTTTGTGATGAGATGACTGGTATGCTGCAGCGTGAGACCAGCACCCAAATCGCAGTAGATGCAGAGAGCAGACGAGAGAGTAAAATTGCTGAGAGCAAAGCGGCGCAAAATCAGGCGACAAAGCCATGAGACCTAGTCCTTATCGGCGCGAGAAAAAAGCGCTCAATAGCGATATGAACGTCGTGCCTTACATAGACGTCATGCTAGTACTGTTAGTGATATTTATGGTGACCGCGCCTATGCTAACGACGGGAGTCGATGTTGATTTGCCAAAAGAGCAAACCAATACTATGAGCCAAAATCAGCTTCCTGTTATTGTCTCATTGACCGATAATGGCGAGATCTTTATCAGCTACGAGAACAACGTCGATATGCCTATTAGTGAACCCGAATTAATCGATACCCTATCAAACTTGCAGGCTCAAGGTAGCGCTGAAGGTCAACCCCCGCTACAGGTCATGATTAATGCCGATCAAAATAATCAATATGGCGCTATTATGTCCTTGATGGCAAACTTGCAACAGGCTGGTATCGAGAAGGTAGGTTTATTAACTGGCACACCTCTACCTACGCCACAGTTGTAATATCTCGCCCTTTATCTCCGAAAAAACCATATAATTAACCAGTATTTAATGTTCAATTCATCAATGACGCTCCTGAGTGACTAAGCAATGAAACACGCACCTGCCGTCTATGTTCCTACTGAGCCAGAAGGTAATGGGCTTACCCTGCCCTTGCTACTGAGCTTGTTGGCGCACGGTATTGTGATAGGCATTTTAATCTATACCTATCAGCAGCCAGAGCTGGAGACAGTGGGGAGTATTGAGACCACCATGGTTACCCCAGGTGAGCTGGCTGAAATGCAGTCTCAAATATTGGCCAATCGCGCTGCTACGCAAGCCGAAGCCGCTAATAACAATGCAGGTTCAGCTACTGCCAAAGCGTCAAGTACAAATAGCAATACAGCACCAAGCATTTCTGAATCACGTTCAACCTCAGTATTTACGCGCTCCAATGAACCTGCTGATCAGTCTGTGCTCATGACTCAAAATCATCGCCAGCGCTTGCTTGAGCAATCACAAGAATATGATCGTAATATGGCTGAGCTTGCCGCGCAGTTAGATGAGTCGGCTTTAGCAGAGCTTGATCAAGTTCAGCAACAAAAGCAAAATGAGCTTGACGAAGAGCAAGAAACCCTACGCTCGTTTCGTACCAAACAAAACCCCGTACCTAGAATCAATCGGCCTACTAAAGATGATAATAATATAAATATTGAAACGAGCAGTTCTGATAAAACGCTGAGCCTATCAGATGGCAAATCGACAGTGTCTAATGATACCGTAACCTCTAGTCCAACTACTGGTAGCGGACGCTCTGCAGGTGCTAGTCGCGGCGCTAGTAATAGCGAGATCGTGCGCTTAATTAAAAACAACTATAATCCGCCCGTGGCCGCCAAAGGATCAGTGCAACAGACTACCTTGACGATTAGCGTAAATACCAATGGTGAGGTGACCAAAGTGACAGCCTCTGGTCCTGATGAGGCGGTGAACGAAGCGGCACGGCAGGCGGTGCTTAACACGCGCACCTTACCTATTGATACTGATGACCCCAAGTATCCAACCTTTACTCTAAGATTTAGAGGCAGTAATTAATCATCAGTATTTTTACTCACTATTTGTTTTGTTTTAAACTACTAGCATGGTTTAATATACGGTCTTAGCATAATAAATAAAGCATGTAGAAAAACAACTACTCTACTATTTTAGGAGCTCAATTCAATCATGCATACTCACAAAAAACTACTGACCACCTTACTCGTTAGTGCTGCAAGTTTACTTGTTGCTCCCAACTTATCGGCAGCGCCTGTAGTATTAGAACTAGATTATGAGATTCCTGTACAACAAAACCAAGTCGCTTTCGTTCCTTTCGCTGGGGATTCTGTGTTGTCACCGATAATCTTAAATGATTTAAATAATACTGAGCTTAATGTCACAAGCAAAGACTTACCGCAGCAGCCGCGTAGTAGTAGCGAGCTGACAGGGACACTACCCGTTTGGCAACAGCTGGGTATTCCTTATCTGGTCGTTGGCAGCACCCGTAGTGATCGCGGCAAAGTCATTACAGATTATGAAGTTATTGAAGTAAAATCCGGCCGAGTCATTGGCGGCAAGCAAAGCTTAAGCGCTGATACTGACCAATCAAGTATGCGCTACGCCGGCCACGTTATCGCTGATAAAGTTTACGAGCTAATCACAGGTACGCCGGGTGATTTCTCCGGTCGTATCGCCTACGTTGAGGAGACGGGACGCGGTAGAGATAAAATCTCGCGCCTCAAGGTTATGGATGCTGACGGCGAGAAT
Source organism: uncultured Psychrobacter sp. (assembly GCA_947501045.1). Taxonomy (GTDB): domain Bacteria; phylum Pseudomonadota; class Gammaproteobacteria; order Pseudomonadales; family Moraxellaceae; genus Psychrobacter. The sequence continues at coordinate 280,286 of CANMUI010000003.1, forward strand.
GCTAAGACCATAACAGAGTTCAATGGCTCTATTTTCTCGCCAGCTTGGTCGCCTGATGGTAATCGTATCGCTTATACTGTACAGCGCGAGCAATCCTACCCTATCATTTATGTGCAAAACGTTAATGGTGGCGGCGCTAATGTAATTACCCCCTATAAAGGTAGCAATCTTAGCCCGTCTTTTTCACCTGATGGTAGCAAAATACTATTCTCCAGCAGCTTTGAGGGCAGTGCTAATATTTATGAGATCAGTACCAATGGTGGTAATTTGAGAAAAATTATTGACTGGCCAAGCAGCGAGGTACAACCAAGCTACGCTCCAGACGGTAAATCATTTATCTTTGTCTCAGACAGAGCAGGATTTAATAAGCCAAGCATTTATCGTTACGAATTTGGCTCAGGACGTACCAGCCAAGTATCAAGAGGTGGTTATGCCACCAGTCCGCAGTTTAGTAGTGATGGCTCGCAAATTGCGTTTTTGAGTGGCCGTAGCGCCGCTATTATGAATACTAATGGCGCAGTCACCGCCAATATTGGTAATACAGGCATTGATGAAGCGCCAAGCTTCTCTCCTAATGGTAAGCGTGTGGTTTATGCCTCAACTCAAGGTGGCAAAGGTGTATTGACTATTAAATCCTTAGAGGGAGGTAAAGCCTTTGGTAAGTCAGCGCAAGGTATTATCCGCTCACCAGTATGGTCGTCAAATCCTAATTGATGAAATAAATATAAAATAGACATTTGTTAAAGTGTTAAATAAAAAAGCGCCTGATAATCCTATTGGGCGCTTTTTATTTTAATATTTGCTGACTACCTTTATTCGTAAGGATCATATCCTGGTGCATAATCGTGTCTGATCTGCGCCACATCTTCTGCAGTCACAGTTGCATCGAGGCCATTTAGATCCGTCATAATATACTGCGTTACCGCCGCCATCTGCTCATCATTCATCATTAAGTGGAATGAAGGCATACCACGCAGACCATTAATCAAGATACCTAGCGTATAGAATTTGGATTCCATTTTGCTGTTATTAGCAAGCGGTGGATAATAACCTGCGCCTTGAGCCCCTAAGCCGTCGTGCATATGACAACCCGCACAGGAGCGATGATAAAGCTCAGCACCGTCTGTACTGTGATAAGCGTTACCCTCGCCGAATACCTGATTCCACTTTTGCACCTCAGCGTCTTCTGCCATAGGCGGTATACCCGCGTAACTGACGATATCCACTTGTGGTCCTGCAAGCTCTTCACGCGTCATATAGACTGCTCCCCAAGAGCCGTTGTTACGACCAGCAGCAAAATCATAGTCATCGTTTTCGTTACCATTGGCATCTGTCGTTTGTACAGTAGGTTCTGCTATAGTTGGTGCATCAGCATCTTGGGTTGAACAACCACTCAGTAGCACTATACCAAAACTAGCACTTGCAATAGCGGTCATCAGTGGATATTTAGAATTATTCATAGTCGTCTCTTTATCTTTTAATCTATGACAAGTGGCTATACAGATTTTACTCTCTTGTGTAATCGATTAGCAGTATCTAATCCCGACAAAATCGCGCCCTCTTGCCATGCTGGAATATTTGAACAATGCTCGCCTGCCAATACAATACGATTGTCAATTTGACAAAGGGTATCGTAATACTGCTCACGACTTGGTTCACTCCAAATACCGTAGCAGCCAAGTGTCCAAGGAATACGGTGCCATACTACCGAAGTACCCGTACGGAATTCTTCTGGATACTGTGGATGGATATGCTTACCATAAGCAAGAGCAGCATCAATACGCTGCTGCGGCGTCAATGCATTAAACTTATACGAAGTCGGACCGTAGCCGTACCCTCCTAGTAACACCCCTGTACCTGTTTTGAACATGTCCTCTGATGGATAAGCAATTTGAATATTAGGCATGTCAGTATAAGTAACACCGCCATAAATCCATTCATCCTCTTCCCAAAAGCGGCGTTTAAACTCTAGACCGACTTTGAAAGCAGTGTCATACGGAACCGCAGACATCGCCTGTTTCATAGGTTTTGAAACATTAATATCCATCTGAGTTAATACTGTTAGAGGTATAGTACAAATACACCAATCTGCTCGCTCTGTTTTGGTTGGGCCATTGGGGTTGTTACTATCAACATAATCGACAGTTACGCCAGTATCGTCTTGGTGAATGCGAGTCACTTTAGCATTTAAGGTAATCATATCTTGACACTCACGCGTGAACGCATCACCAATTTTACCCATACCGCCTACAGGCTGGAACATCGTAGGATGATGCACATATACATCGAAGTTGGCGTATAAATCAGACCAAACCCCTGATTGCAATAGCTCGCTCATTGGCAAGACTTTGGACGGCTCAGGGTTTGGCATCAAACCACCGCCTGGATAAACACTATAGCCGCGCATCTTACTGGTCTCATGACTGGTTACATAACGATAATCTTTGTTAAGTACGCCCCAGCCCTTGAGACCTTCTAATAGTTTTTCTTTATCCTCAGTATTCACTGAACGATCAAGCCCACCAACATTAACTGACTTAGCCAGTAGCTCTGATACATGTCCGCGTACATCGCTCCTGACATCACCCAATCGCTGCGGCACTCCGTTAAAGTGGTTAACACGATGTAGATAAGCTCGGTTATTGGTCTGAATGAATGGCTGCATCTCAACACCAAACTTTTTGCAATAGTGGAATACAGCATAGTGATGGCTTGGCAAGCGCCATGGCCCGCCATTAAAATAATTGCCTTCTTCAAAGTCGCAAGTGACCTCTTCGCCGCCAAGCTCGGTATATTTGTCACCACTGTGAAGCGTCCAGCTGCGTCCGCCGCCACGATTTTGATACTCTAATACCTTAACCTGATAGCCTGCTTTACGTAGCTCATAAGCAGCAGTAAGTCCTGCAAGACCAGCTCCAAGAATAATAATACTCGAACCTGGAGGCGCGCCTGTTAAATTCATTTCTTCTTTAAAAGTAGATTCTGAGGCGAACCCCAAAGTGGTCATCGCCTGATACATGGCTGTGGCACCAGCGGTCTTACCGATCATAGAGAGCAGTTGGCGCCGCGTAGGTGATTGAAGCATATCTTTCATGTTATTGTCCTTTTGGTATGACAGTTGTGCTGCTTAATACCGCATACCTTGTCATAAACCTTAATTTTATTAAAAATATTTGTTAGCATTTTATCAATAAGCTTTATAAAGTATTAATTATTCTGCGCGTTGACTCTACCACCGTCTAGATTAGTGGTGACGTCTTTTGCGCATCATATTCCAAATGATAAAGCCGATAAGTGCGAGTACAGCAATAATACCAAGTATAGCTAGTACCCCTGCATACTTAATCAAAAAAGGGCGCTGATCTACACCTGCTGCCACATTATCAATATAGTCGGCACTCACATCGCTGCTAGCCACACCGCCAAAGCTTGTACGCACATAATTAGTGATATCAGCAATTTGCTGACTGCTCAGCTCATCAGCAAAGCCTGGCATATTAGGTCGAGTGTTGGTGGCCCCTTCAGCACCGTGAAGAATAACGTTGACCAAGGTATTCGGCTCATCGCGGCGCAGACTGGTGAGACCGACAATAGGCGCATAACCGGCATCGGGTTGACCATAACCATTCACCCCATGGCAACTGCCACAAACATCAAGATATAAACCTTCAGGCGAGCTGGCATCAACGCCAGCTTTGGCTTGAGTTAAATAATCATCTTGGGCGAGCAAATCATGGGTAATAGATTCGTTGATAGGAAGCGGAAGACGTGAAGTGTCGACTGGCTGCACTTTGTTTTCAGTGGCAACGGCAGGGACTACTTTTAGATAAGCGGCAATCGCGCCTAAGTCCTCATCAGTTAAATAACGCGTACTATGGGCGACCACTTCTCCCATCGGTCCACCAGCATACACGCGCTGATCAAGCTCGCCACTACGCAAGTAAGTGACGATATCTTGCTCGCTCCAGCTGCCAATACCGCTTGCCTCATCAGGCGTGATATTGGGCGCATACCAGTTGCCCAGCTGGGCACCAGCTAGGTACTTGCTATTATCAGCGCCCATAGTGCCATCACGCGGCGTATGGCAAGTACCGCAGTGTTCCAAATTATTGGTCAGATATTCACCGCGTTGTTGGACTTCGGTGAGACCCTCACGGTTCTCATAAGAAGGTACATTTAGAATGTTCCAAAAAAACATGAGGCTACGGATATTAAAAGGAAACGGTAAATCAGTCTCGTTTTCAGGTTCCTCGTCCACTGCTGGTACGGTTTGCAAATAAGCAAATAGCGCACTGATATCTTCATCCTTCATACCATGATAAGAAGGATAAGGCATAGCAGGATAGATCATATGATCAGGAGCACGGCCTTTTTGTAAGGCTTTTTTGAGGTCGGCTTCAGTATAATTACCGATACCATAGCGCTTTGATGGCGTGATATTGGTGGCATAAATATCACCCATCGGGGTCTCAATAGCAACGCCGCCCGTATAGTCTTCTCTGTGGCATGCCACACAGTCGGCAGCACGGGCAATATAGGCACCGCGATTGACTAGATCACTATTAGCTGGGCTAACATTGGGGAGGCTGCTCGCACCTTCAGCCATCGCGGCGCTGGAGGTGATACCAATGGCAAGCATTGATAGCATCATAGAAAATGGCTTCATAATATCCTCATATAGCTGGCATATAATAGTAGCAAAGACTAGGCATTCATTAGCTCAAGATCTAAGTCAGATCTTAAACCACGACTTTTAAAATTGCTTTTAGTAAAAACACGGGAAACAGTAGAAGGGTATGCTTCTTGATACACTGTCCCTAGCGTAAAAAGTATAATCATGAGATAGCCATTCTGATTATTGTTGATTTACTATTTTACTAACACATGCTTAATGTATGCCTAGCATCTTGGCTTTTGCTGGGTTATGTTCTTTAGTTATTGGCTACTAACCAACGAATCACTTATCTCTAAAAACTCTATTATCTAAAAATTGACTCTGAATAGTATCTAGCAGTTTTAAGTTATATCCAGTTCTAATTACCTCTTACTGTCAGATAACTCACTGTTTGATTCTGTGTAAGATAAAACTATTTCGCTAGTATTTCTTCTATCTTTACTCATTCGTCCTATTTGTTTACAAAAATAAAAAAACATCATAAGTAAACGGCAGCCAGCAGTTATGATGAAGCAGCTAAGAATATATCCAAATTTTGAGCTATTGAAAGTGGTAAATATAGCTAGACACATACATTTTTCTTTGAATTTCATACTTAACAAACTATTATGAAAAGCTATCGTTTCTTGTTTAATCTGAGTTAGGCTATAAAGTTGGTATACACAACATATACACAACTTTCATGCATATTTTTTATCAAAGGTTATTAACCATAAATAGATAGATAATACAATATAAATATAGCTATTTAGATTAGGTTGAAAAGCTTAAAGTCGTAGCTTCAAATTACGCTACATCCTACCCTATGAATGGAATTAAAATGATAAGAACTGCTGTGAAAATATTCCTTCTTTGTAATTTGATGGTGTCAACCATATTACTTAGTGGCTGTCAATCGTTTCAGTTTGTCGATAGTCCCATACCAGTAACCTCTAGCTTAAAAGCAACTAATGTTTAAAATAAACCCACTAGTCTTTAATTTGAGCTTGTTGGCTGATGTTTAATAATAGTTTTCGCCAAATGGTTACCAAACCAGATCGCAGTATCAATGTCACCTTTACCCGGGGTTTCCTCTGGCGGCGCGTTTAGCGACTGCGTCATTAGACCCAAAAAGCTTGATAGCCGGTTTAAGTCATCATCGGCATGACCTGTTGGCATTAACGGCAAACCGATCCAATTCATACCGTGCTGCATAGCATATAAGCAAATCTGCTGTAATGCGGCAAGCTTATCACCGCTCAGTCCCCCAGAGTTGGCAAAAGCGGCAGCCCACTTCCCCTCCCATTTGCGGTGATACCAACGCTTTGAGGTCTCATCCATAAAGGTTTTAAATTCAGCCGTCACGCTACCCATATAGACGGCACTACCAAAAACTAGTAGATCTGCTTGATCTACAAAATCCCAATCCACATCATGAACATCAATTGCTCTAGCCTGCGTTTCTGGTAGCTGTTGACGCGCGCCAGCAACAACCGCTTCGGCAACTCGCTTAGTATGGCCGTAATTACTATGGTAAATAACTGCAATAGATACAGTAGGGGTTTGATTATTGATAGTATTAACGGGTACCTCTGATGCACTAGATGGATTCATATTGACTCTAATAATGAATGATAAATAATTGATCTACAGGGTTTAATTAGTCAGATATTAACGTATGTCGCTGCATGATAGTCAGTCTTAAATACGAAAAGTTTTCTGGCTGTTGTAGATAGATACAAGACTGCTAAGAACAGTAGCTAGTATTAGTAGCGCTACTGTAGCGTGATTTGACAAATTATCAACTAACTTATGTAAATAAGCATTATTTGCCTACCTTTAAGAACTAGTATTGGCAGTATGCTATATGTTCATATGCTAATTCTTATTTCTTCTATTGTTGCGCCTTTATTTTCATAAAAATGACATTATGATGTGGCGATCCTATATCAATATTTTATACCTATCAAATTTACACCTATAAAAGAGGAGCTACGATTTTGACGATGACGAGAGTTCAACCTGTAAATGATACTAAGGATCCTGTAGTAACACAGGATCTTGCCTTGAATGCACCGCAAAAACCTCTGATAGCAGCAGGCGCTATTGTAGGCATACTACTACTAACTTATTTACTCAATACACAAGATATCTCTCAATCTTTGCTACTCGGCATCGGCTTGCTACTTGGTTACACTCTTTTTCATGCCCGCTTCGGATTTACCTCTGCGTTTAGACGTATGATGGCAGTAGGTAATGGGCAGGCTATGCGCGCTCATATGCTTATGCTCGCAGTCGCTGTAACTTTGTTTGCACCTATATTGGCTTTTGGTACGAGCTTATTTGGCGAGCCGGTCGCAGGCTACGTAGCGCCATTAGGCGTCAGCTTAGTGGTAGGGTCTTTTTTGTTTGGCATTGGTATGCAGCTTGGCGGCGGCTGTGCTTCTGGTACGCTCTATGCGGTAGGCGGCGGACGCTCTGTCATGTTTATAACTTTTATCTTTTTTATTATTGGTGCTACGTTTGGTGCTTACCATTTGCCGTTTTGGACAGAAGAGATGCCCGCCTATGAAGCTTTTTCATTGGCTACCTCTACTGGTCTTGGTTACACCGGGGCTTGGCTGGTATCACTTGCGCTGTTTGGTTTGATTGCGTGGGCTACGCTCGTTATTGAGAAAAAAAGACACGCCCCAAAGATGGCGCCTGTGCCTTCTGCAAGTGGATGGATACGAATTTTTCGAGGTTCGTGGCCTCTGTTTGCAGCAGCAGTAGTCTTAGCCGTCCTTAATGCCTTGACATTGATAACCCGTGGTCAGCCTTGGGGTATTACGTCAGCATTTACTTTATGGGGTTCTAAGATCGCCAGCACTCTGGGCGTCGACGTCGCAAGCTGGGGATATTGGCAAGGCGCAAGTGCCGCGGCTCTTGATGCATCCATCTTTGCAGACTCCACTACGGTATTAAATATTGGCATCATTATTGGTGCTTTTGTCGCCTCGGCAGCGGGTGGTTTGTTCAAATTCACTCAGATCACTGTTGGTAATTTTGCCGCTTCGGTTATCGGTGGATTGCTGATGGGTTATGGTGCTCGGCTTGCGTTTGGCTGTAATATCGGTGCCTATTTTGGCGGCATTGCTTCTTTTAGCTTACACGGCTACATTTGGGGCATACTTGCTATGGCAGGAACCTTTTTAGCATTGTACTTGCGTCCTTTATTTGGACTGTCAGTACCAAAGTCCAGTGATTCTGTATGCTAATAACACATACTATCAAAACTGTAAAACCTACCTAAACAAAAAACAGCAGACCAAGACCTGCTGTTTTTTATGGTTAGAAGCTATTTATCAAAAACTACTTGTCTTCAGTCACACTATTAATAGGTAAGCTGTGAGCAATGATCAGTGCCATACGCCCTGTCGCAGGCTGTTGCAAATGTGTTTGGCGTCGATAAGAATAGTAACGTGTATCAGCATAACTACAAGTGTCAGCCTTATTCTTTACTTCAATACCAGCATGTTGCAATTGATAGGCAGCAAGTTTAGGTAAATCTAGTTTGATTTTAGGGTTGTTGGCTAAAGTCGTTTTTACCTGCTCTGGATTAGGTTTCGCCTCACTATCTGTTGATATCGAAAACAATGTATCGAAATTATCAATCTGTACCGTTGATAGCAACTGGTTCTCTAGACAGCCTGCTCGTAATTTATCGCGAACCTCGCTACCTACTTCGTAGTGATGTTGGCTGATACTAACGCCAATCCAAGCCATGATTTGTCCCGGTAGGGTAAAAGTCTGTGCAGTAGCTTGGATAACACCATAAGCTAAACCCTGCCAGCCTGCATGAATCGCCGCTATTTGTCCTGATAACGGTTGATACAATACAATAGGCACGCAGTCAGCTGTCATGATGGCAAGACCTAGCTGGGTTTGCTGGCTGATCATCGCATCGGCATCTATTGGGCACATACTAACAGTATGGTTATCGACATCGTAAACTTGCCTGCCATGCACTTGATTAACCCAGTGCAAACGCTTGATAGGTAAGTTTTGTCTCAATGCTAAGTGCTCATTAATCGCGGACAAAAGACGCATACGATTGGCTAATACTTTTGTTGGATCGTCATTGACATGCAGTCCAAGATTAAACTCACCAAAGCTTGCCTGACCCATTTGTAGCAGATAAGGATCGCTTTGAGCACTCGTTGCCGACTCAGACACCCTCTGTTCAAAAACGGTATCTTGAGAAACAGCGCTTTGAGAAACCGTGTTTCGAAAGGCGGCGGTTTGAAAAATAGTGACATCATCAAGCTGCGCCAGTATATTGATCGGAAGTTTATCTATCATAATCTGTTATTGTCTTATTCATCATAGTCATCGCTTAACACAGCGATCAGCTGCTGCATATCCTCAGGAATAGGCGCACTCACTTCAATATCTTCATCAGTTACCGGATGAACAAACCCTAATTCATAAGCATGTAAAGCCTGACGCGGGAAATTAGTAATCACTTGACGCTGCTTCTCTGTCAAGCCAGCTCGCAATTGACGGCGACCACCATAGACCCGATCGCCCACTATTGGATAACCAATATGACTAAGATGCACTCGAATCTGATGGGTACGTCCCGTCTCAAGACCCACATCCAATAAACAGTAGTTTTCATTAAGCGCTGTAATGTCCAATAGATGAGTCACTGCCTCACGTCCAGCTGTCATCACTGTCATTTTGGTGCGCTGATTACGGTGGCGTCCAATTGGCGCATCGATCCTTTGATGGCGCTTAAGACTTGCTACGTCCCCTGCGACCACACACTGATAATGACGGTAAACTGTCTTGTCTTTAAGCTGTGCCATTAGTGCCATTTGTGCAGGTTTAGTTTTACCAATAAGCAATAACCCCGAGGTATCTTTATCAATTCGGTGCACCAGACCTGCACGTGGTAGATGGTGCTGCTGTGGATAATGATATAGCAGGGCATTGACGAGGGTACCAGTTTGATTGCCTGCACCTGGATGTACCACCATACCCACAGGCTTATTAATGACCAGCACAGTCTCATCTTCATAAACGACATCGATAGTGATATTTTCAGGCAAATCTTCGCTATGCTGCTGCAAAGTTGTAGACAAGTGCATAATATCGCCCGCTTTAACGCGATATTTGGGCTTTTGCACGCTACCATTGCACAACAAACTACCATCACTGAGCCAGCCTTGTAGCTCTACTCGTGAGAAGTCAGTAAAAACTTGCGAGGCAAGCTTATCGATACGCAGGCCCGCTTCTTTGTCTGTGACCGTATGGCTAACATCAATAACTTGTGCTACAGCCTGCCCAGCTACTGGCGCGTTGTCATCATAGTCATGATCATTATCGTAGTCATGGTCATTATCATCGTCATGATCAATACCTTCATCACCCGGCAAGCTATCACCAATCTCTATCTCATCGGTAGCAGCTGTTTTGGTAACAAAATCGCTACTATCATTTAAAGAATCCTCGTGAGGGGATGAATATTGTGCTGACATCTCGCTATCAGGGGTTTGGTTTTTGGACGCATTTATGGTCATAGCATTGCTGTTCATGGTAGATGATTGTTAGTGATAAATTATATAGTGCCATAGTGTACCACGCCCAGTGCCAAGGCCCTACCGCTACTAGTATTTATCTGCTATTTTTAGCCAGCTTTTTTGAGTTGACGGTTAGGTTTACAACTCACTGTAATATGACATTGCCGTAATTTACTGTATATTTGCCTCTAATGACTATATTTGTCATCGCCCATGAAAGGCGCTCATGCTAAACTAGGCAAAATTTATCGTTTAAGGCTTTATCTAGTCTATTAGTTTATTGACCTATTTATTAGCCCAGCTTTGTACTGATTAGCTGATCTATATAGCAATAAATATAGAGACTTAACCCTAATCTTAGAGTTGACTGACCGCTTTTTAATTGCAAATTAGCATAGGCAGGCATAGACGAAGCAGGCGTAATTCTATAAAGTAGGCAAGATTTTGCTGTATGCTACCTTGCAACCCCGCTTGATACTGGGCGAATAGTTGTCTTTTTAGTCGGTTGGTTGTTCTTAACCTTGTTATTTATCATTAACCTTGTCGTATAGTATAATAGCGCCACCGTTATTGTGCGTCTTGTGTCGGAGAAGAAGTATGCGCCCTGTTGGCAACACATTTGTTAAATTATCATCAGTAACTTTACTGGCCCTGAGTGTCAGTTTGGTAGGCTGCCAGACTTTCAAGAATTTGACTGGCAAGGATGTCGATGCTGTCGAAACCGCTGAGAAATCAGCACAAGGTTACTATGTTGATGCCATTACTGAGATCGATAAAGGCCGCTATAATCGGGCCATTGAAGATCTGACTAACCTGCGCACTTTTTATCCTACTAGTGAATATGCAGAGCAAGCGCTGCTTGATATGATGTATGCTGAATACGCCGGCGGCAATTATGAAACTGCTGCTGCAAGTGCCGAACGCTTTATTAATCTCTACCCCTCTAATCCGCAAATAAGCTATGCTTACTATGTGCGCGGTGTGGCCAATATGGAAGGCTCGTCTGATGGCCTCAAAATATTTAAGCTTAACCAATCAGAACGTGATACCGCCTTTTTGCGTATCGCTTTTGCTAATTTTCAAGAGCTAATTAATAAATACCCTAACAGCCCTTATGCGCCAGATGCTGCGCAGCGCATGATTTTTATCTACAACCAGTTTGCTCAAAGCGAGCTGACAGCAGCCAACTGGTATGTTGAGCGTGAAGCTTATGTAGCGGCGGTGAATCGAGCTAAATGGGTGTTCCAGTATTATCCGCTCAGTGAGGCGGTACCAGAAGCTCTCGCGGTTCTTGCCTATAGTCATCAGCAGCTAGGTTTGACAGATCTGGCCCGGGAGTATAAAACGCTACTGCAAATCAACTATCCTGAGTGGTTAACCTCCGATGGACGCGTCAAGCTGTCCACCAAAAGCGATCGTTCATGGCTTAATAAACTCACCTTTGGGCAGCTGGGACGTGCAAGCTTGAGAGACGCTGCGTTTACTCAAGGTCAATATACAGGCGCAACCAAGACGCAGGTGGTACAAGCGGCTTCTCAGCTGCAACTGCCTACTGATAACGCTGCAGCTTTGCCAAATAATCTTGCCGAAGCAGATGCTGGTGGTATTAATATTGGTTTAGGTCTTCCTGAAGGGGCGGCTGGTCGAGTTACTGATCCGGCCAGTACTGGTGCTACGGCTCGCGAGGCTAGTATCCTCCCGCAGCTTGCCACCCCTGATCCTATCAATACCCCTCCTAATTATAACGGTGATAGTACGCCAGCGCCTTTTGATACTGACGCGCCGCTTGCAGATCCTATAGACAATAGATAACCCTTGAGTTGACTAGATCATCCATATCTATTTGAGCAGGTCAACTATAAAGTTGGCCTTGTTTTTTATACTGATTTATCAAGGTTTTTGATGTTTATTTTTAGTACTCTGCTGCCAAAGCAAAAATGTGAATAACGAGCATTTATCTTGTGGTAAACTGTTTTTCTCATGAGCATTCCAAGTCATATTCTCGATCAATTAAATAGCCAAGCTGATCTGATCAGTATCATTGGGCGCTATACGACACTCAAGCGCGCAGGCACCGAGTATAAAGGCTGCTGCCCGTTTCATGGCGAAAAATCGCCCTCATTTTATGTCAATCCACAAAAAAACATCTATCACTGCTTTGGCTGTAGCGTTGGTGGTAATGCTATTAGTTTTTTGCGCGATTATGAAAACCTTACCTTCATTGAGGCGGTAAACGAACTCTCTAAACAAACCGGCATCGAAGTTCCAAAAGATGAGCAACAAAACGTCAGCTACCAGCGTAATAATCCCAAACCAAACCATCCATCATCGCAACAAACGTCATCGAACCCCTCAAGCTTGCACCCGACGATAGAGTCGACTGGACAATCACTAGTCGATACCTCAATTAATGTACCCCACTCATCTGATCACCATCATGTTGATAATAACCATTTTAACGACTATGTAAGTCATACCGATTATAGTGACAGTAACGCCTACGCTGATTACCCGCCTGCCTGGATGGACGATGCCTCCCTAGCAGCGATATCATTAGAAGATAATAATGCAGGTGATCAAGACGGTAATTTGTATGATCTACTTAGCCAAATCCAAGCCTTTTATCAGCACAATCTGAAGACTCATCCCCATGCCAAGCAGTATTTTACCGCGCGCGGTATCACTGAGGACACTTTTGAGACTTTTGGTTTGGGCTACGCACCTTTTGGTTGGCAGCATCTTGAACATCAGTTTCCGCAAGATATCGAGGGTCTTAAAGCCCTGGGTTTGGTGCGCCAATCAGAGTCAGGACGTGATTATGACTTGCTACGCGATCGGGTAATTTTCCCGATTCGGGACAATCAAGGGCGCACCATTGGTTTTGGGGGCCGAGCGCTTGATGATGAGGTTAAACCCAAATACATTAACTCCTCAGACTCACCTGTCTTTCATAAGCAGCACGTCCTTTACGGCTATTATGAATCACGTCAGCAGCGCGCTGAGCGCTGGCTAGTGGTCGAAGGCTATATGGATGTGATCGCCCTATATCAAGCCGGTATTTATGGCGCGGTGGCCTCTATGGGTACGGCAATTAATGAGAGTCAAATCTCACGCCTATTGACGCTAAACCCTACCCTTACCTTGAGCTTCGATGGTGATAGCGCTGGACAAAAAGCTGCTTGGCGGACGCTTGAGGTTGCGCTGCCTGTCTTTAGTGATGATAAAGAACTGCGGTTTTTAACGTTGCCCAACAACCACGATCCTGACACCTTTATTAAAACTCAGGGCGCAGCGGCCATGCGCGAGCAAATCGATCAAGCGATGCCGTTATCGCAGTATATCTTTGCCTATCTAAGCGAGCGTTTTGATTTAAGCTTGGCAGAGGGCAAAGCTAAGCTGATGTCACAAGTACGCACTTTGACTAACTTATTACCCAAAGGCAGTAGTTTTCGTTATCTGCTTAACAATGATATCTACCAAAAACTTGGCGGCAAGCGCAGTCAAAACAGTGAAGCCAAAGACGCATTATTAGATTTTGATGGCGACATGACCATCAGCCAGCAGCTGCAATTGTGTTTTTTGTTCCAGCCGCGTGCTCTGACAGAGGATCCCCTTACCGCTATCTGGCAACAAGCTGGTATTGATAACTTAAACCTGCCGGCACATATCAAACAAAAAGCCTCCTCCGATGCTTTTAGAGCGCTGGCATGGGAAGATCTACAGGATGCAGCACTACTCGACATCGTAACGACGATAAAACGTTGTTTATTGTATTTGCCAACAGACGTCAATGCGGCCGCTCATTTTATTTTATCGAACCTTGAGCCTGCCAATCAGTCCATTTTGAGTCGAAGCTGGGGCGGGTTTTATAAGACGCTTACTGCACGTAATATATTAAGCGTTGATGAATTGATTGAAAACTTAGTCAGTCAACTAATAGAACGCCATATGAAAAAAGAAAGACAACAGCTGATCAACAATCCAGATCATATTAAGCTTGCTATTTTGAGTATGCAAGCGCAGTACTTGAGTAAATGGCGGCGCGCGCAGCAAGCAGAACAATCCGCCTTAATGACGGGCATCTAGAGCGAATTTTTTGCTTATTAGGTACCGTCAGAAGATCGCCCTTTAAAACACTAGCTATTGCCCCCATCATCTATGGATATAGCGAGCAGGCATTTAACGAGATAGTCATACGTAAGATAGTTATAAACAGTAGTGCCACTAATTAATGCAACGTGCTGGTAAGTGGTAGTCTGTGTTAAACTACGCCGCTGTTTATGATGGCTATTATTTTATTAGCTATAACTATATATTTTTAAGTTTTTGTTAGGTTTATATTTAGCGTTTTATTGATGTTTTTTGAGCCTTTATTCACATTAATTCATTTTTGTGATTTTTGACACATCATATGCTGTTAGCCGATCAATCTATCGATTAGATCAGCGCAGCAAATAAGCAGTAGTTGTCACATCATAAAAGTGCCCGATGCAAGCGAGTATTTATGAACGATAAGTCAGTTTCTAAGTCCACCTCTCAACTGGCCACCTTAATTCAAATGGGTAAAGAGCAAGGGTATCTTACTTATGCTGAGGTAAATGATCAGCTACCCGACTCTATTACCGAAAGCGATCAGATCGAAGATATCATCCAGATGTTGACGGACGTTGGTATTAAAATATTTGAATCCGCGCCAGATGCTGACGACATCTTGATGAACGATGATTCAAGCGATGACGATATGGCAGCCGATGAGGCAGCGGCGGTGCTTGCCTCTGTTGAGACTGAGCCTGGTCGCACTACCGACCCTGTACGTATGTATATGCGCGAGATGGGTACGGTTGATCTGCTCACTCGTGAAGGCGAGATTGCTATTGCCAAGCGTATCGAAGAAGGCATTCGTGATGTTCAATACGCTATGGCACACTGGCCGGGTACTGTGCAGTTCGTCCTTGATGAGTACCAGCGCGTATTAGAGGGTGAGAAAAAACTCTCTGATGTGATTACAGGATTCTTAGACCCTGAAACAGAAGAGGATAGAATAGCAGCAAAAGAGGAAAAAGAGAGAGAAAAAGAAGAGCGCGAAAGAATAAAAGAAGAAAAAGAAAAAGCGCCTGTTATTAAAGCAAAAGCGAATGCTAAAGTCGATGACGACGATGATGAGGACGACGACGATATAGAAGCTGCTGATGATGAGGTTGAAGAAGAAACCACAGGTATTGATCCTGAAGAAGTTCGTCTACGCTTAGAGGAGATTGAGAACTTATTTATTATCGCCAAACAAGCTCTACTTGATTATGGCCGCGGTAGCACACAAGCTGTCGAAGCTTATGAGCAGCTTGCTAATCGCTTTATGATGCTCAAACTCAATAACCGTATGTCTGATCAAGTCATGGCAATCATGCATGATGTCTACGATGATGTGCGCAAACACGAACGTCAAATTATGCGTCTGGTCATCCGCCGTGGCCGTATGCCGCGTGCTGAGTTTCGTAAGACCTTTCCAAGCAACGAGACCAACGTCGATTGGCTCACTGAACGCTTAAAAGGTAGCCCAGCCTTTAGCGAAACCCTAGAAAAAGTCGTTGATGATGTGATCTTATTACAGCGCAAAATCCTTGATTATGAGCAAAAGCTCGACATGGAAATCCATGATATGAAGGATGTTGCCCGCGGTATGGCTATTGGTGAAGCTAAAGCGCGCCGCGCCAAAAAAGAGATGGTCGAAGCTAACTTGCGTCTGGTGATCTCTATTGCTAAAAAATATACCAATCGTGGTTTGCAGTTCTTGGATCTGATTCAAGAAGGTAACATTGGTCTTATGAAAGCGGTCGATAAGTTTGAGTATCGCCGGGGTTATAAGTTCTCAACCTATGCTACGTGGTGGATTCGTCAGGCCATTACTCGCTCTATCGCGGATCAGGCACGCACCATTCGTATACCGGTGCATATGATTGAGACTATTAACAAAATTAATCGGGTATCACGCCAGCTGCTACAAGAGATGGGACGCGAGCCAACTCCTGAGGAATTAGGCGAGCGTTTAGAGATGGATGAAGTCAAGGTACGTAAAGTGCTCAAGATTGCCAAAGAACCGATCTCTATGGAGACCCCTATCGGCGATGATGAAGATTCGCATTTGGGCGATTTTATTGAAGACTCAACCATCTCAAGTCCAGTTGATGATGCGACCTCAGCAGGTCTACGCGAGGCCACTCGCGATGTACTAGGCAATCTGACTGAGCGCGAAGCACGAGTCCTCAAAATGCGCTTTGGTATCGATATGCCAACCGATCATACCCTTGAAGAAGTCGGTAAGCAGTTCGATGTCACTCGTGAGCGTATTCGTCAGATCGAAGCCAAAGCACTACGTAAACTGCGCCACCCGTCACGCTCTGAGCATCTGCGCTCTTTTTTAGAGAATGATTAATAAATAACTAGATTAATTGTAAAAGCATAAAAGCTGAGCGTGTCTCAGCTTTTTTTATGCCTAGTTTTAAATCAGGTTATAACCCCTGTTGCCCTTCTGTCTATTATTGCTTTTGGCTTCTTGCTTTTGGCTCCTGACTCTTCTCTTCTTGCTAATTATAGCTAGATTCGTTTATCATAGCTTTACGATAAACGTCTTAAACTTAGTTGTTCAGCTTTTATCAAAAATTCTTAAAAAACCTTGTCGGGGTGCTTTGATTTTAGAGTTTAGCAATATCTAAAATCATCGCTGAGAAATACCCGCGAACCTGATGCAGTTAGCACTGACGTAGGAAACAAGCGTGAATCTTTATTACTCAGCACATAACGATGCCTTGCCAGTTTATATAAGCTTTTCCAGTTTATATAATATAAACCGGCAAGGCTTTTTTTGTGCGTGCTTGTTTATTGTTTCCCGCTATTTGCTTACTCAATATTTTTATCAAAGTAAGTGAGCACTATGGACTATCAAACGTTACGCCGTAATTGTCCTATATGGAATGATTACATTCATCATAACTTCGTCAATCAGCTAGCGACAGGCACGCTTGCTCCAGACAGCTTTCGCCACTATTTAAAGCAAGATTACTTATACCTGCTCCACTACACTCGAGTGATGGCTTTGAGTGTTTATAAAAGTGATACTTTGGCACAAATGCGTCTGGGCCAAGCCGGTATCAATGCCATGCTTGATCTAGAAATTGGCATGTATTTGGACTTTTGTCGTCAGTGGGGTATGAGTCTTGAAGAGGTAGAGAATACCCCTGAATCTGCGGCAACCATCGCTTATAGCCGCTATCTTCTAGATGCAGCTATGTCAGGCTCTCTTATTGAACTTTATGCCGCTATTGCCCCTTGTTTGATGGGTTATGGCGAGATTGGCGAACGCCTCAAGGCCCAAGGTTTCATGGCTGATAACCCTTATCAGCCATGGATCGATGTCTTTGCTAGTGATGAGTTTCAAGCCATCACAGTACAAAATGAAGCTCAGATTAATGAGCTCTTGACACAAGCTGTCCCCTCTCAAGTCAACAAGTTGCAGCAGTTATTTAATACCGCTTGTCGTATGGAAGTTAATTTCTGGCAGATGGCTTTAGAGCTGTCTTAAATTAGCAGTTGTTAGAGAAAATTACGATCACTTAACACCCAAACCTGAGGAGAAATCTTATGGCTGTATTTGATGAACACGCAAACGCTTATGACAGCTGGTTCTTAAATAACCAAAACTTACTTGCCAGTGAGCTAAAACTGGTCGCCTACTTTTTAGACAAGGATAGTGAAATACTATCTATAGGCTGTGGTAGCGGGCTCTTTGAGATGCTATTAGCAAAGGATTTTGATATCTCTATCAAGTATGGGGTCGAACCTTCAAAGGATATGGCAGCGATCGCTGAAAAACGTGGCTTGCAAGTTGATATCAGTCCTGCTGAAGCGTGCGTCATCGAACCTAGTAAATTTGATACTATCTTGTTTAATGGCAGTGTCAGTTATATCAGCGATTTGGATCTATGTATTAACAAGGCGTTTGCTGCCCTAAAGACTGGCGGCAAATTAATACTCATTGATGTGCCAAAAGAGAGCGGTTTTGCCACTCTTTACAATCTAGCGGCCTCTTTAGATACTTGGACGCATCCGCTACTTGCGCATATCACCCCTAATGACCCTTATCCCATTGAACTGGTAAAATCGGCAAACTGGCGCACCTCTGAGGAGAAAATCAGGGCCATGCAGGCCAGTGGGTTTACAGGTTTTGAATACGCGCAAACATTGTTGACGCATCCTATGTATGCCAATGATAACGTGCAAGAAGTGATCGAAGGTTATCAGCGCGGCGACTATGTAGCCATTTGTGGCTATAAAAAATAGCTTACCAATTTGGCCTTATAGTCTGCGGCCTATACTGTGAACAAAAAAGCATTTTATAAAATGTTATTGGTAAAAAAATTAGAGCATCTACTATAGCTCACACCTATCGTAGCACTTGAATAATGACCACACCATCATCATAAATAGTCAATACACTAGATAACATTATTAACCCGAAAGCTATCATTTCAATAAAAACAAGGTAACTACTATGAGTGATGATCCAAAAAACAACACCAATCAAGACCAAGAGACTAAAAGAGAAGTTAAAGTAACCGAATTGGTCGCCAACGATGGTGTTTTAAAAGGTAAAAAAACCGATATTCAAAACCCTGAGCTGTGGGAGTTCCCCATGGACTATCCTATGAGTATTATCGGTCACGAAGGCGAGCACGAAACGCTATTAAATGAGGTCAAACTCATCCTTGGTAGCCAGTTCCCAGAGTTCGACTTGGCGTCTATCGAGGTTAAACCTTCTAAAACAGGCCGCTTTCACTCAGCACGAGTCAATCTGTATCTGACCACCGCCGAGCAAGTCAATACGCTTTACGCTGCTCTTGATGAGGCCAAAACGGTACGTATGGTTGTATAAAACGTAGCGTTGTAAAAGTAAGTGCTAGTACTAAAAAACCACTGCGATATTTTAAGTAAGTAAGTTTATAAATACCACAATCGTCACTTATAAAGGTGGCGATTTTTTATGCGCTCCTGTAAAATCAGCAGCGTTGTTGCAGCCATCTTGTATTCGCATTTTGTCTACTACTAATAACCAATTATTTGTCGATAAATAAAAAGAAAACGATAACGACTTCTTTACAAATTATTTTAAGATTTAACACAACCGCGCTAACCCTTATCCTGCCGTCCTTTGCCAAAATTTTGGCTCGCTATCACCTCATGGCAACATATATTCACGCTAAAATCAATATAGCATTTTCAAAATTTTCCCGCTATATTGTGCCTATCTACTAAAAAACACGCTATATCTAGTGCTCAGTGATTTTCTTTGTCACTATGAGCTACGCTGATGCTTTGCTTAAAAAAACTTAGCCAGCTAGCTTTGTAATAGACTATGACGTGCTAAAAATATAAGACTGGTTTTACTTACCACGTAGATCTTAGCAATCAACTTTACGAGGACAACATGACACATATCGATAATATTCAAGTGACCAAACGCGATGGACGATTAGAGCCTATTGATTTAGATAAAATTCATAAGGTAATCGCATGGGCCGCGGACGGTTTAGAAAATGTATCAGTCTCACAAGTTGAGCTTAAATCACATATTCAGTTCTACGAAGACATCAAAACCCGCGATATTCACGAAACTATTATCAAATCAGCCGCTGATCTGATCTCAGAAGACACTCCTGATTACCAGTATCTAGCCGCTCGCCTCGCCATTTTTCACCTGCGCAAAATTGCCTATAACCAGTTTGAGCCGCCTACCCTTTTTGACCACGTTACCAAACTTACCAACGCTGGCAAATACGATGAGCATATACTGCAAGACTATAGCCGTAGCGAGTTTGATGAATTAAACGAGTATATGGATCATTGGCGCGATATGAATCTTGCTTATGCGGCAGTGGAGCAAATGGCAGGCAAGTATCTAGTGCAAGATCGCGTCTCTAAAACCGTTTTTGAGAGCCCGCAGTTTTTATATATGCTGGTCGGTATGTGTCTGTTTGCTAATTATGACCCAGCTGAGCGTATGAATTATGTCAAACGCTTTTATGATGCCACCTCAGAATTCAAAATCTCTTTGCCAACGCCAATTATGTCTGGTGTGCGTACCCCATCGCGCCAGTTTAGCTCATGCGTACTCATTGAATGCGGCGACAGCCTTGACTCTATTAATGCCACTACCAGCGCCATTGTGCGCTATGTGTCGCAGCGCGCAGGCATCGGTATCAATGCAGGGCGTATTCGCGCCCTTGGTAGCCCCATTCGCGGCGGTGAAGCGCAGCATACCGGCTGTGTGCCTTTTTATAAACTGTTCCAAACGGCGGTTAAATGCTGCTCACAAGGTGGCGTTCGTGGCGGCGCGGCAACTCTATTTTATCCGCTATGGCATTTAGAAGTTGAGTCGTTATTGGTCTTAAAAAATAACCGCGGCGTGGAAGACAACCGCGTGCGTCATATGGATTACGGCGTACAGATTAACAAAACCTTGTATACGCGCTTGATCAAAGGGCAAGACATTACCCTATTCTCACCTGATGATACGCCCGGTCTGTACGATGCCTTCTTTGAAGATCAAGACAAATTTGAAGAGTTGTACACCAAATATGAAGGCGATGAGTCTATTCGTCAGCGCCAAGTGCCCGCAGCAGATCTATTTAGCCTGATGATGCAAGAGCGCGCCAGCACTGGTCGTATCTATATTCAAAACGTCGACCATTGCAACACCCACAGCCCGTTTGATGCCACCGTTGCGCCGATTCGTCAGTCCAATCTGTGTATGGAGATTGCGCTACCGACCAAGCCGCTCGATAACATCAATGACGAGACCGGCGAGATTGCCCTATGTACGCTATCAGCGGTGAATTTAGGTAAAGTTGACAACGTTAGCGACATCGAAGAGCCGGCCGAGCTGATCGTGCGCGCACTTGATGCCCTACTCGACTATCAAGACTATCCCGTCAAAGCGGCTGAAAATGGCAGTATGCGTCGTCGTACTTTAGGCGTTGGAGTGATTAACTATGCCTACTACCTCGCTAAAAACGGCGTGCGTTATTCAGATGATTCAGCACTAGGTCTAACCCATCAAACCTTTGAAGCGCTGCAATATTATCTTTTGAAAGCGTCGAATAAATTGGCTAAAGAGCAAGGCGCGTGCCCGGCCTTCAACGAGACGACTTATTCGCAAGGTATCTTGCCGATTGATACTTATAAAAAGGACTTGGATCAAATTTGCCAAGAGCCGCTGCATTTAGACTGGGAAAGCCTGCGTACAGATATTACCGAACACGGTCTGCGCAACTCTACTCTAACCGCGCTAATGCCGTCTGAGACTTCAAGCCAGATTGCCAACGCTACTAACGGTATCGAGCCACCACGCGGTCTGGTCTCTATCAAAGCGTCTAAAGATGGCATATTAAAGCAAGTGGTCCCAGAGATTAATAAACTACGCGGTCAATACGAGCTGCTGTGGCAAATGCCCAATAACGATGGCTATCTAAAGCTAGTCGCTATCATGCAAAAGTTCGTCGATCAAAGCATCTCAGCTAATACCAATTATGACCCCGTTCGTTATGAAGGCGGCCGCGTACCAATGAAAATATTGCTTAAGGATCTACTAAACGCGTATAAGCTTGGCGTAAAGACGCTCTATTATCATAATACGCGTGATGGTGCGAATGACGCGCAAGCGGATATGGAAGATGATTGTGCTGGTGGGGCTTGTAAGATTTAGGGTTCGACTATCCAGCTCTCTGATTCAATTTAGAGAGCTAGATAGATATCATGGTTTAGCAAAAGGAGGTAAAACAGAAATATAAATAGCAGAAAGCCACTAAAACTAATTAACAAAGAGGTAAGTTAAGTATGGCTAAGAATACAGGCCGTAGTACTCGCAGAGGTTCGGTAACCGCTCGAACTCAAATGAAGCATCCTAGTAACCCTAAGCATTCGCTAAAAAGAGACACTACTACAGGTCGATTTATGAGCGGTATGAAAGGTAGTTATAAAGGAGTGGCACAGGAGGTAGATAGTAGAAGATAAAAATGGCATAGATAATTAATTACCTATGCCATCGGAGATACTGAATACGCCAATATTCAATATCAGGAAGTTAAAACTATCGACTTCCACAAGTGGTAAGCAAATAGGATTAAGTTCCTTAACTAGAACAAACATTCTAATCTAAAACCTACTTCTTGTCCAAGCAAACCGTAAAGTGATAGTTACAAATTTCTTCTTGGAGGTATATATGTATACTGATGAAAGAGGTACTTTTATTTTACGATGGGCGATTACTAAGAATGGTAAGCGTATCGTTGCAAAGAATAAACCTTTTAAAATCTACATATCTAAGAACAAGTAGATTAAAGGTAATACTGTAACTTTAAACGATGTAGGCTACTAGAGCGTAGCCTATATTTAACTTATGAATAAATGTAAGTAAGCTTAGGTTAAGTAGAGCTGGCAACATCTAACTATTTTAAATAAATAACTCATTGAGTTTGATTCTTCGACATCAGTCTATCTTTAGAATGAAGTTAGCATACTAAATGTACAGCAATTTAAAAAATATATAGAGCGTACCTTATACCTACTGTATTTTATTCTTTAAAAGATAGTATTCTGATTAGGAGCATTATATGAAGGTTCCAGCTATTTGCGACAACTGTGACAGTATTTTTCCATCTCTTTTTAACTTCCATAATTCTAATAATATTTCTTTCACTGGTTGTCAAGCAGAACCGTGTCCTAACTGTGGAGGTATAGGGCATATACCTGACGGAGTATACAACTTTATCGGAGACACAATTGAATTACTAAGTGGACCTCAAAGGAGTATTAACGAGTTAGAAAAGCTAGCTTCTATATTAGAACATGCAAAAAATAATAAAGCCACTCCACAAACTATAGCTGAAGAAATTGATAAAGCTATTCCAGAATTATCATCGATAAAGGATTTATTACCTAAGACTCGCTCTGAACTATACGGGTTTATAACTATACTACTTACAATCTTAACTTTAATAATGAATCAAGCACAATCTAGCAACTCCTCTAAGATTGAAATTGATACTATTATTAATAATATTTACCTACAAACTTCAGAAGCTCAAAAACCCCATAATTCTAAGACAGTAAATACTAGAAAAATTGGTAGAAATGAACTTTGTCCATGTGGAAGTGATAAAAAATTTAAAAAATGCTGTTTGCCTTAAGCGCGTAGGTTGAGTAAAGCTTGCAATACCAAAAAAATTTAAATTAGCAATTTGTTGGGTCTCGTGCCTCGACACCAACCTACAAGGTGTGAACCGTAGGGTGGGTTAGCCAAAGCGTAACCCACCATGGATATTTAAAAATGACATAAATGGTGGGTTAGTTTTAGCCTCATTCTCTACAAGAACGAGATAAAACTAACCCACCCTACGCCTAAATCTCATGATTAAAGTTTGAACGCCGCCCGAACAAGGTCGTTTAGCCGCGACTATAGCGGTATCCTGCCAACGACGATGGCGATGCAGTCTGTGGCTGGGAGTGGTCGCTCGAACGTTGGAACGCTACCAGACTGGGTAGACTGCACGCCAGCGGCTAGGCAGATACAAGCGGTAGGCGGGATGGGCTACTTAAATAGTTAAAATAAATACAATAACAAATAAGACCTAATTTTCGTGCTAAAATTAGCCCTATATTTAGAGCTTAATATTAGTGGAGATTAAATCATGCAACCGATATTTGCGACACAGACAGCCAGTATCTCAGAACTAAAGGCCAACCCTTCGGCACTAATTAAACAGTCAGATGGTGAGTCCATTGCTATTTTAAATCATAACAAACCTGTGGCTTATTTAGTTTCAACAGATATGTATGAGCGCATGATGGAAGCGATGGACGATATGGCATTGAGCCAAACCGTTGACGCACGAATGAATGACGGGCAAGTACCTGTAAAGGTAACGTTGGATGACTTATAATCTTGAGTTTCATCCTTTAGCATTAAAAGAATGGAAGAAGATAGCGCCCAGTATTCAGCAGCAATTTAAGAAAAAATTACAGCAGCGTCTAGCAAACCCTCGTGTTCCTGCTTCAAAACTTTCAGGACACACAGATACTTATAAAATCAAACTACGCACCATAGGCTATCGTCTGGTTTATACTGTCAAAGATGATGTAGTGGTGGTTTATGTGCTAGCCGTAGGCAAAAGAGAAAATAATAAAGTATATGAAAGCCTTGTGTCGCGCCAACCATAACTGAAACACAAAAAAATAAAAATAAACGGAGGTCATAAACATGCAATATACCGCAATCATCAAAGACGGTGGATTGTTTATCCCGAACGTATTTGCAGACCTAAACGATGGTAGCTCACATATCGTACAAGTAGAGATGGATATCGAAGAGGTACGTGAGCAATTAAGCACAAATAATGCACCCAAAGAGACAAAAGCGCTGAGAAAGCCACCAAAGAGACAAGCGCAAAAAGCCGTATCGAAACCATCGCCAGATGCTGATGCAAGCGCACTTAGCAAAGGTGATGTCGGCGAACTAGAAGGACTTAATGATATGGAGCTGAGCGAGATCATCAAGGCTTATATGAATGATGAATCCGCATCGTCGCAGATATCTTTAGAGAATTTATAACGTATCGCAATTAAACTTTAACAACCGCATAACCACTAAAGGCAGTACCATGACTTACTCAATTTTTTCCCAAACGCCGAATAATGCCCTTAAAGAACCGATGTTCTTTGGTCAACCCGTCAACGTGGCGCGATACGACCAACAAAAGCATCCGATCTTTGAGCAGTTGATCGAAAAGCAGTTATCGTTCTTTTGGCGTCCCGAAGAAGTTGATGTGTCACGCGACCGCATCGACTATGGTAATTTGTCCTCGCATGAGCAGCATATTTTTATCAGTAACCTCAAGTACCAGACCCTACTCGACTCCATCCAAGGTCGCAGCCCCAACATTGTCCTGTTGCCGCTAGTATCGATCCCAGAGCTTGAGACATGGATTGAAACTTGGTCATTTAGTGAAACCATTCACTCACGTAGCTATACCCATATCATTCGTAATATCGTCAACGATCCTAGCATCGTCTTTGATGACATTATGCAAAACGAGCACATCTTGGAGCGCGCCTCTGATATTGCGCAGTATTATGACGAGCTGTATCGCAACTCGCAGCTATATAGCTTATACGGTGCTGGCACGCATAATGTTAATGGTGAAGAGATTACTGTCGATCTGCGCTCATTAAAGAAGCAGTTGTATCTGTGCATTATGGCGGTCAATGTACTTGAGGCCATTCGCTTTTATGTGTCCTTCGCCTGCTCGTTCGCTTTTGCTGAGCGCAAACTGATGGAAGGTAATGCCAAGATTATTAAACTCATTGCGCGTGATGAAGCGCTGCATCTGACTGGCACGCAGCATATGCTCAACCTTATGCGTAATGGTAAAGACGATCCAGAGATGGTGGAGATCGCCAAAGAGTGCCATGAACAAGGTATCGAGATTTTCCGTAAAGCGGCTGAGCAAGAAAAAGAGTGGGCAGGATATTTGTTTAAAGACGGCTCGATGATTGGACTGAATAAAGATATTCTTTGCCAATACATAGAATATATTACTAATTTGCGTATGGAAGCGGTTGGCTTGCCCTCAGCGTTCCCAAACTCGAAGTCCAACCCTATTCCTTGGATCAATACGTGGCTATCGTCTGATAATGTACAGGTGGCGCCGCAAGAGACCGAGATTAGCTCGTATCTGGTCGGTCAGATTGATTCAGACTTATCAGAAAGTGATTTTGATGACTTTGAGCTTTAACGGTTTTAAGCTTTACTAATTTCAGCTTTCTTTATTTAAATAGTTTTGACGTTATAAAAAGAGCGATAGGATTTATCATGACGTGGGTAATGACCAGCAAAAAGCAGTTTTATTTGCATGACGATGAGAGCTTGCTCGATGGGCTGCTGCGTACTGGACACGAGGTTAATTTTCAGTGCCGTGAGGGTTATTGTGGCAGCTGCCGCGTGCAGTGGATTGCCAGCTCGCATCCTATCGATTACCCTTTTGCACCGCTAGCTATGGTTGAGGAGGATGAGATACTGCCTTGCTGCTGCCGTGTCCAAGGCGTTATCTATATTAATCATGAACCAGTAAGAGACTAATGGCTAAAAATATTTGAACCATAAAAAGCGCGTTATCCTAACTGTAGGACAACGCGCTTTTTTTGACTCATGCACCTACTGCGTTGGCGCTTCTTCCTCAAATAGCTTTAGCAGCTCCTCACGCATACGATCACGCTCAGCCTCTGACATCATTGGTGTCTCGCCATCACCTTCAAAACCAGGTTGATTGCGACCACCGAGGCTTTCATCATAGATCACTCGTGGCGGCTCAACTGCTTCTTGCGCAGGACGCTCCTCAAGTGTGATCAGGGCTTGCTCGTTTTTGCCGTTACGTAGTATTTGCGCTTCTAGTACAGTATCGGGCGACTTACGGGCGACGTATTGGATCAGCTTATTGGCATCAGTCATCTCCACCCCATCAATGGTCAAGATGATATCGCCCACTTGTAAACCGCTCTTAGCCGAAGGACCTCCTGGCACCACGTTTAATACTTCTACGCCTGTCGAGGTTTCAAGCTGGGTGGGATCGCGCAGCTGCGATTGAATCTCAATGCCGAGCCAGCCGCGGCTTACGCGCCCATCTTTAATTAGTGCATTCATCACTTGTTCAACTAGCGCAGTTGGAATAGCAAAACCGATACCCATTGAGCCGCCTGAGCGCGAAAAAATAACCGTGTTAATACCGACCAACTCGCCATTGGCATCAACCAAAGCCCCACCTGAGTTACCCGGATTGATAGCCGCATCCGTTTGGATAAAGTCCTCAAACTTATTGACGCCAAGTCCAGTACGGCCTGTCGCTGAGATAATACCTTGCGTAACTGTCTGCCCTACACCGAAGGGATTACCAATAGCCAATGCCAAATCACCTACGCGGCTAGGCGCTTCACGAAAAGCCAGCGGCGTAAGGCCAGTCATATCCACTCTAATAACCGCCAAATCGCTATCAGGATCAGTACCTATCACCTGGGCACGACTTTTGCGACCGTCATTAAAAGCTACCGTAATCTCATCAGCTTTTTCTACTACGTGCGCGTTGGTCACAATATAACCATCTTCTGAGACGATTACCCCAGAGCCTAAGTTAGTAGGCCCCTGCCCTTGCGGCGTATCCCCATGAAACTCAAAAAAGCGGCGCAGCACCGGATCATCCATGTAAGGATGCTCTGCCATAGCTTGGGTAGTATAAATATTAACGACCGACTGTGAGGCACGAGCAACAGCATCGTGATAAGAAGCCATAGGTAGAGGGGCGTCTGAGTTTGGCATTTGTGTCTGACTAGCTTCAGTTCTAGGCGGCTCCCACACCGTCTCCGATGATGGCGTCCTCATACTCATATACAACCAGACAAACGCTGCAATTACTATCAGCAATAAAATCCAAGGTAGCCACTTAAAAAGCGACGACTTGGTCTTACGGGTGTTTGGAGATGACGACATATAAGAACCTCTATAATTTTTATATTAGAAAAAGCTATATACAACGAAGGGGATACTATAGAAATGCTACATGACAAGATGGATAAATGAGCACTTTAGCGTATGCAGATTATAGCGAGAGTGTATAAAAACATCCGTAAAAATAGTAACGTATCGTGTACCTTTTCAGTTATTGTGCTTAACTGAGATTTTGCAACACTATGCTAAGATAAATATTATATAAATCTATTACTAAATAAAATTAGATTAGGAAGCTACTATGTCAGATAACACTACTTTGCCTCAAGGAGCAGATCCTATGGTGCAAAAAGCAAATGCTACGATTACCGCGCAAACATTAACCAAGTTTTGTGACGATTACCTAGAGGCCAACGCTTTTAAAGACTATTCTCCTAATGGTTTGCAAGTAGATGGCGGGCAACCTATTAGGCGTATCGTTACTGGCGTGACAGCGTGCGAGGCGTTGATTGATGCGGCAATCGCAATTGAGGCTGACGCTATTATGGTACATCATGGTTACTTTTGGAAAGGTGAGCCTGCACCTATCACTGGTATGAAGGGACAGCGTGTTCGTAAACTTATGCAGCATGGGATCTCGTTGATAGCTTATCATTTGCCGCTAGACGCTCATCCTATTATCGGCAATAACGCCAAACTTGCAGAAGCTTTAGGATTAACCATTACCGGCGCGCTCTATCCTCATGAGTCGCATCCAGTTGGCAACATTGCTACCTGCCAGCCGCAAAATACAGATGCTTTAATAGCGACGATTACGCAAGCGTTGCATCGTGTACCTTTGCATATTCCAGCTCATTATAGTGACTCCAATCTTAGCGCTGAAGATTCTAAGCAGCTAAACCATGCCGAATCTAAGCTTATTGAACGCGTAGGTATCTGCACAGGCGGCGCGCAAGATATGATTGAACAAGCCGCTGCCATGGGCTGTGATGCCTATATATCAGGCGAGATATCAGAGCGTACCACTCATAGTGCCCGCGAGCTTGGCATTGACTACTTCGCTTGTGGTCATCATGCGACAGAACGCGACGGTATCAAAGCTTTGGGCGAGCTGATTGCAGAGCATTTTAGTGTACCGGTTAGTTTTATTGATATTGACAACCCAGCGTAACCATGTCTAACCTTATCAGCATAAAAGCCGTCATAAGCATAAAAGCTATTTGAGTTTTACATAACAATAGTTTACGAGCAAAGCCTATTAAATGATCTTCAATTCTTGACTTCTTTTTACAAATGTAGTTATATATTCATATACATAAATATTGTGCTATTCATAACCGTCTATACGCTAATTGTTAAGTTTTATCACTCTTTTATTAACTTAACTTGAATAATGCAATAGTTAACTGCATAAAGTTAGCTTGTAGTAAGATGTTTTGTCATGAGACTTTTCATTTATTAAGACCTCCGGTTATAACGTTAGATACAGAGTAACTGTGCTCAACGTTGCGATAATTGCTCATACTGACGTGCATTGTTTTATTTGTACATTTATACATAAGTTATTTACCTATAGCCACTTACAAACCCTTACTTATAAAAAGTGGGTTTAATGATAAGTAATTTTGTTACTGGTATTATAAAACTTTAGTACGCAATGCCTTATGTCGTTTGCCAATATTGCTCGATGGTAATAATATAGTAGTGCTTTTGGTAGTGGTTGATTCATAGCCTTAACAGCTCATCTATATGTAATGCAGCAAACAACTATAGCTGATACCAATCGTCTGGTTTCAAATAGCTATTACTGCTTGCGTTATCGTCGCAATAACTTATTCATGACCTTACCTGTTTGATATGACGAATTCTCATATTGACTATAAGTAATATCGTGCTTGTATTAATGACAAGCTGACTATTATTTAGGCTGTTGCTCAATAGTTGTCTATTATTCAGATGGCTATACGTATGAGTTACAGCTCAGCGGTAAGTAGGATGGTCGACAATAGGAGACATTCATGCAGCGTATTACTTATCGTGTCAAGGTATCTGCGCAAGGTGCCAAACGCCGTATCTCTTACTTACTGCGTCCTACCAAGCGCGGCTCTCGCACTAAAAGTAACCTCGTTCCTTGTAATTCCTTTACCTCTGGCAACTCTTCTGTTCATTCAGTACCGCTGCCCCGTTTTACCAAGACCAAAAGAGCGATACAAGTATCAAGTATTGCCCTTCTCTCCCTACCCGCCGAAAGCTTTACGACGATGGGTACAAAGCATCTAGCTTATGATATACCAGCCTATGATCATGTGATGTTAGATAAAACGCTAACCATTGCCGCTGTCCCAGGAGATAGTACTTATTTTGCTACCGATGGCTTCCAACATGGCTTTGGCTATGATTTGGTACGCAGCTATGCCGATGAGCTTGGCGTAGATGTTGAGCTCAAGGCTTACGCTAATGAAGAGATGGCGCTAAAAGCTTTGCAGTCAGGGCGTGCTGATATGGCTTTGACCACTGCTAGCACTCAGCTCAAAAGTCAGCTTAACCTACCTTCTGTCAATGTCAGCTGCGGCTATGATACCAGTTTAACTAAAAATGGCTTGCACCCAAAAGTCAGCTGGACATTCAAGCAAGCTGATGATCCTTTATCTAAAAAGGCCAGTAATTTCTTATGTGACAGTATTAAGGTTAATAGTACGCAAAAACTAGCGGCTTTTTATAATCAAAACTTGTTAAAAGATGCCTACAGCCAAAACCACTTTAAGCAAACCCTCACTGAGAAGTTGCCTGATTACCAGTCTTCTTTTCAAGAGCAAGCCCGTAACTACAATCATGATTGGCAGCTGCTAGTAGCGATGGGCTACCAAGAATCGCATCTTGATGCCAATGCGGTCTCGCCCACAGGGGTACGTGGCCTTATGATGCTGACTAACAGTACCGCAAAAGCTATGGGGGTCTCTGATCGCGTTGATCCTTATCAAAGTATTGGCGGCGGCGCACGCTACCTAGAAGAGATGAAAGCCAGCTTTGACGACGTACCCAAAACTGATAGGATTTGGTTCGCTTTGGCCGCTTACAACATGGGTCCCAATGCCATTAAGCGTATCCAGCGCGAACTTGATGCGGATGGTATTGACGATAAAAGCTGGGCGAACGTTTATGCTTATTTGGCAGAAAATAAAGCTGCCAACAGCCGCTACGTGCAGTGTATGCACTACGTTAGCAATATTAGAAGTTATCTTGAGACTATTAAAACCCAGACAGTTTAAAAACACAACCTGCTGATAATTTAGACAATAACTAAAAAAGCTGCTCTTATAAAAGGGCAGCTTTTTTAGTTTCTATGGATCTTATTACAAAGCATATTTTAAAAATTCAATCAATGAACAAAATATACTATTAGCACTTAGCGGTTGGGAACGGTGAGACGTTGACCCCGTTGCAGCATAGTGCTGGCTGCAATATCATTCATATCAGCGAGCTCTTGCGTAGATACCCCATATTTGCGCGCAAGACCAATTAAGCTATCACCTGAACCAACAGTATAGCTTACCGTAGCTTTAGGCACTTTTATTCTCTGACCGCGCTGCAATTGCGCATTGGTTGCAAGATTGTTGGTAGCTGCTAGATCCTCTACCGAGACGCCAAAACGGCGCGCTAGAGCAATCAGGCCATCGCCCGATTGTACTCTATAGTTCTCCGTGTTACTAAGCGTTTTGCCACTGCTAGCCGAAGCACTCAAGCCACTTGAGCTACTAGCTGTACCACTATTACTAGGAGCACTGCCACTTGCAGGAATAGTAAGCGTACGACCACGAATTAGGTTTGCTGTAGTACTTAACCCATTGGCTGATGCTAGGGTACTAACACCGACGTTATAACGTCTGGCAACACCGATCAAGCTATCACCAGATTGTACTTTATAACTTATGGGCTGATCATTAAGTTGACGATCTACTTGGGCTTTAGACGCCGGCACTTTGATGGTTTGACCACGCTGCAAACGTGCTCTGGCATCAAAATTAGGATTAACCGCAGCCAACTCCTCTGGGCTTACGCCAATGCTTCTAGCGATACCAATCAAGGTTTCACCTGATTTGACCTTATAGCGACTGGTCGGGGTTGAGCTATCGGTTGAACTACTAGTATTGTTGGCAGTAGTAATGTCTACGCTAGCAGGTACTTTTAGCGTCTGACCTACATACAACGAGTCAGTGGTACGAATACCGTTCAGGCTGGCAAGCGTGGTTGTTGGCACATTGAATCGACGCGCAAGCGCAATGAGTCCATCGCCAGGTTTTACTCTATAGCTTTGAGTGTCTGTACTAGATTTAGAAGATGAAGTAGCGGGTGTGCTAGCAGAAGTTTTTACTTTGCCTGGCACTAACCACAGTTTTTGACCTCTTAGAAGATCCGCTCGGCTACTCAAATTATTGTAGCTTGCCAGCTCGGTTACTGATAAGTCAAAACGATTTGCAGTCCCAATAAGCGTATCGCCTGCTTGTACTGTATAGCTCTCTGGCTGATTGTCCGCTGCCGTGCTGGCACTGCTTAAAGGCTCGATCTTTTTGGCATCATACAGGTACAAGGTGTTGCCGGAGAGCAGTTTTGCATTGGCATCGATTTGGTTCCACTCAGCGATATCGCGCCAGCTTACGCCTGCCCGGCTAGCAATATTCGACAGCGTATCACCGCGTTTTACGGTATAAGTGGTTCGGGTACCTTTTGGCTTGGGTTTGCTCGCTGCTGTATTAGCAAAGCTTAGCTTTTTCTCCTCACCCCTAGCTTCTAAGATTGACTGCTGCGTCTGTACCGCTGACAATTTAATATTACCATCAACCGAGCTTACCGCTTGACTGACCTCAGGGGTTTGCGTCTGAATCTGTTGAGCGATAAAGTTAAGCTCTTCTTTACTGAGCGGCGGCTCTTGAACAATAGTATTGTTTGAAGTAATTTGCGCTGATGTGGTGGGCAGGTTATTACTGCTCTTTAGCTCAGCATTAATTTTACTCATCTCTGCACTGGTAACAGGTGGCTCGCTACGAGCCGGAGTATTACTACTATAGTTTGACCCCCCCGTTGGTGAGATATAACTGGTGGTTTGCTGTGGTACGCGTGCACTAGCCGCGTATTCAGCGAGCTGATCACCATCAGATGGCAGCGATGAGCTGGTGTAGGGCTGATTGTTATAGCTTGGCGATGCACTTGCGCCACTACTAGGCGCAGATGCTATAAAAGCACCGCCCGTACCATTACCTCTCAAAGCGCTTAGCTTGGCGTCCACATTAGTATCCACGTCATTAGGGATAACCACGCGCTGCGGGCCTGAGGCGTCAATACGGCCTGATATCAACGCCGTATTTAGTCTTTCAAGTTCGTCATAGCTGACGCCTGTTGTCTGAGCGACCTCAGCTAAACTGACGCCGTAGTTGACGGGCACACTACGAAAATGCTGACGGTTGGCAATCGCTGGTAGATAAACGCCGTATTGTTCAGGTTTAGATACAATATCGGCGACCGCCAAAAAGCGCGGCACGTAGTTCATGGTTTCAGTCGGTAGTCTTAGTGACCAAAAGTCAGTTGGCAACCCTTGCGCAGCATTGGCATCGATGGCTCTTTGAATACGCCCAGGACCGGCGTTATAGGAGGCAAGTGCTAGCTCCCAGCTGCCAAACTGATTGTATAAAGCGGTCAAAAAATCATAGGCGGCGCGCGTTGATTCAATAACATCGCGGCGACCATCATAGGTGCTGCTTTGATTGAGACCATAAATACGGCCGGTACTTGGAATGAACTGCCACAGACCTGCAGCAGCGGCACTACTGGTTGCGCTTGGATCATAGGAGCTCTCAATCACCGGCAGTAGCGCAAGCTCAGTTGGAATATTGCGGCGCTCCGCTTCACGAACCGTATGGTATAAATAACGGCTCGAACGCGCCGCTAAGCGGTTTAGATAATCTTGACGACTGATAAACCAGTTTTTCTGGCCTTCAATACGCTGATTATAAGTCTGCTGACTGGTATCCATGCGGTAGCCTGCACGCAGACGATTCCATAGATCCCCGTACTGCTGAATGGCCAGTTTATTGTCCTCGACCATAGTCATGTCTGTCGCTTCTAACAAATCTGCCAATTCGTCCAAACTCTCTGCATCCAAATAAGCTGTAGAATAACCATCACTTGCTGTCGGACGAGCGCTAGCAGACGACGTAGCTTGAGCAGGGCGTTTACTAGTGGCTACAGGAGCACGTTTGACCACAGAGGATTGATTAGTCATCCCTGTGTTTTTCACTGCTGATGTATTACTACAAGCGCTAATTAATAAAGTTGACACGGCAAGGGTCAAGGGTAGAGCGATAAATGAGCGAGAATATGCAGACACAGTAGACATGATAATAACAGTTTCCTAACGATAAAATGATGAGAATAAAATATATTGGCTGATAGTATAATAGACAGAGCGAAGACTATACCTATGCGACAGACAGTATAGGAAATTTAAATATCTTATATGACTAATAGACGTGCGACAACCATCAATCAATAGTTATTTTCGAGACAGCCCGCAGCAACACTGCATTGTTATCAGTCAAAGTAAGCGTTACTCTTGAGGTGGTCACATACTGCACGTTTTTGCCGTTTTTAACCCAGCTCTCTACAGTTTTTATATTGGCTTTAGCCTGTGACCCGGTAGTGACTATATTGTCGACACTAATATCATAACGATAGTTCGAAGTTTCATTCCAGCTCTCTTGAAGCAGCTTTAGATAAGCATTTTTATCAAGGCTGGTTGATTTACCTTTTCTAGATAAGGAGATAAGAGCGTCGTCAGAGACCAAAGCTGCCACTTGACTTACGTTTTTGTTATTCGCCGCTGACTTCATAGCAGAGGCATAATTTTGTACTGCCGACTCAGTCATAGTTGCTGCTTGCGCACTGATACTTACGGTACTAGCAAGAACTAGTATTGTCGTAACACTGGCACTTTTAATCAGTAGCGCCAATAGTCCTGTATTCCATAATTTTTTCATTATAATCCTTAATATTTATTATTTTACTAAGTTTTACATAGTAAATAACTTTTATTTGTATTTTTGCTTATTTATACAGGGATGTTGATAATTTAACATCACTTGCTGTACTTTTACAGCTAGCGGCAACGATGCTCACTACATTAAAATACTTATCTACTTTTCACTATTACTCTAATAAAATTATTGCTCTAATAAAGTAGCTCTAGCCTAGCACTAAACCTTTTCAGCTATGTAACACCCTGTGCAATTATGGCAACTATTGTGCAGACTTGACATTGTCGTCTATATTTTGCTCATCATCATCAAGCTTCATACCCAAACGCTCAACTCGTCTATCCATCATTTGCCGTGCCAGCGCTTGCATATCCTCTACGCGGTCTATTTCATCTACGATCTCCAGACCCAGTAAGGTTTCAAAGACATCCTCTAGCGTAACCAAACCTTTGACTTCACCATATTCACCGACAGTAATGGCAATATGAATGCGGTTTTTTAACATTAATTCTAACAAATCAAATAGCTTCATCTTTGAGAATACAAAAGTGATGTCGCGCTGAAATTGAGTCAAAGGCTTGTGCATCGCATGATTCACCTTTGCCAGCAGCATATCTGTTTTTAGTACAAAACCGGTAATATTATCTAAATCACCATCGTAGATAGGCAGGCGAGAAAAGGTTAGTTTTGGTCGATCGATTAACACCTCAGCCACTGTTTTGTCTTGCTCAAACGCTAGCATCACCGAGCGCGGCGTCATAATATCCTCAACTTTAATCGCCCCGAACGCTAGCAAGTTACGAATAATACGTGACTCAAGCGGATCTATCTGACCCGCTTCCTCACCAATACTGGCAAGGGCTGCAAACTCACGGCGACTAAATCCATGCGTCTCTTTACCGCGTATTAACAGTTTAGTCAAACGCTCAGACAACCAAATAATAGGGTATAAGATAATAATAATGACACGTACAAAATAAGCTACAGGTCCGCTAAGCTGCCGCCAATACACGGTTCCTAACGTTTTGGGAATAATCTCTGAAAAGGTTAAAATAGCCAGAGTCATCAAAGCTGAAAATAGTCCAAACCACGCACTACCAAATACAATCGTCGCTTGTGCACCTGCGCCAATAGAGCCTAGCGTGTTGGCAATAGTATTTAAGGTTAGGATCGCTGCTAGTGATTGATCAACGCTATCTTGCTTTAAGCGCTTGAGCATACCTGCTTTTTTGGGGTTGCTCTCTTGCACATCAGCAATATATGAGGGCGTCATGCTCAGTAGTACCGACTCTGCCATGGAACAGACAAAAGACAGACCGATGGCCATACTGACAAAACCTATCAACATCAGCACATTAGCGGTAGTCGGCTGCTCAATCGTAGTAGCCGCCAGCGCCGAATGCGGTAATGACATCAATAACAAAGCCACTAACGCTGGCAGTACAGACAGCGATTGAGTACCGAAACGGGAGTAATGAAACCGTGTCGGCGGAGGTTTAGAAGGCGCTTCTTTTTGACAAGCGCAAGGACGAGAGGATCGAGGTATAGACAAAACAGTGGTGGACAAGTTAAATAACCTAGACAAAAAAAGAATGGAGAAATAAAATTTATCATTATTGACAATGATATTAGTACTTATTATAAAGCTTCTTGTTAGCAATAAACGCACAAACTAATCGTTGTACTTATATCAATACAACTCATCTAAAATCTACGCAGTAATCGTTATTGGTAGCAAAACTTATTAAGCTAGATCTAAGTCATTGATGGTAGCACCGATGCTATTATTTAACAATATTTCGTCTTACTAGGTATTTCACTAAATAATATAGACTTTTATAATAGTATTGATAGTAAATATATATACATAATTTTATATTATTAACACATTTTTATATTACTAGCACAGTAGTATCTGTCGTTTTGCGTTTATGTGTTCATGGCGCTACAAACTCATAAATTCAAGAGCAAACCGTTAATACGTCTGATACCTTGAACGACTATTTAGCTAAAATGATTGTCGTAATAGATATCGACTGCTAGTATGCTGATATGTCTAGAAAAACATCTGCATCCTATGATTAACTAATGCCAAGTCTAGGAATTTTTGTTACTATGCGTCTAAATTATTATTGCTGCATCTAAATTGTCATTGCTGTATCTAATTTTATCATTATCTGCGACTTATTGAGAGAAACTATGAGCTTTTTTATACAATCTGCCTATGCCGCCGAAGCAGGTGCTGGTACTGGTGCTTCCCTATTTGGTCAGATCTTATTACCTGTAGCGTTTTTTGCGATTTTTTACTTTTTAGTTATCCGTCCGCAGTCTAAGCGTACCAAAGAGCACCGTGCTATGGTCAACGCTTTAACCGTGGGTAGCGAAATTATTTTTGCAGGCGGGCTGATGGGGCGTATCAAAGCGCTTGAAGGGGACTATGCTGTAGTAAGCTTAAACAGTAATACTGATGTTAAAATACAGCGTGCTTCTGTACTCTCAGTGCTACCTGCTGGCACTATTGAGAGCGTCTAGATGTCAGTAACAACGCCTTGCGCTTAATCTTTATTGTCATGTGTTTATTATCGTAATATTGATAGCAACTTTTAGAAGATGACCGTCGCATATTTACGGTCATCTTCTGCTATTAGCTGGTCAGATTAATATAATCGTTTATTGATGTCTTATTTTATTGATATCTTATATATTCAAGACTGCTTTATCCGCTGACCTACGACCTGCGTTGCCAGTATCTTATCAACTTAAAGAAGTGATTATGCAATATCCTGCTTGGAAATACTTACTCATTGCCGTCGTGCTGATCATCGCCGGTTTATATGCAGCTCCTAACCTCTACCCTGATGAGCCTGCCGTACAGATTACCAGTGCCGCAGCTGGAACCCAGTTATCAGAGGGTATCCTAACCGAGTCACAAAGCTTACTAGAAGAAGCTGGTATCAACTACCACGATGGCACTTTTGAGGGTAATAGTGCGTTGGTACGCCTTAATAACCCGACTGCTCAATTAAAAGCGCAGGAAGTCTTGCGTCAAAACTTGGGCGAAGATTATGTGGTGGCGCTGAATCTGGCACAAACTACGCCGCAGTGGTTACGTGATATCGGTGCCAAGCCAATGAAGCTAGGTCTAGATCTACGCGGCGGGGTACGTTTTGTGCTTGAAGTGGATATGGACAAAGCGCTGGAACAGCGTTTAACTAGCGCCAGCCGTGATGTTCGCCGAGATCTGCGGGCCGAGCGTATTGCAGTAACAGGTATAAAGACTGAAGATCAAAGTATCGTACTGCATTTTGCTGATACCGATGCGCGCAACCGTGCTCAAAACGTCTTACAAAGCTCAATGGGACTTAATTTCACTTTGCAGTCCTCTATTGATGAGCAAGGCCCTGCGCTTATTATGACCTATAATGACGCTACTTTAGATGAGATCAACAGCTATGCGGTCAACCAAAACTTAACGACGCTGCGCAATCGTATCAGCGAGCTTGGTGTAGCTGAGGCATTGGTCCAATCACAAGGTGCCAATCGCATCGTTGTAGAATTGCCCGGCGTACAAGATACCGCTGAGGCCAAACGAGTGCTTGGCCGTACCGCCAATCTTGAATTTCGTCTGGTCGCTGAGGGCAGTGAAAACTTTATGGGCGGCATTCCGCCAGCTGGCACCGAAGCGTTTCCATTTCAAACCCTTGATGGTCCCCCAGTACTGCTTGAGCGCCAAGCTATTGTCACCGGTGATAAAGTGACTAATGCACAGACCAGCCTTGATGAAAACGGTCGTCCTGAGGTAAATATCACTCTAGACAGCGCTGGTGGTAAGCTTATGCAAAATGCTACGCGTACCGCTGTAGGCGATCAGATGGCAGTGTTGTTTATTGAAAACAAACAAAGAATCGCTTACGAAGAAGATCCAGAGACTGGTGAGACCATTGAAGTACGTACCCCTTATGCAGAAACCAAGGTCATCAATCGTGCTAATATTCAAGCAGTGCTTGGTTCATCGTTTCGTATCACAGGACTCGATAGCAATGCTGAGGCGGCTGAGCTAGCACTTTTGCTACGCTCAGGAGCGCTTGCCGCGCCTATGTATTTCGTTGAGGAGCGCACTATTGGTCCCTCATTAGGGCAAGAAAACATCGATAAAGGTTTGTTTTCAACCCAAGTTGGTTATTTGCTAGTTTTTGTCTTTATGATTGTGTTTTATCGTCTCTTTGGCGTGATTGCCAATATAGCGCTGGCAATTAACGTTATTATTATTATTGCTATTATGTCGATTCTAGGCTCATCATTAACTTTGCCAGGTATTGCTGG
The DNA here is from genome assembly GCA_947501045.1 of uncultured Psychrobacter sp. Taxonomy (GTDB): domain Bacteria; phylum Pseudomonadota; class Gammaproteobacteria; order Pseudomonadales; family Moraxellaceae; genus Psychrobacter. Next base: position 319,400 of record CANMUI010000003.1, read on the forward strand.
TATTGTCTTGACCATTGGTATGGCCGTTGATGCCAACGTCCTAATCTTTGAGCGTATACGTGAGGAGCTGGCAAACGGAGTACGGCCAAAATCCGCCGTTGTGGCAGGATTTGATCGCGCCTTTAGCAGTATTTTTGATGCCAACATTACGACATTATTGGTAGCCTTTATCTTGTTTGCCATTGGTACCGGTCCGATTAAGGGTTTTGCAATCACTTTAGCTATTGGTATCGTCAGCTCGCTCTTTACCGCAATTTTGGTGACCCGCGCCTTGGTACAAATCGCTTATGGTAAGCGCAAATCTATCAAACGTTTGAGCATTGGCTAGGAGAAACACATGGCGACTAAGAATACACCCCCAGAGCACAACAATACGCCGACATCTAGCAGCTCAGGTGACGGCACAAGTAATAACCCTGATAGTAATAACAGACGTCGCAGCCGTAATAAGCCGCGCCGTGATGGTAAAGGCAGCAACACACAAACCAATAAATCTGGTCCTTCTAAGACTAGTAAAGGCAACTCTCGGCGCGGCGGTAAAGGTAGTCAGGCACTGACCACTCAAGATACTATTATTGGTCAAGATACAAGTGCTGGCATTAATCCTAATGAATCAGTTGATAGCGCTGCCGATGATGCCGCTTTAGCTGAAGGCGGTATTAAAGCCATTGGTGATCAGCGTATTATTCCCTTTATGAAGATAGAAAAACCGATGGCTATCTTATCGGTACTATTGATTATCGGTAGTATTATTGCGATCGCGGTTAATGGTCTTAATCTCGGTCTTGACTTTACTGGAGGGGTTTCAGCGGATGTGAGTTATGAGCAGCCCGCCGAACAAACTGAGGTGGTACAAGCACTGGCTGATAATGGTTTTGACGATGCTGTGGTGCAGTATCTGGGTACACGGCAAGAGCTATTAGTACGCTTGCCGCCGCAATCAGATAATATTGATGGCTTAAGTGCTTCGCTAAATCAAGCGTTGGAGCTGCCCAACAATCAGGTCGAGATTAGCAACGTTAATATCATTGGTAGTCAAGTCGGTAATGAGGTCTATCTTAACTCTGTGATGGCTATAGCATTGGCGCTAGCCTGTATGCTAGGCTATGTAGCACTGCGCTTCCAGTTTAAGCTTGCCATAGGAGCAGTGATGGCTTTATTTCACGATGCTATTGTGACCGTTGGGGTATTTGCTCTTTTTGGTTTCCCCTTTGATTTAACGGTACTAGCTGCGGTACTTGCGCTAATCGGTTATTCGCTTAATGACACTATCGTCGTCTACGACCGTATCCGTGAAAACTTTCGCCGCGTTCGTGGTATTACGCCGCGCCAAACGATCGATTTGTCACTAACAGAGACTTTGCGCCGTACTATTATGACTATCTCAACGGTACTACTGGTAGTATTGGCGATGATGTTTTTGGGTGGTGATGGCTTGTATTGGTTCTCAGTTGCACTATTTATTGGTCTTATTGCAGGTACCTATTCATCCATCTATATCTCAAGCTCTATTCCGCTTCGAATGGGACTATCGCGTGACGATTTCGTAGTTAAAGTGAAGCCTGAATTTGAAGAAGAAATCGTCACCTTCAATGATCCAAAGATGTTTGAGCAAGACTAAGATATGGATAGTAAAGTGGCATTGATAATAAAGTATTGAGTACAGCGTCCTTATCTTTATCTATAAGCACCTATCTATTAGGTGCTTTATTTTGTATGACTAGCAATACATATAAGTGATCATATTATGTCAACTGCTCAATCGCCGCAGGCCAGACCACCTATTGACACTCGCTACGCGCACATCATTGCCATAGCGATTCCAGTGCTGCTTGCAAATTTAGCCATGCCGCTACAAAGTGTCATCGATACGGCGGTCGTAGGTAATATGAATGAGGCGTCAAAGCTTGCTGGTATGGGGCTTGCCATACAACTATTGTCTTTACTACTGGTTAGTTTTAACTTTTTGCAGTACGCCTCCTCAGGATTATCAGCGCAAGCATTAGGGCAACTTGCTGATAGCGCCGAATCAGCAACTAATCAGCAAAAGCTAGCGCCGCTATTACCTATTTTGCAGCGTGCCTTGTTATTAGCCGTTGGCATCGGACTGGTACTACTGCTTGCTAAACCATGGTTGATCGATTTTGGTCTGCAAGCTTTATCTGCTAACCCTGCCAGCGCCGTCGCAGCAAAAACCTATCTAGACGTACGTTTTTGGGGCGTCGTTGCTGAGCTGATGAACTTTGCCTTTATTGGCTGGTTTGCCGGACAAGGTAAGACCCGCTATATGCTCTACCAACAAGGGTTTATTGCCCTACTTAACATTGTGCTGACCTTATTTTTTGTTTATGGTATGCAGCTGGATTTAGTAGGCGTGGCGCTAGGTACGACAATCGCCTTTTGGTCAGGGGTAGTATTGGCATTGTGGCTTAGTCGTCGTCATTTACAGTTGAGCTGGTCAAGCCTGTTTACCGCTGATTCGAAAGACTTCGCTAAACATAAAATGCTTAGGCTATTTTCTTTGAATAAAGATATTTTTGTGCGTACGCTTATTTTGACGTTAAGCTTTACATGGATTACCCGCTTGTCCGCGCAAAGCGGTGATCTGATTCTAGCTGCTAATGCTATTTTATTACAAGTTCTTAGCATCTCAGCCTTTGCCCTTGATGGCGTAGCCGTATCAGCTGAAACTCTAAGTGGTCAAGCAGCAGGGCGGCGTGATTGGGTACGCTTTCGCATTATCGTTAAACGTACTGGTATAGTTAGCTACGCTCTTGCTATTATACTCAGCGCTATATGGTGGCTCGCTATGCCAACTTATCTACAGCTGGTGACTAATATTGATAGTGTTTTTGCTTTGGCCGACGCTTATAAAGGCTACGCTATACTCCTGCCTCTAGTAGGTGTAGGTGCTTATTGGCTTGATGGTATATTCTTTGGGTTAACCGCAGGACACATCATTCGTAATGCAGCTTTGATACTGGCAGTGCTCTTTTTTCCGCTCAGTTGGCTGCTGTTTCAACAATATGATATGACCGGTATTTGGCTTGGAGTTTGGTGTTTATTGCTTTTGCGTATGCTGATTCTTAGCGCCTTTTTGTACCGTGCTCAGATGACCGGTAGCTACGAAAAACTACAGCCGAGTTGATAGGTTACAAAAACAGGCTAATCAAAAACTTTAGTATAGATTAGACAATCGCAGGATATCACGTGGACACTTATTCCAATCAAAGAAAAAGCACTACCTACCTATGGTCTGAGGGTTTCAAAAAAAGCCTGCCAGTAGCGATGGGCTATCTGCCTGCAGGTATTGCTTTTGGAGTTTTAGCCCAAGTCGCAGGGGTGCCTATTTGGGCGACAATTATGCTAAGTATTGTATTGTATGCAGGCGCCGCTCAGTATGCCTGCTTGCCCATGCTTAGCGCCGGTTTACCTATTGGTAGCATAGCAACTAACATTGCCGCGATCAATTTGCGTCATGTGTTCTACGGGGTGCCTCTACTGCAGTATCTACCCACCCAAAAGCTGGCGAAAACTTATTGTCTTTTTGCTCTCACTGACGAAACCTTTTCTGTAATGACTAGCTTGCCTCTTGATGCCAGACAAAAGCTAATATTACCAATTAGCTTATTCAATCAAAGTTGGTGGGTACTGGCATCCGCTATTGGGGTGATGATCGGCAGCGCGCTGAATGATTTGGTGCCCCATTTGGATTTTGCACTGGTTTGTTTGTTTGCTATTTTGGCTTATGAACAGTTTCAAAGTATCAAACGCTACTTCCCTATTGGTATTGCGGCTGTAGCCTTAATCATAGCGTCATTCTTTACCAGTAACTGGTTGTTATTGATGGCTATCACCCTCTGTATGCTCCTGATCTTAGCACGCGGCTTTTGGCTACAGCGCCGAATAACAGGAGAGACTCATGACCAGTAGTTATTTAATTATTGCAACATTCGCTATGGCAGGAGTCACCTTTATTACTCGTGCTATTCCCGCTTTAATACCTAAAAAGCTACTGGATACGCCTTGGCTACATAGGCTTAATGAGAGCTTACCATTATCGGTTATGGTATTACTGATTTTAACTAGCCTATCTTATCAAGACCTATCCGTTAGTACCGGACTTAGTAGCGCGGAGCTACATTTATTGCTAGCACAGATTGGCGCATTAGCATTAGTATTGTTTATTTATCATTTTAGTCGTCAGTTGTTAGTTAGTATGATTGTTGGCATAGCCGCTGTTAATGGCTTGCTATGGACCTTTAGTTCTTTATTAAATTGAAAAACTTCAATTAAAGATTTAATAAATAAAAACCAAACAAAAAAGCTGAACTCTATAAAGAATTCAGCTTTTTTATAATATTATTGTATGATTTTACATGGCTTACATCTCTTCTACGCCCATCATATCAACTGGGGTATCGGCAACAATTTGCACGCCCTTTTTACCAACTTTAGCGATATCGTTGCGCTGCGCTTGCAGATGATCAAGATAAGCTTCGTTGATTTGACCCGTAATATAACAGCCATTAAATACTGCACAGTCAAAGCCTTCAACGCGGCTATGTTTGGTATCTTTTACCGCCTCAATCAGATCATCCAAGTCTTGGAAAATCAGACGATCAGCACCGATAATTTTGCGCACCTCTTCTACGCTGTGGCCTGAGGCAATCAGCTCACTACGCACTGGCATATCGATACCATAAACATTAGGGTATTTGACCGGCGGCGCCGCGCTAGCAAAAAACACCTTTTTAGCACCAGCATCACGAGCCATTTGAATGATTTCATGGCAAGTAGTACCGCGCACGATAGAGTCATCAACCAACAACACGTTTTTGTCCTTGAACTCTAAAGGTACGGCGCTCAGCTTTTGACGCACTGACTTTTTGCGCTGCTGCTGTCCTGGCATAATAAAGGTGCGGCCAATGTAGCGGTTTTTCATAAAGCCTTCGCGGTACTTAATGTTCATCTTAAGCGCCAGCTCCATCGCTGAGGTACGCGAAGTATCTGGAATCGGAATCACCACATCTATGTCGTGATCATCACCCCATTCATCAAGAATTTTTTGTCCCAGTTTCTCGCCCATACGCAGACGTGATTTATAAACCGAGATATTGTCCATAATCGAATCAGGACGCGCAAAGTACACATATTCAAAAATACAAGGCGTATATTCTTTCTGCTCAACACACTGATAAGTATGCAACTGATGATGCATGTCAATAAAGATTGCCTCACCAGGTTTGACATCACGAACAATATTAAAGCCACAACCCGTCAAGGCAACCGACTCTGAGGCTACCATGTATTCTGTACCGCCATTAGCCGCCAAGCGCTCACCAAAGATGAGCGGACGAATACCATTCGGATCACGAAACGCTAATAAGCCATGACCGGTAATCATCGCCACAACCCCATAAGCGCCCTCGCAGCGCGCATAAACTGCTTTTACCGCCTCAAAGATATCATCAGGCGTAGGATGAGTCTTGCCTAAATCCTGCATCTCATGGGCTAACACATTAAGTAGTACTTCAGAGTCAGAGTCAGTATTGAGATGACGACGATCGTCTTGATAAAGCGCTTTGGCAAGGCTCTCTGCATTGGTCAGATTACCGTTGTGCGCTAAAGTAATACCATAAGGCGAGTTGACATAAAATGGCTGCGCCTCAGCACTACTTGAGGTACCGGCGGTAGGATAACGTACGTGACCGATACCAAATTGTCCGATAAGCTTTACCATATGACGGTTCATAAAGACATCGCGCACCATACCGTTCTCTTTACGCAGGTATAAACGCCCATCTTGCAAAGTAACAATACCCGCAGCATCTTGCCCACGATGCTGTAACATCGTTAAAGCATCATAAAGAATTTGGTTGACTGGCTCATGAGCTGCAACCCCGACGACTCCACACATAGTTATGTCCTATTTTGAACCGAGATTTGGTATTATGATGATAATTTAATCTTAATAATACTGTAGATTATTAAATAATACCTTAGAAGTACTAGTTGTTGTCCAACTACTTATTGTAAATACTGATTTAGAAAATATAAATAATAAAAGCTAAACTAAAAACTTGTAGGATAATGGTTTGGTTATGACTGGTTGACTTGATCCCAAGCAGCGCCTAGCACATTTGATGCTAATTCCTGACCCATAGGAGCATAAGGAAGCAGCTCAGGCGCAAGTATAGAGGTTTGCCACTGCGGCAGCTGTACTAATAATGGCGCGCTGATACTCATAATCACTAATACGACTAGAATGTTTTTAGCCGCGCCCAATACGCCGCCGGCCATTTTATCTAATGCGCCTAGACGCAGAGTTCTAAGTACCTCTGCAAATACGAACGCTACCAGATGCATCACGGTCAAAATTACCACGACTACTAGTAGAAATGCCAAAGCCAGTTGTAATACTGGATTTTGTACTACGCCTGAGAGCTGCGGAGCAACTGCGCTAGCTAACCGCGTAGCCGCAATGAGGGCGATAAACCAGCCTGCTAACCCTACTGCAGTCTTAATTAATCCTACTTGAAAGCCGCGCCACAGGCCAATAAGAACAACAACGGCAATCACGATATCTAAACCACTCATATTTACCGCCTTTATCCTAGTAAGCTTTTCTGGTCAACCCGTAAGCCTTACAATCGCCCTATGAATTTTTATAAAAAGCTTATTCTGCTTAACTCTCTTATACATCACTATCTTGAGAATCATAGTAACCGCCAATAGCTTGAATACAAGACTGCACTAGACCTGGTCCACGATAAATGAGGCCAGTATAAAGTTGTACCATATCTGCACCCGCTACGATCTTTTTGACTGCTTTTTCGCCGCTATCAATACCGCCAACCCCTATCAACGCAACCTTGTCATCTAGCTGATCAGAGAATTGTTGCAAAACCTGCGTACTAATATGACTAACTGGACGACCTGATAAACCACCACTTTGGTCGCCATCGGCCAAATCCTCAACGCCTACTCGGCTCAATGTGGTATTGGTCGCAATCAGCCCATCAATCTCAAAGTCGAGCAGCTGCTGGGAGATATAATCAACCTGTAAAGGTTCTAAATCTGGAGCTACTTTTAGCACTAGCGGCACATAGAATCCGTATTCGGTTGCCAACTGGCTATGACGGTTTTTGATAGTATCTAAAAGCTGAGTTAAGGCCTCACCGCTTTGTAGGTCACGTAAATTCTTAGTATTTGGTGAGGAGATATTCACCGTAATATAGGAGGCATGCGGATAAACACGTTCTAGACAATAGACATAATCATCTGCCGCTTGCTCAACAGGAGTACTCGCGTTTTTGCCGATATTGATACCGATATTGCCTTTATACTTGCAGCGTTTGACATTATCGATTAAATAATCAACGCCTTGATTGTTAAAGCCCATACGGTTGATGATGGCATCCGCTTGCTTGAGTCTAAACAAACGCGGCTTATCATTACCGATTTGCGGTTTTGGGGTGACTGTACCCACCTCAATAAAACCAAAACCTAACTCGGCAAGCGCATCAATATAATCACCGTTTTTATCCAAACCTGCAGCCAGACCAACTGGATTTGAAAATTGCAGTCCCATACAGTCTGTAGGCTGCATAAATTGACTGTAAACCAGACCTAGAGCGCGAGCTTTGTGAGCCTTTTCTAGTAAAGATAAGGTCATATCATGAGCGTGCTCAGGATCCATCTTAAATAAAAATGGACGAAGTAAAGCATAAGACATAATGGCAATTAACCTGGTTTAAATAAAGGAGCAGATAGAAAATAAAGCTATCATAAACAAGCTGGCAATAGTAATAAAATGCTATGTATGTATTATATCAGCTTAAGAAAAACAAGACTAAAGCTTTGTTCTCTAATTCATCGTCGAGAAAAGCCTAATCAAGGTACGGGACGATTATCAGTAAGTGCCACCCAGCCGCGTACGATACGGTACAGATGCCAAATAAACGTAAACGCCATAATAAGTAGACCAAGACCGGTCAGCAAAATCGAGCTAAGCGCTAAACTACCACTATCTGCAAAAACGCTTACCCCAAGACCACCAAGCGCAAAGGTTATTATAATCATGCCAATAACAAACAACACGATACTATACCAAAAAGTTTTAATCTGCCAATCAAAATGGGTGGCAAGCCAAGTATTATCGGCATCACGGCGCTTAGCATAATTCATCACTATTGGCACGATCCATAGTAGACCTGCGGTAAAATAGCTGAGGACATATAATAAGTAAGTTATATGATTATAAAGAGTAAGAGAGCGCTGTTCACTTGTAGTTAGCAGATGGCCTCCTTGCTGGGTAAGTTTATATGTCTGTGATTCAATACCAAGATCATTATAACCTGTAGAGTTAGTCTCGGTCATTTGAGTTTGACGCTGCAAGCGTTCTTTAGAATTGGAGTCAGGAGCATTATTCATAATAAGTATCTCCATCTGGCAGGCAGTCGACCATAATGTACAACCAATGTTATCTTTAAGCATTTCATTGTGCCGGATAACATACTTTTCAAGATAGTAAATAAATGCAAGTTGATAAATACAACTAAAAATCAGCTACTCCTTGTACCTCAATAACCTTGGACGTTGGATCTTGCTGCATTGACAATTGAGTAAGCTGCCAACCTTGCCGTTCAAGGTTACCCAAAACGTTACTCACTACAGCCTGACTGGGATGACTAAAGCTTAGTTGTACCGCCTCCCCTGTAGCGACTACTTGTGCGTTATCGATACCTGATTCATTAAGCAAAGCATTGACACGGTTGGCTGGAGGCTGCGCATCTGCGCCTTCTTGCACTGTCCCAGCATTTAGCGCAGTAGAACTGAGGTTACTAGCCTGCGCGCGTAGCCAAAAATAATCAGCAATCTGCTCTTGATAGCGTGCTTTACTATCTTTGGCAGCTTGATGCATACTATAACCACCGTAGCCCCCAACAAACAGTAGTAAAAATACTACTAACACACCTAATGCCAACTGATCTCGCGGCGCTAACGCTTGCCAGCGTGCCCATAGCGCGTCCTGACGACGATTTATACGCTCTGACAGTGCTGAAGGAGTACGCTGAGCACGGCGCTGCAATATATTCATTACCTGACCTTGAGGATGATGTATTAATGGAAACTATGGTTAATAAACATGATTATTTAGTTAATCAAAACGGTTATTGTATTAGCCGTCCGTTATAACAGTCACAGCAGTTATTTAAGACTGAACAGTATCGTTAGCCGCACTAGTATCGTCTGCAATATCTACGGTAATCTGTCCACTAAACTGCCCTTGCTCGTTACTATTGACGCGCTCTAAAGTCGCCGCTATACCTTGGGTCGTCAAAGTATTAGCAAACTGATCTAAGCTATCACGATCGGGCGCTATTAACGTAAAACTTAGTGACGAAGGCTCCATAGCTAACGCTTGGGCATGTAAAGAGGACTGCTTGATAAGCGGTGATATTCGCGCCAGTATGGCTAGGTGTGAAGCTGACTCTTGACTGTCGCTACGCAGCTTGGGTTGCATTTGCACTTGCAATTTGGTGCGGCTAGTATTTAAACGCTCATCAGGAAACCAAGACTGATATTGAGTAGCCACTGCTGTTTGCGTCACCGCTGCTGCAGCATTATAGCGATAGACTTGTAAGGCATCAGCTGCAATCTGTAGCGTCAATGCTGAGAGCGCAACCATTATAGCCAAACGCAAATAAGGCGACAACTTTGAGTCTGATACTTTAACAAAAAAGTTAAGACCATGTCGTTCAGGGGTATCAATCGGCGTAGGAGCTACAGTTAAGGGCGTTAACACTATTTGTAGATCAGCTAGTAACTCAGCTGTCTGCGCTGCAATATCAGTTTGTGAAGCTGGCACGTGCTCTGCTACTGGCTTTTGTAAGCTGATATCATCAGCTACCTCATTAAAACTATTGACTGTAGCGCTCGTATCGCTGTCATTAGCAGACGATATAGGCGGAAGCAGGCGAACCTCACTCAAATGCGGTAAACGCTCAACGATTAAGGGTAAGTAGCTGACTGCTAGCCCTTGATGCTGTGATTGTCGTAGCAGTGCAGTATATTCATCTTGATACATAACTACTTGCTGTCCTGCGCCCTCCTCCGGCACTGGTAATAGCATAAAATCAGGCAATAATGCGCGAATACTCATGCCCGCTAAGGTAGCGCTTTGCTCCCATATTGCAATGTCATGCTCCGCTACAGCATATAAATGATGGACACTTGCATGACCAATTTGCCGAATAGCCAGTTGCTCAACAGGCGCTAGTGACGTCTCTTCAAATAAATACTGTTTGCCAGTACTACCTAATTGCTTGAGCTGAGCGGCATTGAGTTCAGTATCTACTTGTAACAAATGACTTGAAGGGAAATACAAACACAGCGTACTATCAGCATTTTTGCCTTTATAATAAGTATCATAGAGCTGCTGCCAGCTACTAACAGGTTGCCAGTGTTCTGTATCTGCATGCCAAACTGCTAATGGGCTATGCTGTGCTCTTAACCAAACTTGCAACACTAAGCGTGTCCTTATCTGTCAAATCAATCGTTAAAGGGACTAAAATAAAAGGGCTAAAATCTGCATAGTATATATGATAATTATCACCAAACTATGCCAAAAACTGTGCAAATTATAAGCCACTTAACCTAAAAAACGGCTACTTATTGTAGCAATAACAATCCAGTTTATAACGCTACGGTTAGATCAACATGATGAGACCAAACCAACAGTTAGTCTTAACTTGGCTGCTTAGGTACAAAGCGATCTTTTTCGGTCGCCATTCCTGACATAAAAAACTCTGTCTCAAGCACTCGTGCTTCTGCTAAAGCAAAAGATTCAGGACTGTCGCCTGTAAGAAGACCAGCAAGATTGGCCACGATAGACATATGGCAGACGACCACCAAACACTTAGCTTCTACCTTCGCCAGCTCTGCTAACGCTTCGCGAGCATTGTCAGATGGGGTGATATTGTCTTGTACCCTGACCGGTACTTGCGGTGCAAGCACTTGAAGTTCCGCTAAACTCTGCTGCGCTCTATCATAGGGACTAACTATGAATTGATCGGGCGTATAGTGCTGCATAATGTAATCTGCAGTTTGCGCGGCCTGCTGGTGACCAAAATCAGTCAATTGACGCGCGCTGTCAGGACGCGTCTCATCCTCAGCTTGTCCATGACGCATTAATATTATTTTCATAGCTCTCCCTAACTTTTAACCTACCATTAAGCTTATTTATCGTCTTCAGCTTTGTGCTTATTTGTAGATGCCTGATCAGACGGTTTACTCGGTGCCTGCATATGTGCGCTAAGCATATCATTACTGTGATCGTGAGGCATCACAAACTCAACGTCACTGCGAAATCCTGCTTCCATCAGGTTTAGTGCCACTCCAAGTGCTGCTTTATCTTCATAAATTACCGCATGTAGCGCATGGGTAATTGGCATATAAATGCCTTCTTGACTGGCTTTTTCATGAACTTGCTGAATGGTATTGACCCCCTCAGCAGTCTGACCTAACTTTTTGACCGCCGCATCAATAGTCATACCGCGGCCCAGCATATTGCCAATCTGATAGTTGCGGCTCAGCTCCGAGCTACAAGTAGCATATAAATCGCCCACCCCAGACAATCCCAAAAAGGTCAACGGATTAGCGCCCGCTGCTAAGCCAAAACGGCTCATCTCAGCCAAAGCACGCGTGAGTAACATAGCTTTGGTGTTTTCGCCCACTTTGTAAGCGGCTGCCATACCCATAGCAATGGCATAGATGTTTTTAAGCGCTCCGCCAAGCTCAACGCCGTGAATATCATCACTGGCAAACACCCGAAAAAAAGCACTGTGTAGCGCGGCTTGTACCGCATGACGTAGCGGCTCTGAATCACTAGCAATAACTGTCGCTGACGGCATGTTTTTCATAATTTCTATAGCAAGGTTTGGTCCTGACATTACACCAAAATTCACCTCAGGTAATTCATCTTCGATGATATCACTCATCAGCGCAAAGGTATCTTTTTCCATACCTTTGGTCAAAGACACTACCGATTGGCCAGTAATAAATGGCGCAATATTTTTGAGAGTCTCACGAAAAGCTGAGCTTGGTACGGCCAAAAAGATAATATCTTTATCGGTAACTGCTGCTTCTAGATCGTGACTGTACTTAAGACGATCATCAAGCTTATAATCTGGCAGATACTTTTTATTAACTTGCGTCTTTGCCATTGATTTGACAGTACGTTTATTACGCACCCAAAGCGTAGTATCGCAGCCATTGCGCGCCGCCAAGTTGGCCATCGCTGTACCAAAACTACCACCACCCAAAAAAGCGAGACGCAGCTTAGTAGGATTTTTGTGAATTTGATCCATGTTTTTGGCTACAGCCGCCTCAACAGAGCTTGGCGCAAACTTTTTACGATTGAAACCTGATCGGGTAGCGCGCTCAATGATACTGGCTAACAAACCGCCTTGTTTTTCATCATGACTGTCGTTGGTAGCATCGGTATCATTATCTATATTAGTATCGGCGTCAATATCTTGATCATTATGTTGGTCATCAGGCTTATCGGTAGGGCTAATCATATCTAATTATCCGTGTTGAGGTTAAGACTCAAAGCGTAGTAAAGGTTCAATATCAATGGGTTTACGTGCCGGAGTAGCTTTAGGGCTGGTGCCAGTATAAACAAAAGCGGTAACATAATCATCAACGCCAACGCCAAAATATTCTTTCACTGCAGGCTCATTACATAGTAAACCGGTACGCCATACCGTACTAAACCCTTGCGCTTTTAGAGCCAAAATAAGGTTTTGTACCGCAGAGCCTGCGCTCAGCATTTGCTCAAAAGGCGGTACTTTTTTGTGCTGCTGCATATGCGTGATTACGGTAATGATAACGGGCGCCCGCATGGGCAGATTGTAGGTTTTTTGGCGGGTTTTCTCAGATAAGTCCTCGCCTTCTCGCGCCGCTTTTGCTTCAGCCGCAGTTAAAAGGGCTTGACCAAATTGCTGACGAGCATTGCCTTCGGTAACAATAAAACGCCATGGACGCAGTTTTTTATGATCAGGGGCTGTTGCCGCGCAGCTTATCGCATCTTTTATCTGAGCGTGTGTAGGTGCAGGAGTATCAAGATTGCCCATACTGCGTCTTGATTTGATCCAGTCAATTAGCTGCTCATCAGTAGCTTCAAGAGGGTCTGAATTAGTCTCTATCATCTTTTTTATCTCTTTGTTGTTTTTATTTTCGTTTTTACTCATCGCTAATCCTTGTTATTTTTAGTACTTGTTATCATTATGCAGCATCAGCATCTTCAACGCGGTGTTTCATTTTCAAGTAATCTTCTGATTGCATCTCAAGCAGCCGCGAGCGCGTACGCTCAATCTCAAAAGCTAATTTTTTACCTTGGTACAGCTCAAGAATGGACTGCTGAGCGCGCACTAGTAGTTTAACTCTGCGATCATAGAACTCATCAACCATATAAATGAATCGGCGCGTCGGGTCGCGTAGCTCATCATCTAAAGCGGGCACGGCATTAACCAAGACCGTGTTGAACTGTTTGGCAATTTCGATGAAGTCAGCCGCTGAACGAGGTTCCATACACAAATGACGAAAATCGCAGAACAAAATGTCTTCGGTACGAGCATTGATTTTGATCTCGCGGCCATTGATAACGATAGGCTCATAGCTAATCTTAAGATTGTTTGAAAGACTGGCGAAACGGTTGGCTAGCCAATTGTGATTGGCTCGAGTCATCGGTGATTTATATAGCTCAGCTTGCTGCAGTACCCGTAAACGATAATCGATACCAGAGTCGATATTCATAACGGTCGTATGGCGCTCTACCTCTGCAATAGCGGGCAAAAAACGATCACGATGCAAACCATCTTTATACAGCCCAGAGGGTTCGATGTTTGAAGTGGCGACCAAAGTGACGCCCCGATTAAACAGCATGGTAAACAAATCCCCTAAAATCATGGCATCAGACACGTTGGAGACAAAAAACTCATCAAAACAGATGATGACTGCTTCTTCATAAATAATGTCAGCAACCTTTTCAAGAGGGTTACTCTGTCCTTGTAAAGCATTGAGCTCACGATGTACACGCTGCATAAAATGGTGAAAATGCTGACGCATTTTACGCTCTATCGTCAGCGAGTCAAAAAACATATCCATCATCCAGGTCTTACCACGGCCAACGCCGCCCCACATATACAGACCTTTTGGTGCCTCAGGTTTGGACTTTAAAAAGCTAAAGAAGCCCTTCTTTTGTTCCGTCGTCTCATTAAGCTGATGATACAGATTATCAAGATAACTCATGGCTTCGTACTGCTGCTCGTCCCGAGTGAATTCCTCAGTACTAACCGCTTGCTCATAGCGCTGCAATGGAGATAATGGCATAATATAACTCGTTTTTATAAAGATAGATAAAGTGTTAACACCGTCAACAGCTACTAAATTATGCTGTCTACACTGAGATAGTAGAAGCTGATTTATTAAATGGCTCATTACGTCCATCTTTTATCGCTAACACCGCTTAATACAATATTGGTAATGAGGTAATAATAACCTATAAAACAAGAACTTAAACTAAAATAATGAGCTAAAATACTAAAGTTAGCCTTCAACTTAAGAGCAGTGTTTTATTAATGACAATGTTTTAAAGCCAATATTAAACCTTAAAAGTTATGCTGTTCTAACAACTGTTTAAGCTCGGATAAGCGCCCGTGGAAAAAATGTCCAGCACCATCAACGATGCTCGTTGCAATGCCCTGCTGCTCGGCAAAAGCTTGCATACTAGCAGGATCAATGACTTTATCAGCATTGCCGTAGATCTCAAAAGTCTTATCTGTTGGCAATTGCAGATCACTGGTATCGTTTTTTTCAACCGATGGCGAGATGAGCGCTACGTTTGCTATCTCAAAGTCGCTTAAACCCCAGACATGCGGAGCGCTTAGCATTTGTTCGGCAACTCGCGCCGTCACGTAGCCGCCAAAAGAGAAGCCACCAAGCCATAGTTTGCGAGCTGTCGTCTGGCTGCTGATCCATTGTAACACGGTCATAGCATCGACGACTTCACCTTCAGCATAATCATGCTCGCCTGTTGATTGGCCTACACCGCGAAAGTTAAAGCGCACCGCATGCATACCGTTATCGCGAGCAAAACGGTACATGGTAGTCACCACTTTATTATTCATCGTACCCTCATATAAGGGATTGGGATGACAAAGTAGTGCTACTGTATCGGTATTTGGATCATTGGGGTTGTCTTGTTGCCATAGCGCGTCAACTTCAAGCACGCCGGCAGGAGCAGGAATTAATGACATAATATAGAGTACTGGTTACAATAATTGTCTCAATTATCCTAGATACAGTTTATATTACAAGTGCTTTGCTATTTATATCATCAATAGCTGTAAATAAAAATATCAAAGGTAGGACAATCAAAATCTAAATCCAAGGTAGAGTAACTAAAAAGGTTTATAATCAAAAATAAGTTTGGTGATTTAAGACTTATTCAGGCAGTATAGCAAAGAGGTAGTATCTCAGCTTGTCCCTATATGAACATTTAGCATAAACGTTTAGCTGTTGAATAAGTTGACTCTACATCAATCTTTATTGTTTTGAACTTTGCACTATTTTATAGGATAAATTTATGACTACTTTTACTAAAACGCTGACTTTGACGGCAACTTTAGCCGCAGCATTGACTTTAGGCGCTTGTCAAAGCACCCCTACCTCCTCGCCGGTTATTCAGCGCGCTAATGCTACTTATGAAACCACAGGCATTGGCCCTACAAAGATACAAGCCCAGCAAAACGCTATTGATAGTGCCAAAAAAACCTGCCGTAGTAAGCAAGTCATCGTCCTTAATGATAAAACGACATTCAATGGTATTTTAAATGAGCGTACAGGTCGTATGGTTGGACAAATGGGTGCGATAGTCGGTTCTGTGTTAGGTACAGACTCACCAGAGCTAGCACGTGATGATGATTATGAATATACTATCAATTTTCGTTGTCAATAATGTAATACTAGCGCGAGCTATTCACTTATAAATAGCAATTTGTCTGTCAAAAAAGGCTTATTGGCTTTACTTTTTGGGCGTAAATATTTAGGCTAAAGGGTTCTATTTAGCTTTGATGTTATTAAGATGAATATTTTCCAGCTCTTTTATAACTCCTTTTCAATTTTATATCGTCCTTGGTTTGATACTATGCGTAGACCTAATCTCTCAAATTCTAACTCTGCCAAAGTGTTAGTCCCTGCCAAAGATTTGGCGACACTTGAGGCTGAGCTGGCAGAACAAAACAATAGCTTAGAGAGCGATTTGGAAGATACGGTGCTACGTTTGAGTGATTATTTGTCCGCCGTTGAAATGGTAGTCAAGCAAACTTTTAACCATCGCGTTTGGGTTAAAGCTGAGATTCGCAATCTATCAAGTAAAGGCGGTCATTATTACTTTGAGCTGGCCGAAAAAGATGACGCGGGCAAAGTTGTCGCCAGCTGCCGCGGTAATTTATGGCGGTTCAAAGCGGCACAAGTACTTGCTAAGTTCGAGCGTGCAACTGGCATGGCTTTGGATCGTGATTTAACGGTACTACTTAAGGTATCGGCGAACTTTCATGCGCAGTATGGCTTTTCTTTAACTATAGAGGATATTGATCCCAGTTATACGTTAGGGGATTTGGCACGTCAGTACGCCCAGATGGTAGATCGCTTAAGTGGTGAGGGTCTTATTCATCTTAACAGACAGTTGCCTGCGCCCTTTGATATTGAGCATGTTTTAGTCATTGCCCCTGAAAAAGCCGCTGGACTAGGCGATTTTCAAGCCGATGCCGATAGACTTGCCAGTACTGGCGCTTGTCAGTTTCACTATCATAGCGCTACTTTTCAGGGCAATCATGCGCCAAATGAGATTCGCCAAGCGATCGTTGATGCTCAGCAGCAGTTTTTCGATGATTATGAGCGCCTGCCAGATTTGTTAGTTATTATCCGCGGCGGTGGCGCAGTCGGTGATCTAGCTTATCTTAATGACTATGAGCTCGCTGCCTTGGTGGCTGAGCAGCCTATACCTGTTTGGGTCGGCATCGGTCATGAACGCGATAAAGTCATATTAGATGAAGTGGCACATACCAGTTTTGATACCCCCTCAAAAGTCATTGTTGCTATCAGCAGTCATTTAGCCAAACTGGTCACGCAAACTTTGCATTATCGAGCGCAGATTAAACAAGCGGCTCTAAGCCAATTGAAAACAGCAGAGCAGCAGACTACGCGCCAGTTAAGCCAAGTACAATCGCAAACTATTGGGCAGCTAACAGCGCTACAAAAAGATAGTGACTTTGCTTGGCAGAGTATCCAGCAAAGCGCGCAGCGGCAAGTTAAACAAGCATCAAGGCTGACCTTCGAGCTGATCAAACAAACACAAACCAACGCGTGTCAGCAGCTGCGCAGCGCCCATGAACATGTTGAAAGCTATCAGCAAACGATACAGCACAGCGCGCAGCAACAAGTCGTGCAAGCTGAGCGTGATAGCGCCTATCTACGCGATATTGTCCTTTTGCATAAACCTGAGCGGGTGCTTAAACAGGGCTATGCTATGCTCACTGAAGATGGGCTCGTTGAAGACAAGGGACTTGTTAAAAACAAAGCTAAACAAATTCTGACCAGTAGTACTCAGCTTTACGCCGAGCAAACTATCAAAATTGTTCTAAAAGATGGGCAAGCTCGCGCGCGTATTATAGAGGTCAAAAGTAATTAGACTAATCCCTTAACAATCATAAAACACTTAGCAAACATAAAAACTGAAGGAAACCTTATGACCACCCCTACTCGCAAACGCAAAAAAGCCGCGCCAAAAACTTTTAAAGCGGCTTATGATATTTTAAAAACCAACGCCGCTGAGCTCCAGCAACAAGACGAGCCTGATATTGATAATTTAATGACCACGGTAGAAGAGTCTATCGCCGCTTACCGGGTATGCGAGACTCGTATTAACGCTGTGCAGCAAGCATTAGACGCCGCCTTTGCCGAAGAAGAGACGACTAAAAGTACTGAAAGCTAATATCCGGTTTTAGGGTTCAACAAACCCTAAGCGATCAAGGTTTGTGCTGATCCGCTATTCAACATCATCCACGTCAAATACTTGGCGCAGATAAGCCAAATAAGTATCGTTATTAATCATAGTTTTGCCCGGGCTATCAGAGAGCTTAGCAACGGGCTGACCGTTACACTCAACAAGCTTGAGAACGATATTTATCTGCGTCAAACCAGTATCATTAGTTAAATTGGTGCCGATACCAAAGCTGGTCTTGATCTGGTCTTTAAAGTACTGGTGCAGCTCCCATGCTTTATTAATATCCAAACCATCGCTAAACGTCAGTATTTTAGTTTTAGGGTCTATTTTTAACTTTTTATAGTGAGCAATTGCTTTATCACCCCACGTATAAGGGTCACCGCTATCATGGCGTAGGCCATCAAAGAGCTTGGCAAAATACAAATCAAAATCTCGTAAAAACGCATCCATACCGACAACATCAGTTAGTGCAATTCCCAAGTCGCCACGGTACTCGTGTACCCATGCCTCAAGAGCGGCTTTTTGCGAATCACGCAAACGTACATCCAATGCTTGAAACGCTTGCATAAACTCATGTGCCATGGTGCCTATCGGGGTCATACCTAAAGTTTTAGCCAAATAAACGTTGGATGTGCCACTAACCACTTTTGGTTCCGCTTTGTGCAGAGTTTCGACCACATGCGCCTGCCAGTTTTTACTAAAACGCCTACGCGTACCAAAGTCTGCGATAATAAAGGGCGGATCTTCCGGTTTTTGCTGCTGAGCATACTGCTTCAATAGCTTGACTTTGGCATCCAAACGCCGCTGCGCCTCTTCTATAACGCTAGGGGTTGATAAGGCATTGAAATATAGCTCGTTCACAATTGCCAATACAAAAACCTCAAAGAACATCGCTTGAATCATCGGTCCTTCAATATCGATAAATAGCCGACCTTTACTGTCCGTGCTTACTTTAATAAAGCGACGTTTAAGCTGAAACAGCTCTAAATAATCTACAAAATCTGAGCGCATAAAGCGCAGGCCCCGCAAATACTCCAGCTCATCGGGTAAGAACCGCAGTTCACACAAACTATCTAGCTGTAACTCCAAAGACTCTTTGATGGTTGCCAATGGATAAGCCGTATCATTATTATTACGGCAGCGGAAGCGGTAAACGCCGTGCGTTTGGGGAAATTGATGCAGCATAGCTTGTAGCATCGTAAATTTGTACAAATCGTTATCAAGCAAAGAGGTAATGATAGGATCATGAATAACGGTCATGCGATAACCTTTAATAAAAAACAGAAACAATGTAAAAGAAAGAATACTGCCAAACATTGATGAAACATCGATAATCATTAATAACTATTAATAATTAGGCTAAGTAACAAGCTATTTGTACTCGTTCAGAGTATAGCGATATTCACATCTTTTTGCATGACTCACGATCAATTAAAGCAAAATTACTATAATTTGCACTAGGACTTGATCAATTTTACCAGTGGCGCATAACCCGATTGCGGCATCGCACTCACTGGAATGAACTGCAGTGCCCCGCCGTTAATACAGTAACGTAGACCACCGCGATCTTTAGGGCCATCAGGGAAGACGTGACCTAGATGGGAGTCGGCAACTCTTGAGCGCACCTCAGTACGCACCATGTTAAAAGCAGTATCTTGATGCTGAGTGATGACCTGCATGTCGATAGGCTTGGTAAAGCTTGGCCAGCCGCAGCCGGACTGATACTTATCAGTCGATAAAAACAGCGGCTCACCACTGACCACATCAACGTAAATACCTGGCGCAAATAAATTATCATATTCATGACTAAAGGCACGCTCGGTGCCCGCCTTTTGCGTGATATCATACTGCGCTTGGGTGAGCGTATCTTTAATTACGTTTTTGTCAAAGTTCGCATAGCGTTTAGGGTCTAAGGCCTTAGCTACAGTGTTAGCTGGCGCAAGTTCGATTCGCGCGGTTTCTTCTGGCTCATCGTCGGCGAGGCTTAGATCAATATGGCAATAACCGTTTGGATTTTTAGCCAGATAATCTTGATGATACATCTCGGCCAAGTAGAAATTATCCAATGCTTCGTTCTCAACGACAATCGGCTGATCATATTTACTCTCAAGCTGTCTGATAGCGGCATCAACGACTGCTTTGTCTTCTTGGTCGGTATAATAGACACCCGTACGGTATTGGACGCCGCGATCATTACCTTGCTTATTAAGACTAGTTGGGTCAATCACTCGGAAGTAATACTTGAGGACGGTTTCAAGATCGGTTTTGTCAGCGTTGTAAGTGACTTTTACCGTTTCAGCATGGCCTGAACCACCAATTACCTGCTCATAACTTGGGTTAGCAGTATCACCATTAGCGTAGCCTGATACAGCGTCGACCACTCCATCGATTCGCTCCATATACGCTTCAACACCCCAAAAACAACCACCTGCCAAATAAATGTTGCGCGTATTAATAGGCTGGCCTTGATCGTTATAATAGATACCGCGTCTTTTTGTTTGATAGTTTCAATTTTATTATTATTGTCCAGTGCTTGTACGTTGGCAGGCTTAGCGTTACCGCTATTAAGCTCAGCGAAACCGTTACCCGCGTTCTCGGCTAAAGCATAAGCCTGCTCGGCTGAGATATTACCTTTTACCAAATGCACAAGATTGCCATTTTTATCCAATATCGCCCAGCTAGGATAAACCTGCACACCAAGCTGCTTGATCAGATCGCCAGAGGCATCCATCAATACTGGCAAATCAGGATAATCAGCTTGTACGCCTGCATACCAAGCAGCAAACTCATCGACATTTTTCTCGTTGAGCTGACCGGGACTAGCGACTGTTACTACATTTAGCTCAGCAAATGCAGAATCCATACGCCACGCTTCGGTCTCCTCTAGCGTGCCTAAACATAGCGGACACCAGCTCGCCCAAAATTTCACTAGGGTTGGCTTATTAGGATCGATCACCTCTACACCAGTACTACCAAGACCTTTTGTTAACTGCGGCAGGCTCTGCATCTGTTTTAGCGTCTCAGCTGGCAGCATATCACGTGAGCGAGTGACTCCGTTATTTTGGTTACTTGACTGCATAACTGACTTAGTACTACTGCTAATATTATTCTCAGCTCCGCTCATCTGTCCACAAGCGAGTAATAGTCCTGCACTTAATACGGTCGTTACGCTAAAGGTGCTGATATTTTTTAGCCAATGTGAACGTTGGCCTGGCACATCTATCAAAGGTTTATTCTGATATAGAAGTTCATTTTTATAGTTGTCATGAGAATTTTTATCAGGCATAGCATGTCCTTTTCGTGCAGGGTTGCAAATTTAATAGGTATTATAAGGTTTGCATAGAACTTCGTAGACTAATATTATGAGCAGAACTAGACAGAAAAATACAGTAATTCTAACGATCTCTATCAAGAATTCATTTTTCTAAACGATTTGCAGCGAAAACAAAACATACTTTAAGCTTTGGCGTTCATAAACTGAGCTACGTAATCATCAGCAGGATTGTTACGTAGCTCATTTGGTGTACCAGTTTGTACTAAACGGCCCCCATTTAAGATGCTAATGCGCTGACCTACTTTGACCGCTTCATCGATATCATGGGTAATAAAGACAATAGTTTTGTTCAAGCGCGCTTGTAGCTCCAGCAGCTGATCTTGCAGTTGCGCGCGAATAAGCGGGTCGAGAGCTGAGAAGGCCTCGTCCATAAGCAAAATAGGATTGTCTGTTGCCAGTGCCCGTGCCAGACCCACTCGCTGCTGCATACCGCCCGATAGCTCATCAGGATAATTGTTCTCTAAGTTTGGCAGACCTACTTCGTTAAGCCAATGTCGAGCAACGTCATGACGCTCGGTCGTATCCATCTCACGTACGCGTAGCCCATAAGCGACATTTTGTATGACTGTCATATGCGGCATCAGACCGAAATGCTGAAACACCATACTGACTGTATCCTGACGATACTGCTGTAGTGCTTTAGGATTTAATTCCAGAATATTGATGGCATTATCAGGCTTTGTATTGTCCATAGCAGCTTTATCTACCTTCGCGCTACTAGTAGCTCTATTATTAGCTTGCTGCACATCTTTTGCATTAATAGACGTATCGACCCATATTTTGCCACCTGTCGGATCAATCAAGCGGTTAAGATGGCGTATCAAGGTAGATTTACCTGAACCGGATAGACCCATAATACAGTGTAGCTCGCCTGCTTTTATAGCTAGATTAATGTCGTAAAGCCCTACCGAATAGCCGGTTTGCTGCTTGACTGCGACACTATCCATACCCTCTGCTAACAGAGTTAGCGCCGCTTGGGCTTGGCTGCTGTTTGCGTTGTAAATCTTACTAATATTCTCTAATTGGATGTGGTTCATAGCTACCCTTTACTACTCTTATTGGTCAAATTTTACAAGCGGGTGTTGATTAAACGTCAAAAACGCTTAACCAATATTATGGCGTCTATTGTCTTCAATCGTTTTTTGCCGCGCACGCTTACCTTGGCCAAAGGCTTGGCTGATCCGATCGATAATGATCGCGACAATAACGATTGCCGTACCTGCTTGCAAGCCTTGACCGATATTGAGCGTTTGGATAGATTGCAGCACATCTTCGCCAAGACCTGGCGCGCCAATCATAGAGGCCAGTACCACCATAGCAAGCGACATCATCACCGCTTGATTGATCCCTGCCATAATACTAGGCAGCGCTTGCGGCAATTTAATCCAGATCAGTAATTGCCAGTGCGTGCTGCCAAATGAGCGCCCAGCTTCAAGCATCTCATGATTAACTTGAGTGATTCCTAATGTTGTCAGACGAATGAGCGGCGGCAAGGCGTAGATAATGGTGGCAAATAAAGCTGGCACTTTGCCAATACCAAACAACATAAGCACTGGTATCAGATAGACAAAGCTTGGCATAGTCTGCATGACGTCGAGTATCGGGGTGATAATTTTGCGAAGCACTTTACTGCTTGACATGGCGATACCAATTGGAATACCGATGACAACAGTTACCAATACTGACACAATTAACAGCGCAAAAGTATCAATCAGCGCCTCCCACAAGCCAAAAGCGCCAATTAAAAACAGTCCCACTCCGCAGGCAACGGCAAACCATATTTTACGCACGCCAAACCACGCCAGCACAGTCACTAGCGCAATGATTAACCAAGGCGGAGTAATCGTAAGCAGACGTTCAATAGGCAATAGTAAATAAGTCAAAGTTACGCTACTAATACCACGAAAGACGTCACCGAAATCTCTGACCACCGTTGCCAGTGTGTCGTTTAACGGTGTTTCAAGCGACCATGAAGGAAAGCTGGATGAAAAACCTAGAAAATTGTCAGTCTCTGTACTGGTGTTGAGCGGTGTATTAATATCAGTATTGCCTGCGCTACCTGACGTCAGACTAATACCAATGGTACTGGCAAGTTTATTAGCGGCCTCCTCAGATAGCCAGTCTTGCCAAACCTCTGGATTTTCACGCAAAAACACCAATGCTTGCTCATCGCCACTGCGTTTATTTTCACTCATCTCTAAAATAGCACCATTTAACTGCTCGGGCGTAAATTGTACTTTTTCAAAGACCTCAGCAATGGTAGGGTTGTTCTCCACGAAGGGGGTAGAGACAGCAATAGCAAGAGGTGATACCGGGAAGCCTGATACGCAGTCGGAGGTCCCATCAGCGCGTAATAAATCTTGCCAGCAAGCGTCCTCATGAGGAGGGAAATCTAGCGCAGCAAAGTCGTATTTGGCTATCAAACCAGTAGGCTGCCAGTAGTAAAATAGTAAGGGCTTACGCTGCTCAAAAGCAGATGCAATCTCAGCATCGAGCGCAGCGCCGGTACCGGGGTGCGCATTATTATAAAGACTATCTAAACCTGTGTTTTCAAGCAAGCGGGTATTAAAAACTTCACACGCCCAACCAGAAGGACAGTTCATAAAACGCGCTTTACTAGGATTTTCGGGATCTTGAAATAGCTCAGTATAATCTGGTAAATCCTGATAGCTTCGTAGACCAGGATTGTCATCCATGACGTACTGCGGAACGTACCAGCCTTGAGTCGCTCCGCCCTCTAGGGTATCGCCAATAACCATAACTTTATTGTCATTGATAGCCTGCTCCATAATGGGCGAGCGTCCTATCCACTGCTCGCCTATCACTTGAATGTCATTTTGCGACAGCGCAGTCTCTAAAGCAGGCCCCGCTCCGGGCACCTCCTCTATCGTACAACCATAACCACTCTCAGTAATATATTTGAGAACACCTGTTGTAAACTGACCACTCTCCCATGTCAAAGAGCCAAACTTGATCGGCGTCTCACAAGCAGGCGATACAGCAGACGCTGGCAGTGACAACAATAGTGAACTTAAAATTAATAAACTTAATGCAATCCATTGGCGCATGCTTGATCCTATTTGTGCTTATCGTTTGGTTTATTATTACGACTGTTATTTACCATTCATAATTAACTGCTTTATAAACTTTAGTCTTAATAATTATCACAATAAATCTTTATTAATTGTCATTAGATAGTAGTTTGGATAAATAGTCTGTATAAAGTGTTTGTCATTAACAAAATGTTTTGTAAAAAATAGCACTTATAAAAATAAGTGCTATCCGTATTGAATGCTTGCTATAGCTGTTTAAAATACTACTTAAACGCTTATTTTAATAATAGCGCCATCCCTTTTTTAAACAGCTCCCCGTAAGGCGGCAACAGAAAATTCATCCCATTAAATTTGGCTTGCACGAATACCGGCTTCATATGGCTAAAACGCTCAAACCCGGCTTTGCCATGATAAGCACCGATTCCTGAATGCCCTACACCGCCAAAAGGCAGATCATGCTGAGCCACGTGTAGGATGACCTCGTTAATACAAACGCCGCCTGATACCGTATAAGTGCGTACCTTATCGATATCACGATTGCTACTGCCAAACACATAAAGTGCCAGCGGTCGCGGGCGCGCGTTGATAAACTCAATAGCGTCATCGAGCGTGTCATAATGCATGAGTGGCAACACTGGCGCAAAAATCTCGTTTTGCATAACCTCGCTATCGGGGTCAGGGTTGGCTACAACCACAGGCGGCATCAAGCGCGTTTGGGCATCCGCATCAGCTTTGGTCAGCGGCTGCAGCTGATCTTCTGGCAGCTTTTGTAGATAGCCTTGGACGCGCTCGAACTGAGCATCATTGATAATATGACTATAGTCTTGGTTGTTCTCAATATTAGGATAATGCTTTTGCATCCACTCTTTGGCAAGCTCAGTAAAACGCTCATGATACTGACGCTGAATCAGTACATAATCAGGAGCAATACAAGTTTGACCGGCATTAAGGGTTTTACCCATCATAACCCGATTGACCGCAGCTTCCAAATTGGCGTCATCAAGGACAATCACCGGCGATTTACCGCCCAGCTCCAGCGTTACTGGAGTTAGATTCGGCGCGGCGGCGGCCATAATCTTTTTGCCCACTGCCGTTGAACCGGTATACAGTAGATGATCAAAGGGCAGTTTGCTAAAAGCTTCGGCGATATCGACTTCACCGAGCACCACACTGACCATATCTGGCGAAAAATAGTGCGCGACCGCTTTGGCAAAGGCTTTGGCAAATTTGGGAGCCGCCTCACTCATCTTAACCATGACCCGATTTCCGGCGGTTAAGGCATCAATCATCGGCCCTATTGCTAAATATAGGGGATAGTTCCACGGCACCATAATACCAACGACGCCTAAAGGCTGTGGCTGGATCTCGTTATGAGCTGGCATGTACAATGCCGAGATTGAGGCGCGGCGCGTCTTCATCCAAGACTTACCATGTTTTTTGGCGTGGCTAATACCCGTAAAGCTTGGAAACAGCTCGGCGAACTGAGTCTCTGACTCGCTACGATAGCCAAAATCGCTACTAATGGCTTTAGCAAGGCTATGTTGACTGTCGCTAAGCATGGTCTCCAAATTGTCTAATTGCTCAGCGCGAGTAGCCCAGTCTACTATAGGTTGGGTGCGACTCAGCCTTTGCAATCGCGAAAACTGCGCTTGCATCTGATCGGTAGTCGTTATAATACTAAGTGATTGCTGATTGTCGTTTGCTGCTGGCTTATGCTCGCCAGCGTAATTATTGGTTTGCTCATCGAGATGAGGTTTGGTTTGACTGTCATTCTTCATGGATCATCCTTGTTATAGATAGTAAAAGCTTGCTAAAGCAGATGATATATTTATAAGCGCTAACTAATTATAAGCTTTAGCCGATTGCCATTTAATGTAGCGTATTGATTGATGAATGAAAAGTGCGATTCAGATACTGGTAGGTTTGCATTAATCTATCTTTGTCTGAAAACATGGTTATTTATGTTTGGGTGTGCCTGACAAAAACTGCTAAAATTAGTGTCATGTTTAGCGTGTAAACAACTAGTATAAGAGGCTACCTTGATGCAAAAACAAACTTTACAAAAGCCCGTATCAATACCCAAACTGAAACAAACTCCCTCAGCAAATCTTCTGCAAGAACGTCAGCCTACACAAAAGATAACCGATACCCTCATCGCCAAGTCCTTAACCGCTGCTGACTACACCCCTACTCATGATGCCATGCTAGCACGTACCCTTGAGCGTATTGCCTTAAAAAAGGATGGGCTGCATAGCCCTGACGAGCTATGGATCGTTGATCATAACGACGTCTACACTTTAGGACAAGCGGGTAAAGAGGAGCATATCTTACAGCATACCAATACCCCTATTATCAAAACCGATCGCGGTGGTCAGGTCACATGGCACGGTCATGGACAACTGGTGATTTACTTCCTATTTGATCTGCATAGCTTGGGCTGGAGTGTGCGTAATCTGGTCTCGCATGTCGAGCAAGCTATAACTGATGTGGTTAATGAGTGTTTGCATAGTCATTCATTAATCACCGATAGCAATATTCGCGCTTATGCTCGCCGCGATGCACCCGGCGTCTATCTGTATAGTAGCTTAGACGCTGATACTGATACTGATACTGATACTGATACTGAAAATAGTAATAAGCATTCGCCAGCAGACGACGCTATTATGCTGGGTAAAATTGCGTCATTAGGTTTCAAGATCAAACACGGTTTTAGCTATCACGGTCTGGCTCTTAATATCAATTGCGACCTATCAGCATTTAACGCCATCAATCCATGTGGCTACGCGGGTATGCAAATGCTGCGTCTAGCTGACTTTGTTACCATGTCCCAACCAACCAACCAGCAAATAGACGTACAAAATAGCAACTTGTCATATAAACCATTAAGCTATGAGCAAGTTACCCAAAAGCTGATTAATAATATCGCTCAGCGCCATGCCGGATTGATTGAGCTACATCCATTAGCCGCAATAAAAACCTCTATACCCGTCTCAATAACCGAAAAACCGTCCAAATCATAGTTTGCATAACCTTTTGCCGGCTTGGACTTAAGGCGAGCGAGAAAATTTATATTAAAGTTGTTATACTCGCAAGCGCTATTCATTTTGTAATTCTTTATAACTCATTAAACAGGAGTCCTTTATGGCTGATTTTAATAAAATTTTAGATGCAGGTAATGTCGACGGCGGCATTATCAACGTAGTGGTTGAAATTCCTACTGGCAGCAGTCATAAGATTGAGTGGAATCGTGAGTTGGCGGTATTTGAGCTGGATCGCGTTGATCCGCAAATTTTTGCCAAACCCTGCAACTACGGTTTTATTCCGCAAACCTTAGATGAAGATGGCGATGAGCTTGACGCGCTGATTATCACTGAGCAACCTCTGCCTACAGGGGTTTTCCTAAAAGCTAAAGTTATTGGGGTCATGAAGTTTGTCGATGATGGCGAAGTCGATGACAAAATCGTCGTGGTACCCGCTGATGATCGCGATACTGGCAATGCTTATAACAGTTTAGAAGATCTGCCCAAACAGTTAATCAATCAGTTAAACTTCCACTTTAGTCATTATAAAGACCTTAAAAAAGCAGGCACTACTGTGGTTGAGTCATGGGGCGACGTATCTGAGGCCAAAGCGGTGATTAAGGAATCTATCCAGCGCTGGAAAGACCTATAAGTCGTTAATATTAGAATAAAAGCGCATGGCTGTTACAAATACCGTAATTATAAAGATGATTACGGTATTTTTTTGCGGCTTTAATCGGTTTAGGGGTACGTTTCGATCTGTGACACAAATGATGTTTATAGAGTTGTTACAATAACACTGTTAGAAATAGGGCTGGCTTATAATGCTAGTTTATAACGCAGATAATAAAACAACTGTGAGGGACGACTATGTTTAACCCCAATTCCAGCTCAAGATCTGTCAGTAAAAAATTACCAAAGACTGTGGCTATGATGATTGAAAAAGGTAATTTAGTCATGGCCATAAAAACCCTAGCCGCTGATGAAAACATCAGCATGGAAGCGGCCAAAGCACGAATTGATGCCTATGAGAACGAGCTTAAATTCAAACAACATCAAAACCTTACCACTATTGCTAGTAAGCAAGGTATTCCTAATGAAGCGATTAGTTTTGATAGAGAGCCTGAGGTAGAGGAGCCGGCTGACGAGCTAATTAAACATCGCGCTAAAACGACTCAGCCCGAACGCAGTTTTAAAAGCTTGCAAGAGGGCGTTGATAATAAGCTTGGCGATTTGGGATACAAAAAACCGCTGCTTTCTCATAGACTCAAGCGGCTACTGGTCATTACCATTATCATGATTGGACTGTTTTTGATACTGTGGCGGGTTTTTGGTTAGATAATTTTAAGGATCAACTAGACTATAGGAAAATACATCTTGATAGAAGTTTTAGCGCATTATATTGATTTAATTGCCAAAGTGGTCGAGGTTATCGGCGTGCTGATTATGTTCTTTGGCTTATTTTACGCTTTTTTTCGAGCTTTTCGTGTGACTGGTGGTTTTAATCACGACAGTTATGTCGAGATCAGACAAACCGTTGGTAAGTCTATTTTATTAGGACTTGAGGTGCTCATCGCTGCTGATATTATGGCAACGGTGGTGACCGAGCCGACACTACGCGGCGTTATGGTACTAGGTATTATCGTCCTCATCCGTACTTTTTTGAGCTTATCTTTGCAAGTTGAGCTTGAAGGCCGATTCCCTTGGCAAAAAAAGAATGAAGAGACACCCAAACAAAAAACACTGGCAGAGACAAGCGAACAACCTTAAAAAGTATCGCTCGCTGCGGTTGCCGACTTACCTAATATTTTATTCATCATGAGAATGAATAGTCAAAAAATTATGGACCGCTTTAAACTGTCCGGCGGTACTCTCCTCGCCATACATTGCTTGACGAAAAGCGTTAGAGTTCGGAATACCGCTGGTGTACCACGCGATATGCTTGCGGGCGATGCGGCATCCTGAATACTCACCGTAAAAGGCATATAGCTCTTGTAAGTGAGTCAGTACAATTTCTTTGATTTCGCTAACACTTGGTGCAGATAGACTCTCACCAGTACGCAAATAATGCTCAATATCGCGAAATAACCAAGGCTGACCTTGTGCGGCGCGTCCTATCATTACCGCATCACAGCCTGTTAACTTATAAACCTGCTGTGCTTTTTGCGCACTATCAATGTCACCGTTGGCGATAACGGGAATGCTGATGCTTTCTTTGACTTCGCGTATCAGCTCATAACGTGCTTCACCTGTATACATATCTTCGCGCGTACGTCCATGAATAGCAATGGCAGCAATGCCCGCTTGCTCTGCTCGCTTTGCCACGCGCAAGATATTCTCGCGTCCATTCTCAAACCCTAAGCGCGTTTTTAACGTTACAGGCGCATCAACAGCATTAACTGCAGCGTCGAGCAGGCGGGCAACCAAATCTTCATCTTGTAGCAGCGCTGAACCTGCCAGCTTACGACAAACCTTTTTGGCCGGACAGCCCATATTGATATCGATAATCTGCGCGCCATTATCAATCTGATAACGTGCCGCCTCGCTAAGTTTATCAGGTTCTGCCCCTGCGATTTGTGCTGATATCGGCGCAATCTCGCCATTGAAGTTAGCGCGGTACAAGGATTTTTTGCGCGCATAAAGGGCGGTATCAGCGATGATCATCTCGCTCACCGCGTGTCCTGCGCCAAAAGATTTGCACAACCTGCGAAAAGGATTATCCGTGACCCCCGCCATCGGCGCAACCATCAGACGGTTCTCTATCGTCAAGCCACCAATCATCAAAGGCTGCAACAATGGATGGTCATTGGCAACAGGAGCTTGCATATTAGTATAAGATGAAGTATTCGTAGGCATAAAAAACGACTTGAGTCTTTTGAGAAACAAGCCGTTATTCTAAGGGTTAATGACAGTATTGCAAGTGCTAAACAGCATTAGCTGCGTTAAACACTCAGTCTATTTATCTAAGACACTACCCTGCTCTAAAGTAATATTGTCATCATGTTCCTGCATTCGCCACGGCAGACTATTAGGAGATTCATTCAAGAAGTGTAGGTATTTTTCAAAATGATCAATAATGTCGTTGATCACTGACTCTGATTGATAGCCATACAAATCATAAGTTTGGGCACCGCGGCGCAGATAAACCTGTGCTCGATAAAAATGCTCGTGCGATGAATCAGTGCTCATATCCTCGGTATAGTAGTCAGGCTTATTATGATGGGACAAGCGCACTTCATACCAAAACTCCACGTCGTCACCGCGCTGTAGCTCTAATACTGCCCGATTATTGGTCTCATCATAATTGACTTCAGGTATCCAGCCTGTCTCTTTAAACTTTTCTGCCACCTCCTCCATTGATGACATGACCGTAGTTTTAATATAGCTTAGCACTTCTTCACGGCTGGGCTGATCAGTAATATAATCGATGCGGTCGCGCCATGATTCAAGTTTAAGCAAGTGCGGCGGTAGATGATTATCGGTCGCCAGACTTGCATTACGATGACCCTCAATACGCAGTGCTCGCCACATACCAAACATCGCAATCAAGATAATCATCGTGAACGGCAAGGCGCTGACAATAGCAGCCGTTTGCAGTGCTTGTAATCCCCCTGCAAGCAAAAGTACCGAGGCTACAATACCCAATATCACCACCCAAAATGTGCGTTGCCACGCGGGCGTATCACTGCGACCCCCTGCTGCGAGAGAGTCAATCACTAAAGAGCCTGAATCAGACGAGGTAATAAAGAAGGTGATGATGAGCACAACCGCTAGAGCGGAAACTATCTGGGTAAGAGGAAGGTTCTCAAGCAGCTTAAATAAGGCAATAGCTTGATTATCTTGGACTTCACTGATTAAGGATTCATAACCTTGCACCATAATCATATTGAGCGCGGTATCACCAAATACAGCAAACCAAAAGAAAGTAAAGATGGTCGGTACCAACATTACACCAGCGATAAACTCGCGAATAGTACGCCCCCGGCTAATCTTGGCGATAAAGATACCAACAAACGGCGACCACGAAATCGTCCATGCAAAAATAAACAACGTCCAACTGGTAATCCAATCCCCTTGCTGATAGGCCTGCAAGCTAAAGGTACGCTCAACGATATTACCTAAATAACTACCCGTATTCTCCATAAAGGCATTTAGGATAAATATTGAAGGGCCGACGATAAACACAAATAGCATCAAAGAAGTCGCCAATATCATATTTAAGATAGACAGACGTTTGACCCCTTTATCCATCCCTGCAAGCACTGATATCAATGCCAAACCCGTAATAGCTGCAATAGCAATGACCTGAACTGTAGTATTGACCGGAATACTAGGAACTAAATAGTTCAACCCTGTATTAATCTGCGAGACTGAAATTCCTAAACTAGTTGCCAGACCAAACAAAGTCCCCAAGATAGCGAATACATCAACCGCATGGCCGATAGGACCGTATATCTTTTCGCCGATAATTGGGTAAAGCGTTGAGCGCATTGATAAAGGCAGCCCTTGACGAAAAGCAAAATAAGCTAGCGTCAAAGCGACAACCCCGTTGATCGCCCAAATATGAAAACCCCAGTGAAAATAAGCAATCTGCATCGCCTCTTTGGCCGCAGCCACTGTCTCCGGCTCTGATAGCGGCGGCGTGGCAAAATGTAGTACTGGTTCAGCGACACCATAAAATAGCAAAGCAATACCGTATCCTGCTGAAAACAGCATGGATATCCATTCAATAAAGTTGTACTGCGCCACTCCATGATCAGGACCAAGCTTGATACTACCGTAAGGAGAAAACGCCAGCACCACTATAAACATCAAAAACAGCGCTGTTGCCAGCATATAAAACCAACCGAAAGTCTCAGTAGTAAAACTAAGCACTTGCTCAAATAGAGCGCTGGCCAGTTGCGGATTGACCGAAGTGCCGATCACCAGCAACATCATGACAATCGCTGTCGGTATAAATACAGGCATTAAAATAGTAGAGCGAAATGTTTTACTCTGCATAGTACTAGTCTCTAAAGTTAGGTTTATCGAATTGACTCTTAAAACAAACTGGTCATCGAAAAACCAACAAAAATGTCAAATTTTAAAAGTTTTAAAAATAATTGGCACTGTTTATAACACAGACGTCTTGCAAATTCCAAAATAATTGTAAATTCACTGGTTGATTTTTGGCATTTTCTTTAGCTATGACTAAGCCATAAAAAAGGCAACTCGTAAGTTGCCCTGTCTGCTCTAATGTAGCTAAAAGTCAATGATCGTCTTTTTGTGAACCATTATATTTAAACCATATCTAAACTAGGATAGCTTTTGTAGTTAAGCACCAATCGCCGCTGACAACTGCTGAGCTATATCGGCAAGCTCGTCGCTATCGGCTTGCTTAGCCGCATGAATACCCAGCTCGTGGATACTACCCGGAATCAGATGCACATGATAATGAAAAACGCTCTGACCCGCCTGTGCACCATTGAGCTGCATCTGAATGATACCTTCACGCTCAAATACTTGCCGCTGCGCTGCCATTACCTTCTTTGAAGTCATCAATACCGCTGCCGCATACTCAGGCTCAAGGTCAGCTAAATCAACCGCTTTTTGCTTAGGGATAATTAATACATGACCCTTTGCCTGCGGCATAATATCCATAAAGGCAAGGGTTTTGTCATCCTCATAAACTTTGTGATAAGGAATATCACCGCTTAGCATTTTGGCAAAGATGTTGTTGTCATCGTATTTAATTTGATTATTTTGACTCATTATTTTATTCCTTTAGTTGTTAACTAACTTTAAATTGATACTACAATATAGTGGACGAAATACGATTAATAAACAAGTTACTACTTAGCTGATAAAATAACTACTTCATTGGATTGAGCCTTTAAGCCAACTAATTTATTGGCGAGGTGGGCGCTATAAATGTTATATTGGTAACTCAATTTATAACAATATCTTTATGGATGTGTCTACCTTGCCCACTCAATTATCCAGCGATGCTGACATTTATACAGAGCCATACGATGGCGCTGTAGCTGATACGGTAACTAACAATGATATGATGGACGTACCTGCAGCGGCGGCTGACAATAAAAAGATTGATCCAAATACGATTATTCTGGCACAAGCGCTGACCGATACAGCTATTAGTTGGCGTATTCATAATTGCAAAGTCAGTAAAAAGACGGTAACGCAAGATAAACCGCTACCGTTCTTATATCATTACGACAGTTTAAGTGATGTCGTTAAAGAGGCAAATCCGTTAACGCCTAAGCTTTTGGCGCAGTTTAATACGCCGATGTCAGCAGATGAGGCCGCCAAGCTCATCGGTATCGATGCAAGTTTAATAACCAGTCCTTGGCATGTCAAAGTTGTAGGCTCATTGGTGGTATTTAGCGAGGCTTTGCAATTGGCTACTCGATTGCATTGGACTAACACCGCGAAAGATACCCAGCAAATTTATACGCAAAAATCAGAGGACGCTACTGTTGCTGCTTTTAAAGACTGGCAGTTTTTTGGCCGCGTTGATGTGCTTTATAAGAACGACAAGCAAGCGCTTATTAGTATTAATGAACAGGGTGAAAGTAAAGAGCCGATACTCAGTATTGATGCCAGCAGCGACTACCAGCTATTGCCTGCGACTCATGCTTTAACTATTATAGCCAAAATTGAAGCCGATAAAGAGCAGCTGCCTTGGTTTGAAGCGGCTATTTTGGAGCGGATTGAGTAATATTAATGTTGATAATCAACCGTTAAGGTAGTTACTACTGAAGCGTATTGCCCAGTCCTTTTAAGTAGCTTATAGCTAATGGTATGGTCATCCTTTAATATTATTCACTAGTATTCCCTTTGTATAGAAAGCAAACTATTAATAATACTAATGTCAAAAACACCTATACTAAAGCTACAAGTCATTTTTTAAACAACCTCGCCTATCTGTAAGGATTCTCACATGGATTATCGCTCAAAAACCTCTACCGGTGGTCGTAATATGGCAGGCGCGCGTGCACTTTGGCGCGCAACTGGCATGACCGATAGCGATTTTGGCAAACCCATTATCGCCATCGCTAACTCCTTTACTCAGTTCGTCCCCGGTCACGTGCATCTAAAAGACTTAGGGCAATTGGTCGCGCGCGAGATTGAACGCGCAGGCGGTGTGGCCAAAGAGTTCAATACCATTGCGGTTGATGACGGTATTGCCATGGGTCATAGCGGGATGCTCTACTCCCTGCCGAGTCGTGATTTGATTGCCGACTCCGTTGAGTACATGGTCAATGCCCACTGCGCTGATGCGCTGGTGTGTATTTCCAACTGCGACAAGATTACTCCGGGTATGCTCATGGCTGCTATGCGTCTGAATATCCCTGTCGTGTTTGTGTCCGGCGGCCCAATGGAAGCGGGTAAAGTCATCGCCAGTACTGTCGCACATAGCCACAATAATGATGGTCAAAGCGACGCGCAAGGGGTTGATAGCAAAGGCAATGCCATTCGTAAGCTGGACCTCGTTGATGCGATGATGGACGCCGCTGAC
This sequence comes from uncultured Psychrobacter sp., assembly GCA_947501045.1. Classification (GTDB taxonomy): domain Bacteria; phylum Pseudomonadota; class Gammaproteobacteria; order Pseudomonadales; family Moraxellaceae; genus Psychrobacter. Next base: position 354,402 of record CANMUI010000003.1, read on the forward strand.
GATACCATTAGCGATGAGGATGTCTTAGCGATTGAGGTCTCCGCCTGCCCTACTTGCGGTTCGTGTTCAGGGATGTTTACTGCCAACTCAATGAACTGCTTGACCGAAGCCTTAGGACTGTCCTTGCCCGGTAATGGTTCATTACTTGCTACGCATGCATTGCGCCGTGAGCTGTTTTTAGAGGCCGGTCGCACTATTGTTGATCTGGCTAAGCGTCGTTACGAGCAAGATGATGATTCGGTACTGCCGCGCTCCATTGCTAGCAAAGCGGCCTTTGAAAATGCTATGAGCCTCGATATCGCTATGGGCGGCTCGACCAATACGATTTTGCATCTGCTAGCCGCTGCTAATGAAGCTGAGCTTGATTTTAAAATGGCCGATATCGATAGACTCAGCCGTCATGTGCCTTGTCTGTCAAAAGTCGCTCCTGCCACGCAAAAATACCATATGGAAGATGTGCATCGGGCAGGCGGCGTGATGGCACTACTCGCTGAGCTTGACCGCGCAGGACTGCTCAAGACCGATGTTCCAACGATTCATAGTCCCTCTATGCGCGCCGCTATCGATAAATGGGATATCATGAATCCGGATAATACTGAGGCACGTGCGCGCTATATTGCCGCTCCGGGCGGTGTACGCACCACTGAGGCCTTCTCACAAGATAAAGAATGGCCAAACCTTGATGTCAATCGCGAGTCTGGCTGTATCCGCAGTGCCAAGCATGCTTATTCAACCGATGGCGGCCTTGCGGTACTCTATGGCAATATTGCCGAGCGTGGCTGCGTGGTCAAAACCGCAGGCGTTGACGAAAGCAATCTAACCTTTACCGGACGCGCGCGTATCTTTGAGTCACAAGACGCGGCGGTCGAGGCGGTATTGGGTGATAAAATTGTCGCAGGTGACGTGGTCATTATCCGTTATGAAGGGCCAAAAGGCGGTCCGGGTATGCAAGAGATGCTCTATCCAACCACTTATCTAAAATCCAAAGGACTAGGTAAACAGTGCGCGCTACTTACTGATGGTCGCTTCTCTGGGGGTACCTCAGGATTATCCATTGGTCATGCCAGCCCAGAGGCGGCTGAAGGCGGCGCGATTGGTTTGGTTGAAGAAGGTGATATCATCAATATCGACATTCCTAATCGTACTATTAACATGGAGGTAAGCGAGGCTGATTTAGCAGCGCGCCGCGCAGCTATGGAGGCCCGCGAGCGCAATGCATGGAAGCCTGTTAGCCGCGAACGTCATGTATCCCCTGCTCTGCGTGCTTATGCCGCGATGACCACCAGTGCTGATACCGGCGCGGTACGTGATGTCAGCCAAGTCGAGCGTTAATTTGATAGAATAAAGTACTGTTTTTACTACTAAGCCAGCTTCGAGCTGGCTTTTTTATGTCAAAAAACTACCAAAAAACAACGTTATAGTCGTCCTGATAACGTTTTTTTGCACAATTAAAAGCTGTTTGCATTCATTATAAGTGACTTTTTATTATTTTGTCATAACTTAACTATAAAACTTAAAAACTTATTAGTGTACGTAAATCTCATGCTTGAAAATTATAATTTACTCTTATTAAGTAGTGGCATAACGTTTTTATTAGGAGCGTTGTTCCCACTAATGTTTAAACGCAGTCCTATCTCTTTGCCAATGATGCAAATAAGCTTTGGGATCATGCTGGGCTACTGGTGGACCAGTTTGCTATTTTTACGGCCGCTAGATGATGGTCTAATCATTGAAAAGCTTACTGAGATTTTAGTACTGATATCATTAGTTAGTGCTGGTATTAAGATTGATACGCCTTGGTCTTGGCAGTTGTGGCGGCCTACAGCGCGTCTACTGCTAATCACTATGCCTGTCTGCATTTTTGCAATGGCAGTTTTGGGTTACTATACTTTTAGTCTCACCGTGGGCGCAGCAGTGCTACTTGGCGCTATACTTGCGCCGACTGATCCGGTCTTAGCAGCTAGCGTGCAGGTAGGGCCACCTAACACCGGTGGTGAAGATACCACACGGTTAACGCTGACCTCAGAGGCTGGTCTTAACGATGGTTTGGCGTTTCCTTTTGTCTATCTGGCTATCAAGATCGCCGAGGCTCATAGCGAAGGTAATCGTTTCACCGGTGAGCTACTCTGGTCGTGGTTTACTCACGATGTATTATGGCAAATTGGTGCCGGCGTAATCGTAGGCGTAGTTGTGGGTAAGCTTTTGGCACAAGTAGTATTTTCAAAACGGGGCGCTGATTCCACCATCTCGCAAGGGTATATGGTCATTGCCTTAACTTTAATTACTTATGGGGCAGCTGAATACATACAAAGCTATGGCTTTATCGCCGTCTTTGTCGCAGCTTTCGTGTTTCGCCGTTCAGAATTTGACCATGACTACCATAAAAAGCTACACAATTTTGCTGAGCAGTCAGAAGGGCTGATGATGTCGTTTATGATTGTGACTCTCGGTATACTTCTTGGACAAGAGCTACGAATAGGAATTGAGATACCTTGGCAGGTCTATATGGTGAGCTTCATCTTCTTACTACTTATAAGACCAATTGGTGGCCTCATCGCTTTATCAGGTCTCGATATGCAGCGTACTGAAAAATACGCAGTTTCTGCACTCGGCATTCGCGGTATTGGTACCTTGTATTATTTGTCTTATGCGCTTAATCAAGGATATTTCAATGATGAAGACGCTACTAAATTGTGGATTGTAGCCTCTATCATCATCTTAGTCTCTATTTTCGTTCACGGTATTAGCGCACCGTGGCTATTAAATATGACACCGGATAAATCAGATAAATAATATCGATTTTTTAGCTTCTGGTACTGCTAACTAAGTATAAAAAGGAACTAACGCCTAAAAGTTAATTCCTTTTAAATAAACTACTTTTAGGCGTCTATTTTATTGACCATCTCTAATAGCGACTCTGTCAAGGCAAACTGGCGAATATCATTCAGCATGGTCACATCAAAGTTATGGACAAAGGCAAAGGATAACTGACGCGTCGGCTCACACCAAGCAACCGAGCCGTTATAGCCCATATGCCCAAAGCCTGCATCTACGCTATTACAAACACTAAATAAACGATGATAACCCAAGCGCCAGTTCATACTAACGGGCATCACAGCATCCATCCCGCTCACTTGCGGTTTAGATAATTCAGTAAAGGTTTTACTATCAATTAGCGTTTTGCCTTGCCACGTACCGCCGTTAGCCAACATCGCATAAATAATGGCGAGCGCTTTGGCAGAGGCAACCCCATTGGCGGCGGGAATAATCGCTTGCATGGTTTGACTATTATGATAATCAATAGGCTGCCTATTGGCCGGTACTAGCGCCGCTCGATAGTTGCTGGCATTGACAGCACGATGATCAAAGTAGAGCTGATTAATTTGAGTCGTCGTCAGTTTTTTATCAGCCAAATCAGCACTGTTTTTAGCCGCTTGTTGTTGCCAGCATTCATAGCTTGGCAAACTGGCATAAGTATTTAGCGTCTGTTTAGAGTCGGGCTTTAGTGTCGGTTTATGGCGTTTGCTGCCAAGCTTTGAGTCTTGATCCGCATTTTCATCAGCAGTCTCAAAGTCTTTCACCAATTTAGCCACACTATCTACTTTGGCAGCAGGTACCCCAAAATAGCAGCTATCAGCGATACCCAGCGGCTCGGTCAAATAATAACGCAGTGCTTTCGAAAGCGTCATATCCGTCGCTATCTCTATCAAAGCGCCCAATATCCAGCCATACACCAGTGCGCTATAGGCAGACTCGTAGTTCTCGTATTGGTCAGGCTGAGTCGGCGACATCAAAGCGACTTTCTCTTTCATCGCTTGCCAATCAAGTAGCGTCTCACTATCAGCATCAATAGAATTAATAGCAAATAAATCGGCTTGATGCAGCATCAGTGCGCGCAAAGTAATATCCGCCTTACCGTTGACCGCAAACTCAGGCCAATAACGCGCAATGGGTGTATCATAATCTAGCAATTGCTCTGACACTAGCACATGAGTGAGCGTCGCCAGCACACCTTTGCCTGTCGAGAAGTTCAGCGACAAGGTGTCTGGTTGCCACTCTTTATCTGCTTGCGCCATACCGACGCTGGCCTGTACGATACACTTGCCTGCTTGATAAACCACAAGCGAGCCACCCGCTGGCGCGTCATCTAACTGTAAGTTGGTTAACAATTGCTGTAATTGTGGCGCGATTTTAGCATTGCTATTGTTACTGTCTCTATCGTTGTTGGTTTGGCTATTACTGATCATTATGCCTCCGTTTTATTATTAGTATTTTGAATTAGTAGTACTTAAAGCTTTACGCCATTAATCATAGTTGAGGACAGTGTATTTATCAAAGCCAAAACGGTTACATAGGATAGCCCATTTAATAACTAGCCAGCCATCAGGTAGAGTATGACTGAAAAGCCAGCCTTATCTATGACGTCACGAATATCAAGATTAGCCATAGCTTTAGGGTTATTTGCTCTGCTGTATTCGCTGACCAATACCTATGCTGAAAAGATATTTCTTGGCAAGCAGATAGATGGCTTTAATACATCTAGTCACCTGCCGCAGGTGAATCTTTATGTATTAGCCACTGCAATAGATGCTAATATCTCTTTTATCGCCAGCATGATTGTGCCTTATAGCTGGTCAATTATTCTATTTTGCGTCAGCTTTTTTATGGTAAAGACCTCGCGCCAGCTGTCTTTATTGACGCAAAGACTGGTTTTAGCAACCCTTTTTGCTTGCCTTATCTTTTATCTATTTCCAGCTAGATTTAGCTTTGTGCGTCCTTCTATCGATAACTGGACTCAGCTTGGCTATCAATTTTTAGCGGCTACGGACAAACCTTTTAATCAATTCCCCTCCTTACATGTCACTTATGCCTTATTGCTTGGCATCACATTATGGCAACCTATTAAAGTAGATAACTGGCATTTGACGTTATTGTACCGCCTACTCTTGGTTGGTATTTGCAGCTTAATCATCGTCTCTACCGTATTTACTTATCAGCATCACCTGTTAGATGTGATTGGCGGTTTTGTACTGGCCGCGCTCGTTTTAATCATGGTCAATCAATTACGTAGCTATTTGGTCGTTAAATATATAACGCTAGCTATCACAGGGTTTTTGCTCATTGCCATAGCTGGCTTTTTTCTAAGCTTATCGTTTGCAACCTCAAATTTTTCACACTTATATTCTTTAAACATATCTTTTAGCTTGGTCATTGAAGGGCTTTTTTTTGTTTTGGCCTTATATTGGTCAATTAGCTTTTTGGCAGTAGCTTGGCTTTATCAATACCCGAGTCAAATGCGGAATAAAAATTGCTTTAAAAAAGATACGCAAGGTCGTTTGAGCTTAGCGACTTGGGTTAAATTTGCGCCGTTATTGTTGAGTTATCGTTTGATGTCGTCTTTGGGACAAGGTTATGAGTTACGCTGGTTAAATAAAGGTGATGGCAAGCTGAGAACTGATAAAGCTCCCAGTTTATACCGTTTTATTTATAATCCAAAAGCTTACCATCTTGCTAATGGCATTTATGCTGTAGCTACGCCGCGCTTGGCAAAGGCAACTATGTTAAACGGCTTAGCGACAATGAACGCTCATACTGACAATTATCATATTATTATCGTCGACCTTACCGCAGAAGTATCCAGTCATTTTTCGACTTTAAAAATGGCTATAAAAGACAGTTCAGATATGTCAATGACGCTAGATTATCTGTATTTACCATTGTTAGATTTGCAGTCTTTAGGTGAGATAAACCTTAAAGACATAGTGCACTTGTTTGAGCAATTAGATGAACTATTGCTTACTAAAGATGCAAGGAAAAGCGAAATACTTATCAATTTTCACTGCGTCATGGGACTGTCCCGTAGCGTGGCGCTACACGTTTTGTATTTGGCTTATCTTGGCAAATCAACGACTGATTTAACGACCGACAACTATTTATCATGGATAAACGAGCATTATCCAAACGCGCACATCAACGCTGAGTATTTGCCAAAAGCTATCGTAGAGCATATGGCTATTGCAAAAACCGACAAGAAGACGTTATGACTCTTACCACAGATCAGTTATTCATCGCTTTTATCGTGACCATAAATACTTTGGTGTGGGCATTATTTTTTGTACCGCAAAATCGTCGTAAGCATCCTAAGATCTATTTGATTGCGCGCTCATGGTGGTGGATGCTGGCATTGCTGTTCTCAAGCTATTTATTGAGTGTTTATTCGCCCTTTACTTGGTTATTAACGATGCTATTGGTAGTGATTGGTCTACGCGGCTGCTATGAGATCGCAAGACTGCTACGTCACAATAGCAAAATTAAATTTATTGCTAAGTTAAAGCGGCAGCAGGACAAAGAGACGCAAGAGAGCAATACTCAAATCACTGCAATTCCCGTAACCAATGCCACTATTCCTACGCCGCGCTTTAAAAGGGTTAGCTTATTAGATATTGGTTTTTCGATAGCATTTATCGGTTTAATCATTAGTTTTATAATGCTCAGCCGATTAACTATCATCCGAGAACAGCCAGGCGTATTACTATTTGTGTTATTTGCCAGTCAATTTAATGATATTGCTCAGTATCTATGCGGCCGCTGGATGGGCAATCGCTTATTTAAACGTAAGCTTGCCCCTATTGTCAGTCCTAATAAAACCATTGAAGGGGCATTGTTGGGCAGTTTATTGTCGGCCAGTTTAGCGACAGTGTTAGGATTGTGGCTCACCTCATTTTCAGCGTTGGTGTGTTTCGGTATCGCTTACTTTTTAGCCGTTAGCGGTATCGCGGGTGATTTATTTGAGTCAGCTTTTAAGCGTCGCCACGGTATTAAAGATACCGGAACCATGCTAGCCGGACATGGCGGTATTTTGGACCGCGTGGATAGTTTATTGATTGGCGTGCCTGTTTTTACGGTGGTTTATTGGTTGGTATGGTGAGGCGTTTTATCTAATTTTCTTCGTATTATCCAATAAAGAACGCGTTTAGGTGCTTTATCTAAAGCTTGCGTAAGATAAAGCATTAGTTTTGGAAAAACGGCTAGCTCAACGTTATCTGTTATAGCCTTCATAATATGCTCTACCGCTTTTGCTTGTGTCATGATAAAAGGTTTATGACTGGCATCACCATGGTTAAGATCGCGTAGAGTTTGGGTGTCGACATAACCTAGAGCGATACAATTAACGTTGATGTTAAAGGGTTTTAGCCCCAAGCGATACGCACTAGCAGTGGCAATCATTGCGCGTTTGCATTTGGCATAGAGACTGGCGTACGGATAACTCATGATGCCGGCAATAGAGGACAGACAGACTAATGCTGGATTGTGATCGTTGGCATTTAAGTCTGCTTTGCCATGATGGTTATTGATTTTTAATTGCTCGCTTGCCCAGTCAAATACCGCTTGAAACGCTTGCAAATTAACCGCTAGCATACGCGCGCTGTCTTGTTGGTTTAAACTAAAAACTCGCTCGTTTAGATACCAACCGGCACAGTAAATAAAACGCTTAAAGTTATGCCTCTCTAGCTGCTCAAATAACTGTCTTCGCTCGTTAATATCCGTTATATCACATTGGAAAGTTAAAATATGCGGCTGCTCGTTATTAAGCCGCTGAATTTTGTCTCTACTTTTGCCCACCACCACGACGTGCCAGCCTAGTTTAAAATGCCTGTTTGCCAAGGCTAAACCTATGCCACTAGTGCCGCCAATAATGATGACACAAGGTTTAAACGGCTTATTGAGCGATTGATAAAATAATCGCTCGTCTATATTAGCAGGCTGCATAATACTCCTTTTCTGACCCATCAATTATAACGATGCTAAATACTGCTGCGTACGCTGATAGCCATAATCCCACTGCGCCTGCATTTGCGCCACAAAACCTGCATAATCGGCGTGAATAAGCGCTACGTTGCCTTGTCTTAAGTTAAGACGCTTACGAATGTGCATTTTAGCCAGTCGTTTGCCATTATCAGCAAAGGGTAGCCAGTGAATAGTTGACTTTTGAGGTTCTGATAAATCTTGAGGCGGTTGTTGAGCGTGTAAAAAATCATGAACGACTTGCAAACGACTATTAGGATCAAACCCAAATACGCGCTTAATAGCAGGGGCGGCAAGCTTGGTGTCGTAGCCTGCTTTGGTTTCGGCAAATACCGTAGCCCCCAGTTGGCTCGCCAGCTCAATAGGGGTTAAATCAATGACCCCGCCCAAACACCAGCCCAATTTGGCTACCTGAATTGGCGTTAGATAGTACATATCCGCCATCGACGCTCGCACCGCTTGCTCGATACCTGCATCGGTTATATTACTTATGAAAATATCAGGAAGTAGCCGATTGGGTGCATAGCGGTGCGTTGGGCAATTTAGTCCAGTGCTTTGCTGTGACACTTGATTGGTATAATTCATAACTTTTGAGGAGGCAAATAGCACTTCTTGTAGCTGCACTGATTTAGAGTCAGTCTGACTCTCTTTTACTATTAGACGGCTGGCAATAATAGCTATGTCAGGTGCACTATTTTCTTTCGCACGGTTTTGACTGATTTTACTTTCAGCTTTTTGTTTTAAATCAATCAGTTCGTTTAACCACTGGTTTTCATTACTGACTTCAAACATCGCCAAATGTTGCAGCTCTGCCAGTAGCTGATCATGCATTTCTAACGTTTGCAGCTCAGCTAGCTTTTTAGGACGATTAAATAAATACCAGCGCCTAATAGCATTTTGGAAAAAGTTAGGCCTAGTGCTTTTTGATGATGCAAGGGATACGGCTTGAATGGCTTGTAGCACGTGATAAAGCTCATAGCTCTGTGCCAGCTGTTTTAGCTGATGAGGCTCGGGCGCTATCTCTACCAACAAGGCCGATAAACTGCCGCCGCAGGTTGCCATAATCAAATCTGGTTTTAGATCTTGCTCACACAAAGCGGCATAACTGCCCAAATAGTAGCCAAAACGCGAGCCACCACCAGAGAACAGCTGAACGCGATCATAAATAGGACTCATAATGTTGTCAGCCTTATAGCTATTCAAAACGCCTTATCTTAAGTTTCAACTATAGAAGGCTTAGCCCAGTCTTTATTTGCAGTTATATCTTTATCTGCCTGTGTATCATTGATTGACTCTTTAGCGTCAGGCGATTTTATAGCCAATGAGACCGTAAATATGCCAAAACGATCAATACGCATATCCACCTTTTTAAATCCTGCCTGCGTTACCAATTGATCCATCTCAGCTTGCGAGCGGCAGCGCATCACCCAGTTAGTGCCGCGATGATTGTTCAAAGTTTTACTGATAAATTCTTGCTCAGGATGCCAAGGCTGATTGGTATAAATGAAATAGCCATTCGTATCTAAACTGTCATAAATTCCTTTAATGGCAGTGCTTACCAAATTATTATCTGAAAATAGCTCAAATACTCCCGAGGCGATAGCAATATCAAAGTGCTCAGCGGCTTTTGAAGCGTTATTTGCAATAGCATAACTATTACTATCAAAAGCGTCTTTTTCTAATACCGTGACTCTGTTGCTAATCTCAAGCTGCCCCGCCTTATCAGTCATTACCGTGACATTATGCGTATCATAGTCGCGCAGCTCCGCTTGCAATGTCGCAAACTCAGTTAATAAATCAAACGCATAATAGCCATTGCCGCTAGCGATATCGAGTAGCTTAATTTTGGTATTATCTGTGCTATCGCTAAGTTGACGATTATTAATAGCGAGACGCGCAAGCTCGAGTAAATGCTCACGACGGATACGAATCCCTTGCCAGCCGATATTGCTCAGATAAAACTTATCTACCGCCTTGCCAAAGCCATTTGTACCTGCTGGCTGATTTCTATATACCTTATCAAGCGAGCTACCCGAATCAAAGCCATGCTCAAGCCCTGTGGCAATCGCATCACTCACATGACCGAATTTTTGCATGGCAAAGCGGGTTACGGCAAAGCTTGGATTAAACGGCTTAATAGCTAGACGATCCACCCTATCTTTGCTAGCGCTACTGATATGAGCCTGGGTTAAATCAACGCTTTGTATAGGGGTATCAAATAAACTATCGGCAAAGTCAATACAATCGCTGATCACATCAGCTTTATTGGTCTCATGAAATATGGCATGAAAGCTATCCGGATACAGCTGCCAGTGTTTAGTAGGCGCAGCAAGCTTTTCATAAAACTCACGCTCAGCTTGTTTATCAACCACGTAGTCTTTGCCCGCACATAGGATAAAAGTCGGTACAGTTATCGCGCTGGCATCATCTAGCAAGCGCTGTCCGGTCGCATGAGTATCGATCAATAAATCGCTAGATATGGAGCTAGAGATAAGCGGATCCTCATTGTAGGTTTGCTGCGCGTCTTTATCATGAGTCAATACCTGCGCTTTGACATAACTTGAGACCCGTGACATCAGACCAAATTTGCGCGCAATCTTGAGCGCAGGAATCGCCAGTGGAATATAAAGGCGGATACTAATAGCAGGCGTGCCCAGTATCATCCCGCGAATACTCGGGGCATAATCATGTACCCACGCTGCTGCTAGTACTGCGCCAATACTGCTGGCGACAATAACCGTATCTTCAATACCAATGCCAGTTTGTGCGATCACCAATTGTACAAAATCATTTAAATCGCGCTCAAGCTGGGTCACGCTATCAGCATGGTCTTTTACGCCCCCTGAGCGGCCATTGCCGCGCGCATCCCAAGCAAACACTTGGTATCCTGCTAGCGCATAACGCTCACCAAGCTCATCTAAACGCCCGGAATGCTCATGCCCACGGTGCAATAAAATAACTTGTTTTTGCTGGATAGACGAACTAGGAGCGCTGGACTGCACTAAAATCTTATTTAGCGGCTGGGTTAGCCAATAACGATAATAAATCGCTGTGCCATCATAAGCATTAAAACAGCTTTGCTTGCTAATGATCTCAAAAGGCTTGGATGATGAAAAATCCGCTGACGAATGATTTAAGTTATTTTTATTATCGTGAAGCTCATCATTTTTAACTTCTTCATTATGCGTCTTAGCCATGGAAATTCCTTTTATAGTATTGGTGTAAGTCAGCGAGCGACTGTCTCGTAGTTGCGGAGCAGGATGTGATAATTCAAAATAACGCTTGAGCATAAAAGCTAAGCGATTAAAGCTGGTTTTTAGCAGTAATAACTGATTGATGAGTAATAAAGGCTGAACGAAGCGGCTCAGAGGAACACCAAGCGCTGCCAACGTACCTATGATACCTAACTCTAGCGCTCTATCACTTTTACCTAGTGGCCCTTGGTTGGCACGTTCATGAGTTGTAACTAGAGAGAATATAGCGATAAGCTCAGTTATAGTGCTTAAAATATTGACAGCATTGAGAGAAGTATTAGAACTTTTAAAAAGGTACTCTGGTTGATGGGCAGTGATTTGAGCAGTAGATGTTTTGTTAATATGCGAATGCAAACTAGCAATCAATAGCGTATCGGCAATGATATCGCCCGCTTCGTTAAGCACCGCGCCCAGTTTTGATGCTTGTCCATGCTCACGTGCCATCATACCGTCGATAGCATTTAACGCCATACGGCAGAACAGAGTAACGGGTAATATAAGCCAAGTGGTTTTATTTGAATGGAGTTTATTTTTATTATCAGAATGCTTGCAACCATCGATAGTAGCGATAATATAAGCCGTACCCGCGCTTATTAGAACCGCAATGACAGTGACCTGATTGGCAGTGACACCCCATTTGACCAATTCATTGCTGATAGGCCGAATCTGATTTTGAAATTGGGATTTGAGTTGGTACAGGGACATATCTTTATGCACTAAAGTAGGCTACTGAGAAGTATAACAGGATATTGTAAGGGTATAGCAAACTATATGCCAAAAATTAGTTTGTAGTTGTCCTATTTTTCTATAGCTATTTTTATGCCTCTGCATCTTTGCCAAGAAAGATAAGCATAGAAGTACGCAGAGCCTCTTGCTCCATACCCTCCCCTATAAAGACAATGTCTCCGGCAGTCACATTACTTTGCTTGGCAGGTAAAATCTCCGGTTGCTGCATCACTTTGCGCACCGATTGTAATAACAGCAAACCCTCATCAGTATCTAAAACACCTTTAACGCGCAGTATCGTATCGCCTCTAGCATGCAGCAGTGCTGATAACCAAACGGTAAACTCCACCCAATCAATATCTTTAGGAATGGCCAAGGAAGCCACCATTACTGGCGCACCAGTATGAGCTAAAGTAGACTCGTAAGTTTCAGTAGGTGCTGGTAGAGATGGAACAGGGCTTTCAACCCCGAAGGAAGATAAAGAGACGGGAGCGGCGGGGTTAATCTGAGTAATTGTCGCTACCAGGTTGGCTAACGACTGAGCGGGAGTTTCTTCTGCCTTAGCGATAACGATTCGATCAGCCGCTAGGAGTTGCTGCTGGCATAAAGGATCATTTTTTAGTGCCTCAGAAAAATGCAGTGCATCAACCATGATGATCGTTTCTCTAAGTGCAAAATGATAAATTAAAATCGGATGCTCTTTAATAGCGACAATAATGTCAGCAGGGTCAGCGAGACCGCTGGTTTCTATGATTAGAGTATCTGGTATCAAAGTATCTGGTATAAGCGTATCTGACTGAGTGTCAGTTTCATCTGCTTCTTTTGCTGGTGCGCTGGTACGAGATTCTGCCACTTCTAGCAGTGCAGCGATCATCTCATCCTTGCCTTTTGGCGTACCTGCTGTCCCTGTCAGCACTTTGACGCTCATGGCCTCGCCCAACAGCAAATCATCAACAGCTTGCTTGGCGGCTTCTTGAGTAAATACTTGCGCGTTGCCATACGCTTTAGTAAATAGCGCATGACGCAGCCAAGTGGTCTTACCTGAACCCAGATAGCCGCTTAGCAGAACAATATCAAGCCTATTGTCTTGCAAGCTTGGTCTCATGATATTGTAGACGTCGGCGTAAGGTTTAAAGGATCGATAGCAAAACCTTGGCGTCTTTCTACCTCAGCCCAAAGCTCAGTTAGGTTGCCCACCATCACTCTCGCGCCGCCCGGACATATCAGCTGCAACTGCGGGATCACCCCATCGGCATAAACTGAAAACCCATATGGTTTTAGCACGCGCTTTAAGATAGACATCCGCTGAAACGTAGCTCTGATACGCATGCCTCCTGTTTGTGCTCCCGCTTCTGTCCAGTGTCCCGGCGCTGCTGGATTACCACAAGCATTACACATAGACCTTCTCCTTATAATTGATTTTGGCAGTATTCAAGACAAAGAATACTACCAAAGCCATTATGATTAAATAACCTCCGGTCGTTTGCCGCCCTCAAACGGGAAGCGCTGACGAAAATCAGCAGCGATATCTTCAAATGGCATCCACACCACCCCTTCATGGCTATTGATATAGTCAATCAAACGCTCAAGCATCATTAGCACCTGCGGACGTCCAGAGACATCCGGATGAATGGTAAAGGGATAGACCGCGTAGTCCATATGACGATACACCCAGTCGAATTGGTCACGCCACATCTCTTCGATATCACGCGGATTGACAAAGCCATGACTGTTTGGCACGTTTTTCATAAACATCATTGGCGGCAGATCGTCCATATACCAGTTGGCCGCGATCTCAACCAAGTCAATCTCGTCACCGTGAGTCATAGGATGCATCCACTCCTCCGCGGTTTTGGAGTAGTCAATCAAATTCCATTGATCACCGACTCGCGCATAGAAGGGCTGAAAATCGCGATAACCTTGGCTATGGTCGTATTTGAAATCATATTTGGCTAAGATTTCAGGAGTCGCAGCCGACATCTCCCACCACGGCGCGACGTAACCGCGCGGGCTTTGTCCCGTTAGCTTAGTGATCAGCTCGACTGATTTCTCCATGACCGCTTCTTCTTGCGCGCGCGTCATGGCGATCGGGTTTTCGTGCAAATAGCCATGAGCGCCGACTTCATGACCATGATCGACGATCATTTTGGCGATATCTGGAAAGGTCTCAATACTATGACCGGGGATAAAAAACGAGGTACGTAGATCGTATTTTTTAAACAGCTTGAGCAAGCGCGGTACGCCGACCTCTGACGCCCAAACCCCGCGCTGAATATCTGAGGGGCTCTCGCCGCCGCCGTAGGAGCCGATTTGTCCGGCTACTGAATCGACGTCGGTACCAAAGCCGCATATAATGGTTTTTTTACTCATGTCGCTCTCCTTGGATGATTGTAATACCTTTAAAGTAGGTATCATTCCTTTGTTAATCTTATTTTAGCGCTTTATGGCTCATAGCTTTTTATACAAATAGCTTCAACTTCTAGACAAGATGTTTTCAATGGTAATTGTAGCTGATAGCAAATCACTTTCGCGACCACCAGGCATAGATAATAAAATACTGGTTGGCAGCTGATTTTGATCCACGCCATTTGGCAAGGCAATACCGCACCAGTCCAAAAAATTACCCAGTGCCGTATTGCGCAGCATCAATTGATTAGTGCGCTGGTATAGCTCATCGTCGTCTTCTAACGGTTTAAGCTTGGGCGCGGTAATAGCAGTAGTGGGAAACAACATAATCTGGTCGCCTTGAGCTTGACGATTTTGTATTATTAGCTTTGCTCTTTCTCTTCTAATTACAATAAGGTCGCGCGCGCTCATCTCACCTGCACTAAGAATGCGCTCAACAATTCGTGGGTCCATTTGCACGGCGTCTGCAGAATGCACTAAATCCCAATGTACGTCTAATGCTTCAGGCCCTACTAGATAGCCGTGTTCAGATGAAAGCGCTCTAATTTGGTCAAACTCGCGACATACTCCGCGTACTACCGTCGCCCCTGCCATCTGTAGTGCGCGCACGCTAGCTTCAAAATTCTCCACTACCGCCTGTTCAGCATGGTTAAAAACTACGTTAGTAGGAACAAAAAATTTTAGTTTGTGTATAGGAGTGGGTTTAGGAATACTGATAGCGCGTCCGTTTAGAATATCCGCCGCCCCAATACAGCTTTTAAGATCAGCAGCGAGCGGCCCAAAGGTATCAAGGGTCACAGATAAAGGATAGGTGCCGCCCTTTGGAAACGCTTTGCTCGAGCCTTTGTAGCCAACTACGCCGTTTAGCGCTGCTGGGATACGTACCGAGCCGCCGGTATCGCTACCGATAGCTAATGGCACGAGGCCGCGCGCGACAGCGACACCGCACCCTGAGGACGAGCCGCCAGGAATGCGCTCAACATTAGTACCATACGGGTTTTTGGGAGTGCCGTAATGCGGATTAAGACCAAGGCCTGAATAGGCAAACTCGGTCATGTTAAGACAGCCAACAGATACTAGGCCAGCTTGAGCGGCATTGGTAACCATAGTAGCGTCATGAGCAGCAGGCACATTTGACTTGAGGACAACTGAGCCTGCCGTAGTCACTCGATCTTTTATATCAAAAAGATCTTTCCACGCAACAGGAATACCATCCCATGGACTAAAGGGCTTACCTTGTTGACGACGCTGTCTTGAAGCCTGCGCTTCTTGTAGTGCACGTTCTTCCAATAACTCGGTAAAGATAGCAGGATCACAGGATTTGATATGAGCAAATGTCGCTTGGATTAATTCAACCGGACAAAGACTCCCGTCTGCAAGTTGAGTTGCCATATCTAGGGCCGATACAGGTGCTTTGCCAATCTTATCCATTACGCTCATAAACTGCTCCCTATAAAAACCTTACTAAAAGTAATGTATTAACCATAAGGCAAAAGGTAGGTAGAGTCAATTTACTTTATTTATCTACAGTCCTTCTTTAGATAATAAAAAGACAATAAAAAAAACGACCAACGCATTGATCGCCTTTTAAAATATGTTACTTAGCTTGTGCATGGCTTCATGCACTGCCGTGCTTATTAAAGCTTTAGCGCGGTACCAATAATCGGTTATGCACCTCATCTGCAAGATTGGTGAGTCCATGACTGTAACCTCGTTCCATTGCGGTATCCATTTTACGGCCACGCAGCCAACCAGCGCGCAGTGCAGTTGCTGCACCCACTCGATTGCCAGACCCGCAGTGCATCGCTATTTTTTTGCCATGATGCTGACGCAATATATTATCAAATGCCAATATATTAAGCTGTTTTAAATCATCAGGGCCATTTATAGACAGATGCTCGTAAGTCATTCCTGCTCGCTCAACCGCTTCTACCTCATTGAATGCCAGCTCCTCATCAGGCTGCAAATTAATCACTACCTCAACGCCAGCCTCGGCTAGTGCCTGTACTTTATTTTCATCGAGCGCCCCGCAAACGATAGTTTTTTTATCAGGACGAAAATAGGGTTCTAAAGCACTATTAAGATCAATGTTATTGTCAGCTGCAAAAGCACTTACATCGTTTGCGTCTTTAGTAGGTGTAGTATCGGAGTGTACCGTCATAATTAAGAATTTTTCAATTAAATAGTTATATTTTAAATAATGAATCTTTTACCTCTAAGACTGATCTTCATTCACCAGCTTTATTACACCGATAAGATGAGGTTTGTCGTTCTTAGCGCTATATAAACCAAAAATACAGTTATCCTCAACATTTTCAAGCTTGGATGTAGGCTCACCAATCAATTCTACCTCCGATGGCAAGAATACAGGCAGCTTGAATGACACCTCGGTTGTATAAGCTTCTGGCAAATCATCCATTAAAGCCAAGCATTTGGCTTTGGACCACATACCATGCGCGATAGCTTTGGGAAATCCAAAGGCACGCGCTGATAAGGGATGCAGATGAATCAAGTTAAAATCTCCTGAAACAAAAGCGTAACGACGACCAATATCTTCTGGCACTTCAAATACGGTATGTACTCCGGCCTCATCAACCATAGGCTTGGCCGTTACTGGACGCACTTTACTTTTATCATTAGCATGACTGTCAGGATTTTTGCCACGCGCCAAATAGGTGGATACGCCTTCCCAAATAACATTATCTTGCGATTTGACTGTAGTTACAAAATCAAACTGCTGACCTTGAGCATGATCGCGCAGGTTAGCAAAAGTTACTGACATAGCCACGGTTTCACGCTCACCAATAGAACGATACTGTGTCACTTTATTATCCACATGCACCAGACCTAACATGGCAAAAGGAAACGGCTCTTTGACCATCATATTCATCTGCAGCGATTGTGACAGTACGGCAAAATAGGTAATCGGAACCTTTCCATTATCAGCAAAACCACAAATCTTACGATAATCTTTTAAGTTATCCTGATCAATATGTAGATCGTCCACATAGTAGGTCGCTTGCGGTAACTCATCTTTGCCGACTTTACGGTTGTCACCAATAGGCAATAGGCTTTTGATGATATTAGCATAAGTGGTATGCGTTTTTGGCAACGTATCGTAGTGTTGATCTGACATAAACTAATCCTAAGTGAGGCCTGGAGAAAGTATTAAAGATAGCAAGTAAAGACGACAGATATCTGATAAACGACATCATTTTACAGTATTTTGCTATATTTTTCATAAAACAAGCTAATAAACCATAGATCAAATTAGTTACAAAATATCCAGTCATTTAACAGTATAAGAAATGACGCTTTTGTTAAGGTATATTATCAATATAGCCAGCTCATTTTATTGTTGTACACTTTTATCATAAAAAAGCCGCCCAAAGGCAGCTTTATTATTGTGTATGAGTAAATTTTTGCTAGTTATATGTTTACAACTAATACTGGTTAAGCACCAAGTAAGCTTTGACCACAGACACGTACGGTATTACCGTTTAGACCACCAGAGGCAGGGGAAGCCAGCCAAGCAATAGTTTCGGCAACATCAACAGGCAGTCCGCCTTGACTCATCGAGTTCATGCGGCGGCCCGCCTCACGAATAGCAAAAGGAATCGCTTCGGTCATCTGCGTCTCAATAAAACCTGGAGCGACGGCATTAATAGTCATGCCTTTATCATTATCAGCCAGCTGCTTGGCAGTAGCATTAACCAGACCAATGACGCCGGCTTTAGAAGTGGCATAGTTGCTTTGACCCAAGTTGCCTGCGATACCTGATATTGAAGAGACACAAACGATACGTGCATTGTCTTTGAACGCCTCATGATCAAGTAAGTAGCGATTGAGCTTGACGATACTGGCAAGGTTAATATTAATAACCATGTCCCATTTTTCTTCATCCATCTTAGCCAGTGTCTTATCACGGGTCACGCCAGCGTTGTGAATGATCGCATCAAGACCACCGCGTTTTTGTGCTGCCTCAGCAATCTCTTTGCCAGCCTCGTCGCTGGTGATATCGACCATGATGGTTGAGCCACTAATCTCGCTTGCGACCTTTTGCAAATCGCTCTGCTGCTGCGGTACATCAAGACAGATCACATGTGCCCCTTCACGTGCCAAAACGCGCGCGATTGCCTCGCCAATGCCGCGGCTAGCACCCGTGACGAGCATGGTTTTGCCGCCTAATGGCTGGGTCCAATCGACATCGACAGCATCGCCTTGACTGACTCGTACCACTTGCCCTGATACATATGCCGAACGCGCTGAGGTAAAGAATCGTAGCGTTGAATCTAGATGTTGCTCTGCCCCTTTAGCCACATAGATGAGCTGTGCGGTAACCCCGCGTTTAAACTCTTTACCTACAGACTTGACAAAGCCCTCAAGCGCACGCTGCGCCAGTGCCGTCTCAACGTCATCGATAGCTTCTGGTGGACGACCGATAATAATAACGCGGCCTGACTTCTCGATGCGGCGTGCTACAAAGTGAAAGAACTCGTAAACTTGTTTAAGCTCATCGGCATTACTGATGTTGCTGGCATCAAATAGCAATACCTTGAATTTTTCATCACCGCCAGTATTGGCTTTAGCATCGATACCTGCATCGGCAAGCGCGTCTTTAATATCATCACGACTGTTGACATAAATCTCAGCGTGCAGCTCTGACAAAATACGTGCCACCGCGGCACTAACACTCATATCACCACCATCAGCACGTCCTACCAAAACGCTACCGCGTACCAAACGCTGACCGCTCTCAAAGCGATCAAGACTCTCAGGTAGCGGTAAACCCAAATTTTTGGCAACCTTTTTACCAATTGTAGATTGAACAAAATCACCATAACGATCTGACATATAACACTCCTTTTTAAAATTAACTTTATTATAAACCTACTGCTCATAAAGACTTATCACAATATGCTAGTCTTTGATAAATAGTTCTAAATTCGACACAACTATACACGCCCAGTATACACAAGTCCAAAATTCAACATACGGCCGCTTGCATGACGCTTGCGCTTAAAAAGATGAAACGGTACGGTTACTTTCTAATCATTTAAAAAGCAGAGACCTATGTTAATATTAAATCTAGTTAAGATTGAACCTAAGTTGAAACTAGATTCAATATCAAGACTTATTCATCTGCTGACAACAATATATTACTAAATAGACAGCTAAACAATGGCTATAAGCAGCACTTACTAGTCTATATATTTATAGTCGATTAGTATTTAAAATTGAATATCGCTTACTTGGTTTGCCAAAGGCATACGGTAACAAGATAAAAATTATTACGATAAATCGCCAATATCTTATATATATTAACGATTTACTATGACCATTTTTATCATAATTGTAGTTACCAGATAAGCCTATTGCTATTTTTAGCTCAATAACTAGCAGTATCTTAGTAGTTTGTAATTACTATTTATGCATTCACTTATTTTAAGGATTATTTCATGAGTAACGAGAAAAACAGCCCTGTTGTTGAAAGCACTGTCGTTAAAGGTAGTAGCAAGATAAACGACAATGACCCCAAAGGCACCGATACTTCAAATAAAAATGAAGCCAATGACACTACCAAAAACACTGCTCATTATGATTCAATCGCTGAGCTGAAAAAGGCTACCGAGATTGTTGATGCTGATGGCAATCCTATAAGTGATAACGATGAGCAAACTGAGGAACAGCAGAAAAAAGCTAAGATCAAAGAGGATTTAAAACAAGAGTCCAATCTTGATGACACGGCATACCCTTCTGATGATCTTAATCCTCTTGCGCAATCAGATGCTGCTGAAACGTCTGCGCAAAGCGAAGAGAACCATAAAGGAAGCAGCGCAGAGAGTACGAGCAAAAAAGACAGCGCTCAAGATGATAAAGAGGCTGATGATAATACAGTCGATAAAGCACAAACCAAACCTAAACAAACCAGTCAAACCAAGCTCAGTCCCAACCAGCATCGCGTTGCTGTCTTAGGCGGCAACCGTATTCCCTTTGCTCGCTCAAATGGCCCTTACTCCGATGCCAGCAATATAGATATGCTTACCGCTGCCCTCAACGGTCTTATTGAGCGCTATGACTTGCAAGGTGAGCGCGTAGGTGAAGTGGTCGCAGGTGCGGTACTCAAACTAAGCCGCGATTTGAGTTTGACTCGCGAATCAGCCCTCAATACCGCTTTAGATCCACACACTCCAGCTTATGATATCTCGCAGGCTTGCGGTACGGGCTTGCAAGCGACCTTTGCCTCAGCAAACAAAATCGCTTTAGGTATTATTGATTCAGCCATTACCGGTGGTGTTGATACCACCTCGGATGCACCGATCTCTTTAGGCGATGGCCTGCGTCATGCTCTCATTAAATTAGGTGCAGCTAGAAATAATAAAGATCGTTTAAAAGCATTATTAAGTATTAACCCAAAAGATTTGATTGATTCACCGCAAAATGGCGAGCCGCGTACCGGTCTTTCTATGGGCGAGCATCAGGCAATCACCACGCTTGAATGGAACATTAGTCGTGAAGATCAAGACGAGCTGGCCTTTAATAGCCATAAAAACCTAGCGCGTGCTTATGATGAGGGTTTCTTCGATGATCTGATTACTCCTTATAAAGGTCTGACGCGCGATAACAATTTGCGTCCCGATACTACTTTAGAGAAACTGAGTAATCTAAAGCCCGTATTCGGTAAAAAGAACGCCAATCCAACGATGACCGCGGCCAACTCTACTCCGCTTACCGATGGTGCTTCTTGTGTACTATTAGGTAATGATGAATGGGCTGAGGCGCATGGCCTAAAACCTTTAGCTTATATCGTCCATCAAGAAACAGCAGCTGTAGACTTTATTGGCAAATCTGGCAATAAAGAAGGTTTGCTTATGGCACCTGCCTATGCCGTACCGCGTATGCTTGAGCGCGCCGGATTAAGCTTACAGGACTTTGATTTTTATGAGATCCATGAAGCCTTTGCCGCGCAAGTTCTATCGACGCTTGCTGCGTGGGAAGATGAGACTTTCTGTAAAGAGCGCTTAGGTTTAGATGCGCCACTGGGTTCAATTGATCGTAGCAAACTTAACGTCAATGGCTCCTCTCTTGCAGCAGGTCACCCTTTTGCCGCAACTGGTGGTCGTATTTTAGCGACAGCAGCCAAACTGCTTGATCAAAAAGGATCGGGCCGTGCACTGATCTCTATTTGTGCCGCTGGTGGTCAAGGCGTTACCTGTATCTTAGAGAAATAGCGCGCTTTAGGCTTTTATATTATTAAAGGCCAATCTTATTAGTCGTTAGATATACCCTTTAATCAATGGATTAGAGGGTATTTTTTTGCTGACGAATATGAATATGATAGATAGGATAATTGATAACCCTATAACGAAAACCCTTAGCTCTATTATAGATATGATACCTGACTATGATAAAGTGATAACCAACAATAGAGTCAGAGTGTTTAGCTAACACCGTTTAATAACAAAACGATAGGAGCCTTATATGGGCAAGATACCCTCAGCGATCGATCCACAGTCTTTAACCCCGCAAGAACGTAGCGAGCTAAGCGCGCCTGAGCAAGGCAATTTTGTTGAGCGTATGGATAAAGAGATATTTAACGACGAGCTACGACGCAAGATGCATCTGGATCTGATTGATACTTACGATGAAGAGCTTGAGAATGAGATAGATGATTATGTCCGCGATTTTCGTTTTGATGGCCGCGAAATGAGCGAACAAGAAAGACTTGATCGCCGTACTTATTTTCAAGAGTTGGTACGCTTGCAACGTGAACTGATTAAACTACAGGACTGGGTCGTTGAATACGGCGAGCGTATTGTAGTAATATTTGAAGGCCGCGACTCAGCGGGCAAAGGCGGCGCAATTAAGCGCATCACCCAGCGCTTAAATCCACGAGTTTGTAGAGTGGCCGCGCTACCTGCGCCAACGGAGCGCGAGCAGTCCCAGTGGTATTTTCAGCGGTATGTAGCCCACTTGCCAGCAGCAGGAGAGATCGTTTTATTCGATCGCAGCTGGTATAACCGTGTCGGTGTCGAGCGCGTCATGGGATTTTGTACTGATGATCAATATGAAGAGTTTTTCCAGTCGGTACCCGAGTTTGAGCGCATGCTGGTACGCTCTGGTATTCGCTTGGTGAAATACTGGTTTTCAATTACTGACGATGAGCAGCATTCGCGCTTTATGAGCCGTATTCATGACCCACTAAAACAGTGGAAACTATCACCAATGGACTTAGAGTCAAGGCGACGCTGGGAGGATTATACCAAGGCTAAAGAAACTATGTTTGAGCGTACTCATATTCCAGAAGCCCCGTGGTGGGTGGTTGAGGGCAATAACAAAAAGCGCGCGCGGCTAAACTGTATCGCTCATCTACTCGATCAGATACCTTATAAAGAAGTACCGCGTGAGGAGGTAGAATTGCCTGAACGTAAGCGCGATGATGAATATTATCGCGAGCCTATTCCAGATGATATGAATGTACCATCACGCTACTAATAGTCTAATTTGATAAAAGCTTTTAACCTATCGTCTAAATAGTGTTTCTCTAAAATATTTTTTATAGACTACATAGCATTAAACTATATAGCTCTAAACTACATAGTATAAGTCGCTTGCTGACTGTCGATTTTTCCTGCCAGCAGGCGCTCAACTTCATTTTTTATCTTTTGTCCGGCGACATCAGTGCCAATCTGTACAGCAAAACCTGCTGGACGATTGCCCTGTGCCTTATTATTGATCCAAACCACTTTGCCATTCATCGGTAAGCGCTCGCTTGAATTAGGCAGAGTAATAGCAATGAAAACCTCATCGCCTAGCTCTTGGGCTCGGTTGGTCGGCACAAACAAAGCGCCATTATCCACAAAGGATAGGTAGCTTGCGTACAGTTTTTCAACGTCTTCGATATGACAGGTAATAATTCCGCCTCGTCCTGGCATCGCCATAATAGGCTCCTTATGTAGGCAAATTTAAATTAGGGCGCTGAGCTTGTTTAATCTTTTAGGGGAAAGATCAACCTCTAAGCGTTCATATAATGCGTTAAACGTTTATAAAATAAACACTTATAAAGATGCCAAATCTTGCATCAGCTTATCGTAAGCAAACTTTTCCTGCACATTTTGTTCCAATGCGCGTTTGGTTTGCTGTAATTGAGTTGCTAGTGTTTCAAGTGCCCTATCCATAGGCTGGTATTCCTCTAGCGCTACCAGTAGGCTAATATCTTGTTGGCTGCCTTGTAAACCAAGACCAATACGGCGGATATCGACTAGCATCAGCTCGGTCAGCTTGATAAAATCCAGTAAGCCAAGCTCGTTTTGCCAATAGTTGCTCGCCGCTATACTGCTACGTTTACCGCTACGCAGTGCTTGCCAAGTCGTTAGCCATAATGCCCGTTTGCTATACCACGTGGCCTTTGCCAAATCTACCGCCGCAAGCGGTGCCCCATTTGCCAGCTGTAGCAGCTGCTCAATGTGTAGCGGACTTACGGCTTCACGATTAACCACACCGCCAAGCTCATGGGTGACATAATCACGGGCAACCTCAGATTCAATGACTTGTAGAGGGAGCTGCTGTACTCGGCTCTTAATAGTTGGCAGTAACTTCGCTGGCATGTCACTGACTAAAAACAGATGAACTTGCGCTTGTGGCTCCTCCAAAGTTTTGAGCAAGGCATTGGCAGCAGCGATGGTCATTTGCTCGGCGTGATCTAAGACGCAAATACGCATCCCTTGCCCGCCTTGATAGATAAAGGGCTGCAGCGCACGGATATCATCGATTTTTATTGTTTGTGCCGATCGGCTTACCGCTTTTGCATTTTTTGCATCTGCTGACTTTTTTTTACTGGTGCGGCCTAAGCTCTCGCTACTACTATCACTATTGCTATTTTGATCAGCGCTAGTAGGCATACTAGTTATCGGCAGCACTTGCAAACTTGGATGCGTACCAGATCTGAGCCACTGACAGCTCTCACAGTGTCCACAAGCACCAAGCGGATACTGAGATTGCTTGCGGCACAATAGCCAAGCAACCAAGCGCCAAACGAACTCGCGTTTACCCATCCCTTCCATGCCTGCAGCTAATAGAGCATGCGGTAAGTTATGAGGCGGCGTCGATACTTTGTTGGTAAGCTGCGCCCATAATCTCTCTTGCCAAGGTAATAGTGGCGCAAAATAAATATTATCGGTTGTGTCTGTCATATTATTCACGCCGTCTTTCCTATGAGTTTTTACAATTGAGTAAATCTGACATTTATTTTATAAATATATTCTTATAGGTTTAATTGAATGCTTAGGCTATTTTAGAATACTGCTTTAATAAATGACACTTTATCAAATATTACTTTTGCTAATAGCATTGTAAAATCTGTAGTAAAAGTTTTTCGCTATCAATTACTTATAAAAATCATTAATACTCATTGCGTTTAAACGCTCTAAATCTTCTTGGGTATCAACGCCTGCTGGCAGTTGTAGCGCTGCTTTAGCAATAGCAATATGGCCACCATTTTCTAACACCCGCAGCTGCTCTAAACTCTCAAGCGTCTCAAGAGGTGCTTGCGGCCAATGCACAAACTGCTGTAATAAACTGACGCGATAAGCGTATAACCCTAGATGCCGATAAGCATTTTTTGGTGGTAGTCGCTCAGTGTTAGTGACATCCATGGTATTTAGGTTTTCAGTAGCGAGAGCGATGTCACGATCACAAGGAATGGGCGCGCGGCTAAAATACAGCGCGCGCTGCTTATTATCAACTGTGGCACTTACCACTTTTACCACCGATGTTCTGGTAAAGGTATAATAATCATCGATAGGCTCATACAACGTTGCCATTACACTTTCGCTATCTTGTACCAATAGCGTTTTGACTTGCTCCAGCAGTAGCGGCGGTACTAGCGGTTCATCGCCTTGCATATTGATAATAATGTCATGAGCCGACCAGCCTTTTATCGTTGCCACCTCCGCCAAGCGATCCGTGCCCGAGGCGTGGTCGGCACGCGTCATCACCACCTCATATCCTGCATCCATGCAAACTTTGGCGATACGTTCATCATCGGTCGCGATGTACATATCATCGGCAAAGTGCGCCGCTTTGGCTTTTTCAGCAACCCATAGGATCATGGGCTTGCCATGAATATTTAACAGGGGTTTACCGGGCAGACGAGTGCTTTTGAAACGGGCCGGAATAACAATGTGGGTTTTAGCAGAAGCTGATGCGGTTGACATAATTTATTCCTAAAGCATGCGTTATAAAGCATTAATTATAAAATATCGGCAAATAGAGTGTGTTACTGATTATCGTCTCTCAAGCAACTCAATATCTAAATCTTTGAGCTGCTGCTCTAATGTCTGATAGCAGTTAGCAGATAAGACTGCGGTTACTGGTAACACCCAGAGTCTATTTAACAGCGCTTTATGATCAGCGATAGATGGCTTGGCGCCTTTATTACTCGCCTCTTTTTTAGCGCGCATAAATAAGTGGCGAATCTTTACCGCATCTTTACTGGTAACGATAATGGGATACTGATCATACTGACGCAAATCATTCAGGTCGAAATCATGATGATCAGGATAAGAATGAGGTATGACTTCAAACCCAAGGGAGCCTAGCGTAGTGAAAAAACGCTGCGGATAACCAATACCGCTTACGCCGTGGACTTTGTCACCAGACTTTGGCAACATTTCGCTCGCTTCTGTGTCATCTAGTTCAGATTGATCAGAGATAGCAAACAAAGGCTGTAGACTGTCTGGTTGCAGCTGCATCGTTAAGCGCGCAGTTGGTAGTTTGTTATCAGAATCAGTGTTGGCTTTTTCATGATGAATAACGGTAGCGTTATCTAAGCGCGTCAGCGGCTCTCGTAAAAACCCTGTTGGTAGCAGCTGCTTGTTGCCAAAACCGCGCGCCACGTCTACCACAATCCATTCAATATCACGCTGTAGCGCATAGTGCTGCAACCCATCATCAGCAATAATGAGCTGCAAGTTAGGGTTTGCGGCCAATAAGGTGGCAATAGCCAGTTCGCGGTTCGGGCATACTGCCATTGGTACGGCGGTCATGCCGACAATAAGGCAAGGCTCATCACCTACCACGCTTGGCAAACTAGTCTCAGTGACCAAGGCTGGCATCTGAGTACTATCACCGCCGTAACCGCGGCTGATAACGCCGACTTGAACATTACGCTGCTGCAAATAATCCACTAAAGTGATGATGAGTGGCGTTTTACCACTGCCGCCTACAGTGATGTTACCGATGACCATAACCGGTACAGGGGCTTGATAACTTTTAAAAAGCCCTACTTTATAAGCTTGACGACGCAGGATACTGATCAGAGCATACAGCCAGCTGAGCGGCAATAGAAGCCATAGCCAAATAGCGCGTCGTTGCCACGCATCAGTGATGGCAGTCTCAATGCTCATGAATCACGCCAATTCACGTAAAATCTCGAGCATACATCTGCGCGTAGTGTCCCTGCTTTTGCATCAGCTCATCATGAGTACCAAGCTCAATAATCTCTCCATGATCGAGCACTGCGATACGATCAGCAGACTCAATAGTGGTCAATCGGTGCGCAATAACTAAGGTAGTACGATCTTTCATTACATTATCTAAAGCTTGCTGAATGTAGTACTCCGACTCATTATCAAGCGCACTGGTAGCTTCATCCAATATTAGAATTGGGGCGTCTTTCAATAGCGCGCGCGCAATGGATAAGCGTTGACGTTGACCACCAGAGAGCTGTAAACCCTCGGCACCGATGTGACTCTCATAACCTTGCGGCATACTCATAATAAAGTCATGGGCAAAGGCGTCTTTTGCTGCCCTCTCGACCTCAGCTTGGGTTTTGGTTGCTAAACTACCATAAGCAATATTATTAAAAATAGTGGTGTTAAATAGGACGACTTGCTGATCCACCATTGCAATCTGAGCGCGTAGACTCTCTAACGCAATATCTTCAATAGGAATGTCATCTATAGTAATTTGCCCCGATGAATTAGGTAAAGTACGCGTTAATAGATTCACCAGAGATGATTTGCCAGCGCCGCTACGCCCTACTAAAGCTACTGTCTCACCTGCCTGTATGTTCAAGCTAAAATCACGCAGTGCTACTGTTGAATCAGGATATACCAAGCCCACATTATCTAAGCATATATTGCCTGATAAGGTAGGACTAAGCGTACCACTGTCTTGCTCTTCAGGCTCATCAAGTAGTGCAAATATAGATTCGCCAGCTGCGATACCCTTTTGCAATTTTTGGTTGACATCGGTCAATGAGCGCACAGGTTTACTAAGCAGCCCCGCTGCCGCGATGTAGGAGATAAATTCGCCCGCAGTAATATTATCAATTACTGATGGACGCAGGGCAAGCCAAACGACCACGGCCATAGCGACTGCCATGAGCAGCTGTACGGCTGGTGTATTGATACTATTAGTGACTACCACCTTCATACCTTGGCGTAAGTTCTTTTTTGAGATGGCATTAAACCGCTGCGCTTCATAAGCCTGTCCGCCATAGTTTTTAACCACTTGGTAGCCACCGATGACTTCGTTAGTCACATGACTAACATCGCCCATGGTTTTTTGAATGCCTTTGGAGAGGCGCAGATAACGCTTGGAGGCAAAACGTACCAGCCATAGTATCGGCGGTAGTACCAAAAATAGAATCAAAGTTAAGCGCCAATTGCTATAAAGCAAAAACCCAATCAAAGCGACGACTGTTAAACCATCACGCAGTAAAGTTTTCATCGAGTCGGTGCTTGCCGCGGTGACCTGCTCTACATCAAAAATAAGCTTGGATGAGATGGTTCCTGCTGGATTGAGCAAATAAAAAGAGCTTGGCAGACGTAAAAGCTTGTTAAATACCTGTACCCGTAGCTCGTAGACTAAATTACGCGATACTAGCGCTGTATAATAATTACCCAAAAAACTACCAACACCGCGTACAAAAAACAGCATAATAATCAACACCGGAAACCAGTTTTGTTTGGCTTGGTCATTTTGATTAATAGCATCGGTAATGTACTGTAGAAGCTTGGCAATCCAAATCTCGGTAGCAGCGTTGATTGCAAACCCTACAACCGTTAGTAACAGCGCCCACCAATAAGGTTTTAGATAGCTTAGCAGACGTAATAATGTTCTGCGTTTAGCGACAGTAGGTAATGGCGCAAGCTTCTTGTCGTCCAGATTTTGAGTTGCGTCAGATTGGCTCATGAAAGCCTCAGGTCAGATTTGAATAGATGGATTTGCTAAACAGACAGCGCTAATATAAAAACATAACGCTGTTATAGTTAAGATACTTTAAAAACCGTAGCATACAATGCTGCTATTATAAGATAGCTGTTATAAAATAATGAACGGCTGAAAAACTACTGCTGTAGCGTCTGTCCAAGTGGTACCACCGTACTAATATTTAAATTTAAAAAGCCAAGTTTACCAGCAATATCCATCACACGCACTACCGATTGATGCGTAGCGTTGGCATCAGCGGCGATCACAAATAGCATGTCACGCTTATCTCCTGCCTCTTGCTTGAGCATGTTGGTCAGCTCAGCTTCACTGCTACTAGCAAGGCCAATGCCATTAACTAGATAACTACCATCCTCTTGCACAGCGACTTCAATGCTGCTAGTTTGCTCGGCAGAGACCACGCCCTCAGCTTCAGGCAATATAATATTTAAGCGGCTAAAATGATTAAAGGAAGTAGCTAACAACAAAAATACGATCAAAAATAGCAAACAATCAATCATCGGCGTTAAATTGATCTCGAGCGGCTCAACAGTAGGTTTTCTAAAACGCATAGTAATTCCCCTGTCGACCTAAGACGCTGCAATAATGTTTTTTTGCGCCACTTGCGCTGTATTTCCAGTCTCAGCAGCCGCATTATCATTTAAATACTCAGCATCTGTACCTGCATTCTTTTTGAGCCCTGGCGTCTGTCTTTTAGATGGCAAATGCGCATCTGCGAGCAGCTGATAGTCATATAGCTCTTGAATCATAAGCCCCGCTTCAGTCTCAAACTTAGCATTGACATCTACAATTCGCCGCTGAAAATAACGATAAGCGACGAGCGCTGGTATAGCAACGACCATACCCGCAGCTGTAGTAATCAATGCTTGCGACACCCCTGCTGCCAGCAATGTCGGATCTTGCATAGCGCCATCAGTAATTGCCAAAAACGAGGAGATAATACCCAGTACTGTACCCAATAAACCGAGCAGCGGCGCGATTGCTCCTATAGTACCAAGCATATTAATGTTTTTTTCTAATCGATGCACCTGCACGCTGGCGCGGTTTTGCATATGCATGGTCATAGAATCCAGACCATACTGCCGATAAAGTAAACCAGTCGCCAAGATATCACCCAGCGGCGTCTTGTCTTTAACATTTAATAGCTGAGTACGGCCAATATCGCCATTCTCACGCAAACGTGTTATTAGCTGCTCACGCAGTCTTTTGGGTACAATCTTATCAAACTGTAGCGTACTACTACGCTCAATAATAATAATAAGCGCCACTACCGAGCACACAACGATAGGCATCATCAGCCAGCCACCAGCCTTTACTAACTCCCACATAACTACTCTCTTATAAGACGTTCAAATAATTCAAAGGCAAAGGCTAACTAGGTGTATGATTTTTAGTATTTATAAAGATTGATACTTATTAAATCTTATATTACTTCTGTGCTTCTAACTGCTCAATTAAGACGGCGAGCTCATCATGGTTATGAAAGAATATCTCTACGCTACCCTGACCATCTTTTTTGTGCTTAAGCTTGACCTCAGCGCCTAATTTTTCAGTTAGACGCTGCGTCAAACGCTCAACATCATAAGACTGCGCCGCCTCGTTACGTTCAGATTTATGCACAGGATTCAATATTGATTTGACCAGTTTTTCAGCTTCTCGTACCGTCATCCCCCCATCAATTATTTTTTGGGCGATGATAGGTTGCTGCTTAGATGAAAGGGCTAGTAGCGTACGGGCATGACCCATATCTAAAGCATTATTCGCCAAATGATCTTTCACCGTATCATGCAGCTGATTTAAGCGTAGTAAATTTGACACGGTAGTGCGCGCTTTGCCAACGACATCTGCAATCATTGCATGACTCATGCCAAACTCAGTATGAAAGCGTTGCAGAGCAGCAGCTTGTTCAATGACTGACAAATCTTCACGTTGAATGTTCTCAATCAATGCCAGTGCAATTGCCAGCTCATCCGATAAGGCACGCTCAATAGCCGGAATAAGTGACTTGCCTGCCATCTTTGCGGCCCGCCAGCGCCTCTCACCTGCGATGATCTCATGAGTCACCTCGGCAGTGCTTTTATCTTCGTTTGCAAGCAGTGGCCGGATAACGATAGGCTGCATAACGCCATGCTGCTCAATAGAGGATGCCAGCTCTTCCAATGCCGTCTCACTCATATCACGGCGCGGTTGATATTTGCCCGCTTGCAGCTGGCTTACCGCAATTTGTACTAAACTGATTTGATCTTCAGCGCTATGACTATCAGCGCCACCTTTAGGGTGTTTTTTAACGTTTTGACTTGTTTTTGTATGACTAGGCGCAGAACGCGCGGCTCGACTACTGGCAGTAGCTTTACTGCTAGCTTTAACAGGATGGGTTATCGCAGCTACTGCTGACGTTTCGTCAGATTCGGCATCAGCTTTTGCATCAAGATCAGGCGCAGCTGTATCGTCTTGTAAAGCAGAGGCGGTAATTTGCTTCTCTTTTTTAATCGATCCTAACAAGGCATCTAAACCTCGATTGGCAGCCAATCCTCGTTTTTTCGCCATGATTACCTATCCTCTAACGCTAAAATAAAAGCTGAATGATTGTTAATGTGTGTTCAATAGTTAGTATAATAAATGCTTAGCACTTCGCAGTTCAACTCGTTGCTAGCGTTTATCGATCGCTAGCGGCTTTGTTTGATCACCTCAGCGGCCAGTTTTTGATAAGCGCGCGATCCTTTTGACCATCGCTCATAAGCAATGATAGGTAGGCCATGGGCCGGCGCCTCTGCTAAACGCACATTTCTTGGAATGTGCGTTTTATACATAGTATCACCAAAATACGCTTCTAATTCGGCTGATACATCACGAGCTAGGGTGTTACGCGCATCGAATAAAGTTCTTACCACCCCGCGAATATGCAGCTTAGGGTTGAGTTCAGTTAAGCGCTCAATGGTTTGTGATAAGTCTGCTAAACCTTCTAGAGCATAGTACTCACATTGCATAGGAATAATAACATCATTGGTTGCTACCAAAGCGTTAATCGTAAGCAAATTTAAACTAGGGGCACAGTCCATAATGACATAGTCATAAGGCTTTTTTTGCTCAGCTATGAGATCAGTCATGGCTTTCTTTAGCAGCTCATGGCTGTCAGTTTGTCCCATCAACGTAACGTCCATACCTGCCAGTTCACGATTAGCGCCAATAACGTCAAAACCTGCTGGACTTCTTACGGTTGCAGCAGATAAGGATACGCCATCGAGTAGTACATCCGCCATCGTCAGCGCAAGCTCATTTTTATCAAGTCCGGTACCACTAGTCGCATTACCCTGAGGGTCTAAGTCAATCAGTAGTACATGTTTGCGTTTGGCCGCCAAGCTGGCGGTCAAATTTACTGCCGTCGTGGTTTTACCAAC
Organism: uncultured Psychrobacter sp.; assembly: GCA_947501045.1. Lineage (GTDB taxonomy): Bacteria > Pseudomonadota > Gammaproteobacteria > Pseudomonadales > Moraxellaceae > Psychrobacter. The sequence goes on from CANMUI010000003.1 coordinate 386,227, forward strand.
GCCGCCTTTTTGATTCGCAATTGCTATGATTTCCATACACTCACTCAATTTAATTAGGGTCTAATATTTTAACTGTTTTTATTTAATGGTATAGATAAGGTGCTCATAGCTTAGACATTTTTAGCAGATAATTCAATCAAATGACGGCTCTCTTCTAAACGTGGCACGTCAAGCTTGATGGTGTTAATCTGCCACTTTTGATCTAACGCCTGCCATTCATCATCCGCAGGTGCTTTACCTTTCATAGCACACAAACGACCATCATCTATTAAACACGGCTGCGCTACGGCTACAAAATCTGTCAAGCTAGCAAAAGCTCTTGAGGTTACGACCTCGTAGCTGCCCTCATGCGCCTCAATACGGACAGCAATAGGCTCTACGTTGTCCAAACCAAGCTGGCTACTAATTTGCCTGATAAAACGTATTTTTTTCTGATTGCTATCGAGTGCGGTGCAATGACGCTCAGGCTGACAAATGGCAATAATAACTGCTGGCAGTCCTGCGCCAGTACCGATATCAAGCAGTGATCCTGACGGTAAATGCGGTATAATAGCCAAGCAATCGAGCACGTGTTTGATCAGCGCCTCGATCGGATCAGTAATGGCGGTCAGATTATACGCTTTATTCCACAATAAAAGCTGGTCTAAGTATAATAATAATGCACGCTGTTGTTTAGCAGTCAAAGAAAGACCCAATGTCTGTGATGCCTCTTTTAAAATATCAGCTAACATAGGCAGCTGCGCAGTAATTTTTGTAAACCCTGTAGGATCTATAATGCTCATGTGATTGGAATCATCCATGCTAGCGGCAGAACCATTAATAGAAGAGTTAGCAGACGAATTAGCAGAAGCAGACATACAACGAGTTATCCAGTTTTGGTTTGTGAACCGTCTATATTATCATGCAGTCTACTGATTGAATAGTTGCAGATTGCGCCAATCTTTAGCATCTTATACTATCTATGCTGACCCTGACTATATTGGCACTGCATCTCTACTTTAATATCATTGAGGTCTCTACTTTAGTATCATTGGGACATTATTTTTCTTTATACTTCAGCTAAACCATTCTCTTAATCTTATGTGCTATAGTCAATCCTAACTAAAACTAGCACACCTTTATACCAGCGACACTGTACTTGTTTTACAGTACCTCAACTATATTTGCTGGTTCTCTACGACTTTTAATGTCTTAAACTTTTTATTAAAACGATCGACTATACGCCTATGACCGAACAACCATCAACTTTTACCGGAACTTCAAATCCGACTGTATGCTCCCATTCTACTTTGGGTACGAATGTCGCCTCTGATCACAGCGATATACAGACAGATAACTATGATCGACATAAAAATAATAAACAAGCTGCCAATGAACAAGCTACTTTAAAACCTCATCCTATATTTACAACGACCGCTCAGCGTTGTCTTATTAGTGCTGATCAATTAAAACGCTACACTGATACCAGCCATTTACCTATCGACACTCGCACTGCACCCAGTTTAGACGTCGGCTTTGGTCAAGCACGAGCTCTCAAAGCTTTGCATACAGCGCTTGATATAAAAGCCAGTGGCTATCATGTATTCGCCGCTGGAGAAAACGGACTTGGTAAACGTACTGTTATCAGCCGTCTGTTGCAGCGTATTGCTACCGAGGCACCAACACCTGATGATTGGGTTTATGTACACAACTTTACCGACCCACGTACGCCCATAGCTTTAAATCTGCCTGCTAGCCAAGGTTTATTATTGCAGCAGCAAATCAATGAGTTATGGATACAGGCCAAAAGACGACTGAGCCAGCGCTTTCGTAGCGACTCTTATCAAAGCAAAATTGAGGCCATCAAAAACGTAGCACATCAACAAGAAAGCGATGCTTACGATGAGCTAAATGCCGAGGGTAAACAGTACGATTTAGCGCTCACTTTTCGTCCCTTTGATAACAAAGCGGTTTTTGTGCACCCAAGCCAGCTGCTACAAGATAAAAACGAGACTAATAAGAATAACGAGACGGTAAATGCTGCTATAAATCCTGGTGAGCCCGCTAAATCTGTGAGCGAAAACAACCGTTTTACCCAAAAAAACCACATGCAAAAGCGCTTTAACCAGTTGACCATTGTATTAGAGCAATTAGAAGACGATGCTAACGATGCGATAGAAACCCTGCATCGTGATATTGCTAAGCGCACACTACAGCCTTTATTTAAACCTATTAAAGAGCAGTTTGCTAAGCTACCAGCGGTAACCACTTATTTGCAAGCAATGCTTGATGATATGATCGCGCACGTCGAGCGTATCGTCAACGGTGATGATGATGAGTTTGTCACCGCCATACTAACAACCACGCCAAGCCGCTACGCTGTCAACGTCTTAGTTAGTCATGCCCCTAAAAGCGGTGCCCCTGTAGTATTTGAAGATTTGCCCACGCATCTTAATCTGCTCGGCCATGTTGAACAAATTACCCAACTTGGCACAGTGACTACCGATGTCAGTATGATTCGTGCCGGCGCGCTCCACCGTGCTAATGGCGGTTATTTATTGTTAGAGGCCAGCCATGTCCTCGAGCATCCTTATGCCTGGCAGGGCCTAAAACGCGCGCTGCAATCTCGTAAAATTAAGCTATCCAGTCTTGAGCAAATGCTAACCTTAACTGGTAGTTTATCGCTAGCGCCTGCGCCTATCGACCTTGATGTCAAGGTGATTTTGCTTGGGGAGGCGGATTTATACTATGAGCTTTTAGAGCTTGAACCTGAGTTTGATGCGGTGTTTAAAATTCGAGCTGATTTTCACGATGATGTGACACGTACCAGCACTCATGAGTTAGCGCTGGTTGCCAAAATGGCTGATATTATTGATTATGCTAGCCTTTATCCTTTTGATAATAGTGCACAAGCGGCTTTGCTTGAGCATTTAAGCTTACAAGCTGAAGATCAAGACCGGTTAAGTTTGCATAGTGATCGCTTGATTAAACTGCTGCATGAGTCTAATCGTCATGCCCGGCTCGATGGTGAAAGTATCGTTGATGCCACGCACGTCACCCAAGCCATTAATGATATGGATGAGCGCTCAGGGTACTTGCGCGATCTGTACTGGGATGAGCTCAAAAACGGTCAGCAATTGATTAATACCCAAGGCGTTGCTGTTGGCCAAGTCAATGCCCTTACCGTCGTCAGCTATGCTGATAGCGAGTTTGGTATGCCCGCGCGCCTTACTGCGGTGATTCAGCCCAATACGGGCGCTGGTGATATCTTAGATATAGAGCGCGATGTTGATCTAGGTGGCAGCCTGCACGCTAAGGGTATGTTGATTATGACTAGCTACTTGCGCGCTTTATTTAGCGAGCACCATGCGCTCAACTTTAGTGCCTCTTTAGCTTTTGAACAAAGCTACGCGCACATTGATGGCGATAGTGCTACAGTTAGCGAAGCCTGCGCGCTATTGTCCGCTTTAGCTGATGCCCCTATCAATCAAGCCCTTGCCATTACCGGTTCTATGAATCAGCTGGGTGAAGTGCAAGCGGTTGGCGGTATCAATGCCAAAATCGCCGGTTTTTTTGATGCGTGCCGCGAGCAAGAGCTCACTGGGGAGCAAGGCGTAGTTATCCCCATAGCTAATGTCAAGCAGCTTATGCTGCGCGACGATATTATTGAGGCAGTCGAATCTAATAAATTTCATATTTATGGCGTGCGTACTTTGAGCGAAGCTTTGACTTTAATGACTGGTCTACCTGTCGACACGCTGAACAAAAAGAAGCTGTATCATAAAGATACTCTATTTGGCAAGGTTCTACGCCGCTTAGCCTCGTGGGATGATCATCAAGACAGCATTGAGGCCGATGAAAAACAGTCGAAAAACAAAGGTAAGAACAAGAAGGGCAAGCAAAAAGGTAAGAACAAAAAAGACTAAGTCGCTGAATAAAACACCTGTAAAATACTATAGTAAAGCAGAAAAACGATCACTCCTAGACGTCATCGTTGTTTTCTGCGATGATAAAATAGTAAAAATTAAAGTGTTTCTGATAAATTGATTTACTTATATAGGTTATTTTTGCATGACTGTACAAACAATTGATAACCCTGATGCTAAAAGTCAGCAGGCTGATAGCGAATCATCATCTGCATTAGATAATAAAACGAAAGCCGACAACCCCAAGACCGAAGCTAGCGAGAGCGCAGCCAGTCGTCACGGTGCGGCGACAACAGCGCGTCAGTGGCAAGTACTCTCACAGCTGCAGCGCAACCGCTGGGTAGGTACTACTCATATCTATGAGCAGCTACAACTAGCAGGTTTTGATATCAGTCTACGTACCGTACAAAGGGATCTAAACGCTTTAGCCAAACGCTTCCCTATCGAAAAAAACAATGCCAATCCGCAAGGTTGGCGCTGGCGCGATGATGCGCCGTTACAAAGTCTGCCGCATATGAATTTATCTCAAGCCGTTGCGTTTAACATGGTGGAGGCCAATCTGACTCAGCTATTACCGCCAGCTATTTTAGATGAGCTCTTCCCATGGTTTGATCTGGCGCGCCGACAACTAAAAAACAGTAAAGTCACTCATTCGTGGATTGATCGAGTGCGTATTGAGACGGCAACCCAGCCTTTGATCGCGCCGCATATTGACTTGGATAGTAAAGACAATATTTATCATGCTCTGTTTTATCAGCTTCAAATCAAAGCCTGCTATACGCGCAGCAATAAATCAGAAGCTAGCGAATATACGCTAAACCCAATCGCTATTATCCAGCGCGGGGTGATTATCTACTTGCTCGCCACCCGTACTGACGACCCAGAAGCTATTATTCGTACCTTTGCGCTGCACCGCTTTGCAAGCGTTGAGATTCTCGATAGTCCTGCACAGACACCTGATGACTTCCACTTAGACAGTTATCTGGATGCCGGTAGCATGGGATTCACTCATCCTCTACTAAGTCAATTGCCGGATCATGGCAAAGATACGCCAATCGAGCTAAAATTTACCCAGAGGGCAGGTAAGAGCCTGACAGAGAGTAAGCTTAGCGAGGATCAAACCGTTACTATCAACGATGATGATACCATGACAGTTAAAGCAACGGTAAATTTGACTTCACAGCTGGTCTGGTGGCTACGCGGTTTTGGCACTGGTTTGTTAGCAGCCAAACCTTCATTACTGTATGACGTAGTGTCAAATAAAAACAGCAATGATAAATAGATAAAAAGACCTCTAAAAAGAGCCGATCTTGATCATAAACCTTATATAAAACTAACAAATTTAAAACTATCAAATTTAAAACAATGAAAAGGACTACCATGCCAACTCCAACCCCTGCACCGCTACTCTCAGATAGCTTGATTGCTCTTGGTCTTACTGCCAGAACATTGTTTTTTGCGTTAAATTTTGATTTTACACCGCCCGAGCCCGATAAAAAAAGTAAGCTACAACGTCTAAAGAAAAATCAAGGCACCATTGATATCGACATCGCTTGCGTCCTATACGATGATAGCTGCACAATTCAGGATATAGTATGGTTTAAAAAGTTGCGTGACAAGGCTGAGTCAGTATGCCACCAAGGCGATAGCCTTAACGGTAAAGATCGGGGCAATGAGGCCATGTATCTAGCGCCGCTAGATCAAGAACAAATTCGCTTATATTTAGATAAGATACCAGCACATATTACCCAGATCGGTTTACTTGCCAGCTCGTATTATGGACAACCTTTTGGCAAAGTAGCTGGTGGTGAGGTGCATCTGAGTGATGATGAAGGCAACCGCGCTTTTGAGGTCAATTTAAAGCAATTACCGCGCGATTGTAATGCGCTTTGGGTAGCAAGCCTACGCCGCGAGATTGATGATTGGTATCTGACGCTGCAAAACCTGCCACTGACCGATACCGACTTACAAAAAGCGGCTCAGCAGGTGGCGCACGAATTAGCGCGCACTCTGCCCCTCTCACAAACAGTAATGCAAAGCTAGTTTAACCGTCTTATTGGGCATAAAAAAGGCGCTAGGTAGATAATCTATCTAGCGCCTTTTGCTATTAACATCCTAGTCTAACGGCTCACCGCAGTGCGGACAAAAATTCTTTTTGCGCACCTCTTTTTCACGGCGTGCAAGCTCTTGCTCGCGCAGTACTTGTAGCACGATATCTTGCGCCTGCTCTTTATCAAGTCCCAGCTCGCGGCGAATTTTATCGATCATAGCCTGATTTTGTACCAAATCAAAGTCGCCATCGACCAGCTGTTCTCGAAAACCTTGCTCAATCTCGTCGCGGCGCTGTTCAAGCTCATTAGCCAAACCTGTAGCCAAAATACCCGCAGGCAATGCCGCCAAACCCACACCTAGTATAGTAATAACCGCGCCCAATATTTTACCGGCGGTAGTGATTGGCGTCACGTCACCGTAACCCACGGTTGTAAGGGTAACGACCGCCCACCACATGGCCTTGGGTATCGACTCAAACTCCTCTGGCTGCGCATGGTTCTCTACTAAATAAATACCACTCGATGCGGTCACAATCATGATGATTAAAATAAAAATCACCGCTTGAAACGAGCCTTTTTCTTTGCTGATAACCACCAGTAGAATGCGTAAGGAAGCAAAATAACGCGTGAGCTTTAAGATTCTAAACAGCCGTAAAATACGCAGAAAACGCAGATCAATACTGACAAAGAAGTTTAAGAAGGCTGGTACGATAGCCACCAGATCAATTAAGGCTGATGGACTCTTTAACCACTCCCAGCGCTGCCGCCAGATAGTATCATCTGGTTTCGCCTCAGCCACACTCCATAACCGTAGCAAATACTCGATAGAAAACACCACAATAGAGAAGTTTTCAAACAGGGTGAAATATTCTTGGTAAGGGTAATACCATTGATCAACTGACTCAGCAATAACTGCAGCGACGTTGGTCATAATTAAGAAAATTAGAAAGTAATCAACACAACGACTAAATAAGGTATCGTGAGCATTGTTTTGTAGAATATTATAAACAAAGTGACGCAGGCGCCGTATAGATTGGAATAGCATGCCGTCCCTATGCGGTATAACACCGTGGTTAAATGATTGCAATAAGCTTTAAGAGCGCCAGAAGCAGCACGGTCTTATCACTTAAAACATTTGAGAGTGGGAGTTATTATACAAAATTTGCGTAAGAGATGTAGATTAAAGCCAATAGTAACAGCACCACGATGCCAAGGCTAGAATGCAAAAAGCGTAACTCCGTGCGGGAGCTTTTACTTAAGCTTGCCGAAGATACTAGCGACAGTCCGCATTTAGGACAATAATTGTCAGCTTGGTTGAGTAAGTGCATAGAACGTGCATTGGCGCAGCGCATAGGCGAATTGCTACAATAGCCCGTCATGATAATCCTTTATATTGATCCTATATTTATACACAGTATCTGGTAAACCTCTTCTATGATATATTTACCTCAATATCTTCGCTAGTTATAATAATTTTTAGTATTGAATCAATAGCCTACATTTTTTGCAAAAAATGCTTAAATTATATGATGCTAACGTCATTGTTCTGTTTTAAGCATTACGCTATTTATATTACTGATCAGTATCTAATTTACTACCATTGATAAAGAATATATACTACAATATATAAATGAGTTACAAATTATTTCACAAAAGTAACTATAATTATAGATATTTAGTGCCACTTTTTACTAAATATTTAATTTTCACCATTTATTATATTAAGGAATTACTTGATGAAACTAAAATCCCTAGTTTTAGCAACCGCTGTCGCACTTACTATGACCTCTGCTTTTGCTGTCCCTGCAGGTACTTGGACTGTCGCTGCTGGCGCCCATATGGTTGATCCTAAAAACGATAACGGAGATGTATCCACCGCTTTAGGTAACTTGTCAGTTGATGTTGACGACGATATTCGTCCAACCCTTAGTGGCGAATACTTCGTCGCTGATAACGTCGGTATTGAGTTGTTAGCTGCGATCCCATTTCATCATGATATTACCTTAACGACAGCTGATGGTGCTGAAGTAGATGCTAAGACTCAACATCTTCCCCCTACGCTATCACTACAGTATCACTTCGATGGTTACAATATGCCTATGAATGTGAAGCCTTTCGTGGGTGTTGGTGTTAACTATACTACGTTTTTTAAAGAAAGAATCTACCTTGGTAATGGTAATGATTTAGAGCTTGACGATAGTGTTGGCGTTGCTGGCCACATCGGTCTTGATATTCCTTTCTCTCCACGTGATGCTTTCCGTATTGATGCACGCTACATGGACATTAAAACAGATGCCAGCTTAAACGGTGATGATATCGGTGAAGTTGATATTAGCCCTTGGGTATACGGTGTCGCTTTTGTCAAAAGCTTCTAATATAGATGAGCTATAACCTAACTTAAAGTTGCTACGAAAAAAAGCCAATATCACTTGAACTGACCCCCTAAACTTGGACAGTTTAAGTTTACATCAAGGACTGAGTTCTGTACTTTACAGGACTCAGTCCT
>CANMUI010000004.1 GCA_947501045.1 uncultured Psychrobacter sp.
GTGGCCTTGCCGCAGATGGAGAAGTACGGCTACAAGCCCGGCTTTGCCTGCGGTATCTTAGCCGCGGGTGGTACTTTGGGTATTATGATCCCGCCTAGTATTGCCCTACTGGTCTATGCCATCTTAACCGAGCAGTCGGTAGGGGATATGTTTATCGCCGGCTTCTTGCCTGGTATCCTTGGCATGGTCATGTACTCTTTAACCGTGATGATCATGGTGCGCTGGAAGCCGCATTTGGCGCAGCGCGGTGAGAAAACCTCGTGGAAAGCGAAGATACTATCTTTGACCGGTCTGATTCCCTTTGGTTTTATCTTTGTGATTATCATCGCCGGTATCTTCTTTGGTCTGTTTACCCCAACCGAAGGCGCAGCAGTGGGTGCGTTTGCTTCATGGGCGTATGCTGCGGCCAAAGGGATGTGCCTGCAAGGTTTAAAGCAGTCGTTGGTTGAAACCTTGGCGTTGTCAGCGGTGGTGTTCTTTATGCTCTTAGGTGCTGAGGCGCTGGGCTACTTTATCTCGGTGTCGCGTCTGTCGTATTCCCTAGCGTCCTGGATTGGGGGATTGGCGGTCAGTCCGATGGTGGTGCTACTGGCAATCTTGCTGATGTACTTCCTTTTGGGTTTGTTTATGGATGCCTTAGCGATGCTGGTGATTACCATTCCGGTGGTGTTCCCTATTATTCTTGCCTTAGGGTTTGATCCGGTCTGGTTTGGGATTGTGGCGGTATTGACGGTGGAGCTGGGACTGATCACCCCGCCGATGGGGATGAATATCTTTGTGATTAAGGCGGTGGCACCGCATATTAAGCTTAGTGAGATGTTTCGAGGGGTGGCACCGTTCATTGTCTCGGACTTTATACGGCTCGCTATTCTAGTCGCTTTCCCGGCGATCTCCCTGACGCTGCTTGGGTAGGTTATAAGGGCTAAATATCCATAGTATAATAGAAAATCGTTTGAAATTTTCAACCACACTGTTGATAAGATGGTGTGGTTTTTACTGTTTAGGACGTTATAAACTATGATTGGCAGCATAAACTATGATGAGCTGATTATGTTTGGTCACATGGTTTCTTATTTTTGTTGATATATGTAGTAAACTAAGCACGAACTATTCATTTATTTTTTATTGCAAACTATACAAGTAGAGGACTATGGCAGTTGATTTTAGTAATACGCTTATAGTTGCCATTTCTGCAACTGCTTTATTTGATTTATCTGAATCTGAAAACCATTTGCTACAACTCTTACAGCATAGTCCTGATAGTGCCGTTAAAGAATTTCGCGACTATATGGCAGAGCGTGAGGATAAGCCCCTTAGTATAGGTGCAGGTTATCCGCTGATTAAAGCTTTACTTAATCTCAATAACTACTGTAATGACTGCGGTGTAACCTATTCAGATATCGAAACGCCTTTAGTTGAAGTGGTTATAGTATCTAAAAGTAGCCCGGATACGGGTATCCAAGTATTAAATGCTATACGCGTACATGAACTCAATATTTCGCGTTCAGCCTTTATCTCTGGAAGCTCGATAGCTCCTTATATTGCTGATTTTGGCGTTGATCTGTTTTTGACAACCAATCGTGATGATGCTCAGCAAGTTACAGATGCTAATATTTGCGCCTGTGCGATACTAGATGCTACGCCTGTCAATACTTATGAGCTTGACACCGAGCAATTACGTATTGCTTTTGATGGTGACGCCGTATTATTTGACGACTCAGGAGAGCTATTATACAAACAAAAAGGGCTACGTGCTTTTCACGAACGTGAAGCACAAATGCGAGACTCTCCTATCAAAAAGGGCCCTTATGCTGAGTTGCTAATTAAATTTTCAAAGTTGCAAGAGCGCCTGCCTGCACGGTTACAATATAGCCCAATAAAAATTGCTTTAGTGACCGCTCGTAATGCACCAGCTGATCTGCGAGCTATCAAGACGCTACGTGCTTGGGGAGTGGATGTGGATATGGCGTTTTTTCTGGGTGGTCTTGAAAAAACAGCAATACTGAAAACTTTTGCCCCGCATATCTTTTTTGATGATTCAATTAAACATATCGATGCTGCGCGTAGCTTTGTTCCGACAGCTTTAGTACCTTATCACTCCAAATCTCTACTGTATGCCGATAGCTATTTAAATACTGATGAAGATACTACTACGTTATCGTTTAAGCCCGTGCTTCGTCCAGCTTTACTATTGGATACTGATTGAGGCTTTATCTAGAGATAAAGAGTAGATCTTCAATCCAAACTAAGATTTAATAAATAGCAAACTTTATAGAGACGAGGCAGGATATGAACGGGAAGCAGCTACTAAGCCTAACCTTGGTACGTTTAAAACAAGTTGTGGGGCTATATGCTTTCGTATTCATACCAATGTGGGGTATGTTTTATCTCAGTAAGATTGCGCTGTTTGGGCTGTGGAATATTTTTGGGATTGTACCACGCACGTTAGATGTAGGTAGCCTCATTGGCGTGTTTGCGTCATGGACCATGCATGGTAACTTTGCGCATTTGATGGGTAATACGTTGACGTTGATACAGATTTTATTCGTATTTGGCCTGTTTGAAAATAATGCTTATCGTACAACGTTAAAACTTATTGTAGCCTCAGGAGCAGTAACTTGGCTGATTGGGTCACCATTATCTATTCATATCGGCGCATCAGGGCTTTGTTTCGCAATGTTTGGGTTTATGATAGGCGGCGCATTATTTGCACGGCGCTGGGGCTATCTGCTTGCCTGTATCGTTATGGGAGCGGGTTATTGGTTGATCATTAAGCAAGGGTTGATGCCGCAGCAAGGCATCTCGTTTGCAGCACATTTTGGCGGTTTATGCGCCGGATTATTGGTAGGAGCAAATTCAAAACATCGCTATGCAGAAACAGTTGTATAGTTAGAATCTCAAAAACCTATTGTTATGATTATGTTTTAAATTATTTTAGTAAGATGTCCTATCAGTATTTTATTATATTTGTGCGATTTGATTTCGACAAATACTAATGAATAAGGGATCATTCACGGTTAAAGGGTACCATTTGGTTGTTTGTCCAACATGCTCTTCAATAGTAAGCTGACTATTCTTGTCTGGTATGACATAGTCTGCGCGTGCAGGAGCACTGCAATCTATAACTTGTGGAACCTGTTGTATACTTCTGCGTCTCTCAAACAAATATAGATTGGTCAGATAGATATTTTTATTATTGGCATTAGCATGAGCGTTCCTGCTATCTACTGCCATAAAGCGCAATGTTTGCGGTTTGACATATGACCAAGGACGAAACCAAGTACTCTCCTCAACTTTTTTGACAACAGTAAGATCTTTTGGAAGCTGAGCCACTTGTTGATTGAACCAGTTATATTCTTGATGAATTTGAAAACCAAAAATTCCTAAAGCGCCAAACAAAGGGATAAGCCACTTTGGTGCCCGTCTACCTGCTAATTTACTAAGGTGGGTTATAACCAGTGCTACCCCCGCTAAGCCAAACCCGGCAGCTATGGTCGCGATAAACTCAAAAAGCATAATATCTATCCTTGATACGATAAAAACATTTAATAGCCCAGCAGACAGTTATACCACTGCTAGATAACCATTGTAGAATAAAAAACACTCACAAGCAGCTGCTGCCTGTGAGTGATGTAATACATAATATACAAGGGAAATTAGTGATCTATAGCGCCGCCAGCTCCGCGCGGAGAGCGTACGCTTTCAACCAACTCTTGGATATGTGCTGGTGGCGCTTTAGTAGCATAAGAAACTGCGAATGCTACGATAAAGTTAAGCATAGCACCAACCGCACCGAATGATAACGGTGAGATGCCAAATAACCAGTACTCTTCAGTATCTGGGAAGTTAGCCGTACCACTGATAAAGAACCAACCTTTAAATACGAAGATGTAGACTAGGATAGTAATCAAACCGGTTAACATACCGCAGATAGCACCGAGGTTGTTAATACGTTTTGAGAAGATACCCATCATTAGCACTGGGAATAAAGAAGCGCCAGCAATACCAAAGGCTAAGGCAACTACCTGGGCTGCAAACCCTGGTGGATTAATACCTAACCATGTTGCTACCACGATCGCTATACCCATAGTGATACGAGCATATTTTAACTCTTGCTTATCGGTAATATTAGGATTCAGATTACGTTTGATTAAATCATGGCTAATAGCTGATGAGATAGCTAGCAGTAGACCAGCGGCTGTAGACAATGCTGCGGCTAGACCACCGGCGGCAATAAGACCGATAACCCATGGTGGAAGATTTGCAATTTCTGGGTTTGCCAGTACCATGATATCAGCGTTTACATCTAACTCATTACCATTCCAACCACGAGCAGCAAGTTCACCACCTAATATTTCATTATTTTTGACACGAGCAGCATCAACAGCGGCAGTGGCTGCTGCAACATCACCACCATCAGCGGTAGCAGTTGTTAAAGCGGCTTCAGCGGCACCAAGACCACCATCGTTATAGAACTGAATACGACCGTCATTATTTAGATCGTTGTATTTGATAAGTCCAGTATCTTCCCATGTTCTCATCCAATCTGGACGCTGATCGTAATTAATCGGCTCGGCTTCAACACCTTGTGGATAAACCGTATCGATTAGATTTAAACGTGCCATAGCGCCTACTGCAGGAGCAGTAAAATACAATAGAGAGATAAATACTAGTGTCCAGCCAGCGGTCCAACGCGCATCAGCGACTTTAGGCACGGTGAAGAAGCGAATAATAACGTGTGGCAAGCCTGCTGTACCTATCATCAGAGATAGAGTGAACAGCACCATGTTGAGCTTATTAGGGACATCAGCAGTATAAGAGGCAAAACCGAGATCAGTAACGACTTGGTTAAGCTTAGTTAGGATTGGCACCCCTGATTCTACATGGGTTGAGAACAAGCCTAAGCCTGGAATCGGATTACCTGTCAGCTCAAGTGAGATAAACACCGCAGGAATAGTATAAGCAATCATCAGAACGACATACTGAGCAACCTGCGTGTAAGTAATCCCTTTCATACCACCCAATACCGCATAGAAGAATACCACGACAGCGGCGATAATAAGACCAGTAGTATTTTCAACTTCTAAGAAGCGTGAGAAGGCCACGCCGGCTCCTGTCATCTGACCGATAACGTAAGTGGTTGAAGCGATAATCAAACAGACCACGGCAATCATAGCAGCGGTCTTAGAATAAAAACGGTCACCGATAAAATCAGGAACCGTAAATTTACCGAACTTACGTAGATAAGGCGCTAGTAGCATGGCGAGCAAAACATAACCACCTGTCCAGCCCATTAGGTAAGTCGATGCACCGTAACCACTAGCAGCGATCAAGCCTGCCATAGAGATAAATGACGCCGCACTCATCCAGTCAGCAGCCGTTGCCATACCGTTGACTACCGGATGGACACCACCGCCTGCGACATAAAACTCACTGGTAGAACCAGCACGTGCCCAAATCGCAATGCCAAAATAAAGTGCGAAGGATAGTCCTACGAAAATAATATTAATTACAAATTGACTCATGGGGCTATTCCTCGTCTACGCCATATTGTTTATCTAACTTATTCATACGCCAAGCGTAAAAGAAAATTAAGATAATAAATACCCCAATAGATCCTTGCTGAGCGAACCAAAAGCCTAGGTCAGTACCACCGATTTTGATACCAGCTAATAGGGGACGTAAAAGAATAGCGAAACCGTATGAGCATAGAGCCCAAATGATTAGGCTGCCTATAATAAGACGGATATTGGCGCGCCAATAACCGGATGGATCGTTGCGATTCTCCATAGGACAACTCCTTTTGTCTAATACAAAATAAAGGGGCGGGTTTAAAGCTAGTAAACTACCATAATCTAGCAAGTGTCTTTTAAATTAAAAGGTTCATACCATAGTCATAAATATAGTCATAAAATTTCTTTCATAAAGTACAACTATTCGCTAGTCTGATCATATTAATTACATTTATGCCAATAAGTATATAATTAGATAACTTTAAAGCTAATAGGAATATATACAAAAAACATGTAATTAACAATAAAAAGTTCAACTTAGTATGTGTAACAAAATATTTTTTACAGAATAAATATACTCATTAAATGAGAAGTTTTATGACAATTTAACTATAAATCCATATTAGCATCAATGATATAACAAGTATAAGTCCTATACTTAAAAAAATTAGTTATTACATTGATCTAAAAAGCACTTTTACAAATAATTTTGCTCGAAATAAGGATTCAATAACTAATAATGGCCAGACAAGATTTTTTTGAGTGAGTATCATTGAATCAAAAACATAAATGTTGTCGGATACGTTTGCAGTATAAACAATAATGTTCGAGTAAGGTAATATGTGCAGCACTAAAGATACAGAAAGAAGGGGAACAGTATGGGTGATGGGGTAGTAAGTTGGTTCAATAGCTTCGTTAATTACGGTGTTAGTATCATTTGGGGTAACGATGACTGGTTAATTGCAAGCAACCCGTGGTATGGCTTGCTTATGTTTTTGCTTATCGGTGCCGGTATCTATTTTACTATCGTGACGCGTTTTATACAGTTTCGACACTTTGGACATATGTGGTCATTACTACGAGCATCCAACCAAGGGCGTAAAGACGGAGGTATCAGCTCGTTTGAAGCTTTGATGACCTCTCTAGCCGCTCGCGTCGGTACGGGGAACTTAGCTGGGGTAGCGATTGCTATTTATTTAGGAGGACCAGGCGCGGTATTTTGGATGTGGATGACTGCGCTGGTTGGGATGTCGACCAGTTTTATTGAGTCTACTTTAGCACAAGCTTATAAAGTGCCTCACGATGATAATGTTTATCGCGGCGGTCCTGCGTACTACATCGAAAAAGGTCTTGGTAGCCGCTGGATGGCGGTGTTTTTCTCAATTTGTTTGCTTATTGCGTTTGGTCTAGCATTCAATGGGGTACAGTCAAATACCATCGCTCAAGCTACCAATGAAGCTTTTGGTATTCCTACTTGGATGACTGGAGTGGTGTTAGTAGTATTAGTAGCGCCAGTAGTGTTCGGTGGCCTACGTTCGGTCGCGCGTATTGCAGGCAAGATTGTCCCTGTAATGGCTATTTTGTATATCTTGTTGGCGCTGTTTGTTATCATAACTAACTTTAGCGAGTTTCCAGCGGCGATTGCACTTATTGTAAAGTCAGCCTTTGGCTTTGAACAAGCGGTCGGCGGGGTTATCGGTTATGGTATTGCACAAGCCATAATTAATGGTATCAAGCGCGGTTTGTTTTCGAACGAGGCGGGCATGGGTTCAGCGCCAAACGCTGCGGCAACGGCGCAAACTCATCCCGATCATCCTGCGGTACAAGGGTTTATGCAAATGCTAGGCGTATTTATAGATACGCTAGTCATCTGTACGGCGACCGCTTCTATAATTATTCTATCCGGCGTGATCGATCCCAATGTCGAACAAGAAGGCATTCAGTTGACTCAGCTAGCTTTATCTCGCTACGTGGGTGATCTAGGGGTTATCTTCGTCGCTGTAGCTATTTTCTTTTTCTCTTTTACTTCTATCATTGCCAACTACAGCTATGGCGAATCAAATCTTGAATTCATCTCCGGCAGCAAAAACGCTAAAATGATGATCATGATCTTTCGTTTTATGGTATTAGCTATGGTGTTCGTTGGCGCTATTGCAAGTTTACC
This sequence comes from uncultured Psychrobacter sp., assembly GCA_947501045.1. GTDB lineage: Bacteria > Pseudomonadota > Gammaproteobacteria > Pseudomonadales > Moraxellaceae > Psychrobacter. Next base: position 7,678 of record CANMUI010000004.1, read on the forward strand.
TGCGATTTGGAACTTTGCTGATCTATCAATGGGCCTTATGGCATTGACTAACTTAATCGCTATTTTGATACTATCTCCAGTTGCGTTAAGGATATTGCGAGATTATGAGCGCCAAATTAAAGAAGGCAAAACAGGGGATCAAATCACTTTTCATCCTGATGACTTCGTTAAGCTAAAAGATGAAGCCAACCGTGATTCTTGGTCGGACTAGTGTTTGAGTGGGTAGTATTTGAGCATCTAAGTATTTAAAGTAAAATTGTTTTTATCTTATTAACCAGCCAATAAAAAACCTCGTTCAATTATGAACGAGGTTTTTTATTGTGAGTAATTATTTTACTTTACATGTCTTTTATTTTACATGTTCGGGTAGTTGGGACCACCGCCGCCCTCTGGTGTTACCCAAGTAATGTTCTGTGAAGGATCTTTGATATCACAAGTTTTACAATGCACACAGTTTTGAGCATTGATGACAAACTTGGCACCTTCAGCGTCTTTAACCACTTCATAGACACCAGCTGGACAGTATAAACGTGCAGGTTCTGCATACAACGGCAAATTGATAGAAATAGGTACCGTAGGATCAGTTAGCTTTAAATGCGTTGGCTGGTCTTCAGCGTGGTTAGTATTAGATATAAAGACTGATGATAACTTATCAAATACCAGCTTGCCATCAGGTTTTGGATATTCTGGCTGATAAGCAAGTGCCGCCCGCTCTAGCTGATCATGATCTTTTAAATTATCATGAATGGTCAATGGCATTTTGCCGCCAAGTAGGTTTTGCTCAATAAAGTTGAACGCGCCGCCCATCCATTGTCCCATACGGTGCATCGCAGGAGAAAAGTTGCGGGCTTCATAATTGTCTTGATAGAGCCATGATTCTTTGTACATGGTGCTATAAGCCACAACATCGTCATGCTGACGTCCAGCTTGTAGCGCCTCAAAAATAGCTTCGGCGGCTAGCATACCTGATTTCATTGAGGTATGGGTGCCTTTAATTTTAGCTGGATTTAAGAATCCTGCATCATCACCGACCAATACCCCGCCTGGGAAAGTAAATTTTGGTAAGGAGTTTAGACCACCTTTAGTTAAAGCGCGAGCTCCATAAGAGATGCGCTTACCACCTTCTAAAATATTACGAATAAGCGGATGCAGTTTTAAGCGCTGTAATTCATCAAATGGTGACATATAGGGATTAGAGTAAGACAGATCGATAACCATACCAAAACTAACTTGGTTGTTTTCATCAAAGTACAACCACCAACCACCACTTGAGCCGGTGTCTTTCAACGGCCAACCTGAGCCATGCATCACTACGCCTTGCTCATGTTTTTCTGGATCGACTTCCCATAGCTCTTTGAGACCAATACCATAATGCTGGGGGTCACTGTCTTTATCCAAACTAAAGCGGCTAATCAAACGCTTACCCAAATGACCACGGCTACCTTCAGCAAAGACGGTATACTTAGCCAATAGCTCGTAACCGGGCTCATAGCTGGGTTTTTCTTCACCATTGGCAGCAACGCCCATATCGCCTGTCAAAATACCTTTCACCGAACCGTCATCGTTGTATAAGATATCGGCTGCAGGGAAACCTGGAAACATCATTATATCCAGCTCTTCTGCTTGTTCAGCCAGCCAGCGCACCACATTGGCAAGCGATACTATGTAGTTGCCCTCATTATGCATGCTCTCAGGAACGATTGAATCCATAAGTTTGGTTGACTTGGTGGCAGAGCCTAGCATGTATACCCGATCTTCAATTGCTGGCACGTTTAGAGGTGCGCCTTTTTCTTTCCAATCAGGAATCAGCTCATTCAAAGCGCGAGGTTCAATCACAGCGCCTGATAGAATATGCGCGCCAAACTCAGACCCTTTTTCAACCACACAAACCATAAACTCATCATTGCCAGCATCATTTGCCAATTGCTTTAAACGGATAGCAGCTGATAAGCCAGAAGGTCCACCGCCGACAACAATAACGTCGAATTCCATTGACTCACGTTCGACTTCCGGCTCAACCTCTGGTTCTGGTTCTGGTTCTGGTTCTGGTTCTGGTTCTGGTTCAACCTCTGTCTCTTCTACGGCTTCAGTTTTAGTCGCTCCTGCTTCAGATGCAGCCGCTTCATCATTGGATTCTACGGTATCAACTGTCTCAGTTTCTGCTGCGTCGTTCTTTGTCATATCAATTTCTGATTCTTTAGTATCCACTATCTCGGCTTTATCGGTATCAACTGCTACCGCTGTGGTGTCAGGATCGGTTTTGGTCGTAGCTGATGTTTCAGTATCTGTTTTTTCAGTGGTTATAGGCGTATCAGTGTCTATAGTCTCATCAACGACCGGCGTTTGCTTATCTTGTTCTTGCATACCTACTCCTAAATTCTTAGTGGCTTATCTATGACATAGCTATGGACGTTGCAATAAATAATAAGGCTTGCAACCGTGATGGGTCTTAGATAGAGGGCTACCTGATAAAAACTGTCTTTGTGGTAAAAATGGACACATTATTGCTGCCGCTACTGTCTTTAATGATAAGTAAAATAATTTAAACAATACTTATATAACTGATCAGATAAAAAATTCGTTACTTATTATAAAAGAAAAGTCTCATAAACACGATACGCATTTATAGGTATCAGTGTTAAGGTAAAATTAATATAGTGATTCTACAATAACGAGCTGACTTTATCATGTTTAAAACCGAAAATTATAGTAATACTAAACATAGCAAACTTTAATTAATATCTGGGAAGGTGTATGATGACTGATAGTAATAACACTAATCGCAAAGTAAATGGCACTGACCCTGCTAAGACTCTACCGTCAGACCTAAAAGATATGGAGGCGCTGAGTCAATACTTAAAGTCAACTACTGGTAACAGTCAAAAGCGTAGCTTACCACCTCTTGAAGACTGGCAGCCGGAGCAAACGGTTGATATGGATCTAGTGATCAAAGCTAATGGGGAATGGTGGCACGAAGGTAGACCTTTGACTAGGCAGTCATTGGTTGATCTTTTTGCAACCGTCTTATGGAGAGAAGAGCGCAATAATGAGATTGAGTATTTTCTAAAGACCCCGGTACAAAAACTGCGTATCAGCGTTGAAGATGTGCCCCTGCTTATCAACGATGTGGGAATTGTAGAAGAAAAAGGCGACAGCTGGTTAGAATTTACAACGACGACAGGAGATGTGGTACGTTTAGATGCCGCGCATCCGATTACACTACGTACTTACTTGCCTAAAAATGATGCTCAAGATAGTGATGAGCAGGATAAAGACGCTGTAGAACAAGAGCAGATTCGTCCTTATATGCCTGTTCGCAACGGTTTAACCGCCCTTATTGGACGTAATACTTTCTATCATTTGACCGAAATTGGTAAGCTGACAGAAGAAAACGGCAGCACTATACTAACCTTACGTAGCGGCGGGCAGGATTATCAGTTGTCTATGCCAAACCACTAGTGTCTTGAAATCAGTTTTAGGATTTAGTATAAAGCTGTGAGTATACACCGTAAATTAAACAGTAAAATCTATAGAGTCAATAATTTGTAGAATCAATAACTTGTAGAGTCGATATAGTAATGACAGCATTTTTAATATGAGAACTATAAGCCACCAAGCCTATGTAAATAGTATTGAAAAAAATGACGGTAGTGAAAATAATATTATTCAGTGTCAGGTACAAAACATGGAGGCCAGTTATAAGAATAACGCTCCAATAGGACTGTTCGATTCAGGGGTAGGTGGTCTGTCAGTATATCTGCACTTAGCGAAGCAAATGCCTGCTGAGCGCTATGTGTACTATGCTGATACTCTACATGTACCCTATGGGAATAGGGATAGCGAAGAGATTGAAGCTTTAACATTAACAGCAGTAAAATGGTTATACCAACAAGGCTGCAAACTTATCGTTATTGCCTGCAATAGCGCTTCTGCCTACGCTTTGGAAACAGCAAGACGCTGCTATCCACAATTGCCTATTGTAGGATTAGTGCCGGCTTTAAAGCCTGCTGTAGGAGCAAGTAAGAGTGGTCATGTAGCCGTTTTAGCTACTAAAGCGACGCTCAACGGAGCACTGCTAAATCAAGTGATTGAAGATATTGCCTCGCCAAGCGGTACTAAGGTAACTAAATACTTTGATCCACAATTGGTACCGTGGGTAGAATCTGGCATGTCAGAGACATCTGATGCTGCTCAGCGCTTACGAGAACAAATTCAGAGCTTTGCTCTTGCTGGTGTAGATTATTTAGTATTAGGCTGTACGCATTATCCCTTTTTTAAGGATTTTTTGATTGATGAGATTGCGGCTCAGCAATTATCAATAAAGGTAGTAGATTCAGGACAAGCTATTGCAGCTCGTGTACATTCTTTGCTGACTGAGCGAAGTATATTAGCTCAATCGATTGAAAATTATGAAATACATCCTTTGGTTTTTTATGCCAGTAAGTATGATGAGAGTTTATATACAGTAGTGACTCGCTTACTGAGTACAGAGATAAAGATTAGGTATCTTTATTGATATCTAACGTCTTTGTACGGATCATAATTGCAGTCGTCAAATACTTATTATTTTTAGCAACATCAAAACGAAAAATTACAAGTTACTTATATTCTGCTAGAATCATGTTTATACTCATCACGAGTAAATTAATTGTATAATTAAAACTATCGCTAACCGTGCTGTTGCTATAGAGGTTATATTGTCAAGTCATCGCTATCACGCTCATATAATATGTGTAGCCCATAATCAACCGCGAGTTTTGGATAGTGTAGCGATATTTTTTCAGACGCGTGCTTTTTTGACCTATGATGTGGCAACTGAACTACCCCAAGCCTTTTTGTATGGTCGCCAGTGTATTGAAGCTTGTGATTATACGATCGTTGTCGTAGGCGACAGTTATGGTGTAGGTACGGCTCAAAATATGGGTGTCAGTCAAATGCATTTGAGCTATCTGAGTGCTAGAGCTAAGCTCAAACCTATGTTAGTTTTGATCAAGAGTCATAAAGCAAAAGGGTTTGAAGTCAGTCGGCAACTACAAGAGTTTACTCATCTGATCGAGCAACAAGCTACTAATATCCATTATTATGATGATACTACTAACATAAATCAGCTACTTAGTAAAGCATATCAAGACATGACTGCAAGTTGTGAGCTAAGAGCAAGCTGGGTAAAATCTGTTGAGAGTAACTCAAATCCTTTAATTTCAAAACGTACCTTTCAATACGCTAATTCTGGAGAGCCAACTCTTTCTACTGATACAGCAGGTCAGTCCTCTAAAAACCCTATAACTAAGCGTTCTAATAACCAAAATTTTGAGCATTTAGCCTCTGATCAACACGTAGATGACGACAATAACGACATGTTTCAGGTTCTTAGTCTCACAGAGAGCTTCGTTATCAAGTATAGCGCTCATGCATATGAAGGTGGCAATTTGACTGATATCACTATGACTATGGAGATAACTTGGTTAGAGGTTTTGCAAGCACTAGCAAAAATGCCAGCAGCTTCTTCAAGTTATGGTCTACAAAGTTGTCTCAATCGTTTGATTGCTCCTAGAGCTGAGCACGATATTAAACAAAAAATGCCAAATGTTCATGCCGTTGCACGCTGTCAAATAGCACAAAATGATCTGTATCATTTGCAGCGTTCAATAATTGTGGCCAACTGGATTGAATTGACGAAGTCTAGTGTTAATGCCTCGCAGCAAATGTGGAAACTTACTTCCTATGCCAAAAAGATATATCGAGCAAATAAAAGCTAAGATACAAGCTTGAGCGCCCAAATCTCTCTTGACGTTTTGTAATACAAAGTATACGTGTGGACCATTGTTAATTGTGTATGGACTAGAGATAATGAGATATCAATTAATCGCATAAGTTGTTCATAATATTGATTAAAATCAAGAATATCTTAATATAGTTTTTAAATTTTTTTACTTCCTAATGGCTATAAATGTTAAAATGAATGTATTGAATGATTAAGGAGAATATGATGAGTGATTCTAAAAGTGACAACCTAAAGCATGAAATTGATGGCTTAGAAAAAGCCATGTATGATGCTGATCAGTTTCGCACGCTAGAAGAGCAGGTTGCAGATATGAAGCGTCGCGGCGTTGACCCCAGTAAGGCTTATAAAGATCTAGATAGAAAGGCAGAAGACGAAGATTGGGGCGACGATACTTGGAAAGACAACGGTAAATGGCGACCTAAAACACCAGCTGATCTTGATGAGAAAGCACGTGAGAATTGGGGTGGTGACAATGGTGATCTTGATCCACCGCCGATAGTTTAGGTTTTTGCTAACCATTTACTATTATATTACCAAGTACCTGTATTAAACTAAAAGCCACACTATCCATAGTGTGGCTTTTGCTTTGTTTGGCCTGTCATTTCTCAGCTGTAATAACAGCTAAGAGCATTTAATTATGAATAATATCTATACATAATTAAGTTTATGAGCCTTCATCGATACGTACTAAACGAATATTGCCATTGGCGTCGGTAATTCGGCGGTAGCGAACACGATTAGTGGTCGATGGTTCTACTGCTTGCCCTGTAGCTTGATCGGTAAACTTATTAGAACGGCTTGGGGTAATGGTTGTTTGCTGCTCAATCAGTTGTCCCATACGATCAGCAGGCGCTGATGTTGAAGGTTGGTTTTGACTATACTGAGTCGGACGGCTTATTGTATTGCCTTGCACGCCACCTTGGGTGATCAAACGATAAAATCTCTGACCCGCGCGGCCATCGGCTGGGAACACCCCACGACTGGTTTGGTACTGCTGAATTGCAGTACGCGTGTTGTCGCCGATAATGCCGTCTACCTCGCCGATGTCGTAGCCTGCATTTAATAGACCTTGCTGAATGTCCCTAGCTTGCTGACGACTGATACCCGGGTCATCTGTTGGCCAAGCAGTGATAAAGTCGGTTTTGCTGCTATCCTCACGAGTAATCAGGTCAGACAAATGAGCAATGGCTAAAGCGTAATTCTCTGAGGCATTGTAAGAGTAGAAGGTATCAAAGTTTTTGCCAACCAAAAAGGCAGGACCTTTACTACCAGCGGGTAATAGCAAACCAGCACTATCCAAATTGGAGGGCAGGGGACTGCCATTAGCCAGCGTTAGCCCTTGACCGCGCCAATAACTCATCGACTTTTTATTTTTACGATCCGAAGCTGCTGAATAGCCACTGGGCAGCTTGACCTCATAACCCCACGGCTCGCCAGTGCGGTAACCGCGCTTATCTAAAAAGTTGGCGGTAGAGGCGAGCGCATCCGGAACACTATTGACTAGGTCACGGCGACCATCACCATCAAAATCTACAGCCAGCTCTAAAAATGTACTCGGCATAAACTGCGTTTGTCCAAACGCGCCCGCCCATGATCCCGTCATGTCACTGGGTGCGATATCGCCGTTTTGTACAATTTTGAGCGCATTGGCGAACTCGCCTTGAAAGTAGCTTTGACGACGATCAAAACAAGATAACGTCGCAAGCGATTCAAATAATGGCTTTTTGCCCAAAGTCTGACCAAAATTAGACTCCACGCCCCAAACGCCTAAAACGTGCTCAGGCTTGACGCCATAACGCGATTCGATCTGGCGCAAGGTATCACCCCACTGGCGTTTGGCGCGGATACCATCTTCAACGCGCTCCTTGTCCACTAACGCTGAGAGATAATCCCAAACATCTTTTTGAAATTCAGGCTGATAATTCAAGGATTGAATCACGCTTGGATCAGGCTGGCTGGGACGATAATTATTAAAGGTATAGCTGTCCACACCGCTAAATTTACTAGAGTTTTTAAGTCCATCAAGGCACTGCTGAAACTCACTGTTGGATAAATCTGGTGCAGGCGGGCGGGCCGCTTGAGCAGTGCTGGCGAGACTGAGGCCGATAGCTGCGGTCAATAATGAAACAGAGGAGAGTTTATTCAAACGCATGAGATATCCTATAAAAGTCAAAGGGGCAATAGATAAAAGCACAGTCAAAAACGGTTAACAAGACCAACAAAAAATATGATATGACAATAGTGCATTATAATAACAGGTTTTAGAGCAACCAATCTAAATCTTCAAGAAAAGGTGTTGGGGTATGTGGTTAGTATTGTTTTGGGGGAGAGAGTAGAAGCTTGGATTAGGTAGGGGTTGTTACTCATAAGCTTTATAGCTTAGGTATACAGTTTGCTTCTTTTTGCGACTCAGTAGGCTTGCAGTAGGGCATGCTATCTATATATTCAAATACGGTTCCATAGCGATGTATACCGTCAGTTAATGGTGTTAAGTAAATATTGCCCATATCAATAGTAACGAGAGTTTTTAGGTCAGTACTTTTAGATGGTACTATGCCATCAATTGCGAACAGACGTCGCTGATAGCCTTGCGTATCGATCATAATATTAGCGTCTTTAACTATAGCTTTAAAATAATCTGCGCCCATCTCATCTGTATCTATCTTTTGCATAACAGGTAGCTCAAAGCGACCTTTGTCATCAGAGGTGTCTTGAATGTCATCGGTTAAGTAAACCGTAATATTGCTCAGGGGCTGGTCGGTTTGTCTATCAATGAGTTGACCCTTTATAGAGGGCGTCACATAGAGCACTTCAGGCTCTTGCGCAGTACAAGAAGTGGTTACCAACGCTGTCAGACAAACGATACTGAACAAATTGATTTTATTAAAGATATTCACGATTTACTCCGTCTGGCATAGGAACACAATTCACTTTTTTTTGTGAATCATTGGGCTGACAAAACGTCATATCCTCTATATATTCTTCGTACTTATAACTATCTTCTATTTTTACGTGACTTGGCAATGGCGCTAAATACACTCTACCCATATGTATATATTCAGGTACTCTAGATGCGCTTACTACTTTTATTCTTGAGATACCAAAATTCGAGTATGTTTTACCTTTATAGTTTTCTTTATTGATGACAATATCCATTTCACTTAACTCTCCGCTATCAGCAGTATGTCCATCGCTAATAATCGCAGGAAGTCTAAAATAACCTTCTTTATCAGTCGTCGTATAGGTATTACTAGTATAGAGAACGTTAGCATTGCTAATCGGTTGATCATTGCGACTATCTAATACTTGTCCGGTAACAATGGGCGTCAGGTAATACTTGGTAGTAGGCTCTGCTTGACACGCAGTGAATGAAATAGTTAGTAAACATATTCCTGCTAATGATAGTTTCATAGCTAACCTCTACTGACTAATGGCACAATTTTAATCATTGACAACCATAAAAAACTTCGCACATCTTCTTCAGTAGCCACAGCTTTATCATAGAGGTCTAATGGACTTTTTTCAGCGTATTTCATTAGATCGTATTCATTGCCTGTATATTGATAGACACCATTAACTTTTTGCGTGACAACAGTAGAAGAACCTTTATGTCCTTTTGAATAACTATGACCACCATAAGCTAACAATATGTCATGACCTAATTCATGGGAAAATGTCTTTTTAAACATTCTATATGCTCTAGATTTGCTAACATAGCCCCATCCATCAGAAAATTTGATATATCCTACATTGTAATATACGATTCGAGATAACTCCCAATTCCTAGAGCGTGCGAAATTAGTATTGGTATTAAATTTAATGTCAACTTCATGAAGATTGTTATTTTCACTTATTTCACAAGTTGTGAATACCTCATATTTATCACCATTTATGTTAATACCTAGTGGGTAACTTGGGATGACTGTTAAATTGTTACTGTTACGGCTCCAGTATCTACTGACGCTTTGTTTTACTAAGGCTTCAATCTCTTGATTCGTTATATTTATTTTTTCTATCATAGGTTTATTATTATTAACTTTAATCACATTTGGAGGTACCAGAGGCACTAGTCTCCTTTTTTCAACATGTACTTTACTAATTTTCGAAATAGCAACGCGCAGATTGACGTCTATTTTTTTGGTGCTTCTATTAATTTTTATATCTAGCCAATCACATTGCTTATACTCAAATCTATGTTGACTACTGTGTTTATCTTGACCTCCTTTGCTATTCGTTCCTATAACCGTAAACTCAACCTTATCTTTAGTAAACCAGGTACTATCGTATTCATCTTTGATAAAACCATCCCACACTACTTCAATAGAGTCGCCAGCTTTAAAACTACCCGTTTTTGTAGCTATTTCCATATTAGCCATTAAGAGTACTAATTTAGTGTAGCTACCTTTAGCTATATTAACCGTTAATTTAATCTTATTATTAACTACTTTAGAATCGTAACTGGATGCTTTGAGAGGAGCGAACTCGTTGTTATGTGCCATCTCAATACGTCCCATCCTAATTACAGATATCTCATCAGCTTTAGGAGCGAAGCTTGCAAGCACAGCCTCAGAATCCGTCTTCGGAAACACCAAGGGCGCAGGTTGTTCAAACATTGGCTCAGGTTGCTCAACCCCAAACACCTCAAAGTCTGACTCCGCAAACGACTGCTGAATAGCAATGAGCTTGGCGCCGCAGCTGGTCACATCGCCTTCGCGGGCAATCGGTGCATCATCCACGATAAATGAGGGATCGCCCGTAAGAATGGTCGTGAGTTTTTTGCATTTTTTGCAAACGACTTTGTCGTCTTTACGCGAGAAGTGGACGCCATTGTGCGTGGTATGCGGCGAACCAGTGATCACTGTCCCGCCGTGAGTGGTGGTTGCTCCCACCGTAATATAAGCTGCCATAATGCTACCTTGCTTGAATTTATATAGTTTAAGGTTCTACCTAAAAACTATCATTTGTTCAGCATTATAGACTGCCATCATAAAAAATATCCAACTTAAGTTTGTTAGAGAATACAAGTTAGTAGGTAAGAAACGCAATTCTATATAATGAATTAGACTACGCTAAGTAAAGCCTAACCTTCCATCTCATCAAGCAACCACGCAGACACGTCATCAATATGCGCTGCCAAATCAGGATGCGCTTTGCCTAACGCATCAAACTTAGCTTTTACCTCATGTTTATCGTATTTGACATCAGTCAACGTATCTTTTAGTAGATCAATTAATTCAACGTTTAGCGCATCAGAGAAAATAACGACTTCCTGAATAACGGCTTGCTTTACATCAAGATGCAAATCAATAATGCCCCAATCAAAGCGTGTCTCAATGTGATGCGTAAATTCAGGTGTCTTGCCAAAACGCCAATCCCAATCTGCCATTTGCTGATAGTATTTGTTCAGGTTAGGCTGCTTGGCGAGACTGGCTTCATCCAGCTCTTCTACTGGCGCGGTATCCCCATAAAATTCACAAAATGCTTCGATAATCGCATTAGATAAGGTCTCGTGATTGATGTCTGCATTAAATTCAACCAAATTGGCTACGCGCGCACGTACCGATTTAATGCCTTTGGCTTGCAACTTGAGTGGGTGCGGATTGAGATAATCGCCCAGCTTTTGCATGTTGGCGTTGACCAGTAATGTCCCGTGATGAAAGCTACGATCCGCCGCATGTTTAAACGCGCTGCCTGATATTTTCTTATCACCCACTTGCATATCATTACGTCCGGACTGCTCAGCGTCTATTCCGAGCTTTTTTAGCGCATTGACAATAATGGTAAAGTTCGCTTCTTGGTCGTAGTCGTCTTTGGGCGATAAAAAGGTAAAGTTGGTATTGCCCAAATCATGAAACACTGCGCCACCGCCACTTTGACGCCGTGCTAAAAACACGTCGTCTTCTTCCATCTTATCGATTTTGCATTCTACCCATGGGTTTTGTGAGCGCCCAATGACCACGGTCTCAGAATTGCGCCATAAAAATAGCGTGTGCGAGTCTGCGTCGAGCGTATTAAATATCCAATCCTCGGTCGCGAGATTAAACCACGGGTTGGTAACGCTTGATTTTAAGATACGCAGTTTCATTATTTGTCCTTTTTATTATGAAGATTCTTATTAATAGGGGTATTGTTGCCGATATAGGGGTTTAATTCAATGGGGGTGAGGTATGAAGAGTTTGATTTACATTTGAACGTACTATGTAGTAATAAAAGACCGACCAAAGTTTGTTTGTTCTAATGATTTTGTTATAAACTCAAGCAGGTACATGTCGTCTTTACTATACTATTTTAATTGAGAGGATATAAATTATGGTTTCTGGTTTACTTCAACCGATAAAGATACTAATGATAACGTTTACTGTAAGTAGTATAAGTGCATGCTCTAATCAAAATGAAATCTTTTCAACCCCTGCTAGTACACTTGCTACCGGCGACTCAATTTATAATCAATCAAGTTCAAATGAGACTAATAAAAATATAAACATATCATTCTTGGACAAAGACGCTAGCATTAAACTATTGGCAACCGAAGATGAGTATATCCAAGCATTAAGCCCTTTTGATTGGCAAGCAAAGTTTAAAAGTGGGCGTAAATTGTCACCAAAGGAGCTAGAGGGTTATTACTCAAAAGCAGCGATAAACTGGGACACTGAATCTAAAGAAAAGGTGCTGACTGCAGTCAAATTACTACAAGATAAAGTTTCTAAATTGAATATCAATGCTCCAAAGGATATAAAGTTTGCCCTAACCAATGGTTTGGTTGAATCAGGTGCTGCGTATACTAGAGAGGATTATATTGTATTGACTCCAGAGCTTTTAGAAGATCCGCAGTCAGAGATAAACGCTCTTGTGGCCCACGAATTTTTTCATGTCTACTCGCGGTATAATCAAGCGCATCGTGACAAACTATACTCAACAGTGAATTTCAAAAAAATAGCGCCACTAGTCTTGCCTAATGAGATAGATGCTTTGAGGATTACCAATCCTGATTCGCCAAAGATGGGATATGCTATCGATCTGGATTACCAAGGCCAGCAGCTAACTTTTTTGCCTTTATTAAAAGCTTTTAGCGAGTACGACATGGCAAGTAACCTGTCTTTTTTCGCTTATTTGCAAGATGGTCTACTGGCTGTGCAATCTGATAAAGGTATCACGCGTCCCCTTTTAATAGAAAACAAACCTCTATTTATACCAAAGACTGAGACCAACTACGATGCTGTCGTGTTGCCGAATTCAGAATATCTAAATCACCCTGAAGAAGTTCTAGCTAGCAATTTTGCACTTTGGGTTACTGATGCAGCAATAGAACATGAAGCGCCTGTTGAGAAGCTTATTATGGTCATGAAAAGTATTTGATGAATGCGTAGAGTGCCGACTTCAAGATAGGAGTACTAGACCTACTCCTATCTTGAGCACAATTTATCGAATAGACTCAGCTTGTACTTGTTCGGCGATAAGTTCGGTGACAATCCGAGCAAACGCGCTCATACGCTGCTTGATGCGCTCTTCGCCCAATGCTTCTGTCAATACCGCTTCGTTATCCACATCTGGGTTATGCCAAGAATAGCCACCTGGAATGTCGGGATTATCCGTTTGCGTATAGCCGTCAAAATCGGGACCCAAGCTCCAATTGGTCGCCTCAAAAGCGACGACAGGCATAATACTGTCAAACGATTCTTGATCGCTACAACAGCCAACACCAAGAGGTTTATAAGGCTCATCTGCATCCGGAGGGATGATAGCTGGGTTCACTTGCAGACCAATATTAAGCTTGTCTGCAATACGTAGCGCCGCCTCACGTAGCTTTACGTTAGCTGCGATCTCATTGCCATCATCGTCGTAACTGTTGTCCCCAGCGTTGGCATACATATTATCGCCGGTAAGCAAGCTGTCTAAATTAATCATGCCAATAGCATTGTCAATCTCATCTTGAGTTAAGCTATCCACAAATGCCTTGGAACCTTGCAGTCCGCCTTCTTCAGAACCAAACGCCACAAATTTAATCGTATCTACGGTATCCACTCCTCTAAAGTGATAAACCAGCTCACTCAATACGCCGGAGCCCGAGGCATTATCATCTAATCCTTCAAGCTCGATATAATTGGGATACTGCGTCGCCGAATCGTAGTGAGCGCCTACGTATAAGGTTCGTCCGGTATTTTGCGTGCCCTCATGAGTAAAGATCACATTTTGACTGGTAATCGATTGCTCAGCGAACGGCCCGCGAGAGGCGACAAAGGTAAAAGGCTCTAATACCACCTCATTGCCATTGTCGCCAAAGGTCATACGCTGTTTCATATATTGGGCAGCGGCAAGCTCGGTGCTTGATCCCATATAACGCCCCGGATAATCACGTGCTAGAGTCAGTGCCGTCTCGGTACCATACTCTCCGTATGTGATGACAGGGGTAATGATCGTCTCGCTATCGTCATCATTACATGCGGTCACGCCTGCTAGCATAATTGCTACAGCTATGACTCTCATCATTTGTTTCGGTGCTTGTTTCGCTATGGTCTGTAACATCGCAATTCCCTCTGATTAGTTATTGAAAAGACCTAATCAGTAATATAAAACGTTTTTATAATTAAGTGTAAATAGTTTTATAGAGATATTGTCGTAGGTTATGTTTTTATGAAGGCGGGTGGATAGGGGGTTGGGTGATGATTGGAAAGAGTTGTCTATTGGTTTTTGTGCAGGGCGTTTAATTGTTGGAACTAATCTTTGAGAAGCGTCTAAAAATTGCACTGCAATTTTTCAACCGAACATTATGTTACATCAAAAGCTTAGTTAAATTTTTAATTTAGGTTATATAGTAGTTAACTCAATATAGATAAACACATAACCATCAAATGTCCAGGAACTTTTCTGTAATTTTATCAACCCAAGTATTTTTATATATGATTCTAATATCATTTGGATAAGAAGTAGCATAGTCTTTTAGTTTTATTGCTGCTTCAAGAGCAACTTCCTTTTTCATACACAAGAATGATCCTAAAAAAGAATAAATACCTAAACATAGAAGTAGATATGCGTTACCTATTTGGCTGTAAAATATTGATAAATTTTCATAATTAAATAAGGAGACCAAGAAACCTATGGTAAAGAATACAAATATTCCATAGTACATATAAGCAGAAAACTTATTATATAATTTTTCAATTGTATATATTTTCCTATATCTTAAAGTTATACTATTAGTTTGATAATCTATATATTTGTTTGCCTTTCTGAATGTAGCGCACTCTATTTCATTACTATTTTTTGATATATCTATGATTTTACTCCGAGCTTCTTTGCTAACACTTAATCTATAAATCTTATGAAATATTTCTCTTTCGTAAGTTTCGATTAATTGCTCTCTAAGTTTATTATCAATCTTATCTGTTTCAAAAGCTTCTTTAACCTTATCAAGACTAAAGTATCTGTTTTCTTGGTAAGATTTATAGACTCTTGCTGTTTCAAAAAGAAACTTTAATGTCCCCATTATCACTACAAATAGCCAAAAATTATTTAACGACTCTAAGTCTATACTTGACATAGTAAATCTCTATACATTTGAAATATAATTTATTCAACATAAGTAGAATTGATTATAAACATTATATATTAACCTACGATTAAAACATAAAACATTCACTCATAACCCTTTCAAATCCTACCTAAAATAGTCGTCATATTATGCTCAGCAAGTCCAGTAATAAACATATACGGATTGACGCCAGCGCTGTCGTGGATTAACGCGCCGTCTTGCACGTAGATATTTTTATGGTCTTTAACACGGTCAACGTCATCAGTCGCTTTGCCCAAGACGCAGCCGCCAAGCGGGTGATAACAAAAGTCGTCACCGAAACCTTTATTGAATAACAGGCGAGCTTTGGTACCACCGCTAGACTGGTCAAGTTTATTTAGCAGCTATTGGGCGGCGTTTACCGAGTACTGATTTTGCTCGTGTTTCCAGCGCGTAGGGTGAGTTAGCAAATGCGTAACCTATCGAATAAGCGCCTACTTTTAATGGTGGGTTATGTTTTGTCCTTGTTATCTATAAGAGTTTAATAAGTCTAACTTATTTTAAAGCCCCGAAAGTCTCTAGATAACATCTGCGAGGCAGCCGAAGCAGTGTATCTACCTACACCTTTTATTTCTTTAGCTATCTCATATCCTTCTTCTTTGAAAATAGCTAACATTGAATTTAGTTCAGTCAATTTACTTGTATCTAAAACCATTTTAATAACTGTACCTTTGCATACGTGATTCAAATCAACGTGTTCTTTATTCGATTCAAAAAGCTTTATGCTATGACTACCACTACACACTAAGAATGAACCACCTAAGCGACAAATACGACTGTTCATATATAACCCAAAACCAGAGTTATGCCATGGATCAGATTTATCTATTCTAGCTCCTTTATAATTTTTACTAGAAATTGCTGGCATTAAAGCTTGCTGAATAGCATCTGAATCATTTTTAACTTCAACAAATGGGTTGGCTTTTAAAGACTCTTTTAGCCCTATGCCATCGTCAGCAATAGATATTTCTACTTTATTGTATGTTGGCCAATATTGTGCACAATATTGAATATTCTTAGAATTACTATGTTCGTAGACGTTGCGTATAATTTCTCTAATCGAAAAAGTCAGCGTATTAACTAAGTTAGTATCTTCTTGTTGACAAAGAATTTGAGCTAGATGCTTAGAACGTTCTTCGATAATATCCTGTCCAGTCAACCATTTTTCGTTTGCTTCTTCTTTGATTAATCGGACGTTAAGTACATTAATAGGTACAAATTTATTGTTACCTTCAACAAAGTTTGGCTTTCTTCCATAATTAAGACCAAAAGCTTGAAAGAAAGACATATTAGCAGCATATTCTTTCTGCTCATGACCACGACATTTGATTATTATCTCCTTATTTGCGCGTTTAAAATTTCTTATAAATTTAGATACATAAATGATAGTAAAAGGTTCGATTCTACGCATAGGTGAGAAATCTATTAAAAGTTCGTCTAGATCAGAACAGGCTTCAATTTCACTACAAAATTTGAAAATTGCAAGTTCCGTGCATTCTCTTGGATAGTATATTGTGGTCACGGCTATTCCTTATTTATGATCAATTTAAGAACTTATGCTCTTGGTCTTTCCAAACTGCAACGTCAAAAGATTTATTCAATAAAGATTACGTTTGCTATAAACTTATACGATTTAATATCGTAGCTTATTAGTACTTTGAATGTACGAGCATATCTGCTCAGATAAGGATATAGCAAATTAGCTCCAAACCCAAAAAAACGCCCATAAAGAGCGTTTCCATATAATCAAAACCTAAAACCCCAACTCTCTACCCAAAATCCTCCCGCAAAATACTCGCCATATTACGCTCGGCAAGTCCAGTGATAAACACATACGGATTGACGCCTGCGCTACCGGGGATTAATGCGCCGTCTTGCACGTAGATATTGTTATGGCCTTTGACGCGGCCAACCTCATCGGTCGCTTTGCCAAGTACGCAGCCGCCAAGTGGGTGATAACAAAAGTCGTCACCAAAACCATTATTGAATAAGAGACGCGCTTTGGTGCCGCCATTGGACTCGCCAAGCTTGTCTAGTAGCTCTTGGGCGGCGTTTACCGAGTACTCATTTTGCTCGCGATTCCAGTTGAGTTTGACCGTTTGCGAGTCCTTATCGTAGTAATAATTACCGCGTTCTGGATTATCCGTGATGGCAAGATAGAGCGTCGTCCATGTCTCAAGTCCTAGCGGCAATGGCGCGAGTTCGGCAAAGATTTTGTACTTTGAACCGTCTCTATCGCCGTCCCACATGTTAATGCCTTTGACCGGAATGGTAGATTGAGTAGTGCCAGCGGCGTGGACAAAATTGCGCCCAGTCATGATGTTGCCGTTTGGCCCCCAATGCTGTCCGATGTGCTCGTTTAGATGGTTAAGCTTACCTTCCGCTTGGCTTTTTAATAATAGTTCTGAGGTGCCTGTACTGCCTGCATTTAGAAACAGTTTGTCGCAAGTGTAATGCTCGATACTAGCAATGTTATCGATGCCGCCTGTGGTATTGAGGACGTGAACTTCTAATCTAAGTTGATCATTATCGAGCGCTTGTATACTATTTACTTTGCGCAGGGTTTTTACCGTAACGTTACCCGTCGCTTCAGCATCTTTTAGGTAGGTTAGATCAAGTGAGAACTTGCCAGCGTTATTACCGTAGATGACTTCGCCTCCAAGGCCTGATTGGTAGACTTCGCCGCGCGCTTCCTTTTGCATATAATCAAAGTCGTAGCTATTGCCAAAGAATTCTGTTTTAAGTCCAGCACGCTCAGCTTGACGTTCAGCTGCGCGAGTGAATTCATAATATTCGGTGTCATTAAAGAAGTCCTCGGGGATTTGGCTGACTTTGAGTTCCTTCATTGCGCGAGGAAAGTAGGTGTCGTACATCTCATCACTATTAATCCACGGAAATACCGCTTCAAAGTGTGATCGCCTTGGCTGGATAGCAATCGCGCCATTGACGATAGAGCCGCCGCCATAAGCGCGTCCGGCGAATACTTTCATATCATCATACTCGACTAAATCTAACACGCCGGGGTATTTTCTAATCGGGATGGGAATGGGGATAGGGGCGTTGGGTCTGTTGCTAAACCAGCTAGAGCGTTTATCGGCGCTAATCATTTTGCAAAAGGTATTGTGCTCAGGGGTTCTATCCCAGCGCATACCCATTTCTAAAATCAATACTTTGTGACCTTTTTCGCTCAAGCGTAGTGCCGATACTGCTCCGCCGTAACCGCTACCAACGATGATATTAGGGAAATGTCCAGATTGGGTAATAGTATTTGGTAGTTTTTGCTGCTTGGCGAGGGTTTGGCAACCACTCATCGCCGCGGATGTACTGACTGCCGCTACACCTAAGCCCATTGATTTAATAAACTGTCGTCGTTGCATATGTTTTCCGATTTTGTAGCTGATTTTGGAATGAGTTTTCTATAAGCAACACTTTAACGAACATAAGTTTCTTTATTATTACGCTGACAGAATTTATTTGACACTTGTTAGTCATTTATTAAGGTTTTATAGCTTAAGCCCCTCACTAATATCAGGCAACAATTCATTAATTTGATGCTGGCTAAACACCTTGGCTCCCCTCGACACCGTGGCAATACCGACACCTAGCTTTGCACTAATCTCTCTTTGCGTGACGCCTTGCTGTAGTAGGCCAAATATGGTTAAGCGGTTGGCTAGCTCTGTTTGCTCTTTTTCTGTCATGAGCGCATCGAATATCGCTGATAGACGTTCTGTATTATCAGTTTCGACCAGTAGCTTTAGTAGATAATCATAAGCTTCGCTCGTCTGATTATTTGCTTTCTGGGTTTCTTTTGACATGTTTACTCCTTTTAATAGTTTCATCTCACTCTAAATTTAGTATGGACTATCGTAGGGTGCATTCCATGCACCATTACTACAACGTTTGACTGGTGCTTAAAAAGCACCCTACGCCGATGATTTTAGATAGTTAAGAGTGGGATAAGTTTGCTATAAATACTTTCAGATCAATTCTAGTTATTGACCTTAAACAGGACTTAACTTAAAATACGTTTCAGTGTACTAGAACATAGATACAATGGCCTTATTATAACGCCACAAAAATAATTTGCTTGGATAATTTTTCAAATACTAAAAATTCAAATACTAAAATTTCACATACTAAAATTTCAAATATTAGGGTTTAACGATGACAACAGAAAATACGACAGACAGCTATGGCCTACATCAATCTATTTTGCCGAGTAGCGAGGGCTTATATGGCGAGTTCGGTGGCAAAATAGGCCATCCAGAGCTTGCCAAAGCTATGGAAGAAATCGAAGTAGGGTTTCGCGAGATTATCAAAGACGAAGATTTTATCGCTGAGATGAAACGTTTGCGCGAGACTTACGTCGGCAGACCAAGCCCGATATTCCATGCCAGACGCTTAAGCGAACATTGCGGCGGGGCACAGATTTATTTTAAGCGTGAAGACCTAAATCATACTGGCGCGCACAAGATTAATCACTGTTTGGGTGAAGTGTTACTAGCCAAGAAGCTCGGCAAAACCAAAGTCATCGCGGAGACAGGTGCAGGGCAACACGGGGTGGCATTAGCAACCGCAGCGGCATTGATGGGTCTTGAGTGTGAGATTCATATGGGTGTGGTCGATATCGAAAAAGAGCATCCTAATGTCAGTCGTATGAAAATTTTAGGCGCTAATATCGTACCTGTATCGCGCGGCGCAGGGACGCTAAAAGAAGCCGTCGATAGCGCTTTTGAGACCTATCTTAACGAGCTTGATAGCAGTATGTTCGCCATTGGCTCAGCTTTGGGTCCTGCACCATATCCTGAGATTGTCAGCTATTTCCAATCAGTCGTTGGTCGTGAGGCGCGTGTACAGTTTTTAGATACCACTGGTAAATTGCCTAATAAAGTGGTCGCTTGCGTCGGTGGCGGCTCTAATGCTATCGGTATATTCAGTGGTTTTTTGGGCGATGAGAGCGTTGAAAAAGTAGGAGTGGAGCCTGCTGGTGAGGGCTTAGATACACCCAATCATGCGGCGACGATGACGCTTGGCACCAAGGGTGAGATTCACGGCTTTAAATGTTATGTCTTACTAAATAAAGATGGCGAGCCAGCCCCTGTACATTCGATTGCCTCTGGTTTGGACTATCCCGGGGTTGGACCGCAGCATTCACTGTTACGCGATATGCAGATGGCGACTTATGAGTCGGCGACAGATGCAGAGTGTTTAGAGGCCTTTATGGCGCTATCACGTTTAGAAGGTATCATTCCCGCTTTAGAAACCGCCCATGCCATCGCCTATGCGATGAGAGTTGCCAAAGATATGTCACCTGATGAGACGATTTTGGTTAATTTATCAGGGCGCGGCGATAAGGATATTGATTTTATTTTGGATAAGGTTGATTTGTAATTAGTATAGGGCGTGTTGAACATTCGACCATGGCACTGACAGAGACTATTTTTTAGGCGATTCAAAGGTAAAACTATCTAGCTTAGTCATTCTAAGAGGATAGTTTTATCAAAGAAGCGGCAAAAAAGAGTCCTGTCCCTGTGGGCTGATGCTAAAATGATCCCATACGGTGTTGCAAATCTAGCTAAGGCACCTGCATTATCTTCAATTTGTGCCTAGTCTGGAACCATTTTAGCGATCAGCAGTGCCTATTTGTGAATATTCAACACGCCCTAGTTAGTTGAAAATAAAACTGTTATATGCATTTAATTATGCTACTGGTATAAATTTTCCTTGCTGGCTGTTTACATGAATTTCTTTCGATGCTACGCAACCTATGTTTTAAAAAAAGCATTCCAGCAGCACTATATTCTTTTTAGATTGCATCGACTGCAGCACGGTTTAGGAAAAAAGAGGCTATTACTGATCGATTAATTCACTCTTTTTCCGTTTCTTTTGGTGCTTTTTGGTTAATGTCTTGGTCTATGCAGGTAATGCTGCTTAAGCAGTCCTTATTATCATAAGAGTCCCAAGGAGATGGTATTGCCAACGCTTCTTTTAATTGATAGTAAGGAGTTTTTGATTCGTCTCTATTGTTTTTATTGCCGTTCTCGTTCTCATTATTCTCTGTTTTAGGCATTGGGTACTGTTGCTGGCGCTCACGATCAGACATCCTCATAAACTCTAGAAAAACTCGTGCGTTCTCTGCCAGCCTGCTGTTCTGGCGTTTAAGCAGTTGTCTTAGCAGCAGACTGTATTCTGGTTCAAGAAAATTATGAAAAGCATCATCTGTCCACTGCGTATTTTCAGAACCAAAAAACAATGAAAAACGATACCTATTAAATAAGCGCTCAGCGTCTTTAATAAAATAACTGTCGGGATACTGTTTTATATATTCTTCCCAAAATACAGCCCGTTTAATCAATGGGTAATATGAGATAGCAATTGCTGCATCGTTCCAAAAAATATCTTGATTGTCCTTTGCCATACGCTGAATAAATACAGCTTGATCTTTTGGCAGATAAGGAGTGAATAGATCCGCCATGGCTTGCAAATCATGATGAAAGGCATATATACCTTCACCTAGATATATTACACTCACATCCGCTTTACTTCTTACCAAACTAATAAGGTAAAGTATTCGAGGGTTTACCAGCCTCAGTTGGGGCACAGTTATCGTTTTACCTTGTTCAATGGTACTCATGACGTCATAAAACGCCTCATCATTCCAATCACTATGCGATCCCAAAAAACGTCTGTACATCGCTTGATAGTCTGCCAACCACTGCAGTATCTGAGCATTGTCCGCCGTTGGTAAACAAGCTTTTAGCTGGTGCTGAATGTCATGAATATTTTTAATCTCACTTTTATTACCTACGGCATTGATAGTAGCCGTCAACTTGGAACAAACCAGCTGGTCTTTTAGTTTCTTCTCAGACATATCCACGAGTGCAGTAGTCAACTGCCTTGGGTTTTTTGCATCTTTTAAGGACTGAGTGCTTGAAGGCTCTTCGGTTTGCTTGGACTGTGAGGGAGTAGGGTGATCTGACGGCGGCTGGCAAGCGCTTAGCACCAATAATGCGCTAGTCATCATAAGTGCTAAGGAGGTTTTGGGCATAGTTATTATTTATTACCTCTATAAGTACAATAGTAAGTGCAATTAAAAAAGCTATGCTAAATAATTTTACCTAGCATATCTCCAAAAGCAAAAGCAAAAGCAAAAGCAAAAGTTATTGTATTGTCACTGGTTTGCACAAAGCTCACTGGCTTCTTGCGCTTTAGCATAAATGGCTCTGGCATCGGCACCAGTGTCATCCACAGAGCTAAGATATTTATCAACCCCTGCTTGCAAGGGTTTTTCCCAAAGTGGGTCACTAAAAGGGTCTGGAATATCGACTATCTCATCGCCAGCATCAATGGCTTCTTGCAGCGCGGCTTGATAGTATTCATCTTGCACTCTACCAGCGAGCGAAGACAGCGCCATACCTGAATTATCATCTATGACTTTTTTTAGATCATCAGGCAGACTTTCATAGGTGTCCTTATTCATGGTTAGGAGCAGTCCTGATGAATAAAAAGGTAGATTAGTATGCTTTTTGGCAACTTCATTGATCTTAAAAGCTTTGAATGGATCCCAAGGGAAGCTGACCCCATCGACGACCCCGCGCTGAATAGAGGTATAAATATCAGGCGCTGGTAATCCTACGGGCGAGGCGCCCATGCTTTCAAGTAAGTCTCCAGCGACAGCAGAGGGCCGACGGATTCTCATGCCCTTTAAATCATCAGGCGTGGTAATCAGTTTATCCTTGGTGTGGATAGAGGCAGGCCCGGTGCCAAACACCCCCAACAGATGAGAGTCTTGGTACTCATCAGCAATAGTGCCATTATCATAAAGCGTTTGAATCATACAGCTCATCTGCACAGCAGAGTTTGATAATCCTGGCAACTCTGCAATTTGTGATAATGGAAAACGTCCAGCGCTATAACCATGAGCTTGCGATCCAATATCAACAGTCCCTTTAACCGCAGCATCGTAGGTAACATCAGCTTTACTTAACTGCGCTGAGGGATATATTTCTATATCTAGTCGTCCCTGTGATTCTTCTTCGATTTTTGTGGCCCAAGGCTCAAATACATCCACATGCATAAAAGAGTTTGCCGGCCAAAAATGAGATAGTCGTAATACTTTAGTTTCAACATCCCCTTCTTGGTTTGCAGATTGTGACCCTTCTTGATTGTTACTACATCCTGTAATAGCAAGCGCAGCAGCTACTGATAAAGCTAGTGGAGAAAAAAATTGTTTAAAAGTTGACATACCAGTTCCTTCTGTTATGAATAATATTTAATACGCTTTGATTCCGTTTTTCTCAAATAATTAGTAATGATTTCAATCATTATAAAACTAGCTTTGTAACCTATTTTTTATGAACACTTTTGATAAATATTTCTTACTAATGTTTTTCGATTATCCATCAAATCAGTCTAGCTTGCAACCCATATAGTTTGCTGATATGCTCATATTAATCTTTAGTATGCAAACTATATCTATTGAAAATTCGAGACTTTTTATATGGTTTGTATAGCAATCATAAGATTATTAATAATGGCTAGTCATTAATTGCTAGCTGTTTTTTAATCACTTTAATAACTCAGTTACGCTGACAACATTGGATGTTGCAACTTAAGAAAAGGGATTTTCTTTATGAGTTCACAAGATGTATTCACTCCGCATGACAACCCTGTCTACGATTATGTCCAATCAAAAGAACAAAAGTCTAGGCACGCGCAAACTCACGATGTAGTGATTGTAGGGGCAGGTCCTATGGGACTAGCTATGGCCTTGGACTGTGCCAATCGCGGTATTCACTGTGTCATTCTTGACGATAATAATACGGTTAGCGTAGGTTCTAGGGCCCTGTGCTTTAGTAAACGTTCACTTGAGATTATGAATCGGCTTGGCGTTGCTGATCGAATCTTAGATAAAGGTGTTAAGTGGCAAGTTGGCAAGAACTACTTCAAAGAAGAGCTTTGTTATGAGTTCAATCTGCTGCCAGAAGAGGGGCATCAAATGCCTGCTATGGTAAATATTCAACAGTATTATGTTGAGGAGTTTATGGTAGATGCCTGTAACGAGTCTGAATTTGTAGATTTGCGCTGGAAGCACCGTGTCGAGCATGTAGAGCAGCACGAAGACCATGTCACCTTAACGGTCACCACGCCAGATGGCGAATTTAAGACCAACGCTAAATGGTTAATCGCCTGTGATGGCGCCAGTAGCAGTATGCGTGGGCACGTAAATGCTCAATTTGATGGCCGAGTGTTTGATGATCAGTTTTTGATTGCTGATATCATTATGAAAAACGAGTTTCCTAAAGAGCGTTGGTTTTGGTTTGACCCGCCCTTTCATCCTGGTCAGTCCGTCTTATTACATAAAGCCCCTCATGATATGTGGCGTATTGATTTCCAGCTCGGTAGTGACGCTGATACTGAGTACTGGAAAAATCCTGAGAATGTGAGACCTCTGCTAAAGTCTATGCTGGGTGAGGACATTGAATTTACGTTTGAGTGGCTCTCTGTTTATCGTTTTGCTTGCCGGCGTATGGAGAAGTTTTGTCATAATCGTATTATTTTTGCAGGTGATTCGGCCCATCAGGTGTCACCGTTTGGTGCTCGCGGTGCCAACACAGGTCTGCAAGATATAGATAATTTAGGTTGGAAATTACAGCTGGTATTACAAGGTAAGGCTCCTGAGAGCTTAGTAAATAGCTATGATGATGAGCGTATCTTCGCCGCTGATATCAATATCATGAATTCTACTCGCTCTACTGACTTTTTAACCCCTAAGTCAAAGACCAGTAAGATTATGAGAGATGCGGTACTATCCTTAGCGGGAGATTATGAGTTCGCTAGACCTTTGGTGAACAGCGGTCGACTATCTGTGCATACCAACTATGAGCAATCTATCCTGAATACGGACGACGACGGCAGTTTTGTAGGCGACAATTCGCACCTTACCGCGCCTGGCGCTTTATGCCCTGATGCCGAAATTAAGAGAGATGGCAAACCTGCATGGCTACTTGAACAATTAGGTCAAGACTTTGTAGCCCTTATATTTGCAAATGATACGGACTCTGATAAATACCACAGTCCTTTGAATGTCGATGGTATTGTAGTCAAACCTTTAGTCATTAATAGAGATATTAAAGATGAGAAAGGTTATTTAAAGCAAAGGTTTGATGATCAGGAGGGGTCTGTTTATCTGATCCGTCCAGATCAACATATCGCTGGTCGCTGGCGCGAGTACAATAAAGAGGTGTTAAGTAAAGCGGTTAAACGGGCTACTGCAAACGTGTAGAAAAAGGATATAAGAATGCCAACAGATACCTATAGTAAACTTAACTTGTCACCTAATATAGACGATCCAGACACCTTTTATGCTGAGCTTATAAATATGCAGGTGGGTTTATCTGAAGAAGAAGCTCAAAGTGCCCTCAGTAAATTATTACTCATCCTTGCCAATCAAATTGGTGATGATGAGGTTTTATTAGAAGCTATTGAAACCGCTAGAGAGCATACGTTAGATCAAAAACAGTCTTAGACTAAAATACAAGCGTGTACTTCGTCACTCAGAGTTAGTAAAACTAAATTGCTGATTTTGAGTATTTTATTTAAATATATTTATAAATCATGCATCATCAATAACTAAGGATAACTATTATGAGTAAGATACCATTTGCATCATCAGCTGATTTGGGTGAAAAAACCGAAACGCTTGAAGTCCTAGCAGAAGGCGTTTATGCTTTGACCGCTGAGGGCGACCCAAACATTGGTGCTATCGAAGCTGAAGATTTCATCATTGCCTTTGAGGCACGTGCCACCCCAGTCGCGGCTAAAGAGTGGTTGGATAAACTACGTGAACACACGCAAAAACCAATTAGATATCTTGTGTTGTCACATTATCATGCGGTTCGTGTGTTAGGTGCCTCTGCTTTTGATGCTGAATCTATTATTGCTCATGAGCAAACGAAAAAGCTGATCGATGAGCGCGGTAAGCAGGACTGGGACAGCGAATTCGGTCGTATGCCGCGCTTATTTAAAGAGCCTGAGAGTATTCCTGGTCTGACGCATCCTGATATTATATTTAATGATCGCTTAGAGATTCCACTTGGCGGTGATCGCGGTAATTTGATATTGCAATATATGGGACGTGGTCATACCGCAGGCGATATCGTCGCTTGGCTACCTAAGCATAAGATTTTATTTACCGGCGATCTAGTTGAAGCTCAAGCAGCTTTATATACTGGTGATGCTTTTCATATGGACTGGGCCGCTGATACTTTAGATAATATTAAAGCTCTTGAGGCTGAGGTTTTGATTGGTGGTCGCGGCGCGGTAGTGCGCGGACGTGATGAAGTAGACGCTGCTATTGCTCAAACTCGCGGGTTTTTAGAGGGTATGATCGAAAAAGTAGGAGAGGTTCATAAGCGCGGCGGTACGGTAAAAGAAGCTTTTGAAGCCACTCATGCTCATCTAGAGCCTAAGTTTGGGGCATGGCCTATCTTTGAGCATTGCCTGCCTTTTGATGTACAGCGCCTGTGGGATGAGTTCGATGGTATTGATTGGCCGCGTATTTGGACCGATGAGCGCGACCGCGAAGTTTGGGATAAGCTGCAAGACTAGTTATCGCTAATAATTTAGCTTAATAGTCATCTACAAGCCCTTGAGATTGAGATCTCAGGGGCTTTTTTAGTTTTCTGAAGATAGATTATTTTCGTTTTGATGTTTTCGTTTGTAAGTCTTAGTTGAATAAATGGCGTTGCTCCTTATAAAGGAGTTGGTTATAAAATAACTGACTATTTGTATTGATGAAATCCCTTATTGTTTTTGTAAGATAACACTTTCAAAGCGATGGTTTAACAGTTAAAACAATAGTTTAATAATAAATCTAACGAAATTATATTTAATTTTTGACAAGGCATATTATGGCATATGATAACTTATTTGAACCCATCAAAATGGGCACTCAAACCCTAAAAAATCGCATCATTATGGCACCGCTCACGCGTTTACGTGCGGTAGAGCCAGGCGATATTCCAACAGTGCTGGCAGGTGAATATTACTCGCAGCGGGCAGCTGGTGCAGGCTTGGCTATTGCTGAAGCTACGCAAATCTCGTTTCAAGCTAAAGGCTATGCTGGCGCGCCTGGTATCCATACTAAGGATCAGACTACGGCTTGGAAAGTCATCGTTGATAACGTCCATGCCAAAGGCGGCAAAATCGTTGTTCAGCTTTGGCACACAGGGTTGGTGGCGCATGAGAGTCTACAACCTGATAGTAAGGCGCCAATCTCAGCCTCTGATGTCGATGTGGGCGTGCGCACCTCCTTACGCGATAGAGATAATCAAGTGATCCGAGTTGACGCTACTCCGCCGCGTCCAGCAACTGCTGATGAGATTAAGCAGGTAATCGCCGATTTTGCTCATGCAACTGAATGCGCAATGGAAGCAGGTTTTGATGGCGTAGAAGTACATGGCGCGCATGGGTATCTATTGCATCAATTTTGGGCTGAGCATACCAACAAGCGTGATGATGAGTACGGCGGTAGCAAAGAGAACCGCGCGCGCCTAATACTAGAAGTCGTTGATGCATGTGTAAATACTTGGGATAAGGATCACGTTGGTATTCGTCTATCACCTCAAGGTACCTTTAATGGTGTAGAGGCAGGCTACGAGGAAGACGATAATATCTGGCTAATTGAGCAGATTAATAAGCGCGATCTTATGTATTTACATCTATCTGAGCCTGACTGGGCAGGCGGTACCCCTTATAGTGATGAGTTTCGTCAGAAAATTCGCGATGCTTTTGACAATATGATCATTGCAGCAGGTGGTTATACCGCTGAAAAAGCGGAGAAAAACATCAAAGCGGGTTATATTGATGCGGTCGCTTTTGGCCGTGACTATATTGCCAATCCTGATCTGCCTGAGCGTATCCGTCAAGGCGCACCGCTTAATGATCAGCATCCAGAAACCTTTTATGGCGGCGGTGTGGAAGGTTATACCGACTATCCTTATTTAGAGCAAAAACAAGCTTAAATAAGAAAGCAGAGTGATAAAAATTTAGTTTTTAAAACTAGCCCCGATAGCGTAATGCGATCGGGGCTTTTGTTGTGCGTTGGATTAAAACCTCTTTTTAAACCACTTCCCCGCAAACAAAACCGCTCGCCCACGCCCACTGAAAATTATAACCGCCAAGCCAGCCTGTCACATCGAGCACCTCGCCAATAAAATATAGTCCCTGTTGCAATTTACTTTGCATGGTTTTCGATGATACCTCATCAGTCTTTATACCGCCGCGGGTGACCTCAGCGGTGCGATAGCCTTCGGTGCCGGAAGGTTTAAGCTGCCAGCCGTTAATAGTTTGTCCAATCTGTGTCAAACGCTCATCTTTTATATTCGCCAGCTCCGTGTCCTTAACATCTTCCCAAAGCATGGTCTGTAGCGTAGCGAGCAGCTTTTTGGGCAAAGCGTTATTGGTATTCTCTGTGAGCACGGTACGAATCAGTTGTTTAGGATGCATCTTTTTATGCGTAAGCAGCAGCTCAGTGATATCCGTTTCGGGCAAGAGATTAATCTCAATGGTTTCGCCTATATGCCAATAATTAGACAGCTGAAGCATGGCAGGACCAGATAGGCCGCGATGGGTGAATAGTAGCGGCAACTTAAACGAGGTGCGCGTATTGCTAGCAACGACCGGCAAGCTAATACCCGCCAAGGCTTTTAGTAATTCCCCGGTTTTATCAGTAAAGGTGAAAGGAACTAGGCTTGGATCAGTAGGGGTAAGCGTATGTCCAAACTGTTGCGCCAGCTCATAACCAAGACCGCTTGCACCCATAGTGGGAATGGATAAGCCGCCAGTGGCAACGACCAAGGATGCACAACTATAAAGGGTCGGCGCGGTCTTTATAGCACTGTCTAGCTCTTTCTTACCCAGCTTTTTAGTAGTGGCTACTTTAAAGCGTTTATGCTCGTCGCCTTCATTAATCGTCACGTTATCGATTTGCGTATTGATCCGTACTTGCACCCCGACAGCTGCGCATTCATCGAGTAGCATAGCGACGATATCTTTGGCAGAGTCATCACAAAATAGCTGGCCGTGCTCGCGTTCATGATAGGCAATCTTGTGTTTTTCTACCATGGCGATAAATTCCCAACTGGGATAACGGCTCAGCGCTGATTTACAAAAGTGCTGATTATCACCAATGAAATGCTCAGGCTCCACGAAGTAATTGGTAAAGTTGCAGCGTCCGCCACCTGACATAAGGATCTTTTTGCCAACTTTATTGGCATGGTCGAGCACCAATACGCGCCGACCACGGCGACCTGCGGTCAGTGCACAATACAGTCCTGACGCGCCTGCACCGATAATGATGACATCATAGTGAGTAGCATTGTTGTCCATGAGATATCCGGTTATAAGGGGTGGCTTATTATAAAAGATATTACCAATAAAAGGGCTGATAGCAGCGCTCATTCATAAGATATAAGGGGTTTTTATGCTTATCAATAGCCGCTACCTCTTAAGTATACAAGTGTGCAGCGAAATTGTTGTCATTGATGGTTGATGTCTTGCATCGGTAAGGCTTATTTGTCAAACTAGATAAGCGTCATGCATTATGGAAGATAACTCTTGAACCGTTATAAGTTCTTATTATTGATAAATATCATTGAAGATAATTTATATCGGTCATAATAACTAAAAAGGAAGCTCTCATGACTCAAAAATCATTCCCCATTACTGCTGAGTTTATCGCCGCTGCTAACACCACAGCTGAGCAATATATCAACGACTATAACAGATCTATTGAATCTCCAGAAGCTACTGATGCTTTTTGGGCTGAGCGCGCTGAATGGATCGACTGGATCAAAAAGCCGACCAAGATCAGTGATGTTAGCTACGATTTAGATGATTTTCATATCAAATGGTTTGAAGACGGTGAGCTCAATATCTCAGTTAATTGTCTAGATCGTCATCTTAAAGACAACCCCTATAAGCCTGCCATTATTTGGGAGGGCGATCATCCCTCACTGCATAAGATTATCTCATTCAAAGAGCTGCACGCCGATGTATGCCGCCTTGGTAACGCCATGCGTAAGCTTGGCATCAAAAAGGGCGACCGTGTCACGCTGTATATGCCGATGATACCTGAGGCGATGATCGCTATGCTGGCCTGTACACGTATCGGTGCGGTACATTCGGTGGTGTTTGGCGGATTTTCAGCAGAGAGTCTTGGCAATCGTATTGTTGATAGTCAATCAAAGCTGGTGATTACCGCTGATGAAGGTCTGCGCGGTAATAAGCATACACCGCTTAAAGTCAATGTGGATCGCGCGCTTGACATGGATGGTACCCAAAGCGTTGAGAACGTCATCGTCGTCCACCGTACGGGCAATTCAGTGCCAATGAGCGGACGCCGAGATGTCTGGTATCATACGCTAGTAGGCGGCGAAAAAGTGCAGTGCGAGCCTGAGGTTATGAATGCAGAAGATCCCTTGTTTCTGCTTTATACGTCAGGTTCGACTGGCAAGCCTAAAGGTGTACTGCATACGACTGGTGGCTATATTACTTACGCGCTGTCAACCTTTCGCGATGTCTTTGATATTAAAGAAGATGACGTTTATTGGTGTACCGCTGATGTTGGGTGGGTTACCGGACATACTTACTCAACCTACGCCCCGCTTGCCAATGGTACAACAACGGTGATGTTTGAGGGCGTACCGGAGTACCCGACTTGGGCGCGGGTTGGTCATATCATTGATAAGCATAATATTAGCGTACTTTATACGGCTCCTACCGCTATTCGGGCTATGATGAAAGAGGGTGATGCGTTCGTTCGTGAATCGGATCGCTCAAGTTTGCGTTTACTTGGAACGGTCGGCGAACCTATCAATCCTGAAGCATGGGATTGGTATTATCATGTCGTGGGCAGCAGCAGATGCCCGATCGTCGATACCTGGTGGCAGACTGAAACAGGCGCTATATTGC
The DNA here is from genome assembly GCA_947501045.1 of uncultured Psychrobacter sp. GTDB lineage: Bacteria > Pseudomonadota > Gammaproteobacteria > Pseudomonadales > Moraxellaceae > Psychrobacter. Next base: position 39,006 of record CANMUI010000004.1, read on the forward strand.
TAGCTCCAATTCCGGGTACGGTAGCGCTCAAACCAGGCGCTGCGATGAACCCTTTTTATGGTATAAAGCCTGTCATCATTGACGATGACGAAGTTGAGTTTGAAGGTCCTGCTGAGGGTTATCTGGTCATTAGTAACAGCTGGCCGGGACAGATGCGTACCATTTACAATGACCACGAGCGCTTTTTGGAGACTTACTTTAGTCAGTATCCAGGCTACTATTTTACCGGAGACGGTGCTCAGCGCGATGAAGACGGTCACTACTGGATCACCGGACGCGTCGATGATGTACTCAACGTCTCAGGACATCGTTTGGGCACCGCAGAGATCGAAAGCTCGGTTGTCGCCCATCCTGCAACGGCGGAGGCGGCGATCGTTGGTATGCCGCACGAGATACGCGGGGTGGGGATTGCCGCTTTTGTTATTCTAAAATCCAATGAAACCGCAAGCGAGCAGCTAAAGTCTGAGCTCAATCGGCACGTACGTAAGGAGATTGGTCCGATTGCCAACTTGGATGCCATTTACATCGTCGATGCTTTACCCAAAACCCGCTCGGGTAAAATTATGCGCCGTATACTGCGTAGCCTAGCGGCCGGACAGTATGACGGTTTGGGCGATCTATCTACCTTAGCGGACAGCTCGGTCATCGATAAACTTATTGAAGTAGTCAAAGCTGAGCGCCGAGTTTGGTAAAAGGTTTAAAGAAGGGTTTTAACTAAGTCATGTTGTTATAGGCAGCATGACTTTTTATCATTAACAAAGCGCTGTAAATAAACCCGCTAAATTTTTTGACATCCATACATAATCCATAAGGTCTATGTCATTATGACTGCTAACGCTTCATCTGCTCAAAGCAACACCAATCAAGCCACTACTAAAACCGCTGCTCCTAAAATAGCGATTATCGGTGGCGGATTGACCGGTTTATTTACCGCAGCCCTATTAGAAAAACAATGGGCAGAACGTGAATCTGGTCAAATCAAAGATCAATCAAAAATGCCACAAATTACTATTTTTGAGAAATCTCGTAGTGTTGGCCGTCTTGCCACACGTTATCGCAGCGCTGCGTCAGAGGACAAACAATGGCAATGGGCATTTGGCGCGCAATTCTTTACGGCTAAAACAGAGGACTTTGCAAACTTTATCCAGCCTTGGTTGGCTAATGGCTTACTACAACCGTGGCTTGCTAGAGTAGTAGATTTAATGCCTGCTGATAGTAGCGGGCAGACGCCTGATCTCAATTTTAAAGAGCAATGGGACACCAACCATGCGCGTTATATCAGCACGCCAAAGATGACCAGCTGGGGTCGAGCGCTTGCAGATAATTTACAGTGTACAACTATTAATTTTAAAACTCGCGTTGCGCCTTTGGCTCAATATGCACAGCTTACAGCTAACAAACCCACTGAACTGTTCGATGACAGTGGCGTCAGTTTGGGTGCTTTTGATTGGGTGGTTTGCACCACGCCAAATGGTCAAGCGCTAGATCTGATGGCAGACAGCGGTTTTAGTCAGCAAAACAAGATTCTTCAGCCTACCATGCTCGCTTGCTACACGCTAATGCTCGGCTGGGATGACGTTGCAAACTTACCAAAGACTTTGAGTAGCAAAGTTGGGTCGTCGTGGGATGTGGCTTATCTGTATAACTCTCCATTAGCTAAAATTTTTATTGAACATCAAAAGTCTGGCCGCGATGAGCTACTACCCAGTGTTACCATCCATGCGAGTAATGAGTGGTCAGAGCAGCGTGTTGATGATGATATAAAAACCATACAAATAGAATTATTAGCAGCAGCAAAACAAGCTCTAAATTGGTATGAGGATACAGCGCCAAGCCAAATTGATTGTCATCGCTGGCGTTATGCGGCAACCGTTATTGATAAAAACGATGAACCTTTAGGAATACTAGTAGATGAACAGTATCAATGGATTGTAAGCGGCGATTGGTGCGGGCAAGGTAATATCGAAAGCTGTTATCAGATGGCAGCGAAGACAGTGGAGGCAATAATGGTGACTACAAATGATTAAAGTGGTTAATAGTTGTATTCTACAGACAAAAAAAAGCCCACAGAGGAGGAAACTGTGGGCTGAGGAAAACAGGTATAGCTAAGAGCGTTGGTAACAGCTGCTTATTGTTATTCTTACTGCTACTAAATAACTACTAACTATAGATAAGACTTATATTCTGCATATTCAATATACATTCACATCTACTTACAATTCTTAGTGTACATGTGTTTTTTGCTATATATTCATATTACCGGAATCATTGGTATTTTACTTCACTCAGTTACACGACATTACGTTTAAAGAAATACTAATACATTGTCACAATTTGAAATAATTTAGCTATATTAATGATTTCTGTGTAGTCCTTTATACACAGAGGTTACAACAATAGTAGTTATAAACATTTATGACATGAATGGATTTTTTATTTTTCTTGAAGTAATTACCTTAAAGGTACTTAATAATTTAATTTGTGTTTTACTATTACTACCAATGCATATCGAGAGATGGCATGACGATTTACCTGAAAAATGCTAAGCTAGCAGCCATTATACTGTCTATATAAAACTGGGTTTGCCATGACCGAGAGCACACACCTGCATACGCAGCAGCCACAAAACGAAAAAAGTATTTTTAATCTGCCCAATAATCTAACCATTGCGCGTATTTTGATGATTCCATTATTTGTAGCGATTGCTTACTGGCCACCAGCCATGGGCATTGGTATGCCTGCTATTTCAGATAATGTCATCGCGCAGGTAGGGATGAGTGAATTCAGCGACAGCTTGCTGCGGCATTTATTGCTAACGGGTGTATTTATCATCGCTGCAATTACCGACTGGCTTGATGGTTATTTTGCGCGCAAGATGAACGTGATGTCCGCCTTTGGACGTTTTTTAGATCCGGTTGCTGACAAGCTAATGGTGGCGGCGGCCCTGATTATTTTAGTACAGTGGCATCCCAACATCATTATGGCGATTGCTGCCATTGTTATTATTTCACGAGAGATTGCTGTATCGGCACTGCGCGAATGGATGGCAGAGCTTGGCAACCGTACCAGTGTCGCCGTCTCTTATGTCGGCAAGCTTAAAACCACGTTTCAGATGGTCGCTATTACCGTGCTACTGCTTAATTGGGAATCGCTTGAAATGATTGGCTATATGTTGATGGTGGCGGCAGTCGTTTTAACCTTGTGGTCTATGTTTATTTATCTAAAAGCCGCTTGGCCTTATTTGAAAAAAAGTGGCTGAGATTAATAAATAATGATTAACAAATAACGATCAATAAACAACTTAAAAAAACGCCAGTTGCATAGTGCTTCTGGCGTTATTGCTATTTATGACTACTGTTGTAATTACCAGAAAAAACTATAGCTCTACTGAAAAGACCTCTCCTAAACCTTTATCAATCTCAGCATCAGTAACTGCAGCTGCGCCAATTTTAACCATGTTAGCGATAGCGTTACCATTATCCCAGTATTCAGCGCCATGTGGTACGATTTTTATAAGCTGTACTTTGGGATCTTCTTTACCTTTCTCAAAAAAAGCGTTATACATGGGTGACCAAAGCTCATTGAGTTTTTCTTCGTCCTCAACCAACTCAGCAGTACCGGTAATGGATAAATACTGCTTATTGTCTTTACTGGTATAAGAGAGATTAACCTCTGGGTTTTTCTTCATATTATCGACAGGGTCCGATGGATTATGACCAATGAGCCAAATCTCTTTTGCCCCGATACTAGTCTCAACCGTATTCATAGGACAAGAATGCAGATGATTATCACTGGTACGAGTCGTTAGCATTGTATAGGTCACATCTTTTACCATATCCTGAATTTTATCTATTTTCTCTTGTTTGCTCATCATACCTATCCTTGTGTTAAGTCGAATTATTTTAATGGAAATTCTAAATCTAGAGTTTCTTAGTTTAAGTCTTACTTCTAGATTTTATTTACCATAGCAAAGTTTTTTAAGTCTAAGCTATAGAGCACCTGTAATAGGTTGTGAGCATTTGTAAATTGCGAGGCTATGAGCTAGTTATCAATTTAGCTATCAAAAAGTTTATCAAAGTCCATAAAAAAACGTCAGCAAATAGAGATTCACTGACGTTCAAAATAGATACTTTTATTCTAAGCTAGCGTTATAAAGATACTATTACAAAGAAACGTTGAACTGCTCACCGATGTCTTCGGCGGTTTTGCCCTCTTGTACTGCCGCTACCGCCATTTTAAACATATTAACCGTAGAGCTACCACTTAACCAGCATTCTGCACCGTGCGGTACCACTTTGATCAGTTGTACCTCTTGATCTTCTTTGCCGTGGGCAAAAAAGGAGTTGTAAACCGGTGACCATAGCTCATCTAACTTATCTTTGTTGTCTGATAGCTCAGCATTACCACTGATAGAGACGTAATTTTTTTCATCTTGCGTGGCGTAGCTCAAACCGACTTTTTTGTTATTTTGGAGGTCTTTTACTACATCTGATGTTTTATCGCCAATAAACCAAATCTCTTTAGCACCAAGGCTAGTCTCGCTAGTCGTCATCGGCCACGCGTGTAGATCGCCTTCTTTATTGACAGTTGTCATCATGGCAAACTTAACGTCTTTGATGACTTCTTGAATTTTATCGATTTTGTCTTGTTTACTCATACTCATAGTATATCCTTATGGAATTAAAATTATAGCGAATGGTCGTTGTAGTTAATCGTTTTAATTATTAGCTGGTTGTAGAATAACGACAGACGACCAAACATTTATATAGTCTGCCCGTAATGCGATGTGAGCGTTTGTAAAACATATAAGTGTTAAGTAAAGTAGACAGCGCTCTTGTGGTAAAAAGAGGGTGATTACGATAAAACGCATTGAGTAAAAACTTGTTTTAAACAGTAGACTCACTGATAGATAAACGATAAAGAATTTATCATACTTTGTACCTGCTTATTAGATGCCTTCTTGTTATAATGCGCAGACCCTCTATTTTGTATGGCAGTGATGCCACTCTTTGCTTATCTTCGCCTATATACCTTTGCCTATATATCAGGAATATGCCTTTATGATGACCATCGCCGGACAGACTTTTTTAACCGATTTTCAAACCCAGCAGCTCATTAATCAGTTCCAGCAAAAAACTGATCTACACGTGACTCAAATCTGTACGCAGCAGGTTTATGTGTTGTCACGTGAACTCGAAGGCGACGAGCTGAAAAAGGGTTTGGATTTATTAGGCGTTAATAAAGAGATTGAGCTAAAAAAACCAGAGAAAAACCAAATTCAAGTCACTGTGAGCCCACGCTTTGGTACCATCTCGCCGTGGGCGAGTAAAGCCACCGATATCTTTAACAACTGTGAGCTGAAGATCAATCGTATTGAGCGCGTCATTGTCTATACGCTGACGCTAGACGCTAATCTCCAAGAAAAATTACCAACGGCGGCAGAGCGTTTATTATATGACCGCATGACCCAAAGCTTGGTTTATGATTTAAATGAAGTGAATAAACTATTTGATGATGAGCCACCAGCACCATTGAATCACATTGATGTCATAGGTGCAGGACGAGAAGCATTAGAAGCGGCGAATACTAAATTTGGCTTTGCGTTATCAAGTGACGATATTGACTATCTACTGCATGCTTATACCAACGATTTACAGCGCAATCCAACCGACGTTGAGCTAATGATGTTTGCCCAAGCCAACTCTGAGCATTGCCGTCATAAGATCTTTAATGCCGAGTGGACGGCTGACGGTGAAGTGCAGCCAAAATCCCTGTTTCAGATGATTAAAAATACCTATCAAGCCAGTCCGCAAGGTATCCTCTCCGCTTATAAAGACAACGCGGCGGTGATGGCAGGCGCTGAAGGGCTGCGCTATTACTCGGTTCCTGAGAATCCACAAGACAGCAACTCTGTGCATATTTATGACTTCCATCAAGAAGCTATCGATATCCTCATGAAAGTCGAAACTCATAACCATCCCACGGCGATTGCTCCTTATGCGGGCGCAGCGACGGGGGCGGGCGGTGAGATTCGTGACGAAGGCGCAACCGGTCGCGGCGGCAAACCAAAAGCCGGTCTGACGGGTTTTCACGTCTCGCATTTGCACATTCCCGAAATGCCGGAGAAGTGGGAGCAGTCGGGACAAGTCAGCACGCAGGACTATGATACGTCGGAGCGTATGGCAACGAGCCTTGAGATTATGACAGAGGCGCCACTCGGGTCAGCTAATTTTTCTAACGAGTTCGGTCGTCCCAATCTATGCGGATATTTCCGTAGCTTCCAATTAGATATGTCAGACGCTAAAGACGGCAGTGAGATGCGCGGCTATCATAAGCCGATCATGCTGGCAGGTGGTTATGGCAATATTAAACGTAACCTGATAGAAAAAAATCCCATTCGTGAAGGCGATTTGCTTATCGTCCTTGGCGGACCTGCGATGCAAATTGGTCTCGGCGGCGGCGCGGCGTCTTCGGTCGATAGTGGCTCGCTCGATGAAGGCTTAGACTTTGCCTCCGTGCAGCGCGATAACGCTGAGATGGAACGCCGTTGTCAAGAGGTCATCGATCGCTGCTGGGCCTTAGCTGGTAATGATATAGATAAAAGCAACAGTTCTGATGAAAACGCTTCAGACGGCAATCCTATTGTTTCCTTACACGATGTCGGTGCTGGTGGTCTATCCAATGCCATGCCAGAGCTGGTCAATGACCATGAGATGGGCGCGGTGCTCAACTTGCGTCATATTCCGTCATTAGAGGCGGGCATGTCGCCAATGGCGATTTGGTCAAATGAAGCGCAAGAGCGTTATGTGCTGGCGATTCGTCCTGAAAGTAAAGATCAGTTCGATGCCATCTGCGCGCGTGAGCGTTGCCCGTATGCCATCTTAGGCACCGCTACCAAAGTGCGTCAGCTAGCAGTTAATGATGAGCTACTCGGCGAGCAGCCAGTCGATATGCCGATGCAAGTTCTACTTGGTGGTACACCAAAGATGCAGCGCAGCTTTGATGTACAAGCAAAAGAGCTGCCACCGCTTGAGCTCAATAATTTTGATTTAGTCCAGTCGATTAAAGACGTGCTGCGTCATCCTACCGTCGCCAGCAAATCATTTTTGATTAGCATTGGTGACCGCTCAATCACTGGTATGGTGGTGCGCGACCAGTATGTCGGGCGCTATCAAGTACCCGTCGCAGATTGCGCAGTGACCGCTTCAGGCCTGCTTAATCTTGACGGTCAACCGATGACAGGCGAGGCGATGAGTATTGGCGAGCGCACCCCTGTTGCTCTAATTGATCCAAAAGCTTCCGCGCGGTTGGCCGTTGGTGAAGCGATTACCAATATCGCGGGCGCACGAATCGCCCAATTATCTGATATCACCATGTCAGCGAACTGGATGGCAGCGTGTGGCGATGACGCGGAAGATGCGGCACTATTTGATGCTGTACATACGGTTGGTGAAGAGTTATGTCCTGCGCTCGGTATCGCCATTCCTGTGGGCAAAGACTCGTTATCGATGCGTGCCAATTGGACGGACGACGACCAAGATAAATCCGTGGTTTCGCCGATGAGTCTGGTGATCACCGCGTTTGCCCCGGTCGTCAATGTCGCTAAGACTTTAACGCCAGAGCTTATTAACGGTGATAGCGCTTTTTACCGCATTGATTTATCAAAAGGCAAACTACGCCTTGGCGGCTCTATCCTTGCGCAAACCGCAAGCCAGCTTGGTAACGAATGCCCCGATCTTGACAAGCCCAGCGACCTAGTAGACTTCTTTAACTTTATTCAAGCGGGTAATGAACAAGGCATCATTAGTGCCTACCACGACATCGGTGATGGCGGCTTGCTTGCGACCATTGCAGAGATGCAATTTACCAGTCGTCAAGGCATCAAGCTGACACTCAACGATGATAACTTGCTGGGACAACTGTTTAGTGAAGAGCTGGGCGCGGTCATCCAAGTCTTACCTGAAAACGTTACAGCTTTGCTGGAGCTGGCAGAAGAATATAACGTCAGCGCTATGCTGAGCCTCGTTGGTCAAAGCTTTGATGAAGACAGCCTTATCATCCAAACGCCTTTGCATCAAGGTGAGGATACTTTGCGCTTTAGCCGTTCTGAGCTGCAACAAGAGTGGAGCCAAGTCAGCTATCAAATCGCGCGCCGTCGTGATAACCCGGCTTGCGTACAGCAAGAGTATGACCTCATTAGCGATAGCACTCATAAAGGCCTTATCGCCGCGCCAAACTTTGACCTTAATCAAAAGATTGAGACGCCCTACTTAAATAGCCGCGACACGAAGCCTAAAGTCGCTATCCTCCGCGAACAAGGCGTCAACGGTCAGACTGAGATGGCAGCTGGCTTCACGCAAGCGGGTTTTGAGGCGCTCGATGTACATATGAGCGACTTGCTTGAAGGTCGTATTGATTTGCGCGACTTTGAAGGCCTCGTTACTTGCGGCGGCTTTAGCTATGGCGACGTACTCGGCGCAGGCTCGGGCTGGGCAAACTCCATCTTGTTCCATGACGAATTGCGCATGCAGTTTGTGCGCTTCTTTGCCCGTCCCAATACTTTCTCCTTGGGCGTCTGTAACGGTTGTCAGATGATGGCGCAGCTCAAAGATTTAATCCCCGGTGCAGAAAATTTCCCCCGCTTCATCGCCAACCAGTCCGCGCGTTTTGAAGCCCGTACCGTCAACGTCAAAGTCGAGCGTACCAAATCTATTCTGTTTAAAGGTATGCAAGACAGCATCCTACCTATTGCGGTGGCGCACGGTGAAGGTTTGGCAACTCTGGATGCTACCGAGATTGACGGTATGGCAAAACATGGTCAGCTCGCCATGCGTTATGTCGATAGCCAAGGTCATCCAACCGAGACTTATCCGCTTAACCCCAACGGTTCAGTTGGCGGCGTTACCGGACTGTGCAGCACTGATGGTCGCGTCACCATCATGATGCCGCACCCTGAGCGTAACCTGCGAGCCTATAATCATAGCTGGAAACCCGAGCAGTGGGATGAAGACGGCGCGTGGATGCGTATGTTCCGTAATGCGCGGGCTTGGTTGCGCTAGGTTTTATTTGGTTTTTGAAGTTTGTTTTAGATAGAAAAGGTGGGCTTTGGCTCAACTTTTTTGTTTGGTTTTATGTGGAGCATTTCCCGCTTTTCGTTTATATAGTTGAATCACTATAAAACTGATACAGGGCTACTGGGATGAATTTTACGCAGCCTCTGCAACGCAGGCAGCATCCAGCCAGAAAAATTTATACCAGTAGCACTGGCAATATTAACGTATCGATTTTATTTCGAACTCACTATATCTGCCAGTCTGGGCGCGGCGGTGACACGAGCTGAGAGGTTGCTGTTGCTTCGACACAAGAGAAAATCTACGATTTTCTGTGTTAACTATCGTGGTTCAAGAAGATACATTAAAAGTTTGGTAGGGTGGATTAGCGATAGCGTAGCCCACCATTTATATGAGAAAATCCAAATGGTGGGCTACGTTTCACTGTCATTCTCTACGAGAATCTGTTAAAACTAATCTACCCTATGCGCTTTGCAAAAGATCTCGGTTTCGATAAGCCTGCGCGGCTTGGGTGTCGCCTCGCGCCGACCAGAAGGCCTTACGCGATCGTTAGCCCACCAGATCAATACCCTTAGGGAGTTCGAACATGATCCTCAAACTTAACGTCAAACTTCATTATCGGCTCCCTGCGCCGATGGACCTTTTGCTTCAGATCGAAGCCGCCGATCTTGTGGATCAGCGGGTGCGTTCGACCGAGATTTGGACATCAGACGTTGCGCATTTTTCACGGGTCGCCGCCGATGATGGCATAGGAGAGCGGATTTGGATCCGTGCCGAAGGGGATTTTAGCTGCACTTACATGGCAGAAATTGCCGTTGATCGTCCTGTCTTAGATATATCGGCAATACCTCAAACGCCCCTCCATCTTTTGCCCGCAGAGACGATCAAGCATTTGATGCCGTCTCGCTATTGCCCGTCAGACCAGTTCGAAGCCTTCGTGGATGCCGATTTTGGCGATCTCGCTGGCGGCGCACGGATTGCCGCAATGCGCGATTGGATTGAGTCGGCGTTTAGCTATGTGTCCGGATCGAGCCACGCACAAACCACCGCGCTTGACAGCTTTGTTCAACGTCAGGGCGTATGCCGCGACTTCGCGCATGTTCTCGTGACACTAGCGCGCGCGTCGTCGATACCGGCCAGGTTCGCAAGTGTTTATGCGCCCGAGGTGAGACCACAGGACTTTCATGCCGTAGCTGAGGTCTATCTCGGAGGAAGCTGGCACCTCATTGATCCGACTGGCATGGCAGATGCCGATACGATGGCCCGCATCGGTGTTGGAGCTGACGCGTCCAGTGTCGCGTTCTTAACCGCGTTCGGATCCATGGAATTCGTCAACCAATCGGTATCTGTGACCAGACAAGATTAGGGTTCTGACCATAGACCATAGACATGCAAGCCTGCTTAAGACAATGACCGCCGCCATAACAGGCAACGGCAGTGGTCTCGCTCAATCGGTTACGCGCTCTTCACGTTCTTCACCCTGGGGATCAAGGTCTTTTTTCATCACTCCCAGCTCAAAATCACCTTACCGCATTGCCCACTTTCCATGATATCGAAGCCTTCTTGGAAGTCATCAATGGGCAGGCGATGGGTAATGATTGGCGACAAATCAATACCGCTAATCAGCATTTGCTCCATCTGATACCAAGTCTCCCACATCTCACGCCCATAAATCCCTTTTAAGGTTAACGCCTTAAAAATAATCTTGCTCCAATCCACCGTCGTGGTGTTGGGCAAAATGCCGAGCAGAGAGATTTTAGAGCCGTTATACATATTACTAATCATCGAATCAAAGGCCTGAGGCGAGCCTGACATCTCAAGCCCAATATCAAAGCCGTGCATGTTTAAGGCATCGATGGCATCTTCGATGGTTTCACCTTTAGCTGGATTGACGGTCATAGTCGCGCCCATTTTTTTGGCAAGATCCAAGCGATAATCACTGATATCACTCGCCACAATATTACGCGCGCCTGCAAAGCGGCAAATCGCTGTAGCCATTGAGCCGATCAGCCCCGCACCCGTAATCAGCACATCTTCCCCAAGTACCGGAAAGGATAGGGCGGTATGGGTGGCATTGCCAAAGGGATCCATAATGGCTGCCATTTCATCGCTGATACGCTCATCAAGTTTTATGGCATTATCGGCAGGTATCACCAAATATTCGGCAAACGCGCCATCGCGGTCAACGCCCACGCCTATGGTGTTTTCGCACACATGCAGCTTACCACGGCGGCAGTTACGGCAATGCCCGCAAGCGATATGTCCCTCTCCTGTGACGCGGTCGCCCACTGCAAAATGCTGCACACCATCACCCACTTCACTGATGATACCGACGTATTCGTGTCCGATAACCATCGGTGTCTTTACGGTTTTTTGTGACCACTCATCCCACTTATAAATGTGCAAATCCGTACCACAAATAGCCGTTTTTTTGATTTTTATCTTAATGTCATTGATGCCAACCTTTGGTTCTGGCACGTCTTGCATCCAGATGCCTTTTTCGCTATGAGCTTTAACCAGTGCTTTCATACTTTTCTCTTATTTAGCTACGTTAATAAGTTAAATACCGCCTTAAGCAATGACTTCCATTTGCTTGGCGACTTTGATAAAGGCGGCGATACACTGGTCAAGCTGCTCCCTATTATGGGCAGCAGAGAGCTGAACCCGAATGCGCGCCTCGTCTTTGGGTACGACAGGATAGAAGAAGCCAATCACATAAATACCCTCGTCAAGCAGCGCCTCTGCCATTTGTTGGGCGATGTTGGCATCATAAGTCATCACCGCACAAATTGCCGATTCGGTGGGCTTGATATCGAAGCCTGCCTCCTGCATTTGCTGAACAAAATAGTCGGTATTTTCATGCAATTTATCTTGCAAGGTATTGTCTTGCGCTAGCATCTCAAACGCTTTGATCCCAGCTGCCGCCACCACTGGAGGAATGGAGTTTGAAAACAGATACGGGCGTGAGCGTTGACGCAGCATCTCGATCATCTCTTTTTTACCCGTGGTAAAGCCGCCAATAGCACCGCCAAACGCCTTACCTAAAGTGCCGGTGATCAGCTCAATATTACCGCGTAGATCAAACAATTCAGTCACGCCGCCACCAGTCTTACCGACGACGCCTGCTGAATGACACTCGTCAATCATAATCATAGCATCATACTTTTGAGCCAACGCATAAATCTCATCCATTGGCGCTACATTACCATCCATTGAAAACACGGCATCGGTGACAATTAAGCGAAAACGCTGGGCTTGCGCTGCCTGCAATTGCGCCTCTAAATCTTGCATATCCGCATTGGCATAGCGATAGCGTACTGCCTTGCACAGGCGTACCCCATCGATGATTGAGGCATGATTTAACGAATCAGAAATAATGGCATCCTCGCCAGTTAGCAGAGGCTCAAAAGCACCGCCATTAGCATCAAAACAGGCGGCATAAAGAATCGTATCTTCGGTATTAAAAAACTTAGAAATCGTGGCCTCTAATTGCTTGTGCAAATCTTGCGTACCACAAATAAAACGCACCGATGACATACCATATCCTGAGTCTTCAATGGCTTGGGTAGCCACCTTTTTAATCTCAGGGTGGTCAGACAATCCAAGGTAATTATTGGCACAGAAGTTCAGCACCTCACGACCATCGGCGATCTTGATAAGCGCATCTTGCGGGGAGGTGATAACGCGCTCGGTTTTATACAGTCCTGCCGCACGTATATCGTCGATTTCTTGCTGTAGATGGGTTTGAAAGGCTTGATACATAACAATTCCTTTTTTTAATATTACGAGTATTGGTTTAATGTAGTGATACTATCTATAACTCTGTAAGCGGTAACTTTATCATTAGCCTATCGCAATAAATAGCGGAGGGATAGAATTATTTTTGAATCTATATAGGGTTGATGAGCTTATATATAAGTGGTCAAACTGCGGGTTGGGGGTGAGGATGACGCATGGATGCGGATGCTGCGTAATGTGTGGGTTTGGTTGCGATAGGTTTTGTTTGATGTTTGTTTTAGATAACTGTTTTATATAGAAAAGGTGGGCTTAGACTCACCTTTTTTTGTTTAAAGTTTTATGGTCTAGAGTAGGTTGGCGTGGAGCTTGCAACACATAATGATTTTAGGGGAGCTATTCCTGAGAAGCGTTAAAAAATTGCACTGCAATTTTAGCTTCGCAAGTGTAAATTCCTTAAAGGGAATTTTCTGTTTCGCTTATATCCGCTACGAAATTTGCGAAAATGCAAATTCCCTTGCGCTTGGACGAAGCAGTGCTTCGTTATTTCCTCGCTCAGGGCTAGCGGCGGCATCGTGTTCTTGCAGATATTCGTCGTGGTTCGGGTTTAGAGATTAAAAGGTCGGTAGGGTGGGCGATAGCGTAACCTGAAAGCCGTAAAAACGAAGTACTGCTTCGTTAGGCTTGCAAGGAAAATCCTTTAAATAGGATTTTTTATCAGTGGCAAACTATTCTAAATGGTGGGTTACGTTTTACTGTCATTCTCTACGAGAATTCTGTAAAACTAACCCGCCCTTGTATCTCGACTAGATGATAACTTGCCTTACACGATATTCACATTAATATCGTCGTATAATTCTTTTTAATACTGTTCTGAAGATTAAGCATATAACAATGAGCCACTTAGTAAATGATAACGAAAATATATTTATTACTCTGACACCAAACTCTAAAGATGAGTTTGGTGTCATGTGTGACTTGAAGATCGAAACGGAACTAATATGTTTTGATTTTAAAAGTGTAAGTGAAAATAATAGGTATATGTCTCATGAAAACATAAACTATTTAAGCAAAGAGGTTTTAAAGCTTAAAGATCTATCTAAGTATAGAGAGGAGGATGAACTGATTACATCTATTTATCCAATCGATATGTTCTTTACGATGGATGTTTTTAAAGCAAATGACGATTTATTATTTATCGAATTAAGTATACCTATTGGTATTTATTCAAACTCTACTATATCAGGCTATAGTTTCGGTTTAGATTTTTTCGTCAACGCCGTGTCTTTAATACAGTTTTTCGAGAGCTTTATTATAAGTTGTGAGAGAGATAGTTTGTAGACTAAGTTAAGGTTGAGAAACCTAAATATTATGGTTTGGTAAAGTATTATTTACAAGCTAACCCAAGAAGTAAAAGAGGTATATAACTATGAGCAATGAATTTTATGATGATTTATCGACGTCATTGAATCAGGCATTAGCGATTGCCAAAGGGGAGGCTAAGCCTAGTCACCAGTTTAGTCATGAAGTTCCTGATATCAAGTCGATCCGTACTAAAACAGGGCTATCGCAACAGCAGTTCGCTGATAAGCTCAATATCAGTTCGCGTACGTTACAAAACTGGGAACAAGGCACTAGAAACCCGACAGGAGCGGCGATTACGCTAGTGCGTTTGTTAGATAAATAGCCTGATTTGATTGCCGAGGCTTGGTGAGTAATTTTAAGAGTCAAAACTATCACTATTATTTGAAGTTTCTACAGGAGAGTAAATGGAATGAAAAGTAACTTTAAAACCTTATTTGTGGCAGTGATGGTTGTATCGATAACAGCCTGTACTGGGAGTAATATAGAGCAAGAAAACATTGCTGTAGATGAAAACGTTACGCAAGTTGAAGCTCCTGAGTACAATATCTTAGAAGATACTGCTAAAAGTAATATTAAGCGTACCGTAGAAGTTGAATTACCTGAACGTTTAGACGAAGTAGAACTAAAAAGACTAGCAAAACATATTAAAGGTCTTTCAAATAAAGACGTAGAACGAACCTTTATAGGTTATAGAATTGCTGGTAATGACCCAAAACAAGCTTATTGGGCAACAACGCACTATAACCCAAATCTTGAAGTTAATATTATGGGTGAGAGCGCCACTAGTTATGAAAATATGAAGGGTAAAAGCTTACCAGAAGGTGAGGTTATAGGTAGTTGGATGGTCGAACGTGGTCTTGAATATAGAATGACAGCATATAATAAAGATGGACGAACCTATCTACAAAGCGCATATGGTGATGGCACTTCTTCGGATGATTTGTATGTCCTTGCGGAGACAGACAGAGGTACTAAACTTGAAGAAGAGGACAGTGGGTTTGGAGAATATTTTATTATTAATTCAGAAGGAGAATTAGAGTTTTGGAGTGATAATGGTAATTACTATACAGCCAAAAAATCTAATTTAAGGTGATGTTTCTAAACTATTTAAAAATACCTTCTCTTACTACTTAACACAGTAGGAGAAGGGTATTGTTTAATGTTAGTCTGTAGTTGCAGACGTTTGGGAACGATCGTAACAACTAAAGAAGCTTAAGTCTAGGCTTAGTATTGTCACTAATCAAATTAAATGTTATATCATCTAAAATTTGATAACCAAAATCAAGATTCTCATAAAAACTTCTACCTTCTTTTTCTAGAAGAACTTTAATTATTTTATTTAAAAGAATAGGCTTTTCACGCTCAATTGAATCAGGCTCTGATTTGGTATAACCTCGCTTACTAAACTCGATACAATTCGAACGATAAAGCCAATCAGTCAACAACTCATGTTCATGAAGGTTGTAGTTAATAGCTGCAAGTGATACCTTCCAGTACTTTTTATAACTTATCAAATTTACTAAATTTAGATTATTTGGTGCCATAGCAATAAATGCTTCTTTTGGCATTAAAAAGTTAGATGCAAATCTATCAGCTTCATGCTCTTTATCTTTCATGTTTTCAAGCACATTTTTATCATCACTATGAAGGACTAAGTGACCAAGCTCATGAGCAGCATCGAAGCGCATTCTTTCTGCTGATTTAGCTGTATTTAAAAATACTATAGGTCGCCCATCATGATAAAAAGAAAATGCATCAACTTCTTTTACTTCCAAAGGTAAACGGAATACCGCAATACCATGTGATTCAAGCAAAGCGATGATATTTTTAATCGGTAATACACCTAATTGCCAATCACCACGAAGCGTTAAAGCAGCTTTCTCAGGCTCGTTAACTAATGTATCAATATCAAAACCTTGAAAAACAGGAAGATTAGAAATCTTTTTATCGAAATATTCTAAGGTTTGAATTGCGAATTCACTATAAGCACGTGCTGAATTCCTATATTGAGCTTTTATACGGCTATATGACCGAAAGAAAATTTGCTCATCCATTACCTGTGTTTCAAAAGTGGAGTTAAAGAAATTAAAGGGTAGGTTTAATGATTCGCTTAAAGTCACTATTTTTTCAAAATCAGGTACTGAAGGTTTTTTTTCATTCAAGTAGTTTGAAATAGTAACCTCAGTACATGACAAAATTTTTGCTAAATCCTTGTTAGTTTTACCCTTTAAATCTTTTGCTATTTTTAAACGATGCTTATTAAATTCAAAGTTACTCGTCATCACTCGCATTTTTATACCCAATTTCAAACGAGTCTTCATTTACTGATTCATCAGCAAACTCACTCACATATGACTGAACATTACCTTCTGACGTAAACATTAATCGACAATCATGATCAGTTGGAAATATTTTCCCACTTTTTTTAATTTCATAGGAGGTTGGACGCGCTAGCTCACAAATTAAATTTGGATTGTCTTCTTCATAAAGACTGTGATTTCTTGAAGGATAATATAGAATCCAAGTCTCTAATTTACTAGAATTAATATTTCTGTATTTATTAATATCAATTTTATTTTTAGTTTCAATACCTTTTACACAGTTAGAGGAAATAGGTAAATCTATATTTCCCACAGCAGCATTACCCGACATTATAATGATTTGAATGTTGCTGTCAGTAATAAATAATGTTGGCTGCCCTTTATCGCGACTGTATACGACACCTTTAGGCATAAGTTGTAAAGCAATATATTCACCAACATCACCCCAGCGAGCCATACCACTACCACAGTTTAATTTGGTTTTAAGATTGAAGTTATCATCAGCTTTATTAATAGCATCAAAAAGAATTTGTGGTTCGAAGCCAAATTTTTCCTTCAATATATCTACAGCTTCGTCATTAGTTATAAGTTCGCCATCTTTGTTACGACTATCTAAATCGCTAAACATTTCATACTGAGGTGCGTGATACATATTTATTCCATCCATTATCATTTTTATAAATTATAACATCATTAGAGGTGGTAAAAAATAAAAATATTAGGGTAAATCAAATTTTTGTAGGTTACTTACTCATTTAAATCATTTTTTCTAGTCTCTCTCCGAGCCTCAGCAATCAACTTCCGAACCCTAGCACTCTCCCTCAACACACAAGCCTCATATTCAGTAAGCGCTTCAGCTTCCTGTTTCTGCTGACTTTCCTGCTCTTGCTCCTGCTTAGCCTTTTCTTCCAAGTATTGTTCAAGCGCTTGTTGTTCATCTTGTTGTGAATCACTCATAACTTCCTCCTCATACTATCATTTTCTGCTTGCTGCTATCCGATTGAGCATAGCGCCTAATCGTTCATTATTCTCTTCAATATATTTATCGCCTAGCGCTAGTATCTCAGCGGGTGATTGTACCGTTTCAGGGTAGTCTTCAAGGCCACTTTGGATAGCGGCATTACCATTCGATACCATCTTAGCGAGGCTCTCTTTAGTCACTTCAAAGTGACATTGCCAAGCCAATACCCAAGTGTCTAGCTTTTCATGCTTTGGGGTTTGATAGATAAAGCCTTGATTTGCCCAAGCTTCTGTTGAAGCGATAATACTCGCGCCTTTGGGACAGTCAAAACCCTCACCATGCCAGTGAAATACCGTAAAGTCTTTAGACAGGTCTTGTAATAAAGGGTGCGCTTGTCCGGCTTCAGTCAATTGCATTGGTAACCAACCGATTTCTTTGACTCCAGACGGCTGAACATTCGCGCCTAAACAATGAGCGATAAGCTGCGAGCCTAAGCAAATACCGATGACGGTTTTGCCCGCGTCAATGGTTTGGGTAATCAATTCTTTTTCTGCGATGAGCCAAGGGTGCTTTTCTTCATCATACACGCTCATTGGCCCGCCCATGACGATCAGCCAATCAAAGCTGTCGGGCGTTGGCAGGGCGTGATTATCGTAAGAACGACTGACCGTAATCGGATGATTATGAGCGTTTGCCCACTGTTTGATAAAGCTTAGATCCGCATAATCGGTATGAAATAGAGCATGAATACGTAATGTCATAAGTTACCTCTTTAAATCTTGCGTATAAACAGTCAAGCCAATTCTGCAAAACCCTATAGGCATCAATCGCTAACCACAAATAGCCAGATACTGGCGTACGACGTTATCCATACCTTGCTCTAATGACTCAACGGTGAAGGCATGACCAATCGACACTTCGGTGACATCGCCAAGGCTGAGCAGATCGGCTAAATTATCTAAATTTAAATCGTGTCCGGCGTTGACGCGTACGCCGTTTTGAGTGGCAAGTTTAATACAGTCGCTAAATCTTTGTTTTACTTCGTCAAACTTATCATTATGACCATTCTCATAAGCGCGCGCCCATTCTTCGGTATAGATCTCAACCGTTTTTACGCCACTGTCTATTACCGCCTCAATTTGTTTGATATCTGGATCGACAAATACCGCGCAGCGCGTGCCAAAGGCTTGCATCTCTGCCGTTAATTTGGACAGCATATCCTTATGTTTAATGATATCGAAACCATGATCGGAGGTGAGCTGATCTACGCTATCGGGTACCAGCGTACATTGATGCGGTTTTACTTCTTGAATAAGTTCTAAAAAGCGCTCGTTGGGATTGCCTTCGATATTGAACTCGATGTCTTTATAGTCTTGTAGAAACTCGCTGATATCATAGACGTCTTGATATCTGATATGACGCTCATCAGGTCTAGGATGCACAGTAAAGCCTTTCACGCCGAGATCAATCAGCTTTTTTACAAAGTACAATAGATTAGGATAATCGGTACCGCGCGAGTTACGGATTAAGGCCAGTTTGTTTAAATTGACGCTAAATAATGTGCTCATAAGATATCCTTTCGATAGTGTTGGTTATAATTATAGATAAGGTTAATAAAAATTCTCTGTACCAGCATACTTCTTATTGAGCGCTTTTAAAATAGCATAAGTCTCTACGTCCATCACCCCGGTTGGGTTTTGCGGCCTAAAGTGCAATTGAAACGCATAAATGACATCACGGCTTGGCTTGTCCCAGACGTCTGTGTCATTAATCTGATAGCCATATTCACGAAACTCGTTTTTAATCTCCGCTATCGTCGGCACTGCTACCTGAACTTGAGCCATAAAGTAGCGTTTATCCGCCTCATCATACCAAGCGCCAATACCATATTGCTCATACAACTGCTGCCAGGGGAACTTAGCGCCGGGGTCAATTTTACGCGAGGGCGCAAGGTCAGAGTGGCCAATGATATTTTTGGGTGCAATGTCATACTTAAGAGTCAAATCTCGTACGAGCTGTGCGACCTTTTTAATCTGCAATTCATTAAAGGCGACAAAATGCTCGTAAGGATGATATTTGAGCTTACCATCTCTTAGTGCGCCTCTATACTCAGGCTGAATTCCCGCATTGACGATCTCAATGCCGATAGAGGTGTCATTCAAGATAGTCCGACCAGCAAAGCTGCCATCGCCGGCGTGCCAAGCGCGCTCGCTCTCTGGTACTAAGTTATAAATCTTATCATCGTTGTGATCTAAAATAAGATAATGCGCGCTGACTTTGCCTTCGGTTAATAGCTTGATGGAGCGCTCATTATCGCTGACCGTATAGTGCAAAACGATCGTTTTAATGCGCTCACTTTTACCCGTTGCCTGATAAGTGTCGCTATCGATAATGTAGCGCGGTTGGGTAGTGACGCAGCTGATCAAAGGTAGGGTCAATAAAGAAGCTAAAATTAAAGCAGTAAAGTTTTTTGTCATGAATATTCTATATAAAGTAAAGGATACGCTAAATTTAGTTAAGATTGACTATAGTACTATTTGCCAAGCATCTTATTAGATAAATTACTATCTACCTCATTTGATGTTACTACGATCTTTTTGTAACCAATTACCCCTAAAATGATAAACACTGCCAACAACACATAGGCATTGAAGGACAAGGCGGCAGGTGAGAAGGGTAGTAGCAGTAAGGATATAAAGACAATACTAATGAGTACCGATAAATAATTTAAAATGCCTGCCTGATTTTTCCGGCGCTCGTTAAGTAGGTCAGCCATGGTCACATAAGCGAAGCCCACGGTAATCCCTAAAGAGGCCATACTGACGATATCGAGTAAATAGTTGCGACCCAGCCAAGGCGAGAATAAGCAAACTACAGCGATCAATACCACGGTTTTGGTTTTACTAAAGCGCTGGTTTTTATCGGTAAAAACGCTCGGTAATAATGACGAGTCGCCCATAGATTCTAATAGCTTGACTGACGATAATATAAAGCCGTTGATACCGCTGAGTATCGAGCCGATCATAGCGATGGACAGTAGTGCAATGCCAATGCTACCGATACGATTATCTACGCCTTCACCTGTTGCCCAGTTGCTACTTTCAATGGCCTCGTAATCAAAGTTCATATTCAGCGCGGTAAAGTAGTTGATCAAAAAGTAAAATAACACGCCTGCGACGAGTGAGATCAAGATAATACTTTTAGTTTTGGTTTTTGAGTCACTGATAGATTTGGAGATCTGCGGTGTGGTCTCAAAACCGACATACGCCCACGGCATTACCGCCAAAATAGGCAGCCAAACAAGGCTGGTGATAGAGCTACTTTGCATATCGGTAGGCAAAAAAGTCTCAGTAGAAGGGACGGCCCAAAGCGAGCCAAAGAACAGCGCCGTCACCGAGACAATCATAAATAGCGCAATATATAGCTGGATTTTTGCCCCGACCTGCACGCCTCTGAGGTTAATATAGCTAAATAAAATAATTGCCGCGCTACACAAGAATACCTCACTGGCATATACCTCCCAGCCCGCGATAGTGTAGAGATAGCCAAGTTGTAAGCTATCCGGCAATAGATATCTTAATAATAAAGCTACGGCTGATATATTCAGCGCCACGATAGAGATATAACCTATCGCCACGCCCCAGCCATAAACGTAAGCGTGTTTGCGATTGATATATTTTTCAATCCAATAGATGCCGCCTGATTCGTTCTCAGGCGTTTGGGTGAGTAGATTGATATAAGCACGTGCGACCATGTAAATGGCCCAAGTACCGATAATAATAGCGACGGATGAGCCTAATAGCTGCGAGCGCGGCAAAAATAAATCGCCTGGCATCACATAAGCGCCCCAGCCGATAATTGCGCCAACGCTAATAGCTATGGCTTGTAGATAGCTGATATTCTCAGTTTTTTTTGTGGTTGTTTTTTTCGTGCTCATTGGATTCCCCCTGAGCACAAAAGGTAAAAATCAGTTGTTTTATAATTAGTTTGGTACATAAAAGCCTTGTGGTTGTCGGGATTTATGCTATAGCGCTACCCTTTTAGTCCTACCGAATCTTTTTAGCCAGCACTTGTTTCCAGCTGTTCTCCAAGCACTCAATAGCAAGCCACGGCTCAATCTGCTCAGCAGCAAATTTCTCTTTGCTATTGGCCAGCTGCCAAAGCCTCTCAAGGGTGGCAAATGGATAAGGACGTTCGATCAAATATACGGGCAGATCAGCGTCAATCATGCCATCGCGTACCATCTCGAAGTACCAGCCAGCGATACCTTGTTTGCTGACCCAAGCGGCGATGTTAGGGACTTTGGTAAACTGACCAATTTGATCGTTGATTTTGTAGCAGGGACGACGCGGCTGTACGATGCGTAATTGCACGCTGTCGCTATCCTCAACGTTGCCATAGTGAAAAACATCACCAATACAAACGGTACGCTCATCCATCTCCAGCAGACCATCTATAGCTTCGGTGGTGAGGTTTTCACCTAAGGTACCGATGCGTACTTTTAGATTAAACTCGTTATTAATCTTTTCATAAGTCGCCGTTGGCAGCTGATGCACGGCTTTTAACGGGCCACCATGATGACGGCGATCGGCTTGCTCATCGGTGCTGAGACCCATAAAGTTGACAGCGACAGGCGCTTTAATTGGTGCTTTATCAATAGCGCTCATCTGTTCACGGGCAAATGGCATAGCTTTGCCAGCACGGACCTCGGTTAGATTAGCAATATGAAGAGGAAGGGGATGATTGAAGTCGGTCTTGGCTGGCGGTTCGCCCGCTGTTGTATATTCTGCGTTCATTGAACGTCCTATGGAATATTATATCAATAAGTAAGTCTTAGATAAGAGGATTATCTTAGCGCAATTAATATGGTTTTTCATACTATTAATTGCGCCGGTTACCACTTAATCGCGCTAAGATTGTCACTAATACGTCCAATAAACTTAAGATAAAAAAAGACCAGACAAGCTACATGAGCCATCTAGTCTCTTTGAATTTGCGTCGGTTTTATTGAACGCTTTTATCTTTTAATTACGTCGTCCCGCTTTCTTCTCGCGCGGGGTGGCGACCAGTTCAGCTAAGCTTTCAGGTGACGACCATAGACCTTCTAAGTCATAAAACTCACGCGCTTGTGGCATCATCATATGCACGACAACAGCGCCTAAATCAATCAATGTCCAGTCAGAATCGTTGCCACCTTCGCGGCCAAGTGGCATAAAACCCGCCTGCTTAGCATCAGCGCCCAAGTTGTCTGCCATCGCGCGTACGTGGCGCTTGGAGGTGCCATCAGCGATAACGATACGCTCCATCACATCGGTCAAATCTTCTACATCCAAAACCGTTATGTTCTTGGCTTTCATATCGGTTAAAGATGTTTTAACTAAGGCTAAGCATTGTTCTAAGCGTTCATTAGTCATGGTATTGGTCATAAATGTTAATCTCTTGAATCAATAATAAAAGTATAAAGTAATAGTAGTATAAGTAATCTAAGGCTACTAAAAAATGAGTATAGACAAAACGATGTCAATAGAGTGATTTTAACGGAATTACGCCGCAGAATATAGCTGATGCGCAATAATATAACGATAAACTGCAGGATTGAGCAGTTTTATGAATGCAGTAGAGGGATTACTTATCAATTCAGTGCTTGTTAATTTAGTATTAAATAGGGGCTGGCTAAGCTGCTTACGGATAAGGGTACTCGATATGGTAGCAATCGGATAAGGATCTAGATAAATGCGTCCTTGGCGCTCATTGTTCAAGGGCTGGGGGTTTGTTTGTTGGATTGACAATGGTTGATTTGGCGCTTGCTTGACTGGTAAAAATAAAGTATTGATCGGCTGCGTAAGATTTGCCGGGATATCAGTAATTTGTTTTTTTAGTTCAATAGGCATTTGGATACTAGCTACTTGACTATCAGGTACTTGACTAACAGGCACTTGGGTCTCTGGCGTGTTGGTGACTACTGATTGATCTGCTTGCACCGGATTGGTATTAGCAAAGCGCTCAAAGACCCATAGATGGACATAGTCGGTAAGCTTTAAACCGTCTTTCCATTTATCCAAACTAGATAAGCTATCCATGCCCATAATAAATATCAAGCTATCGTTTGGATAGTGCTGCTTTAATTTACGAACACTATCAATGCTATATACAGGTGGAGACTGCCAAAGCTCAAGCTCACTGATTTGCAGGGGAGTATCTTTGGTAGCCAGTTTGAGCATAGCCAATCGGTGTTCAGGGGCAATAGTTTTTTGTTTAAACGGTGAGCGTGCATTGGGTAATAGCGACACATATAATGAGCGCTGCTCCTCTTTAGCTATGGGCAACAGCTTATTATACACTTGCATGGCCATCTGGATATGACCGTTATGGACGGGATTAAATGAGCCACCAAGATAAGCACGGATAGCTGAGGTGGCAGGATGAGCAGAAGTAGGTTGTGTATTCATGGTGTCATTGTAATAAAAGATAATGATAATAAAAAACCGCTTACCATAAATTTATGATAAGCGGCGACTAAGCTTATTTTATATCGCTAAACTAAATCAAATCGCTATAAGCTTGAATAGCGGTCAAAGCGATAGTGTACACAATATCATCGACCAGCGCGCCGCGTGATAGATCGTTTACTGGTTTATTCAATCCTTGTAGCATCGGACCGACACTGATGACATTGGCACTGCGCTGCACCGCTTTATAAGTAGTGTTACCGGTGTTGAGATCAGGGAAGATAAACACATTGGCTTGACCGGCAACTTTGGAATCCGGCGCTTTTTGTTTGCCAACACTCATGACCGAGGCGGCGTCATACTGCAAAGGCCCATCAACTGCTAATTCAGGGGCACGCTCGCGGACGATTTCGGTTGCCCGCGTGACCTTTTCAACGTCAGCGCCGCTACCTGAAGCTCCCGTTGAATAGCTGATCATCGCAACCTTTGGCTCAATACCGAAAGCCGCCGCAGACTGCGCTGACTGAATAGCAATCTCGGCAAGCTCTTCAGCGTTTGGATTCGGATTAATCGCGCAGTCGCCATAAACCACGACTTGCTCCGGCAATAGCATAAAGAAAACTGATGAGACTAAAGAGTACTGCGGCGCGGTTTTGATAAGTTGAAACGCTGGACGTACGGTATTGGCTGTGGTATGAATGGCACCAGAGACGAGGCCGTCCACTTCATCCATCTGTAGCATGATCGTACCTAAAAACACTAGGTCTTTTAACTGCTCGGTAGCTCTTACTTCCGTGGTTTTGCCTTTACGGCGTTCAACGACGGCGTTGATATACTTATTCATATCTAAGCTGTCAGGATCAAGGATCTCTAAACCTTCTGGCAAGATTAGATTACGGTTTTTGGCCACTTGCTCGACCTCGCTACGCTTAGCAAGGAGTACGCAATCAGCGATACCGCGGCTTTGACAGATACATGCCGCCTCCACCGTGCGCGGTTCAGAGCCTTCTGGTAGCACGATACGTTTTTTGGCTTGCTGCGCTTTTTTGACCACCTGATGGCGAAAAGCGGCAGGCGATAGGCGCGGTTTATGATTACCGCTAAACTGCTCTTTTATCCAAGCCAGATCTAAATGTGCGGCTACGTAGCGGGTGACGTCTTTGGCACGATCAATATCATCACTTGGAATCTCAGCGCTCATATGCATCAGATTCTGCACCGTCTCATAGCTGTCCGTTTCAACGCTCATGATCGGGATGCCTGTTTTGAGCGCCGACTGCCATAACTCTGTAACGGTCTCATTAGGCATGACGCCGCCTGTCAACACTAAACCTGCTAGTGGCACGCCGTTGATACAAGCTAGCGCAGCCGCTAGTAGCAGATCATCACGATCACCCGGTACGACGATGAGCGTCCCGCGATTGAACACTTCATCAACGCGAGCAACAGAACGCGCGGTTAGGCTGATATGATTGATACGGCGAGCTTTGGCGTCGCCAACGTTGAGCCAAGTGGCATCAAGCTCGGCGGCGATATCCCAAGTACGCGGTACCGATAAAGTATCGCTAAAGGGCACCACGCCGATTAAACGAAACTGTTCGGTATCAAAATGCGGAGATAGGCGCTGCACTTCTTGGATGAAGCTATCATCAAGTTTAAAGACCGCCTCGCCTGGAGCTACAGGCTGATTCTCAAAGGTATTGGGCACATCAACTCGCATCAAGATGCAGCCAAGCGTACGCTCGCTGGCGATACCGCCAAACGCGCGCGCGTGCATATCGAGCTTATCAGCGAGGTGAGCAGGATCGTTGATATCAGCGTTACTGACAAAGATGATTTTGGCATCAAGAGCGTGGGCAATAGCAAGGTTGATTTGCGCGGCATAAGAGGCTTCGGTAGTTGAAACTAGACCTTCACAAATGATGACATCTTGATCGCCCTCGATAGTGTGAAAATTGACGACCACCTCTTCCATCAAATCATCAAGGTTGCCATCACCAATCATGCGTACGGCGCGCTGGCGGTTGATGGACTCAGGAGGTTTGAGGCCAAATGCCTGCATAGTTAGGGCGCTTGAGCTGTCCAAGCTGTTTTGTTTATCGAGCGTATCGTCTTGCAAAAATGGCTTCATAAAGCCCGCTTTGATACCGTTGTAATCCAGCGCACGGATGAGGCCAAGTGCAGCTGAGGTCACCCCAATACCGCGGCTAATAGGGACAAGTAAAATGGTTTGCATAGCGTATCCTACGGTTCGTTATATCCTTGAGTGATTTTGACTGTACTTAAAACAGCTTTTGAAAATGAATTATTAAATAATCACAATAACCACAAAAGCTTTACTACAGCCCGACTTCTGTAATGCTTGTCTTATAAACGCAGTGCTTAATTTATAGCTCAAAACTTATAGCACCAATGTTTTATAGCGCCAATGATCTATAGTCCCAATATTTTATAGACCTAATGTTTGGCGCGTCTCTTTAGCAATTTGGCGCTCTTCATCAGTTGGAATGACCCACAGCTCAACAGGGCTATCGTCATCTTGGAAGCTGCCTTCGCTGCCGCCAACTAGCGCTTTATTCTTATCGGCACTAAACTTAACACCAAAATGGCGCATCACATCCAAGATACGCGCGCGCGTGGTGGCTGAGTTCTCACCAATGCCGCCAGTAAAAATAATACCCGTAAATACAGGCAGAGCGCAGCTAAGGCTTGCCAGATATTTGCCCACGCGGTAGCTAAACATCTCAATGGCAAGCTGTGCGTCTTTATGACCTTCGTTCGCCGCTTGTTCAACCGTACGCAAATCGTTGGATAAGCCTGAGATGCCAAGCAAACCACTTTCACTATTGAGCATTTTGTCGATCTCCTCTAGACTCATACCGAGCAGACGCTTTAGATGGATATGCAGACCGGGATCAACATCGCCGCTACGCGTACCCATCATCAAGCCCTCAAGCGGGGTTAGCCCCATACTGGTGTCTAAACTCTCACCGTCATAGATAGCAGTAGCTGAGCAGCCATTACCTAAATGCGCAGTCAGCCAACCATGCGGACCTTTGGTATCGGTGATCTGACTGGCACGCTCCGAGACGTAAGCGTGTGAGGTACCATGAAAGCCGTAGCGGCGAATTTTTTCTTCTTCATATAGCACGCTTGGAATGGGGTAACGATAGGCAACGGGCGGCATGGTTTGGTGAAAGGCGGTATCAAAAACGACAACTTGCGGAATATCAGGATAAATAGCTTGCACCGCCTCGATACCCAAAGCATTAGCAGGATTATGTAGCGGCGCTAGAATTTTTAGGCGCTTAACCTCTGATAAGACATGCTCATCGACACGCACCGCTTTTGAATATTCGCGGCCGCCATGTACCACGCGATGTCCTACCGCAACGAACTGATACTGCTCAAGCAGCTCAAGGATTTTTTTTAGCGCTAGTTCGTGACGACCTCCTGGAATAGTGATTTCAAGCTTTTCACCCTCTAAAGTCGTGTATTTGATACGAGCTGTATCGAGACCTAAGTTTTCGGCAAGTCCAGTAATACGCGTAGACTTATCTTCACTGATTAAGGCGTACTTGATCGAAGATGAACCGCAGTTTAAGACCAAGGTGGGATTGGTTAGTTGGGTGTGCTCAGCACTTTGATCACTAGCATTTACAGGGGTTGCGTCACTCATACTCTATCCTTAGATGATGTTTGGTTAACTCAAGGGTTAAATAATAAAAACCAGCTTCGTCCCCGTTAACATAAATAAAGCGCTATATGTCAAACTAAAACGTTGCTGATGGTCTATGCTTTTTTGCTGTAGCATGTTAAAAGACGTATCAAAAACTCAATAACGATTTTTGATAGTTAAAAATAATAGTTATTCTGCTTATAATGTAACATATTTTTGGAGTTATACCATGACAACTATAAGGTTTAATATAAGGCTTAACAAGTACGTTCGTCAAGACACTGGCACAGTTGTTTACTGAATATATC
Organism: uncultured Psychrobacter sp.; assembly: GCA_947501045.1. GTDB lineage: Bacteria > Pseudomonadota > Gammaproteobacteria > Pseudomonadales > Moraxellaceae > Psychrobacter. Next base: position 66,895 of record CANMUI010000004.1, read on the forward strand.
CCTCTTATATAAACAGCTTCTATATAAAATAATATAAAGAAAAATTTTTGTAAAAATTCGTCTAACACATTTAAAAATCAGTTTGAAACAAAAAATCAATGCAATCTTTGCTCAATTAAATTCAAAGCACGCAGAGCTTTACTGAATAATGTATTATTAGAATTTACAAAATTCATATCAGCGCTTTTTCATCTTTACTGCTTTTTCACTGCTTTAAGGTTATTTCTCCTATGTTTATTATCCGCCGCGCGTCAAACAGTGACTGCCGTTATCCTCCGTCTGTTAGTCCCAGTCGTTATGCCGTCTATGTATGTTGTGCACTGATTATTAGCAGTGCTGGTCTAGCAAGCTGCGGACAAAAGGGCGAGCTGTATATTGCAGAGCCCAGCCAAACGAGTGACCAAATGATAGTCACAGAAACCGCTTCAGAGGCGCTAGATAGTACCCGTCAACCACAAGACGCCGCTTTTGCTACTATTGACGACGATGGGTACGATAAAACGCGCTACTTAGAGCAAAAGCAGGTAATGCCTGCGGTGAGTAATGATCCTAACGACTATTAACGCGCAAGTAATTCACCAGATTAAGGCCAAAAGATTAATAATCATTGCGCTCCACCTTTTTAACTTCAACAGCTGATTAGAGACTAATATGAGTAATCCTGCACCGCAAGCCAATACAACTGCCAGTCATGATGATGTTGCTGTTCAAACGCAGCAAGGACTGTATATCGACGCTACTGCTTTGAGCCTACATCTACCTGCTTTAGAGTATCGTAATAATGCTTTATATTTAGAGGACGTAAGTATTAATGAGCTGGCTGAGCATTATGATACGCCCTGTTATGTCTATTCAAAACAGGCGATATTAGACGTTTATCAGGCCTATGCCGATAGTTTTGCTACGCTTGATCATCAAATTTGTTACGCGGTAAAAGCCAACTCTAACCTTGCAGTACTAGGGGTACTGGCAGAGGCGGGCGCTGGGTTTGATATCGTCTCACGCGGCGAGCTGATGCGTGTATTAGCCGCAGGTGGTAAGGCCAGCCGAGTGGTATTCTCAGGCGTTGGTAAAGCTTATGAAGATATTGAATATGCATTAAACCAAGGCATTGCTTGCTTTAATGTTGAGTCGATCAGTGAGCTGATTTTGATCAATGAGGTGGCCCAAAAGCTTGATAAACAGGCACCGATCTCGCTACGGGTCAATCCAGATGTCGATGCCAAAACGCATCCTTATATTTCAACCGGTCTTAAAGACAACAAATTTGGGATCGCTCACGAGCAGGCTTTGGCGGTTTATGAGCAAGCCGCTGGTTTATCAAACATCGATATCGTCGGTATTGATTGCCATATCGGTTCGCAATTGACAGAAGTTGCACCTTTCATCGCTGCTATGAATAAGGTCATTGAACTGATTCACAGCTTGCAAGAAAAAGGCATTGAGCTCCAGCATATCGATCTGGGTGGTGGTTTAGGGGTGCGCTATATCGATGAGTCGCCTGTGTCCATTGAGGATTTTGCCCAAGCCTTATTACCGAAGCTGACAGAGCTTGGTTTAACCGTGTTTTTTGAGCCAGGACGCAGTATCGTTGCCAATGCTGGTATTTTACTGACTCGCGTTGAGGTGTTAAAGCCGACCAAACACAAGAATTTTGCTATTGTTGATGCGGCGATGAATGATTTGATTCGTCCTGCGCTTTATCAAGCACAGATGGCCGTTATTCCTAATCATCTACCTGCTAAAGACCTTGACACTGACGACATGCAGCCATGGGATATCGTCGGTGCTATTTGTGAGACGGGGGATTTTTTAGCCAAAGATCGTTTGTTGGCGCTTACAACGAACGATATCTTGGCAATAACAGGCGCAGGAGCCTATGGTTTTGTTATGAGCAGCAACTACAACTCGCGTCCGCGCAGCGCTGAGATCATGGTCTCAGGCGATCGCCATCAGCTTATACGTAAGCGTGAAACTATCGAAGACCTATACAATGATGAGGTCTTGTGGCAAAACTAAAAGCGTTAATCATCTAATCATATCTTTTATTGAGTATTGGGTCAGTTAAATTGGACTATTGTGTAGAGTTGTATTATTATTAAGACTCAATTTATGTTTTTAAGTAGCTTGTCATCAAGCATAAATGAGTGGATAGTTTAATCACATAGCTTAATCACATAATTGGTTCTATTTTAATTGACGCGAAGACAAAACAGATATGAAACAACTGATAGGTGTATATGGTGCCAGTGGCTTTGGCGAAGAAGTAATGCCCTTAGTAAGGTCACAATATTCTAAATTGGATAAACAGCAATTTGTATTTATCGATGATTATAGTCAATCAACAGAATCATGCTTTTACCAGATACTGAGTTATCAAAAGTTTTTAGCACATCCGGCGACTGATAAACAGATAATAATAGCTATCGCCGATAGCAAGATTCGTGAATCAATCGCTAAGAAACTGGCGCAAGACAATATTACTAATCTCTCAATATCCGCCGACAGCTCAACGATATTGGGTAATGTTGAGTTAGGAGAAGGTAGTATTTTGTGTGGTAATACGTACCTGACGTCTAGAATTGAAATTGGTAAGTTTTTTCATGCCAATATTTATAGTTATGTTGCTCATGACTGTGTAATCGGTGATTATGTGACTTTCGCTCCTAGAGTGAGCTGTAATGGCAACGTCCATATCCACGACCATGCTTATATTGGAACTGGTGCCGTCATTAAGCAAGGCACGCCCAATAAGCCACTTGTGATCGGCAAAGGCGCTATTGTAGGTATGGGCGCGGTGGTCACCAAAGATGTACCAGCGGGCGCGGTGGTCATAGGTAACCCCGCCCGACCTTTAGTCAGACAAGAGTATCAAACGAACAACTATCTAAATGAGTATCAAGCTTCATAATTTCTAATATAGTTAATGATATAATTACTGGTATAGTTACTAATGTCGATCATTCAAATATGACCCATTGCTTGATAGTAATGGGTTTTTTTGTGGCAGATCGTTATTACAGATAACTCGCTACTCGTAACGGTGATGGTTATCTTTGTATCTGGCAGCATGCTAAGATAACGGGTACATAAAAATAGAATAGGACACAAGGATATGTTAATAGAATTTACTAAAATGCATGGTCTGGGTAATGATTTTATGGTCATTGATTTGGTGACTCAGCGCTTAGACTTAACGACTGAATTAGTGCAACTATTGGGTGATCGTCATCTAGGTGTGGGTTTTGATCAGTTGCTGATCGTTGAGCCGCCTATGCGTCCGGATGTGGATTTTAGTTATCGTATTTTTAATACTGATGGTAGTGAGGTTGAGCAGTGCGGTAATGGGGCACGCTGTTTTGCTCGTTTCGTTCAAGCGCGCAAGCTGTCATTTAAGCAGCGCCTGCGTGTGGAGACCGCAAGTGGTGTTATCGCTTTGAACACGGATCGTTACGGTTGGGTAGAGGTGGATATGGGTAAACCTAAGTTTGAACCGAACGAGATTCCCTTTGCCCCCAAAGCCACCACCAAAATACAAAATGCTTATCATCTAGACGTCTCAGGCACGCCCGTACAGCTGTTTGTAGCCAACATGGGCAACCCTCATGCGGTTATCAAAGTTGATGACGTGCTCGATGCTGATGTCGAGAATTTAGGTAAAGCGATTGAGTCGCATCCAGCGTTCCCGGATAAGGTCAATGTAGGCTTTATGGAGGTGATGAATCAGCGTCACATTCGTCTGCGCGTTTATGAGCGCGGCGTTGGAGAAACTCAAGCTTGTGGTACGGGTGCTTGTGCAGCGGTTGCCATAGGTATACGTGAAGGCTGGCTTGATGAAGGGGAGGAGATTCGTGCGCAGCTTTATGGTGGTAGTATGATTATCCGCTGGCAGCCGGGTTATTCTGTCATGATGACAGGCCCCACCGCTTTTGTTTATGAGGGCGTGTTTAGTCCAGATGGTCTGATGGCGCAGGCGGGTATCAAGCCAAGTCCCACTACTTAATAGAGCCATTTTTTAGTATGAGGCCAGTTTATGTCTAATACAGAATATGCCGATAAGCAGATCCAAGCTACTGAACTCGATGAGCCGCTGCGCAAACTTTTAGAGCCTGTACAGCGCTGGCTACAGATGTTAGCTGTGCGTAACCACTCCAAGCATACGCTAAGCGCTTACTTTGCAGGGGTGCATCAGCTAGCACTGTTCTTGCGCGGTAAACAGCTGACATGGACGCGCTGCGATAAAAGACAATTGGCACAGCATATTAGCCAGCGCTTAGACGAAGATAAGTTAGCGCTTGCCAGCGTACAACAAGAGCTATCGGCTATTCGTCACTTTTATGGTTGGTTGCTTGAAGAGGGGCTGGCTCGTATCAATCCGACGACAGGCTATCAGCTTAAACGTAGTCCAAGGCCTCTGCCTGCTATTGCCGATGTGGATTTGTTGACGCAGTTGCTTGACCAGCCTACGCCCGAGACACCAGAACAAGCAAGACTTTGGCTACGCGACAAAGCCATGTTTGAATTGCTATATAGCAGTGGTTTGCGCGTAGGGGAGCTAGTAGCGCTTGATATGACAGATCTCGATTTGTCTGCTCTGCGCGTCCGCGTAACCGGTAAGGGCAATAAAACGCGTCTAGTACCCTTGGGAGCCAAAGCCGCCGCTGCTATTAACCGCTATTTGCCGCATCGTGATCTATGGGTTGAGCAACAAGACCGTGCACTATTTATCAGTGAAAAGCTCGGTACACGGTTATCAACGCGAGCAGTACAGCAGCGCTTAAAAGTAGCAGCAACCCGTGCTGGCATTGCTCAAAATCTGTATCCGCATCTACTACGTCACTGCTTCGCCTCTCATATGCTGTCAGGTAGTGGCGATCTGCGCGCCATCCAAGAGATGTTAGGGCACAGTGATATCAGTACTACGCAGATCTATACTCACGTTGATTTTGCCAAGCTCACTCAAGTCTATGACCGCGCTCATCCGCGCGCCACCCACAGTCAAAATGAGGAAAATTGAGCGCTGCCCTAAACCTGTATGAGTCCTCCATTAAGCCAAACGATGGCACTGAAAAATAGGCAGCTTTTGTCGCCCTTGCTGCTGAGCTTGTGTGTCTAAGTTAGCAAAAACTAAGGCGTATTTTTGTTCTTCATCCGGCTTGGCAAGAGCGCTATTATCATAGCTGTCTATCACTGTACCATCAAAAGCAGTAATTGCCGTATGCCCCCATGTCTGACGAACCTTGCCATTTTTATAGTAATGATCGCCGCCTTGCGCCGCACCAATAACCATACATTGACTGTCCAAAGCGCGCGCTTGCAATAGCAAAGACCAGTGCGCTTGCCCTGTCAGATAAGTAAAGGCGGAAGGCGCGCTTAGTAGGTCTGCACCTGCTTGGCGCAAACGCTGCGCAAGAGCTGGAAAGCGTAAATCAAAGCATACCATCATACCAATATTATATACCTTGTCGCTTGCTTCAATTTTCGCTACTACCGTCTGCATCCCCGGCTCAAAAGTTGCCGCTTCGTTGTAGCTACCCTGATTATCAGCAACAGTCGCGGTGAACAGATGAATCTTATCGTAGCGTGCCACTTGCGTGCCGTCAGGAGCAAATAATTGACTAACCTGACGCAGACGTCCATCAGGTACGATAACCCCGTCAGGACGGTAAGAGCAAGGTAGCGAACCTACAAGTACGTGAATATCATGATCTTGCGCATAATTTGCTAAGGTAGTAGATAAGGAGTCAAAGCGCTCAGCGGTAGCCGCTTGCCTACCCATACTACAGCAGTTCTCAGGCAGTACTACCAGCTGTGCTCCTTGTCGGCTGGCATCAGCAATAGCGGATTTAATAGCGGCTAAGTTTGCTTCGATATCTTGCTGACTATTCATCTGTACTGCTGCAATGGTAAAATCACTATTGTTTTCAACGCTGCTTTTAAAATGCTTGGTCATCTCATTCTCAATTATAGTCTTAAAAAGTAGATATTTTGCTATCATACCCTGCTCAATTGCTGTAGGTTGATGCTTTGATGTTTAATCGTAATCCTAGACAAGCAAAAGCATGCCTTTACTACTTTATCAAAGTTACAAAGCAGATAAACGGCAAAGTAAGTCAGATAAGATGTAAATTATCATAGCAAAATTACTATAAAAAGTGCTATTGTCATAATTTGGTAAGGTTATAGTCGGCTGTCAAGTTTTGTTATAAAAGCATGCTAAAGATTATTTTTGAAACTTACTACCTAATTTTTAGAAATAGTATAAGCTTACAAAAAGCGCTATTGATTATTAACTGTTGTTCTATATTTTTAAGATTATTATTATATTTTTAAGATTATTATATTGGAGTGGAATATACCTGTTATGAGTATGTCGTTTGGACTGGCGGCCACGCTAAATAACTCCCAAAAACTAACTCCGCAGATGCAGCAAGCTATCAAATTGCTGCAGCTCTCTAGTCTTGAGCTGGCACAAGAGGTTCAGGCAAAGCTTGATAGTAACCCGCTCCTTGAACGCGTCGACGACGAAGAGGAGTTGTATGGAGACAGTAGTGATGAGCGCGCAGATGAACCTGAATCACTAACGCTTGAGATGTGGAATGCCAATACCGCAACCGACACCAATGACGATGCATCGAATAGCGATAGCTTTGATGGTAACGATAGCTTTGATAGTAATGATAGCTTTGATAGTAATGATAGCTTTGATAGTAATGATAGCTTCGACGATGGCTATAACAATGTTGATTCATTCGATGACAGCTTTGACGATAGCTTCGACAAATTACAACAAGCAGGTATTGACGACAGTGCTATGGATAGCGGTGATATCGATTATGATCACGACTATCAAGATATGGCAAGTGACTTTTCTGGTTCAACAAGCTCAGACATTAGTAGCATTGATACGGGTAATTATGCATCCGCTGCCACTGGCAAAGGGGGTGGTTATGAAGACCTTGATGACTATCAAGGGAGTACCAGCGCTAGTATCCAGGATCATGTACGCTGGCAGCTTAACTTCAAACATCTCTCAGATACGGATATTGTAATAGCCGAATATCTAATGGACTCAATGGACGATATGGGTTTTATACAGCTTGATATTAATGAGCTGCTACAAAGCCTAAGTACCATGGCAAGCTTTTATCAGTGGGATACTCATATTGAGCGTGATGAGATCGAGATGGTGCTACGGGTCATTCAGTCTTGCGATCCACTAGGCGTAGGCGCGCGTAATCTTAGCGAATGCTTAGCTATTCAATTGGCCAAACTTGACCCTGATACCAGCTACCTAAAACACGCTCAAGTGTTACTATCTGCCAGTGAATATCTGGTCAGCAATAATATCAGAGCATTGACCGAAACCACAGGTCTGTCCTCTGAGCACATAGCTCCAGCAATTGCGTTACTACGCACCTTGAACCCCTCTCCAGGTCTATTGTTTCAAAGCCGGCAACCTGAGTATACGCAGGCTCCTGAAAGCTACGACATACCAGATGTGTTAGTAACACCGCTACGCCGCAACAAAGCAAATAGTGCAGCACAAGATGAAGCTTGGCATGTGCGTCTTAATCCAGAAACACTGCCTAAGCTACGCGTCAATCAAGAGTACGCCAACTTAGTCAAGCGCGGCGACGATAGTCCTGACAATCAGTATTTACGCGAAAACTTGACCGACGCCAGACTGTTTATTCGCAGCATCGAGGAGCGCAATCAAAACCTTCTTAAAGTCGCCACTAGTATCGTACGTCGCCAGCAGGAGTTTTTGCGTTATGGTGCTACTGCTATGCAGCCTCTTATTTTAAAAGATGTGGCAGAAGAAGTCGAATTACATGAATCTACCGTTTCACGCCTGACTACCAGTAAGACGATCTTGACCCCGCAAGGTCTGTTTTCACTTAAGCACTTCTTCTCCTCCCATGTTAGTAGTAATGATGGTGATATCTCCTCAACTGCTATCAGCGCTATGATTAAACAGCTCATTACCAATGAGAATCCCAAGAAACCTTTATCAGATAGCCGTATTCAAGCTCAGCTACTCGAAGATGGGATTGACATTGCACGGCGTACTGTTGCCAAATATAGAGAAGCGATGAATATCGGTTCCTCTACTCAGCGCAAACAAAAGTATTAGTTCTTTGATACTCAACCTGTATTTATAAATTGCTCATGCTGTAGCTGCATCTTTGACAGCTGCCTTCATATTACTCTAAAAATTTTAGACAATCTAAAAACAAAATGTTCTGATTATATATAACTAATAGAATAACAAAAGATATAGTTACATTTAATTACATTATAGCGCCTTGCTACTAGCTAGTTTTCATGACAAATTAGAGAGGTATTAACAATAAATATTAAGTAGCGTTTCTGTACAAATATTGAGCAGTTTATACGTTTCTAGTATAACCGTAAAATAAAAGGAGAATACAAAATACGCTGCCAAATAAAGTTGTTGATATTGTTGATAAGGTTATTATCAATAGAGTAAGACGTGAGGACACAGGTGTCAGCTCGTCTATTGATCGTAAATGATAAATATAAGGATAAAATATATGAATGTTTCTATTAGTGGTCACCACATTAGCGTTACTGATGCCATGGACACAGCTGTACGTGAAAAGATGACCAAAATTGAGCGTCATTTTGATCAAATCCAAAGTGTACAAGTCATTTTATCGTTGGATAATAGTAATAGTGGTAAAAAGAGCCATAAGGCTGAAGCCATTATGCGCGTATCGGGTCAGGAGATGTTCGTACAAGCCTTTGAAGATGATATGTATAAGGCTATCAATGAGATGGCAGATAAACTTGACAGACAAGTACGTAAATATAAAACCCGTCAAGAGCGTAAGAAGACTCAAGGTGCCGGACGCAGTGGGCGCTATGTTGATAGTGAGGTTACTACAGCAGAGACGGTACCAACTGTATAGAAGCTAGTAGTTAAGTAGTTAGATAAAACTAAAAGCGAGGATTTATTAGCAACTTATTGACTTAGCCATTTATCAAATGAGTGACTTATTAAAACAGTATCTATGATTACCTAAGAATATAACTGTCTAATAAATACATAATATAACCATTACTTAACTTTGCCAAAATCAGCCTACAATAAAAATAACCTCAAACATGAGATATGTTTGAGGTTATTTTATAGCTCATATATTTTTTATAACTAATCTACTTTGGTTAGCTATCATTAGCTTGTACTACTTCGATAGTCATACCATCAACGATGCGGAGCTGATTGAGCTCACCTTCAGGAATGATTAACCCATCAACTTCGACAGCGTAACGACCAGCGCTTAATCCAAGCTCATTAACCACCAATTGCACGGTTTGATGCGTGGTTTGTAATTTTCTTCCATTAACCATTATATCGCTCATGATAACCGTTCCTTATATAGCCTGCGACACTGATGAATTAAAACAATGATAACCTTATTATTCTATCTCATTATTCGTGAGGCGTTAATTTTGGCTTAGTTGCTGACCCGAAAAGCCGTTACCGCCAGCCATACCCAGCCTGCTATCATGAGTACACCACCGATGGGCGTAATAGCGCCAAACCAGCGCGGCGCGCCTAATGTCATAGCGTATAAGCTACCAGCAAAGATAATAACGCCAATTTGTAATAACCAAGCCGTAGTCTGCGTGGCATAGTTTAAGCGTAGCAACAGGCCAACGACTAACAAACCTAAAGCATGGATAAATAGATAAAGAGTTGCTGTATGCCACCATTCAAGCTGCTGGGTACTGGCTATTCTTTTGAGTCCATGTGCTCCAAACGCCCCTAAAGTAACCGCAATAGCAAGATTAATTGCTGCCACACCTATCCAGTTGACCATTATCCAACCTTAAAATATCAAACTGCAAAGCCTATGACTTATAATAAAAATAACTAATACTTTAACGAGCTAATAACTCACTTATTAGCTACTGGATATCATCCGGTAAAATAACACTATCAATGGACATGGCATCACGAATTTTATCCATCGCGTTTTTCTCAATCTGACGTACACGTTCTGCTGAAATCGAGTACACCGCTGCCAGTTCGTGCAAGGTGGACTTTTGCTCAGTAAGCCAGCGCTGCTCAACAATGTCACGCGAACGATCATCTAAGGTATCCATAGCCGCAATAAGTGCTGAGGAATTATTCTCTTCCCAATCGGATTCTTCTACCATCTCGGCAGGATCAATACCGTCCTCTAAAAACAGCTGCGGAGCGTAGCGACCGTCGTCATCATCACTTGATTGGGTCTCAAACGAAGCATCATAGGAGGTGAGGCGTGATTCCATCTCCAGCACTTGCTTGCGCGTGACATTGAGATCATTGGCGATAGCATCCGCCTCCTCAAGAGTGAGCTGGTTATTAGTCTTTTTTAGGCTACGCAAATTAAAAAACAACTTGCGATGGGCTTTGGTGGTAGCAACCTTGACAATACGCCAGTTACGAATCACAAATTCGTGGATCTCAGCTTTAATCCAATGTACTGCAAACGATACTAATCGTACCCCTTTATTGGGATCAAAGCGTTTAACCGCTTTCATCAATCCCAAATTACCTTCTTGTATTAAGTCAGCTTGTGGCAATCCATAACCTGAGTAGCTACGGGCAATATGGATGACAAAACGCAAGTGCGACATTACAAGCAAACGCGCAGCTTCAACATCACCCTCGTCATAGTAACGATGGGCAAGCTCTTGTTCTTGCGTCGGGGTTAAAATGGGAATTTGATGCACTGTATTAATATACGCGCCCAGATTAACACCAGGGGCAGACAAATGAGTGGGCATCGCTGGCACTAAATCGCGCGTACTGGTGTTTTCTAATGCACTGGCATCATAAGGAGGACGCTGAGCTGCTGCCTTGAGCGCCGCTTCACGTGCGACATTTTTTTCAGTGTCAGCACTGTTCTGCGTCTTTTTAGTGATGGACGAGTCAGTAGAACGAGTAGCCATATTCTTGACCTTGATTCAATAAGTAAGCAAATATTCAAAAAACGTTGATGTCTTAATTGTAAAGGATAGCAGCGCTTAGATACTATCGGTTTTAGTAATTATGAAGTGAAATATTGTATCGGACGGTGTAGGTAAAGTGCTATCGTTACTTTGTTGTTCACTGGTTTGGTTAACCGCTAATAACAACTGCTCGCTAGCATGAGCTTGTCTGGTCTGTTGACAAAAAGCGGCAATATCAGCTTGAGAGTTGGGATCAGTGGCAACAACATATAAAGCTTCACCGTTTGCTACCCCGCGTAGCGCCACTTTTGTCTTTAATAATGGCATGGGACAAGCTAGATTCCGTCCATCTACTATATCCTTTATATTAATAACCGTTTGCTCTGTATCTTTAACGTCTTTTTTTGTAGTTTCAACTGTTTGAATATCATTGATGACATTAGGAGGTAATAAGCGCAGTAAAGACGTTATTGTATGCTGCTTGGCACCAGCTAGTGTCGATGGTAAATAGATAGCATAAGAGGGAGAAGAATTCATACTTTGATGATTAACAGACATAAATAAATCCTTAAAACTGCAATACCCAGATGTTAATTATGCTAAATGAAGGTTAATATTTGAGTACATTATCTAAATAATGGCTGCTATGTTAAGCTTCTATACCCGTTGTCTATCCAAACTCTCAACTGTTACTAAAGGGCTAAGGGTTATCTTTAGCAGATACTATTATAACAAATTGTTGGCATGCAATTGCAGTTGAATATAATCATCATCACGTTTAGTCCAATAGAATCACGTCACCATGTTGCACAAGGGTGACAGCCCGCTAGATATTAGTAGCCAACATTGCTCTATAATTGACGTAAAGCTAGCAACCTCGTATAGTCAAAAACAAGATATGATCGACAGTATAGGACACGCCTTTGAACTATTTTATCAGTGCTTCATCTATTCAGCCTCCAGCAGGTAACCGTGATGGTAATGAGATCAATAAGCGGTTATTTAGATCATCTAAGATAATGGCTCACTTGCAACCGCGTGTAGCTTTAAAGCTATCGATATTAAAGCGATCAAGGCTATTTATGCTGTTGGCAGTACTTGCAAACCCGCTTGTTATTAACGTCAGCTTCGCAGCGCCGCTACTGGTTCAGCAAAACGCAGCACCATCGGCTTTGACAACAAATCCTGCCTATGGTTCATGGCAACCCTCAGCCTTTAGCGACACTAATGCTTTAGAGCTGCCAAACTTGCAAGGGCAGGGGCTAAGTTTCGATGATCAATATCAGAATAAACGCATAGGTGAGTGGTCCTTACAGAACATTAATGGCCGCGTGAAGATGGAACATGATCCTTGGATTCAAGAAACTATCAAAGATATGACATGGCGCCTCAATGCACAGGTACGTCAGCAAGCACCAATGGCAGTAGTCCTGCTCGACAACCCTAGTATCAACGCCTTTGCCGCTCCAGGCGGTGTTATAGGTATTAATACCGGTACGATACTTGCCGCCAGTAGCATGGATGAGCTGGCAAGTGTCGTGGCGCATGAGGTTGCGCATATTAGTCAGCGCCATTACGAAAGCGGAGCTGATGAGAAGCGAAAAGCTCTACTTATGCAAATAGGCGGTATGCTGGCGGCCATTGCAGCCTCAGCCGCGGATGGTGGCGGTGATGCGGCGGCGGCAGTAATGATGGGTAGTCAGACTGCAGCTATGAATAGTAGTATGGCTTTTAGCCGTAATAATGAGCGTGAAGCGGATCGGGTAGGGATGAAAATTATGACGCAGGCAGGTTATGATCCACGAGCCATGCCAAGTTTCTTCGCTACTATGAATCAAAAAACTCAGCTCAATCAAACTGCCAATCGGTTTTTACCAAGTTTTGTACGTTCGCATCCCTTGAGTAATGAGCGTTTAAGTGATGCCCAAAGCCGAGCTCAGCGTTATCCCACCTTATCTCTCAACCAGCAGCAGCGCCATCAAGCCTTGTTTGATCTGCTTTACTGGCGCGTACAAAGCACCGGCAAGCATTTATCAGAAACCGCCCTTACAACCGCTGCTAACAATAGCGTGGGTGCAAAGCTAGCATTGATGCACTGGTATGGTGAGCAGCAGCGCTTTAATGACGCTGATCAAATTATGGCTGAGCTTACCGCTCTACCACTTGCTAAGCGTCAGGCCTTAGAGCCGCTATTGTCTATCAGCCACAGTCAACTTCTTAGCGAACAAAACCGATGGTCGCAGGCCGCAGAGGTGTTAGCGCGTCAGCAGCGCTTGTATCCTGAGCGCCGCGATCTGCGTCTTTATTTAGCAGAGGCTTTGACCAATAGCGGTAATCCTACCCAAGCACAGACCCTGTTAAAGCCGCTCACTCAGCAGCAACCAAGCGATCGTTATGCTTGGCAAAGCTTGCAATTAGCAAATGAAAAGCTTGCCAAGACCTCCACATCACCAGCGCTGGCACGTATAGCGACGATCAATGGCCTGCGTTATCGCAGTCACGATCAGTTGTGGAATGGACGTTATGATGCAGCCCTTACCTCGCTTACGCAGGCCAAGCAAATCACCGAGCAGATGCAAGCGAATCAAAACAGCAGCGCTCGTCCTTTATTAGCGACGATTAACCAAGAGATTACCAACGTAAAAGCCGCCAAAGACTTTGAGCCTTAGGCGGTTATTTGATGTCTTATAAATTAATATCCTATAAAAAGCTATAGGACATAGCTTGATCAAGGCTTAGGTAAATTAGCTCTAGCCTTGTAACGCCTGTTTGACTAGTTGCGAGATTATGGCAGGATCAGCTCGGCCCGCTGTTTTATTCTTAAGTGCACCCATCACACTACCCATGTCGCGCATTGAGGTCGCTCCTTGCTCAGCGATTTCTGCATTTACTAATGCGGCAAGCTCGCTTGCATCCATTTGCTTGGGCATAAACTCATTGATGACATCAATCTCGAACTGCTCTTTTTTTGCCAAGTCATCACGGCTATTTTCAGTAAAGATGGCTAATGACTCTTGACGCTGTTTGAGCTGTTTTTGTAGCACCTCTAGTACTTCTACATCATCAAGATCACTTCGACGATCAATCTCAATTTGTTTGATAACGGCTTGAACATTACGTAAGACCTTGACCCGCTCAAGCTCACGTGCTTTCATTGAAGTTTTGATGCTATCTGATAAGTTTTGTTTAAGTTGGCTCATGATTGTTATTCTTCCTTATACTATTGAAAATGTGGGGTTAAAAAAGCGCTCACAATAAAAGTGTTTACAATAACAGTGCCAAAAATTGTAGCATAAAAAACGCCACTGATATCATTAGATAGCAGTGGCGTTATTATATATAGGTTCTAACACTTTGAGTATCTGTTGTCTAAATTAGACTATCAAGATTAAGTACCTAAATTAGTAATACTCAGGTTAGTAAGCAATTAGTACATACGCGTAGTACGAATAGTTTCGCGTTGTAGTTTTTTCTTATAACGCTTTACGGCAGCCGCTTTTTTGCGCTTACGCTCTTGCGTTGGCTTTTCATAAAATTCACGTTTACGTACATCTGATAAAACCCCAGCTTTTTCGCAAGCACGCTTGAAACGGCGGATAGCGATATCAACGGGTTCGTTTTCTTTAACCTTAACTGCAGGCATGAAGACTCCTTTTAGGAACGAGATATAAGGGCATTAGTTTGGCTGTGTATTAGTATTTAGCCGCGATATCTCAAGATCGCAGGCATCAGCTCAAACTAGGATAAGGGTATACTAGCCTTGTGCTTTACGCGCAAGGGCGACGATTATAGCAAAAAATGTCAGTAAAGTCAAAGTCTTCAGCTTGATAGGCGAAAATAACTAAAAAAGGCCACTAGACTTGACAACGAGTCATGATACAGCTGAATTGTGTTGTCCTACTACCTATTACACAACTACTTACAGTTATTAACTCACAAGGTTTACTTAATGCTAACTATACCCTTTAAATGCTACTTATAAAGTTAAATTCAAGCTTTTATGATCATAAACCCCCCACTATACAAGTCACAAAAAACAGATAAAACCCCTTACTGTCTATAACGGTTTGGTTTGAATTTATGCTATGATAATGCCAACAATTTAATAGACCCTTTACGCTTTTATATCAATTTTATTGAGGATGTTGGGATGAGAAAGACGGTACTAAACACAGCATTGTGGACAGCGCTGGTAGTCAGCTTGGGTGTGAGCGTTAGCGCCTGTAGTGGAGGCGAGGGTTCACACGAAGTCTTAGCCGTTGATCGAGTCGAAGAAGCGGCTGAGCTTGCTCGTACCAATGCTCCTGAAGCTGAAGATTTTGAATTTGCTGAAACAGAGTCTATGTTGACGACAATGGTCGTTCCTGAAGCTGGTGCTACTGATGTGGAAGGAGCAGAGGCGGTAGAAGGGGGCGAAACTGAAGATCTAGCCGTCAATGTAGGTGCTCAATTATACGACACTCAATGTATGGCTTGTCATGCAAATGGTTTATTAGGTGCCCCTACATATGGTGATGCCGCTGCTTGGGCACCGCGTATAGAGAAAGGTTTAGACACCCTGACGGATCACTCAGCTAACGGCTTTAACCAAATGCCAGCGCAGGCGGTTAATGGTGTTACTGTAGAGCAGATTCGTTCGGCAGTTGAATACATGGTTGATGCAGCAAGCTAAAAGCTTAAAAGGCAGATGACATGAATAACCAATCCAAAAGTTATTTTTTAAAACCAGTAGTAACTGCTCTTAGTCTAGGCCTACTACTAACCCTTAGTGCTTGTAGTGGTAATAATCCAACGGAGGAAACTGCTACTGAAGCAGAACCGGTAGTCGAAGAGCAAGTAGCGGCGGTAAAGGTTGAAGAGGAAATAATAGCGCCAGCAGATAAGGCTGATATGTCTACAGCAACGTCAATAGATAACGTTGAAGCTACTGAAATAGCTAGTGCAGAACCTGAATTGCTAGCTGCTGATGCAGGTGCCAAACTCTATGAAGCTCAGTGCAAAGTCTGTCACGAAAATGGTTTGCTCAACGCACCAAAATACGGTGATAGTGCGGCGTGGAGCGTGGCTCTCGCTAAAGACAAAGAAACGTTATATATGCATTCTGCACAAGGCTTTAATAAAATGCCAGTGCAGGCGGTAAACGGTGTTACCGAAGCACAAGTTAAAGCTGCGGTTGATTATATGTTGGCCGCTGTCAGCTAAGAGCCTAAAAACTTAAAAGCGCCCAGCGATTGAAATTTGCTGAAAGAGCCGTCATTGTAAGGTCAGTGACGGCTTTTTAGTGGATAAAAAAGCTGTCTTTATGAGTCATAAAAACGATAGCGTATAGCTTAAAGGTAACGGTATGAAAGTATTGGGTCTAGAAACCTCTTGTGATGAAACCGGTCTGGCGATCTTTGATAGCGAGCTGATAGATAGCGAGCATAATGGTTTGCTTGGGCAAGTGTTGTATTCACAAATAGAGCTGCATGCGCTGTATGGCGGTGTGGTGCCTGAGCTTGCCAGCCGCGACCATATTCGTAAATTAGTGCCACTATTAGATGAGCTATTAGAGCAATGCGATATCTCAAAAGATGAGATTGACGCGATTGCTTACACCAAAGGTCCGGGACTTATTGGCGCGCTCATGACGGGTGCTTTATTTGGGCGCAGCTTAGCTTATGGATTGGATATTCCAGCGATTGGTGTGCATCACATGGAGGGGCATTTATTGGCACCTTTAATGGGCGCAAACCCGCCAGCATTTCCTTTTGTGTCACTCCTCGTATCAGGTGGACACACTTTGCTGATTGCCGCGCATGGTATTGGCGAGTACGAGATATTGGGCGAGTCAATAGATGACGCCGCTGGTGAGTGTTTTGATAAAGCTGCAAAAATGCTGGGTTTGCCGTATCCAGGCGGTCCTAATATTGCAAAATTGGCCCAAACGGGTAATCCAAACGCTTATGAGTTGCCGCGTCCTATGCTGCATCGCGGTTTAGATTTCTCATTTAGCGGTATGAAAACCGCGGTGCACAATTTGATTAAAGATACGCCGCATTCTGATAGCGATCCGCAAGTACGTGCGGATATCGCGGCAAGCTTTCAGCAGGCGATGGTCGATACCTTGGTAAAAAAATGCGTTAAAGCCCTTAAGCAAGTTGATATGAGTCGCTTGGTTATTGCAGGCGGCGTCAGTGCCAATACGCATCTACGTGAGACTTTGGAGGCTGAGCTTGCCAAAATAGATGCCACCGTGCACTATGCACCGCCTGCGCTATGCACTGATAATGGTGCAATGATTGCTTATGCTGGCTTTGAGCGCTTGCAAGCCGGGCAAGCCGATGGTTTGGCGGTCAGCTGCGTACCGCGCTGGCCTATGACGGAATTGCCGGCGCTTTAAGTTTGATCAAAAAGCTGCTTCTATTCAATTCCAAGTAAAATTGACATGTTTAGCTACGTGCTGCTGGTATTAATTTTGCGCAGCCTCTGTCAGCGTAGACACAGCACGCAAGTAAAATTAATACCAGCAGCACTGAACTGTAATACTTTTAAAGTGACTCAACTATATATGCTCTTATCGCTACTACCAAATAAAAGGACAACACCATGCAGTGGCTGGCTATTGGTTTGGGCGCAGCAATCGGTGCGTGCTTGCGAGCGTGGTTGACACGCTTTAATCCGCTGCACAGCTGGATACCGCTGGGCACGCTGAGTGCTAATATTTTAGGTGGCTTGTTGATTGGTTTGGCGCTGGTCTGGTTTGAACGTACGGGGAGCGGGTTGTCCGATAACGTTCGCGTATTTGTCATTACTGGATTTTGTGGCGGGCTAACCACTTTTAGTACCTTTAGCGCGGAAGTCTTTGGTTTTATGCATGACGGGCGCGTGCTGGCAGGTTTAAGTCTGGTGGGTTTGCATGTGGGGCTGACTTTATTGGCTACTGCTGCTGGGTTTTACTTTTTTAAGTTGGTTTTCTAACCGTTGATAGATATTACTCGCTTGATAGTCTGGTTTAAATAGTTACTTTATAGCGGTCTGTTTTGAGTAGGCTGTTTATTGATTATCCGGTCGGTTTTAGTGGTTTCAGTGAGGTATAGCCTATGTGCTTCTTGGTGCAAACATAATAATAGCCATGCCTAGAAGTGCCACTGAAGTACCTAATATGTCCCATGTCGTTGGTCGAATACCATCAACAGCCCATAACCATAGAATTGCCATCGTTACATACACACCACCATAAGCGGCATAAACTCTGCCAATAGCGGTTGGATGTAAAGTCAGTAACCATACAAAAGCAACCAAACTAAGCGCACTGGGGACAAGAAGCCATATTGACTTACCCTCTCTCAGCCATAAATATGGCAAATAGCAACCTATAATCTCTGCTAATGCAGTAATGGCAAAAAGCCCAACTATTTTTAATTCAGACAAAAAACTTACCCCTTTAGTCATTTATAATGCAGCGTTTGAGTTTATCATGCCACTATAAAAAACATCTCAAAAGGGAACTATTTTTTCATGTTAGAAATACTATTATTGGCGTTAGCACTCGCTGCGGATGCGTTTGCTGCTTCAATTGGTCTTGGCTCAACTCACAAAAGTGATGTTAAGCCACAATTTACAAAAATGGCATTACTCATTGGTTTATATTTTGGGGTCGCTCAGGGGGTAATGCCACTGATTGGTTATGCGCTGGGCTCTACCATGCTAGGTTGGTTTGCTGAAGGGGCTGCTTGGATTGCTTTTGTCATACTGGTAGCGCTTGGGATTAAGATGCTCTATGAGTCACGTTCCGTTAACGATGATGATACTCGGATCAATTTGAGTCATAAGACATTGCTATCGTTGGCTATAGCCACCAGCCTTGATGCGATGGGCGCAGGTTTTACTTTGAATCTATTATCCGTTAATGCTTATTTGGCATGTTTCATCATTGCACTGACGACCGCTATTCTAAGTATTTTAGGGACTTATATAGGACGCCAATCAGGGACATGGCTCGGCAGTTGGGCAGAAGCGCTAGGTGGTTTGGTGTTGATCGTTATTGGTGTGAATATGGTGGTTTAAAGGCGATCTTACATTTAAGAATTTTTAGGGACTAATCAAAAGATAAAAATACGATTGCTTCATGTTGAAAGGTACACTGCTATGTACAGTGAGCTACTATGAAGAATGTAGGATACTATTATTAGTAGCCTACAGCCAAAGATTTAAGTCCTAACTAGGAAACCATCAGTTACTATGACATAAGCAGTAACACAAGAAGGTAAGCAATATTCTATAACTAAAAAATAGAGCCTACAACGGCTTAACTATCTCTTCCAACAAATTTGTAAACCCTTGCATATAAGCCATGTTTTCGCTTGAAGTACGCGTCGCCGCATAAAGCTGGCAGTGCACGCCGTCGCCCAATGGACGCGAGACCACCCAGCCTTTTTTCTCATATTCTGCTACCACCCAATCAGGCAGCGCCGCCACACCGCGCTCGCTGGCAACCAGTTGAATAAGCATCGCCGTCAGCTCAGTAGTGCGAATGTTCTGAAAACTGACCTCGCTTGGCGTCATAAAATTGGCGATAATATCAAGGCGCTTGGCTTCTACCGGATACGCAATCAAGGTCTCATCCGTTAAATCTTCAGGACGAATAAAATCCTGCTCTGCTAAAGCATGAGTTGGCGACAGTACCAATCGGCTCTCGTACTCAAATAACGGCTGATAGCTGATGCCGTCTAATGGCAAATTACTGGTAGTAATCAGCAGATCAATATCACCCTCCATCAATAAATGATGCGGCTCCGGCTCAAAGCCAGTGGCAAAGTCCAGCTCCACATCTGACCACTCGCGGCGATACTGATTGAGTATTGGCATGAGCCAATCAAAACAGCTATGACACTCAGACGCTAGGCGCAGTCTACCTGCTTGCCCATGAGCCAGACGCTTAAGATTGGTCTTGGTACGCGTCACTTGCGGCATGATACTATCAGCGAGCGCCAGTACCGTCTTGCCAGCTGGGGTAAAAGTTAATGGGCGCGTGCGACGATTAACGAGGCTGATATCGTAGTAGTTCTCCAGCTCTTTTAGCTGATGCGATACCGCAGAGGCCGTCACATGCAGCTCATCAGCCGCCGCTGCTAGTGAACCATGCGCTCGTAGCGCCGTTAAAGTATTAAGATGACGCAGCTCTAACATAATATAATCGAATGAGTAGAATGAGTGAAATTCATTATACTTAATAGAGTAGTGAGTTTCATTCAAAATTTAATAATGATGACTTCTTTAATTACTAGCTAATTAGCGTAGGCTGCGGCTTTAGCCCTGAGAAGCGTTAAAAAATTGTGCTGCAATTCTAGCTTTGCAAGGGAAATTCTTTAAATAGAATTTCCAAGAAGGTTTTGTAAAATTTCAAAGCTGGGCTAAAAGCGCCAGCCTACAACAGTTCATATTAAATTAAGAGTGGCATATTTATATTACTACCTTAGCGTCGACGTAATAAGAGCTGCGAGATAATGACCAGCACCAAGGACGCGGCCAGCAACAAGGTTCCAACAGCATTAACCTCGGGCTTAAGACCCACACGCACCATCGAATAAATACGTAGCGGCAGGATCTCATAGCTAGGACCCGTAACAAAGGTCGAGACCACCACATCATCAAGCGACAAGGTAAAAGCAAGTAGCCAACCCGCCATTACCGCAGGCAATATTACCGGAATTAAAACTGTGCGTACCATGGTTGATTCATTAGCGCCCAAATCTCTTGCCGCCTCCATCAAGCGCTCATCTAAACTGCTCAACCGCGCAAAAACAGTAATGACCACAAAGGGCAGACAAAAGGTGATATGGGCTAGTAATAGAGATATAAATCCAAGCTGCAGCCCGATCAATAAGAATAACGCGAGCAAAGATATGGCAAGGACAATCTCAGGCGACATCATCAGTACAAATAACAAGCCATTTAGCAGTCCTTTGCCGCGAAAATTGTAGCGATGTAGCGCTAGGGCAGTCAAAGTACCAATTAAGGTAGAAACGGTCGCTGCGACCAAGCCCAAGACGATAGAATGCCAAAAAGCATCGAGCATGGCTTGATTATTAAACAGCGACTCATACCATTTTAGACTAAAGCCGCCCCAGTTGTAGCCAATTTTTGACTTGTTAAAGGACATGACTACAAGGACGATAATAGGTAAATAGAGCAGGGCGTAGATCAGTCCTAGATAGCCTTTGGCAGCGATACGGCCTATATTGGTTTTACTTGACATCAGGCCACCTCATTAAAGTCAGTCTTGCCAATGCGGCGACTACTGGCTCGATAAGCGAGTAATAGTACCGCCATTGCAAGCGTTAATAATACGCTAGCTGCCGCGCCAAAGGGCCAATCACGGGCATCCAAAAACTGATTTTTAATGATATTACCCACGAGCAGGTTACGGGAGCCGCCTAGGATATCAGCCACGTAGAACATACCCATGGCCGGTAGTAGCACCAAAAGGACGCCAGAGATGATACCCGGCGTGGTGAGCGGCAGTACCACATTCCAAAAGGTTTGCGTTTTTGAAGCGCCCAAGTCCTGTGAAGCCAACAGCATGTCATCACGCAAATCGGTAAATACGGCGTATAGCGGCAGTACCATAAAGGGAAATAACAAATAAGTTAGGCCCGCTATTACCGCGCCTTGAGTATATAAAATATCGATAGGTTTATCGATAATACCTATAGTTAGTAGCGCTTTATTAATCAAGCCATTATTAGCAAATAATAGTTTGAGCGCGTAAGTTCGTACCAATGAGTTGGTCCAAAACGGCAAGATGAGCAGCATCATAAGTAGCGGCTGCCAACGCGTTTTAGCTTTGGACACCAGCCAAGCAAACGGATAACCGAGCAGCAAACAGATAACGGTAGTGATCCCTGCCATCCACAACGAGTGCATGAATACATCGAAGTACAGCGGATCGATCAGGCGAATATAGCTCTCGATAGTGACCGGCAGACTGATAAAGTCGCTGCTATCGCGTGTCAAAAAGCTGACCGCGATAACTAATAGGTTCGGCAATAGCGCAAAGATGAGTAGCCAGCCCCAAATCAGCCATAAGGTGGCCGTTCGAAACGGACTCTTACTGCTAAGCTTGCTCATTAGTTTGTTGCTTGGCTTCTGACTGTCGTGGTTACGCGCCATTAATTGGCATCCTTTTGAACCATAGCGGGAGCGCCCATAACTGAGTCAGAATCCGCTGAATCTTCATGGGGTAACACCCACTCCCAGCCATCAACCCAAGTAACTTTGACAGCCTCATCTATTTTGTAATCAAAGCTTGGATCATCCTCATCGAAGAATTCTGAGGCTTTAATAATATGACCATTATCCAATTTGATAATAGAATCAAGTGTACTGCCTTTATAATTACTCTCAATCACGCGCCCAAGCAGTCCGGCATGCTCCTTATCATTAGGATCATAAATACGCAAATCCTCAGGACGTAGCAGTAAGCTGACCATATCACCGACTTTGATATCACGAGCAAAATCCGGACGCCGCAAATTACGCCGCGTCGTCAATCCATCTTGCACTTGCGCCTCGCACACCTCGACCTCAATACGCCCATTAGTGACTTGTCCATTGAGGTCGGGATGATTGGGATGGACGGCTTTGACCTCAGCTTTGAACAAATTAGTCTCACCAATAAACTTAGCTGTAAACAAATTGGCAGGCGTTTCGTAAATTTCAATAGGTGTGCCGATCTGCTGGAAGCGGCCGTCTTTCATGACCGCAATACGATCTGACATTGACAATGCCTCTTCTTGATCATGGGTCACAAAGACAAAGGTAATACCCAGCTCGCGTTGCAAGCGTTTTAGCTCCGACTGCATCTGCAAACGTAGTTTATGATCCAGTGCTGAAAGCGGCTCATCAAGCAAAAGTAGTTTGGGACGATTGATAACCGCACGTGCAATCGCCACGCGCTGCTGTTGACCACCGGATAGATCTTGCGGTCGACGATTGGCTAGATGCTCTAATTGCACCATGTTCAATGCTTCTTGCACCCGCTTTTGAATCTCATCTTTGGGTACTTTTTTGAGCTTTAAGCCATAAGCGACATTTTGTGCCACGCTCATGTGCGGAAATAAAGCATATTGCTGAAACACTGTATTGACCGGCCGCTTGTCAGCAGGTAGCCCTGCCATCTGTATCCCATCTAGGACGATCGCCCCTGCTGTTGGTTGCTCAAAGCCTGCAATAAGGCGCAGCAAGGTAGTCTTACCGCAGCCTGATGGGCCAAGCAAAGTGATAAACTCGCCATGCTTGATATCAAGATTGATATCTGTCAATACTTCGGTTTGATCATAAGATTTTTTAATGCCTTTAAGCTGCAATAGCGTATTAGTAGACGCAGACTGTTTGGCAAGTGGGTCAGTCATGATATTATTCCTAAAACATCAAGTCTCTACTTCTACAAGCTAGTAGTAAACAGAGATTTGGTATTATCATAATCGGGGGCTGGTTGCGGCGTATTATAACAAATCAGTACTATAAATTAGGGCAATCTCAGGATCAGTTATGTAGGCTATATCATTTATATCCCTTAAAATAGGAATAAGCCAATTTGTAGTTAGTACGAGCAGCTAATGTAGTGATAAGCAGCTCATAGTCATGAAAACAATTATAGAAGCGGTTATAAAAGCTACTGAAAAATTTACTGAGAAAAAGTGCTATTGGTTTTGAAAAAAAGTGCATAGACCAATCCATCAAAGCACTTATGATAAAACAAATTTTTTATTATTTTAATCGCGATTACTATACAATTATTATTGCTAACACTTATTTCGCCCATCAATTATTTATTATAAAGATTGTTTACTATAAATTGTTTACTATAAATAGTATAAAACGCTACTAAATAAGCTGACCTAAGGATATCTTATGCCCAACAACCCACGCCCAAATACTGGCCAAGATGTACTGGAACTTCTAAAAGAGGGTAACGCTCGCTATATTGATAGTCTGACCAGTACCGATCCTATGACTCGAAAACGCCCAGAGCTGGTGAGTGATCAAGACCCTTTGGCTATTATTTTGGGCTGCTCGGATGCACGCGTGCCCGTAGAGATTGTGTTTGATCAAGACTTAGGGGAGCTGTTTGTGATTCGCGTAGCAGGTAATGTAGTTGCACCCTCACAGATCGGTTCGATTGAGTTTGCAGCCGAGAAGTTTGATACCAAGCTGGTCGTCGTGCTTGGGCATTCGCACTGTGGTGCGGTAACGGCTTGTGTGGAGGCTATGATCAATCCTGAGCAGTATTATTCGCCCAATCTGCAATCTATCGTCGATCGTATTCGTCCTAGTGTTTATAATCTACATGAGCTGGCTACCGCCAATGGTCAAGATGTCGATGCTGATGAGCTGGTAAAGCGCTCTATACGCGCCAATGTGCGTATGTCAGTCAGTCAGCTCAAATACGGCTCACGCGCGCTGGAAGATTTGACCAGCAGCGGTCAGTTGCTTATCGTTGGTGCCGAGTATGACTTGGAAACTGGTAAAGTCAGTTTTTTAGACACTTGATGACAAATGCCTTTTAAATATTTAAAAGGAGTAATTTTAGAGGCCTAATAGTAGTAGTCACTCATATGGATACGTCTTGATTTTTAGGCGCTATGCTCCTATAACTGTTAAAAGCATACCTTTTGAAAAATTACTCGCAACTTAACTCAAATAAATATAAGGATAAATAATGTCTAATTTAGATGACTCTAAGCATAACCAGTTAATGATTGAACAGCCCAATAATAGCATAAAGACAGATGGCGTTCAGCCTATTGCAATGACGACTGAAGGCTTTACCTTTAATCATACTATGCTACGCGTAAAAGACCCTGCCAAATCTCTAGCTTTTTATACCGGCGTACTTGGTATGACTTTATTGGCGGTAAAAAAATTCCCAGAAATGGAATTTGATCTGTATTTTTTAGCCAAGCTTACCGAAGACGAGCGCAACAATCTGCCCGCAGGTGATGATTTAGCGATTTATACCTTTCGCCAACGCGGTATTTTAGAGCTCACACATAACTATGGGACTGAGACCCAAGACGACTTTAGCTACCACGATGGTAATGCCCAGCCCCAAGGATTTGGTCATATCTGCTTTAGCGTCCCTGATCTAGATGCTGCTATCGCTTGGTTTGATGAAAATAAAGTTGACTTCAAAAAGCGTCCAGAAGAGGGCAACATGAACAATATTGCCTTTATCAAAGATGTAGATGGTTATTGGATTGAGATTGTACAAGCAGGTTTAATGCAATAGCGCAGGTTTGATGACGCCGTATTAATCGTGCTTTTAATAAGCTAGCTCAATAGCCTCTAATCACTGGGAATAAACACTTTATGGCAACCGCCGAGACCACTTCACTAAGCACAGCTGCAACTGAAAACGCAACCGATATCATGACTTACAAAACCATTGCTGATACCGCCAATGAGCTATTAATGAGTTTTGTTGAGCGTATTCCATACTTTATAGCTGCTCTAGCAGTGATGCTTGTTTTTTGGCTGCTATCTATTATTTTTAAAAAGCTAGTACATAAAATACTAGGTAGTCACAGCCGGCATCAAAATTTGGTTAAGGTGTTCCAAAGAGTAGGTAGTGCGTTAATATTCTTTGTTGGCTTTATGATTGCGATGGTGGTCGCTATTCCTGGGTTTACGCCTGCCAAACTTATCGGCGCCCTAGGTATCGGTTCGGTAGCTATTGGCTTTGCCTTTAAAGATATTTTCCAAAACTTGTTATCTGGTATTTTACTATTGCTCTCAGAACCCTTTCGTATTGGTGATCAGATTGTCTCAGGCGACTATGAAGGCACCGTTGAAGACATTAAGATTCGAGCAACGACCATTAGAACATATGATGGTAGGCAAGTAGTCATTCCCAACTCCGACTTATATACCTCAGCGCTGACTGTCAATACCGCTTATAAGCAGCGCCGTCTACAAGTAGCGGTAGGTATCGGTTACGAGGATGATATTGAGACGGCAAAGATGGAGATTTTGCAGGCTTTAAACAGAGCCGATACGGTATCAAAAAAAGCTGAGCCTAGTGTGATTGCAACAGGTTTTGGTGGCTCATCCATGGATTTGACCGTGCGCTGGTTTATCGATAACGGTACGCAAGCTAATAAAGTTGCCTCTATTCATCAAGTTATCGTAGAGGTCAAAAAAGCCTTGGACAACGCTGATATCAATATCCCTTTTCCTATACGTACGCTTGATCTAAGTGATCCTTCGGTAAAGTCCATCGTCAGCAGTCTGGATGAACATTCAGCTGTGATTAGCAATAAAAAAGTAGTGGAGTAGTTAGTTTACTCTAAACCCTTCGCTTTGGTTAAAGTATCCAATTATGAATGAGCGAGATATCACTCTTGGTATTATGAAGCTCAGTGTAGCTGGACAACAAAACACTGATACATTTGATACATTGAATGAGCTGACCGAAGCGGCTGGGATGGAATTCAAGCGGGTTATCGGCGAAAAGCTAGATATTGAGGTGGTATCGTTTCCCTTTACAGGACCTAGTCTCACCCCTGACGAGAACGGTTATCACGCGCTTGATTTTATACAGATCGGTATCAATGAGAAGACCGAGCGTAAGCTTGCTTTCTTGCTTATTATAACCGACATAGAAATCGCTGCGGCATCAATGTCCTATTTACTTGCGCTTCCCTCCCAGCTCACCAACGTAGCTGTAATATCCACGCGCCGCTTAGTCACATATGAAGAAGACAAGCTCTTACAAAAAGCGCTCCGTACCGAACGATTGACGACCCTGATGTTGCACTGCTTTGGACGGCTGCTAAATCTGGACTATGTCAAAGAGACAGCCAATTATTTAGCTCATGTGCAAATGGTAAGCGATCTTGACCGTATGCAGCACTTTACCAAAGCTCAGTACCAACAAATGATCAAAAATTTGCCACGAGAAGCTAACGACCGCTACTCCAAAGGCAGCAATAAGAGCAGCAAACTTAGCTTTGTCATACGCCATACCTTAAACAATTTGCCGCGTATCTTTCGCGGAGCTATTCGTGCCAATCCATTACGCATTGCCACCAAAATGCCAACTATGATTGCAACCGCACTCTCAGTGATTATCGTCCTCATCTTTGGCGGGGAGACGTGGGATTTTGCAGCTTCAGTTTCATATGGACAGTTGGCTATCTTTGTAGTTGCCAGTTTTTTAGCTGCTAACTTTGTGCTCTATCGAGCCTTCTCATTTCGACTAATTTCTACGCGGCAAGGCCAGACCTCAGAGAGCTCGGTAGTTACGGCTGCAGCTACTTACTTGGCACTGGTATTAACCCTCATTTGCTTGTTCTTGATGTTCGGCGTGCTGATGTATGGTGTGGTGGTCTTTGTATTCCCAGATCCTTTAATGAGTACGTGGACCTCTGATCAAGATGGTGCTTCTTTAGGAGCCCACATGCGTCTAGTGGCGTTTTTGGCCTCTGTAGGGGTACTCTCAGGCTCGCTTGGCGGATCGGTAGATTCGCGCTCAGTGGTGCGTAACGTATTGTTTGCCGCTGATGAAACCTAGAGTGGATGTT
Source organism: uncultured Psychrobacter sp. (assembly GCA_947501045.1). GTDB lineage: Bacteria > Pseudomonadota > Gammaproteobacteria > Pseudomonadales > Moraxellaceae > Psychrobacter. Next base: position 94,431 of record CANMUI010000004.1, read on the forward strand.
GAGCTGTTAACCATAAAAAACCACTATATGTCACATATAGTGGTTTTTGTACTGTCATAAACTCTATTTTATAAACAATAAAACTAGTCTTTTTTCACTCTAAAATCAGTATGGCAAGATTTGCAGCTGGCACCGACTTCTTTAAAGGCAGGCTGAACGTCGCTAATACCAGTTGCTCCTTGCGCGGCAACATCAAGCTGAGCGGTAACCTGTTGAAAATTATCTGATTCGGCACGGAAACTATCAACATCTACCCAAACGGCTTCGGTCGCATTACCAACAGCTTCTTGATCTTCAAAGTGACTCCAAGGGTTAATAGCATCCTCTGCCAAAAACGCCGCTTGCTCCCTAAATAAATCAGCATCAAAAGTATTTGGAGCTTCAATCATATCGCCCATAATACCCATAGCATCGCCCCAGCTTTTCATACTGTCTTGACGAGCTTTGACATCAGGATTGGGACTACTACAGGCACTCAAACCAAGCGCAGCAGCGAGTAGGGTTATACCAAACATCGATTTGAAAGATTTAACAGGTAACATATTTTTATATCCTCTATATATGGCTAGTAAAAAAGTGCGGTTATGCAAGATTGTATCTTATTTACACTTTGTAGACTGGCTAATTGAAACGTCCATGATTAATATAAATGGCTGCTTATTTATCGGTTATTTACTAATATTTTGCAGATACCTAGATAAAGTACAGTTATACCTTACTATATTTTCGCTATATTTTTGATATAGTGTCTTGAATATAAACCAAGCTGCTAACAAGATGGTAAAAGTGATGAATGAATTACGTGACATTTTGTAAAGATGATCTATGTTGTAACGTCCAAACTGACTATTAGACATCCAAAAAAAGCCAGCTATATAAGCTGGCTACTATAAGTTTTTATAATATAAAATAATACTAAGACGATAACGCCAACCAATCACGTGGTTTTAAATAGTAATCGGTCAATTCAAACTCTGCGGTGCCAGGTTCAGGCTCGAACCGATAATGCCAACTGGCAAGCGGCGGCATACTGACTAAAATAGATTCAATACGCCCGTTGCTTTGCAAACCAAACAGCGTACCACGATCGTAAACGAGGTTGTATTCAACATAGCGGCCACGGCGGTAAAGCTGAAACTCGCGCTGAGTATCAGTATAAACCGTATCTTTACGCTGCTCAAAGATAGGTATAATACCCTCAAGATAACCATTGCCAACCGCTTTCATAAATTCAAAACAGGTTTCAAAGTCCCAACCGCGACTTTCAGTATTAACATCATCATAAAACAGACCACCAATGCCGCGTTGTTCATCGCGGTGGCGCAGATGAAAGTACTCATCGCACCATTGTTTGAAGTCTGCATAGACACTGTCACCGAACGGTGCACAAAGGTCATGACACACTTGGTGCCAATGCACACAGTCTGCTAGTACCGGATAAAACGGCGTTAAATCAAAACCACCACCAAACCACCAAATAGGTTCTTCATTGGGTGCTTCTGCGACAAAAAGACGCACGTTAGCGTGACTGGTAGGCACATTAGGGTTTTTGGGGTGCACCACCAACGAGACCCCCATAGCTTGCGCTTTACGGCCAGCAATATTAGGATGACGAGCGGTTGCTGAGGCGGGTAGGTTATGGACATGAATATGACTAAACATAACCCCAGCTTTTTCAATAACCTTGCCATCAGCTAAGATACATGAGCGGCCGCCGCCGCCCTCAGGACGCTCCCAATCATCGGGAACAAAAGTAGCGCTTCCGCCACCATCGCGTTCTTGAGCCTCCAAAGCTTGACAAATACGCGCTTGCAGATCTACCAAAAATTCGCGTACTCGCATAATATCGTGTTCAGTGGGTACCGTAACTGTAGAGTTAGGAGTGTTATCTGAGTTTGAGATGCTCATAAAAATATCTATTATTGTCTATTATAATTAAGGGTAATGATAAAAATATTTATTTATTAAGATGGGCTGCGGTATAAATCTCTTGATCAAGCAGATGACCCATACGGTCACGTTTGGTCGCCAAATAGTCGGCATTGATATCGTTGACGCCAACGACTGAGGGTACCCGCTCAACCACATTGATACCGTGTTCCTTCAAGTAAGCCACCTTGTCAGGATTATTAGTGATGAGTCGTACCTCATTTACGTCAACATGGGCCAGCATAGGCTTACACATATCGTAAACTCGAGCGTCAGCTGGCAACCCTAACATTAAGTTGGCATCAAGGGTATCATGGCCTTGGTCTTGCAAGGCATATGCGCGAATCTTATTAGTAAGACCAATGCCGCGCCCTTCTTGACGTAAGTATAAGATGGCGCCGCATCCCGTTTTTTGTATGGCTTGCATGGCAGAGTCGAGCTGCGGCCCGCAATCACATTTAAGAGAACCAAAGGCATCACCAGTTAGGCATTCAGAATGAATACGTACTAGTGGAATAGCATCTTGTGACGATTTTGTAGTGCTGCCATCTGTTGATGGTACCTTTTTTGCTTCTAGGGCAACTTTAGGTAAACCAACAGTAAGCATTACGTGCTCTTGACCGTCTTGGTTTTCAAACACATGAATATCAAACTCGCCATGACGAGTTGGTAATGTAGCACTAGTGATGAATTGATATGACATTAATGTCCTGCAGTGGTCGATTATCGGGACGCTAAATGGCGTCAAATAAGTTAATAGCCATAGCTATATCGTGATAACTGAGTCAATAAACAAGTATAAGCCAGTATAAGTTAGTAATTACATGCTAAGCTTTGAAGTTATACTAACGGTACTACGATAATTATCTGTACTGGATTAATCGTTTATGTTGAGTTGATTATTTATTTTGGGCTAACTGTTTATTCCAGCTGCGTAGAGCAGTGCTTTTTTTAACCCACGTATCGTCGTTAGATAAAATACCGTTATTTAGTCATTATTTTATGCTATTGACCATACCTCATGATGGGGTTGGTGAGAAAAACACACAAAGTTCACAGACTACCCACGATGATTGAAGCGATTGTCTAAAAAAAATGCTATTATGCCATACTATTTTAATGGATACAGTGACAAGTGTTTGTCCTTGCATTACGATATCGTCATTTACGTACTGTCGCTCTTACCTCATTATTGTACTAACATAATAGTTGTGTTCTTGAATAAAGTGCTCATATAAGCACAATACAGTGACATGCGCATGTTGGATCTTAATTTGTAGCCAATGGCAGGACAGTTATTGATATTTGAATATGTAATACAATATTAATGAACCACGCAATTAATAAGCCGCAAATAGTAATAGACCGTGATTAATAGACTATGCTTAATTGGTAGGCATGATCTAACGGTACAAGTATGAACACGTTGTCAGCAGATCGGTAGGTATAGTAAGATTTATGCAGCAGTCATCTCATTCTTCACAGTCTCAATCAGTAGCTGTATCAAAATCTATGCTATCAGCTCCTGATACTACTGCATGTCTACCCGACTTGCAGCAGACATTTGTGCGTATTCCGCGTACTCGTCCTGATACCCCGCTACTCAACGCTATCGATGTACCATCAGATCTTAAAAAGCTTACTAAAGATCAGCTTATAACCTTGGCTGATGAGCTGCGTCTATTTTTATTATATTCAGCAGGGCAAAGCGGTGGGCATTTCGGTGCAAATTTGGGGGTAGTTGAGCTAACTATTGCTTTGCACTATCTGTTAGATGCGCCAAACGATCAGATTGTTTGGGATGTGGGGCACCAAGCTTATGCACACAAAGCTTTGACGGGTCGCCGCGATAGACTGGGTAGTATTCGTAGCAAAGATGGTTTAACTGCTTTTCCTGAGCGCGGCGAATCTGTCTATGATACCTTTGGTGTTGGGCATTCTTCGACCTCTATTTCAGCAGGGTTAGGGATGAGTCTGGCGCTACGCTATCAAGGACGTCCGCAGACCGTTGCCTGTGTAATCGGCGATGGCGCAATGACCGGCGGTATGGCTTTTGAGGCTATGAACGACGCCGTACAACAAGACGCTGATTTACTGGTTATCTTGAACGATAACGACATGTCGATATCGTGCTCCATCGGCGGCTTCTCACGCCATTTAGCCATGCTATGGGAATCAGGTTATCAAGTCGATATTACTGATACAGGTGAGCCGGTACTGCGTCATCGTCCTAATATGCAAGCGTTCGATAGACGTAAACGGCATAAAGAACATCGTGATGTGCCCAAGATAGAAGATAATCTGTTCAAAGCGATTGGCTTTACCTATTTTGGTCCTTTTGATGGGCACAACATCCCAGAGCTACTGCGGGTATTGGCTTTAGCCAAACAGGTACGTGGGCCTGTACTGGTGCATATTTATACGATCAAAGGTAAAGGTTTTGCACCTGCCGAAGCTGATCCTGTAGGTTACCATGCGATTAGCAAATTACCTGCCGAAGACGCGGCAATCAGCCTCTTGGCAAAGGATAAAGCAGTCGTTCAAAACCGCGTCTCTAGACTAAAGTACTCGCAAGTATTTGGACAGTTCTTATGTGATAAAGCGGCGCAGGATGACAAGCTTTTGGCGATTACGCCGGCGATGGAGGAAGGCTCGGGCATGATTGAGTTTGCTCGTAGTTTCCCAGAGCGCTTCTTTGATGTAGCAATTGCTGAGCAGCATGCGGTTACACTGGCAGGCGGTATGGCAACGCAAGGAGTCAAACCAATCGTCGCGATCTATTCGACCTTTTTGCAGCGTGGTTATGATCAGCTGATTCACGATATTGCTCTGCAAAACCTTGATGTGACTTTTGCTATTGATCGCGCCGGTCTGGTTGGTGAAGACGGGGCTACTCATGCTGGTATTTTTGATTTTGCTTTTTTGCGCTGTGTCCCTAATATGCTTATTGCCGCGCCCAAAGATGAGAACGAATGCTACCAGCTACTTAATACTTGCTACAACTATCAAGGTTGTACCGCGGTTCGCTATCCACGTGGTAGCGGTATCGGGGCATCTATCAGTTTGCCTGCGCAAGATTATAAAATAGGTCAAGGTGAAGTAGATGCGGTATTAGGGCCTGATAGCGCGACCAAAAAGCTTGCCTTGCTAGCCTTTGGCACTATGGTAGCAACTGCCAAGCAAGCCGCTGAATTACTTGTATCTGATAAAGATCATGCTGATTGTCAGGTGCAAGTCGTTAATATGCGCTGGGTGAAGCCTTTAGATACGGACTTGATTGAAAGTTTAATAGTGCAAGGCGTCACGCACATCGCAACGATAGAAGAACACGTCATTATGGGCGGGGCAGGTAGTGCCGTAAACGAATATCTACTCAATACCTCGCCAGCTTTTATGAGCTGCCGTCCCACAATTCATAACATTGGCATCGCTGATAGTTTTGCAGCACATGGCTCCCAAGCTGAGCAGCTAGCGGCATGTGGCCTTGATACGCCAGGCATAGTCAAACAGATTCAGCAGCTATTGTCTTAGGATGTACCCAAAAATCTATTGTTACTAGGCAACAGGGCTTCTTAAATGCTTTATTTTCAAGCTATTTTTATTTAAACTTCTGCAGCAAATTTAATCCGTTATATTCATTTACTCTATTTTCAACTACTATTTATTAACTAGGTTATTTATGGAACCCATGGTCGTCATCGCCGCACGTACTGCCGAAAAAGTTGGCAAAGAAATCCTACATGCGCATCAAAACCGTCACAAAATTGAATTAGATATTGAGTCAAAGGGCCTTGAAGGTCTAGTAACCCGTATTGATCGTTTCAGCGAAGAGCTGACCATTGCTACACTTAAAAACAGTTACCCTGATCATTCGTTTTTGGGTGAAGAGTTTGGTATGCAGGAAGGCCGCGGCGAAGATGCTGATTGGTGCTGGATCATCGATCCACTAGATGGCACCAAAAACTTTGTTCATGGTATACCGCAGTTCTGTGTCTCGATCGCCGTGCAGCACAAAGGGGTGACCCAGCACGGGGTGGTCTACGATCCGGTACGTGATGAGATGTTCTCTGCCAGTCGCGGCAAAGGCGCGCGTCTAAACCAGCGCCGTATCAATGTCAGTGAACGTAAAACTCTAGAAGGCGGCCTATTTACGACCGGTCATCCACTAGAGCGCAAGCGCGGTGGTGAAGTAGTCTCTTATGCCAAAGAGCACTTTGAAAGCTTGCAAAAGGTAACAGAAGCCGGTGGTCAGGTTCGCCGTTTAGGTTCAGCAGCTCTTGATTTGTGCTACGTGGCGGCTGGTCGTTTCGATGGTTATTTTGAGATGTCTATCAAACCTTGGGATATCGCAGCAGGCGAGCTTATAGTCTCAGAGGCACGCGGAGTAGTGGTTGATCATACTGGTGCCCACAATTCTATGCAGTCAGGATCCATCTTTGCTTGTAACGTAAAACTGCTCAAACCACTGATGCAGATAGTAGTGCCTACTTGGCGCGATGTGGTGTAGCTTGGGTATTCATTAGATACTTTGAATAGTAAAGCTATAAGTCGTTAACTATAAATTATCATCAGTAAAAAGCTGATCGTTAACCTCTATAACGGTCAGCTTTTTATTTTATCTATATGCTATCAGTCTATTCACGTAGGCCCAAGCGCTTTTCTTCAACAACAGTTTCTAATACGCCAATCTCCTCTTCTATTAGCGTCAGCATATCTTGAACATGAGGTAGCGCTTTACTACAAGCGGTAATACAAAACTCAATTTTATCTAGATAAGTAGCAAAGGTGATGTTCATCGCCTGCCCATCTACTATAATTGAGGCCGGATAAAGGGCCTTGAGTGGCGCGCCATTCCAATATAAAGGTTTTTTGGCACCAGGCACATTGGAGATAATAAGGTTAAAGGCTTGTTTTTTGGGAAACAAACCGGTCAAGACGTTAATGCCCTCCCAAGCATAAGCGATGGCGCTATAATTAATGACCTGCGCTTGATTCATCCGCCGAAAGCGGCGTTTGCCGCTATTCATAGTTTTATGAATCAAACTTAATCGGCGCATGGGATCATGCAGATGGGTACCCAAATTGGCCAATAAAAAAGAGACCTGATTACCATTAGAGCTATCATCACGGCGCAAAGAGATAGGTACAAAAGCTATGAGCGGCTTACTAGGTAGAGCGTCAAGCTGCAACAAATAACGGCGCAGCGCTCCTGAGCAAACCGCTAAAATCACATCATTGGTATTCATGTCAAGATCATCAGCGATAGTACGAAAACGTGTCATATCATAAGACTGGGCGGCTATGCGCCGTGAGGCTGATATTCGACAATTAAGCACACTCATTGGTGCATCAAACGTACCGACATAATCCTCGTCGCCATGATGTTTGATATTATCCAGCAGTTCTGTCACCACCGGTTTAACTGTAGATAGCTGCTCTTTTATGATACGAGTAATAGAGCGGTTTTTGGGTATCAGAGCATCAACTTGGTTGCGATGGCGGGTCATCAATGACCATACAGGCAAAGTCATAGGCTCATTAGCGGATTGTGATAACGACTTTTGTACCAAGCGCATGGCTGCGATACCGTCGACTAAAGAGTGGTGGATTTTAAAATATAAAGCAAAACGCTCAGGACTGGTTTCAGTTTCAGGTGCGATACCTTCGATCACATGACACTCCCACAGAGGCATAGCGCGATCAAGTAGGCGTCCATGCTCTTTGGAGATATACATCAGTAGCTCACGCACCCGCCCAGGTCTTGGCAGAGCTACATGGCGAAAATGATGCTCGACATGAAAATCCTCATCCTTTTTCCAAAATAATAAATGCTCAAGCACTTGATTAAAAGGAAAGCTTGGCGGTACGGTGGAGGTTATCATTTGTTGTACCAGCTGATAAACAAAATCACTGTCCTCGCCTTGATCCTCTGTCGGTAGCTCAAACAAAAACAAGCCACCCACATGCATCGGCTGTTTGCGAGATTCAAGAAGTAAGAATAGTTGATCAACTGCCGTCAACAATCGCATGATATATCCTTTAAAATTAATAAGCTGAGCCTAATAAGTGGCCTAATGGCACAACAATATGAACAGCGGTTGCGTTGAGTATAAAACAAAATGTTACTATTTAGAACAAAATGTTATTATAACAAACTCATAAGTAGTTACTTACACTCTTTGCTCATTTTGATATCAGTCTATTAACTGGCATCAGTTCGTTATCAATGACTTGTTATTAATCATCTCGTTATTCACGATTAGGTCCTCATTATAATGCAATTACCATACAGTTTTGCCAAACGTCATCAGCTACTAGCTATTACTGCTATCGATCCGGCACTACCGCCTACGCTAGTATTAACCAAGTCTACACCACTTGCAGCTATCAACGAGGCCGTCAGGTTCTTGCAGCAGCAAGGAGTGCACGGGGTGCCCAGTTATGATAGCGTTAGTAGCGACGAGTTTGAAAAGCGTCTAAACGCCGCTTATGCTGGTAATACTGGAGAGTCGCAGCATATCGCTGCGGGTCTTGAGGATCATCCTGATCTTGATAGTTTGGCAGATAGCGTTCCTGAAACCGAAGACTTGATGGATCAGCAAGATGATGCGCCTATTATCCGGCTGATCAATGCACTGTTGTCCGAGGCCATTCGTCTTAACGCCTCAGATATTCACATTGAAACCTTTGAGAAGCGCTTAGTGGTACGTTTTCGTGTTGATGGTCAGCTCAAAGAGATTATCACCCCCAAACGCCAATTGGCCTCATTATTGGTCTCACGGATCAAAGTTATGGCCAAGCTTGATATCGCTGAGAAGCGCGTGCCGCAAGATGGCCGTATTAGCCTACGCTTGGCTGGACGTGAAGTGGATGTGCGGGTATCTACGTTGCCCTCAAACTTTGGAGAGCGCGTCGTCATGCGTTTATTAGACAAGCAAGCAGGTCGCCTTAATATGACTTATCTAGGGCTACTTGATAAAGATTATAGCGAGCTTAAGCGCTTGATCCATCGCCCTCACGGTATTATCTTAGTGACAGGGCCAACGGGTTCTGGTAAAACGACCACTCTTTATGCCGCTTTAACTGATCTGAATGATCAAACGCGCAATATATTAACCGCCGAGGATCCGATCGAATTTCAGCTTGATGGTATCGGGCAGACGCAAGTGAATAATAAAGTGGACATGACTTTTGCCAAAAGCCTGCGAGCTATGCTGCGCCAAGATCCTGATGTGGTAATGGTTGGTGAGATTCGAGATATAGAAACCGCCGAGATTGCTGTACAAGCGTCGTTGACCGGACACTTGGTGTTATCAACTTTGCACACCAATACTGCCATTGGTGCGGTGACGCGTCTGCAAGATATGGGCGTAGAGCCGTTTTTATTATCATCATCGCTCATTGGTGTGGTGGCGCAGCGTCTGGTACGCACGCTTTGCTCTCACTGTCATACATGGCAAACTGCCGATAGCGAACAAGCCAAATTATTTACAGAAATTGGTATCGAGGCCAGTACGAATAGTTTAATCGATGAACCGATTAATCTGCCCAAGCCTGTGGGTTGTGACAAATGCAGTCAATCAGGTTTTAAAGGACGTACTGCCATTTATGAAGTAGTGCCTATCGATGATAATTTAAGACGTATGATTCATAGCAACACAGCAGAGTATGAGCTAGAGGCTTACGCACGGCAAAAAACTCAATCTATTCGCGCTGATGGTTTGCGTAAAGTGATCGAAGGCAAGACGACACTAGAGGAGGTACTGCGAGTTACCAAAGAGAGCGCCATACTAGATGACGCTTTGATTGGCTAAATTTTATAAATAGGGTAGGGATTTAATTAAACGTCCCTATCTTGTAAATGTGTCTATTTCGCTGCCGTGCATTCGATCTCAACACTAGCATTAGCGGCCAAATCTGCAACGCCAAAAGCGGAGCGCACAGGATAAGGCTTAGCAAGCTCCGTTTTATAAACCTCGTTAAAGTCGTTAAAATCATCCATATCAGTGAGCATAGCCATGCATTTGACCAAGTCTGACTTCTGATAGCCGTACTGTAGCAGCACCCCATTAATATTATCTAGTGCTTGCTTGGTTTCAGCTTTGATACCGCCTGCGACCAGATTGCCGTCTTTAAAGCCGATCTGACCTGACATGTATAAGGTGTCTCCAACGCGTACGGCGCTTGAGAATGGATATTCGCCGCCATCACCCAAAAATATCGGAGCAGATTTAGTTAAAGCCGCGCTGCTAGGAGCTGTTGCTGTGGCTGCACCAGCAGTGACAGCGAGTCCTAGTGAGCAGGTACCTACCAGTAAAGCTTTAGATAGGCTAGCAGTAAGTTTAGACATAATGAATTCCTTATTATTAATGGTTGATTACGTGATTTTTACGTAGTTGACTACTGACGATCAGGGTTTGACGTCTCAGTAGTGGGTTGATCGTTTGCTGGAGTTGCGGCCGCTGATTTAGAGTCTCTACCTTCGCGCCGCGCCTCCAATTCAGATTTGAGTACCCAAGCCCAAGTCATCTCAACGACGATGGGGTCACGCTCACTATCAGATTCGCGATCATCAATGACGCAAGGTATGACCATCTCACCTTTTGGCGTATTAAGAATATCTAAGCGCTGCTCATCACTCAAAGTGGCGATAGCTGCAACCTGTCCTTTTTTGAGCGGACGATAAAAATTAACCGAGTATGATTTGATCAACAGTACGCGATCAGAGGGTAGGTTTAATCCTAAAATGAACCCCGTTGCCGTCTCAGCCAATAGAGTAACAGCAACCGCATGGATAGAACCAATGTGATTTTGTACCGACTTGTTATTATTTAAGCTAACCACTACTTTATTAGGTTCAACCATCTCATAATAGACGCCTGTGGTACCAACATACGGGACAACTTTACCAAAGGCTTTAGATAAAATAGTTGCACGCGCGCCAGCAGGCAGGTACTTAGTAATGGATAACAGTTTGGTAAACTGATTGCTTACGGGTCTAAGTGTACTACTTGGCGCTTCTGCTGTAGAAGTTGACAAGCTAGTAGGGTCGGAGGTTTGGGGCGATGATTTAAGTTTGATGGGTAGTTTTTTTAGTAATCCTGACATAGAGAAATCCTTAAATTTAGCGGTATATATAAGACTAGCGGAATAAATTCGTTTGAACAAGATGATTTGGATAACCTAAAGATGCACTGACTATGTTAACTTGACTTATATGTGATTTTGACCTATAGACGTACGTAAATAAAACAAGACTTGTCCCTATTACGACTTATCAAAACTACAAACGCTAGGCGCATTATGCACAATACTGAGAGTAATACAGATACTGATATTAATACTACAAAAAACATTATTTATACCGGTGTGGCAGGTACGGGCAAAACATATCGTTTGCTCCAAATTGCTAAACGCTACACTTATTATTCGTCAATTACTGATAGAAGTGAATTACTAGCACAACTGTTGTATGAGCGCAGCTGGCGCGAAGTTTTGTGTCTTATTTTTTTAGATCTAAAAGCAAAATCTCAAGATTTGGTCAAAGTGCCTGAGCTATTGGCACATGAGTTTTTTCTAGCCAAAGCGGCACAAAACGAGCGCGATAAAAATCTGAGTAATACTGCTTGGTTAGAATTAAGAAGACATAGCCCGATAGACTCAAAAACAGTAAGCTGCGAAAATCGTGCTAGCCAAGCCTACTTCGATAAAGATGCCAGCGGCGCTTGGTATTTATTGCCTAGTAGTTTAGTACTGCTAAACGAGCTTACCCAGCAACTGACTGATTTTAAAGAAGCACAGCGCAACGATCAGCCTCTCAAAAACCAGTGTTACAGTATGGTCAGTTTCCATCAAGCCTATGGTTATGAAGAGTTTGTCGAAGGCATACGACCTGTCATGAGTGGTCATATACCGAGCGAACAGGCGAGTCGGCACGATAGCGCTGGTCAAATGCGCTACGATATTCAAGATGGGGCATTCTTGCAACTGTGCCAGCGCGCGGCTCGCGACCCTGAGCAGCGTTATGCCATACTCATTGATGAGATCAACCGTGCCAATGTAGCGCGGGTTTTTGGCGAGCTACTAAGTCTTATTGAACCGGACAAGCGTGCAGGGCAACCGAACGAGATGCAAGCAAATTTGGCTTATTCTGGACGCTCTTTTAGTGTGCCTAGCAACGTGGATATCTATGCGACGATGAATACGCAAGATCATTCTTTAGCGCCGCTTGATATGGCGCTGCGGCGCCGCTTTCGTTTTATCCATTGTCCACCGCAGCCTGAGCTACTACCTACTATTGATGTTTTGAAGACGGGACAAAATAAAGTAGAAAGCGACAAGTCATCAGCAACTATAGACTTAGCAAAGCTGCTAGCTGGTTTGAATCAGCGTATCAGTCAAACTTTAGGCGCAGAGGCGCAATTAGGGCATGCTTTTTTGTGGTCGGTACACAGTATTGTAGAGCTACAAACAGCATTAGTAGAACAGATCATTCCACAATTAGCCCAAGCGGCAGGCGGTCAAGTGGCATTGTTACAATACATATTTCATGATAATGAGCAGCCTACTGATGCACAATTTATCCATGATCATCAAGCACATTTAGCGCAGCAGCCGTCGCAACATGGCACAACGGCGCAAGACTCCATGTTTGACGGACAAACTGCTTTTTTGGGATCAGCTATGCCAGCAGGCGATTACACGATTAACCCAGATCTTATCGCCGATACGGGCAAGTTTGCGCAAGCTTTCATTTATCAGCGTTTATATCTATGACACATTATAATCGTAACCTTGCCAGCACGTTTGAGGCTACCCTAACCACCTCTAATAGCCCAACAACCTCTAATCTTACCGTTATGAGCGTCTTTGAGCATCAGCGCTTAACGGTTTATGACTTTGTACAAAAAACTGATTTTGCATGGTTGCTAGCTCAGGAGTTTGCGGTATTTACTATCAAGCGTCAACGCGGTCAATGGCAGCTTAAAGTGGGTCATTATATTGGCGTTATTATTCTGCCTAGTGGTATCGCGCTTGAGATACTACCTAAAGCCGTCGCTGGCGTGCAAAAAACTGAATCCCAGATAGCGCAGATGACAAGGACTACTGCCTTACAACACGATGAGGTGCTGCAGACGCGGCAGTGGGTACAGCGAATGTTGTCAGACTTAACCCATTTATCTGCTGCCAATAAGCAAAGATCGCCGCATACAAAAAACTTAGGTCAGCTTAGTCAACACCTTAGGCCTTTATCCAGGCAAACGCTACCGTTATCACAGTGGCTCGTGCTACAGTTTTTACGATTACTAGCTGATTATCACCCTAGTCAAAGTTATCAGAGCCAAACCAGTCATCAAGCAGCACTACAAGGCAAACTACTCATTAAAGAGCAGCTGCTACGTAACCACCATCAACCGCATAAGTTTGCTTGTGAGATAAGCCAATTAAGCTCAGACACTCTAGCCAATCGGCTTATTAAGAGTGCTTTGGGGCTTATTGAGCCGCTAATCAATACTTATCAAAGCCATGACTCACATGCGCTGCTGGCAAGATCTAAGCTTATCTTTTGGCGACAAATCACTGCCTTTAATCGTCATGAGCATCAAAGGCTTGAGCCTCTATATCTACAAGCAAAGCAGCAACTTATCTTGCAGCCTATGAGCCGTCAACAATCCTACGCCGCTCAGCAGTTACTAGATTTGGCTTACTGGCTGTTACGTAGGCAGCAATCAACCATACCCACTGGCAATGGTATCGACCCACAAAGATCGCAACTGCGGCTATGCTTATTAATCAATATGAATCAAGCTTTTGAACAATGGGTAAGCTTGCGAGTGGCAGCTTGGTTTGAGCAGCTCAATCTTTATAGTAAAGACAGTTATCATAACAAGGACAATCAGTCCTCTGTAAGCTATCAAACCTTGTATCAACCAAAGCGGGTATGGCTCAAGGATAAGTCAGGACAAACTTGTCTTACTATTCGCCCTGATCTGCTAGTAAATAGAGTTGACAATACCGCGCGCTCTTGTAGCCATGTGATCGATATTAAATGGAAATATCTAGCCCATGGGCGTGATATCAGTGCCAGTGACGCCTATCAGTTGACCAGTTATGCGCAGGCTTATCAGGCTGAGCAAATATGGCTGGTTTATCCGGTGACGGAGGCTGCGTGCCAACCTGTCGCTTTACGTCAGTATAGTCAATCCAATTGTACTGATCATGCAACGCTATGGCTCATGCCATTCAATGTCACTACAGCAAGTCTTAATAGCTGGCCTGAATAATAGGGCAGATCACTGTAAACACTTAACAATAAATACCTTAATTTGTATTCTAGAGTGTATTTCTAAAATAGTTGAAAATAGGTATTGACACTATAGGCGTTAGCTCTTATCATATGCACCTCGATAGCGATGATAATTAATAACTTAGCAGCAACGCTAACCGTTAATTATGATACTATAGTAATAGAGAATATCGGAGTGTGGCGCAGTTTGGTAGCGCATCTGGTTTGGGACCAGAGGGTCGTAGGTTCGAATCCTATCACTCCGACCATCTATTTAAGAGCCTTACAGGCTTTTTTTTATGTATAATGGTTTAATGTCTGATATATTAAACTTATCTGAACACATAAAGAGCCCTTAAGAGCGCCTGTAGCTCAGTTGGATAGAGCACCTGCCTTCTAAGTAGGTGGTCGCAGGTTCGAGCCCTGCCAGGCGCACCATTTAGCCTGCAATTTTTTTGCCAGTCCTTGGCAGTGATTATGGCGGTTGTAGCTCAGTTGGTAGAGCCCCGGGTTGTGATCTCGGTTGTCGTGGGTTCGAGTCCCATCAGTCGCCCCAATTTTTATCTTCATTCCTATCAGTCTTTTAAGTTCTTTCCTTACATAAAATCAAAGTTCAATCAACGCTTGCCTTTATTGGCAATTTTTTGCGTTCGGATTTTGGATTTATGTCCTCCCATACTGTCTACTTTTATCGATTAAATCTTTATTTTCGACTTTATCAAACTACTCTTTTCTTGGCATATAGCATCATATTGTTTATAGATTGATATTAAATTATTGATCTTTAGAGGGAGTATCATATCTTTTAGATAATTTGTTGCTTTGTTATTACAATACGTCTTCTGTTTTGTATTGAATGGAGTGTTTTTAATGTTATTAGCTTTAATTAGCGGTACTTTAACTTTTTTGGGTGTAAGCTAATAGCTACTAATAAACTATACTTAACTTATTAGTTATTTTAACTAATGTTGGTTACTAAAGTTAGTAACACTAGTATTTAAAACCGAAGTTTTTACCAATATAGGCAGTTCTGCGAGAAGTAGAGACAAAAGTTGTATAGCAATATATAGATCAGAGCACCTATATCGTTATTAATAGTCTAATTTATAAATCGTCTTATTTTCTATTGTTCAAGTCCGTGATGTGTGCAGCGTATGTATCTTTTTAATTACAGTCCACGATGAGATATTTATCTTGTTTAATATCTGTTAGATGGTTATTTTGCATAAGCTGGCCTATAGGCTATAAAGTTGTTAAGGAATAAATTGATGGACGCACTCAGCGTATTATTAGAAGATGTGCAGTTATTTGAGACAAAATATTGCTATATAAAGGGCTTTGGCGATTGGTCTTATACCATAAATAGACAGGACACCATTTTATTTTATTTGGTATTATCTGGCAGTTTTTGTATTAATGTGGGTAGTGAGATAAGAGAGGCACATACTGGTGACACCATTATGATCTCTAACGCTTATCAGCATGTCT
Source organism: uncultured Psychrobacter sp. (assembly GCA_947501045.1). Classification (GTDB taxonomy): domain Bacteria; phylum Pseudomonadota; class Gammaproteobacteria; order Pseudomonadales; family Moraxellaceae; genus Psychrobacter. The sequence continues at coordinate 110,134 of CANMUI010000004.1, forward strand.
GTTATGCTACCGGTCATGATGGTAGTAATGCTGTACCGCTTGATACTGAATTGGTTAATTACAAAGACTCTAGCATTGTTCTTAACAAAGAAAGCAACGACGCACAAAATGCATCCTTAATATTGATCGAATGTCGTTATGAGAGAGATATGATGCAGCCACTTTTAACGGTATTACCGACGATACTACCTGAGCTTAGCAGGATGGCGGATGGCCGCTTTGATGTTATCGATGTAGAAGTCAAACTATTGACCTTGGAGTCTGAGCACGAACGCATGGGTAAGACGGCTGTGATCAATCATTGGGCTAGCATCATGATGATTGAATGCTTACGTACTTATGTGGAGAGTCTACCTGAAGCAACTGACAATTGGCTTATGGCGCTCAAAGATCCATATTTGGCTAAGGCGTTAGCAGCAATGCATGACGCACCAGAGCGCAACTGGACGATTCATAAATTGGCAGAGGTCGCAGGTATGTCGCGATCCAGCTTTGCACAGCGCTTCAAAGACGTGGTTGGGGTACCGCCACTGACTTACTTGATCGACTACCGCTTGCGCCTTTCAGCTCGTTATCTGCGCCGTCAACAGCACAGTATTAGCCGTATTAGTGAGCTGGTCGGTTATGCCTCAGACTCTACTTTTAGCCAAGCGTTCAAGCGTGTATATCACGTATCACCAAAAGCTTACCGTCAGCAGTTCCAGTAAGGTGTTATGATTTAGCACTGTTTAATTACTTTTATAAGAGTAAGAGCCACAGGCCCAAAAAACAAAAAAGCATTGAGGTTAATATATTGATCTTAGTGCTTTTTTTTGGCTGATAGAAGTCATTTGATCATTTGTTCAATACTGTATTTGACTTTAGTAAGGCTGACAACAAGCGTCAATTCAGGTACTATAAGACTACAAGTTGATGGCATAAGCTGGCCTGTTGTTATAACACGTGTTATACGAGTGCAGCGGTGTTCTTACAACCTTTATTTTTATTGATGATGGTATTTATGACCCAACCGACTTTTGAGCACAGCTTTGACTCTACGGCTATAGACAAAAACAGTAACTTTGATCATACCAGTGATGATGACAGCGATAATAACCAGACCGTACAGTCGCCCCAAACACTAGGTACAAGTAAAGCTGATCTGATAGCTCTGTTTGTTCTACCTTCATCTAATACATTGTCTTCTCAAGCCGTCCCAGCAGATGATATCTCAGAGCTAAGTGTTGCCGAGCAGCGTTTGGCACTTTACAAAGCGCAGTATGAGCGTACGCGTCTGCTTTATCTAGCGCCAGCAGGAACGCGCCCCACTTATTTGGTACAAACTCTTAAAACTCAGTTTGTCGAATACCAACAATACAAGCTGTCGCAGCAGCTTGATAATCGCGGCTTGCATGATACTGATACGCTTGAGCGTTTATGGCAGCAATTGCATATCGTCGACGATATTATCGCTGATATCGTACGCCATATGCCTGCGCAGAAGCCTGCAGGTTGGCAGCTGACGGCACAAGATGGTCATAATCCTCTACGTCTGGCAACCGTTGGCAAGCTCAAACACGCCAAACCTATCAGTGATCAAGCCAGTCTCAACAGTTATGTATTGGGACATTTTGGTGTCAGTAGCTTTACCTATGATCGAACTTATTATATTGGTCATGTGATGGGTTACTTATTCAGCTGTTACTTTTGCGCGCATCTGTCTATTAGCTATGGTGTTACTGCGCTTGGCGAGCACGTCGTTGAGGACTATGACTACGCTAGTTTAGAGACGCCATATATGGTGCGTTTATTGCAGGGCTTGGACAGTTATTGTAAAAAGCGTATCTATCAGCTTGCAGTAATTTGCGCGCGCTTAAGCGTCTATGCATCCGACAAGCGCATTGAGAAAATGCTTATTGCTGAGGTCAATGATTTTGATAAAAAATTGCAGCAGCAGCATCTGGATGTTTTGCTATTACAAGGCATAATGCCTGATAGTAGCGATTCAACGCCGCTTTTTTAATGTTTTATGTCATGGTTGACTCATGAATGTTCTTAGTAACTTTTGACTATAGTCAATTTTAAGTAAAACAGATACGTTGTATTTCAATGCGGAACTGGTATAAATTTTTCTGGCGTGCTGTGTCTACGCTGACAGAGGCTGCAAAAAATTCATTCCAGTCCCGCTGTATCGTTTTTATACTGAACTCACTATAGCAATGTTCGACATGTTTCACTTATTATCTTATAACTTATCGCCTCAGGATCTTTGCTGTTATGCCAGCTTTCCATTACAAAGCGCTTGATGATCAAGGCGGTATCAAAAAAGGACTGCTTGAGGGCGACTCGGCGCGGCAAGTGCGCCAACAGCTGCGTGACAAGGACTGGACGCCGGTAGAGATCAGCGCGGTCAATGACAGGCAAAGCCGGCATAAAAGCCGCTACAAAAAACCTTCAGCCTATGAGCTGGCGCTACTTACTCGTCAGCTATCTGTACTGCTAGCTGCTGGTATTCCGCTAGAAGAAACTTTAGCTGCGGTTGCCAAGCAATCACCCAAAACCCATATCAAATCTCTAATGCTAGCGGTGCGCTCGCATGTTTTGGAGGGTTTGAGTCTGGCGCGTGCGCTGCAACAAGCTTCTAGCTTTCCGCCTTTATATATCGCCACCATCGCTGCCGGAGAGAAATCTGGTCATCTAGATCTGATTTTAAACCAGCTCGCCGACTATACCGAGAACCGCTTTGCCCTACAAAAGAAAATTCAAGGGGCAATGGTCTATCCAATCGTACTTATGGTGATGGCGGTTGGAGTAATTATGGGGCTGATGAGCTTTGTGGTACCCAAAATCGTCAAGGTGTTTGAGCAATCCGAGCAGGCGCTGCCCCTGATCACCCAAATCGTGCTCACTTTATCCAACGTTATTACCCAGTGGTGGTGGCTGATACTGCTGGTATTGGCAGGTACCGCTTTACTGTTTTACCGTTTTGCAAAAACGCAAGCCGGTAAACTTGCTATCGATAGCATCGTCCTTCGCTTGCCTATACTAGCAAGGCTGTCAAAAGGTCTCAATGCGGCGCGTTTTGCCAGTACGCTCGCGATACTCGTGCGCTCAGGGGTACCGCTTATCGAGGCGCTACACATTGGCGCAGCAGTTACCACCAATCTGCATATCCAGCAGACTATTATCACGGCGGCAGATAGAGTGACAGAGGGTGCCAGCTTATCAAGTCAGCTGGAGAAAACCGCTTATTTTCCGCCGATGATGGTACAGATGATCAAAAGTGGTGAGAATTCAGGCGAGCTTGAAAATATGCTCAGCCGCGCCGCTACCATGCAAGAAGCAGAAGCTACTAACTTTATTAGTACCTTGCTGTCGCTATTAGAACCTTTGATGCTAGTCTTGATGGGAGTGATCGTGATGATCATCGTGATGGCGGTGATGCTACCTATCGTAAACATGAATGATTTGGCAGGCTAGTTTTATCTCTTATATCTTACTTAACCTTATTATAGGTTTCCTGATTTTAACTTACTGTTAGATAATGATAAATAACAAATAAATAAACTGTTGTTCGATAAATGATTGAGCTATAGTGGATAAATACAAAATCCTAGTCTATAGTGATCCTTGTTTTAATATATATTTTAACTTGCCCTAATATGTTCCATTGATAAAAGCTGTAATTATGATTGATAACGCCCAAACAAACGTGACCAAGCACTACCTTATGAAAAATATTAAATATCCTATGAATGCTAATTTTGAAGCTGGTAATGAACTCAAAGTAAATAGCCGCCGCGCAGCGCTTCACCAAAGAGCTCACAGCCAAATACTGCGTAGCCAGTCAGGCTTTACCTTAATTGAGATTATGGTTGTAATCGTCATCTTAGCTATTTTGGCAGGATTGGTCGTACCAAAAGTTGTGGGACAAAGCGATAAAGCCCGTGTAAAAACGACCGAGACCGCACTTGCAACCGTATCCAACACTTTAGATATGTACAAAGTCGACAACTCGCGCTATCCAACGACAGCGCAGGGCTTGGAGGCACTGAGTACGCCGCCCGCTGACGCTAAAAATTACCCTGAGGGCGGCTATATCAAGGGCGGCTATCCTACTGATGGCTGGGAGAATGAGCTACAGTATGTGTCTCCAGGTAGCGAAGGACGTCCATACGATTTGTTCTCTTTAGGCGCTGATGGACAACAAGGCGGCGAGGGCCAAGACGCTGACATTTATGCGCAATTATAAAAGCAATGCTTCTAAAAAACTTGTTAGTAAACCAGCTACATAATGCCCTATGATATAATAAGCTTTGATAAAGCTTAGCAAAGGACAGTTAAGCCATAAAATATCAATCGATAAGCGTTTATTGGTTGATATTTTTTATGGTGCCTTATTTTGTAGATCCCTATGTTGCAAACAAGCGCCATCAATACTTTAGTACAAGCAGATAGAGTAAAAATAGGTAGTCTTCCATGTCTAGTAAAAAATTAGTGTCTAGCAAAAAAACAGTCGCTCTAAATCGTTCATTGGCCAATAAGCCTTGTACCTTAGCATTGGTGTTAGCTAGTGTACCGCTAAGCATCGCTTTGATTAGTGCTCCTACCACCAGCCACGCTGCAAGTTTGGGCGATTTGTTTAATAGTGATAGCAGTAAGCCATCAAAGTTCTTACCAGTCGACAAAGCCTTTCAAGTCGTTAGTAACACCAAAGCTACGCCTAGCGGCACACGCCTAACGATTAATTTTGATATTACGCCAGGTCATTACGTCTATAAAGACCAGCTCACCTTAACTTTTCCTAAAAGGGTGAGCGCCGCGCCGTTTACCTTTAGTCAGAAGCCCGTTTTTATTGATGATCCAACCTTTGGCCGGGTGCCGGTATTTACGCAAAGAAATATGGTGGCCACCACAACCTTGACCACTAACAATGGTAAGGGCGCAAAGAATGCACCATTGGTTATCGGCTGGCAAGGCTGCGCCAAAGCAGGCTTGTGTTATCCGCCAGAAAAGATCAAAACCAAGGTAGATATTGCTACGCCGCGTAAATAGTTAGGGAAAAGGTAATCTTTTATGTTCAGCAAAATGCGGCAAATTCCTTGCAAATCGCCTGCAAACCATAAGTTTTGTATTAAATCTTACGCGTTGGCATTAGCTTTGGGTAGCTGTTTGCTAACAGGACTGACGGCGACTACGACTGCGCAAGCGGTTAGCTTGGGTGATCTGTTTGGTAGCAACAAAAGCGCTGAACAACCAAAATTTTTGCCTGTAAACGAGGCTTTTCAGGTCACTTATAGCACCACACCTGTTGCCACAGGTACGCGCCTAGCCATTAATTTTGATATTACGCCTGAGCATTACGTTTACAAAGATCAGATCAAGTTGACATTGCCGGATGGGATAAATGCCGCGGCGTTTACCTTTAGTCAGACGCCTGTCTCTATTGATGACCCTACCTTTGGGCAAGTGCCCGTATTTGATCAAGCCAATCTGATCGCGACTACCACTTTGAGTAGTGCTAATAATAAAAGTATAGACAATGCCGCCTTTACTATAGGCTGGCAAGGCTGCGCTAAGGCAGGATTGTGTTATCCGCCAGAAAAGATTAAAACCAACGTTAGTATAGCTGCCGCGCCCCAACTATCTGCTACAGCAGTTAGCCCTAACGATCAAGCGTCTGTCGCAGCAGAACAGTCAGTACTAGAGGACGCTACTGCTGCTGATGTCATCGACTATGATGACCCAAATAGCGTTTTAGACGACGAAGCTTTAGATTATGACACTCTAGATTACGATACCTTAGATGGCGGTGATAGTGCGACCAATACCCTCTCTGGCGCAGATACCAATATTGTAGGTGCTGCTAATAGTAGCAATAGCGCTGATAACGATGCCGTTAACGATGTAGTTAACAATGCCATTGATAATAATACAGTGGGCATCGATAGTTTGGGGGAAAATGATCCTTTTGGTCTAGCAACGCATCCATGGTTAGCATTTGGATTGTTGTTTTTAGCAGGTTTGGGACTGGCGTTGACGCCTTGCGTGCTCCCGATGCTGCCTATCGTCGCCAATATCGTCGCCCGCCAACAAAACCCTACGGTCAAAAAAGGCGTTATCTTAACCACCAGCTATGCCATTGGCGTGGCCACAGCTTATGGTCTTTTGGGCGCTCTCATCGCAGTGTTTGGAGAATCCTTAGGCATTATCGGCTGGCTACAAAACCCCATTATTTTACTCAGCTTTGCGGTGGTTTTTGTACTGCTAGCCCTATACATGCTAGGGGTTTTTACCGTGCGCCTGCCTTATGCGCTCAGTAGTAAGATGCAAGGTCTAAGTCAAGCAGGAGACAGTAAGCTTGGTAGTACGGGCGGCAGCTTGCTCGCTGGATTCTTATCGGCGCTCGTCGTCTCGCCTTGTGTCTCCGCTCCGTTATTTGGTGCTCTGCTCGCTGTCTCTACGATTGGTAGCCCGCTACTAGGTTTTGCTGCCTTATTTATGCTAGGATTCGGACTATCTGCGCCGCTTATTTTGATTGGGGCCACCCAAGGCAAGATTATGCCCAAAGCAGGCGCGTGGATGAATTGGGTCAAGCAAGGTTTTGCTTTATTACTATTCGCTGTAGCTTTGCTGCTTATCGAGCGCGTCTTTATCTCATCGGTCATGCTGCTAGTATGGGCGCTTTGGTTTATGGTGGTGGCAACTTGGGCTTGGAGCTGGATGGGTAAAGCTCGTATGTTGACCCAAGCGCTTGGTTTAGTAGTCGGTATTTGGGCTACGGTATTGATTATTGGTGCCGCTTTAGGTAACGATGACAGCTTGCATCCGCTAGCGTCATTAAGTGCCCCTATGCTGTCAACTGGCGCTCAAATGTCAACAAATACAACAGAAGGTAATAGTCCAGCCAGCAACAGTAGCGCCTCCGATATACGCATCACTACGCTCGCTGAGCTGGATGCCATTACTGCGGCCAACTCTAAAGTATTGGTTGATTTGACCGCTGATTGGTGTGTTGAATGCCGCATTATGGATAAAAATTTATTCCATAACCCGCCTGTACAGATGCAAGATTGGCAATTAGTCAGATTAGATATCACCGATACGACCGAAGATTCCAAAGCGATTTTGGCACGTTATAAATTGTTTGGACCACCGACGCTGCTTTATTATCAAGACAATCAATTGGTCAAAAAACAGGTAGGCGAGATCGGACGCCAAGAGTTTGAACAAACGCTAACGGCTCTAAATGAGTAGTGGACAGTTAAAAGTCTTAGGTTCATATTGCAGAGATGAGTCAGTAGAATGTTAATACCTACTACACAGTTGCTGACTTGTTTGTTTTTTTACTTAACGGATTAATTAACATTTTATTAGATATTTTTGATAAAATAAACAAATTTACAAAGTTTACTAAGAAATTAGTCATGCTAAATGGGCTGCGATGGTAGAGCAAGGTAGCTTTTATCGACCCTCAATATTGCTAGTATAATTTGCATAATTTGATTACACTATTTAATTACACTAAGGCAACAATATATAGCCTTCAACGGTAATAAGACGATAGTTGTCGTCTATGGTGCTGATAGTTTTTATTCGTAATTTATCTTTTCAGCTTTTATTTAACTATCCAGATAATCTGTTGGCACTATATTAAGTAGGCCAATTAGAAAGGACCTCCATGTTTGCTCATAATATCTTTCAGCATCAGGTACAGCGTAACCAACCCAAATCATTAGGATTCCAAAAGTTTCAGACCCATCTAAGCTTTGCTATTGGTATAGTGTTAAGCGGCGTAGCGATACAAGGTCACGCTGCTAATAATGGGCAAGTTTATAATGAGCTGCCAGTCGAAGATGTGTTGGTTGAAACCGACAATAATAGCTCAGCTGCGATGGCTTATAGTAGTACAAACCTGACTGCTAATGCTGCTAGTATACCTAGCAACAATGCAGCTATTAACGCGTCTATCGAAAATCAAACTTATTCTAACGATTATGCAGCAAGACCAGAAGAGCTGTTCCTTGAATGTACAGAAGTACAAACTAGTGCTGCGCGCCTGGCTTGTTATGACAAGGTTGCCCAGCAAGGTAGAACGCCTACTTATACCATGACCAAACAGCCGGTAGATCTAGCAAAAACGCTTAAAAAGACCATTACAGGTGATCCGCAGCTTGTTCTTGCACAAGAAGATGATGCTACGACTGTAGATAGCGAGCCTGCTGCTAAGTCATCCAAATCCAACCAGCGCTTAGACACTATTGGTCTTACCAAAAGAGAAGCAGAGGTTTTAGAGCAAGCAGGGGTCACCCAAAGCGATGTTGAGAAGTATTCTGTACTAAGCTTAGCTTATGATCTTGATCAAAATAGCGAGCGTGGTACGTGGACGGCAAGACCGCACAACCCCAACTATATACTGCCCCTGTTTTATAGCTTTGATCCTAATCTAAGCCCGACCTCTAGTGATCCAGATATCCCAAGAGAAGAGTACAGCTCTAATGATATTCGCAATACAGAATTAAAGTTCCAGCTGTCACTAAAAACTAAGGTTGCCGAAGATTTATTCGATACCAGCGCTGATCTATGGTTTGGCTATACCCAGCAAGCGCATTGGCAGGTTTATAACGAAGACAACTCTAGACCGTTTCGGGGTACCGATTATCAGCCGGAGATTTTTTTGACCCAGCCAGTAACTGCCAACTTGCCTTTTGGTGGACGTTTGCGTATGTTGGGGGTAGGGGCGGTACACCATTCAAACGGTCGCTCTGATCCTATATCACGCTCATGGAACCGAGCTTATTTAATGGGCGGCGCTGAATGGGGCAAACTGACTGTGATACCGCGGGTTTGGGCTCGAATTAAAAATGAAAACGACGATGCCGATGACAATCCAGATATTACAGACTATATGGGTTATGGCGATCTGACTTTATTATATGGTCTGCCGAATCAGCAGAGCATCAGTAGTACTCTGCGCTACAATCCCAACACCAATAAAGGCGCGGCACAAATTGATTATACTTATCCATTGACCAAGAACGTCAACGGCTTTGTACAGTTGTTCCAAGGTTACGGCGAGTCGCTCATTGACTACAATTATGAAAACACTGCTATTGGTTTTGGTATTGTCCTCAACGACTGGAAAGGGTTTTAGAACCATCCTATAGCGCATAATCATAAATGCAGCGTCTAGCGCCTTATCAAACCGGACTGTGGCTGGCAGAGTATATTAATATGCGCTGCCAGCTTTGTTATGTCTACCAAAGCGACGCGCAAGTCGCTACCTCTACTTCGTCTACCCACACATGGCGTAGCCGCCTCCATCATAAATTTAATAAAGGGCTGCTATGCACGCATTGTCATCGAAGCGTGACGTGGCTACCTACGCCATTTAACATCGATATCGCTGCTGGTACTATTATAGGTACTAGTACTGTGCTACCTATCCAAGCAGCCACTTACTACGACTATCCGCTTCGCCAAGCCATTCGCGCTTTTAAGCATTCAGAGGACATGACCAAGCTGCCTTTATTGGTACATGTTCTGCGTCAACTGCCAAGGCCAGCTGGTTGTCATAGTGGTAACAGTGTCATTTTGCCCATGCCAACTACTGCTAGCCGCTTAAGTCGGCGCGGCTTTGATCCGGTAACGATATTATCCGCCTACCTCTCTCGGCACTGGGGTATACCTGTTTGGCGCGGCGTACAACGTATCGATCATACTATTAGCCAGCAAGGTTTGAGTCGCGCCGAGCGCTTAACCAATCTAAATGATGCCTTTACTCTCAGTGAGCCGCCGCCAGTCAAACGTATTTTACTGTTCGATGATGTCGCTACCACTGGCGCTAGTCTGCAAGCTTTGGCTCGTAGTCTACTGATTGATCCTGCTACTGCTACACCCAACTTCTCTAACGAAACCCGCTCTACAGAATATACCTCCAATCTCTATTATCTATCCGCTTATGCCCTCGCGCATGGCAGCGCTAGCCGCTAATCTTATATAACCTCATATCATACTCTGTGTTCCAACGCTCTATACCCTGACATATGAACACTTACGCTTCTAATACAAGTGGAACGAATATTGCATAGCAATGCATAACAGTGCTAAGCGTAAGTACTAATAGTAATGCCAAAACCATAGTAAGGCTACAGATACTGTAATCGTACTCGCTGTCATTTTATGTGGTCAATAGGATACTGATGTGAACGTTCCTTTATATAGCTCGTCGTATCGTAATCTCCGTAGCAGCGCAGGGTTTACCCTGATTGAGCTGATGGTCACTATTGCTGTGCTCGCAATCATCGTCAGCATCGCTGCGCCCAATATCAGTAACCAGCTGGCCAATCAGCGCGTAAAGTCAACGGTCTCTAGCATAGAGAGCGCGCTTAAAGAGGCCAAGGCCGAAAGCATTATTCGCAGGCAAGACATCACGGTCGTTTATAGTAATGCTGATGACATCATTACTTTAGAAGATGCTACTGGTAATGTGTTATCCACCTACAATATTGCTTCTCAAAGCACCGTTAATCAGATGATTACACCGACTACGGTCACTGAGGTGATTTTTCAGCCTAACAAAGTCATGTCCGATGGAGCAAGCGTCACCTATACCGTCTGCGATAGTGCTTCTAATAATGAAACCTTTAGACAAGTCAGGCTTAGTAGTATCGCTAATATCAATACGACGACGGTTGGGAGCTGCTAATGAAAACGCAAGTGACTCAGACCGGTGTGGGATTGATCGAGGTGATGGTGGCGCTGCTACTGCTAACTGTAGCGGTATTGGGCTATAGCGCTCTACAAGGGCAAGCCATCAAATCAACAAATGAATCACTGGAGCGTTCTCAGTCTTTAGTCATGATGAGAGCTATAGCAGAGAAAATACATGCCAACCCTTCGGCGGTTGAAGACTATGAGACAGGTCTCAATGCAACAGGCCCCATTACTGCACCTGCAGAACAATGCGGCTTAGACGGCCAAGCTATAACTACGTTATGTACACCAGAGGATCTGGCAGCAGCCGAGAGCAGTAGAGTTAGAGCTGAATTACAGAACTATGATTTTCAAATACAGATGCACCCTTGCCCCAATACGGGCGGTACTGGAGCCGATGTAGCTGACAATATCATGTACTCATACTGTTTGATATCGGCATGGGGCGATACCACACCTACTATCGGTACCGATGAAGATACAGACTGTTTGACTGAGCGCGTAACCAATGAATCAGTGGTAGAAGAAGCTGGCGGTAACTACTACCCTGCAGCCACTTGTATGATGATGGAGATATGATATGCCGCTAAAAAATCATAGATCCGCGGCATCGCCTCTATCGCGGTCAAACTTACAGATTAAAAGCATAAAAACCTTTACAAAGCACAAAGGCTTTACCCTAGTTGAGCTAATGATCGCTTTGGTACTAGGTCTGCTGGTCTCAGCAGCTGCGCTACAAATATTTTATACCAGCTCCGTCAATAGTCGTCGTCAAGAGGCCAGCTCTCAAATCCAAGACAACTCTATCTTTGGCTTCTCCCAAATACAGCAGCATCTCAGACGTACGAATTATGGCGCTAAACCAACAGCTTCTCGTGATGAGTATTTTATGAACCATTTGACGCCGCAAGGAGGCGTGGTACTGACAGCGCCAACGGGTACTGGAGGCAAATGGTTAGAAGGTAATTTATCTGGGCTAGTCTTAAATGGAGCAGCTATACCAGCAGCATTGTTAACCAGTAGCGGCGCTGCCACCAGCATTAGTAATTTAGACGGTATCGCCAACAGTGATCAATTGACTATTCAGTACCAGTCCAGCCGAGCAGGTTTGTTTGATTGTGAAGGCACTGTGATACCAGAAAATTTTTATGTTATTGAGCGCTATTTTGTCCGCATGGATAATACAGTGACCCCAGCTGCTCCAAGTTTAGCGTGCGCGTCCGCGATTTATAATTACGATGAAGTCGCAGCGGGTAGTGCAAGTGGTCTTGATATAGCTAGCTATACGGTACCTGGAGAGACCGACACGACGCCAAACAATCTGCAAGGTAATGGCACCATCATAATACCCAGTGTCGATTATTTCAGAGTGATGCTAGGTATATCAACGAGCACAGGTTTTGCAACCAATCCTGCAGGCTCTGTTATTAGCTATATGGCTATTCCTGAGACCACTGATTTTACAACCGCTTTTGATAACAGGCGTATTGTGAGTTTGCAGCTAGGGATATTGGCGCGCTCAACCAATCCAACAGCAACGCCACAAGCCAATAGCGACCTGAGATTTACTGTGCTTGATCAAGCAGACCAAAGTCTTAATGCTACAGAGGTACAAGGCCCAACACATTTACGTAGTGTCTATGAAACTACAGTATTGTTACGTAATGCCAGAGGAGGGCTATGATGCAGTCTATTATCAAAAAACACCCAAAACTATCGACCAGTCTACAGGCGCAGTCCGGTGTGGTACTCATTGTAGTGTTATTCACCCTTATACTGATTATGGCCGTGGGCGCTATTGCCGTTAGACAAAGTACAACTGATTTAAAAGTAGCGACTGCCGATCAAGTCAATAAACTCCTTTTTCAAGCCAATGATGCCGCCTTTATGAAAGTAGAAAAAGAAGATCGAATTTTGAGCGCGCGTCGAGACAATGTCGATACCCTTAAAGGTTATATGTCGAGTACAGAGCGTGAAGGTCATGAAGTGAGTTTTTGTGTGCGTCCGCGTAGTACCAAGCTGTTTAGTATTCTTGAGATCAGCGAGCGTAACAAAAACAACGATCTATTGTCCGATAGGAACAATGGCTACTGTAACCCTGATAACAGTGATGATTACGTTAGCGAAGGCCGATTAATCACACAAATGACGTTCGTCAGACCTATTAATACAGAGGATAAAGGGGTCTATTACAAAGAAGTAGAAGGCACACTATCCAATGATTTTGAAAAACCAGAAACCGGCGGTAACGTCACTATTGAATGTACCACGTTTGTAGGGTACGTGACATCAGTCATACCTGCGTTGTCTAGAGCGCCCATAGGCAATGCAAGTAGTAATGGTACTACGACAGTTGCAGGATGTTTAAAGCAGCCACGTCGGGGAGCTACGACGGTAGATAGCTGTCTGGCTGACTTAGGTGTACCGTTCCAGACGCAGCAACAAACGTACTTAAACCAACCTGTCGGCGTTGAATGCGTCTCTGGCAGTTAATAGCAAATATATTGTAGACCATAGACCGTCACAGACTAGATGAGTGTTGTGATTTGAAAAAATCAACATGACATGGGTAATTTTATTATGAAAACTTCACGTAAGACATCAAAAGATAACGCTTATCCTGCCGTAAAAGAGTGGTCTTTGAAATTGTTATCGACTATGGTCTTAGGCTGTTTAGCGACTAGCGCTGGTCATACCTCTGATCTTGAGATATATCAAGGCGCGACCTATGGTAACGCTACTATTATGATGATGCTTGATAACTCTGGCAGTATGGATACTAGGAGTATTAGAGAAGACTATCCAAACGTTAATTTTCGCTACAGTGGTAATGAGAATCTGACAGAAAGAATCTACAACGATGAAGGAAAGCAAGCTGTTGATTCTATTACCTATAGAGTAGATTACTATACAGACTCTAGTGGCAATAAATACTATGACCGCATGTCACGCTTGAAAATGGCACTCATTCCTATGTTTGCTAATCCCAAAAGTGATCAAGCATTTGGTAAAGATGTTGATTTAAATAAATACAGAATCGGATTGGGCAGCTTTTTCTTTCGCTCAACCAATGAAGGGGGCGGTAAAATTGAATCGCCAGTAGTTAATCTAACATTGGCTAATAGAAAGGCACTTATTAATAAAATAGTAGGTTTGCAGGCAGAAACTAACACGCCTATAGCCAATGCTTACGCCGAAGCTGGCGCTTATATGCTTGGTACCAATACTACCAGATCAGTTTATGAAACACGTTATGTTGAAGTAGGCGTCTTAACTCGCGATGATGACGAATATAGCTTATACCAATGTAGGGATACTAGCTCAGAATTGGAGATAATAAGCGGCGCTAAAGTCTATAGTTGCAACAGTGGTAGATATATACAACGCCAAGATGATGTCAAATTCAATCGAATAAACCTTAGTTTGATAGGTAATTACGACGAGTCTTATGACCGTAATGGAAGACGATATTACTACAAAAAAGTTACAAAAGATTGGGCAGATGAGAAGTGGAGCGGTTTTGCCCTTTCAGCAGATGAAACTAAAAAACGTCCAGATAAAACAAACTATCAGTCCCCCATCGTTGATGAGGTAACACAGTGTGATGGCTACGGTGTCTACTTTTTGACCGACGGCGAGCCAAATAATGCTTACAGCAGTACTAAAGATTTAATGAATAGAAGCTTAGTGGGCGGCTCTACAGATATGGGTAGCTCCTGTAATTCCAACTTAGCGGATACTGGCAGTACTTCTGGTTGGGAGTGTATCGGCGAATATTCAAAAGCTTTATACAATAAAAATAATGCCAAAAGCGTACCTATTGCGACAGCAACAGTCGGTTTTGGTAGCGTCTATAAAGAGCTTGCCAAACAAGGTAAGGTAGCTAGAACCATCACGCGGCCAAGTGGCGCTGTCGAGACGGTACAGGTTTATCAGTGTGATCATCCCAACGTCACCAGCCGCGATGCGCAAAATTTGTGCAAGCTTGGAGAAAAAGGCAATGGCTACGGCGAGGGTGGGTTTTATTTCACTGAAGATTCTGCAGACATTGCTAGTAGTGTCAGAAAGTTCATCGAAGATGTGAGTAAAGCTGAGATTGATCCTATATCAGCAGGTACCATGTCGGTACCGCTTGATAGCTTGGGCGGTCTTAAGTCGCGTCAGTACGCCTATCTTCCTATTCTAGAACCCGTTCCCAAATCGCCACTGTTATGGAATGGTAATCTGAAAAAGTACAAAGTACGCAATGCTACATTGGTCGGTAGTAATAATAACTTTGTATTCTCTGATAATACGGGTCTATTTGCGAGAAACACCTATGATGAATGGAATACAATCAATGATGATAGTCGTCCTGATACGTTAAAAGCAGATAGAGGTGGGCCGCAGGTTGGTGGTACTTATCAAAAGGTGTTTGAAAATGCCGTAGCCCCTCTGATAGGCGATAGAAACTTATTCGTTGATAATGGCGGTAGTTTAACCAATCTAAAGGTTACCGCAAACAAACCTGTGAACTTTACTACCCTAGCAGGGTATACCAATCCTCAAAAGCTCACGTTACTTAGCTTTATGGGTTATAGCGAACCGACGACTACCACTGTAAAAGATGGTACGGCGCTCACCTCTTCACAGGATAAAGGGTTAAAAAACATCGGCGGCGTTCTGCACTCTATACCGCAGTTGATCACCCAAAAAGTAAAGGTCGATGCCTCAGGACAATTTGATACCAGCACCCGTAAAGACTATCTTATCTATGGCTCTATGGATGGGGCGCTACACATGGTAGATGATAGCACAGGAAAAGAGACCTTTACCTTTGTACCAAAACAGATCCTTGATTTGCAGCCAGATGCATTGAAAGGTAAAGGGGGCAGCTCAAAGGACGGCAGCTACCCTTATGGTGTTGATGCGCCTTGGCTAACTTACGTCTCATATACCACCAAATCTACGACTACAGGTACAGGCGCAGCTGCAACGACGACCAATACTTATGAGTCTGATCAAAGCTTTGCTTTGGGCGGTCTACGTATGGGCGGATCCATGTACTATGCGCTCGACGTCTCAGATGTATACAAACCCAAGATCATCTATGGTATTGGCTCCAACTACGCCAATCGTCTCAAAGGTGATACCGCGGCTTTAGGCGGTACCAAAAATAATACCACTGGCCTAGCAACTGACGAGCAAAAAGCCTTTGCAAAAATGGGTCAATCTTGGGGTAAGCCTACGCTTGGTTATGTCAAAAGTGGCGGTAAAAAGGTTATGGTGAGCTTTTTGCCAGGCGGCTATGATACTTGTTATGAGGATCCAAAGTTTAAGCTAAACACCAGCTATCCTACCAATACTCAATGTACTAATAAAACCGCCGCGCAAGGCAGTTCTGTCTATATGGTACAGATGGGCGAGGTCAAAACCAAAACCAATAAAGAAGAGACGGTAGATACCTCTAAAAATAATGGCAAGCTCCTATGGTGGGCGAATAATCAAGGCAGTGGCTCTGATAGTACCTCGCGCTCAAGCTCGCTACAATACTCCAAATCTAGCGATCTAAAGCACAGCGTGGTCACTCAAATCAGAGCATCAGATCGTAACTATGACGGTCTAATTGACCATATCTATTTCGCTGATTTGGGTGGTCAAGTGTGGCGTGTCGATATTAATAATAATGAAGATACCGATAACTTTAAGATCGATCGCGTAGTAAAGGTGCTAGATGTTAGCAATCAAGCTTCGGCAGGTGACGCGCCGCCACGCTTCTATGAGCGCCCACTGCTTACTTTTTATAATGGTAAATATGCTTATAAAGATGCCTCTGCCGATGCTGTAGTTGGAAATTATTCAGGTGTACAAGCTATGATTACGGTAGGTACAGGAGATCGCAGTAACCCTGTAGAAGCGGTAAGAAATACTCCTGATGCACTCTATAGCATAGTAGATAAAGACTTGACCCGTACTGATCTATTCGATTATGACAGTGATGCTGTTTCTGATATCAGTTTACGGACACCTACCATTAAAGTTGCCGGAACCACCAACAGAAATGACAAACTACAGAAACTCACCTTTACTAGCTCAGACATTGGTACAACAGGTATCAAACGCAATATGGAAAACAACGTAGTCCAGGGCTGGTATATGCCGTTTACGCATTGGTTAGGTAAAGATGCTGGAGTCGCTGGCAAGTACAAAATTAAGATGTTTAATGAGCCAGATGCCATCGCTGGTATATTGCTATCGTCCTCTTATAATCCTGATGTAGGCCAAGAGATTAAGGCTTGTAGTGCGGGCGTCAGAGGCGAGACCCAGCGTGAACGTACATGTCTGCCTTATGGAGTTTGTCTAGATGGGACAGGGAATGAAGACGCATCAATTTATTCAAGTAGTTCAGGTGGTGCACGTGCCTTTGTCAATGC
Organism: uncultured Psychrobacter sp.; assembly: GCA_947501045.1. Taxonomy (GTDB): domain Bacteria; phylum Pseudomonadota; class Gammaproteobacteria; order Pseudomonadales; family Moraxellaceae; genus Psychrobacter. Next base: position 127,242 of record CANMUI010000004.1, read on the forward strand.
CGGCTCAGGTATCGTAGATAACATCGTTAGCCAATACAACGATACTTCTGTCTTTACTAGCTTAGTCAACCGCTGTGAAGGCGATGATTGTAAGCCATCATTGATCTGTCCTGACGGTAATTGTGGTAATGACGGAGATCCTATATTTGATGAGTGCGCAGGAGCCAGTTGCGGTATCGATAGTGGGATTAACACTGATAAACGTATTAACCCCCTAAGCTGGGTGGAACACTAAGATGTCAATCAAAGCGCACGGCTACTATACTCAAAAGCAGCAAACAGGCTTTACCCTGATAGAGCTGATGGTTACGGTAGCTATTATTGCCATATTAGCGGCTATCGCAGTGCCTAGCTATCGGGCCTATATTATCCGTAATGCTGAGGCCGACGTGCAGCGTAGAATGCTGCTGCTATCGAACGAGCTTGAACAGTGGCGCGCCAAAGCTTTGACTTACAAAGGTTTTCGGCCAGACAATATTGCAAATACGACAGGCGCGATCAATCAGCCTACCAACAACCCTCGTTACGTTATTAGATTAGGACATGTCGCAGGAGCAACGCCGACCTTTAGTACCTTACACCAAGGTGATGAGCGTGCTATGGGCTGGGTTATGATGGCAACGCCTGTCAATTTAGTTGGCGCAGACAGCTTTTTATTCACTAGCGCTGGAGTACGCTGCGCCAATAACGTCGCTTTTAACATTACCGATACCGATTGCGGCGCAGGAGAAACCACATGGTAATTGATCGACTACAAACCACTCAGCGAACTTATACTAAAGCACTTCCTTCAAAGACATCTAAGCAGTCAGGCTTTACCCTAATAGAGCTAATGATCGTCGTGGCTATCATCGGGATACTAGCAGCTATCGCTTATCCTAGTTATCAGGGCTATGTCGAGAGAACCAATCGCGCTGATATGATGAGTGAGATGCAGCAAATTGCCACGCGCATTGAGTCTAATAAAATAAACTATAAGCGTTACGATAGAATACCGCTAACTTCGGTACTATCAGGCACTGTCGCGGTCAATGGTAGCGCAAACTTTCCTAGTACAGGTACGGCGTTATATACAGTCACGGTAACGCCTAATGATACGACAACTATAAGCGATAGTATTTGGACAATTGTTGCTAATCCTGTCGCAGGACAGCGTATGATAAACGATGGCAGGCTTACTCTTAACCATGAAGGTAATAAATGCCGTATTGACACTAATAATGTGTCGACCTGTGGTACTGGTAACGAATGGGAATAAAACCTAGCAGTTACTTTCAGTCATTTTTTGCCGCACCTTTTAGTCAACGTTGACAATAACTGTCATTTTTCTTAACAAATTTTCTATGAGGGTGACAATTCAAAGCAAGCATCTAGCAATAATATCCTTCTGACAAAAATGGTCATTCCTCATAAAAAGCACCGATTGGCCGTTTATCTACCAAATATTTTCATACTGTAATAAAAAATACCACTCATCTTCTAAAAATAAACTTCCATACTTATATCGAATAAATTTTAATCTATTTTTAATAAATAGCTGTTAAATGAATATTTTATCCTTGGACACTCGACTGACAATATTGAGTCATTAGACTCAAAAACTAGCTGTAGCCCTTACTGATAAAGCAAATAATACACTCCTATAAAAAGTTGGCACACTACCTGCAACAGTTATTATAAGAAAGCTATTAAGACAATAGGGCGCTAATCTTAGCGTGTATTTATATCACTAAAGACAGGTCTCTACGCCTAACTAAGAAATGGCAAGCTGTCATTATATTATCCAAAGGAGTTCTTATGAACACTCAAAAAGGTTTTACCCTAATCGAACTAATGATCGTTGTTGCTATTATCGGTATCTTGGCGGCAATTGCTATTCCAGCTTATCAGAATTATATTGCTAAGTCGCAAGTATCAGAAGCATTTACTTTAATGGGTGGTGCTAAAGCTGATATCAATACTAATCTGCAAAATAACAGTTGTATTAATACTACTAATACTGCTTTAAACACAATTGCTGGTAAATATGGTGACTTAGTTATTACTGGTACGCCTCCTGCTGGCGATGATATTGATCCTGCACCAGGAGCAACTACGGGTTGTACTCTGACTTATACATTTGATACAACAGGTGTTTCTAGTCAGATAGCTGGTACAGTCATTGCTGCTACTCTAAATAATAACGGTACTTTAACTCGTACTACAGCTACTACTGTTAGCGCTGATCTACAACCTAATTCATTCTCTTAATATTTAACAATCTTGTTTGCAGCAAGCTATCTATAAATGTTCTACAAAGAGGCCAAACGCAGTGTTTGGCTTTTTTTGTATTATAGAATCATGCAGTAAGGTCTGTTGGTACAGTACCTGCATTAATATTATTAACTCTTCCATCTTATTGATCATTATGTTAATGGTATTATCTCGTTTACCTCGCGCTATCCAGTTTGGTTTTACGCTCATTGAATTAACAATAGTGGTTACTATCATCGGTATCCTAGCCGCCATTGCTATTCCGCAATATCAAATCTATGTCGCCAAAGCACAAACCACTAGATTAATCAGTGAATTGAGTGAATTAAGACTATCCATAGAGAGCTGCATACAGACAGGCATTACTGAGATTGGACTAGACGCCGACGAATGCGATCCCCGTGCCTCGGCCTCCAATCTTATAATGGGCAGCTCGCAAGTAGGCGTTACTTTACCCAATAACATGGGGGTTGCTCAATTAAGTAACCCTTTGACATCAACAACTAACATTACTGCTGTTGTCTCTAATCAAGTTGCCCCAAATTTAGCTGGCAAAAAGATAGAATGGCTACGCACCAGTGAAGGATCTTGGGGCTGTAGTAGTAACATTGAAATCGTTTATTTACCCCAATCATGCACGCATGATGCTAGCTTATAATATCGATCTACAACCAAACACACCTACCATTCCATTAAACCAAGAATAGTGTAAACTCTGCATAATCGCTCACCACTATAACGAGTCCGCTTATGCAAAAAAAGGTCTTGGGAATCTGTTTGGTCATCGCGCTGCTTGAGGGCTTTGCCGGTCTCGGTATCGAGATTTATGCCATTCGCATATCAGCAACTTATATCGGCTCCTCCATCTCTATCACCGGCGTCATCCTCGCGATGGTATTGATCGCTATCGCGCTCGGCTACTGGTACGGCGGGCGTTTGTCACAAGCCGCGCGTACCCCGAGGCAAGCATTATTGCAGGCAGGCTATGTCTTATCACTGTCTGCTATTTCTCACGCTATCGCCTGTATTGTACAATTGCCCCTACTAGCCGTCATGACCGCAAGTACCGACAGCCCGATTATCGCCGCTATCGGTGTCGGGCTGCTATTTGGAGTAGGGCTAGCGTTTGGTTCGACCTCTATTCCGCTGATTACCCAGTTTTTATCGTTAAAATACGAGAACCACGAGGGAGTGGATGCCGGTAAAAACGCCGGTATGATGGTAGCGATCACCACTGTAGGAAGTGTGCTCGGCTCCACGGTGACACCAATTTTGCTATTGCCTTATATTGGCTTGATGAGTAGCTTAGCGTTATTTATCGTATCGCTAGCGATAAGCGCTTGGTTATGTACCAAGCTTGCTACTCAAATGCATAGCGAGGAGCCAATCGGTCAGTCGAATCATTTGACCAATTATATGCTGTCGATGTCAGCGCTGGTGATGACCGTGGCCTTTATCATGATGAATAGAGTCGATACCGGCTATCAGACCGCGACGGGCGCGTGGTTTATCAACTATATTAACTACGATGGACAAATGGCAGCGACCATTACTGACAAACCCGGCAAAGCCACCAGCAGCTGCTGGATTTACCAATCGCAAAAGAACTGTCATTGGTACGGCGAGATCACCATCAAGGGTATAGAACAAACCAACTCTGAGAATTTAGTGTTTTTAGGCGGCGCGGGTATGGGCATCCCCAGCGAAGTGGCGCATCACAATCCTAATATGGACGTGACCGTCATCGATATCGATAAAGATTTACCGGACATTATCGAAGCGCACTTTTTGCAAGCGCCAATCGCTGACAACATTGACTTTGTTGGCGACGATGCTAGAGGTTATCTGAACCGTAATCGTGATGCTAATTATGATTTTATGCTTATCGACGCCTTTCAAGGTCAGTACGTGGCGGGTAACCTATATACCCTTGAAGCCCTTGAGCGCTTTCAAGATACCAGCAAATACATCATGGCGAATCTGATTGGTATGCCGCACAAAGAACACGGCTATACTCAAACCTTATTTAAAAACTGGTTGGAAGTATTTGGCGACTCCGCCTACGTGCTAACCAAAAACGATACCTCGAACCTGCAAAACATCATGCTGTGTAATTTTGCTTGTCCGGGCAGTCAGAAACTGGCGCAAATGGATTATTTAAATCCCAGCCAGCAAGTGCATACCGACGATATACCGAGGCTCGATAGATATTATTATCGGGCGATTGAGAGGTTGTGAGATGATGGATGCAAATTATAGGGTGGTAAGAGGGGTAGGGTGCGTTCCACGCACCACTAAAACTCAGGTGTATAAGGATAGTCAAATTCACGATGAAAATATACGTTTTCTTCTTCTCTATCGTCTATTCCTCCAATTCCAACTACTACAGATTGTGTTTTAAAAGGTCTAAAAATTCTTTGTTTTAAGTTTGGATTATCGGTGTCCAAACAGATCTTTTGTCCTTTTTCTATAATATAATATTTTTCATCTATAGGAGCTATAGTCAGCATTGTACGACTTTGATCGTCAGGAACATCGTAATTATATATTTCTAAGCTGCTCATTTTTATATACTTTATTTGTATAGGCTGATCATGTAATACTGTTGTTGCAAATAAAGGTTCAAAACACAAACCACCCTTATCATTGGTTGATATTTCAATATCACCTTCTATTGCAGAAGAAGGATGAGGAGTTTTAAAACAGCCAGAAATACCTACTATCAGTAACGAACAGATAGGTAATACAAGACAAGATACAAATGGCTTCGAGAGATCACCTATAAGCATTCAGAATCCTTTTAACAACATCGGTAAAGTAGTCAGTACAGTAAGAATGACTTCTACCATACTTTTGGACTAGGCTTTTTAAAATTATCACCTATGACATTTTCGTAGTCTTGTAAACTAGGTCTACTGCTATTAGTAGCATAAATTGGAACATTAAGTTTTTCACGTATGGCATAATAATCTCCAATGATAGCAGCCTGTTGCTCTAACCCGTAATCACTTAAGTCTCTACGATTAGTTATGGCTTCCGAGATATAGAGTTTGTAGATATAAGGATCTCCTACAGCAGCTAATACTCCTAAGGTAAGTCCGCGAGTTTTTACAGCTTTGCCATGTTGATGTTGCCAAACATGGGTCATTTCATGTATAAAAGTGCGTCTGTTTTCATCGGAAGCACTTGAAAAATCTTCCTTATAAGCAGTACTAGGGAAATATATGTTGCCATTCGGTGCCATAGCTCTATTGTCTGGTTGAACAGGCTTCCATTTCCCATTATAAATACCTATACCATTTCCTTCTCCTTTTCCTCCAAAATTGATAGCATCTCCAAATACGCTTTCAGCGATTCTTAATTCACCTGATGTCATATCACGTCTTATAGGTTGTGGTTGATACTGCTCTATTTGGTTTCCGGGACCTGCTGTCAAGCTAGCAAACAAAGCCTCAGGATCTGATTTATGAAACTGCAAAGGAGCGGGTTGTTCGAATATTGGTGCAGGTTGCTCAACGCCAAATACCTCAAAGTCCGACTCGGCAAACGATTGCTGAATAGCGATGAGCTTGGCGCCGCAGCTGGTAATGTCACCTTCGCGAGCAATCGGTGCGCCGTCCACAATAAATGAAGGGTCACCGGTAAGAATGGTCGTGACTTTTTTACATTTTTTGCAGAGGACTTTATCGCTTTTACGCGAGACTTGCACGCCATTGTGTGTCGTATAGGGTGATCCGGTAATGACTTCACCGCCGTGAGTAGTTTTTGCACCCACTGTGATATAAGCTGCCATGGTATTTTCCGAAAAAAGTGTTTTCCAAAAAGCATATTGAATGTTTAACAAACGATTTAAGATGCTAATTTACGTTAAAAAGTATCTTATAATCTATAGTACAAAAGAACAAAAGTATAGTAATATTAGGTATTAGTATGGCATTCAACAACAATTAGATAAGACAGCTTTAGATAAAACAGCTAAGGCAAAAGAGCTAGGCAAAGAAAGATATAGCTCGCCGTAGTGTAAGGTAGCCGTACATAAGAGGCGCGCTACGATGTATTAACCGTACTGATTGTTAGGTGTAATGAACAAAAAAAAGACCATGACAGCAGTCACAGTCTTATTCACAAAATTTATGTAAAGCAGTATTATGTCCAGTATTTAATCATGGACAGATCACTACTTCTCTAAATACTGAATCTTACCCTCAACCCCATCCCACTTCTCAGCGTCTGGCAACGGCTCTTTCATCTGTGTAATATTCGGCCATTTTTTTGCCAGCTCTGCGTTAAGTTGCATAAATATTTTTTGATCTTGTGGAACCTCGTCATCTGCATATATCGCATCGACAGGACATTCAGGCACGCATAAGGCGCAGTCGATACACTCATCAGGATCAATAGCTAAGAAGTTTGGCCCTTCATAAAAGCAGTCCACAGGGCAGACCTCCACACAGTCCGTGTATTTGCAAAGGATGCAGTTCTCTGTAACGACAAAGGTCATAACGAGCTACCTGTTATTAAAAAGCTGATAAATAATGAGCGGGTCGCGCCCTATAACTCAATAAAATAAACAATAAAAAACCATCTAACCGTATGATACCGTTAAATGGTTTTGAATATCTAAAAAACGTCTATTTAAAAGGCTACTTCTCTAAATACTGAATCTTGCCTTCAACCCCGTCCCATTTTTCAGCATCGGGCATAGGTTCTTTCATCTCTGTGATATTGGGCCACTTTTGTGCCAGCTCTTCGTTGAGCTGAATAAATATTTCTTGGCCTTTGGGCACCTCATCTTCTGAGAAGATCGCGTTGGCGGGGCACTCAGGCTCGCATAGGGCGCAGTCGATACACTCATCAGGATCGATAACTAAGAAGTTTGGGCCTTCATAAAAGCAGTCCACAGGGCAGACTTCCACACAGTCAGTATGTTTACAAAGAATACAATTATCTGCAACGACAAAGGTCATAACGATGGCTACCTGTTATTGGTTCGGCTAATAAGTTGATTTGGCTAATGCCTGAATAGATAAAAATAAGACATATTTTAGCGCTTTTGCACCATTTTAACAAACCCCTTTAACGACTAATAAGTTGCTTGAGCTCATAGAGCAAGTCATGCGCCTGTTTGGGACTTAAGCTATCAGGATTAACAGTTTCTAGCTTATCATACAAGCTAAGTAATTGTTTTTGCTCACGATTATCAGTGGCGTAGCTGGCCTGTACATCAGCGGCTACCTTTACTGCATCCCCATAGTCAGCATAGCTGTTTTGAGCTTGAGCGTTTAGCGACTTAGCTAATTCAGTTTTATCATGATTAAGGTTATCGATAAGGTAGCGCTTGGCGTCGCTGAGCACTTGCGCTGGAATGCCGGCCATCTTCGCCACGTGTAGCCCAAAGCTAGAGCTGGCCGCGCCTTCGCGTATTTGATGCAAGAGTAATAATTGCCCATCGACCTCGCTTGCGGCCACGTGGACGTTACGAATGCCATTATTGGCAGTTGCCAATTGCGTCAGCTCAAAGTAATGGGTGGCAAATAGCGTCAGGCAACCGATCTCCAGCAGCCTATTGACACAAGCATGGGCGATCGCAAGGCCGTCAGTAGTTGCTGTACCGCGGCCGACCTCATCCATCAATACCAAGGATTTATCGGTCGCTTGATTGAGAATATTGGCGGTTTCTATCATCTCCACCATAAAGGTGGACTTGCCGCCCGCTAGATCATCGGCAGAACCGATACGAGTAAAGATACGGTCAATATCGCCGATATGCGCACTTGTAGCGGGGACAAAGCTGCCGCAGTGCGCCAGCAAAACGATAAGCGCGGTTTGGCGCATATAAGTCGATTTACCGCCCATGTTCGGACCAGTAATTACTAATAGTCGCTCAGGGTGTGCATCGTTGCCAAGCACGCAGTCATTGGCTACAAAGCGACTATTATGCTCCGCGTTTGCTCCAGTTGCGGGATTTAGCGCGGCCTCAACGACGACGTGGCGACCTTGTTTGATATCGATACAAGTAGTTAGGCTTTGCGGCTGACTAGAATTGTGGTTAGAATCTTGAGCAGAGGTAAAGCTGTGCAGAGCAAGCTGCTGCTGCTTACTAGTATGATTAGTTGTCAAACTGCTAGTCATCACTGGACGTTGCCATTTATTATTAAGGGCTAGCTGCGCCCAATTACTTAGCACGTCAAGCTGGGCGATAGTGGCGCTAAACTGCTGTAAATCAGTTAAATGCTCGCCAAGAGCGATAAGTAGTTGTTGATATAGCTGTTTTTCGCGGACCAGTGCCAGTGTTTGCGCGCTTAGATACTCAGTTTCGAGCGTTTTTAACTCTTCAGTGATAAAACGCTCGGCGTTCTTCAATGTTTGCCGGCGGATAAAGTGGGCAGGGGCGTTTTGAGCTTGCATTTTAGGCAATTCAAAATAAAAGCCGCTGACTTTGTTAAAGCCAACTTTTAGGCTGGGCAGCTGGTGGTCTTGACGTGCGCGCTCGGCCATCTCATCAAGGGTGACTTGAATATTGTCATGCAAATGGGTTAGGCGGTCAAATTCGGCATCAAACCCTGTCGCTAGCATACCGCCATCACGAATATGCGCAGGCGGCTCTAAAACAATAGCTTGCTCAATTAAATCGGCAACGCTTTGTATAGCTGGCAGCTGCTCGGGCAATTGCTGCATCAGCACTGATAATAGGCCTGTTTGTTCAGCGCTTGTTTGTTTAGCATTGATCCCAGCATCCTTGAGTAATACCTCTAGCTGCTGGCTACTTATAATGCCTTCGGCAAGCTTACACAGATCGCGCGGTTTGGCACTCATAAGACCGATACGGCTACTGATACGTTCGATATCGCCAATGGCGTTTAGGGTCTGACGTAGACTGACGATCAAGGAGGAGGGCGCCTCGTTGCTATTGTTGCTATTGCTACTAGCTAGCAGCGTACTTATAGCATCTAAACGCTGATTAATACGCTTGTGCTGACGTAGCGGGCGCTTCATTTGCTGCACTAGAAGCCGTCGTCCCATCGGGGTTTTGCAGTGGTTAAGTACTGATATCAGCGCTGTGCCGTTGCTACTGACTGGTGTGAACAGCTCAAGGTTTTGCTGACTACCCGCATCAATAATTAGATAGTCGTCGCTATGTTCTACGATAAGCTGATTGACCTGTGGTACATGGCGCTGCTGGGTTTGTCTGGCATAATGAATGAGCGCCGCGCAGCTGGCTTGGGCAAGAGGTGCGTCACTGATCCCAAGACCGTCTAAGCGCTGCACCTCGAACTGCTGACATAAAGTGTCAGCGGCGTGCGCGCGATGAAAGTCGTTGGCGGCGACCTCGATAATAGGACAGTCCAAATGCGTACGTAACCATAGGAGCCAGTCTATATCACTGTTATTACTGAGGGCTTCACTGACGATACATTCGCTCGGAGCAAAGCGCGCTAGCACGGTAAGCATCTGCGCTTGCAAGCTTTTGCTATCATTGCTATCAGCGCCGAGCACCTGCGTAGTCAACGTCCCTGCGGCCAAGTCCATTTGACTGACGGCGGCTTGTAGAGGCTGATTGCTATTGGACTTAGGGGTAGCAATGTCGATAGCGACTACGGTTGGTGTATGGTTTGGCGCGATTAATGCATCATCGGTAATAGTGCCTGCGGTGAGGGTCTTGACCACTTCGCGGCGCATAATGCCGCTTTTACTTGGGTCCTTTTTTTGTTTTTCGGCCAGCGCTGGTATGTTGTTAGACGATTCATCGATTTGCTCACAAACGACGACGGTTTCACCAGCCGCGATCAACCGTGCCATATAGCTGTCGGCGGCGTGAAAGGGCACTCCTGCCATAGCGATAGTATTACCCGCTTTGTCAGTGCCGCGGCGGGTTAGGGTGATATCTAGTATCTTTGCGGCACGCTTGGCATCATCAAAAAACAGCTCATAAAAGTCGCCCATGCGATAGAGCAATAGCGCCTGAGGGTACTTAGCTTTCATAGTCAAGTACTGCACCATCATTGGCGTATGATGCGCCAGATCAAAAACGCTATTGCCTACCTGTAGTGGCTCTTGTAAAGCCTCAGTGGTAGCGCTGTTCGCATTTACAGTATGGTTTGAGGCACTATCTGAAGCATTGTTTGTAGAGTTGTTTGAAGCACTATTTGATGAATGACGAGTGCGACTAGGGGAGTTACTAAAAGGCTTAACAGTCATGCAAGGTCTCTTATACTATAAAACAGATTATGCTATAAAACAGACAATAAATAAGACGAGATAATAGCGTTGTAAGCGCTATTTTAACATGGCAAGCCTTGTTTAGTAGGAGCAAATATCTGCCTATTACCCTTGTATCCATCGCCGCCATAACCATATATAATGACGGCACAATTAATTGGCGTGGCCTTATTAGCAAGTACTTAGTCGGATTATGACAAGTTTAATAATGAAAAAATACAGGGTTTAGTTATAACTACGCACGCTAATTATCGAATATTTCCATAGGTTAAAAATTATGTTATCAAAGATTGTAGGCAGTGTGGTTGGTACCAAAAACGACCGTGAACTTAAGCGCATGCGCCGAGTGGTTACCAAGATCAACGCACAAGAGGCTAATATCCAAGCCTTGTCTGATGAGCAGTTGCAACAAAAAACCGCAGAGTTCAAAGCCCGCTTTCAAAAAGGCGAGAGCTTGGATGCGCTATTGCCGGAGGCTTTTGCCGTTTGTCGCGAGGCCTCCTTACGCATTACGGGTATGCGTCATTATGATGTGCAGCTGATCGGTGGTATCACTTTGCACGAAGGCAAGATCGCCGAGATGAAAACCGGTGAGGGTAAAACCTTAATGGCGACGCTGGCCATTTATCTCAACGCGATCAGTAGCAAAGGCGTGCATGTGGTTACGGTCAACGATTACTTGGCCGCGCGTGATGCTGATTTAAACCGTCCGCTGTTTAACTTTTTGGGTTTAAACGTTGGGGTTATCTACTCGCAGCAGCCCCCGCAAGAGAAGGTCGATGCTTATCAAGCGGATATCACTTACGGTACTAATAACGAATACGGCTTTGACTATCTGCGCGACAACATGGTCTTTAGCTTAGGCGAGAAAAAGCAGCGTCCGCTAAACTTTTGTATCATTGATGAGATTGACTCCATCTTGATCGATGAGGCTCGTACGCCGCTGATTATCTCGGGTCAAGCCGAAGACTCGTCGCGCATGTACGCACTGATCAATACCATTATTCCGCTACTTATACGTTCAAAAGACGAAGAAGCCAATAAAAACAATGAAGACGAAGACTTTTGGATCGATGAGAAAAACCGTCAGATCGAGATCAGCGAAAAAGGCTATGAGAAGATTGAGAGCTTCTTAGTTGAGGTCGGCGAGCTTGGCGAAAACGAGAGCTTATACAGCCCAAGCCGTTTGCCGTTGCTCGCGCACGTACAAGCAGCCATTCGCGCGCACCATATCTTTGTCAAAAACGTCCATTATATCGTTGATGACGGCGAGGTGGTTATCGTCGATGAAAATACGGGTCGTACTATGCCGGGTCGGCGCTGGTCAGAGGGCTTACATCAAGCGGTAGAGGCCAAAGAAGGCGTGGAGATTCAGGCGGAGAACCAAACGCTGGCGACCACCACCTTCCAGAACTTCTTCCGTCTTTATGACAAGTTATCGGGTATGACGGGTACCGCTGATACTGAAGCGGCAGAATTTAAATCGACCTATGATTTAGATGTTATCGTCATTCCAACCCATATGCCGATCGCTCGTGTTGACTTGGATGATCAGATCTTTTTGACTAAACTGGGTAAATACAAAGGCATTATCCGCGAGATCAAAGAGATTCAGGCCAAAGGCGCGCCCGTGCTAGTCGGTACCGCGACGATTGAGGCAAGTGAGGAGCTGTCATACTTGCTTGATCAAGAAGGTGTCAAACATAATGTGCTAAACGCCAAACAGCACGAACGCGAGGCGGAGATCATCGCGCAGGCGGGTAGCCCAAAAGCGGTCACCATTGCCACTAACATGGCCGGCCGTGGTACCGATATTATCTTGGGTGGTAATTGGCAGTCATTTATTGAGGACATCGACGCGGTCAGTCCGGAGGAGATGCAGCGCCTAAAAGCTCAGTGGCAAGTCAAGCACGATCAGGTAGTTGCCGCAGGCGGCCTACATATCATTGGCTCTGAGCGTCACGAATCACGCCGTATTGATAACCAGCTGCGTGGTCGGGCAGGCCGTCAAGGTGACCCGGGTATGTCGCGCTTTTTCTTATCGCTTGAAGATGATTTGATGCGTATCTTTGCAGGCGACCGCGTGGTCAATATGATGCGCGCGATGGGCCTTAAAGAAGATGAAGCTATTGAGCATAAAATGGTCTCAAAATCGATTGAGAACGCGCAAGGTAAGGTTGAGAGCCGCGACTTTGATGCTCGTAAAAACCTACTCAAATATGATGACGTCGCTAACGAGCAGCGTAAAGTGATCTACTCGCAGCGTGATGATCTGCTTGCTGAAACTGATTTGCTCGACGCCATCAAAGTCATGCATCATGAAGTTTATAACGCCATGATTAACCAGTTCATACCGCCAGGCTCTATCGATGATCAATGGAATATTGATGGGCTTGAGGATGAACTTGAAGATGAGTTTAAGCTTTACATGCCGCTCAATGATTGGCTCGATGAAGATCGCCGTCTTGATGAAGAGGGACTACGTGCCAAGATTATTGATACCGCCCTTGCGCGTTATGATGAACGCCGTGAGCAGATGGGCGAGCAAAACGCCGCCCAACTGGAGCGTCATTTTATGCTGCAAAGCCTTGATAAGCACTGGAAAGAGCACTTAACGCAAATGGATCAGCTGCGTAAAGGCATTCATCTGCGCGGTTATGCGCAAAAGAATCCTGAGCAAGAATATAAGCGTGAATCTTTTGAGCTGTTCCAGATGATGCTTGGCGCTATCAAATCTGAAACCGTGCAAGATCTGTCACGTGTCCATGTGCCAACCAAGGAAGAGCTTGAAGCCTTGGAGGCGCAGAAGCGAGCGGATGCAGAACGTATGCAGATGCAGTTTGAGCACAAGGACATGGATAACTTGTCGGAGGATACGCCAGCGTCAGCCGCGCGCGCGCAGAATCAAGGCGCACGCGTCAGTAACAATCGAGGTCAGATGCAGGTAAATCTTGGCGGCGCTGTAGCAATGTCTGGTATGCAGGGGAATATAACTGATAGTGATGTTGCAGAGGCTGAACCCAATCCCTATGCGGGTATGAATATTAGCCGTAATGCGCCTTGTCCTTGTGGCTCTAGTCTTAAGTACAAACAGTGTCATGGTAAAATATAGCGACAATAACAAATCATAAATAAACCTCCAATGCCTATAACTACAAGTAGTTATAGGCATTTTAGTATTTCAACAGTCATTAACTGCTTATTATTTACAAATTCCACATAGGCGTAAATAGCTGAGCGCGCTATAGTGTTTGACATATTAATTTAGGAGCGCACGATGAATTTAGGATCATTAAAACAACTAAAACCTTCTATCCTTATTACCGCTTTACTAGCAAGTGTTATGACTATGAGTGCCTGTCAGCAGCAGGAGCCTGAGCAAAGCTTAGAAGAGGATATCGCAGCTGAGCAAGAAGTAGTACCTATGTCAGCTGAGCCTGCTGATGCAGGCGACACTCCGGTAGTAGCCGATGATGCAACGTTAAACGAAGTAGAGAATGATACCGTTGCTACTGTCAATGACGGTATCATGCAATTTACCTATCTATGTTCGCCTGAACTAAGAGTGGAGGCAACTTACAAAGATGAAACTAACCAAGTGGTGCTCGGTACTGATAAGGGTACTTTGACATTAACTAAGACTAATGAGGGTGCCAACCCTGAGGTGTTTGAAGTCGATACCGCTATGGATGGGGGTACAGGTTTCACCCAGTGGCGTGTTGCTCATGAAGAGCGCGAGACTGGACTTATGCGTACGGCTAATGCTGGCGACAGTGATCCTGATACTTACGAGTGTAAAAGAACTCAAGACAGCTAAAACAGCTCTTTATTTTAAGCATAAAAAAAGCAACGTAACGTTGCTTTTTTTTGGTCGGTTTTTTATGCTTCATAGAAGCATTTATTAGAAGAATTATGTTTTAGGAGCGCGTGTGTCTCCGTGCTCTAAAAACCCTTCCTCAGAGACATCTAATTCTTCGTGCTTGAGCTCAACTTGAATACTATCGGTATGCGTATGTACAGTTTTGTTGATCTCAACCTCTTGAATAGCATAAGTATCTTTAGTAATTGTTGCAACTTGACGAGAAAGTACAATCTCAACAGGTTCATCGCCTATCTCAATTTGATTGCCATTTATCGTAACGACTGCTTTACTATCCAAAGAGGGTTCAACATGCCGCAAAATATCTTTGTCGTCATAGTTACCTGATAGAAGATCTTGACTCTCAGCATCATTGTATTCAGTGCGAATAGTGACATACTCTTCTACAAGCTCAATGGGCACATCAATAGTCTTGGTGCGAGCATGTTTAGTGACGGTAACCTTGCCAACATCTAAACGCTCTTTATTGATAACTGGACGCTCCTCCAATAGTTCTAAATGTCCACCGCCTCTATTAACGTTGATATTAGCAGCGCTATGAGTGTTGTCAATGTCGTCAGGCATTGGTAACTTATTGTCAGCAGTATGATCAGCGATTTTGGTAGTGTCATTTTGATCAGCTAAATTGTTAGCAGTGTGAGTGTCATTAATATTATTGGTATTATCGGTACTCATGGTCATGTTCCTTGTCATAAAAACTATCTACGATGGATTATACATAGTTTATAAAATAATGAAGTTTCTATTTAATATCTATAGTTTATTTTGACATAAAAAAAGACCAGAGACGAGCTCTGGCCTTAATTTACTGAGTTTAGAATCTCAGTTGCTTACTGTTATCACTACTATGCTGATATACACATAGTATAATTTAACAACAGATTAGCTTATTACATACCACGAGCGCGGCGTACGTCATCAGCAGTAACATCATCACGATCTACAATATTACCTTCACGATCAACAACATTACCATCACGATCAATGTCTAACTCTTCACGCTGAATGGTCTCAACGATTGTTTCAGTATGACGCTCAGCTGTTTTGCCGACGTTTACTTCTTCGGTTACGTAAGTTTCTTTACCAACGCGAGCACGTTCTGCTTCAAGCTCAACTTCTACAGTTTCTGTAGCATTAGCATCACCGATACGGCGATCTGTTGGGCGATCTACATTGGTACGTTCGATATGAGCACGTTCTTCTTCAAGCTCTACCTCTACGTTACGCTCTTCAGTAACTACATGCTTACCAACTTTTACAAGACCTGCAACAATACGATCTTTATTAACAGTCAGACGCTCTTCTAATAGTTCTAAAGTATTAGGCGCATCGTAAGAAGTCTCATCAATCTCTACATGCTCTTCAGTAGGTACTGTGTCAGCTACGAATGCTTGACGATCTTTTTCATATTGCTCTTTGTAGCTATACTGATAGTCATGGTCATACTCTTCCATAGCTTCAACTTGTGATTTTGTTAGGCTATCAAAGAACACATCATCACCAACGATACGAGCTAGACCTGCTGGTACCAACACTTCTTTCGAGCTGAACCAACCACCTGCATCAACGATCAAATAGCGGATACGACCAGTAGTATCTTCTACTAGAGCGCCTTCAATTTTACCGATCTTTTCTTCATTGACGCCATAGGCATTTTTGCCAGTTGGGTCATAATAATCATCACCAATTAGGTCACGATGAGTAGCTTGGATATCTTGTAAACGAATTAGTTGGCTCATTATTGTCTTCCTTTTATATGAGTAAATGAATGTACAGAATTTTAACATCTCAAAACAATGATGCCAAAATGACATCTATTGTAAGTTTATCGTTAAGCAATCGATAGTAATTTAATTTTTGCGAACTATTTTTACCTTACTATCTAAGTTCTTTACTAAAGAATCTTATAAATTGAGCAGCAGTATCTATACTAGAACAGCTAGGATACAGAATATACTGACGTGCTCTATCCAAAGATGTCTTATCAACTTGTAATTATCATAGCACTCAGTTGTTGGGTAAGATACATAAACGAGGTAGCAAAATGTGCAATTGACGTAATTGCGTGTAATAGGCTGTAAGTGCTATAACATCGCCTAGTTATAAAGTAACGTTTTTTTACATTAGTAGGCTCTTTTTGGCTATTTGTAATGTTAAATATGCTCTCTTACCGCAAAAATATAAAAAAACCGCATTGTTAATAAACAATACGGTTTAATCATTATTAAATCCAAGCCTTAACTCAAGTTGATAATTAAGACATTTCAATGGCAACTGCTACTGCTTCACCACCACCAATACATAAGGTTGCAATGCCTTTTTTACCACCTGTACGCTGTAATGAATTAATGAGCGTTACTAAAATACGCGCGCCAGAACAACCAACAGGATGGCCTAGAGCACAAGCGCCGCCTTCGATATTGACCTTATCATGATCAAGATTGAACGCATCCATCGCCGCCATAGTCACCATAGCAAACGCTTCGTTGATCTCCCAAAGGTCGACATCATCGACGCTCCAACCAGCATTAGCAAGTACCTTCTCGATAGCGCCAATAGGAGCTATCGTAAACTCGCTTGGATGACGAGAGTTTGAGGCGGTAGCTATGATACGCGCTTGGTAGTCTAAACCTTCAGACTGCGCCTGTGATTCTTTCATTAAGACGACAGCAGCGGCGCCATCTGAGATGGAGCTGGCGTTAGCAGCAGTAATAGTACCGTCTTTAGCAAAAGCAGGACGCAAAGTAGGGATACGCTCCGCATTGGATAGCCCTGGTTCTTCATCGGTATCTACGGTTTCTTCACCTTTACGAGTCTCAAAAGTAACTGGTGTGATCTCGTTTTTGAAATGACCTTCTTCGATAGCTGTCAGCGCACGATTAAGCGATTCGATGGCAAACTCATCCATCTGCTCTCGAGTATAGCCTTTTTCATCAGCCATATCTTGTCCAAACGTACCCATGAGCCTGCCAGTTTCAGCATCTTCTAAACCGTCTAAAAACATATGATCTTTGACTTCTTTATGTCCCATACGGTAGCCTGCACGCGCACCTGGTAAAAGGTACGGAGCATTAGTCATCGATTCCATACCACCTGCGACAGCGACGTTAATGCTACCTGCTTTGATACCATCATGTGCTTGCATGACGGCTTTTAGACCGGAACCACAAAGCTTATTAATGGTGATGGCACCAGTAGCATCAGGTAAACCAGCTTTTCGCATTGCTTGACGAGCAGGAGCTTGACCTAAACCTGCACTTAAAATGCAGCCCATGATCACCTCATCAACGCTATCAGTACTGATTCCTGAACGCTGAACCGCCGCTTCAATAGCAGCAGCGCCTAAATCCACAGCACTCACCTCTTTAAAAACACCTTGAAAGCTGCCCATCGGGGTACGTGCCCCATTGAGAATTACAATTGCATCGTTTGACATTTTCGTTTTCCATATTGGCATGTTTATATTAAAAATCAGCGCTCTAAATTGACGCCAGTTTATACACATTGTGATAAATGATGATTAGTATAATGAGCATGCATCAAAGAAAAATCAAGTCAGATGACGGTACGGTATTGTAAGTACCGCAGTGGATGTTAATATTTCCTATTAAGCCAATTCATCTAAGCGAATACGGACTACTTTATCACTGACAGACGTCAGCTTTTCGATCTTCTCAATCGCTAGATTCATCTGGCTCTCAACGACAGGTAGCGTTAATATAATAACAGGTACTTGTCCTAATTTATGAGCAGGCTTTTGCAAAATAGCATCAATGTTGATGCCAGCATCGCTTAAGATACGCGTGATGTCTGCCAGTACGCCCGGATTATCATAAGCATGCACACGCAGATAATAGCCGCTCATCATCTGTTCGGCAGTTAATATTGGGGTGTCTGACAACTGCTCAGGGATAAAAGCCAGATGCGGTACATGGTGGCCATTATCGCCTTGATCTGTGCTATTCAAAACGCGTACCAAATCCATGACATCGGCCATCACCGCTGAGGCCGTAGCTCCAGCGCCTGCGCCATCTCCATAATACAGCGTTTGTCCCAGCGGATGCGAGTTGACCAATACGGCGTTTTTAACGCCATTAACATTGGCAAGCAAAGTATCCTGCGGAATTAGCGTTGGATGTACACGCAGCTCAATGCCTTCATCACCTTTATCACTAACACGGCGAACAGCAAAGCCCACATGTTTGATACGGTAACCAAGCTCTTCTGCATAATCGACATCTTGTAAAGTAATGCTGGTAATACCTTCACAATAAACCTTATCAAACTGTAGTGGAATACCAAAAGCAATAGAAGCAAGCAGCGCTAATTTGTGCGCCGCATCAATACCTTCGACATCAAAAGTAGGGTCAGCTTCTGCGTAACCAAGTTCTTGTGCTTCTACTAAGACATCTGCAAAGGGACGACCTTTATCGCGCATCTCAGTCATAATAAAGTTACCAGTACCATTAATGATACCTGCTAGCCAATCGATTTTATTGGCAGCGAGGGCTTCACGTATGACCTTAATGATAGGGATGCCGCCTGCAACAGCCGCTTCATAAGCGACGTGTACATTGTGCGCCTCAGCTAAAGTGAATATCTCATTACCGTGCTCGGCAAGTAGGGCTTTATTAGCTGTGACGACATGTTTGCCATGAGTGATAGCCTGCATAATAATGTCTTTGGCTAGAGTAGTACCACCAATAACTTCAATAACAATATCTACATTGTCACTAGCAGCAATAGCCATCAGATCGTCGTTTTGGACAATGCTGGAGTCAATATCATCACGCTGGCGACGCGTACCTACTTCGGTAATAATAATGTCACGGCCACTGCGGCGCTTAAGCTCGTCTAAGTTATCATTGATTAGGTTGACCACACCGGTGCCGACAGTACCTAGGCCAAGTATTGCTAGTTTGATGGATTTACTCACAGTATCCTCAGAAAGTTAAATAAATAGATTAAAAATGACTACAAAAAATAAGTGATAATTTTGCTGACACCACTGCACTTACTGCAATAGCATTTTATCGTATCATACCGACAAGCACTTGCTGCGTCTACACTGAGCTTATCAAAACTATGCTTATCAAAGTTAGTTTGCTTATAGCAATACATTTTTTATAAGCGCAGCCCATCAGTTTATACTGGCAGCTTGAGCCAGTTGCGCGGCAGGTAGATAGCCACCGATTTGTTGACCAGATTCAGTAAATATAGCCGGGGTACCGCGTACACCAAGGCTTGCACCTAGCGCCATCTGCTGTGCTACTGGGCTACTACAATCAGGCCCTGAGACATTAGCGCCCATTTTTGCTTGATCCATCGCAGCAGTACGATCTTCACTACACCATATAGCTTCCATTTTGGGAATGGACTCTTCACTGCGCGGCCAAGCCAGATAGCGCACCTCAATACCGCGTGCATTGATATCTGCCATCTCTTCGTGCAACTGACGACAATAACCACAGTCGGCATCGGTAAAAGCGTAAAGAACAGATTCAGTTTTGCCTTTAGCCGGATAAATAATCATATCTTTTTTATCGACCGCTTTGAGAGCATCTTGAGCTGTACGCGCTACTAAAGCACCACTAATATCGATAGGTTCGGCCGCCCCTACAGCTATAATCTGACCTTGAATGATGTGTTTACCTGACTTGTCGGTAAAAAAAGCGGGTAGCCCCTCGACCGTTACCCAGTAAATGTTATCCATATCTGTTGGTACCGCTGATATTACTTTTTCTTCAATACCAGAAGCGTTCAGATTAGCTTGTAAGGCGGCAACGACTGACTGATCATTGTCCGCTGACACGCTAGCTGTAGGGGAGGCGGTAGTATTATTACTGGTTTGCGTACTACTTGCTACACCACTAGTATCAGGGACATTATTCGAGCAGCCTGCAACTCCTATAGCGACAGCTACTAGCAAAGTACTCATAATGGCACCAGTGCGTTTATTATCGATAGATGTTTTGATAGATAATGGAGAAAATACGGATGAAAGCATAGGGTGTTTCCTGTAGGCAGATGCGCCTAACCTTAATTTAAAGATATACGTTTGCCACAATAGAAGGCGTTACAAAGGACTTAGTTTACAAAAACTTTGCTATAGGAGTGTCAAGATATGGCATGGTAAGCGTGATAATAACCTATAATGGTGCTGGTTTTAAAAAATAAGCTATAATGCATCATATTAACATATTTTTACAACTGACTACCAAAACCTGATAAGAGGCTTATGTAAAGTATTATTTGGTATGACTCAGTTGTGAGACGTTGGTCTTTTAATATGAAAGATAACGTTATATTCAACTAAGCAATTACGCTAAGGAGCGCGCATGGCAGGTGCCAGTTTACTAACCTTACTCGATGATATCAGTGTAATACTAGATGATGTCTCTGTAATGACCAAGGTTGCAGCCAAAAAAACTACAGGAGTGTTGGCTGATGATTTAGCGCTTAATGCAGAACAGGTTACTGGAGTTAAAGCCAATCGAGAGTTGCCTGTCGTTTGGGCAGTGGCTAAAGGCTCTTTTATAAACAAGCTTATTTTAGTACCAGCGGCGCTGCTCATCAGTACTATTTATCCGCCGTTAGTGACTTTTTTACTGATGTGCGGCGGTCTGTATTTATCTTATGAAGGCGCGGAAAAAGTCATTCATCGATTTTGGCCGCATCTGCTACCTCATGATGAGGAGCAAAGCGCACGTTTACAAGCCAATGCTGATAATGTTGATCTGGTAGCTCTTGAGAAAAATAAGATCAAAGGGGCGGTACGTACAGACTTTATTCTATCCGCTGAGATTATTGTCATTGCGCTCGGGTCAGCTGCAGCATCGGGGGCAACCTTATTAGAGAAAAGCCTAGTACTATCTATAGTGGCCGTTGCAATAACGGTAGGGATCTACGGCTTGGTGGCAGGTATCGTCAAGATAGATGACTTAGGCTTACATCTGATGGAAAAAACAGGTGAGTTTACCCAAAAAGTAGGTAAGATTTTATTTACCTCAGCTCCAAAACTTATGAAGTTTTTGTCAATTGCAGGCACGATTGCTATGTTCTTGGTAGGCGGCGGCATTTTAGTTCATGGTATTGGATTTTTGGATCATGGCGTAGAAGACTTAGCGCATTTAACTGGGATTTTTGAGAGTCTGACCACTATGTTATTGAACGGCGTGGTAGGGTTTGTTATTGGTGCTATAACTGTTGCTATTTTTACTATCATTGGCAAAATGCGTGGCAATGATGAGTCCGCAGCTCACTAAGTTTTAATATACTCTTGGCAGTTTATATAGAATAAGTAAAACCCCCGAAACACATAAGTCTCGGGGGTTTTTAACATTATACTAATGCTTATTAATAATAAGCGCTATTAGCTTTCACTGTTCGACTCGTCATTATCATTGTCGTTGTTACCATTATTGATATCATTCTCCAGCTTTTCAGCTTGAGTCGGTTTTTTATGCTCAGTCTTGGGCTTACGACTGCGTGCTTTAGGAACCCGCGGCGTAGTCAAATTAAACATGCTGGTCTGTGGTAGCAGCTGCTCTGCCACGTTTTCAATCATGTTTTTATAACTGGCAATAGTCGTTTTTGACTTGCCCGCTTGCATGTCCTCTTTACTAGGCTCAACACTGTCGTTGTCTTCACTACTCTCGTCATCTTTAACAGTACTGTAGGCTTGATCAGCTTCTAGTAAATGCTCGCTCTCAGCACTAACATAACTGGCCTGAGCTTCGTTAGTCAAGGCCGTTGCATCAGTGTCATGAGCTTCGTCATTAAGCTGTGCGTTATCCTCTTGGATATGGACTCCACTAGCATCAGCTTCTGCTGTCTCAAAGGTTTGAGCGGTATCAGTCGCAGGCTCTAATTCCTGTTGTTGCATGACATCCTGATCGGACTGCTCTACTTGCTCACTGGGTAGCGATAACGTAGCGTGCTGTTGTACATCTGACTGATAATCAGGATGTTGACCTCGTGGATCATTGCTTGCTCGTTTGCCAATAGCGCTTGGTACAACCTCTGTTTTGCCTTGAGCTGCTGCAAACTGACTAACCGCTTGGGTCATCTTATCAAAGCGTGCTAGATAATCAGCGTCCAAAGGCTGGTAACCATAGTTGCTAAAGACGAAGTTTTCATCAGTATCATTACCAGAGATAGCGTTATCAGCTACAGCACTATTAGCCTCAACATCAGCACGAGGTTCAAGCTGCTGTGTGTGCGCTTCGATAGCGTCGATAAAGCAGCTGATTATGCCTTTGTTGGCTAGGCGACTTTGGGCGTCTGCCAAGGTTGCATGGATGAAATCTCCAACGCTACCACGGATAGTAGCTGGCGTCTTGGCAGCAGCTTTCTTGTTGCTACTAGCTGCCGATGACAACTGCTGACGACGGACCACACGAGGGTCATTGCTAGCTTGGCCAAACTTTTTAGCCGTCACATAGCGCTTATTAAACAAAGCCTCTTGGGTAAGTACGGCCCCGTTGTCTGTACTGCTATCCGTATCGCTACCATTAGTAGCATCTGGGCTAGTATGAGTATCAATGCTAGCACTAGCCTTATCAGCTTGTAAATTTTCTACTGGAGCACTTTGTTCTATAGGCGCCGTTTCTAACGCTGCTTCTGGCTTTGGCTCTTGAGCCTTGGTTTGAGCTGCAGAGTTCGTAGTCTCTGTTTTAGATGATGTTTGCTTAGATTTGCTGTTATCTAAAGATAAATGCACAACTTCTGGTGTCTTGTACCGAGTAGGTGCTTCATTTACCTGTAGCGTAACCTCATTAGGATCTTGACTGCGCCGAGCATTGTGCTCAGTTTTACCATTAGCAGCATCTGTTGCGGTCTGCTGATTAGCAGCATCATCAGCGGTTAAGGTGTCACCGCGCTCAAGTTTGCCGCGTGAACTACGCTGGCTATGCGGCTTACGCTGAGTACGAGAATGCTCAGCAGCCTTGTCATCTTTAGAATCACCGCCATTACGGCGACTGTCTTGATTGCTATTTTGACGGTTATCCTGATTGTCGTGGCGATTGCGACTATGCTCCTGACTACGCTTATTTTGGCTATTAGACTGAGCCTCGTCACTTGTACTGTCTGAGCTGTTGTCTATGCTGTCATTGTCATGACTTTGATCGCTGTGACTGTCATGACGGGACTCTTTTCTTTGACGCGATTTAGACGATCTTGACTTACGTGATTTACGTTTTCTTTTATCATCGTCGCGGTCTTTTTGGTCATCGTTGTCAGTACCATGTTTTGCTTGCTGGTTATCAGCTTGAGTACTGTTGTTGGTTGTCGATGTTTGCTGCACATTTTGCTTGTGGCTTTCACGAGCTGATGCTGAGCTTTGGGTATTATCCAAAACCGAATGATCAACGTCTCCAAATGTGCCTAAACTCTGAGCGCCAGTATTGACTAGCGCTTCTATGGCCTCAGCAGCATCGCGGCTACTAACACTAGATGCAGTACGTGCTTGCGGCGCTTGGGCAAACAAATTAGATAACCAAGCAACTGCTTGTGGCTGCGCGGCGGTTATGGCTTGATCCGATATGGGATCAGGCTGGTTAGTTTGTACAGAGCGACTGGTCGGCGCGCTGCTAGATGCTGCACGTGTCGATAATACTTGAGCGCTCTCATGAGTGCTATTTTGATCATGATTATCAGAGTTATGACTAGCATTCGGTGCGCTGCTTACACGCTGGTCTGCTTGTTTGTCTTGATTCGTAGTTGTTTTACGCGGTTGGCGTGTTGGCTGCTGCTCTGGACGTTCTTTTTCAGCGGTCTGCCAGTCAACATCATAGCCAAGATCGCTATGCTCTTGCTGCTGAGTATCGGTAATACGCTCATAACTGGTAGGTGCAAAACCATCACGGTTAAAATGCAGCTTGAAGTTAGGCGACTCAAGATGAGCATGTGGCAAGATAGTGATACGCGTACCGCTGTCCTGTTCGAGATAGACTAGACTGTCGCGCTTCTCATTCAATATAAAGGCGGCAATATCAGTAGGAACTTCTGCTTGTACCTCACCTTGACGCTCTTTTAGAGCGATCTGCTCAATTTGGCGCATAATTGATAACGATAGCGAACGCAAGTCGCGAATCATACCGTTACCATGGCAGCGCGGACAGATATAACCGGTAGACTCCTCCAATGACGGACGCAGACGCTGACGGCTCATCTCCATCAAGCCAAACTTTGAGATCTCACCAAACTGCACACGGGCACGGTCGTATTTAGTAGCATCAACTAAGCGTTTTTCAACTTCCTTTTGGTGCTTGTTGTCATTCATATCGATAAAGTCGATAACGATCAAACCGCCCATATCACGCAGACGTAGCTGACGTGCAATCTCATCAGCAGCTTCTAAATTGGTATGATAAGCGGTCTCAGCGACATCTGAGCCTTTAGTAGATTTGGCTGAGTTGATATCGATAGACACTAAAGCTTCGGTTTGATCGATGACAATTGAGCCACCAGAGGGTAGGCGTACTTCGCGCTGATAAGCAGTCTCAATCTGCTTCTCGACATTAAAACGAGCAAACATAGGCTCATAATCAGTGTATTTACGCAGCTTGTCTGCCTGTGTTGGCATAACCGCATCAATAAAGCCTGCCGCTTCGATATAAGCGTTTTCGTTATCGATCCAAATCTCGCTAATATCATCACGCAAATAATCGCGAACCGCGCGCGTCACCACGCCTGCTTCTTGATGCACGAGGCGCGGTGAAGGGTATTTTTGGTTTTGTTCTTGAATGGCTTGCCAGATATTGAGCAAGTGGTTGAGATCGTGCTGTAAGTCTTCTTGAGTTTTACCAATACCAGCAGTACGAATAATGACGCTCATGCCTTTAGGTAGATCAAGGTTGCTCAACATGCGTTTCATGTCTTCGCGCAGCTTACCGGATATCTGGCGGGAGATACCGCCGCCGCGCGGATTATTGGGCATCAGTACCAAATAGCGACCAGCAAGCGATACATAAGTGGATAGCGCAGCCCCTTTATTGCCGCGCTCTTCTTTTTCGACTTGGACAATCAGCTCATCGCCTTCTTTGATGAGCTTTTTGATGTTCTCATCACGTGGATTACCGCTAAGGTATTCAGCGGATATCTCACGAATAGGTAAAAACCCCTGACGCTGTGAGCCATATTCTACAAACACCGCTTCAAGCGAAGGCTCAACACGGGTGACATGACCTTTATAAATATTGGATTTTTTCTGTTCGCGAGTACGATTTTCTAAGTCGAAATCGTAAAGATGATTGCCCTTACATAGAGCAACACGAATCTCTTCGTTTTGAGTGGCGTTAATTAATATGCGTTTCATACTGATATCCTATGAGTACGCATAACCACGACAAGAGGGCTTTTTATATGAAAGTTGTACTAAAAACTTCGTTGCTAATTGGCCTTATTATAAAAGCACTAACGCTTTATTTAATATCATACTGGCCGCAATCAATATAAAACAACCAAAGCAATTGTGACATTAAGAGTCATAACAAGTGGCGCTAATAAAAGTTAGCGAATATCAGATGTATGCGAGCGTAGTGCTCATATAAAAGACAAACTAAATGGCAGTAATATATAGTATACAACGGCACACTTGTTAATCGCTTACTGCCAAACTAAAATTGTTTTAGTGGCGGATAAGCATTCTAAACTAATTTGGCAAGTAGAATAATACAGGGTGTAAGTCTATATCTTTTTATCTACTGCTGTACTTTTAGTACAGGGTATAAATAGGTATGAGATAATGAATCAGCCTTAACATACTTTGTAAGAGTGTATTTAAGCTTTTACTACTCATGTTTTATTCGCTAAATGGCGAACCTCTTAATATTCGTTCAAATTAATCTAGTCGTTTTATCTATTATTTTTCGTACAACATCTATATATTTTAGTCGTTTACGTTATGAGTGCCACTGCGCTGCAATTCAGCGGGGCGTACTTGGCAAACAGAATAAGTGACTGACGCATCGGCTCAGTTGCATATTTGTCTCGTTTAACCTTTCATCTCTGTTTGACCGCCAGTATTCAGGCAGCTCTAAACTCTTAACCGTAAATCTCTGTTACTCGCTTGACTATGCGATGTCAAAACAATTGCAAAATCGAGTCGTGGTCATGCATTAAATGAGTAATGGCGTGACCTATCGGATGCTACACTAAATGCTTACGTGTATTGCACCCTAAAAATTTGATGAAGCGTACCATTTTAGCATAGTAAATGTTTTACGCCTCATTACTAGTCAGTAAAGATGACGTCAGATATCTAAGGCAATAAGGATTATTGCTGCAATCTATGCTTAGTTGGTGCTCAACATGCTAAACTATAACAAATCTTTGTATAAATACCTAACTAAAAATGACAAATTCTATTAATACCGATCCTATATTTAACAGCAAGACCCGTCCACAAAGCGCTGACGACGAAATTAGCAACTTTGATAAAGTCAATTATTTGGAAGTGACACGTCACCAGCATGAACAGCGTTTGGATAATTTTTTGCTCAATCGTTTAAAAGGTTTACCAAAAGCACATATTTATAAGATGATTCGCTCAGATGAGGTACGCGTCAATAATAAGCGTTGTAAAGCGCATGATAGAGTGCATCGCGGAGATGTAGTACGCATTGCCCCCGTTAAACTTGCGACGCGCGAAAAGCCTATTATTAGTACCGAATTTGCCAAAAGTTTGCTTGCCCGTGTGGTTTTTGAAGATGATGGACTGATTGTACTCAATAAACCCTCAGGTATCGCCGTACATGGGGGTAGCGGTTT
Source organism: uncultured Psychrobacter sp. (assembly GCA_947501045.1). Lineage (GTDB taxonomy): Bacteria > Pseudomonadota > Gammaproteobacteria > Pseudomonadales > Moraxellaceae > Psychrobacter. Next base: position 154,369 of record CANMUI010000004.1, read on the forward strand.
GGACTTCGGCATTATTGAAGCTATGCGTGAAGTGACCGGTAAAAAATACTTAGAGCTGGTGCACCGTATCGATAAGGACACCTCAGGACTGTTAATGATCTCTAAAAAGCGCTCAACGCTTAAAGTATTGCAGCAGCATTTGGTAGATAAAACCATTCAAAAACATTATTTATGCTTAGCAAAAGGGCAACCTGCACTTAATGAGCAGCGTATTGATGCGCCGTTGCTGCGCTTTACTCTAGCAAGCGGCGAGCGCCGTGTTAAAGTCGAAGCCAGCGCTGCACAAAATCAGGATCCGCAAGCTAAAGAAAGCCAGACTGATATCGTGGTACATAGTCGTTTCATGCTGGCAAATCTACCAGTGAGCCTGATTGAAGCAAAACCATTAACCGGACGCACGCATCAAATTCGTGTACATCTGGCGCATATCGGTCATCCTATACTAGGTGATGAAAAATATAACCCGCAGGATAAATCAGGGGTTCATCGTTTGTGTTTACATGCGTGGCGCTTGGATATTCCTGATTACGAGGTGATTACAGCACCACTACCAGAGGATATGGCTGCTTTATTACCTACGTCAACTGAGCTACCAAAAGTATAAGTGTCTATCCAGCAGCAAGGAAAAACAGAATAAAAGAGGGATTTATGGCTATTGACATAAATCCCTTTTTATTTGAGGTCGTTAAGTATTCAAATGTCAATGTCACTTTTATCAGTATCAGTATCAGTATCAGTATCAGTTTGAGCTTTTTCTTCTAAAGCTCCTTTGCCATTAAGTTTATACTGATACCAGTCTCCCATTACCCCTGCCAGCTCATCAATACCTTCTTTTTTAAGTGCTGAAAATAGCTGAATCGTACAAGGTAGCTCTAATTTTTTAAGGGCCTGACGGGTATTCAGCAAAGCATTCTTGGCGGCACCATATTTGAGTTTATCTGCTTTGGTCAACAAAATATGAACAGGCAGCTCGCCGTCTTTGGCCCAATGCAGCATTTGCTCATCAAAGAACTTTAGCGGATGACGAATATCGGTAAGTAACACTAAACCTGCAAGGCTTGAGCGTGACACCAGGTATTCTTCTAGCTCTACCTGCCACTCTTTTTTCATCTCAAGCGGCACCGCCGCATAACCGTAACCTGGTAAATCAACCAATCTGGTATCGGTATCTCCAATACTAAAAAAGTTGATCATCTGCGTGCGTCCAGGGGTTTTTGATGATCGTGCTAGCTGGCGCTGATTGGTAAGCGCGTTAATCGCTGAGGATTTACCAGCGTTTGAGCGCCCAGCAAAAGCTACTTCCAAACCCTCGTCAGGCGGACATAGCCGAAAGGTAGGCGCTGATAGCATAAACTCAGTTTGTTGTATACGCTGACGGACTTTAGTATTAAATGCTGCATGATTCGCAGCCTTGTCTTTAGTAGGGGTGTTCATAAATCACTCATTGACCATAACGAAACGTAGTTTAAATCAAAAACAAAAAAGCTAATAGCAAATCAGCACTAAAAATATAATAAAGCGCTACCGGCTAGGTTGCAGCAGTAACTACCTCTACTTGTTGAAATACAGGCTATTAGCATTATATAGATAACAGCATAACATTAATTTGAATGACGACTTAATAAAAGTCCTAAAGCCTTTTTTCCATGCTTGCTTTTCTGCGTTTATTTTAACAATACTAAACGTAATTCGACTATCTTAGTCTGACATATAAAGTTACAATATTAGCATAATAGGCCTATTCGTAGTCTACTAACCAAAGGAGATGTCTTATGCGCTTTATAACTATAAATTCTGCCAAAATAGGTCAAGCTTTGGGTAGCAGCGTAGCAGCACTTATACTAAGTATCGCTATGACCAATGGCGCTATAGCTGCTGATACCGCCACGCTTTATGATAACTCCTGTGCCGCTTGTCATGATAGTGGCGCTTTAGGAGCGCTCAAAAAGGGCGATAGCGCCGCTTGGCAACAACTGATAAAGCAAAAAGGTATGCCAGCTCTAGTTAAGTCTGTCAAAGGTGGATTATTGCAAATGCCAGCAGGTGGCTTGTGTGACAGCTGCAGTGATGACGATTATCGTAAACTTATTGATTATATGAGTAAATAGCTCATTGAGTAATAAATCATCTAAGTAAGTAATAAACTATTTAAGTAATATAGTATAAATTTTTAAAAACCTACTATTCAATGTTTTTATACGGCTATAAAACTTTAGGTGCTGCGATTAAGTAGGCAAATTTTGCAAAGTCTTGCTATAATAATTACAAATAAACCCTGATGTTAGCCAATACGTTTAGGCAGATTTTGGTTAAGACTCTAAAATACCCAAATCATCTTTTAAACAGCAAGTAGTCCTAACAAGTATTGTGTTAACCTTGTTAGCATAGCCGCTTTGAATTATAATCAATAACTTATAATTATCCAATCATAGCTACTTAGTTATAGCCACCCTAAACAACGTTTACGTCGAGTTAGTAGGATCTCTATCAATGAAAAAGTTAATCGCTGCCGCCAGCTTATGTGTTGCAAGTTTCAGCGTACAAGCTGCTATTATTGTCCCTGAGCATGACGTCAATGCTGGTAAACAAATCGCTGAAGCAGTGTGCGCTGCTTGTCACGGGGTTGATGGTGTAAGCCCTATCCCCTCCCAGCCTAACCTTGGCGGTCAAAACGTAAAGTATTTGTATAAGCAATTGGTCAACTTCAAGTCTGGACTGCGCAAAAACGGTATTATGCAGTCGCAAGTGGCCAATTTATCTCAGCAAGATATGGCCGATGTAGCAGGTTACTATGCCAGCCAAGCACCTTGGAGTGTAGCGCTTGCCAACCCTGCAACTAAAGAAGAGGCGAGCAAGCTTTTCTTAGGCGGCAACAAGTCGCGCGGCGTTATTGGCTGCGCTGGTTGTCATAGCCCAACTGGTGCTGGTAATGACTGGGCAGCATTTCCACGCTTAGGTGGCCAACATGCTGAATATATTGCCACTCAGCTCAAAATGTTCCGTGCTGCTGGCCGTGAAGATGACGTCGATAGTGCTGACCAGATGCGCTACAACGACGCGGAAAAAGAAGGCGAAAAAGGCATGATGCAGACAGTAGCTTCTAGATTGTCAGATCGTGATATTCGTATTCTATCAGACTATCTGAGCGCCGTTCACTAAACAAGTATGGCCAACGTATGTTGTACTGGTATATAAAGTAGTAGAGTATTTGTTGTTTTAGTACTATAGCTTTTAGATCATAATATGTTATTAAACCCCGTTCTCGGGGTTTTTTTATAACTGTAAGTCCTCTATATTATAAAAAACCATACAGTAGCCTGTCATCGCTCTGTATACTCACCTGTTGTCATTATTTAATTGATTGTTTGGATTGAAATTACTATGGTACGCTTCGCTTCTTATTTTATGGCAGCGCTATTGCCACTCTTGTTGTTTCGCTGGTTTGCTCCTGCAGCGATTGGTGAAATAGACTTTTGGTTACTATGGTTATTAGCTATGGTGGTAGTGTCTTTACCTGTCGTTTATGCCGAGATCGCGCTGGCTTATCGTAGTGTTGATGCACCTTTAGCAGGTATGCAAAAGCTGACTCGTGAAGCAGACGCCAGTCCGCTATGGCGCAGCTTTGGTTGGCTTGCAGCTCTAGTGGCGATTATCATTGCAGCCCTTGTGATATCAGGAGCCAGCAGTGGTATGTTGTCAGCATTGTCTGAGCTTAATAGTGCGCCTGACTTACCTATCTTTGCTATTGCTGGTGGTCTAATGGTTATCACGGTACTGCTAAGCTTACTTGGGGTAGCTCCATTGCCCATAGGTTTAGGTCTTATGGTCGCAGGCTTAGTTATGGGCATAATCAATGGTTTGCCGCATATCAACTTTGCCATGACTGGTATTAGCTTGGGGGAGTGGGGGCGAGCAGTTGCTCTAGCATTGGTCAGCGTTGGTGCTGGTACGGGTCTTTATTGGTTCGGTCAGCATCTACTTAATAGACAAACTACGAGCGCAGTAGAGGCGAGTAAGCAATACGCATCAGGTATGCAGCGCTCAGTCTCGTCTCATACGTATCGCGCTAGCAAATTGGTGCTACCTATATGGGTACTACAGCTAGTGGTTGGCGTTGTAGCTCTATTTATTAGTGGTCTAACCCTGCCACCTATCGGACAGTTATTGTACTGGTTGGGCGTGCTGTTTGTAGCCAGTTATTTATTGCACTATAGCGCTCAACAACTGGCGTACAAGTTTGGCCTTGTAGTCAGCTTAGTCATAACGTTGGCACTTGGTTTATTCTTGGTAATAGCAATACCGACGACTTGGCTAGTAGGACTGCTCGTTATCATTAGTAGTATAGCCGTACTACTACTATCCATATTTGCAGGCTGGCGTATGAAAATAAGTCATTTACGCAAATCATTGAACTTTGGTAGCGAAGCCTTATATAACTTATGGCGCGTAGCTATTCGTCTGCTTGTACCATTGGCGCTAGTTTTAGCTCTGATAGGTTGGGTGCTGCAATGGTCGAGCTAGGCGCAATATCTGCGTCCAAGCAAGCTTCTATTACTGTGTACTTAGCTTATGCAGAAGAGGCGCAGTGTCAACACTATATGACACTGCAAGTTGCTGATGGTACAACTTTATACGAGGCGCTAGCGCAAGCCGGCTGGCTCACGCAGTTTCCTAAGCTAGCAGAGTGGTGCAAGCAGGTAGTAGATATTACTAGGCCTACAGCCAAACTTTGGCACGTCGGCATCTATGCACAAAAACAGCCGCTTAGCTACCGTTTGCAAGCACTTGATCGTGTTGAGATCTATAGAAGTCTTAGCGCTGATCCTATGTCTCAGCGCAAAAACAAAAGTAAATAACCTTTCTTGTTTAAGTGTTAAATTTATAGGTTATTGTTACTCTACAGGTAGCGTCTCCATTCCTTCTATACGATTAACCAAACCATTGGCATCAAAATAAACAATTAGATGTTGGCTTGCGTCTTTAACATCAGCGATACCTTTACGAGTACCCTCTGTACCCGCTTGATAATCATAAACGTAGTCCCAGCGATTAGGCTCTAACGTGTCTTTGATAGCTGGACTGCCCAGTATATACAATACTTGGTTTTTATTCATACCCACCTGTAGCTTTTGGGCTTGGTCCTGAGTAATTGGCGTGCCCTGCGGTAAGTCGATCTTATAAACGCTAAATAATGAGCAGCCCGATAGCGCAACAGACGCGCCTAGAACTGCTGTCATCATAAGGTTGCGCAGACTATCCGTGTAGCTGGTCGATTGAAGTTTAGATGGAAGATAATTCAATAGCTTTATCATGGTAAGATGGCTCACAAAAATGGGTTAAGCGCGGCTAAAGGCAACTGCCTAGGTTATAGCGGTAGGTCCTGCCGGCAATCTTGGACAAATGATACGTTATTTACTTGCAATTGCCTACCACTTACGACATTATTTATCAAACACTACTTAATACTGTTTATCATTTATAGTGTAGATTTATAGGCTTGCAGTAATATTGCTAAATAACCATAAGCAGTAGCTATTGGTGTGCAATACCACTTTATTATTTTAAACAGACAGTTGTTTTAGATCGATAGCGGCTAGTTATTTACAGTAATTATAAGCTATATTTTTATAGGTTATCTTTAAGTTTTATTTGCAAAGACTTTAACAGTCAAAAGGAATATTATGGCTACTTTTACCAATCAAGATCTGCGTAAAGCAGGACTAAAAGTAACACTGCCGCGTATAAAGATTTTGGAGCTGCTTGAACGAGCGGAGCTTCATCATATGAGTGCAGAAGAGGTATATAAAGCACTGATAGAGCAAGGCGAAGATGTCGGATTGGCAACAGTATATCGGGTGCTGACCCAATTTGAACAAGCGGGTATCGTTGAGCGGCACAATTTTGAAAACAACTTATCCGTATTTGAGATTACTCAAGACGAACATCATGACCATCTAGTGTGTGATGTTTGCGGTAAAATTATTGAGTTCCATAATGAGACGATCGAAGAGGAGCAGCTAAAAGTTGCCGTAGAGCACGGTTTCAAGCTATCTGGACATTCGCTAGTACTATACGGTATTTGTGACAATCAAGAGTGTAAAGATAGTGTTAGATAAAATCAGATAATTCTCAAGAATAGAATGAAAAACAGCTCCCGTAATGAGAGCTGTTTTTTTAGTCTAAAAGTTTTACTTTTATCAACTATGAGGTGCAAAAATTTTACTAGCCTACATTTAGAGACAAGCTACTGGTACTCTCTTCAATATTTTGATTACCGTTTTTACTGTTTAGCTTAATCTTTAAGCGTAAGTCGTTTGGTGAATCGGCATGTTTAATAGCATCTTGGTAAGTAATCTCACCGTTTTCGTGCAAGTCAAACAAGGCTTGATCAAAGGTTTGCATACCGCTATCACGTGAGCGCGTCATAACTTCTTTAATCTCATTGATCTCACCCTTACGGATATAATCACTGATAAGTTGAGAATTTAACAAGACTTCGATAGCGGCGCGGTAGCCTTTACCATCTGGGGTTGGGATAAGCTGCTGAGCAATAATAGCTTGCAAGTTAAGCGATAAATCCATAAATAGCTGATTGTGACGATCGGCTTCAAAAAAATGAATAATACGGTCAATGGCTTGGTTAGCGTTATTGGCATGTAAGGTTGCAAAGACTAGATGTCCAGTTTCAGCGTATTGAATGGCGTAGTCCATCACTTCGCGATTACGAATCTCACCAATCAAGATAACGTCAGGGGCTTGGCGCAGCGTATTTTTTAGACCCGCTTCAAAAGATAAAGTATCGACACCGACCTCACGCTGAGTGATAATGCAGCCTTTGTGCTGATGTACAAATTCAATCGGATCTTCAATGGTAATGATATGGCCGTGCGAGTTTTGGTTACGATGACCGATCATGGAGGCAAGCGTGGTTGATTTACCAGTACCGGTTGCGCCTACTAGGAGGATGATGCCGCGCTTTTTCATCGCCAGCTCTTTTAAGGAGGGCGGCAAGCGCAGCTCTTCAACCGTTGGAATCTTGTTTTCAATTTTTCGTAGCACCATGCCTGCCATATCGCGCTGCATAAAAGCGCTAACACGAAAACGTGCCAGTTGCGACTTGTCAGCGATAGCAAACTGACACTCATTAGTGTCTTCAAACTCTTTTTGCTGATTATAAGTCATAAGACTTTTGACCAAATGCAGCGTCTGCTCACCCGTTAACGGCGCTTGGCCTACTGGACAAATAGTACCGTTGATCTTCATAGAAGGCGGCACGTCAGCAGTGATAAATAGGTCAGAGCCGTTTTTTTTAATCATCAGTTGTAATAATTTATCGAAGTCCATGATATATCCAAATTAAAAGTAAGTGATAAAAATAAAGTAAAAATTTTGTCCAACATAAACAAGTGAAATATTGATGCTATATTTTATATAAATGCTTCAGGCTGCTTGGCATAAGGCCTAGCAATTTCTTTACTAATAGTCCCTTTCGTCACTAAATTTTTGAGCGTTTGGTCAAGGGTGATCATACCGTCACCAGCGCCAGTCTGGATAGCGGAGTACATCTGGGCAATTTTGTTCTCGCGTATTAAGTTGCGAATAGCGGGCGTACCCAGCATAATTTCATGAGCTGCTACGCGTCCGCCGGTTTGTCTGCGCAGTAGCGTTTGTGATATGACCGCTTGTAGCGATTCAGATAACATAGCGCGAATCATGTCTTTTTCGGCGGCAGGAAAGACATCAATCACGCGGTCAATCGTTTTAGCCGCTGAGCTGGTATGCAGAGTGCCAAATACTAAGTGCCCGGTTTCAGCAGCGGTTAATGCCAGACGTATGGTTTCAAGATCACGCAGCTCACCGACCAAGATAACATCTGGATCTTCACGTAGTGCTGAGCGCAGTGCGGGCTCAAACCCCAGAGTATCACGATGCACTTCACGCTGATTGATCAAGCTTTTTTTGGATTCGTGCACAAATTCGATAGGATCCTCAATGGTTAAAATGTGCTCTTTACGCGTATCGTTGATATAATCAATCATGGCAGCAAGGGTGGTTGATTTACCAGAGCCAGTAGGTCCGGTTACTAACACCACGCCGCGTTTAAAATCTGAGACGCGTTTAAATACGTCGCCCATTCCCAAGTCCTCTAAAGTTAGAACCTCTGATGGAATAGTACGAAATACTGCGCCAGCACCGCGGTTTTGATTAAAGGCGTTTACCCGAAAACGCGCCAAATTTGGAATCTCAAAAGAAAAATCCGTTTCATAGAACTCTTCGAAGTCAGCACGTTGTTTGTCATTCATGATATCGTAGATCAGCTGATGCACAGCCTGATGAGTCATCGCTGGCATATTAATCCGCGTCATCTCACCATCCACGCGAATGACCGCTGGCATGCCAGCAGAAAGATGTAAGTCCGAAGCCTTATGCTTGACTGTAAATCGCAGGAGATCTTCAATACTTAAAGTGCTTTTTTCAGCCATGTCCGAATATTCCTATCAATCGATATCGGTAAAATAATCTTGCAATAATACTGTTTGTAACAGTAGAGTTTAGAGCTTTTTACTAACATACTAGTTTAAAGTTAGTAGACAAAATACCATTGTAAATATAAATACTAGAACTCTGTTTTTACATACTTTGCTATTTTTAGCATTATAAGTTAACTAAAGTAACAATATAATAACAATAATACCTAATTATAATCATAAACGAAACAGATTAAATGTAAAAACAGACGACTAGCGGTTCATTTTTTATGAATTTCATACTTAAGTAATTTGTGTATACCCTGATCTATATAGAAGAATGGACACTTTTCCACTACTAGTGTCTTTAATATAAAAGTTTTATTCATCGAAGTAGCGAGTGTAATATGGATAAGAGCAGTTTGATAACCAATTGGCAGCAGGTTAGTCGACAAGTAATAGAAGCTTGTAGACAAACGGTATCTCAGGACAAGGACTCTCAAAAAGTAGTCCCTTCAAAAGTGACCCTACTTGCTGTCTCAAAAACTAAGCCTATAGAGATGATTGTAGCTTTAGCCGAGCAAGGTCAGCGAGATTTTGGCGAGAATTATTTACAAGAAGCCATTGAGAAGATTACTGCTATGCAAGAGCTGTCTGAGAACGATAGTTCCAAGAGTAATAGTATCGTTTGGCACTATATTGGACATATTCAGCGCAACAAGACCCGTGATATCGCTGAGCATTTTGACTGGGTACAAACGCTTGAGCGCGATATCATTGCTAAGCGCTTAAATGACCAACGACCAGATGAGTTGCCGCCGCTTAACGTTTTGGTTCAGATCAATATAGATGATGAAGAGAGCAAATCAGGTTGTCAGCCCAAAGAGTTACCGAGTTTGATTGAAGCTATTAAAGGCTATGAGCGTTTGCGCCTGCGTGGTTTGATGATTATTCCTGCCAAAGCCAACACCGATGCCTTTGCACGTACTCAGCAGTTATTTAATGAGGTTAAGCAGGCGCATCCAGAGCTTACCCACTGGGATACATTGAGTATGGGGATGAGTGATGATATGGAAGCTGCTATTGCTAGCGGCTCAACCATGGTGCGTGTTGGTACAGCGATATTTGGTACACGCGATTAATCAAGTAAAAGTGGAAGCATGAAACAATGACTCAATCAATTCCTGCAACTTTGGTGACCAGCAGCTGGTTTATTTTCAAATTATTGGTGCCGAGTATCTCAAAACGATAACTGGCGTATTCTATAGTATCTGTCTTTTTGGGAATTTTGCGCAGCATGTACATCATAAACCCGCTTATAGTCTCATAGTTTTGGCTGTAAGGCAGATCGACAATATCAAGCGCGCGAATAACATCCTCAATCGGCGTCATACCATCTATCAGCCAAGAGTTATCAGTACGTTGAACAATGAGCTGCTCCTCTAAAGTGACCAGCTCACCCATCACAATACTCATAACATCTTTTAGAGTAATAACGCCGACGACTAGGGCATACTCATTAACAATAACCGCAAAATCAGCACCGTTTGATTTAAAAGTCTCTAGCACTTCAAACAGTGACAAGGTATCTGGAATAAAAAGAGCAGGGGTCAATAAAGTATTATCAGTTAAGCATATTTGCTGCTTCTCAAGTACTGCTGCCAAAAAGGTACGCGATTCAACGTAACCAACGATTTTCTCTAAATCATCATCACGACATATCAAAAATTTATTGTGCGGCTGGGCAATCATGACCGCAACTATCTGTTCAGTAGTGGCTTTGATATCAAAATAAACGATATGTTCACGCGGGTTCATGACCGAGGTAACGGTACGCTCTTGCATCTCAAATATATTTTCTATTAAGTGATGTTCGTGCTTTTTGAGGACACCTGCTTCAGCGCCAGCATCCATCACTGCGTAAATATCTTCTGGAGTCATATCATCTTGACGTATTGTCGATATACCTATTGATTTAAAAATTAAGTTTGCTGCCCCATCAAACACCCAAATCAGCGGTCTTAGTATAAAAATTAAAAAGATCATAGGTCTAACCAGACGGACCGCGATACGCTCCGAGTCTGACATAGCAAGGCGTCTTGGCATCAAATCGGCAAACAGTATAAATAAGCTAGTGACTAGCACGAAGGATACAATGGAGGCCAGCGCCTCATGATTAAATAAAAGCTCCAAATAAGCGCTAATTGCTGATTCGCCGACCGCCCCCGCTAAAATAGCGACGGCATTGAGCACCACTTGGACGACGGTAATAAAGCTACCAGGCTTTTCCTGCATCTTTAGGACATCCAGCGCGCGGACGTCACCCTCTTTGGCCATTACTTGTAGTTTGATTTTACGGGCTGAGGCAATAGCCAGCTCAGAGCTAGAAACTAGTGCAGCAAGCACGATTAATAAGAAAATAAATACACTAGCACTTAGCAAGCTCATGAAATACTCAAATAAGAACAGATAGAATGGGTTTGTTGAAATTTTTAGTAAAAAGCGTTCTATATATAATAGGTATAAATAGTTATATATACACATTAAAAAAGCTGGGCAAGCACCCAGCTAATAATAAATATAATAGTTTTTATTAGTGCATCATAAAAGTCTAGCCTTGTACAGACCATTTATTCACTAATGGGTAGCGGCGCTCACGGCCAAAAGCTTTGTGACTAATCTTAGTGCCGATTGGGGCCTGTAAGCGCTTGTATTCGCTGTTGTCTACCATCTTAATGATCTTGGTAACCATGTCAGCATCGAAGCCTTTATCTATGATCTCTTGATAGCCCATATCTTCATCAATATAGGCTGCCAAAATATCATCTAATATCTCATAATCTGGTAGGCTATCTTGGTCTTTTTGATCAGGACGTAGCTCGGCTGATGGCGGACGCGTAATGACGCGCTCAGGAATAACTGGCGTATCCTCTAAACGGTTACGGTAATTGGCCAAATTATAAACTTGTGATTTATAGACATCTTTTAAGACATCAAAACCCCCCGCCATATCGCCATATAACGTTGAGTAGCCTACTGCCAGCTCAGACTTGTTGCCGGTAGTGATAACCAGATGACCAAATTTATTGGATAGCGCCATCAAAATAACGCCGCGTGCACGCGCTTGAATGTTCTCTTCGGTCGTATCCGCAGGCGACTGATTAAATAATGGCGCAAGGGTGTGACGAATGCCTTCTACCGCATCAAAGATTGGGCAGACCGTATAAGAGACATTTAGGCGACGAGCCTGCGCTTGCGCATCTTCCAGACTAATCTTTGAGGTGTACTCATAAGGCATCATAACCGCGTAGACTTTATCTGCGCCCAAAGCATCAACGGCAATACACAAGGTTAAGGCTGAATCGATACCGCCCGATAAACCAACGATTACTCCACTAAAGCCTGAATGATAAACATAATCACGCAGTCCTACGACCAGCGCTTGGTACATCTCCGACTCACGGCTCAAAGACAACGGCGCTTTGGTTTGAGTATCAAAGGTAGCCGTTTTGGTATCCAAAGTTGCTAGCAGCAACTGATCTACAAAGCGTGACGCTTCATGAGCAATGCTACCATCCGCTTGTACCGCGATAGAACCGCCATCGAATACCAAGTCATCTTGACCACCGACTGCGTTGATATAAAGAATAGGCAGTTTGTGCTCGCTGCTACGCTCGGTTAACATGGCTTTACGGGTATCTTGTTTATCGACTTCAAACGGTGATGCATTTAAGCTTACGACTATATCTGCACCTTGCTGTTTAAGATCTGCAATCGGTGTTTTTTCCCATAAATCTTCACAAATAAGCAGGCCAATAGTAATCCCTTTATAATCAAATAAAACTTGATTACGACCTTTGTCGAAGTAGCGGCGCTCATCGAACACCCCATAGTTTGGCAAAATTTGCTTGTGATAAAAGCCTTTTTGGTGACCATTGTGCAAAATAGCAGCGGAATTAAAGGTGCCATGATGGTCAACGTGAGGATAGCCGACGATCATGACTATATCGTCGATATCACTCAACGATGACAAGGCGTTTTTAACACGCCCAGACAAACTAGGTCTTAGTAATAAGTCCTGCGGCGGATAGCCAAGCAAGCCAAGCTCTGGAAAAATGATAATATCAGCACCTTGATCGCGTGCTTGTAAGGCAAGCTTACGCATTTTTTCAGCATTAGCAGTGATATCACCTACTAAAAAATGGGACTGTGCTAAGGCAAAAGTAACGGTATTAGGCGACATCGTCTTACTGGCAGTATTGTCTGTTGTTGAATTAGAAGTATCAGTGTCTTTTGACATTATTGTTGTTCCTATAAATATAGCAATTAAAATTTGGTGAATTATTATTGATCCAAATAAGGTATCAAAAAGCTAAGATTTCAAAAAGCTATGGTTTCAAAAACTAAAGTTTTAAGGATTATGATTTTTACGACTATTTATACAAGAGGCTACTTGAAAAATTTATGTAGCATTTCTCAAAATCAAAATAATAGCTTTAGTATAACATCAATTTTGTAGGCTACGAGAACGTAGCAAGGATTTAGCCTGCAGATGACTGCTTAGTTAGAGAAAATCTACAGAACTAAGATTGTAAATATTTCATCAAATATAGGAACTAATGACTTGATTATAAACAGCAAAAACGCTAGTAAAAAATAAAACATATTGTTACCTATTCAGTGTTTCTTATTGCATAATAGACGTCAGTAGGTAAATTAAGTTACAGCTCGCTATTAACAAATTATTTGTTGTTACATCTAACTGGTAGTCCTGCTAATAAGCTATAGTCTCAGTTGTAAGAGCAGTTGCAGACTTTAGTTGTAAAAAGACTTAAATGTACTGAACTTATGAAATACTATCCTCGTATATGGATATAGTTTATGGATATAGTTTATAAATACTGTCCATAAGCTGACGCCTGCACACTTATATATTTTGCAGTAGAAACCTATTGAATTTTTGCTGTCAGTTGTTGGTCTACAAGTTATGATTGAAAATTGGACAAAAGAAGTCGTTATCCAGCGTCTGCTTGCTATTACGCTATTGGTTATGTTATTTATCTTGTGCTTTCAGGTAGTGCAGTTTTTTATTGTGCCTGCATTATGGGCAGCAATTCTAGCTTATGTTACTTTTCCGATTTATAACTTTTTTTATAAAAAAGTCAAACTTAGTCCAAATGTCAGCGCTGGCATTATGACCGTAAGTATCTCTTTGATTATCGGCGTACCGTTAGTAGTAGGGGTGTTTATTCTGCAACAAGAAGCTCTTAGCCTATATAGCAACTTAATCTATCGGGTCAAAGTAGGTTATCTTGATGTACCAGATGCGCTCAAAGAGTTGCCTGTTATTGGGCAACAAGTCAAAGATGCGCTATGGCGTATCAACAAAAATCCTGAGGGCGCACTTGAAGCGTTTCGAGCATGGATTCAGTCGCATCTATATTATGGCAAAATGGCACTTGATGTGGTGCTAAGCAGCTTAGCGAAGCTTGGTATGGCGCTAATGACTCTGTTTTTCTTTTACCGCGATGGTATTAGTTTGGTGCGTCAAATTCGTCAGGCTCTGCGTAATATCATTGGCAATCGTATCGATGGCTATATCGATTCTGTAGGGATGACGACACGAGCAGTGGTATATGGTATTGGTTTAACAGCGCTGGCACAGGCATTACTTGCTGGTATTGGTTATTATTTCGCCAATGCTCCAAGCCCTATTTTGCTAACTATTATTACCTTTATCATTGCTTTAATCCCATTTGGTACGCCTTTTGTTTGGGGCGCAGTATCGATCTGGTTACTCAGCCAAGGACATACGGTAGAAGGTATTGGTCTGGCCTTATGGGGTATATTTGTTATTAGCTGGGTAGATAACTTGATTCGTCCTATCGTTATCAGCGGTGCCACCAAAATACCTTTTATCATTATATTTATTGGTGTATTGGGCGGGCTAACTGCTTTTGGCTTCGTAGGTTTGTTTATCGGCCCGGTGGTGCTAGCAATCGCTCTTGCTGTCTGGCGCGAATGGATATCTCAGCATAAAAACGAGATTTTTGAGCCTAAAGAGGCAGCATTGATAGACAATCAGATGTTGTTAAACTTTGATGATCAAGCTTTTCATGATCAAAGCAAAGGTAAAAAAAAGAAGCTTTTCTAAACCTATCTTTTTAATATAAACAATAAATAGAGACGCTCGTTTATGCCTAGTAAAATAACCATCATCGCTGATAGTAATATCGCCGGTCTTAATGACTTCTTTAATAGTAAGACGCTTGGTCAAGAGGCGTACCAAACTGTAAATATCATTAGCGCTAATGGGCGCGACATCACGGCAAAACTACTGGCTGAGGTGCAGCCTGAGGTATTGTTGATACGCTCAGTGACGCCCGTAAACGCGCAACTATTGGATGGCAATACTAGTGTCAAGTTTGTCGGCTCAGCAACCATTGGGACTGACCATGTGGATCAAGATTATTTAGCGCTGCGGCAAATTGGTTTTGCAAACGCCGTCGGCAGTAGTAAGCATTCAGTAGCGCAATATGTTTTAACGTCTATTTTGACCCTACGAGCAGAGTATTGGCGTCAAGCACCGACCCTAGGTATTATCGGACTTGGCAATATTGGAAGCACTCTTGCACAGTATGCCTATGATTTAGGCTGGCGAGTGCTTGGTTATGATCCGTTACTACCGCTCTCAGCATTGAATAACGCAAGCTTTGAGATGGTGTTAAGCCAAAGTGATGTTATCAGCTTACACGTACCGCTGACCGATGCAAAAAGCTCTGATAATCCTCACCCTAATGCCAGCGACTATCCGACACGGCATCTGATTGATGAAAAGGCGTTGAGTCTAATGCCAGCGGCCACGCTACTTATTAACACTGCGCGCGGGCCTGTGATTGATAATACTGCTCTAGAAGCTGATATTGAACAAAACGGCCGACAAGCAGTGCTCGATGTCTTTGAGAGTGAGCCACAAGTCCCCGAGCCGCTACTCTCAAAGCTGGCTTTAGCCACCCCGCATATTGCCGGTTATACCTTAGAAGGCAAGCTGCGCGGTACACAAATGATCTATGATGAGTTGTGTGAGTGGTTAAAGGTAACACCTTTACAGTCGATGCAGCAGCTTATGCCCGTAAACATGTATCTGTGGTCTGAGCTAAAAGCACATCCTGATAGGTTAGCTACATTTTATGACATCAAGCAAGACGACGAAGCGCTGCGGGCAAAAGTAGGTAGTGGACAGGTTAGTGGCGCAGACTTTGATCAGCTACGCCGCGATTATCATTTGCGCCGTGAATGGCAATTTGGACAATAGAGCATACTAATGAGTCTAAACACGTCGAGCCATTTAAATACCTTGAATAACAGTGCTGCTCAAAACAATAATAAAAGTTACGAGCCGACCATGACTCTAGCGATGGCACAAAAGCGTGCTCAGCTATTGGCAAATATTCATCAGTTTTTTGCTACGCACCAAGTGTTAGAAGTACAAACGCCTTTGCTATCCCAAGCAGGCAATACCGACACCTTTTTGCAATCAGTAGCGGCCAGCGTCATGTATCAAGATAAACCGCGCACTTTCTATCTGCATACCTCGCCTGAGTTTGCTATGAAGCGCCTGCTTGCCAGCTGGCAAGTACCTATTTATCAGGTTTGTCCGGTATTTCGCGATAATGAGATAGGAAGTCGCCATAATATCGAGTTCACTATGCTTGAGTGGTATAGGCCATATTATAATCTGACTGACTTAGCAGATGAGCTCCGCAGCTTGCTTGAGATGCTTTACGGTCATCCGATAGTCATGAATCACTATCGTTATGTCGATGCATTTATGGACTTTGTGGGTATTCATCCCTTAACAGCTAGTATTACAGCACTGCAAGCGGTAGCTGAAGATAAAGGGCTAGTAGGTTTTGACTTTAAAACAACTATAAATGACATCGATGACGAGAGTAAAGGCAATGAAGAGGAGATCCGGCAAAGCTGGCTGGACTTACTATTTAGTCATGTCGTTGAGCCCAATCTTGGTCACGACTTACCAACACTAATTATTGAATATCCGCCCGCTACTGCTGCCTTGGCAAAAACTGGTCCAGATAAAGAGGGTAACCTAGTGGCTAGGCGCTTTGAGTTATATATCAATGGTATTGAGATTGCCAATGCTTATGATGAGCTGAATGATGGACAAGCACTGCGCGCACGTTTTGAGCAAGATAATGTACTGCGTTGTCGTCACGGTCTTGCGCCGATGCCACTAGATGAGCACCTGCTAGCGGCTTGCGATAATCTACCGCCTTGTAGTGGGATAGCAGTTGGCCTCGATAGGTTATTAATGGTCATTACTGGAGCTAGTAATCTACAAGAAGTCATTCCTTTTCCCAGCGGTTTGGCCTAACTTTTTTTAACAACTACTAACAACAAAGCGAGCACACCTAAAGGTCTACTCGCTGTCGTTTCTTGTCAGTTTTTATTATAGATTGGCGACTGCCTTTTTAATATCAGTATTCCCGTTTTGCATGTGGAATACCTTTTTAATAGCGTTGTCTGCTGTTAATACAGCAGCTAAAGTAGCGGCCACATCTTCAATAGCATTCTCGCCTGCCTCTTCAGTATTTACAGCTATTTTACCAGTACCGTCACGCTCTTTTAGAGCACCAGGCTGGACAATGGTGTAATCTAGTTTACTATCATTTACCAGCCAGTTATCGGCATAATGCTTACCAATGTAATAGTCTTTTAACTCAGCAATGGCAGGAGCGTCCCATTTACTAGTGTCAAGTGAGAATACCGAGCTTAGCATGATGTAGCGCTTAATACCTTTATCTTCTGCCGCCTGCATAGTTTTGACCGCACCATGTAAATCAACTTCCAATATATTTTTACCGCCCGAGCCTGCTACAAAATAAATGGCTTCAATATCATCGTCCATCTGCTTTTGAATCTCATTTTTGCTAGCAGTAAGGTCTAAATCTAGCTGGCTATAGTTATCGTTATCAAATAACTGTTTATCTTGACGGGTAGTACCAACGACTTGATGGTTATCGTTTAGTAATTGTTCAACCAATTTACCACCAACACGGCCACTAGCGCCTACGACTAATATCTTCATAATGTTTCCTATTGTTATCAATGTATTTTCGTTCTTAAAGAGTTTAATTACGAGCTAACTCGAATAACTGAATATACAATAACAAAAACGGATGCGGCACTTAGTTATGATAAGTGCTTGTTGCATTAAGTTTGGTTGCAGAGTGTAAGGGTTTGCAAGATAGATTGAGAAGGATAAAGGTTGATAAAGATTAACGCACTAGTCTATTTAAGCCATCGGCAAAAGCTTTTTTGTCACGGTCGCCATAAGGTTTTTGTCCGCTCATCTCTTGCAGCTCTAATACACCAGTACCGCGCATAGTATCCATAAAATCGCGCATATTAAGCTTTTGCTTGATATTGTTCTTATCATAGATAACGCCGCGTGCGGTAATCACTTGCGCGCCTTTATCAAGAATATCGTTGGCTAAAGGAATATCGCTAGTAATTGCCAAATCTCCTGCTTGAATATTCTCGGCAATATAATCGTCAGCTTTATCAAAGCCTTGCGGTACCACAGTCATAATTAATAATGGGGATTTACGTAATTTAATCGGCTGGTTGGCAACAAATATCGCTGTCGTTTTGGTACGCTCAGCGGTCTTGATAATTAAATCTTTAGCGATAAGTGGTACTGAATCAGCATCTACCCAAATTTGCATTATTTTTTTACCCGCTGATTATTATTCTTTGCGTCTAGCTCACTGATACTTTCGGAAAATTCATTTTTGTCTTTGTCAGCGTACTTGGTTTTAGCGTTCATGGGACTATCTTGATCGTTGGTCTCATTTTGGTTTTCATCAGCGACTGCACTATTTTTATCAAGCCCAATCTTATTTGGTAATACTGTGATTAGTTTGGCAAGAGCAGGATTGAGATCGACGACATCATTAGGCATCAGGGTAATATGAGCAATTTTGCGGGCCTCACGCTCCTCTTTATGATAGCTATGATAATGCGCGCCATCAATAGCTAGCACTGTGCTGATATCAGGATATTGACCGAGTACGTTGACCATTATTGCTGGATGAATATTATCAGTGTCTCCTAAAGGCAGGCCAACTACGGCACGAATATGATTTTCAAATTGACTGGTTATAGCGCCTTCAATACTCCAATGACCCGAGTTATGCACGCGCGGGGCAATCTCATTGGCAAGCAGATAATCATGACCGCGTGCGTCTTTACTGACGAATAATTCAAGCGCCATTACGCCGACATAATCAAGATGATTCATAAGTTTGATCATGGACGCTTGTGCTTGCGCCAATAAATGACTAGTGCCTACTGCTGGCGCTCGGGTTTTGGCTAAAATACCTTGATGATGGGAATTTTCAACCAAATCATAGCAGCGTACGCTACCATCTTGTCCGCGAGCGGCGATGATAGAAACCTCACGGCTAAAATTGATAAATCCTTCTGCTATTAAAGGCGCAGGCGTTGGCGTTAAGCTGCCTTTACCGCTGACCGCATCTTTTAACGCCTCCCAAGCCAGCTTGATATCACTATCTTGCTTGATGACGTATTGCCCTTTACCGTCGTAGCCGCCGCGACTGGTTTTGAGTACGATAGGTAAGCCTAAGGTATCACAAGCTTTTTGTAATTCGACCTGCGAGCTGACTGCCACAAAAGGTACAGTCGCAATAGCTAAATCATTAAACAGCTGCTTTTCTTTGAGACGGTCCTGCGCGATATCAAGAGCGATAGGCGGCGGAAACATACCGTGTTTTTGCTGGCTGGCAGAGAGCTTAGCTAACTTTTGAACCGTCGTCATTGGGGTGTTTTCAAACTCTAAGGTAAATACGTCAGCAGCAGTAATAAAATCCTCTAACTGCTCGCTACTGTAGACTTGACCATAAAGACTGGCAGGACAATCGATATTATCTTCTAAAAATATACATTTGTAACCAAGGGGTAATGCTGCCTCAGCGAGCATCATGCCAAGCTGACCACCGCCTAAGATACCGATAGTATGGATAGTTTGAGTAATAGGATAGGCATTAGCGGTCATAGCAGGCTCTTTAAGTTGGTAATAAGTTCAAACAATTATAAAAAAATAGCGCAAATGAAATAGAAAAAGGTGCAACGTATGCACCTGTATTAAGCCTATGTAAAAAAGAATATCAAGTCAAGCAGGTTTAGATGAAAGTGGATCGACTATAAGAAAGTTTGCTAAAAAAACTTATTCGTTAATAATACCCGGCGTAGGGCTGGCTAAAATCGTTTCAGTTTGGGTCTGGCGAAGATGATGCAGTTTGCTTGCAATAGCAGCGTCGTGCAGCGCTAAAATCTGAATAGCGAGCAGTGCTGCGTTATAGGCTCCAGCGGTACCGATAGCTAAAGTACCAACCGCTACACCTTTGGGCATTTGTACGATGGAGAGCAAGCTATCCCAGCCGCTTAGCATAGAGGATTTTACCGGTACACCGAGGACGGGCAGAGGCGTTTGACTGGCGCACATGCCTGGTAGGTGGGCAGCTCCGCCAGCGCCAGCAATAATAACTTGTAAGCCCTGATCTTTCGCGCTTTTAGCATAATCAAACAAGCGATCCGGCGTACGATGTGCTGACACCACTTCACATTCAAAAGCAATATCAAAATCGGCCAATAGCTGCGCCGCTGCACTCATAGTTGCCCAGTCGGATTGGGAGCCCATAATGATACCTACTTTAGCTTGACCACTAGGAGAGGCAATAGGACTGGTAGAACTTGGTTGATTGGTAGAGCTAATATCCGGTGTCGCGCTCATGATGCACTATCCTCAAAAAGACCATCATACAAAAGTTTTATAGCCACCGTAAAGCTGAGTTTAAGCTTTTTTTACAAACTTGAGCGTGTTGAATATTCCCCAATAGAGCAGTGCCAAAGTCGAATACTTAACACGTGCTATGCTAAATCATGACGGTATTGCACAAAGTTGGCGGCTATTAAAGGCAGAGGATTATTAGTATCAAGCTGATAAGCGGTCAAATAACCACTATCTACTGCTGCTGAATAGTCGGTACAAACTACTTGTGGGCTAAGCGGTTCAGGATTTCCTGCTAGCCAATAGTGACCGACGAATACTGGCTTATTAGTCTTGAGCGCAAAGTCAATATTCTCAGCCAAAGCATCTATTGGAATCTGAGCTAAAGCAGAAGTAGGGGCGCGGGCGATTTCATGAATCGTACGTTTATTAAGCTCATCAAGCCACCAGCGTACGCGTACTCGCGAGCGTTCGGTGCCTTCTTTATCCACCATAACTATACCGTTAGGTAGGGGGGTTTCCACCCCTTTTAATACGCGCTCTAGCGCCTCATAAGGCGCGCTACCTTTTTGTGCCGTCTGTATCAATCCCTCAGGTGTTAAGCAGTTATCGGTGGTAAGCAAGGGCTTTAATACAGCCATGCTATCGACATCCCAACAAGCATGGACAAAACAGGCGTCATCAGTCTCAATCCATAAAGGCAGCTCGTAAAGACGCTTGAGCCAATATTCATGCAGTGTAGAACCAAACGGGATCTCTGCCAAAAATGCTTCGTGCTGGCGCGCATGTAGTTCAGTATGACTACGCAGATACTTTTTAGAATGACTCTCTACATCAAGCGTAGCAAAGGCTAGGGCATTATATTCGTGATTACCCATTACGGCATGGGCAACGCCTGCATCTATCATCGCAAAAACTATCTCAAGCGTTGCCAGCTGCTGCGAGCCGCGATCAATCAAGTCACCAATGAATAGCGCTTGATGACCCTCTGGTGGTACAAAGTACTTACCGTTATGAGTGTAACCTAGCTGCTCAAGCAGTCCGGTTAACTTATCTGCATAACCATGAATGTCGCCAATAATATCTATAATCATAAGTTGTTTTCTAATCTAAATGGTCTAATCAAAAGCTGGGCGAGAGGAGGACACTGATAAAGTGCGGTAATACCTTCGGTTCTAATATAATGGTGGCGACCACGCCAAATGCTCCGCCCCACATGTGCGCCATATGATTGATATTAGAGCCGCCGCGTTTGTCTGCATAAATACTATAAGCCACATAAGCGACCGCAAATAAAATAGCAGGTATAGGAATAATGGCAAATAAATAAATCAGATCCCATGGCGCAAGCAAAATAAAGGCAAATAGCACTGCTGACACGCCACCTGATGCCCCCAAACTTAAATAACTGGCGTTTTTCTTATTTTTTACATAGCTAGGTATCATTGCTACAACAATAGCGGCTACATAAAATACTACAAAACCATAACCCCACAAAAAGGGCTGATATAAACCTTCGATGGCGCGACCAAAGAAATACAAGGTAAACATATTGAAGAGCAGATGCATACTATCAGCATGAATAAAGCCGTGGGTGACAAAACGATCCCATTGACCCTTACTAACAGCAGGAGGATAAAAAATCAAACGGTTAAACAGTGCTTTGTTCTGCCATGCTAATAAGCTTACGATGACCGTAATAATAATGATAAGGGTAGTATGGTTAAACAAAGTGTAATCCTTAGGACAGTTCAGACGGAAAAGACATCATAAACGCAAGTAACGACTTCTTATTCTTATGGTATTTAATTTGCATGATATCTATTTTCATTATAGTAGTGACTATGATGCCAAATAACAATTGTGGGCGGACTGAATTTACATAGCTATACAATTTATTATAGCTTAATTGTAGATTTTCTTAGTAATACACACGCTATTACTCTTATTTTTAGCGTCACCAAAGGCAGTATCTATGACTATTCTTGACCAGCTTGAGCAAACCGTTACCCTCTCTATTTTAAATGAGAAGAGTAATTCAGCATACGTCAGCTTGCTTGAGCAATTCTACGCTATTCTTATCACGCGCTTAGCTTGGTCAGGCGTCTATAGGCAGCTATCTCATAATGAGCAGACCATGCAGTTAGACACCAAGTCAAACCAAACTTTGTTTGAGCAAATTTGGCAGGAACCCGCTCAGCGCCAACTATTGATTGATGAATTAGCCGCAACTTACCACGCTGATAAAAAAACTACTGAGCAGTTATTAGTAAATACCGTATATCCGAGCTATCTAGAATTAGAAAACTTAGCCGATGGACAGTATTTGCCAGCTTTTTTAAAAACCCAGCAAGCGCTAGTCCGCCCGTACTTACCAGTGTGGGCAGAAAAAGTGCTACCGTCGTTAGCTCAGACTTTTGAGAGTAGTGCTGATGTAAGTACGATGTATAATGAGACGACTGATAATAATACAGCAGATGATAACGACTTAAAGACTGATGTTGGAGTATCAAGCGTAGCTCAAAGCACGCTGCTAACAAAGAGTGTAACCATAGATTTGGCTAGAGCAGAAACACCATCAAGCGAGCCGCTGCTTGCACCAGCAAATACCTTATCAGCAACCCCTATAGAATCTATAAACCCTACCAATGCTATTCATGCCAATCCCTCTTATCACTATGACGTATCTACTTCTAAGCGCCGATCAACTACCAGTCCACGTAGTCACAAGAACAATTTGCTGATGCGAGGGTTGTTACTAGTGGGACTGTTAGCAGCCGTCGGTTTTGTATGGCTATTGATTATTCAGCCTTATTATAAACCAGCAATAGAGCCTACAGTTGCTCCTATCATTACAAACACTACCGCGCCTACCCAAAAACCTGTGTCATTAGTAACCATCCCTGCTAAGCTTTTAGTTGGTGTGGACAATGTAGGCAATTTATATACTTGTACCGCTACAGTCGGCAGTATAGAGCTGCAAGACATCATCAAACAAGCGATGCAGATAAGCTTTGGTGAGCAAACAGATATATGTAAGTTAACAATACAAGAAGGCCGCGCAAACCAGATATCTACTATCGATGTGCAGACTTTGTCTAGCTTATTGACTCTGTTACGTTCAGTGCCTTTTGCGCGTTTGCAATTACAAGATGAGACCCTTAGCTTAGAAGCACCCGACGCAACTATGCTACAGCAGTTACTCACGGACATACGTACATTAGCACCGACATTAACTATCAAGAGTGTAGCGCCTCTATCACAGCCATACTATGATAGCCTCAATAACGATAAGACAGAGATGATAGAGAGCCGTAGTGAAGCGGCCAACGAAAATACATCTATAGACGACCCTTACACTAATGCTTATCCTGATAATACAATGAATGCTGAGCAAAAGTATCAACAGCTAGATGCCGACAAAACAGCACCAGCACCTGTGTACAATAATTTTGATAGTAGTAACAACGAAGATAATAGTTTCAACAATGGCGCTAGGCGCTCAGCATCTATCTCATCTCTAGAAGTTGATGATTTGGCCAATAGTACTATCGTTGCTGAACAGCTAAGCGGTGAAAACCCTATCAACGCAGATTAGATTTGAGATAAGTAACTACTCTACAGTGCCATAAATATAATCATGTAAAATACTGCTAAGGAAGTAGACAAAATTGAGTTCTTGTGGTTACTAAACGTACTATATTTGCAGCACAGTTACGTGCCTCATCTGAAAAATTACTCAATGTAGCATTTGCACAACAGCCTGTTGGTATAAATAACTGAATTATTGTTAGTATAATAGGGGAAGCTAAGTAAGGTGAAAAAGTAGACAAGTCAAATGTTTATCTCTTTACTGTTTTTATTAGGAATAGCTTATTAGAGTATTTCGATTATTAAATTGATAAGGTAACTGACTTAGTAGGTAATTTTCAAAACCATGGTATCAAATTAAATTTGTGAGGTTAGGTTGCTTTAGTTAGACTGCTTTAATTGTAATTACTTAGATTGTAAATTTTACTTATAAAAAGTAACGAAATTAATATATTTATTGAAAGCTATTTTTGTCCTAATTGTTTTAGCTTATTTAGTCGATATGATTGATACAATTATGAAATACCTAGCTTTAACTATTTAAAATTTTTAGCTATTTAAAATAATTTTCACTGGAGGAAACATATTATGGATATTATTAGTCATCTAACACGTACAGTAACGCCAGCAGTGTTGGGAGATGATCAGTCTCCTGCTAAACAGAGTTTACTTGAACAGTTTTATGCAATATTTGCAGCTCGCCTTGCCGATCAAGACACTTATGGCCGTTTCGCTAACGAAAATATTGCTCGTGATGATCAAGGTTTTTATGACCGTGTATGGACTGATGGTTCGCACCGCGATCAGATCTCGCGCGAGCTTGCAGCTAAGCATAACGTGGATGCTACGGCAACTCGTGGTCTAATTGCTATGGCCGCTCCCCTAGCTTTTCATGAGATCAAAAGCTTAGCAGGTTCTACTCCAGTACCACAGTTTTTAAATGACAATCTTTCTAGCTACCAGCACCATATCCCAGCATGGGCCAGTGCTGTTATTCCTGCTGGTATGGTTGCTGCGGCACCTGCTGGTGAGCGTATCTCTGATACTACTAGTATGGCACCCCTACAGCACGAAGAAGAAAAATCAGGTAGCTTTATGAAGGCGTTATTGCCTATTATTGGTCTGATTATTTTAGGTGCGTTGGCATGGGCTTTACTACGTGGTTGCCAAGACAATCCGGAGCCAGTCGCAACGCCAGTTGTAGTTGAAGAGCAACCAGTTACTGATGAAGCAGCAGTGGCTGTTGCAGCTGCTGAACCTGCGTCACTACGTTTGGCTATGGGCGAAGGCAATACTTTATATGCTTGCCGCATGAATGTTGGTGATGAGGCATTACAAACTACTGTTATGAGCGCCTTATCTAATGCTTATGGCGATGAAGCAGATAAGTGCCGTGCTGATGTCGATGATAGCTTTACTACGGACATGGCCGCAGCGCCGCAGCTTGCTGCTATTTTAGATATCTTTAAAGAAGTTTCTGATGCTAGCATGATTATCAAAGGTGATAACATCGTTGTAAACTCAGCCGATGCTGGTGTGCTTAGCCAATTGGTATCTGATCTTCAAGCTGCAGTTCCTGCTGGTATGACAGTTGAGGCTGAAGGTCCGCTAGACTTACAAGGTGAGATTGATAATAGCTTGGTTGCTGCAGAAACAGCAGTTGACAATCTAGGTGAAAACCCAGATCCTCGTGATGTTGCTCGTGCCTTAAGCTTACAGGTGATTAATTTTGAGCTCGATAAAGCGTTTATTCCTGATGTGAACAAACCTTTCCTTGATCGTGCCGCACAGATTATCACTGAAGTGCCGGATATGGAGCTTATGATTATTGGTCACACTGATAATCTGGCTTCTGATGCTTACAACATGGAGTTATCTCGCGATCGTGCTGAAGCAGTAAAAGAATACTTGGTATCGCAAGGTGTTGATGCTAGTAAACTGACTACTAAAGGCATGGGCGAGTCTGATCCAATCGCTGACAACTCAACAGAACAAGGCCGTTTCCGTAACCGCCGTATTGAGTTCACTGTTTATGACGAAGCGGCTATGAATAGCGATGGTATAGCAGTAGGTGACATGGATATGAATGCCGATATGGATCCAGATTTAAATCCTCTTGATAGCAATAACGATGACATGATGCCGGACTCTGATGATACTGGCGTGAATGCCACTATGCCAGATCCTGATTTGAACCCACTAGACAACAACAATGATGATGTGTTGCCAGATAGTGATGATCCAAGTCAAGGTACAGCGCTAGATCCAGCAGCTCAGTAAGACTGTTTATATTATTGACGACAAAGCTGTTGAATATTGAATAAGAAAAGACCGCATTTAATAAAATGCGGTCTTTTTTATGGAATTAGACTAGGGTTTATTGTTGATATCATGAAATCTTTGTAAGGTATGACTTATTATAGACTACTTATAATGAGTAGGATCGTCAGCTCTAATGCTATTGCCTGTTAATAAACTATTGGAGGGCGATTCAAAGAATGTTTGCATAATCGAGTGTCGCGCTTGTTGCCAATATTCAAATTGTTGACAAGTTGCTTCAAGATCACTTTGCCATGCTGGTATTTGACCACACATGGTTTTAATACGGCTTTGATCAGGGTAGGGCAGATTTTGCGCCGCCTTGGCTGCTTCATGAGCGGCAATGCGATCATTACATACCAAGGCAATGTCACAACCCGCCTCAATAGCGGCTTGTACACGTGCACTGACACTACCAGCTGCCTGAGCGCCTACCATGGATAAATCATCAGAGAATAAAACCCCATCGAACTTAAGCTGCTTACGAATAATATCTTTAAGCCAAATCTTAGAAAAACCAGCAGGCTTATCATCTACTTGTGGAAATCTCACATGAGCTGGCATCAATGCATCAAGCCAAGGCAAAGTCTGAGCAAAGGGCTGCATGTCACTGCTTAAAATCTCGTCAAGGCTACGATTATCAACTGCTTCTGCCACATGAGAATCAGGGGCTATAGCACCATGTCCGGGGAAATGTTTACCTGTAGTTGCCATACCAGCGGCTCGCATACCGCGCATAAACTGCGTGGCTAGAGCCACGATCACTTGCGGGTCTTTATGGAAGCTACGATCACCGATCACTTGGCTAATACCGCCTCGATCAAGAACAGGTGCGAAGCTCAAATCAATCCCAACAGCTAAGACCTCAGCTGCCATCAAATAACCGCAATCATAAGCGCAGCTTAGCGCCTGAGTAGGATTATAATCGAACAATTCACCAATTTTTCCCATAGCTGGTAGTGGCGTGAAGCCTTCACGTAACCGCGCCACACGCCCGCCTTCTTGGTCAATACCGATCAAGATATCAGGGTTATGATAACGAATGCTATCACATAAAGCTCGTACTTGAGCTGCATCGACTACGTTGCGGGCGAACAAAATTACACCGCCGATCTGTGCTTGCTTGAGTAAACTGACGTCTTCAGTTGTCAGCGCTGTGTTATCAATATCAATCATTAATACGCCATACATAGTAATGTCCTCAAAGTGCTGGGCACGGTTGTTTTGTTATGAAAGTACTGCAAGGCCTAAGTGTCGTTTTCATTTCTTGATTTTTTCTAGTAAGTATATTATGCCAGTTATAAGCAAACGCTGACGCATTACCTGTCCTTAATAAATGCGACAGCGCGTATAATAAATATGACAGAAAGTTTGGTATGCACCCATGTAGGGTGTAATATTGTTTATACAGTTTGCGACAGTTAGCTGCCAGCGAGCATGATAGCATTGACTGTCATTTAATTAGTCCCAATATAACAAGACCAGAACCGTAATAAAAACTTGTTTTTATCGTTGCTTAACTATTAATAAATATAGTCGATCTACTATAAAATAAATACAATGCTATAAGGATGCTTTATTCTTAAAACATAGGCTTTCTTAAAGCTTAGTTTACTTAGCTTCTGTCTGCTAGCTACAGCGAGCAAGGAAAATTTATACTAGTAACACGCTATAGTAGTTGTACTCCTTTAATTTAGGATTCAATATAGCTTGAGCTATAAATTGCACTTCATGCTTTTTATACCTTATAAATGATTAAAGCAACATATAGTTTGGATACTTCATTACTCAAGGCAATCAGGTACATATAATGAAAAAACAACCAGCACAGTGGTTACTCAGCGTAGCATCAGTTGGCGTAGTCGGGCTTATTCTCACCCAAAGCTACGATACTGCAGTAGCAAACACTAATACAGAAGGCTTTGTTCAGACCCCTGAACAAAAAATCACTACTAGGCAAGTAGCGGCTTTACTTGATCGCAGTCATTATCTCAATCAGCCGCTTGATCGTGAAATGGGCAGCGAGATGTTGTCTATGTATATTGATAACCTTGATCCAAACCATACTTTGTTTCTACAATCCGATGTTGATGAGTTTAAAGAAAAGTATGCAAGCGACTTTGCTAATCGGCTCAAACGTGGTGATTTATCAGCTGGAGTAGATATTTTTGAGCGTTATCGCAAACGCTCGAATGAGTACTTTGAGATGGCAAAAAGAATGCTCAAAACTGATATAGACCTGACATCTGATGAAACCATCGTTCTTGATCGAGAAAAACTGCCACATTTTAAAACCAAAAAAGATCAGCGTGACTATTGGGAGCGACAGCTTAAATTTCAGTTAATAAGTATCACTTTAGGGCAAGAAGATGAAAAAGCTAAAGAAGAGGTGTTTTTAGCCAATCCTGATATCACTCGTGGTCAAGACTTAGTACGCAATGATCAACGTACACCCAATGAGATATTGCTCAATCGCTTATCAAGGCAGCAAGGACAAATAACGCGTATCAAAGATAACGAGATCATGGAGACGATCTTAAATACGGCCATGCTCACTTACGATCCTCATAGTAATTACTACGCGCCTATTCAAGCCAATGAGTTACAGATCCAATCAAGCTTACAACTTGAAGGTATTGGAGTGTCTATTCGTCCAGATCGCAAAAACCCTAACTTCACGCGCATTGTTACCTTAGTAGACGGCGGGCCTGCAGCCAAGACCGGTCAAATCAAACCTAACGATCTTATCATCGGTATCGCTGAAGACGGCAAAACGATGACTGACGTCGTAGGATGGTCAACCCGTGAAATTGTGGGCTTGATCCGCGGTAAACGCGGCACTTCGGTCACTTTGAAACTGCGTCAGCCCAATACGCCTGATGCTAGCGCCCGTACTGTTACAGTGGTACGTGATGTTATCGAACAAGAAGAATCTGGAGTTACGCATCGCGTAGTCGAGGTACAGCGTCCCAATATTGATAGTACTCCGAAGCGTATCGGTGTTCTTGAGATTCCAAGTTTTTATCTCAACTACCAAGCTCGCCGTAATGGCGAGAATTATCGTAGCGTTAGTATCGATGCTGAACGTGCCATTGAAGCTTTGAACAAAGAAAACATCGATGGTCTAGTGGTCGATCTGCGTAATGATCCTGGTGGTTCGTTAGATGAAGTTGCCAAAATGCTAGGACTATTTATCAAACAAGGTCCTTTGGTACAAATCCGTGACAATCGCGGCAACATTCAAGTTTATCGTGACGATGATGGTGGCAAGCAGTTGTACGACGGCAAAATGGTAGTATTGACCAATTTAGCTTCAGCGTCTGCTAGTGAGATTTTCGCCGCGGCTATTCAAGATTATGGGCGCGGATTGGTGGTAGGTAATACGACTACAGGCAAGGGTTCGGCGCAAATTCAGCTAGATAATCTAGCTTTAGGTTCAGCAACCTTGACCCAGCGTAAGTTTTATCGTATCACTGGTGGTAGTACGCAAAATAAAGGGGTAGTACCCGATGTGGAGCTGGTCAACATTTATGATGATGCTACTTTTGGAGAGCGCGCGCAGAAGAAAGCCCTGCCTTGGGATACGATAAAAACCGCCGCTTATAAGCCTGAGGGCAAATTTAGTGCGGATACGCTGGCAACATTGAATCAGCAATCAAAAATTCGTCAAGAGCAAAATCCGCAGTTTGTCTATTTATCGACGCTCAATGATATTCGCGATATGGAAGATGAGAAAAAGCCTATTAGTCTTAATATTAATGATCGCCGTGCGAAGATGAAACTGATTGAAGAGCGCTCGCTCGCTGCTGAAAATAAGCGTTTGATCGCTATGGGTGAGCAGCCTTATGCCAACTGGAATACTTATCAGGCTGCAATGGATGCTAAGTTTGAAGAGCGCAGCCAGATGAAGGCCAGCGAACGTCCAGATCTGCCAGAGAATGAAGCTTATATTAATGAGGCCGCTTATCT
Source organism: uncultured Psychrobacter sp. (assembly GCA_947501045.1). Classification (GTDB taxonomy): domain Bacteria; phylum Pseudomonadota; class Gammaproteobacteria; order Pseudomonadales; family Moraxellaceae; genus Psychrobacter. The sequence goes on from CANMUI010000004.1 coordinate 184,549, forward strand.
GATGCTCAGTGCTGACTCTAAAAAACCTATCAGTCCCGAGGAGACATTACCAGTAGCAATAGAGCCTTAAGTTAGCTTAAGTAAACATGTAAGCATATGCTTACATACATTGACGTTTATAGCTCTTACTATGTACTGTCAAATCTGCGATTATACATCTACGGCATAACTTGATTACACTATTGATGGATACTAGGGATTGGTATTTATAAAGTGTTTATAAGTTGATTCAAGGATGAGGTGCCAATCAAGGACGATAAGATAAGGCTGGATGCCTGTCAGTTACTATTCATCTCGGGATTAGATGGATAATAGCACTAACAAGGATAGTTAGTAATGGAAACCGTATAACTCTAGTGGTTATACGGTTTTGTTACGTCTGTAGATTGAAAATACGTTCAAAGTATAAAAACAATAGTTTTATACTTAAATAGTTTTACACTTAATTAGTTATAAATTTATACATTAATAGATATTAATAAAAAGGCTGCCCCTAGTCACCAGGGGCAGCCTTTTTATTAGATTAAGTCCATTAAACGAATTTATCTTTGTGTAGAAGTATATATACCTATACTAATTAATGCTCAACGCCACCAGCACCATGGACATGACCATGATTTAATTCATCTTCAGTGGCAGCGCGTACTTCTTGAATATCAACATCAAATGTTAGACGCTTACCCGCTAGCGGATGGTTGGCATCAACAGTCACTTCATCATCATTGACATCAGTAACGGTTACTAACATGACCTGGCCACCAGCTTCTGACTGAAATTGCATGCCGGGTTGAATATCATCAACGCCTTGGAAATTATCACGTGGTACACGTTGTACGGCTTGATCTTGATATTCGCCATAACCATCAGCAGGCTCAACGACTGCATTTACCTTTTCACCAGCAGACTTACCTTCTAGTTGCTGTTCAAGACCTGGAATGATGTTTTGATGGCCATGCAAGTAAGCAAGAGGTTGGCCTTCTGGAGACTGATCAAGAATATTGCCTTCATCATCTTTTAGCGTGTAGTTGAACTTGACGGCAGTATCTTTTGCGATAGTAGTCATAAATTATCCTAAATATATTTATTGTGAATTACATATTGAAAATTAAATACGATTGTAATAAACCTAAAAAAGCCAATTAGCAAGCTAGAAGCTATAACATTAGTTAATTATCGTCAGTCTATTAAGGCAACTATTTATTGAAGTTTTAAAGTAACTGTAGCAGTTAGCCTCTTTAATTGTGATGATAATAATAACTTTCAAGGCAAAAACCATAAAAAACAATAAAATTCGTAAATTTTAGCTAACAGACATTAGATTAGTTAAAAAACTTATAAAAGTAAGTTATTTGTTTTTATTCAGCCGTTGCGTTTTTTATTCAAGGCTCCTAACATAAGCTTAAACACTTTATAAGAATTCGCTATGATTTCAAATTCTACTATACCAAACCATGAGCAAGCAGATAACCATAAAAATGTTAACAACGTTAGCACTACTGTTATTAATTATCGCCTCGACTTTGCTCGTTTTAATGAGCATCTGGTTGATGTCACCCTGAGTTTTACGGCAGATAACGATATGCCAAGCTTATGGCTACCTGCATGGATACCAGGTAGTTATCTGATGCGCGAGTTTGCTCGGAATATTACCGCTGTCTATTATCAAATTATAGACGATGACAGCGGCGGTGATAAAAGTGGTACTGAGACAACTGAGTCTTATCGCGCATTTAAGCAGGATAAAAATACTTGGCAGCTTACTGAGGCACAGGCAGGGCAGACGCTTAGCGTGCACTATGAAGTCTACTGTTATGATTTGTCGGTACGCACCGCTTACGTAGATCAGCAGCGTCTTTACGGTAATTTTACCTCACTGACTCTAGCAGTTGAAGGGCAAGAGCACTTGCCAGCTCAAGTGAGTCTATTGGTTCCAGCAGCGTTTATGGCAGATAAAAACAGCGATGAGGTTAAGCTGGCGTGCGGTCTGGAAGCCACTCACCTGCAAGTTGATACTCAAGAGAGTAAAAATCCGCATGGTTACGGGCTGCAGGCAGATAACTACTACGAGCTGATTGACCATCCGTTTGAGATTGCAGTGCAGCAGTCTTTTGATTTTATTATTCAAGACGAGGCGCATCAAACCTTAAGCCATCGATTTTTTATCTCGGGCAAACACAGCGCCAATATGGGCCGCTTGCAACAGAATATAACACAAATTTGTCAGGCTTATCTAAACTGGCTTGGATCGGCACCATTTAGTGATTATACCTTTATGACTTATGCTAGTGGTCAGGATTACGGCGGTCTTGAGCATATCAATTCAACCAGTCTTATCACTCCGCGCCGTGATCTGCCAAGTCATGATGAACCAGAGCTACCAAGCACTGATTATCAGCGGTTTTTAGGCTTATGTAGTCATGAGTATTTTCATGCTTGGTGGGTGAAAACAGTACGCCCTGATGTCATGCTCCAAGTTGATTTACGCCGTGAGGCTTATACACCGATGCTTTGGGTGTTCGAAGGCTTTACCTCCTATGTTGATGACTTTATGCTACAAGCTTCAGGTGTGATCGACAAACCAAGCTATCTGAAGTTATTGGCAGAGCAAATTAGTCGCTATTATCAAACGCCTGGCCGTGCCTATCAAAGTGTTGCTGAGTCGAGCTTTGATGCGTGGATTAAGCTTTATCGTAGCGATGAGAATACGGGCAACGCAGGTATCAGTTATTACAATAAGGGCGCGCTGGTAGCGTTATGTCTGGATTTAATATTGCTACAAAACAGTAACGGTCGTCATCGTCTGTTTGATGTGGTCAAAACGTTTTACCAGCGGGCAAAACAGCAAGACAATAAACGTATTGGTATCAGTAGCGCTGATATGGGTGCTGTCGTTAGCGAATTTATGCCAAAAGCGGATTGGGAGGACTTTGAGCGCCGTTATATCAATGGCGTCGATGAGCTGCCTATCGAGCAGCTGCTAACTGCCAATGGTATTGAGATAGAGACGGATAGCGAGGAGACGGCCGACAATAAGACGCCTTGGGGAATGCGCTACACTGAGACGGCAGCAGGTCTAAAGATTACTCGGGTGCAACGCAGTAGTCCTGCTGCTCTTGCAGGTATATCTGCTAATGATCTGATAATCGCAATCGATGGTATCAAAGCAGATAGTAAGCAGCTAGAAGCATTTAGTCCCGTGACTAAAGGTGTTAGCTGTCACCTGTTTCGCCGAGACGAGCTGCTTACGGTGACCGTAACCTCTGAATCTGCTGATAAAAAAGATACGCCAGCTCCATACAAGATCCATCTAAAACTGGCGGATGATGACAATGTCTCAGATCGAGACAAGGCATACCGCTGGCTTAATGCGTTATCTCATTAAGGCTTTTTTGGCATCGTTGATAGTTAGTAGTTGATGCCAAGCTATTTTTAAGCTTTAAGCCCCAGCTGCTGGCGTCGCTCCTCGTTTAGATGGACACGTACAAACTCACCCACGCCAAGTGAACCCAGCTCAAACCCAGCAACCGACCAGCGAATCAAGCGCAAGCAAGGCAGTCCTACGTGCGCGGTCATCCGGCGCACTTGGCGGTTCTTGCCTTCATATATGGTCAGCATGAGCCACGAGGTAGGGACATTTTTGCGCTCGCGAATAGGCGGATTACGTGGCCACAGCTTGACAGGTAGATCAGCTACGGCTACTAGTTGTACTATAGCAGGCAGCGTCTTGCCGTCTTTTAGCATGACGCCATCGGCCAGCGCGGTTAATTGCCCTTCGGTAGGCACTCCCTCCACTTGTACCAAATATGTCTTACCCTGTTTGCTGGAGCTGTCAAACGTAGCAGCACGCGGTGGCTGGGTAATGGCTTTATTGATTCGTCCATCGCTAGTCAAAATGAGTAGCCCCTCAGAGGTAGCATCGAGTCTACCAGCGATACGTAGGGTTTTGTCATCAAAATAAGGCGCAAGGGTGGTATGAGGATTACCACTATCATCGCGGAACTGGCTTTGCACCCCATAAGGTTTATTAAATAAGATCAGGCTTGAGGTTGTCATAGTATAAGTATTCCTAAGCGAACAAATGATTGAGAATTGCAGTAGAACAAGTTCTAACTAATTAGACGCATTAGCTGTTGTCTCCACCACGATTTATACCGCTGACCTTTTCATAAATACGCTGTAAAGTATTAAACAATGACCACACAAAAACCCACAAAGCAGGAAAGCGAAGCCGATGGTAAATCCAGTGCGCCAAGTATGGTCAGGTGAAAATTTAGTGAGGGTATACCATACCCCGCCCACAAGGACGAAAATGAAAAGAATACCTCTGGCCGTCGAGATTTTCTCTAGCATTATAGAGCCTCTGACATCATAAGTGCTATAAATGCAAAAACCCTTAACAATCGAAGATTATTAAGGGTAATTTTGGCACAGATACTAATACTAAGTTAAGTGTAAACTTAGCTTTGTTTTATAACGATTCAATAGCGTTATTAAAGGTTTGACTTGGACGCATAACCTGCTCAGCAAGCTTCTCATCAGCCAAATAGTAGCCATTAATATCTACGTGTTTACCTTGTACCTCATTCATCTCTTTGACAATGGTTTCCTCATCGTCTGCAAGTTTTTGGGCTAACGGCGCAAACTGTGATTTTAGTTCTTCATCTTTATCTTGCTCGGCCAGCTCTTCAGCCCAGTACTTGGCTAGATAGAAATGACTGCCGCGGTTATCAAGCTCACCAGTTTTACGTGAAGGCGACTTACCGTTGACAAGTAGTTTCTCTGTGGCTTTGTCTAGAGTGTCAGCCAGTATTTGGGCTTTATCGTTATTGTCGTTCTGGGCTAAGTGCTCCAAAGACACGTTCAATGCTAAAAACTCGCCTAGTGAGTCCCAACGCAAATGGTTCTCTTCTAGTAGCTGATCAACATGTTTTGGTGCCGAACCACCAGCGCCTGTTTCAAACAAGCCGCCTCCTTCCATAAGAGGTACTATTGATAGCATCTTAGCACTGGTACCAAGCTCCAAAATAGGGAACAAGTCAGTAAGATAGTCGCGTAGAATATTACCAGTCGCTGAGATAGTATCAAGACCGCGAGCAACGCGCTCCAAGGTATAACGCATCGCGCGAACCTGTGACATGATCTCAATATGTAAACCATCGGTATCATGATCTTTTAGGTACATTCTTACCTTTTTGATCAGCTCATTTTCATGTGGTCTGTAAGGGTCCAGCCAAAAGATGACTGGTGTATTTGATTCGCGCGCGCGGCGTACAGCAAGCTTAACCCAATCTTGAATAGGTTCATCTTTGGTTTGACACATACGCCATATATCACCCTCTTCGACGCGTTGTTCCATGAGTACTTCATTCGTATCTATATCGACAATACGGGCTATACCAGCAGCGCTGGCTTCAAAAGTCTTGTCGTGCGAGCCATACTCTTCAGCTTTTTGTGCCATAAGACCCACGTTAGGAACCGTACCCATTGTGGTGGGATCAAAGTTGCCATGCCATTTACAGAAGTTGATCATTTCTTGATAAATACGCGCAAAAGTAGACTCAGGCATGACCGCTTTACAGTCGTATAGTTTGCCGTCAGCACCCCACATTTTACCGCCTGCACGGATCATGGCAGGCATGGACGCATCGACGATAACGTCGCTTGGTGAATGGAAGTTAGTAATACCTTTAGCAGAGTCCACCATTGCCAGACGCGGACGGTGCACCTGACAAGCATGTAAATCGCGTTCAATCTCTTCACGCATGGTAGCTGGCAACTCAGCAATCTTGTCATATAGATTTGCCATACCATTATTGACGTTGACGCCTAACTCATCAAAGAGCGCGCCATGTTTTTTGAAAGCATCTTTATAATATATTCTGACCGCATGACCGAATACAATAGGGTGTGATACCTTCATCATAGTCGCTTTTACGTGCAGTGAGAATAAGATGCCAGCCTCACGGCAATCTTCCATCTCTTGCTCATAGAACTCAAGTAGCGCCTCTTTACTCATAAACATAAGGTCAATGACCTCTTTATCGAGTAGCGCAAGCTCTGGCTTTAAGATTTTAGTACCGCCGTCAGTTAATAACTCCATGCGGACGGTACGCGCTTTGTCCAAAGTCATAGACTGCTCGCCATGGTAAAAATCGCCACTGTGCATGTGTGAGACGTGCGTACGTGACCACTGCTTCCATTCACCCATAGAGTGGGGATGCTTGCGCGCGTAGTTTTTGACAGCTTTTGGGGCACGGCGATCTGAGTTACCCTCACGCAGTACCGGGTTAACCGCACTACCTAGCGCTTTGCCATAACGCTTACGCAGCTCTTTTTCTTCATCCGTCTTTGGCTCATCTGGAAAATCAGGTAGCGCGTAGCCTTTACTTTGCAGCTCCTTAATTGCTTCTTTGAGCTGCTGCACTGAAGCACTGATATTTGGCAATTTGATAATATTAGCATCAGGATCTTGCGTCAGACGCCCAAGCTCAGCAAGATTGTCAGGAACGCGTTGCTCTTCTTTTAGATACTCGGGAAATTCAGCCAACACGCGCGCGGCCACAGATATATCAGTGGCTTCAACATCGATACCTGCAGTTTGGGTAAAAGCTTTTACAATAGGTAAGAATGATAAGGTGGCAAGCGCTGGGGCTTCGTCAGTTTTTGTATAAATAATTTTTGACATTGTAGTAGTATATTCCTTTAGATTATTGTTAATAATAAGACTTGAATGCCTGATAATACAGGGTAGTGATAATCAAGTCTGGATACGCTTTACATAAAAACTTGTTAGCGTCAACTTGTTGGCATTGATATTGATGAAAAAGCACCTTAATTACAGACTATAAACTCATAAGCCTCAAGCTTATAAGACCTACATTTACAGTCTCTAAACTTACAAACTCTAAATGGCTTAAGAATGAATTGTTAACAACATATTATAGCTGATAAACTATAAATCAGATACGATGTCAATCTCTTAAGATGGACGGGTATACTGTTTTCATCCATATCTTAGGTAACCAAATTATATTAAGCTGGTAAAAACCTTATTCTACCAGTCATCAGCACTGATATCATCTTTTCTATACTTTTACAGCTTTTTAACTCTGTTTTTCTAGCTCCATTTTAGAGTGCAGACGTTAAAGACAATGTACATCTCACAGCTACAAATGTTGGATAAGCAGCTTTGACGTTGCTTTATATCAATAAACAACAAATATTCTTTTCGCGTATTTTACATTCGAGCACTAGCTGTTTAGAAGTGCTCAATACGCTTTAAGCTTTTATATCTATGTGTTAACTTTCATAAAAAATAGGCTAATATTTTCGTTTGTTTTATCTACGCATTTGTACAAATTATAATAGCAATCTGGTAAGAATTTGCTAGGATTACTACTAACTAATACTCAAAAAAGTGATAAAAAACAATATGAATACAAGTTTACAATATGCGCTAGTGCAGGATATGAGCTGGCAAAATTTAGCCGATTGGCAGACACCTGACACTCCTTTTATGTCGTTTGAATTTTGGCAAGCATTAAATGATACTGGCGCCATCGGTGATAAGGCAGGATGGTTACCTATCTTTATTTTAGTGCACCGCGTAGAGGAGCAAGATTTAGCACAAGCGGAGTCAGCATTGGATATCACTCAACCTGTAGCAGTGATGCCCGTATTTATAAAAGATCATCATCGCGGCGAGTTCGTATTTGATTATGCGTGGGCGCAAGCTTATGCACGCTATGGCATTGATTATTACCCGCGTCTAGTCACCAGCATACCCTATACGCCAATTACCGGTGAGCGTTTTTGGTTGGCTCAAGGTGAGCGCTTAGATACTGAAATCGTAACCACGGCTATTGCTGGGATCGACGATATTGCTGAGCAAGTGGGCGCCTCAAGCTGGCATGGACTCTTTGCTACCTCCAAGTTGGCAGCGCTTGCGACTACGGCAATGCCTGCTGATAATGTTGTGGATATGGCAGCAATAGCGGCAGAGGCTAGTGAGGTCGGATTAGAAGAGCTAACTTCTCATCTGCCGGTGCTTGAGCGCCAGGGCTGTCAGTTTTTGTGGCAGAACAAAAACTTACTTGAGAATGAACGCGCTTTTACAGATTTTGATGAGTTTTTGATGACATTGACCGCCAAAAAGCGTAAAACAATTCGCGCTGAGCGCAGAAAGGTGGCTGCACAAGGGATTACTTGTTCTCGCAAATGTGGTGACAAGATTAGCGATGAGGATTGGCAAGCTTTTTATCATTGTTACGTGATGACCTATGCCGTACGCGGTCAAAAGCCTTATTTGAGCATTGATTTTTTTATAGCCTTAGCACAAAGTATGCCTGAGCATCTTATGCTCGCCCAAGCTTATGATAGTAGTAACGAAATCATCGCCAGTAGTTTGTTTTTGTACGACAATATTGATAATGACAATAGTACCTTGTACGGCCGCTATTGGGGCGCACTGGCTGATTACGATAGCCTGCATTTTGAGCTTTGTTATTATCAAGGTCTCGAATTTGCTATTGAGCAGGGCCTTGAATATTTTGATCCGGGCACGCAAGGTGAGCATAAACTCATTCGTGGCTTTATTCCGACAACGACGCACTCACTGCACCGTATTTATGATCCACGTTTTGTACCGGCGATTAGCAATTTTTGTACTGACGATCGGATGCGCATGGCACAATATCGTAAGCAGGCTCATGAAGCGCTACCTTTTAATGCCGATAACATGCCCAAGTTTGACGTAAATAAATGAGACGAACCTAGCTAAATGATTGTGATATTGCGCTTACTATTTGTATCTGCAGGTGACTATTTTTATTTATAGTTTTTTAAAATTTAAAATATCTAAGACGTGTTTACTTCAAGTTAAGGGGAGTGATTTTACGCTCGTGACATAAATTTTCATGATACACTAGTTTTGTAATAGAATTTAGATGCAAGACAAGCATCAAAAGTAGTGCTGAGCAGGACAAGTCTATTCTAGACTATGTCCTTTTAATCGTTTTATCTCAACTAGAAAAACCCTAGTAGTACTTTAATCACCTTATTTCTAATAAACCCTTTCTAATTTTAGTCATTAGACCTACATAGGACGTAAATATGTTTAAAGATATCTCTATTAAAGAGTACGATCCAGAGCTTGCTGCAGCTATGGAAGCAGAAAGCAAACGTCAAGAAAGTCACGTTGAGCTTATTGCTTCAGAAAACTACTGCTCGCAAGCGGTGATGGAAGCGCAAGGTTCAGATCTGACCAATAAATATGCTGAAGGCTATCCGGGCAAGCGTTATTATGGGGGCTGTGAGCACGTAGATGTCGTTGAGCAGTTGGCTATTGACCGCGCAAAAGAGCTGTTTGGCGCAGAATACGTCAACGTCCAACCACACTCAGGCTCTCAAGCAAACTCAGCGGTATTTTTAGCGCTTTTAGAGGCCAATGATACCGTCCTTGGTATGAGCCTTGATGCTGGTGGTCACTTGACGCATGGCGCGCACATAAACTTTTCAGGCATTAACTACAATGCCGTGCAGTACGGTCTAAATGAAGCTGGCGAGATTGATTACGACGAAGTGGATCGCTTAGCTCGTGAGCATAAGCCTAAGATGATCATCGCAGGTTTCTCAGCTTACTCACAAGTGGTGGATTGGCAGCGTTTTCGTGATATCGCCGATGAAGTGGGCGCATACTTTTTAGTGGATATGGCGCATGTCGCTGGTCTTGCTGCTACTGGCGCCTATCCAAGCCCAGTACCATTCGCTGATGTGGTCACCAGTACCACGCATAAAACACTACGTGGTCCGCGCTCAGGCATTATCTTATCGCGTGATGATAAGCTGGCCAAAAAACTCAACTCTGCCGTATTCCCAGGTAATCAAGGTGGTCCTTTAATGCACGCTATTGCAGGAAAAGCAGTAGCATTTAAAGAAGCGCTGGAAGATGACTTTAAAACTTATCAAGAACAAGTGGTCAAAAACGCCAAAGCTATGGCAAAAGTAATCATGGATCGCGGTTATGAGATCATCTCTGGCGGTACAGAAAACCATTTGATGCTGATCAGCCTCGTTAAGCAAGAAATGACCGGTAAAGAAGCGGATAAATGGCTTGGCGATGCTTATATTACGGTTAATAAAAACGCCGTCCCTAACGATCCAAAATCACCGTTTGTAACCTCGGGTATTCGTATCGGTACACCTGCCGTTACTACGCGCGGCTTTGATGAAGCAGATGTCAAAGAATTGGCCGGCTGGATCTGTGATGTGCTCAATAGCCGCGGCGACGAAAAGGTTATCGCTGATACCCGCGAAAAAGTTAAAGCCATTTGTGCCAAAAAGCCTGTTTATGCTAAAAACCAATAGTTGACTGGGTATAGTTAGTTAAAAATAAAACTGTTATTTGAATTTGCATGGGCTGCTGGGATGAATTTTGCGCAGCCTCTGTGAAATTTATGTAAACAGCCAGCAAGGAAAATTTATACCAGCAGCACTATATTCTTTTTAGAGTGCATCGACTATAGCATTAATAGTAAGAACCGCTTGGCTTTGGCTCAGCGGTTTTTTTATGGTTGACGTTTTAAGAGTCAGAATTTTAAATTAACGGTTATGCTACTATCGACTTATAATTAAGCCGATTATTATTCTTTAGAAAACTACAAAATAAGAGAAAAACATGACTCAATCGCAAACCCAAAAACCAACCCAATCTTTACCCCTGCGTAAAGACGTGCCTACCCAGTTAACTTGGGATATGAGCGCCTTATATGCGACGCCAGCCGACTTTTACACGGATTTAGATAAAGCAGAAACGCTCGCTAATAAATTAAGCGATGGCAGCTTACTTGTACTTAAAGACAGCGCCAGCATCGTCAAATTATTAGAAACTTATGAGGCATATTTAACCATCCAGTCCAAGGCAGGCACTTATGCAGGCGCGCAAAGTGCGGTTGATATGACTGATAGCGAGCTACAAATTAGAGCGCGCGATTACTCGTCAAAAATGGCAAAGCTAGATAGCCAAACCACCGTAGTGGTGCAAACGCTAAAGCAAGCCAATGAAACCATGATCCAGCAAGCGCTACAAGACAACGATAAATACCGCCCGTTTTTATTAGATTTATTAGCAGAAAAACCACATACCTTGAGTCTAGATGTCGAGACTGCGCTAGTAGCGTTATCGCCAGTGCTGGGATTGCCTTATGATAATTATGAACAGTGCAAATTAGCGGATATGAGCTTCCCCGACTTTGAGGTCGATGGCAAGTGGTATCCGCTGAGCTTTTCAGCCTTTGAAAACGAGTATGAAACCGATGTGCGTACCGAGTTTCGACGTGCTGCCTTTAAAGCGTTTTCAAAGCGGCTGCGCGAGTCGCAACATACCATCGCTAGCAATTATTTGACCCAAGTTAAAAAAGAGAAAATCATCGCTGACATGCGCGGTTATGAATCTGTTTTTGACTATCTACTGCAGGAGCAAAAAGTTCCGCGTGCCATGTATGACGAACACATCGATACCATCATGACGCATTTAGCAGTGCCCATGCGCCGTTATGCCAATTTGCTCAAGACCGCAAACGGCATCGATAATATGACTTTTGCGGATCTAAAAGTGCCGTTGGATGCCAGTTTTGTGGCGAAAGTCAGCATCGATGACGCGCGTGATTACTGTGTCAACGCTTTAGCGCTACTGGGCGAGGACTACACCGACATGGTCAAACGCTCATTTAGCGAGCGCTGGTACGACTTTGCACAAAATAAAGGCAAGAGCACGGGCGGCTTTTGCGCCTCACCTTATGGCGAGCACTCCTACGTCCTGCTATCTTGGACAGAAAACTTAGGCGATGTTTTCACCTTAGTGCACGAAATTGGGCATGCTGGGCACTTTTATAATGCAGGCCAGCAGCAAAACTACCTAAGCTACGCGCCCTCACTGTATTTTATTGAAGCGCCCTCAACCTGTAATGAGCTGCTGCTCGGACATTATTTGCTACAGCAAAAGGACGACAGCGCCTTTCAGCGTTACGTTATTAGCTCGCTACTATCGAACACTTATTATCATAACTTTGTGACGCACTTTATTGAGGCGCACTTTCAGCGCGAGGTCTACCGCGCTGTCGATGCGGGCAAGAATTTGAGCACGGATGATTTGCATCAGCTGATGAAAGCCAGCTTACAACAGTTTTGGGGCGATGCTGTCGAGATTGACGATGATGCGGCACTCACTTGGATGCGCCAGCCGCATTACTATTTGGGCTTGTATTCCTACACTTATAGTGCGGGTCTGAGCATCGCCACGCAGCTGTTTAAAAAGCTACGTAACCAAGAGCCTGTCATCGACGATTGGCTCGCGGTACTGCGTGCTGGCGGCTCAAAAACGCCTGCCGAGCTGGCGCAAATGATCGGTGTGGACATCACGGATAAAGCTACACTTATTGATACGATTGACTTTATCAGTAGTTTGGTTGAGCAAGCGGCTGAGCTGACTGAGCAGATGGCTTAGGGAGCAGGGGTAGGGTACATTTTATGCACCGTTTGGAGTCGTTGTAGGGTGTCGCCCTGTGCACCATTAAAAGACAGATATTTCGGGTATTCTTATTACGCGGGGCGACACCCTATGATAGTGCAAATTCGAAAATAAGGTTTGCCAATTTGGGGTAGGCTGGGTTTTTAACCCAGCATTTTAACTTTGCAAAATTACGAGCTGGGCTAAAGCACCAACCTACGCTAACTTAACGAAGTTTATGAAAAAGCTAATGCTATCTAGAAAAAACCTGTTAATGCTAGAAATTGGAAAAGATTTAGAATGACAGCAAACAAAAACTGCTTGGCTTTTAGCTTAGTAGTTTTTTTGCGTTATCACTATCATTTTTTGATTCTATTGCTACTACGTAGCCAGTTGTCAGATACGATACAAACTCTAATTTGTTGTAGTAAGGGTATGGGTGTTTGCTTTGAGTTTCTAGTTTGATGACTATTTTAGTGATTATGGACTGTATTATGAATACTACCTTTTAGAAGCTAGGTTTATATCTAATTTAAAAAAAATTATAAATTTTTTGTTTATTTAATCTTATTAGTATATATTTAACGTTAACAATATAGTAATAATAAAAGTATAAATCGTAATGTTCAATTACATATTTAATATTGATATTATTACAATTGTTTCAAAGTTCACTAGGAAGTGATTCTTATTAAAGGGATTTTTTATGAAAAAACAATCGTTAGTCGCTATGTTATTCCTACTTAGCACCAGTCTTGCGCAAGCGGCTGAGCCTGAACAGACAGGCTTAGCTGCATTTGGTGCAGGTCTTGATAGCTTTATGGCTAATATATTTGGATGGTTCGTAGATCTTATCTTCTTCTCAGTGCCACTCGGCGATACAAGCTTTCCACTCATTGTAGGTTGGTTGTTAGCTGCAGCAATAATATTCACCGTCTATTTTGGCTTTATCCAGTTTCGTCAAATAAAATTATCTATTGATATTGTCAGAGGCAAGTATACCGATCCTAACCCCGCTGTCAAAGAAGAAGGCGAAGTCAGCCATTTTCAGGCCTTAGCTACTGCTTTATCAGGTACCGTTGGTCTTGGTAATATTGCAGGTGTGGGTGCAGCGCTGGCTATTGGTGGACCTGGTGCCACTTTTTGGATGATCGTGGTTGGCCTGTTCGGTATGGCCTCCAAGTTTGTAGAGTGTACGCTAGGTGTCAAATATCGTACGGTACTACCATCTGGCGCTGTATCAGGTGGGCCTATGTACTACCTAAGCCGCGGTATGGCTGAACGTGGTATGGGCGGATTTGGTAAGTTTCTAGCCGTTGGTTTTGCGCTGATGTGTTTATTGGGTTCATTAGGCGGCGGTAACATGTTCCAAGGTAACCAAGCCTTTGCAGTCATGAGCTCTACTTTTAATATCCCAACAGATTACAGTATCTTCTTTGGCGTTGGCTTGGCCTTTTTAGTCGGCATGGTTATCCTCGGTGGTATGCCGAGCATAGCAAGCGTTACTGAAAAAATCGTACCCTTTATGGCTTTGTTATATATCGGTATGAGTGTAGTCGTACTAGTTGCAAACTTTAATCTTATCGGTATAGCATTTGAACAGATTTTTGTTGGTGCTTTCACTGGTGCTGGTGTTGCAGGTGGTTTTATTGGTGCATTAATTCAGGGCTTAAAGCGTGCGACCTTCTCCAACGAAGCGGGTGTTGGTTCTGCCGCTATTGCTCACTCAGCGGTAAAAACCAAAGAGCCTGCTACCGAAGGTTTAGTAGCCTTACTAGAGCCTTTTATTGATACAGTTATCATCTGTACCATGACGGCATTGGTTATCACTATATCCGGGGTGAACACAGCCGCAAACTTACAATCTCAAGCAGTTACTGGTGTAGATCTAACCCGTGCCGCCTTTATGGAAACGGCTCCAATTTTCCAATACTTCCTAGCTATAGCTGTGATAATGTTCGCCTTTTCAACGATGATTTCATGGTCATACTATGGTCTAAAGGCTTGGACTTACCTGTTCGGTGAGGGTAAATTTACCGAAATTATATTCAAGCTCATCTTTTGTATCTTCGTCGTTATCGGTACCATCATACAGTTTAGCTTTGTTATCGACTTCTCAGATGCAGCCATTTTCGCTATGTCAATCTTTAACATCATCGGTTTATACTTCTTGATGCCGATTGTGAAAAAAGAGGTTCAATCCTTTGTTGCTCGTGTGAAGAGTGGTGAAATTAAAAAATATAAATAATGGGTTTGATTGAACGAACTGTCATAACTTTATAATTCATAAAAGCCCACTAAGAGTAGTCTTGGTGGGCTCTTCGATATCTGAGATTGCGTTTTATTGTATGGAAAATCGAAATGGTGATAAGGATTTAGAGTATTTGGAAAAAGCTTATCAAGTCAATCCTTCGATAGAAAATACGCATAATTTAGCCTATCATTTAATGTATGAGTATGGAGATAAGGAGAGAAGTTTGATACTCCAAAAACTAGTATTGGAACAAAAGCCGTCATCTTATTATCCCTATGCCAGCTACGCACAAATGCTCCAATCAATTATGTTGTTTACCAGTCGTTGTAGGGTGCATTTTATGCACCGTTTAGTAAGAAATGTTTTAAGTATTATTGGTGCACGAGGCGACACCCTACAGATAAACTAGTACTTTATTTATAATCGTAACAATCATTCAATTTTGCTCACCCAACCACCCACAACTGCGGTCTACCAAAATCCCGATACGCATCCTCAATCATACTTTTAAATACATTAAAGTCCTCGGTATTTATCTGCTGAACCTCAGAAAAATCTAAACGTAAATGCTCAGCATCACTATCCGTTAAGCAGTCCCAAGCACTATCCCAATTATGCGCAAAGTAGTTAGGAAAGCTCAGCGCCTTGTCTAAAGCTTTCAGTAAATTAACTTTATCAAGGACTGTGCCCACGACGACATCGATAGCTTGCTCGGGAATAGAGGCGTGCTCAGTAGCTTTTAGTTCGGCGTGGTTTTTATTAATATAATGAATAGCGTTACTCATATTAGTTCACCTGTAATTGTCTAAAGCTATCGTAGTGATCGACGGTTAGATAATAGACAGTCGGTGGATTGCCGCCCGTGACGATACGTCTAGCGCCGCGATGTGAGAGGCCGGGTGTCGGTACGGTGTACTCGCGGTAGTAGCCACTGGACTGCGCGGGCAGGCGACCTTCACGGTTATAAAAGGTGCTGCCGTCTTTAGCAGGATATGGATACGGCCCGCCTTGCTGAATCAGCGCAATAGTGTTGTCGATTTGCGTATCGCCAGTGATGGCTGTATTAGAGCTTTGATCAGTTTCTGAATAGCTAGGGGCTGTATCAGCGGTCAGTAAGCTCTGATCGAACAGCGCTGACTTGATATCACCAAAGAAATAAACAGCCATAGCGATAATGGCAATGAAGCTAATAAGGGTGGTGAGTGGATTTTTTTTGTGCTGATTTGAATGTCGTGGACGCTTTGAATTACGGTAGTTTTGGTGCGGCTGGCTTGCAGGAACACTGGCACTATAACTGGCACTATGAATGTTTGTAGGTTCGCTGACCTCAAGACTAAGGGTAGTATCCGTAACTTGAGTAGCACGTAGCTGGTTTTTTTCGTTGCGAGCACTGCTAAAATACACCTGCTGTCCAATACGGATAGGCTGCGATAATTTAATAGTGCTGACATGAAAAAACACGTCCTCGCTTTGGTCATCGGCGGCGATAAAGCCGTAGCCTTTATCAGCGTTCCAGTGTTTGATAGTGCCGCTTTGCATGACTACTTTTCCTATTGGTAACAATTTTTCTTACGTGCTCTGCCTTTATAGGTTTAATGCTGTGCAAGGTTTATACCAGTAGCACTATTAAAATGGATTAACGATATGATAGACATGGCGTCAACAGACGCTACTACACCCTAACAAACGCTCTTTAATAAAAAATTTTACGCTAAAAAAACGTCAGCATTTAGCTGACGTCTGTGTTGATGACTTAACTCATATAAGATCACATAAACGGTAAATTAACAAATATTTGCAAGATCGTAGCATTGACAATATCAACAAAAAAAGCGCCTACCATAGGTACAATTAAGAATGCCTTGGGCGAGGGTAAGTAGCGATCGGTAATGGCCTGCATATTAGCAATAGCGGTCGGCGTCGCGCCCATACCAAAGCCGCAATGTCCTCCTGATAATACGGCTGCATCATAGTCCTTGCCCATAATTCTAAAGGTTAGAAGATAGACATAGGCAATCATAATTACAGTCTGTACCAGTAAGATAATGATAACAGGTCCTGCCAAGTCAGTCAGCTGCCATAGCTTCAATGATAACAATGCCATCGCTAAAAACAGACTTAATGAGGCGTTACCGAATACGTCAATGGAGCGATCAAACATATCAAAGTTGAAGACGATTGTGAGCACGTTACGGATAATCACCCCGCCTGCCAGCGCCCAAACGAAGGTGGGGAGTTCAAACCAAGTATCTGTCGCCACCATAGTCATAGTCTCAGCAAAAGCCAGCGCACCCGCGAACAAGGCCAGAGTCTCAATGGTAGAGGAGGCAGTAATAAAGCGCATACTATCAGGTCTTTCAAATATGTCTTTATTACTATGTGCTTTATCTTCATCATGCTTGGTACTATACAGTGACTGCGCGCTGGCGACTTTTTCGATATCGCTTGGATCAGACTTGGCAACTGAAGGCTGCAAACCAAGCCTATTGATCAATCGGCGCGCCACAGGACCACCAATCAGACCACCAGCTACCAGTCCATAAGTAGCTACTGCAATACCTAAAGTTGTCGCGCCGACTACCCCGTAGTCTTCTTCTAAAGTAATGCCCCAAGCGCCTGCCGTACCATGACCACCCGTTAGCGCAATAGAACCTGTCACTAGCCCCAGCAAAGGATCAAGGCCAAGAATGCTTGCCAAGGCAACCCCAACGATATCTTGTAAAACAATAAAGACCGATACGACGATGGTGAAAATCAGTAATGGTGAACCCCCAGCTTTAAGCCGACCAAAATCAGCGCTGAGTCCGATAGAGGCAAAGAACATTAGCATGGTGGCAGTTTGCAAGCCTTGATGAAAATTAAAGGTAAACCCCCAAATGATATTAAGCGCGTAAACAATAATAGCAGCAACCAAGCCGCCTGCCACCGGCTCTGGAATATTAAAATCCTCTAAAAACTTAATTTTTTTCACCAAAAAGCGTCCAAGCAACAGTACTAGGGTGGCAAGGATTAGGGTGTAGTAGCCATTTAGGGTAATTTCCATAAATCTATCCTTTTTTTTGTAAGCCTAAGAATACAAATAAACCTGAACTTAAAATAAGATACGCCTTATTTTAAGTTCAGGTTTTAAAGTAAGAAGCTAAAATTATTTAATCTTACATCTCACTCTTGTCAGATACTGCGTTATGATGTCACAGTCCATAATTGCGGTTTACCACATCTTTGGTAAATGTCTTTAATAAGCTGTTTAAACATGCCAAGGTCTTTATGATTTTGTTCAACAGACCCCTTAAAATAAGAATATAAAAAAGTCAGCGATTAAGCTGACGTTGTAAATTATACTTTAAGAGAAGTTATAGAGGGCAAGATAGATACAAGTTTTAATAAATATCAGGATGGGTATTAGTATAGTGAAGTAGAGTTAGTAAGAATAATCAAAAATTTTGACTTTAGCCGCCTAACTGATTTAGTCCTAGTGCTAGAATTAAGCCAATAGCGGTGCTAATACCTGCCCAGTGATTGCCTTTTTTAAAGGCGTCAGGGAAGATCTCGGTTGCCAGCGAGGCAATCACCGCACCGGCAGCGAAGCAATCGATCAAGCTTAAAGTAGATTTTGGTACATCACGCAGCAGCTGATTGCCAGCGATAGCTGCAACCGATAATAAAACAGCGGCCCCAATCCAGATCATAATTATCTTTTTATTACTGTTGCCATCCTCCTTCATTTGTTTCGCGCCGCCAGCAGCTTCTGGTAAATTAGATAGCAGAATTGAGCCTGCCAGTGCGGCCACTTGCATAACGTTACCACCGATCAGTGACACCCCCAGTGCTAAGTTTTCAGGCACGCCATCTAAGGTGACCGCCGCTAGTAGACCGCCGCCGCCGCCGCTTTGCATTTTTTCGTCGATTAAATAATCGGTACCAGTAAACACAGCTGCGCCTAACAGGGTGAACGTTATAGTGGCGAGAAGTCCGCTATGATTAACCGCAGGCTCTAGCATTTGTAAAGCGACTGATAGCATCAAAGCGCCGCCAGCGATAGCTAATAAGTTACCTTGAACCCATTTTGAAAGGCTGCCATAGGCACCCCATAGTGCGCCAACGATAAGCGCGCCTGAAACGACTAAAATAACCAAAAAAACCATCATGATTTTAATTATCCTTTTTTACTATTGGCAATAACTTATTCTCAAAACAAAAATTAGCAAAGTTAAAAAATTATTTCATGGTATTTCTAGTTTAATTTTTATTAAAAATATAACATCTTTGCTGGTCACAAAAAACGTCAGCTAATGCTGACGCTCGTGATCATTAAAACTATTAACATATAAAAAACAGATCAGGCGCGTACCTCGCCATGACCGTAGACGATCCATTTCTGTGAGGTCAAACCCTCAAGTCCGACCGGGCCACGAGCATGAATCTTATCGGTTGAGATACCAATCTCAGCGCCAAGTCCATACTCAAAACCATCAGCAAAACGGCTGGAGGCATTAATCATGACGCTAGCTGAATCGACTTCGCGGATAAAGCGCTGCGACTTACTGTAGTTATCGGTAATAATCACATCGGTATGATGGCTGCCGTGGGTATTGATATGTTCAATTGCCGCGTCAAGTCCGTCAACGACTTTAATCGCCAGAATGGGCGCGAGATATTCAGTATCCCAGTCCTCGCTAGTGGCTTTAGATAAATGACCATCAAGCTTAGTATTGTCACTTAAGATAGCCTGCGATTTTTCATCAAGTCGCAGCTGCATCGCATCATCTGCTTGTACGATAGCCTCGGCAATCTTGGGTAGCATATCTTTGGCAACGGCCTCATCAACCAGCAAAGTCTCCATGGTATTACAAGTGCCATAGCGATGGGTTTTGGCATTAACGCTAACATCGATAGCGATATCAAGCTTAGCGTCGCTATCGATAAAGGTATGACAGTTACCGTCTAAATGCTTGATGACCGGTACTTTAGCGTCTGCACTGATACGTGCAATCAGGCCTTTGCCGCCGCGAGGCACAATGACATCGACGTATTCGGTCATAGTGATCAGCTCGCCAACAGCCGCGCGATCTGTGGTTTCCAGCACTTGTACGCTGTGCTCGGACAGTCCTGCTTTTGCTAAGCCTTTATGGATACACTTAGCAATCGCTTGATTGGATTCAAAGGCCTCAGAGCCGCCGCGCAAGATAATCGCATTACCGGATTTGAGCGCCAGTGACGCCGCTTCTAAAGTCACGTTGGGACGTGATTCATAAATCATACCGACGACGCCGAGGGGCACGCGCATTTTACCTAGCTGGATGCCTGAGGGACGATAAGTCATATCAGTGACCTCGCCGATAGGATCGGGCAAGGCGGCAACGTCTTTGAGCCCTTGCAGCATGCCATCAAATCGCTCGTTATTGAGCTCTAAGCGATCAAGTAAAGCACTATCAAGATCATTCTTTTGACCCTTATCCATATCAATTTTATTCGCTGCTAAAATGTCGGCTTTGGCAGTGACTAGCTCATCATGAATACTCATCAGTGCGGCGTTTTTATTGCCTGTATTAGCAGCAGCAAGGGCACGCGAGGCGGCGCGGGCTCGTTGACCAACATTTCGCATATAGGTAGTAATATCTTGGGTATTCAATTGACTCATAAAGTGCTTTCCTTTTATTTATAAAATGAAGACAAAAACTCGACTTTGAGCTAGGACGTAAATAAGGTGATGATAAGTAAATAAAGGTAACTGGGCAGTAATTAAGTAAAAATAGCACCTAAACATAAATGACTATAACAATATAAAATTTGTCGACTTTTTACGTCAGGCTACCTTCTAAATAAGCTTACTATGCCAATAAAGATAAGCTTTCAAAAACATTTGCCTATAATGCTAACAATATACTGCTTATATTTATAACCTTTTTGGGCAGATGTTGTAAGGCAAAGGAGTAATAGTTACGCGTTTTTAACACAATACTGCTGTAATTACTAAGGTGGCAACATTCTATTATAAGTATAGTTGAAACTTCGAAGTTAAGCGCTCGTTTATCATAATATTAACTAAGCTTGACTCAACTCCAATCAAATTTCCAATGCTATTTTTTTAAAACAAGATAGAAGGCTGATATGAGTATTAATGATACTGCCAATAGAGTAGATATAAATAATAAAAAGTCCCAGATCTCTACCTGTCAGCTCTCTACTTGGAAAAAGGGATTGTTCATTACGTTGACAGCAGTAGCGTTGACATTGAGCGCCTGTAGTAGTCAAGAAGAAGAAAAGCCTATGGAAAGCTCAGTCCATGAATTTGATGCACAGACCTCAGAGGAGGAAGCGGCGGCTGAGATAGCAGCCGCAAATGCACCAATGATTAGTGACCGTGAAGATAATCCTATCTCGCCAAGTAGAGACGAACCTGAAGGGTCAGGAGCCGTTATGGGCGCACAAGCCACGCCTGATACTGATGTAACGGGCGGTGTTGGTAGTACAGTGAACACTGACATGCCAGACAATACTGTAGGAACCGACTTAGAAGCGGACAACGATCTTGACACTTTGAACGATAGCGACATGATAGAAGAGACCTCTGTTAATTAGTGACACTAGTATTAGACAAGTAGTACCAGACAAATGGCATTAGGTCTATATAAATAACGGAAAATAGAGAATTAGTATGAGTACTAACTCCAATACGAACACAACAACGATGAGTGATAAAACTATGCAAAAATCTATTTATAAAGCAGGATTATATTTTTCTTTATCAGCAGTATTATCTTTTTTTGCATTTAACAACGCATTTGCTGCTGATGACGATACGGTAGTCAATACTGTAGAGCAAGTAGAAGTTGACAACGATGACAGTAATGTAGAGATTGGTGACACAGACACAGACACAGACACAGACACAGACACAGACACAGACACAGACACAGACACTGAATGGGATTATGGTGATACAGACACAGATGATTAGGTTTTATTTATAGAAAAATCAATATTAAATCTAATATGACTTTTATTGTTGTTAACCAAACCATGGAGAATTAAAATGACTACTATAAAGCGAACAACAGCCAAAAAATGGCTATATGGATCTATAGCAGCGTCGGCTTTAATGCTGGGTGCCTGCTCAGATAATGAACCGACACCTGCTGAGCCAGTACCCGCTGAACCTGAGACTATGGCAACAGTAGACGATACGCAACCTATGGTTGAAGAACAGCCTATGGTTGAAGAACAACCAACTACTGATGTTGCTAGTACCAGTGGGGTTACTAGTACAGGTGAAGTTACCAGTATGGATGACACGGATAACACTGATCAAGATATGGGATCTACCAGAGGTGAGGTAGCCTCGTTGGACGGTGGTACTGATACCAATAATAGTGAAGTAGATACTGATACTAATAATTAAGCGTCACTTTTGTCAGAACCAATACAAAATATACTATAATTTTTACCTTTGCTGACCCTGTTATGGAGAGTCTCAATGACTACTATTAAGAAAAGCTTTACAAAGCAAGCGCCCTCTAAAAAGTGGCTGTATGGTTCTATAGCGATCGCAGCTTTGACACTTGGCGCTTGTGCGGATAATGACCCTTCACTTTCTGAACCTGAGGCTATGGAAAATGTAGATGATGCACAAACCCCGGTCGAGCAGCAGGCAACTGATGTGGCTAGTGCAAATGAAGCTGATAATGAGATGGAGCCTACTACAGGTGAGGTTGCTTCGTTGGATGGGGGTACTACTAGTGAAGATGTCGATATGGCTGACACTATGAAAACAGAGACGCTCACTAATGAAGATATTGGCGTCGCTGACAGTACCGCTGTAGGCGTCGATGATGCTGATATCATAGACGGTAGTGAGTCAGAAGAGCACGTCTCAACCTACTAATATTTTATAAATAGATTTTGTTCAGCTCTACAGCTTCAATGTTTCAAATAGAATAAAATTACCGAAAAGACGCTCAAACTTGCAATGCAGTTTGGGCGTCTTTTTTGTTGCCATAATCAAAAATAAAACAG
Source organism: uncultured Psychrobacter sp. (assembly GCA_947501045.1). GTDB lineage: Bacteria > Pseudomonadota > Gammaproteobacteria > Pseudomonadales > Moraxellaceae > Psychrobacter. The sequence goes on from CANMUI010000004.1 coordinate 207,324, forward strand.
AAAATTTGCCTTTTAAACCCTTTCTAAGAGACAATGTATGCAACTGAGCTTATAGCGTGCACTACTGCGTCTAACTAAATGCTTAATAAAATATGCTCATTGCAAATTATCTAACAAACCCTATACTCATAATCATCTTATTTGAACCAACGGAAACCTGTTAAGTCATGCTAGACATTGCTAAAGATTCGACTCGTCCTATTGCTTTGGCGGTAGAAGACCTTCACAAGAGCTTCGGTTCTTTGGCGGTATTAAAAGGGGTAACGCTCACCGCCTATGATGGTGATGTCATCTCTATCTTGGGCTCCTCAGGCTCTGGAAAATCGACTTTACTGCGCTGCATTAATTTGCTTGAAAAACCGACAAAAGGACGTATTAGTATTGGCGATGATGAGCTGCTGCTAAAACCCACAAAATCTGGTGAGATGCAAGCGGCGAATGTTAAACAGCTTGAGAACCTGCGAGCGCGTGTAGGTTTTGTATTCCAAAGCTTTAATCTGTGGCCGCATAGAACGATTTTGCAAAATATTATCGAAGGCCCGACGCAGGTACTGAAAATAAAAAAAGATCAGGCGATTAGCGATGCTGAAAAGCTACTTGATAAAGTAGGGTTATTGGACAAAAAAGATGCTTATCCAGCCAATTTATCGGGAGGTCAGCGCCAGCGCGTGGCTATCGCGCGCGCGCTTGCTATGCAACCGCGAGTACTGCTGTTTGATGAGCCAACGTCTGCGCTAGACCCGGAATTGGTTAATGAAGTACTGGCCGTTATGCGTGAGCTGGCAGAAGAGGGACGTACTATGTTGATTGTCACTCACGAGATGCGTTTTGCTCGTGAAGTATCTAGCCAAGTGGTGTTTTTGCATCAAGGAGTCATTGAAGAGATGGGCACACCTGAACAAGTTTTTGACAACCCTAAATCAGAGCGCGTGAAAGAGTTTATGGCTGCCAATCAGCAAAATTAGTTGCCCAATTGCTTAAGAGTTAACTTGTCGTTCATATTTATCCTGTGCAATTCTTAGTTATTTTCAGTAATAATAGTCAATAGGTAAAATGTTTGTTTTTGATACTTGAGTCAGGTATTATCAATAAGTTAGTAACTTATCGATATCTGTTAGTATTTTAACAACTTGGCATGGACGTCAAAAACAACGAAGCGTTTATTAAACAATGCTCTAAAAACTTTCAAACATAAGGAATACAAGATGTCGACTTCTCGTCTATTATGGTCATCTATGACTATTACTGCCGCTTTAGCGCTTAGTGCTTGTAGTCAATCTAATGAAGCTGGTGATGCTGAGACTAATGCTGATACGGCAGCAGGCACTGCTAGTAAGACGCTACGTATTGCAACCGAAGGCGCCTATCCTCCTTTTAACTATACCAATGCTGATGGTAGCCTTGCTGGCTACGATGTCGATGTTGCCAATGCGTTATGCGCGCAGATGCAAGCTGATTGTGAAATCGTTGCGCAAGATTGGGACGGTATTATTCCTGGGTTATTGGCACAAAAATATGATGCGGTAGTTGCAGGGATGTCCATCACCCCTGAACGTCAAGAAAAAGTGGATTTTACTGAGCCTTATTTTGCAAATACTATGGTATGGCTGACCAATACGGACAGCGGCTTTGACCCAAATGCTATTCAAAATTTAACCCTTGGTGGACAGCGCTCCACTACGCCCGGCGCGTATTTGCAAGAAAACTATGAAGGCAAAGAGGGCAACACGGTGCAGCTGTATGACAACTACGATAATGCCTATTTAGATCTAAAATCTGGCCGTAGTGATGCGGTATTGGCCGAAAAAGTGTCTGCCAAATCATGGTTGACAGATAATCCTGAAGGCTTTGGTATCGTAGGTGATGAGATCGATAATGACGATAATATTGCCATAGCGGTACGCAAGGGTGATCCTTTAAGAGATGAGTTTAATCAAGCTCTAAGCGAGATTCGTAGCAATGGCGAGCTTGCCCGTCTTGAACAAGCCAACTTTGATCAATAGGCTACTTATGAGTAAGCTATTGATCAATATATTCTAATTAATAAGCTACTGACTTAATCTGTCAAGGAATAATAAAATGACCCTTTCAATATCATTGTTCTCTCATAAAGGTGTTTCTAAAAAACTATGGCTAGCGCCGCTTAGCGCCGCTATGATTATGTTAGCAGGGTGCAATAATAGCTCAGAACCTACAGAGAATGCTACAGCCGATGCCCCAGCAGATACGGAAACCATGAATATAAAGCTGGCAACCGAATCAAGCTACAAGCCCTTTAGTTATACGGATGCCGATGGCAATTTGATTGGCTATGAGATCGAGCTCGTTGATGCATTATGCGCGCAGATGCAAGCGGAGTGTGAAGTGATCTCTCAAGATTGGGATGGCCTGATTCCAGGGCTAAATGCGCAAAAATTTGATGGTATTATCGCTGGTATGAACATCACCCCTGAACGTCAAGAAGTGGTAGAGTTTAGTGATCCTTATTACTATAGTGGCTTTGTATTGATTGGCAAAAAAGGCGATGACATCAGTATCGATTCCCTGCAAGGTCAGTCTATCGGCTCGCAGCGTGCAACGACTGCTACTGAGTATCTACAAGAGGAGCATTCAGATGCGGATATTAAACTCTATGATACTCAAGACAATACGTATTTAGATCTCACCTCAGGACGCATCCGCGCGATGATGGTCGATAAGGTTATCGGTGTTAATTGGTTGGACACTGATGCTGGTCAAGACTATGAGATCAAAGGGGAGGAAATCAGTACCAATAAGGATGCGATAGCCATGGCTTTTCGTAAAGGCGATCCATTGGTTGCTAAATTTAATCAAGCCTTAAATGAGCTTAAAGCCAATGGCACCTATGACCAGATAACGGGTAGCTATTTTGGTACCAGCTCAACAGCCGCCGCTCAAGAGGCTATGCCTGCAAGCGAAGAGGCGGTAGCAAACTAAATAAAAGATCGTCTCTAAAAGGATATTGCCATAACGGTAATATCCTTTTTGTTTTTTAAAGAACGGATTAGTTAAAAGGCTATATTTATCCTAGAGCTTTGGGCGTCAGTTTTATAGCGCTCCCTTTAACATAGAGCGTATTGATTGTGATAAAATCAATGACCTTTTCTGCTGGGTTTAAGTGTTATCGTTTAAAGGTAAGTCTATGTTAGGTGGTATAGGTTACCACCACTATAGATAGCATAGAACTCAGTATTAATTTTTATTTAATATGCTGCCACTATAAAGAGGCCAAGTGAACTACTGTGTTTGATTTACAAGGATTTGGCGCGCTATTACTAAGCGGCGCTACCGTCACCATTAAGCTTGCGCTAACTAGCCTGATTATTGGCATGATTTTAGGCTTATTAGGTGCTACGGCCAAGCTATCCAACGTTTGGATACTACGTAAGCTTGCGACCATATATACAGCGACTATGCGCGGTATTCCTGAGCTATTATTGGTATTGTTCATCTACTATGGTGGCTCAATACTACTGATGAGTATTCTCAAAAGGTTTGGTTATAACGAGTATGTTGAAATCAGTGCTTTTTGGGGTGGGGTTATGGCACTCTCTATAGCTTTTGGGGCTTATGCTACCGAAATTTTTCGTATGTCGATTCAAGAGATACCTATTGGTCAAAGTGAAGCGGCACAGGCCGTAGGCATGCGTCCTTTTCAGATATTTTATCGCATTACCTTACCCCAGGTCTGGCAAATTGCTCTGCCGGGTTTAGGTAACTTGTTTTTAGTACTGCTCAAAGATACCGCGCTGGTATCGGTCGTTGGCCTCAAAGATATTATGTATCAGTCTTCGCGCGCCGCGCAGTCAACCCAGCAGCCTTTTACCTTTTATATGGCAGCGGCTATTATTTATTTGGGGCTGACTATGCTGGTTACCGGTTTTATGATATGGCTTGAATGGCGCGCCAATCCAGCAGCGCGCTATGCTAAAAAGATCAGCCGTCAATCAATTCAGCAACCAACGGTAAGGTAAGGAGTAGGAGAGGCTCATGGATTGGAATTGGCAAGTTATTTTTGATCATATCCCAGATCTTTTAAGCGGCGCTGTACTGACCATACAGTTGGTCGTCTTTTCAGGCGTTATTGGGCTTTTTTTCGGGGTGATCTTAGCGCTACTGCGCTTATCTAAAAGCTGGGTAGTACAGGTACTGCCCTTCTTATATATTTTCTTCTTTCGCGGTACGCCTCTGCTAGTGCAAATATTTTTGATTTACTATGGGCTTGGGCAATTTGAGGCAGTACGTAATTCTTTTCTTTGGGAGCCGCTACTAAGCCAAGCTTACTGGTGTGCTATTATTGCCTTTACCATGAATACTAGCGCCTATCTTGCTGAGATTATTCGCGGAGCCATTCAGGCCATTCCAGCGGGCGAGCTTGAGGCTGCTGACGCTATTGGTATGTCAAAATGGCAGAAACTCACGCGTATTACTTTACCGCGCGCTTTTGGTATTGTCATACCTGCTTATAGCAATGAAGTTATTTTTATGCTTAAAGGCAGTGCTCTGGCATCAACTATTGCGCTGATGGACATTACTGGCGTTGCACGTACTATCAGTGCACGGACTTATACTTTGATGGAGCTATTCTTCGCCGCTGGCGTTATCTATTTGCTATTATCATGGGTAATTTTATTTATCTTTGGTAGATTTGAGAAAAGAATGAATCGCTATATGGCTTATGTACCACCGGATGTGGTCACTAATACTATTCCATAAACTAGTGGGCGCAAGCTGGGTTTTGGCATTAGCTTCTTATAAACCAAACGGGAAGGTATCCAATGTTTCTTCTCCTACTTTTTTCGTCAAAGCTTCAACCGCACGCGTTTTATCAAACCAGATATACTCATCAAACTGAGAGGGCAGACAGGCATAAAAATAATGACTCTGTCGCTCAGTTTCAGGTCTATAAATGACGCCTATCGCTCGTTCTAAACGCTCTGGGAGTAATTCTTTACGAATGTCTTCATTAAGTGGATAACGTAATGGTAAAAGAAAATTATCAGTAGATACCTCATGAAAAACACGTTCATAACTGTCAATATGTGAGGGCTGTACTTGTTTTATCTCCATTGGCCCTCCCCATCTAGATGCAGCGGCAACAGTACCGTAATCGGTGCCAAAACCTATATTATAGGCTTCGTCGCCATATTCTTGCCGTGCCAATTGGCCTATATTTAATTCGCCACGTGCGCTCATTTGAGTTGCCCGAGCATCACCAATATGGGAATTATGCGCCCAAACGACCGCCTTTGATTTGGAGCCTCTAAACTCAAGTACCGCCTGTAGTGTTTCAAACATATGTTGATCACGCTGGTTCCATGAGTTGTTTTCAGCAGAATACTTTTCATCATAATACATAGTGCGGTAATAACGTTCGGCATTAACTATTAGCTTGGCATTTTGTTCGGCGTCAAAAAATTGTTCTTTATTGGCTATAGAATATTCTAAATGTTTTTTGAGTAAATCCTGTAGGTTTTTTAGTACTTCTGCTTCACAACTTTTATGCTGCTCGGTCATCACCGCACGGCCGTACAAAGCAGGGTCATCTGCCCAAGGCATCAGACAGCTATAACGATCGCGAGCGATTTCTGCCGCCTTAGGATCTACTTGCTGTAAATAGTCCAATACTGCTTCGATAGAGCTATATAAGCTGTATAAATCCAAACCATAAAAACCTACTTTTTGCTCCAAAGATTCAGTTTTATCATTGTATGCATGAAGCCAATGGGTAAACTCAAGCATGGATTGATTAGCCCACATCCAAGTAGGAAATCTGGAGAAAGGTTTATTTTGCAGCAAAGCATCCTGTTCCCTGCTATGAATATAATGATGGATATGCGCAGCGTCCGGCCAGTCCGCTTCGGCGGCGATAATAGTAAAACCTTTCTTTTCTATAAGCGCTTTGGTGATACGTGCCCGCATATCATAAAATTCAGCCGTCCCATGTGAGGCCTCGCCAAGCAATACGACTCGGCTATCGCCAATACGCTTTAGAAGACTATCTAGATTGACGTCATCGATATTTGTAAAATGCTCACTTGATTGAGCAATTAATTCAGGCAAAGTCTTATAAGTTTTCATCCCTTTTCTCCTGCCAACCTGCCGCGCCAATCAAAGGTACAAAACGAACGCTTCCCAGATCTTCTGTCTGATATTCATCTTTACTGATACGCCGAATACGTACCAGTTTTTGTAAATTTAGGGAGGTACCAACGGGAATGATCATCCGTCCGCCAATGGCTAATTGTTCTTTGAGTGTTTGCGGTACTTCAGGTCCCCCTGCTGCCACTATGATGGCATCGAAAGGTGCTTTTTCAGGCCAGCCAAGGGTACCATCGCCATGCTTGACCTGAACATTGGTATAGCCCGTCTCTTTAAGTTTTACCTGTGCAGTATCTGCCAAGGCTTTATGGCGCTCAATCGTATAAACATTCTCACAGATCTCCCCAAGCACGGCTGCGGCATATCCCGACCCTGTACCGACTTCAAGTACGCGGTCATCTGACTTCAACTCAAGGCCCGCCGTCATCAATGCAACAATATAAGGCTGGGAGATAGTCTGATTTTCCTCAATAGGTAAAGGTGAGTCTCTGTAAGCAGATTCAATGAGATTTGTAGGCGTAAATTTTTCACGCGGTACTGCACCCAGCGCATTAAGTACTGTTTGATCATGAAGACCACGTGCCACTAGTTGCTCATCTATCATTTGCTGTCTTAATTTTTTAAAATCCCTCATTATGATCTCCTTAATTTTCATTTTGGAAGATTCAACATGCCCTAATAAGCAGGATACTAAAAATGATATCACTTTAGGCTATGGTTAATGATGACTTAATTCAATATATTCTCATCTAGTTTTTGTCATATTAAAAGAGTAGTGCTTTGATGCTATAGTCAATCCCAAATAAAACTGACATATTTAATCTTAGAAACTCTGAAAGGTAACACTTTTAAAGTGACTAAAGTATATATTTCATAATTTTAAAGTCTGTTAATCGTGAATGGCAAACGCAGATCCGTTAAAAACTTTTTGTAAATAATATCTTCTATTTATCTTATTTACCCGTTAATATGCAAGGGATAATTTATTTTTAAATTTGCCAAAATTATGTCCAGTATAAAGTCGTTCGACACCATTCATGACCTCTTCGCTGGTAAGCGCCGTTACGCTACCACTCATCTCGACAATGATCCCAGTATCCACTATCAAGACGATGTATATGAACAACTGGCTCAGCTTGAATATATCTATGTAGATGAATTGACCGAACAAATAGCGAGTGGTAGCGATGATTTGGTTTGGCAAAAGCCGTTGTCTTTAGCTGACTTTTTTGAAGGATTAACACAGCTTGCGGCAATGGGCGTCGTTGAAGTGACCGATATTGTAGAGGCTATTCACCGCGAGATCCTGTTACGTCCACTAGGACGTTTTAATGAAGGTAATTTGAATAAATGGCAGCGCGGTATCACTGGACGTATCTATGGTACGGTGCGTCAAGCAATGTCTTTGATAGGAAACAATCTGGTATCAGGACTGCGACTATACAATAACGTGCGCAATCAAAGCTTCCCGCGACCGTTGCCCGAAACTATAAGGCAGCTGGTTAATATCTTAAATGGAGTTATGGGCGATCATCTTGTCAATCATAACAATCCACTTGCCATTCCGATGGTGTTGTATGACCACTCTTTATTCCCTATCCATGAAAACATACCGCACCGTAAAATATCCGGACGAGTTATCATTCTATGTCATGGTTTGTGTATGAGTCATTTAAGCTGGCAGCCATTCGAGCCTGACAGTTTAGGTAAGCGTATTGGTCGCAGTCAGCTTGATGCCACTGTTTTATACCTAAATTACAATACGGGACGACGTATTTCCAGCAATGGACGCAACTTCGCTAAAGTGATACAGCAGCTCATCGATGACCATCCAGATATTATGCAGATAGATTTGATTGGGCATAGTATGGGCGGATTGGTGGCTCGTAGTGCGCTATTTTATGGCAGCCAAGCTAGGCAAGATTGGGTGAATCGGGTCGGCAATCTAATCACTTTAGGATCACCGCATCACGGCGCGGTCCTTGAGCGCATTGGCAATTTTGTGCAAGATGTTATCAGTAAACTACCCTTTGCAGGTGCGCTTGCTAAGCTGGGTGATTTGCGTAGTGCTGGTATTATTGATTTGCGCCATGGCAGTGTTCGGGACGCCGATTGGCAGTCCCTAAAAGGCCGCAGCGTGCTTCCGCCAGATTTTCGACATCCTACGCCGCTGCCGCGGCATGTCTATACTTATTTTATTGCCTCTACCTTGGCTGAGGCGCACTATGATGCTAAAACCACAAAATTATTGGGTGATGGTTTGGTTACCATTGAATCTGCACTGGGTGAAGATGAAGACGAGCATACATTGTTGGTGCCTGAAGGCCACAAAGCAATATTTTATGGCATCAGTCATTACAATCTAATTTACAGCAGCCGAGTGCACAAGCAAATCATAGCTTGGCTTTTGGATAATGGTCAAAGCGATTATTTACTCAGTCCACGTATCTACTCTTATCCTAAAAATGTTGAAGTGGTGATCTGAAGAGCAGGCAAACTTAATCTTAGCGTAGACTGAATCTTTAGCAAAGCATTTTCATCACCTACTAAAAAACCCCTCAAACCTTTTGGTTTAAGGGGTTTTAGTATAATCATAACAACCAACTACTCAGCAAATATCGCTTGTACATCATCTTTGGTAAATTTGTACACCTCTCCACAAAAGCCACAATCCATCTCAAAACTGCCGCCTTGCTCATCAATGATATCTAAAGCTTCCGCTTCGCCAACTTGCTCAATGGCCATCGCTGACTTCTCGCGAGAGCACGTACAGCCAAACGCTAGCGCAACAGGATCAGGAACGACGACGTTCTCCTCATTGTACAAACGGTAAATAATCTCGTTGGCAGCAAGGGTGGTCAGCTCATCACTCTTTACAGTACGTGTCAGTACAGATAAGCGCGTCCATAAATCATCATCAATACCGGCGTCTTCGTTTTGTTCAGCTTCAATAGTTTCATCAAAAGTGCGCGGTAGCATCTGTACCAAGATACCACCCGCTTGCAGACCATCAGATGCTAGATTAATCAGCGTTGGAATCTGCGCCGACTGTTTTTGATAATGCGCCAAACAGTCCGCTAAATTATCATGAGTACGCTCAACGATACCCTGGTATGGCTCGCCATTATCAGGCTGGATATTAATAAATAATAATCCTTGTCCCGGCGCGCCCAGCTCAGCAAAAGCTTCTTTAGCGTGGGTCATATTATCCCAAGCTTGTACTTGCTCATCGTTATCTGCTTTCCAGCTAGCAAGGGCGCGAATAATACCGTCTTGGTCGCATTCTGCCATCGCCCAATTAAGCAAGCTCTCACTGTCTGAGGACTGCAATTGAATAGATAATCGACCATTAATTTTAACCGTACCAATAAGCAGGCTTGCGGCACTTAGCATCTCGCCAAGCAGGCGTCTGATCGCTTCAGGATAAGATTTTTGGGCAATCGTATTAGCATAGCTGCGTGACAGGCGCACGACATCGCCGCGTACTGGCGAGTCTTCAATAAAAAAACGCTGACGAATATCATTGTCGATAACAATAGTGTCAGTTTCTTGGATAGGATTGTTTGGAGTCATAAGTCATTTTTAGTATTAAGAAGTTGTTAGCTTTATGGGGTTTATTTGCCATTTATCAATTGTGATTTATCAATAATATTAGCGCTGTATTTATACTTAGGTTCGAAATTTAGTCACATGTAATAGGGTTTTATAACGGTAAATGAATATTTAATAATTAAATATGAAATATTATGAATATAAGCAATAAATTTTACTAACCACTCTAAAATTGTTGTAAAGTAACATTAAGTTGCTTTAAGATAACTAAAAGTAACAGCAAAAATGCTGGTTTACAATGGATATCATATCAATTACTAATGTTATCTAACCATCCAGACTCTTTTTGATGAGTCAAACTCAACTAACCAGATCCAATTAGAAAAGTTCTCTTTCAATTAGTAACAATGTGATAAAAGGATATGTCTCATGGCTTATACATTCTCAAAACCCTTAACGTTGGCTGCATTTATGACATTAGGACTGGTTGGTTGTAATAATAGCAATCAAACAGCAACCGATGATATGCCAGTAGATGATGCAACAACCACTGAGGCGGCAGCAAGTCTCGAGGGTACTTTACAAAAAATCAAAGACTCGGGCACTATTGTTGTCGGTCACCGTGATTCCTCTATTCCGTTTTCATATATCGCTGATGATCCCAATCAGCCTATTGGCTATGCTCATGATTTAGAAATGAAAGTCGTCGATGCAGTTAAGCAAAAGCTCAACATGCCTGATCTAAATGTTCGTTATAACCTTATTACCTCACAAACCCGTATTCCTTTGGTACAAAACGGTACAGTAGATTTTGAGTGCGGCTCAACTACCAACAATGAGGAGCGCCAACAACAAGTTGCTTTCTCAAATGGTTTCTTTGAGATTGGCACACGCCTGTTGACAGGTACTGATTCTGGAATTAACGACTTTGAGGATTTGGCAGACAAAACGCTAGTCACCACTGCTGGCACGACCTCAGAGCGCTACATTCGTCAGTATATTGATCAAAACCAGATGGATACCGACGTTATCTCAGCTAAGGATCATGGTGAGGCTTTTCTTATGTTAGAAAATGGCCGTGCTGATGCTTTTATGATGGATGATGTACTGCTAGCAGGCGAGAAGGCCAAAGCTAAAAACCCTGACGAATGGGTAATAGTCGGAGAGCCGCAATCGTTTGAGATTTATGGCTGCATGATGCGTAAAGATGACCCTGAATTCAAAGCGGTGGTTGATGAAGCGCTTGTCGATGTGTTTAGCTCAGGTGAGATTAATAGCATCTACGATAAATGGTTCTTAAATCCTATCCCGCCCAAAAACGTCAATCTAAACTTTGAGATGTCAGACAATCTAAAAGCTTTAATTGCAAACCCTCATGATAGTGCTCAGCCACAGAACTAGCCACAGCTGGTTTAATAGCTCATCTCGTTATAAATAGCTCATGCGTTTAGCCTCTTCTAAAACGCATGAGCCTTGCAGCTACTGATAAGGACTATTTAATAAGGACTGTTATGAATTATAGCTGGAACTGGGGCGTGCTCTTTGAGCATACCGGTATCGGTAACGAGCTTTATTTCCACTGGATGCTGACCGGTCTTGGCTGGCTGCTGTTGATTGGCAGCATCGCCTGGGCAATTGCGATGGTCATTGGTACGATACTTGGTATTATGCGCACCTTGCCAAGCAAAACCGCCCGCAGCATCGGCACCGCTTATGTGACCTTTTTTCGTAATATTCCGCTACTCGTCCAACTATTCTTTTGGTTCTATGTTGCACCCGGCTGGCTGACGCCAACACTCCAAGAGTGGTGGTATAGGGATCTGTCACCTAATACCTCGGCAATGCTCTCAGCGAGTATTGGTCTGGGGTTATTTACTGCTGCACGTATCGTTGAGCAAGTACGTACCGGTATCGAATCGCTACCTCAAGGTCAAGTTAATGCCGCTTACGCGCTTGGCTTTACTATCCCGCAAGCTTATAGGCAAGTACTGTTGCCACAAGCTTTTCGTATTATACTGCCGCCACTCAGCTCAGAGCTGACCAACTGTTTCAAAAACGCCTCAGTTGCCTCCTTGGTTGGAGTGATGGAGCTGATCAGCCAGACCAAAACTATCAGCGAATACACCCAAAATAGTATTGAGATTTATACCTACGCGACCGTTATTTACCTCGTTTTTAACCTATCATTGATCGCGATTATGGGACTTATTGAGCGCAAACTACGCGTACCGGGACTGATTGCAGGGAGTCAAAAATGAATATGACTGAACTTGTAACCGCTTATCCGGGTTTACTAGGTGGTATGTTGACCACCTTAAAGGTGCTGTTTTTAGCGATTATCGGTGGTATCAGCTTAGGAACCATTTTAGCGCTAATGCGTTTATCTGGGATTAAGGTTTTAGAAGTTCCTGCTAAATTATATGTTAATTATTTTCGCTCCGTGCCTTTATTACTGGTACTGTTGTGGTTTTATTTTGCCGTACCGATGATCTACTTTTGGATTGCTGGTAAATATCTGCAATTAGATGCTGCTTTCGCTTCGTGCGTAGTCGCTTTTATGATGTTTGAAGCCGCCTATTTTTCAGAGGTCGTGCGCGCCGGTATTCAGTCTATTGGTAGGGGGCAGGTGAATGCGGCTAAAGCGCTGGGTATGACTTATGGTCAGTCGATGCGTTTGGTGATCCTCCCGCAAGCTTTTCGTAAAATGCTGCCACTGATTTTGCAGCAATGTATTATTCTATTTCAAGATACAACTCTGGTTTTCGCTATTGGGTTAACCGATTTCTTTCGCGCCGCCTATGTACGTGGAGAGCTAATGGGGTTACTTACGCCTTATATATTAGGTGCTGGTGCCATTTATTTTATCATCAGCTTAAGCGCTTCTATCGGTGTGCAGCAAGTACAAAAGCGCTTACGTTTTTAGCTTTTTTGGCATGAGAGTTTAGCAACAACTGCAAAAGATTAAAAAAATGGCTAGGAGCCAGCAATGAGTAAAGCGGATACATACGTAAATGAGTTTGGTGGACTGGTCACTGATAATGGTCATGCCAGCGACGAGATGGTCATCAAGATGACTGAGGTTAGTAAATGGTATGACGATTTTCAGGTACTAACGGACTGTACCGCTCATGTACACAGAGGCGATGTCGTTGTCGTTTGTGGGCCATCAGGTAGCGGTAAATCAACCTTGATTAAGACAGTCAATGGTTTAGAGCCTTTTCAAAAAGGTGAGATTATAGTCAATGGTATCTCGGTCGGAGCACCTAAGACCAATCTGCCCAAACTACGTAGTAGTGTTGGTATGGTATTTCAGCATTTTGAGCTGTTTCCGCACTTGACCATTATCGATAATCTAACCGTAGCGCAGATTAAGGTGCTAGGACGCCGCGAGGACGAGGCCAAACGCAAAGGTATGGCATATCTAGATCGAGTAGGATTGAGCGAACAAGCGCCAAAGTATCCCGCTGAGTTATCGGGTGGTCAGCAGCAGCGGGTAGCGATTGCGCGAGCATTAGCGATGGATCCGGTAGCTATGCTATTTGATGAGCCCACCTCAGCGCTCGATCCTGAGATGATTCAAGAGGTGCTTGATGTGATGGTGGAGCTGACGCGTGATGGGATGACGATGATGTGTGTCACTCATGAGATGGGTTTTGCCAGACAAGTGGCTAACCGCATTATCTTTATGGATGAGGGCTATATCGTAGAGAATTGTAGTAAAAAAGAATTTTTTGAAGAGGCAAAAAGCGCGCGTGCACAGCTGTTCTTATCAAAGATTTTAAATCATTAAATGCTATCTCAGCATAGCTTTACAAAAAGAGGCGCCTATCGGGCGTTTTTTTACACTTGTCGTTTTGTTAGTCAGTGCCTGCTCACTTACTACTGACCAATCTACTAGCTTTCTTAGTTTACAAGCGTTTCTTGTTTACTGCTACAATAGTCATCATGATTTTTAAAACACAAGACACCAAATTAACCTTGGAGCTAATATGAGTGTAGACAATTTATCTACGCAGCAAGGCGTTGTTATCATCGGTGCAGGTCTTGCAGGCTGGCATGTTATCGATGCGATTCGTAGCAAAGATAAAGAGATACCGATTACTTTAATTACGACCGATAATGGCGATCGCTATCATAAGCCGATGCTGACCATGGCCATTAGCCAAAATAAAAGTGCCTCTGATTTAGTGCGAGCTACAGGTGAGGATGCGGCAAAAGCGGCAAATATTACCTTACTTGCTAATACTCAAGTCAATGATATCAATGCTGCCAATCAACAATTACATCTTGTCTCTGCTACACGCTCAGACCCCGTTTATACCAATTACGCCACTATTAGCTATGATAAGCTGGTATTAGCCATGGGCGCACATCCTATATTCCCCAAAAGCTTGCCGCAAGACTTGGTCTGGCATGTCAATCATATTGAGCGCTTTGGACAACTGCAAGAGCAGCTAAACACAGGTAGTCAGCATGTCGCTATTGTGGGAGCTGGTATGGTAGGCACTGAGATTGCAGAGGACTTGCTCAAGGCCGGTCACCAAGTGACGCTCATTGACCTAAATGAAGCACCGCTGGCACAAATGCTACCAGCAAAAGCAACTGCGCGTATTGCTAAAGCCATTGAGTCGCAAGGTATTCAGTTTTTAGGCGGCTATCAAGTCACCAGTGTGACTCGCAATCAGGATGATAAGCTGGAGGTAGGTTATCAGCCGCTAGCAGTGGAAGCTGCAAATGGGGAATCATGTGCACCGCTGGTTGTCGATCATGTCATCGCTAGTACAGGACTTGTAGTTGATGATAAGTTGCCTGCCGCTGCAGGCATTGAGTTCAATCCGCGTACAGGTATTGTGGTTGACTCTTCAACCTTGAGTACCAATACGGCAAATATCTATGCCATTGGCGATTGTATGTCAATCGATGGCGTGGCCTGTCGTTACGTAGCACCGCTACGTGCGCAAGCGGCTACTATTGCTGATGATATCTTGGGTCATGAGCATGAGGGCTACGATCACAAGCCGCCGATGATTCGCCTAAAGAACAAAGCGATATCGGTCATGGTAACGGGTGTCCCGCAGGCCGATGGCGATTGGCAAATTAAAACAGATAGTATAGATGAGCTGGTCATGGAGCTACTTAATGACAGCAAAGAGGTGCGCGCCACAGCGACTATCAAAGCGCCTGTAGTCGCCAAAACCTCGTAGTCGTTAAACTTAACATATTAAGCTTAATTATTAATCCCAGCCTTAGCTTTATAAAGATTATAAAACTAAGGCTGGTTTTTTTGTACTAGTAGCACAAAGCAAAAATGTGTTAGTTCTATTTAGGCTCAAATATAACATGGCTTTAAAGCTATAGTAGGCTAAGCAAGCAAACTTTAAAGTTATGTAAGTGAAAAATTAATACGATTGACAGACTTCAAATTATAACGCTATATTGATTGAAACGATAAATAGTATTCAAGGAAGAGAATACGGTATTTATGGCTTACTTATAAATAGTTTGTTCATATACAGCTTGGCGACTAGTCATCTATAAACTAAGCATCTACAAACTAGTCACCTACAAACAATGATTAATAAACGCAACGAAAGGATTCGTTATGACCTTATCATCTTATTACGATAGTATTCTTGATAACCTGCCAAACGTCAATACAGGCGTACGCTCAGCGAATGCTCCGCTTACTCAAAGCCACGATAAAGGGCCAGAAGTACCGCTCATTGAAGCCACTATCGGCGACTTTTTTGATGCTATTGTCCACAAATACCCTGACCGCGAAGCACTCGTTTCTCGTCATCAAAATATTCGCTGGACCTACTTTGATCTGCAACAAAAAGTTAATCAATTAGCCAGCGCCATGATTGAGACGGGCTTTGAGATTGGCGACCGTATTGGTATCTGGTCACATAATAATGCCGAGTGGCTACTCATGCAGCTGGCAACCGCTAAAATCGGTGTCATTTTAGTCAATATCAATCCTGCCTACCGTACCTTTGAGCTGCAATACGCTCTTAACAAACTGGGCTGCTCAGCTCTAGTACTTATGCGTCACTTTAAAAGTAGCGATTATACGCAAATGATTCGCGAGCTGTGTCCGGAGATTTACCATAAGAATTATAATCAGCTAGATCTGGTTGAGATCCCAACGGTTGAGCGTATTATTTGGATTGATGAGCCGGGTAATGAGGAAGACTTTAGCTATATGCAAAAGTTCTCTGATTGGATAAGCGAAGGTGATGCTCATGATCCACGCATAGCTGAGCGTCAAGCCGAGCTTAAGAACACTGATGCGATCAGCGTTCAGTTTACTAGCGGTACCACAGGTACGCCCAAAGGCGCGACGCTAAGCCATCGCAATATTTTAAATAATGGTTATTTTATGGGCGAAGGTATGAACCTCACCTTCAAGGATAGGTTATGCATACCTTTGCCACTTTATCACTGCTTTGGCATGGTGGGCGGTAATTTAGCGATCATGACTCATGGTGGCTGCGCCGTTTATCCCAATGATGGTTTTGATCCGTTGACGGTGTTACAAGCAGTAGAGGAAGAAAAATGCACCGCTCTGCTTGGGGTACCAACCATGTTTATTGCCGAGCTTGATCATCCAGACTTTGACAAATTTGATTTATCGAGCCTACGCACGGGTATTATGGGCGGGTCTAGCTGTCCTATTGAAGTGATGCGCCGCGTTATGGATAAGATGCATATGAAAGAGGTGACCATTGCTTATGGTATGACGGAGACCAGTCCCGCTTCTTGTCAGACCAGCTCGCAAACGCCGCTTGAAAAAAGAGTATCGACCGTAGGTATGGTACTTCCAGCTCTTGAGATCAAAATTGTCGACACCCAAACGGGTGAGACTGTCCCCATTGGCGAGACCGGTGAGCTATATACCTACGGCTATGCGGTCATGAAAGGGTACTGGGGTAGTCATTTTAAAACGAATGAAGCTATCAAAGACGGCTGGATGCGCACTGGCGATCTTGCCACTATGGATGAAGAGGGCTATATCACGGTGGTTGGCCGTAGCAAAGATATGATCATTCGCGGCGGGGAGAACATTTATCCCGTCGAAGTTGAGAACTATCTGTACCGCCATCCTAAGATTCGCGATGTACAAATTGTCGGTATACCTGATGCCCATTACGGTGAGGTATTGGCCGCATGGATTGTTGCCAAAGAGTCTGAGAGTTTAACCGAAGATGAGGTACGTCAATTTTGCCGCGAGCATATCGCTCATTATAAAGTACCGACTTACTACCGTTTTGTCACTGAATATCCTATGACCGTAACCGGTAAAATTCAGAAGTATAAAATCGCTGAGCACATGATAGAAGAGCTGGGTTTAGCGTGATTTGATAATGCTCTATTTTTGATAAATTAAAATTTCATTAATTGATGCGCAATGTAAATTGATACACAATGTATCACTATACTTGACAGTCTTTTGCTAGAAACGTTATAGTAAAGTTTACTTAAAAAGAGTAAAGTGTTCTATAACAGTTAGTTATAAGAAAAGGTAAACCACTTTTACCAATCAAAATTAAGTATAAATGCAAAACGAAAGGACTCGTTATGACTCAATCTTCCAACCCCGATACCATACTCAGTAGCATTCTTGATAACGTCTCCCCTATTAATATGGGGGCACGTTCTGCCAATGCGCCACTAACAAAAAGCTATGATAAAGGTCCTGACGTGCCGCTCATTGAAGCCACTATTGGTGACTTCTTTGATGCTATTGTACAAAGATATCCAGAGCGTGAAGCCCTTGTCTCTTGTCATCAAAATATCCGCTGGACCTATAAAGAGCTACAGCAGAAGGTTAATCAGCTGGCAAGCGCCATCATTGAGATGGGACTGGAGATTGGTGACCGTATTGGGATCTGGTCGCATAACAATAGCGAATGGCTGCTACTACAGTTAGCCACCGCAAAAGTCGGCGTCATTTTGGTTAATATCAATCCTGCCTACCGCACTTTTGAGCTGCAATATGCACTCAATAAATTGGGCTGCTCAGCGCTGGTACTCATGCGTCATTTCAAAAGTAGCGATTACGCACAGATGATTCGCGAGCTGTGTCCTGAGATTTATCATAAAACTTACAATCAACTGGATTTGGTTGAGATTCCAACGATTGAGCGTATTATCTGGATTGATGAGCCGGGTAATCATGAGGACTTTGATTATATGCAAAAGTTCTCTGATTGGATGAGCGAGGGTGATGCGGACGATCCGCGCGTTGCTGAACGTCAAGCACAGCTAAAAAACACTGACCCTATCAATGTGCAATTTACTAGCGGTACCACAGGTACACCAAAAGGCGCAACCTTAAGCCACCGCAATATTTTAAACAACGGTTATTTTATTGGCGAGGCGATGAATCTTACCGAGGAAGATAAGCTATGCATTCCGGTACCGCTTTATCATTGTTTTGGTATGGTACTAGGCAACTTAGCGATTTTGACGCACGGTGGTTGTATTGTTTATCCCAATGATGGCTTTGAGCCACTTAGTGTATTACAGGCGGTAGAAGAAGAAAAATGTACGGCTTTGCATGGGGTTCCAACCATGTTTATCGCTATGCTCGATCACCCAGATTTTGAAAAATTCGATTTATCGAGTCTGCGTACTGGCATTATGGCAGGCTCTAGCTGCCCAATTGAGATCATGCGCCGCGTCATTGATAAGATGCACATGCAGGAGGTGACCATTGCTTATGGTATGACTGAGACTAGTCCGGTGTCTTGTCAGACCAATGAGCATACGCCGCTTGAGAAGCAAGTCTCAACTGTGGGACTCGTGCAGCCTGCGCTTGAGGTCAAAGTTATCGATACGGAAACAGGGGAAGTCGTACCGATTGGAGAGACTGGCGAGCTACTTACCCGCGGTTATTCAGTGATGAAAGGTTACTGGGGTGACCGCTTTAAAACTCGCGAGGCTATTCAAGATAATTGGATGCATACTGGTGATCTAGCAACGATGGACGAGGAAGGCTATGTCAAAATCGTTGGTCGCAGCAAAGATATGGTCATTCGCGGCGGCGAGAATATCTATCCGGTTGAGATTGAAAACTATCTGTATCGGCATCCCAAAATTCGCGATGTACAAATCGTTGGTATACCCGATGAGCGCTATGGTGAAGTGTTGGCCGCTTGGATTGTTCCTAAAGAGCCAGGATGTTTGACAGAAGAGGATGTTAAAGAGTTCTGTCGTAACAACATCGCTCATTACAAGATACCGACCTATTATCGTTTCGTCGAAGAGTATCCAATGACCATCACCGGTAAAATCCAAAAGTATAAGATCGTTGAGATGATGAAAGCAGAGCTGGGATTAACGTAGATCTGTTCATACCCTATCTTAGACATGTATAAATACCAATCGTAGATATAGAAAGGAATTTCATGAGCGCCAATATAACCAGTAAACTCAGTCCAAATGCCAGCGACTTCCAGCAGAACCGCGCTGCTATGCAAGAGCTAGTCGATGATCTATACAGCCATCTACATAAAGTAGCTCAAGGTGGTTCGGAGCGCGCGCGAGCTAAACATTTAGCCCGTGGTAAATTGTTGCCGCGCGAGCGAGTCGAGCGTTTGCTTGATGTTGGCACCCCGTTTTTGGAAGTGGCACCGATGGCGGCGCACGACATGTACGGCGCAGACAATGTTCCAGCGGCAGGTATGATCGCTGGTATTGGCCGCATCAATGGGGTCGAGTGTATGATTGTCTGTAATGATGCCACGGTTAAAGGCGGCACGTACTACCCTATAACGGTCAAAAAACATCTACGTGCGCAAGAGATCGCCCAGCAAAATCATCTGCCTTGCGTCTATCTTGTTGATTCAGGCGGCGCAAACTTGCCTAACCAAGACGAGGTATTCCCCGATAAAGACGATTTTGGCCGCATATTTTTTAATCAAGCCAATCTAAGCGCGGCGGGTATTCCGCAGATCGCAGTGGTCATGGGTAGCTGTACGGCGGGCGGCGCTTATGTGCCTGCGATGAGCGATGAGTCTATAATCGTCAAAGAGCAGGGTACGATATTTCTTGGTGGGCCACCACTGGTAAAAGCAGCAACTGGCGAGGAGGTCACAGCTGAGGATTTAGGCGGCGGTGATGTACATACGCGCCTGTCAGGCGTGGTTGATTACTTAGCAGAAAACGATACCCATGCTCTATCGATTGCCCGTGATATCGTCGGTCATCTAAACCGCAGTCCTAAATTTATTCCTAATCAAGTGACGCCGCGTCTGCCGCGCTATGATGCCAAAGAGTTATATGGTGTTATCCCAACAGATAAGCGTAAACCTTTTGATATCAGAGAAATCATCGCCCGTATCGTTGATGACAGCGCTTTTGATGAGTTTAAAGCCCGCTTTGGCAATACCTTGGTATGCGGGTTTGCCCATATCGAAGGCATGCCTGTCGGTATTATTGCCAATAATGGCATTCTATTTAGCGAGTCAGCACAAAAAGCCACGCATTTTATCGAGCTATGCTGTAAGCGCAAAATTCCATTGGTGTTTTTGCAAAATATCACTGGCTTTATGGTCGGACGTAAATACGAAAATGAAGGTATCGCGCGCCACGGCGCGAAGATGGTGATGGCTGTTGCCAATGCCAAAGTACCTAAATTTACCGTCATTGTTGGTGGCTCATTCGGCGCGGGTAACTACGGCATGTGTGGTCGCGCTTATGATCCGCGCTTCTTATGGATGTGGCCAAACGCTCGTATTTCGGTCATGGGCGGTGAGCAAGCGGCCTCGGTATTGGCAACCGTCAAGCGCGATAACTTTGATCGTAAAGGTGAGGCGTGGAGTGAGACCGATGAAGAAGCCTTTAAAGCGCCCATTCGTGAGATGTATGAAGAACAAGGTCATCCTTATTACTCAACGGCAAGGCTGTGGGACGATGGGGTTATCGATCCTGCTGATACGCGCAATGTACTAGCGCTAGGGCTGAGCGCTGCTTATAACGCGCCGATTGAAGAGACCACGTTTGGGGTGTTTAGGATGTAATCCTACAAGGTTTTATGGAAATTCTATTTAAAGAATTTCCCTTGCAAAGCTAAAATTGCAATGCAATTTTTTGACGCTTCTCAGGCTGGTGCTTTTAGCTCAGCAATTCTATATTTGCTAAAGAGAAGTAGGGTGGGTTAGCGCAAGCGTAACCCACCAATGCTAAATACTTATAATGCAAACGGTGGGTTACGTTTTATCAATACTTTCTGTGAGAGTTTGAAAAACTAACCCACCCTACGATTCTCGAAAATAGAATGACTGTATCAAAAGTAA
This sequence comes from uncultured Psychrobacter sp., assembly GCA_947501045.1. Classification (GTDB taxonomy): domain Bacteria; phylum Pseudomonadota; class Gammaproteobacteria; order Pseudomonadales; family Moraxellaceae; genus Psychrobacter. The sequence goes on from CANMUI010000004.1 coordinate 228,302, forward strand.
AAAAACATCATGCAAAACGATAAGAAAAAAGCCATCGCACAATATAAAAATAGCATAGAGATAACCGGATATGAATAATTATAAAAGCTTACTGGTCAATATCAACGAGCACATCGCGACAGTAACCCTCAACCGTCCTGAAATTCGTAACGCCTTTAATGATGAAACCATCAGCGAGCTGAATACGGTATTTAGCGAGTTGGGCAGTGATGATAATGTCCGCGTTATCGTTTTGGCAGCAGCGGGCAAAGCCTTTTGTGCCGGCGCGGATCTCAACTGGATGCGAGCGATGGCCGATTTCAGCTATGAGGAAAATCTAGCCGACGCCGATAAGCTGGCGCAAATGCTCAAGACCATTTATGAGTGCCCCAAACCCACTATTGCTGCTATTCAAGGTGACGTTTATGCTGGCGGTATGGGGCTGGTAGCAGTATGCGATATCGCTATTGCGGTAAAAACGGCGAACTTTTGCTTAAGCGAAGTACGTCTAGGTCTAGCGCCAGCTACCATTAGCCCTTATGTGATCAAAGCCTTGGGCGCTCGTGCTTCGCAGCGTTACTTTTTAACGGCAGAAGTATTTGATGCCAAAAAAGCACGCCAGCTAGGCTTCATTCATGAGCGCGTAGATACCAACGAGCTTGATGAGACGGTAGCGACACTTTGTAAAAAACTCAGCAACAATAGCCCTGATGCCGTCAAGACCTGTAAACGTTTAGTACACGATATAGCGGGCGCAGCCATCGATGATGCGCTGATTGCTGATACGGTTAAAGGCATTGCTGATATCAGATCATCAGAGCAAGGCAAGGAAGGTGTGCAAGCCTTTTTACACAAGCGTAAGCCGGATTGGTTGGTTTAGAATGACAAGACTTAGGATAAGCCACAGTCAATTACTGCCAGTAGGTTTTTTATTAAGAATAAGCGCTTGTAAGAAGAGTGAGAAATTCAACAAGCCAACCTTGTTCAAAAAGGCGACACGACAATGATAGGAAAATGCTTGTGCGGCGATATCGAATTTTCTATTGAGATACCGACCGACCCTGTTAAGATTTACCAGTGTCATTGTTCATTGTGCAAAAAACAGTCCGGTGCAAGCGCTAATGCAGCGACCATTATTAAAGCGGCTCAATTTAAATGGCTAAAAAACGACACTATAAAAGAGTGGCAAAAACAGACGGGATTTAGCTCGCACTTTTGTGCCAACTGTGGTTGTCCTGTTCCCAATGCCTTTGCCGGTAAATATTACTGGATACCCGTAGGATTATTAGAGCTCGATACGTCGATAGCTGTCGAGGTTGTCGCTAATTTTTGTTTAAGCTCAAAGTCCAGTTGGCATAGGGTTAGTTTAGATAGTGCTCATTTAGATGGTACTTGTTTAAATAGTGCTCATGTAAATAGTGGGAACACAGAGTCTAATAACTTCGATGGGTTGCCTGATTTTAAAACCATATTGAAGATTTTATCTTAATATAAGAATTTCTCCAGCAGCTTTCTACAATTGTGCAAATTATTGATTAAACAATATAGAACAAACGATAAGGACAGTCATGTTTTCTAAAATACTAATTGCCAACCGGGGCGAGATTGCTTGCCGAGTCGCTGCCACTGCCAAGCGCATGGGCGTACGTACCGTAGCGGTTTATTCCGATGCCGATCGCGGGGCGAAACATGTTGCCGTCTGCGATGAAGCGGTTTATCTCGGTGGTTCTGCGCCCAAAGACAGCTACCTTAAAGGCGATGCGATTATCGCTATTGCTAAGAAGATAGGCGCTGAGGCCATTCACCCGGGCTATGGCTTTTTAAGCGAAAACGCGGACTTTGCGCAGGCGTGTCAAGATGCCGGTATTGTTTTTATTGGACCCTCCGCCGCTGCCATTCGCGCTATGGGCGGCAAATCTGAATCCAAGCGCTTAATGGAAACCGCTGGCGTGCCATTGATTCCCGGTTATCATGGCGATAACCAAGACGCGGCATTCTTAAAAGAAAAGGCGGATAATATTGGCTATCCGGTGCTGATCAAAGCCAGCGCGGGCGGCGGCGGTAAAGGTATGCGTATCGTTGAGGATAGTAGCAATTTTACCGATCTTTTAGACTCCTGCCGCCGTGAAGCGATTACCAGCTTCGGTGACGATCAAGTCCTTATTGAGAAGTACGCCCTAAAGCCGCGCCATATCGAGATTCAAGTTTTCGGTGATAGCCACGGCAATTATGTGCATCTATTTGAGCGCGATTGCTCGGTACAGCGTCGCCACCAAAAGGTCTTAGAAGAGGCACCTGCGCCCGGCGTTGATGAGGCTATGCGCAAGGCGATGGGCGATGCGGCGATTGATGCCGCGCGCGCGGTCAATTATGTCGGTGCTGGTACGGTCGAGTTTATCGTTGAGCAGCGCGCAGGCGAGATGAGCTTTTATTTTATGGAGATGAATACCCGCTTGCAGGTGGAGCATCCGGTGAGTGAAGCGATTACCGGTGTGGATTTAGTGGAATGGCAATTGCTCGTGGCCGCAGGTAAAGCACTACCGAAAACTCAAGATCAGCTATCTATCAACGGTCATGCGCTAGAAGCCCGTATATGCGCAGAAAACCCTGATAATGATTTTTTGCCCGCGACAGGGACGTTATTTACTTATCAAAAACCTGCGCATAGCACTTTTATTATTAATAACCACGGTGATGAGGTGCGTATCGATGATGGCGTGCGCGCAGGCGATGTCATCAGCCCCTTTTACGATTCAATGATTGCTAAGCTTATCGTCCATGCGCCCACCCGCGCGCAGGCGCTTGCGAAGATGGATCGCGCTTTAGCAGCAACCCGTATCGTTGGGCTACCTACCAATGTGGCGTTCTTGCGTTATGTGATTAATACTGATTCTTTTAGGCAGCCTAATCTTGATACTGCTTTGATTGAGCGCGAAGCAGACGAGCTATTTAACCAGCATCCCCTTGAGCTATCGACGCTGGTGGCTACTGCGATTGTGCAGCAATTAGCGGCTGAATCTATAGCAGCGAATGCCGATAGTCATTATAAAAATGACCCTTTTAACAGACATTCAGGGTTTCGCGCGTATACCGATTATACGCGCTCGTTTAGCTTAGTTTACGATGAAAAAAACTACATCGCCTATATTAGCGATTGGCACAATATGTTTACTAAACCGGCTCTAGATAGTAGCGAAGATAACAGTCGTTTTAAGCTCACTATTAAGCCTAATACAGCAGATGATATTACTGTTAAAGATGACAGTTTGGACGAGGTAAAACCTGATTATACCGGTCAGATTAGCTATAATAGTAGTGATGCGCACAATCATATATTATGGGTGGATGGCAAGCGAATCAACGCGCAAAGCTGGGAGCATAAAGAGAGCGTGTATGTGTTCACCGATAACGGTCGGGATCAGATTAAACTCATCGATGTCATGGCTTACGCCGGAGAGGATAGCGCGGCGGTTGGTAGTTTAAAATCACCCATGCCCGGACAAGTCGTTGCCTTTAAAGTCGCTGTCGGTGATAGCGTCAAGCAAGGCGAGCCATTGGCAGTGATCGAAGCGATGAAGATTGAGCATACTATCAGTGCACCTGCTGACGGCGTAGTGGCTGAGCTACTATTTGCCGCAGGCGATCTGGTCGCTGATGGGGATGAGTTACTACGTATTGATGCGGTAGCTAATGAGGCTTAATAATAAAAAGAGCTTCGTATAAATTCCGTCAAAACCCAGCAGTCTGCGCCAATAATCTTAAAGATTAGACAATGAAGTTATAAATTTTAAAAAAGCAAATAGCAGATTAACAAGGAAGATAACATGAGTCATTCCTATCCAGACCGCGTCTCCATCGTTGAGGTCAGTCCCCGTGATGGACTACAAAACGAGTCAGCGACGGTACCGACAGCGGTTAAACAAGCTTTAATCGAAGATTTAATTGCGGCGGGCGTCAAAAAGCTTGAAGCGACCAGCTTTGTCTCGCCCAAATGGGTGCCGCAAATGGGCGACAACAGTGATTTGATGACTGCGCTTGCGCCTACGCGCCATGATGATGTCATCTACTCAGTGCTGGTGCCCAATATGCGCGGCTTTGATAATGCGATTGTGCATCATCCTGATGAAGTCGTTATCTTTGGTTCAGCAAGCGAAACCTTTAGTCAAAAAAATATCAACTGTAGCATCGATGAAAGCATTGAGCGCTTTGCACCAGTTGCTGCTGCTGCTCTTGATGCTGGCATTAGAGTACGCGGCGTTATCTCTTGCGCCGTTGGTTGTCCCTATGAGGGCGAGATTGATCCCAGTCAAGTCGCTTATGTGACCAAACGTATGGTTGAGATCGGTGCGGAAAAAATTGGTATTGCTGATACTATTGGCGTTGGTACACCGATTAAGGTAAAAAATGCCTTGCTCGCTGCGCTTGATTATATCAACGTCTCCAAGGTATCAGGGCATTTCCATGACACTTATGGACAAGCGCTAAGCAATACCTTAGCGGCGTTAGAATTGGGCGTGAGCGAATTCGATACCTCGGTCGCAGGTCTTGGCGGTTGTCCTTATGCCAAAGGGGCAACAGGCAATGTCGCCACCGAAGACGTGGTTTATATGCTGCACGGTATGGGCATTAGCACGGGTATTGATTTAGAAAAATTAGTCGTTGCCGGCGAGCGTATTAGTGAATTCTTAGGACGTCGTAATGATTCTAATGTTGCGCGCGCTATTATTAACAAACGTCAGTCTTAGAACTAAAAGAGTTAAGCACTCATTTAACAACTATAAAATATTGTGACCCTTAAACGTATCAACAAGGATTAGTTATGAATTTACCCGGATTAGATTTTCAGCTTGGCGAAGATATTGATGCTCTACGTGATGTTGTCGCCCAATTCGCAGCCAAGGAAATTGCCCCGCGCGCAAGCGAGATTGATAGCAGTGATGAGTTTCCTATGGACTTATGGCAGAAGATGGGTGATCTAGGCTTGCATGGTATTACTGTGCCCGAAGAGTATGGCGGCTCAGATATGGGCTATGTGGCACATATGGTGGCGATGGAAGAGATCAGCCGCGCCTCAGCATCGGTAGCGCTCAGCTATGGCGCGCACTCCAACCTCTGTATCAATCAGCTCAAACGCAATGGCTCTGAAGAGCAAAAGCAAAAATTCCTACCGAAACTAATCTCCGGTGAGTTTATCGGTGCGCTCGCTATGAGCGAGACGGGAGCGGGTTCTGACGTGGTGAGTATGAAGCTCAAAGCCGAAGAAAAAAACGATCATTATGTGCTAAACGGCAGTAAAATGTGGATCACTAATGGCCCTGATGCGGACGTGATGGTGGTCTATGCCAAGACTAATCCCGAGCTTGGCGCCAAAGGTATGACCGCGTTTATCGTTGAAAAAGGTATGCAAGGTTTTGGGACGGCGCAAAAGCTTGATAAATTAGGCATGCGTGGTAGTCATACCGGTGAGATGACCTTTAATAATGTTAAAGTTCCCAAAGAAAATATCTTGGGCGGCTTAAACCAGGGTGTTAAAGTGCTGATGAGCGGACTGGATTATGAACGTGCAGTTCTAGCTGCTGGCCCTACCGGTATCATGCAAGCAGTGATGGATAACGTCGTGCCTTATATTCATGATCGTAAACAGTTCGGGCAGGCGATTGGCGAGTTTCAGCTCATTCAAGGCAAAGTCGCTGATATGTATACCATCTTGCAGGCGGGACGCAGCTTTTTATATACCGTAGGCAAAAATCTCGATATGCTTGACGAGCGCGGCGCAGGTCATAGCCGGCAAGTACGTAAAGACTGTGCCAGTGTCATTCTATGGTGCGCCGAAAAAGCCACGTGGATGGCAGGCGAGGGCATTCAAATCTTTGGCGGTAATGGTTATACCAATGAGTATCCATTAGGTCGTTTATGGCGCGATGCCAAGCTGTATGAGATTGGGGCGGGTACCAGCGAGATTCGCCGTATGCTAATTGGGCGTGAGTTATTTAACGAGACCAAATAAGTCTTTATTTTAAATCTAAAAAAGAGGTGTAGGGTGTGGTTAGCGCAGCGTAACCCGCCATTTAAAGTAAGTGAATATTAAAAATGGTGGGTTACGTTTTATTGGCATTCTCTATGAGAATTTAATAAAACTAACCGCACCCTACCATACTAATTTTGTTTAATCTTCAAACTACCAATTTTTTCTGACTATTATCAAAATAACGCGCCAAGCCATTTAGCATGAGATCATCACGCAGGCGTACCGGACGATTGACGTGTTGCGCGATAATTTCAGCATCACCGCCAGTCATAATCAGCTCAAAGTTGGGATGACGACGAGTAATCTCATTTACCGCGCCAACAATGGATAATAATATCCCGCGATGTACCGCATCCTGCGTAGTTGTCCCTTGAGCAATACTATCAAAAGTACCATTAGAGATAGTGATCTGCTTGGTGCCTGAAAACAGTGATTCGCGCTGCAAATATATATTGGGAAAGATATAACCGCCTAAATGCTCAGCATGGTCAATTAGATCAATCGTTACAGCAGTGCCGCAGCCAACCACACATTGGCGTTTTTTCTTATCGACGGCACCGAGCATCTGCAGCCAGCGATCGCAGCCCAACTGCTTGGAGTCATAGGCGCTACGCATTAAGGGATGGACGGCATCGACATGGACAAATTCAAACGGAATATCCAATCGACTCAGTGTCTCTGAAACCTTGGTGTTTAATTCAGCGCCCAGTACCGAAGAGATACCAATAAAGTCAGGATCATAGCGCTCAAAACGATCCGTAAGGCCCATCAGTAATTCTGCTGGCGCTTGCAAGTGCTGCTTGGCATCGTGAGCCACTATTTGCCCAACATCATCAGTGAGCCAGTATTTCAGTCGAGTGTTTCCAAGGTCAAGCCAGAGCATAAAAGTCCCTTTAGATAGTGCTCGTTATATAAAAAGTGCTTGTTTATAGATAAGCCGCTTAGCGGTCGTTAATGACATCGATGCGACCAGTAAAAAGTGTGGAAATCTTACCGTTATCTTGCTGTAATTGCAAACAGCCGTTTGTATCAATACCGCAGCTTTTGCCCTCTTGAACCTCAAAGCTATCATTGTGAGTTTGGGTGATGCGCAGATCCCATCCTGCTAAAGCGTCTAGCGTAGCAAACTGACGCAAAAACTCATCAGTAGCTTGAGTAGATAAATATATGTGTTGGGTGACCACTTTTTCTACTGCTATCTCTTTAAAACAAGTTATCGCTGCCAGCAAAGCGGTACTGATTTGTTGGTAGAGTGTCTGTAGGCTTGGCAGTTTGATCTCTTGATTGTCTAAATTCAGCTGATTATGAATATCTTGCAAACTCAGCGCTTGATAGCTCATACCCTCCAAAGTCTCTGCCGTTAATTTTGGCGTAGTTTGTACATTTAAACCTACACCCATTACCACGCCGATCAATTTTCCCGCTTGCCATACGGGCTCAATCAAAATCCCTGCCAGTTTATTAAAAAGAATAATCTCATTGGTTTGGGAGGTATTGTCTGTCAAACCCTTAGGCTGATAAAAACCTAAATCATTGGCCCATTTTACTCCGATTGGCATTAAACCTTGTGCGCTTAGTTGCTTATTTAGGGTTTTGATGACTGGCATTTTTGCCAGCTCTACCCCAACGATCAAAGACAATAAACCGCTAATAGCCTCTTGCATAGGATGGTATAGCGACAGATAGACATTGCCGCGTGGCGATTGCCACGAGCGCGCGCGCTGCCCGCGTCCTGCGGTTTGCGTATCTGCGGTCAAAAGATGGACTTGATCTTTATTAAGTTTAGCGGTTTTTATATCCTCTATCAGCTCACTATTAGTTGAGACACTGATGTCTACATGACGATAATTAAGCTGAGATAAAGGTGATACTGAATGGGTAGGCGAAGACATAGATTTGGTCGCTGTGTGTCTGTTTTATATTCTAGGTTAGGTTTCATGCAATCTTGACGATAGTCTTTGCTATACTGCACTCTTTGCTATAGTGCTAAATGCTCGTCGCAAAACCGCCATTATGATATAAAAACCAGCGTAATAAAAGATAAGCCAAATAAAAGGTAGAGGACAATTTAATAATGATAATACTTTGGTTCCTGATTGCAGGCGCATTTGCAGGGATGTGCGCTGGATTATTCGGTATTGGTGGCGGCATGATTATTGTACCGGCGCTGGTGTGGATTTTTAGCGCGTATGGGTTCTCGCCGGATATCGTTGCTCACTTGGCAGTCGGCACCTCGCTTGCCACTATCATTGTCACCTCAATCAGTTCATTGACTGCACACAATAAGCTTGGCGGGGTACGCTGGGAGATCTGGAAAAAGATGGCGCTAGGCTTGGTGGTGGGTAGCCTCCTTGGCGCGGCTATCGCCGATCAAATCAATGGTTTGTTATTACAAGCGCTGATTGGGGTCGCAGCTTTACTAGTCGCCTTTAAAATGCTGTTTTTATCCAATAAAGAGCAGCTGGGCAAACCGCTACCGTCTATGCCTGTGCAAGTGGGCGCAGGATCTGGTATCGGTATGGCATCAGCGATTTTCGGTATTGGTGGTGGCAGCTTAACCGTACCGTTTTTGACATGGGCGGGGCTGCCGATGCGTCAGGCGGTGGGAACGTCTGCCGCTTGCGGTTTACCTATTGCGCTGGCGGGAGCCGCTGGATTTGCTTGGTTTGGGCAAGACGTGGCGAACTTGCCGGAGGGCGCTATTGGCTTTGTCCATATTGTCGGCTTTGTCTGTATCTCGATCGCCAGCTTTGTCACTGCCAAATTTGGCGCTAGGCTTGCGCACAAATTGCCAGGGGCGACGCTTAAAAAGGCATTTGGTGTGCTCTTGATATTTGCAGGCGGACAATTGCTGTTAAGCGGTATTGGGGTGATTTAGGATGAATTTAGTGTTATATCACAAAATATAAAGGGCAAAGAAAGGTAGAATGGAGAATTTTGATTATCATTAACAATGACCGGATAAGTAAAAATATTGTACTTATGTTTATAAGCTTGTGGTAAAGTTTTATTTATCTTTATTTAACTAAGTCAGTAAGATTAATAAATATAAGGTGTATATGGAAGATAACAATAAGGTCTATTTGCAACGATAGACCTCTATCACACAAGGAAGTGTTAGCCATGAGCCAAGATAATCAAACTACAAAGACCAGTAGCAAAGAAAAAACAGCTACTACCAAAGACACAGAAAAAGAAGCAAAGGTTATTCATAATGTTTTCATTGATACCTTAGAAAAACCCATCAGCCCATCTCTTTCCAGACCCATTATAGATACTAGCTCATCCGAAAAACATCCCGATAGCACTGTAAAAAATTTAGCAGGCCTTAATAGACGCCGCTTTATGCAAGGTTTTGGATTTATAAGTATGACAGCACTAAGTGCTGCCAGTTTGGGATTAGCAGGATGCGGCTCTGATAGTGACGAGCGTAGCTACATAGTGGACGAAACCGTCAGCTTCGATCATGGGGTAGCCAGTGGTGATCCTTTATCTGATCGAATAATATTATGGACGCGAGTCACACCGCGGACATCAGGCTCTCGTCAATTCACAGTTCAGTGGCTCATTGCTCGTGATGACCAGATGAGCGAGATAGTTAAGCAAGGAGAGATCGCCACAAGCGCGGTAAAGGACTATACCGTCAAGGTCGATGTGGATGGCTTAAAGCCTAATACCGTTTATTATTATCAGTTCAAGGTGGGTAATCAGACCAGCCGTGTTGGTAGAACTAAGACACTGCCTGTTGGTCAGGTAGACAAGGTTAAGCTGGCCGTATTTAGCTGCGCTAATTATCCTGCTGGGTTTTTTCATGTTTATGCCGACGCTGCCAAACGTGATGATTTAGATGTTTTTGTACACCTAGGCGATTATATTTATGAGTATGGTCGCACCACGACTGATTTACAAGGCAATGTTATACCCGCATACGCCTCGGCAAACGCTGCTGCTATTCACCGTGAAGTTGAGCCTGAACAGGAAGTCGTAAGTATCAATGAATACCGTACACGTTATGCGCAATATAAGACAGACCTTGATCTGCAAGATCTACATGCCGCTGTGCCGATGATTGCAGTATGGGATGATCATGAGCTGGCAAATGATACCTATGAAAATGGCGCCGAAAACCATCAACCTGCGCTTGAGGGCAGCTGGGATGACCGTAAACTGGCCGCCATCACTGCCTATCACGAGTGGATGCCAATACGCAATAAAGTACAAAGTGAGGTCTATCGTCGCTTTGATTTTGGTGATTTATTAAGCTTGCATATGTTAGATACCCGCGTTATCGGACGCGATGAGCAGCTGAACTATGCAAACTTTATCAAAGCTGATGCCACTGGCAATGCTTATATTGATGCAGCAGCGTTCACAGTAGCTACTAACAACCCTGAAAGACAGCTATTAGGACTGCGCCAAAGCAACTGGCTTGTCAATCAGATGCAGCAATCAAAGGCAACATGGCAAATGCTCGGCCAACAGATCCTTATGGGACGTATGAATATACCAGCGCCCGTCATTTTAAACCTTGCTGATCCCAGATTAGGACTAAGTATCGATGCCTACCTAGCTTTAGTCAATAAAGCGCAAACCAACCCGCAAGCTTTGACCGCTGAGGAACAAGCAATTTTAGCGCAGCCAGCCATTCCTTATAATACTGATGCTTGGGATGGTTATGGTGCCGCGCGTGAGCTGGTGTTAACTGCAGCTAAGAGCTTAAATAAAAATCTCGTTGTACTGGCCGGAGACACCCATAACGCTTGGGCAAATAATTTGACTACCGCTGATGGCGAGCCAGTCGGTGTTGAATTTGCGACCAGCTCTGTCAGCTCGCCAGGCTTTGAAGAGTACCTCCCTGAGGTTCCGCCAGCAACGCTACAAGCAGTATTGATCCAACTGATTGATGGCCTTGAGTATATGAATCCTAATCAGCGCGGTTATATGGCAATTACTGTCACGCCTGAGTCTTGCCAGTCAGAATGGATATTTGTAAGCGACATACTCATGCCAACTTACAGCAGTGCCGTTGAGCAAACGCTAACAGTGGTCGCTGGTGAGAACAGAATTAGTGCCTAGCCGGTTGTTTGCCTATATAAGTCAAAGGTTAGAGGTTATTCCTCATCAATAGCATCTAGCCCTAAGCGTATCCATTTGCGTGCCAGCTCATTACGATCAGTGAGCGAGTTCCATAGTCCATCTTCGCTAAAGATAGAGTAGGTCTCGCCTGAGTGTTCAATGGGCAGGTCTGCCTCACGATCCGCCATCCACACAGGGCTAAAGTAATAGTCTTTTAGCTCGCGCAGTAGCTTTTCTGCTTGCACAAACTGCTCTTGCGCCTCTAGTTGCTGGCGGTACAATTGGCACCACTCTTCATATTTTCGCTGCATTTCTTGCGGGTTATATTGGCTCATAGGGTTGCTCTTTGTCTTTAATCGCTGATAGGTTAAGCCATACTATATCATTATCGACAAAACCCATGATCAACAAAATCCAAAACCCAGCAAAATTTCAGGTAAAATAGCCGTCTGTTCTTGCCAAGTTTAATAATTATTCATGCGCCTAAAATCTCTAAAACTGGCAGGATTTAAATCCTTTGCCAATGTGACAACATTTACTTTTCCGCGCGGTATCACTGCTATTGTTGGGCCAAATGGCTGCGGCAAATCAAACGTCATTGACGCCATTCGCTGGGTGCTCGGTGAGACTTCCGCCAAGCAGTTACGCGGCGGCGCGATGAGTGATGTTATCTTTGCTGGCACACAAGATAAAGCGGCCAAAAGTGTTGCTAGCGTCGAGCTGACCTTTGAGCACACCCAAGATGAGCAGACTGGCATTCGTCATGAGCTTAACTTATATCATGAGCTGTCTATACGCCGCCAAGTCAATAAGGAGGGGCGCTCTGATTATTTCATTAATGGCACCCGTGCCCGCCGCCGAGATGTCGTCGATGTGTTCTTAGGGACGGGACTTGGCGCGCGTAGCTACGCGGTGATTGAACAAGGTATGATTGGGCGTATTGTGGATTCAAGTCCGATGCAGCTGCGCGAATTTATCGAAGAGGCGGCGGGCGTATCGCGCTATCAGGCGCGGCGGGAGGAAACCCAAAAAAAGCTAGAGGCAACCGAAGATAACTTGGCACGTCTACGCGATATGCAAAGCGAGCTGCTACGACAACAAAAATCCCTATCAAAACAGGCAGCTAATGCCAAGCGCTATCAAGCACTCACTGAATCTTTGGCTGATATCCAGCAGCAACTGGCTATCCAAGAGCTGTATCAGGCTAAAGCGGCGCAGCTAGAGCAAAAACAGCAACATGAGAGTACGAGTGTCGCAGTCGCTGGGTTACAAAGCGACTATGACGCCCTTAAAAATAAACAAGATAAATTAAGCGCGCAGATCAATCAAGAGCAGTGGCTAAAAGACGATGCTCAAAGCGGGTATTATCAGCAGCAGCTTGACTACCAAAAAGCGGAACATCAACTCAACGATATGCAAGCCAAGATAGAGCAGATTCAAGAGCAGATTACAAGTTTAGCCCAGCAAAAAGTACAGACGGTTGCCCAGATTGAGCAATTAGATAGTGAGCAAAACGAGCAGCAGATGGAGCTTGCAAGCTTGCGTCCTGAGCTTGTTGAACTGACTGCAAAACGCGCGGCATACCAGCAAGAAGAGCAGCCTTCGCAGCGCGCTTGGCATGAGTCAAAGGATAAGCTGGCAAAATTACAAGACGACTTGCGAGCACTTGAGCAAAAACAAGTATTGAATACGCAAGCTAAGCGGCGCTATAAACAAAGCTACGATAATTGGCAAACCCGTCAACAAAACTGGCAAACGTTATGGTCGCAGTTGCAACAGCCAGATATTGACGGACCTGATTTAACGATTGAAAACCATAAGTTTAGCTTAAGTCCGACAAGCGTAAAAGGCACAGAATTAAACGATGAGCTCAAGCATATATTGCGTAGGCAAGATGGCGTAACGGAGCATCTAGAAACCTTACAACCGCAGGTCGATCGCTTACAGCAGCGTTTGCTTGATGAGCAGCGCGCATTGACTGAGATAGAGAAACGCCACGCGCTACTGGCTGGCGAGTATGATACCTTGCATCAAATACTACATCCAAAGCCAAGTAGCAATATAAGTAACAAGCCCCAGCAGCCTGTGGCTGATGACGAAAATAAAGCAAAAAATGAATCGTTTAGCGATTTTAATAAGCTTGCTATCAGCACTTTACGTGAGCAGATTGAGCTGAGCGCTAAAGGTCAAGAGCATGCGCAGTTACTTGATAACGTATTGCACCTATGGCTTGATAGTCATGTATTGGTAGCGAATAACCCAACAAGTAACATAATAGGTAAAACTGATAGCGGCGCACATAAAGAAAACCTCCCCGCGAATACCTTATGGCAAGCGCTTGAGGGTGATTTGCCAGTGTTATTAACCTATCAAAACAGGCAAAACGGGCAAAGTAACACAGAAGCTCATTATAGCTTATGGCTACCAGCCTGCCATGATGACCAGCCCCGTCAAAATTTGGATGGCTTACCAGATGAGCTTGCTGATAAAGTTTATGCGTTAACCCAGCTGATTACCAAACCTGCTTTAGCGCTTTGGCAGCAGTGCTATTTGTATGTCGAAGATGCTGAGAACAGTGCAGATAAAACTAAGCATCTAACACAGATCCTAAAGGTACTACCAGCATCCGCATTGCTATTAACTGCTGATGGCTGGCTACTAAGTCGTAGCGGCGCGTTAAATATAAGCAAATTAGTAAATACTCAAAATAGACAGAACGAAGGTCAACCAGACAGTCAAAGTAGTAGCCAGTTTTTAACCCAGCGCTTGCAGCAGCGTAACAGGCTTGTCCAATTAGAAGACTTGCTCAACGACAGTGATAATGAGATAGCCGCGCAGCAAAAAACGATCAAAAACAGCCAGTATGAATTTGATGCGCTAACCATTAGTTTGGCGGAAGCGCGTGCTCAAGCTGAGCAGCTTAACCGCGATCGATACCAGTATGAGCAGCAATTGTATACTCAGCAAGCACAGCACGCGCGCCTGCAAGCGGATATCAAACGCTTAAATAACGATAAAACGCTACTTGAACAAGAGCAGCAGGAGTTGATCAGCGAAGAGCATGCCTTAGATAGTGAAGCGCAGCGCGCGCGCATGGCTATAGCCGAGCTGACCCCAAAGCTTGCAGAAGCCAAAGATACGCAGCAGCAGCTGCAAGCAAAACGTAGCGAGCTAAGCCGCGTTCGCCAAGCCGATGAGGCGCAGTGGCAAACCTTGCAGCTTAAAGTACAAAAGCTTGAATTACGCCTTGAGCATACCAGCAGTCGTTTAGCAAACTTGACGCAAGCATATGATCAATCAGTACAAAATGAGCAGATATCAATAACGCAGCTTCAGCGCTTGGATGTGCAATTACCTAACCTACAAGCAGCGCTGCAAAAAGCACAGTTGGCCAAGGATGAGCAACAAGCTCTATTAAATGAGCGCGAAGCAGTGTTAGCTCAGATGAAGCAAGGTTATAGTCAACAGCAAAACGAGCTTGATACTCTACATACCGAGCTACAAACCGCCCAAAGTAAGGCGGCTGAGAAAACCACTAAGCTGGCACTTAGCGAAGCCCGGCTTGAAGATGCTATTAAGCAGACTCAAGCAGCTTTAGATCATTATCAGCAAACACTCACTGAACATAGTGCGACCCATGCGCAAACCGAACCACAAAACAGTAGCGTCTCAAATCTGCTAGCAGACTTTATTGCGCATAATCGCCGCGTACGTCCTGATAAAATCGCTGAGCTTAAAAGTGAGCAGACCAAGATAGAGCAGCAAATCAGTAAAATTGGTGCGGTCAATCTAGCGGCGGCGCGTGAGCTTGATGAAGTTAACGAGCGCCTAGAACCTCTAACGCAGCAGATTAATGATATCACTGGCAGCATGAACACACTTATTAGGGCAATTGCTGATATCGATGCGACCACCAAAACACTGTTTATGCAAACGCTGGATGCGGTGAATGAGGAGCTTGCCACATTATTTGCCAAAGTATTTGGCGGCGGACAAGCCAGTTTGACGCTAAGCGATGATGATCTGCCAGCTGGTATATATGCCAATCAACATAAATCAGAACAGTGGCGCGCGGGACTCACCTTAATGGCGCAGCCCAAGGGCAAACGCAATAGCCGTCTTGCCGTGTTATCAGGCGGGGAGAAAACGCTGACTGCGCTGAGTCTTATTTTTGCGATATTTAAACAGCACCCTGCGCCATTTTGTGTGCTCGATGAAGTCGATGCGCCGCTCGATGATGCCAATGTGGCACGTTTTACCAGTCTTATTTCGGATTTGGCAGGGGATTTGCAGTTTATTTTTATCAGTCATAATAAACTATCGATGCAAATTGCTGATGAGCTCAAAGGGATTACTATGCCAAATGCGGGTATCTCAACTTTGGTCAGTGTCTCGCTTGATGAGGCCGCAGATTATATTGACGCTTAGCATGAATAATTATTACGGACTGTGTAATACAGACTATAATATACTCATTGGTGTTAAGATATAGGATAAAATCGACCAACAACGTAACACAAATGTGTAGGGCTGGCGGTAAACAATTACTATATGATGACGAGGTTAGTCAGCCATGCTAGACTATTGCCATTAAATTTAAATTTTTTTAGCCATTTTTTCTTTTATCTCGTTATTTATAGCTATTAGGATATCTCTCTCATGACCGTTATTCAGTTTGTATTGGTTGCTATCGCTGCATTTATTGTGCTTGCAGGACTGTTTATGGTTATTCGTAGCTTTCAGCGCCGCAAGGACACAGAGACTACGGCGGTCAATTATGACAAAAACGGTATTCCTATTATCCCGCGTCACGAGCGCGATATTGTTGATCAGCCGGACTTTGATGATACCGTTGCTGGTGAGACGACCATTGCTCCTGATCGCGATTATCTTAACGCCATTATTGAAGACGAGCCGTTAGCTAATCCCTCTGCTACACAAGATATCCAAGTAACGCAAAGTCACAATTATTCTAACAATCAAGAAAACAACGATGACTATGCACGCTGGCAAGCCGAGCAACAACGGACAGACAACGAAGAATTTGCAGATATAGCTCAGCAGATGCACACTAATAATGAGCAAGAGTTTGATGCTTTCTCAAGCCTTATGTCAGCGACAGACAGCCTAATGCCAGTCATTGACACCGCAGAAGAACCCAGCTTTGATGACAGCAGCCCGATACTTGATCAGCATCTGTCAGAGCCCGTCGATCAGGCACAAAACAGTCCGCTGATCAATGCCCAAGACAATATCAATATTACTATTTTACCGCATCAATATAGCGATCGTCCGCAAATGGTGATCCGCGGTCGCGACTTGTTAGAATTGGTCGACAAATACGGTCTGCGCTTTGGGGCGATGAATATGTTTCATCGCTACGAGCAAAAAGACGGCACCGGTATGCTGTGGTTTAGCATGATGGGCATTACCGAAAATGGCATTGCGCCTTTTGATCCGCATCGGGTGGCGACCAACGTTTATAGCGGTGTGGTGGTGTTTTTATCATTGCCGCACCCGCAGGCCTTGCGTAGTTTTGATAGTATGATGAGTATCGCTTATATGATGGCTGATGACTTAAATGCGATGATACTTGACGAAAATAACGAGCCAATTACGCCTGAGTATAAACAACAATTGCGCAATCAAGTGCGTGACTATGGCGTTTAGCGTCTTGCTATAATGATACACACATTTTAAGCACAAAAGTAGCGTCACTAGTTGACGCTATTTTTATGTTTACGGCGTATGACTTGTCCAAACTTCTTTATAAACTTGTTATTATATCGGCATCTTGAACTATAAAGACGCCGATTATGACCGACTCTACACCGCGACCAACTCAGAAAAAAAATAACTCAGCCAACACGCAGAATGATGATACTGTCAGCGCGCAAATGCGTACCCTTATCGAGACGCTCAAAACCCATAACTATCGCTACTATGTGCTGGACAATCCTATCTTAGACGACAGCGAGTACGACCAACTGCGCCGCTCGTTGTTAGAGTTAGAAGAAGCCTACCCTGATCTTATCCAGCCCGATAGTCCAATCAATCAAGTCGGCGATGTGCCGTTGTCTGCCTTTACTCAAGTTATGCATGATATCCCAATGCTATCCTTGGGCAACGTTTTTGAATACGATGATTTGCGCGAGTTTATGCGCCGGGTTAATGATCGTTTGAGCGATGCCCAGCAAAATCCTGAATACGTGATGGAGCTGAAACTTGATGGGCTTGCCGTATCCTTAAAATACGAATACGGTCAGCTTAAACAAGCGGTCACCCGTGGTGATGGCAGAGTCGGGGAGGATATTACCCAAAATACCAAAACCATTCGTAATCTTCCTTTATACCTTCATGATGCCGAAGATATTGTGCTACTAGAAGTACGCGGTGAAGTGCTCATGCCCAAAGCAGGTTTTGAGCGTTTAAATCGCTTGGCTGAAGAGGATGGTGAAAAGGTTTTTGCCAACCCCCGTAACGCTGCCGCTGGGAGCCTGCGCCAGTTAGATCCCGCCGTTGCCGCTAGTCGTCCGCTAGCTTTTTATGCTTACTCCGTGAATCAAGGTTTACCCGAATCCATTGATACGCAGTCAGCAGCACTAGCTTGGCTTGGTGACGTTGGCTTTAGTGTCAGCGCCGTGAGAGTGGTAAAAAACCCCCGTGAAGCACAAGAATACTATGAGGCCGTGATTGATAAGCGCGCAAAACTGCCCTTTGAAATCGATGGCACCGTGATCAAAGTGAATAGCTTGGCATTGCAGCAGCAATTAGGATTTTTATCGCGCGAACCACGCTGGGCGACTGCCTACAAATTCCCCGCCGAAACCGTCATGACGCGACTAAATACCATTGAATGGCAAGTCGGACGCACGGGACAATTAACCCCCGTGGGCAAGTTAGAGCCAGTTAAAGTCGGCGGCGTCACTGTCAGTAACGTCACTTTGCATAACTTTGGCGAGATTCAGCGCTTAGACGTGCGCGCAGGCGATATGGTCAGCGTGCACCGCGCCGGCGACGTTATCCCTAAAGTCACCCGCGTTTGGACTGATCAGCGTCCAGAAGATTCTGAGCCGGTTACCTTGCCAACTAATTGTCCAGTGTGCGACTCGCCTGTGGTCTTACCAGAAGGTGAGGCGTTAGCGCGTTGTAGTGGTGGTCTTATTTGTCCCGCCCAGCAGCAAGAAGCGCTGATTCATTTTGTCTCGCGCCGCGCGATGGATATCGACGGTTTAGGTGAGCGCTGGCTCATTAGCTTTTTTGAGCATGGCCTCGTCAAAACCGTTGCCGATATTTATGAGCTGCATAATCATCGAGAGGATTTAATCACTTACGAAAAACTGGGTGAGAAGTCCGTACAAAACATCATTGACGCTATCGAAGCCAGTAAAAAAACCACCTTGCCACGCTTTATCTACGCCCTAGGCATTCGCGGTGTCGGCGAAGGCACCGCGCAAAACTTCGCGCAGCAGTTCGGCGATCTTGATAGCTTAATGAGCGCTGACATGGAGGCGCTGATTGAAACCCCTGATGTTGGCGCGATTACTGCTGAGCTAGCGTATGAGTTCTTTCGCGCGCCGCACAATATTGAGGTCATTGATAAGCTGCGAGCCGCTGGCGTACATTGGGATAACGTCGAGCAAGTGGCATCCGATGATCTACCTCTAGACGGTCAAACGTGGGTGATCACTGGCGCACTCGATAGCATGGCACGCGATGAAGCCAAAGCGAAATTGCAAGCCTTAGGCGCAAAGGTCGTTGGTAGTGTTTCGGCCAAAACTACGGCGTTGCTGGCAGGAGAGAAGGCGGGTTCGAAGTTGACGAAGGCGGAGAAATTAGGCGTTAGGGTTGTGGGTGAGGATGAGTTTTTGGCGTTGGTTGGAGAATAGATTATGAATGATGAAAATGAAATGGATGAAGCGGCTTGGGAAGAATTATATAAGCAATCTAGGGAATTCGAAATTGAAGAGCTTCAAAAGGTCACTCGTCAAAAAAGTAGTGATAAGAATTTTGCATTGGCTCAAAGAAAGTTAGCTGAGCTGTTTTACAAACAAAACTTATTAGATGATGCTGTGAGAGTGAGTAAATTAATTAGGCCTCAGGATAGCAGAGAACATTATAAAAAAGCACAATACAATATTGCTGCTGTTTATGAAGAACAAGGCAAAACTGAAGAAGCTCTAAAAATATGGTCGGAAATAGAAGAAGACTCTTCAGAGATATATTCTAGAGCACAGTATAATATTGGCGCTATAAAAAATGACTTAGGTGAATTTGAGGAAGCAAAAAGAGCTTGGGGTAAGGTTAAGAGAAATGATAGTCCAGAAGCATATACTAGAGCACAATATAATTTAGCTTCTCGATTCAATAAAGAAGGTATGGAAGACGATGCTATTCGAGCATGGAGTAATGTAGAGAAAAAAGATGACCCTGAGGTATATGCACATGCACAGTTCAATCTAGGCATTAGTTCGAATAGAAAAGGGAATACAGATGATGCTTTAGAAATATGGTCAAAAATAGAAATTGAGGACTCTTTAGACACATTTAATCTTGCTCAATACAATATTTGCACAGTGACGTTGGAAAATACGCCGTATCGAGATATTGTTAGGGCTGAAAATGCACTTAATAAAATTGTACATGGGTATCAATATGAAAAGCGATGTCTAATGAGAATTTGTCGATTGCTTAAGACATCTTCTACTGATATCGGAGAGGACTTATTACTACTGTTTATTCATGTTACTAACAGTATTGAAATACTTAAAGTGGATTTCAGCCATAGAGTAACTAACAGTAAGCCTGTAGAACGTAAACTAGCTCATTATACGGGAACTCAAACAACCAATTTACTACTTGCTAGCGGCGAAGATCGAAAACTTCCAAGCCCATTTAGATTGAATACTATCAATAATGTTAACGACCCAAGTGAAGGCAAGCTACTTTTAAATCATTTAAACGGTATAGAAGAGACCAAGCTTTATGCGTCAGATTTTGACAAAAAGCTACATGCTTTTATTAGTTGTTTTACCTTCAATCACGATAGCCTTAACCAGTTCAGGCTATACGGTAAGCAAGATAATAAAGAAGCTTCTGGAATTAGTTTAGTGTTTAATAAAAGCTTTTTTCAAAAACATAATTCTACTGTAGGGTTGTCTTACGTAGCATTTGAAGATAGTTTACAAAACATTGATGTAGGCTTTATCCAGAGAAATACTGATAAAAAAGCTGTAGAAAAAATTAAAAAGCAACCAGTAATGAGATGTGTCTATCTTGATCCTACTTCTAACTACGTTCATTTAGCACAGCGCAATCGTTTAACGTTTTTTAGAGAGTTTAACGATGAAACTATACAAGTAGAAAGTAAACAGATAAGTAAAGCTGAACACGAGTGGAAAAACTATCAAAGCTTTATTGACAGAAAGACTGAAGATTTAAGCAGTGCTTTTATATGTCTTAAAAGTGCTTATAAAGCTACTACCGAAGAAATAATTAAGATTGAGAAAATAAACCCAAGTTTATCAGGCAAAATAGAAATTTTATTAAACGAAATTCTCTTACCCTTAAAATACCTTATTAAACATTCAGCATTTCAGGAAGAGCAAGAATGCCGTATCGTTTATATAACGTCGCTTGACAAGCCTGAAGTCCAGATGGATTTTGGTAAATTTCTTTACGTTGAATATGAGGCAAATGTAAAATCACATCTTGATAAAATTTATATTGCACCAGCAGTAACTCAATACCAACCCTATTTAGCCAAGCTGCTTTGCGATACCGACGTTAAAATCGAACTCTCAAACAATCCGTATCGCCAGACTTAGTATTTCTTAGCAGCGTATGTTTTATTTTATACTACATACGCTGCTAATCTGTACTGTCTAATCTTTTCAACATATTAAAATCATCTCCTCACTATCTAATCTATCAACAACAAACAACACCAACCCTGCTCTAACTCCTTAATTTAAAACCAAATATAAAAAAGTTAACATAATCAATGAAGATTATTGATACTTATCTTTATAAAATAATAACAAGAGTCATTATTATATTTAAAGAGTAGATTCAAGGAGTGAGTCATGTCTACCACGATGATCAATACAGGTGATAGTACAAACGATAAAAATGAAACGCCGCAATCGACTTCAAAAGATCATGCTAATAAATCCAAGACGCAAGCGGTTGATGACAGTCATAATCCTAAAGTACAGCAGCTAATCGAGACGTTGCCGGGCGAGCATATTCAGGAAGATAGTGGTAAATCCGCCATTATTTTTCGTATGGTAATGGATAATCACTTATGTCCGTTTGGACTCAAATCGCTAGACGCACTTAAGCATGCTGACTACGACATTATTGATCGACATATCACCAACCAAGACCAAAATAGCTTAGTCAAAGAGTCTTTAGGCGTCGAGACGACTCCGCAAACTTTTATTAACGGTAAGCGCATCGGTGGTAACGACGATTTACAAGTGTTCTTGGGTAATAGCGAGGCTAAAAGTGATGACGAGACTACTTATGCGCCCATCATCGCGATATTCTCTGTCACCGCTTTAATGAGCTTAGCATTATGCTGGGCTTTCTCAGTGAGCGTGCTGTCGATACAAGCTTTGATGTGGTTTGTAGCGTTATCTATGTGTGTATTAGCTATCAAAAAACTTGAAGATTTAGAAGGGTTTACCACTGGATTTTTGGGTTATGATTTGCTGGCCAGACGCGTAGTGCGTTATGCCTATGTTTATCCTTTTTTAGAAGCCTTTGCCGGTATCGCTATGCTTGCTGATCAGCCTTGGCTCAATCCTATCGCGGGTATAGTCGCCTTTACGATTGGACTGATTGGCGGAGTTTCAGTGATAAAAGCGGTATATATTGATAAACGCGAGCTAAAATGCGCCTGCGTAGGCGGCGATAGCAATGTGCCATTAGGGGCTATCTCGTTAACTGAAAATGTGATGATGTTCGGTATGGGTGGCTATATGATTATTCGTGCTTTGATTTAATAATTGAATAAGTTTTTCTATTATATCTCTTCGTGCGAATCAGCTCCATCCTGATTTTTAACCCCATCCGGCACAATCTCAATCGGCAACGTCAGCCCTTTAGCATAATCACCATCAAACACATAGTCATAGCTGCTAGCATTAATACTAGGCGTAGTATGGATAATAAGGGTCATATTCTCATCATCAGTCAGCTCGTGCGAAGTATAGCTAGCACCCAGCTGATCGAGTATTTTCGATAGCGGCTCGTTACTGGCCATACCTACTGTTAGATTATGCTGAGCCGTGGCGTTATCGACATCGAAGTAGTCAGCGTAATCCTGTACGTTTTGGCTATCAATAGCAAACGGGTAGTCGTAGTCTGCACGTTCGATAGGTGTCTCATCGGTTGCGACCAGTGACCAGTCAATGTCATTGATTGTCGCTGCTGGCGTAGCAGTATCACTGCTCTCTACACTTTGCTCATCAGTCGCAGAGTTACTATTGATAGGATTATCACTACTACAGCCTATTAACACACTTATACTGGCTACGCTAATTATGATCATGCTTATGAGATGCTTTGACATCTTTTTACCTTAACATTATGAGAGGATTAATATTTTTGCTTATTTAATAGCGTTCGTACTATTTTGACAGTTTTTAATTAGGTTCACCACTCAAACACCCATAAAAAAACAGCCATCATCTGATGACTGCTTTGCAAAACTATCAACTTTTAAGACGTTACTAACTTTTAAAAAATTGATTCTTATTTAATTTATAGTGAAGGCATTTCACAGTCGACTTGATACTCTTGACCATCGGCCCATTTCATTGCAAACACGCCTTCATTGCCTTGCATATGCCAAGCATAGATAACTTCTGGGTTGGCATTATTTACATAACTTGCCGTCTCACCTTCGACGCCGCCATTTAAGATAATGGTTTGCTGAGACCAGTTAATTTTAGGGATAGTCGCAGTTAGCATCGCTTGGTTTTTATTGACAGACTGCTTTGCTAAGATCTGGCTGTCATCAGTACAGGTATAAGGAGTTGGCGCCATACGATCATAGGCCACATTAGTAGTCTCGGCAGCTGGCGTCGCTTGTTGCGGCGGCATAGTTGGCGCAGGGGTGGTAGGGGCAGTATCCATATCAGTAGCTGGTTGCGGGACTGTCGCAGCTGGGTCAGTTACCGTTTCTGTCGCAGTCGGCGCTGGTGGCACTGGGGCGGTAGTTGAACAAGCACTGATTAATGCAAAAGCGGGTAGAGCAGTAGCAAGTTTGGTCAAGGTCTTCATGATTCTCTCCAAAATATATATTTTATCTTGCAAGTAAATGGATTTTTTATCTAAATAGTATGGTACAGGGTGCTAATAGCATGAAGATTATGGTAACTAAAACCCTACATCTATAATGTTAGAAATTGTTTACTAGCTGTTGATTTCGTTACTCAACATTGACTAGTGTAAATAGCCCGCTCAATTTTAATAAAAGCGTCCAATGCCAAGCAGTGGACGCTTTTATTATACGATTGACAGATATTAAAAAAACTACTTAGTTTTACGCGGCGGCAAGCCAGTATGCTGCGTTTGGAAGTTACCTTTGCTTACTCTCTTTTTGGTGTTCTTACTCGCTGCATTGTTATTAGCTGAGCTATTGCTACGCTTCACTGAGTCATTACCAAGGCGGCTGTTCTTTTTGCGCGCTGATTGATAGCTGTCTTGTGCGGCATCGCGGCCCTCCAAACTGGCGTTGAATGGCGGTATGAGGCAGCCGCGACCTTTACCGATCAAATCACTACGTCCCATATCTTGTAATGCTTTACGCAATAATACCCAGTTTTTTGGATCATGGAAGCGCAAGAACGCTTTGTGTAATTTGCGCTGCTTGCCAGACTTGACGATATCCATATCACCTTCACTACGGCTAATCTTATGTAGCGGATCTTTATGCGTATGATACATGGTAGTCGCCGTTGCCATCGGGCTAGGATAAAATGCTTGAACTTGGTCAGCGCGGTAGCCGTGACTTTTTAGCCAAAGTGCAAGGTTCATCATGTCTTCATCTTTGGTGCCCGGATGCGCTGCGATAAAGTAAGGAATCAGATATTGCTCTTTGCCAGCCTCTTGGCTGTACTGCTCAAACATGGCTTTGAATTTATCGTAGCTGCCCATGCCGGGCTTCATCATCTTCGATAGCACGCCTTCTTCTGAATGCTCAGGGGCGATTTTTAGATAGCCACCGACATGATGGCTGACCAATTCTTTGACGTATTCAGGGTCTTTAACCGCCAAGTCATAACGTAAGCCAGAAGCGATAAGGATTTTTTTCACGCCTTTGATATCACGTGCTTTACGATATAGCTTGGTCAAATTACTGTGATCAGTAATCAAGTTTTCACAGACATCAGGATAGACGCATGACGGCTTACGGCAATGCTTTTCAATCGTTTCATCTTTACAGTTTAGACGATACATATTGGCAGTTGGGCCACCAAGGTCGGATATCACCCCAGTAAAGTTCGGTGCGGTATCACGAATCGCTTCCACTTCACGTAAGATAGAGTCTTCTGAGCGGTTTTGGATAATGCGGCCTTCGTGCTCAGTAATCGAGCAAAAGGTACAACCACCGAAACAGCCGCGCATGATGTTGACTGAAAACTTGATCATGTCATAAGCAGGGATGCGAGCATCGCCATAACTTGGGTGTGGCAGGCGCGCATACGGCAAGTCAAATACGTAATCCATCTCTTCGGTTGAGAGTGGAATCGGCGGTGGATTGAGCCAAACGTCAATCGAGGTGCGTGAATTACCAGCACCGCTGCTATGACGTTGCACAAGCGCACGAGCGTTCCCTGGGTTGGTCTCTAAATGCAAAATACGACTAGCATGGGCGTAGAGTACAGGGTCAGATTTGACATGCTCATAATCAGGCAGACGAATCACTGTCTTTCCACGAGGCGGCATTTTAAATTTGTGCTTACGCGCAGTTAATCTCTTATCATCAAAGCCGCGCATCTGCACGACTTGCGTCTCTTCATCGACTTGATCGGCGTTGATTATTTTATTGGTGACTGGCTCTGCGATAAAACCCTGATATTGTGCCGACATGCCTGTCATGGCTTGCCCAACTGGTGAGTCAGCTGGCTTTTCTTGCTCAATTTTGCAGCTATCAACGTCTTCGGTCATCACATAAGGATTGATAATCGGATCAACACGACCGACGGTATCGACATCATTACTGGCGACTTCGGTCATGCCCGCTTGCCAATGACGACGTGTCGGTGTTAGTAGATAAGCCGTACCACGCAAACTACTCATTTGCTCAAAGCTATAGCCTTTAGACAAGCCATGTACCACATCGACGATGGCACGTTCGGCATTACCATACAATAAGACATCAGCGCGGCTATCGAGCAAAATACTGCGACGAACCTTATCCGACCAATAGTCATAATGAGCGATACGGCGCAGGCTGCCTTCGATACCGCCTAAGATAATTGGCACATCAGGATAGGCTTCACGGCAGCGCTGGCTATAAACAATAGCGGCACGGTCAGGGCGCTTGTCCGCAACGTTACCGGGTGAATAAGCGTCATCGCTACGAATCTTGCGATCGGCAGTGTAGCGGTTAATCATGCTATCCATGTTGCCCGCAGTCACGCCGTAAGCGTAAACCGGTTTGCCAAGCTCCATAAAGGCGTCTTTGCTCTTCCAATCCGGCTGGGCGATGATCCCAACGCGAAAGCCTTGCGACTCTAATAAACGTCCAATAATTGCCATGCCGAAGCTTGGATGATCGACATAAGCATCACCTGAGATAATAATCACGTCGCAAGCATCCCAACCTAGCGCGTCCATCTCCTTTCGGCTCATCGGCAAGTAGGGCGCAGGTTCGTAGCAGCTGGCCCAGTGTTTGTCGTAGTCGTAAAGGGGCTTGGTGCCTTGTTTAAAGGCGGTATGGGCAATGGTATCGGCAGACATGGGCAGACCTGTTAATCAATAAGACGTAATAAAAGGGGTAGCCACTTTTTAATATTTTATTAGAGGCTAATTTGAGGGCGCTTATTTTAACATAAATTG
Organism: uncultured Psychrobacter sp.; assembly: GCA_947501045.1. Taxonomy (GTDB): domain Bacteria; phylum Pseudomonadota; class Gammaproteobacteria; order Pseudomonadales; family Moraxellaceae; genus Psychrobacter. Next base: position 254,460 of record CANMUI010000004.1, read on the forward strand.
TGCTTACAATGTGAGAAAGCAGCTTCAATAATTATTGATAAGTTATTGATAGCTTAAGAAAAAATATTGCTATGATAGGAAGAAGGTTTATAGGTTAAATAAGCAAATATTCTTTCCTATATGTTAGACCTTATCTAATCTATTTGACCGTAAAACAAAAAGACGACTCAACATTAAGCTGAATCGTCATTATTTTTGATAGATTAGATTTAAACCTTTCTAGTCTAAATGCTGCTTAAAGCCGCGCTGCTTGTCACGTTCCCAATCCCGATCTTTAATGGTCTTGCGTTTATCGTGCTGCTTTTTACCGACAGCAAGTGCAATCTGGCATTTCACCATGGAGCGTTTCCAGTAGCAAGATAAGGGAACACAGGCATAGCCTTTTTGATTGACCGCACCGTAAAGCTTATCGATCTCGCGGCGATTGAGTAGCAATTTGCGCGTACGAATGCTATCGGGATCAACGTGCGTTGAGCTTGATAGTAGTGGCTGGATGTGCGCGCCGAATAAAAAAGCCTCGCCATTACGAAAGGTCACATAGGCTTCAGTGATTGACATCTTACCTGCGCGAATGGCTTTAACTTCCCAGCCTTGTAGCGATAATCCAGCCTCAAAAGTTTCTTCTATAAAGTACTCGTGACGCGCTTTTTTATTGCTGGCAATTTGATTGTCCGGTTTTCTTGATTTTTTTGACATAGTTTCCTCTTAAGGACGTCTTAATAGCTATTGGTCCTTTTTTAGCAGTTCCTCATTCCAAGCTTTTAGTTTTGATTATCAATCTTTGCTTGTTATTATGAATGAGTCGAACCGCCTATTATATCAAAGGTTTGGTTTTAAATGTAGATAGGCTGTTATGACAAATGTAGCGCTAATTGGTTATCAATTAGCGCAGTATAGATAAATAATCTGGCTAAATACTAGCAAGAGATAGGTATTAAATTTGACCAAAATTTGCTAGGATACGCAGTACTACTAACCACTAGATTAGCACCATTATGAATCCAGAAAATTCCTCAAAATTTTCAAAGCTGCATACCAAAATCTTGTACCCAGGCACCTTTGATCCTATTACTAACGGGCATGTGGATTTGGTCAAACGAGCAACGAAGCTGTTTGATGAAGTGGTCATTGCAGTGGCATCTGGCCATCACAAAAAGCCGTTGTTTAATTTTGAAGAGCGCGTTGCTTTAGTAGAAGGCGTGTTTGCTGATTTACCACAGGTATCAGTGATCGGCTTTGAGGGTTTATTAGTTGATTTTATGCGTGAAAAAGGCGCTACGGCAGTGTTGCGCGGCTTACGGGCTATGTCGGACTTTGAGTACGAGTTTCAACTGGCCAATATGAACCGCGAACTTGACGAAAACTTTGAAGCGGTATTCTTGACCCCCTCTCAACATTACTCTTTTATCTCCTCCACTATGATTCGTGAAATAGCGAAACTAGATGGAGATGTGAGTAAATTCGTCCCTGATATTGTCTCAAAAGCCTTTGTAAAAAAGCTTAGGTAAGTTTAGTAATTAAAAATCTATTATAGTTAGTTTTAAATAAAAGCATTACAATGGTTAGAGGAAATTCGCCGTTAAACTTATGCTAAATCTATTGAGAGGAGCAGGTCATGGCACTACTGATCACTGATGAATGCATCAATTGTGATGTTTGCGAGCCTGCCTGCCCGAACGAGGCTATCTCAGAGGGCGAAGATATTTATGTTATCGACCCTGATTTGTGCACCGAATGCGTCGGACATTTTGATGAGCCGCAGTGCGTAGTGATATGCCCTGTCGATTGCATTCCTCATGATCCAAACCATGTCGAGAGTGAGAATGACTTATTAGCAAAATATAAGCGTCTTACGGGCAAATAGCTGATCTAAAATAATTCAAAAACATATCCAAATTGCCACTTAGTTTGCTATACTAGCGCGCTTGGTAGACTAGACGATCGCCGCTGCATACTGTTTGACAGACATGCAGGGGAGGAAAGTCCGGGCTACATAGGGCAGCGTGCCAGCTAACGGCTGGGCAGAGTAATCTGACGACCAGTGCAGCAGAGAGTAGACCGCCTTTAGTGTCTTATACTTAGTATTTGGCATTATCGGTAAGGGTGAAAGGGTGCGGTAAGAGCGCACCGCGTGGGTGGCAACATCTCACGGCATGGTAAACTCCACGCGTAGCAAGACCAAATAGGCATCGATATGGCGCGGCCCGCGTTCGGTGCGGGTAGGTTGCTTGAGCGTATCAGCGATGATACGCCTAGAGGAATGATCGTCCACGACAGAACCCGGCTTATCGGTCTACCAAACCTTTTAACTTAGTTTTTTTATTGAAAAGTTTTTTGATTAAAATGTCTTTTAGGGGTTGACGATTGGTGTCCTCTTGGGCATAATACCGAGCCTTAAATGGCGATGTAGCTCAGCTGGTTAGAGCGCACGACTCATAATCGTGAGGTCAAGAGTTCAAGTCTCTTCATCGCCACCATCTATATGATAGCCGCCTGTTTTATTTAGAACTCCAATCCTTTGTGATTGGTTTTTTTTTGCCTAAAAACTTGCTGAGTGATATCTTTAACCTATAGTGCAGTATACTAATGTAAAATAAACTACCACTGTTTATCCACTTCTGTTTATTTGCTAATTTCTTGCTCAATCAAAGCTTTATCTGTCGACGTGTAGATTAATTCTTGTAACTTATGCCCCGCTTACTTATTATAAGGGCTGTTTTTGGTGAAGTTCTATAACGCTATGTCCGTACAATTGCCTCCTTATCGTCCTATTAAGCACCGCAGTGGCCTAAAAGTCATGGGTGCGGCTTTCCATGCTTTGCTTATGCGTGAGCTCCAGACGCGCTTTGGTGGCTATCGTTTGGGCTATTTGTGGGCGCCGTTGGAAGTTCTTTTTCAGGTATTGATATTTTTAGTAATCTTTGGGGCTATACGTGAACGCTTAGTGCCCGGTATGGATTATTCCTTGTTTTTGGTAGCAGGGATGGTACCTTTTCGCATGTTTCAAAGAATAGCTACAAGGGCATTAGGGGCTGTTGATGCCAATAAAGGCCTGCTGATGTATCGATCAATTAAACATATTGATGTGATCATTGCCCGCTCTTTTTTAGAGCTGGTTATTTATTTTTTTACTTCTATATTATTATTATTGGGCTTAGCTTTTTTTAATATTTATGCAAGTTTAGAACATTTGCATGTGGTTTTATTTTGCTGGATAACGCTATTTATATTTAGCTTTGGTGTAGCGTTGATTATGATGGTGGTAGGCTTCTATGGCGGCGAGATTAGCAAGGTAATTACTATATTTTTCACCATACTGTATTTTGCCTCTGGTATTATCTATCCCATTCATATCATTCCTGAACCTTATTTTAGTTATTTGCTATACAATCCTTTTATTCACAATATTGAGCTGATAAGACATGCCTTTGCTCCCAATTATCCCGCTTATCACATTGATATATGGTACTTCTTGAAGTGGATGTTTGTGGTAAATTTCTTAGGATTACTGCTTTATAAATATGCGGAACGGGATATGATTCGTTCTCGTTAAATACAGCGCTCCTAGCTTTTAGTAAATAGTAAGAAGTTAGATAAAAGGGTAAGTAAATGATTGAAGTTAAAAATATCTCTAAGTCATTTATGACCAAGAAAGGTCGGCATTATCTGTTTAAAGATTTAAATCTGACCATCGCTGACAAACAAAACGTCGGGCTGCTTGGTCGTAATGGTGCCGGTAAATCGACACTATTGCGTATTATTTGCGGCCTTGATGAGCCTGATCAAGGTGAGATCATTACCGACTCAACAATTTCATGGCCAGTTGGGGTCGGCGGCGGTTTTCAAGGCAGTCTCACAGGACGTCAAAACGTACGTTTTGTCTGTCGTTTATATTCAAGCGGTCCCTACATCGATGAAAAGATTCGCTTTGTCGAAGAGTTTGCTGATATCGGTAACTACTTTGATATGCCAGTCAAAAGCTACTCATCAGGAATGAAGTCTCGACTCACTTTTGGTTTAAGTCTAGCCTTTGATTTTGACTATTATATGCTTGATGAAGCAGGCGCGGTTGGTGATGCTGCTTTTCGTAGGCGTAGTGAAGCTATATTGGCGGCGCGGCGAGCACAAGCTGGGTTTTTGATAGTGTCACATAATATCAAAGACATTGAGCGTAACTGCGATATGGGTATTGTGTTAATGGATCAAACAGCACACGTGTTTGAGGATACAAAAGAAGCGATTGAAGTCTATGAAAAGCATGTACACAAATCAAAAAAGTAAGATAGTTAACTTCTCGCTGTTTATCGGCTTGGTAATCCTGCCTTGGGTGCTGGTGATTTTCTATGTCATGACTTTAGCCCATCCACGTTTTATCTCGACCTCTGACGTGGTGGTCAAGCAGGTCAGTGATGCAAGCGTCCCTACTGGTGGCGGGTTGTCGGCGCTACTAGGTGTCAATAGTACCAGTAAAGAAGATGCGACTTATCTGACCGAGTTCATCTTATCTAATGATATGATTAAGACGCTTGATGAGAAGTTTAAATTCCGCGAAGCTTACTATGTTGACGGCTCAGACCCTATCTATGAGATTGATCCTGACGCAACGCAAGAAGAGCTGCTCAATTACTTCAAAGAACGCGTTCGTATTGATCTTGATGAGCAAAGTTACATACTGACAGTCACGACCGAAGGTTTTTCTCCAAGCTATGCTTATGCTCTAAATGAGGCCATTTTGAGTGAGTCTGAGCAGTTTGTGAACGAAATCTCACAAGAAGTGGCGCGCGATCAACTGGTCTTTGCTGAAACTCAACTTGAAGAGGCTGAAGATCGTCTTAACGAGGCTAAAGAAGAGTTACTCAGTTATCAGAACACCAATGAGATTTACGATCCGCAAGCCAACGCCCAAATTATCAATCAATTAATTGGTAGTCTACAAGGCCAATTAAGCTCACTGCGCACTGAAGAGCGCCAACTGCTAAGCTACTTGAATCCAGATGCGCCGCAGGTGGTATCACTACGCAGTCAAATCAAAGCAGTCGAGGAGCAGATCGCACAAGAGCAAACCAAACTGACCTCACCTAATACAACCAAACTTAACCGCCAAGCGATACAGTTTGAAACGATCAAAGCCGATGTTGATTTTGCTACGGAGCTATACAAGTTGTCATTATCATCGCTTGAAAAGTCGCGATTAGAAGCCTTTAAAAAGATGAAAAATTTGATCATCATCTCAAATCCGTATGAGGCTGAAGAGGCTCTGTATCCACGCCGTGTTTATATTATTTGGACATCGCTTGCGCTATTGTTGATGTTCTATGGCTTCGTGCGTTTAGTTATGGCCGTGGTACGCGATCACCGTAGCTAGTCTTAATGTACTTAATTTTATGTGTCCAACAATTACGAATGATTTGATAAAAGATATCAGTAATGATCGATAGATTAGCAAAGGAATACCGCTCATGAAGATGAAACCACGTCCTATCGTGATGAAAATAAAAGTAATCAGTTTGGCGATGGCTGTAACCTGCTCTCCTGCACTAGCGGCAACTAGCTACGCAGACCAAATAGCAGGATCTAGTTTTGGTACCCCTGCTAACAGCAGTAGTGGCCAAGACCAGAATCGCAACAATATTAACGTAGCAACTCGAGCTTTTGCAGGCGGTGTTCCAGGTCAAGCTACCACTCAAGAAGCGGTTGCTGCAGCAAACCTACCCAGCCAATCTGTAATCAATACCACACGCCCTTATCAGGATATCAATACTCAAGAATTGATGTTTGGTGAGCAGTTATTTCGCGGTGCCTTTTCGACCACTTCTGGCTCGACCTTCAACGACAGTTATGTGATCAATCCTGGCGATAATGTGCAAGTACGCATGTGGGGTGCCTATCAATTTGCATCGACTATGACCGTCGACCCGCAAGGTAATATATTTCTACCAAATGTTGGTCCAGTAAAGGTTTCTGGAGTACAAAATGGCAATTTGCAAAACGTAGTCAAAAGCGCCGTGAACCGTATTTATCGCTCTAACGTTGGCGTTTATGCTGCACTTGAGCAAGCACAGCCAGTCAAGGTGTTTGTCACCGGCTTTGTCAATCAGCCTGGTTACTATGGCGGCTTGGCGGCAGATTCAGTATTATCATACTTAGATCGGGCAGGCGGTGTTGATCCAGCACGCGGTAGTTACATTGATATCCAAATAAAACGTAACGGCCAGCTGATGCAGCAGGTTAATTTATATGACTTTTTATTAGCAGGTCAGCTGCAACCTTTCTCGTTTCGTGATGGCGATGTGATTACTGTAGCCCCGCAGAACAAAACTTTTGAAGTAGGCGGCCAAGTTCAAAACGAATATACTTTTGAGTTTGATGTTAACGACTTGACAATCGGTGATGTCTTGCAAGTGGCTAAACCAGAAGCCAATGCGACCAATGTAAGCATTACGCGTAGTGCGGGTCGCGCGCAAACGGCAGAGTATTATACTCTAGCGGAGGCACAAAACGTACCGGTCTATAATGGCGATCAGATGATCGTCACCTCGGATCGTTATGCTGGTACTATCGCTGTGCAAGTTAAAGGCGCGCATACGGGCAACGGAGCCATGGTCGTACCTTACGGCGCTCGTCTAAAAGATATCTTGCCGCAGTTACAGCCAGGACCGCTGGCAAAATTAACCGATTTGACTATTTACCGCGAGTCGGTTGCCGAGCAGCAAAAACGCCTGATCAATGAATCACTTGATCGCCTAGAAGAGCTGACCCTTGCGACCCAATCGACCACGCGAGAAGAGGCAGCGCTGCGTCAAGATGATGCCAATTTGATCAAAGAGTTTATCGTTAAAGCACGTAGAGTAGAGCCTGATGGTCAAATCGTCGTAGTACCAAACTCATGGCAGGATATCATTTTGCAGCAAGGCGATATTATTGAGATACCAGCCCAAACTTCGGTAATCTCAGTCAATGGTCAAGTGCGATCGCAAGGAGCGCTCACCTTTAATGCAGATTATACGGTGGGGGATTACATTGCCAAATCTGGTGGTTTCGATAACAACGCTGACACTGACGAGATCTTAGTTATTCATCAAAATGGTGCCAACGAAGTGGTCAACACGGCTTATCGTATTCAGCAAGGTGATGAGATCATGGTGCTGCCTGAGGTCAAAACCCGCCGCGTCGAGATTACACGCGGTATCTCGCAGATCGTTTATCAGTTAGCAGTAGCAGCAAAAGTTATTTTAGATTTATAAAAATAGACGCTTAATAACAGTGTTAGCGCTGATGGTTATACAGTAAAAGGATAGTCAAGATGGTAAAAAGTGTAGCAAATGAAGATAAAACGACAATAACGTCTACTTCTAAGACCGCTACCTCCTTACCATCAGCGCAGCCGTTGGGAGCAACTTCAGTACCAAATCTGATACCTAACCGTTTAGCAGTAATTGGCAAAGGTATGCGTAACAATAATGCATTACTAGCAAATGTCTTACAAGCTGATATTCAGCGCTGGTATCCTTGGTCAAAGCTGCAACACCATTTCAACTCAAATTTTAAAAAACCTCATGCGTTTATTGGCTGGGGTCATAAAAAAAGCTATCAACGCGCTAAAAAAGCTGCAAATCGGCAAAATATCGCCACTTTGAGCATAGAGGATGGTTTTTTGCGTTCCATAGACTCTGGTATTAGCAGTCGTTATGGTTTAAGCGTCGTCGTTGATGATATCGGTATTTACTTTGATTTATGGCGTAGCTCTCGCCTCGAAGAGTTGATTATTAAGCGAGTTGAGCAAAGCTCTAGTACTGATAGGCTAATTTTAGATAAACAACGAGCTCAGCAGCTAATGGCTCGTATTTGTACTGAGAGATTAAGCAAATATAATGCAGTGATTGATTGTCCATCGCTTGATGACTTAATTGATGCAGGAAAAGATGACAAAATAGCGGCTGCTAAACAAATAGATAGAAAGTCGCCCAAGTCTCATGTCTTGTTAATTGATCAAGTAGTCGGTGATGCTTCAATAAAAGGAGCAGGTGCCGATAAACGTCATTTTAAACGTATGCTAAAAGCAGCTTGTCAGGCTCATCCTGACGCTCATATTTGGATCAAAGCCCATCCTGCAGCAAAAGCGGGCTATCTTACTAGCTTAACACTGCCCGAAAACGTCAGAATACTAACCCAAGCCCTTAATCCTATTGCCCTGCTTGCACAGGTAAATGATGTGTATACCGTCAGCTCGCATATGGGTTTTGAAGCGCTAATGCTAGGCAAAGCGGTGCACTGCTTTGGGGTAAATTGGTATAGCGGCTGGGGTCTTAGCGATGACAGCGGCGCGCCGAAACGCTTACTTAAAACGGTCAAAAAACGTCGTCAAGTTTCTGCGGCATCACTTGAGACGTTGTTTTATAGTGCCTACATTGATTATAGCCGTTATGTAGACCCTGCAACCAAGCAGGCGTGTACCATCGATAGCGCGATTAATTGGCTGGTGACCAATCGCTACTGGCAAACATGCCTTGCTGGAGACTTAACCGTATATGAATTTAGCCGCTGGAAACTGCCCTTTGTAAAAGCTTTCATCGATCTGCCGCGTACCACTTTATTTATCAAGCCCAAGCCGCGTCTCAAGAACCTATTGCACCTTGATCACTTTCGAGTAAATTATCAGCAGCCCTTACTCGTATGGGGCTTAGCCAAGCGTCAACAAGTCCAAAAAAAGCTCAGCGGTAAGCTTTCAAAGCAATCGTCAGCCATACCGACTATTTTTTGTATGGAAGATGGCTTTATTCGCTCCAATGGTTTGGGAGCAACGCTGCTTGCGCCACTATCTGTCGTCATAGATCAGCAAGGTATTTATTATAATGCAACCCAGCCCTCAGACTTAGAAACACTACTTTATAATTGTAAGACGCTTAGCGCTCAACAGATAACAAGAGTCCAAGCCTTACAAACTAAGTTGCTCACTCAGCGCGTTAGTAAATATAATGTCGGTAACCGTATTAGCTCCAATTCTTATGACAATAGTGATACTCTCAAAAGCATTGATAATCAACCTATCTCTTGGGTAGAAGCAGCTAAAAAGTCTGGAAAGCTGCGTTTGCTTATCGTGGGACAGGTGGAAGATGACTTGTCCGTACAATATTGTGGCGCGCATATTCAAACTAACAGCAGTCTAATTGAGCGCGTACGCCAAGATAATCCGGATGCTTATCTTATTTATAAACCGCATCCTGATGTTGAAGCAGGCCTACGAGCTGGTAAAGTGACTGAGAGATACTTAAAAAGCGTTCAGGCCATTGCTTATAATACGGCGATGCCAGATTGTTTGACTGCTGTTGATGAGGTGCATACCATCAGCTCTTTAACTGGCTTTGAAGCGCTGCTACGTGATTTAAAAGTGGTTTGTTACGGCCTGCCTTTTTATGCAGGTTGGGGATTGACAGTAGATATTGACGCTCAGCTACTACCAAAATCAAAATATTTACAGCGTCGTAAGCGTAAGACGCCGTTGACCCTCGAACAATTACTGCATGCTACGCTGATAGACTATCCCTTGTATCGTTTGCCAAATGGCTATGGCCTTGCCCAAGTAGAGCAGGTTATTGACAATTTATATCCTGGACACGATGAGGGCCGCGCAGAACAAGCTGACGACACTGCCAAGGCTATGCCAGCTAAAGCATCGAAGCCATCGGCATTATCCACAGTATCTGTACTGTCTGCACAGCTTAAACGCCGCGCTACCACACAATTTATGCAAAAGCGTCATCAGTGGCAACAGCGTCTACGCAAAACCTCTCGCTAAATCGTCTTATACAATCTATTTATGACACTATGAAGTATGTATGACACCATAAATTGACAACCTTATAAATCCATTACGACAAGTAGGAATTTTTTCGGTATAATTTGTGCATAGGTTTATGCATAAGATAACGTATAAGCTTGTTTACAAGCTCAAGCATGAATCGACTAGCTTCACTTTTTCATTTTCAAACTAATGGTACCTAATACTATGGCAGCTTCGATGCATCAATTGCTTACTCATCGACATGTCTTGCTGCTACAAGGAAAGATGGGCGGGTTTTTCACTCGCTTCTCTACCTTTTTGCAAACTCAAGACATTGAAGTGAGTAAAATCAATTTTAATGCAGGCGATGCCTTTTTTTATCGACACCCAGCTGCCTACGAATACACTGGCACTTTGGCGCAGTTTTCATCTTGGTTGCAAGCTTTTATTGTAGAACACAATATTGATGCCATCGTTTGTTTTGGCGATTGTCGCCCGCATCATACCCAAGCTGCGCGCTTAAGTGAAACACTAGGAATATCTTTTTTTGTATTTGAAGAAGGCTATTTGCGCCCTGACTATATTACCCTACAAGAACACGGTATTAACGGCTATTCACGGTTAAATATTGCTGACATTAAAGCACTTAAAAAAGCCAATGATAAACCTTTATATACGCATAACCGTTTTTATCGCTTAAGTATTGCCGCTATTGTTTATTACATTATTGCTCGGCTTTATAAGTCGCGTTATCCGCATTATTCGCATTATCGCGGGATGACGGCTTGGCAAGAAGCCATAGCTTGGCTTAAAGCACCATGGCGTAAACTGCGTGGGTATTTGCCAGACAAGCGTTTGCAAAAACAGCTTATTACCCAAGCGGACAACAACTACTTTTTAGTCAGTTTACAGGTGCATAACGATTCACAAATTACCCACCATAGCGATTATCGTGACGTAGTGCAGTTTATTGACGAGATTATCGCAAGCTTTGCAAGTCATGCTGATAGTAGCCAGATGCTGGTATTTAAACACCATCCCTTAGATCGCGGTCATCGTGATTATCGAGAGCTAGTAGCAAGCTTAGCGGCGCGTTATAACGTCAAGTCGCGAGTCTTTTACGGCTGTGATATGCATCTACCAACGCTTATGAAGCACAGTATTGGTATGGTCACTATAAACAGTACTACAGGGCTGCAGTCGGTATATCATAAAAAGCCTACTAAGCTTATGGGACGCGCTATTTATGATACGCCAAAGCTGACAGATCCTAAAACACTTGATCAATTTTGGCAGCAACCAAAACATCCAGATAATGAGTTCTATTTAAGATTTCGCGAATATCTGATTGAGCAGACGCAAATAAACGGCTCTTTTTATGGTAGATCGCCGTGGATGTATAAGTATTTACAGCAAGTAGAGACGACGAATATGGCGTCTGATACTGCCAAATAGCTTTTCGGTAAGGCTAACCTAAACTATGAGATCGAGCGTCAGCACTGCATACTACTATAACTGTATAATCGTACTTAGCTTGCAAATTCAGTTATAAACCCTCAATTAAATCACTTATTCCCTATGTTTGTGTACGGGCTATTATTTAGTAGCCTTTGATATCGCTTAACAATCAATTCCTTATTAATAATTGCCTTACTTTACCCCAGAAAACTGCTAGAATACGTGCACATACCTGCACGTAACTGTCGGTGTTATTAGCGCATAATTTGCTCTAATAGCTTGCAAGCTTTTAATAGATTTTAAAGATTAAAAATTAAGTAAGAGCTACTGATCTATTTGTTAAGTCTGGTATAGCCAAATTTTTTCGATGATTTATTCAATCACCCTTTATTTAGTAGGCGCTTTGTGACTGCATTAGCCAATATTCGTAACTTTTCTATTATTGCCCATATCGATCATGGCAAGTCGACCCTTGCTGATCGTTTTATTCAAATGTGCGGCGCGCTGCAAGACCGTGAGATGCAGGCGCAAGTACTTGACTCCATGGATATTGAACGTGAGCGCGGCATCACGATCAAAGCCCAGTCGGTCACGTTGTTTTATGATCATCCAAGTGGTGAGCGTTATCAGCTCAATTTCATCGATACGCCCGGTCACGTTGATTTTTCTTACGAGGTATCGCGCTCCTTGGCCGCTTGTGAAGGCGCGCTACTGGTTGTCGATGCTGCTCAAGGCGTGGAGGCGCAGTCGGTTGCCAACTGTTATACGGCAGTTGATCAAGGTCTTGAGGTCATGGCGGTACTCAATAAGATTGATCTACCGCAAGTAGAACCTGAGCGCGTGATTCAAGAGATTGAAGATATCATTGGTATCGAAGCGATTGACGCGCCTCGGGTGTCAGCGAAGTCCGGTCTCGGTGTGGATAAACTATTAGAGGCGCTGGTGGAGTTTATACCGCCGCCGACAGGTGATCGTGATGCGCCGCTACAGGCTTTAATTATTGATTCATGGTTTGATAGTTATTTGGGGGTCGTATCCTTAGTCCGTGTCCGTGAAGGTACGGTCAAACAAGGCGATAAGATATATATCAAATCAACTAAAGAGTCGCATCCAGTTAGCTCCATTGGTGTTTTTACTCCCAAGCCTGTAGACACAGGGATTTTAGAGGCGGGTGAGGTGGGCTTTATTATTGCAGGTATTAAAGATATCGCAGGCGCGCCTGTTGGCGATACGATAACTAATGCCAAAACCCCTGATGTTGAGCGTATTCCTGGTTTTAAGCAGATCACGCCGCAGGTTTACGCTGGACTCTTCCCTGTTGATGCCAATGATTTTGAGAAGTTTCGTGAAGCCCTACAAAAATTGCAAATCAACGATGCCTCATTGTTTTTTGAACCAGATACCTCTGATGCCCTAGGCTTTGGTTTTCGCTGCGGCTTTTTAGGCATGCTGCATATGGAGATCATCCAAGAGCGTCTTGAGCGTGAATACGATTTGGATTTAATCACTACAGCGCCTTCGGTTATTTATGAGATTGAAAAAAAGAATGGCGATATCATTCATGTTGATAACCCCTCAAAATTACCTGAGCCTAACAATATTGAAGAGTTTCGTGAGCCTATTGCTCGCTGCCAGATTTTGGTGCCACAAGACTATTTGGGCAACGTCATGACCTTGTGCATTGAGCGCCGCGGTGTTCAGGTAGACATGCGCTTTATGGGCAAACAGGTACAGATGATATTTGATATTCCGATGGGCGAGGTGGTCATGGATTTCTTTGATCGCCTAAAGTCGGTTTCGCGCGGCTTTGCATCTTTAGATTATAATTTTGAACGCTATCAAGCGGACAAACTGGTCAAAGTTGATGTGCTTATAAACGGTGATAAAGTTGACGCTTTAGCGATGATAGTGCATCAAGATCAAGCGCGTTATCGTGGTAATCAGTTAGTAAGTAAGATGAAAGAGCTGATTCCGCGGCAGATGTTTGATGTCGCCATTCAGGCAGCGATCGGCGCACAAATTATCGGTCGTAGTACGGTTAAAGCTATGCGTAAAGATGTTCTGGCTAAGTGTTATGGCGGTGACGTCTCACGTAAGAAGAAGTTGTTGTCCAAGCAAAAAGCGGGTAAAAAACGTATGAAGCAGGTGGGTAACGTAGAGATTCCACAAGAAGCCTTCTTGGCAGTATTACAAGTGGATAGCTAAATTTTGGAATTATTTTTACTAGCTCGGACTGAGTATAGTAAATCGTTGCTGTTGATTTTGTAGTTAAAATGGTTAAATAAATAGTAAGTTAATAGGCAATTAAGTATGGATTTTGATTTTAATTTAATTTTAGTGCCATTAACTCTAGGTTTGGGACTGATTTGGCTATTAGATAAGCTGGTACTTAAACAACGAAAAACTCAAGGACGAGGTAAAGAGAGTTTGCCTGTGCGCTGGGCTTATGATTTTTTCCCAGTATTAGCGGTAGTATTAGTGGTGCGCTCATTCTTAATTGAGCCCTTTAATATTCCTTCATCGTCTATGGTGCCAACTTTATACACCGGGGATTTTATTGCCGTTAATAAATATGCTTATGGGGTACGATTGCCGTTAACTTACAGCAAAGTATTGGACACCGGTAGCCCTGAGCATGGTGATGTGATGGTCTTTCGCTATCCTGAAAATCCTAGTATTTATTATATTAAACGAGTGATTGGCTTGCCTAGGGATACCGTTAGTTACGATCAAGGACAACTTTCGATTAATGGCGTTGAAGTGGATACTCAGCCTATAGCTTTTGATGCTAGTCCTGAGCTGACGTCACAGTTATATCCGGCAGGCCCTATTGCTCCAGGACAAGTGTTTACTGAAACGGAAGCGGTACGCATGGGCCAGCAAGAAGAAGCTCAAGCGCAGTATTTTCAAGAAATCCAAGGTGATAATCAGCATTTAGTTCGTTATATACCAGATACCAATAGCTCGCAATATGCACCGTTCTTGCAACAGCAGTCACCAGACGTGATTAGCTCCTCAGGTACGCAGTGGCGTGTTACAGTGCCAGAAGGCGAGTATTTTGTGATGGGAGATAACCGAGATCGTAGCGCTGATGGACGCTTTTGGGGTTTTGTTCCTGATGAAAACCTAGCAGGGAAAGCGGTCTATATTTGGATGCATAAGCCACCAGGTCTCAATCTGCCAACTTTTGCACGAAATGGTTCAATTGACTAGTCAACGTTTGATATATCATCTAGTATAAACAGATACTTTAAAATAAAAACTCTAAAGATATTGGCATACCAAGTAAGTTGAAAAATAAAGCATAGTATAAAAAACAGTATAAAAATAAAAATCTATAAATCAAAAGCAGTAAAAAAAGTATTTGAGAAGTAGCTATGTTTGATTGATTGAGTTTAATTGACTCATTAGGAGGAATTATGACAAACCAGTTGACCGGTTTGGAATCACAGCGTGGTTCGGGTGTGACTAGTATCGTTTTATTATTAATTATTATTGTCATCGCAGGCAAATTAATCATTGCAATTATGCCTGCTCAGGTTGGAGATTACCAGTTAGACAAAACGCTAGGAGCTCAGCTCAAAGAGGCCAATAACAATGGTGAAACCGCAAACCAGTTTATTGAGAGGGTTAATCGTCAGCTATCTATAAACGCTGACTATGACACTACTGCCGAAGAAGTTTTTAGCTTTACTAACAAAAAACCTGGGGAACTCGCTATTTATAAAAAGTACGACAAAACCAGTAATTTTTTTGGTAATGTTGATATTGTGAATCGTTTTGAGGGTGAAATAAATGCAGCTTCAGTGGAATAAATGGTAGTAAAGGATAATCAAAGTCACGTATGAAACCAACGTCACGCCAATATCAAGTACCGGTTGCTACAAAAGATAGCGCTATAGTGGAGGCTTTGCCCATTAACTCAGATTTTGTTCAACGTCTAACCATATTAAGTCATAAGCTGGGCTATGCTTTCAAGGATTTGAGTTTGCCCAAACTGGCATTGACTCATCGCTCATTTGATAGCAAAAAAAACTATGAACGCTTAGAGTTTTTAGGTGATGCGCTATTGGGAATGATCGTTGGTGAAGCTTTGTATCATCGTTACCCTAGTGTAAACGAAGGGCGTCTGACTCGTATGCGGGCAACTTTAGTACGCCAAGAATCGCTAGTTACTATTGCTCAGAAACTAGAGCTGTCTAACCATTTGATTCTGGGTATTGGTGAGCGCAAAGGCGGCGGCCGCAATCGCGCCTCAATATTAGCTGACGCTGTAGAATCGTTGATCGGTGCTATCTATTTGGACAGTCAAGACATGGATATCACTCGCAGCTGTGTACTGAGGTGGTATGGTGATTTAATTGATAACGTTAATGAACAAAAGGTGCTCAAAGATGCCAAAAGCCGTTTGCAAGAATGGCTACAATCTAAGCAATTTGATCTGCCGCATTATGAGTTGATAGAGACGCGTGGCAATGCACCTTACCAGATATTCGTGGTGCGCTGTCACGTCAATATCAGTCATTGCCCCGATATTACTGAATCTGGTGAGAGTCGCCGTATCGCTGAGCAAAAGGCAGCCGAGCTTATGATCAATCAGTTGCATAAGCTACCAAGCGCTCATAAAAAACGCTGATAGAACAAATATTTTTATTCTTTAGACAGATGATAGCTGGCCCGACCTATACGATTGTTTTATTGAACGCATAGTTGGGTTTATCAACTAATCACCACAGGATCAACCTATGAGCAATCATAACGACTTGCCTTCTACTACCAAAAATAGTACTCATAATATGACAGACGATAACACCACTGATAACACCAATACTTCAAAAAATGTGCAAGAAAAAAGAGAGATAGGGGCATCATTAACAGCCGTCCAGCAAGGTAGTGACGAGATCAACCATGTTGATGATACTACTAATATGGATACTGAAGATAACGACGCTATTGATGAGTTTTTTGCATCCAGTAGCCATGAGCGCCTAGCAGATAACTTCAAAGCAGGCTATGTCGCCATTATTGGTCGTCCAAACGTAGGCAAATCAACGCTGATGAACCACTTGTTGGGACAAAAGCTATCTATTACTTCGCGTAAGCCACAAACGACTCGGCATCGTATCCATGGTATTTTAAGTACCAGTGAGATGCAGGCGGTATTTGTAGATACGCCAGGTATTCATCGTAATGAAGTTCGAGCCATCAATGAGCGTATGAATAAGGCGGCGGTGTCTGCACTAGTCGACGTCGACTTAGTACTGTTTGTAGTTGATTCAGACCAGTGGCGTGATGATGATTTATTGACCCTACAAAAGCTTGGTGAGACAGATCTGACTATTGTATTGGTTATCAACAAAGCCGATACTTTGAAAGATAAAGGGACTTTGCTACCGCTCATTGAGACCTTTAATGAAAGCTTTGACTTCGCTGATATCGTACCTGTCTCTGCGTTAAAGAACCAAAACCTCGATCGACTCGAAGAAGTTATAGCTTCCCACCTGCCTACTGCAGAACCCATTTATGATACTGAACAAATTACCGATCGCTCAGAGCGTTTCTTAGCTAGTGAAATTATTCGCGAAAAGATTATGCGTAGCGCTGGCGATGAAGTCCCTTATGACTTGACTGTACAAATCGACGGCTTTAAAGATGAAGCTGCGCATATAGATCCAAAAACGAAACATCCACGTAAAGCTTGTACCTTTATTGACGCGACGATATATGTTGAGCGTAACGGACAAAAGGCTATCGTTATCGGTGAAAAAGGTCAACGTATCAAACAAGTAGGTATCGATGCGCGCAAAGACATGGAGCAGCTGTTTGATAAAAAGGTAATGCTGACTTTATGGGTGAAGGTAAAACGCGGCTGGTCTGATGATGAGCGAGCACTGACAAGTTTAGGCTACTGATCAAACATCGATAATGAAACCAAGTACGATATTGAATATTATGCTGAGGTAATGAGCAATGCGTAATGAGGCATTAGTAGGTTACTTGTTACATCAGCGTCCCTATCAAGAAAAGCGTGCGCTGTATTATTTGTTTTCGCAGCAGCATGGCGTTATCCATGGTATTGGCAAAAAAGGCGCTCCACTGTTCGAGCCCCTACAATTATTTGCAACAGGCAAACGCGACTTAAAAACTTTCACTCAAATCAATTTAGTGCCAGTAGAAGATAGTGCTACTGACAATGCTATTACTAAAAGCGCTACTGATAGCAATACTAACCTTGATACGAAGTCGTTGCATTATCAAAAAATCAGTGGCCAACAGCAGTATGCTGCTCTTTATTTAAATGAGATTCTTTGGAAGCTGCTGCCTACTGAAGACCCAATGCCAATACTATGGCAACATTACCAAGATAGCTTATTGCAGTTAAAGCAGTCGCTAACAGCAGGTCAGCTGCGGTTATGTTTACGCCAGTTTGAATATTATTTGTTTCAAGAGTTAGGCTTTACGCTGACTCTAGATTACGATCATTTGTTAGCACCTATTGAATCTAGTTTAGATTATCGATTCTCTCCTGATGCAGGGTTTATTCCTGTTATTCAAAACCATAAGTCTATTCAATCTGATAATGCAGAAATCTCTACATCTCAAACCCTTTTCGGTGGTGCTACGATTATTGAGATGGCACAATCAGGTATTACTAAACATACCTTAGCTGCTTTCTCGCAACTGCATCGCCAGCTTATTGATCATCTACTTGACTATCAGCCTCTACAAAGTCGTTTATTATGGCAACAGCAGCAACGTTATCAATAATAACCGTTTTATTTAGTTGATTAATTAGTGGAGTACTTAACTATTACAGTATGTTGAAACCTAGCAGCCTGTGTCGTGAGTGCTATTTGGTTTATGTTTGACAATGCCGCCTTGATTAAATGAAATTTGATACATATGCTGATTATAAGTTGCTGTCGGACAATATTTTATATGACCAAAATGCCCTCGAGGCTTACCACTATCTCCCCAAAATTTAGTGTAATGGCGATTGGCTCCTACTCGTAAGTGCAAAGTACTGTATTTGGGGTTCAAAAACTGCTCGTGTAACAAATAGTCTGTTTGAGCATCAAAATTCTGATTGTCATTGTTATCAACGAATAATAAGAGTTTTTTATAGCTATCTCTATGACAGCGTCCACCAGCATTAGATAAGCAAACTAAGACATTTTGTCGCCGAGTATAACT
Source organism: uncultured Psychrobacter sp. (assembly GCA_947501045.1). GTDB lineage: Bacteria > Pseudomonadota > Gammaproteobacteria > Pseudomonadales > Moraxellaceae > Psychrobacter. The sequence continues at coordinate 272,893 of CANMUI010000004.1, forward strand.
TTCAGTTTTGGCAGTAGCTAGCACGGTTGTCAGCTGATTTTTAATACGTTTGGCTTCCATATGAGCTAGTTGCGTCAATATAGACGGCATAGCTATAGTTATGATAATAGCTAGTACGGTTATAGTAACCATCAGCTCCATTAAGGTAAAGCCGCTCTCGTTACGAGCGGTTGGGTAACTCTTAGCAAGCTTGAAATATAAGTTAGAAGAGTGAATGATTTTAAGACTAAGTAAGTTCTCAGAGCTGTTATCGCTTAACTCTTTGATCAATGCTAGTTTTAATAAAAATGTTTTACGTAAGATTGTCTTATAAAAAAGTACTGTGCTTAACGTAGTCATTGAGTTGTCACTACCTGTATAAGAAGGTTCTTTAAAAACAGTAAAGTTGGTGCAGATTTGCAGTAGAGCATTGGTTACTTGTCTTTATGTAAAACATAATGGCAAAAAATTTCAAATTTGAATCAAATAATGTTGGTCATCTTAATATAAACAAAGTATAGTACAACTGTCAAAAAATGTTTCAATTAGTGAATCACTGTTTTTTACAATAGAGAAAAAAAATCAATTGTATTACACTCATTGAAGACAATAGATACAATTTAACTTGTATTTATCAAGCGCTAATATTTTTGGCATGAAGCATGCATATCGTGTTAGCTCTTAGTAAAACAAGTAAGCTATTGTGTTTTGGTTACAACACTATCGTGTAATAATGTGTAGCTGTACAACAAAAAAAGTTGTAAAATTAATTAATAGTCGATAAGCTACTCCCTAATTAGTTTTGTTGTATACTTATGCATTCGTAAGAGATGTTTATTCTTAATACATCTTAGGAAGTGGTTCTGCTTAGCGCATTACTCAAACAATCCTTTGGAGGAAGTCCATGAAATTAAATAAAATTGCTTTAGCTCTAGTTGCCATAGCAGCTGCGCCTTTAGCAGCTAATGCTGGCGTTACTATTACCCCGTTACTATTGGGTTATCACGTCACTGACGATATCGATGATACTGCTGATAAGCAACGTGATATTCTACGTACTGGCAAAAACTTATACGAAAATGTCAATGGCGATCCTATCGGCGACCGCGCTGGTAATCCAAATGGTGGCGTAGCCAAAGAAAGCGGTTTATATACTGGTGCTGCACTAGGTATTGAGCTGACTCCTTCAACTCAGTTCCAAGTAGAGTATGGTGTATCAAACACCAACGGTGAAGCTTCTGAAGATTCTGCTGATGCAGGCGTGAACCGTTTTGATGTTGAACAAACTATGATCACTGGTAACTTCTTGATTGGTACTGAAGAGTTTACCGGTTATACTGACAGTGCATTCAAGCCATATGTTTTAATTGGTGCTGGTCAATCTAAAATTGAAGTAGAAAACCAAGAAGCCTATGAGGCTCAATCAAACGTAGCTGGCTATACTGATGGCGATACTGTACCAGCAGGTACTGAAGTATCAAACTCAAAAGATACTATTGGTAACCTAGGTCTAGGTGCTATGTATCGTATTAACGATGCTATCAGCCTACGTGGTGAAGCTCGTGCTATCCATAACTTTGATAACAACTGGTGGGAAGGCCTAGCTTTAGCTGGTCTAGAAGTAGTGCTTGGTGGCCATTTAGCACCAACAGTAGCAGTACCACCTAGCCCAGAGCCAGAGGCTGAAGTTCCTGTAGTCGTTCCAGCGCCAGTAGTCATTGTTGAAGAAGACATGGACTCAGACGGTGATGGCGTACCTGATAGCATTGATGAGTGCCCAGGCACCCCAATGAACGTTGTTGTAGATGAGCGCGGTTGCCCAGTACCAGTAGATATTACTGATGAGCTGAAAATGGAGCTACGTGTATTCTTTGACAATGATAAATCAGCTATCAAAGATCAGTACAAAACTGAGATCGCTAAAGTAGCTGAGAAGATGCGCGAGTATCCAAACTCAAGCGCTCGTATCGAAGGTCATGCTTCTAAAACTGGTCCTTCAGCACGTTATAACCAACGTCTATCTGAAGCCCGTGCCGTTGCAGTACAATCTATGTTGACTAACGAATTTGGTATTGCACCAAACCGCTTATCAACTGTTGGTTACGGTTATGATCGTCCAATCGCACCAAACGATACTGAAGAAGGTCGTGCTATGAACCGTCGTGTTTATGCCATCATCACTGGTGACAAAACTATGACTGTTGAGCAAACTAAAGATATGGTTATTCAGTAACATTATTGAATAAGTATAGACTAAGATTCTGAGTTACAAAAAAAGCCACCTAAAGGGTGGCTTTTTTTATTTATGTACTTATATAAATAACTTATTGCATAAATTTATACTGCAATAATGTTATACTAGCCGCCCAAACACTTTGTAGATTGACAAAGTGCCCATTAGCGTAGCTGTCCTTAGATAAATTAATCGGCATCAGTATTAATCTTGCTAGTATTAACTCCCTTTATATTAAAATTTTATCTAGCAGCTTTTATTGCTATTGTATTTTTTAGACGAAATGAGCATTTATATGGCGAACGACATCAAACACTTGCGTAATATTGCAATTATTGCCCACGTTGACCACGGCAAAACCACTTTGGTTGATAAATTATTACATCAATCAGGTACGTTTGGCGACCGTGCGAACATCGCAGAACGCGCGATGGACTCAGGTGATATCGAACAAGAACGTGGCATTACTATTTTGGCTAAAAACACGGCCATCAGATGGCAGCATCCTAAAGAAGATACCGAGTATCGCATTAATATTGTAGATACCCCAGGTCACGCAGACTTTGGCGGGGAAGTTGAACGGGTCATGTCGATGGTAGACTGCGTACTTTTAGTCGTAGACGCTGTTGATGGGCCTATGCCACAAACACGTTTTGTCACTCAAAAAGCGTTTGAACAAGGCTTAAAACCTATTGTAGTCATCAATAAGATTGATCGCCCTGGTGCACGTCCTGATTGGGTAATGGATCAAATTTTTGATTTATTTGACAATCTTGGGGCAACGGATGAGCAGTTAGACTTTCCAGTTGTCTATGCCTCAGCGCTGAATGGTGTTGCGGGCTTAGAAGCAGACAATCTTGCTGATGATATGACGCCTCTGTTCGAAACTATTGTAAGTGTAGTACAACCGCCGCAGGTTGATGCAGATGCACCGTTTCGTATGCAGATCTCAAGCCTTGATTACAACAGTTTCGTAGGTGTTATCGGTATTGGTCGTATCCAGCGCGGTAAAATCTCCACCAACACACCGGTAACTGTGATTGATAAAAACGGTAAAACGCGTAACGGCCGTATCCTAAAGATAATGGGTTATCACGGTCTTGATCGTATCGATGTTGAAGATGCACAAGCTGGTGACATTATTTGTATCACGGGTATCGATGCTCTAAATATCTCAGATACGATTTGTGATCCCAATCATGTTGAAGCTCTGCCGCCGCTTACAGTTGATGAACCAACAGTATCGATGAATTTCCAAGTGAACAATTCACCTTTTGCTGGCCGTGAAGGTAAATTTGTCACGTCGCGTAATATTCGTGAGCGTTTAGAGCGTGAGCTTATTCATAACGTAGCGCTACGAGTAGAAGACACTGAGTCTCCTGACAAATTTAAAGTATCGGGCCGTGGTGAATTGCATTTATCTGTGCTGATTGAAAACATGCGCCGCGAAGGTTTTGAGCTTGGCGTATCAGGTCCTGAAGTTATTATCAAAGAAGTTGATGGTAAGCTCCAAGAGCCGTATGAGAATGTTATCTTCGATATTGAAGAAGAACATCAGGGTTCTATTATGGAACAAGTAGGTCTGCGTAAAGGTGAGATGACTGATATGCAGCTTGATGGTAAAGGACGTATGCGTATTCAGGCAACTATGCCAGCTCGCGGTCTGATAGGGTTTCGTTCTGAGTTTTTAACCTTGACGTCAGGTACGGGTATTATGACTTCAAGCTTCTCTCATTATGGACCACAAAAAATTGGTGATGTTGGTGGTCGTTCTAATGGTGTACTAGTGTCTATGGCTAAAGGGGTTTGTTTAGGATTTGCTTTATTTAACTTACAAAAACGCGGTAAGCTATTTGCTGAGCCGCAGCTGGAAGTTTATGAAGGTATGATTGTCGGACAAAACTCACGTAGTGATGACATGGCGGTTAACCCAACCACAGCTAAACAGCTAACTAACGTACGCGCTAGTGGTACTGATGAAGCACTCACTTTGACACCTGCTATTAAGTTTACTTTAGAGCAAGCGCTTGAATATATTCAAGATGATGAGCTGGTCGAAGTAACACCAAAGGCGATTCGTCTACGTAAGCGCTACTTGACTGAAAGTGAACGTAAGCGTCATGGCCGTAAAAAAGGTGCGTAGACATCTATAGTATTAATAACAAATACTATAGATAGTTAAAACTAGCGTAATGTATAGATGTATCGATAACAAAAAGGCCAACTCAGTGAGTTGGCCTTCTTTTGTATCCTTATTCAATTACTATACTGACAAATCAATTAGTAACTATCACCCGATCATTAGTATTGATAAATATCTCTGAAGGTTGATCAACGACAATGCGTACCAGGTTGTCATCGACGCCCTGCGATTTATAAAAGTTATCCTCAGCTACCGTACAGCCCAAGCAGCGTGACATGGCATCCCAAGGCTCAACGAATAGTTTTTGCTGCGCTTGATCCGCATTGCCGCCGATAAGAGAGAAGGGTAGACTAACAAGATAAGCGGCTGTCCCAGTTACAGCAGTAACTAGCTGTAGCGGTTTGCCAACGACTGTATCTACTACCATAGTGTCATAAGAAGGCCCAAAATCAGTTTCATCTATTTCTATTGCTGCTGAGGCAGGCTGCATGATGGCCATAATAAGGCTGACGCTAATAGCAGTAGTAGTAAATATATGCTTGGTTTTACGCTTAGAGTTGGCAATAATAGTCATTGTAATATCCTAAAAATAGTCAGCGTTATAAAAACAGTATGGTTATTATTAAAGCAAGATGTGTGCCGACAAGCAACACAAATAGCTATTTCTGGACGAAAAACAAAACTATTGTTTTAAAAATTAAACTGATGTAGAAAGTCAAACACTTTTTATGATAGGGGCTGACAAGTAACACAGAAAATACTAGCGCGACCGTTGATCTTAATATTTTCAAGTATAGTAGCGCAATGTGGACACGATTCTCCCAATTTGCCATATACGTTTAGCGTTTGCTGGAAGTAACCAGTTTGACCACTAGCTACAGTAAAGTCGCGTAAGGTAGAACCACCAAGTTCAATGGCTTTTTTTAGAATGGCCTTAATATGTTCGACTAATTCTTCAATCTGTTCATAAGATAGTAGGTTGGCTGGAGTAGCAGGATGAATGGCTGCTAAATATAAGCTTTCTGTTGCATAAATATTGCCAACGCCTACTACTACCTGTTGTTCCATAATGACTGATTTAATAGCGCGTGTAATAGGACGTTTTGTGCTTTTTTTATCTGACGTATTATTCAAGCTAGCACTGTGCTTGGTACGCTGAATATACTGATATAAATAATCAGCATTAAACTCAGCTGATAAAGGTTCTGGACCTAGGTGCTCTAAGAGTTTCGCATCATAATCTTCATGCCACAGTATCGCCCCAAAACGCCTAGGATCATGGTAGTGCAGCTGTGACTCTACCCCGTTGGTATCAGTAAATATCATAATCAAATGATCATGTTTACGCTTATCGGTGCTATAAGCATGTTGTTGTAAGCTCCCCGACATACCTAAATGCATAATCAAGCGGCGCGGCTCATATGTTGAGTCTGTTTCATTATCGAGCATTTGCATATCATTTATAGACACTAAGGCTGGCATAGCTAGTTTAGGTATAAAGCCAGGCACAAAGGTCAATATGAGATACTTGGCACGGCGCTCTACGTTTTGCAACGTATAGCCGAGCAAAGATTCTAGGTCATCAGGTATAGGCCAGCGCAGCTTTGGTTGAAAGACTTTTATATCTGTGAGCTGTTGACCTAATAAAGGAGCAAGGCTGGTCTTAGTGGTTTCAACTTCTGGTAACTCAGGCATAATAGGATTCTATATTGGTTTTTTATTATTTATTAATGGTTATTCATATAATCTAGGTTGGATATAGTAAGACAACTAGTGTGACGAAGCTACAGCACGCCGCGCATGCAAAATTCCAGGCTGCTGCTCAAGTTTGGCCAGTAACTTTGATAAATGAGCTAGGCCTGTAACCTCGACATGAAACTTTAAAAAAGCAACATTATCATCGCTACTCAACGTTTCAACCTGTCGAATATTGACATTTTCTTTATCGATAACCTCAGTCAAGTCACGTAGTAGACCGCGTCGGTCATACGCTTCAATATGGATGTCAACGGGCTGATGTCGTCCGGATTTTGATTTCCATGCGGCACTGATTTCACGTTCAGGATCACGCTCAATCAAACGCAAATATTCTGGACAGCCACGATTATGAACACTTACGCCACGTGACAAGGTGATATAACCGGATATTGGCTCGCCATGAACCGGATGGCAACAACCAGCTAGATTAATTTCAATATTATCCAGACCATCAATACAGATTTTGTAGGCATCAATTTTACCTGTAGTTTTTGGATCAACGCTTGGAGTATATTCTTCTTGTTCTCTTTGTGGCTCTAAGTGCAGCTGCCGAGAGATATGACCTGTAAGCTGGTTTAATCCAATGTCTCCAGTGACCAGTCCCACTACGATATCATCAGCATTGTTGACATGAAAAAACTGAGTATAATCGTTCAGATCAATACTATTTGGATGCACCGATAAACGCTCAAGCTCTTTACTAAGCATGCGCCGGCCAATCTCAATATTCTTATCCCGATCTTGCTTATTAAACCATTGACGTAACTTGGAGCGGGCCCGATTGGTATGAATATAACCGAGTGATGCCACTAGCCAATCACGATTAGGCTCGCGTGAAGCTTTGGTAATAATCTCCACTTGTTCACCAGTTTTGAGCTGATAAGTCAATGGTACATAACGCTGGTTTACTCGCGCTGCCTGCGCTCTATTGCCCACTTGCGTATGGACATAATAGGCAAAATCAAGAACGGTTGCACCCTTTGGTAGCTCAATAATATCGCCATCGCGGCTAAAAATATAAATGCGTTCAAGCTCGTCAAAATCACCAAGTTGCTCTTCTTCTTCAAAGTCGCTTAAATCATTAACATCTGGATCACCATCTGCTAAAGAATCTAAACGAGCTTGACTATTTATAGATAATAGCTGACGTAAAGAGCTTATCTTTTGATTTAAATAGTTATCTTTTTTGTTCTTTAGCCCTTCCTTATAATTAACATGAGCGCACATACCAAGCTCAGCTTCAAAATGCATACCGTGAGTACGAATTTGCACTTCAAGTGATTTATTCTCTGCGATAACGGCCGTATGCAGTGAGCGATAACCGTTTGGTTTTGGATTGGTGATGTAATCGTCGAACTGTTCGGGAATATAACGCCACAAACCGTGCACCAAACCCAAAACATGATAGCAATCTGATGGGTTGTCAACTAATACCCGCAGCGCTCGGATATCATAAAGCTGGTCAAAAGATAAACTTTTTAACTTCATTTTTCGATAAATGGAGTAAATATGCTTAACCCGTCCTGACACATCAGCGATAATGTCAGCTTCTGTCAAAGCTTTATTGAGCTTATCTTGGACGCGCTGAATATAGTCTTCGCGCTCACTGCGTTTTTCAGATAATAGTTTAGCAATCTCTTTATAGCGATTAGGAGCAAGATAGCGAAAAGCTAGATCCTCAAGCTCCCACTTGAGCTGTGCGATACCCAAGCGATGAGCAAGCGGGGCATAAATTGTCATGACTTCTCGTGCCACGCGCTGCTGGCGCTCAGTATTAGAAAATGTCAGCTCGCGCATAGCAAAGGTACGCTCAGCCAGTTTAATGAGTACAACCCGTACATCGTTAGTGACTGAGATGAGCATACTATATATATTTGATAGCTGATCACGCTGATTATTGACAAAGTGGTCTTCTAAGCGTTTATTGCTTTCAATGATAGCCGATAGTTTTCCCATCGCTAAGGTATCTTTGACTAAGATATAGATATCCTTGCCAAAGTTCTTTTCAATATCTTGTAGGCTTACCAACGACTCCCGTGCACTACGATATAGCATCGCAGCAACTAAAGCGTCCTCATCTTGATACAGATAAGTTAAAATGTCAGTCATACCTATGCCAGTAACATAAGCGCCAGAGCGCTCAGACTCTCTAGTATTCATGCGACTACGTATAAACTCGCAGGCAATAGCAAGATTGGGCACCGACTCTTGACCGATGCGCTTGGCGACATTGTCAAGCCAAACAGGAACGTCGATATTGGCTTGGTCTAAGTCAATATCATCAGAGTTATCTAAAAGGATTTGAGCTGCATCTAGCGCTGCATTATCGAATTGCTCGTTTTTGAGTTTAGGATCATGATCGTGATAATAGTGCTTTGCTGAGCGATCAAAAGTGGTTTGTAACCTATGGGTCGACAGCTGTTTTTTGATATCAAGTGGTACTTGGGCATAGCTATTGGCGGACTGATGGGAGCGTTGGCTGGCAACCAAATGTGCCGTCAATGTCGCACTATCGGCTTGTGTGGTTTGTCCATCTGTCAATGGTAACCCTTCGCGAATTTTTACCACAGCTGACTCCTTTTAGCTATTCTTAGATTGTTTATACTTCTTTAGTGTCTAAAACTCAGAAATATAAACCAGCAAAGCTGCCAAAAAATCCATTTCTAGCAGCTTTTATCAAGCCTAAAATCTAGTTTGAAAAATTTATAAAAATGAATATATTGTCCAATTAATCTGAAACACGTATAACTTGTAAGGATATTATTATCTCATTTTAAAATTTAGGTTCAAGCAAGTCTCTGTATGAGTATTACGTATAAGCGTAACTTGATCATTATAGACTTTTATCGACCAGCAAACAAACTAAACTCCCGCATATTCATATTTATAATAGTATAAAATGATTTAACATATACAAACTATATAAGCTAGATTTACTCATAAAATCAGCTCGTTATTGTAGCGTTAAATCTCTGCTATAAAGCTAAATCGTTATTTTTTCAAAGCGAGCAATAGATTCAACGTGGCCTGTATGACAAAACATATCCATGACTCCAGCATGTGTCAAACGATAGCCTTGTTCTAACAGCGCTTTAGTATCACGCGCTAATGTCGCTGGGTTACAAGACACATAGACAATACGCTGAGCATCAAATTTAGGCAAGTATTGCATGATCTCCCAAGCTCCAGAGCGCGGCGGATCAATAAGTAGCGCATCAAAACCCTCATTCGCCCAAGGCTTATCGGTGCAATCTTGTGTCAAATCTTGACTAAAAAACTCTGTATTAGTGATACCGTTACGACGTGCATTATCGGCGGCGCGGCGAGTCATCGCCTCACTACCTTCGACGCCGACAACTGCACCTGATTCACCAACCAAACGTGCTAGAGGTAGACTAAAGTTCCCTAAACCACTAAACAAATCAAGGACACGTTCGCCTGTTTTTAGGTCTAATAAGTCGCAAGCAAGCTTTGTCATCTGTCTATTAACAGATAGATTGACTTGCGTAAAGTCGGTCGGAATAAACTCGTATGTCAGATCGTATTCTGGCAACTGATAGTATAGACGACCAAATTGCTCACTTAAATCATCACTTGGGCTCAAAGCGATACGTTTAATGCTATCGGCGCCTTTAGATTGTAGATACAGCTGCCAGTTGCGTGCCGCAAAAAATCCTTTGAGCTTATCGACGTCACTATCAGATAATGGTGAGAGGTGACGCACAATTAGAGCTATCGGTTGGTCGCCATCAGGCAGCTTCGGCAGATACTCACCCATAGCCAGCTCGAGCTGAGCGATCTGATCACGGCTCTCAAGGGTGCTAATAAGCGCTTTTAGGTTTTCAATCTCAAAACCAATACGTGGATCCAAAATATGACATTCATTTAATTCAGCTAAAAAATTACTTGAGCGCTCCCGAAAACCAACCAATGCGGTTTCCTTTTTGGCAACATAACGCACGCCCAATCGCGCTTTGGTACGATAGCCCAAACGATCACCGATTACCGGTTCAAGCCATGTATCAGGCTCTACGTTTGCTTGATGTATGAGCATCTCAGCCAGTACAGACTGCTTGAAGTTTATTTGTCCATCAGGTTGCCAATGCTGCAAACTACAGCCGCCGCATATTCCAAAGTGCGGGCAGGGCGGAACGGCGCGTTCAGGGTTTGGGTTGGCAGTAACTTGGGTGGCATCGCCTTCTTCAAAGCTGGCACGGCTGTTGGTCAACTTAACTTCTACGCTCTCGCCGGGCAAAGCGAAGCTTACAAAAACCTTTTTACCATGTTTATCTTCAATATGCCCATCCTCAGTACCAAACCCATTACCATACACAGCAACGCCGCGCCCATCATGAGATAAACCATCAATAGTAAAAGGTAGTGGCTCGGCGTCTTTTAAACGGCGGCGAGTTTTCGATGAAGGTTTAGACTTCTTCTTATTAGGCGGGATAGAGATTTGAGTATTGCCAGATTTTGGTGTTGTGCTAGGGATGGCATCAGGGACAGTAGTATTTTTAGAATCGGTGGGCTGCATAAACCTGCCTATTAAGTAAAGATATTAAAAAGAATAGAGGGGTTAGAAATAAGGGCAATTTTAACATATAAAAGGATCGATAAATGGACAGTAATGGTGTTGCAGGATTATAAAATAACCAACAGCGACCAGGATAGTCGCCGTTGGTTCCATAAAACAAACCTTTGACTCTTAGACTACAGGTTTGTATTTTTTACGGTAAATACTACGAATAATAGGCATGAAAATCATTAGGATAGCTAACATCCACAATACGATGGTAATAGGACTGCTCCACAAAATAGCCAATTCACCTTGCGAGATGGACAAAGCACGTCTTAAGTTAGACTCCATAAGCTCGCCTAATACATAACCCAAAATAAGTGCAGATAGTGGAAAATTAAGCTTACGTAAGAAGTAACCAAATACACCTAGTGCCACCATAAATATTAAATCAAAGGTGGTGCTATTAATAGAATAAACCCCAACGAAGCTGACCGCTGCGATAGCTGGGATAAGCATATAGTTTGGTACATTAAGTAGTTTAGCGAATAGACCTACTAACGGAATATTCATCACTAGCAAAATCACGTTACAGATGAACAATGAAACAATAAGTCCCCAAACAATATCAGGCTGCTCAGTAAACAGCTGTGGACCGGGTGTGATATTATATAAGGTTAATGCGCCCATCATAACCGCGGTAGTACCAGAACCAGGAACCCCAAGCGTCAACATCGGCACGAATGATCCACAGGCTGAAGCATTGTTTGCCGCTTCCGGTGAAGCCACCCCGCGCAGATCCCCATCACCAAAATTACCATTGTCGCCAGCAATTTTACGCTCACTAGCGTAAGTCATGGCACTAGCAATCGTCGCACCAGCTCCCGGCAAAATTCCAACCACAAAACCCATAAGGCCGCTACGTAACATAGCGCCTAAGCTGAACATAAATTCTTTGAAATTGAGTAAACTACGTTTGCCTTGTTCAATAACTTTGTGCCCGGTAGTGGTTTTCTCCAGCAGGATTAAAATTTCACTGACACTAAAAAAGCCGATAACGATGGTCGTGAACTGGATACCATCGGATAGATTAACCGAGTCAAAGGTAAAGCGGTAAATTCCAGTTACGGCATCGACGCCCACGGTAGCAAGACCTAATCCTATCAAGGCAGAAATACCTGTTTTAATGGGCTGATCGCCAACTAAGCCGCTCAAGCAAGTTATAGCAAAGACCATCAATACGAAGTACTCAGCAGGGCCAAATGATATCGCCCATTTAGCAAGTAATGGCGCAAATAGAACTACACCAATAGTGGCGATAGTAGCACCAACGAAAGAGCTTACTGCCGATAAAGACAAAGCAATACCAGCTTTACCTTGCCGTGCTAAAGGGTAGCCATCCAAAGTAGTCATGATAGCGCCAGCATCGCCTGGCACATTAATCAAAATAGCTGAGATACGCCCGCCATACTCACAGCCCAAATAAACGGCGGCTAATAAAATTAAGGCGCTCTCTGGTGGCAGTCCAAGCGCATAAGCGAACGGCAGTAAGATAGCAACGCCGTTGATAGGGCCAAGGCCGGGCAGCATGCCTACGATAGTTCCCAAAAAAGCACCAATTAATGCAATTAGCAAGTTTTTGGGTGTAGAGGCGACAGCAAAGCCTTGTAATAAAAAATCAAAGGTTTCCATATCAGCTATCCTATTATCCCTGCGAGCAGTCCAAGTGGTAATTTGACATCTAAAAACACATCAAACAAAAAATATAAACCAATACTGATCACTACTGAAAAGATAAGACTTTTGACAGCGTTACCGGCAAACAGTAAACCGACCGCAAAAGACATAAGGATAGTAGAGATGATAAATCCTAAAGTCTCAAAAAGTAGACCATAAACTAATAAAGCAATGACGCAAAGAATAAGGTTTCTGATGATGGCTTTGTTATAGCCCAACTCAATAACTTTAGTAAATTGGGCGGGGCGAAAGGTGACAATCAAAGCGCCTAAAGCTAGCAGTGAGAAAATAAGAATGGGATAAGGACGAGGTCCAATAGGGTCATAAGCAATAGGTGCAGTATAGCCGTAAGCCAAATAAATGAGACCAAAACAGACCAGTGCCATAAGTCCGGAAAATAGACGTTCCATAGTCATAAGATTTGTTCCTAACACTTGAAGCTAAAAAGGCTGGCAGAGACAGAACCTGACAGCCTTAATAAATATTCAACTTCGATAGAATAATTTTACTTAAAAGCGACTTTACTGAGTCTCTACCAGACCATATTCAGCAGAGAGATCACGTAGCTCGTTAGTGCGTCTATAAACGTACTCTTGCAGCTCATCGCCAGTCATTGAAAAAGGTAGTAGTTCACGCTGCGTGCGAATCTCAGCAAACTGAGGATCAGCAAGCATCTTATCAAAGCTTTGCTTCCACCAGTTGTAAGCTTCATCACTGACATCTGGGCCCATATAATAACCACGAACTACCGGCCACGTCACATCATAGCCTTGCTCTTTTGCTGTCGGAATATCAGCCATATTTCCATCAAGTCTTTCATCGGCAAACACAGCCAATACCCGCAGTTTACCCGCATCCACTTGTGGCATCAGCTCAGCAATACCAGCACTAACCGCACTAATATGACCACCCATTACCGCTGTAATGGCTTCACCGCCGCCCTCCATAGCGACATAGGTCATGTCACTAGGATCAACGCCGGCCGCTTTGGCTAAAATAGCGGTTTGCATCCAGTCTTGACCGCCAACACTGCCGCCAGCCCCAAAGCTAACTGATTTTGGATCAGTTTTTAAAACTTCTACCAAATCTTCTAGACTTTGTATAGGCGAATCCGTACTTACGGCTACTGCGCCGTAGTCCGTACCCACTCCAGCCAACCACTTCACATCTTCTTCAGTGAACTGTCCGAACTTTCCTTGCGATAGATTGAGAATAGAACCAGTAGAGAAGGCGATAATAGCATCATCATTGGCGCGATCATTAGCGACAATTTTATTATAAGCCACTGCCCCTACGCCGCCTGGCATATAAGTTACGCGCATAGGTTCTTCTAAGATCCCCGTTTCTTGCAAGCCTGTTTGTGCAAGCTTACAAGTTAAATCAAAGCCGCCACCTGGTTTTGCAGGAGCGATACACTCAGGACGTGATGGGGCTTTTAGCTCACTAGTAGCGCTAGCTGTAGTAGTATCAGCATTGGCATCAGTAGCCGTGGTTTCGCTAGCGTTGTTACAAGCAGCTAAAGATAATACAGAGAGGCCAAGAGCCAAATAAGATAGGTTTTTCAAAAAAACACTCCTTGTTTATTTTATTAACTCGAAAACTAAAAGAACTGCTGATTACTAGAATCTATAAACAGTTTTACAAGTACTATAAAAGTTGTATAGATTAATATTAAACTGCAAACTTATAAGAAATACAAGAATATTGTCAAGAGTTTATCGATAATTAAGAAAATACTCTTATATACTAATAAGCGAATGATGAAGTAAAAATCAAACGAACACAAGAAAAAAATAAAACCGACATAGCCTTATCAAGAAGCAAACAAAGAACTATAATCGTTTACTGTTCAGGTTTAAATTGCCAATCAGTAATAAAGTCTTGATGACGTATGCTGCCATTGGCGTCGGTAAGCTTGGTCAAACATTCATAAGTCCTTTGTTGCCAGTAGTTATAGGCAGGTGATGACAACTGGCCGGTCAAGCGCAGCCAACGCAGGTAGATCAGCCAAGTGTTCATGACATCGGATTCGCAGTAGGTTGTCAGAGTATGCCAATCATTTTGAATCACAAGATCTCCCACCATACTGCCATCCACGTCAGTCTTACCCGGCAAACCATAGAGGCTTGCCACCACATCCATGGCTTCACGGCGACTGGCCCCGTATTGGCTAAACCGATCCATCAAGTCCAAATGACGTGTTTGAAACCGGTTGACATAATTATTAAAACGCATGTTTTTAATACGCTCGCCTTCCTCAAACAGCCAAGGCGCTGCTAAATCGTACTGCATCGCACGATAAATCAGCACCGGGATGTCAAACCCAGAACCATTCCAACTGATGAGCTGCGGCAAGCTGTCGATATCGCTAAAGGCTTTGAAGAACTTACGTAAAATCTCCTGCTCTGATAGGTTTTCAGCACTGAGTGAAAACAAAGTTGTTCTCTCGCCTTGCACATAAAAGGCTGAGATACACACGATACGCTGTAGGGGCAGACGCATAAAATCATGCCCAGCTTCCTGTATCCGAATAGCAGTTAGGGCGCTGAGTGTATCCGCGTCATTAAGATCAGCCAGCTGCGGATAGATACGGCGCGCCGCTTTTATGTCGGCGACGGTCTCAATGTCAAAGACCAGCACGGGATTGGAGGGTAGGGCATGGGTCATAATGTGTCTGGTATCCTAATATTTTTATACCGCATTGTCGTCAGTATTATTATCCTCAACACTGTATAGACCTGTCGATAAATAACGATCGCCGCGATCACAGACGATAAAGGCAATAACCGCATTTGGATTGGCTTTGCCCACTTGCAGCGCCGCCCAAGCAGCCGCTCCTGAGGAGACGCCTGCGAAAATACCTTCGGACTTAGCCAGTTTGCGCATATAAACCTCAGCAGTTTTTTGATCGACATCCATAACTTCATCTACTAAATCGGCGTTATAAATACCCGGCATATAGGCTGCAGGCCAGCGGCGAATACCAGCAATAGAGGCCTCTTCGTCAGGTTGTAGTCCGATAATTTGAATATCGGGGTTTTGCTCTTTTAGGTATTGTCCTACGCCTGTGATAGTGCCCGTCGTACCCATAGAGCTGATAAAATGAGTGATCTTACCATCAGTTTGTTGCCACAGCTCAGGGCCGGTGGTGAGATAATGCGCTTGACTATTATCAGGGTTGTTAAATTGATCGAGGACAATACCTTGACCGTCGGCTTGCATTTGTAGCGCCATATCACGTGCCGCCTCCATACCTTCATCAACTTCGATTAGGGTAGCGCCATAAGCAGCCATCGCATCTTTACGCTCTTGGGTTGAGTTGGTTGGCATCAAAAGCGTGATTGGATAACCGCGCATTGCTGCCACCATCGCCAAAGCAATACCCGTATTACCGCTGGTCGCCTCAATCAAGGTATCACCAGGTTTGATATCGCCGCGCAGCTCAGCTTGATAAATCATATTAAAAGCAGGGCGGTCTTTGACAGAACCAGCTGGATTATTACCTTCAAGCTTACCTAGTAACTGCGCGCCATTAGTGATGTTTTCTACCTCAGGTAAACGCTGCAATCTAACTAATGGCGTCTGACCGACACAATCAGCAAGATGGGTGGTTTGAGTGATAAAATTGCTATTGGGGATGTTTGTAGATGACATAGAGTATCCTTTATTAATCTTAAATTTATAAGCTTTAAATTTTGAGCTTAGTTACTCGTTATAGTTTTTAAAAATTAGTAAGCAAAGCTGACATAGTTGGATTATGCTGAGAAATACTATATTAATTGTAGCACTTTGTTTTTGTCGATGTTTGGTGCATCAAAACCTACTGATAAAAGGTTAACAATTAAGTATAAATGGTTTATGCCTATAATAGAATAAATTAGAACATAGGTTTATGTGCAAGGGGCTGTTAAAATAACCGTTATAGTCACATATGATAGTCAAAGAAGGTAGAGCATGATACACAAAAAACGCTTTGACACTAGCAGCGCTTATGGTCAGCTGATCATATTGGTGTTTTTGCCTATCTGTATACTGGCTGCAGTAGGCGGGATTTTGGTTTTTTATGAAACCATGCGAGCTAGTGATTCAGAGCAAGAGGCTTTAGCGGAAGCTGTGCTCATCCGCTATGCACCGATGGTCGTTGATCTTATCCCAGATTTACTGGATCAAAAAAGCGTACCGCTAATAATCAATCAAAACCTTGATTCAATCTCACTACCTCCAGCCAATAGTAGCGTACCATTTATTGATCAAAATACTTCCGCAGCCAACACTACTACCAGTACTTTGCCACAAAATGCTAGGGTAACCTTAGCCACTATTCATGACAAGCTTAGCCGTATGCAATCGGAGCAGCATGTACAGCGCACAGCTATTATCAATCAAAATAATCAAGTACTAGCTACGGTTGGTTACGGAACTGATGAAGTCTGGCCATCTATAGACCCCTCACAAACCTTTTTATCAAAACAGCCGACGCCTATTGGTACCGCTTACGGTCGTCTGTTAGGTGATTTTGAAGGTCAACGGCTATGGCTGCTAATTGATATGGACAACGAGCCGCTCTACATAGCTCGCTATCGGATTGCTATGTCACTGGCGATTACTGGTTTGT
Organism: uncultured Psychrobacter sp.; assembly: GCA_947501045.1. GTDB lineage: Bacteria > Pseudomonadota > Gammaproteobacteria > Pseudomonadales > Moraxellaceae > Psychrobacter. The sequence continues at coordinate 289,874 of CANMUI010000004.1, forward strand.
TTACTATTTTGATGTTATTACTTAGCTTAAACATTTATGCCAAACGCTGGATTGCGCCTATTTATGAGCTACGATTAAAGCTACAAAGAACCACCGTTGATAATTTATATAAGCCAATTCTTATAGAATCTGATGGCGAGATAAATCTATTACAACAAGATTTAGTGAGAACTTTACGGCGTTTGCATTCAAGCTTTCAAGAGCTCAAAGACCATGCTGAACAAACCGAAGATGACTTGCGTCTGGCTTTTGATGAGATGGAGATGCAAAATATCTCCATTCGCAATGCCCGTGATGCGGCCATCTCAACCAGCCAAGCTAAGTCTGCTTTTTTAGCCAATATAAGCCATGAGCTGCGTACGCCGCTTAATAGCATTGATGGTTTTATTAATCTGCTGGCGCGTCATGGAGGGCTTAATCCTGAGCAGGACCTGTATGTACAAACTATTCGCAAATCGTCAGCCCATCTGCTGGCCTTGGTTAACGATGTTTTGGACTTCTCTAAGATCGAAGCGGGAAAACTGGTATTAGATTGTCATGAATTTGACCTCTACGATACTATTTATGATGTGGTTGATATGCTCTCGCCGGTGGCCGCAGAAAAAGGACTACGCATGGCAGTCCTCTTTTATAACGATGTACCGATGCAGGTCAACGGTGATGCACTACGTTTAAAACAAGTACTGACTAACATCGTTGGCAACGCTATTAAGTTCACTGATAGTGGTAATGTGGTGGTGCGAGTAAGTTTGGATGATCATCGAGATAATTATCTGATGATTAGCGTCCAAGATAGTGGTAAAGGTATCTCAGCGGCTGATCAAAAGATGTTGTTTCAAAGCTTTAGTCAAGGAGATCCTTCGGTTACTCGCCAGTATGGTGGCACCGGTTTGGGTTTGGTGATCTCAAAACAGTTGGTACGACTGATGGGCGGTGATATTGGTTTTTATGACAATGTGCAAGAAAACATCGCCAAGCAAGGCGCTACTTTTTGGTTTCGGATGCCAGCTCATGTCGATGTGCTAGAGGCTGCGACAGGGCAATCCATTGAACCGCCAGTTTTAGCACCATTGCTCGCTGACAATGATAAATTTAATGTCCTAGTTTGGATCAATCATGTGGCATCAAGACAAGTGCTCAAAGCCAGTTTACAAAATCTGCCCATTAAGCTGACTCAAGCAAACTCCTTACCTGGAGTGCTCGAGTCTTTGAAAGAACATGGCAACTACTGGGACTGGGTGATTGTTGATAACGATACCCAAGACGATATGATGGCGCTACTTAAACAGATTCGTCTGCATTATCAAGGTAAGCTTGCGGTGTTTGGTTATCAAGTTGCAGCGGATCAGGCACTTTTGAACCGTTATCATGCCAATATCTTGTACGAACCTTTAGATAAGCGGCAACTATACGCCATGCTTGATACTCGAAAGAAGAGCGCACCAAAGCTGACGCAAGAGCCAATTTGGCAAGGGGTAACGGTATTGGCTGTCGATGACCACCTGCCTAATCTGCTGGTATTAGATGCCTTACTTAGCGAGCTTGGTATTCATGTGATTACTGCCAGCAGTGGCTTTGATGCTATTGAGATGATTAGTAAACAACAAGCCAAAAATACTAAGCATTCAACAATCAGTACTAATCAGCGCAGTTTGGCCAGTAAAACTCAAACCTCCAAAGCAGAAGACCGCGCCCAGCTTAACAAAGTGGCAGCCACTAATATAAATGCAGAGGAGCAAATGCCTACTAATTTGCTAAATAACTCATCAAACAAGTTTCAGGACAAAGAGAGTATTGATCTGATTTTTATGGATATCCAAATGCCGCGTATGTCAGGACGAGAAGCGGCGCAGCAAATTCGTAAAATTGAAGGCGCTGATAGCCATATTCCTATTATCGCGTTAACGGCACATGGTTTATCTGATGAGCGTGAAAAACTAATAGCTAGCGGTATTGATGATTACGTCGGCAAACCTATCAGTCAACCACAATTATTACGAGTGCTACAAAAATGGCTAGGTCGTACGGCTACTGCGCGTGCGTTGCTCGAAGAAACCGTTGATAACGTCACTTCGCCTACTGAGTCGCTACCTACAAATGAGCATAGTACTGAACTTAGTACTGAGCCTAATATAGCGGTGCACCATACGATCAACCAAAATATCTCTACTAATAAACCATCAGATAGAAAAGTGACACGCCCATTATCTCTTAAAAAAATTCGTGATGATTATTTGCGAGACAGTCAGCCGCGTGACGACTATATGTTAAAGCCTACAAGCGATAATCAATCACGCTATGGAGATAGGCAGTATCATGAATTGCAATATGAAAGACAAAATCAAGCCTTGTTAGAAGATCAATCCATACCTCATGATGAGCAACAATACGGTGAAATAAAAGACTCAAAGCTCTCTCGATTAGAGGCTAACCCATCCAAAAGTCCCGCTTCAACAGCAAGTGCTATTGAGGAATTAGATATTTTAGACTGGCAAGATGCATTAACTCGCTCTGCCCATAAGCCTGAATTAGCAGCTAAGCTCATTATAATGATGCTTGATACTATCCCTGATGAAAAGGAAGCTTTGCATCAAGCGTGGCAAGCACGTGACCGTTATGAGCTGGCACAAATTGCTCATCGTATTCTAGGCGCTAGTCGTTACACAGGCGTGCCGCAGCTACGCCAAGCCAGCCAAAACCTAGAAGATAAGTGTCTGTTGAACGTCCAGCACACCACACCCATTCAGTTTGCGATGCTCAAACCCTATTATGAAGAGTTGTTGCTGGCATTAAGTAACTTACAAACCCTTGATCTATCTTTTTATCCGCAGCTTGATTATCATCGTCTTAGCGAAAACGATATGATTTGGAAGATGATATAGACTCATACTAAACCTAAAAAAAACTACAATAGTCTTATAAGTAAGCCCTAGTAACGCAGTGGTCAATGATTAATACGGCACCCCGATATTTGGCCTGCTACTATTAGCTTTAGTTATTCATCATTGATTGACTATTGACTTTAAATACTCATAATTTTAAACGCTCACTATTTAAGTATTAAGGATTACCATGCACGCTATTGCCACTTATCAATATCAGACGCTACAAGTCAGCGTTACTGAAAATATTGTAACCGTTACTATCAACCGACCCCAAAAAAAGAATGCTATGAGCTTTCAAGTAGTCAATGAGCTGATTGCCGTGGCCGGACGAATTAGTAAAGACAAAACCTTGAGGGCGGTGATCCTCAATGGCGCTGAAGGAGTGTTTTGCGCGGGTATCGATTTGGGAGATTTAAACCAGCCTAAGAATCAAGCCTTTGCGTTTTGGGAATTGATAAAACCGTGGCAAAGTTTGTTTCAAAGGGTATGTCTGGTTTGGCAGGAGGTGCCTATTCCTGTGATTGCGGTACTAGAAGGTTACTGCATTGGTGCCGGTATGCAACTGGCATTAGCCTGCGATATACGCATCGCTCATCCTGAGTGTAAATTGTCTATTATGGAAGCTAAATGGGGCTTAGTACCTGATATGGGTTTGACGCAATCGGCACTAGGGGTGGTACGTGCTGATATTTTAAAAGAGCTAGCGATGAGCGCGCGTACTATTGATGCAGGAGAAGGGCAGACATTGGGGCTTGTCAGTCATTGTAGTGAAACGCCACTTGAGCACGCGCAAACATTGGCAATGGAGTTTACTAAGCGCTCTCCTGATTCAGTACTTGCCAGTAAGCGTGTCATCAATGCTATGTATCAGCAGTCCTTTGCTACCTTGTACAAAGAAAAGACGTGGCAATTGAAATTAATGCTAGGACGAAATCGTAAACTGGCTATCAAAAAAGCCAAAGATGCTAGTATTGAGTTTGCAAAACGTCAATTTGGCTAGGCATTTTTTAGTAAAAATGTTTTACACTGAATATTGTTTTATATGTAGATAATAGTAACTTTAGAGATAAGTAATATTAGTTATTATTATGTTAATTAAACTTAACTACCCATTGAAATTCAACTAGACAGAACGATATAGCAGTGTCTACTTATCGGCTGATACGATAAGGGCACTAATAACACTGATAGAAAACGGTCAATGCCATGTCTTCCCCAAAATCTGCTTCAAACAATCAACCGATTACTAACTCAAGAGTGCGTTCATCGGAGCTACCCGTTGCTTGGATTATGATGCTTGGACTTATCGTTGCCATAGGGCCGTTGTCCATTGACATGTATTTGCCTGCAATGCCTGCAATGGGCGATAGTTTTGGGGTATCAACAGCCTTTATAGCAAACTCAGTGCCAGCGTATTTTGTCGGCTTAGTATTTGGGCAGCTGTTCTATGGTCCCTTTAGTGATCGTGTTGGACGTGTTAAGCCTTTATATATAGGTATGACGTTATATGTTATTGCCTCTATCATCTGTGCGACAACTGATAGCGAGTATGTGCTATTCGCAGGACGTACCTTGCAAGCCCTTGGTGCCTGCGTAGGAGCTGTGGTCACTCGAGCAGCGATTCGTGATCGCCTTACCGCTAGGCAAACGGCCAAAGCTTTTTCGATTATGATACTGGTCATGGGCTTAGCGCCAATTTTAGCGCCATCGCTTGGAGCGCTATTTTTGCAGTTTTTCGACTGGCCCTCTATATTTTGGTTCTTAGCAGCCTTTGGGGTACTCAATCTATTACTAACTAAATTTTTCTTCTTTGAAACCTTGACCGAAGAAAACCGTAACGCTCGCCCTGCAAAAGAGGTGCTGAGTCAATACTGGGAGCTACTCAAAGACCCCACGTTTAACTATCCAGCGATTGGCGGTGGCTTATTAATGGGCGCAATGTTTGTTTATATTAGCGCCGCCTCTGAACTGATTATGGATACTTACGGAGTTTCAGCAACGCATTTTGGTTGGATTTTTGGCTCGAATGCTGCAGGTTTTGTGGCGCTAACTCAATTAAATCAATGGCTGACCAACCGTTTTCGTATTCTAAGTATTTTGCGCTTTGGTGCAATGATGCAGGTGATCTCTGCAGGTGCGCTATTTATGACAGGTCTACTCTTTGGTACTGACGCCTGGTTGCCATTGGTATTAGGCTGTATTTTCTTTTGTATCGCAGGTTTAGGTCTAACTCAGCCTAATGCTTCAGCTATTGCCTTGGCATTTCAAAAACGCCGTGCTGGTATGGCAAGCGCCCTACAAGGCTCTTTGATGTTTTCAGTTGGTATTTTTGGTGGATTATTAGTGAATCTATTTCCAGTCAACCCCGTACTTAAGATTGGTATTGCTATGTTCGTACTGATGAGCTTGGGCAGCTATTTGATTTGGCAAATTGATCGTAATTTGAACCTCGATGACGCTGAATAGGATCGATAAAATTAACTAGCTTGTACTAAAAAGCCTTCATACGCTTACTACGTATGAAGGCTTTTTTATGTCCGCATTGATTGATACGCGACTCTGTCCAAAATTACATCTGTGGTTCAACTTATCATCAATTAGTTATCCATATATCATTAGCAATCGTAATGATAAGTACCATTCACTATTCACCGTTTATCATTTCATCTATCCATTCATCTACATTTATATTCATAATGATTGATATAATAAAAATACTAAACTATTATCTAGTTTAGTTAGTGTATAAATTTAGACCATGGAATTAGGTACAGTGTTGTCAGGTTTTTGAAAAAAGACAACTACTTTTAAATTTTAAGGATGAACTATGAATACGTTATATCAAATACTACCAATTATAATGGGTGTCGGTCTATTGGGTTGCGGTAATACTAGTAGCACCAATAATACAACTATGCCCGAGAGCAGCACGCCAGCCATTACTGAAACTAAAGAAGCGTTCGTTAGTAAGTTACCGGATTCCGCACCAGTGGTGAAAGTGTCCTCTGATTCAGACTTTGCACCTTATGAGTTTAAAGATGAGTACGGTAAAGTTACTGGGTTTGATATAGAGCTTATGAACTACATCGGTGAAGATCAAGGCTTTAGAGTAGAGAACTATACGGATCGTTGGGAGGAGATGTTCGTAAACTTAGACAACAAAAACCGCGATATGCTTGCCGCAGCTATTCCTTATAGTGCTAAGCGTGATAGCAAATACTTACTGTCAAACCCCTATGCACCGCTGCCGTCCACTCTCTTATATTTAGACAATACACTAAATATTACCTCCTTAGACGACTTAAGTGATGTAAAGATAGGGGTACTTGACGGTACGGTACAACACGAGTACTTTAGCAGTGGTCAATTTAGAGTGAAGTCTGTAGAGCCTTACGTAACAACTTTTGCTGCTGTACAAGGCATGGCAAAAGGCGAAGTTGATGCTGTAGTTGAGGACTCTGCCGCTCTTCGTCATATCATGAGCGAATTGCCAGATCTCCAGCCTAACTATTTTGATTATGAAGACATCCATGCAGAGAGTGCCTACAAAGTTCTTATTATTGATAAAGATCAGCCCGAACTACTCGAAAAGGTAAATGCAGGTCTAAAAAACTTAATAGATGATGGTACTTATGCCATGCTAACGACAAGATGGTTTGGCGAGGATTTAACAGCAGATGTCTTGCAGCAAAAAAAACCACAAACCAAATCCTAACTTAATACTTGGCCAAAAAGCACTCAAATATAAATGATGTTTGAGTGCTTTTTTTGTTTTTATTTAATAATACTTATTTGCCAAATTCAGTTAAATTTTCTTGCTTCATTGCCGCAACATCTAGTTGTCGTATTGAAAATCAAACAAACACATCAAACAGTGGCATAGCTCTTGCACAACTATTGTTGATCCTATAGCTCATTGTTTCTCATAGGACTGCTGTATATCAGGGAACAGAAAACTTTCTAACTTTCAAGGATGGAATATGAAGCAATTATACAAAGTACTTCCAGTAGTACTAAGCATAGGTTTATTCGGCTGTGGTAATAACAATAACGCCAATACCACAACTAAGCCGGAGAGTACTAAGCCTGTAGTGACTGAGACCAAAGAAGTGTTTGTCAGTAAACTGCCTGATTCAGCGCCAGTAGTAAAAGTTGCTACCGAAGCCAACTATGCACCCTATGAGTTTAAAGACGAATATGGCAACGTTACTGGCTTTGATTTAGAGTTAATGCGCCAAATTGGTGAGGATCAGGGATTTAAGGTGGAAGTCTATAACGATCCTTGGGAGGATTTATTCACCAACGTAGACAATAAGAGCCGCGATATGATTGCAGCAGGTCTTTCATACAGTAAAGATCGTAATAGCAAATATTTACTTTCAGACCCTTATGTACCTCTGCCATCAACACTTTTATATATAGATGACTCATTAAGTATCAATTCAATGAATGATCTAGGCAATATAAGAGTTGGTGTCTTGAGCGATACCGTACAATATGACTATTTTACTCAAGATAGTATCAATGTTAAGTCTATAGAACAGTACCCAACTACTTTTGCTGCAGTACAAGCGATGGCACAAGGGGATATTGACGCTGTTGCAGAAGATAGCGGGGTCTTACGTTACCTTATGAACGACTTACCTGACCTGCAGCCTCACTATTTTGATTATGAAGACATTGGATCAGAAGCAGCGCGTAAAGTCCTTGCTATTGATAAAGGGCAACCTGAACTCCTTGAAAAAGTAAACTTGGGGCTAAAAAGTTTAAAAGAAAACGGAACTTACGCTAGTTTAACCACCAAATGGTTTGGTAAAGACCTAACTAAAGATGCATTAACGCAGCAAGAGATGGTTCTATCTAATCCTTAATATTCATAAACAGCTATTACAAACTATTAAGTAAGAATCAACTTTATTAAAGTCGTTTAAATGTGAGTTTGCATTTGAATGACTTTTTCATATGTAACTTCATTTTTAACCGTTATTTTGTAAATGAAGTGGATATATTAAACAGTGGCACAGCTTTTGCATAATAAGAAAAAGGTTACTTTCTGATTTTCAAGGATAAGATATGAAGCAGTTATATAGAGTACTTCCTGTAATGTTAAGCGTTGGTCTGTTTGGTTGTGGCAATAATAATACCGCTACTACGACAACGACAACGGCACCAGAAAGCGCTACGCCAGCAGTTACAGAAACTAAAGAAGAGTTTGTCAGCAAACTCCCTGATTCAGCACCAATTGTTAGAGTGGCTACCGAAGCCAACTATGCGCCTTACGATTTCAAAGATGAGTTCGGTAATGTGACTGGGTTTGATGTAGAGCTGATGCAACAAATTGGTGAAGATCAGGGTTTTAAGATTGAGCTCTATAATGATCCTTGGGAAGATCTATTTGAGAATCTAGATACTAAAAGCCGAGATATGATTGCAGCTGGGACTACTTATAGTGAAGAGCGTGCTAGTAAGTACTTACTTTCAGATCCGTATGTTCCTTTACCAGGGACCCTTGTCTATGTAAATGAGGCGTTAAATATTAACTCATTAAATGACTTGAGCAATGTAAAAATTGGCGTACTAAGTAACTCAGCTCAGTTTCGTTACTTTACTAAAGATGATACAACTATTGAAAGTCTAGAAGAATACCCAACTACTTTTGCTGCTATACAAGCTATGGCGCAAGGTAAAGTTGACGCTGTCGCCAGTGATTCAGGTGTGATTCGCTACACTATGAATGAACTACCAGAATTGCAGCCCAAATATTTTGATTATGAAGGGATAACCTCTGAGACGGCTCGTAAGGTATTTATCGTTGATAAAAACCAGCCTGAACTGCTTAAAAAGCTAAATACAGGACTACAAGATCTCAAAGATAACGGTACTTATGCCAATTTAACGACTAAGTGGTTTGGTACTGATCTGACCAAAACTGCTTTGGAACAACAACAAAAGCTTTCTGCAGTTGAGTAAGACAACTAAGTAATTAGATAAATTATAGTCTACACCAAAAACACTCGGCTCATCAATTATGTGCCGAGTGTTTTTTTATGGGTAAGTCTTATTCTCTTGACTCTTCAAACTGGTATTTATGCTTCGTTAATCAGATGCTTCTGTAGATGAAAAACCTAAATCAATGTTACAAAGCTGATATAGAGACTATGATTAATGGCATGCCTATTGCATATATTACGATGCTCTAATGATTGTCGGTCATTATCTAGTTTCCGGACTTAAGAATCTTTTTTATTACCAAACTAGCGACCAAATACCGAATTATAAATTAACTATAAAAGTTACTATAAATTTTTCTAATGTAACTTTAGTTAACAAAAAGTATTTTATTTTTAATGGTTTTTTAAATTGTAAATGAAGGTTTTTCAACTTTTAGGATAAGTTATGAAGCAGTTATATAGGGTGCTACCTGTTGCACTAAGCGTTGGTCTATTCGGTTGTGGCAATACTAATACTACTACGCAGCAAAGTACTACCGCACAAGAAAGTACTACACCAGTTGCTCCAAAAGTCATCGAAACTGAAGAAGAGCCGGTAAGCAAGTTGCCGGATACAGCGCCTGTGGTTACCGTCGCTTCAGATCCTGATTACGCGCCTTATGTGTTCAAAAACGAATATGGCAATATGACTGGGTTTGAGATAGAGCTTGTGCGCTCTATCGGTGAGGATCAGGGCTTTAAAGTTGAAAACTACAATCATAAATGGGAGTTTATATATGATGTATTGGATACTAAAAAGCGCGACATGATTGCAGCAGGTATTCCTTACAGTAGCGAGAACGCTAGTAAATATCTGATTTCAGACCCTTATGCGCCGCTACCACCAACAGTTGTGTATTTGGATGATTCTTTAAACATTAAATCATTGAATGATTTGAGTAATGTGAAAATCGGTACGACGGTTAATACGATCGAATACGATCTATTTAGCAGCGGCGACTTTGCAGTGAAATCGGTAGATTCCTATGACACGATCTTTCAGGCAGTACAAGCCTTGGCACAAGGTAAGGTTGATGCTGTTGCTGGAGACAGTGGTGTTCTTCGTTATACCTTAAATGATCTACCCGAGTTAAAACCCATATTTTTTGATTATAGAGAGCTTAACGAACCAGCTTCTCGTATAGGTTATGTGATTGATAAAGACCAGCCTGAGCTGCTTGCAAAAGTAAATGCTGGGTTAAAGAATCTTAAAGAAAATGGTACTTACGCAACATTAACGACTAAATGGTTCGGTAAGGATTTGACCGCTGATGTTCTAGAGCAAGAAAAGATACTAGAAGCAGCTTCAGCACCATAAACTAAGTTATACCTTGCTCTAGTTTACTAGGTATTAAGTATAAATTATCTCCATATTAATAGGAATTGGCTATGGCTATATCAACTATGAGCGATAATTCGCGTTATCGTGGTTTGATTTTGTCGATTGCAGCCTTTTTAGCACTAATTGGTGCGTTACTGGCTTTTACGTTTTACACCTCAAGTGTTCTAGAGCGTAATACAGCATTAGTAAATGTATCTAACAAAGCTGCTAACGATGCTCAATCAGTGATTAAAGATTTGTTCGATTTGCAAGGAAGCTTGGGTGAACATATCAATTCGCCCCACCAAATAGAGGTTCGAGAAAGATTAGCAGCCAATACTCAGAGTATTGAACAGCTACTGAGCGGTATGAACACAGGATCAGCTTATGTTAATAGTGAAGGACTTAATACTGATATTCCTGAGCTGACGAACGCAAATGAGAAAGCGGCGTTAGCAGGTGCTCAGCAAGAATGGAGTAAACTAAAACCGCTAATTGAGAATTATCTCGACGGCGCTGACAATATTTTGGTGGATTCGTCAAACGAGCTAGCACTAGCTTATGAGCAGGCAAAAACCTCTAGTTTGCTTATGAACGACTCGCTTGACGAGTTGACTGAAGAGGTATATGAGGCATCAGAGAGTCAAGCAAACTTGATTCGTTTGATTCAGATATTAGGTGTTATCGCTATTTTTGCTTACTTCCTAATTTTCGTATTCTTCTTTGTACGTCGTCTTCGCGAGACAGATGCCGAAGTATCGGCAGCTCGCCGTGAAACGCAAGAGATTATGCAGACAGTTAACACCGGTCTATTCTTGCTCGATAAGGATCTAAATATTGGTCAGCAGCACTCAAAAGCGCTTAATAACATCATTGGTACTGATAAATTGGCCGGAGAGAACTTCGCCAGCGTATTACGTGGCCGTATCTCAGATAAAGATCTAAATACGACACGCCAGTTCGTTGAACAGCTCTATAATCCGCGCGTTAAAGAAAAACTTGTTGATGATCTAAACCCGTTACACAAGGTTCTACTAAATAACGCTTCAGGTGAGCAAGGGTCAGACAATCGCTTTTTAGATTTCAAATTCTCACGGGTTTATGAAGATAAAGATATTGCGCGTATTTTGGTTAACGTCAGCGATGTATCAGACGCTGTGTATTTAGAGCAGCGTCTCGAAAAAGAACGTTCACAAAACGATATGCAGATAGAGATGTTAACGACTATTTTAAACGTTAACCCTAAAATTATTAACGAGTTTATTAGTAATACCAAGTCTCATATCGACAAGATGAATAACATCTTGAAAAACCCAGGTAGCTCACAATATGAGCTTGAGGCGAAACTAAACTCTATTTATCGTGAAATGCATAGCTTGAAAGGCGAGGCATCTGCTTTAAAACTGCATAGCTTTACTAAAATCGCTACAGATGCTGAAGATAAACTGAGTGCGCTACAAAACCAAGGCAAGCTATCGGGTAATGACTTTTTACAACTAGCGGTGCATTTGGATGATCTACTGAGTCTGTCTAATACGATTGAAACCTTAGGCGAGCGTATTAATCAATCAGCGCCAGCCGCTGCTAAAGAGACCAAAGCTACAGAATCTGTAGTAGCAGATATTGAATCCTTAACGGCAAATCGCGATCAAACCTTGGATGCTTCCACGCACCATGTAGATGTAACCAGCAATAAGAATGGTATTGATGCAGACGAGACTGATAATTATCTGCTGAGCTACTACCAAGACTTTGCGCAAGAAATCGCTACAAGACAAGGTAAAAAAGTACAGCTTAATAGCGATTCGTTTACACAAACACAAATACCAGAGAGCCTGAAAAATACGGTCAAAGAGATCGGTATCCAGCTACTACGTAACGCTGTGGTACACGGTATTGAAAAACCTGATATCCGCCAGTCAACAGGTAAGCCTGCCATTGGCAATATTAACCTAGACATGCAAAGTAATGCTCAAAACCTGACTATTACTCTGCAGGATGATGGTCAAGGTATCGACTATGAGCGTATTCGCGATAAGCTAATTGATAAAGGTCGCTTTAGTAGTGAAGAAGTCGGTCAGTTCAGTCATAGTGAGTTACTCAAGCAATTGTTCTCCTCAGGTTTTTCGACCAAAGAGTATGCTGATGAAGATGGTGGACGCGGTGTTGGTCTAGATATTATTGAGGCTCAAGTGAAAGAGCATGACGGTAAAATTGATGTAGATAGTGAGTTCGGTAAAATGACACGTTTTGTCATTACCTTACCTAAAGCTTAATTAAGGATATAAATTAGATATGTATAAACTAATGATTGTTGATGACTCCAACATTATTCGCAACCGAATTCAGCGCGCTTATGATTCAGGCAACTTTATGTTGGTTGCTACGGCAACCAGCGGAGTCCAAGCCATTGAAAAATTTAATGTGCATCGTCCTGATGTTATTACGATGGATTTAACCATGCCGCAAATGGATGGTCTTGAATGTATCGAAAAAATCATTGCCATTGATCCAGAAGTACGTATTTTGGTGGTTTCAGCGCTGTCTGATAAAGCGACTGGCATTGAAGCATTATCGTTAGGTGCCAGTGGATTTTTGTGCAAGCCTTTCTCAGAGGAAGATCTTGTAGAGTCCTTGTATGAGCTCATGCAAGACTAATATCACTCATTGATGCAAACAGATACAAGATTGAAGAAAATACTATGAAAGAACAAAAGCTACAGATTTTTTTAGATATTATTAGCAATTATTTTAATCAGTTTGGTGGTGAGGAGCTTATCGCTGACACGCCTTACTTATTAGAAAATAAACAGCCTAAGGTTCATGACTATACTGGTGTGATTGGTATATCAGGAGTACAAAAAGGCGTGGTTTATTTTTCAGCAACTCGTGCATTACTTTCATCCATACTAGATAAAATGGGTGAGACTGATAATAGTGAAGAGATGTATGTCGATCTTGCAGGTGAAGTGGCCAATACGATCGCTGGTAATGCCCGCACTGAGTTTGGTGGGGAGTTTCATATCTCTGTACCATTTGTATTCAAAGGCGCGCCGCAAAGTATTATGCTACCGAGCGATGAGCGCTCCTTTATCATTCCTATTACATGGCACTCGCAAGTCGGCGAGATTGTGATCTGCCTGCAAGACTAGTAATTAAGCTGACATGTGTTAATTATATATGGCGACTATATCTGTAATAATTATACATGTGATGACTATGGACAATAATATATTATGGTTAATGTAGAGAAGCTAGGTGTGTTTCTAAGTTCGATCAATGCATTTTTTGCGCAGATTGACGACACAAAAGTGGCCATTGATACCCCTTATTTGAATAACAATAAAAATGCTCTTGGTTATGACTATAGTGGAGTTATAAAAATATCAGGTCCTCTCAAAGGCTGTGTTTATGTCAGTGCCCCTAGTGTGATGCTGCGAGAGGTTATTAAGGTTATGGGCGAGCCTGATTCGTCTATTACTATGATGAAAGATCTAATAGGTGAGATGGCTAATACCATCTCAGGTAATGCTCGTACTGAATTTGGTTCAGAGTTTATCATCTCACCGCCACAGATTGTTGAAGGTGCGCCGGGCATGTCTTACTTACCAAAGGATCGCCACAGTTATATTACTCCATTTACTTGGCGTGGCTATAAAGCAATGATTGGTATCTGTGTCGCTTAGTCAAGCGCTAGCGGCTTAAGAACAAACTGCTACTCAAAGTAACACTCAAAAACGGTGCTTAGGCGCCGTTTTTGTATTACACTGTTTTTAGATTTCGCTTTTTTAAATTTCATAACAAGCATTGATTTTAACGCTCAATGCCTCGATATACATAAAGTATCAGACAAACATCTCTATAACTTATCTTTACTCCTGCACAAACTGCTGGAGCTTACAATGAGTTATATGATAAAATACAGCGCAGCTATTTTTATGATTTATGTGAAATATGATAATTTGAATGATAGCTCAATTTTTAACTAACCAATGACACACACATCATGGTAAAAAATTGCTGGGTGTTTGGTGACTTGATTAATTTGCAATAGCAAAGTTTTGCATAATGGTAGTAAGTTATGTAGATACTTTTTATAGTAGCAGATGCGTGTCACTAAATAGGCAGTTTTTGTGGTGTGGAGGCATAACCCAATTAATAGGATAAGTAACATGGCTAATCAAAACCCAACACAAGTTTCAATGCGCGACTTATTACAAGCTGGCGCTCACTTCGGTCACCAAACGCGATTCTGGAATCCAAAAATGGGTCCTTATATCTTTGGTGCACGCAATAAAATCCATATTATTAACTTAGAGCATACCGTAAAAGCTTTTAATGATGCCCTTAATTACGTCAACGGACTAGCAGCTAAGAAAAACAAAGTACTGTTCGTAGGCACCAAACGCGCAGCAAGCGGTATTATCCGTGAACAAGCACAGCGTGCTGGCATGCCTTATGTAGATCATCGCTGGTTAGGTGGTATGCTTACCAACTGGAAAACGCTACGTCAGTCAATCAATCGTCTAAAAGAGCTTGAAAAGCAGTCAGAAGATGGTACTTTTGCCAAGCTAACTAAGCGTGAAGCCCTTGAGCGTACTCGTGATATGGAAAAGCTTGAGCGTTCACTAGGCGGTATTAAGGATATGGGCGGCCTACCTGATGCTATCTTTGTCGTTGACGTTGATCACGAAGCTATCGCTATTAAAGAAGCTAAAAACTTAGGTATCCCTGTTATCGGTATCGTTGATACCAACTCTAACCCCGATAACGTTGACTACATTATCCCAGCAAATGATGATGCTATCCGTGCAGTATCGTTATATGTCACTGCTGTTGCAGATGCAATTATCGCTGGTAAAGAATACGCACAGACTCAAGCGAGTGGTAAAGCAGATCAAGAACAAGCGCCTGCAGATACTTCAGATGCCAATAATACCTCAGCGAGTAGTACTGATGCTATTGAACAACCAGTAGAAGCGCCTGCAGTAGAAAACCCAGCAGAAGCACAAGCTGACCTGTAAGTAGTGTAGTTTGTAATATCACTAGCAAAAATTAATACTTTACTAGTCAGTGATCTGATAAATAGGCATGATGCAGTATTACTCGTCATGCCTTATTCTTAGTACACCAATCTTAGTAA
This sequence comes from uncultured Psychrobacter sp., assembly GCA_947501045.1. Classification (GTDB taxonomy): domain Bacteria; phylum Pseudomonadota; class Gammaproteobacteria; order Pseudomonadales; family Moraxellaceae; genus Psychrobacter. The sequence goes on from CANMUI010000004.1 coordinate 305,213, forward strand.
AATAAACTTAATTAGTGAACCTAATTAGTAAACATAGTACGCTAAATTCATAAGAAGCTGACTACAGTTTGAATATCTTTGTTACTATTTGACTGTATCGTTTTAGCTAACAATAATGAGGTAATTGATATGGCACAAGTATCCGCCAAAATGGTAAAAGAGCTGCGCGACCGCACTGGTCTTGGTATGATGGAATGTAAAAAAGCATTAGAAGAAGCCAATGGTGATGTTGAAGTTGCTATTGATAACTTGCGTAAGTCTGGTCAAGCAAAAGCGGCTAAAAAAGCAGGTAATATCGCTGCTGATGGCGCTATCATTATCGCTCAAAATGACAAAAAAGCTTTTTTATTAGAAGTTAACTGTCAAACAGATTTTGTAGCAAAAGATGATAATTTCACTGCATTTGCTGAAAAAGTAGCTAATCTTGCACTAGAAAACAATACCACTGATGTCGCTGCTATATCTGAGCTACCTTATGGCGATGGCCAAACGGTTGAAGAAGCTCGCGTATCACTAGTACAAAAAATAGGTGAGAACATCCAAGTACGCCGCGTTGAAAGCATTGAAGGCAACAACCTAGCTTCATACCGCCATGGTCTACGTATCGGTGTTGTAGTATCTTTTGAAGGTGGTACTGCTGAGACTGGTAAAAACCTTGCTATGCACATCGCCGCCTTTAACCCAGTTGCTGTAGATGATGAAAGCGTATCAGCTGATGTATTAGCTCGCGAAAAAGATATCATTGAAGCTAAAGCCAAAGAATCTGGCAAGCCTGACAATATCGTTGAAAAAATGATTGAAGGTGGCCTACGTAAGTACCTAGATGAAGTAACTTTACTACGTCAGCCTTATGTTATGGACAATGACAAAAAGGTGGGCGACGTTCTAAAAGCAGAGGGCGTAAAAGTACTTGGCTTTAAACGTTTAGAAGTTGGCGAAGGCATTGAGAAAAAGCAAGAAGACTTTGCTGCTGAAGTTGCCGCCGCGCAAGCATCAGCTAACAGCTAATTTTAGCTTGATAGTTATTGATACAAAAAGCCCGTTAAATAAATGAACTGACCCCCTAAACTTGGACAGTTTAAGTTTACATCAAGGACTGAGTTCTGTACTTTACAGGACTCAGTCCT
>CANMUI010000005.1 GCA_947501045.1 uncultured Psychrobacter sp.
ATGCTATGACTTTGATCTTAAAGTCTAGATCGTAACGCATAAAATAACCCCCATAAATTGTGTCCAACTTATGGGGGGCAGTTCATTGTTAGGCTTTTTTATGTTTGAGATTCAAAGATTACCTTTTAGTAGGATTCTGTGTTAACCAGTGCTGATTCACTACTTTTAACTCCTCAAGCTCCTTATTCATGACTACTTTGCTCTTACCTGGATTTTTGATCGACTCATAAGCAAAGAAGATGATACCGAGAATAGTCCAGCCAATAAAGATCGACCACTCAATGCCACTAAGCGCAGATGGCATACCGGGTAGATATAGTACAAATAGGCCTAGGCTTAGAATAATAGTCACAATACCGACCACTTTACCCGCAGGAATTTTAAACGGACGTACCATATTAGGCTCACGATAACGCAACACCAAAAATGACAAGGCAACTAAGGTGTAAGCAATAACAACGCCAAAACCACCAGCGGTCACAATCCAGACGAGCATCTTGCGACCAAACAGCGGTGCCAGTGTCGCAAGGCCACCAATCAACAAGATAGCATTGATAGGGGTATTGTGTCTGGGATGCAATTTACTTAAAAATGCTGGTAACATATGGGTTTTGGACATGGCATAAAGTAGACGGCTACCACCGATTAAAAAGGCGTTCCAGCTCGACATGATACCCAGTACGCCACCGATGACTAATAACACGCCTGCCCATTTACCTTGCCAAGCGGTCTCCATGGCATCAGCGGTACCCAGCGTAGAGGTTTCCGCTAGCGCTAAAGGTAAGGTTACGCCTACACTCCAAATGACCGCAATATACCAGATGACTGCGACAATTAAAGAGATAATTAAGAACTTACCAATGTTAGGACGAGTTAAGTCCATCTCTTCTGCGGCCTGCGGAATGACATCGAAACCTACAAACATAAAGGGTACCATGACGATGACCGCCATAATGCCACCAATGCCACCGATGAACGCTGGCGATAATGGAGCACTATTATTCTCAGGCGTAAACAATACTGCCCCGACAAACAATAAGACACCAACGAGCAAAATACCTGCCACGGCTGTCTTTTGGAACCAAGCGCTGACCTCTAGACCACGAGTGTTCAACCATGTCACCAGTATAGAGCCTGCCATACCAACGCCTGCCCACGTGGCATAGACATCCCAACCTGCTACATTCCATAAATACCCTTGATTATAATTGGGTATGAGGTATTCTACGACCGTCGGTAACGCCACAGCCTCAAAGGCAACCACAGATAAGTAACCAAAGAGCATGCTCCATGAACATATAAAAGAGACGTTAACACCCAATGCACGATGCGTGTAAGTGTGCTCTCCGCCTGTGATCGGCATAGATGCACATAGCTCGGCATAAGTGACCCCGATCAGCACGACCGCAATACCACCGATTAAAAACGCGCTAATCGCGCCCCAAGTACCTGCTGAAACCACCCAGCCACTGGCCAAGACGACCCAGCCCCAACCGACCATAGCCCCGAATGCTAAGGCGATAATATCGACTACCCCTAGCGACTTTTTCATTACAGACATAACTTATTCCTTGTTTATGTGTCATCCATGTAAATTTTTTATAATCGTTGTTAGTAGCTGTTCAGTAAATCATCTATTGATAAAGCGCCATGTCAGTCTTTTTGAACACAAGCCCTTTAATAAATACCTTTTAAATAGAGCAAATAAAAACAGCACCTTGTTGTACAAGGCGCTGTTCTAAAGTATTTATTCAAAATAAAACATTCTGATAGCAGCCTTACTAAACTATATTATCTCAAATATCTACTTAGGCGGATAATATTTTTCCGATAATATCAAGACCTTCTTGTAGCACCTCATCTTCAACGGTCAGTGGTACCATCACACGAATCGCGTTGCCATGCATACCACAAGAAGCCAATAATAAGCCGTGCTCAAAAGCTTTTGTTTTTAGATTAGCAGTTGCATCAGTGTCAGGCTTACCTTCGCTATCAATTAACTCAAATGCGAGCATCGCGCCTTTATAGCGAATATTACCAATGCTATCAAGGTTTAAGTCCTTTAAGAAAGCACCAACCTTGTTGCCAATCTCGACACTGCGCTCAAGTAAGTTTTCTTCTTCAATAATGTCTATAACAGCTAGAGCGGCTACACAGGCTAGCGGGTTACCAGAGTAAGTACCACCAAGGCCACCCACTTGCGGTGCGTCCATAATATCAGCACGGCCAATAACCGCAGAGATCGGATAACCACCAGCCAAGCTCTTAGCACTGGTCATAAGGTCAGGCTCAACACCTAACTGCTCGCCGGCAAATAAAGTACCGGTTCTGGCAAAGCCGCACTGCACTTCATCAAAAATCAATACGATACCGTGCTCATCGCAGATCTCGCGTAGCGCTTTGGCAAATGATGGCGTTACTTGATGAAAACCGCCTTCACCTTGTACCGGCTCAATGATCATTGCTGCCACTTCACTTGGATCGATATCGGCTTGGAATATCATCTCAAGACTATGCAAAGCTTGCTCTTCGGTGACATTTAGCTCTTCAGCTGGAAATAGCGCGTGAAAAACAGGACCTGGCATCGGGCCAAAGTTCTTTTTGTATGGCAGTACTTTACCCGTTAGGCTCATGCACATCAATGTACGACCATGCCAGCCGCCAACGAAAGAGATGACACCGGGACGACCAGTTTTGGCACGAGCGATTTTAATGGAGTTTTCAACCGCTTCAGCACCAGTAGTCAAAAAGAACGCTTTTTTAGCACCGCTGATTGGCGCTTTTTCACAAAGCTTTTCTGCAAGCTCAACATAGCATTCATAGTTGATCATTTGCGCGGCAGTATGGGTGAATTTATCCACTTGCTCATGGACACGCTGGATAATCTTAGGATGACTGTGACCAGTATTAAGTACCGAGATGCCACCAACAAAATCGATATAGCGATTGCCTTCGATATCCCAAACTTCTGAGTTTTTGGCTTTTTCAGCAAAAATAGGAAAAGCTACGCCAAGTCCTGTTGGCAGTACCGCTTTACGGCGCTGTAGTAGCGAGTCGTTAGTAGTCTGTTTATCATTGCTAGTGCGCATATTATCGGTATGCTGGGTGTCATGACGATCAATTGTAGTAGACATAAGGATATCCTATTCTTGAGTTAATATCTTTTTGGTTAATAGTGTCTTTAGTTAAGTCACTTTAGTTAAGTCATTTAACTATTTAGCGTTGTAGTATCTAGTATTGTAATAATAAGGTTTTAATGATCTAAATTAGCTGATATCAGAGCACCAGTATTTAGTTGATACATACTCTTCAATACCGTATTTTGAGCCTTCACGGCCAAAGCCTGATTGCTTAACGCCGCCAAACGGAGCGACCTCAGTTGAGATAAGACCGGTGTTGTGACCAACGATACCGTACTCAAGACCTTCGGTAACTCGCCAAGAACGCGCGTAGTCGCTGCAATAGAAATAAGCCGCCAAGCCATAGATGGTATCATTAGCACGGCGAATGACTTCCTCTTCGTCTTTAAAGATAAATATCGTTGCGATAGGACCAAAGATCTCTTCGTGACTAATATCCATATCAGAGTTAAGATCAGTGATGACCGTTGGATTAAAGCTTAGTTTCGAGGCGTCATTGGTATCACCACCTGCAACTAAGGTCGCCCCTTTATCTAGTGCATCTTTAAGTAATTCTTGTACTTTTTCAAGGCCGCCTTCATTGATCAAAGGCCCAATATCCACGCCCTCTTTCATACCATCGCCGACCTTTAGCGCTTTAACTTTTTGGACAAAGACCTCTAAAAACTTATCTTTGACACTCTCTTGTACGTAGACACGGTTGGCGCAAACACAAGTTTGACCCGCATTACGGAATTTTGAGGCGATCAGGCCATCAGCGGCTTTTTCAAGATCGGCATCATCAAAGACAATAAAAGGTGCGTTACCACCAAGCTCCAATGATAATTTTTTGATCGTTGGCGCGCACTGAGCCATTAGGGTACGACCCACTTCGGTGGAGCCAGTAAAGGAGAGTTTATGTATACGACTATCACCAGTTAATATCTCGCCGATAACAGAGGATTTACCAGTGACCACTTGGACGACGCCTGCTGGGATACCCGCTTGCTCAGCTAAAGAAGCAAGCGCTAGGGCAGAAAATGGCGTTTCGGTCGCCGGTTTGATAATCATGGTACAACCTGCAGCTAAAGCCGGTCCTACTTTGCGAGTAATCATCGCCGCTGGAAAGTTCCAAGGCGTGATAGCAGCTGACACTCCAACGGGCTGCTTTAAGATCACATGGCGCAGCTGCGACTTATTGGCAGGGATCACATCACCGTAAACGCGCTTACCTTCTTCGGCAAACCAGCGAATAAAGCTGTTAGCATAACCGATTTCACCGCGCGACTCAGTTAGTGGTTTACCTTGCTCGGCGGTCATAAGCACAGCTAAATCTTCTTGGTTTTCATCGATCAGATCTGCCCAATTTAGTAACAAGGTGGCGCGCTCTTGCGCTGTTTTGGCTGCCCATGAGTCTTGTACTTGATCGGCATAAGCGACAGCATCTTCAACATCTTGTTTAGTTAAGCTTGGTACGGTACCGATAAGCTCGCCACTGAACGGATTGGTGACATCGATGGTTGCACCATCACTAGCATCTTGCCAGCTGTCTTTGATAAAACATTGTTGTTTGAGCAGGTCCGGATTTGAGAGTTTCAGTGAGGTTTGTGAAGTAGCTTGGGGCATAGCAACGTTCCTTGTAGTTTATGTCAATAGTGTATGTAGTAGGAGTTTGATAAAAAATAGAGGTATATAATTATTGATAAATTGTTAATCGTTCAATATACTGAACAACTATTCTCTATATTAGATTTTATTATAAGAATGAATGCTGATACTTTGCAACCCTTATTCCTCTTTTATTTTTTTATTTATTAAGGTCAACTTATGAGCACGACGGCGGTTCCAGCCCTAGACAAAACTTTTCAAATCTTAGACTTAATTACAGCTAATCCGCAGCCTTTGACCGCAGCACAAATCGCTAAGCAATTACAGCTTGCGCGTAGCTCCACGCATAATATTTTGCAAAGTCTGTTGTCTAAACACGTCATCTATAAAGATGCTGAAAGCCGCTTTCATCTAGGCTCCTACCTGCTCTATTGGGCAGGTAAATACGAGCAGCAGCAGGGTATTATTCAGCTGTTCAAGGATTTAATCATGCAATACCCTGTGCTATTACAGCATACCGTTACTCTATCCAAACTAGACATGGGCGAAGTAGTTTTTTTGACCTGTCATGAAGCGCCAGCTCCGCTAGGATTTACTTTTCGTGCTGGCGTACGCGTACCAGCGGTATTTTCAGCTACAGGTAAAGCCATGCTTTCAACGCTATCGATGCCAGCCATCGAATCTTTGTATGATGGTAATTTTCCAGCACCGCTCACCTCGAATGGTGTCGATAACTTCACTGATTTATCAAAAGAGTTTGCCGCTATCCATAATAGCCGTATCTCACTTGACGACGGTCAACTGCGTGAGGGTATGTACTGCTTGGGCACTTATATTCGTAATGCCTCCGGTAACGCTATCGCGGGCATGGCAGTAAGCTTCTTGCAAGCAGAGTATGAAGTCAAACGCGAGGAAGTCAGTGCGGTACTTATTGAGCTTGCTCAGCAGATTGAACAGCATCTAGGCTTTATTACAGCCCAATCAGCTTGAAGTATTGAATAAATTTATGTTAAAAGTAAAACTGGAACAGCGTCTTTATAAAAATACTGTTCCAGACTATCAAAATAATAAGACTTCATTACCTAAATAAAGTAATAAATTCTTTAAGACTCCGTCGATATAAACGCACCATGACGATGTGCGAGCTTATCATCAGATGGCACAGGCGCAATCGCATCCCATAATTCAACCACATGATCATCCTCAATACGCCACAGCTCACAGAACGCATGGCGCTCACCGCCAATTGAACCCTCAGAATGCGTCAAGACGAAGTTTCCATCAGCGACAGTACGGTGCAGCGTGTCATAGGTCAGTGCGCTATCCTCTCGTTTTAGCTCTTCTAAAAACTCAATCATGTTCGTAACACCATCAGCGATGTCTCCGGAGTGCTGTGTAAAAGTACCATCTGGACGCGCGAATCTGTCCATGGAGCGGTAATCCTGTGCCTGCAGAAAAGTGTGCCATATCGCTTTTGCAAATGCACGATTGGCTTCAGTATCCACTGACTCATCGATCTTAGTCGGCCCGTCTAATTGAGTATGACCGGACTCATTAGGCGGCGTCTCAGTGACGAGCACATCCCAGTGTTCAACGATTTTGCCATCGGCAACGCGATAAATATCGAAGCCGACGTATAGCTCATTCGGATCTAGCCCAGGGTAAGAACCGTGCAAGGCGACCAATCCTTTTGCTTCGTCCACTAACACGCGTACCACATCATGGCGCATATCAGGAGCATCTGCGACAAGATCTCTCAAACCTTGCAGCCCCTCTGCAATGAGCGGTGAGTGCTCGACGTAATCAGCTGAAAAGTTACGCTCTAGAGTAGTCACATCATGCTCGGTAAAAAGCTCCCTGTCAGCAGTAACCACGAGCTTACGAATATCAGTCATGTCAACTTTCTCCTTTCATATTGACTTCTATGCTATGTTTGCAAGGTTTGCAATCATTCCATTGAGCTCATGACATGCTTGATTCGGGTATACTCCTCTACACCGTACCTAGATAAATCTTTACCATTACCAGAGTTTTTGAAACCTCCATGGGGCATCTCTGCGACAAGAGGAACGTGGCAGTTAATCCAGACACAGCCAAAATCTAAGTCCCGCGATAGCCGCAGTGCACGAGCGTGATCCTTGGTCCACACTGAAGACGCTAGACCGTACTCTACGTCATTGGACATACGTACTGCTTCTTCCTCTGTTGAGAACGTCTGCAGCGTAATGACAGGCCCGAAAATCTCGTCTTGGATGACCTCATCGTCCTGACGCAAACCGTCAATTATAGTCGGTTCGAAGAAAAATCCTGACATATCTTGGTCTCGTTTACCGCCAGTCGCTACCGTAGCATGGACAGGTAGGCGCTCTAAAAAACCCTCAATCCGTTCAAGTTGGCCTGCGTTGTTGAGTGGCCCATACAGGATATCATCCTTCTCCGGGGTTCCGTATCTCGTAGCCTTGGCAGCCTTAACCAGCTTAGCGAGGAAGTCATCATGGACTGATTCATGAACCAGAAGCCGAGTAGACGCTGTACAGTCTTGACCGGCGTTAAAAAAACCAGTCTCAGTAAGATTGGCCGCGGCGGCGTCCAGATCAGCATCATCGAAGACCACACATGGAGCCTTACCTCCCAGCTCCAAATGTACTTGAGTTAGATTTTTCGCTGCAGCGGCGGCGACTGCCTTACCCGCTTGCACAGAACCGGTGATGGCCACCAACCCAGGCACTTTCGAGCTTGCTATTAAAGCACCCGTCTTGCCGTTACCCAACACCACGTTAAATGTGCCTTCAGGCAAAAACTCCGCTGCAATCTCTGCTAACAATAGCGTGGAATCAGGAGTGGTTTCCGATGGTTTTAGGACAATAGTGTTGCCAGCTGCAAGCGCAGGCCCAATTTTCCAAACCGCCATCATAAGCGGGTAGTTCCATGGGGTAATCTGTCCTACAACGCCGATCGGTTCGCGGCGCAGCGCTGAGTTAAAACCTTCCAAGTATTCGCCCGATGGCACTCCATTTAGCATGCGTGCTGCGCCAGCAAAAAAACGTAGCTGATCGACACTACCATCTATCTCTTCTGAAGCAATCAAATACTTCGGTTGACCAGTGTTGCGAGCTTGAGCATCTATTAGCTCGTCACGACGCGCTGCTATGGCGTCAGCGATCTTTAGTATCGCTGCTTGTCGCTCTGAAGGAGTGGTGCGACCCCAAGTAGCCGTGGCAGCCTTGGCCGCCGCGTATGCTTCCTCGACATCCTGCTCATTGGATATTGAAGACTGACCAATACTCTCACCAGTAGTAGGATCAATCAGATCAAAAGTCTCTGAGTCGTGGGATTTGACATATTTGTTATTAACGAAATTCTGACGCTGATTCATCCTGTTCTCCTAATAACTATGATTGATAATATCAAAGCTAGCACGGTTCAGATGCTATTGCAAACGAGAGCTAAAGAGATTGTTAAGATGAGTAAATTCAAACTGTTAGCTTTATATTATCTAAACAAAATGAATTGTCAAAGTTGCTAAGCACTTCATGCCTTACGATAAGTAAAGATGAAAGTTTGCAGCTTCAACAGCGACAGTATCGTTAACATCAATCAAACAATCCCATCTGCTTTAAGCTTAGCGATCATCTCACTGTCATAGCCTAAATTTGCTAAAGTCTCATCGGTATGCTCGCTTAAACTTGGCGGCGGCGTGCGATAACTAACTGGAGACTCTGATAATTTTATCGGATTACCCAGCGCTCTGACCGGACTGCCCTGCTCGCTAAAATCGACGATCATCTCGCGTGCCTGTGCTTGTGGCATCGCCAAAGCCTCGCTTATATCGTTAATTGGCCCGCAAGGAATGCCCGCTTTGGTTAGCGCATCAAGCCAATGATGGCGTGTCTGCTCGGCAAACTTGTCGGCCAGCCAATCACACAGCAATTTACGGTTTTCAACTCGCGCCGGATTGGTCGCAAAACGCTTATTTTCATGCCAATCAACGTCTAAAACCTGACAAAGCCTTGCAAACTGTTGGTCATTGCCGCAAGCCAAAATAAAATGCTGCTCGCCTGCGCCTGCAAATACCTGATAAGGCACAATATTGGGATGCTGGTTGCCAAGCCTTGGCGGCACCTTACCTGATGCTAAGTGGTTCATACCGACGTTCGCCAGCATCGCAAGAGCACTATCTAGTAGTGCCACATCGACATGCTGTCCGCGTCCAGTACGCTGACGAGCGATCAGCGCCGCTTGAATACCGATAGTTAATTGTAATCCTGCAAATAAATCTACGACCGCCACACCAACTTTATGCGGTTCACCATCACTGGGGCCGGTGATGCTCATCAGTCCTGATAGACCCTGGACTATATAATCATAACCTGGTCGCCTAGCATCAGGACCTGTCTGACCAAAACCAGTTAGCGAGGCATAGATTAGGCACGGATTATTCTCTTTAAGGCTGTCATAATCCAAGCCGTACTTCTCAAGCCCGCCAACCTTAAAGTTCTCCACCAAAATATCGCTATCAGCGGCAAGCTGCTTGATAATTTTTTGACCCTCAATGGTGGTGATATCTACCGTTAAGGATTTTTTATTACGGTTGATGGTCGCGTAATAAGCAGAAGTATGATCACTAAAAGCTGGCGGCGACCAGTGGCGGGTCTCATCGCCAATACCTGGACGCTCAATCTTAACTACCTCTGCACCCAAGTCCGCGAGTACTTGCGTAGCAGAAGGCCCAGCTAGCACTCTGGATAAATCAAGCACTTTGATTCCGTGTAAAGCCCCTTGCTTGTCATTATTAGCAGCGTCATTGCTCTGATTATTACTATCTATTTTGTCCATAGTATTCTCTTCATTCTTAGTTTATTTTGCTATTTTTTTAAATGGCACTTTTTTATTACTTAATCCAAAACTAAAAAACGTACGCCAGTGTTAAGCGTTTAACAGCCAAACAGTAGCGTACGTTTTAAAATAACTTTTAGCTTGTGGTAGCTAAATTAAAAAGTTAGAAGAATGCCTGAATACCCGTCTGTGCACGGCCTAAGATTAGCGCATGAATATCATGAGTACCTTCATAAGTATTGACCGCCTCTAAATTCATAACATGACGAATAATGTGATACTCATCAGAGATACCGTTACCGCCGTGCATATCACGAGCCACGCGTGCAATATCGAGTGCTTTACCGCAGTTGTTGCGTTTGATTAACGATATCATCTCAGGCGCGGCGTTGTGCTCATCCATCAAACGACCAACGCGCAGTGCTGCTTGCAGACCAAGAGCAATCTCAGTTTGCATATTGGCAAGCTTTAATTGCACAAGCTGTGTCGCTGCTAATGGACGACCAAACTGTTTACGATCAAGAGTGTACTGACGCGAGGCTTTCCAGCAAAAATCAGCGGCGCCCATAGAACCCCAAGCGATACCATAGCGTGCCTTATTTAAGCAGCCAAACGGACCACTTAATCCGCGAATATCTGGGAACGCATTAGCTTCTGGTACGAATACCTTGTCCATCACAATCTCACCAGTGACTGAGGCGCGTAATGAGAATTTGCCTTCAATCTTTGGTGCTGACAAGCCTTTCATGCCTTTATCTAAGATAAAGCCGCGAATCTTGTCTTCATCATCTTTGGCCCAAACTACGAACACATCAGCGATAGGGCTGTTGGTAATCCACATTTTGTTACCAGTCAGCTCATAACCGCCATCAACACTGCGTGCGCGCGTTGACATAGAAGCCGGGTCTGATCCTGAATCAGGTTCCGTTAGACCAAAGCAGCCAACGTATTCGCCTGTTGCCAGCTTAGGCAGATACTTCTCGCGTTGCTCTTCGGTACCGTACTCATGGATAGGATGCATCACCAGGCTTGACTGCACACTCATCGCTGAGCGGTAGCCTGAATCAACAGCTTCGATCTCTTTGGCAATCAGACCATAAGCAACGCTAGATAATCCTGCGCAGCCATAACCGTCAATAGTGACGCCAAGCAGGCCCATCTCGCCCATCTGACGCATGATATTGCGATCAAAAGTTTCAGTGCGGTTCGCTTGTAAGATGCCAGGCATGAGCTCTTTTTGGAAAAACTGATGGGCACTATCAGTAACCATACGCTCTTCATCGGTCAACTGGTCGCGCAGCAAAAACGGATCTTCCCAATCAAAACTTGGGCTTGAGCTGGTACGTGGATTAGTAATAGGGGCCATGTCATACTCCTTGACGGGTTGGTGTAAGGCTTGTTTGCCTAAATGAATTAAAACTTGGGTAGCTAAAAAATAGAATGTTGTAGCAAGAACTGAAAAACCTTATTTGACAAACTAGTTCCGCTGTGTGAAACTTAGTTTCATAATATGTACTATTAAAGCAAAAATTGGTTAGTTTGTAAACCATTTATTAAAACTTATTTATTCTTGTTCTCAAAATTTATTAACCAAAAATTTTTCATCAAAAATATGGATATAAAATGACAGCTATAGCCTTAGAACCGAAACTAACTGACTCTTTGTTGGAAAAAACCTGCGATAAACTTAATCAAAGTAAGATAAGTGAAGATAGACAGTTTGTTACTGCTCTTGGACGCGGTTTGGCTTTATTAGCAGCGTTTGAGCATCATGAAACGCTTAGCCATCAAGAATTATGTCAGATGAGCGGCCTACCTAAAGCGACCGTTACGCGGCTCATTTATACTCTAACCATGCTCGGTTTTTTACGCACTACAATGCAAGGTCAGTATCAATTAGGGAGCAGCGCAGTGCGTCTAAGCGCTATAGCTTGGAGTCGCTATGATGTGGTAGCGCTTGCCGAACCACTGCTACGCCAATTTGCTATGGAAAATGAGGTTTCAGTAAATCTGGCTACGGAGATCGAAGGGGAAATGCGCTATTTGGCTTGTTATCGCAGCCCTACCCGGCTATCAATTAATCTACAAGTCGGCTCGGCTGTGCCTATCGATAAAACGGCTATTGGACGCGCTTTTTATGCGACAAGCTTGCCTAATCGACAAAAGATTATTGATAACCATCTGCAAGAACAGTTATATGAGGCTGAGTATCAACAAGCGCAAAATTTGCTGAACGATGCGCAAAATTACTATAAAAAGCACGGTTATACGTTATCTGATGGTGAGTTCTCACCAGATATTTTAGCAGTCGCAGTTGGCGTGTTTGATGTGGCAACCGGACAATACGAATATTCGCTTAATGCCAGTGTGCCAAGGGCAAACTGGGATAGTGAAGAATATGCGGCGACAATTGTGCCAAAATTGCAGGCTTTGGCGGAGCGAATTGGGCGTGGGGATTAAAAAAGTTGAGAATTCATAAGCTGGTACTTTAGCCCAGCATTGTCACTCTGCATAATTTTGAGCTAGATTAAAGTACCATTTTACAGTTTCAAGCGAATAAAAAGTGAACAAATATAATGTATTTTATCAACTCTAGGATTTGGAAAAGATTATAATAAAAATCATAGCTCCTATCAATCTATGCAGAGACATTATATGAATATTAATAAAGTGCTTATAACTATACCTTTACTCTTTTTATCAGTAAGCTCTTTTGCTATTTTAAATGCAGATAATCAAATATTAAGACTAAATGTATTATCTGACCTAGATGGTAAATATAGTGTTGAAAAAGTCAAATTTGCTCAACTAGTAAAAAGTGCCTTTCTTATAATTTAAACAAAAACGTTCATTTATTACCTAAAAAAAATGGCGATGCAAACTTTATAGGAGCCATAAGTGTACCTATAGGTTCTAAAATAAACTATATTGATTTTGAAAACAGTGTTAAAAATAAAAATGGCATTAATGGTCGCCTAAATCTTGCTAAACCTTTAACTATTGAAGAGCATTTAAATTATCAGGCTCTATTTGGACTCAGAAATATTAGCTCAAGCTTGTATCCTGCTACGGTCAATACTCACTATTATCGTAAAGGGTTAAAAACGCTTTTTTACAATCCAACCTCTGCTCTAAAGGCCAATTTAGATAAAGGTGTCACACTTAAAATTCCTGCTCATGCTTTAAAAGAACCACAGATTTTCACAGTGGCTATTCATGATGTAGGGCAAAAAGTGCCTATGGTTGACTTACTTCCCTATATTGAACTCGAAAAAAACTTCACACTCAGTTTTTCGCAATCACTTAGAAAAGGTCAATCTACTAATAATAGTAAGGGTGCAATGTTAATGACCAATCGTACACAGGTTTTTGACGAAGGTTCCTTTAGTTTGCAGACTCTGTAAAAGTAACGACTTAGAATCCTACCCCAACTCATCAAACTTCAAATTAAACTTCATAAGATACTTACGCAAACGATCACTATCATTAGGACTTTTTAGCTTATCTCGCGAGTTTGCATATAGATAGCGTCCTGCTCTACTGTTTGCTAATACGGATACCAGTAAAACATCGACAATCAAAATCAAAGGCGGCACGCATAACCCTTTGGCGCCAACTACCAATTTTTTGCAGCAAGCGTTTGTCCCTGCTCTAGCTAGATATGGCATGAAGATTGGTGTTAAGTGCTTGCAAGCAGGCTTTGCGCCTATCGGTGGCAGCGAGTTTAGTACCCGTTTTATCAGCCAACATACCGAAACCCAAGCATGGCTGATTGAGCAGTTCTTACCCGTATCGATCACGTTTAAAACTACTGACAAACAGAAGACTTTAGTATATGTAGGGTGTTAAAACCTTATGAAAATAAGCATCTTATTAGCATACCGTTACTCAATTAATAGCAAGCCGTGATATCATAAGTACATGATATTTGAGATAAATATGTGACTTAATTATCTAATTAGCTCACATCATATATCGCGTTTTTTATTTTTCATATTTATATTGTCTATACTTAATAGTTGAGCGTTGCTATGCCCCAATCTCGTACCAATCTAAACCCTGAACCCAAAACCAGCTCGCCTTATCTAGTCGGCGTACTACTGCGCTACAGTACCTTTGGTGCGGCTATATTTCTGTTCTTAGCAGGGCTCTTGTTGATAAATTGGTGGCTAATTGTGCTTGGCGGTTTGGCAGTAGCTTTAGGTATTTATGACTTAATCCAGTCCAAACATGCCATATTGCGAAACTATCCGGTTGCCGGTCACATTCGCTATGTCCTTGAGGACTTTCGTCCTGAGATTCGTCAGTATTTACTTGAGGATGATAAAGAGCAAGTACCATTTTCGCGCCAGCAGCGCGCACTGGTGTACCAGCGGGCCAAAAACGTTAGCGATACCAATGCCTTTGGCACCTTAAACGACCTGTATAAGCATGGTAAAGAGTGGTTTTTGCAGTCTGCGATTAGTGCGCCTTTAGACAATCAAGACTTTCGCATTATCGTTGGCAATGAGCACTGTCAGCAGCCGCATGATATGTCGGTATTTAATATCTCCGCGATGAGCTTTGGGAGCCTATCGGCCAATGCGATTATGGCGCTCAATCAAGGCGCCAAAATGGGCGGCTTTACTCACGATACTGGAGAGGGCGCGATCAGCCCTTATCATCGCAAGTTTGGCGGCGATTTGATTTGGGAGATTGGTACGGGTTATTTTGGTTGCCGCGATAGCGAAGGCAATTTTAGTTTACAGTCTTTTGCCGAAAAAGCCGTTGATCCACAAGTGAAGATGATTGAGATTAAGCTCTCACAGGGTGCAAAACCCGGTAAAGGCGGTGTCCTACCAACGGAGAAAATCACCCAAGAGATCGCTGAGACCCGTGAAGTACCGATGGGTCAAGACTGTATCTCGCCGGCTTCACATAGCGCTTTTAGTACGCCGCGTGAACTGGTGGCTTTTTGGCAGCAGCTACGTGAAGCGTCAGGTGGTAAACCAGTCGGCTTTAAATTATGCATCGGTCAACCATGGCAATTTATGGCTATTGTTAAGGCCATGATTGAAGCCGATAACTATCCTGATTTTATCGTTGTTGATGGAGCTGAAGGCGGTACAGGAGCGGCGCCCGTTGAGTTTATGGACAATGTCGGCATGCCCATGGCAGATGGGTTTTTAGTGGTGCACAATACCTTGGTTGGCGCTGGTATTCGCGATAAAATCAAAATTGGCGTTAGCGGTAAGATTGTCTCGGGATTTGATATTGCGCGGATGATTGCTTTAGGTGCAGATTGGTGTAATTCGGCACGCGGTTTTATGTTTGCGGTTGGCTGTATTCAGTCGCGCTCATGCCATACCAATACGTGCCCCACAGGCGTTGCCACCCAAGACCCTTATCGCCAAAAAGCGCTTGATGTACCTAGTAAAGCGGAGCGCGTGGCAAGTTTTCATAAAAACACGCTTAAGTCTCTAGCCAACATTGTAGGTGCGGTAGGACTTGAGCATCCCAGCCAGCTGCAACCTTATCATATCGCGCGGCGCTTGGATGATGGACAGATTAAACTGTTATCGAAGTTCTTTTACTTCACGGATAAAGGCGCGCTACTCGATGGCAGTGCCCGTGCTGATATTTTCAATCAAATGTGGGTGATGGCAGACCCCCAGACTTTTTTGCCCAATAACGATGCGCTAATTGCTTATAACAAAGACTCACGCGATAAAGGTAAAGAAACCAGCGCGCCTACAGAACAAACTGTCGATGATGACTTCATTGATCCTAGTGGTATGGTGGGTAATGTCAATCATACTTTTCGTGATCTACCAGAGATGTCAGACAGCGCTGACACCTCAAATTAAACCATAAACAGTATATAAATAGTCAGTAGGTAACATAGTCAGCATACAAAAAGTAGTAAAGGGGCGACAAAATCGCTTATAATTCGTGATCTTTAACCTACAAGATCAGTGATTGATGCCGCGCCTTATTTTTACTACCCCTGTTTGGTTCAACCCTATTCATCTAGTCGCTCTAGCTTTGATTACCTTAACCATAAATGCTTGTCAGCCCAATCCATTGAACAACTCATCAATGGATTGGTCGTGTCAAACTCACGATAAACCCTTCAGTTATAGTGTTTGTGGTATTGATAAGCAGGTACTTGGCGGTGATGATTCTCAATACCAATTACAGTTATTTTGGCAACAACCCAATTATAATCAGCCCCTACTCACTTTTGATAATTTGCTAAATACCTTACCCAATTCGCAAACCCTTACTTTTGCAATGAACGCTGGTATGTATAATGAAGATTACGCACCGATCGGTTATACGGTCATCGCAGGTGAAGAGAGACGCGCGCTAAATCTTAATGAGGGCGGTGGCAATTTTCATTTATTGCCCAATGGCGTGATGTGGTGGGATCACTCTGGTAATGTCCAAATTACAGAAAGTCATGCGCTAGATGGTCAGCTTAAAAGAGATCAAGCTAAGCCTTGGTATGCCACCCAGTCAGGACCTATGCTGGTAATCGACGGCACCATTCACTCTGAGTTCAATCCAGAGAGTACTTCGCTTAAGTTTCGTAATGGCGCAGGTGTGTGCAATGATGGGAGCGTGCAGTTTGTTAATAGCGAAGAGCCAGTTAGCTTTTATCAATTTGCCGCGCTGTTTAAAGAAGATTTAGATTGTGACAACGCGCTGTTTTTGGACGGCGGTATTGCTTCGGCACTTTATGCACCCAGTATCAATAAGTATGATAAAAAAGAGATGGGCGTAATGATTGGCGTAGTCCAAAGTAAAGAATAACTTTTTGAGCTTTAATCCTAAAAATCATAATTTTGTAAGTCATTTACATGCTTCTTTTGGGCTCGGCGCATTCTGGCCATTAGCTTTAACCAGTCTCGCTTTAAAAAGATTTTATATAGCTTTATTTTTAATAAAACTTTGCGCCGATAAAACCCGTTAGACTGCATTTTTTCTAAATGCTGCGCTACACTTGAGAGGACATAATCCTCACTAAACCTTTCACAAACCGTTGGCGCAGGCATTAGTAAGTTGCTCATACAGACCGGGGCTAGTTCATAAAACAAGATATGTTCTACTTCACTGATCGTTAAATGAACAACTTGATTGGCTATATGTTCATGATCGATATCATGGTCAACGAACAAGTCCGACAATGCCATCCATACCGCTTCTTTATCGTTCAAGCTTCTCATAGTTTTACCTTAATGTCGCATTTTTATCAATGCTACCCTTAGAAATTAGCACATCTATACGCCCGCTAACAGTTAAACTTTGCTACAATAGCGCCAATTTTTATTCCACACTACACTATATTATACTAATTGATTGAGAGACCATTATGGGATTCAACTGCGGTATCGTCGGCCTGCCAAACGTCGGTAAATCAACTTTATTTAATGCCTTGACCAAAGCGGGAATCGCCGCTGAAAACTTTCCTTTTTGTACCAAAGATCCTAACACCGGTATCGTACCGGTACCCGATCCGCGCCTCAAAGCGCTCGCTGACATTGTTAATCCTGAGCGTGTATTACCCACTACCATGGAATTTGTAGATATCGCTGGCCTTGTCGCAGGCGCGTCCAAAGGCGAAGGCATGGGTAATCAGTTCTTAGCCAATATTCGTGAGACCGATGCTATCGCGCACGTAGTACGCTGCTTCGATGATGACAACGTCGTCCACGTCGATGGCCGCGTCAGCCCCATTGATGATATCGAAACAATTAATACTGAATTGGCTTTGGCTGATCTTGAAGCGGTTGAGCGCGCAATCCACAACCAAACCAAAAAGGCCAAAGGCGGTGATAAAGACGCGCAAGCATTGCTTGAGGTGTTCAAAAAAGTCGAGCCATTATTAGCAGAAGGCCGAGCTGCGCGCGTAGCCAATTTGGATACTGATGAGAAAAAGCTCATTCGCAGCTATGGTTTAATTACCCTAAAACCCATTATGTATATTGCTAATGTCTCTGAGGATGGCTTTGAAAATAATCCTTATCTCGACGCCGTGCGTGATTATGCGACGGGTGATGAATCGATCGTCATCGCTTTATGTAACCAAATCGAAGCTGAGATCGCGCAGCTTGATGAGACGGATAAGCAAGACTTTTTGGATGAGATGGGTATGGAAGAGGCGGGCCTTGATCAAGTCATTCGCGGCGGCTATGATCTACTTGATATGCAGACTTACTTTACTGCTGGGGTTAAAGAAGTGCGCGCTTGGACGGTTGAGATTGGGGCGACGGCTCCACAAGCGGCAGGCGTTATTCATACTGATTTTGAGCGCGGTTTTATTCGCGCTGAGGTCATCGCCTATGATGATTTTATCAAATACAATGGCGAAAAAGGCGCGGCGGCGGCTGGTAAAATGCGTTTAGAGGGCAAAACTTATATCGTGCAAGATGGCGATGTCATGCACTTTAGATTTAACGTTTAAATAGTTCTATACCGTCATTTATGTAGTCTTATTACCACATTAAAAGTCAGCCTTAGGGCTGGCTTTTTTATTATACTAGGTTTAGTTGTCTGCATAGAATTTAGCTTTCAATAACAATAATAATGGATAATAACTTATGACTATTTATGCTAGTAAACCTTTTAGTGCAAGCGATCACTGGGCGCGACTGTTTAACGCTCAGCGTTTAGGTAGTGATCAACAAGCGCCGGTGCAAGACAGTGCACGCACCTCTTTTCATAAAGACTACGACCGTTTGGTGTTCTCGCACTCGTTTCGTCAGCTCAATCAAAAAACCCAAGTGCATCCTTTAACCAATCAGCTAGGCATTCACACACGCTTAACCCATTCACTAGAAGTCTCTTGTATTGGTCGCTCTTTAGGGATGATGGCGGCTGAGAAGCTCCATGATAAATTGCCAAATGGCTTGCCAGCTGGGGTGAGTCCAGCAGACATTGGCGTCATTGTGCAAGCCGCTTGCCTTGCTCATGATATCGGTAATCCGCCCTTTGGTCATGCTGGCGAGTATGCCATTCGCGATTGGTTTTTGCATCCTGATCGTCAAGTGATCTTGCAACATTTAAGCCCTGATGAGCAATTAGACGTCATTGCCTATGAAGGCAATGCGCAAGGCTTTCGGCTGCTGGTGCGCAATGAGCATCATCCTGATAGAGGCGGCATGCGCTTGACCTGTGCGACCTTGGGCGCCTTTATGAAGTATCCATGGCTGGCCACTCATAGCAATGACATTGATAAAATTAGTGCAGGAAAATTAACAGATAAAGCGCAAAAGTTCGGCTGCTTTTATAGTGAAGCGGACCAGCTAGAAGCGCTAGCCGCTTGCTTACATTTGCCGCGATCTACGCAGCACGATGGTTTTGTTCGCCATCCCCTAGCTTATTTACTAGAAGCGGCTGATGATATTTGCTACGCATTAATAGATTTAGAGGACGGAATTCATCTTAATATGCTCAGCTATCCTGACGTGGCAGCTATATTTTATGAGCTGATTGGCGAGCGCCCCTCTTCTATCAACCTACCCCAGCAGGTTTCAGTGCGTCAACAACTGGCCGCGCTGCGAGCGCGAGCTATGATGCGCCTAGTCAATATGGTGACCGATGCTTTTGTTGCTAATAGCGATGCGATGCTAGCGGGAACCTTGTCCGGTAGTTTATTTACTCACTGCGACCCCTTCGTACAAAGCGGCATCAACGGGGCCAAACAGCTAGCGCGCGAACAAATCTTTAATCACCCAAGCAAAGTACGTATGGAGCTGATGGCCAATCAATGTTTGCATCGTCTGCTTGATGCCTTTATGCCGCTTGCTTGGACAGCACTGATTACTGCTCCCAAACCCTTTGAGCAACAGCGTCTATTGAGCCTTTTGCAGCCGCACTTGGATGAGCAGCAGCGCATATTGTCGGACAACATTTATCACAATATTTTAAACATCTTGGATTTTATCACTGGTATGAACGATCATGAAGCTTATCGATTGGCGCAAGAGTTGCAAGGCCATTGGGGTACTATGGTCTAGCAGTTTGCGGGTTTAAAGGCTTGAGGGTTTAGAGATTTAAAAGCTTAGAAGTTTAAAAGCTTGAAAGCTTGAAAGCTTGAAAGCTTAAAGACACTACTAAATTTAGCCAATCTAGTACAACTGGGTATCTTATTCGTATTTTTGCATTAAAACGAGTATGATAAACTTCTATCAGTTAGTTTTGAAATACTAAAAATTTAAAAATATTACGAGCTTTAAAATATAGTGAGCTTTAAAATACTATGAGTTTTGAAACATTATGAGCAGTCGCGAACAAAAGAAACTCCAAACTCGGCGCGCATTTTTCAACGCCGTGCTTGATCTATGTATGACGGGGCAATCGTTTAGCTCCATTAGCCTGAGACAAGTTACTCGTGAAGTAGGCGTCGTGCCTACCGCATTTTATCGTCATTTTGATGATATGGAAGCGCTGGGTAAGGCATTGGTGCTCGAAGAATTGGGCAGTACCTTAGTTATCTTGCAAGACAGTTTACAGATTGGACGCAAACGTAGTTTTGATAGGCAAATCGCTAAAAGTATCCAGCTGTTTTTGCAAACCGTCAGTGACAAACCGCGCTATTGGCAGTTTTTGGTTAGTGAACGCTTTGGCGGCTCAGAGGCTGTGCGTAAAGCGATTAGCGATTTGCTTAAAATGCATAGTGAGATATTGGGGGAAGATTTGGCGCTACAGCCTGCTTTTGTACATATCAATGCTTACGATCGGCGTTTACTGTCTGAGGCGGGTATCAATATGTTTTTTTCTTGGATTATTGATTGGCTTGAGCTGACCTATTCTGAGGCACATGACGATGAAGTCGACTTAACAGAGATTGAAAATAAAAAACAGCTCATGCTGCACAACTGTACTCGCCAAGCGCAAATGCTGTTTTACGGTGCTTACAACTGGAAATCGAGCGAAGAGACGCGCCTTACGGACTGATAGTGCATCAGCTCTACATTATTTATCGACTTTTGAAAGATTAAAAAGCGGGTCGAAAAGCCCATAAACGTTGGTTAATTACTTTTACCGTCTTTGGCTGCTCATCGTCATCAACATTGTTATTAGGATTGGCATTATTAGTAGCGTTGTTAGTAGCATTATTGTTAGGATTTTTATCCGGACCGCCATTACCAGTATTATTGTCACCAGTTTCATTATCGTTACTAGGACGAGTTTTGCTAATCAATACCGTAGCAAAACGCTGTTTTGGTGCTCCTAAGCTGCCCATATCAGTAGCAGTAATGAGTGCCATAAAAGCTTGGCTATCTACGCTCAACAGTGAAGTTTCCACGCCGCTTTGCTCTGTATTTGCATTGTTTAGCGGCGGTAACTGCCAAATATCATCTACAGAGTTCAATACATTTTGCTGACGCTGATCCGTAAATTCGCGCATCTGCTCTGACGTCATATCTTTGGCGAGTGCCGCCAATACCGCAGAGCTAGCCGTATTGATGTTAATAGGCAGGAAATAAGGCACAGCAGTAATGTATGGCCGCAAGGATGCCAACACCTCAGGACTTACCCCGCGTATGTTTTGTAGCTGATCAATACTTACAAAAGGTTGATTGGATGGTATTTTATTTACGCTGCCGTCTCCTTGCTGAGCGTAAACAATACTTTCATCACCGCCATCATTATAAACCTCGCTATCCGCATCCTGCCAATCTAGTACCGCAGTGGCAAGGTCAGGATCTAGGTTTAGTTGCTGCAGTAGGCGCTGAAACATCTCTAGTGCTGCGCTATCCACCTCGTTGTCATGATACAGGTTATTAATATTGAAGCGGTTCGCCTCATCGCGTAGCTCAATAGTAAGGCTATGTCCGCCTAAAGTATAAGGCGGTAGTGGCTGCGCCCAGATATCTTGCGCGCTATCGGTATCGTTCAGATTATCATCGGCGCGAATCAAAGTAACAGCTAGTTGTTGACCGGCGTTGATATCTTGTAGCAGCTGATTTTGATCAAACAGCAGGCCACTGCGGCGAATAACGATCTTTTGACTGGCAAGCATACTACCTGCCACCACCGTAATACTGACTACTAATAGTAAAATGGTCAATAGCGCCACCCCGCGCTGCGAGTCCGCTGGCGTTTTCAATGGCATCTTTAGCAGCACCGTCATAAGCAGTCCTTATTATTGACCATGCCATACCTTATCAAAAGTGAGGCTACTAGAGGTAAAATCGTCGCTGGTATGATCATAGATAGGGATCATCACTATTACTGCTATTAGGTAAAGGCTGGGGCGCTAGAGCAAATTGCCAAGTAATGGGAGTATCCTCATAAGTAAAGCTGATGCCCACGCCTTTGGGTAATAATATCACCTCAGGCTCTTCATCCATACCATCATTAACATCAAGATCAGAGCTAGGAAACTGGGTACTCACCTCCGGTAAGTAAGCTTGCCAAAGCCCTGTAGTTATACCCTCAAGGAGCACAGTATCTAAGCTGATGTCATTAGAACTACTATTAATGTCAGTATATTGGCGTCGGATAAGACGCTCATCTGCAATCACATAATCAACGCGCTGCAAGCTAGGACTGCTTTGATAACGTGGATCTGGATCAGCAAAGCGTACAAAGCTGATCTGCGCCTCATTTAAGCTCATAAACGGCTCGGCCAATAGGTCATCTTGATTGTCATTAGTGTCGACACTGTTAGCACTATCAGCACTGTCAGACGGTACCTGATAAGCAATTATTTGTCCCATATCTTGTTGCAGTTGCAAATACGCATACTGCAACACTGCTAGCTGATCAGCATGATACTGCGCGCGCTCGCGAGCACGGTTAACGCTATCAAACACCTGCCAGCCTGCAACCGCCAGCATGGCGAATATCGACATGGCTACCATCAGCTCAAGAAGAGTAAAGCCGCGCTGTTGATTCACAACTCGCCCCTTAACTGACCTGTTCGGTTCTCAGGACTTGAGCTATTTGCACCTAAGCGGTTAAAATCCAAGGCACCAATTTCTTGCTCTGCATCACCAATCATCACATCGATATCCGTTACCGCTGCTCTAGTTTGTCCATCTATAATTGGAGCAACGCTGATATTAATCTCTTTTAGTGCTGGCGTTATCGTATCGCTAGTGTTCATAGTTATTTGCCATTGACGGCCTTGAGCATCGATAGTTTGAGTAGTGTTGGCCGTCAGCCAAGTATCCTGAATACGCAGATCAGCGGCGGCGTTTTGAGCGACAAAGTGCGCCAGCGTTCGGGTGCGTAGCACATCAACTGAGTTTAGATAAGCGCTACTGGCACGACTTGCAGCAACAGCAACTACCGCTAATATAGCGAGGGCTACCATCACTTCAATTAGAGTAAAACCGTCTTCGCGTTTTGATAGTGATGCAGCTTGATAAGCGCTTCGATTGGACGGAGGCGTAGTTTGAGTATCTTTTCTAATCATTGCTTATGACCCCTGCCCTATAGTCATACTGCCATCAGGCATAATAGTGATGACGTTGCCAACCAGACGTGAGTCATAGCGTACCTCAATGGTTACCGGAGCCGCCTGCCCAGTGCCAAACCATAATACTTGTGGTACTGCCTGATTGGTAAACCAAGGCTGCAAGTTTTGCGCCTGTTGGCTACTAGAGCTATTATCGGCCTGCAAGCTTTGAATACTTAAACTGACCCCAGCTGGCAGCTCTGGTAAGCTGACCTCAGGTTCCAGCTCCCAACTTGGCGTGGGTAAAGCTTCTTCGTTTGCCGTCGTCATAGTAGATAAATCGGCCGACAGCTCCATGGCGTTTTTAGGGGTATTATCGCCACTATTCGTCAGTACTTGAGTTTGGTAGCTAATATAAGGGTTGGATAAGGTGACAATGATGGGGGTCACCTCCCCTTGTCTATTGGTTTGTAGACTCAGCCCCATAGGCTGCATACGCTCAGCCGATAGTAGTCTGACATAGCTTAAGGAATCGGTAAGATGCTCATAAAAGGCGCGGTTTTTGCGGGCATCACTACTGCCGACAGATAGGCTTATCATGCCAGCGAAGATAGATAAGATAACTACCACCACTATGATCTCGACCAACGTAAAACCTGCCTGCGAATGACTGATACGAGGTGGCAGGGTTTGTGTACTGGTTTGGAAGATTTGACGATGAGTAGATTTAATAGGCATAAGCGGCGTATGGTTATAAGGCTAACGGTCAATACTAACTGTTGATACTAGTCAATCAATACTAGTCAATATAATAAGTACAGGTGCCGATATCTATTAGATGTGGAGAATGAGTGATGGCCACTAAATTGGACTGAGTCTTGAGATATCTTAAGACATAAAATAATGTACCAAAATTGCATGCTGCTAATACAAGCGTCATTAATAATGCGTGTTACGATGCACCTCTGATTCGGTATCAATCTGCTCAACCAATTCTTGCATGTCTTCATCAAGCGTATTCTCATCGATATCCGTAGCTGGATAGTGACTGGGCAACTCCAGCATCTGCTGAACGAAAACATAACGCAAGGTATCACGGCGACCTAAGTAACGCTGATAAAAGCTTGAGTTTAATAGTCCCGCTCCGCCTTGACCCATAGCCCAAATCGTGGACAGATAATCACGGGTACTCATACTGCTGTTTTGATCTTTTAAATAAATACTAATGATATCGAGCATACGTTTCATACGCTGACGGCGAATGTCGTACAGCTCGCCAAATAAACGATTAAGACCAGTAACTGAGGCTGCCAGCCGCTCCTCAATTTGGTTAAGTAGCATGGCTTTTTGTGGATTAAGTAGCTGCTGAAATATCAAACGTGCGATCCCTGCTGATGGACAATCATCAATTTGATTGATCTCGAATAATTGTTCTTCGTAGCGAATGATAATACGCAGATATAGCTCATCCTTACTCGAGAAGTGTTTATATAATGTCCCTTTTGCCAGATCGAGCTGATCGGCCAAACTATCTAAGGTGATATCACCATCGCCTGACTCAAGCAGCAGCTGCTCAGCCATCGCTAAGATGTTCTCCTCTCGCGCTTTGAACTGGTGTTGACGACTCATAATCTCTCCTAAGGCTTGACAAGATTAAGTATAAAAGCATCTGATTAATGACTGACTAGTCATAGCATAACGATTTTAGTGATATTGTGCCAGTAAATTTTCAAAGTTTTTTGCCGTTAACTTGCCAATTTCTTCAGGCTCGCACTCATACATATCAGCGATAAAGCTTGCCACATAAGGAACATATGCTGGCTCATTAGGTTTGCCGCGTTTAGGAACAGGAGCTAAATAAGGACTATCGGTTTCGATGAGTATCCGGTCTCTTGGCATTTTTCTTGCCGCCTCTTGAATCATTTTTGCACTCTTAAAGCTCACAATACCAGAGAATGAAACATAAAACCCTAAGTCCAGCGCACGTTTGGCGGTTTCCCAATCCTCAGTAAAACAGTGAATGATGCCGTGCTCGGCACCTTCCGCTTTTAGGATATCAATCGTATCTTGTTTGGCATCACGCATATGCACCACCAGTGGCTTTTTTAACTGCTGGCTGGCATAAATATGCCGCGCAAAACTGTCGCGCTGCGCGCTGGCATTTTGGGTCGACCAATAGTAATCCAGCCCCGTCTCGCCTATTGCCCAAACATGATCAGCGCTGGCCGTCTTGATCAAACGCTCAGTAGTTGCCGACTGTAATACACCTATGTCCTCACAAGGATGGATGCCAACACTCATTCCTAAGTCAAGCATCTCATCACTATAGGTGCTGACAATAGCAGCAATCTCGTCATATTCAGCAAAGTCGCACATGATTGCCATCGCGCGGTTTACATTAGCGGCTTTCATAGCGTCAATAGCGCCGGACAATTGACCGTCATACTTGGTCAAGTCTAACCGGTTCAGATGGCAATGGGTATCAGTAAACATAAATAATCTCGTTATTAAAACTTTAAAAAATTAATTATTAAAATCAGTAATATATAAGGGTAGTCATATTAATTGCTCTACAGACGCCACTTTTCAAGTGGTATTTAGAGTTTGTATTAATTATAGTATAGTGAACCGCGCTTATTTATACTCATCTCTTACAAGTCTCATTATATGCAGCCCAAAAAAACCGTTACCCTATCCCCTGTCACCAAAACCTTACTGCCTAAATATCTGTATCGACAGCGGTTTTTATTAACGAATAAAGGTCGTAATAATCATATCAACATCGCCAAAGACGCGCGTATTATTGGTAATTCAGCTATTACCATTCGTCAAGGTCATGACAATCAAGTTAGTATCGGTAAAAATGGTCAATTTAATAAGTTAAAAATCGATATCAATGGTAATCACAACCAAATCACTATCGAAGACGGCGTCAAATTCTCCGGGCATTTATTAATTGTTGGTAATCATTTGCATATTCATATTGGCGCGCGTACCACGGCTATTGACTGCTACGTTTTAGCGCGCGATAAGAGCGTAACGATTGGCAAGGATTGCATGATCTCGCGCGGTATTGAGATTCGTGCCACCGATGTGCACAAGGTTTATGATCTAGACTCCAATGAGCGTATAAACAGTGCGCAATCTGATGTGATAGTAGGAGATCAGATTTGGATCGCCGCCAACGTGACCATCTCCAAAAACGTGACTATCGCTAATGGCTGCATTATTGCGGCCGGTTCATTTGTCAATAAACCAATTAAAACGCAAAACTGTATGGTCGCGGGCACGCCTGCTAAGATCATTCGTCAAAACGTACGCTGGGAGCGTTAGGCTGTGGCCCCACTCAATTTAAAGGCACAACCCGCATCACCTCTTCTATCGTGGTCACCCCTTCACTAATACGCTTGGCACCCGACAAACGTAATGGCTGCACACCTTCACGGTACGCTTGTTGTTTGAGCATATCTAAATTGGCATCGGCGGCGACTAGCTTTTTTAGCTCATGAGACAACGGCATGATCTCATACAGTCCAATACGCCCCTGATAGCCAGTATGTCGGCAGTGCTCACAGCCTTGCGCGGTATAAAT
Source organism: uncultured Psychrobacter sp. (assembly GCA_947501045.1). GTDB lineage: Bacteria > Pseudomonadota > Gammaproteobacteria > Pseudomonadales > Moraxellaceae > Psychrobacter. The sequence continues at coordinate 26,549 of CANMUI010000005.1, forward strand.
CTGTGCCGGAACTGACGCGCGCCAAGGCTGCACCAGCTCCTGCCACTGCACTGCAATGTCGCTATCATCAATAACAGGAACCGCTTGCTTACAATGCGTGCAAAGCGTACGCAATAAGCGCTGCGCCATAACGCCAAGGATAGTCGCTGAGGTCAGAAACGGCTGAATACCTAAATCATGCAAACGCGTCAAAGCGCTTGGCGCATCATTGGTATGCAGCGTTGAGAGCACTAAATGTCCAGTTAAGGATGCCTGCACTGCCATGTTGGCAGTCTCTTGATCTCGAATCTCCCCTACCATAATAATATCAGGATCTTGGCGCATTAAGGAGCGAATACCACCAGCGAAATGTAAGTCCACGCCCGGATTGACCTGCATCTGATTAAAGGCCGGTTCAATCATCTCGATAGGGTCTTCGATAGTGCAGACATTGACCTCTTCGGTCGCCAGCTGCTTGAGCGTGCTATATAAAGTGGTAGTCTTCCCCGAGCCCGTCGGTCCAGTGACAAGGATAATGCCATTGGGATGCGCGGTCAGCTCGTGCCACGTTGCCAGCTGCTTGCCAGATAGCCCAAGCTGGGCAAAGGTGCGCACCAAAACTTCTGGATCAAACACTCGCATCACCAGCTTTTCACCAAAAGCGGTCGGCATAGTTGAGAGGCGCAGCTCAGTCTCAAGGCCATGATGGGTTCGGGTTTTTAGGCGGCCATCTTGTGGTTTACGCTTCTCAGCCACATTGAGTCGTCCTAAGATTTTGATACGTGCAGTCACCGCCACGATAATCGCCAGTGGCATCTCATAAACGGTATGCAACACGCCATCGATACGAAAGCGTACCTTGCCAGTCTCACGACGCGGCTCTAAATGAATATCACTGGCGCGCTGCTCAAACGCATATTGCAGCAGCCAATCAACGACTTTGACAATGTGCTGATCATTGGCATCAGGATTGGTATTATCACCGAGCTGTAGTAAGGCTTCAACATTGGTGACATCGGCGGCGGCGCGTTTGTGCACGCTGTTAGCGCCAGCAATCGCTTGGGTGACTTGATAAAACTCTTGGCGGTAGCGATTGATCTGCTCTGGACTGATATAAACGCTGCGATAAGTTTTTGATTTGATGATTTGTTCGATATTGGAGTGCCAGTCGCTATAAAACGGCTGATCAGTACCAATAATCACCTCATCCGCTGTAACTTCAATCGGCAAAATATGCTGCGAGCGCGCGTATTCAAAGGACATTAAACGCGTCACTGCGGGTACATCAATCTTTAACGGGTCAATACGCACTAGCGTCAACTCGGCTTTAGCCGCCAACCACTGATTAAGCCACGCTAGCGTTAGCTTATTTTCAGTATGGTTACTCTTATTGTCACTATTTTTATCAATACTATTTGCAACGTCATGCTCAATATGAGCGTTAGACAAACCAAATTCGCTAATGGTGACCAGTGGATGCTGCGATTTGTCACGGCGACTGGTCAATACTAAATTATAACCGCGCTGATCAATCACCCTATCCGCTAGCAGCTCATCAAGGCACCAGCGCAAATCTATCATTAATGAAAACTGGGGAGCGGACATACTTTTCTTCTTTTATGGTTAACTGATTGGTATAAAGACTTTCGAAAAACTGGCTATTGTACAAATGTGTTTTTATATAAATTTTGCGCAGTTATTAATTTTACTATTATTATGCTGGGCTAAAGCCACAGCCTACGCGATCATCTGCTTGCCAGTAAGTTAAACTACAATAACTTTATCTTATAAAATTCAATCTACCTCTACCACCGCCGTTATTTGCAATTGTCCTTCATCTACTTGGCAAAAACTGATATCAACCGATTTATAACGCATGGTAAAAACGGTATTAAGCTCATGACGGCGATAAGCTGGACGCGGGTCTTGCGCAATCAGCGCTTGAATCAATTCCATATCAGACGCGAGCAACTGCTTTTGGACACTAGCAACTATCAAAGCGGCTGAGGGATCAGCTGGGTCTGGCGTTGATGTTTTTACAGCATTTTTCGTACCACTATTGGTAGGACTATTTTTATTATTCAGATTATCAAGTTCTTGTTTTTTAATCAGAGTGACAAATTGCTCATACACAAAGTTTGTCATAGTCACTGTTAATAATTCAGGAGCAGCGGACGCAAAGCCACTATGGGCATCAGCGAGCGCATCGCTATAAGCCACATAAGGTTTGATGTCAATAATGGGCGTGCCATCGATCATATCCGCGCCGCTTATGATTAATAAAATCCGTCCTTCTATCACCGTCACTTTTTCAAGCTTTACCACTGATAAGCCCAAGCCTGAGGGACGATACATACTGCGACTGGCAAACACCCCTATTTTTTGATTGCCGCCAAGCCTTGGGGGTCGTACTTGCGCGCGAAAATAGGTACTAGCGTTGTCTTCATAAGCGTCCTCACTTTTATACCTGTTTTTATGCTTGCTGTTTTCTTTATTTAGATGATTGTGATGAAATTGCCAGGTCAGCCAGATGTGGCTAAATGCCTCTAGTCCTACAAAAGCGGCTGGGGTGTCATAAGGCGCGACCATCTCAATAACGCTTATTATGTTGACCAAGTTGGGCTGCCTTGGCGCGCCAAACTTTTGCGATAAGGGCGCGCGGTGATAGCCTATAACTGGGGCATGGTGAAAAGACATAGGCTTCCTCTAATTAACTTGCTAACTTAACTTCAATAAAAAACTGTCCATATTGAGACAGCATAAAAGCCGCTTTATAACAGCTTATCAAAGCGTCATACACAATTATTTACTAACGATATTCTATTTTATCATGCTGACCCCAAGCCGCTCAGCGGATTTTTATTTTAAAGTTTGCTATCATGAGCGCTAAATTTTGAGAATCGCTTGCGTCCGTAAGGTGTCGGCTCTATAAATAGATCACAACTACGGCACTACAGTTTTTAAGAACAAATACAGCATCTATTATTTGTATGTGTTTTCACCCTCAAAAGCATCATTGAAATTTTTAATATAATACTTATTAATGTAATATTCATGTAAAACTAATAATATTTAAACCTACTCATTCAGACAACACTTTATCGACGAGGACTTTATGTCAAAACTTCGCACCGAAACGGTTCAAGAGGTTCATCACTGGAGTGATGATCTATTTAGCATCAAAACCACACGTGATGATGGTTTGCGCTTTCGTAATGGCGAGTTTGCAATGATCGGTATCGTCATTGATGGTCGGCCGCTACTACGCGCTTATTCAATCGCTAGTCCCAATTATGAAGAGCATCTAGAGTTTTTTTCTATCAAAGTCCAAGACGGCCCATTAACCTCGCGCTTGCAGCATATCAAAGTTGGCGATGAGCTATTGGTCAGTAAAAAGCCCACTGGTACACTGGTCATGGATGATCTGCTACCTGGTAAGCATCTGTATATGCTATCGACGGGTACCGGACTTGCACCGTTCTTGGCACTCGCCCGTGACCCAGAGGTCTACGAGCGCTTTGATAAAATTATCTTGGTGCATGGTGTGCGTCACGTGGAGGATTTGGCGTATCGCGAGATGTTTGAAGAAGAGCTACCCAATGATGAATTATTTGGCGAGTGGTACCGCGAAAAGTTCATTTACTACCCTACTGTCACTCGTGAAGACTTTAAAAACACCGGCCGCGTGACTGAGCTTATGAAATCGGGTAAACTGTTTGAAGACATTGGTTTGCCACCGATTAACAAAGACGATGATCGAGTGATGATTTGCGGTAGCATGCCCTTTAACGCTGATGTTTCAGCGATATTAGATGAATTTGGTCTTACCGTTTCGCCGCGCATGGGCGTACAAGCCGATTATGTGGTTGAGCGTGCGTTTGTCGGTTAAATAAAGATAAGTTGAATACTGCAAATAATTCTTGACGCTTAATTATAGGCTGTTATAATACGCGCCTATACAGTTCAGACTGTAACTCCATTCGATAAGCTCTTTTGGCCTTATCTCTAACACGCCGGTGTGATGGAATTGGTAGACATGACGGATTCAAAATCCGTTGCCTTTAAAAGCGTGTCGGTTCGAGTCCGACCACCGGTACCACTATATAAAAATAGTATTAAAATACCGCTAGCCATTGGGTTAGCGGTATTTTTTTGGGTGGGTTTTGGGGTTTGATAGAGCCTATAATTTATTTGCACTGCTCTTTAAGCTGGGGCTTTAGCACGTAGGTTGGGTGAAGCTTGCGACATCCAACAGATAACCCTTAAAAATTCATTCAATTACCCCAATTCACAGGTAACGAACTATCTGCCACAAATCGATAAAATGATGAATAGCGCCAATCCTGAACCCGTTCAACATAGCCATGCTTCACAGGGTTCCTGATTTTCAACAACAGCGATATAGTCAATATGAACCCGATAATCCGCTTCACTACGAATACAATGATCCCAAAACCGACGTTGCCAAATGCCGCGCTCGCCTTTTGACACAGGCTTTCCTGTCGCCTTGCACACATTAAATGCGTTGAATAGACCACTTAATCCATGCATAATATGCGGAGAATAATGGCATTAATCAGCGCATATTTGAGACGACAATGAAACATACTACCTATATTCATGAAAGATCAGACTGGACTGAGTGGCAATGGTCAGATAAAGCGCTATTGCCTCTCGTCAGTCGTGTACGCATATTACAAGGACGCCTACTCGGTAAACTCTCAACCTTAGGCTTTGAGTTAAACGTCGAAGCCCAGCTTGATGCTGTGACCTTGGAAGTCGTTAAAACATCCGAGATAGAAGGGGAAGACTTAAATATCGAACAAGTACGCTCTTCTGTGGCTCAGCACTTAGGGGTAGATAATAGCGCTATGCCTGCAGCTACTCGCAAGATTGACGCGGTAGTGACCATGATGCTTGAGTCAACCTATCATTTTGATAAGCCATTATTATTAGATGATTTATTGAGATGGCATCGGGCCCTATTCCCAGCGGGCTACAGTGGCCTTTATCGTATTAAAGCGGGCATGCTGCGTGATGATAGCCAAGGGCCTATGCAAGTTATCTCTGGTGGCTATGGCCGTGAGCAAGTACATTTTGTCGCGCCAAGTGCAGATAGATTAGAGCGAGAGCTTGAGCAGTTTTTACTATGGTTTAACACGCCAAAAGGTGAATTAAGTCATTTGGATTTGGTGATAAAAGCAGGAATCGCTCATTTGTGGTTTGTCACACTGCATCCTTTTGATGATGGCAATGGAAGATTGACCCGCGCTATCACCGAGCGAGTGCTGGCGCAAAGTGATGACAGTGCCCAGCGCTTTTATAGCATGTCGGCACAGATTCTCAAACAGCGTAATGATTATTATAAGATATTGGAACGTACGCAAAAAAGTGATAGTGACATCACAGGTTGGCTGGTCTGGTTTTTGCAAACGCTAGAGCAAGCACTGCTATCAGCGCTAGAGACGACAGATAAAATAGTCGGCAAAGCAAAATTTTGGCAGAGACATCGTGAGCAGGCTTTGAACGCGCGTCAAGTAAAGATGCTCAATATTTTATTGACTAATTTTTATGGCAAACTGACCACTAAAAAATGGGCAACGATGATGAAATGCTCAGCCGATACCGCCCTACGCGATATCAATGACTTGATAGAAAAAAGGATGCTGCAAAAGTCTACAGCGGCAGGTCGTAGTACGAGTTATGAGTTGGTTTTATAGTTAACGTTATATGCCGTTTTAAAAGCTTATCGTAAAACGTTAATTTGCTCAATTAATAAAGCGCTTGATCTATCATCAAGGTTAATCGTAAAAAAAATAACTTGCTCCTTGATGGCTCTTTTATCATTGAGCCTTCGGTATTGCATTTTTATTTCGCAAGTTGTAGTTGATGGTTTATATTACTTTATGATGTTGGGTGTCGCAAGCTCCACCCAACCTACGGGCTCAGAGAAAGGGTATCAACCAGGTGGGCAAACAGTCTACCTTAAGAAACAAGCTAATGGTTATTATGATGTACTTATAGTAAATAGAAATAATGAATTAGTTACTGCTGTCGGTGGTAATACTAAGAGTTTACCCAATAGAAAAGCTGTAACTCAGATGTTAAATAACAATGGCGGCTTCTCAGGTTTACCACTTGACTAATAAGGAAGTAAAATGGCTCACTTGAAAAATATTGAAAACGACTTGAATTTATCATTATCTCCAGTAAAAGTTAATAAAAAACTCATAAAGTGTAGTTGCTCTATTATAACGTCTCAAGTGTCTTTGGATTTTAAAGAAACAAGAGATAAGAATATCTCCTTAGAGAATATTGAGTACTTAAGAAAATTTGTTTCCGTTGCTGAAAAAATAGAAGACTATGAAGATGAAAAAGAAATATTTTCTTTTTATCCTATAGATTTATTTATCAAACTGGACATTTATAAAAGCAACAATAATATTCTATGGATTAATTTGTCAGTGCCGATAGGAGTATATAGTAATAGTAAAGAAAGCGGATATGAGTTAGGTTTTAATTTCTCTGTAACTTTAAAATCCTTAGTTACATTCTTTAATAATTTTTTATTAGAATTCGAGAGTTTAGGCTCAAAATAATAATAGATTGATTGTAACTCTTGATATAATGATTGGATAATATATTTGATTAATACATTAAGCCATATTGTCAAAAAGTGACGATCAAAGCATTCTTGAAACAAAAATAACTCTGGTCATTTACCAGAGTTATTTCTATAAATATCTCAATTATCAATTATCAATTATTAATAATAACCGGATAAGAAATAGTCCTCGGCGCAGGCGGTGGCGTAGTCCGTACCACCTCCGTCACGGGCTGTCCCGTTGCTTTATCTTTAATCCAAATATCAGCATAACTGTCTTTACTTAGCCACGCCGTACCGATATCAGTGACGAAGTCTAGCTGATAGTTTTTACTCGCCTCAGCGTTAAAGGTAAGTTTCGTCGGCTTGGTATAGTGCCCTGCCATACGATAAGTGACCGTTACCGTATGCTCGCCTTGCCTACTCCCTGCCTAAATTCAATCAAACGCCGACTATTTCTGCACCTGGTGGAGTCACGATAAAAGTTCCAGTCAATGTCACTGTCGATATCAACAATAAAGCCAAAGCTAGTATCCAAAAGAGTCCCGAAGAGCTTGGTAAAATTGCACTTGAGCTATCCAAGCAGCCCGGATATGAGTATCTAGCTGATTTAGATAAGAGTAATGATATCAACTGGGTACAAGTCAACCTCATTCAAGAAGAGTGGGATTATACACAAGAAGGGTTGACTCCGGGGGCAGCGGCATTGATCGCTATTGCTATCGCTGTCGCAGCAGGTCCAGCAGGTTCAGGTCTCACCGCATCTATGGTAGCTACTAATGCTGCTGGTATTGCTTTACAGACGCAAGCTGCTATTACCTTGATTAATAACAAGGGCGATATCAGTAAAACGTTAAAAGATATGGCGAGTAGCGATACTGTTCGTAATATGACAACAGCAGCGTTGACGGCAGGCGTAGGCGCACAGTTAGGTTTAGGTAGCGCCGCTACAGATACTTTTGGACAGAAGCTAGCAAATGGCGTAGGTACTGGAGTAACTCAAGCCGTTGTTGATGCTACCATTAATGGTATGAGCTTTGAAGAGGCTCTAAAAAATAGTTTGCGTAGCTCACTAGTAGATGTGTTTGCTGCTCAGACTTTTAGCAGTTTTATAAAAGGTTTTGATTCAGATTATTTTGCTGATAACCTGACTCATAAGCTAGTAGCTGCAGGTGTTGGTTGTGTATCAGCGAGTGCTAAAAAGCAAAGCTGTGATGCTGGAGCACTCGGTGCAGCTGTAGGGGAGATGCTTGGAGATTATTTAGTTGAAAATGGAGTTATATTAAATACTAAACAAGAGACAGATATCCTCAATGCTGCTAAGTTAATGGCAGGATCTGTAGCCTTATTAACTAATATGGATGTAAATGTAGCTGCTAATAGTGCTGATATCGCTGTTAAGAATAATGCATTATTGAGTTCTGCTAAACTTAAAGGTTTTACAGGAGATTTAGATAAAAACTGTTTGGAAAACCAATCAGCTAATGGATGTATTGTTTCTATTCAAAAATGGAAAGATGTGTCTTATAATGAAGCGGGTTTCAATAATATTACTTCAAGACAATGGGAAGAATATGTATTAAGCGTATATAATCCAGTTTTTACAGCATGTGGTGACAATACTGCGTGTAATTATATGGTTGCTAACAATATGCTTGTTCATATGATTCAGTATGCAGGCATTCAGGAAGCTATACCAATCCAAGCTAATACAACCAAAATTTCTGTCAATACCTATTTGAAAGATCGTTCTGCTTTAGCATGGCAAGGACTCGAAGACTTCGGTTGGGTAGTCGAAGTTGGAGCCATGAGTAAGTTTGCGCCTCAAGTAGCTTCAAAATTCCAAAGTCTCTTGAAACCTATTTTTTCTTCAACGTCAATACATAACTCTAAGGTAGGAATACAATGGGGTAAAGGTATAAACAACCAAGGTTTACCTTGGGAAAAATATGTACAATCTATACTACCAAAAGAATCTATAGATTTAAATTTAATCAAAACAAATTTCAAAGCTTTTGATCATTGGGTACCATCTACTGGAAAAGCAATTAGTGACAAAACTTTAAATACAGCAGCAGCTAGCTATCAAAAACCTAGTAACATTACTCGTACTTTAAATACATATGTTGATAAAGCAGTCAATTTTACTCAGGATGGGAAGAATGGGTTTGATATTGACTCTAGCATGATAAGAAGTAGAGAAATCCAATTAGCAGTACCAAATAGTACTTCGTCGGCACAAATGCAAGCAATTCAAAGCTCTATTCAATATGGCAAATCAAAAGGAGTAACCGTTGTGGTTACAAAGGTGAAATAATTATGTCTATAAACTTTAATAAGAAAGCTAAAGTTTATTTTTCTGAAGAGTTTATTTCAGTCTCGGCTAGTTCTTTAGGTAGTTTATATTACTTCGAAAGTACTTTTAAACCAATTATATTGGATATAGATTGTACTGACGAGCAACTAGGAAGAGCAGTTCTAAGTGCTCTAGAACATAGTAAGCAGATTTCAATTGATGAATTTAGTGAAGGGTTCAACTCAGGATTTTTTAAGGAGCAATATAATAAATATATTGACTCTTTAATGATACGTTTTGGTTTTAAAACTAAAAAACAACTTTTTAAGAAAATAAAAGAGGTTAGTATTAGTAAAATTGATGATAAATTTCAACTGCTTTCAACCCATCAAAACAGTCTAGGAAGTTTTTCTGCAGATAATAACTCACAAACTATAGTAGTCGAAGCTAGTACAACTCCGGCTACTTTGGGAAAACTTACAAGAGATGCTTATAAAGAGTGTACCAGCATCTACGATAGAAAATAATCCATATTTTTTAAATGATCTTTATAGAATCATGCTTATGTATTATATGAATTGAAGGGCCATTTGTGATCAATTGTTAATAATAACCGGATAAGAAATCGTCCTCGGCACAGGCGGTGGCGCAGTCCGCACCACCTCTGTCACGGGCTGTCCCGTTGCTTTATCTTTAATCCAAATATCAGCATAACTGTCTTTACTAAGCCACGCCGTACCGATATCAGTGACGAAGTCTAGCTGATAGTTTTTACTCGCCTCAGCGTTAAAGGTAAGTTTCGTCGGCTTGGTATAGTGCCCTGCCATACGATAAGTGACCGTTACCGTATGCTCTCCTGTCGTGAGCGGATAGACATTGTCCCACGTCGCACTGTATTCTTGCTTACGCTCTTTGGGCACGCGCTTACCATCGATATCGATAATATAAGCAATGCGATCACCGACCAGAGCGGTATGGCGCGGTTCCATTTTACCCATAATCGTTGCCGTCGCACCTGATACAGGTGGCTGATAAACCAGCTCTGGGGGCAACTCTTTGACATTCTTCATGCTCATACAAGCGGTCAATAACGGCAGCGCCAACGCTAGCATATATAACTTCATGTTTTATCCTCAATACAATTCAATCATTTGCGATGGTAGTTTTTAATTAATTTAAGGCATCAGCTGATAAAGATTTAGCTTTTAGAGTATCGCTATTTATTCTTTAATTAGGCCTATTTTCAAGTATTAATAATAAGCATTTATTGTGCCACTACCCTACTTTTAATTAATTCGTTCAGTTATCATTATGGTCAGTACGTAGATCGAGTGCATCTTGCAACACCAAGCAAACACATATCAAACCATACATCATTTATTTATCTTCCAGACCAGCTGGTGCCAAACCAGCCAGCCAACGATCCAATACATTGGCATCACGTCCTGACATCTCAGCCTGCTCCTTACGGATAACTGCACGGCGCACCAAACGCCCCCCTAAATAGCGAAACGGCTCAGGAGGAAAAGGTTTATAAGCTCTATCAACCAGACTGCACTGACTCCACTCATTATCACGCTCTAAAGCTATACTGGCTAGAATACGTCCGCCAAGACGGCTTGGGCCTACCCCATTACCGCTCCAGCCTATACCATAAAAAATGTTATTGTGCGCAGACAAGGAACCAAAAACTGGCAGACTATCAAAGGTGCGGTCAATAGGCCCTGACCAACTTTGCTCTACAATCTCTTTATCCATGGTGCTATAAATCTTAAAAAAATCATCGCGGGTCATATCGATACTCTCTGTATCCTCACTAAAGACCTCATTAATGATTGAACCGTAACTCATGGCACCCGTACCCTTGCCAAAGGCAATGCGGCCGTCATGAGTTTTGCGATAATAATTCACTAACAGCTGCGAATCCGTGATGCACTCCCCGCCTTGCCAAGCTTGCTGCTCATTTAGCCTTTTGGTAACCACAATGGAGCTATTCACTGCGGCGATTGTACGCGCCAAGGCAGGAATGGATGTAGACCAAGCATTGGTTGCTAACACAACCTTTTGCGCGGCTATCACTCCTCCTTTTGTCTGCACTTGCACGGGATTACCCGATACGATATTAGTTACCCCTGACTTCTCGTAAATACTGACGCCCTTCTCTAGGGCCACGCGGCGCATTCCTTGCACTAAAGCAAAGGGTTGTACGGTGGCATTCGATGCTTCTAGAACCCCAGCAAGATGACTGCTAGAGCCGGTACGGCGCTGCAAGTCCTCGACAGAAAGACGTTCAAATGGCGCTGCCCCTAAACGCTCGCAAACTTTTAGGGTACTGTCCCAAGCGTTGACGTGAGCGGGCGTAGTCGCTGTCCACAACCAGCCCTTTTGTACGAAATGAGCATCGATATTGTGCTGCAAACAAAACTCACCTAACTCACTGATGGCTCGCTCTGAGGCATTTGCTAAGAATAAGCTCTCCTCTGGACTACAAAGAACATTCAATGAGCTAATCTTAGGCCACCAAGACATCACCATGCCGCCATTGCGTCCTGAAGCGCCGCCGCCGCAAATATCTTGCTCGAGCACGACCACCTTACAATCGGGTTCATATTCCTTGATAGTTAAGGCCGTCCATAGCCCCACAAAACCACCGCCGATAATCACTATATCAGCTTGATGCTCACCAGTTAACGCAGGCAATACTCCTACTGGAGCAATGGACTGTTGCCAATAGCTTGGCTTTAAAGGCGGTGTTAGGTTTAATTTCATGATGATCTCGCCTGTTGCTAATAGTTTAAATATCAATAGTTTAGGTGCTAATGATTTAAAGACTATCCTAGATTACTTTGCTTATAGTTGAATCACTATAAAACTGATACAGGGCTGCTGGGATGAATTTTACGCAGCCTCTGCAACGCAGGCAGCATCCAGCCAGAAAAATTTATACCAGTAGCACTGGCAATATTAACGTATCGATTTTATTTCGAACTCACTATATCTAGGACAGTCTTTAACATAGATTATTTTATAGTGTCGAGTATCGCAAACCCCACTCAACCTATAGGCTGTACTATAGTCATTCCACTATAAAATAAATACAGTGCTACTGGGATGAATTTTGCGCAGCCTCTGGAGTGACAAAGTCGTACAGTAAGCAAGGAAAATTTATACCAGTAGCACGCTATAATAGCTGTACTCTATTTATTTAGGATTCACTATACTTTTACTAAAAAATATATGGCAAAGATATTTAGATAATAATAGCTACAAAAAGAATGTACTTCTTCTTGTTTATCTTTTAAAAGAATACTATTGTATATCAATATGTTATGTATTTTTATGTGCCTTAAAAAGTATACTTTTTAGTAAACGTTTTACCGCTGCACATGCAGTTCAGCGATGATACAAATGAAGATAACCACGGAGAGGAATCTTATGACCAATCAAAAGAGGGACAATAAACTATCTGCAAACCAACAAGTCACTAGCTGGCTACAAGACTTTGATCATGCTTTGCGTACAAAAGATATAGACAAAGCGGCTGAGTGTTTTGAGGCCGAAGGATATTGGCGTGACTTAGTTTCTTTTACTTGGAATATAAAAACGCTAGAGGGGCAAGATGCCATTAAAGAGATGCTTGCGCATACCCTAGACACTACCCAGCCGCATAACTGGCAGCTTGATGAAGAAGCGGTCGAAACTGATGGGATTATAGAAGCTTGGATAAGCTTTAATACCAAAGTAGCCAAAGGTTATGGACATCTACGCCTGCGTGATGGCAAAGCTTGGACATTACTAACCACCATGACTGAGCTTAAAGACTACCCTGAAAAGCGTAAAAAGCTGCGTCCACAAGGTGCCGAACATGGCATTAACCCTGATCGTTTAACCTGGCTGGAAAAACGCGAACTTGAGAAGGAGAATTTGGGTTATAGCGAGCAGCCTTATTGCTTAATCGTGGGCGGCGGACAAGGCGGTATCGGTCTTGGCGCCCGTCTTCGCCAGCTTGAGGTTCCGACCATTATCATTGATAAGCAGCCAAAGCCGGGGGATACATGGCGCAACCGTTATAAGTCGTTGTGCTTGCATGATCCGGTGTGGTACGACCACATGCCCTATATTCCTTTTCCTGAGAACTGGCCGGTATTTACCCCAAAAGATAAGATTGGCGACTGGTTAGAGATGTACACCAAGCTTATGGAACTTAACTATTGGGGCTCGACGGAATGTGTCAGCGCCTCCTTTGACGAGGCGTTGCAGCAGTGGGATGTAGAGGTCGATAGAGACGGTGAACGTTTAGTGCTGCATCCTAAGCAGCTGGTGTTGGCCACTGGCATGTCGGGATTACCAAATACTCCTGAAATCTCTGGTATGGAAGACTTTGCAGGAGAGCAGCATCACTCAAGCCAGCATCTGGGCGGCGAGGCGTATAAAGGCAAAAAATGTGTTGTGCTGGGCGCAAACAACTCAGCGCATGATATCTGCGCTGCCCTTTGGGAAAATGGCGCAGACGTCACCATGATCCAGCGCTCTTCAACGCATATTATCAAATCAGATACCTTGATGGATGAGGTGCTCGGCGGTTTATATTCAGAAGAGGCGGTTGAAAATGGCATGACTACCTATAAAGCCGATCTGACTTTCGGCTCTATTCCTTTTAAAATCATGCCGCAATTTCATGAGCCTGTTTACCGTAAGGTGGCAGAGATGGACGCTGATTTTTACCAACAGCTAACCGATGCAGGGTTTATGCTCGACTTTGGGGAAGACCACACGGGTCTGTTTATGAAATACCTGCGCCGGGGTTCTGGTTATTATATCGATGTCGGTGCATCCAAGCTGGTAGCAGAAGGTAAAATAAAGCTTAGATCTGGCGTTAGTATTGATCATATCAAACCGCATTCAGTAGTGCTCACCGATGGTACAGAATTAGAAGCGGATTTGATTGTTTATGCTACTGGCTTTGGCTCTATGAATGGCTGGGCGGCAAAAATAATCTCGCAAGAAGTGGCTGATAAAGTTGGTAAGTGTTGGGGCATGGGGTCAGATACCAAAAAAGACCCTGGACCTTAGGAGGGCGAGTTAAGAAACATGTGGAAACCGACGCAGCAACAGGCGTTATGGTTCCACGGCGGCAACTTGCATCAGTCGCGGCACTACTCTCAGTATTTATCACTGCAGCTAAAAGCCAGAATGGAGGGGCTAGAGACCCCTGTTTATGGTTTACAGGAGGTTCATCATTTAGCATAAAACGTTACTATAAATTGATATGCTCTATAAGTTGCTTCAAAAACAGCAAATCAAAGGCGGTACTGGTTCAATTTAGTACCGCCTTTTTGTGGAAGGTCAGCTATCGCTTAAACTATTACAACAGCTTGTAGCTTAGGCATTTTTCAGCTATAACACCGCCAAGCTTTCATCTTTTGGATCGCAGATAAACATATATCCCGGGGCATGAGTAATCATAAGCTCAGGCTTGCTGGTCATGGCTATGCTTTGAGGGGTGACACCGCATGCCCAAAATACAGGAACCTCACCTTCTTTCACGATTGAAGGCTCTCCAAAATCAGGAGAATTTATATCATTAATACCTATAAGACTAGGATCGCCTATATGAATCGGGGCACCGTGAACTTGAGGAAACCTAGAAGTGGCTTGCACGGCTCTGGTAATCAGCTGATACGGGATCGGTCTCATACTCACCACCATTTTTCCATAAAAATCGCCAGCAGGCTCAGTCTCTATCGTGGTGAGATACATAGGGACGTTATGATTGTCTTCGATATGTCTGATAGGAATTGAGGCATTTAGTAGAGCAGATTCAAAAGAAAAACTACATCCTAGTAAAAAGCCGACCAGATCATCTCTCCAGTAATCCTCTAAGTCTGTTACCTCATCAACCAATTCACCATATTTATATATTCTATATCTTGGTATATCAAACCTTAAGTCCGCCCCTTTTGCCATGAGTTTTGGCTCAGCACTACCGATATCGGTTACATCTAAAACAGGACAGGGCTTAGGGTTTCTTTGGGCAAACAATAAAAAATCATAAGCCAAATCTTTAGGTACTACGACTAAATTTGCTTGCACATGACCTTTACTCATACCAGAGGTAGGCACATCGATCTCATTTTTTCTAATCAATGCTCGGATATCTTTTGGACTCATACTGGCTAAATCTAACATGATTAGCGCCTCTTTTTGATTAGATTAACACATAAATTGCAATACTAATAAGCAATTACAAATCCAAACCCCGAAGCCGAAGCGCATTCACAATCACCGAGAATGACGACAAACTCATAGCCGCTGCCGCTATCATAGGACTAAGCAGCAGCCCGAACACTGGATAGAGCACGCCTGCGGCAATCGGTACGCCAAGCGCGTTATAGATAAAGGCGAAGAATAGATTCTGTCTGATATTGCGCATGGTCGAACGACTGAGCTTATGGGCTTTGGCAATGCCCATCAAGTCGCCTTTTAATAGCGTCACCCCAGCGCTCTCCATCGCCACATCAGTACCTGTGCCCATAGCGATACCGACATCAGCTTGTGCTAATGCGGGCGCATCGTTGATACCATCCCCTGCCATGGCGACCATTTCACCTTTGTCTTGCATCTCTTTAACGATACGGTTTTTGTCCTCGGGTGAGACGTCGGCATGAACCTCATCAATGCCAAGTTTACTCGCGACAGCTTGCGCGGTTTTTTCGTTATCACCCGTTAGCATCACGACTTTTAGCCCTGCATCGTGTAGCAGTGATATGGCCTCGGCAGTGCTTGGTTTGATCGGATCAGCGACTGATATTATCCCAGCAGCCTTGCCGTCTATAGCGACGAACATTACCGTTTCACCATCCTTTCTGCGGATATCAGCTTTAGTTGATAGCTCATTATCGAAGCTATTTAAGCTTTCCATAAGTTTTGAGTTGCCGATAGCGACTTGTTTGCCATTGACCACCGCTTGTACGCCCTCGCCGGTGGTCGAGTTAAAGTCATGAGCTTTAGGTATAGTGAGTGACCTATCTTGGGCAGCTCTAACGATAGCTTCTGCCAAAGGGTGTTCACTGGCACTTTCTACCGCAGCTACTAGCGCGAGAAACTCATCTTCATCCTGACCTGTGAGTGCATCAATCGCAGTTAACTCGGGCTTACCAGCAGTCAGCGTTCCGGTTTTATCGACCACGATAGTATCGACTTTTTCCATGGTTTCTAACGCTTCAGCGTTTTTGATAAGTACGCCATTTTGCGCGCCCATGCCCGTACCGACCATGATCGACATCGGGGTGGCCAGTCCGAGTGCACAAGGACAGGCAATAATGAGTACCGCAATCGCGTTCACCAAAGCATAAGCCATAGCGGGCTCAGGTCCGAATATCGCCCAGACAATAAAGGTTATGATAGAGGTGACAATAACAATCGGTACAAACCAGCCCGCCACTTGGTCAACCAAACGCTGGATAGGCGCCCGGCTACGCTGGGCCTCAGCGACCATTTGCACGATTTTGGATAATACTGAATCTGCTCCGACATTGACCGCTTCAACCAATAGGGTTCCAGTGCCATTTACCGTGCCGCCAGTTACTGTATCTCCTTGTGCTTTTGATACAGGGATGGGCTCACCAGTCACCATCGCTTCATCGACATTACTATTACCATCGATCACTATACCATCTACTGGCAGTTTTTCGCCTGGCTTCACTCGGATCCTATCGCCACTGACAACCTCATCAAGTGAGACCTCACGCTCCTCCCCGTTTTCATCGACACGTCTTGCGGTCGGCGGTGCTAGCTCAAGTAACGCTCGAATCGCGCCTGAGGTTTGACTTCTGGCTTTGAGCTCTAATACTTGGCCCAGTAGTACTAAGGTGACAATGACAGCTGCTGCTTCGTAATACACTCCAACTTGACCATTAGCGTCCCTAAAACTGTCTGGAAAAATATGAGGGAAAAAGGTGGCAACCACACTAAAGATATAAGCCGCGCCTACGCCTATCGCAATCAGGGTAAACATGTTCAGATTGCGGCTTTTTATCGATTGCCAACCGCGAACAAAGAACGGGGCGGCTCCCCAAAGCACGACAGGTGTTGCAAGCACTAACTCAGCCCATTGTAGGACCTGTGAGGAGATACCATACTGACCAAAGTCAACTAAGCTTATTCCAAACATATCGCTCATAACATATATTAATAGCGGTATAGTCAGTATCGTACAAACCCAGAATCGACGGGTCATATCGTCAAGCTCTGATGTATCTTCTTCGCCGATGGTAACCGTTTCTGGCTCAAGTGCCATGCCGCATATGGGACAGCCACTATTCTCAACATCTCTGACTTCGGGATGCATGGGACAGATATAGACCGTACCATCGTAATCGTCTGGTACTTTATCGTACTTGCCGCCTTTGATAGACTTTACCTCGCTACTACCACTACCTTTTCCATGGCAGCTGGCGTGACTATCGTCTTTAGCAACCTCGTCTTCAGGTTGAAGAAACATACCGCATATTGGACAATCACTCTTTTCAACATCTCTGACTTCAGGATGCATTGGGCAAACATAGACTGTACCGTTATAGTTTTCGGGAACTTTATCGTACTGTCCGCCTTTTATAGATTTGGCATCGTCAACATGTTTCATAAAACCACTCCTTGAAGACCATGAGTAGAGATTTTGAATCAGTTATATCTATCGCTGATAGCCGTTGTCTCTACTCTTGCTTTACATGCCTAACAATTTAATTAAGCCTAAGACTCAGTCTGGTTTACGCAGATATTTAATTAGCGACATAATAACTAATATCAGTACCACAAAAATCAGTACTGTAAACAATAAGGAGACAATAGATCCTCCCCAACCCATACCATGCATTGACCCATTCATCATGCCATGCATAGGCGCATTCATCATACCGTGCATCATAATAACCATTACAAGGACTCCATATGTTATTTCCTTAGTATTAGTAATGATATAGCACTGGCATGTGTACGTACACCTTTCAATAGGCTACTTACTTAATAACACCTAATACAAAGTGTTTAAAATTTATGACTGTTTATTCCAACTCTTCAATCAGTTGCTGCATCTCACCGATTTCTCGCTTTTGTGCTTCGATAATGTCATCGGCAAGCTGGCGTACGCGTGGATCTTCGATATCAGCACGGGTACTGGTCAAAATAGCAATCGAGTGATGCGGTATCATCGCTTGCATCCAATCCACTTGATCGACCGTTTGTTGTGATCTAACGCCCCATAAACCAAAGGCAAATAGCACGACACTAATCCCATAAACCATGAGATTGACCTTGGTCTTTTTATACATATTGGTCATAAAGGCGAGCATGATAATAGCCATCATAGCGCCCATATATAACGCCATATAAGCTCTGGTTTCGCTAAAGTAAATGTGATCCCATTGATAAGTATTAAAATACATCATGATAAACATCACCACTGTCGATGTTAAAATCATCAGGGTGAACTTCACATAGGGGTTCATTTGCTTCTGTTTATTATCCATATGATTATTCATATTCATGTCCTTAATTTAGTAAAAAAGGCACCTAAATGAAGAGGTGCCTTTTTTAGAGCTAGTGTTATAAACTGTTTTTTGCTTACATGGTAAACACTAGAACCAAAATTTTACACCAGCTGTCACGCTACTAGAATCAACAGCTTCGTCTTCTTGACGTCGCAAATCTCTTGCGTTGCCTAAAGCGGTCTCATAGCTGATACCCACATAAGGCGCAAGCTGTCGACTCAATGTCTCATAAGTCAGCCTAACTTCGGTTTCTAATTCGTTAAATCCCTTAGTAATATTATTATCCGTGTCATCTTTACTAAATGCCGTCAGCTCTACTTCTGGAATGACTACCCAATGCTGATCTAAACGCCACTCGTACTCCGCAGCTAGATCTAGACGAACTTGCCCATCAGTATATAAATAAGCTCTAGCATCAGTTTCGATGAAGTATGGCGCAGTGCCTGTGATACCAGCCATCACGGCAGATTTATCATTTTCGGTATCATAAGCAATACCAGCCTCCCCATTCCAAAAGATACTAAGCGGCTTCCAGTATGATAGTGAGGTTAAGCTATCAATTTCTTTATCATCTTTAGTTTGGATACTACCTTCGCTACGTAGCGATACGCGATGGCTGTCTGTACCGTACCACGTATCAAACTCATAATTGATTTGATCCTCGTCAAATTGATAACCCAAATCATCTACTGACACGCCCCATAACGGTAAGCTACCCATCATCACAGGCTTCCCATGCTCTCCATAAGGAACGCCATTTGAATAATCTGGACTACGAGCATCGGCTGGTGCTTCCCCACCTTGCATCCCAGACATATCCATACTGCCATGATCCATGCCCGACATATCCATGCCACTGTGATCCATATCTGACATATCGCCCGACATATCCATACCACTATGGTCCATATCTGACATATCGCCTGACATATCCATGCCACTATGGTCCATACCTGACATATCGCCTGACATATCCATGCCACTATGGTCCATATCCGACATATCACCTGACATATCCATGCCACTATGGTCCATATCTGACATGTCCATACCAGACATGTCCATACTGCCATGATCCATGTGCGACATCTCAGCAGCATTTGCTAAAGGTGACATTAATAACATCAGAGATGACATGCCAATAAACGGTAGACCTACTTTATATATTTTCATAATAAGGCTCATATTCAAAGGTTTATTAAACAACGGCAACTTCTCTAAACATCCCAGCTTCCATGTGATAAAGCAGGTGGCAATGCCAAGCCCAGCGTCCAACCTCACCCGTAACATCAAAACTAATTTTTTGCGCAGGTTGTACCGTGATCGTATGTTTACGAACCTGAAAGTCGCCATTAGGCGCACGCATATCGCTCCACATACCATGCAAATGCATCGGATGATTCATCATG
Organism: uncultured Psychrobacter sp.; assembly: GCA_947501045.1. Lineage (GTDB taxonomy): Bacteria > Pseudomonadota > Gammaproteobacteria > Pseudomonadales > Moraxellaceae > Psychrobacter. The sequence goes on from CANMUI010000005.1 coordinate 46,385, forward strand.
GTGTCGTTGACCAAGGTAATACGGACGCGCTCATTAGGTTTGATATTGACAGGCGCAGCATCCCGAAACATAACCCCATCTAACGCCCAAATGTAACGCTCCATATTACCCGTTAGGTGAATCTCAAGCTCTCTAGTCGGTTTTTTCTGCTCAGCCAAAATATGCTCATCAACAGAGCGCAGTTGACTGTAGTTTAAAACTTGCCGATCAATATTACGTAGATTAATACCTGGATCATCGAGATTCATACGCGGACTATCGACGCGCATATCCGTCTTAAAGTCGTATTCTGTTTTGGCATGACGAGCGTGATAACCTTTATCTCCCATCGCACCCATCATATCGGCCATGGTCAGCCATTCAACTTTATCCATAGCAGGTATTGGCGCACGTGCGCCCTTTTTAGTAGCAAGCGTCGTCGCCACATAATCTGTCCGATCGATATTTTGGGCAAATATAGTATGAGCATCTTTAGTCGGTGTCACGATGACATCATAAGTCTCGGCCACCCCAATACGGAAATCATCGATATCGACAGGACTCACATCAATTCCATCCGTCGCGACGACTTTCATTTTTAGACCGGGGATGCGTACATCAAATATCGTCTGCGCTGAACCATTGATAAAACGTAGTTTGACAGGCTGTCCAGCCTTGACAAGCTGCGTCCAGTTAGCCGCTGTGGTTTTACCATTCATCAGATAGGTAAAGGTTTTTTCACCAGACAGATCAGTAAAATCTGTCGGCATCATGCGCATCTGATTCCACATTTTGCGCTTATCAAAAGCAGCTTCTAAATCCGTTGCAGCAATATCGGACAGCAGTTTTTTAAAATCTGGCAAATGATAATTATCAAAGTCTGCACGCTGTTTTAATAGTTTCAACAAATTGTGTGGGTCACGGTGCGTCCAATCACTGAGCAAAATGACATGGTCTTCCTCAATAGGATGACGTTCGCGTCCTTTCGGCTCAATGACAATCGCCCCGCGCATACCGGTTTGTTCTTGAAATCCAGTGTGCGAGTGATACCAATAAGTACCCGCTTGTTTTAGAGTAAATTTATATGTAAAGGTGCTATTGGCTGGAATACCATCAAAGCTGATACCTGGCACGCCGTCCATCTCAAACGGTACTAGTAGACCATGCCAATGAATAGAGGTCGACTCATTCATCTGATTGTGCACGCGAATCACTACCGTATCACCTTCACGCATTTTTAGCGTTGGCGCTGGCAGTGAGTCATTGATAAGCGTCGCCATGCTCGTCTTGCCATTAACCGTAATCATCTTTTTGCTGACATAAAGATCAAACTCTTTACCTGTCAGGATGGGTACTTTGTGATCGGGTTTATCACTGTTAATGACGACGTTTTTTTGATTTGCCCCCAAGGCACTATTTGCAATAGTCGGTAACGTCGATAACATAGACGCACCAAGTAGCGTCGATGACCCTGTCAAAAAACGCCTGCGGTTAAGCATGTTTTTATTATTCATAATAATGACCTAACTTAATCTGCGAGATGGTGGTTAACTTTATTCAAATCAAAACTACATTCAAACCATAACTACAATTGCTGCTGCGGTGACTCAACATCGGCATAAACGCTGGTTGTGCCGTCTTTATTAATTTGCATGATTTGATACGGCATAAACTGATTTTGATATTCCATACCGGGACTACCGACTGGCATGCCCGGTACAGCAAGTCCGATAGCATCGCTAGGCGGATTCTCTAAGAATTGTGCCATGTGCTTGGCTGGGACATGGCCTTCAAAGACATAACCGTCGGTAGTAACCGCCGTATGACAAGACTGCATTTGCGGCGGTACGCTATAACGCTCTTTGAATACCGACAAGTCTGCAACGTCTTGTGCAGTGGCGTTTAAGCCATTATCTTCTGCATGGCCTATCCATTCTTTACAACAGCCACAATTGGCATCTTTATAAACAGTGGCGGAGACATTTTTAAGGAGCTCTGATTGGTTTATCAAAGGAGCCGTCACCGCTGTCAGCTCAGCTTGTGGCTGTGCTACCTGAGCCGTTTGTGTCGCAACCGTTGGCTCAGGTTGTACAGGCTGCGAATCAGAAGCGCTCGTATTTGATTGGCTACAAGCCGCTAATAGTAGTGAAGATGTCACCATCACTAAAAGAACACGACCAGATAACCGATTGTGTTTATTAGAAAACATATTGGTATCGCGCTTCATAAAGCCACCCCTAAGCGTTTGTGTATATATTTAATTATTAATGCTGCATTCCAGAACCGTCATCTGACATATCCATCATGTCGCTATTCATTGACATATCCAACATATCGTCGTCCAATCTAGTGGTGAGCATGGTGTACTGACTTTCGTTCAATTCAGGTAACGATCTGATAAAAGCAACCATTGCCCACATCCTATCGTCATCATGAGAAGCTCCCCATGCTGGCATTCCAGATGCCATAATGCCATGTTTAATCGCCCAAAATCCTTGTCTAGCACCCGCCTGTGTTTGATAACGCTCAACAACATCAGTATTGGTAAAATTAGGTGGCTTTGGATATAGGCCTTGACTAAGATCAGTCTGCTCTACGCCAGGAGATAAATGGCAGCCTGCGCACATATCTTTGTAATCTGCACCGCCACTGCTAATCATGTCCACCTGTTCTAAATCTGGAACGATGATATCTTTACTCGCGTTTTCTATAGAACGATGACGAGCCGTCTCCAAGAAATTGTAGACCATTGGACTATGCTCTTGATCGGCCCCAACATTTGAGACGCCACTAATAACGACAATGAAAACACCAGCAATCGCAACAACAACGGTAAAAAGTATCCCCAACAAGAATTTCATGTATTTATCCTAAAATCTATTTTTGTCAATACACCACTATCATTTAGCACGGCTATTTACTTAATAAAACTGCTCATTCAGCAAAGCTGCCTGGTAGTGATGTATATTTCATAGGACTATATTTAAAATTCTTAAGATTTACTGTCATTATTTCTATTGTCACTACTGACGCAGTGTTTTTGGTACATCTGTTTCATTTTGCCCATATTAGCCATCATTGCTTTCATAGCAGGGTCGTTCATATCCATCTTGCTATGATCCATCTTTTGCATCATTTGCATATGTTTTTCCATCTTTTTACAGTTCATTTGATCCTTTTCAGCATGCAATTTTGGATCATGAGCCATAGCAGACGTTGAAACGACTAGAGCAACAGCAGTGACGATGATTGATTTAGACATTGATTTGAATGGTGACATAATAATTCCTTATTTGATTTGATTAACAGCTAGCAAAGCTTACGCTGGGTTAAATTTGGCTTTAACATCTTGAAACTTAAAAATATATTGAATTTAAAGCTATCAGAGACTAAGGCCATCAAATCAGTCTAAATGATAACTTACTCATTCTGACTGACAGATGACACCAAGATGACAATTCTGTCATCTTCACATCTATAGATTTTAATGTTGCACATAATCCTCTAGTATTGCCTTAGCATTACTATCGCGATCTCGACCATACTGGTCTACAAAATACTTTTCAGCTTGCAGATGTTGATCTTGATGCTGAACCTGACAGGCTACTCTTGCATCGACATAGCTTTTCATTTGCGCATCAGATATCTGCGCATCATTGTGATCCGCATTTTTTGCAAATTGAGTAACCGCATCGCAGTTGTTGATAATTGAAGTACTTAGGTTGGTAGTATGGGCATTTGCTGCTGACATGCCGACAAACATAGACAATGACATCGATAGTGACAATAGAGATGCACTTTTTAGACCATAATTTTTCATATAATACTCTCAAAGATAAATAATTGGACATTCAAGTAGAATGTTTGTTAGTGAAGCTATTTATAGAAGTCATCTTTATCTTTTAAAGGCAATCTCTAACCGACAAAGCTTTCTATTTAGCGTTGATTGAGAATACTAAACTGAAACTGACAGCTTAATGACGCAGACATGACATGTTTGTTAGAAATAAATCAAAGTTGTCATACAAGTCTTTATTACAACTAGGCAATCGAACCAATTGATGTATAGACGTGTCTAAAAATGATTCAGTGTTAAGCTACCAATTATCAGAGTGATATTTAAAGGAGTAATAATGAAAGTATTACTAGTAGAAGATGAGGTAAAGCTTGGAGAGTATATAAAAAAGGGCTTAACCGAGGCTGGCTTTATCGTTGACCATCATACAACTGGTCTAGACGGCTATCATGCCTTGATGACAGATGAGTTCAGCGTGGTATTAATGGATGTGATGCTGCCTGATGTCAGTGGCTTTGAGTTGGTACGCAATTACCGCGCCGCTGGGAAGCATACGCCCGTCTTATTTTTGACTGCAAAAGATGATTTGAGTGATAAGATCAAAGGCATTGAAATCGGTGGAGACGATTATCTAACCAAGCCTTTCGCCTTTGCAGAATTAATAGTCAGAATAAAAAGTCTGTTGCGCCGCGCCAATCAAGCAGATTATAAAAGTACTATTATGCACATAGCAGACCTGAAAATGGACATTGCCAAGCGCACTGTACACAGAGGTGATACCGCCATTAAACTCACAGCAAAAGAGTTTTCTCTATTGCAATTTCTGTTAGAACGTCAAGGTGAGGTATTGCCGCGCTCCGTCATCGCCTCGCAGGTATGGGATATGAATTTTGATAGTGATACCAATGTCATTGACGTCGCTATAAGACGTCTGCGACTCAAAATCGATGATGAATTTGCTATAAAGCTAATTCATACCGTGCGCGGGATGGGTTATCGATTGGATGCCATAAATACTTCGGATACGAGTACTGATAACGCTACCATCAATGACAATGTAATGAATAGTGTTGCCACCAATAGCACTGAAGCCAAATAAAATGAAATATAACTTTGAAAATCGACGCTTGCCTCTGCTATGGCGGACGATTTTTTTACTGACGATATTCGTTGTCATCTCTCAAATCGTTATTTATATCTGGGTTCAGCGCTCTGTAAATGGTCACTTTGAGCAAATGGATTCAGAGATTATTACTCATGCCGCCTTTAATTTACGCAAGCGCATAACCCATCTCGATGAAGAAACGGCTTATCCAACTTTACCTTCTTCACCATCTGCAGCAACTTCGCTGAACTCACCCACTTTACCAACATCAGCCTCGATTGGCTCTGATCACCTGCATTCCTCTTGGCTGGACTACGATCTAAAGACGCTCATAGCGGATAAAAACGGACGCTTATTGTCTAGCGCTCCGAGTAGCTTTGCTAATGAGTTGCCCGCAGATTTTAACCTGCCATCTCTATGGCAAAACCATCACGAGCAGCAGTTTGTCGTGGAGATAAATAATAGAAGTTACCGCGCCGTTATCATTCAAGACAATCAAATGCTTGCGCTTATCGCACTGCCTATCGATGTCCATCATCAATATTTATTACAGTTTAACCGCCAGCTTAGTATGATATTGATAGCGATTACCCTGCTATTGGTGTCAATTGCTGCATTAAGTGTCTACTGGGGTTTTGCACCTTTATCTACTATCGTCCAAAAGATGAAAGGCATTAACCCTGAAAAGCTGGATGAACGAGTCATCGTTAGTGATATGCCGCGCGAGCTGCGACCGCTTGCTGAGTCTTATAACTTAATGATGAGTAAGCTTGAGAGTAACTTTGAATCATTATCGCGCTTCTCGGATAATATCGCGCATGAGCTGCGTACCCCGCTTGCAACCCTTGGCACTCAGACTCAGGTCATGCTTAGCAAGACAAGAAACACCAATGAATATATCGAGCAATTGCATCATCAACATGACACACTTGAGCAGTTATCTGCGCTGATTAATAACATGCTCTTGCTAGCAAAAACTCAAAAAGGACTTGAAGACTCGCAGCTTAAACTTGTCGATACAGACTTACTTATTACTAAGCTCATAGATTACTTTGAGTTGATAGCGGAAGATCGCGAGATAACTTTTGAAAAAACAGGCAGCTTTGGCACAGTGCTAGGCGATAAAGGCTTGTTGCAAAGACTCTTTGCCAATTTACTGTCAAATGCCATTTATTATGCGGCTAGTGATAGCGTCATTATTATTGAAGCAGCTACAACCTCTACGTCAACAATCACCATAACTAATAAATTAGCTAAGCCCCTAACTCAAAGCGATGCGGATAAATTATTTGAGCGCTTCCATCGACATGATCAAACCAAGACTATGCACGCAGGATCAGGTCTGGGATTATCCATTGTGCAAGCTATCGTCAACGCCCATAACGGCAAAGTCAGCATTACTATCAAAGATGATTATTACTTCCAAGTTGAGGTGATTTTGTAGCGAGCACTGTATCGGTTTTAAAGCGAATCGACTATAGCTTCTCAATAACTTGGTAGCATCGGCAACCAAAACACCAAGGCCAACAGCGTGGCTAGTAACACTGGCGGCGTGATGAGCAGCCCGATTTTCATATACTGCCCCCAGCTGATTTTATAGTCCTTCTCTGCTAAGATATGTAGCCATAATAATGTCGCAAGGCTACCGATGGGCGTAAACTTTGGCCCCAAATCATTGCCAATCACATTAGCATATATCATCAGCTCGCGAGTGGCAGCCGGTACTTGCGCGCTATCGATAGCCAGTGCACCTACTAAGGTGGATGGCATATTATTCATGATAGAAGCCACAATCGCTGAAAGGAATCCAGTCCCTACCGTAGCGATAATATTGCCCTGCTGCCCTAACCAATTCAGTATTTGAGCACCATAAGCCGTCAGTCCTGCATTACCCAAGCCATACACCACCAAATACATACCCACAGAAAACAAGACGATTTGCCAAGGCGCGTTACGTACGACATCAGACACAGAAACAACAGCACCCCGACCACCTTGCCACCAGCGGCCTGCGATTGCCATTAATACTAATGCCGCCGCACCAGTGACGAGGGAGATAGGAATACCTAGTGACTCGGTGGCAAAATAAGCAACCAACAACAAGGCGAGCAGCGGAAAAGCGGCTTTGAACACCAGCGGATCTTCGATAGCGGATGCAGGTGCGCTAAGATTGGCAATGGAATATTGTGTTGGAATTTGGCGCGCATATACTACCCATAACACTGCTAATGTTGCGATGACAGAGACAATATTGACTGGCACCATGACCGCCGCATAACGCCCAAAGCCGATATCAAAATAATTGGCGCTGACGATATTAACCAGATTAGAAGTCACTAACGGCAAACTTGCGGTATCAGCGATAAAGCCTGTGGCGATGATAAAAGCCAATGCCGACGGCGGTGAAAACTTAAGCCGTAGCAAGATAGCGATAACAATCGGTGTCAGAAGTAATGCAGCGCCATCATTGGCAAAAAACGCCGAGATAAACGCGCCCAATATCACAATCATGGGAAACAATAACCGTCCCTGCCCATTGCCAAGTCTGGCCACATGTAGCGCCGCCCAACCAAAAAATCCCGCTCTATCCAAGATAAGCGAGATGATAATCAGCGCCACAAAGGTAAAAGTCGCATCCCAAACGATGTCCCATACAATACCGACATCGGATAACTGCACCACGCCAAAAGCTAAGGCGATTAAAGCCCCACCCAGCGCGCTCCAACCAATACCCAAGCCTTTAGGCTGCCATATCACTAAAACCAAAGTCACGATAAAGATAGTTAATGCGAGCATGGAGCAACCTTATTTACAGCGTGTTGATTATAACTAGGAGATATTACAGCGACTTTTGATTGACACGTTGCGACACTGCTTCGGCACTTTCTACCCGTTCTGAATAGCGATCAGTCAGATAGGCTGAACGTCCACGAGTGAGCCAAGTGAACTTCACCAGCTCTTCACAGACATCAACTAGGCGCAAGTATAAAGGCGACTTGTCCATACGATTGTCATCATTGAATTCTAAAAAGGCCTTAGGGATAGACGATTGATTGGGGATAGTAATCATGCGCATCCAGCGCCCCAGAATGCGCAGCTGATTGACGGTATTAAAGCTTTGACTGCCACCGCTTACTTGCATCACCGCTAAGGTTTTACCCTGAGTTGGTCGTACGCCGCCCAGTGCGAGTGGTATCCAATCGATTTGTGCTTTCATAATGCTAGTCATACTACCGTGACGCTCTGGACTCACCCACAGCATACCCTCTGACCACTGCGCCAACTCGCGCAGCTCTTGCACCTTTGGATGATCGATATCAGCATCATCTGGCAGCGGTAGACCCGATGGATTAAACATCCGTACCTCGCAGCCATACCAACGCAGCAGCCGACTTGCTTCCTCAGCCGCCAGCCTGGAAAACGAGCGCTCACGTAATGACCCGTATAGCACTAGTATCTTAGGCGGATGACGTGAGTCATTTGGCGCAATCAACGACTCAATATCAATCGGTTGTAATTGACTGGCATCAATATTGGGCAAGTCATCTAGCTTTAATGAATCCTCTGCGTGAGGCTGATTTTTATTCGCTTTTGTCATGATAAATCGTCTCGCCGTCTTCTTTTGTAAAGCTGCTCACTGGATTTTCTAACAATTCAAACACCCGCTCTGATGGTCGGCATAACGCTGCGCCTTTATCTGTGACCACGATAGGACGGTTGATTAAGATAGGATGGGCAATCATCGCATCAATAATCTCATCATCAGATAACTCAGGATTATCTAAGCCCAGCTCATCATTGATGGCTTCTTTGCTACGTAGTAACTCTCTTGGCGAGATATTCATCTTTGCCAATAGCGCAACCAACTCATCACGACTCGGCGGGTTTTTCAGATACTCCACTACTTCCGGTTGCTCGCCTGATGCCTTTATAATGGCAAGCGTATTGCGAGAGGTACCGCAGTTTGGATTATGAAAAATGTATGACGTCATAGCAGTCTCACTTATTTTTTGAGTAAGGTTATTAAAAACCTACTTGTTAAGAAAATGTTTATGAATAAATAGGCTGATCAAATCCGTTGTTGGCGTAGCGCTTGCTCTAAAAACTGTCTTGATTGTTAAACTGGGCAGTCTCACATCCGCTCAAACTGTCCATCAGCGAGGCACACAGCTCTGGATGTCCCGCACAGCAGTCTTGCAATAAAAACTGCACGACCGCCTCCATATGGCTAAGCGAGGCACGATAAATTATCTGCCTACTTTGGCGTTTTGACACTACCCACCCTGCTCGTGCCAGCACTGATAAATGCGCGGACATAGTGTTATGTGGTACAGACAGTTGACGGGCTATCTCACCCGCAGGTAAACCCTCAGGCTCTTGACTGACAAGTAACCTAAAGGCTTTGAGACGAGTATCTTGAGACAGCGCAGCGAAGCTTGCGATAGCATTTGTTATTTCCATATGTCCAATAATACAGACATATGGAAATAATTCAATAAATAATAAATTAGAAGTGTTGATAAGTGATGACTTAGAGCTTTTAACAGCACAGCACATAGCAAGAAACCCGCTAAAAATAATTTAGCGGGTTTCTACTATCAATAAGCAAGTCAGGCTATCAACTAACAGGCTACAAAATAAATTGGCTTACACTGCCCAACAAGAGCAACCAAAGGCACCGAAGAAGTCTTTAAAATTAGATACTAGCTCTCTAATAATATTATGCTAAGTTTGACCCCCTATGAATGAAGGGATCCAAACATTCAATTTAAAGCATGAAGACCGATCAAACTTATACCCCGCCTGCCCCTTTACTAGAAGCTTCGCTGTTTTCAACCAATATAGCCGCCGCTGTTTTTTTCAGCATCTCCCACTGCTCATCATCGACATAGATGCCTTGTTTCCACGCGCGCTGATGAGTTTCATAGAGCTCATCGGTTGATATTTTATGATTAAAGTGTTGAATCTTCTCCTCAATATCAAAATTAGAGGTGGAGAGCTCAATGACCATATCATTAGTATTGTAGTTCTCTTGCGCCTTATCAAAAAAGTAAATATCAGGATAGACAAAGCCTTGGTTTAGGGTAAATAAAGTATGCTTAGGTGCTGAGCCATTGTCCCACTTTGCCAGACAAGCGATGTGCTTAGCCGCCAGATTGACCAGCTCACTATAAGCCAGCCAGCGGTTATGACAGTTTTGGAGATAGATTTTGATGTGATCGAGATTACCCATTTCCTCAAGCGCATAATCTATCACAGCAGGGAGATGACAAACTAAGCTGCTGCCCTGCAAATCTAAATGGATAAGTCCTTTTTCTTCATGAACGATATCGATAGGCATATCGCGCTCATATAAGATATAAGGGCTAGCATTGTTGAAGTGACGCACACCGTCAAGTCCAGCCATTTGTAGCTCTGCGACCATAGTAGCGATTAGATCCGCCTCGCCGACTTCACGGTGCATTCCCAAAAAGGCTTTGTAAACCGTGGTGACAATTTCATTGCGTGATACGATCATATCTCCTCCCTGGTGCGGCTCGACAAGCGCGATGGCACTGACTTTAGGGGTAAATCGGCAAGCTCATCTGCTTTTGGCAATAATGGGAACAGCCACTCATCGCTATGCACCTCCGAGAACAGCGGCGCGCCTTGAAACAACGTTACGCGAACCCAGCGATCAGATCTAGGATCAAACTTAGTGGCACCAAACATCGATAACTTGCAGCGCAGTAAACGAATGGGTAGCGTGTCTTTTTGTAGCACATTCATCTGAATATCGCCCATTTTTTTATGACCCAATGTCCAAACACGGCGCGCAATAGAGCGATATTTAGGCTGCTTTAAAATAAATTCTGAGAGTAGCTGATTGGGATTGGCTTGCTTTAGAGCTAAATATAAAGTACTCGCTTGGCGTGCTATGTCCAAAAACAGCTCACGATCATCGCCTGGCTCTTGTCCGCGCACACCCATTCGCGGCTCTTCTTTATCTATGGAGCGATACCAAAACCAATACTTGTTTTCAGGTTGACTAAAATCAATATTGATAGCCCACTGATAACGGGCTTCTAACACCTCGATTAAATCTCTGACCATTTTGCCTTTAGGTAGCGACAACGTCTCATCCGCATTGACCTCTTCTTCAAAGCTATCGACACGCTCAGGATACAGCTCCATCAGGCATGAGATAATAACTTCTTGACTCTCAAAGCTTAGATGACTTTGAGCTTGTAGGAAATCTTCCCACCTATCATACTTTTGCAACTTATCATTCAAATTACTTTGTAATGAGCTCAGCTCCTCAACGACAGTCGCATTCAGCTGATCTTGCGGCTCATTGATAGTGACAATTTCAGTAAAATGCTGAATAGCACGTGCCAGCAAGGTTGAAAAATGCTCAACCTTTTTAAGCTCAATAGCACACTCTAAAGTCGCCTGTAGCGCCTTTTCGCGACTGGTCAGCCACTGATCGACGATACACGGATGATTAATCAAATAGGGTGCCATACCTAGACCCGTTGCATTACCAATTCCTAAATAACGCTTAATCTGTGGATGCAAGGTCACCGCTTTATCGCCGCCGCGCTTTTTGGCTAAATAATCCACCCAGTCGAGGCTGAACTCACGTAATAGATAAACGGCGCACATCTGCGCGCGAAATGACTGCTTAAAATCTTCGCTGTGATCAAGGGGCTTAAAATCATAAATACCAAATTTGCCATTGCCATAAACCGCTGTGGTACGCAAAATATAGCCCACTTGCGCCAGAATATCGAGGTCAGGCTGGCGTCCACTCGCAAGCGCATCAACCGTATGCTCAAAGACCCGTACGCTTTTATTGGCGCGTGCCAGCACCATGACCATATTGGAATTACGCCCCGCTTCTTGCAGCGGCACATTGGCTTTTAAGTTATCAAGTAGCTCTTCCCCAATCTCGCCATACACCAGTCCAAAGGTGACGTCCCACTTTTGCGCAATGACGCGATCGTTACGTTCTTCATCAGCGATCTCATTACAGAACACTACCAAATTATAAACATGTTCAGGGGTTTGCAAACGATAGATCACTTGTCCGAAACCCTCGTCATCCAAATCCCACAGATAGGTATCTAGCGTCCATTTCTCTCTATCGATTTTGCGCAGCAAGGTGCGAACAAAGCTGATGCGCGTTTGATGCATCGCGCCTACTCTTTTGGCATTCATAACCACATCAGGCGAGCGCAGGGACTGTGTTGCGACGTCCAAGCGTCCATTTTGTATATGAACTTGATTCATAATGTCACCACCTTTAATAATGTGTTGAGCCGGCAGCAGATACATAAACCAGTCGCCGACTATATTAATGAACGACTATCTAATCTCTATCTTTAATAAGCTCTTCTCTAGCCAGTTTTTCCTCAGCGATCCGGTAGTCCGTCTCCACACGATTGGGACGATATAGGTCTTGATCACGTGCCATTTGCTGCGCAATTTGTGGTCCATTCCATAAGGACGGCAGAAGAATAAAAGATACTGGTACCGCAGTAATAACAATAAAGGATTGCAGCGCCGACACCCCGCCTGAACCTAAGGAGATAAGGACAATGGCGGTAATCCCCATCATAACGCCCCAAAAGGTACGGATCATCGCATTCGGTTCTCTCTCACCACTAATAACTACACTAATAGTATAAGTCATTGAATCGCCAGTAGTAATAATAAAAACCGTGGTCAAGATCAAAAATAATATCGAAACGATCAATGGGAATGGCAGCTGCTGCGTAATAGCAAGAAGCGCTCCTGGCAGGTTAAAACCTTCAAAAGCGGCGCTGACACTGCCCGGATTTGCAACCTCAAACGCGAGCCCCGAACCGCCAACAACGGTAAACCAAAAACAAGTGACTAATGGTGCAACGATACACACGGTAGTAATTAATTCACGGATAGTACGGCCACGCGAGATACGAGCGATAAAGATCGCCATCATCGGTCCATAACCTAAAAACCAGCCCCAAAAGAACACCGTCCAACCGCCAAGCCAGCCTTCATCACCGCGAAAAGTTGCCATCGGGATAAAGTTTTGTACCATGGTGCCCACGCCTTGGATATAACCATTGACGATAAAGTTGCTCGGCCCAAAGATTAAAATAAACAGCATCAGCGCCACTGCTAATATGACGTTAAAGCGGCTTAAGAGCTGCATACCGCGCGCCAGACCACTAATGGCTGAGATGGTATAAAGAACGATGGCAAATATGATGATAATAAGCTGAGTAACAAAGGTATCAGGAATACCAAATAGCTCATTGAGCGCATAGCTGGTCTGCAGTCCCAAAAAGCCAATAGGTCCAATCGTACCGGCAGCGACGGCGACGATACAGCACGCATCGATAATAGCGCCTGTTTGACCAGTCAACACACGCTCGCCAAACACAGGATATAAAAGCGTGCGCGGCTTGAGCGGTAAGCCTTTATCATAATGCAAATGCATCACCACGATAGCGGTTAAGCTACCGACAATCGACCACGCCAAAAACCCCCAATGCATAAACGACTGTGCCAAGGCATTGAAAGAGCGTTGTTGTAAATCGGCAGCTTCGCCATAGACTGGTGGCGCTGAGACAAAGTGTGCGATCGGTTCAGCTGCGGCCCAAAATACCCCGCCACCTGCAAGTAGCGTACAAAAAAGAATCGCCATCCATTTAAAATTATCCATTTCAGGCTTGGGTAGGTTACCTAAGATGACCCTGCCTGTACGACCAGCACCAACAGCTATCGCAATGACAAAAGTCGCTAGTAGTAGTATTTGCCAAAACGGTCCAAAGATATCGGCTGACCAAGTGAAAGCAGTATTAACGATTGCTGCTAGCTGCTCTTCAGCAAAGATCGCCATAATGACAAAGAGCGTAATAAAGCCGCCACTATACCAAAACGCCGGGTTTTTAAGCCCTAAGGTATCCGTATCGGTGTTTTCAGAAGCTGACACTCGAGCTGTATCAGACGCCACACTATTAGCAGCAGCTGAGCGTCCTTGCTCGTCTGGATTAAGTCCTTTTAAATTAGCCATGATTATAGTTCCATATATACGGTATTGTTTGAGGGTGTGTACAAGCAGTCTCGTATCTCATTTATATCAGTACTTTTATATAAGTACTTTTACGTAAGTACTTTTGTCTTTGAAAGGGCTAAACGCTATAAAACCATGCTTGTCTTATAGCGGTTTTGAAGCGAAACTACAAACATCGCTCTTTAGGCTAAAGGCTTCAAGCCTTGCTCTAAAAAGTCAAACCAGTTTTGACCGATAATTTTGCCAGCGTCAGTTTCATTAAAGCCGTGTTTGAGCAAACCGTTATAGATATTCTCCATACCTTTTTCGCCTGCAAACCAAGGTAGGTTATCCGGCCAGCCTGAGTTATTAGCATTGCCTTCGCCATAATCCATCGCTTTTGACCAGCGTCCATTACGCATCCATTCAAGCACTGACTTAGGCTGATTCAGGCATAAATCACTGCCGATGGCTAAGTGCTCCACGCCATATCTATCGGCGCAATTGGCAATCATGGTGCAAAAGTCATTAAGGGTACAGTCGCTACCGTTTGGCAAATGAAAGGGATATAAGCTAAAACCTAATAGCCCGCCCGCTTTAGTTAAGGCACTAATCACGGTGTCCGATTTATTGCGCAGCGCATCATGAGCAGTAGTTGGATTGGCATGGCTAATACATATTGGACGCGTAGATATATTTATCGCTTCCAGCGTTGATTGCTCAGCACTGTGCGACATATCGACAATCATACCGACGCGGTTCATCTCCGCTATCGCTTGCTGACCAAAGCGTGTCACCCCGCTATCTTTGGATTCATAACAGCCCGTTGCCAGCAGACTTTGATTGTTATAAGTCAGCTGCATTATCAAGAGACCCAATCGGCGCATCACGCTGATCAAACCAATCTCATCATCGATAGGCGAGCAGTTTTGCGCGCCAAAGAAGATACCGACTTTGCCCTGCTCTTTGGCGGTTTTGATATCATCTACTGAATAGACGGGTATGATAAGGTCAGGGTTTTGCTCAAAGCGCGCGTGCCATTCCGCGAAGCGGGTCATGGTTTGACGCGCGTCTTCGTGATAAACCAAAGTGGCATGTACCGCGTTGATACCGCTATTTTGTAGCATCTTGAAATAATCCCTATCCCAATTACTGTACTGCAAGCCGTCAATGACGATATGATCTTGGTACATCTTGCTATCCTTTTTATACTTTCTTAATTTTACGAACTGGCTTTTAACTTAAGGTTTGCGTAGGGTGGGTTACGCTATCGCTAACCCACCCTACGCCTTTATCCTTTATCCCTTCAAAAATTAATACGCCTTTTGATAAGCCGTTTTCACGATGGTATAAAACTCTTTGGCGTACTGACCTTGCTCACGCGGGCCAAAACTCGACTCTTTACGGCCGCCAAATGGCACGTGATAATCAGTGCCCGCCGTCGCCAGATTGACCATGACGCAGCCCGCTTGTACTTGCTCTTTAAACAGCGCGCTGTTGCGTAGGCTTTGGGTAATGATGCCGCCGGTCAAACCAAAACGCGTGTCATTGGTCATTGCAATCGCCTCTTCTAAATCTTTGGCACGCATGACGCAAGCTAGTGGCGCAAACACTTCTTCTTGGTTAATATCCCAGCTGTTTTCGGTCTCAGTAAACAAGGTTGGTGCCATGTAATAACCGTCGTGGGCCATCTCTAGGCGCTCGCCACCATAAGCTAGGTTGGCACCAGACTGTTTGGCTTTTTCAATCCAATCCATGTTTGATGTTAATTGCTTATCATCAACGACCGGGCCCATAAAGATACCGTCATCAAGCGCGTGACCGACCTTTAGAGTTTTCATGCGCTCAACCATAGCCTCGACAAAAGCGTCGTGGACACTGTCCATCACAATCAGGCGTGAGGAGGCGGTACATTTTTGTCCAGAACCGCCAAATGCACCAGCGATTGCAGCATCAACAGCGATTTGCATGTCAGCATCATCAGCGATGACTAGAGCATTTTTACTACCCATCTCAAGCTGGCAGCGTACAAAGTTTGGCGCGGTAGCGGCAGCGACTTTACGACCCGTCGGCACTGAACCTGTAAAGCTGACCGCATCAATCTCTCTTGAGTGGATAAGCGTGTCGCCTACTGAGGAGCCGCCACCTAATAGTAGGTTAAAGGTGCCTTCTGGCAGACCTTGACGATGAATGATTTCCGCTAAGGCAACGGCACTGGCTGGCGTTAAGTTCGCAGGCTTCCAAATGACACTATTGCCAAACGCGAGTGCTGGCGCGATTTTCCACACGGCAGTAGC
Source organism: uncultured Psychrobacter sp. (assembly GCA_947501045.1). Lineage (GTDB taxonomy): Bacteria > Pseudomonadota > Gammaproteobacteria > Pseudomonadales > Moraxellaceae > Psychrobacter. The sequence continues at coordinate 62,584 of CANMUI010000005.1, forward strand.
AGTTGGGAAGTTCCAAGGCGAGATAATAGCGACGACACCGACCGCTTCACGGGTGACTTCGACTTTGACACCCGGACGGACTGAGTCCGCAAGATCGCCCATTTGACGCAGCACTTCGGCGGCATAATAATGAAAGAATTGTCCCGCGCGATAAATCTCCCCGCGACCCTCAAGAAAGGGTTTGCCTTCCTCAAGAGACAATAATGTGCCCAGCTCATCACAGCGCGCAATCAGCTCATCGCCAATTGCTTGCAAGATAGACTGCTTTTTCTCAAGTGGCGTCGCTTCCCACTTCGGCTGGGCAAGGCGTGCGGCAGCAATGGCATCTTTGACTTGCTCCGTGCTTGCCTGCGCAAACTCGCCTAAATTTTCGCTAGTATCTGAGGGGTTAATATTATCAACGGTATCGTTGCCCGCTTGCCATTCGCCATTGATGTAAAGGGATTTGCTTGGGTCTTGTTGCAATACTTTTTGAGCAGTTTGTGCTGACATAAATACATCCTTAATAAAACGATTAAGAGTTTGATAAATGATCTGGCTTATCTAAAATGAAACAAGCATTGATACAGTTTTGTATAGCTGGTATAAATTTTTTTCGCTTGCTGTGTGACTTCGTCACTCCAGAGGCTTCAAAAAATTCACCCCACTTTTACTTGTACTTTAATAAGATTGACTATGTTCTAATGAAAAATAAAGAATAGTTAGTATTTTAATAAAACTTAGTAGAATAATATTTTTTGAAACTTAAGGCACAGCAGCATAAACGACCAGCTCGACTAGCATCTCTTCACGCGCAAGTCCTGCTATCACCAGTGCTGCTCGGTTTGGATAAGGAGCTTCGAAGTATTCAGCATAAACCTGATTGACCGCCTTTAAATACTCGCGGTCAGTTACATAGATAAGCACTTGTAATACCGCGTCCATGCCAACGCCAGCACTCTCTAACGTGTGCTTAAGGTTATCTAGCGTTTGCCGAGTTTGCGCTTCGATACCGCCTGTGACCACTTCCCCATTCTTATCAATTGGAATTTGCGCAGTATATAGCGTGCCATTGTTAGTGACTGCCCACTCAAGAGGAGATTTTGAAGCATAAAGAGAGGTTTTAACCGCTTGTTTGGTTGAGTGAGTCGTCATGTCATGTTCCTTAAATAGATTTATAAACGTTTCTGTAGTTAGCATTTATGCTACCTGTTTAGATATGACAAATCTAACTAATTAAATATTAATAATGATAAATTTAACTTATCATGTAGGAGATGTTTTAGATAAGTAGATTTGGATAATTGAAAATGAAACTACAGCAATTACGGCACTTTTTATTAGTCGTCGAAGCAGGCGGTTTTCGGGCAGCGGCAGATCGCGCTCATCGCACGCAAGCGGCGCTATCGGCTTCTATCAAGGAGTTGGAGAAAACACTAGGTCAGCGTTTATTTGAGGCTGGCAATACCGCTACGCTTACGCCTTTTGGCGAGACCTGCCTGCCAAAAATTGAGCAGTTTATGACCATTGTGCAAGCGTTTGAGGAGGATTTAAAATCGGTTGCCGCCGGTGATAAAGGCAAGATAAGAATCGCCAGCGTACCGTCGCTAGTGACTAGATTACTACCAAATGTGCTTATGGCTTATTCAGAGAAATATCCAAACATTGAGATTGTGTTGATAGATGATAATTCAGTTGGTGTGACCAATAGACTACTGGCAGGAGAGGTTGATTTAGCATTAGGTAATTATAATAGTATCAGTCAAACTGATATAGACTTTACCCCTTTGATCTCTGATCCTATTGGCGTGGTTTGTCTAAAAAGCAATGTGCTAAATAAGTCGTCACGCCCGTCAAAAGCCAATAACTCACGTAACAAAAAAGGTTTAAGCTGGCAGCAGCTCATAGATCAACCTTTCATTTATAATGGAACTTGTGTTTTGCTTGAGAACACACCAGCGCAGGCGCTAAACAGGCAAGCGCGTTATACTATCGAAAACATTACCTCACTATTTTCTTTATTACGTAACGATCTTGGTATTACTACTCTGCCTAAACTAGCTTTTCCAGCCAATGAGCCAGAACTAATTTGGATAGAGCTGTTAGAACCGGCTTTAACGCGGCAAATTGGTGTTTTTAAACGGGCCGACAAAACCATCTCGCCTGCCGCCCAAGCTTTTCATGAATTATGCATTGAGTATGTGCAAAACTACTATTTATTATAAAGCTGGTATTGGTTGTCATTTGGCGATTTATTAACTATAAGAAGTCATAAAGTAGGGTGTGATAGTGGCTATTTTTATAGATTTTGATTTTATAGCTCTCTTGCAAGCCATTCCAAATTGGCATTTGGTTGTCTTGTTTATCGCTGGCATGACGGCCTTTATTATCTCTACTATATCGGGCGGCGGCGGTGCGATACTACTGATACCAGGGACTTCTTGGATGCTTGGGGCAGCGGTTGCGGCGCCCATAATTAATTTAGGTACCTTTCTTAGTAATACCTCACGACTTTATCTATTTTGGAATGATATTGACTGGTCACTGACTAAGTATTATGTGCCCAGTGCCATGATAGGAACGTGGTTAGCAGCGTTATTATTTAGCCGTTTAAATGCTGAATGGATTCAGCTATTAGTGGGCGCTTTTTTGGTATCCACCATCTTTCAATACAAGTTTGGCAAAGTCGCCAAAACTTTTGATATGCCAAAAGTAGGCTTTATTCCTTTAGGCTTTGCTATTGCTTTTATGAGCACCTTGGTAGGCGGTCTTGGGCCTATTCTTAACCCTTTTTATATGAATGCTGGTCTTGAGAAAGAAAATCTTATCGCCACCAAAACCGCCAATTCTTTTTTTATGGGTATGGTACAAGTCGCCAGCTACAGTTTTTTTAATGTACTCACAGCAAAGCTCTGGGTTTACGGTCTTATATTAGGTCTAGGCGCAGTAGTCGGCAATATCATTGGCAAGCGTTTTTTGGCAGGCATGAGCATTGGTCAGTTTAGAGTGATGCTACTCCTACTTATGGTCATCAGTGGTCTTATAATGATCATAAGAAATATCGAGGTGCTATTTTAATAAATCTTTGATTTGAGATGAAAGGTTCAGTTATTAGAACGATCTAAATGTTTAAGTCCGATTGTCCTTAGCGTGCCTTTACCATCAATCTCTTTGATTACTAGTGACCACTCATCATTAATAGCGACGGTATCCCCTGCCACTGGTGCAGTTTCTAAGTTTGATTTTACATACTCCGCTACAGTTTGCCGCCACATAGCGGTCTTGGCATCCGTTTGCATAGCCTTAGCAAAAAACGGCAGATCGCCAAGCTGGACGTTAGGAGATAATAACCAATTTCCATAAAAGTCATCTATTTTCTTACGATCTATCGCCGTATCATTAAACACTTTAGCGATTTGACTGGCATAATCACCGCGCATGGCATACCAGACATTGTCGCCATATTCTAGCTGCGTGTTTTTATCAACGACGATAATTTTTTGCGCGCGTACCAGCGCGAAGATGTTAATATCATCCGGGCTGACTCGGTTAGATACACTTTTGGGATGACGTCCAATAGCAAATGCGCCAGCATTGACCTCAAATTCGTACAAGGTAATACTGGCATTATCAGACACCCATACTTTGTGCTTCTCTTTGGGCTCATCATTACTAGGAATGCGTACTTTAAACAGATTGGCCATGATAGGAATAGTCGTTCCTTGCAGTACCAAGGACAATACGACCACGCCAAACGCAATATCAAATAATAAAAAAGCGTTATCTATTCCGGCCATTACTGGCAAAATAGCAAGGGTAATGGGCACCGCACCGCGCAGGCCGACCCAAGAGATAAAGCCGATCTCGCGGTCTTTGAATTTAAAAGGTTTGACGCTGGTATAAACTGCGATGGGACGTGCTATCAAAATCATAAAGGCGGCGATGGCGACTGAATAATGCCATACATTGATGACGTTGGAGGGGGTAACTAGCAAACCCAATACTACAAAGAGTACTGCTTGTGATAACCAAGCAAAGCTATCCATGACGCGCAGCACATGCTCGGTTGAGCGTACTTTATGATTACCGATGATGACACCAGTCAAATATACTGCCAAAAAGCCGCTACCGCCAAGCAAGTTGGTAGCGGCAAATACGGCCAGCCCCGCTGACAGAATCAAAATAGCGTACATGCCCTCGGCCAAACGCACTTTGGGCAGCAGCTGCGCTAGCAGGTAACCGGCGAGCAGCCCGACTCCCAGGCCAAAACCCAATTGTTGCAGCAGCAGTCCTAAAAAACCAAAGGCCGTTTGGCCAACAGGATCTACGTTTAGGGCAATCAAACCGGTCACTAACAAGATTGCTAAAGGATCGTTGGCACCAGATTCTAATTCAAGCGTAGCTTGTACGCGATCATTGAGCTTGACGCCGCCATTACGCAATAAAGAAAACACTGCGGCGGCATCCGTTGAGCCGACGATGGCTGCCATCAATAAACCTATACGCCAATCAACGTCTAGCAGCCAAGTGACGAATACGCCTAGTACCATGACGGTAGCCAGCACGCCCCAAGTCGCCAAAGTTACCGCAGGCTTGAGACCGACCCGAAAGGATTGAAAAGAGGTGCGTAGCCCCCCGTCTAGTAAAATACAAGCTAAGGCCGCCTGCCCTATAAAATTAGCAATGTTGTACTGGGAGAACTCAATACCTAAGAGACCCTCTTCACCCGCCAGCATACCCACTATTAAGAACAATAGTAATAAAGGCAAGCCTAGACGAGCAGATAGGGTGCTTGCCATGATACTGGTAAATATCAATAGCGCCCCTACTAGATATAGGATATTTAAGGTATCCATGACTTTGCCCTATATGTTGATAATTATTTTAACAGTGTCCTAAAGAGACGTCTCATTGTTCATTAAATTGCTATTAATATATGCTTAACTTTATGTTCTGATCACTATAGTCGATTCACTATCGTTTCGCTACTAAGTACCGCTGTCAAAGCATAGCTATAATAAATAGTCGTAATGTAGACAAAGAGTTTGCGACTTTATAACGAAAAGGAATAACCTCATGAAGTTTTGATGTTAGACCTTATAACTAAAGTCCGGATAATGGCCTCTTTGGTATCCATATTTTTAGGAGTTTGTAATGCAGTTATTATTATTGGTGGCTGTTTTTATAGCGTTACTTTATGGTTTGTGGCGTTATCACCGTCAGAGTGATTCGCTGAGCCGTAGCGTATTCCTAGGTTTATTCATCGGCGTGGGTTATGGTCTGGTGATCTCTACCCTTGGTATCGATACTAGCACCTTTTTGCCTTGGGTAAATATTATCGGTAACGGCTATGTCAATTTGCTTAAAATGATTGCGATGCCCTTAGTTTTTATCTCCATACTGGCCGCTATTGCTCGCCTAGAAAAGGCCTCAATGATCGGTTTTATGAGCTTTTGGATCATCGGTACTTTACTTGTGACCACAGGGATCGCTGCGTTAGACGGTGCCATCGTTGCCAATTTATTTAACCTTGATGCCAGCTCCATCGTTGCCGGTCAATCAGAGATTGCACGTGGGCAAAGCATGGTTGAGAGCAGTAGTGAAGTCACTGACCTGTCCATTCCGGGGTTGATCTTGAGCTTTATTCCCACTAGTATCGGCGCAACCTTTGCAGGACTGGAAAGTACCTCAATGATCTCAGCGGTGGTTATTGCCAGCTTACTAGGGATAGCAGCACTGACGGTTAATGCTAAAGAGCCTGAAAAAGGTGCAGTGATCATTCGCGCTATTGATGTACTACAAAGCTGGGTTATGGCGCTAGTGCGTTTTATTATCCGCTTAACCCCTTATGGCGTTTTTGCGCTGATGATAAAGGTAATCGTGACTACAGACGCCAGCGCTGTTTGGCAATTGGCAAAATTCCTACTGGCCTCCTACGTAGCTTTATTTATTGTACTGATCATGCACGCTATCATTATTTTATTGGCGGGACGCTCGCCGATTACCCACTTCAAAAAAATCGCACCAGTACTTACCTTTGCTTTTACCTCACGTAGCTCAGCCGCCTCTATTCCGTTAAATATCGATGTGCAGATTAACAAGCTTGGTATCGCTAAACCTATTGCTAACTTTTCCGCGTCTTTTGGCGCGACCATCGGTCAAAACGGCTGCGCAGGCGTTTATCCGGCTATGCTGGCGATCATGATTGCACCAACGATGGGACTTGATCCTTGGTCTATTGGTTTTATAGCGTCTGTGGTTGGCGTGTCGATGATCGCCTCATTTGGGGTTGCCGGTGTCGGCGGCGGTGCAACCTTTGCAGCCATTATCGTACTATCTACCTTAGGTATGCCGCTTGAGCTTGCAGGCTTACTGATCTCAATTGAACCGCTAATTGATATGATGCGTACTTTAGTGAATGTGAGCGGCTCAATTACCTCAGGCGTGGTCGGTAATCGGATTCTTAGCGGCTCCAATCAGCCAGAGCAGCTAGTGGATTATGATACGCAGGTAAGCTCTAGTTAAAAATTAGTTTCATTGAGGTAAGAGTTATTTATTTTATAGCAATTTGGTATAACAAGCTGCCCTGTTTGCACACAGACAACTTGCTTAGTATTTGAGCCGACTCACTTACATTGGTTGCCATGTACGAAAACCAAACTCGTACTGTCTCTATTGATGACGCTATCATCGTCATGATTGAATGCACTGATATTAAAATTTTTAGCTTACGCGGCTGTACTATTTACAGCCGTGTCGTTAAAAACTGACGCTATATTGATCGCTTTCACTATGGCAGGTCACTATGAAAGACTATCCGTATCATACGAGTATCCCATAGCTTGATGATCGAACGTCTCAGATACTAGCGTACCCAAACCGTAAAGCTCATCGCTTGGGCGATGTCTATTGAGATCATTGCTCGCCGTATCATCGGGTGCATAGGATACTGTTGGATGCAGCGCTTGCCAATCAGCCCACAGCTTATCTACAAAGCAGTGGTGCAAAAAGAAGATCGGATCATTGGGTGATGTGCCAGGCATCATAGAGCCAGCTACCCATTCATGTACGAGGTTATGCATATTGGAGGGCGGAGGTGTTTTGCCATTGACAGGCAAACGCCCTTCGCTCGCACCACGATAGCCCACACTGGCTTGGTTAAAAGCAGCGCTGTCATACGTAGATATCTGCTGAACCTCGTCAACATCAGCTTGAGTCGGCAGACTTGGCGTACTACCACCAAAATCTCGAACCAATCCACCGTCGGGCAGTCCAAAATAATTAATGATAACCCAGCTATTTTCTAGGTCGGCTGCATTATAAGCAAACGGACCGCTTTGAACAATATTATTTGCACCAGACCCATTGCCTCCCATAAGATCATCAGCCCAGATGGCAGCGTTCATAGGGTCAGCTGCATCTGACGCCCAGTCCCAATACGGCAATGTTACCCCAGGTACCAATCTAGCTAAGTCCAGCTCAAATTGGCGTATAAACGCACGGTGCCATGGCAAAAAAGATGGACCACGGTGTGCCGAATTGCGATTCATGAAGTTGTTCCCCCATCCTCCTGGGGTTCCTGTGTACATAGCGATATGATGGTCAAGTACATACTTATCATAGGTGTTGGTAATGTTAATATATCTGGTACGTACGTGTATTGGATCGTTTGGATTGTCAACGTACACGTACTCTTCGGCTTTCATAAGTTTAATAGCGGTGATAAAAGCTGCCTTTTCCTCTGTCGTCAGAGCATTCACACTTTTTCTAATAGTGTTGGTAGCTACAGCATTGGCAGACAAACTAATGTGCCACGTCTGCCCGGTTTGCACACTGGTAATTTCTGCTTCTCCCGTGACTGGATCAGCGTCATTGGTAGCCGTGTACGAAAACCAAACCTGCGCCGTATTCGTATTGTCTCTATTAACGACCACTCTATCACCATCAGGCGTTCCAAAACCCGTACCTGTCGGACCGGCCGTGATAGTGAATATCAAATCCCTACAAAAACTGTTATCAGGAGTTGGGGGGCTAATGTTAAAAGTTACAGCCTGTACATCGGTACTACCTACAGGCGTGTCGTTAAACACTAACGTCGTGGTAATTGGTGTCACTACGGGAGGCGTATCCGTATCATAAGAATACCCCATAGCATGGTGATCCAAGGTCGCGGATATTAGGGTACCCAAACCAATAAGCTCGTCATTCAAGCGATGGCCATTGAGAGCATTGCTTGCCGTGTCGCCAGGTACATAAGGCACTGTTGGATGCAGCGCTTGCCAATCAGCCCATAGTTTATCCAAAAAGCAATGATGCAGAAAAAAGACCGGGTCATTAGGCGACGTGCCGAGCATCATAGAGCCAGATATCCACTCATGTACGAGGGCATGGGTATTACTAGGCGGCGGTATTTTGCCGTTGACAGGTATGCGTCCTTCGTTCGCGCCGCGATAACCGACGCTATTTGTATCGAAATTACCGCTATCATATGTGGATATCTGCTGGATTGCGTCAATGTCCGCTTGAGTAGGCAAGTTCTGAGTGTTACGGCGAGAGCCAAAATTCCGAACCAACCCGCCGTCCGGTAGTCCAAGATAATTAATAATAACCCAACTGTTCTCTGGATCTGCATCATCATAAGCAAATGGGCCGTTTCTAACCACTCTACTCGCGCCAGATCCGTTACCGCCCATAAGGTCATCCGCCCAGACAGCGGCATTCATAGGGTCCGCCGCATCCGACGCCCAGTCCCAATATGGCAATGTTACCCCAGGTACCAATCTAGCTAAGTCCAGCTCAAAACGCCGTATAAACTCACGTTGCCATGGCAAAAATGCTGGACCACGGTACACTGCATTGCGAGTTAAGAAATTGCTTCCCCAACCACCCGGTGTTCCTGTGTACATGCCGATGTGGTGGTCAAGTACATACTTATCATAGGTATTGGTAATGTTAGGATATCTGGCACGTACGTGTGCTGGATCATTTGGATCGTCGACGTACACGTACTCTTCAGCTTTCATAAGTTTAATAGCGGTGACAAAAGCTGCCTTTTCTTCTGTCGTCAGAGAATTCACATTTTTTCTACAAGTCATGAGTGAAAATTCCTTTTTAACATGCTTGGAGTTAGATGCTTGGCACTAAAGACTAAAAGCAAAGATCCAGGCAGTATGAATTTGAGTAAACCATAGATTTAAAATTAGTTATTTTTTAAACTCCGATACGTAATCAATCACGTCTTGCGCCAACTCAATCGGTGACGAGTACGAAGAATAAGGTAATAAGCCAGACTCAAAGACTCCTTCTTCGAGCTCTACGACTTCAAATTCTTTGTCATCAATTTCAACTTTCAATTTTCGTGAGTGTTTTTGGCTTTTGTCAGCGCGTTTCTCGACTTCAAGTGCGTTCTTGTCGTGTAAGTCAGCGCGTTTCTCAACTTCAAGTGCTTTTTTGCCGTGTAGGTCAGCACTTTTTTCGACCTTAAGTGCTTTTTTGCCATGTAGGCCAGAGGTTTGTAAATCAGGGGCTTGTAAATCAGAGGTTGAAAGATCAGAAAACTTAATTTTCCGTCCTTTGTATTCTGTGGACTTGGAATGACGTCCGCCTAAGGTAGATTCGTTATTATCAATCATTTCAGTTTCTCCATTTAGATGTTGAGTACGATTTTTTGTTTTAACATTATAAAAGCATGGATTATTGGTTCACTGCTGAATATAGCCGATACTGAATTTGAAATCACAATTAATACTACGAGATCAACTAATTAAAACACTCCTGTACTACATATAATGAACAATCATCTGAACCTGATAAAGACAGTTATACAAATGTACTTAGATGAAATTTGGAGCAGCGTACATAAGTTATCTATAACATTAACCTTCTCGTAAAGACGAAGCAAGCTAAATCTGCTGTAAAAGTTAAGTCTACCTAAATAAACAAGTTACAAACCTATTTCATATAGCAGTATTTAGGTTTTTGAAAAGCTAAGGCGTGTCATCATTTTAATATTAGTTTGTAGATTATCTACAATGCTGCTAAATAAGTATGTTTTCTTGAGTAGAAGGCCACTGCTTACCGCTTTTTAGATCAGCATGAGCTATGCCTGTAAATAATATAGAGAGCATATCTATGCTTTTGATAAATAGAACTTTTTTACTCTTAGAATTGTTAAATGTAAAGCCAAAGGAACAAAATATGCCATCCCTTTGGCTTGTTATACGTCCATCTTGCTATACGCCCATAAGTCTACGGCTTATTTTTCATATTTCTAAGCCACTTTATTATCAGGTTTGGGTTCTTAGCAAATGCGACTAAGGCATCGGCTAAATCTTTGTTTTTAGTAACTTCTGACCGTGACTTTGGTTGACTGCTATCTACACACACTTTTTTGAGGCATTCACTCACCTCTTCGGCATCAATTTTTTGTCGTTTGAGAAAGCTGCGAATACTATCTTTTTCTAGCAAACACATGAGCAGATGGCAGAGTTTTTGATCACGTCCATCCGTGTTACTGTTTGGGAACGACTCATCACCGCCTATCCAGACAGAAGCACTTAAGAGCTGCTCCCTTGTAAAAGGGTTGTTTTGTATTGACTTTCCTTTAGCCAAAACTCGCACCTTATAGACACCGGCTGAACCAGCATTGAATGTGACATTAAAAACACCAGGCTCAACCTCCGATAAGGTTAGGTTGATTTTAGTGCCGTTAGGTCTTTCCAATTCAGCTTGGATGGACGCACCATTATCCAATGGGCGTTCGTACTGAGTCAATTGAGCTGATAAAGTTATCATGCCGCCTGGCTCTCGGGTAGCCTGCTCAAGCTGTGCTCTAAGGTGTAGATCAGAACTAGAATGCACATTAAAAGAATAGCGTAGCCCGTGTGTTTTGACCTCATCAAATTTTTCACGGTCGTTTTCAAGGCTGGCTAAATATTTAGCAAATACTCTTTCATTCAGATTGAGGACGGCATGCCATTGACCTTCACGTTCTTCGAAACCTGCAACAGCGGTCGGCAAAGTCATGCGATAAAACTGCATATGTTCATTTGCTGAAAACACTAACTCAACAGAAGTGTTGGCAATGCTTGGGTCGATAATTTTGCCACTCGGAGTTTCAAGCACATAGTCAAAAACATCTGGTAGAACGTCTCCCGTCAACAAGATTGCATCCACTGTGATATCTGCTTCGTTAAGATTAAACGGAATACGTATCTCACGGTCAGGTTGAATCCAACCCTCGGGATCCATCACTACTTCCGTATTTTTAACTCCTGACAATATCTGCAAAAAATATTTTTGAAGCGTAAAGTAATCATTGGAGTCCAACGTGCCAGTCATCAAAACGTAACCGTCCGCACTACCAGTCAATGCTTCCAAAGCAGCAGGGCTGATCTGTTGCGCCGTTCCCAGGCCAATAGCAAAGACGCTATCATCGATGATACCATCATCTATAAGTTGGCTAATGTAAGGCGCTCGGTTTTCGCGACCATCCGTTAGCGCCACTATAGCGGTATGATTATAGCTGCCAGATGTCAAATCATCCAACTCGCTACTGGCCAACTCAATCCCACTACCAATAGACGTCGAACCGCCAGGTGATGGTTGATCCGTGATGGCTTCATTCGTAGCTATACGCCCAGAGCCAGTCCCTACTGCGCCCGCAACCGCAATCGGAGTCCCTAGAGTCGCATCATTGTCGAAATACACCACACCAATGCCGTCCTCGTCGCCTAATAGATCGACGAATACAGGTGCGCTGTCTTTGAGCACATCAATACGCAATCGACCATCGCCTGCGTCCCTAGCCATACTACCAGATTTATCCAACACCAAAACGGTGGCAACCGTTGGTTTGGGGATAGTAGTGGCAGATAAACTAATGAGCCACGTCTGCCCAGTTTGCACACAGGTAACTTCCGCGGTTTCTGGGCCTGAGCTACCGACATTGGTTGCCGTGTACGAAAACCAAACCTGTGCCGTATTGGTATTATCTCTATTAACAACGACCCTATCACCGTCAGGCGTTCCAAACCCTGTACCCGTTGGGCCAGACGTGATAGTAAAGATTAGCTCTCTACAAAAACTGTTGTCAGGAATGGGAGGACTTATATTAAAAGTTGCAGCCCGCACCGCTGTACTACCTACAGGTGTGGCGTTGAACACTAACGTCGTGTTAAGCGATGTCACTATGGGCGGCGTATCTGTATCATATGAGTATCCCATAGCGTGGTGATCCAGCGTCTCAGATACCAGCGTCCCCAAACCAAAGAGTGTGTCGCCCAAACGGTGACCCTCGAGATCATCGCTTGCTGTGTCGTCAGGTACATAAGGCACTGTTGGATGCAGCGCTTGCCAATCAGCCCACAGTTTATCCACAAAGCAGTGATGCAGAAAGAAGACCGGATCATTGGGTGAAGTGGGAGGCAGCATAGAGCCAGTTATCCATTCATGAACGAGGTTATGGGTATTTCCGGGCGGAGGTGTTTTGCCGTTGACAGTTAGACGTCCTTCATTCGCGCTACGATAACCCTCCGTGCTCATTGCATCGAAATTACCGCTGTCATAAATGGAGATCTGCTGAATTTCGTCAACGTCAGCTTGAGTGGGCAAGTCCGGAGTATTAGGACGAGAGCCAAAATTCCGTACCAACCCAAAATGCATACCCGACGAGTCGGTATTATTTCCGAATATATCAATGATATTCCAACTGTTATTTATGTCTGAAGCATCATAAGCAAACGGACCGCTTTGAACAAAGTTACCCGTACCAGACCCATTACCGCCCATAAGATCATTAGCCCAGACGGCCGCATTCATAGGATCTGCCGCATCTGCTGCCCAGTCCCAATACGGCAATGTTACTCCAGGTACTAATCTGTCCAAGTCCAGCTCAAACTGGCGTATAAACGCACGGTGCCATGGCAAAAATGCTGGACCGCGATGCGCTCCATTTCGTACCCCGTGATCTACCCCCCAACCCCCCGGTGTTCCTGTTAGCGCGACGATATAGTGATCAAGTACATACTTATCATAGGTGTTGGTGATGTTAGAATATCTGGTACGTACGTGTTCTGGATCATCTTCATCGTCGACGTACACGTACTCTTCGGCTTTCATAAGTTTAATAGCATTAATGAAAGCGGCCTTTTCCTCTGTCGTCAGAGAATTCACGTTTTTTCTACAAGTCATGAGTGATAATTCCTTTATTAAATGCTTGGAATTAGATGCTTGAAGTTAATTACTAGGAGCGAAGGTCCAGGCATTGTGAACTTGAATAAACTGTGTATATAAGATTGCTTGTTATCTGAAATCCGGTACGTAATCAACCACGTCTTGCGCCAACTCAATCGGTGTCGAGTATGAAGAATATGGCAATAAACCGGACTCAAATGATCCATTACGGAACTCTACAACTTCAAATGCTTCTTCGTCGATTTCAACCTTTAATACCTGCAAAATCTTTTGGCTTTTGTCAGAGCTTGGCAGTTTAGAAAAGGTAATTTTTCGTCCTTTATACTCTATGGATTTGGGATACTTCTCGTCGGGGGTATGTTGGTTATTTTCAATCATCTTAATGTCTCCATTAGCCAGATACTTAGTACAAGTGTTTGGTTTAGTGTTACATTGCAGTAGACATCACAACTGAAAGTCAGCAGTACAAGCAGATGTAGAAATCAACAGCACGAGCAGATGTAGAAATGATTACCAAACATATAGAACAAATGTACTAATGCTTGGAAATTATCCATTACATCAATGGTTTATCACCTTTACCTATACACAGTCTAATTTGAGTTGTCAAACCCATGAAATTCTATCTACAGAGATTTTGAGTAGCATTCTGACGATAAAACCCATTCCTATTCGATTTGATTTTTTAAAATTTGCAGCAGAAAAAGAGAGTCAAACACTTAATGCCCAGCCTCCAGATGGTTGTAAGGTTGCATTAATATATTAAGAAGTATTATTAGTTCATCTAAACTCAACTTAGTTATTATGTATATTCATAATTACAAATATACTCAATAAATAAAGGGTTTGAGATAATAAACAGATACAAAAAAACCTCAAGTAAACGAATACTTGAGGTTGAAACTTTGTACGCAAACTAAGTTTTAAATATGGCGCAGCGGACGGGACTCGAACCCGCGACCCCCGGCGTGACAGGCCGGTATTCTAACCAACTGAACTACCGCTGCTTAGGTCGTTTTAGCTTTTTTACCACAAGCTAGTAAGTGGTGGGTGATGACGGGCTCGAACCGCCGACATTCTGCGTGTAAGGCAGACGCTCTACCAACTGAGCTAATCACCCGCTCTGTGGGTGTGTATTATATAGATTTACACCTACCTGTCAAATATATTTTAAGCTTTTATGAGATATTTTTTATGTCAAGGTTCGATACGGTGACAAGTAATTGTTTATATTGACTTTATTTTTTATATCAAACAGCTATACCCTTTCAGTTTAAACCATTGTCGCTAAGGCCTTTTCAATATCAGAATGAATGGCTGCAGGTTTAGTGGTCGGTGCGTAGCGATCAATCACCTGTCCGTCACGGCCAATTAAGAACTTAGTAAAATTCCATTTGATACCATCGGTAAGCACTCCGCCCTTTTGGTCTTTTAACCACTCGAAGATAGGATGAGCATCAGCGCCATTGACATCGATTTTGGCCATCATAGGAAAGCTGACGCCGTAGTTCTTTTGACAAAACGCGCCAATCTCCTCATTACTACCTGGATCTTGACTACCAAACTGATTGCAAGGAAAACCAATCACCATTAATCCTTGATCTTGATACTGCTCATATAAAGCTTCTAAGCCTTCAAACTGCGGCGTAAATCCGCATTTGCTAGCGGTATTAACGACCAGGAGCACCTGACCCTCATAGTCAGTAAACGCTTGTTTTGTACCATCCATACGTTCAGCGTTAAAATCATAAATAGTATTCATAACAGGCTATCTCTTTTATAGCAAAGTTGTATGGTTTACTAATATAGCAAAAAAATAGCGGCCTGATTCATAAAATCATACCGCTATACGTTTATTATTTAGAAGTTAAATAATGCAAACTACTCAGCTTTATCTAAGTCAATAGAGACTGAGTTGATGCAATAGCGCATGCCCGTGGTCTCACGTGGACCGTCAGGGAAGACGTGACCCAAGTGAGCACCGCAGTTACTACAGGTAACTTCTGTTCGAGTCATCCCTAGCGAATTATCGACATGTTCATCGATAGCACTGTTGTCGATACCTTTATCGAAGCTTGGCCAGCCGCAGCCTGCATCAAACTTGCTATCTGAGTCAAATAGTTTAGCACCGCAGCCTTTACAGCGATACACGCCTTTGTCTTCAACATCGTTGTAAACACCAGTAAAGGGGCGTTCAGTACCTTTTTCACGCATTACATGATATTCATCGCTACTCAAACGCTGCTTCCAATCCGCTTCAGTAAGTTGCGAGATCTCTTCTTTTGTCAATTGGTTGTCTTGCATAAATACTCCTTTTATGAACCTGTTTAGCTCACCTCTCTATATGCTTATTATTGACTTAAAAACAAGGGTATATTTTCTAAAATCTAGATAAAGATTAAAACGAAACCACTAATGCAAGAAAAACTTGCAATAAAAGTATCATAGAAATTTAGAATAAAATTAGCTTGCACCATAGATATAAATGCAATAAAATCTTGCATTAAACGTTAGATTAAGTTTGCAATAATAGTAGTTTTTATTCGTGAAAAATAAAATAGAGGCGTAAATAATTATGAATGACGATAGAGCCAAGTTGGCACAAGCGCAGCGCCTAGTACAGCTACGTCGCGATAAAGGCCTGACTGCTGAGCAATTGGCACAAGCTATGACTGAGGCTGGCGCCAAGGTTAGCCGCGGCGCTATCTCCAATTGGGAGCGCGGTACTAATGGTATTGTCTCCTCAAAATTGCCTACGCTTGCACGCATATTAGGCTGCTCGGAAGGGTATCTATTACGTGGTGATATGCCAGCTGACAATAGTCCAACTGCCAGCAACCAAAATACTAAAAATCAAGTTGACGGCCAAAATAATAATTACGCTACAGATGCTTCAACAACTATAAATACAGATTCTCAAATAAATTTGCAAGCTAACTATACCGCTACAAATCATAATATGGACTTAAAAAATAACACAACTAGGGATGATAAACCTATGAGCGCACTTAAAAAATCTACCAAATTACAAAACGTCTGTTATGACATTCGTGGCCCCCTACTAAAAACAGCGACCAAAATGGAGGCCGAAGGTCAGCGTATCTTAAAGCTAAACATAGGCAATCCTGCCCCTTTTGGTCTTGATGCTCCCTACGAGATCCTGCGTGATGTAGCGGCGAACTTGCCTGAGGCAACAGGTTATTCGGACTCGCAAGGGATTTTTTCAGCGCGTAAAGCAGTGCTCCAGTACTATCAGTCCAAAGGGTTGTTATCGGCAGTAGATGTACGTGACGTCTATTTGGGTAACGGCGTCTCTGAGCTGATCGTTATGACCATGCAAGCGCTCATCAACGACGGTGATGAGGTACTCATTCCTATGCCCGATTACCCGCTGTGGACCGCGGCGACCAACCTAGCTGGTGGCAACGCTGTTCATTATCGATGTAATGAGGACGATAATTGGCATCCTGATATTGAAGATATCAAAGCAAAAATTACTAGCAAAACCAAGGGCATCGTCGTCATCAACCCCAACAACCCTACCGGTGCTTTATACTCTGATGAGATTCTAAAGCAAATTGTAGAGGTTGCTATAGAGCACGATTTAGTCATTATGGCTGATGAGATTTATGATCGTGTGCTTTATGATGATATGACGCATACTCCTATGTGCACCCTGACAGATGAGGCGCTGGTTTTATCTTATAATGGTCTATCAAAATCGCACCGAATCGCAGGTTTTCGCGCCGGCTGGCTTATGGTCTCTGGTAAAAAACAGCATGCCAGTGACTTTATTGAAGGGCTTGACATGCTCGCCTCTATGCGTCTGTGCTCAAACGTACAGGGTCAGTATGCGATTCAGACCGCTATGGGCGGCTACCAAAGTATGAAGGATCTAACCTCGGAAAAAGGTCGTCTGTACAGACAACGCGAAATGGCGGTCTCGCGCCTTAATGCCATCGAAGGTATCTCGTGCACTATGCCGCAAGGCGCTTTTTACTGCTTTCCAAAGATGGATCCTACCGTTTATCCTATTGAAAACGACATGGAATTTATGATGGAGCTTTTGATCGATGAAAAAGTGCTAATGGTACAAGGCACAGGCTTTAACTGGGATGCGCCCGATCATTTCCGTGTGGTATTTTTGCCTAATCTATATGAATTAGAGGATGCTATGGATCGCTTAGATCGCTTTTTTGCCAAAAAACGTCAACAGTTTGGTACTGATAAAGTAGCCGATAAAACCAAAAATAGCACTGCAGAAGCCTAATCGTCTTACTAGATAAAAACAGCACTATATAAACAATATCTATTGTCACTAATATTTTCACTGAAAAACGCTTATCAGCATCGTGCTGATAAGCGTTTTTTATACTTTTCTTATAATACAAGCTAACAACATAAAACGTTATTCGCTGTTAATTAGGCTTTTAAAATATCTGACCTAATATAACGTAGCTAAGTGCTGATAATAAAGCGGCCGCGGGTAAGGTGATGACCCAAGCAAGACCAATAGGCTTCATCAATGCCCAGTTGGTATCTTTATTGACCATGCCGATACCTAGTACGGCGCCTACTAAAGTGTGCGTGCTTGATACTGGTAGGCCCATAGTTGAGGCGCCCATTACTACAGCAGCGGCGGCAAGCTCAGCTGAAAACCCTGAGGCGGGATGCATCTTTGCCAAATTGGTGCCAACTGTTTGAATTACCTCTTTACCGATAAACCAAAGACCAACGATAAGTGCCACGCCAAAGGTGATCATGACCGTTGGAGGAACCGCTGCTTGCGAGGCAATATTGTCGGTACGAATAACATCCATAATAGCGGCAAAAGGGCCAACCGCGTTGGCAATATCATTGGAGCCGTGACTAAAGGCAAAAGCGGAGGCGGTAAAGACCTGCATCCAGCTGAACATAACAAAAGTGGTTTTAGCTAGATTCTCTTTATGTTTACCACGAATGCTTTTGGTATACATAAAGGTTGCAAGCCATACCAGCGCCCCAACCATACCCATGATTAAAAAACCATGGATGGTGGTAAAGTTGCCATTAACGTTTTTAAGACCTTTAAAGACGACTAAGGAGGCCATAACTACGCCGCCCATAGCCGCAATAATAGGTGCCCACTGCTTCAACGCCTTTAGGGTGTCAAGGCCACTACGCTCACGCTCAATTTTATAAAGACTTTTATAATAATCCGTTTCTAGATCCTCAAGCGTACAATCTTCATCTTTATAGATATCTTGATCATGAAGCATCGCTGAGGTGTAAGTGACCTGCTCCATCTCTGATAGACTGTCAAAATATACCTTATGATCTTCTTTTACCGCTTTTCTATTCGCCTTAAGATCATTGATATACGCTTCTGTTTTATCATTATAATCAATAATTTTCTTTTTGATCTGACTGTATAGCAAGTAAGCGAGTACGCCGCCTAAGAGCGGTGATAGCACCCAAGAGATAGCAATCTGCCCTATCGTTGCCCAATTGACTGTCGATAGTACCGTCTCGCTACCACCCAAATCAAAACCTAAAATAATGGAGCTGCCGACCACACCACCGATGATGGCGTGAGTCGTTGATACTGGCAGACCTCTGCGAGTAGCAAACAATAACCAAAAAGCTGCTGCTATCAAGGCTGAAAGCATCACAAAAATGAACTGATTGGGCGCAACGGGTAAACCATCCAAGTCGACGATACCTTTACGAATAGTGTCGGTGACACTGCCACCCGCTAGCACCGCTCCTGATACTTCAAATATTGCCGCGATTCCAAGGGCTTGTGGAATCGTTAGTGTGCCTGATCCCACTGAGGTACCAAAGGAGTTGGCGACATCATTACCACCGATATTGAATGCCATAAAGACACCAAAAGCGGTCGCTACTAAAAATAAAGTCGTTTGCTGATACATGGTGTAGTCAAGACCCCACCATACAAAGTAACTGGTCATCGCAATCAGTAAAAGAGCAAAAAAGAGGTTCACTCTCTTATTACCAACTGATTCAGTTACTCCTGTAGAACTGCTATTAGTACCCATAAATTGATACGCCTTGCGTGAATTCATTAAAAGTAAAATCTTCGACATAGCATTAAGCCGCAAGTGACAATTCTAAATCATCTGATTAGGCTAAATCATCTGATTAGAAGCTCTTGCGGCTTAAGTTACTTCTTGAATTATTCTCGCCTATTATGAATATCTGCGATAAATTGTCAAAGATAATTATATCAATTATTCTGATCTAAAATCTCTTTATTCAACAATTACTGTTGAATGAATATAATATTAAAGGACATATATAGTTGATTCATTTTAGAAGTGGTACAGTACCATATGACAGTTACCAGTGTGTTTTTAATTGCTTGATAGCATAATCTAGTACTTCTAAACGCGCGGTACGCTTATCATTAGTAGCAATTATTTTCCAAGGCGCTACCTCTGTATCAGTACGCGCTAGCATATCAGCAGCGGCCTGTACATACTCCGACCATTTGTCACGGTTGCGCCAGTCATCATCGGTTAATTTAAATTGTTTATGCGGCGTGTCCTCACGATCTTCGAAGCGTTTTAACTGCTCTTTTTTATCGATAGCCAGCCAGCACTTGATCACTATAGTGCCAGCAGCAACCAGCTCAGCCTCAAAACGATTGATCTCCTCATAAGCTCGCTGCCATTCATGATCAGTTGCAAACCCTTCGATGCGCTCAACCAATACGCGCCCATACCAAGTACGATCGAAAATAGCGACACGGCTCATACGGTCCGTTTGCTCATTGGGTAACCGTGTCCAAAACCGCCACAGATAAGGATGCTGGAGCTCGTATAACATAGGCGCCCCGATATTATAAATTTGGTACTCACGCGGATCGAGAGGTGCCACCAGCCGTTTAATAGCGCCACCTTTACCTGCAGCGTCCATACCTTCAAAGGCAAAAACCACATGACGGCCTCTGCGGGCACGTAGCAACTGAGCAAGATTGGCCTGTTTTTTGGCCAGCTGTTCTTTATAGTCTGACTTATCCATATCAGGATCGTCAATATCTAAAAGCGGTTTAGGTATTTTTACTGGTGCAAAGTTATACTGGTTGTCATCAAGCTGCGAATCAACTTTTAGAGATTTATTACCTAAATCATCTAGGTCCTTATCGATACTACTATGCTCATCAATACTACTGCCCTTCTCCTCATCCCCATCCAATATCTGACTACTTACAAGCGCCACTTGCATAGCTTGCAGCACTTCATGACAAAAACTAGTGGCAGCCTCGGATTTATCACTACCATCGATAATAACCCAATCTTCTTGCTGGCGTAATAGCTCAGCGGCAACTTCATTAAACTTTGCTACGGTATCAACATCGTCCCAGTTGATTTGGTACAAAAACTGCGGATCAGCCTCTTCATCTTTTAAGCGTGCCTGCAAGGTGGCGATATCAACGTGAAACCAGCATTTAAGTAGCTTGGTTTGGTTGGCTGCCAGATCTTGTTCAAATATTTGCAGTTTACGCAGTTGCTGCTGTAAATAATCTTGCCAATCTGTAACCGGTAACGCGGCCGCTTTATTAGTACTACTGGATTTAACGGCTTCACTTTGATCTTGATCAGCTGTAATACGCATGACATTATATAAAAGGTCAGCATACCAGTTACCAAAGTAGACCATCACATCACCGTGGCGCGGCAGCGCTTGTACGTGTGCTTGCCAGATAGGCTGATAAGCTAGTGGCGGATAGCCAATAGTTGCCTCGACTTTTAACAATCGCGGATCCACCCATTGACGCAATTGCTTGACTGCTGTCCCTTTGCCAGCCTGTTCCATGCCATTTACTAGCACTAATAGACCTGTAGGCTTATTGAACGCTGTCGGCTCTTGCTGACGTGTCGCCCTCAAAGCATACTGTGCAGTCACTAATGCCAACCTAAGCGCGTCCTTATCTAATGAGAACTGACTAAGTGGATTAGGCGTCAAGCGCTGATCTACTACTTGATCATTAACCTGATTAATAGTCGCTTGTGGGGACTGACTGTCTTTTTTCGCCTTATTGTTTTTAGCTTGAGGCTGATTTTGTTTGGGTTTAGACATATTTTAAGTCCATTTTATAGTTATAAAGGTAGCTACTGCTAGTAGTAATACCTATCTAATGATAATAACACTCACTTTAACGATAAATAACTTCGCTGTGTAACAGTTTGACATTTGTATTCTGTCTTGTTTTATTTTAAGGTAACTGACTATGATGACAGTATGCTTGACAGCTACCGATAAGCCTTAGTTTTAGTTATCCATTTTATAACTTTCAAATAACAATTATTTTTCCCATTAACATTTATATCTATAGGATTGCCTATTATGTCTGCTTTATCTGACTTACAACAGCATCTAACCCACTATTGGGCGCTACCTTATCATGAAGATGAAAAGCTTAATGACACTCTCAATGAAGTTCAAGCTTGGCAACGCGCGCGTATTCAAAAAACTCATGCAGCATTGTTTGAGCAGCCCAAAAACAAGCCCATGGCTGACTACTTCGTCACCCAGCTATACGGCGGTGGTGAATTTAAGCTATTAGCTAAACAGTTAGAACGCATCTTGCCGAAAGCTAAAAAGCTTGAGCGTCTTGCCAGCGAAAATGTCTTACAAACCGGCAGTATGGCTATTCAAGCTGCTATTTTGGCCATTGAGTTGGATATGCATTTAGCGCAGTGGTTGATAGAGCATGATTTAGATGTCAATGAAGAGAACATGCTCACCGCTTACAATGCCGTTGATGAAGCAGATGCACGCCGTACACAAATCAATAATCTAAAAGATGTTTGCTATCGTACCGATAAATATCTGAACTCTTTTGTGCTGCGTAAAGCTTTTTCCTTTTCTAAAGGTACCGCTTATAAGCATAACTATCAGCCATTATATGACTTTATTGAAGCCGGTTTTAGTGCTATGAAACCTCTCAAAAGTGTTAGCGGCTTTATTGAACCTTTCTGCGAGCGCGAACTAAAGATCATTGATCAAGTCCATGATGCCAATATTGCCGATAAACGAGCTGTGTTTGGTGTATGATAGCTCGCAAAACAACAGCATCATTAAAGAGTAAATCTTAAGCCTCTAAGTATCATATATGATTATAAGAGCTTACAATCGGACAACGCTATGACTGACAACCCAAAAAACCATCTGAATAACGATATTCAAGACAAGCTGGTTAAAGATAGTATCGCGCGCAACCAGGATATTAGTACTCAGGCTCAAGCCCGCCCAAGCCCAACGCTTGAAACCGCGTCTCAAGACAGTCGCAGTAGCGATTTTACTCAAGTTCAGGACTTACCGGTAGGCAAAGCGCAAGGTCAACAAACCACTATGCCAACCAATCAGGCCAACGCCCATCACACCAGCTCGAGTGATGAGCAAAATAGTCAACAAACACGGACTGCGGCGCAAACTGCTTTTAATCAGCGCGATGATATTAATAATCCGCATACTTTAGATACCGATGGTAGCGAAGAGACGCATTTTGGTTATAAAACCGTGAAAAAAGCTGAGAAACAAGCTCGCGTCGCCGATGTGTTTACTTCGGTCGCCAAAAAATACGACATCATGAACGATTTGATGTCTTTTGGTATTCATCGCCTTTGGAAGCGTTATGCCATTAGCTTGTCAGGGGTACGTGCCGGTCAACAGGTACTTGATATTGCTGGTGGTACTGGCGATCTTGCCAAAGTCTTTAGCCGTGAGGTGGGACGCAGTGGCCACGTAGTGTTATCAGATATCAATGCAGCTATGCTAGAAGTTGGTCGTGAACGCCTGATCAATGCTGGCTGTAATAATGTAGACTTTGTGCTAGCAAACGCTGAGACCTTAGCCCCATTTGATGATGAGAGTTTTGATCTGTTGACGATCAGCTTCGGCCTTCGTAATGTCACTGATAAAGACGCAGCGCTACGCTCCATGTACCGGGTACTAAAGCCAGGTGGTCGTCTCCTTATTTTAGAATTCTCCAAGCCTGTCTTTGAGCCGTTATCTAAAGCTTATGATCTGTATTCTTTTACCGCGCTGCCGATGATGGGCAAACTGGTTGCTAACGATTCAGAGAGTTATCAGTACCTAGCTGAGTCCATCCGTATGCATCCCAATCAGCAAACCTTAAAGCAGATGATGGAAGAAGCCGGTTTTGAGAACTGCGATTATCATAATCTAACCGCTGGTATTGTAGCGGTACATCGCGGTTTTAAAGCTTAACAGGTTTTGTGTGGTAGCTTTAATCTTGGATGGTTAAACCGGTGAAAGTTGTCACATAAAACAGTGTAGCTAGATGATTATAACCCCCTTTAAACAGGTGACAGTATTATGCTAACGGTATTACTTTTGGCAGGTGCCGAGAAGCTTATCAATATGGCTATCGCCAGTGATGAGATTACGCAAGCTGGACTTGCACCGCTTGCAGGTAAAGTGCTACGTCTTAATATGGCAATGCCTGAGATACATTTAGATATTTTATTTAATCATGAGCGTTTGCGTTTTGAGCCTGTGACTACTGAGAGTGTATTTGAGCCGCGCAGCCATTCTGAGCGTAAATTTGCAGCTAGCTCTGATTATAATGGCAACGCTGATAGCGAGCGTGTACAGGCAAATATAGATATGGCGCGTATCGGTCACAGTAGTCCTGACTGCACGATCTCTGTCGATAACCCAGCGCAGCTGCTTAATCTGATGCGCGGCGCTGAAGGTAATTTGCCTATCGCAGGCGATTATAAAGTGCTTATGCAGCTCAAACAGTTGGTCGCAGGTTTTGATCCTGATATTGCCGGACAGCTTGAACCTATTATAGGTAAGCCTATGTCCAGCCAATTACAATTACTGATCTCTCAACTTAAGGGTAGCCTGCGCCATAGTGCCAAACGTGCTTTTGATGATGTCAGTGACTGGGCCAATGAAGTAGCAGGCAATAGTGAGCCCGACGCTGATGACAAAGCTGAAACCGATAATTTAAAGCAGCAATTGCTCAAGCTACGTGCAGATGTTGAACGTGAAGAGGCAAGGCTTGCTGCAATTAAAGCAGAACAAGCACGCTATGATCGCGATTAGTAAGACCCTAAGATTCGTTTTGTATCCATCTAAAGTCGCTTCTCCCCTATTTATTCAAAGTAATTTTTTAAATAGCAACATTTTAAACAGTGACGTTTTAGACGATAAGTTTTTCAACCGTTGTTTTTATAATTGTTACTTTAGAATAATTATCGCTTATTAGAGTTATTATTGTCCATGCTACTATCTCACCGTGCCCGTTTACTTGAGCTTTGGCGTATCGCAGCAAGCTACCGTATTGATACCCACTTCTCTATCGAAGACGCGCCGCAGTTGCAGCCGCTGCTACGTCTGATTCGCCTGCATCCTGCCGCATGGGGTAAGACCCATCAGCCCAATGCTATCAAGTACGCGCTCGAAGACATGGGCACCCTGTTCTTAAAGCTCGGTCAGCTCCTATCTACGCGCCGCGACTTAGTACCACCTAACATCATTGAACAGTTGGTACAATTGCAAGATCAGGTCAAACCGTTCGATCCTGATGTTGCCATCGCACAAATACAAGATCCCAAACATGGCCTTGGTCAACCTATTGCTACTTTATTTGCGCGCTTTGATGTCAAGCCCTTAGCCGCCGCCTCTATCGCACAAGTCCATACTGCAGCACTGCGTGATGGCCGCGAAGTGGTGATAAAGGTCGTACGTCCCGATATTCGCAGCACTATCATTGCTGACTTTGAGCTGCTGCGTGAGCTTGCTCAGTGGGTATCTGCTCGTATTGAAGCGGCGCGCGCAGTGCACATTATTGATATTGTCGAGGACTATCGACAAGTCATGCTCAACGAGCTAGATTTGTTGTTAGAAGCTGACAATACTACCAAAATGCGCAACAATTTTTTAGACTCAGCTTTGATGTACGTGCCGGAAGTCTATGATGCCGCCAAAAACGTGATGGTTATGGAGCGTATTCAAGGCGTGCCCATCTCGCAGGTACATATCTTTGATGAGCTAGGTTATGACCGTGCGATACTAGCAGAAAAAGGCTTAACGATATTTTTTACCCAAGTGTTTCGTGATAACTTTTTTCACGCCGATATGCACCCAGGTAATGTGTTTGTAGAAACGCCGCCAGTAAAGACTTTAGCTAGCAATACACTTCCTACAGGTCTAGGTTATGAGCCGCGCTATATTGGCCTTGACTGCGCGATCATGGGTACGCTGTCAAAGGACGACCAGCTGATCGTAGCGCGCATGCTGCTATCGGTGATGAACAATAACTTTGCCGCTTTAGTAGATATTGTCAGTCGCGCCGGCTGGATACCGCCAAATACTGACAAGCATGCTTTAATGCGCGATATGAGCCGAACCGTCGGCCCTATGCTGCAAAAGTCTATCAACGATATTGATTTTGCAGGGGTGCTGATGCAGATATTAGACATCGCCCGTCGCCATCATATGAGTATTCCGCCGCAGTTGATGCTACTGCTCAAAACCTTAGTTCATGTTGAAGGTCTTGGCCGCGATTTATATCCAGATTTAGACATTTGGTCGTTAGCTAAGCCTATTTTGAGTAGCTGGATTAAAGAGCAGCTCGATCCTGTGCGTAATTTGCAGCAACTGCGTACCCAGCTACCGGAGATTTTGTTATCCAGCACCGACATTCCTAAACTGCTTGATCAAGGCCTGCAAAGCCTTGCCTCCCAAGGCTCAAGGCAAGACAGTCAGCTGCGCGAGATTCAGCAAATTCGCGCTGATATGCTCAACGACCGGCGTCGTGACTGGTTAGCACTAGCCGGATTTGGTGTTTCTATTGCCATTGCTACCCAAGTGGGCTGGTTTGCGCCAATTTTTTATATTCTTGCTGTACTGGCAGTTATTTGGCGCATTTTAGCTTAATGTGTTAGGTTTAATTACGCTAAAATGAAAGTTATTAAACCTATTTAAAAGCTATAAAGGGAACTACTTATGTTAATTTCCGAAGTTAGTCCTACTCCTACGCAAACAAATTACAGTGCTGCTATTGATGCGTTGCAGGCTCAATTTGGCGAGCAGCTGAGCATCAATCAAACGGTACGTGAGCAGCATGGGCACACCATGACTTGGCTTGCCAATCAGCCGCCCGACGCGGTATTGACGGTTAACGATAAAAATGACGTAGCTACTGCCATCTCGATTTGTAGTGAGTATCAAATGCCAGTAATTGCTTTTGGTATTGGCTCATCACTGGAGGGCCAGTTAAACGCGCCATTTGGCGGGCTTTGTATCGATATGCATGCGATGGATGCTATTTTGCAAGTTAACAATGAAGACCTCACGGTAACTGTACAACCAGGAGTTACCCGTGAGCAGCTCAATCATTATTTGCGTGATACCGGACTGTTTTTTCCGATAGATCCAGGTGCCAATGCCAGTATCGGCGGTATGGTTGCCACTCGCGCTTCAGGAACCAACGCGGTACGTTATGGCACTATGAAGGATGTAGTGCTGGCGCTTGAAGTCGTTACTGCCAGTGGCGATATTGTACGCACCGGTACGCGCGCTAAAAAGTCAGCAGCTGGTTATGATTTAACCCGTTTGATAATAGGCTCTGAGGGTACACTCGGCATCGTTACTGAAGTGACGCTAAAACTATTTGGACTGAGTGAGAGTATAGGTAGCGGCATCTGCCATTTTCCAACGATTGAAGACGCTTGCCAAGCGGTGATGATGACCATTCAAATGTGTCTGCCCATTGCTCGTATTGAGCTGCTTGACGCGCTACAAGTCAAAGCTTGCAACCAATACGACAATCTCGATCTACAAGAAACGCCAACGCTATTTGTAGAGTTTCATGGCACCGAGGCCAGCGTACGTGAACAAGCACAAACCTTTAGCGATATTATCGAAGAGTTTGGCGGCACTGACTTTGTTTGGGATACCAACGAGGCTGAGCGTAAACGCCTTTGGCAAGCGCGGCATAACGCTTATTATGCCAGCTCGGCACTAAGACCTGAGGCCAGTGCATTATCTACTGATGCTTGCGTCCCTATCTCACGTCTTGCCGAATGCGTCAGTGCCACTGCTAAAGATATAGAAGAAGCAGGAATGATCGGTCCTATCGTCGGTCATGTCGGCGATGGTAATTTTCACGTATTATTGTTGGTAGATACCAATGATCCAGCAGAGGTGGCCGCAGCGGATGGTATAGTTGGCCGTTTGGCTATACGCGCAATTGAGATGGATGGCACTTGTACCGGCGAGCACGGTATCGGTCAAGGCAAGCAAAAATACATGGATCAAGAACATGGTAATGCAGTGATGCTTATGCAAGCTATCAAATCTGCTTTGGATCCGAAGAATATTTTAAACCCCGGCAAGATATGGCCGCAGCCACTAGTAGTATAGTTAACACAATTCGAGACCGGTACAGTGCGACTGCTATTAGCAATAAAAATCGCCTAGTTATAACTAAGCGATTTTTATTGTTAAATTATTGTATCTGATCGATAGCCATTTGCGTTAGTACCCGTCCACGCGCGGTACGCAGCACGTAACCTTGTTGAATTAAATACGGCTCGATCACATCTTCAAGCGTACCACGATCCTCCGCCATCGCCGCTGCTATAGCTTCAACGCCTGCAGGACCACCATCGAAGCGTTCATGCAAAATCTCAATATAGCGCCGATCTAAATGATCCAAACCGCGCCGATCGACAGCCAGCATATCAAGCGCACTAGCGGCGATAACGCCATTAATCCCACCATCGCCCTTTACCTGTGCATAATCACGCACACGGCGCAGCAAACGATTGGCAATCCTTGGGGTACCGCGAGCACGGCGAGCAATCTCAACCGCGCCATCCTCAGTCATCGGTACCTGCATCAAACGCGCTGCACGGCTGACGATAGTGGTCAGATCTTTAATATTATAAAACTCCAAACGCTGGACAATACCAAAGCGATCACGTAGCGGTGAGGTCAAAAGACCTGCCCGCGTGGTCGCAGCAACCAAAGTAAAGGGCGGCAAATCAAGCTTGATAGAGCGCGCAGCTGGCCCCTCACCGATCATAATATCAAGCTGAAAATCCTCCATTGCCGGATACAGTATCTCTTCGATCACTGGACTTAACCGATGAATCTCATCAATAAAGAGTACATCTCCTGCCTCCAAGTTGGTCAGCATTGCCGCTAAGTCGCCTGCGCGCTCAAGCACAGGTCCTGAGGTTGAACGCAGATTGCCGCCCATCTCACGCGCGATAATATTGGCAAGCGTCGTTTTACCTAAGCCTGGTGGCCCAAAAATCAGCGTATGATCTAGCGCCTCATTACGTCCACGAGCGGCACTGATAAAGACCTCCATCTGCTCACGTACCACTGGCTGACCAATGTACTCAGCCAGTAGTGCGGGACGAATGTTGGCGTCAGGCGCGTCACCAGCACCTGCTAATGGATTGATTAAGCGGTCTTGCGTCATAGTTTTTGTCATTGTATAAAAGGAGCGAAGAGATTGAATAAGAATAGAAATAGCATAACCAACCTTAATAGATAAGTCATGCAAAAACGTTTTAAATAATGCTTGTTATAAAAATAAGCGACAACTGGTGTCGCTCATGCCGTTAGAACATTGCTCTTAACTAAAGCTTAAAAGCCTGATAACTGTTGTAGCGTCGCTTTTAGTAAACCTTGGGTGTCTGCAAAAGTATCACCATTACTTTTCGCCGCCTTAATCGCTTGCTGTGCTTCTTTTTCTTTATAACCCAAGCTTATAAGTGCGCCTTCCACTTCAGCAATAATACTACCTTCAGCTGAGATGGCAATAGGCTGCATGCTCAGCTCAAGGGCGCTACTATCAACTTCTATATTTTTGAGCTTATCTTTTAGCTCAATCAATAAGCGCTGAGCGGTCTTTTTACCAATCCCTGGTATTCGAGTCAACGCCGCCTCAGAATCTTGCTCAACATGCATTTTAAGCTCAGCCCCAGACATAGCTGATAACATAGCTAGCGCCATTTTAGCTCCTACTCCGTTGATTTTGATCAGTTGCCGGAACACATCACGCTCCTTGCGATCTATAAAGCCAAAGAGCAGCTGCGCATCTTCGCGTACATGAAAGTGTGTCCAAATACTCGCTTGTTGACCCACCTGTAGCTGACAAAATGACGGTAGCGGCAGTTCAATATCGTAGCCTACGCCAGATGTTGTCATAATGCAGGCTGTTGGTGCCATTAAATACTGCACTTGCCCGGTAATTAGTCCTATCATGATCCGTCACCTATAATACGGGAGGTAAGTAGTTATACTTACTGATAAAAAGCAGTCATCTTTTCAAGACTCATCGGACGGATCTTGCTAGCTTGTCCTGCTGATCCAAACGCTTCAAAGCGATTACTACAAATATCTGACATCGCTATCATCGAGGCTTTAAAATATTTACGCGGATCAAACTCACTAGGATGGTTTGCTAAATACTGACGGATCGCACCCGTTGAAGCCAGACGCAAATCTGTATCAATATTGACCTTACGTACGCCGTGCTTGATCGCGATAACGATTTGCTCCACAGGTACGCCGTAAGTCTCACCGATATCACCACCATACTCGTTGATCACTTGGAGCCACTCTTGCGGCACAGAAGATGAACCGTGCATCACCAGATGCGTATTGGGAATACGTGCATGGATCTCTTTGACTCTCTCAATAGACAAGATGTCTCCTGTCGGTGGACGGGTAAACTTATAAGCGCCATGACTAGTACCAATAGCTATTGCTAAAGCATCAACATTGGTATCTTTTACAAACTGCTCAGCCTCATCAGCGCTGGTTAATAGCTGCTCATGACCAAGTACCCCTTCAGCTCCAGAGCCGTCCTCCTCGCCTGCCATTCCCGTCTCAAGGCTACCCAAACAGCCAATCTCACCCTCGACAGATACTCCGCAAGCATGAGCCATCTTCACCACTTCGCGCGTGACGCGTGCATTGTAATCATAGTCCATAGGTGTCTTACCATCTTCTCCCAAAGAGCCATCCATCATCACCGATGAAAACCCTAGCTGGATCGAGCGTTGACAGATGGCAGGGGACATACCATGATCTTGATGCACAACTACTGGAATATGCGGCCACTCTTCAATAGCTGCGCTAATGAGATGACGCAAAAAACTAGATCCTGCATAGCTGCGCGCGCCAGCGCTAGCTTGTACGATCACAGGTGCATTGCAAGCATCGGCTGCCATCATTATCGCACGCATTTGCTCAAGGTTATTAACATTAAAGGCAGGAACACCGTAGCTATGCTCAGCGGCGTGATCTAAAAGTTGACGCAAAGATATTAAAGCCATAAAACTCTCTGTTTCGATTTTAAAATAAGTTTTGTAATGATGTTTGAGGATTACAAAATCGATAGGAAAGAGTTTAAAGATTAAACCGTTACCTATTCATCGTATTTTGCTAGTCATCATTACGCGCTGATTATAGCAAGATTCGCTACTGCTTCGTAGCCGTTGTACGACTATTTGTGACTGTCTACAAACTTATCTACATCTTTAATCTTCAGCGTCATATCCGTTATCTAAACGCAAAAAAGCCTTGGCAATTACCAAAGCTTTTTAAGTAAATTATATATCTTTAAGCAACAGTTACTTCAAAACTATTCTTTAGAACTATGCTTTTAACCAACAGGCCTTTGTCAGACCAGCCACTAATACTGCCTAGTACTGTTGATCGGCGTCAACAGCTACCTCATTTGCGCCTTCAGCGACATTATCTGCGCCATCAGCAACGGCATCAGCACCGTCAGCAACTACTGAAGCAGAGCCTTCAACTACTTCACTTGTACCATCAGCGACAGCTTCACCAGCATTTTCAGCTCCGTCAGCAATGGCCTGACCTGTTTCTTGAGCTGCAGCTTCAGCTTCTGCAGTAGCAGCTTCTGTGTTAGCTGCAATGTCATCACCAGCAGATTCAACAGTAGCTTCAGCTTGCTCTTCAGTTTGTTGGCTACACGCAGTGACTGCAAAAGTACCAGCAAGAACACTAGCAATTAACAAATGACGCTTTAACATAATAAACCTCTTATCAATAGTGCATGTCAAAATACATGGTAACGCTATTTTATAGAGAGCAGATAAGACATGCAATAACAATTTTAGTACATTAACAAATAACAATTGTCTAATTATAATATTTAACTCATTAAGATTGTAGCGCGGCGACCGCAGGTAGTGTCTTACCTTCTACAAACTCCAAAAATGCACCGCCTCCTGTCGACATATAACTTACGCCATCTGCCACTTCATACTTATTAATCGCAGCTAAAGTATCACCGCCGCCAGCGATTGAAAAACCTTTACTATCTTGGACCGCCTTTGCTAGAATTTCAGTACCCGCACCAAAGGCATCCACTTCAAATACACCCACTGGGCCATTCCATAGTATGGTTTTTGCATTCATAACTGCTTCAGCTAACTGCTTGGCACTTTGCGGAGCAATATCCAATATCATATCAGTGTCAGCGATATTATCTACAGCTTTAACGGTAGCAGTCGCCTTTTGCAATGAACCCCCAAAATCAGCAAAATCAATGTCGTTTTTATCTGCAACGACAACATACTGGGGCAATAAAATATCCGTTTTACTCATAATATCGCGCGCGGTATCAACCAAGTCTGCTTCATATAGTGAAGCGCCAACACTATGGCCTTGAGCCGCTAAGAATGTATTAGCAATGCCGCCGCCCACGATAATTTGGCTACAAAGCTCTGCCAAACTATGAAGTACTTCAAGCTTAGTCGATACTTTTGAGCCGCCAACGATAGCAAGCATAGGCTGATCTGGCGTTTCAAGCGCCTGACTCAACGCATCAAGCTCGGCTGCCAATAAAGGCCCTGCACACACAGTTTTATCAGCCTGACGCATGGCTTGAGTCACCCCTTCGGTTGAAGCCTGCGCACGGTGCGCTGTACCAAAGGCATCCATAACAAACACATCACAAAGATCAGCGTAAGCCTTTGCTAGTGAGTCATCATTTTTCTTCTCGCCTTTATTAAAACGTACGTTTTCTAGTAAAACCACCTCACCAGCTTTAATATCTACTCCTGCGCTAAGATAATTATCATTGAGAGTTACAGGCTGCTTTATTGATCCGGCTAACTTGTCCGTTAGATAATCGGCCACTGGTGCTAGTGAATATATCGCCTCAAAATTACCTTCTGTTGGACGTCCCAAATGAGAACAAATAATGACAGCCGCTCCTTTACTCAGTGCCATCTTAATAGTCGGTAAACTGGCTTGTAAGCGCACATCACTGGTTACTTTACCCTCTTTGATTGGTACATTTAAATCTTCACGAATCAACACCACCTTATCAGTTAAATCCAGCTCGCTCATGCGCAAAAAGTTCATGACTACTCCTATAATGAAATTATTTTGTTTGTTTGTTTTGGGTATCTCTTAATTATAGTAACAACTATTTTAAAACCTATATCATCCTATAAACTTATACACTCAGTTGAAAACAAAACTGGTATATATATCTAAATATGCTACTGGTATAAATTTTCCTCGCTGTCTGTTTACATGAATTTCTTTCGATGCTGCACAACCCATGTTCTAAAAGAAAGCATCGCAGCAAGACTATTTTCTTTTCAAAGTACGTCCATTATATTCGCTATAGTTTATACAATAGCCATCATCTATTCTAGCGTGTATTCAGTAGCACCAGTAACATTTCGTGGTGGTACTTAATGATTATTCCTTTTACTATAAAGCGCTAGCTACTTTTGTAATAAGCAAAGTAGTAAATCATCACCCCTATTAGGAGATTATAATGAGCGTTGATTTTGACATCGCTAAAAAAGAGCTATTAAAATTAAAAGAAGAATATGAGACTCGTATTGACAAAATTGAAGATCATATCCAAAATCCACAGGACTCACTCAATGAGCATTGGGAAGATCAAGCTATCTCCTATCGTCAAAACGACATGCGTAAGAGCCTAATGGGAGAAGCTCGTCAAAACCTTATCTATGTCGAAAATGCCCTTAGTCGTATTGAAAATGGCACTTATGGAGAATGTGAAGTTTGTGGCCGTGATATAGAAGAGAAGCGCTTAGAGGCAGTGCCTTATGCTACATTATGCATGGAGCACGCTGAATAATTTTCTATACTTACGATTTTTCACCCTCAAGAAACACTGAAAAAGGCTGTTATATATATAACAGCCTTTTTTTAGTTAAAAATACTCAATACTTCATAAACAGCGACACCTTACACTGTACGACGCGTAGCAAGACTACTTAGGATGTTTTTGGCGTCGCCCCAGCGCGTAGCTGAGCTATTGGCGCCCAAAATGACGATAATAGCCGGACGATTATTGACACGGGTTTCCATGACTACGCAGCGGCCAGCTTCATTGATAAAGCCAGTTTTTGAGATACCGATGGGGTAATCGCCTGAGCGTACAAGGCTACTGGTATTGTTGGCCTTATAGGTGCGATTGCCGCTTGAATAGTTGGCGACAAAAAAATCATAACTTTTGGTCGTTGAAAAACGGCGAATAACATCGTAGTTGCCCGCTGCACGTACCATCTTTACCAAATCATTTGAAGAAGCAACATTACGCTTATCAAGGCCAGTGGGATCACCGAAGTAAGCTGTCGTCATGCCAAGCTCTTGTGCCTTTTGATTCATAGCGCGCATAAAGGCATCATAGCCGCCTGGATAATTACGCGCTAAGCTTTTCGCAGCAGGGTTTTCTGATTTCATCAAAGACATTAATAATAGCTCAGCACGGTTCATACGATCGCCTGACTTTAACCGTGAGCTGGCACGCTTAGGACCGATAAAATCCTCCGGCTCAAGGGTAATCTCTTCGCGCATATCAAGGCCACTATCTAATACCACCATAGCGGTCATCACTTTAGTGATACTAGCCATGGGACGTGCCACATCAGCATTTTTCTCGTAGATAGACTCGCCTGTTTCCGCGTCTATTACTGCTACGCTACGCGAGTCCGTACTAATTGGCAACATGTCACTACTACCAAAGCTACCCCGATAAGTAGTGTTATAGCTACTATTGCTGGGGCTGGCATAACTATTGACATTAGCATTAGTAATATTAGTAGAGCCATAGCCATTGTCGACTTTTTTGATGGTCGAACCGTTTGATTGTTTGGCATTAGAGCTATACATAATGTTGCGAGCTTCTGACAAACTATCGACACCGCCCCAACTGATACGTGCACTAGATTCTGGACTACTATTGGTAGCTGGACTACCATTAATAGTAAGCGCAGCTTGGGCTGCACTACCTAAGCTTAATGAGATAATAGCAGCGACTAATTGCTGATTAGTTAGTGGCAAGTGTTTCATTGTATTCCCTACTGTTGGTGGCGCCTCAGCTCAAGTGGCTATAAGCACTTAATAGACGTTACGTAATAATTTTAATGACTGATGATGATCGATAATAGATTTAACGGCTCTTTTCGAAGCATTTATTATTTTTTACTATGTTTATATACACTTACATAGATTTTTTGTACTTTTAGTGTATCATGATTTGTTTTCAAATTTAATTAATGAGAGTAATTTTATAATTTTTTTCATGTATTTGTCAGAAATAACCCGCTATGTTTAATTTTTAGTAAAGTCTACTAACATGAGAGTAATATTTGATGTTATCTTTCAATGCAAGATCTTTACTATAAAACAAACTTGTCATTAATAGCAACATCGTTATACCATAAAATATTAATATTAGACCATAAAAGACTAACAAATGTTATATAAATTATTGAAGCGATAATTGTTTTTAAGTCATATTTAAGCATTGCTAACAGTTATCAATATATTAAATGATTAAGAGTACAACCATGATTCGAGTGTTAGTAGTAGATGATCACGACTTAGTAAGAATGGGCATTAGTCGTATGCTATCTGATAGTCCAGATATTGAAGTAGTCGGTGAAGCTGATAGTGGTGACATGGCCTTGAAACTAGCTAGAAAACTAAGTCCTGATGTGGTGCTCCTAGATGTAAACATGCCTAATATTGGCGGTGTTGAGGCAGCCAAACGTTTGGTGCAATTAAATATGGGAATCAAAATATTAGCTGTAAGCAGCATGTCAGCTCAGCCTTACCCCTCAATGCTTCTCAAAGCAGGCGTTAACGGTTATATTACTAAGGGAACACCGCTCGATGAGATGATACGCGGTATCAAAAAGATCTATCAAGGTGGCCGTTATTTTAGTCATGATGTCGCAGAACAACTAGCAGAGGTTTTGTTATCAGATAATGCTGCCTCACCTTTTGATTTACTAAGTGATCGCGAAAAACAAGTCGCTATGATGGTAGTTAATTGTCAAAGCCCGCAGCAAATCGCTGATCAGTTATTTGTAAGCGTAAAGACAATAAATACTTATCGCTATCGTATTTACGAAAAAGTAGGGGTTGATAGCGATGTTAAATTAACTCATCTAGCCATTCGCCATGGTTTAATCCAACCTTAAACTTAGAGTCGTTCTCAGTACTATCCTTAATCTTCAACTTTATCTTTTGGCCCTGTTATGACCCCTGTTTCTAATACTATGACTACTATTGTTGGGTCATTGCATCAAGCAGATACTTTACCAGCTTCACAGCTGCGTAGACTTGGTGTTATCTACAATAGCTACCGCTTGATCATAAGTGTGTTTTTATTGTTAATGGTTTATGCGGCCGTTAAAACAGATGAAAGTTTACTTTTACCTAGCTTACTGCAACAAACCGCCCTTATCTTTTATCTGATTCTCAGTTTAATTTTATTTGGTTTATTTTTAGTAGCTTTGAGACGACCTAGACGACAACTGGCTTTTGGTTTAGGTATTGATGTCATTATTTTGAGCCTGCTATTGTATACCAGCGGTGCACCGGATCTACAATTAACCATGCTGTATATGGTAGTGGTGGCGGCAAGCTTTATGCTATTGCCAAGCTCACAGGCACTGATAATTACCTTACTTGCAATTATTTTTGTTATTTATCAGCAGTTTTTTTATGCTATCGCCAATAGTATGAGTCTTACAAATCTAGGTGATGCGCTACTGATGTCCGCAAGCTTTTTGGCCGTTGGTTTTTTGAGCTGGTCCATCTCCCAGCGTTTAGTTTATGTTGAGAAGTTTGCCGCTCGGCAGGCAGAAGAGGTAGAGCGTCTTAATACTATCAATCAAGAAGTAATTAGTCAGATGCTAAATGGAGTTATGGTTATTGATCGGCAACGTATCGTTTTAGCCAATCACGCAGCTTACCAGCTGTTAGGTATTCCTGATCTAGAAGCATCCGCTACTGACAGTCAAGAAAAACTATCTAGCTTTATACCGCAGTATCAAAACCTTGTCGGTAAAGATTATCCACTTATTTATTTTCAGCAGCAACTGGCTGAGCAGCACAGTCAACTTCTAGCCGACTGCCTATCAGCTGCTACTGGCCGAACGAGCGATTTTGTTTACGAGCTTCCCGCCGCTGCTAATGCTTCTGTAGTTAATAGATTAAGGGTACAGGTTACGCCTTTAAAAGACCATAGCCAGCTGATATTACTTGAAGACTTACGACGTGAGCAAGCCAACGTCCAGCAGTTAAAGCTTGCTTCCTTAGGACAACTAACGGCAAGCATTGCTCATGAGATTCGTAATCCGTTGGCTGCTATTTCACAGGCGAGCCAACTACTAATAGAAGACGTAGTCGATGATACTCAAGCTACTGATGATCCAGGTTCAACAAACACTAATGTCACTTCAACACAGCAACAAACTGCAGTTGACATGACGGGCAACCATGAGCTTTACAAAATAATATTTGCCCAAACCAAGCGCGTCAACCGTATCATTGAAGATATATTGAAACTATCACGTCAACAAAAGCCAAATCAACAAACGATAGAACTATCTACTTGGATGCCTGAGTTTTTACACAACTATTATAGCGAACACAATGTTGTTTTGCGTAGTGACTCTGAACCTGCAGTAAAATTTGATACTCATCATTTAGAGCAAATTCTTATCAATCTGATTAATAATGCCCTACGTTACAGCAGTCATACGCAGACGCACTCTTATGCTGAGGTAGAAATATATTGCGTGCAGAACGATGTTATAATTGATGTTTTAGATAATGGCGTTGGTGTTGGTGCTGATGATATACAGCACTTATTCAATCCATTTTTTACAACAGATAAAGCTGGTACTGGGCTTGGACTTTATTTATCGCAAGCCTTTAGTGAAGTCAATCATGCTCGGCTACTTTATGTTCCTGAACATGAAAAGACTTGCTTTCGACTCATTATACCTGTGGTATCTATTGAGACAGATGTAGAAAATGAGTAAGTGTATACTAACAAAACTACAATGACAGTTAATCGAAGCAACATTAATTAAAGTCAGTAAATCGAACAATTACCCCATCTCAACAAACCAACTGCGTAGCCTAAAGTTCACTATCAATAACAGTAGTTTGTTTGGATATGTTTTAGCAATTAGTAATCATTTGAATACCTATGAGGTTATGTATGACAGCAACTGCGTTAATCGTTGATGACGAAGTAGATCTATGCCGACTGATGCAAATCACACTAACAAAGATGGGTATAAAAAGTGATGTCGCTTATAGTTTGTCAGAAGCCCAGTCTTGCTGGGACAATAACGATTACGACTTTTGCTTAACCGATTTACAACTGCCAGACGGCTCAGGACTAGATTTAGTCAAAAAAATCAGCGCCAGCTCAAACGTACCTGTTGCCGTTATTACCGCTCACGGCAGTATGGATCTAGCTATTGAAGCGCTTAAACTGGGTGCTTTTGATTTTGTTAATAAACCTCTTGAATTACCACGTTTGCGTCAATTGGTTGAAAATGCTCTTAAAGTGGTGAGCCAAGATGAAAGCATTGAAAAGCCTAATCAACCTACGCCTGAGCAGCAACTATTAGACATTCGCCTTATAGGTGCTTCTGCGGTTATGCAAAAGCTAAAGGCCACTATTATTAAATTGGCACGCTCTCAAGCACCTGTGTTTTTGTCTGGGGCCTCTGGTACCGGTAAGGAAGTGGTTGCCAAACTTATTCATGATCTAAGTCCGCGTCGCGATGGTAGCTTTGTGCCGGTGAACTGCGGTGCAATTCCCTCAGAGCTTATGGAGTCAGAGTTTTTTGGTCACAAAAAAGGCAGCTTTACAGGCGCCGTTGCGGACAAGCAAGGACTGTTTCAACAAGCCAGCGGCGGTACATTGTTTTTAGATGAAGTTGCAGATTTACCGTTAGTGATGCAGGTAAAGCTACTGCGCGCTATTCAAGAAAAAACAGTACGCGCCATTGGTGATACCAAAGAGATACCTGTCGACATTCGCATCTTATCGGCTACCCATAAAGATTTAAATCAGTTGGTACACAGTGGCGATTTTCGACAAGATTTATACTATCGTATTAACGTTATTGAGCTTAAGCTGCCGACACTCAATGAGCGCGGCGATGATATACCTGTACTTGCTAAACACTTTTTGGCGTCGATCTCTGCTGAATGGCAGCTTGATGAACCTATACAATTAACAGAAGAAGCAGGCCTACGTCTACAAAATCACCATTTTGCTGGTAATGTTCGTGAGCTGCGCAATATACTTGAGCGTGCAATTACCTTAGCAGAAACCTCAATCATTGATAGTGATCATTTAGGCTTACCTACACTCACTCACGATCACAAGAATAATACTACTGCTGATGTTGAATCAGCTGACGTATCAGCTCCGCTTACAGCAGATAACTTAAACCAAAACCCTAAAGCGCTTAATGGACAGATTACTAATAATTTGCATCCTTATCGTACTCATAGTCAAAGATACTCTTCTGCTATTCGAACGTCGACACCTGAGTCCAACTCTATCAGTACCTCTTCTGTTTACAATCAAGATCGCCGTAGACCTGAGCTACTCGCTGACGAGTTAACCAGTCAACCCTCACTCGTCAGTATATCTGATGCTGACTTACCACAAAGAGGACTTGAAGCTTACTTACAAGAACAAGAAAAGAGTCTAATTATCAAAGCACTTAAACAGACCGATTGGAACAAGACCCAAGCTGCTGAATTGTTAGGAACTACTTTTCGCTCGCTACGCTACCGTATGAAAAAGCTTGATATCGACGAAGAACAAAATGAGGATTTAAAGTAAATAGAACCTAGAGGCTATTCTTAGCCTCAGTAGCTAGTGGTTTTGCGATGATTCATTCTCTAATTACCTATTTTTTAATTACTTATTTGTCAGCAGCTTCATTTTTTACAAAACGAAGCCCTGAGGTACCTACTTGCTGACGCAGCACAGCAAGCGCTTGTTCCTCCCATGTGTTTTCATTACCAGATAGCGTAATATCAGGCTGTACTCCTATTTTATCTATCTTTTTTCCTGCTGCTGTTAAGTAATGCGCTACTGTCAATTTGACCGCCTGCTCATTATCAAGCGGTATAACCGACTGCACAGAACCTTTACCATAGCTTACCTCGCCTACAATAGTGGCACGTTTTTGCTCTTGTAAGCTGCTGGCTAGTACCTCAGCTGCTGAGGCGGAATAGCGGTTTTGTAAAATAATCACTGGTAAAGATTTCAACATGGCCGCGTCTTTGGTCGATAAAACACGGGGATCGCCTTGACGACCTTTAACTTGTACTACGTCTACATCATTCATAAATAAGCTGGCGACTTTTACTGCTGATGCCAGTACGCCACCAGGATTATCGCGTAGATCAAGCAGTACCCCTTTCACAGAACCATCTAATTTGGTTAGACTTTGTAAAATCTGCTCACGACTATTGTTTTGAAAGGCTGGTAGTTTGATAATAGCAATACCATCAATCAGCTTCGTTTCAATAGTTTGAGGGTGACTATTATTGCGCTGCAAAGTTATCGTGCTTTTACGCCGACCTGCTTTTGAGACGATGATATTTACCTGTGTGCCAGCAATACCTGTTAATAGCTGCTCAATATCATTAGACTGTTTATCTTGATCAAGTTTGAAATCGTCAATTTGATGTAAATAATCTCCTACCGTAATACCTTTTTTGTCTGCAGGTGAGTCGCTGATGACATCAACAACTACCCAATAGCCTACTTTGGGTTGATACTCAGCCCTTAAACCAATATCACCTACATCGCCTTGAGTAAAGGCACGAAGGTTTTCATAAGCCTCAACATCTAAGAATTCAGCATGACTATCAAGTTTGGTCAGCATACCACTCATGGCATCGTTAAATAATGCTTCATCATTGACAGGATCAATATACTCACGGCGCACTAAGTCTATTACCGCAACAAACGTCTTTAAAGTTTCTGGCGAAATAGCATTTAACGACACATGAGCCACCTCTTCTGGCGTCTCATCAGTTTCATAGTCTGACGCTGTCTCTATAGGATTGACACCTTGTGTCTCATCATCCATCCAGCTATCCGTCTCGTCAATTGCATCTGACGTATTTATATCAGATAAATCATCAGCGCCATTGTTTAATGGGACTTCATCAACTCTTAGACTAATGAGTTGCAAGCTTGCCGTTGGGCTACGACTCGTATTATCAGAACCCATTAAATTACTAGCTGCTGGAGCCGTTTGGGCATATAGACTAACACTACTTAAAGCGATTACCATTATGCAACCAGTTTTCCGCATAAGATTAGCAGCGAATTCATGGAAAACGCCGTTAATCAATACTTGCTTACTAGGTTTGGTGACTTTCATTGCTCGTTTACAGGTTAAGAGAAACATAACAGAGCTCACATAAAACTGGATCGTCCAGACAACAAAGAGTTAACTGACTCACATTGTAGCCAGTTAATTAACAATCATGCAGACATAAATAGTTGGTTCTGTCTTTTTATAGATCAATCTTTACTCTATTTAGAATATATCAATAACCAAGTAAAAACGATCAAGTAGAAACTAGTAAATTCTCACCTGTCATCTCATCAGGTGGCGTTATGTCCATCAAGTTTAAAATAGTTGGAGCAATATCACTAAGCTTACCACCAC
Organism: uncultured Psychrobacter sp.; assembly: GCA_947501045.1. Lineage (GTDB taxonomy): Bacteria > Pseudomonadota > Gammaproteobacteria > Pseudomonadales > Moraxellaceae > Psychrobacter. The sequence goes on from CANMUI010000005.1 coordinate 103,797, forward strand.
TACGTACCCGCACTTTTTTCTCACCAACATAGATGAGAGGCACATGCTCTGTAGTATGCTGCGTATGAACCTGTCCGCTTTCATAATCATGCATTTGTTCGACGTTACCATGATCGGCGGTAATAAGCATATTGCCACCTGCGGCACGTACGGCTGACTCAATACGGCCAATGCAGTCATCGAGCGCCTCTACTGCTTGTACCGCAGCATCAAAGTTACCCGTGTGTCCAACCATATCACCGTTAGCATAATTGACTATTAGTACATCATATTTACCCGACTCTATCGCAGCTACCAACTCATCTGTGACCTCAGGAGCACTCATCTCAGGCTGTAAATCATAGGTCGCTACGTCAGGCGATGGTACTAAAATGCGCGCTTCACCTTCATACTCTTCTTCGCGGCCACCACTAAAGAAAAAAGTAACGTGCGCGTACTTTTCAGTTTCAGCAATACGCAGTTGAGTTTTACCCTGATCCTGTAAGTACTCCCCAAGCGTGTTGCTCAAAGAGGTTGGATAATAAGCAATACTGGTATTAGCATTATCGGCCAATATGTCTGAGTACTTAGTCAGCATAACAAAGGCGGCAAGTTTGGGACGTTTATGACGAGAAAACCCTGAAAACTCATGATCTGGTAGTACAAACGCTTGCGCAAGCTCACGCGCACGATCAGCGCGGAAATTCATAAAAATGACAGCATCGTTATCATTGACGGTATACGGTATCTCTCCATGCTCAATGACCGTAGTAGGATTAATAAATTCGTCTGTTTCGCGTGCTTTATAGGCCGCCTGCACCGCACCATCAGCACGAGTGGAATGACGATCGGCTTTACCTTCGGTGATCAGCTCATACGCTTTTTGCACTCGATCCCAGCGGTTGTCACGATCCATTGCATAATAACGCCCAATGATCGTAGCAATTTGCACCCTACCTTCATAATGATCGTTAAGCTTATTGAGATAATCACGCAGACGGTTGATGTATTTATCGGCAGATTTGGGCGGCGTATCCCGGCCATCTAAAAAGCAGTGAACGAAAACATTTTTAGCCCCGTGTACCAGTGCAGAGTGACACATGCCCTCAATATGATCCTGATGCGAATGTACCCCCCCATCAGACAATAGCCCCATAATATGTACGTTGCCGCCCTTCTCATTGGCCGCTTTTACCGCCTCGACCAATGCCTCGTTTTTATAAAATTCGCGATTAGCAAGCTCATTTGAGATACGAGTAGAGTCTTGATATAGGACGCGCCCAGCACCAAGATTCATATGACCAACTTCTGAGTTGCCAAATTGTCCATCTGGCAGACCGACATCTTCACCTGACGCTGATATTAACCCATGTGGGTAGTGCTGATAGATCTTGTCTAAGTTTGGCATGTTTGCAGCGGCAATAGCATTGTCTTCGGTATCTTCACGATGACCAAAACCATCTAAAATCATCAAGACATTAGGTACTTTTTTATTTTGGTTGTTATTAGAATGTACCTGATTATCATGGCTATTTTCTACTTGTTGTAGTGTACTGGTCATATATTACCGCTCCTTTACTAGGTGAACGTCTGGTGTATTTTATTAGAAAAAAAACATAGATAAAATCAGTGGCTGCTAAAACCGACAGCCATTACGAGCCTATCTTAACACATATCTCAAAATAGCTGAAAACTCGACATTTTTAGATATTTGTTATGAGCATTGTAGTATGCCAGCTACAGACGATAACGATTAAAAGCTAGTTATTGATAAAATTTGTACTATATGCTCATTCATCAATCTAACTTGCAATCCTCTGTTCCATTGGTTAAGATAAGACTATTCTGGAGTGCTCGCTAGTGAATGTTTATTCCCTGAGCCGATAATGCTTTACCAGGATGTGCTACCTATCGTTTCATTGTGTATGCCTGCACCGTTTACGGTGTATCAGGAAACCTGCCGAGACGATGACACATCCGCCCTGAACTTCACGGTTCATGGGTCGCCATTTTACGGCGGCACTCCGGTTGTTATATTTGATTACGACCAGAAAAACCCCCTTAGCTGACGGCTAAAGGGGTTTTCTCTTTTTTATACCTTTATCATTATGCTTAATAGTGTTTAAGTCTGATAAGATGCTATTTAACAAGCACTTATTAATGCTTCTAAATTACTGCTGCTATAGTTATATGTTACTCATCGTTAGCAGATTTAGTAATTTTTTTAACGTCTTTTGGTACATTTTTAGCAGTACCATCAACGGTAGTATGTTGCTTAAAGACATCACCAAAAGGATTTTGCTGTTGACCAAACGGGTTTTGATTATTCATCCCACCAAACGGATTTTGTCCGCTCATACCGCCTGCGCCGCCAAATGGACTTTGACCACCCATTTGTTTGGCCATCATCTCCATCATTTTTTGCTGATTATTCATCACATAATTGTTGGCCATGTTTTTAAGCTTCTTTTGGACGGGTGGCAAAACAACTAATAAAGCCAACAAATCACTGACAACTCCTGGAATCAATAATAAAATGCCAGCGGCAGCCATAGCCACGCTTTTAAGCATAGTAGACTCTTGCGGACGCATAGCAGGATTCATCATTCCGCCTGCTTTCATTTGCTGAGCCATTGGATTTAGCGCAGACATACCCTTACGAATCAGTGATATACCAATAACCGCAGCGATAATGAACCAGAAAAAGACCCACCAACCACTCACAAACTGAGCGATTAGATACCACACCAACATCTCAATAATAAACCAAACAATGGCAATACCAACTATCTGACCCATAAAGTGTCATCCTGTAAATAAAATCTAAAAATAAAAAAGCGGCATAAATTAAAATGGTTAACTTATGCTATATATGGGGATGACTTGCTATACTATCAAACTTAGCGTTACTTTTTAAGCCAATTAATAAGATAGAAATATTGTAGGAAATTATGGCAATTATTATAGGTATTGATCCCGGCTCGCGTATGACGGGCTATGGAATCGTACAACAAACGGGTGACAAGCTAACTTTTATCGATGCAGGCACCATCCGTACCGATACCAAAGAGATGCCTGAACGCCTCAAACGTATTTTCAATGGCCTGACACGTATCACACAGTATCATCTCAAGTACGCAGATGAACCTATTTATACAGCCATTGAGCAAGTATTTATGGCAGAAAATCCTGACTCAGCACTTAAGCTAGGACAAGCACGCGGTGCTGCGATTGCAGCAATGGTAGCTCTTGACTTAGAGGTATCAGAGTATACGGCACGACAAATAAAACAAGCCGTATGCGGTTACGGCGCTGCGGCGAAAGAGCAAGTGCAAGAGATGGTTTGCCGGATTTTAGGGCTTGATGTTGTACCGCAAGCGGACGCAGCTGACGGACTTGCCTGCGCTATCTGTCATGCGCACTCGAGCCACTCTATGAATAAGATATTACTTAATAGCTCTATGCGCGGGCGCGGTGCTTCTAAGAAAAAAGGACGTTGGCGTTTGACTGAAGAAGATTTGAGCAATCTATAGCAGTTGAGATTAACACTTAGTTATAGTTAGTTTGAAATAAAATTAATACACTAATATTGTCGTGCTGCTGGGATAGTTTTTACTTGCATGCTGTGTCTACGCTGTTTCAATGCTGCGCAAAATATCTCCCAGTAACACTGTATGGGTTTTGAAATAACTCAACCCTATCTAAAGTATGCTATTAAACGCTTAATCAGCAGCGGTACTTTTAATCAGTCAGACTACTTTCGATAACCGTATCTAATACATAAGCATATTTTTCTGCTTTTGACCCTTTATCTGCACTACTAGCATCAAGTTGATAACGTTGCAGACGTAGTACTTCATCATGTTTGCTGTCGTGCTGATAGCCATCAATACTGCCTGAGAACTCAGTCCAATTGCCTTCATTGATTTTTATACCTTGATCATCATAAGTGATAGGTTTTACTTGCAGGCATGTCTGAGTATTGTTATTTATACAAGGCTTAGTCTCAGCACTTACCGCCCAGAATATAGTTTTGCCTCTGCTATTATATTTGGCTTGCGCTGTCAGTTTGCCTCTCCATTCTAGGACAGCATCGTTAGTGGTTTGAGTAAGCATTGGCGATATGCCTTCTACAAAGCTTAGTAGGCTCTCACCCTGCATAAGCTGATTCAAAGTATCTTCGGCCACATTTAGATCATCACATGACATTTTGGTACTCATACCATTCTCAATTAACAAGGTATTTCCTTGTAGCTGATAGGCGGCGTTCACCATATTACATCCAACTGTATAGCTAACAGCGTTCTGTCCTTGATACTGACTAAAAGTTAAAGTAACTTGATCTGTGATGTCCGTAAGAGGTAGTAGCGGTTGTCTTTTATCATCGTTCGCTGCTACCAATGTCCAGTGATGACGAGTAAGATTATCGATCATTTGTTCTTCAGCGCTTATACTTTGCTCGGTTATGTCATTGCTACTATTATCGGTGTCTACTACGTCATCAGTAGTTACATGTTTGAATTCGGTGCCACTAGCAGACGATATATTGTTGCAAGCACTCAGTGTTAAGGCTGTTACCATCATAGCTGGTAACAAAAGTATTTTAAGGTTTCGTTTCATCATTATATTCAACGTATATTCTTGTCTTTTTAGTACTATTCGTCTTTTTAGTACTACTCTAAGATGTTATCTCAACGCTTTTATGATCATCAATTTAACAGTTTTATATATATAAACTTCATCTATTTAGGTGATTTATTAGATAAATTAATAAATAATGCAGTAAAACTACACTATGAAGAACCAGCCATATTCACAGAACAACATTGCTATATTATTCTTCTTCTAGTTATATAATGTAACTGTTTATGTATTGATGTTTGCTTTACTCATTTTACAAAAAAACAGAGGTAGCTGAAACTTATCTCAGCTACCTCTGTTTCATCTTCTTACCTCACTACCCCTACTCTTACTGATTTATTGACTTAGCGCTAGCCATTTTTTTAATGCTGAAACGCTCATGCATCATCTGGTAAAAACGCGCCAGATTGTCACCATGTTCAGTTGGATTGACCTTGAGCGCTTTGCCAAAATCCAATCCTAAATATAGAACAATATCAGCGAAGGTAAGATGATCGGTCACTAGATACTCGCGTCCCTCTAAAGCGGTTTCGAAATAAGGGAGTGCCTTAATAGCGCGGGCGATGGATTGATCTACAAATTCTGGTACCTGACTTACGCGCTCTGCCTTTGAGGGATGGCTATGCTGAAAAGCCAGCATCAGATTATAAAGCACCTCAAACTCAGCAATACGGCGCATAGAACAAACTTGAGCACGCTGTACCACGTCATTGCCCATGACCGAACGCTCTCCATAAACCCGGTCAAGGTATTCACAAACTGCTTGCGAGTCATTAAGTACCGTACCATCACCAAGCGTTAAAACGGGTACGGTTTGCATAGGATTTATTTTGGTAAATGACTCTGAAAACTGCTCTTTGGTTGCAAAATCAATATCAACAACCTCTAAATCATCTATATCGTCAACATCGATGCCTTTCGATGCCATTAAAATAAGCGCTTTACGTGGGTTGGGAGCCGTGCGGGTAACGTATAATTTTTTCACAATAAATTCCTTTTAATTTGAGCGATGAATGAAATTACACCATACTGCTTATGGATATAAAGTTTATAGACGAAGAGCCCTTACTTAACTGAGATTATAAGTGTTTTAAGTAAAACCATCTACTCCCATTATCATAGCAAAACCCAACCTTCGCTTGTGATACGAATAGTAAAAAGTCCTATAACACTTAGTTATAGGACTTAGTTTATTTAACTATTCATCGCGGGTGTAGCTTATTTATTCGGTGCTGGCGTAGTGCGTAAATATGGCTTAATCTCAGTATGACCCTTAGGATAATTGGCTGCGATGTCTTCGTTTTTGACACTAGGCGGAATGATCACATCATCGCCTTCTTGCCAATCAACAGGGGTAGCCACGTTATAGTCATCAGACAATTGTAATGCATCGATTACGCGAACGATCTCATTAAAGTTACGGCCACAGCTGGCAGGATAAGTCAGCGTTAAGCGTACCTTTTTGTTGGGATCAATAATAAATACACTTCTTACTGTCGCGGTATCATCAGCATTGGGATGAATCATGTCATAAAGATCAGCGACTTTGCGATCGGAGTCCGCAATAATTGGAAAGTTGACAGCACTGCCTTGCGTCTCTTCGATATCTTTTGCCCAGCCTTTATGATCGTCCAAACCATCAACCGAGAGCGCGATAGGTTTGACGTTACGCTTTTGAAACTCGCCTCCTAATGCGGCGGTGCGCCCGAGCTCGGTGGTACATACAGGCGTATAATCGGCAGGATGCGAGAATAAAACAATCCAGCTGTCCCCTGCCCAATCATAAAAGTTGATATCGCCTTCGGTGGTGCTTGCGTCAAAATTTGGCGCGGTATCACCTAATCGTAAATGTGCCATACTTGGCTCCTTAATTATTAGTAAGTTTTGAGTAAAAATCCTATTTTATCTTATCAAACTGGTTATGAATGTCTTGTGACCGATTGTAATGCTGTTATTCCGTTTAGGATTAAGAAAATGCATTCAATAGTAGCCTTTTAAACTAAACCACCATTCCTATGTCCCATAAGCAAAACGCGCCAAACTTACCACGTTTAGTAACACCGCCTGCCATAGTGCCAGCCTCAGTCAACACCAGCTCGCCGTCTTTTTCTTCTAAATAACCTGCCGCAACCAATTTATCGTTTAATTCTTGCGTTTTAAACCCAAGCTCTTTAGCTAGCTTCGCGGTGGTGAGTTTAGAGTAGTTTGGCATTGCCTCTATCGATTTAGAGATACTATTGGGCGTTGTTTCTACTGGCTTATCAGCTTTGGTCTGACTATTAAGATCAGCTTTATTATTAATATCGTTTACTTTTTCAAGTGACATACGCACTTCATCGCTGATACGAATAATGCGCTGCGCCTCCTCATAAGTATCAGCATAGAGTTTAGAATCTTCGTTACGATAGATAAGTACGCCCATCTCATTATTATTAACTTGGCTAAACTCATATAGATTTAAGCTAGTAATAATGCACTCGTTTTCATTCAAATAACATTTGGCATGCAGGTTTTTACAAAAACTGGTACGAATAAAGGTCAAGTTCTTTAGCCAATTAATCTCCTCTGGTTGCAAGTCGTTTTTGCCATAAACAATGCGAATATCTATTTTGAGTCGATTACGGTCCTCTAATAGCTCTTTGATGCGCTCGTTTAATTTTAGATAAGGACTGATAATAATTAGCCGATCAGATGCATTTTTAATCAATTCTTCTAAATGGTAAGTAGTACCACTGGTGTTCAAAAATTTTGCCATAATTACATCCTCAAGATTCACTGATAAAAACTTACAATGGTTTACAAAAAAACCCATCTCTAGCGTACTAGAAATGGGCAGGTTTGCAAACTACTATTGTTGAATTTAATAATAGTAATAATTTAGTATTAGGGCTTTAGATTTTTACCATTCATTTATGAAAATTCGCGACGCAAATCGAGAGTGGAATCCTTGCCTAAATTTTCATAGTGCTCATCAAGAAAAGCTTTCGCTGACGCGCGACCAATATCACGCAAATGGGTTAAAAACGCCCATTCAGAATTTATTTTACTGGACGCTGATAGCGGGTTAATTTGTTCAGTGGCTTCGATACGGTGCACGAGTACTTCTGTGTAACGCTCTCTATCGAGCTTTCCTTCCTGTAGTTGACGGGTTACAAAGTCAATAGCTCGCAGCTCTCTGAGCAAAGAGGAATTAAATGAGATCTCATTAATGCGATTTTGTATCTCCTGCGCACTTCTCGGGGTCTCGGCGCGCTCAACTGGATTAATTTGTACGATGACAATATCTTTGGACTTGGTGGTTTGAAACAAGGGATACAAAGGTGGATTACCAACATAACCGCCGTCCCAATAGGGTACGCCATCAATTTCAACGGCTTGAAAATAGGAGGGCAGACACGCTGAGGCTAGCAGCATATCTGCGGTCAGCTCTTCACGGTTAAATATTTTTATTTTACCCGTATGTACGTTGGTTGCTGCCACGAATAACTGTAACATACTGCACGCTCTGACTTTGTCAAAGTCAATGGTAGAGTCGACTAAATCAAGCAGGGGATTAATGTTTAGCGGATTGGTGTTGTAAGGGGAGGCCACTCGAGTAAATAGATCGTACATAAGGTAAGTCGGTGAGTTGTCCAAATCCCATTTACCTGTCAAGATATCTAAAGGGCTGCGTTTAATAGGACTGAGCCTACCCATATAAGCCACTTGGCGCCAAAACGTTTCAAGCGATTCGCGCGCGCCATCTGCGCCGCCCTCCATATAGCCTTGTGCTAATACTGCTGCATTCATAGCACCGGCGCTCGTGCCTGAAATACCTTCTACACTAACCCGACCATCTTCCATAAGATAATCAAGCACGCCCCATGTAAAGGCACCGTGCGAACCGCCGCCCTGTAAGGCTAAATTGATTGACTTTTTTTTAACCATAATCTCTTTACTCTTCTTTAAATTGATCCTTGGGTTTACTTACCTTTATCGATAGATAAAATTGAACCGAGAGATAAAAATGACCAATAATTTATCGTTGCGCTTTGGCATGTCTTAAGCTGGCTTATAACTATCACGTAAGCTTACAATTTGATTAAAGACGGGCTTATCAGTCGTATGATCCTCACTATCTGTTATAAAGTAGCCTTCACGCTCAAACTGAAAGCGAGTACCCGCCTCCGCTTCGGCAAGTGACGGCTCAACTACCGCATCAAGCACCGTTAGTGAATTAGGGTTAAGCGCGTCGTGGACATCGCTGACACTACTGGGGTCTTCTACGCTAAATAACTGCTCATATAAACGTACGGTTGCAGGTACGCCTCGGCTTGCTGACACCCAATGGATGACGCCTTTGACTTTGCGTCCTTCAGGGTTTTTACCCAAGGTCGTAGGATCAATAGTGGCTTTGAGCTCAACAACGTTGCCACTCTCATCAGTAATATGCTCAGTAACCGCTAGCACATAGGTATTGCGCAGACGAATCTCAGGTTTCTCTGGTGATAAGCGCTTATAACCTGCTGGCGGCTCTATCTCATAATCGCCTTGATCGATATAAAGGGTTTTGGTAAAAGGAATTTCACGCGCGCCCATATCGACGTTTGGATGCTTAGGCTGCGTAAGCCAAAGGGTTTGCGTGTCTGCGTCCCAGCGAGCTTCAACGCTATCCGCCTTTTGCGTCTCCCATTGACTTAATACTTCATCAAAGTTAGTAATCGTCACTTTAAGTGGTTTGAGCACTGCCATACCGCGCGCGGTGGTATCATCAAGCGATTGACGAATGCTAAACTCCAGTAGGCGCATATCAGTGACCCCGTCGGCTTTTGATACTCCAACGCGTTCGCTAAAGTCACGTAAGCCTTCTGGCGTATAGCCGCGGCGACGCATGCCAGCGATAGTGGGCATACGTGGATCGTCCCAGCCCTCAACGATACCTTCATCGACTAATTGCTTCAGCTTACGCTTACTGGTCAAAGTATGGTCGACGTTTAAGCGACTAAACTCGTACTGATGCGGCGGCTTATCAAAGCCGATCTTATCGACCACCCAATTATAAAAGGGGCGATGATCTTCGAATTCTAGTGTACACAATGAGTGGGTAATGCCTTCGATAGCATCTGACAACGGATGGGCAAAATCATACATTGGATAGATGCACCATTTATCACCAGTCTGATGATGCTCTTGATGCATAACTCGATAAATAATAGGATCGCGCATATTCATATTTGGACTGGTCATATCAATCTTGGCACGCAAAACAGCTTCGCCGTCTTGATACTTACCGTCTTTCATATCCATAAAACGCTTTAGGTTGTCCTCCACGCTCGCCTCGCGCTGCGGTGATGGCGTACCTGGCTCATTAAACGAGCCTCGGTTATCGCGAATCTGCTCGGGGGTTTGCAGATCAACATAAGCATCGCCCTGCTCAATGAGCTGCACCGCCCATGCATAAAGTTGATCAAAATAACTAGACGCATGCAGCGCCTCACCTGCCCATTCAAAACCCAGCCACTGCACGTCGTTCTTTATATTATCAATGTAGTCTTGCTTTTCAGCGGTTGGATTGGTGTCGTCATAACGCAGATGACACAGACCATCAAACTCTTCAGCCACGCCAAAATTTAGGCAGATAGATTTAACATGACCTAAATGCAAGTAACCATTGGGCTCAGGCGGAAAACGGGTAACGATTTGCTCGTACTTTTGCGCTTTAATATCGCTGCGTATGATGTTACGAATAAAGTCGTTTTTTGGCTCGTCTTTTTGTATGGTGCTCTTTGCGTGCTCACTCATGTAGCGTTGCTCCTAAGCGATGTATATAGTAGATATAATTTAGAATTGAAATACAGCATCTAAAGGTTGTTATAAAAAAGAATGGCGTTATTCTATCAGCTTTTACAAAGCCATTAACAGCCTGATACATGACATATGACAAAAAAGCCGTTAGACTGGCATCTAAACTGGCGTCTGAATTAGGATTGCCTCTTAGAACCACAAGGAATATCTATGCATGCCGTCAAAACATTCGGGCTTGCCAGCTTATTTGCCCCTTTATTTATACTAGGTTGTACCAGTACTAATAATACGATCCCTACGGACACTCAGCCCAATTCACTTTCCAATGTAAACACTCAGGAGACAACAATGAGCAACATGCCAGTAGTACAGTTAGAGACTTCAATGGGTAATATCACTATTGAACTCAACGAAGAAAAAGCGCCAAAAACGGTCGAAAACTTTTTAAACTATGTCAAATCAGGTCACTATGAAGGTACGATTTTTCATCGCGTCATTGATGGCTTTATGATTCAAGGCGGCGGTATGGACGCTGAGATGAATGAGAAAAAAACCAATGCCCCGATTGAAAACGAAGCGGACAACGATCTAAAAAATGATAAAGGCACGATCGCCATGGCGCGTACCCAAGATCCACATTCAGCGACTAGCCAGTTTTTTATTAACGTTAAAGACAACGACTTTTTAAATCACAGCGGTAAAAATGCACAAGGCTGGGGCTATACCGTCTTTGGTAAAGTCACTAGCGGTATGGATGTCATTGAAAAAATGCGCGGCGTACCAACGGGTCGTTTCGGTATGCATGCTGATGTACCAAAAGAGCCGATCACTATTCAATCAGCGAAAATTGTATCTCAGTAAATGATGTATTGCTTAATTAGGATATCGATAAATGCAAATTTTTAATCATCTGATAACGACCCGTCCTCATGAGGTACGGCAAGTATTGATTAGCGATTTGCATTTATCACCTGAGGAGCCTGCCCTAGTGCAGGCTTTTTTGGCACTGCTTGATGACTGCTTAGCATTGCCTGCGCTCAAACGCCTGTTTATCTTGGGCGACTGGTTTGAGGTTTGGGTTGGTGATGATACGTATTTGTCGTTATCAGATGACGAACTTTCAGTGCATTGGCTCACGCCGTTGATAGCCAAACTTAAAAAACTACGCATAGCTGGCTGTGAGATTTTAGTGATGCACGGTAATCGTGATTTTCTGCTCGGTCAGCCCTTTTGTAATTTGTTTGGCGGTGAGCTTATTTATGAGCCTTATACGCTGCTGATCGGCGCACAAACGTATCGACTTGAGCATGGCGATGCGCTGTGTATCGATGATAAAAAATATCAGCTGTTTCGCAAAGTGATGCGTAATCGCTTTACCAAATGGTATCTATTAAATAAGTCACTTGAAAAACGCCTCATTATCGCCGATAACATGCGCAAAAAAAGTCAGCAAAGCAACGCCAATAAAGCCACTCATATTATGGATGTTAATAAGGATGCGGTAGATAAGGTTCTTTATGATAATGACGCTTTATTACACGGTCATACTCATCGACCTGATATCCATCAAACTACCGATAATAAAATACGCTATGTGCTTGGTGATTGGCGGCTACTAGATAGCGATACGCGCCAGCCCAAAGTTAATGCTGTCATTGGCGCGGTTGTAGAAGAAAATGTAAATAATGATGATGAGTTTAGATTAGTTGAGTTTCAATACTTGGTGAGATAGTTATTTATAGAGTGCTTTCTACACACCATTGAACTTTGATAATTTGGGCAGACGGTGGGTTACGCTATCGCTAACCCAACCTACAATATATATGTCACATTAACTCTAAAACCCTTAATCCATCAATTTAAAAAAGTGCTGACGATAGTGTTTGAGCTCACGAATAGAGTCGCGAATATCATCAAGTGCTAAATGACTACCACCTTTTTCAAAGTTCTTTAAAATATCAGGACGCCAGCGAAAGCACAGCTCTTTGATCGATGAGACATCTAAATTACGATAATGAAAAAAGCGCTCAAGCTCTGGCATTTGCCGGGCTAAAAAGCGCCGATCTTGGCATATAGAATTGCCGCACATTGGTGACTTACCACTATCCACCCATTTGTTTAAAAAGGCAATGGTTTGCGCTTCTGCCTCTGCCAGTGTCGTTGTACTACGGCGCACACGATCGACCAATCCTGACTGTCCGTGCTGCTTGGTATTCCAATCATCCATTTTATTTAAGGTTTGATCCGATACTTTGATCGCAAATACTGGCCCTTCCGCTAATACGTTTAAGTCCTCATCAGTCACCACCGTTGCGATCTCGATAATCTCATCATTTAGCGTATCAAGTCCGGTCATCTCAAGGTCAATCCATACCAGCCCTTTTTTACCTTGGTTCTTAATTCTGATCTTATTGGGATGATCATCGGTGCTCATATATTGTCCTATAGTTAAATTTCAAAAATTGCTTGCATGCTACTTATAACGTTACAAAACCACTGCTTAGCATTGGCGCTTTAGGCTGTATGTTAGCAAATTTTCACGCTACACTTAGAGATATTTTTTGATAGGCAGCACTTATGGCACTGATTCGACAACGCAAACTGACCAAACAACAAATCCGTCGCATTGATAAGCAACAACTTGATAGCCAAGACAGCCTCGATGATAGCTTGATGGATGGCGTGGTCATGGCGCATTACGGTAAGCAGTTAGAGGTACAGGTCACAAGCTTACCTGCTATTATTCCTATGCAGCCTGAGATTGGCCCTGATGACCCTGAGCCGTTTTGGCAGGAATTAGCGCTTGGCGATATCTGGCGCTGTCACGTGCGTACCAATCTGCCTATGCTCGCGACTGGCGATCAAGTACGCTGGAGCGCTGATCCTAATACCGGCTTTGGACGTATCGAATCAGTAAAGCCGCGTACTTCTTTAGTGTCTCGCCCCGATCGCTATCATAAGCTCAAACCTGTGGCTGCTAACGTTGATATCCTAGCCATCGTCTTTGCGCCGCTGCCTGCAGCAGCGCCCTCCCTGATTGACCGTTATTTGGTAGTCTGTCACCACGCAGGCGTGCAGCCACTATTGGTACTCAATAAAGCGGATTTATTGGCCAAAAGTGACGATGCAAATACTAATGAGCTGCTGACACAATACGCTGCGCTGGGTTATGAGAGCGTACTGACCTCAGTTGATTGTCCTGAAAATATCGCTGGTAGCGATGAGCAGCAAGGACTTAGTGAGCTCAAAAATTATATTGATAAAAAGTTGGTCATCTTCGCGGGACAATCAGGTGTCGGTAAAAGCAGTCTGATCAATGCGCTATTGCCTGAGTCCGCTCAAAGCGTCAATATCATCTCGGAGAACTCACAGCTGGGTCAGCACACCACGACGACCAGCCGTTTGCTACCTTTTGATCCTGATGACCTCAACCAAGGCGGCATTGTTGATACCCCAGGAATACGCGAGTACGGCATTTGGCATCTGACTCCTGAGGACATTATCTCAGGGTTTATTGAGCTTGCACCCCTATCTGGTTATTGCCAGTTTCGTGACTGCAAACATACCCATAATAGCAAAGGCTGTGCTTTGTGGCAGGCCGTAGCTGACGGTAAGGTACTACAGCGCCGAGTTGAAAACTTAGTGACGCTACAAGCAGAGGCCGATACCAAGCCCTATTAAGCTTCGCCTTGCTTGTGCTTAGTTATCATACGTTTACTATCAATGAACGAGTGGGTATAATAGCGCCTTGTTCATGCTTATCATATTAATGATTAAGTCTGATAGAACATCATCTTTGGAGGTATGCTTTGGATCGTGCATTTGAATTTATGGGCAACCACCCGTTCTTATTCGGTATTTTAGCTGTGCTAGCGATATTGTTTTTCACTATTGAAAACAAACGCAGTGGCAGAAAAATATCGCCCAATACGCTTGGTATGATGGTCAACTCTCAAAACGCGCAATTGATTGATATTCGTCCCAAAAAGAAGTTTGCTACTGGCTATATTCAAGGTAGTCGTAATATACCTTTTACTGAGCTCAAAGATCGCTTAGAAGAGATACGGGCGATTGAGCATCCAGTTATTATCGTCTGTGACATTGGTGTGCAAGCTGGCGCAGCGGTACAAATGATCGCTAAAGAAAATGTTTATCGTTTAGAAGGCGGCATTGGCGGCTGGCAAGGTGCTGGTATGCCATTAGTCGGTATAAAAGACGCTCAACCGAAAAAAGATAAAACCAAACCTAAACTGAGCAAGTAAAGATTAGAATTTAAAAGACATCATTTTTAATGGTGTCTTTTTGTTTTTGATGATGTTTTAAGTACAAAGAAATTATAGTTATTGTGATTACCATAAAAAGTAAGACATAAAAGCCAAGCCCTTATAAATTATCGATACGACTGGCTTGAATTTATAGCACCTATCCCCACTTTATAATGAGCGCAGCTAAATACAAACTTGTTAGTAACATATAGCAGCAGTTTTTATAATATAACTCCATAAAAAACACTATACTTTAACCGTTTATTTATAACTTAATTAAGGATACTTTATGACCACCTCTGTAAAAGTTTATACTACGCCTATTTGCCCTTATTGCTCAAACGCTAAAAAACTATTAGACAATAAAGGCGTTAATTATGAAGAGATTGGCATGCATGATATGAGTAGCGATGAGCGCCGTGCCTTGATGCAAAAAACCAATAACTATCGCACCGTACCACAAATCTTTATCGGTGATGATTTTATTGGCGGCTTTGATGAGCTCAATCAGATGAATCAGCAAGGTAAGCTTGACGAGCTATTAGCAGGTTAATCTGTTATCTTGTTAAAGGTTTATTTATAATGAACTTGGTTGACCACAGCCTAGGTTTAATTTTAACCGTTTATGCTAAGTTACGCTTTATCAGTTTATGAAATAAGCTGCAAACTAAGTGACATTGTACTGTATTAATTATTTGAGGAGTAATCATGGCTGAAGAACAAGCACAACCCCAATTAGCACTAGAGCGCATCTATGTAAAAGACATGTCGCTTGAAGTACCGGGTGCTAGCGTTTTTACCAAAGAGTGGAACCCTGAGCTGGACATCAATCTATCAAGCAATGCTGAAAAGCTTGATGATGATCATTATCAAGTGGTCCTAACGGTCAGCGTGACTGCTAAAAATGCTGAAGAAGCGGCTTTCATTGCTGAGGTGCATCAAGCGGGTATCTTTTTACTAAAAAACATACCTGAAGATCAAATTGGACAGATTCTAGGCGCTTATTGTCCTAATGTGTTATTCCCATATGCGCGTGAAGTCATAAGTGACATCGTAACTCGTGGTAGCTTCCCGCAGCTGCTACTCGCTCCAGTAAACTTTGATCAAGCTTATGCGCAAAGCCAACAACAAGCGCAGGTCGATGCCCAAGGTCAAGCATAAACAGCTAAACAGCATACTTTTATAAACCTGTACATTTATATATTATAGTTTTTAAAATTATAATATATAAATAAAAACCCGACCAACAATACTATTGTTGGTCGGGTTTTTTATGCGGTCTGACTTATTACGCTTTACCAGGTATTAACCTTTTAAGGCGGACAGGATTTTCTGCTTGACCTCATCAATGGGCTGCGTACCATCAAACTTGTCATATTTAGGCGCATCACCGCCTTTAGCAGCTTTGTCCTGATAATAACCTACTAGTGCTGAAGTCTGCTCTTGATAAGTCGCTAGGCGATCACGAATAGTAGACTCTTTATCATCTTTACGCTGAATAAGAGCCTCACCAGTTACGTCGTCAATGCCTTCTTGCTTAGGCGGATTGTGTTCGATATGATACACCCGGCCTGAACCTGGATGCTGGCGACGACCTGATAGACGTTTGACGATTTCATCGTCAGGAACGCTAATTTCAATAACATGGTCAATAGATACATCAGCTTCAGCAAGTGCCTGCGCCTGAGGAATGGTACGCGGAAAACCATCAAGGATACAACCGTTAGCACAGTCAGGCTTACTGATGCGCTCTTTTACTAGATTGATAATCAAGTCATCAGAGACCAAACCACCTGCATTCATGACGCCTTCAGCTTGTCGGCCAAGCTCGCTGCCCTCTTTAATGGCTGAGCGGAGCATATCGCCTGTTGAGATTTGTGGAATATCATATTGTTGTGAGATGAACTGAGCTTGCGTGCCTTTACCAGCACCAGGTGGACCTAGCAAAATTATACGCATCATGATACGACTCTCCTTAATAGACATATGTTTGGATGATAAAACTTAGGGATTGGTTTGTAGCAAGGCTTACCTTACCTTGTGGGTTTACAAAGCTCAAGTATTTTTAGTACCGAGGCAGTAGATTGCAATAATTCATTACTTTAGGTTATATCACTAGGACTTAAAAGCGAGCGCTGCAAGCATACGGTTACAGCGCCTATTTTACTATTAATTTACGACAAGCTCTAAGTATTATAGAACTTGCTATTATGGGACTTGTTGATTAATCTCAACATTAACTTGATTTTGGTCAATATTAATAACTACAGGGTTACCTGATAAGTCCCCTGACTCAGCTCCTGCATTGCCGCTATGACTGATACGAGCGATCACTGCAAGCTGTACATTATCAGCGCGAGCAGAGGCTATAGTACGCTCAGGTATCATAGCGTCAAGATCACTCAAGCTAACCGTAGCTTTGCCTTGTTGGATTATACTAATGGGCAGACGTTTAGCTGCAAATGGCGGCCCACCATTGACATCACGAATAGCGACGAATAAGGTATCATCGCCTTTTATCAAAGGCAGTAAGCTTGGATTAACAGTGATATCAACGTCAATACCTTGCGACGCCTGCTGTTGCTGTGAGGTAACATTAGCAGTCAGCTCATCCAAGCTAGCCAGTGCATGACTATGATCACCAGGTTTGGCTGCGATGCTGGTCCGCAAACGCTCAATCCAGCTTTGTGCCTCCGCAAAGTTGCCAGCACGAGATTCTCCCATTACCATTAGCATTTGCGCCCCTTCATGCTGCGGGTTCTTCGCTAACACATCCTGCAAGACGCGGCGGCTAGCAGGATCGAGCTGACCGTTGTTAGCAAAGAAGCTAATTTGCGCATAAGTGGTGGCTATCTCTTCATTGTCGGGCGATAAGCGGTAAGCACGTGACAAAGCTTCTAACGCTGACTCATTAGACTCAAGCGATAAGAACAGCTCTGATAAGCGCATCCAGCGGTTAGGATCATCGGCATGACTATGGACATTGGCTTGCATAGCCGTGATCAGCTGACGACCGTCATCTTCAATCGCCCACGCTGGTGGGCCATCAATCTTCCCAGTCAGCAGATCATCGGCGACTTGACCTACTTTATCCTGCCCTGCCCAAAATTCAAACACTGGCGTACGATCACCAATTAATAGATAAGCCAACGCCGTTAGCACCGGTACCCAAAAAGCGATAATAAGACGGCTTTTAATCCCCGGAGGAATCATCTGTGAGGTTTGATGCTGAGCGCTTAGCAATTGACGCTCAAGCTCAAGCTTTTGATTTTGATAGTGATTATCGTCGATGACTCCGCTATCCTTATCGGTTTTAAGCTCCGCTAGACGTTCACGGAAGACGCTTACATTGATATCTAATAATTGATTATCAACAGGTTTAGCGCGCAGCTGCTTGGCGCGCAGCCACGGTGTAATAACAATGAGGGCAAGAATTAGGGTAATCAGCAAGCTTAAAGAGATGAACAAGCTAGCAGTGGAGAATAAAGTCATTTTTTGTCCTCTGGGCTTATGGTGTCACGATTATTGCGATCCGTATCATCATTATTGTCAGCACGCGACAATAGGCGATCAAGCTCCGCTTTTTCAGCTGGAGTCAAAGCTTGAGCGCTACTGTTTGTGGCCGTGCTGCCTTGTCCTTTAGCAGCAAGTTGGCGACGTTTGCTTTGCCAAAACCAACCGGTAATTAAAAAGATCAGCAGCAAAGGCGGGAAAAACCATAATATCCACGTTGAGGGCCGTACCGGCGGTTTATAACTGATAAAATCACCATAGCGTTCTTGCATAAAGGCGCGAATCTCAGCATCACTACGTCCGTCTTTGACCATATCATAAGTCTTCTGCTTTAAGTCTTGAGCAATGGGCGCATCAGATCCTGCTAAGTTCTGGTTCTGACACTTAGGACAACGCAGCTCTTCAATAAGACCACGGTACTGCGCCTCTTGGCGCGGTGAATCAAAGTCGTAAACATCAATCGCGCCATAAACTGTGATACTTAGCAAACAAGCTATCACTAAACTTAAAAGCTTTGAGACTATGCTCATGTTTACTAGGTTCGTATTCATTGACAGGCCTCCTGAATCTGGCTAGGATCTGGACTGCCATTACTGCCGCTAGCATCGCTAAATAGGGTTAAGCAAGGTTTGATGCGCGCTTGCCAATTAGCCTCATTAACCTCACCTATGATGTGCTGACGAATTATCCCATCACTATCAACCAAAAAGGTTTCAGGGGCACCCGTCAATCCTAAATCAAGCGCAAATTGGCCTGATAAGTCCTGCACAGACATCGAAAAAGGATCACCGCCCTCATTTAGATATCTAAACGCATTGCCAATTTCATCCTTATAATTAACTCCAACGATATTGACACCGCGCGACTCAAGCTCCATTAAAAAAGGATGCTCAACGATGCATGTTGGACACCAAGAACCCCAGACGTTCATTAAAAATGGTTCGTCAGGTAAATTATCATTGGTAATCATCCGCGTTGTATCTGATAATAAGGGCAGCTCAAAGGTAGGTACCGGACGCTCAAGTGCCGTGTTAGGTACAATATCAGTCGGCTTACCTAAGCGCATAAATAGTATGACAATTAAACCAACAAAAACCAGAAGCGGAATCAAAAACCAAATCTTAATCTGACTCTTTTTCATCGTTTGGTTATCAGAACGGTTATTCGTTGCACTCATATCACTTCTCCCGCTGCAAAGCTAATGGGGTCATCGTATTATTTGTCGTATTCGCAGGAACATCATGCAGCACTTTAACTTTTTTCATGCGATAGCGTCTGTCAAATATACTCAGTACACTACCCAAAGTCATAATAATGGCGCCAAGCCAAATCCAGCGGATCAGAGGTTTAACATAAATACGTACCGCCCATTTGTTACTGCCGTCAGCTATTGGTTCACCAAGTGCCACATATAGGTCACGCATGAGGCTAGCATCAATAGCTGCCTCAGTCATCGGCATCATACTAACAATATAGGTACGTTTTTCAGGATATAAGGTGGCAACTTCGCGACCATCTTTACTGACATCTACTTGCGCCTGAATAGCATCGAAGTTACTGCCTTTAACTTCTTTAAAATCATTTACCTGAAAATCATAGCCTTGTACATTGATCGTATCACCAACACCTAAAGCCACGTCAGTTTCAATACTTAAACTACTGGTAAAAGCCACACCAATAGCGGCAATAATGACACCGATATGAGCGGTCTGCATACCCCAATAGTGCAAGCGCAGTCTGCGTAGACCGTTCAATAAGCTAGGAGCATTCTTAGTCTTATCTTTGATATCGACAATCATCCACGCTAGTACCCAAAAGCTGACCAATAAAGTCACGCCGATGTTGAACATTGATGAAGGATTAACAAAATAAGTAACGATCGCCGCTAATACCAAGCTACTGGCCGCAATGACCATACCAACGCCTAATAGCGGACGCGTGTCTTTTTTCCAGCGGATGTTCGATCCCATACCCATAGCGATAAGCAGCAGCCACGTCAGTGGTACAAAGAGAGCATTAAAGTATGGAGGACCTACAGATACCTGACCCAAACTAAAGGCGTCAGCGATAATAGGATAAAGCGTACCTAAGAGCACCACTAAGGTTGATATAAGAATAATAACGTTATTAATGACTAAAAATGATTCGCGTGAAACCAGCTGATATTGACTTTCAACGGTCAAGCGCCAACCGCGAAAAGCGAACATCAACAAGCCGCCGCCCACGATAATACCTAAAATCACTAGAATGACGAGTCCGCGCGTTGGATCAGCGGCAAAAGAATGCACTGAGGTAATCACCCCAGAGCGCACCAAAAAAGTACCAAGTAAGCTGAGCGCAAAAGCGAAAATCGCTAGCATGATGGTCCACGCTTTAAAAACACCGCGTTTTTCGGTGGCGGCCAAAGAATGCAGCAGTGCGATACCAGCAAGCCAAGGCATCAATGAAGCGTTCTCTACTGGATCCCAGAACCACCAGCCGCCCCAGCCAAGCTCGTAATAAGCCCACCAAGACCCAAGCGCGATACCTATAGTCAAAAAACCCCAAGCCGCAAGAGCCCACGGACGTGACCAGCGCGTCCATACCGCATCCAAACGCCCCTCCCATAGTGCCGCCATACAAAAAGCAAACGGCACTACCATACCCACATAACCCATATACAGCATAGGCGGATGAATAATTAACCCAAAATCTTGCAATAAAGGGTTTAGGTCAGCGCCATCAACGATTAGGTTTGGTAGGGTACGATCAAAAGGCGACGAGGTAAAAATTAACATCGATAGCATCATAAGCTGCACGCCAGCTAAGATGACCAAAACCCGCGCCCGCATAGACAGAGGTAAACCACGGCTAAAGTACGATACCAAGGCACACCAAGTGGCCATGATCGTCATCCATAGCAGCAAGGATCCTTCATGTCCGCCCCATGTAGCCGACAATTTATAATACCAAGGCAACAAAGTATTAGAATGCTGCGCAACGTAGACAAGACTAAAATCATTATAATAAAAGCCTGCCATGAGCGAGCCAAACGATATGATCATCGCTATAAATTGCGCCCAAGCCAAGCTTGGTGCTAAACGCTGCCATGCTACTCTATTATGCATGACCCCAACGGTTGGCAATACTACCTGCAAAATCGCCAAAATAAAGGCGGCTAGCAAGGCCAAATAACCCAGTTCTGTGATTAACATACCATCTAACCTTGTTTGTCTTAATCCAGTCATAGCTTCATACTTACTTTTCATAGTGAGCTACGGCAGATTAAGCATGTTATTCGTTTAAAAACACCCCGCGTTTGCTGGAGTCTTTATTTATAGGTTTACTATAATAATGAGTTCACAATTACATGCATTCGCTACTGCTAAACTATGTAATTATTGCTAATGATTTACTAGATTTTATTGACTAACTAATAGTGTTTACTAATTAATAAGAACGCGACTTTTAATAATGCTGGGTCAGTTGATGTTAGATTATCGTTTATTCCTTACCATATAAGCATTATATAGGGGCTACGCAATGGTCGAACAAGCTCATAACTGAGCCTAGACAGTCCACAAAAACGTCCATAGGCTTTATTGCATCGCCGGAAAAAACACTAAAACCAGATGTAACCAACCTGCTAAGAACCCAGTCAATCCGCCTAATACGATCAGCGTCATCTCATCTTCACGAAACGCAGGACGTAATAAGTTTTGAAACTCATAAGGCGATAGAGCTCGAATGCGATCACGAAAGAGACCAAATATTTTGCTGGCACGGCTCTCATTAAGCTCAGGATCACGCAGTGGTATCATAGTAGCGCTAATCGATTTATCAATAATCGTGTTTTTCATCTGTCCATATTCGCGGCGACCTAGTCCCATTCGTAGGGTCGTTCTCACCACCGGCGACTCTAACACCTGATAAAGGTGTGACTTCATCATCTCACGCGTTTGTGCGGCTCGGGCGCCGTACATCATCTCGTTCATAATGTTTTCTAAAGTGACCAAATCATTGACTACGATCTGAGCAAAAACCTCTGATACTTCCTCTTGACGCTTCATAAAGCCGCCTTGGAATCGAAACTGCGCCTTGTGCGGTAGTTGCAATTTGACAAAGGGAAAACTACTACAACGATCAAAAAACTTTATATATGGGATAAAGTGCGGCTCTACTGGATTAAATACCATCCAGATTGCAATCCAGTTGGTAAGCAGACCCCAAATAGCAGCGAAAAAAGGCACGGTCCAGTGCTGCGGTACTACCAAAAAGATAAACATTTGAATGACACCGAACACCAAACCAATCAGCGCACTGATATGCCAGATAAAATCAATTTCTTGTTGTCCGACTTTCAAGAACATATTGACCATCAAGCGCCGGTCACTTTCCATCTTGTTGACAATCATCTGGCGCATATCGACCAGATCTTCAACATGGTAAGTCAAATCAGTTACTAATGATTGCATAATCTCTGGTAGATCTTGATGCGCTTGCGTGTAAATACGCCGTTTTACGGCATAAGGCAGACCACTCCATAGCGCACCTGAATGCTCAAGCATAATCTCATCAATGAGTGATTCGATATTTTTATCCACCGTATCGGTAATAAAGGCGGCCATTTGCTCAGGTTCCATCGCTTGTACGAATTCATCAAGCGAGCCAAGCTTTGAGAGCGTTTGATCAACGATAACCCCCGATATTTTGCCCGCTTTACGTGGCACAATACCTTGCCAGCCGATACCTGGCAGACCAAAAAAGGGAAATCTAGGAATACGAATACCCCAGAACTTAATCGGATAAAACAGCATTTTTAGTGCCATCCACACGTGCAGCCATGTGACAAACGCCGTCACAGGCGGAATAGTCATCATGGCAAAAAATTCTGGATGTTCAGCAAGCGTTTGCCATATTGAGGTTGCAAACATGACTCTTGGTGCCCCTGACATAGCGATTATCGTTAATCTATTGTCATTTTTATTACAGTTAAAAAACGCTCAATAAAAAGAGCGCTTCAACGACCAGCCAATTCTAAATAAATACCCTAAAAATAAACCAGTCAATTTTAGCATACTTGCTATTTATTAGCACTTGTAGACCCTATACAAGTTGTGACTATAAGTGACAGCATTCTATATCTAACGCTTCGTTTTAATAACCAATAATATTTATTTTTGCCATTGAAAACTATGGCTCGTTATCTGCTTAGCCTAACACAGAGTCTACTGAGACAAACCAGCGTAAAATGAGTGGGCAAGTCCAGCGTAACTGTCTTAGTTCTGTTATAATTTATTATTCGTGTTAACGCTTATTCACCTCATTACTTTCTTTTTTTATTACTGCGCTTATTGCTCTCCACGGTTTATTGGTACTAACTTTACATGAAAACACCGCTTACCTCAGATACTGAACAAATCAACCGTATTTTTATGCACCGTATTATTATTCTCGGTTTACTGATTTTTTTGGGTCTGAGTGTTTTATTGCTGCGCTATGGTTATTTGCAGGTATATGCTCACGACAAATACAAAACGCAGGCGGATAACAACCGTATTAAACTGATATCAGCGCCGCCTAGCCGTGGTTATATCTACGATCGTAACGGCATATTACTTGCTGATAATCAGCCTGTGTTTACCGCTATGCTAAGTCCCGATGAAGTAGAAAACCCTGAGCGCACTTTAAGCTTGCTGGCACCTATTTTTGAGCTGACAGATACTGAAATTACTGACATCTTAGCGCGCTTGAGTAAGAGTAAAAATGATCCGGTGACTATCAAAATAGATCTGACAGATACGCAGCTAGCACAGTTTAGTGAACGCAAACCTTTTTTTCGTGGGGTCACCATTCAAAGTAAGTTGACGCGTGCCTACCCCTATGATGAGTTGTTCGCGCACGTGATCGGTTATGTGGGGCGTATCAATGATAAAGAGACCAAACGCATTGATAAAGATCGCTATGCTGGTACTGATCTGATTGGCAAGATCGGTATTGAAGATTTTTATGAAGACATTTTATTGGGGCAGCCCGGCTATCAATCGGTCGAAACCGATGCCCATGGCAATATTCTACGCCAATTAGATACCAAGCCACCTATCGCTGGTAATGATATTACCTTAAGTTTAGATTATGGTCTGCAAACTATCGCGCAGCAGCAATTAGATGGTAGGCGCGGTGCTATCGTCGCCATAGACCCCAAAAACGGTGACGTGCTGGCATTCGTCAGTAACCCAAGCTATGACCCTAACCCTTTTATCTCTGGTATCTCTTTTAAAGACTACGGCGAGCTGCGCGAGGATATTGACCAGCCTTTATACAATCGGGCGCTGCAGGGTATGTACCCGCCCGGCTCAACCATTAAACCCTTTGAAGGTTTGGGCGGTATTCACTATGGTTTGCGCGATTGGAACACGACCATTTATGATCCGGGTTATTTTAGCTTACCTGGCGACTCACATCGTTTTCGAGATTGGAAGCGCGGTGGTCATGGCACCGTCGATCTAAAAAAATCTATCGTTATGTCTGTTGATACTTATTACTATAAATTAGCGTATGAAATGGGCATTCAGCGTCTGCATGATTGGATGGTACGTTTCGGTTTTGGCGAGGAGACAGGCATTGATTTGCCTAACGAAAAATCTGGCATCATGCCCTCCCCAAAATGGAAAAAAGAGACCTATGATAGAAGCTGGCTCCCCGGTGAAACTATTTCAGTTAGTATTGGTCAAGGTTATTTTTTAGCCACGCCGCTACAGATTGCAAACGCCACTGCTATGACAGCCAACAAGGGTAATCATATTACCCCGCATTTATTAAAAAGCAGTGATGGCGCAGCCATAGTCGACGTGATTACCAAGCCTGACGGCAAAATAGAATACAATGGCAAGCCTTCTGACTGGACACGCATGCATGATGCGATGGAGAGCGTGATCGAGAGTGGTACTGGCCGCGGCATCTACACCTCGCGCTATCGCATCGCTGGCAAGACGGGTACCGCGCAGGTTAAATCCATCGCCCAAGGTAAAAGCTACAACAAAGCAGCCCTTGATAAGCGGCATTGGGATCATGCATGGTTCAATGGTTTTGCACCCGTCGAAGATCCGCAAATTGCGCTTGCCGTATTGGTCGAGAACGGCGGCGGTGGTAGTGCTGTTGCCGCCCCTATTGGACGCGCGCTGTTTGATTACTGGGTGCTGCAGCGTAAAAATGACCCTATCTTGCCGCCCACAGCTGATGAGCTCAAAGCCATTAAGCAACAAAAGGCGCAAGCTAAAGCGCAACATGATGCTATACGGGACCAAGAAGAAGCGCTCAAAGAACAAGCAGAAGCATCACTCGAAAATGATCCTGCTGCCGAGGCAATATAAGTAAGCTATCTGTATTTTATAAAAAATTGAGCTTAATAAACTATTCTCATTATGAGAAAACTATTATTATGAAAAAGTCATCCGACAAATCAAAAGCCAAACCAGCAACAACGAGTAGCGTACGCATCATTGGCGGTCAATTTAAACGCCGTAGTATTGCCTTTATGGACGCCGATGGGCTGCGTCCGACACCTGATCGTCTGCGAGAGACTTTGTTTAATTGGCTACTTGCTGATATTCATGACGCGCGCGTGCTTGACAGTTGTGCTGGTAGCGGAGTTCTTGGTTTTGAAGCCTTGTCTCGCGGCGCGGCACACTGCACCCTTATTGAAATCAACAACGTGCAAAGTAAGCTGCTGGCTCAAAGCGCTGAGCAATTACAGATTGAGGGCAAGAACTATCAGATTATTGGCGGCGCCGCTGAAGAGGTATTAAATCAAAAAGGCAATTTTGAGCAGCCTTTTGATATTGTTTTTATTGACCCGCCTTATGCCCAAAACTTGTGGCAACCTATTCTACATGCTTTAATTAATAACCATTTAATCACGGCTGATACTTTAATTTATTTGGAATCTGATAAGGATCTAAGCGCGCAATTAGATGATTTGATAGATAACCTTAATGAAGAGAATAAAAATCAAAATTTAACCCGTTTCGAGTGTCTTAAACAGACCAAAGTAGGACAAGTTGTCGCTGGACTTTATAGGCTCGAATCGTCATAATCATTTAACTTGCAATAATGAATACTGAAAAATAGTAATGAATGTCAAAAACTGGCTTTATGCTGTAGTTTAATGTACATAAGGCGAAAATAAACCCCAATGCAGCTTGCAAGCTTGGCCGCTACTGCTTATAATGTGCAGTCTGTTTTTTGAGAGCCCCGTTCCCAGCTAAACTCTCAATAAATTCTAATTTAAGGTTTTATCATGAAAACACTTAGTGCAAAACCAGCTGAAGTGACCCATGACTGGTATGTTGTCGATGCTGACGGCAAAACCCTTGGTCGCTTAGCCACCCAAATCGCAACTCGTTTACGTGGCAAGCATAAGCCTTCTTTTACCCCGCATGTTGATACTGGCGACTTTATCGTTGTAATCAACGCTGATAAGATCACAGTAACGGGTAAAAAAGCGCAAGATAAAAAGTACTATCGCCACAGTGGTTACCCAGGTGGTATTAAAGAAACCAACTTCAATAAGCTGCTTGCACATAAGCCTGAAGATGTTCTACATAAAGCAGTCAAAGGTATGCTTCCAAAAGGCCCTCTTGGCTATGCTATGATCAAAAAGCTAAAGCTATATGCCGGAGAAGAACATCCACATACTGCACAGCAACCTAAAGAACTAGACATCTAAGGATAAACTTATGGAACGCAATTACGGAACTGGTCGCCGCAAGACGTCTACCGCTCGTGTTTTCTTATCAAGAGGCACTGGCAGTATCGTTGTCAATGGCAAGCCACTTGACGAGTATTTCAGCCGTGAAACCTCACGTATGGTTGTACGTCAGCCACTAGAGCTATTGGATTCTACTGAATCTTATGATCTATATATTACTGTTGCAGGCGGCGGTATTAGTGGTCAAGCGGGCGCTATTCGCCATGGTATCACGCGCGCACTTATCGAAGCAGACGAGACACTAAAACCTGCTCTAAAAGCAGCTGGCTTTGTGACTCGTGATCCACGTAAAGTTGAGCGTAAGAAATTGGGTCTACGTAAAGCACGTAAACGCCCACAATTCTCAAAACGCTAATCTTCGAAAATCAATCAAAGCTTTTGTTTATTGGTTTGCATTTACTGTCTTCGTCGCAAAGACCTACTATCTGCAAATAATATAAACATAGCTTTGCAAAACCTTATAAGTTGGTCACAGCTTGTAAGGTTTTTTTATGTCTGTTTACTGGTAAACTATATTTACTTAGTTGTAAATTAGGATCATTAATGATCAAACCTTGGTTGTATTTACTATCTTATAAAGCGATACGAGCTACCCCATCATAATAGCAAATTTTCATACTGAGTCTTAAAACCATAGCTAATGCTATAAAGGGATATTATGAAAGCGCCTGAACAATTTGATCCTAGTAAGTCCACGTCTACGGCTAATAAACCATCTAGTGCTTCAAAACAAGGTAAACTAAAGAAATCGCCTACTATTGCACCTGGCACTCCTACCATTGAGCAGACGCATAAACAAACTATGCAAGCGGATAAAAA
Organism: uncultured Psychrobacter sp.; assembly: GCA_947501045.1. Lineage (GTDB taxonomy): Bacteria > Pseudomonadota > Gammaproteobacteria > Pseudomonadales > Moraxellaceae > Psychrobacter. The sequence goes on from CANMUI010000005.1 coordinate 131,547, forward strand.
GCCTTTTGATTGGCAGTTTGTATTACCTAAATATTGGGGCATTTGGCTGCTAATGGGTCTGCTTCTCTTGCTGATTTATTTGCCACTACGTTGGCAGTTTTGGCTGGGCCGTAAACTGGGCATTTTGATTTATAAGATCGCAGGTTCACGGCGGCGCGACACCCTTATTAATTTAAAACTAGCCTTTCCACAGAAACCAGAAGCTGAACGTGAGCTTATAGCCAAGCAAGTCTTTGTCAACCAAGGCATTGGCGTGTTTGAAACTTTATGCGCCTGGTTTCGTCCCAATCTATTCACCCGTACGGTATCGATATCTGGGCTACAGCATCTGATCAATGCTCAAAATGAGGGGCGCGCCGTTATTTTATTGGGAGCGCACTATACAATGCTTGATTTAGGCGGTAGGCTCTGTACGCAGTTTTTTGCAGCAGACTGCATGTATCGCCCGCAAAACAATCCTTTGCTTGACTGGTTTATTTATAACGGACGCACTCATATCTTTGGCAAACAAATCTCTAGCCGTGATATGCGTAGTCTGGTTGAATCTATTAACGAGGGACACGTGATTTGGTACTCACCCGATCAAGACTACGGTCTCAAACAAGGCGTTATGGCACCTTTCTTTGGCGTGCCGGCTGCAACAATTACTATGCCTAGGCGTCTAGCCAAACTTGGTAATAAAGCCAAACCGCCTGCGGTAATGGCTTTGCATACTTATCGGCAAACACCAGATAATTTGCCTAGAGGTAAGCGTCCGCATTACCATCTGACTATCACTGCTACGCTTGACAACTACCCTAGCAAAGATGAGGTCGCAGATGCCACTCGCGTTAATGAAATACTAGAAGGGCTGATTCGCATTGATCCCACCCAGTGGATGTGGTTTCATAGACGCTTTAAAAATGGTCCTAATGGTCGTACCGATATTTACAAATAGATAGGAGCGTAGCAAAAAACTTAAGCAAATTTGTTATACTCTGCTGCTAATAGCTGCTTCGTGCCTAAATATAGTTAGGTCAATGTAAAAGAGATATGGCATAGTGAGACTGGAATGCTTATATCTTAATATGTAGGTTACGTAGTATCGAAACAGCTTAGATACAGCACATAAGTAAAGTTTATTTCAGTCTCGCGTCATAATCTTATGCATCCATTTAATTTAGCATCAATTACAATAAGCTACCGCTTTTAAAGAATTAATTAATCAAAAATAATATAACGGATCTCTTATGAGCGCTAATAAAATTGCCAACAGTCAAAATTCTGATATCAAAAAATCTAGTGAAACTAAGCGAATTTTAACCGGCATCAAACCCACTGGCATTCCGCATTTGGGCAACTATGTCGGTGCCATTCGTCCTGCGATTGAATCTATACAAAATAGCGACCATGAAGCGTTTTTCTTTTTGGCAGACTACCACGGTATTATCGGCTGCTATGATCCAGCTATCATTCATGAATCAACTAAAGCTATTGCCGCCACTTGGATTGCGTGCGGGCTTGATCCTGAACGCGTGACTTTTTATCGGCAGTCGGATGTGCCAGAGATTCCAGAATTGGCTTGGATACTTAATTGTTCTTGCGCTAAAGGTTTGATGAATCGCGCCCATGCTTACAAGGCTGCAGTTGACGTTAACATGGAGAAAAGCGACGTTGATCCTGATCAAGGTATTACTATGGGGCTATTTGGTTATCCGGTACTGATGGCAGCCGATATTTTGATGTTTAATGCAACCCACGTTCCTGTCGGACGCGATCAAGTACAGCATATAGAGATGGCACGCGATATGGCAGGTACCTTCAATCATAGATACAAACCGCTATTTACCCTACCCAATGCCGTCGTGGATGATGAAATACCGCTATTGACAGGTCTTGATGGGCGCAAAATGAGTAAAAGTTATAGCAACACCATTCCGTTATTTGGTGAGCCTAATCCGCAAGTTAGTCCTGAAAAACAGATGCACAAAGCCATCATGAAAATCGTCACCAATTCACAGCTACCACAAGAACCCAAAAACCCTGACGACTCTGCGATATTTGAGATTTACAAAGCCTTTGCAACACCAGAGGAGATCGCTGACATGCGTGCTCAGTACGCCGCTGGTATTGGCTGGGGTGATGCCAAACAAGCATTGTATAATAAGATTAATAACGAGATTGCCCCATTTCGCGCGCGCTATCAAGAACTAATGGCCAATCCAAAAGAGCTAGAAGAGATTTTGCAAATGGGCGCAGACAAAGCTCGTCGTCATAGCCGCAAGCAGCTCGACAAAACTCGCCGCGCGATTGGTATTCGTCCACTAGCTAAGCTTAAATAAGTGCCAGCAGTACCAGCAAGTGTTGGCCATATGGTTGATGTTGAACGTAATGACGCTGGGGTTAATGACATGGTAATACACGCTTCTGACACGTCAATATCTTCACTACGTATCTATCAGACTCCGATTCAGCATTTGCCAGACGATTTATACGTACCGCCTGGGGCATTTGCTATTTGGCTGGAACAATTTGCAGGGCCATTGGATTTTTTACTGTATCTGGTTAAAAAAAACAATGTTGATTTAACCCAAATGCCCATATTGCCTATTACCGAGCAGTATCTGGCCTATATTAGCGAATTGGATACTGATCATTTCGAATTAGCAGGCGACTACCTGCTGATGGCATCAACGCTAATAGCTATAAAAACTGAGTTACTACTGCCAAAACCACAAGTGCCTACTGATGAGCGCGACCCCAAAGCAGAGCTGATTGAGCGTCTTGAAGCTTACGCACAGATTAAAGAAGCAAGCCGACGTTTAGACAGTCTCGTCAGGCTTGAACGTGATGTATTTTTGGCTATGGTTAGTGTGCCTGATCAAGATATCATGAATGCCCAGCTACCCAGTTACTCAGCAAACTTATTGATTGATAGTTTGTTTAAGATGCAGTTGCAAGCGAATTATCAGATGCAAACGCACAATATTAAGACCGATACCGTACCACTAGCAGACCGTATCGCCAGTATCAGCCGTCAGCTCAGTACTAATGCTGACAAAACCCACTTTTTTCATCAACTATTGGATAAATCACAAGGTAAAATAGGCGTGGTGGTAAGCTTTGTCGCGGTGCTTGAGCTAATAAAACGTCAATTGGTCGGTGTAGTTAATACTGATTCTAGTAACCATAATGAACAACTGGCTTTGCAGTGGTTATCGTGATTTGGAAGTTATGTTAAACACTAGCATTATAGTACTTAAAAAAGAGCCTTCTTTATTATGAAAGACATTAGCGATACTAATAAGTATGAAAGCATTAGTCACCATATTGAAGCGCTATTACATGCATCTGAAGCGCCATTGACTGACAATGCCCTCAAAAAACATTTATCTTTATCTACTGAAGAGCTAAACCAAGCTTTAGAATTACTACGTCTACGCTTAGACTCTGGAGTGCTTAGACTATATAAAACAGCTAGTGGATATCGCTTACAAATAGCAGATAGCTATAGTGCGTTGATACAACGCGTTTTTCCGCAGCGTCAAGAGCGCTTGAGTCAAGCACTGCTTGAGACTTTGAGTATTATTGCTTATAAACAGCCAGTAACCCGTAGTGATATTGAGTATGTGCGCGGCGTAACATTATCTAGTAACATATTGCGTCAGCTATTTGATAAAGGTTGGATCAAAGAGGACGGATATAAAGAAACCTTGGGACGTCCAGCATTATTGCACACCACAGCACAATTTTTAGACGCCTTTGGTCTTACCAATTTGGATGAGCTGCCATCCATGCCCAACACAGAAATAGCCAAAGCATTTTCTTGAATACTTTGACTATTTCTGTGTTACTTTTAAAGTAATCGGTTCAACAGCCGATAAAAATTTAACTAAAGATCTATTTGACAGGCGGTCTTACTAATTTTATATTGCCTCTTTCATGAATGGACTTGGACTTATACTCTTCTGGTAGTGTCTCAGTTTCTATAATTAGATGACCATTAACGGCATCACACAGTTTACCTACACGCTCTGCTTCTATAGGCGTTTTTAACACTAAAGTATTAGGAGCTATAGAGAAAAACTCTAAGTCCTCTAAGTCGCTGTTATCGAGACGAGAGTTTGAGATACCAAAGTTAGTGTATTTATCCTCATCTTCGAATTTGATAGGACTAGGATTTTGGTTATCAAGTTTGAGGATGGAAACTGTAGTTTCACTAACGGGTAGATAACCGACTTTTAAATACCAAGCATAAACGCTTTCACTAGCAGGATTTACATCTCCTCTTACCTCAAGACCTTCTGCATCAGCTATCTCAAACATACGCATTAATAACTTTCTAGCCAGACCTTCACCTTGATAAGCAGGTCTTACTACAATATGATTTGTATATAAATACTCATCTGTCTTCTTGTACTGCGCGACTGCTGCTAACTCATCGTCTCCGACAAAACCTAAAAAGGTCTCTAGTTTTTCTTCACAGATAAATTTCAAATATTTATCTAGTTTTGGACTAGTATAAACGCTACCCAACATATAAAGTGAATCGTATATCTCTTGATACATAGTGCTTATTTCTTTAGCATAAGAACAAGACAACTCTTGCATTTCCATGTCCGTATCTCCTTCAATAATAATTAATGACTAAAACTTTAAAATGCTAGCAGCTTCTATAAACTGCAAGTATGTAAATCTAAGAGTTTTCAACCGTTTTGAGGTGGTCAATAATTATAATAAAGGTTAATTTATTCTAAACTTGAGCGCGAATGTTTTATGTTGCTTTAATTTGCTACTCTTCTACATCAAGGATTAACCTTTAGATTTATTACTTCATTATAGAAGAATAGCATGTAACTTTTCAATTGTTTGTCTAATATCCAAAATATTGCATATAACCGAAACAACTGTCTATAATTGGGATAAATGAGGTTTTATTTAAAAATGCGTGAATTAGAAATACCAAAATTATTGTATTTATTCACGTCTTCAAACTCAGTAGGGCTAGGGTTTTGAGTATCAAGTTTAAGGACAGAGTAATTATATTCATCAACCGGTACATAACTCGATGCTACATACCAAGCAAAAGTATACTTATTATTAGGGTTTACATCGACTCTGATTTTAAGGTTTTGACTATCAGCTACGTCAAATAAATAAAAAATGAGCTTCTTAGCAAAGCCCATACCTTGATATTTAGATCTTACGACAAGGAAGTTACCATATATATAAGTATCTGCCTTTTATTGGCAAGCATATCTTAAGTAGTTCGCTAGCTTTAGGCTTTGATAAACATTACCCAAAAGATAAGATAGAGTATATATTTCCTGATACATTGTACTTATCTCGTGGGCATAAGAACAAGATAACTCTTGGACTTTTATATCAGTACCTTCCTTGATTATAATTAATAACATCTAAACACTTACAGCTTTTAAGGCTTGAAAGTCTTTGCAATTGGATAATTCTTTGATTATTCAATAACGATTAATAATATAACAAGGGCTAATCTATTCTAAAAATAGGCACAATTGTTTTATGTTACTCTGTCTTACTACTATCCTTAGTCTTTATATAAAGAATTAACTTCTAGACTCTTCATCTATCTTAGAAAAAACAGTGTTTATTGCTGCAACTGTTTGTTCAATCTCCGAATCTTTTAGAGTAGGATGAACTAAAAACATCAAGCTAGTCTCTCCAAGCTGTTTAGCAATAGGCAGTCTAGTTTCAGGACGCAAACCTGTATTGTCAAAAGCTTTTTCCAAATAAACCTCGGAGGCGGATCCGGAAAAACAAGGGACTTCAAGCTCATTGATCTCTTCTATAATACGATCACGTGTCCAGCCTTTGGGCAAGTTGTCAGCGTTAACATAAACATATAACTTATAATAGGCATGTTTTGAATCTGCAAACTTTGGAGAGTCCTCCAGCTTTGGTGCTGACAAGTACCCTTTTGTCTCCCACTGACTACAAGCTTGTAATATCGCCTGTGCATTGCTAGTACGTTTAGCAGTCCAATCCGGCATTCTCTCAAGCTGAATACGTCCGATTACCCCTTGCATTTCAGTTAGACGCCAGTTGGTACCAAAGCTCTCATGCAGCCAGCGATAGCCAGGTGGATGTTCTTTCTCATAAACTGCAGCATAACTTTTGCCATGATCCTTATAAGCCCACATCTTACGCCATAACGCTTCATCATTAGTAGTAACCATACCGCCCTCACCGCCTGTAGTCATGATTTTGTCTTGGCAAAAGCTCCAAGCTCCGACATGGCCTATACTCCCAACACTTCGACCTTTATAGTGAGCACCATGTGCTTGGGCGCAGTCTTCAATAACATACAGGTTGTGTTTATCTGCTAAGGCCATGATGCCATCCATATCACATGGCCAGCCTGCCAGATGCACGCAAACAATACCTTTGGTTTTCTCAGTTACAACCGCAGCGATAGTTTCCGGAGTTATGTTACCAGTAGCCTCGTCAATATCTGCAAAAACTGGTGTTGCTCCTACATTAACCACACTTGATATACTGGCAATAAAGGTACGCGGTGTCACAACCACTTCATCCCCAGCGCCAATACCTAAAGCTATTAAAGCCACATCCAAAGCTAGAGTACCATTACCCAGCGCTATAGCATATTTACTATCTGCCCAGTCAGCAAATTCCTTTTCAAAGTGACGGCATTCTTGTCCTGTCCAATAATTGACTTTATTAGACAAGAGGACTTTACTTACAGCATCAGCCTCTTGCTGAGTAAAACTTGGCCAAGGTGAGAAAGGTGAATTTAACATATGGTTTCCTAATTTTATTATAAAATATTGGTTAATAAGCGTACTTGCTTATAGTATTTATATTGTGTTATTAGATGTTCGCTAGTCATTTTAATTCATGTTTTGATAACAATCAGCTTGCTGGTAGTTACCTAAGTCTTACCTCACTATATCATCTAAAAAATTAGAGGGATAAGGTATACTGTACTTTAGAGCAGTAAAGTAAAAACGATCTTCAATACTACTAATATCTTCTTCTAGTTTTGAGAACTGTAAAAACCAATCTTCAAGATGAAACATATAATTAAATATCTTTCTATTTAATACAGGATCTATATTATTATTATTTAATAAATGATTTAATTCATCATATACTTTTTTATTAGCATGAAAAACATGTAGTGCCTGATGATAAGTCAGACCCTTTTGATACACTTTATAAGCAGCTTCGGAGCGCTTTATATTATTAATAAGGGCATTATGTATGAGAATCATAGCTATTTCCAAAATTTAATGTATAAAATACGTTATAATATTCGTTAAACCGAATATATTAAAAAATTTGACTCTTTAAGTGCTAATTTATTATATTATTTAACTATCTGCCTATAGTTAAATAGCTACTATCCTATAAAAATACTTCTCTTACACCTCTATTCACTTATTAAGTGTAACTTACCTAAATTATTTTCTAGTATTTCAAAAAATCAATCTATAAAATTCGAGGATATTTATTATTTCTCCCATTTAATGATTCAAAACTACTGTTAAAAAAAATTATACTAGTAAAGATTATAATCAATCTAAGCTAATGTCTTCTACGCTTACGGTTTATATAGCGTAAAAAACGTAGTCCATGATAGATAACCGCATAACCAACGCATAGTATTATAATATCTCGCGATACAACTACCGATACTCTTGCAGCTAAATTATAAGGACTTCCAATCAAGGAGGGGTACCACTTTACAACCGCTTTTACAAACCACACTAAAGATAAAACGATCATCAAGACTACTATTAGTAAGCTTTGTTTTTTGGTAAATATAGGTCTTATGGCCTTGTGGAATACCGCAAATTGTCGATCTAAACGGTGGCTGTTACGTTGCCACGTTTGCAAACGTGAGAAAGCAAACCAGAGCAGTACTGCTAGTCCTGCTAACGAGCTTAAATACTGCAACAACCTAGCAACGGTGGTACCTTTAAAAGGATAAAAGTAGACGCGATACTGTAGCCAGTCTATATGACTGGCAATAAGCCCATCTTCGTGCGTAATACCATCCCAAATGATATGAGTCACTGCTCCCAATACCAGACCCAAGACTACTGATAAATAGAATCGGCCTGATCCTTGCACAAGACCTTTAATCGACCGATAATTACTACTGGTATAACCGGTAATGTAGCGATGACTTTGATTAGGCTGATAATGATGTCCTTTTGATGTTTGCTCTAAAAACGGTTCAACAAGTGCATAAGCGGCAGGTTTTAGTCCCCAGTACCAGAGTGCGAATACTACTATTCCCCATGGTAAACAATAAGCAAAAACCCCTATCCACTGGTGTGAAAAGTTTCCATTTGGATTACCGATACCAGTATAATAAGGCATATCTGGCATCATGGTACCGATAAGCAGCGCATCGAACTGCAACCAACGTCTAGCAGGATAAAATGGTAATGCTGCGGCCATATGAGATATAGTAAAAGCCATTTGGTATATACTCTCTTACTTAGTTTTAGCAACTAAACTAAAACAAAAGCTAGTTTATTATGACCACTCATCGAAAAATTAATTTAAACCCTTTCAATACTTTTACTATTGTTTTTTGACTCATACTTTCACTATTGCTTTATTAGTTTTCTATAATTATAGTTGAATAACTTAATATAATAGTAGCTATTGAACTAGTAGATGTCGCTACTATTATATTAAGTATAAATCTAGTTAGAAAAATTAAGTCGACAGTAATAATACACAATTCTATTTGTACGCAAATTTTGGTAAGGTATTTAAGGATACAAACTAGTCATTGATACTTCTAATTATATCGAAGCTCTCCGCATTATTAGTACCAACATAGGAACCTCTGAGCGCCGCTAAATGTTCAATGGTCTTAATTGATCGTGTACTTGGAAAGTCCTTAAGCTGACTAGAAAAACATTGCATAGCTTCAATCTTATTTGCAAAATCTGAATCACTCAAAGCATTAAAATATCTTGGAATAAAAACGGCTTCTACAGTTGGATGCCCCCATTCTGTTTCAGATAATGTTTCATAAGCATAGATATGACGAACACATTGTCCTGGCAAAGGTCTAGCTGCAACCAAACAGGCGTTGTATATAGCGCCATGATCAAGATGCAAATCACCTTTATGAGGTATATAAAGGGTATCAATATTCTTCTTTTTTACTAATTCGTTTAGAGCGCCAGCAATTTTATACTGTGGATATTGTTCCAACTGCGGTGCAGGAAAATCATAAAAGAAAGTTTCCTCTATACCCAATATCTTATGTGCTTCTAGAGCCTCAGAGCGTACGTGCTGCAAACCCTCAAGGCTAAAAAGTTCTGGAGCACCGATTGAAGCATTAGTCATGATCGCTACATATACGGTATCGCCTTTACGTATATGTTTTGCTATTGTGCCACCACATCCTATAATTTCATCGTCGGCGTGAGGCGCTACTACTAAAACATTCTTCATGATATATTCCTAATAATCTCTTTTAATTCTGCAATTTGCTTTTTGAGCTCATAAATTTCAAGATCGACTTTATAACCTAACAAACTACCTACACGTACCTTATCTGTGCCACTCAAAACCATCGTAATCCAAATAAGTCCATCGCCTGTTTGTACCAAGGCTTGATCATCATTAAGCTTTAAGATGCGGCCTTCAATACCTTTTATTTTTGAATCTTTGTCAATTTTACTAGCCTTTACTTCTATTCTTTTGGTATCTGAATAAGTAAAAGCGCCAGGATGCGGCTCTGAAGCAGCCTTAATAAGACGATCTATCTCATATGCTGAACGAGACCAATCGATCAATCCATCTTCAGGTTTTCTTATACCAAATTCTGTGGCTTGCAAATCATCTTGATCAATAGCATTTAACTTACCATTGGCCAGTTGAGGCAACAAACTATCTAACGCAGAAATCATAGCGTCATACAGTTTGAACTCAACGCTTTTAGCATCATCCTCATTAGTAACTTCGAAGCTTTTTTGAGCTACAATAGCGCCAGCGTCAGCCTCTTCTTCAAGCATAAAAAAGGTAGCGGCGCCCTCTGCAACTTCATTTACAAGCCAAGCTACTGGAGCACGGCCTCTACCTTTTGGCAGCTTCGTGGGATGAAAACCTATAGCACCTAATTTAGGAGTATTTATAATATCTTCAGAAACCAACTGCGAAAGACCAACAACCAGTAAAAAATCAATATCTAAAGCAGTAATTTCATCAACATGCTCGTTGATTTTTGTAAATGGCGTAAAATCAATTGAGTTTTCTACACAAAAAGGTTCTAAATCACTATAGCCACTGACTAAGCGAGTACTTTTAGGCTGATAACCAAAAACTTTAACGATATCTAGCTGATGTTCATACAATTTACGTAATGTTAGCAAGCTCGACTCTACGCCGCCAATTAATGCAACCTTCATATTTTTTTACCCCATTTCTCTCCCAGCAAGACTATCAAAGCTGTTTTAGAAAGGATTTTTAAGTCCAATAAAAACGATTGTTGTTCAACGTACTTTCTATCGAATTTCCAGCGCTCTTCCCAACTGAGATAAATGTTGCCATTTACTTGCGCCAATCCTGTTAAGCCTGGACGCACCAATAGACGCTTTTTACCGCTCTCATCAAACTCTTTTACTAAGGCTGGCAGACAAGGTCTTGGTCCGACCAAAGACATATCACCTTTGACTACATTAAATAGTTGTGGCAACTCATCTATCTTTAATCTGCGTATTACTTTACCGACTCTAGTAATCTCTGCATCATTATTAAAGGTTTGTTTGCTAAGATCTCTGTATTTATCATCAATCATGGTTCTGAACTTGTATACAGAAAACAGACTGCCTTTTTTACCTACTCGTTCTTGTTTAAAAAACAACGGCCCTTTGCTCGTCGTCTTTATTAGGACAGCAGTTATAATTAATAATGGTGATATAATTAACAGTATAAGAATACTTATGAGAAAATCAAAACAACGCTTCATAGGAACCCTTTTATTTTAAATGTATTATTACAGCGTAAAATACAGTGTTATTAAATTTTATTAATGACTTTATTGGTCTTTTTCTTAAATACTTTAAAATTTTCGTAGAGTTCTACATTTGGAAAATACGACAATTTCAATGATTACTCTACCTACAAACCCATCTCGCTTAGCATTTTTTCATTAACTTTGTGCACATCATACTTTTCTTCAGCTACTTCACGTGCCCGTTTTCCCATCTCTATAATCAGTGAAGGTTCTTCAATAAAACGGAGCATAGCTTGAGTTAGAGCGTCTACATCTTTAACTGGGATTAAGAAACCATTATCACCATCTACTACCGTTTCGCGGCAGCCTGGTGCATCAGTAGTGATTACTGCACGCCCCATAGCCATTGCTTCTAATACCGTACGGGGTGTGCCTTCACGATAAGATGGCAACACATAAACAGAGCTATCTCCAATTGCTGGACGCACATCATCTAAGCGACCTAGGAAATTAATAGTACCTTCTGCAACCCAATCGTCTAGCTCTTTTTGAGTAATAGCATGAGGATTGGTATCTATCCAACCAACCAAATCAAACTGGGCATCAGGGTAGGTCTGCTTAATCTGCTGTGCTGCTTGCACGTATTCGCGTACGCCTTTGTCCCACAACAAACGAGCAATCATCAGGAATTTTGGCGTTGTTTGTTCAGTAAGAGGAGCTACGTTATACTGTGCAACATCAACACCTGAACCATTTACTACACAAGTTTCAGATTTTTTAGATACAATATTTAGCTGACGAAATAGTTTTTCATCATCAGGATTCTGAAAAAAAACTTTATCTGCCTTCGATAGTGCCCGTCGATATAGATCATGTATCAGCTTTTGTAACCTAGTACGCTGATCGGCTGATTCCATCTCCTGAAAGGCATAGCCCAGGCCGGTAATAAGTGCAAAGCGATTAGGTACCCTTGCAAGCCATGCCGCCAAAGTACCATAGATTACAGGTTTAATGGTATAACCCAGCACATAATCAGGTTTGACATTCTTCATCAGTCGATACAGCGCACTTAGAGTTTTAACATCTTTTATGGGGTCAGTACCTGTACGCTGCATAGGAATGTTGTGAACCACAAAACCAAGCGTTTCTAACTTTTTTTTATCTTCTAAGTAATTTTCAAATTCTGGAGCAGCAACATGCACTTTAAATCCTGCGTTTTGTATGGCAGTAAGTAGAGCACCGCGAAAACTCAGTAAAGAAGGCGGAAAGCTTGCTATAATTAAAAATTTCATAAGCGACTCTAGTAAAGTAGGTTAATATCAAATAGAGGTAGCTACTCGGTCAGCCTCTTTGGCTCCATAACCCAAGTAAACTAAGAAAACACTATAAATAAATAGATAGTTTAGTATTAAAAAAGTTGAGCTATTGGTAGATAAAGAAAGTATAGCTGTAAGCGACATCACCGTCGCAGGTTTGAATATTTTATTATGTTTAGATGTCATCCATATCATAGACAAAAAGAAAGCTACAAAGATTGTTGTTCCAATAATTCCAAGTTTTAATAAGGTTTCTACTAATCCATTATGGGTACCAAGCTCGTGACCCTCAAGAATAATCTTAGTGCCATCAAAACCTACGCCTAATAGCGGCTTTTCTTTGAATCTATTGATAGAAATCTCTAGCAATATATCGCGTGCGTTATAACCTGTATTTAATAACCTTGAATCAGAAGAACTTACCAATTCAGCGAAACGAGTAGAGAACCAAGTTGCTATATCTACAGAATAAATAGATGCTAGTAAAACGGACCCCAATAAGAGTAACAAAGCTAGGAAACCGCTTCTAGGAAACTGTGCAACAACAATATAAGACAGCAAACCTAATGCAAACGCTAACGTAGCACTCCTAGAGGCCGTAGCTAGTAGAATGACCAATAATATTCCTACTAGTAAAACTTTGTATTTTTTTTGATCTAAACCTAGTAATACAAAAGGTGATAACATAACAGCAAGATGGCTGGTAATGTTTGGGTTCATAAACAAACCAGGTTGTCGAAAAGGTGACCAATTTACAAAACTTATTAAAAAGAATGGCAATAGAAAAAGTAGTATTTTAGCTAGACTCTTATAGCGTCCTTCATTATAAAAAGACTCAGCTTCAGTTAAACCTATTTGAGAAGCAAAAAATAAGAAAACCACCATAGCTACGGCTTGAAAAATAGTTATGATACTGCCTTGAAAGATAATACTCTGTATTAATACATAAACTACGAGAAGAAAAATAGGAATCAAACTATTATTCATCACTACCTTTCTATGTTTATACAGTATAAGTAAATAGAACAATGTAAACTGCAAGACAATTAATGGTGCTCTTAGTATAGCCAAGCTTGAAAAACTAACAATAAAGATTACAAGTATTGAACTCAACAAAAAAGAGTTAAAACTAATGAATCTAGGAGCTTTTATATTCATATTATTTACTACAGTATTGTCTGTTAATTTTTATTTTGCGAATATAAACTGTGGAATTTATCTAAAACAACATTCATAGAATACTTGGTAATAACATTTTCCTTGTTCTTACTAATTTTGTCTTCCAGCTTATCTTTTGGATAGTCAAGGTATTTGCGTATTACGTTACTAATACCTGCTGTATCATTACTTGCAGCAATAGACTCATTATCTAATAAAACTCTAATGTCCCCCACATCAGGAGCTACACTTACCGTTTCTGATAATATGGCCTCTCCTACAACATTAGGAAATCCCTCAGTCTTAGAATGGAGACAAAAGATATCCATTGCCTTTAAACATTTAGGCACATCATTTCTTTGTCCGAGCAATCTAAAATTATCAGTAAGGTTGTAATGTTTTATCCAAGACGTTAATTCTTTATTATCTGCAGTATTATCACGACCTACCATCATAAATTTCAAATTGGGAAAATCTTTTACTAGATTGGCAGCAACTTCAACAAAAAGCTTTTGATTTTTGACGGGATTAAATCTACCTACGGTACCTATCACTGTATCGTCGTCAGACAGATTAATCTCTTTACGAACCTTTGATCCTTCTTCTTCTGTAGAAGAGAGCGCTTCTACATCAAATCCATTAGGTATAACCATCATTTTAGATTCATCATATCCAATGCTTATATGATAGTCCTTTGATACGTGAGCGGCGCAAACTATAACGTCAGGAATAGAATAAGACAATTTTGCACATATTTTGCTTAGATGAACCGTTAGTTTTGAAGGCCCTTGTGAAACATCAGTAGTACGGATACCCCAAATAATTTTATCTACATTCAAACTCTTAGCAGCTAAACCACCTAAAAAGTCTGCATGATACATCCAAGTCTGCACCACATCAGGTTGAAGATTTTTAAGGAGTTTTCTAAGCCGAGCCATAGTTCTTGGCACTGTTATGGTGGAGCTCATACCAAGACTATGTACCTCTATGCCCTGATCTTGTAAATCTGAACCAATAACACCATCATCCGTTAAAGAGATAATGGAGTGTTGAAACTGGTTTGTTTTTTGGCTGTGAAGTACTAGACGCTTAAGCATCAACTCAGCACCGCCTACATTTAAGCCAATAATTATATGGACAATTTTCATATTAAACAGTTTTCTCAGTCAGTTTTTTAAATGCAAGCTCTTGGGTCCAAAACCTGCCTGAAACTTACTCAGCCTTCACTATGAATTGATGACGAATTACCTAAAAACATATTGATAGCATAAGCAAAATTTTCTTCAAGATCCTGATCGTTTTTTTCTTCGATCCAGTTATTATCTAAAAATACCTTTCTAGTAGAGGATTTTAGTAAAGCTAATGGTCCAAAGTTAGTTCCCTGAAACTCTATCAAGTGACATCCATTTGCTGATTGAGCGATATCTAAAGAAGCATATGGGTTATCAAGTTTACTAAAAATACTTTTTGCAAAATTCAAGACTTCTTCAGGAGCAGTCACATATTCAAATAACCCACTACCACTAGCTCTAAAATCATTTTTTCTAATACTTCTTTTCAAGGTATAAAACCTATTACCAAACACTAAAATTTTGAAGTCGTTTTTTAGATTGGGTATAAATTCTTGCTCAACGAATCTATTAAATCCTTTATGTCTATATTTATAGAAATAGAACTCACTGCGCTTTAGCTTAATTCTTCTTTGAAGTTTAATCAGTCTTCTTTTTTTGGATACATCGAAATGGTTATCTTTTATATCTTTCATGTCTTTTTTATTTTTTACCAGAAAAACTCCACTACTACCAGCACCAGATACTGTTTTCAATACCTTAGGAGTAGGTAAAATAGAATCATCAATATCAAAAAAGTAATTTCCTTTTAGATCGCCGAAACCTAACTCCTTTCTAAGTAATTCTTGAAAACCTTTATTTTCATGGCCTAAAAGCATATTATAATTAGGTAAAATTCTACATTTCTGGTTAATGAAGTACATAACATCTCTCATGTATAATCTAATGTTTTCTTCATCACTAGAAGTATATATGACAGTATCACTTTCATTAAGTTCAATATTTTTCAGATCATTAATAGTTATGATCTCAGTATTATATTCTAAAAGACCTGCTATCTTGTTAACATTTAAACTTTTCCAACTTTTACCAGTACTGCCAAAAAAGCCATTTGGCAGCGTTGCAATATATACTTTCATTGTGAAGTCCTTAAAACAATAATTAAAACTTATTGTAACATTATAATTTTTCACAAGTATAATTATACCTTAGCTTTTGTAATTAAATCGTATCTAAACAAAAGCTATCAACAATGAGAGTAATTCGTATACAATTTTAAATGTTATTTATAAGACTTCAGCATAATTATTCTTAGATGTTATATTCATTCTTACGGATATATCAGACAAATAATTGCTATCTACAAATAGATTTAGAGCGTGAGCATAGTTAGCCTCAAGGTCTTTATCATTTTTCTCTTTAAGCCACTCACCATTTTTACACAAAAATCTATTAGGAGCTTTCAATAAAGTACCTGGAGAAAAATTGGTACCTTGGTATTCTATTAAATGACAATCATTTGTTGATTGAGCAATATCCAAAGAAGCATATGGATTATCTATGGTTTCAAACACACTTTTTGCATAGTTTAATACTTCTACTGAAGGCATAACATGTTCAAACAAATTACTGCCGCTTGCTTTAAAATCACCTTTTCTAATATTTCTCTTTAAGCTGTAATATCTATCGCCAAATACAAGTATTTTAAAGTCATGTGTCAAATTAGGTATAAAATCTTGTTCAACGAATCTATTAAAACCTTTATGCCTATAATCGTATATCGAATATTCATCACTTTGTAGTTTAAATTTTCTTTGTAGTTTTATTACCTTTCTTTTTTTAGATACTGCAAAATGCTTATCTTTTATGTCTGCTATCTCATCTTGTTTTTTTACTAAATAAACTCCGCTACTTCCAGCACCTGTTACACTTTTTAGCACTTTAGGAATTGCAAGTTTGGCATCGTCTAAATCGAAGAAATAATTGCCACGTAGATTACCAAAATCTAATTCATTTCTAAATAATTCTTGAAAACCTTTATTTTCATGACTCATCAACATATCGTAACTTGGTATGATGTTACATTTCTTACTCACAAAATACATAACGTCTATTAAATAAGCTCTTATATTTCTCTCATCGCTAGAAGTATAAACTACTGTATCTGTTTCTTGAAAATCAATGTGCATTAAATCGTTTATAGTTACAATTTCAGTATCATGATTTAACAAGGAAGCCAATTTATTAACGTCGATACTTTTCCAACTTTGTCCTGCACTACCGAAGAACCCATTGGGTAACGTGGCTATATATATTTTCATACCGTAATCCTTTTGTAATAAATACTTCTATTGTGTAAATTACAATGATAACATGTTATTCACAATTGTTCATTAATATTTGGAGTTTATTTATGACTGGTATGTTCAATAATATGAATATAGATTATATTCAGTGTCAAACTTGCTATAAAAACCTATATAACAGCAAACTAACTACGAACATTATTGTAGATTCTTTATTTATAACGAAATAGTATTGAATACATAAATCTAACTGATAAATAATTAATCATTCATAGTAAAACTATTTAAAATCATTTCGGTCTATAATCATTTAGCAGAACTAACTATGTCATTTACAATTTCGTCAGTATATCTACCTAAAAAAGGATCACCTCCATATTGAGAAGGTTTAGTGGTTAAACCAAAAAAACTTAATTCTATGCAGCGCCAATTTTGATTAGAATCTAAAATCATATCAAGACCAGCTATACGAGCACCTATAACCTCTGTAAAAATATCTTTGCTTGTTTCAACCAGCTCTTTGTATAGAGGGAGTTTTTTACCTGCAAAAGTAAAGCTAGAGTTAGGATGTTCTAAATATTTATTTGCATATCTATCAGTTGCATAAGTGTTTAAGACACTATTTAAATCAATATTACAAGCTATTCCCCCATCTCCTTCATTGTCTAGACTGCCATCTTTCCCCATACGAAGATTAGTTTCAAGTATATGAGACTCTCCATTTTTGTCTCTATATAAAGTTACTCGAACCGTACTTATTCCTGCTTCGTTAACTTCAACCATAAAATTAGATTGCTGTATTTTTTCTTCGGCTACTAAATCAGAGTATTCTTTTATGATCTTCTTAACTTCGTTTTTGTCTTTAATAAAGTTTACACCTGCTCCTCCGATAGTACCTTTATTAGGTTTGATCACTATAGGGAAGTCCGCTTCATTAATTTCATTATCAATAAACTCTTCAATATCATCTATGATGATAAAGTTATTGTTGTAGTAAATACCATTGAATTTATGGAAAAAATTCGTTGGAAAAACGCTCTTATTGAACCATTTACTATAAATACTTTTATTTTCAAAAAAGGTGATTGCCTTGTTATCATTAAGATAAGGTTCAACATGCAATGCGTAAATTTCTTCAGGAATAATACGTTTATCAAACTTACCTGACAATGATTTTGAAATCTCCACTGTTTTGATACTTATAATAGGAGACAATACTTTCCAATAACTTCGGTATTCCTTTTCCTCATTCTCTGTTAATCTTGTTTTTTCAAAGTTAGAACCATTATTCACAGCTTTATGATGTTTATAGAATGCAGAATATACTGTTACACTTCTCCAAACATCAATAGCTGTATTTTTTATAATTTTTCTAGCCTGCATATTCCATCTTCCTTTTTACACTTAGAATTTTAACTCTATACTATTTTTCAAAACAATATAGAGCCATATCTTCCGATCACTGTAATTTTGTAAAGCCAAAAGCCTCTAATTATTCTAGCAATTAACTTTTTAAATTAACTATACTATCTATAACTTCATCAGTAAATTCCCCTAAAAATGGCTCACCTACATACTGCATAAACCTTGTAGTTTGGCCAAACAAATTTACTTCTATACAGCGCCACTTTTCAGTATTATCTAAACACATATCTAAACTTACTAATCTTGCTTCTGGGATTTTTTCGAAAACGCTTTTACTTGTTTCAACTAAATCTTCATATAATGGTAACCTTTTATCTGCAAATACAGTATTTGAGTTAGGATGTGCTAAATACTTATTTACATACTTATCAAATGCATATTTATCTAAAGACCCATCAGAATTGATAGTACAAATGATCCCACCATCTGATACATTATCTAAACTTCCATCTACACCCATACGTATACCAGAACCAAGGAAATGTATAGTGTTCTTGCTATCTTTATATAGACATGTTCGAACGGTATTTATACTATCTTTATTAAGCTCGTTAATTAATTCAGACTGCTGCAGTTTTTCTTGTACTACTAGATCAGGATGATCTTTTATTATTTCTTTTACTTCGTCTTTGTTTTTCAAAAAATATATATTCGCACCTCCATAACTATCCTTATTTGGCTTAGCCACTACAGGAAAATCATTTACATTCATCGTGTTGTCAATAAAACTTTCAATATCATCTATAACATCGAAATCATAAGTGTAATATATATTGTTTAATTTATGAAAAAAGTCTTTTGGAAAAAGCTCACCCCCAAACCATTTGTTATAAATACTCTTGTTACCTAAAAAAGCAACATCCTTATTATTATTCAAATATGGTTCAATATATAGAAGAAAAAACTCTTCAGGAATAATTCTTTTATTAAATACTCCAGAGAGAGATTTAGACATTTCAACTGTTTTGAAGCTTACTATTGGAGATATTTGTTTCCAGTAATTATAATATTCTTTTTTTTCACCGCTCGTTAATTTTGATCTTTCAAAGTTAGGGTTACTATAAATTGACCTATTATATTTATGAAAAGAGGAATATACTGAAAGACCTGTCCATGTACTGCTAGCCTTATCCCTTATAAATTTTCTAGCTTTCATATTTCACCTCAGTAGTTAATTTTATTTGAGAAACTTTAATACATCAAAACTATTCATACTTGTCTACAGTAGCCTAGTTTCGTAGTTTATCTTCTTTTCTATTTTTCTATAAAAGAAATAAGCAGAAACTGCTAACATAATTTGTGATATAAATATGTTTGTAGCACCTCCTAATAGTCCAAAATTTTGAATGAGTGGAAAAGATAATAAGAAACCTATTATCGATACTGTTATCGTTATTTTCATTACTATCTTATCGTACCCTCTTGAAATTAGATAATTTGTAGAATGTATGTTGTAAATAACAACGGACAACACTCCTAGCATAAGAATGTAATAAACTTCTGAATCATTCGCGTACTCTATACCAATAATGTCAAATATAAACTGATGTATTAATAAAAGGAAAACAATGATAGAAACAATCAATACTAAGTAATATTTTCTATAAATACCGAACTTCTCTTTGTGTCTAATTAGATACGGGAAAGCAACTCCTGATATTACAGAGTTAAACACATTTAATATTGTTACTACTTGTCTAGTAGCACCAAAATAACCAGCGGCTGACTTACCTAGTATTATTCCTACTAAAAAGTTAGTAGTATTATTATAAAGGTTTGGAACAAATTGGTTTATAAACAAAGGAAAACCAAATTTTAAAGTTTTTTTAACTCTAGTTAGATTAATAGGTACTATATTTAATTTGAAATTCTTTATAATTAAATAGTGTGATACACAGGTTACCGCAATAAAGCTAATTCCCAATAAGAAAGGATAAAGCCAGTAGTCCTCTGGCTCCTTAATTAGTGTAAACACTCCTATGGTAAACGTTAGTTTAACAATAAGATTTAGAACAGCTATATAAGTCATTCTCTCTACTCCCCGAAAAAACCACTCAGGAAATAGGGTTTCGCCTAACAGCATTAGGCACATTAATAGATATACGACTAAATCTTCTTTGAACTGAGGCACAAGAAAAATAGTAGGAATTAATATACTTAATGCAAATATTAATAGATAAAACTTAGTCACCATAGTTTTACTATAAATATAGCTCAAATGCTTTTGACTAGTTCTATGCTTTGCAATCTCTCTAGTGGCTGATAGATTGAAACCGTAATCCGTAACTGCTTGAAAGTAAGCAATCAAAGCTAGTCCTAATACGATCGCACCATACTGTTGTATTCCTAATACCTTAATTAAATAAGGTAGAGTGACAAAAGGTAGTACTGCATTTATTAGCTTTAAAACAGCTAAGGAGAAAAAATTTTTGAGCAGTTGACTGATATCTTTGTCACCCAGCACAGTGCGAACTTTCTTGATCATAAAACTCAACTATTTGTTTTCAAAGATTTAACATACCAAGGCATTGCTCTATCAATACCTTGCTCTATATTGAACTGCGGATTGTAGCCCAACAAATTCTTTGCTTTACTGATATCTGCTTGAGAGTGTCTGACATCACCTTCTCTAAAATCTCGATAGGTAGGTGGTTTTTCGTAAATGACACCATTGTCTATCAGTGCTAGTTTGATAGCATTAAACAATTCATTTAATGTGGTTCTATCCCCTACTGCCACGTTATAAACTTGGTTTTTAGCTTCGGGGTCAGTAGTTGTCGCTGCTAATATATTTGCTTGTACTGTGTTATCGATATAACAAAAATCACGACTAGTCTCTCCATCACCATTCATGAAGACCTCATCGTCCGATATCATTGCAGCTGTCCATTTTGGAATAACAGCCGCATATGCGCCATCAGGATCTTGGCGTCTACCAAAAACGTTAAAATAGCGTAAACCAATGGAATGAAAATCATAACTACGTGCAAACACTTCTGCATATAGCTCATTGACATACTTAGTCACCGCATATGGAGATAAAGGTTTACCAATGGCATCTTCAACTTTGGGCAAAGCGGGATGATCACCGTAAGTTGAGCTACTAGCAGCATACGTAAAGCTTGATACTTTCGCATCACGAGCCGCAACCAACATATTTAGAAAACCTGAAATATTGGTTTCGTTAGTAGCGATAGGGTCTGCAAGTGAACGCGGTACAGAACCTAAAGCCGCTTGATGTAAAACGTAATCCACACCCGTACATGCTTGATGGCAGTCATCTACGTTTCTTATATCGCCTTCAATAAAATTAAAACGTTGCCATTGATCCTCAGATACTAGGGTTTTTACTTCTGCTAAATTTTTTCGATGACCGGTCGCAAAGTTATCCAAGCCTACTACGTCCTGATCTAATTTCAGTAGCGTTTCGAGTAAGTTTGAGCCGATAAACCCGCCTACTCCTGTAATCAACCACTTCTTTGGATGGTTTACCAACGTCTGCTTTGTTTCTTCATACTGCATTATGTTGCTTCCTTATTAGTATTGTATTTTACCTCTACAAACGAATATCAGCTTCTTCTTTGTCAAATACATATTTTAGGTCATAGAGGACATGTTTATCTTTACCCAAAGCTCGGATATTATCGATGCCCATATCTGTAAACTCTGAGTGTGCCACTGCTAAGATAATACCGTCGTAGTGCTGCGACTGCGGCTTATCAATAGGAGTAACGTTATATTCACGCTGAGCTTCTTCGTTATCTACCCAAGGATCGTAGATGTCCACTTCAATGTTGTATTCTTCTAATTCGTGAACAATATCAATAATCTTGGTATTACGAACATCAGGACAATTCTCTTTAAAGCTTAGACCAAGTATCAGTACTCGCGCGCCTTCCACCTGAATACGCTTCTTAATCATAGTTTTAATTAGCTGAGTAGTGACGTATTCGCCCATACCGTCGTTTAAGCGGCGGCCAGCAAGAATAATCTCTGGGTTATATCCAATAGCTTGTGCTTTATGGGTTAGATAGTAAGGATCAACACCAATACAATGTCCGCCTACTAAACCAGGACGGAACGGTAAAAAGTTCCATTTAGTACCAGCAGCAGTTAATACGGCTTCAGTATCTATATTCATTTTATTAAAGATAACCGCTAACTCATTAATAAGGGCAATATTGACATCTCTTTGAGTGTTCTCAATCACTTTTGCAGCTTCTGCAACTTTGATGCTTGGTGCTTTATGAGTGCCGGCGGTAATGATAAGGTTATAGACATCATCAACGAAGTCTGCAATCTCTAGTGTAGAACCTGCAGTAACTTTTAAGATATTGGTAACTCTATGTTCTTTATCACCTGGGTTGATGCGCTCAGGACTATAGCCTGCATAGAAGTCTTGGTTAAAAACCAATCCAGAAACCTTTTCCAGTACAGGAATACAAACCTCTTCTGTAGCACCTGGATAAACTGTAGACTCATAAACTACGATGTCGTCTTTTTTTAGAATACCGCCTATAGCTGTCGATGCTTTAATTAAGGGTGTTAAGTCTGGTTGTTTAAAGTCATCGATAGGTGTAGGTACAGTAACGATAATAAAGTTGCAATTCGCTAGTGCTTCAATATCTGAGCTGTAGGTGAGATGCGTAGCTTGAGCCAATTCTTCATCGCTAACCTCTAAAGTATGATCAGTACCTGATTGCAGCTCAGCGATACGATTCGCATTGATGTCAAAACCTATAACTGGTACTTTTTTACCAAACTCGACTGCTAAAGGTAGACCTACATAACCAAGGCCGATAACAGCTATTTTTATACCATTAATATCTCTCATAACACTCCCTTCTAAATATATTTATATAATAGTTTCGTATATAACGGTTTCGATAATTCGAAATAACGTCCACTTAAATTAAATTAATAAAGGTTAAGATTAATCAGGTTTACTAAGATTCTGAACCTTCGCGATATCCTTCAACAAAATATTTAAACTCTTCTTTGAGCCATTCGACATCATGGGGTTGAGCCCTGCGTGTCAACTGCGATAACATGTTTTCAATATCCATTAGTGGAAAGCTGCGCTCTATTGCTTGTCTGATTAGAGGATGCTCTGTCTCTTCAACATTATCATCGCCGATGATCAGCTCTTCATAGAGTTTCTCACCAGGTCTTAACCCAGTAACTATAATCTCCATATCCCCATCAGGATTATTATTATCTTTTAGCTTACAACCTGTTAAGTAAATCATACGTTTAGCCAGATCTACGATTTTGACCGGCTCCCCCATATCAAGCACAAATACTTCACCACCTGATGCCATTGCACCTGCTTGAATAACCAAGCTTGCTGCTTCTGGAATAGTCATAAAATAACGTGTCACATCTTCATGGGTTACTGTAATGGGACCACCTTGCTCAATTTGTTTAGTAAATAAAGGAATAACAGATCCAGATGACCCTAATACATTACCAAAACGTACCATGCTAAAGCAGGTGCTACTATTAACTTGGCTTAGCCCTTGACAAACTAGCTCTGCCAAACGTTTAGAGGCGCCCATAACATTAGTAGGTCTTACCGCTTTATCGGTTGAAATAAGTACAAAGGTTTCAACTTTAGCTTGCAAAGCTGCGTAAGCACAATGATAAGTCCCTTTAGAATTGTTGATCACGCCCTCAAATGGATTATGCTCAACGATAGGCACATGTTTATAGGCAGCAGCATGATAAACGGTTTGAATGCGATACCTTTTAAATACTCTGATTAGCTTATCTTCGTTAGTTACATTACCAATCATGGCTATAATCTCGATGTTTTCATAATCAGGATTGAGCGCTTGTTGGTTTTTTAGTTCTTGATGAATACTGTATAAAGCATATTCAGATAGTTCATAAAGTATTAGACAGCGAGGGCCATTTTTAATGATTTGTCGACAAAGCTCACTACCAATAGAGCCACCAGCCCCTGTGACCAATACGCTTTTACCACTAATGTTTTTACTTAGTAACTTGGCATCAGGTTCGACAGTTTGTCGATCTAATACATCTAAGATATCAACAGGACGCATCTTGCTAACGGTCACTTGACCATCAGCGATATCATGCAAACTTGGTAACTCTTTGATCTTGACAGAGACTTCTGCAAACTCATCGATGATTTGGCGACGACGGGCACGACTTATAGAAGGCATGGCCAAAAATACTTGCTCAACATTCAACTGATCTACCAAAGCCACTGTTTCGCTAGCATCGTATATTTTTTTGCCAAAGACATAGCCCCCAGTTAGCTGCGGATTGTCGTCGACAAAGGCTACAGTACGATATTTATGTGAACGCTCTAGAGCATCGAACAACTCTCTACCTGCTACGCCCGCTCCATAAATAATGACATTCTCGTTGACTTCTGTATCTTTACGACGATGCTTTTGACTACCTGTACTACGCTCTAGTATTTCGCGAATGCTTAAGCGACTGCCCCATAACCAGATGAAAAATAGGAATAAATACAACAGAGGAACAGAGCGAGGCATGACAGGTAATGCATCAAAGAATCCTATGAATTGATAAAGGATTATCAACAATACAAATAACTGCAATACGTTACGCATCACCGAATCAAAGAAGATACGGGCAACACCTCTATAAAATCCAATAAGGTAGAGGCCAACCACAGGGGGTATAGCATAAAAAAACAAGGCTATAGGGCTAATGTGGTTGGCAACATAACCGTATCTTAATGCGTAAGCGAAAAACAAACAGACTAATGACATTAAGATATCGGCGGTTAAAAAGAAACTACGCTTTACTACACGCGGCAGCTCTAATAATCGTTGAGCAGTATTGTACAACCGGTTAACGGTATTCTTATTTTCAGAATAAGTATTATTAAGCTTTGGCTTCATAATCATAAACTCAACTGGTTGTTTTATTACTATTTTTGTTATGTTGCTACTTTTTTATTACTACTATTTACTATTATTACTACTATAAGCATAAGTAAAATGATAAGTATTCTTAGTCATCATGCCTTGCTTTATATCGTTTATTACAATACCGTCAACTTCAACATTTGATCTACTCATCTGTTTGATAGCATAAGCTAATTGACCTTCTGAAGAGTCGTTATGGCGAGTTACCATTAAGACCTTGTCAGCAAACTTCGACAGTATTACCGCATCTGTTGCTGCTAATACAGGCGGCGAGTCAATAATGATATAGTCATAATGGTCAGCAAGCTCACTCATCAACCCACTGAACCTATCACTAGCTAGCAGCGAAGACGGATTACGGGGCTGGTTACCGCGAGGGATAATATCTAAATTATCTATACTCGTAGGATAAGTAATACTAACGGCCGTACTGTCATCTGTGGCGAAGTAATCTGCAAGCCCGTTCTCACTTTCTTGATCTATGTTAAATGTATTGTGCAAACTACCTAAGCGCATATCTGCATCTATAACCAACACTCTTTTATCTAATTGTGAGAACACTTCCGCTAAATTTGCAACGATGAAGGATTTACCAACGCCAGGACTCTCACCAGATACCACAATCACACGGCTACGTTGATCATTTTTTCCTTGTACCGGCATACCAAACATTAGATAAGTTCTTAGACTTTTTATCGCCTCATAACTCACACTATCGTGATCAGCATAAGATAATAAGCGGTTACCAGCTCTGTTGTTTTTACCTAATCGTTGCACTGATTTGGAGCGAGGAACCGTAGCTATAACAGGAACACCTATTTTAGACTCTAAATCTTCAGGATCTTTGACTACGTCTTTAAAAGAGCTTCTAATTAATACTACTGCTGCTCCTAATAGCGCACCTATAGCTGTGGCCAGTAGCATAATCAGACCTTTCATCGGTGCTATAGGCTCATAGGTGCTAACAGGTAGATCAACGACACGCGCATAACCAATTTGACCGGCTTCAACAATTTTTAGTTGCTCATAGTTGTTAAGCATAGTGAGATAAAGATCTCTATTGATACCAACATCCTCTGATAGTTGTAAAAACTCTCTTTGAATATCGGGTAATCTTTCAATAGTATTACTAATCTCTTGTTTTCTATTATTTAGCACTCTTAGCTGATCATTAATCTGTATAACTAGAGGATGCTCGTCAGTATAATAAGTAGACAGCTCTGCTTGTTGCAGCTTTAGATCGCTAATCTGACCGTCAATTCTAGAGTTCTCTGCTATCAACAACTCAGCTTCTTGAGCGACATCAATAGTGCCGTATCTTTCACGAAAATCGTTAAAAGCGGCCTCAGAGTCATCAAGCTGCTGCTTTAGTCTAGGGATTTGTGTTTCCATAAATTCTATGGTTTTAGTCGTCTCTTCAGCACCGCGCGACTCGTTTTGACCTACATAAGATAGAACAATTTCGTTTAAGATCAAGGTCGTTTGTTGCTGATTAGGGCCTGTGTAAGACAGCTGGATAATACCACTTGAATTTTCTGTTTCTATTACTTCCAATTTACTATTTATAGCGTTTGTCGTAATTTGTAACGACTGCTTAGTAATATTGATGGGGTGTCCACTAGCAGGTAGATCCTCTACAGTAATTTGAATAGGACCCTTGGCCCCTTTAAACTCTTGTGATTGATTAAACTGACCTTTAAACTCTTCAAGAGCATTGCTCAATGTAAAACCGTTATCAGATCTCACCAAAGTAAAAGTCTCATCTAGATAGTCTGGTGCTACATTGAACTGACCGATCTGTGCTTGTCCATTATCAGTATCTAATGAGACTCCTGTTGGTGCATGTACTGGAGTATTAACTCGATCATTTGCTATTCTATCTATAGCAGTAACTTCAGGATTGCCTAATCGAGTTTGCAAATGCAACAAATCAACTACTGGCTCTAATACCATGCGCGATTTTATTAATTGCGTTTCTGCTAAAGAGTTATTTGCTCCTGGACCAACCAAATTAGAGATATCATTGCCAAGTCCTGAAACACTTTGCGAGCTTTCATTAATTTGTATCAACGCATCTGATTGATACGTTGGATTGACGTAGCGGTTATACAGTATTGCTAATACCAACCCTAGTAAAGCAAACAAAAGTATCGTTTTCCAGCCACGCATCAATGCTCCAAACAAGTCTGACAAACTAAACTCGTTGTTCTCTCGATCGATAGCAGGTTCTGTCAATTTTTTCGAATCTGTATTCATGTGTGTATTCGCCATTTAACTAATTTTATCAGCCCATTGTTCAAGGCTATCAATAATGTCTTTCTTAGCAGCCTCAAACGCTGACCTATCTTGCAAGTACGGATCTTCAATATCTTTATTATTTCAATGACCAATTCGAAACGTTTTGCCTCGGCAATGTGGCCATTCATTTTCAATCCACTTAGTTTGATCTGTTGACATCGTCAAAATCAAATCCGCTTTTTCTACTAGCTCTGCACTGATCTGCTGAGCACGGTGTGAATCTATATTTATATCGTCAGCTGCCATTACAGCGCTTGCTTTTTCATCGGCCGGATAACCTATTAATGCCGACACGCCAGCGGAGTTAATATGCTTTTGTGGATATTCTCGAGCCAGTAACGCCGCAGCCATAGGGCTACGACATATATTGCCAACACAAACAACTAAGATATTATTGAATGTCATAACTTACGCTTCTATATATCTACCTATATACGTGAAATCGAATTGATTGCAGAGGTTGAAGGTAATAGAGCACTGATGATACGGTTCCAACGTGCTAGGCCAGTTGGATCGACATAAATAATGTCATTTGATTGCATCTCAAAACGGTTAGCTAATGCTAGACTTGTAACTGACTGCAAGTTAGCATGATAAATAGTGGTGTAAGGGTACCCTGGATTATCACGTACGATATATACTTTAGCCGCATCAGCAGTAGCTGAATTCAAACCTCTTGACCGGCTTAATACCTGCGCTAAAGTAATTCCTTGTTCAGGTATAACAATAGGCTCTACCACACCAAATTCGCCTAGGGTATAAACCGTATTACGACTTTCATTATTGACGTGGATAGAATCACCATCACGTAAATAAATCTGGCTACCTGACACTCCAGCTTGTTGAAGTGCTTGTAATCCCAATGAGTAAGTTCTGCCGTCACGGTTCAATACGATATTGTTAGAATCGCCTGTATCTGTCGTTCCTCCTGCTAGAGAAATTGCGCTATAGAGTGAAACAGGAGTGTCTGCAATCGCAAACTCACCAGGCTGTCTAACTTCACCATCAATAAAGAACTTACTGCCGCGATAATTGATAATTTTTACTTGAGGGTCGGGAAATTTTAGATATTCTTGTAGTTGACTACGTAGTTTCGCTGTAAATTGCGGCACACTCAGACCACTTGCTTTGATACGTCCAATTAGAGGAAACTGAACGAAGCCTTGCTGATCAACAGGAAGGCCTGAAGCGTAAGGATTAGAGCTATCGCTTAGTGTCGAAGGAGTAATATCTGGATAATCAATCAATGTGATACTTAAAATATCTCCCTCAGCAATGCGGTAATCGGCTTTACCGGATTGTTGTAGCAAGCGAGATAAATCGCTATCAGGAGTAGCGACTGGTTTGGGCGGTAAGGTTTGCAGATTTAAAGGCTGAATATTAAACTGCATGCCATTTTCTGCTATGAAAGTACCACTAGTAGGTGGCAGGTCGCCAGCTTGTAGTCCTGAGTTAATAGTACAGCCTGAAAGCAGACTGAGGGACAACAGACATGCCGTAAAAAGTTTGGGCGACTGTTTAATAGGAAGTAAACGATGATAGACCATAATTATGACTCAATTTTATATTCTTAAATCCGGATTAAAAATTCGTACATATTCTTAAATTGAATTTGGAAATTACTTATGTTCACGCAAAAACTCAGTTAGTTACTTTCACTTATAACGTGAATCATGCAGTTACTTATAGATACAAACCTGAATAAATGTATTCACAAAAGCGAATTAATAAGTGCCAAATATACACTCAAAACTAAGATAACGCAATATCTTATAAACTTTTGTAGTGAAAGAATCACCAATTGTTGCGTAAAATATATACAGAAACTAAAATTTAACTACCCTCATCATCAATTGGCATTGTAACAATCGACAGAAGATAAGAAAAACAAAAATACTAAAAAACAGTATGAACGGCACCTATATTCTCTTTAACGGAATAAATTATGGTATTTTTTTTATAAGTTTTAGTCAATTAAGTATAAACGCAATATTACAGGTATAAACGATTAACGACATAAAATCTCAATAATGAATATTTGTGTCACAAAAAACGATTAATAGATTTGTTAAGAAAATGTTACTTAAGATGGTTTAACAGAATTAATAAGCATAATCAGATAAAATTTATAGAAAAGTAACTGTTAGCAGAAATATCTGGATAACTGCATTATTCTATATACAGCAAAAGCGCTAATCTATCTGTCAAGTTCATTAAAATAGCGTAGAATACACCGGGCAACTTATTTAATGCTAGTAACCTAGCAATACATTGCGAAATGTAAACCCAAACCGACTCAAGGATTAAGGATACCGTTATGAAAGATGAAAAACTACAAAAGGCGCTGGCTCGTATGGGCTTAGGTTCTCGTCGACAAATGGAAGAAGTTATTAAGTCAGGACGTGTTTCTGTCAATAACCGTCCTGCTACTATCGGTGATCGTGTCGAACCAGGTGACGAGATTCGTGTAGATGGTCGTTTGATTAAATATACCGCTGAGAACGAAAAGCGCCGCCGTGTACTGGCTTATTATAAGCCTGAGGGTGAAGTATGCTCTGCCAATGACCCAGAAGGTCGCCCTACAGTATTTGAGCGCTTGCCTAAATTAACCCATGACCGCTGGGTAATGGTTGGACGCTTAGATATCAATTCAACTGGACTTTTATTGTTTACCAACGATGGGGAGATGGCACATCGCTTGATGCATCCCTCCAATGAGATTACTCGCGAATATGCAGTAAGAGTTTTAGGTGAAGTGACACCAGATATCGCACGTACGCTAACCGCTGGAGTCATGTTAGAAGATGGAATGGCACAATTTGAAGACATTAAAGAAGGTGGCGGTGAAGGTGTCAACAAATGGTATCATGTGAAGCTCAAAGAAGGCCGTAACCGCGAAGTACGTCGTTTATTTGAGTCCCAAGGTCTCAAGGTCAGCCGTTTATTGCGAACACGTTATGGCAGCATTGCTCTACCAAAAGAGCTACGTACTGGCCGTTTTATAGAGCTTGATAAAAAAGACATCAATACATTAACTGACTTAGTTAGTCTGCGTCCGCGCTACGGTACTGGTCTTCATGGCGCTGCTAAGCGTAAGCAAGAGCGGATCAAAGATAAACCTCTCAAAGCGCGTCGTAGTGATAGTAAACGTCGTGATATATCATCTAATAGTAGTGTAAAACCAAGCCGCGGTACGCGTAATACTCGTGATCGCAACAGCTAGCAAGTATACTATGCTTACTGCTTACTAGCTGTATAAAAACAAAAAAAGCAGCCAGTGATAAATATATATCACTGGCTGCTTTTTTTATAATACATCAGCTTAGTTAATCGTTAATCACGATCATCTAAATAGCGCCTCATGACCTGTAAATCTTGTAAATGACGATTTTCCATGGCCTCTAAAGCTTTATCTAAACGTTTTTCAATATTATCTAGACCTTCTTGCAAAATACTTTTGGCTTTAGTTTGTGTATCTAAACTAGCATGATTAGCTCCAGTTTTTCCTAGATGATGATAACTGGCTAGCATCTCTGGTAAGCGTGTATACAGTAGTCTTTGTAATACGACTTGCGACTCATCCACCGCCAACGTTCTATTTTGCGCATCTAGACTCTGCTGGTGCTGACTATAAATCGCTATCTTTTCATCAATACGTTGTAGCTGACGCAGCTGTATATCTGATAAGCTCTTCAAGTGTTCAGTATCTAGTTTCAACTGTTGCCATTTTATATTGGCTAATGATAGAGGCGCATGAGGATCTTGATAGGTGAGTATACCTGGGGTAATACCGACTGCATTGTGCAAAGCATGCCAGCCTTTTTTGCCCAAATAAAGGATAGCAACTGTACCAACCACTCCTACCCCTATTAATATACTCATGCCTATCTACCTAGCTACTTGCTTCTCTATGACTTTTTAAATCTATAATTCTTCAAAGAAAGCTTATATTCAGTTTCATATCTATCAAATATGTTTATCGTTGGTAATTTTACTACTATTAACATCGATATCAGTATCTACAGATTGATGGGCTCGAAGAGTGGCGTCAGGATTATCGAAGCGCTGCTGTAAATAACGCTTAGTTACCAATAGTTTTTGTCCATCTTGATGGTAGGAGGCAGATAGCAGGTCATCAAACTGAGTGTTAATAGTGCTAAGTACTTCTAGCAAAGCCTCTTTTCCGGTAACGTCTGAGTGTTTAATCTTGATATTATCTGCACGTGCACCATCTAAATCATGTAAACGGCGATAATCAGCAACGGCTTGCGGAATATGTTTGTCCATTAGGTTTTGAATCATAATATAAGTTTCATTGACCGTATCGGTGTCATCAATCTTACCATCATTGTTGGTATCACCGTAAATAACGCGCAGTTTCTCGCCTTTTTGGTTAATCTCTTCAAGTGCTGTTATAACCTCTACCGGGAGGCTTTTTTCAGGAATATAACCCAGCTGCGGCATCGCTTCATACTCGAGCATTTTGGGTGCCGTAACTTTTTTAATACCACGATAGCCCAGATACAATCCAGCTGCTGGCAACACCCCGTACAACACGAACATTATGAACATTGCCGTCATTTGAGTCATTGGATTATCCCTTTTTAATTTTATTTCTATATCAGTTCTGCGTACGACTCTTAACATAGCGATGCGTCGATGCTAAACGGTTTAGGACCGTTTGATGTAGCTCATCTAACAACTCATCTAGCTCGTAATCCACCTCTAAAAAAAGATCCGTTAGCATATCCCCTGCCGTCATACTGCCTTGTACCGTATTATTTTTGGTTCTATGCGGACTAAAGCGTAGCAGCTGCTCATAATGATGTATGGCTTCAGGAATACTTTCAGTCACTAGCTTATCGATAACAAACTGACGTTCGTTATGCTGTTGCTGCTGTTGCTCATTGAGCTCTTGACTCCAATCACGATAGCGTTTTAGCTTACCATTAATCCGGTCTAAGACCGCCACGGCTTCGATGGGCATAGCGTTTAGGGTGGCCTCATCAACTACATCAACAAGCTCAGTCATAATAGGGCAATGTCCATGTTTAAGATACCATAAGGTATTAGGATCAAAGGGAGGGCGATTAGGCGAGCGCATCTGCGCTTTATTGGTCAAATAGCGATCCGTCAGCGGCGTTGGCGAATGCGAATCATTCACCTGTGCTAATGCCTGACAAAGACGATTTACACGTTCAGGCGCTGTGAGCGTAGAGGTTTCATTGCTACTCTCAGTATCTTCAACAACGTTATCCTCTAGACTTTGACTGCTCACTCGCCGTTGGGCGTTAGTAGCTGCTATGGTCGGTAGATCATCTTGAGCCTGCCCAAAAGACTGTAGCATTCTTGTCAAACTTATGGCCATGACCTACTGTGCTCCTCGCTTATTTCCCAAATATTTTTTGTATTGCATGCACTGGTTTAATAACGTATCTTAACAGTTTTTCGCTATGCTGCCAGTAAGCAAACGTCAACGTTTTAGTCTTAAAAACTTAGTCTTAACAACGAGCAAACGCTATGAATAGTACCGATTATTTTTCTGGCTTTTTGTTAGGCTTATCTTTGATTATTGCGATTGGCTCCCAGAATGCTTTTGTACTCAAACAAGGACTGAGACGCGAGCACCTGTTCTTTATTTGTCTGTTTTGCGCAGTCAGTGACGCTCTACTTATATCTGCAGGCGTAGCTGGATTTGGTACTGTCACTGCGCGCTACCCGCAAGTGGTAGATATCGCTAAGCTTGTAGGCGTGGTTTTTTTGTTAGGTTATGGACTGCAAAGTTTGTATGCTAGTGTGCGTCTATCACACGCTCTAAGTACTGAAGGACAAGTGATCACGAGCTTAAAAAGAGCACTTCTACTATGTTTTGGCTTTACTTGGCTCAATCCTCATGTCTATCTAGATACCTTGGTACTAGTGGGCATGGTTTCAACCGGAGCCAGTAGTAAATTAGTATTTGCTAGCGGTGCCATCAGTGCCTCATTTGTGTTTTTCTTCGCCTTGGGGTATGGCGCGCAATTACTAAAGCCGCTGTTTACTAAACCAAAGGCATGGAACATACTTGACGCTTTAGTAGGTATATTAATGCTATATTTGGCATGGCACTTATACCAAAGCTAAGTACCAAAGCTAAGTACCAAAGCTGAATTAAAAATTGAGCAATAAAAAAACCAAACATCATCAATTGATCATGTTTGGTTTAAATGAACCTTATTATCGGTATTAGAAAAATATCTCTAAAAATTCTGATTATTTATGAAGCCTTTTTGTGATTTTTCTGATTTTTAGGTTTCACAAAAGTCAGATTCAAAAAGTGCTCAAGCGAATCATCAGTGATATCAAGCCAAGGCTCTGGTAGCTCAGGCGCTAGAGTACCTGTCAAGGTAGAGCGATAAGCTTTTTCTCTAAAGCCCATAATATTGGCAACTTTATCTTTTTGCCACTGCTTTAAGATATCACCTTGCTTTTCAACAGCGAACTCTGGGTAATCCGTTGCGTTAGTTAGATCACGAATATAATTGGCTTGAAAGTCAATTGAGTCACTGACCGTTATCGTCTTGTCATAAGTTGCAAGCCACTTTGCTTCATCTTCTTGACGCGTCTCTAAATCGGGCAATTCGATATCACCTATCATCACATCGCGTGCATACCAAGCCTGGGCATCAAACATATTAAAGGTAAAGTACTGATCTTGCATACCTAAATAGATAAGCTTTGGATTGGGTTGCCAAAAAATACCTTTGTACAAGTTTGCAGGATATAAGCAGTTATGCGTTTGCAACCGCAGCTCATCAGGCAAGAACGGAAAATGGAATAGATAACCGGTACACATGATGATAGCGTCAAAGCTTTGACTGGTACCGTCAGCGAAGTGCGCCACATCGTCTTCAAAATGAGTAACTAATGGCACCTCTTTGATACCTTCTGGCCAATCATAACCCAGTGCTTGCGTACGATAACTGATCGTCACGGACTTGGTGCCATACTTATAACACTGCGTACCAATGTCTTCGGCTGAGTAACTGCTACCGACCAGCAAGATGTCTTTATCTTTAAATTCTAGAGCATCACGGAAGTCATGAGCGTGCAAAATGCGACCTGGAAACGCCTCTAACCCTTCAAAATAAGGCATATTTGGCGTTGAGAAGTGACCAGTTGCCACTACCACATAATCAAACTCTTCAACTTCTTGCTCACCGCTTTTATGATTCATGACCGTAACGGTGAACTTTTGGGTTTCATCATCAAAAGATACCCAACGCACGGGGCATTCGAAGCGAATGTATTTATTAATATCCTGCTTATCGATGCGACCCATGATGTAATCTTTCAACACTTCACGAGGCGGGTAAGAAGGGATAGGCTCACCAAAATGCTCTTCAAAAGAGTAATCTGCAAACTCTAAACATTCTTTGGGGCCATTTGACCATAAATAACGATACATACTGCCGTGAACTGGTTCACCGTTTCTATCTAGACCAGTACGCCAGCTATAGTTCCACATGCCACCGATGGCATTTTGTTTTTCATAACAAACTATTTCAGGCAAATCTTTGACACCAGCTAAACGTGCGGCTTCAAAAGCGCGCAATTGTGCTAGACCGCTTGGACCTGCACCTAAAATAGCAATTCTTGTCTTACTCAAAGTCAACTCCTGTTAAAAATAGTGAGAAGCTATCATAACATATTTTTATGGCCGACATTAAAAGATGACATTACTAGTCATTAGTAAACAATTATTTACTATAAACAACCTATTTTTACTACAAAAAATTATAAGTGTGTTTTTTAAATTAAAGCATTGGCGTTATATTAAATTGGGAAATAAAGTACGTAAACCACTAACAATAATTTCAATGGAAACGGCAGCAAGTAGCATACCCATGATTCGACTCATGATATTAAGACCAGTATCACCCAATACACGGCTAATACGACCTGCAGCCATCAAAGCCAAATAACAAAAAAGGCTGATTAACAATCCGGCGATAATAACGGCGGACACACGCAGTATGCCTGAAACTTGTGAAGAATAAATAATTACCGTTGAGATGCCGCCAGGTCCGATCATCATAGGAATGGCTAAAGGCACTACTGCCGAGGCGGTACTTGGCGGCGCATATTTATCATATTCAACATCGAAGTTTTCTTGATCCGGCTTAACAGGGTTGCCCTCCCCGTTCATCATATTAAGCGCAATCAAAAACACTAATATGCCCCCTGCTAGCTGAAACGAGCCGATTGAAATACCTAAAGCTTTTAGTAATACTTCACCAGCTACGGTAAAAAAGCTGATGGTAATAAAAATAGTTAGGCAGGCTATGCGCGCAACTTTACGTCGATCGATCATCGAGTAGCCGCGAGTCAAATCTAAAAACAGCGTCAAAGCACTAAAGGGATTGATCAACACCACAAAGGCTAAGATAATTTTAATAATTTCAGTGTTCACTGAGCGCTCGCTTGTTGGTCGTCAAAATCTAGCAAAAAATAAGGCCATCGCGCGAGTGCAACGATGACCATGTAGGCAATTAATAGCAGCATTGTAGCATAGTTAGATAAGTCAATTAAATCATTAACTTCATCCGATTTTTAATAGTGCTCTACGAATGAAACTTTAACCTGATTTATATTATTTAGGACTTATAAAACTGGCACCTATAAACCTCAAGTATTAAAATCAAGTCCAATATCCAGTGCCTTTGTACTGTGGGTCAAATAACCCATAGCAATAAAATCAACGCCAGTTTCTGCAACTGTTTGTACTGTCTGTGGAGTAATCCCGCCCGAGGCTTCAGTTTTGGCACGACCTTTACACATAGCGACCGCCCGTGTGAGTGTTTCAGGCGACATATTGTCTAATAACACCAGATTTGCGCCAGCGTCTAAAGCTTGCTCTAACTGCTCTAGCGTATCTACTTCAACTTCAATCGGAATCAGATGTCCGGCAAAATCCTTTGCTTGTTTGATAGCCGCTTCAATGTCGCCAGCAATAGCAATATGATTGTCTTTAATTAAGATTGCATCATCGAGGCCTAAGCGATGATTGTGTCCACCGCCGCAGCGTACCGCGTACTTTTGGACGATACGTAAGCCTGGAATAGTCTTACGAGTACAAGTAATTTGCGCAGAAAAATCTGCCACACTATCGACGATCTCACGCGTAGCCGTTGCAATACCGCTCAAATGAGTCATAAAATTCAGCGCCGTACGCTCGGCGATCAATAGATGGCGCGCATTACCGCGCACCGTTGCTAGTACAGTATTGGCTGTGACGTACTCGCCATCACTTATTTGAGCAATAAATTCAATTTGCTGATCAATTATAGCAAAAGATAAACGCGCTAGATCCATGCCACAAATGACGCCGTCTTGCCTAGCTCTAATCTGTAACTGCGCCTGTCTATCTGCTGGAATGGTCGCTTGCGAGGTGACATCACCACGCCTACCCAAATCTTCTACTAATGCTGTTTCTACTAAAGGTTTTAATAGTACTTCATCTATCGCCGGCTCTATGCGTACGCTCATTTGTTTTTGCCTCTGTTAAAGATCTTTTGGTTTAATTAAACTCAAAACGAGCATAAATATAACGTAAAGTTTAACGACTAGCAAGATTTGTTCTCACTTAATATAAGGGGCTATTTATGAGTATAAGATTATCTGCTTTTAGGCAACTTGCTATCCATAAGCAGGCTTTGTAGCTCGATATCATGACAGAAACGATATAATTTGGCAGGACGACCTCGTTGAGCACTACTACTTTCTCCCGTCTCCATGACCAAATTCTGCGAATCGAGCAACCGGCGGAAATTCTGTTTATGCAAGCGCCCTCCTGAGAGCGCCTCAATACTTCGCTGTAACTGTGATAAGGTAAAAGTATCCGGCATAAGACCAAAGATAAGCGGTCGATATTCAATCTTGGCGCGTAGTCTGGATATGGCAGTAGCGATTACGCGGCGATGATCATAATACATCGGTATGCCTATTACCTGTCCCCAATGCTTGGGAAGCTTATTAGGCTGATAATTAGGCGCTTCTGGAATTAATTCTGCTTCATAGAGCATCTCATAGCGCAGCAGCGCATGCTCAGCGACCCATTCATAATGATGCTTTTTACCTTTTTTAGTATTTTTATTTTCTAACGTATTGTTAGCGTTATTTCCAATAGCAACCTTGTTTGTTCCCCAGCATAAACGAATACGCTGTCGACGGCGTTGCTGCATCATCTCATCTGCCGAGCTATCCGCCCAGTCAAATAAAGCAGGGACGATAAAATCAGTAATGGTACTTGGCATACCATCTAAATGATTCTCCCATGGAAAATAATCATACCAATCACGCCACAACGCTTTAGTTTGCAGCTCTTGAGTTTGCTCCTCTTGCACTAATCCCAAGTAACTGACATAAACTAGCGCATGACCATCAACATTGCGCCTATTGGTATCGACAAAAGTATAAAGCTGCTCAATATATCCAAGCGGCTGCTCAGTTTGTTCCTCCACCCACTGGCGGACGCCCGCCTGCAACGAGCGATGCAGTGGCATGAGTGGTCCATTGGGTAGTAATTTACCTTGATCGACCGTTAATACTCGTGCGTTATGATCAGTGATAGCAACCAATACAGCGACCACCTCGGTTGTGCCACTACCTTGTTGATGCGCATGTGAATAAGACAAGCTCATAGTTCTTTAGTATTATCCTTCGTTTTTTACAAATCATGTTTGATAAGACTCAGTTAATAAAACCTGAGTTGATAAAGCCTTAGTTAATAGAACTTAGTATAACGCGGTTCACGTTTTATCGTAGCTACTGGATGTAATTTATATTTTTTTGCTTCTTTAACTTGAGATAGACAACGTCTTTGAATAAATAAAAAAATCAAAAACTTCTTGTAATTATGCTCAAAATGAGCATAATTAGAGTTACTTTATCAACTAGCTACAGTTTTTTATATCAATTACTTGTTTACATATTCACTAGCATTATTGCACGGAGGCTTGCAGCCATGAACACTTATCCCTATGACGCGCCAATATTGAGCTCTGATAGCAGCCGTGTTGCCACTCTTAATATTGAGCATGCCAAAGCTAGAATGCCAAAAGACTTAACTCGCACTGAGCGCAGCGTTATCGAAGCCAATATCAAACAATTACTAGAAGATAATAATGCGGTGCTGGTCGCCCATTACTATGTCGACCCTTTTATCCAAGATTTGGCATTGGCAACTGGTGGTTGTGTTGGTGATTCGCTTGAGATGGCACGCTTTGGTCAAGCGCATAGCGCCCAAACCTTAGTGGTCGCAGGCGTACGCTTTATGGGCGAGTCGGCCAAGATACTTAGTAGGGAGAAAACGGTGTTGATGCCTGATTTAGAGGCCGAATGTTCGCTCGATTTGGGCTGCCCTGCTGATGAATTTTCTGCCTTTTGTGATGCGCATCCTGAGCGTACCGTGGTAGTTTATGCCAATACTAGCGCGGCAGTGAAGGCACGTGCTGATTGGGTAGTAACCTCGTCAGTGGGTATCGATATTATCCGCCATTTGCATGCACAAGGCGAGCCAATCATTTGGGGTCCTGATCGACATTTGGGCAACTATATTGCCCGTGAAACTGGCGCGGATATGCTGCTGTGGCAAGGGTCATGCTTGGTACATAACGAGTTTAAAGCCACAGAGCTTGAGCAATTAAAAGCCGAGCATCCTGATGCCAAAGTACTCGTCCATCCTGAGTCGCCTGACAGCGTGATTGCGCTTGCTGATGTCGTCGGCTCAACTAGCAAGCTCCTCAAATCCACCTATGAGATGGATGCCGATACTTTTATTGTCGCCACCGACTTAGGTATCTTGCATGAGATGCAAAAACGCTCACCTTATAAACGCTTTTTGGCCGCGCCTACTGCTGGTGAGAGCGCCAGTTGTAAGAGCTGTGCGTTTTGTCCATGGATGGCGATGAATGGGCTTCAAGGTATTGAACAGTGCTTGATGCATAAAACTGGCGAGGTAACCATGACGCCAGAGCTGGCAGCTGCGGCTAAAAAACCTCTACAACGGATGCTTGATTTTGCTGAATCGCAACAGCAGCGCGTAACTGCTAGCGGTGATATTGTCAAAGATCGCACGTTATTTGCCAATGTTGGAGCCGCGTAAAATGACCGCTTCGGTTTTGACTGATAATAATTATGCCAATACCAATCGAAATATTAATCCCGACAGCGCAAGCAAACGGACGGATGTGCTTATTATCGGTGCAGGATCGGCAGGCTTAAGCACCGCGCTATCATTACCAAAGTCATTACATATCACCCTTTTAAGTAAGGCGGCGCTTGAAGCTTGCTCCAGTCACTATGCCCAAGGCGGTATCGCAGCAAGTTTAGATAAAGACGACAGCGTAAAAGCTCATATTGCGGATACACTCATCGCTGGCGCAGGGCTATGCGCCATTGACAGCACTAGTGATATTTTAAATGCTGGCCAACAGGCCGTACAGTGGCTGTGCGAGCAAGGCGTGCCATTTACTCAAACTTCGAAAATGATAAGGCATGACAAAGTAAATGCTAATCCATTAAACATTGCTAATTTGCATCTAACGAAAGAAGGCGGCCATAGTTGCCGACGAGTCGCTCACGCTGATGACGCTACCGGACAGCATGTCATGAACGCTTTAGTTAAAAAAGCAAAAATGGCGGCTAATATTACTATTCTGCCATTTTACGAGGCATTGAGCTTAATCACAACAGCACCGAATGACCATTCATCAGTCGATAACACTGATAATACACATTGCCAAGGTGCTATTGTTTTTGACCATAGCAGTCAGCGCCACCTGTCTATTTATAGTCAAGCGGTTGTGCTTGCTAGTGGCGGTATGGGCAAACTATTTCAACGTGCCAGCGCGCCTGACGTTTGCGTCGGTGATGGGATAATGATGGCTTGGCAAGCAGGATGCCGCTTAGCAAATTTGGAGTTTGTCCAGTTTCATCCAACCGGATTGGCAGTAGACGACAATAATTTTTTGATCTCCGAAGCCCTGCGCGGCGAAGGTGGACGGCTCTATTGTCCTTTGACGGGCAATCGCTTTATGCTGGATATAGACTCTCGTGCCGAACTCGCCCCAAGAGATATCGTAGCCCGCGCGATAGCTGAGCAAATCAGTAATAACGATCTTGGCTACGTACATCTTGATGTCAGTCACATGCCAAGCGCCTTTATAACAGCGCATTTTCCACAGATTTATCAGACGTTATTAACCCTTGGTATTGATATCACCACCAGCCCTATTCCCGTTGCTCCGACCGTACACTATAGCTGCGGCGGCGTAGTCACTTGCGCCCATGGTTTAACTGATGTGCAAGGGCTGTATGCAGCTGGCGAGGTTGCTTATACTGGCCTCCATGGGGCAAATCGATTGGCAAGTAACTCACTCTTAGAATGCGTAGTAGTTGGTCGCAATATCGCAGCGCATGTACCGCATTATTTAGCAACTAACACTTGGGTAACTCCTACTTTAACGGATACTCAGATTGTACATTTAGCATCTTCTAATTTTACTGGCTGCGTCATGACCAATGACACTTCTTACATCAGTACCGTTACTCTTATTAATATCGATACAATAACCGCTCAATTAAAATCATTAATGACCAACCATCTGGGGATTGTACGTAGTGCTGAGCAACTAGAGCGGGCGCTAGTACAACTACAAGAGTGGCAACTTAAAATAGATGATTTAGACACTCAAACATCCTCAAACAAAATGGACGAGCTGGCGTACTTTCGACTTAATCAGCAATTAAGGTTGGCTTGCCTGATTATCCAGTCCGCTTATCAGCGCTGTGAGAGTCGCGGTGGACACTATCGAGCGGATTATCCTAATTTAGCAGATAAACCAAGAATTAGTATTATTGAGCCGCTATCAAAAGAAGGTATTAAGCTAAAAGGTAGGCCTCGGCAAACTATAGTAGAACATTCTAAGAAGAGTACTCGAAAAGCAGCCAGCTAAAATAACCGCTATAAAACCCCTCATTAGGGCTGAAATTTGCAACGCTATTCCAGCTTTTAAGTACTGATATGATACAATCTCCGGCTTGTCAAAATTGTTACGAGCCTGTCCACTATGCAAAGCCTCATTACCCTCATTTTGGTACTTACACCGATGTTTATTGGCTTTGCCATTCCTTCTCATCGGAGGATGACTATCCTTGCAGATAAAGGCTTGTCTTATTTAGTATTTATTATCTTAACGCTTATCGGTATTGAGCTGTCGCAAGTCGAAGGGCTTGGCAGTCAGCTGGGCGAGATTGCGCTATATGTTGCGGTACTGTCGATCTTGACTATCGGCACAGGTTTAGTTGGACTAATGATTTTCGATCACTGGCGTCCATGGCAAGTCAAAAAGTCAACGGCCAAATCCAAAGAGCATCGGGTCAGTATTCGCGGTAGTCTGGCGCAAGTGTTTTGTGTGGTGATTGGCATGATCATCGGTTATTTCTTACCAGAGAGCTACATGCCACCTGAAAACACCATGACTATC
This sequence comes from uncultured Psychrobacter sp., assembly GCA_947501045.1. Lineage (GTDB taxonomy): Bacteria > Pseudomonadota > Gammaproteobacteria > Pseudomonadales > Moraxellaceae > Psychrobacter. The sequence continues at coordinate 173,534 of CANMUI010000005.1, forward strand.
CTACTGATGATCTTGATACTACTGGTTGGTATTGGACTCAAAGGCTCGGGAATTACCCTAAGGGAAGTGCTGCTTAATCAGCGCGGGGTGGAGATTAGTATCATCTTTACCTTAGCAGTTCTAGTAGGTGGGCTACTCTTTGCGCTGATATTTACTGAGGTATCGTGGACAAAAGGCTTGGCGCTTGCCTCTGGGTTTGGCTGGTATTCGCTATCCGCTATCGTGATGACCGATGCTTATGGGGCGATTTGGGGCAGTGTGGCATTATTTAACGACTTGATTCGTGAGTTTTTCGCGCTGATATTTATCCCCGTATTTATGCGTAAATATCCCTCGGCGGCGGTTGGGCTTGGCGGCGCGACCAGCCTAGATTTTACCTTACCTATTATTCAACAATCTGGTGGGCTTAAAGTGATACCTTTAGCGATTAGCTTTGGTTTTATTATTAATATTGTGTCGCCGGTGTTAATGGTGGTGTTTTCGGCTTGGTAAGGATAAATAATTTTGGTTTTTAATTCGCGTTGATGTGTTTATTTATAATTATTCAAACGTTTAAGACTCTACTCAACATTGCTAATAAGCGCATAGATACGCTGGTTTAACCAACTGTTTTCTGCATCATTTGGCGCAATCGGATGATCTGAACCATAATAAAAAGTTTTGATACGATCAGGGTCAATACTATACTTCATGATCACATAGTTTTTGATACCTTCCACCCGATACCTTGATAATGTTTGGTTGGCGCTATTGTCTTCGTTCTTTGATATATGCCCTTCAACTAGCATGACAGCATCTAAATGATCTTGCATCTTTTTACCAGCGTTATCCAACTGTTCGTAATATTCGCTTTTTATTTCACTACTATTCTCATCATAGTATGCTCTAGCTTCCATCATAAATTCATTTTCAGCGAAAAGTAAGGAATGCGGACAGCCTCTTTCATCTATCTTCACGTTCATAGGCGTGGCTGGACACTCGTCTATATCATCAAGTACGCCATCGCCATCTGAATCTGGAGTAGGTAGAGCCATTGTAACAACATTTTCATTACCATAGTTTTTAAAGCTTTTAAGTGCAGATTCTGATTGAGATGACGAGGTTGGCAAGGTCTGACAGCCTGTTAAAGCAACAGTTGCTATGGCTAAACACATTGAAAATCTAATAACCATAACCGTCTCACAAATATTATTAGTAATTAACAAACATTATTTTAATAATATATTAGATTTAACAATTAAGCCAACGGTAAATCTTTATCCACCTGACAAACCCTATCATGCCAATCAACAAACTCCCCAATAGCGTCTGGCGCGGGTTTACTATCGCTAACCTCCCTACCATCAAAACTCTCTACATAACGGCAAGCCTTATAGCCTTTAGCAAACTTATCATAGTCAGCCAGCCATTTCTCCCTAGACTCAAGCTCTGCATAGCGTAGCTCATTTTCCTCAGAATCAACGTCATCAATTGGCATTGACCAAAAATCCTTGGTCGGAATATTTTTAGATAGCTTATTCGTCTCAGTGACTTCAGTCATACGCCAAGGTTTCGAGGTTAAGCGCGCGCGAAAGCACTGCTGCGATTGACACAGACGCACGTAGTTAGCATCGGCATGGAAATACTCAAACCATTCGGCAATTAGGCGATCACTTGGTAAAACCGTATTGTGAATAGCGATAATACGAAATCCCGCAGGCGTCTTATACAGACGAAAAGCCTCGTCTGGATAATTGCCGATACGCTTTTGCATTAAGTCGGTCATAAACGATAGAAGCGAAGCTAAGTCAGCGTCTATCTTTTGCTGGCGCGCTTGCTCTTCTTTACTGGCTTTCTGCCATAAAAAAGCGGTTGCCGCTACCATCACCACAATCAACCACAGCCACGACCAGCTTTGCCACGCTATGACACTGGCAATAAGAGCGAAGATGATAACAAAGCTCCAAACGAGTCCTTTAGTAATAGGTTGGTTTTGATTAGCAGCTGTGATTATAAAGCCATGGCGATCATAATGATCAGAATAAAGGTGATGTAACAACTCTGCGTTATCGACGTCAATGATGGCGATGTTGTCGACGTTGGCGACCTGTGCACCGTAGCTATTACGTGTGACGATAACTTGCGTTATAGAAACTGATTCGTTTTGAGGAAAAGTCTGTTCAGCGAAGATTTGTTCGCGAATAGGAATGCCATTGCCTTCGTTGTATTCTTCCTTGCGCTCACGTCGCAAGATATCCTCGCCTACTAGCCAGCGTTTATGTGCCTCTGCTACGCGTCCCTTTGCATGTTCTAAAGCGTCTCTGCGACTGATATCTGACCAGCCGTAACGTTTGATGGTGGCTTGTTTAGGCAGATTATCAGCAGTCGCTAGTGATCTAAATTGCTGCTTATGTTGCGCCCAGTATTTGGGGATGAGCATGGGTTTTGCCTTTGGATTCTTTATTTTTTACCATATAAGTATGGGGTTTTAACGGCTACTTAAATAAGCATATAGACTATTATAGTTTCTCAAAAGAATAGCAAAAACCCCTGTTGGTTCATAGTCCAACAAGGGTTTAATATTATCAAGACTAAAGGCATACTTACTACTGAACTAATACTTAAATTTTACTTAGCGCTCCAAATGAATGTATTGCATATGCCGTTCATACTGATTAAGAATATCGACCAATACTTGCTCTTTAGTATAGCCAACCAAATCATACTCTTGAGAACCATCAGTTAAAAACACTTCCGCTCTATAGTAATGTTCAACGTTTTTACTTGAAGTATTAAGCGTAAAGTTAGGCCGCTCCGCTTTAACTAAGTTTACCTCGTAAATGAAATCATCTTTATCACCGTGACCAACTTGTAGTTTTAAACCATCTATTTGACAGCTGTCTTGATTTTTATTCGCGTCTATATGTTTTTCGATATCTGCAAGATCATGAACTTGTAAAGTAGTATTGAGTCCTCCTACTTTTAGCTCCTCTTCAACCTCATTCATGGCAGGCAAGACAACGTTCTGCAAAAACTGTTCAACTTGTTTATGTCCAGGAAAGCTGACGATACGCTGCAATCTTGCTTTCCAACCTTTGCCACTATCGAGTACATTCGCTGTACCTACTGTGCTGGCTTTACGCTTATTACCTTCTTCCTTAAGTGATTTCCACATGGACATCATATAAAGGACAAGGATAGCTGAAAATGGCAAGCCTGCAATTACAGACACAGATTGCAATGAAGCAAAACCACCTGCAAAAAGTAATCCCAGAGTAATTAGTCCTGTCGCAGCGGCCCAAAACAGGCGTAGCCACACTGGCGCATCCGCATCGTTAGTCATGCCTCTTGAGCTTAGATTAGCTAATACTAAAGCGCCTGAGTCAGCTGAAGTAACAAAAAACACTAGACCGATAACCACACCAGCGAATGATAATATATCGCTAAAAGGATAGTATTCAAACAGAGCAAACATACCCATAGCCGCATCGTTGACCGCAATTTCACCCAGCTCAGAGGCACCGTTAGCGACTAAATATATGGCTGAATTACCAAAAATTGAGAACCATGCAAATATAAAGCCTAGCGGGATAAACATTACGCCAAATACAAATTCACGTAAAGTGCGACCACGACTGATACGTGCGATAAACAAGCCTACAAATGGCGCCCATGCGACCCACCATGCCCAGAAGAATATCGTCCAGCCTGATTTCCATTCAGCACCCACTGCTCCTTGATAAGCATAAACATCAAATGTTTTATAAATAATGGTCTGGAAATACTGGCCAATGCTCTGGGTAAAAGTATTAAGTAAATAAACGGTATTGCCCATTACTAATATAGCGATCAATAGCAGTATCGAAGACAACATATTGAATTCAGACAAACGGCGTACGCCTCGTTCAACACCTGTCATAGCAGATATAGCAGCAGCAGCCACGACACCCACAATGATAAAGGTTTGCACCATTTTGCTCGATTCAATACCAAACACATGGGTGAGTCCAGCATTAGCTTGCAGTACCCCGATACCTAAACTGGTTGCAATCCCCATTAGCGTACATACTACCCCAAAGGTATCGATGCCATCACCGAGCCAGCCTTTAATCAAACGCTCGCCAAAAATGGGCGTTAACGGTGATCGCAACGCAAGCGGCATGTTTTTGCGATAAGCAAAATAAGCCAAAGCCATACCGATCAATGCATAGATACCCCAACCGTGTAGTCCCCAATGCAAAAAAGTTTGAGCAAGTGCTTGTTCCATAGCCTCAGCACTAGCGGGCTCAAGGCCAACATGAGGTGTTAGGTAGTGCATTAGCGGCTCTGAGGCACCAAAAAATAATAGATCAATACCGATACCTGCTGAAAACAGCATCGCAGCCCACGCTAGAAAAGGAAACTGAGCTTTTTCGTGATCTAAACCTAGCTTAATATCACCATATTTAGAACAACCAACAAATAGAGCAAAGATACTATATGCTGCAACCACAAGCATATAGTACCAACCGAAGCTCTCTGATACCCAAGCCATTCCAGAACCAAGTAAAGCTTCACTGTAATCTGGAAACATAATTGTCCAGACTATAAGCAAAATAGAGATAATCGCTGAGCCTAAAAATACTGTTTTATTTAGACTTAGAAGTTTTGTGGTACTACTTGTCGTGTTTTCTGAGGGCGAGCCTTGCATAAGTGGCCTTAATAATAGAATGAAGTCCTCGACGATATTGCTATATCAGCTATTTGATAAAGCAACATCGAGTAAAGAAACAATGATAAACAAAGACTAGATAATTAACTATTTTTGTTAGCAGCACCTTCTCTTATAGGTCTATAAGAGAGTTACTATCAAGCGGGTACGACGTAACTACAAAGTATATAGTTTAAGTAAATAAAGATATTTACCTATCAAACAGCAGCATTATACTCTCGCATCGGTTTCGATCTAAAAGGCGCACCGTTCGCTACATAATAATCAGCAGTAGAACGAGGTAACTGCGTTCCTTTTATTTTGTCAGCAATTTTCTCAGCTAACATAATAGTAGTGGCATTTAAGTTACCGCTGATAATGTTTGGCATGATAGAAGCATCAACCACTCGCAGACCCTCCATACCATGTACGAGACCTTCGCCATTCACTACGGCATCATTGTGCTCACCCATCGGACAGGTACAAGAAGGATGATAAGCAGTCTCTGCATTTTGACGAACGTATTCATCAAGCTGCGCATCGGTAACCAGATCATCGGTTGGAGAAATAGCGCGGCCCCGGTATGGGTCTAGCGCTGGCTGATGCATAATCTCTCGAGTAATACGCATAGCAGCGCGAAACTCTTGCCAGTCCTGCTCATGCGACATATAGTTAAATAAAATACTAGGATGTGCGTTTGGATCACGTGAAGTTAGCTTTACTCGGCCTCGGCTCGGAGAGCGCAGAGAACCAACGTGTGCTTGAAAGCTATGGGATTTAATCGCACTACGGCCATCATAACGAACCGCAAGTGGTAAGAAGTGATATTGAATATTAGGATGGGTGAATTTCTCATCAGTACGAATAAAGCCGCCGCCTTCAAACTGGTTGGATGCGCCTAAACCTGTTCCCATAAATAACCATTCAGCTCCAATAGCCGGCTTATTCCACCATTTATTAGCAGGCGCAATCGATACCGGCTTGATACACTCGTACTGCATATAAAGCTCTAAGTGATCTTGCAAATTATTGCCTACTCCTGGTAAATCTAGCACTTCTTTGATATCAAACTCTTTGAGCCATTGACCAGGTCCGATACCTGAGCGTTGTAGCAGCTGCGGTGAGGCAATCGCACCAGAGGATACAATAATTTCTCGAGCAGCGTAAAAATTCTTGGTTTGTCCTTGATGCTCTACTTTAACGCCAACAGCACGTTTGCCATCGAATAAGATAACGTCGGTTAACGCTCCTGTCAAAATATTAATATTACTGCGCGGTTTGGCGCGATCAAGATAGCCTCGAGCAGTTGAGGCACGGCGACCGTTGGGTGTTACAAATCGATCCATCGGACCAAAACCTTCTTGTTGATAACCATTTAGATCATCGGTGCGAGGATAGCCTGCTTGCACGCCAGCCTCAATCATGGCTTGAAACAGGGGGTTGACGCCGGGCTTTGATGTGGTCATCTCGACAGGTCCGCCAACACCATGGTAAGCGTTCTCTCCAGCGTCGCAATTTTCCGACTTTCTAAAATAAGGTAAGCAATCCAGATATGTCCAGTCTTCTAAGCCTTTTATTTTGGCCCAATCATCGAAATCTAACGCGTTACCACGGATATAACACATGCCATTAATCAAAGATGAGCCACCAAGGCCTTTGCCGCGACCGCAGTCCATCACCCGATTATTCATATTTGGCTCAGGATCAGTCTCATAGCCCCAGTTATAAGTGGTTCCTTGTAAAGGCATGGCTAGTGCGGCAGGCATTTGCGTACGAAAATCTAAGCGATGATCGGGACGACCAGCTTCTAGCAATAACACTTTGATATTGGCATTTTCGGTTAAACGTGTGGCCAGCACATTGCCTGCTGACCCGGCACCAACGATAATATAGTCATACTCAGGTGTAGTTGATGACATAAAATGCTCCATAATTTGGAAGAATAAATGACTTAGAGTCAGTAAAGATGGATAAGAAGATTGAACAAATTTTAATTAGACACCCTTATTGCTTTAGAAGTATTTTTAATAACGCTTATTAAAATACGGACTCAAATTTACCCAACTCGACTTGAATAGATTTAGTCTGCGTATAGTGCTCAAGCGCTTCAATACCATTTTCGCGGCCAATACCTGACTGCTTATAGCCACCTACCGGCATTTGCGCTGGCGACTCGCCCCAAGTATTTAACCAACATATACCCGCTTCGATCCGGCCAATGACTCGATGAGCACGCTTAAGATCGGGCGTCACTACCCCTGCAGCCAATCCATACTCAGTATCGTTAGCACGGTCAATGACCTCCTCTTCGGTCTCATAGGTCAAAATTGACATGACGGGACCAAAAATCTCTTCTCTTACAATAGTCATATCGTCGCTACAATCAGTAAATACGGTAGGCGCGATATAAGCACCATCAGCAAGTACGTCTGTAGTTAGACGTTCACCACCGCATAACAATCGAGCACTGCTGGCTTTACCTTGCTCAATATAATCAAGCACTCTGTCCATATGGGTAAAGCTTACGACAGGCCCCATATTGACATTCTCATCCATAGGATCACCTATCTTGATACGGTTGACGCGCTTGGCGATAGCTTGCTCAAATTGAGCTTGTAAAGATTTGGGTACAAATACTCGCGTACCATTAGTACATACTTGACCGGTACTATAAAAGTTTGCCATCATAGCAATGTCAGCTGCCATATCGATATCGGCATCATCGAATATGATTAACGGCGACTTACCGCCCAACTCCAGCGTCACATCTTTAAGCGAAGACGAGGCTGCACTTGCCATTACTTTTTTACCCGTCGGTACGCCGCCCGTAAACGATACCTTAGCGATATCAGGATGCTCAGTAAGCATGGTGCCTACTTCATAATTACCTTGCACGACGTTAAACACTCCATCGGGCAATCCGGCTTCGGTAAAGATCTCTGCCAGTTTTAACGCTGTTAAAGGAGTTACCTCCGAAGGTTTAAAAATCATCGCATTTCCAGCAGCTAAGGCAGGGGCGGCTTTCCACATAGCGATTTGAATGGGGTAGTTCCAAGCACCGATACCTGCCACAACGCCTAAAGGCTCTTGACGGGTATAAACAAAGCTGGTGTCTCGAAGAGGAATCTGACGCCCCTCAATCATTGATGCCAGACCTGCGTAGTACTCAACCACATCAGCACCAGTGACAATATCTACATACTTAGTTTCCGAGTAAGCTTTGCCCGTATCTTTGGTCTCAAGGAGGGCTAATACGTCATTACGCTCACGCAAAATAGCCACTGCTTTTAATAAAATACGACTACGCTCAACTGAGGTCATCGCTGTCCAAACTTTTTGTCCTTTATGTGCCGCTATTACCGCGGCGTCTATTTGCTCATTAGTTGTCTGCTGAATCGTTGCTAAAACTTTACCAGTCGCGGGATTTATAGTGTCAAAAGTTGACAGTTTTTCATCTACTGCAAGGTATCGACCATTAATATAAGCGGTTTGCGTTTTATTAAAATCAATAAGCTCTTTTAGATCATTTATATCAGTCATAGTTTTTCCTTAGAGTCGTCTTTTTCGTATTAGGCTTTTATTTGTGTTTAAGGTAAGTGGCTCCAAGCAAGTATTTATACAAGGCTTTTTCAGCAGAAATATTGATTTATGCTGAATTGACAAGTTGGAGCTATTTTATTTATAAGCGCCTTAAATAATTTCATTTCTAGTTTTACTTTTTTATAGCTTCCTCTCTCAAAACTGCTGACAAAGCGATTGATAATAATCGAACGAATCGGATTGACCATACCCTGTACCTGTAAAAAAATCATCTGCTGGCAGTGCTCTGCCATAAACACGCTGGTTCATTGTTGCGCCCTCCTCGGTATCGTTTGGAGCAACTGGTATATTATCAGCGCAATCGAACGTATAGATTTTTTCCGCAGGAATACCTTGTTCAAGTAAAGCCTTTTTTATTCGCTGTGCACGTTTTTGTCCGAGCTGATTATACGTTTTTATTTCATCTGTTTCTTTATTTGTCATAGTAGGTATTTGTATATCTTCATGCTTAGAAGAGGTATAACCAGACAAAAAAACTATTAACTTAGGGTCGCTATACATTTTTTTAGCGACCATTTCTACTTGCGGTAAGAACTTGTCTTGCAACTCATAGTCACCGTGCTCAAAAAATACTCGAAGATCCATAGTAACGGTATCCGCTAGATCAACTGGCTCCGGACAACCTTTATCATCTACAATGACACCTACTGGAGTTTTTGGACAGTTATCAACATGATCTAATACCCCATCGCCATCTGAATCAGGAATATCTGGTAGCGGTACAATAAGTTTTATATCGTTATCAATGTTCTGTGGTGTGGAGTTTATTTTAGAAGGGGTTACCAGAGTATGCTGACATCCTGCAAGCATCGAAACACTTACTGCAATTGCAATCGTCATCTCTGACTTAGTTTTCACAAACTATCCTTGTTTTATTAAAAGTGTTGATTAAACCCCACTCGCCTGCTTCGCAAACAATTTCATTAAGGGCTTAATCTTACCAACCCGGTACATGCCCTCACTACGTATTTGCTGGATGGGACGCGTTTGTGCCAGCTCCCCTGCAAATAGCCAGTTAAGCGCCGAGAAGCTATGCATCATCAGGCTATTATGCGGGCGGCGCAGACGCTCATAGCGGCGCAGTGTTTGACCCGCGCCCCACAGCGTACCGCCACTACGCGCAAAGTCATGAGTCAACTGCTCAAATAGCTCTTTTACATCAAGCATACCCAAGTTAAGCCCTTGTCCCGCTAGTGGATGTACCCCGTGCGCGGCGTCACCGATCAAGACCAGATTGTCAGCGACATAGCTTTTAGCTTGCTGAGCCACTAATGGAAAGCTGGCGATAGATTCGATTTTACTAATAGCGCCAAGCTCATAATTACTAGCGGCAGCAAGTTTATCAGCGATAGTGCGCGGCTCTTCTTCTAACAAGTCCAACGCCTGATTACGCGGTAGTGTCCAAACCACTGACTGCCAATGCTGCGGACGGGCTTTATCCTCATCGGTAATATCAGCAAGGGGCAGTAAAGCCAGCGTCCCGGTAGGCAGCATGGCTTGCCGAGCAGTAGCTAGATGCGGCTTGGTCGTTTGAATGGCGCAGCAAATCGCGGTTTGATTATAGTCTAAAGTGTCCAGCTTAATACCCGCTTGCTTGCGCACAAAGGAGCCACGACCATCAGCGCCAATTAATAAAGCAGCATCGATAGTTTGACCGTCCTCTAAAACCACACGGTAACCCTGCTGCGACCCTAACCAGTCCATCTGTGTAACCTTTTGCCCAGCGATGACTGTCAAATAATTGCTAACGTCATCCTCATGCAAACGCTGCCATAGCGCATGCTCAATCACTAGCGGCTCGACCATACTGCCCAGCATTTGCGAGTGTGTGTTATCTTGCTCACCAAAAAGTAACTCACCCCTACCGTTTAATTGCCAAACTTGCATTTGAGAATAATCTGCTTTGCGTCCAGATTGCGCGATTTTCTGCCAAGCGCCTACCTCTTTTAATAGATTAATACTAGCAAGGCTCAGTGCATAAACGCGCGCATCACGCTGGCTTAAAACCTTTTGCCAATCGTCCGCTATGCGCTCAGGGGCAGCATCAATTAAGGTTACTGGTATTTTCGCTTGGGCTAATTTGAGTGCTAGCGTAGCCCCAACGATACCGCCACCAATGATCAAGGTATGGTTACTTTTCATAAGTGCTTCCTAAATGTAAAACGTCTGGTGTAGGCTGAATTTTTAATCCTGAGAAACGTTTAAAAATTGCATTGCAATTTTAGTTTCGCAAGGAAAACTCTTTAAATAGAGTTTTCGTAAAGCCCTACATCAAGTTGAGAAACGACAATAAATATAAGAATTAGTTATTAGTCTTACGATTTTAAACCCATCGCATAATTGGCAACTAACGGTTTAACATTAGGTAGTTTATCAAAAGCCACCAAGGCTACGTTACGCGCCAGCTTAATTGCAGGATTGGGATGAGTAAAACCATGCACCACCGCATCGCAAAAGCGAATGACACGCTTTTGATCGGTTTGGCGTGCTTTCTCGTAGCGTTTAAGTAGCTTTGGATCACCAATATCCGCGCCTTTCATTACTTGTGCGCCCATCATTTGCGCCAGCACATGAGCGTCGCGCATACACAGATTAAAACCTTGTCCGGCGACCGGATGCAGCGTATGAGCAGAATTACCCATAATCACGCAGCGACCCTCTACCTGTTTATCAGCAAGCACACGCGTCAATGGATAAGCCCCACGGCGACCTGCTTTGATAAATGTGCCGGCACGCGGGCCAAAAGCTTGCTGCAGAGTCTGCAAAAAGTGCTCGTCATCTTCTAGGTATCGCGTCTCTTCGCCTTTGGGACAGACCCAAACCACTGAGCGCCGATGACCTTTTTGATACTCATCATTGCCGTCGCCCTCAGGATCGGTTAGCGGCAATACGGCGAGTGGTCCTGCGGGACTAAAGCGCTCAATCGCCGTATGTTTATGAGGCTGATCAGTTTCTACCACGCCTACGACAGCGGTTTGCTTATAATCATAAGTTGTTGTGCCAATATTAAGCAGTTGGCGTACCGTCGAATCACGACCGTCACAAGCGACCAACACGCTACCTTGTAGTTGCTGCGCGCCCTCATCGCCATCATAATAGTTAAAAGTTAGCGTTACGCTATCGGATTGCTGATCGATAGTGGTGACCTCAGCATTATCAATAAGAGTAATCAAAGGCGCATCTTGCGCAGCCAATAATAATTTGCGGCCCAGCCAAGCGTTTTCCATCACTTGTCCAAAAGACTCTACTCTCTCTTCAGCCTTATTTAATTGTGCCCGTCCAAAGCTGCCTTGCTCGCTAATTTGTACTGCATCGATGCGGCAGGCATGACTTTGCAATTGTGACCAAAGACCAATTTCTTGATAAATTTGCACCGTTCGCCGCGACAGAGCAGTATTACGGCTGTCTAAATAATGGCTACGCAGCTCATCGTCGTCAGGACTGATATTGGGATAGCTGTTTTTTTCCAGTAAAGTGCTAGCAATGCCATGATGGGCAAGGAGCAAGGCGAAAGACAAGCCCACATTCCCGCCGCCTGCGATCAGTACTTGCTGCTCGGTAAGCTTTGTCGCCTCTGCATGCTCGTTTGGCTGATAAATCTTATTATTTACTGACGTCATATCAGCACTTTCTACATTATTGTTATTCATTATTTACTCCCATGGTAATTTTCTTGCTAAATATCTAATAGGTTTGCAGCAAATCTGCTGATGATAAGACTATTATTATTGTTTTATATTTTTTATTAAATCCTTGTTAAAGGTTTAATAGGTTAAAGGTTTAATAGGTTACCATATCTTGAGTGGATAGCGCTGCGCTTAACCGTGTTGCTAGCGTTTATAATTGATTACAAAACGGCATTATCAGCAAAATAACGGTAGATTTTAATTAATGACTAAATAACTCATAAGCTATGTAGCAAACCGTTGCAATCAGCATACAAAATCAACCTCGTAAGCGCGGTCCAATGCTTGAAATTTAAAAACTATCAACCATAATAAAGGTAGATCATTTATCGTCACTGTTTTACGTTAGAGACGTTGCGTTGTTTTATTTTTCGCCTACACATACCCTTTATAAACTTAAGCATAGCCTCATAACAAGGTGGGCAACTACTACACAAGGATAACCGCTTGACTGAATCCATGAGCCGACAGGTAACATTTGAATCGCTAACCTCTGCACAATTAAAAACCGTGCTTGGTGAGTATAATAATCATATTAAATATCTCCAAGATCGCTTAGATATCAAAATCAACCAGCGCCAAGGTAGTTTTACCCTTACTGGCGATCTAACAGGTGTTGAGCGTGGCGAGCGTGTTTTATATAAGCTGGCTGACGAGGCGCAAAACTCAAAAGACATTAGTGCCGCAGAGCTACACCTTATGATCCAATCAAGTATTACTCGTGATCAGGATATGGAATACGATCGGCGCAGGATTGATAATAATGAAGATGATTTAGAGTCAGCAAGCGATTTTACCCCTATCAGTTTGCGTACGCGCAAAGGTAAAATCATCCCGCGCGGTGGTAACCAGCAGGACTATGTCAAAAACGTGCTCACCTCCGATGTATCCTTTGGTATTGGACCGGCTGGTACTGGTAAAACTTACTTAGCGGTAGCTTGCGCGGTCGATATGCTTGAGCGTAACGAGATTGAGCGTATTTTGCTGGTGCGTCCAGCGGTGGAAGCGGGTGAGAAGTTAGGCTTTTTACCCGGTGATCTAGCGCAAAAGATTGATCCGTACTTGCGGCCTTTATATGACGCGCTCTATGAGATGCTTGGCTTTGAAAAAGTGGGTAAAATGCTAGAAAAGCAAATTATTGAGATTGCGCCCCTAGCCTACATGCGTGGCCGTACCCTTAATAACTCATTTGTGATTTTAGATGAGGCACAAAACACTACTCCTGAGCAGATGAAAATGTTTTTGACGCGCTTAGGTTTTGGTTCGCGAGCAGTTATTACTGGTGACATCTCGCAGGTTGACTTACCGCGCGGTACCAAGTCAGGTCTGGCGCAAGCGATGGAGATTCTAAGCGATATTGAAGAGATTCATATCACCAAATTTACCTCAAAAGACGTGGTACGCCATCATTTGGTACAAAAGATCGTTGAAGCTTATGATATCTTTGATGAAGAGCAGTTGGCGCTACAAGAGCAGCGCAAGTTTGAGCGTCAAAAAGAGCAAGAGCGTAAACAGGCTATAACTGATGCAGCGAACAAATTATAAAGTGGTGTGTTAAAAACATCATTTTAAAGAAGTATCGTTTTAGAGCTTATCTTTACTCTCAAAAAACCGGATTGCTCATAATAGAGCAGTCCGGTTTTTTATGGTTTGAGAATAAATGATATAACACCAACAGATATTAAGGGGTCAAACGATGGATTTACCTAGTAATAATACAAACAGCATAAGAGAGAATAATGCTGTTAAAGCTGAGCTGGATATCAATGCTATAGACAGTATTGACAGTGTGCTAATTGATGAGTTCTACAGCGAAGATAATCTTATGCCAGTAGTCCTAGCTGCCTTAAATTATATCGACACCTGTATCAAAGATGATCTGACTCTGCCTTATTTTGCTGATATGAATAGAGAGCTGTGGCAAAGTAAACCAAAAACATTAGATATCTATATCACTGATAGTACAGAAGGTCATGAATTGAATCTAGAGGCACGCGGTAAGGATTATGCCACCAACATCTTATCGTATCCAAGCGAGCTGCCTAACAGTGTGCTTGAGCTGATGCCAACGCTGCCGCTCGGTGAGCTGATTATTTGTCATGAAGTCGTTGCCTTTGAGGCGCATGAACAAGACAAAACCACCGCTCAACATATTTCGCATTTATTGGTACACGGTATACTGCATTTACTAGGTTTTGACCATGAGATTGGACAATCAGAGCAGGATGAGATGGAACAATTTGAGATTGATGTCTTGGCAAAGCTGGCTGTGCCTAATCCCTATCTTTAAATGACATCATATTTAAACTGAAACAGGTTTAAATAAAGCTGCATTTAAACTAGATTTTAACCTATTCAATTTTTGCTCATAGGTATTTTTTGCGATTGATCCATGTTGTTTATCATCTGATCCAAACCTTTAATATGTACGCTACGCTGCGGGAAAGGTATGTCGATTTTTTCGTCATCAAACACATTTTTGAACTGTTCGAGCAAATCACATTGCATGGACCACCAGTCATCGTTGGTCGTCCAAACATTCAAGGTCAAGTCAACTGAATTGTCACCTAAATTGGTTACACGGGCGATAGGCTCGGGATCACTAAAAGAAGCGGGATGCTCTTTAGCCAGTTTTAGTATCAACTCTTTAGCCGTTTTGATGTTGGCATCATAACCTACACCGATAGTAATATCGACACGGCGATTGGGCAATGCCGTATAATTGACCACCGCTGAGGTAGTAATATCGCTATTAGGAATAATAATGTCATGATTATTAATAGTTGTTAGATGAGTATTAACTAAGGTAATCTCAGCAACCGTACCCGTATAACTACTAATTTGCACATAGTCGCCGCGCACAAATGGGCGAAAGGTCACAATCATAATGCCAGCAGCAAAGTTGGACAACTGATCTTTTAAAGCCAAACCAACCGCTACCGCGGTGCCGCCCAATATAGCCACAACCGAGGTGGTCTGCACCCCAACCTTACTGAGCGCTGCCAAGGTAACTACTACCAATAGTATTCCATATAACATACGACTCAAAAAGTTAGCCGCGGTCACCTCAAGATGACTACGTACCATAATACCATGAGCAAAAGTGACCAGTTTTTTGGCAAGCCAGCGACCAACCACAAACACTAGTATCGCCAGAGCAATATTAAATAATATACTCAAAGTGTTGCTGGTTAATGCTGCTACATCAATGGTAAATCCTAAAAATTCCATAGCTGCTCTTTTGTTAATTATTAATCATTGGTTGTAAATCTAATAAGTGACTTCTACTGTGTTGCTATAACGATAGGTGCGAATCAGGCGTAGCTCTACAATATCTTTCATATCTGCCGTAAATCTACCAAAGGGCGCAGCTTGGCGTACTGACTGCTTGGCGGCCTCATCTAGTATCGTCGATCCTGAGCTTTCGAGTAGACGAATGGCTTTTATGTTGCCATTATCGCTGATGATTACCATAAGACGCACATCGCCAGTTATACTTTGCGCGCGAGCTTGCGCTGGATAATGCAAATTACCTACGCGCTCGACATGCTCACGAAAAGTTTCAATATAGTCAGCTGCCGCGCCGCGAGTGGTTGAATTGCTATCGAG
This sequence comes from uncultured Psychrobacter sp., assembly GCA_947501045.1. Taxonomy (GTDB): domain Bacteria; phylum Pseudomonadota; class Gammaproteobacteria; order Pseudomonadales; family Moraxellaceae; genus Psychrobacter. The sequence goes on from CANMUI010000005.1 coordinate 189,098, forward strand.
GGTCACCACTTTGGATTTGGTGGCAAAGCTCTGTTCGCGCTGCGATAACTGGGCCTCTAAGGTAGCAATTTGCTTACGCAGGCGTGCTTCTTGTGCCGCCATGTCATCTTGGGTTTGGTCGCTGTCGTTGTCAGTCTCATTGTCAGCTTTGCGCCAGCTTAAGGTGGTACGCAGATAGCTCTCTTGATAGCGCTGCTGACGTACTTGCCGGTGCAAATCAATTATATCTTGCGTCTCACTCATCTGCTCAGCAGATAAGGGACTAGACTGCGTGCTTTCTTGTCTTATCGGCTCAAGTACAGTGCCGCCGCCTTGCTGCGAAGCGTTAGCAATATAATGCGCATCTTCGTTAGGCTGCATGTTTTCTGTGAGCGCTTTTGCCACATCCTGCATCATCGCTGCTGGGTCTTGACCCATAGAAAAGCTGATACCAAAGATGACGATCATGTGTACCAATAATGCTATAAAAACAGCCATCGGTAAGCTAAAATCGCGGGTGGGTGCTTGTGCAGAAAAATGATAACTTTGCGAGTCTTTAATATGTGCCAAAACAGGTCTCAAATAATAAAAGTAGATACAGCGACAATCATTTTGCTAGGACTATAAAAAATTATAAGCAATTATCATACCGTTGATATGAGTGCTGACTCTACTTATATTCCGATTGTTATATCCTGATTATACTTAGGTATGGACGTTGCTACCATAGCATGAAGCAAAATTATAGCGCTGGGCTCTAACTACCGATACTAAAATTACTAAATTTTAGCGCCACTTGCTTTAAAAAACTTCTTTATAGCAATAAGATGGTGTCAATTCGCTCAATATTATAGATTCGCGTGTAAGAAATTTGACAGCGCTTGTTTCTATTCGTTATATTTTAGGGTTATTTGCTACAATGTACTGCCCTTTATTTAGTATAACGTTATTTTGCTATATACTATTTTCACCACTCTGTTACTGCTCGCTATATGAGTACATCTAACCCTTTGTACTGTGAAAGCATTTAGAGAATTGTACTACTAAAGCAATCCTACAATTATAAGGATAATAAGTTTGAGCCATTTTGATGACTTTGACGACTTCTTTGATAATATCGGCTACCGTTTTAACGAGTCGTTTCATGATGGTTGGCATAATATAGCCCAAACCATTAAACAAGCCTATAATAAAACTACCGATAAACTCGATGATGAGATTGCTCTACCGGTAGCACAAAAATACGTTAATGATGCTCTGCAAAAGTTTGTTACTGACAATGTAAACGCTATTTTAGAGCTGCGTACCGAGTTACATAATGACTGGTTTCGGCTTTTTTGTACGGTCAATGCTGCTGGTATTTATATTGAAGTTGCGGGCAATTTTAGCCTAGTTCACGTGCAATTGGATCGCAATGTACAGCGTTTTGTCTTTGGACAACTTAGCTATACTGACGTTCTCAACTTGCGTTGTGAGTCTATTTTTAAACGTCAAGGTATTAAGCTTGCTATCTGGTTTTATCATAAGATACTCAAAAAAGACCCTTTAGGTGTCATCTTAACCTATATCAATATTGCGCGCGCTAAAGAAGATATCATCTATTTAGATATTCATCGCTGGCTTAAGAAAAACCAAAAGATTATGAGCGCCCTGCATAAAGTGCAAGTAAACTACGGTGAGCTTGAAGAGCAGCAGCTAGTACTCAAAGCTCAAATCAACTATCGAGATCTGTTAGGCGGTAATAGCGGTGAAGATATCATTACCGCTGAAGATGCTAGTGATAGCGATCAAGACCAAGACGACAGCCATAAAGAAGAAGGCAAAGAACATAAAGAAGCTGTCGATGATGACTACTACGGCGGTGAGGCCGAGCCTGAGATGATGAAAGGCCCGCTTCACCCTATAGAGGATGCAACCGAGCCTAGTAAAGAAAAAGAGGCCTAAACCAATACGCCGCCACTCCAAACCTAAAATAGATTTAAAGACGCGGCGTTGTGTATCTACTCTTTTACCAGTAATTTTCTACAGCAATATTACCCTCACCACGCCTATTCATTACAAATCCCATAGATTTCAAGGTTTCTTTGGTATCTTCTACCATCTCAGGGTTCCCGCATAGCATTATATGAGCGTTATCAGCGTCCAGATCAACGCCTGCCTCGTCTTGTAAAGAACCATCAAGTAGTAGTTTTGGTAAACGTTCAGTCAGCGCTCCCTCTATGGGCTCGCGAGTTACTATCGGTATAAAAATAAGCTGCGCTGGATTATCAGCTAATGTGCCAAAATCTTCTTGTAGCTGCTTGATTTTATCTACGTATGCCAGCTCCTCTACTGTACGAGCGCTATAAGCTAATACAATATGCTCGTAGTCCTGCCAAGTTTGTATATCTTGTAGCATCGATAAAAACGGTGCAAGGCCAGTACCGGTGGCTAGTAGCCATAAATCTTTGGGCAGCGGCTGCTGATAACGTGCTAAAGTCAAAAACCCAAATGGCGTGGTATTGAGTAGCAGCTCATCACCTACCTGCAAATATTGCAGCTGTGAGGTAAATGCGCCATCAGGGATGACGATAGAAAAGAACTCTAGTGTCTCGTCAAAGGGTGAGGAAACAATAGAGTAAGCTCGAAAAATATCTTCATCTATTGGCTCAGCATCTAAGTCTTCGCTAAGCTGTTGATAGTGCTTAAGTTTACTAGGGTTGACGCCCAAACGTACAAACTGACCAGCAGTAAATTTAAAACTGTCTGGACGGGTTACTGTAAAACTAAATAAATGGGGTGTCCAAGTGGTTTTGCTCAGTACCGTTACCGTTTGAATATTATCACTCATAGTTGTTTATCCTTATTTATTATTAAATTTTTCTTATTAAAGCTTTCTTATTGAAGCTCTCTTATTGGCAAAGGTTTATATAACAAAGCAGATAAAAAAGATGCGCCAAGCATAGCATAATGCGGCGCATCTTATTTTTCGAGCTTAAATAACTAATAAGAAGAATAAATTATAATCAAGGTAGCATCAAAGTAACTTTATGCTACCAAATACGCGCTATACTCGACCATTCGATCAAACTATTGGGCAAGATACCAAAGAAGATAATAACAGCCGTGACGCCTATAACCATAAGACCGCCAACACGAATACCCCATTGCCCAGCCACATCAAACTCAATAAACTCTTTGGGACGTTTAAACAGCGTTAACATCACTCGCAAATAGTAGAACAGACCAATGGCACTACCTACAACAATCATGGCAGCTAAGAACCACTGCATGCCTTGTACAGCGGCAAGTATAGCAAAGAGCTTAGTAATAAAGCCTGCAGTTAATGGAATACCAGCCAGCGACAACATCATGATAGTCATGACTCCTGTCAGTACTGGACGACGCCAAAACAGACCTTGGTAATGTATCAGCTCATCGGCTTCACCCTCTACTCGATAAGGGCTTGACATCAAGGTCACCACGCCAAACGCACCAATAGAAGTAAAGGCATAAACGGCCATATACATACTAGAGATACTATCAGCAGCTGAACCAATACTAACAATAACAATTAACACGTAACCCATATGTGCAATGGAGGAGTAACCGAGTAGACGCTTGAGATTGGTTTGACGTACTGCTAGTAAGTTACCTACTAAAATAGATAAAGTGGCCATAACCATCAATAGCATTTGTACTGATGGCAGCGCTAATAAAGCGGTATCTATTAAGAAGCGTACCGCTAGAGCCATCATCGCAACTTTAGTAACTGAACCTAAATAAGTAGCAACTGGTGCTGGAGCTCCTTCATAGACGTCGGGCGTCCAAATGTGAAAAGGCGCGGCTGACAGCTTAAAAGCAATGCCAAACAGCATCATCGCTGCACCCAATATGAGTAGAGGCGACTCAAATATATCACCAAGTACCATATTTATAGGTTTAAAGGCAAGCGTCCCTACCTGCGCGTAGATGAACGCCATACCCATAAGCAAGGTCGCTGAAGCGGTAGCGGATAAAACGATGTATTTTAATCCTGACTCCAAAGAACGGCTGCGTAAAAAGGTATAAGAAAGCAGGCCATATAGGGGTACTGATAGTAGCTCCAAACTCATAAAGAATGCTGCTATATGCTGCGCGCTTACCATAAGTAGTGCGCCGGTAGTCGATACCAGTATTAGCAAATAAAGCTCTTCTTTATGGTCATTGAACTTGGCAAAATAAGCATAAGACAGCGTACAACACGCTAGCGCGCAGATCAGTATGACCACCATGTTGAACTGAGCAAAATTGTCAATGACAAACATCGTATCGGCATGTGGTAATGCAGCGCCGCTACTAATAACTCCTCCCATTTGGGCAAGCAAAGTAAACAGACTAACGTTGAGACCAAATACGGTAATCGAAGCTGTGACGAAGTGCGAGCGCTTCACGGTAATCGCGATCATTACCAGCAAAACTGTAATCGCTACCGCAATAATGGATGCATAAGGCAACAATTCCATCAAATCATTCATCGTAATATCGTTCATGACTTAACGTACCTCCATCGCATCGAGTGACTGCGGTATATTTAACTGAGTTACTTCACTATAAATATAAGCGTTATTAATCCACTGCATAGCATGACTTGAGGTATCAAGTATCGGCTGCGGATAGAGGCCAAGCCATACCAGCCCACCAGCTAATACCAATAGTAAAGAGATCTCACGCTTACCCAAATCTTTTAGCGGGCGCTGCGGTAAACCATGTGATTTGGTCTCATGTCTGGCTACTTCTTTGATGTTATTGGCGCCAAACAAAGCCTGGTGTATTAAAACCAACGAATATAGACCAGCTAATACTAAGCTGAAGGTTGCAAGTACTACGAATACTGGATACTGATTAAAGGTACCAAACAAGATCATAAACTCACCGATAAAGTTGCCAGTACCTGGAATACCGAGCAGCGCGGCACAGAAGAACATGAGGAGCGGCGCATAATAACGAAACTGTCCCCAAATACCGCCCATCACTGTCAAGTCGCGCGTATGCAAACGCTCATACAATTGCCCTGCCATAATGAACAGTGCCGCTGAGCTTAAACCGTGTGCTAACATTTGCACCATCAAACCTTGCAGGCTTAGTAGCGTACCGGCATAAATAGCCAATACTACAAAACCCATATGCGAGATACTGGTATAAGCCAATAAGCGCTTCATATCTGTCTGCATAAAGGCCAACCATGCGCCATAAAAGATACCTACCGTTCCTAGAGTCATCGCAATAGGCGCAAAGTCTTGAGAAGCGGCGGGGAATAAAGGCAATACAAAACGAATCAAACCATAAGCGGCGGTCTTAATCAGCACCCCTGCCAAATCGACTGAACCTGCTGTCGGTGCCTGTGCGTGCGCATCTGGCAACCAACCATGAAAAGGCATAATAGGCAGCTTGACAGCAAAGCCGATAAAGAAGCACAGCATGATTGGGTACTCCCAACCATGAAGCGAGGTACCAAGCAAATCGTTGTAGTTAAAACTAAGCAAACCGCTCTGGGCATAGCTGATGATAACTAGCAACAAAATACCAACGAGCATGATCAGCCCTGAGAGCTGAGTATAGATGAAGAATTTGGTCGCGGCATATTCTTTCGTTTTACCGCCAGCTACATCATGACCCCAAATAGCGATCAAGAAATAAATGGGAACCAGCATCATCTCCCAAAAGAAGAAGAATAAGAACATATCAAGCGCTAAAAACACACCAATAACGCCGCCCAAGCTCCATAAAAGGTTGAGATGGAAAAAACCAACTCGGCGTTGAATCTCATTCCACGAGCAAGCAACTGCAGCGATACCAAGCAACCCTGTCAAAGCCACCATTAATAGCGACATGCCATCCATCGCCAGATAAAAGCTGATACCAAAGATAGGTATCCATGGCACATTGAATTCTGCGAACCAAGGAGCGGCTGCACGTGGTGAGATAACCTGTTCACTCATACCGCTAAAGTCGCCATACTGCCATAACACTAGCGATAAGATAAAGGTCAATATCATACCGATCAAAGCAATCCAGCGCGGCAAGCGTTTGTTGACCTTTTCAATTAACCAGCACAGCAATCCGGCAATAAAGGGAATAGCAATTAGCGCTGGTAGCATCCACGTTTGTTGTAACTCTATCATTTTATACCACCGTTATCATTACCAGCACTAGCAATACAGCCATTCCCAAGCCAAAGCTTGTAGCGTAGCCTCGAAGTGACCCTGTTTGTGTCGCCGAGAACATCCTATTACCCGCAGATGCAAGCGTTGGCAATACATTCCAAGTCCTGTCGACCGGATCAGTCTTAAACAAGCGCCCAATCATCAAGAAAGGTTTTACAAAAACCAAATCATATAAGGCATCGAAACCTAAGCCGTGATAGCACCAATGATACAGAGCGCCGCCTATAGATGAGCGCTTAAAGCTTGTGAGCATGCGGCCTTTATTCACCACATATAATAATGCCGCTAAGACTAGCCCTGCAACCATCGCACCCATGGCGATATACTCAGCGGTATGCTTGCCATGCGCTTGTCCCGCTATCTCTAACATATGACCATAGCTCTCAGGCAATACCCCTTGTAGCGGCGGTATAATCTGTGCGCCAACTACAGTTGATAGCACCAATAGCACGCTAAGCGGTAGCCAGTAGGAAATACCTGACAACTTATGCGCGTGAGTTTTTTCTTCGCCAAAGAATATGAACCAAATCATCCGGAACGTATAAAGCGCGGTTAAAAATGCACCAAATACACCTACGTAGAATAAAACTTGATGACCTGTGGCATAAGATTCCCACAAAATAGCTTCTTTAGAATAAAATCCAACCGTCACCCAAGGGATCGCAGCAAGGGCACCGCCGCCGACAATATAGCACCAAAAGACTAAAGGTATTTTGGTACGCAGACCGCCCATTTTAAAGATGTTTTGTTCATGATGCACCGCCAATATGACCGCACCTGAGGACAAGAATAATAGCGCTTTAAAAAAGGCATGCGTCATCAGATGAAAGATAGCGCCTTGCCAAGCGCCAACGCCTAAAGCCAAGAACATATAGCCGATTTGACTCATGGTTGAGTACGCTAAAATACGCTTGATATCAGTCTGCGCCAATGCACAGAATCCTGCAACGACTAAAGTTAATGCCCCTACTGCACCAACCCAATACAGTAAAATACCTGGAGTGAGTATAAATAAAGGATGCATACGCGCAATTAAATACACCCCTGCCGTGACCATGGTAGCGGCATGAATAAGCGCAGATACTGGCGTCGGTCCAGCCATAGCATCTGCAAGCCAAGTATGTAGCGGCAGCTGCGCTGATTTACCCATAGCGCCGCCAACCAGCATCATAGTGGTTAGAATCATTACCGGATCATTGACATTAAATAGTTCAGGCGCGCGAGTAATGATCTCTTGAATATTAAGGGTACCAAATTCGCGGAACAGTAAGAATAAACCAAAGGCTAAAAATACATCACCGACCCGAGTGACCGTAAAAGCTTTCATCGCCGCGCGGCCATTGGCGCGATCATTGAAATAAAAGCCAATCAGTAAATACGAGCAAATACCAACGCCTTCCCAGCCAAGATACAACAACAATAAATCATCTGCTAATACCAGCAACAGCATGCTGGCGACAAACAGATTCATATAGCTAAAAAAGCGAGCAAACCCCAGTTCGCCTTTCATGTACCAAGCCGCAAACAGATGAATCAAAAAACCAACGCCGGTCACCACACCAAGCATGGTTAGCGCTAAGCCATCGAAGCTGAGACCAAAGCTTGGTGTAAAATCACCAACTTGCATCCATGTCCATAGCGGTACTTGTACGATGCTACCAGTAGGATAAGTCGTCAAAAACGTAAAGCTGGCGACTAAAGTGCAAAGGGCAGATAGCGCCATGCTACCCACACCGACGAATGCTGCTGCCTGTTCGGTTAACCGATCGCGCATAAAGGCTAAAATCAAAAAGCCAATGAGCGGAAATATAAAGGTTAATGGTAATAAACTCATGACATCATCCTTTCATCTCATTGGCGCGGTCAACATCGAGATGTCCACGCTTATGATAAAACTGCAATAATATGGCAAGACCAATAGACACCTCAGCCGCCGCTAAAGTCAAAATAAAGATGAACATAATCTGTCCATCGGGATCTGCCCAGCGACTCCCTGCAATTACAAAGGCAAGCGCTGCCGCATTCATCATAATTTCAAGACTCATGAGCATAAATAAAAAATTACGCCGTACCATAACCCCGCACAGACCAATCGTAAACAAAATACCAACCAAGATCAGTCCATGGCTCATGGGTATCACGCCTAGTACGTTTTGCACCTCAGCAGCGGGCTGTACTAAACCGACTACTTCATGGGCAAACGGTACGTTTGACACCTCTGGTGCCACGCTTGCTGCTTGTGTCATTAGTCTGACTCCTTGCGCGGGGCTTGCGGCATGCCCACATAGTCATGTGGATCTACTTCTTTATATTCGTAAGATTCGGCTGTCGCAGCTGTATCCAGCGCCCTATCTGTTGTTACACTACTTTTTTGAGTATTAGGTTTTTCGATGTTTACGCTTCTCAGTGCAGAGCGGCTATGCTCATCTGTGATGTCATCATCCAAAGATTCTTTACCCAAGTGATAAGCGGCCACTAGAGCTGCCAATAATAGTAAAGCAGCAATTTCAACCAAAATAATATACTTACTAAATAACACCGTACCCACTACTTTGGCTGGAATAGTTACCCCGCCAATCATAGCCGTATCGTCGTGATTTAGACCTATCAGGGCATAAAGTACCACAGCAACAATAAGCATCAAACCCGTTGGGAGCGCCCAGGTTCCGGCATCAAGCCAAAGCTCTTCACGCGCCTTATTAGCCATCCCCAAGTTAAGCATCATAATCACAAAGACAAATAGGACTAAAATAGCACCAGCATAAACGACAACTTCAAGCGCACCTGCAAACGGCGCACCCAGTACGAACATAATGCCAGCAATGGACAATAGCAGTACGATCATCGATAAGATAGCGTGCACCGGGTTGCTTTGGGTGATAACCCGCAAGCTTGCAAAGATTGCCACCGCGCTTAGCGTATAAAACCCTACCAGATCAGGAGAGTTCAAAAAATCTATCATGGCAGCAAACTCCTTAGATCCACAGGTGCAGCTTCGTTTTGTGCTGAGCCTTTTGGTTTATCTGCTACCGCCATACCAGTGACGCGATAATAATTATAATCGGGATATTTACCTGGCCCCGATATCAGTAAATGCTCTTTTTCATAGACCAAGTCTTGGCGATTATACTCGCCAAGCTCAAAATCCGGGGTCATCTGAATGGCTGTCGTCGGACAAGCCTCTTCACACATACCACAAAAAATACAGCGCGAAAAATTGATACGAAAGAATTCTGGATACCAGCGTCCATCTTCACGCTCAGCTTTTTGCAAAGAGATACAACCCACAGGACAAGCGACCGCACACAGATTACAAGCCACACAGCGCTCATCACCATCAGGATCGCGAGTGAGCACAATGCGCCCACGAAAGCGCGGCGGCACCGGCACGGCCTCTTCTGGATAAAGAATCGTATCACGTGGTCGTATCGCGTGGCTATTGACCATCCACATACTGCGGACGATGGTATACATACCAACGATGGTCTTTTTTATAGTAGTAAGCATGGAATTATTATCCTTATCAGCTTAACCTTGGTGTATAGACAGTGACGACAAATAGTTGTCAATAACTATCACGTCGGGGTAAGGATCAAAATTATCGCAGCGGTAAGTAGCAAATTAATTAAAGTGACTGGTAGACATATTTTCCAGCCAAAATTCATTACCTGATCATAGCGTGGCCGTATGAGCGAACCCCGTGCTAAAACAAACATCGTCATAAAAAACAAGGTTTTAATCATGAACCAAAAAGCAGGTGGAATAAATGGAATATCTAAGTTAAAAGGCGCCAGCCAGCCGCCAAAGAACAGACAGGTCATTAGCGCTGAGATAAGTACTACGTTGACATATTCGCCAATGAAGAACATACCAAATTTCATACCCGAGTATTCGACATGATAACCTTCGGCCAGCTCCTGCTCTGCCTCTGGCTGATCAAAGGGATGTCTATGAGTAACGGCAACCCCAGCTACGACAAAGGTCAAAAACCCTAAAAACTGCGGAATAATGTACCAGCCGTCAATTTGTGATTCAACGATTACCCTCAGGTTAAAAGAGCCTGATAAAGCAACAACGCCCATTAAAGACAAGCCTAAGAACACCTCATAACTGATGGTTTGCGCCGCTGAACGCAGGCCGCCCAATAGTGAGAACTTGTTCGCTGAAGCCCAGCCACCAAACATCACGGCGTAAACGGCGATACCGCCCATCGCCAAGAAAAACAAAATGCCAATATCCCAATCAGCAACCCCAAAGGTGGGTGATATTGGAATAATGGCAAAAGAAGCTAATGCCGTAAACATGGCCACGGCGGGCGCGAGAGTAAAGATAAACTTATCGGTAAAATTGGGCGTCCAATCTTCTTTAAAGAAGATTTTGAGCATATCAGCAACCAATTGTAAGGAGCCAAAAGGTCCTACGCGATTAGGCCCATAACGATCTTGCCAAAGCGCTAACATACGGCGCTCATATATGATCATTAAAGCTGCGGTAATGACTACAACTAAAAAAATAACGATAGATTGCACGACCAAAAACAGAATGGACCAAGTATCAAAGCTCATCATACCAGCCAAAAAGCTTGGCACATCGGGAATAATACGAGTATATGGCATATTATACCTCTTGCGTGCTAGTCGGTGCTGATACACTATCAGCCGTTAAATGAGTGTCATCTGCCATGCCACCCGTTATCACAACTGGCGCATCCACCTTACGTACGGAAGCAGGAGTAGAAGGATGCACGATATTAACCTGTCCGACAGGATAACCAATACAACCCTCCGCTAAATACGGAACCGTTTGTACGGGTAAGGTAATTTGCTGGTTGTCGATCTCGATAGCCAGATAGTCTCCGGCGGCAATACTCCATTCTTTGGCATCATCAATACCGATATACCATGTCGCTACCGGCAACTGCTCAGCGACGATTGGACTGCGCGAAGCCATAACGGAGCTGGCATAGATGTTATAAATAGGCACCAGTTTTGCCTGTCCTTGCTGCATATTAGTAGTATTTAAAGCTGTAGTTTCAGGTGCGATATATTGGCGCTTGGCTAAACGCTCGAAGCGATCAAACAAGCGTACCCCTGGATCACCATTTTTTAGACTACCACCGACTTTATCTTGATATTTGTTCCATGCCTGCGGTGAGTTCCAACCTGCAGCACTAGCAAATGGAATCATTGAGCTTTTGGTTTGTTTACCGCTATAACCTTCCATTGAAAACGTCAAACCGGTATCTAAATCCTTTGGCTGCATCGGTTCATGTACGGATATAGGCGCTCGCATAGCAGTACGACCTGAGTAGCGACGCGGTTGGCGAGCGATTTTTAGACCAGTAATGCGATAATCAGCATCTGGAGCTGCATCTTTGATACCTGCAAGCTTAGGATGAGTAGTTACTAAAGCATTGATCACATCATCAAGCTGAGTCCAATCGACTTCCTTTTCCATCAAACTACTATGCACAGCATGCAGCCAGCGCCAGCCTTCTTTGATACTGCTAAGCGGATGATAATAGTTGTTGTCATAAACCTGAAAGAAGCGCTGAGCACGGCCTTCTGCTGATATCAACGTACCATCTGCCTCAGCGAAGCTGGCAGCTGGCAGTACGATATCAACATCTTTATGCCAATCTAGCAGTTGATGATCTAGAGCGATAACGGTTTTATCGACCAATAAACGAGTAAGTTTTTGGGCATCAATCGCTTCTGTCAATTGATTTTCAGCAACGACTATAACTTCAAAATCAGTAGCAAGCAGCTCCTCTACTGACTGACCACCAAGCAGACAGACGCCTATACTATTAGCATCTGCTACTGCAAGGTAGATGCCAGCTTGGGCATGATAGTCAGTATTAATCTCTCTTAGTTCAAGCTCATCAGCAGGCTCACGATCAATATCGTCTTGCTCGTCTTTATTGGTACCCATTCCAGATTTAGCGGGCTTGGCCGATAACTCTTTATCTTCATCAGGCTGCGCGGTTTGCGCTTGCTGCTTGGCTGCGCGAACCTCTTCGTTATGGGCATCAACTTGACCTTGTTCTGTCTGTTTAATAGCGGTGCGCTTCTGACTTAGTACTTGGGTAATTTGCGCAGCAGCTTCTATCAGGGCAATAGACGATAGACTACTACCTGATACTACCAGGGGTCGATCAGCAGTTACTAAATCGTAAGCGATTTGCTTAGCAAGCGCTTGCATAGCATCCATATCACTAGCAGCAGAATCTGACTCTGCCTGCTCTTCGGGGTCAGTTATTTGTTCTAAATCATCAGCTAAGCTACTGATCTCATCAGCGACTTTAAAACCTAGTTTGGTGATATCTTCAGGAGTTGCCACACAGCTGATCTTACTGATATCATCAAGCTTAGTTTGCGTGACATCGATGACATAAACAGGACTTAGCGCTCCTTGAGCAATACGCTGGACAGGCTCTGCAAGCCAAGCCTGGGTCTTAGCAGCGGCGGCCATTTTAAGCGCTTCGTTTTTTGCCGATTGACGTACAGATAGCGCGACTCGCGGTGAGGTTTGAGTGATATCTTCGCCCAAAACAAGCACGGCGTCGTGATACTCAACCTCAGTTAAGCTTGGATTATGAATGCCTTCAGTAGTTAAAATCTCGATACACTTATTGACCAAAGCCTGCTGCTGGTGATTAAGACCTGTTGAAAACCTCTCAAAGCCGACTAAGTTTTTTAGCGCAAAGTTGGTTTCTAAACTGGCGCGCGGTGAGCCGATTCCAATAACCTTTTTATCTTTTATGCGTTTGATAGTTTCATCAAGCGCATAATCGATATTGATTTTGACGTGCTTGCCATTGATAAGCTCAAGCGCTTGCGTAGGACGATCGGCACGGTTGACATAACCATAACCAAAGCGACCACGATCACATAAGAAATAGCGATTAACCTCGCCGTTATAACGGTTTTCAATACGGCGCAGCTCACCATAGCGCTCACCCGGTGAGATATTACAGCCCGCTGAGCAGCCATGACAAATGCTAGGCGCATACTGCATATCCCATTTACGGTTATAACGTTCAGAGTGGGTTTTATCCGTGAATACCCCAGTCGGACACACTTCAGTTAGATTACCTGAAAACTCACTTTCAAATTGGCCCTCGCTTTCACGGCCAAAATAAACCCGGTTGTTGGAAGCAAAAACGCCTAAATCCTCGCCACCTGCATAGTCTTTATAAAAACGCACACAGCGGTAACAAGCAATACAGCGGTTCATTTCGTGAGCGATAAAGGGCCCAAGATATTGATTGTGATGAGTACGTTTGGTAAAACGATAGCGGCGATTGGTGTGACCTGACATATAGGTCATATCTTGCAGATGGCAGTGCCCACCCTCCTCACAAGTCGGACAGTCATGAGGATGGTTGGTCATTAGTAGCTCAACCATAGACTTACGAAATGCTTTAGCTTCATCGTCAGTGACCGAGATATACATATCATCATCGGGAGCCACCATGCAAGACATAACGATCTTGCCTTTACCAGCTTCTAAATCCTCTTTGTCTTTGTACTGCTTAACCGCGCACTGACGGCATGAGCCTACCGAACCTAGAGCTGGATGATAACAAAAATAGGGCACATCGAGGCCAAGGGATAAACAAGCTTGTAGCAAGTTATCACTGCTATCTACTTCGACAGTGGTTCCATCAATATGTATGACTGCCATGCCGCTCTCCTTATTTCACTACTAGCTGCTGAGCATCTGCAGCCTCAATGACATCTTCACCAACCGCCCGTGCAATCTTGTTGTCAAACTCAGGGCGGAAGTATTTAATCGCACTCATCAGCGGCTCCATAGCACCGGGGGCATGAGCGCAGAAGGTTTTACCAATCCATAAATCGCGCGTTAAACCCTCAAGCTTTTCGACGTCACCTATCTGCCCCTCGCCATTATTAATAGCGGTCAGCAACTTGACGCCCCAAGGCAGGCCATCACGGCATGGTGTACAAAACCCGCAGGACTCACGTTGAAAGAAAATCTCAAGGTTACGCAGCAGTGCTACCATATCTTGCGATTCATCAACCACCATAATGAGTCCAGTACCCATACGGCTACCTGCTTCTTGAATGGTATCAAAATCAACGACAGTATCTAGATGATCAGCAGTCAAAAAGTCAGTTGACGCCCCGCCTGGTAACCAAGCTTTAAGGGTTCGCCCCTCTTGCATACCGCCTGCGAAGTCTTCAATAATCTCGCGCGCTGTATAACCAAAAGGCAGCTCCCAAAGACCAGGATCATTAACCAATCCTGAACAACCAAACAGTTTAGTGCCTGGAGTCTCAACCACATCTTTGATTTTTGCTAAATCTTGATACCATTTACTGCCGTGCAAAATAATTGCTGAGACATTATGCAGAGTCTCGACGTTGTTAACTACGGTTGGTCGACCCCATGCTCCAGCAACTTGTGGGAATGGCGGCTTGGTACGCGGATTAGCCCTGCGACCTTCTAAAGAGTTCAGTAGAGCCGTCTCTTCACCGCAAATGTAACGACCAGCGCCGGTATGCACATGCAAATCAAAGCTAAAACCTGAACCTAAAATATCGTCACCGATAAGATTATTGGCACGCATCTCGTCGAGGGCTGCATTTAAGCGCTCTGCTGCAACGATATACTCACCGCGGATAAAAATATAACCCGCTGTAGCACCAATGGCATAAGCCGAGATAATCATACCCTCAATGAGCTGAAACGGGAGACGCTCCATAAGCAAACGATCTTTAAAAGTACCCGGTTCCATCTCATCGGCATTGCAAACTAAATAGCGTGGTCCGCCATCAGGCGGTGCCATGAGTGACCATTTAATCCCGGCTGGGAAACCAGCGCCGCCGCGACCTTTTACGACCGCTTCTTTAATAGTTTCGAGAGTCTCATCTGCTGATTGATTCAATGCTATCTTTAAAGCTTCAAAACCGCGTAGGGACTCATAGGTTGCCAGGTCTAAGACAGCATCATGGTGCGCCAAACGCCAAGTTAGAGGTTTGGTCTCACTGGTGGCCGTAGCTTTATCACCATAAACTGGGATACGCTGCTCGTTGAGCTGACTTGGCGCTTTGCCTTGGCGGCGCTGCTCAATTTGCTCTGAAACGGTTAATCTCATGTATATAGCTCCAATAGTTGCGCAACCTCGTCAGGCTGGACTGGCCCATAAGTATCCTCATCAATTAATACTGCAGGACCTTTATCACAATTTCCTAAACAGCAAATTGGCAATAGCGTAAAGCGACCATCGATGGTGGTCTGACCATATTCGATACCTAGCTGGGATCTAAGCTCAGCAGACAATTCCTCATAACCTGTCAAATAACAAGCGATAGAATCACATATTAGGATAACATGGCGACCAACAGGCTGACGGTAAATACGGTTAAAAAAGGTGGCTACGCCATCAAGATCAGTTACAGGAACATCTAAGATATTAGCAATAGCATGTACTTGCGCATCATCGACCCAACCATTGCGCTTTTGTACAATTTTTAGAGCATCCAAAGAAGCGGCACGCGCATGGGGATAATGGTGCATAAAGTCGTAAATGGCATCAATCTCAGTGCTGGTCAAAATACTAGCTACATCTACTTTTGGCACTTTATCAGAAACAATTTTCATAATCTTCTTTCTATCCTCACTCATCACGCTTGGTCATATTACGACTGTAGCTGTACTAAGGGGGCTATTCAAACAGTCATATTAAAACATTACAGCGTTTCGGTGTGCCTACTGGCAATAACAACCTATTATATAATTTTTAATCAAATACAGTCTTACTAAACTAGAGCTTCATTTAACGATCACAATCAGCCATCACAATATCAATAGATGCCAAATACATAATGGCGTCAGACACTAAAGAGCCATTAATCACTGAAGGCATTTGTTGCAAATGTGCAAATGTTGGCGTACGAATGCGTGTACGGTAGCTCATAGTGGCGCGATCCGAGGTGATGTAATAGCTATTCAAACCTTTGGTAGCCTCTACTAACGTTGCACATTCACCTGCTGGCATGACCGGGCCCCAAGATACTGAGAGAAAATGATTAATCAGGGTTTCGATATCATTGAGAGTGCGATCTTTTGGCGGTGGTACCGTCAGTGGATGGTCAGCTTTATAAGGTCCTTGCGGCATATTGTCCATACATTGACGAATAATACGCATGGACTGACGTATCTCTTCGATTTTAATCATACAGCGATCATAAGCATCACCGTTGTGACCGAGCGGTACTTCAAAATCGAAGTTCTCATAACCCATGTAAGGCCGAGCTTTGCGTAAGTCAAAGTCTACGCCTGTTGCCCGTAGCCCGGCACCTGTCACCCCCCAAGCCAGCGCCTGCTTAGCGTTATACTGAGCAACATTTTGGGTACGGCCTTTGAGCACACTGTTTTTAAGCGCTGCTTTGACATATTCATCTAAGCGCTTAGGCATCCAGTCCAAAAACTCACGAACCAAACGCTGCCAACCCCGTGGTAAATCTGCTGCCGTGCCGCCGATACGAAACCAAGCTGGGTGCATACGATAGCCAGTTACCGCTTCAATCACGTCATAGGCTTTTTGGCGGTCGGTAAACATGTAAAAGACCGGCGTCATACCACCAGCGTCCTGAATAAAAGTACCGACATAGAGCAAGTTATTGGTAATGCGGAAAAACTCGCTCATCATAATACGGATAGTCTGCGCGCGATCAGGTATAGTAATGCCCGCAAGCTTCTCTACCGACATGATGTAAGGTAGCTCGTTCATTACCCCGCCAAGATAATCGATACGATCGGTGTAAGGAATGTAGGAGTGCCAAGTTTGGCGCTCTGCCATCTTTTCAGCGCCGCGGTGGTGATAACCAATATCTGGAATACAGTCAATGACCTCTTCGCCATCAAGCTGCAGTACCAATCGAAAAGCACCATGGGCTGAGGGGTGGTTGGGACCTATGTTCAAAAACATAAAGTCCTCGTCGCGACCTGAGCGCTTCATACCCCACTCTTCGGGGACAAAACGCAGGTTTTCTTGCTCATATTGCTGTTTGGCAGCATTTAAAAAGTAGGGGGTAAATTCAGTAGCGCGCGCATGATACTCTTTGCGTAGCGGATGACCTTCCCAATATTTCGGTAGTAAAATACGGGTCAGATGCGGATGACCGCTAAAAACAATGCCAAACATATCCCATACTTCGCGCTCATACCAGTTGGCATTGGGCCATATTTTGGTCGCACTAGGAACAGTCAAATCCTCTTCGCTAAGTGCCACCTTAATGCGCACATCACTGTTGCGCTCAAGCGACATCAAATGATAGAACACCGTAAAGTCGCTCGCGGGCAAACCTTGACGATGTTGACGTAGACGCTCATCTATCGCCGACAAATCAAATAGCATGACATAAGGTTTGGGTAGCTTACGCAAAAATAATAGAACATCTAATAAATCAGCGCGCGCCACCCAAACCGTTGGAATCTCATCGACGGTCTGCTGTACTACAAACTTGCCAGCATATTTGTGACCGAGCTCTTTGATAACTGCTGGTACTGGTTTAATTTTGGGATCTTTGTTTTCAACTACCATGACCATGAATGATGTCTTCCTTCATAACTACTTTATAGCAAGATTAACAGCGAGATTCTCTCAGCAATAAGCTCTTTAGATATTGTGAGTAATCATTTGGCTAAATACTGTCTGGGCTACGTAGGTTTTTTACGGCAATGCGATCTGCTTGTTTGCGATCACGTTCAGGCGTCATCTGCGGCTGATAGATACCTTGGTCTTCAACATGAATACCCAATGGTCGACGCTCTTTAGTAATGGACTCTTGTAGTAACATAAGCCCTTGTATTAGCGCTTCTGGACGCGGCGGACAACCAGGTACGTAAACATCAACGGGGATAATTTTATCCACCCCTTGCACCACAGAGTAAATATCGTACATACCGCCAGAATTGGCACAAGCACCCATGGAGATGACCCATTTAGGCTCGAGCATTTGCTCATAGAGACGCTGAATAACGGGTGCCATCTTAATAAAGCAGGTACCAGCTACGATCATTACATCGGCCTGACGAGGCGAGGCACGAATAACCTCAGCGCCGAAGCGTGATAAGTCATGAACTGCTGTCAGGGTCGTCGCATATTCGACATAACAACAAGAAGTACCGAAGTTAAAAGGCCATAGTGAATGTTTGCGACCCCAATTGGCTGTTGAATGCACAAGGTCTTCTAAACGGCCCATAAAGACGTTTTTATTAACCTCATCTTCTATAGGATCATTGACCGTTTCGCGAGTCTGAGCAGGATAAGACTCAGCATCAGGGTTGGCTTTTGTTAGTGTGTATTTCATAACATACAACCTTTATATTAAGCACAGCGAAGAAGGAGATGATAGTACTCAGATCGACATAATCATATGGACTACTTTTTCAGCAACTAAATGTAGATTAACCCAGTCATACAATTATTTTATTAAGGCTCATCTAGGTACTAGTTATTTGTATTTTGAGCAGTCTCAGCAAAGTCTACTGAAGTAATATCACCTGTAGTGTTGATATGATCAATGTTTTGCAAATGTTGACGGTTGATCTCAATACTATTAGAGACATTAATCTGTCCTGATGATTGTGCTGGTATTTTACCAGTAGGATCTCTCATTAGCTCGTCAACACCATTAAACTTAGTAATGTCTGCTAAATTAAAACCATTAGGGTTTGCATATAAGCGTGGTTTTTTGATTCGTTTATCAGAAGGTGACCAGTTCATAGCACCCAAACTAAGCTCATATATTAGACCAATAATTAGGATACCAATAAATACGGCCGCTGCTGCAAACCCAATCCAGCCCACCTCAACTACGGAGACGGCATAAGCGTATAAATAGAGCGCTTCTAAATCGAAGATGACAAAGAAAATCGCCACTAAATAAAATTTGGCAGACAAACGAATACGGGCATTGCCCGCTCCGACAACACCCGCTTCAAATACTTCTTCTTTTTGCAAGCCACGTGAACGTCCACCAAGTAAGCGGGGGACGACAAGCATGAATACAACCAGACCAATAGCAGCTAGAATAAAAGCAACTGCTGACCAATTAAAAGCAGACATGATAATACTTGCTCCTCACCAAATCTAAAGTTAGAAAATCATGAGCAGTGCCATTGAACATAATGCTCTTGATATCGATAACTTAGACGAAAACAGAACTCGCTGTTTTTGGGTAGTTATACTGGTAATAGCCAATTAGCAAGATTATTGAAAATGATACAAATGGTATCGATTGCGAACGCATATACGGTATATGCGTACAACGTTTGGTCATAGAATACATTCTATAACTTAGTTGAATGAATTTATTAAATCAATATTATATTGAACCATTTAATTGATTTAATAACTCATTACATATGATCAATAATAGCGTGACAACTGACATAAATCACCTACTTACTATACGCATATCAAGCTTCAAAAGCCAGTTTTTAACTGTATCAAGTGGTCACCTAATATGCTACAAAATGTGTGTGTTTTGCCATAAATTATGGTACAGGGTACGCCTTATTTTAATTTTTGCAAGTCATAAAATAGATAGTAAAGCTTATATTATTATTAGATAAGTA
The DNA here is from genome assembly GCA_947501045.1 of uncultured Psychrobacter sp. GTDB lineage: Bacteria > Pseudomonadota > Gammaproteobacteria > Pseudomonadales > Moraxellaceae > Psychrobacter. The sequence continues at coordinate 208,876 of CANMUI010000005.1, forward strand.
AACCTATAAATAATAACAAGGGTTTACCTACAATGACTCTATATGACTTTCATAAAAAAGGACAAATCGATTAACGATCTGTCCTTCTGTCTACAAAAGATAGGATAAATAACTATTGATTGATGACATCAACACCTGCTGGTGGAGTAAATTTAAACTGGTTGCTATTGACGCTAGAGTTTAGTTTGATGTTGTTAAACTTAATAGATGTGGTTTGACCCAAAGTATCGTTTAATACCATCATAACTGGTTTACCACCGCTAAAACTTACCGATAAATTCTTGAAGCTAGCATCGTCTGACTTGGGATAAAGCACATAATAGTTTTTATTGTTGTAAGGCTGGGTGATTTTGAAATTTTGCGCAATTTTGTTAGGATCGCCTGATAATAGCAGTGCTGGTGTGTTACCTACTTGCGTATCTACGCCCTGCTTGGTAGCTTGTTCCAGGTCTTTGTCATAAATCCACATTGAGTTGCCATTAGCTACAATTAGCTGCTCTGATGGCGACTTAGTCTCCCAGCGAAAGTTATTAGGACGCTGTACACTCATTGACCCCTTGAAGGTACCACTACTTGCGCCCTGAGTCGTTTGGCTAAAGTCTGCCGTCATACTCTTGGTATTGGTTAATAGTTTATTCAAGCGTTTAGCAGCAGTTAAGCTATCAGCAGGCGCAGCGGTTGCTGATTGGGTTAGCGCTATTATAGGCAGAGCAGCGCCAAGTGTGGTTGTTAATACACCTGCTAATGCGCCACTGATAAGCTTTTGTTTGACAGACACTTTCTGCTCGGTTAGCTGTTTATCTGTCGGTTTTGTTAATAAGGTCATCTTTTTCCTCTCATAATAAAAATTTAATGGCAGTCAATCAAATTATAATGTGGTTCTCTAACAATATGGATCTGCAACGTTTTAGTTCTAATTAATCAGCAGTCTTTTTAGTTAAAATTTAAATAGTCAGTACTCAGTGAGCATCTCTTTTGCATAGCATACTGTTGATTAATGTTTACAGTGTGCCAGCTTTTTTATTACGCGCCTAGTCATGATTTGCAATCAATACTACCCCTATTATACGCGCTTGTAACACTGACAGTTACACAGTTTTTACCAAAATAATTTTATCTTATAGCCTTTGTAGACTCTATTGTCTACTCGTTACTTTTATTCACCTATTGTTTGGTATATGGAGTATAGCCAATATAGTGCTAATAAAAATTATATAAGCGTAAAAAATCCCCACTACCATCTGGTAATGAGGATTTAAAAGTCGTGCCGTTTTATGTGGAAACTGTAAACTAGTACAGATAATAAACTAGCACAAATAAATAATTACGCGCTTTCAACCATCACGTAGCGACGGTTAAACTTGCCTTTAGTTGCAAACTTTACTACACCATCGTTTAGTGCAAATAAAGTATGGTCACGTCCCATACCAACGCCTTCGCCTGCGTGGAATTCGGTACCACGTTGACGAACAATGATGTTACCAGCAGTGATCGTTTGACCACCAAAAATCTTTACGCCAAGCATTTTTGGGTTTGAATCACGACCGTTACGGGTTGAACCGGCAGCTTTTTTATGTGCCATGGATAATTCTCCTTGTTAATATGACTTATCGCGGCTGCGACATTCGGATGCTGTTAACACTTTAGCTTATCATCAGTAGTCAATTAATAAGTATTCAGTTAATAAAATGAATAGCTGACTACTGATTGATAATAATTAAGCATTAATCGCTTTGATTTTTAACAAGGTATACCATTGGCGGTGACCTTGCTCTTTATGGTAGTGCTTGCGGCGATTGTGCTTGATAATACGAATTTTCTCTCCGCGACCATGCTCAACTACTTCTGCCTCTACGCTTGCACCGTCAACAACTGGCTGACCGATTTTGACATCATCGCCATTAACGACCATAAGGACATCTTCAAACTTGATTGTCTCGCCTTTTTCTGCTTTTAGTAACTCAACTCTAAGCAACTCATCGGCAACGACACGGTGCTGCTTACCACCACTTTTGATTACTGCGTACATTGTCTGACTCCGTTTAACCCGTGTGCCGTGGCTGATACTATACCAACGCTTCAATAACGAACACGACAGGGAAAAATTAAAGGCAAGATTTTACGTCTTTTTGTCTTTAAAAGCAAGTTAACTACTCTGTTTTTATAAGATTAGGAGACTAAAAATAATTCTTATAATCATAAACTTGCAAGCCAACTAACCTTAACATAAATTTGTATTTGCAGGTGTGATTATATCTTATTTAATCAAATACTTACAGGACGCTATTCACATTTGTATTACTTTAAATACCGATTTTAAAGGTTAGCTGTGCTATGATATGCACGCTATGGAACTGAGAAACGATAACTTATAAACATAAATAGAATAAACAGCCACACCTCCGCTTTCTCAAACCCTTTACTTATTTTCTATTATTAATACGATTACTACTATGACCAGCACCTCTTTAGTCAGCGCAGCAGCGACACTTCCCTCATCTCAGCCAAGCTATGCCGATATTCAAAGTATCGTCGCTGACGACTTTGAGATTATGGATAAACAAGTTTTTGGCAGCTTGAACTCAAAAGTACAGCTCGTTATGAGCGTCTCGCAACATGTCATTAACGCTGGTGGCAAACGTATGCGCCCATTGATTACTTTGTTATGTGCGCGCATGTTTAACGATGTACCCTCACAGCAAGCGATGCATCTGGCTGCTATTACTGAGATGCTGCACACTGCCACTTTGGTTCATGACGATGTGATTGACGAATCAGGGCAGCGCCGTGGTAAACCTACTGCTAATGCTACTTGGGACAATGCTACAGCCGTGTTAGTCGGTGATTACCTGATTGCACGAGCTTTCAATTTATTGGTCGGTTTTCAAAGCTTATCATTGTTGCAATTATTTTCAGATGGTACGTGTGATATTGCCGAAGGTGAAGTGCTCCAGCTGCAGCACCAGCATAACCCCTCTGCCACTGAAGAAGATTATTTGCGTATTATCGATGGTAAGACCTCACGTCTGTTTATGATGGCGACTCAAGGCGCGGCTATTTTGCAGGGGCAAGAACAGTATCTGCAAGCTTTGTCAGACTTTGGTCAACACTTTGGCAATGCCTTTCAAATTATAGATGATGTGCTTGATTATAGTGGTGATAGCGCTCTTATGGGCAAGAATCTAGGTGATGATTTGAGTGAGGGCAAACCTACTTTACCAACAATCAAGGCACTTGAGCTATTAAAAGATAGCGATGAGCAAGGCTATAATCAATTACGTATTGCCGTTCAAACAGGCAAAACCCCTAATGCTGAGCAGCTTATTGAATTGGTACGTAGTTCAGGATCACTTGCTTATTGTAAAACGCGGGCTTTAGAAGAAACTAAATTAGCACAGCAGGCGCTAAAATTGTTACCTGACAATCGCTACCGTCTAGGATTGTATCAGTTGACAGAGCTGGCTAGTGCGCGGTTGCTATAAGATAATTTGTGTCATATATGCCGTATACACGATATAGACGTTAGTGATTAAACTGAGGTATCATCTCTCATTCTTTTTATAACTTTTTAATATAATTAAGAGGTTAGATGGTATTGATTACATTTTCTTATTGATAATTTTCTTACTTTACTGTCTCGTTTGTTTTTGGAGCATAAGAAAAGTTCTTCTTATGTTTTTAATAATGATAAAGAGATATTAACAAAAATTAACATTTTCTTGTTTACTCATTTATTACAAAGAATTGTACAGATTTTCCCTTGTAATGCTCTTATTATCGGTAATACTTCAAATTATATATTTGACTCTATTCTAGTATTAAAAGAGATGCGGCCTATGTCATTTGACTAGGCTTGACTATAGGGTGTGCCCAATAGTTTATAATAGCGATCAAATTTATATAGCTAAATTGGCAACGAGCCAAACGGTTCGTGACTAAATATTCTTTGGATAATAGTAGTCAGTCATCTAGCCTGTTTGATGTAAATTATTATCTATGCTGTAAAACTATTTTTTCAACAGGCTAGAATTCAACCATCATTTTTTATATTGTTATTATTTTTATAATATATCGCCGAGGACATTGATGAAGCACTCTTATCTTGCGCTTGTAATAGCATCTGTACTATCTGGAGCTGTACTGGTTGGCTGTGACAGAAACGAAGACGCTGGAGACGCCGCACAGCAGCAGATGCCACCTGCCGTCGTCAACGTCCAAACTGTGAGCTTTGATACTATCCCTCAAGTACAGACTTTTTCTGGGCGTACTGCTGCATATGAAACTGCGAATGTACGACCTCAGGTCAACGGGGTTATCGAAGAGGTCTTATTTCGTGAAGGTAGTAACGTTGAAGAAGGTCAGCCTCTTTATCGTATTAATACCGATAACTATACCTCCTCTGTTGCCAGCGGTGAAGCAGCTGTCCAGCAATCTCAGGCTAATTATCAAACAGCGCTGGCTAATAACGCTAATGCTAAAGCGGAGCTGGCCAGTCGTCAAGCTTCTCTAGCGCAAGCGGTAAACGATTTTCAACGCCTCGAGGGGCTGGTTGAGATTGACGCCATCTCTAAGCAGCAGTACGACCAAGCCCAAACGCAGGTTCGTACGGCACGAGCAGCAGTCGAAAGCGCGCAAGCAGCAGTTGGTCAAACCCAAGCTGCTATAGAAAGCGCAAAAGCTGACATTCAAGCCGCTAAAGCCAATCTAAATGCCAGTACCTTAGATCTTAACCGTACTATCGTGCGTGCGCCTATTACTGGTCGCAGTGATCGCTCAAACGTTACTGCAGGTCAGCTAGTCAGCTCGGGACAATCTGAACCGCTGGTAACTATCTCACGCTTAGATCCTATTTACGTTGATATTAGCCAATCTTCCTCTGATCTGCTCAAATTGCGTCAGCAGCTCGCTGAGGGTAAAGCTCAAGCTGGCGCAAATTCTGTTGAATTGGTGCTAGAAGATGGCTCAGTGTATCCAGTACGCGGCAAGATCTCACTATCAGAAGCTAGTGTTGATGAGTCGACAGGGGCTGTTACCCTGCGCGCTGTATTTCCAAACCCTAATAATGTCTTGCTGCCTGGCATGTATGTCACCGCTCGAATCATTCAAAGCGTTATCCCTAATGCAGCTTTAATTCCGCAAAGTGCCGTTATACGTACGCCAAAAGGCGCGCCGCAAGTTTATATTGTGGATGAGAATAATAAAGTTCAGGTGCGTCCAGTTACGATTAATGGTACTTATGAGGGCAACTGGGTTGTTACTGATGGTCTTGAGTCAGGTGACAAAGTCGTCGTTGTCGGCGGTGCAAATCTCAGGCCTGATCAAGAAGTTACGGTCAAACCAATGGAAGACTCTAATCCTGCATCATCTACACCAAATGCTCCTACAAATGAGTCATCACAGCAAGCGGCTGCAACAACGGATCAGCCAGCTAGTAGCGATAATGATACTAGCACATCAACCGATGCCACTAACTAACTCCATTCAAAGGTAGGAAGACTTAGGGATATACTATGTCACGTTTTTTTATTAATCGCCCTATTTTTGCATGGGTGTTGGCTATTTTAGTCATGCTTATGGGGATAATAGCTGTTATCAATCTACCGATTGAACAATATCCTCCTATTGCACCACCGACAGTCACTGTTAGTACCACCTACCCAGGAGCTAACGCAGAAACTATTGAAAACTCGGTGGTACAGATTGTTGAACAGCGTATGAAAGGTCTTGATGGCCTTATGTACATCTCATCATCAAGCTCTTCAAACGGCGGCGCATCTATAACGCTAACCTTTGAAAACGGTACTGATGTCGATATCGCTCAGGTACAGGTGCAAAACAAACTACAGGCAGCTATAAGCGCTTTGCCAGAAGCCGTTCAGCGTCAAGGCGTCAACGTCAATAAGTCCTCTAGTAGCTTTTTGATGGTACAGGGTTTTATCTCTGAAGATGGGCGTATGGATGAGGCTGATATTGGTGATTATATTAACGCCAATATCGTTGATCAGATCAGCCGAGTTGAAGGTGTCGGTGAGGTACAGTCATTTGGTTCTTCTTATGCGATGCGTATTTGGCTCGATCCTGAGCGCTTGCGTAGCTTTAGCATGGTGCCAGCTGATGTCGTTGAAGCAGTACGGGCACAGAACACTCAAGTATCAGCTGGACAGCTGGCTCAAAGACCCGCTGATCTTGATAATCAAGTTATCAGTGCAACGGTTACGGTGCAAAGCTATCTACAAACTCCTGAAGAATTTAGCAATATACTCTTAAAAACAGACAGCTCAGGCGCGATAGTACGTTTGGGTGATGTCGCAGATGTCGAGATTGGTAGTGAAAGCTATAGTGTGACGGCGCTTTATAATGGTCAAGAAGCAGCCGGTATGGGTATTTCTCTCGCTACTGGGGCTAACGCACTTGATACTCGTGAAGCGGTAGAAGAGCGTATCGCCGAGCTGGAGCAAAACTTTCCAGAAGGTTTAAAGACCGTTGTCCCTTATGACACTACACCTTTTGTACGCTTATCTATTGAGCAAGTAGTCCATACTTTGCTTGAAGCCATTGCCTTGGTATTTATCGTCATGTATCTGTTTTTGCAGAGCTGGCGCGCCACTATTATTCCAACGCTTGCGGTGCCTGTAGTTATTTTGGGTACCTTTGCCGTCCTGTATGCAGCAGGGTTTAGTATCAACGTATTAACGATGTTCGCGTTGGTTCTCTCCATCGGTCTACTGGTCGATGATGCTATCGTCGTGGTCGAAAACGTTGAGCGTATCATTGAGGAGAATCAAGAGATCTCCATTAAAGACGCTACGATTCAATCTATGGGTGAGATCAGTAAAGTCGTTATTGGTATCGCGCTTATCTTATCAGCCGTCTTTGTACCCATGGCATTCTTTGGTGGTTCAACGGGTGTGATCTACCGTCAGTTCTCTATTACCTTGATTACTACGATGGTATTATCAGCGCTTGTCGCTCTTATCTTTACCCCGGCCCTATGCGCCACTTTACTTAAACGTAGTAAAAATCACGACGAAAATGGTGAGGTTGAGGAGAAAAAAGGCTTCTTTGGCTGGTTTAACCGTAGTTTTGACAAAGTTAGCCGTAGTTATGAAAAAATTATTGGTAAAAGTATCGGGGTAAAATGGCTATACCTTGCCGGCTACGCAGTTATTATCGCTATTATGGCAGTGGTATTTTTGCGCATTCCTGGTTCGTTTTTGCCCGAAGAAGATCAGGGTATCATGTTTACCTTGGTACAGCTGCCAGCAGGCTCTACCCTCGATGAAACACGAGACGTTCTCGATAAAGTCTCCGAGTATTACAATACGCAAGAAGAGAGTAATATTAGGTCGATCTTTAGTATTGCAGGTTTTAGTTTTGTAGGACAAGGGCAAAACGTTGGTCTGGCTTTTGTCTCGCTTAGCGATTGGGGCAACCGCGGCGCAGAGGAGGATACGGTACAAGCAATCTCTACCCGTGCCAATGGTTACTTTGCAACCCAGCTCAATGAAGCTCAGGTTTTTGCCATCGTGCCTCCAGCTATTACCGGTCTTGGTAACTCAAGCGGGTTTGATCTGATGCTACAAGATGTTGGTAATATCGGTCACCAAGGTCTACTTGAAGCCCGTAACCAGCTACTTGGTATGGCAGGACAAGATGACAGAGTGACGGGCGTACGTCCGAACGGTCAAGAAGATGCACCGCAATTAAAGATCAACGTAAACCAAGAGCAAGCGGCCGCCTACGGTCTATCTATGGGTAGTATTAATAGCGTTATCTCTATCGCTTGGGGCTCAGCTTATATCAACGACTTTATTGATCGTGGCCGTATTAAACGGGTGTTTGCTCAAGGGGAACCTGAGAGCCGTACTACCGCTGAAGATATAGGTAAGTGGTACGTGCGCAATGAGATTGGTGATATGATTTCGTTCGATGCGTTCTCCACTAGCGAATGGCGCCTAGCCTCCCCGCGTCTAACCCGTTATAACAGCTTACCTTCCATGAACATTCAAGGTAACGCTGCTGCAGGTTTAAGTACTGGTGAAGCAATGGATACTATGGAAGAGCTGATCACCAATTTACCTGAAGGGGTTGGTTATGAATGGACAGGATTGTCATTAGAGGAGCAAAAATCAGGGGCACAAGCACCGATCCTTTATGCTATCTCAATTTTAGTCGTATTCTTGTGTCTAGCTGCACTTTACGAAAGCTGGTCTGTGCCTTTCTCGGTGCTGTTGGTCATTCCACTTGGCGTCTTAGGCGCGGTACTCCTGACTTGGCTACGAAACTTTTCCAACGATATTTACTTACAAGTTGGTCTGCTTACCGTGGTCGGACTATCCGCCAAAAATGCCATTTTGATCATTGAGTTTGCCAAAGACCACCAAGAAGAAGGTAATAGTCTCAGAGATGCGGTGATGCTGGCAGCACGGCAACGTTTGCGTCCTATTATCATGACCTCACTTGCCTTTGGTTTGGGTGTTGTGCCATTATTCATAGCCAGCGGTCCAGGTTCTGGTAGCCAAAATGCTATCGGTACGAGTGTTCTTGGCGGCGTTATTACTGCAACTTTCTTAGGGGTTTTCTTCATTCCAATGTTCTACGTTTGGGTACGTAGCTTGTTCCCTTATAAAGGTAATGAAGCCCATGACATAGATGATGGTGGCGGCGATAATAACGGTGGAAATGGCAGTAATGGTAACGATGACGGTGATAATGATGACAACGGTGATAATGACCATAAGCCTAAAAAGCCAACCGATGATAAGCGAGATGCTCCTTCTGGAAGTTATCAGCCTGTAAGCTTTGGAGATAATATACAATGAGTTTTCAATCTTTTTTTACTCCCAAATCAGCAAGTCAAACAGTAGCTACCACTACTACTGTGCGACCTGCGACAGGTAAAGCATTGCTAATGACTACTGCTGCTACTTCTTTGAAAAGTGCTACCAGATCAGGAAGATTATTTGCTTTGAGTGCTTTGGTGATGAGTATGGCCGCTTGTACTACCATTCCTCCAAAAGCGGATAATAGTCCCATACTTGCCAAGCCTAATATTGGTATTAATCAGGCTTTTGGTACTAGCGATCTTGATCGTGAGACCGTTAGTAATGGTAATCAGCCAAGTCTAGCCAGTCAGCGCTGGCAGAACTTTTATAGTGATGAGCGCTTAAAAGCATTAATTGCTCTAGGTTTAGAGAACAACAAAGATTTTGAAAGTGCACGCTTAGCTATTGAGCGTGCCCGAGCTCAGTACCGAATCACTGATATTCAAGACCTGCCGACGATTAATGGTCAAGCGGACTATTCTCGTCAAAGTCAGTCTTCACCGCGGACAGATATTCCTGGCGTCGGCGGCTTTGGTGGCAGACAAACGACTGATGCTTATAGCGTCAATCTAGGTCTAGCCAGCTACGAGCTTGATTTTTGGGGCAGAATTGACAGCCTAAAAGATCAGGCGCTGCAAAACTTTTTGGCAACCACTGCCGCCAAAGATGTGACGCAGATCAGTCTGATTAGTAATATCGCGCAAAGCTACGCCAACCTAAGTTATAGTATGGCGCAGCTTAAACTAGCTGAAGCTACGGTCGAGAGCCGTGAACGCTCTTTGGATATTGCCGAGGCACGTTTTGAAGCAGGTATTGATCCTAAACTCCCCTCACTGCAATCTGCAGCGGCTCTTGAAAATGCCAAAATCGCTGTATTGCAAGCTCAAACTAGTATTTTAAGATCACGCAATGCTCTACAGTTTTTGGTAGGTGCGCCTATTCCAGGCCAGCTCATCCCAGCACCTGCGATCAGCAACATTACTACGCCTGAGATCTTTAATGCAGGCTTACCAAGTGAGCTACTGCGCTATCGTCCTGACGTGCTACAAGCAGAATATAACCTAAAAGCGGCTGGTGCTAACATTGCTGTCGCACGCGCCGCCTACTTCCCAACGATCAGCTTAGCCAGTAGTGTAGGAGTGCGTAGTGATAGTCTGAGTAATTTGTTTGAGAGTGATTCATACGGCTGGTCTTTTGGCCCTAATATCACTGTACCTATCTTTGATGGCGGGCGTTTGAATGCCAATTATGATGTGGCAAAAATCGAGCGCGAGCAAACGCTTGCTAACTATGAGCAGTCTATTCAGGTAGCATTCCGTGAGGTGTCGGATGTTCTAGCTACGCGGGCGACTTTAGGCGAGCAGCTTAGAACCCAGTACCGTCTGCAAGATAACTTTGATCAAACTTATCAGATTGCTGACGCGCGCTTTAAAGCCGGTATCTCCAACTATCTCGATGTTCTTGATGCGCAGCGCTCATTGTTCTCAACGCAGCAAGGTATTTTGGATTTAGAGCTACAAAACATCATCAGTCAAATTGAGCTGTATCAAGCGCTGGGCGGCGGTGCGAATTTGGATATACCAGAGGCTATTCCTGTACCGCAGTACACTAACTTAGCACGGATTGCCAATCTTAATGAATACAGTCCTAAAGCGAAAGCGGCTTATGCTATTGATGCTGCAAGCTCCGCACGCGTAGCATCGGTGCCAGAAGCGGCGGCTATTGAACAAGCAAAAGATCCAGCGACCGCTGTATTTAGACCAAAAGCGGTCGTTGATATCGATAATGACAACGACGCTGATGCAGCGGTTGGTACTCTGATTCAAGAAACGCCAGTTGAACAAGCGCCAACTACAGAAATTGTCGAACCTTAGATGCTTGTTTTACCAGTCATTTAGTAATCAATAATACGATCAGCTCTGCCGATTTGGTGGGGCTTTTTGCTTTATGATATTTGTTACATCTGTCTATTATCAAACTGAAATAAGGATTTATTATGTCTTATACTTTCAATCGCCAATTTCCTGAAACCCGTTTGCGCCGCTTGCGTTACAACGATAACGTGCGCGCTATGATTCGTGAAGTTGAGCTGCATCCCAAGCATTTTATCGCGCCAGTGTTTGTGTTAGAAGGAGACAATCAACGCGAAGCAGTCGCTAGTATGCCCGGGGTTGAACGCTTATCAATTGATTTACTAATCAAACATGCCAAAGATCTTTTGAGCGAAGGCGTCACCACTATCGATATTTTTCCTGTTATCGATAATTCGTTAAAGACGCCTGATGGCATGGCAGCCTATGACGAAAACGGTTTGGCTGCACGCGCAGTAGCGGCGGTAAAAGACGCGGTGCCTGAGATGGTGGTCATGACTGATGTGGCGCTTGATCCTTATACTTCGCACGGTCAAGATGGTCTGCTCGATGATAGTGGCTATGTGGTCAATGATGCTACAGTAGAGGTCTTGGTCAAACAAGCTTTAGTACATGCACGCGCAGGCGCCGATATTATCTCCCCAAGCGATATGATGGATGGACGTATTAAAGCCATGCGCGATGCTTTTGAGGCCGAGGGCTTTGCTAATACGGCTATTATGGCCTACTCTGCCAAATACGCCTCTGCTTACTACGGACCGTTTCGTGATGCGGTCGGTAGTGCTAGCAACCTAAAAGGCGGGCACAAAAAGCAGTATCAGATGGACTTTGGTAACCGTGCTGAGGCTTTGCACGAAGTGGCGATGGATATCGCCGAGGGCGCAGATATGGTGATGATCAAGCCCGGCCAACCCTATCTTGATCTGATTCGTGAGGTCAAAAATACCTTTGGCATACCTACCTTTGCTTATCAAGTCTCCGGCGAATACGCCATGCATATGGCAGCGATTCAAAATGGCTGGCTTACCGACGCGGTAATTTTGGAGTCCTTGATTGGCTTTCGCCGCGCTGGTGCCGATGGTATCTTGACTTACTTTGCGCTTGAGGCAGCGCGGCAGTTGAATAATACTTAGTAAAGACTCAATAGAGAGATAACTTCCTATTAAGAGAGTTGTAGCTCAGCAAATTTTCATACAATTACTATGCTGAGCTACAGCTTACGATAACTGACTATTGCCGCAAGGATATAATTCCTGCTATCACAATAAGAAAAATCCCAATTAAAGATAGCATATCTGGCACTTCGGCAAAGAAGACCAGTCCCCATATTATGGCAAATCCAACATAAGCAAAGTCAAATGTTCCAATAACGGTAGGTGGTGCTTTTTGATAAGCAATAGCCGTGCCTACACTACCTATTAGAATTGCCATTGCCAATAATATCATTGACCTCCACTCTATTAGACCCATAGCTGTCCACGGCGCTAATAAAAACCCTTCTTTTGGCACAGATGTAATTAATGAAATTGCCAACGCTGCTACCGTGCCTACCATAATAAAAGTTGCATTCAATGCAAAAGATAACATGATCGGATTGACTTCGCGGCATTTAGTACGAGTCAAGATCATCGCCGAAGCATAGAGCACCGCAGCTAGCAAAGGTAAAATTGCATAAAAATTGAAGTCTCCAGCTTTTGGGCGCAGTATCAATAATACACCTATAAATCCGATAACCACTGCCAGCCAACCAAGACGATTGATCTTATCACCAGTAAATATCGCGGAAAAAAGCGTAATAAAAATCGGCAATGTGTAATAGGTCGCAGCAGCAATAGATAAATCTAAATTTGGTAAAGAAAGGTAATAAGCTATCCACATACCAACTAGCATAAAGCTGCGAAGCATTGTCCAACCTAATGCTGGTGGGATAGATAACGCTTTCGGTGCTTTTAACCAAAGATAAAGCACAAGAACAGGTAATACTAGAAGTGAGCGCAAAACAAATATTTGCCAAATGACAAACTCTCCGCTAGTAAACTTAATCAGTGCATCACCTAGTGATAGTGCCAAGACCGTAAAAATAATTACTGACACAGCGAAAGGTAAGTTATCTGAACGTTCTTTAAATTGAGTTACAGCTTTCAATAGTTACTCCTGATAGTTCTATACTTTAATTATCAATATAGTGACTAGAGACGTTCACAATAGGATTTAAGCTTTTTAAAAACACTACAATACAAAACCCTCTTTGTCCACTTACTCCCCAAAAGCACACCTTTTGCTTTATAATAACTCACCGAATTTAGATAGCTCCTGTTAGCTATCTGTCGAATTTTATTACTAAAACTATTGAATCTCTTCTATCTTGCGTTTGTAAAATCTGTCCTAAAGGTTAGCTTATGAGTCAACTAAATCCCAAACAAAACGAGGCTATGCTCTACGTGTCAGGGCCACTACTGGTATTGGCGGGTGCAGGCTCAGGCAAAACCTCAGTAATTACCCGTAAAATTGCCCACTTAATAGAAAACTGCAACATGCCAGCTGAACGCATCACGGCGGTGACTTTTACTAATAAAGCGGCGCGCGAGATGAAGGCGCGGGTCAGCAAACTGTTGCCTAGTGAAAAAATGCGTGGGCTGACGGTATCGACGTTTCACCAATTTGGTCTCCAGTTTTTGCGTTATGAGCTGATTCATACGCCGCTTAAGGGTAATTTCTCTATCATGGACAGCGATGACAGCAAGCGTCTCTTGATGGAGCTGATGATGCGCGATAACTTATCGGGTGCTGAGAGTCGTGAGCTGGTCGGTAAAGCTATAAAATTCATCTCTGATTGGAAAAATGATCTGGTTGAACCTGATAAGGCTATGGAGACATTGGACGATCCAGAAGATATGATCTTTGCTACCCTTTATGCATTATATGAACGCAACTTGCGCGCTTATAACGCCGTTGATTTTGATGATCTGATTGTCCTGCCCACCAAGATTTTGCGTGAAAATAGAGAGCTGCGTGACAAATGGCAAAACCGTATCCGCTACTTGCTGGTCGATGAGTATCAAGATACTAATACCGCGCAGTATGAGATGATTAAATACTTAGTCGGGCCACAAGGACGCTTCACTGTGGTAGGTGATGATGACCAGTCTATTTATGCGTGGCGCGGTGCTAAACCTGAAAATATGGCGCTGCTCAAGGAGGACTTTCCTAAGCTTAAGGTGGTTATGCTTGAGCAAAACTACCGTTCCACCACGCGTATTTTGACCTCTGCAAATGCGGTCATTACTAATAATGAACATTTATTTGAGAAAAAGCTTTGGTCAGACAAAGGTCATGGCGAAAAGATTCGGATTATTAACTGCCGCAACGATGATGATGAGGCTGAACGAGTTGCTAAAGAGATTGTCACTCATAAACTACGCTATGGCAATGAGTGGGAACAATACGCAGTCCTTTATCGCAGTAATTTTCAGGCGCGCATGTTAGAGGCGCAGCTGCGTCAGCTGCAAGTGCCGTATAAATTATCTGGCGGTCAGTCGTTTTTTGCGCGTAGTGAAATTAAAGATATCATGGGCTACTTGCGTCTTATTTTGAACCCTGAAGATGACAGCGCGTTTTTGCGCATTATTAATACGCCTAAGCGCGGGATGGGACCTGCCACCCTTGAGAAGCTCGGACTGTTTTCTCAAGAGCATAGCATATCTTTATTAGCATCTTGTACCCATGCTGGTCTTGCTCATGTCTTGCCGAGCAAAGCTTATGGCACGCTTAAAGAATTTGGTGAGTTTATTGAGCATTATACTAGGGAGCTTGATCAGCATCCCGACCCTGTCCCTATCGTCAGGCAGATGATCGATGAGACCGGCTATATTGACTTTGTGCGCAGCGATGCCAAAACACCGCAACAAGAGAAGAACCGTATTGACAACATTGATATGCTCTATACCAGTATTCAGTCGTTGATTAACCGCGCCGAGGAAGATGATGAGCGCACGATTGATACCATTATTCGTAAATTAGTGCTGCTCGATATGCTTGAGCAGCAGCAAGAAGAAGAGAATACTAACAAAGTCAATCTGATGACGCTGCATGCTGCTAAAGGTTTGGAGTTTGATTACGTCTATATCATGGGGTTAGAGGAAGAGATGCTGCCGCATCGCAACTCTATTCTTAGTGAGACGGTCGAGGAAGAACGTCGGCTCATGTATGTTGGTATTACCCGCGCGCGTCGTGAACTGACTCTAACGCTGGCAACTCAGCGCCGCGCTGGCGGCCAGATGCGCGTGACCTCAGAATCAAGGTTTTTAGATGAGTTACCTGAGGATCATATCGACTGGCCTGCCAAAGCCAAAAAGAAAAAGGCGACCAAAAACCCAGAAGCCGTCGCTGATGAATATCTGGCTAATATTCGGGCGTTATTGGGTAATCGTTGATGCTCATATCTCTGCTAGCTACAGCACGCAAGGGAAGTTAATACTAGCAGCACCGTACCTACTTTAAAGTGTGTTAACTATAGCCGTTGACTCCAAGCGCTCAAATTTTTAGTCTTAATAAACTTTTATATTGTCTTATACCCTTATTTATTATTTTGGAACGCTTATGCTCGACCCTACGCCTAGCCCAGATCAACCCCCTAAATTACCGACAGATTATAATCCGCTAGAGTTTAGCGCCGAATATAAGCTGTTATATTTGCAGGATTTGGTCGCAAAAGATGCGTATACAGATATTGGCGAGTTTTTGGCTAAGCAGTCTGAGTACGAGATTGCCAATCTGTTGGAGTCTTTTCCCAATCAAGATCGGCAAATTATTTGGGCACAGGTTCCTGAGCATCTCAAAGGTGAGGTTCTTGCAGAGCTCGAGGTGGATACGCGCCAGCCTTTAATGGAGAATATCTCTTCAAAAGAGATATCTGCATTCACCCAAGACCTAGATGCGCAGGATATCTCAGAGATTCTAGAGACCGTTACCGAAACTGTACGTACCTCTGTGATGGCAACCTTGGATGAAGAGGTGCGCATTCAGGTTAACAAGCTCGATACTTACGAGGACTGGGAAGTTGGCAGTTATATGGATCCAGATATTATTCAAGTGCAAGACGATATCAGTCTAGCGCAGGTACAATCTTGGCTGCGCGAGCATGAAGATTTGCTTGACGATCAAAGCCAAGAGCTATTGGTCGTTGATCAAAGCCAGCAGCTGTTAGGTCTGCTCAGCTTAGTTGATCTTATCAAGCATGATCAAACGGCCATGGTGGCAAGCTTTATTGATAATGCCATTACGATTAATGATCGCTTAGATATCCAAGATGCTGCCGCTATTTTTCGCTCAGAAGATATTCGTTACGCGCCCGTTATTAATGACTTCGGCGAGCTGGTTGGTCAGTTAAATGGTGAGGATATCATGGAGATTATCCAAGATGATGTCGATAGCACTATGAAAAGCTTGGCCGGGGTCAGTCAAGACGAAGAGCTATTTGCGCCGATATTGACCAGCGCCAAGAGCCGTAGTGTTTGGCTAGGTATTAATCTAGGTACTGCGCTTCTAGCCGCTGCAGTCATTGGCCAATTTGAAGAAGTACTAGCGCAAGTGGTGGCGCTTGCGATACTGATGCCAGTAGTTGCCAGTATGGGCGGTATCGCCGGCTCCCAAACCCTAACCGTGGTCATTCGTGGTATGGCTATGGGTCAGATCGGGGGCTCTAACCGCATCTGGTTACTTAACAAGGAGCTATGGGTTGGCGCTATAAATGGATTTATTTGGGCTATTATTATGGCAATTATTGCACAAATGTGGTTTCATGATATTAAGATTAGTGCAGTAATTGGTCTTGCCATCGCGATTAATATGACCGCTGCTAATGTCTCTGGCATTAGTATACCGCTGATTCTCAAGCGTATGGATATTGACCCCGCCTTGTCAGCTTCGGTTATTTTGACCACAGTAACTGATATTGTCGGTTTTATGTCATTTTTGGGACTGGCGAGTATATTGTTACTTTAGCTTATGTCTACGGCAATTTAGCAGCAAAATTTTCAAGCTAAAAATACAACGCGGTGTCTCTCGTTATTATTTATAATCACGGCTGATTTATAGAATACCCTAATTTGTAGTTTGTAGAGCGCCTCGAGTAGTTAGGCTGTAAAGAATACAATAACCATATAAGTGAACGTATCATGCAAGCAGTACAAGTTAAAATAATAAACTCTAAGATTGGCACGCATCCTGACTTTCCGATGCCAACGCGAGCTACCGATGGTTCAGCGGGTATAGATCTGCGAGCTTGTATTGATAAGCCACTGACGATTAAAGCTGGCGAAACTCATTTAATAGGTACGGGTTTGGCTGTTTATATCTCTGATCCTGATTACGCTGGTATGATTCTGCCGCGCTCAGGCCTTGGTCATAAGCATGGCATAGTACTTGGCAACTTAGTCGGTCTCATTGATGCCGACTACCAAGGCGAGCTGATGGTCAGTGTTTGGAATCGTAGCGGTAAGGACTTCGTACTTAATTCAGGCGAGCGTATGGCGCAGTATATTGTCGTGCCTATTGCTCGACCCGAATTTGAAGTTGTCACTGAATTTAGCGATGAGAGCGCACGCGGCGCTGGCGGTTTTGGTCATTCAGGTCGTCAATAGTCTTTGTCCGTTTTGTATAAAGCAAATATATTAATAAAATAAAACGTCTGATTTTATAAGAACAATAATAAGGGGAGTATAGCCATGTCAGCTTTTGCCGCACAGCAGTCCTTATTTCGTGCTTATGACATTCGCGGCGCGCGTCAGTATTTTACTACTGAATTTATAGAAGCGCTGGGCGTGGCTTTTGCTCATCTCTATCTTACCCAAAATCATCTTATTGAGAATAGCTCTAGCTGTCAAAAAAACATCAATTCTCCTATCTTTAACGACTTTGACTCTAATAATGTTGTCTCTAGCAACACTGCCTCTGATACTAGGTATAATCGCATAGCTTCTAAAACCATCGTCATTGGTTACGACGTACGCTGTAATAGTGATACGATATCGCAAGCACTGACTAGCATTTTGCATGCGTATGGGCTGACAGTTATTCAGCTTGGTCTCATTACCACGCCTATGATGGCGTTTTGGGCGCAGCAATATGCTGGCCATGGCATTATGGTGACAGCCAGTCATTCAGAAAAAAACACTTTAGGAATTAAATGGCTGGTTGATAACAACTCTCCTAGCGATGTTGACATTCAAACGCTCTATAAAAGTTTGTTAGCCATTGAACGATCAAAAGTTGGCGAGTATAAGTACAATTACTACAATAGAAAACATCATGATACGCTGATAAATCAATTAGAGACGCATTATAAACAGGCATCTAGCTCTAGTGTTATAAGTTTACCGACCGACATAGTGGCCTCTACTTATATTGATGAGATCGCGCAAATATTTACCCTTATTGAACAGCAAAACATCAAGACCAATCTCAATAATCAAAGTGTAGCTACTAAACTTGATTTGACGGTAGTGATTGACTGTATGAATGGGGCGACGAGCAGAATCGCGCAGCCTTTATTTGAGAATTTTTGTAAAAGTGTCATTATGCTCAATGATACGCCTGACGGCAATTTTCCAACGGGTAATCCTGATCCTACTGAGATCAACCGTCTGGCCGAACTGCAACAAACCGTTATTATCAATGCAGCAGATATGGGTCTGGCTTTTGATGGTGATGGTGATCGTCTGATGATTGTTGATAATAGTGGTAAAGTGGTTACCCCCGATCATCTGCTTTTTTTATTAGCGCAAGTTGCAATGACTGAGCGAGCTATCTCTAGTAAAAACAACAGTGACCCACAAGTTATATTCGATGTAAAATGCTCTCATCATCTGCCGCGCCTACTAAAAAAACTTGGGGCTATACCTGTAATGAGCAAGACTGGTAGTAGTATACTGCGTCAGCAGCTGCAGTCCCAAGACAGCCTTGCTATATTCGCTGGCGAATTATCAGGCCACTTTATTTTTAATGATGACTATTTTATTGTTTATGACGATGCTATGTATGCTGGCCTCCGGCTTCTACACTGGCTAGCATCAACAGTTATTGAGTCCGATATCGTCACCCAGCTAAGTGCTAACATTAAAACAAATGCTCATGCTGGAATAAATAGTAGTGCTAAAACAGTTGTCGCTCCCATGCTTACCCATAGCATTTTAGCTACTACTAGCACTGATTTATGGGGCGCTTCTAGACGGGCGACACTACCGTATCGCTTGACTGATATTACCCAGTATCTACCGAGGCTGATCAGTACGGCTGATAATTATTTGCCGCTACCAGATCGTTCGTCAAGTGAGACGGCGAGCACCTGCTCAATAGTAGATCATATGGTAGTATTTTGTCATTATTTGCAGCACTTAGTAAAAAACCCTAACGCTAAACCACTAAGCTTATCAGTGGCTTTTACAGTTGCCGACTTACCTAAAGAGATAGCAAAAACAGCTGATTTTCAAGCCCTATTGTCGTGCGCTTGCTTTGATACTATAAAACAAGTAACGATAGCGCAGGCTCGTAAACTTCTGCCAGCTGGTACTCTTCTATCTTGTATTGACGGGATTCGTTTAGATTTTGCTCATGGCTTTGGTATATTACGTCAGTCTAATACCAGTCATAGCCTGACCGTGCGCTTTGCAGGAGATAGTGTCGCTGATCTACAAAAAGTGCAAGCGCGCTTTGTAGCCCTGTGCCGCTACTTTGATACCCAAATAGCAGAACAAATCGCTGCTATCGGCTATGAATAGTTGTCAAATAGCTTATCACAAAAACCATGGCTTACTATAAGCCTAAAATTATATTTTAGAACCGTGTTTTAGGAGCTTACCATGTCGCTAAATTTGGACGATGCCAAGACCACCGCCGAAGTATTAACCACAGCTCTGCCTTATATTCAGCGCTTCGTTGACAAGATTATTGTGGTCAAATACGGTGGTAATGCCATGACTGATCCTGAGCTTGAAAGCTCATTTGCTCGTGACATTGTCCTGTTAAAAACCGTGGGTATGCATCCAGTAGTGGTACATGGCGGCGGCCCGCAAGTCGACAATCTACTCAAAGAGCTGGGACGTACCTCCAAGCGTATCGATGGTATGCGCGTGACAGACAAAAGCACCATGGATATCGTAGAGATGGTATTAGGCGGCGGGGTCAACAAATCCATTGTTAGTTTAATCAACAAACACGGTGGCCGCGCTATTGGGCTGACGGGCAAAGATGCCAATCTTATTCAAGCCAAAAAAATGCTAATGGAAAAAGTTGGCGAAGATGGTATAGCAGTACCGATAGATTTAGGTTTTGTCGGCGATGTGGTCAGCGTCAATAAAGACGTTATCAACATGCTCATTGCTTCTAATTTTATCCCCGTTATTGCGCCATTAGGGGTGGATACCGATGGCAATACTTATAATATCAATGCTGACTTAGTCGCCGGTAAGGTCGCTGAATTTTTGCAAGCCGAAAAGCTCATGCTGCTTACTAATATCAAAGGGGTATTGGGACGTGATGGCCAAGTAGTCACGGGCCTTACCCCTAAGAAGGTCGATGCTTTGATTGAGGATGGGACGATCTCAGGCGGTATGATTCCAAAGATCGGGTGCGCCCTTGATGCGGTACGAAGCGGTGTCAAAAGCGCTGTTATCGTTGATGGCCGCGTCCCGCATGCTACGCTGTTAGAGATTTTTACCAATGAAGGCGTGGGTACGCTGATCAGCCGTGAGTTAGAGTCGACGTTGAACTAAGTACAAACCATAAAACCCAAACCTAGATTTAAATGCTTCTAGGCTTGGGTTTATTTATGTAGAAACACTTTTATTTATGCAAAAACACTAAATGGTTTAAGAAAAAGTACTGATGAACGCTTCTTCATCAAAGCTGCATAGCAACACGTTCTGATCATTATACTCGCCTTCTACGATAGGGCGCTTAATCATACTGGTATTAGCGGCTAACATCTCAATAGCTTGAGACTCATTACTATCTGCCCGCGCTTTTTGTTCATCGTCCAATTTACGCCATGTGGTGCCACGTTTATTGAGCACTTTATCAATACCTAATGCATTTACCCAGCGCTGGATACTTTGTTTATCGATACCCTGTTTTTTATAATCATGAAAGATATAATCAACGCCTAATTCATCGAGTTTGGCAAACGCTTTTTTCATGGTACTGCATGATTTGATACCGTAAATGGTGATGGTCATTATTACTCCTTAATTGCTCTTATTTATTAAGCGATTACTGATAGACAAATAGATAGAAAAAATAGACATCTATACAAAATTTAGAGGTTGTTACATATAATCAATTGCAGTATATACTCAATGTTTTATCAGCCCCATCGCAATTTTTTCCAATTTACGCTATTCTACCTTATCCAAATGCATCCTTATTCTTTTTATCAAATTCCAACCTAGAGCCAACTATGAGCAACACTGTGACAGCAGATCAAACCAATACTAACAATATAAATACTAATAATGATAGCAGCCACTATCAGCCGCAGCTTATCGAAGCTGAGCAGCAAGCCAAATGGGCAACCGACAAGCGCTATGAGGTCAATAATGAGCCAAGCGACAAGCCTAGCCGCTACATGCTCTCCATGTTCCCCTATCCAAGCGGTAAGCTGCATATGGGTCATGTGCGCAACTACACCATCTCTGATGTGTTAAGCCGTTATTATCGGCTCAAAGGGTTTGAGGTCATGCAACCTATGGGCTGGGATGGTTTTGGCTTGCCTGCTGAAAACGCAGCGATTGCCAACCAAATGCCGCCTGCTAAATGGACGTTTGACAATATCGACAACATGCGCGCGCAGCTTAAATTGCTTGGTTTATCAGTCGATTGGTCGCGCGAATTTGCCACCTGCAGCCCGGACTATTATCAGTGGGAGCAGTGGCTGTTTTTGCAATTGTACAAAAAAGGCTTGGTTTATAAAAAACTAGCCACCGTCAACTGGGATCCGGTCGACAACACAGTTCTAGCAAACGAGCAAGTTATTGATGGCAAAGGCTGGCGTAGCGGCGCGCCCGTTGAAAAGCGCGATATTCCGATGTATTACTTTAATATCACTGACTATGCTGATGAGCTACTCGATGATTTGGAGCAGTTAGAAGGTCACTGGCCGTCCGAGGTGCTGACCATGCAGCGCAATTGGATTGGCCGTAGCGCTGGTATGGAGGTGCATTTTCCCTATACGCTTGCCGGCGACGACAATACTTTAGATGTGTTTACTACTCGCCCCGATACTTTAATGGGGGTAACTTATGTTGCCGTTGCCGCCGAGCATCCGCTAGCGCAATATGCTGCTGAGCGTGATGAGGTAATTGCGCAGTTTTGTGCGCTATGCAAAAAAGGCTCAGTCGCTGAGGCCGATCTTGCGAAAGCTGAGAAAATCGGTATGGATACGGGTCTGACCGTCACCCATCCGTTGACTGGTGAGAAGCTACCGGTTTGGGTCGCCAATTATGTCTTAATGAGCTATGGTTCAGGCGCCGTTATGGCGGTACCTGCGCACGACGAACGCGACTATGAATTTGCGACTAAGTATAACTTGCCCATCAAGCAAGTCATCGATACGCCCAAGGGCTACTTTGATAACATAAAAGCTCAGGCAAAAGCTGATGGTTCTGAGGTCAATCTTGCTTATACCGAACGCAATACTCTAATCAATTCAGGCGAGTTTGACGGTATGGATTTTGAGCACTCCTTTGAGGCGATGCTCGCCAAGCTTGAACCGCTAGGTCTAGCTAATAAGAAGATTCAGTATCGTCTGCGCGATTGGGGAGTATCGCGCCAGCGCTATTGGGGCTGCCCTATTCCCATGATCAACTGTGAGCATTGTGGTACGGTGCCCGTTGAAGAGCAAGACCTGCCTGTGATATTGCCAACTGACGTGGTGCCCGATGGACGCGGTAACCCACTTAAAAACATCACCGATTTTGTCAATACCACTTGTCCTAAATGTGGCAATCATGCTGAGCGTGAGACCGACACCTTTGATACCTTTGTAGAGTCGAGCTGGTACTATGCCCGCTTTGCTAGTCCAAACGATACCAATAATATGGTGAACAAAGCAGCGGCCAATAAGTGGCTACCGGTAGATCAATATGTTGGTGGTGTTGAGCACGCCGTTATGCATCTGCTTTATGCACGCTTCTTTCACAAACTTATGCGTGATGAGTCATTAGTCTCCGGTGATGAACCATTTGCTAACCTGATGACGCAGGGCATGGTACTCGCTGGTACTTTCCATCGTACCAATAGCGATGGCAGCACTACTTATTATTTTGCCGACGATATCGATATCGATTATAACGAGCGCGGACAGCCGATCAAAGCTACTTTAAAAGCAGATGGCCAACCGGTGACCATCGGTAAAATTGAGAAGATGTCAAAGTCTAAGAACAATGGCGTCGATCCACAAACCACCATTGATCAATACGGCGCGGATACTGTGCGTCTTTATACCCTATTTACTGCGCCTGCTGATCAAACGCTTGAGTGGTCAGATGACGCACTAAAAGGCCCTTATAACTTTATCAAAAAGTTATGGCGCATTGCTACCGACCATATACAGGCGCTAACAGCTGCGAACCTAAGTCTTGATAGTTTGAATAATATCGCGTTAGATAGCACTGATCTGAGTAAAGCGGCTAAAGATTTGCGCCGTAAGACCCACGAGACTATCGCTAAGATTGATAAGGATTTGGGTGACCGCTTAGCACTAAATACGCCGGTCTCTAGTCTTATGGAGCTATCTAACGAGCTTGCCAGCTTTAAGGCTAGTAGCGAGCAGGACTTACAAGTACAACATGAGGCGCTGATTGATTTGCTTATAATGTTGTCAGTATACGCGCCGCACGTCGGTGAACATCTGCTTGAGCGCCTAGGTCTTGATACCCAAAACTTAAGCTATCCGGCTGTTGATGAGCGTGCTTTAATACAAGATACCATCACCATGGTGGTACAAGTCAATGGTAAGGTACGCGGCAAAATGGATGTTGCGCCAAATAGCGATCCTGAGCAGCTCAAAGAACAAGCACGCAGCCTTGATAGCGTAGCAAAATTTATCACCGGTGATGTCAAAAAAGAGATCGTCGTACCGAACAAATTAGTCAATATTGTGGTTGCAGGTTAAGCTTGCAACTTTAGGGTTGCAAGTGTCTATTAGTACAATTGAGGATAGCAATTATGTCGTATAAGCATCAACTTAATGTGAAAAAGCGCTTTGGACAAAAAGCGGCGATGGCACTACTTACAAGTCTGCCTATAATCGCCGTGCTTGGATCGACAACTATCCTTAGTAGCTGCGGCTTTCATCTGCGCGGTTATGACGCTCCTATGCGCTTTGATATTGCTAAGACCGCTGTGGTTATCGAAGATGAGCGTATATCGTTTCCGCTAAAGCTGCCTTTAACAAGACGCTTAGAAGCTTTGGGCATTGAAGTCGTTGATGGTATGAGTCTTATTGAAAATGCAGACAATGCTCAACTAAATGGTACTATCGCTGATGAAGGCTCTGAACAAATAGCCGTCATTAATGTCAATAATGTACGTTTTAGACGTTATGAGCTGGTTGGTGTATTAACGGAGATTCGCTTGGTATTATCAGCAGATGTCAGCTATGAAACTATAGAAAATGGTAGACCAGTAACACTTACTAACCCTATTCAAGTTGAGCGTAGCTATCAGTACAACGAGGCCTCGGTTAGCACTGATGATCAGCAAGGCAGCCAAATTCGTGATTGGTTATACGATAGTTTAGCGCGGCGTATTACCGATCAGTATGTCGCGATTGCACTTCCCAAAGTAGCCCCTGCTCCTACTAATAAGTCAGCGCAAATAGAGGAGAGCTCAGCGACTACCACCATTATTGCTCCCTCTTCTTAAAGACGTAACGTCTTAATTGCATGACCTTTTAAGCACGCCAACTAGATGATAAATTGGTTCACTTATACCTAAAAATTCATATCAATAAATTTGTGTCATAACTTTATGCAAGAGTCTTTTATACAAGTCTATCCAAAGCTACTGCAAACTGACGTTGCGGTAGCTGGCTTGTGGCTGGCGCACGGTGATGAGCCGCTACTACAGCAGTGGCTTGTTGACGCTCTAAGGCCACATTGGCGCGCAAAAAACTACGCCATAAAGCGCATTGAGCTGGTCTCTGTAAAAACGTGGCAAGAAGTGTTGTCTGAGCTTAACAGTCAGTCTTTATTTGATGATGCTAGCAGCTTAATTGTCACCGGCAATCATAAACCAGACAAAGGGGTAATCACTGAGCTTGAAGGCTTTGCTCAAGATGCCCAAACAGGCGCGCACAGTCATAGCTTGCTTTGGCTAACAGCCAAACAAGATCGTCGTAGTCAGAGCAGCAAGTGGTTTACTCCTTTTGCCAAATACGGTCACGTTATCGACTGTAATCTTTATGATGAGCGTCAACGCCAACAGTTATTGCAAGTTCAAGCACAAGAGTTTGGCCTAAAGTTATCACAAGATGCTTGGCAGTTATTGATGTCACATACTGAGCACCATCTTTTGAGCGCTTATCAAACCTTGTGGCGGCTGTCTTATCTATTTGCAGCGCAGCTAGCAAAAGGGGACGCGACGAGCGCTTCAGACAATGTCGCCTTAGATATTAACGACTTACAATCCGCTTTGGTTAGTGACGCCCAGTTTAGTGTGTTTGACTTGTCCGATGCTATGCTCGCAGGCAACAGTAAACAAGTTGCCAAGATTATGTTCCAGCTTAAAGCCACTGATGAGCCGACTACCTTGGTGCTTTGGGCGATCAGCAAGGACATGCGACAAATCATAGGTTTAATGGACGGACAAGATCCGCAAAGTTTGGGCATTTGGCGCAGTAAACAAGGGTTGTATCAGCAAGCCTGTCGTCGTCAAACCCAAGCACAAACGGCTCGCTGGCCTGACCTTCTCTATCGCTGCGATCAGGCTATTAAAGGTCTTATTCGTCAGCCCGCTTGGGAGCTTTTGTTGCAAGCTGCTCTAGAACTATCGGGTAAACGCTTGTTTGCCTAAAAGATATTTTCATAGCCTTCTACTTAACCTTTCTTAAACTAATTAACGTTCCTTTTTAACTATGAAGTCTTTACTATAACTAAACTTGATTTAACTGTAATTGGATTGTTGTTATGCGCAAAATGACTCAGAAGTCTGCCATCAAATGGGGTATTATAGCTTTAGTAGTCTTGCTGCTTGCCGCTTTAGCCTATAATACTTTTAAACCTACTGAGGATACACCCAATTATATTACGGCAACAGCTGAGATTGGCGATATAGAAAATAACGTCATGGCATCTGGTAAAGTTAAGGCGCTAAACACTGTAGACGTTGGTGCACAGGTCTCAGGGGAAGTAACGCGCCTGTATGTGGAAGTGGGCGATGAAGTAAAAGCTGGCGATTTGATTGCGCAGATTGATCAGGTTACCCAAAAAAACAATCTAAGCAATCAGCAAGCCAGTCTTGAGCAGAGCGAAGCTGCCATTCAAAGCGCCGAAGCTGAGCTTTTGAGTCGGCGCGCCAGCTTAAAAAGTGCTGAGGCCGATCTTAACAGTCGACAATCTGAATTAAAGCAAGCACAAGCAGATTTTGAGCGCTTGCAAGGTTTAGTGGCCATTGATGCAATCTCGCAGCAAGAGTACGATACACAAGCGACCCGTGTTGAGACTGCCAAAGCAGCGGTTGATAATGCGCGTGCCGCTATCGATACTGCCAAAGCGGCTATTATTACTACGCAAGCTAATATCAACAGCCAGCGCGCAGAATTACGCAAATCTCAGACCAATGTCAGCACTGCTCGAGAAGATCTGAGCTACACCACCATTCGCGCGCCGATGGCAGGCACCGTAGTCTCTATCACCACCGAGCAAGGGACTACTGTTAATGCCAATCAAACCGCGCCAACCATCGTTACCTTAGCCGATTTATCAACCGCACGTATCAATGCGCAAATCTCCGAAGCCGACGTCATTAACGTCGAACCCGGTATGCCGGTTTATTTTAATATTATTGGTAATCCTGACCAAAAGTACGATGCTACCTTGAAAGCCATCGAGCCTGCACCCGAGAATATTAGTGACACCAGCTCAACCGATGCTGCTATCTACTATATCGGTTATATTGAAGTACCCAATACTGAACGCCGCTTTCGTATCGATATGACTGCGCAGGTTTATATTGTTGTTGATGAGGCAAAGAATGCTCTGCTTATCCCTTCTGCCGCCTTGCAGCCTGCCAGCGGTGCGCCAAAATCTACAGACGCAGCCAATACTGAAGCGACAAACGGCTCTACCGCTACTGTGCGCGTTCTTAAAGACGATGGCGAAGTGGTCGAGCAAACGGTACAAGTCGGTATTAATAACCGGGTTAATGCTCAGATTTTAAACGGTCTGTCTGAGGGCGATGAGGTGATCTTGAGTGAAGAATCAGAACAAGGACAAAGCAGAGGTAGACGCCCCTTTTAAGCTTTAACCTTTAGGACTTGTAACAGACTTTTGATACTAAATGTTATTGATATAGGCACGCGTACATGGACAGCAAAACCATTCCTTCCAAACCTTTGACAGATGTGCCTTTGATGCAAGTTAAGGGCCTGATTAAAGAGTTCCCTGCTGGCGAGCAAACCATTCGCGTGCTGCATGATATCGACCTGACCATCCATCAAGGTGAGATGGTTGCCATCATCGGTCAATCAGGCTCTGGCAAGTCAACGTTGATGAATATCTTGGGCTGCCTTGATCAAGCGACGGCTGGTGAATATAAAATATTTGGACAGCCTGTAAGTCGCCTTGATGCCGACGAGCTTGCCAAACTGCGCCGCGAGCACTTTGGGTTTATTTTTCAGCGTTATCATCTTTTAGGTGATATCAACGCGCGCGACAATGTCTCTGTACCTGCTGTTTATGCAGGTATGGATGGACAAGCTCGTAGCGATCGTGCTGAGACTTTGCTTGGCAACTTAGGACTTAGCGACAAAGTTAACAACCGTCCTAACCAGCTATCAGGTGGTCAGCAGCAGCGCGTCTCTATTGCGCGCGCGCTGATGAATGGCGGCGACATTATTTTAGCCGATGAACCAACGGGCGCTCTCGACAGCAAATCTGGCGAAGATGTCATGAAAATCTTGCACGATCTAAAGGCGCAAGGTCACACCATCATCATGGTTACTCATGACCCCGGTCTTGCCCAGCAAGCCGAGCGGGTGATTGAGCTCAAAGATGGCTACGTCATTGAGGACTATCAAACCGAGCATTATCAGCAAGCTCAAAGTGACGATAGAGCTAGGCCAGAAGCTATACTTGATAAGCATCGTAAGGGTAAGCTTAGCAGTTTTATTGATCGCTTATTTGAAGCCTTTAAGATGTCTTTGCTGGCTATGCGCGCGCATAAAATGCGTACGCTTTTGACCATGCTAGGTATCATTATTGGTATTGCGTCAGTCGTCTCCGTTGTCGGTTTAGGTAAAGGCTCACAAGAGCAGATATTGGCCAATATCAGCTCGCTTGGTACCAATACCATTACCGTCATCGACGGCTATCCTTGGGGCGATCCCAGACGGCGCTATAACGATGACAACCTAACCCCGCAAGATGCGCAAGCAGTCGCTGACCAACCTTATGTCACCAGCGTCAGCCCGCAACTTGATACTAATATGAATGTGCGCTATCGCAATGTCCAAGAGGCAGCAAGCATTAGCGGGGTTGGTAAAGATTATCTCGCGGTTAGCGGTGAGACGCTCGCGCAAGGTCAAGGTTTCGATGAGCAAAGCATCTTGACGCGCACTCAAGATATCATTATTGATGATAATGCCAAACAAACCTTTTTTCCTAATAATGCTAATCCTATCGGTGAGGTGGTCTTGATTGGTAGTGTACCGGGACGGATAATTGGTGTTCTTGAACCTAA
Organism: uncultured Psychrobacter sp.; assembly: GCA_947501045.1. Lineage (GTDB taxonomy): Bacteria > Pseudomonadota > Gammaproteobacteria > Pseudomonadales > Moraxellaceae > Psychrobacter. The sequence continues at coordinate 237,527 of CANMUI010000005.1, forward strand.
TGACAGTGGTTTTGGTGGACAAGTGGACTCACCGACACTATACATGCCCTATACTACGATGATGTCGCGTCTGGTAGGTAGTCCCACTATCGAGCGTTTTGTGGCGCTAATTGATGATAGTATTTCATCCTCTGCCGCAGAAACTGCGATATCTACGCTGATAGAGGGTCGACACGGTGCTGATGATTTTCGTATTCGCAATTCTGACTCCATTCGGCAAACTATTGAAGCTACGACTGGCACGATGACACTACTGATATCTTCTATTGCTATTATCTCTCTCATCGTTGGTGGCATTGGCGTCATGAACATTATGCTAGTATCTGTGACGGAGCGCACCAATGAGATTGGCGTACGAATGGCTGTTGGCGCGCGTCAAAGTGATATCATGCAGCAGTTTTTGATTGAAGCAGTATTGGTGTGTATTTTAGGCGGCCTACTTGGCATTGGGCTGGCTTTTGCTATTGGTGAATTGATTAATCGTGTTGGTGGGGATAGTTTTAAAGTCATCTATTCGCCAACCTCAATTATTGCCGCCTTTGTTTGCTCGACGCTTATCGGTATTATTTTTGGCTTTCTGCCCGCTCGTAATGCTGCCAAGCTTGATCCTGTTGAAGCACTTTCTAGAGATTAATTTGATTGCCTAAATAGTTTTCTTAGCAAAACACAATAGAAACCGTGTTATAGAATATAAATAAAGTCCAATACGAAAAATACAGTAAATTTTATCTAGAAATTGCATTTTTCTGCTACTGTAGGGTTGTAATTATCACAATAATATATATAATGTGCTCTCACGTTTAGCGAGATGTCTTATCTGAACGTAGATAGAAGATTTTAAATAGCTTTCAAGTAAGTAATCGTTTGATAGTAAAGTTTTTGAAAATCCTATTTAAAGGATTTTCCTTGCGAACCTAAAAACGTTCTATGAACGTTTTTTTCACGGTTCTCAGGACCGATAGCTCAGTTGGTAGAGCAGTTGACTTTTAATCAATTGGTCCCGCGTTCGAGTCGCGGTCGGTCCACCATATTACTAGATTTATTATGTGTTTTACCCTATCCGGTATCAATATAATAGATTAAGGATTTACAAAATTGTGAATTCTTTTAGAACTCTAAGTTTTACATAATTTCCCTTTAAGGAAATTATTCTTGCGAGACTAAAATTGCAGCATTATTTATAAAGTTGCGTTTAGATGCAAGGTTTTTGAAAATCCTATTTAAAGGATTTTCCTTGCGAAGATCTTAGTTGATAAGTTTAGGTTGTACGCAAAGTTTTTAGAAAATCCCCTTTAAGGGATTTTCTCTTGCAGAGCTAAAAAAGCAGTGCTTTTTTTATACGCTCTTCAGGACCGATAGCTCAGTTGGTAGAGCAGTTGACTTTTAATCAATTGGTCCCGCGTTCGAGTCGCGGTCGGTCCACCATATATTAGATAAGCCCCACTACTTTATTGGTAGTGGGGCTTTTTCTTGTTCAGTTATATCAAGTCATCGTTTATAGGCAACTATAGCATCTTAAATAAACTTAGTGGCGCTTACGGAAACTAAAATCATTACTGTGCCCCCATAGCAGCTTATGTTTGATAGTATCTTTTACCGTACGCGGCTGTTTGGGCGCTTGAGAAATCAGTTTATCAAAAGTTTCAGCATCGATGGCTAACTCATATCCATGCGCCATCATGACTTTAGAGGGCTTCAAATCTTTAATTCTTTGCAAAGATTTTATATATACCTTAGGATCATAGATAGGAAACGGCGCGACAAATTTGTGCTTAAGCTTAATAATTAGGTCAGCCGTATAAACTTGACGACTAGGTCTATGAAATAAGGACAAATCTCGATCGGTATGCCCAGGCGTTTCTAATACCTGCCAGTCCTCAAACCCTGGAATATTATCACCATCTTGAACCGTAACATCAGGATACAGATACGCTGGATACCATAGGTTTTTAATCGAAAGACCTTTACGCCGAGCTACATAGTGCGCAAGGCTGATATCTATCAAATGCATCAATTGCCCTCCTACGCCACTATACCATTGTCGTTGTTTATGAGCAGCTACAATCTGGCAGCCCGTTACTTCTTTAAGCTTCACTGCCCCGCCTGCGTGATCTGGATGCATATGAGTGACCATAACTACCTTTAGGTCATTAAGTGGACGACGAAGTGTCTGTTCAATATAATTAGTCACTAATGGCACATCAGGACGACAGCAGCCATCAAGCAGCAATAGTTTATCTGGGTATACAGCTAGATAGATGCTTTGAATATAACCCTCTAAATGTACAATTTCACATAAACTCATCGATCTTCCCTGACTAAAGAAAAATTACTAAGCTCTAATATTTCATTAATCTGAGCTTGGTTTTCTTTATTATATCGTTGATACTTTATAACTAAGTTATTTTCAGTGAACGCTTGTGACTATATATTTTTTGACTATATATTTTCCGATCATACACACAAAGAAAAACCCAGTGCTAAGACTGAGTTTTAAATAAAGTTAATAAGTATTTTTTGTCAATTGATATTAATTAAGCCAAGTCACGAACCTTTGGCTCACGCTCCCATAGACGTGATTTAGCATTTTCAATAAAGCTATCCATCTCATCAAGCGGGGTTACAAAGCTATCTTTTTCAACAGGCAGCTTACTTAAGATAAACTCATCTGTCGCTGGGCAATAACCAATAGCTTTACAATGTACATAGGCATCGGTAAACCAGTCCAAGGTTGAGCTATCTTGAGCAAGTTTTTTAGCTTGATCAGGCATAATGATACTAACTACCGCATCAAAGAAGACTGACGGAGCACCAGCAACACGCTCATCAGCTTGCACGCGCGTACCATCGTCTAATTCTACTTCTTTGGTAGGAGCGACGAGTTTTACCATACCGCCCTGACCATTTACAGCATCTTCAAACTTTTTGACCTGTTCATGACTTGAACCCTCAGCTACTAAGATACCAATCAAACGACCCTGTAAAGATTTAGGTGTACGTCCAATCGTTTGCAGTGGCTCTGAGGTTGCCATATCCAATACTGGCGCCGCAGGCTCCGCCGCTTCTGGCAGTTTCATACCCAACGCTTTCGCCACACGATTAGCTAAATCTTCATCGATATTGATCAGATGGCTAAGCATACGAGTACGTACGTGCGGCGTGTCTACCTTACCAAGCTCAAAAGCATAAGCAGAAGCAATATGCGCCTGTTCAGCTGGTGTCTGGCTATGATAGAACATACGTGGCTGACTATAATGATCAGCAAAGCTTTCGGCACGTACGCGTCCTTTAACGCCATCATCTAGCTTCTCATGGAACGACTCAAAACCTTTTTTAGGATTCTCGCGTGGACGATCTAGATCTAGACTTTGTGGCTCATAGAGCACGCGAGTTTTAGGTACTTGCATTTGCATATGGCCATCTTGCTGATTATTGGCAAACGGACATTTCGGTGCATTGATTGGAATTTGCACAAAGTTCGGTGAACCTAAGCGAATCAGTTGCGTGTCTAGATAACTAAACAGGCGACCTTGCAATAGTGGATCATTACTAAAATCGATTCCTGGTGGTACATGCGACGGACAGAAGGCGACTTGCTCCGTTTCAGCAAAGAAGTTATCTGGATTGCGGTTTAGTACCATTTTACCGATGATTTTTACAGGTACCATTTCTTCTGGAATCAGCTTAGTGGCATCTAAATGATCAAATGGAAACTCATTAGCTTCTTCTTCAGTAAAGAGCTGAACCCCTAGTTCCCATTCAAAATACATCTTATTATCGATGGCCTCAAACATATCACGGCGGTTGTAGTCAGGATCAGCACCAGAGATTTTGACTGCCTCATCCCAAATGAGTGATTGCACGCCTGCTACTGGCTTCCAGTGATAACGGAAAAAAGTACTCTTACCTTCTTTATTTAATAGGCGATAACTATGAATACCAAAGCCTTCCATCATACTAAAGCTACGCGGCAAGGCACGATCACTCATGAGCCAAATGACATTGTGCATAGTCTCAGGACTTAGTGAGACAAAATCCCAGAAGGTATCATGCGCAGAAGCCGCTTGCGGAAAACCGCGATCAGGCTCAGGCTTGACCGCATGAATCAAATCTGGAAACTTGATGGCATCTTGAATAAAGAAGATGGGCATGTTGTTGCCAACCAAGTCCCAGTTACCCTCTTCAGTATACATCTTCACTGAGAATCCGCGAACATCACGCGGCGTATCTTTTGAGCCCTTATTACCGGCAACCGTAGAAAAACGCGTAAATAGTGGCGTCTGTTTGCCAGTTTCAGTCAAAATCTTTGCTGTAGTATATTCTTCTAATGATTCAGTCAACTCAAAATAACCATGCGCAGCACTACCACGAGCATGAACCACACGCTCAGGGATACGCTCATGATCAAAATGGTTGATTTTCTCGCGCATTACGAAGTCTTCTAGTAATGTTGGACCACGGCTACCTGCTTTTAATGAGTTTTGATTATCTGCGATAACCACACCTTGTTGTGTCGTCAAAGATTTATCATTGTCACCTGCACGCTGGTGCGTCTCGCCACCATTGCCACGTTCAGTGTTCATATCTTTTGCGGGGTCAGTATGATCAATATTTGTTTTCATCATGCATCCTAGCTAGTAAATTAAAATGTGCTCCAAAAAGAGCTACCAGTAATATTACCTAAAAAAACAGCTATGTACATGATTAACCTTGTTGATATTTAGTTAAAGATTGCACCCAAAAAAGAGTATTTCATAGTTTTTCTGGTGCATGATACTATTGAAGAGAAATTTGCATAAGCGGTACTACTTTTAAATGCTACTTTTGAGTATTTATTACTCTAAAAGCTAAATTTTACTTAATCTATGAGGTCATATATGTTGTCTACTTCTTCATACAAGTTCACTTCTACTCATCGTTCATTGCTGCTAGGAGCCTCACTAGGCGTCATTGTATTGACTGTTAGTCAGACTGCAGCAGCCATTACTACTAAAGACATTACCTATACCGTAGATAACCAGCCTTATCAAGGCTATTACGCTAAAGCAGATAGACCAAATGCACCTTTTATACTTTTGATTCATGATTGGGACGGCTTAACCGATTATGAAAAGAAACGTGCCGATATGCTCGCTACCGAAGGCTATAATGTGTTAGCAGCTGACCTGTTTGGGACAGGCGTTCGCCCAACTGAAATGGAAGATAAAAAACGTCTTACTTCTGAGCTGTATGACGATCGTGGTAAAATGCGCCGCCTACTTGCAGGAGCTTTGAATGCTGGACAAGCACAAGGCAATAATGTGCGTGAGGGTGTAACGATGGGCTATTGCTTTGGCGGCGGTGTGGCTTTAGAGCTTGCACGCTCAGGATTTGAGCAAAAAGCCTTTGTCCCATTTCATGGCAGCTTAGATACGCCAGCGGGTCAAAATTATAATAACGTTAAGGGTGAGATTTTAGTTTTTCATGGTACCGCTGATGAAGCCGTTCCGTTTGATGAATTTGCTGCGCTTGGCAAGACTTTAGAGACCAGTGAAGTACCGCATGAAATGATCACTTATAGCGGCGCAGTTCATGCATTTACTGACTTTAATAACCCTGATAGGTATGATGAGCGCGCAGATAAACGCTCTTGGAATCGCTACTTAAACTTTTTAGAAAATACTTACAAATAGTTTATATCTTTGAAGAGTAGTTTTTAGTTGCAAGGCTACTCTTCAGCTCTTAACCGTTTTATCTTTTTAAAAATTAGAATTTGATTGTTTGCTGGCATCTGATATTGATTACCTAAGGTTAAATGATGCTGTTTTGCCAAGATGATAATATCTTCTTTATTGCGGATGCCACTGCTAGGATCACGCTGCCTCAAGGACAAATCAAAACTTTGATTGCTGGCACTAGTATAGTGTCCATTTTCATTAAATGGTCCATAAATAATAAGTTTACCATTTGTAGGTAACGCCTCTGCGGCCAACTTAAATAAATTTTCAACTAAAGACCAAGCAATAATATGCAAAGTATTGGCGGTAAATACTGCATCGTAGAGCTTACCTGTCATTGATTTAGGTAAAGCATCTGTCCTCAGATCAAACGTTAAAGGCGCATATAGATTAGACGTAGGATAAGCGTTATGCCAAGCCTTTATAATATGATGATTATCAATAACATCACTGGTCTGCCACTGTAGATGTGGTAAATTGGGTGCGAAGTAAGCGCTATGTTGACCTGTGCCTGATCCCACTTCTAATACGTGAGTATATTCTTGCAATTCTTGTTGTAGTACTTTTAGAATAGCATCTTTATTATTTTCACAAGCTTGTGAAAATGGTAACCTACCTGCATCTTGCATTATATTCTTTCTCACTGCTAGTTCAGTTCATAATTATATTAGTCGCTAGTAGATACCCGCCTCTACACCAGCTGCTAGCGTCATCGCAAGCTCTTCTACCTGCCAAATAAACTCATCTTGCCATTCCCCTTTTAAGATAAGGGTGTCTTGGATTTGATTCCAGCGCAAACCCGTGATAATAGTTTGCATCGCACGTTTAGTCCCCGTGCCATCTTGTCCTGCACGAATATATAAAGCAAAGGGCATGCCTTGTTTTTTCTCAAGCACCGGATAATAACAGCGATCAAAAAAATCTTTAGTCAGTCCTGCCATATAAGCCAAATTCTCAGTCGTTCCTAAAAGCAGAGCATCAGCTATAAGTACATCTTCGGGCTGAGTGTCTTGTGGCGATTTCAATATCACACTGATATCTATATCTGGATGATTAGCGCCATTGTAAGCTGCTTGCGCCAATTTTTTGGTATTAGGCGATGGCGTATGAGCGACAATAAGTAGCGTTTTAGAGTTCATATCAGTCACCCTCGTAATTAAAAGTCACATTTTGCACAATATCAGGATGCAGACTATTAGCCACCGGACAAGTCAACGCCGTGTTATAAAATATTTTTTGGACTCTAGCATCTAACTTGTTTTGAAATGTTATAACCACATGCACTTCACTAACGCGTCTTGGATCAGCTGCCATCACTTTGGTCACCTCAGCGCTAGTCCCTGCAATATCAATCTTCATATCTCTTGCTTTGATACCAATAATAGTGAGCATACAACTGGCTAGACTGGTTGCTAGCAGATCTGTTGGCGAAAAAGCCTCACCCTTACCTTGATTGTCAGTTGGGGCATCAGTAATGATTTCGTTATTAGATTGTAAATGGACGGCAATGGTGCGTAGGTCACCTTTATAAGTTACTTTTGAAGTTGTCATAGATTTCTCTTCGATAATTGTTGGTCTTGATCGTTATGCTTACTAATAGTAAGACTTGTATGAAATGATTTTATTACACCATTTTACATTAGTATAAAACTTATACAAATCAACGTAATTATTAAAACTTGATTGCTACAATTTTGCAATTGCCACGGGTTTTATAGTAAGAAAGCTGGACTATACTCACACCCGCGTTATTGAAGCTAAAGTTAAAGCTGTGCATTGTTTCCTCAGCATACATAAAACGGATTTATGTAAAACGAAATTATATTAATGAATGGAGTGTTCATGAGTATTGGTCAGAATTTGTTAAATTTAGATACGGTCACAGAAAATAGAGTGATCAAAAACGATGGTAGAATGATTATCAGTCCTAATTATGATACATCTGACTTCATTGAAGTAGAGCCAAGCGCTAAATATACCATCTCTAGCGAACAACGCAGAGGTCTTGATACCTTTAACAGTATTGCCTATTACGATAGCAACAGAAGATTTATAAGACGGGTATCTGCAAGAGACAGATATTTGGACAGTATAACTGTTACTATTCCTAGAAATGCTCACTATGCACGCCTCAATATGAATGGCGGCCCTGCCTCTCAACACAACCGTATGTTTGTAAAGGATAGCGAAGGAGTACCTAGTCAAAATCTTGGGGACATATCCTCTGATATTGACCCTGATAACATATACTCCGAAACTGAGCTTGAGGGCGTATACCCTGACCCTAATCAAGATACTATCTATTATAACAACAATTATAATACGCCTGAAGAAGCGCTTGAGGATGCAGCTAGGCGCGGAGGTGCCAACATTGTATTTCCAGATGGTAGGTATGAGGTAGCGCTAAAACCTAGAGTGCCCAATATTCGGCTGTTCGGTACGGGTGAAACCTACTTTTATGCTAAATCTAGTGCAGCAGTGCTGGAAGTTCGTGAAGAAGGAGATGGCTTTCAAGCTACAGGCGTTCATTTTAGAGGTCAAACCATAAGGAATGCGGATTCTAACAGCCGATTGGCCACATCTATCTATTGCATGTGGATATGGGGCAAGAATTGTAAGTTTAGTAACTTTACCACTGAAGGTGCAATATACGATAGCTTATACCTACGCGGCAACAGTGCAATGAACTTTGAAGCCAGTGATTTTAAAATAGGTCCATCCAACAGAAACTGCATTACTATTGCCTCAGGTATTGGCATAACGCTTAAGAACGGTGTCGTTCGATTTGAAAAAGACGTATATGTCTATTCTACAAACCCTAGAAACAGTGATCCTCGACCGACCTATGGCGGTTTATACCTTGCTGATATTGAACCCCCTAGCACCGCTTATCAATGGGGCGATGTGCTTTATGAAGGCATTGAGTTTATCACTGCTAGCGACTCGTATGATGGTCGACAGATCATCATACAAGATAACAATCGTAACAATCGTAACTACCTTGATATTACTATTCGTAACTGTCTGATGATTAAAGAAGGTAATCATAATGGAGACGCCCCATACATCAGACTGGCATCAAAATCTAATCAGCGCGTATTCAGAGGTATTAAGGTTGAAGGTTGTACCCATAATAACCGCGTTATTGCATGCATAGATTATGAGAGATTACTTGAAGACTGTACGTTTCAGAATATTACCTTAAACAATACACAAGCCTTTAGCACGTTTATTGCTCTTGGTAAAGACTGTGTGGTCAGAAATATCAAAACTGAAGTTGGTAACAGAGTTACAAACATTGAAATTAATTCTTCAACTAATATCAATGTCACAAATGTAGAAGGCACTCGGAATCTTAGTTAATGATATCTTTAGCTATATTGTAAATCAACAGTTTAATACGTAATAAAATGACAAAGATTATAGGAAAGTTATCATGAACGAGTTATCAAGAAGAGCCTTTTTACAGCGTTTAAGCTATTTAGCGGGTGCTGGTGTTGTGGCACCTATGGCGCTCAACTTATCAGCTATGAACAAAGCAAGAGCGGCAACAGCAGGCTCAGATTATAAAGCCTTAGTCTGTGTCCTATTAGACGGCGGCAATGATCAAACCAACACTTTGATTCCTATCGACCCATCTAACTATGCAACTTACCGTAATATACGTCAAGATGTTGCTTTGGATCAGTCCACTTTACTACCTCTAATACCCACAACCAATTTAGCAGGCGGTCTAAAATGGGGGTTTAATCCCAATCTTAAGCGTTTAAATAGCTTATTTCACTTAAAAAAATTAGCAGTCCTACAAAATGTAGGTTCTTTAGTACAACCTACTTCGTTGGATCAGTATAAAAAGCGATCAGTAGCGTTGCCTAGGGGTTTGTTTGCGCACTTTAATCAAAAGCAAAATTGGCAAAGCACAGCTTCGGATTTGTTTAGAGAAGGCTGGGGCGGAAAAATTGGTGATGCCATGCTAAAACAAAATTCGCATGGAGCGTTTTCTTGTATTAGTACCGATGAGGATACTGTATTTTTGACAGGCAAAAACACCAATCCATTGAGAGTTACCGCTGATGGTATCAAAAGTACTAAAAGTATTAATGAGGGGTCACAAGCATCTGGTGCGACGAGTTTTTCAGAAGCAGTGAATAATTTATTTACTTCATCTGACGATAACGATGATAATGTAGTTGCAAGCTCTGCTAATGAATCAATAATACTATCTGCGCTACAGAATGCCGAAACTATTTCAACCAAATTTCCCACTGAAAATGCATTGGCACAGCAGTTAAAAACAGTAGCTTCACTTATCAAAGCAAGAGACAATCTAGGTGTCAAACGTCAGATATTCTTTGTAAAACTTAAAGGGTTCGATACACATAATGATCTACTTGGTCGGCATAGTAAGTTGATGGGTCTACTTGATAATGCATTAGCAAGTTTCTATGAAGCTACTGAAGAATTAGGAGTTGCTCAGAATGTCACGACGTTCACTATGTCAGAGTTCGGTCGAACTTTTAACAGCCATGGTGATGGATCGGAGCATGGTTGGGGAGCTCATCATATTATTATGGGCGGCGCGGTGAAAGGTAGAGATTTCTATGGTGAAGCACCGGAAATTGGTTTGAATACAGCCACTGATGTCGGTCAAGGTATATGGCTACCTACGACATCTATTGATCAGTATTCAGCGACTTTGGCTAAATGGTTTGGTGTCGCAGATAACAATCTAGCTATGGTAGCGCCTAATCTGCATAAGTTTAACAATACAGATTTAGGCTTCATGTCTAGCTAATTCATTTCTAGAGAAATAATCTTAAGTGTAAATGTTGTTTTGATAGCAACTTAACAATAACGAAGCTTGCCAGAATCTAATTTTGGCAAGCTTTGTTATTTTGTGCTAGTTCTATCACGCTTATTAGATCAAGCCTAAAATCATTTAAAAAATTGAAATGGAACCAATTAAATTGGGTTAATGGTAAAGCTGATTTTAAGCTTTACCAGCTGTCTCAACGATGATTACATGCACCTTTCTAATCTTCCTCGACAGCAAACGTAACAATATTTCTTTACATATTACTAATACTTAACACTAAGACTGGCTGCCGAACTTTTATAAAATAGTTAAGCTTTTAGATTATAACTCATTAACACATAGGTAGCTGATTATGCTAAAAAAACTGTTTAAACCCAAATACGTTAAATTCGATGAGAAATATACCATTCTAAGTCCAGAAGATAAGCAAACTATGGAGATGATCACCGCTGATATTCGCGCGTACGTCAAAAAAAGTAAAGAAGCCAATGACATTGATCATCACACTCGCTCTGTTCATGCCAAAAGCTATTGCGGTCTAAAAGCTAAGTTTGAAATTCTAGATAACTTGCCGAAAGAATTTGCACAAGGCTTGTATGCTAAGCCAGGTATTCACGATGCTGTCATTCGTTTCTCTAATGCAGCGGCAGGTGTCGACGCTGATAGAAGACTAGGTTTAGGACAGGGACTAGCTATCAAAGTATTCGATGTGCCCGGCAAGAAACTAACACCCGGCGAAGAAGATTGCACCACTTTCGACTATGCCTTGGTTAATGGGCCTATCTTTTTTACCAATAGCCTAGCGGATTATGGTTATTTGTCTAAACTGAATTTTGAGCTAAACGGCTATTTAGGTGATGGCTTACTAGGTAAAGGTAAACTCGTATTTAACTGGCTCACTAAGTACGGTAAAGAATTCCCTGACGCAGAAGGAGTAAGAACCTTAAACGCGTTTAGAAAGCTGGCTACTATTCCACCAAAAAATGCCTGGTTATATGATTATTTCTCACAAGGTGCTTGTCGTCATGGCGATTATATGGGGAAAATAAGAGTAACCCCTACCAAAGCTTCTGCTGCCAAAATCAAACGTCGTGACATTCATTTGTTCACAGAGGATGAAGCTATTCGTCCTGCTATCATTAAAGAGATTCAAGAACATGATTATCAGTTCAACGTACAAATACAATTATGTCGTAATCTTAAGAAGCAACCTATCGAGAAGCTGACTCAAGAATGGGATGAGTCTGATGCGCCTTTTGTTACGGTCGCAACTTTGACCATACCTTGTCAGGATGTGCCAGAAGATGGCAATATTGAAGCGATAGAAGATCTTACTTTCACGACTTTTAGATGTTTAGAAGAGAACCGTCCTATTGGTGTGATTCAAAACTCGCGTTTGCAAGCCTACAAGACTTCTTCCGATACTCGTCATAAAATGAACGGTGTAAAACGTAAAGAGCCTAGCAGTTTGAAAGAAGTGTTTGATAGATCAACTACTAAGTAACTATGCTATTCACAGTAACAGTTTAAATCAAAACGACAAAAACCATCACTCGTAAGAATGATGGTTTTTTTATATATTAGAATAAAAGGCAAAAAAAGCCCCCCAACAATCAAGTTGGGGGGCTTTTAGAGTATAGAGAGCTGACGAACGAGGAGAGCGCCGTTAAAGCAAAGCACTGCTAATTGCGAGCACAGCTCTTGTCTTGCGTCGGGCGAAACAGTGTTTCGCTTAATCCTCCTCAAGGCAGCGCAAGAGTCAATCCTTTAAATAGGATTGGCTGCGTAGGTCACATGGTGATAAGTAGGATTAAAAGATAAAAAAAAGAGCCACCTCGTTTGAGATGACTCTTCTTAGAATAGAGAGCTGACGATGACCTACTCTCACATGGCCGGAGCCACACTACCATTGGCGCTACGATGTTTCACTGCTGAGTTCGGGAAGGGATCAGGTGGTGCCATCGTGCTATTGTCGTCAGCAAAGGGGGTTAGATATGAGTCTGTTGTTTGTTTTACTTATTTGACTAAGTATCACTTATTCTAACTGAATCAAGGTATAGGTGATATCGATATAATGCTTACCATTCTATGAATAACTATTGCGCGTTTTGTCTGTCAAGGGACCTTCAAGTAATTGAAGGTGCGTGACAGACGCATAATTGTCACTCTATAGATAATTACAAACCACTTGGGTGTTGTATGGTCAAGCCAAACGAGCAATTAGTACAGGTTAGCTACACGCATCGCTGCGCTTC
>CANMUI010000006.1 GCA_947501045.1 uncultured Psychrobacter sp.
AAGGACTGAGTCCTGTAAAGTACAGAACTCAGTCCTTGATGTAAACTTAAACTGTCCAAGTTTAGGGGGTCAGTTCACAATTTTGTTAGGCTTTTTCTTGATCTAAAGATTGGTTTTTCTAAAAAAAGTTAAAGATCAAGACATATCACGGATCAGCTTATAGTTCAAAAATTCAGTAATACCAAGATGACCCAGCTCACGACCAAAGCCTGAACGCTTAACACCGCCAAACGGCGTGTTAGCCTCAGAGCCGGAAGGAGCATTAATGGTTACCATACCCACTTCTAACTTATCAGCGATCTCAGTAGCTAATGCTGGATCTTGCGTTTGAATAGAAGCCCCCAGACCAAAAGGCACGTCGTTGGCGATCTTAATTGCCTGCTCAATATCTTTTGCTTTATAAATCACAGCGACAGGGCCGAACAGCTCTTCGCGGTAGACATCCATTGATTCAGTAACATCGGTAAGTACCGCAGGTTTAAACCAAGCGCCAGGCTTGTCTTTAACCATCCCGCCCTCTACCAAAACAGTAGCGCCTCCTTGTATGGCACTATCTAGCTGCTGTTGTAAATTAGTAGCCGCCGCCTTCGAAGATAGGGGACCAATAAACGTTTTCTTATCTAACGGATCAGAGAGGCTCATATTTTTTACAGCATCGGTAAAGCCTTCAACGAACTTGTCGTGGACAGCGTCAACAACGATCAGGCGTTTGGCCGCGTTACAGGCCTGTCCAGTATTACCAAAACGTCCTGTAATAGCGTTTTTTACTGCCTGTTCGATATCAGCGTCTTCTGCCACAATAAAGGCATCAGAGCCGCCAAGTTCTAATACGACTTTCTTAAGAGCCTCGCCCGCTTCTTTAGCAACGGCTGCCCCCGCACGTTCAGAACCGGTCAACGATACTCCTTGAACTCGACTATCATGGATAATAGTCGCCGCTTGCTCGTTGGTCGCGAAGATATTATTATAAACACCCTCTGGTAAGCCTGCATCTCGTAAAATATCAACGATAACCTCAGCGGTTTGCGGGCACTGTGGGGCATGCTTTAGAATAATAGTATTACCTGCCATTGCATTTGGTGCCACAAAGCGCGCTACCTGATAATGCGGATAGTTCCATGGCATGATGCCGAACAATACCCCGACTGGGAATTTTTCTACAAAAGCTGATCCATCATCAACATCGATCTTATTTGGAGCCAATAGTTTTTCAGCATTATCGGCATAATAGCGATAAATCTCGGCAACCAAACCAATCTCACCTTTACCTTGCGCCACCGGTTTGCCCATCTCTTTGGCGATGATATCTGCCAGCTCGTCTTGACGCTCAAGATAAATATCGGCAACCTTATGCAGTATAGCACTACGCTCACTTAATTCTACGCCGCGCCAATCCTTGTAGGCATTCTCCGCCTTTTCAATAACTTGCTGAATATCTTGTTCAGTGGCAGTAGGGTAGGTGGCTTCTACTTCACCAGTCGCGGGGTTAGTTACTTGATAATCACTCATAAATATTCCTTAGGTTAAATTCCGTTTTTGATAGTTGTTTGCCATCGTTATTTAAAATGACGTTATAAAGCTCAATTGTAAAGCTATTTTCTAATTATTTTAGAAGGTTATTAAAACTACTGTCAACGAACCACATTAAAAAACTACGGCTTAACGGCAGGCTGCTGCTGAGTAATACAATGAATATTACCGCCGCCAAAAACAATCTCTTTAGTTTGTACTCCCACTACTTGATGACGAGGGAAGATTTTTTCAAGCTGATTAATTGCTAAACTGTCGTTGGCATCATCATATTGCGGTACAATAATAGCGTCATTGCAGATTAAAAAATTAGCGTAAGAAGCAATACAAATATCACCACTTTGGCGCGCTTTGGCATCATCAGACTGTACAACGTCATAATGATTAGGTAAGGTTACTGGCTGCTGAGTACAGCACAGCTTATGAACGGTCAACGAGCGCCCTTTAGCGTCTGTCATATGGCTTAGCTGCTGATAAGCTTTTTGCGTGGCGGCATAAAAGGGATGATCCACGTCCTCTGTGTATAGGCAAACTACCTCGCCCGGACGAGCAAAGCAGGCAATATCATCGATATGCCCTGTAGTCTCCTCAGAGTCAATACCGTCATCAATCCATAGCACCTTTTGGGCGCCCAGATAGGTTTTTAGTTTGTCTTCAATCTGGTGCTCGGTAAGATGCGGGTTGCGCCCAGGACTAAGCAAGCACATGCGAGTGGTCAGTACCGTGCCTTCACCATCGACATGAAACGCGCCGCCTTCTAACACAAAGTTTTTAGTACGATAGCGCTTAATACCTAATTGATCGCACAGGCGTGCGGCAAGCTTATCATCGTCATCCCAAGGCGCATACAAACCATCATAATCGCCGCCCCAAGCGTTAAACATCCAATCACAAGCACGCAGCTCACCTTTATCATTGACTAAAAACGTCGGGACGATGTCACGCGCCCAAGCATCGTTACTGAGCATCGAGATGACTTCGATGTCATCGGCTAGGCCATCGCGGCACGCTTGATAATCATTAGGGTTTACCAATACAGCAACTTTACAGAAGCGATTAATAGCCAGGGCTACTGCTTTATAAGCCTTTTTGGCAGGCTGTGCTTGATCACGCCAATTATCAGGACGATAAGGCCATATCATCCAAACTTTTTCTATCGGCGCAAATTCTGCTGGCATATAAAAGTTATCATTGATAGGGGTGGAGTCTGTGATTAACGAGTCTTTGTTTGAATAGTGAGAAGGTTCTTTAAATGATGACATAATAATTGCCTTACAAAATTAACAAGCTAATACCAACGTGCTGCTAGCCATGACCCAGTAAAGTGCCATACATAGAAGGACGGCGATCGCGGAAAACACCCCATTGCTGGCGATCTTGAGCCAGCTTATCCAAATCAAAAGTAGCACTTATAAACTCGTTTTTATCGGTTGATGCTTCTTTTATGATAGCGCCGCGTCCATCAGTGATAAAAGAGCTACCATAAAATGCCATAACGCTGTCATTGCCATTTTGAGTAATCGTTTCTTCGCCAATACGGTTGGAGGCAATGACTGGCATCAAATTGGCGGCCGCGTGACCTTGCATACAGCGCTGCCAGTGTCCTTTTGAGTCGATATTTAAAGTTGGCTCGTCACCGATGGCGGTTGGATAAAACAATAACTCAGCGCCCATCAGTGCCATACTACGCGCACACTCAGGAAACCATTGATCCCAACAGATACCCACACCGATCTTGGCGTATTTGGTTTGCCAAACCTTAAAGCCGGTATCGCCTGGAGTAAAGTAGAACTTTTCGGCATAAGGAATACCATCTGGTATATGGGTTTTGCGGTAAGTGCCGAGTATCTCACCATCGGCATCGATAACCACGATACTATTGAAAAAAGTATTGCCTGCTTTTTCATAAAAGCTAATGGGTAAGACAATTTCTAGATCTTTAGCCAATTGTTTAAAATGTTGAATAGCACTATTGTCTTCTACTGTGGTCGCCAATTTAAAATAGTCAAAATCGTGAACTTGGCAAAAATAAGGGGTTTCGAACAGCTCTTGCAGTAACACAATATGGGCACCCGCCTTAGCAGCTTGGGTTACTAGGTCAGTAGCAGTAGCAATATTTTGTGATTTATCCCAACCACAAGCCATTTGAGTAGTAGCAACGGTTACAGAACGCATATTTAATTCCTTTTAGTAACTTTTAATTATAAAAGATTGTGATAATTGCCAATGATAAAATCGTAATGGGTAATTACTAACTAGCAATTACCCATATTTTAAGATTTAATAGCTTAGAGTTAACGGCTGATATTTAACAAAATAATTATTAAATACTCTACATCAAGCCATGGCATACCCTAAACCTATAAAGGTGATAACGGACAATCCTGCTCCTAGCATCGCATAGGGAAACTGCGTAAAGGCATGTTGCATGGGTGAACAGCCTGCGCCCTGAGCCGCTAGTAGCGACGAGTCACTAAAGAAACAAGCATGGCTACCAAATGAAGAAGCTGATAACAATGCACCGATCATAAGCGGCGTGCTCACACCTAGTGCTAAAGATATTGGAAATACAATCGGCATAGCAAGGACGTATAGACCCCAGCTTGAAGAGGTAGCAAAGGTTAAAAACGCCATAACGGCAAAGATAACAGCAGGGAAAATCATCACTGTCATATAGGGGGTAATGGTCTCAATGACATAAGAGGTCATACCTAGCTCATCATTGATTGCTTTTAAAAAGAAACCACCAACTACGGTCGAGAGCGGATATAACATCACTTTAAAGCCTTTGAAGATAGCTTCAACTTGAGTTTCAAAGCTTAAGATACCTTGTACCCAATAGATAATAACTGTAACAAAACACGTTAGTAACGCCCCACGTAATAAATCAATTTCAAAATAAACCGTGGAGATAATTAGCAAGATCATAGGAAAGGCGAAGTTAAGAATATTGGCTTTAAACGACAATTTGCGCTTAGCTTTGACGTTTGACACCAGTTGCTCTTCTACAAAGGCTTCAGGAACAGGGTTACCACCTTTAGCACGTTTTTCTGCTTTTTTCATTGGCCCCCAATCACCTAATATGCCATAAGCGACCAAAAACACAATCAAAAGGGCAAACCAAGCATAAGCCATATAAGGAATAGCACTGATATAAAGGGTAATACCATCACCATCTCCTGCAACACCATTTTCTTCCAATAGACCAGCAAAATAAACGGCCCAAGTAGAGATGGGCACTAAAATACACATCGGCGCAGCGGTTGAATCGACTATATAGGCCAGTTTCTCACGTGATACTTTGTAAACGTCCGTTAGTTTTTTGACTGAGGTTGAGACGGCTAAACAGTTGAGATAATCATCAATAAAGACAATGACCCCTAAAGCAAAAGTCGCCAACAAGGACTGTCGACGCGACTTGATAATTTTTTGTAGCCATTCGCTAAAGCCATCTAAACAACCACTAATTTCAAGCAATTGGATAAGCCCGCCCATTAAGCCACAAACGAGTACAATCCAAATAATGGTTTCATTACCTAAAACCATCGACATATTATCTGCAAAAGGGGAGATGAGATCAAAAGGATTGAGCATAACCAGACCAGCGACGCAGCCCGCTATCATTGATTCAAAGGGACGTCTTGATACGATAGCAGTTACCAATACTAACAGCGTAGGTAGTAAAGATAAGGCACCCCAAGACTCTTCGCCACTACGACTAAAAGACAACCAAGTAAAAGCGAGATATATCGCTATGCCTGCTAATAGAGTAAGAAAAACTCGTTTATTATGATACTGTCGTTCCACAGCATCATTGAGCTTCATATTCATGGTTACACTCCTTGTAAAATCTTAAGTTTTTATACCACAGTATGTGTTGTTTGATTTATTTTTAATAAACAGAAGTTTATATAAAGCATCACAACACTCCATTGCTATGATGCGTTAACTTATAACAATTAATATTCCTCAAAATAAAGCTTTATAAATAAAGAATTATAACTAAACTATTATCTAGCAGTTTACTCTGTTAGTCTACAGACCGGTACGATCTTTTAGGGCATACCACCATGATCCCATGACCGAGTAAGGCACCCGCAGAGCGCGGCCGCCAGGGAAGGGTATCCATGGAATTTTAGCAAAAGCGTCAAATTCGGTAGTATCACCATTGATGGCTTTGGCTATGATTTGCCCAAACAGATGCGAGCCGGTAACCCCATGACCGCTATATCCATGCGCGAAATAAACCCGATCATGCAGCTTACCTAATTGCGGTACGCGAGAAAAAGACAAAGCAAAGTTGCCACTCCAGGCATAATCTATTTTGACATCGCGTAGCTCAGGGAATATTTTATTCATATTGGGCTGAATCTTGGCTGCGATATCAGCAGGGTCTTGACCACCGTAGACAGACCCACCCCCAAATAGCATACGTTTATCAGCTGATAGGCGATAATAGTCGAGAATATAGCGGACATCTTCAACACAAACATCAGAAGGTATCAGCTTATCTGCCAAATCTCCTAACGGCTCAGTCGCAATAATTTGCGTCGATACAGGCATGACGCGGTCGGTGAGTTTGGGAATGACTTTGTTTAAGTAGGCATTACCGCAAAGAATGGCTTGCTTACAAGTTACGGTGCCAAATTCAGTAATCACTTTGATCGCATCATCGGCATACTCAATGTCGACGACTAAAGTGTTCTCGTAAATCGTGCCGCCCTTTTGTTCGACAGCCGCCGCCTCACCAAGTGCTAAGTTTAGCGGATGAAAATGCCCACCTGAGTGATCTATCACTCCGCCAACATAAGCATCAGTATTGATATATTTTTGCATACCCTCACGATCTAACATCTCGCGATCGTGCATACCGTGGCTTTCCCACAAGTCGTAGGTTTCTTGCAGATCTTTTAGCTGACTGGCATTAAAAGCGGCAAAGATGTTTTTTTCTTTAAGATCGCAATCAATATTATAATCTGCTATAAAACGGCGAATGATTTTGCCGCCACGGGTCACAAGCTTACCGACGAAGTCTGCGTTTTCTTGACCATAAGACTTTTTGATTTTTTGCAAGCTAGCGTTAAGACCATTGACGATTTGGCCACCGTTACGCCCTGATGCGCCCCATCCAATTTGTGCGCCTTCTAAAACTACAACTTCATGATCGGTTTCGACCAGATGTAGCGCTGCCGATAAACCGCTATAGCCGCCACCAACGACACAAATCTCAGTTTGAATATCGTTTTTCAAAGTAGGTCTATCAGGCTTAGGATTACGACTGGCCGCATAGTAGCTGTCAGGATATTGGCCCTTATCTGAATAATGCGGAATGTTACGCTTATTGTTAGATGAGACAGTATTAGACGGCTTGTTGTTTGTCTGAAGCTCTTGATTCATAGGCGGCGTAGCGTTGCTATTTGACATATTAGACATCCTGTAAATAGGTTAAATATTCAAGATTGGTGACTTGCTGAGCAAAACGTTTGGCTTCTTGTTTTTTAACAGCGGTCAAAAGCTCAATCATCTCACTTGGGAAGAGCGAATCAATGATGTCGCTATTTTCAAACTTACGGATAGCAGAAAGCCAATCTAAGGGCAGAGTTTTAAGCTCCGCCTCATCGTAGGTAATACTGTTGATAGGCTCTGGCGCTGCAAGCTTGTTTTCGATGCCGTATAGCATGCCGGCAAGAACCGCGCTACAAACTAGATAAGGGTTGGCATCAGCGCCTGATACTCGATGTTCAACGCGGCGTGCCGCAGTGTCACCACCAGGAATACGCACGGCTGCGGTGCGGTTCTCATACCCCCATGAGATGTTGTTGGGAGCTAGTGTCCCAGGCGTGAAGCGGCGATAAGAGTTGACATGCGGGGCGAACAGTAGCGTGCAATCTGCCATGGTAGCTAACAATCCTGCTACGGCATGACGCAGCATATCTGAGCCTTCCTCTGAACCATCATCAAAAACATTATTACCGTCTTTATCGAGTAAGCTGCAATGGACGTGAAAGCCATTGCCTGATTGCAAACCAAACGGTTTCGCCATAAAAGTTGCGGTCAGCTTGCGGCGGGTAGCCACAGATTTGACCACTTGTTTAAATAAAATAGCGTCATCAGCAGCTTTTAGCGGATCGTCGACGTGTAATAAATTGATCTCAAACTGACCACAGCCGTTTTCGGCTAAAGCAGCATCAACAGGAATATTAAGCTTATGACACTGCGCGTAGACTTCATCTAAAAATTCATCAAACTGCAATAAATCATTGATGCTTAATATAGAGGTTTTATTGAGTCTTAGTCCGCTTTTTGGGCGAATCGGCGGTTTTGGGGTTTCGCCTTCGGTATAATCAAGCAAGTAAAACTCAAGCTCAGTGGCCATAACTGGCGTGAGGCCCAGCGCTTTAAATTTCTTACTGATGTAATCCAAAACGTGACGAGCATCGCCATAATAAGGTTGATTGTCTTCGGTGTATAGCCATACAGGCAGGAGTGATGAGGGCGCACTAGTATTGAGCAGAGGATAGGATGCACGTCCGGTAGGCTTGGCAATGGCATCTATATCGCCATTAGTTTGTGAGGACTCAATAACATCAGCGCCCCATATATCAACGCCTAAAATAGATAAAGGTAGCCTGATACCGCCACTTTTTGCTTTTTCCATCTGATCAAAGGGGACGCGCTTACCGCGAAGCAAACCGTTGATGTCGCCTGCTGCAATATATACGTATTCGGTGTTGTTGGCAGAGTCGACCAATCCATTGGCTGTCGTCATGTCTATTATTCCTGTTTATTTTGAGGCGCCATTCGCCTACTTGATATCTTGGTATGTAAATTGTACTTTTATCTTGCTTATGCATTCCAATATAGAACTGAAATTTATAGTTGTCAATAGCTATTTAAAACTCGCTTAAAGTAATTTATAAGATTCATTAAGAGTTAACTTCTATAATAATGAAATTTATAGTTTACATTATATGAGATGGTATGCTAATTTTGACCTAGAACTGCTCATTAGACATATAATGAAATATGAACCACTAGATATAACTTTTTAAGCTCAAATCTCACTGGAGAGAACTATGCAAGCCTTTAGACCTGTTATTGCCATCATCTCTTGTCATAAAATAGTTGACGGTCAATCAGCACAGACGGTATATCAAAAGTATGTTGATGCTATAAACTTTCATGGTGGTAATCCCATACTGCTGCCCAATACAGCTGCTGATGGCGAGAATTTTGAGGCAATAATGCCAATGGTAGATGGTATTTTGTTAACAGGAAGCTATAGTAACGTCGCTCCAGATCGTTACGGAGCGGTGCATATTGAAGAAAAACAGGATTTAGGTCGTGACGAGCTCAGCTTTAAGCTACTAGCTTATGCCGAGGAGCATAATGTACCTCTACTGGCAATATGCCGAGGCCATCAGGAGATGAATGTGCATTTTGGCGGCACCTTGTATCCTGATTGGCGTGAAGTGGAAGGATTTTATGAGCCACATTTAGAGGACGCTAACGACCCGCTCGAGGTGCAATACCAGCCAGTACACAATATTAATATTAAAGCGGGCGGAAGACTTACAGCGTTCGCCGAGCAGTTTCAAGTCAACTCTTTACATAAACAGGCGATTAATAAGGTGGGCGCGCGCTTATTCGTTGAAGCGCTGGCAAATGATGGGCTGGTTGAAGCCATAAGTTTACCAAAACATCCATTTATGCTTGGTGTACAGTGGCATCCTGAAGTAAACTATGACAAAGACGCTATGTCCAAATTTTTATTTACGGAATTTGTTAATCATGCCAGTCAAAGACACTCAAGATAAAGCTGTTACTAGTAGTGATAAGATCAGTACCAATATCAGTACCAACAATGATAATGAAAATACACCAGTAGCTAAGCCAGTGCAAAGCGTGCCTGAAACTGCAGCTACTGACAAACCTGAAGAAAATATCGGTAGAAAAATTAACCAGCTGCGTCTTGCTAAAGGCTACTCGCAGCGTAAGCTGGCAAGACTTGCTGGACTGACCAATACCTCGATTAGCGCTATTGAACGCAATAAAGTCAGTCCTGCGGTCAATACTCTAAAAGCGGTGCTCACGGTATTAGACTCTGATCTCAATACTTTTTTTAGTGATGATTGGGAAGATCGTAAGGCTAAAGTAGTGGTGACACCAAAGGATCTGATAGAAATTAGTGAGCCTAGTAGCCGAGTTTCGTTAAAACAGGTTTATAACCATACGCCAACCAAAAATTTGGGGTTCTTGATTGAAGTTTATCAGCCCAATAGCTCAACGGAGGAGAAAATTGTTCATGAAGGTGAGGAGATTGGCACAGTGATTGAGGGCAAGATTGTTATTCGCGTCAACGAGACCACTTATCTGCTCAATAAAGGGGATAGTTATGTGATTAACACCAATAATCCCCATACTTTTATAAACCCTACCAATGCCATAACTCGTATTGTTAGCGCCCATACCCCAGCGACTTTTTAAACTAGATTGAATAGCAGAAGTGACTTGACTAGCAAACGTTAGTATCATGACTTATAAGACACCTATATTTTCAATATTATCATTCAATTCATGACAAACTTTAGGATATATCAAACCTCTTCATTAGTAGATTTTGAGAGGTTTATAGTCTCAGAGCTCCGTTTTTTAGAAGTTTTTTTGGTTAGCTGAACGGGCGCTTTTGCTTTCATGACTTTTTCATCAAAACTAGCGTTCTTATTAGCGTTGAGCCTGTCAGAAGGTTTGAAACGGTTTTTAGTCCTTTTTATCAAATCGACCTCTAATAACGCTTTCTCTTTTATTTGTAAGTCATTGTATAAGCTTTGATAGACCGCAAGGGTTTCATCTATCATCTCGCGCATGGTAAATTCATTGGTCATATGAGGACGAGTCACGCTCTCTAATTGATTTCTGACTGCTTTACATAAGCTTTGGGCATTATACTTTTTGACTAGACCTTGTGGGTATAAAGGCTGCAATATCTCACTGTACGCCGCTTGATCCCAGCCGATGACAGGCGTACCTAGATGAATGGCTTGTAGCGCATTGATACCGATAGATTCAGGTTGATTGGCTAGTGCCAGCACAATATTGGCCGCCGATAGCCATTCACGCATATCATTGCGTTTGCTACCGACATAAGTGATACGATCAGCAAGATCAAGCGCATTAGTACGCTGACGAAAATCTTCGTGCGCCACATTCCCTTCTCGGTAATCCTCATCCATGATAATGGCGTGAATCTGCGGAAAATCTTCTTGCAGATTGCCCAAGATATCGATCAGCCACTCCTGACCGTACTCATTGCCGATGATAGAGGGAAACACCAACCACTTTTTATGCTCAAGCTCAGGATATTCAGCAAAGGTACGCCGTAGCCAATAAACGGATGGATTATGTCGATAAGGATAACGCCGAGTATCAACGCCGCGGTAAATACGTTTGATAACCCTTTTGCCCATATCCTCGCGGCGCAGACCGTTTTTTAGATAATCTGTCACGCTATCAGATACGGTGATGATGGTATCGACATCGAGCAGTGCTTGCGAGTATTTATTAATCGGATAAAAGCCGTACATAGTTGAGACTAGCTTGGGCTTGCGTTTGACACGGGCACGGCGCAGCGCTAAATGTAGTATCCACGCAGGTGTGCGTGAGTGTACATGGATGATATCAGGACTATATTTTTCAATAAGATGGCGTAGTGGGACTACTTGTAACAGTGATAGCCAAGACTTTTTATTGATATGTAGCTCGTGATATAGATTGCCATCACGCTCTAAGCGTTTAACCAGCTCATTATCATTATCAGCGCTTGATACAATAATAGAGGTATGGCCATTTTTGACCAAAGCTCGTCCAAGATGAAAAATACCACGTTCGGATTCATCATGTTTCAAAGACGATAATAGACGCATAACTATCATAAGAGCGCAAAGAGTCCATTGGCTATATTAAACTGCTATTGTCAGTTAAAAATGAGTAAAACTCAACCTTTAAGGTTGATGGTCAATCAAGGCTTAGTGCTCTAATCTTACTAGAAGAGGGCCACTAAAAGGTAGTAAGTTTTTATAAAGGACAATAAACAGCGTTATCACATAGCCACAATCAATAGATCAACGCCTTTTTTGCAAGTACTCAGCATTAGGCAATACTTGCTTTTCACTCAAATACTTCCAGTAGCGCTGCGGCAAATACTGCTTGTGCAGACGCATATTTTTGCGCTCTTTGATATTGACGTTGGTAAAGTAGCCTTGCCAAAAGCGCTGATAACGCTGCTCATCAATGCTATGAATACTGGCAGGATTACGTAGTACCGCCTCATCAAGATCGGTTATGGTTTGTAGGGCTGCTGGATGTGATGGAGTGCTCGTACTTTTATCATAATAAATACCATAACCGCGAGTTAGATCATAAATTGCCCAGTGCTGATCCTGATAGCGCTGACGAAAATGCTCACCAATGAGCGGCAACACATTAAAATCCGGTTCAACTCTAGCAAAATAAATGTCGTCGGTAGTATGCTCAAAACGCACAAAAGCTTCCATCCGATGCCGCTCGCGCCCAACTGATTTCACGGTTTGTGCCAGCTCAAGCACGTTTAAATTACCCAAGTCTTGCATAATATCGCGCTCAGGATGATCAAGCGCGTATTTGACTACATTGAATAAAGTCGTCCCGATGTTGTCTTTTTCAGATAAAAACCCCCATAATAACTGGCGCATACCAGAGCGCCCTAGCAGCTGGTTTAGCTTGGTCAATACGCGCTCAGCTTGCTCTCCATTAGTAGCAACATGAGTCGCTTGAGTAATGAGCGATGGTACGTAACGTTCATTAGCTATCAGTTGCAAAGCCTCATCGTGCTGTAATTTATGAGCATAAACGTAGAACACTGCGCTAAGCCAGCCCTCAAAGCTTGGCTCATACAAGACAATGCTCGGCGTTAACTGACCTACAGCATAGGTTGTATTTTGCATAGGTTGTAACATTCATTATCCTCAATTGATCAAGACAATACGAATCAAAGCTAACTGATCAAAACTTAGCCATTAAAACAGTGCCAGCTGCCCGCTGCGCTGATCTTTATACTTGGTTTGGGTTTGCGCCAGTACATATTGGCGAAAGTTATCACGGGTTAGATGCGCTAAATGTTCATTTTTACCTGTAGTAGCGATAAAGTATTTAGCGCGATTGACCGCCGCGCCCATTTTTTTAAGATGATAAAACGTTAATTGATTAAACTTACGCGCTTTGACTATCTTTTTCGCTGTCTTCACTCCAATACCCGGAATACGCACAATCATCTCGTACGTTGCGGTTTGGATATTCACCGGAAAATGCTCACGATGGCGAATCGCCCATGCTAGCTTGGGATCGCAGTCCAAATCCAAAAAAGGCGATTCTGGCTCGACAATCTCATGCGCGCCAAAGCCATAAAACCGCATTAGCCAATCGGCTTGGTAGAGGCGGTTTTCACGCACCATGGGCACCGGTGTACCGATAGCGGGCAGACGGCTGTCCGATAACATCGGCACATAGCCTGAATAATAAACGCGCTTGAGGTCGTATTGTTGGTAAAAGTGGCTGGAGAGCTGAATGACTTGCAGATCGGTCTCATTGCTTGCGCCAACGATCATCTGACTGGTTTGCCCTGCTGGCGTGAATTTTGGCGCTTTTTTATGAGTTTTGCGGCTCTCACGAATAGTGATGATCTCTTCTTTTACCGTCTCCATTGGCGCTTTTAATTGCTCATGCGACTTCTCTGGCGCCAGCAGTGCCAGCCCTGATTTGGTTGGAATCTCAATATTGACGCTCAAACGATCGGCATAAAGTCCAGCTTCTAGTAACAGCTCTTTTGACGCGCCGGGGATGGTCTTTAGATGAATATAGCCATTAAAGCGCTCGCGGGTACGCAAAATTTTGGCGACCTCAACCAAACGTTCCATCGTATAGTCACCGCTTTTAAAGATACCGGAGCTTAAAAATAGCCCCTCGATATAGTTGCGGCGATAAAACTGCATAGTGAGATCAACTACTTCCTCAACCGTAAACGCCGCGCGCGGGGTGTCATTGCTTTTGCGCGAAGTGCAGTAAGCACAGTCGTAAATACAGTGATTGGTAAGTAAGATTTTGAGCAAGCTGACACAGCGGCCATCTTCGGTATAGCTGTGGCAAATGCCGGTTTTTGAGGCGTCACCTAGTGCGCCGCCTTGGTTTTTACGCGTGCCAGCGGATGAAGAGCAAGAGACATCATACTTAGCCGCATCGGCTAAAATATTGAGCTTGCCTTGAAGCCTGTCATAATTGATGGTTGCCATAAAGGAGATTACCAATTAATTTATTGGTATCTATTTTAACAAAATTAGGGGTAAGTCATCGGAATTATAGGAGAAACTATAGGAATAGACGACAACCGTTGTCGTTTGCTAGGCATAAGAAATACCCTTGATCATTTACGTATGACTCAAATAATCAAGGGTATAGAGGTTAAAATTTAACTGTAGTTTCGGTTTTTATAGGTGGGTATTAAGCAAGCTCGGCCGCTAAGCTTGGCAAATAGTTCAAAGCACCAACGACTAAGGTTTCAATACCAGTACGCAAGGTAGTTGGATTACCGGGGAAGTAGTAGGGTGAGTGCGGCATCTCAAGATTACGCATTTTTTCGACTACTGTGTTGCCCTCGGTTTCCTCCCAGCGCGCCGCTGGCGTGCTACCGACAAACCAGTATAAACTTGGAATATCTGCACCGTCAAAGCCGCCGACGCTGGCATTACCAAAGAGTGGGAAATCCTCGCTACCGTTTAGTTTTGGCACCTCATATATATTCTCCGCCCCAAAGTAGTCGGCGTGGGCACGGCGTACACTCTCAAAAGTCGCGGCATCATTATCTAAACTGATGGTATCGTTCATAATTGTGATCTCAGGCGGCTTCGGCGAGCGACCAGCTTCGCATTCAGCATTAATGATACGATGGATCGCATCGACGACCTGAGCGTGTATCTGATCGTTAAAGCTGCGCACATTGATCTCAAGCTCAGCGTGATGCGGAATGATATTGGCTTGAGTACCGGCGTGCAATTTACCTACCGTTACCACCACTGTCTCCTCAGGCGGTACTTCACGCGAGACGATCGTTTGCAGGCGCGTGACTACGTGAGCGGCAATGACGACCGGATCAATCGTTTGCGCAGGCATTGAACCGTGACCACCGTTACCATGGATGATCACCCCTAGGTTGGTACAAGCCGCCATAGCAACGCCTGACCGATGACCTACGGTACCTGCAAGACCCGGCATATTGTGCTGACCGAGTATTACATCAGGACGACCAAAGCGCTCGTACAAGCCATCTTCTAACATAGCTTTGGCCCCGCCGAACACCTCTTCGGCCGGCTGACAAATGAGCATCAATGTCCCAGACCAGCTGTCTTTTAGGTTATACAATACCTCAGCTGCGCCAACCAAGCAGCTACTGTGCATGTCGTGACCGCAAGCATGGCTAACGGCGGTTTCTCTACCATCTTTTTTCCCTACCTCTTGACTGGCATAATCAAGTCCGGTCTGCTCTTTAATAGGCAAAGCGTCCATATCACCCCGCAACATAATAGTGGGACCGTCACCGTTTTTGAGCATAGCAACCACACCCGTTCTGCCGACTTTGGTGGTCACTTCATAACCAATATCACTAAGCTCTTTGGCAAGACGCTCGCTAGTATTTTGCTCAGCAAAAGATAATTCAGGATGCTGATGCAAATGTTGATACAAAGCTTGGGTCTTATTAAAGATTTGATCGACTTGCTCATTCACATCGACTTTAATATCATTAATATTCATAATTTTCTCCGTCTATCTTTGTTAGTAATGATTTTTATTTCAAAAATCTAATCTATATACTTTAACTTAAAAGACCTAACTAGAAGCCACAGGGTCAGGTTTGGTTAAGAATTTTTGCCAGATAGCAACCACAATGACGTTGAGTAGTAGACCCCAAATACCAGCGTGCCAGCCAAAGGGTGAGCTTAGACCTGCTATTCCAAAGTCCATGAGTATAAATAGTAGTGTACCCAGTATCGCGCCTACCATCACACTTTGACGCCTCAAGTTTGGCATGAATAGCGCGCCCATAACCATAGGGAACATTTGTACTATGATTCCGTAAGCTGTGAGCAATATGACAACTAAAGAGCTGGGGTTTACCAAAGCTAATATATAGGAGATAGCAGATAACCCGACTACACTCATACGAATGGCATTGACACTGGTGTTTTCGCTCGCGTTTTTCATGACTGTAGGTTTTAAAATATCTTGCACAAAAATAACCGCTGCCGTGTGCGCTAAATTAGCTCCTGTAGACATCGCAGCTGCTAGTGCGCCTGAGAGCATAAGACCGACAATCCAAGGCGAGAAGTCAACCACATTAATCACCATCTCAAGCAAGATCTTATCTGGGCGATCCAGTGGATTACCTTCGAATACCAAAATGCCCGCAAAACCGATAAACAATAAGGGTATGAGCAGGTAAGCATATAAAGGATAAAAAACACTGACCTTGCGTAAGGCTTTGCCGCTGTCGGTGGCATAAAACTTCATAAATAGATGCGGCCACATGGCACCACCAAAGGCACTGATCAAAATAGCGGTACTAAAGTAGCCCCAATTCATCCCATTAGCACCTGGCATCGTCAAGTATTCGGGCGCTTGCTCTTGCAGACGCAAAAACATCTCACCAACGCCGCCGTATAGTACCTTAGGAATAGCCAATCCTAAGAACCAAGCAATGACGATCATCATGATGCCTTGCACCAAATTAGTCCAACCGATACCGCTAAGACCACTGGTAAAAACATAAATAGCAACCACCACAAAGGCTAGTAAACCGCCGAGCCAAAACGGTATCAAACCATCAGTCGCCGCTTCAAACAACAAGCCTGCGCCAGCGATTTGAATAGTAAGATAGGGTACTAAAGCTATAATCCCAATAACGCCAGCAAGCATGCCCAGTGTTTTACTATCAAAATGATCAGCGATCATATCGCCTTGGGTTAAGTAACCATGCTTGCGCCCAAGCTCTGATACTCTTGGTCCCATGGTCCAAATGACAATCGGTACCAGTGCCAAATAGGCCAAAATATAAAGTGCTGGCGCGCCATTTTGATAAGCCCAGCCCGGTGTGCCTAAAAAGGCAAATGCTGAAAATATCTCTGCTCCCAAAATAAAGAACAGCACGATGACACCCATATGACGCCCACCAGCCACATAACCTTCAAGGCTTGAAGCAGAAGCACCTCTAGCACGGATACCAACGATAAGTACACCGATGAGGTAGACGAGTGTTATAGCGACAATAATTAACGTATCACTGCTCATGGGTATCGCCTCCTTGGCTTACTAGATAAACCAGCCAAGTGCCAGCAAATAATATAAACATCCATAGGACATACCAGAAGATAAAGAAAGGCAAGCCCATAACAAAAGGTTCAATACGATTGCCAATGAGCGCTCCTGGCCATATCATGGCAAGGGTACAGATGGCGAAATGCACCCATAAAATATATTTTGATAGCATATCATCTCCTAAAAATTCCGTTTAATAGCAGGTATTTATCTAACAATTTGAAATAAATATTAAAAGTAAAATGTAGCTAGCAGTTTGACATGGCTATAAAAAACAGTGCTTTATTCAATAGCCGAATTTCACGCACAAAAAAACGCTGTTAGCGATGTGATCGCTACAGCGGTTGAAAATGTTTTTTATTGAATGGCAATATGGGTTATTCGTGGCAGTAAGGAATAACTTATTTCTAATAATAGAAAGAGGGAGAGAGTAAACAATCATATGGCATCCTTGCCGTTTCCGTTTTGCTACTTTTACATAGGTTTTCAGTGTATTACTGTGTACTGGTCAGTATAAACACATTTAAACTGTTTTTACCAGAGTTTGTTGAATATTCAAGTAATTATTACGTTGATCAAAACTAAGACCAAAAAAAATATAAATACAAAGGTCATGTTCTAGCCATAAATCACTTCCATGATCTCATACTCAACCACGCCTTTTGGCGTCTCAATACGGGCTTCATCACCTTCAGACTTACCGATTAAACCTCGAGCAATAGGGGAGTTGACTGAGATTTTACCTGCTTTAAAGTTCGCTTCGTCATCACCAACAATCTGATAACGGGTTTCTTCTTCGGTATCCATATTTTCAATAACGACCGTTACCCCAAATACCACACGTCCCTCTTTGGGCAGCGTCGATGGATCGATGACTTGGGCGGCGCCAAGCTTGGCTTCGATATCACGGATGCGCGCTTCACTAAAGCCTTGCTGCTCACGAGCGGCATGATATTCTGCGTTCTCTTTTAAGTCGCCATGTTCACGTGCTTCAGCAATAGCGGCGGTGATACGCGGACGATCAACGGTTTTTAATTGTTTGAGCTCACTTTCTAAAGCGGCATGTCCTTCTGGAGTCATAGGGTAACGTTGCATAATTTTTCCTTAAACCAATACCAGCACACCATCTCATAACGAGATGGTGCTGATGCGGTTGCAATGAGTGTCAGTGATATAAAAAATTGCGTTTATGCGTATGATAAAACGCGTAATAAAAAGCATAGTCGCTATTTGCCACTATGCTCTTTATGAAGTTCTTTAAGATTTAGATAGGTAAAGTAATATGCCTAATCTACTGAATTTATAGCCTTAAGTCAATACAACTAACTATTTGCCTCGATAGGTTCTGCTTGTGCGTGCAAATCTTGCAGTTTATAAACATCAAAGGGCAGATCGATAGCGTAAGATTTGCATACTGCGTCAGCCGCGCCTAAAGTTGTGACATAAAAGACTTTACCTAATAGGGCACTGCGGCGGATAGAGAATGAATCCTCCTGCGCCTGTTTGCCCTCAGTCGTATTAATAATAAGGTCAATTTTACCGTTTTTCAAGGCATCGACGATATGGGGACGACCTTCGGTAACTTTATTGATTTGCTTGGCTTCAATGCCGTGGTCGCTAAGTACTTGTTGCGTACCAGTTGTCGCCACAATCTCAAAGCCATACTCTTTTAGCTGGCGAGCAATAGGAGCAATTTGCGCTTTATCACTATCACGTACCGAAATAAAGACGGTTTTGGTCTCATCTTTAGTAGGCAGCCCAGGCAGACGCTCATTACTACCGATGACTGCTTTGTAAAAGGCTTCGCCAAAGGTTTTGCCCACGCCCATGACCTCCCCAGTTGATTTCATCTCAGGACTCAAGATAGGGTCAACGCCGGGGAATTTGGCAAACGGGAATACGGATTCTTTTACCGCATAAAATGCAGGTACAATCTCAGTCGTGAAACCTTGGTCTTTGAGCGAGGTTCCCGCCATGCAGCGCGCTGCCACTTGTGCCAGCGAGGTGCCGATACACTTTGAGACAAAAGGTACGGTACGGGCGGCGCGCGGGTTAACTTCCAAAATATAAACGGTTTCACCTTTTACGGCAAATTGTACGTTCATAAGGCCGATAACGCCAAGCTCTTTGGCCATCGCCACCGTTTGCGCGCGCATCACATCGCATAGCTCATCAGATAGCGAGTAAGGCGGTAAGGAGCAGGCTGAGTCACCCGAGTGTACGCCTGCTTGTTCGATATGCTGCATGATACCGCCAATGACAACGTCTGTACCATCACAGACGCAGTCAACATCAACTTCAATGGCGTCGTCTAAGAAGCGATCAAGAAGTACCGGCGCTTCATTGGACGCTTGTACTGCTGTGCGTAGATAGTGTCTGAGCTCCTCTTCATTGTAGACGATCTCCATGGCACGGCCACCTAAAACATACGATGGGCGTACGACTAGCGGATAGCCGACATCTTTAGCTTTAACCAAGCCATCCTCTAAACTGGTCGCCAAAGCATTGGATGGCTGAACAAGATCAAGCTGTTGGATCATATGCTGGAAGCGTTCACGGTCTTCAGCGCGGTCGATAGCATCAGGGCTGGTACCAATAATATTCACGCTAGCCGACTCAAGCGCGCGGGCAAGCTTCAGCGGTGTCTGACCACCGAACTGCACGATAACGCCATCAGGCTGCTCAATACGCACGATCTCAAGGACGTCCTCTAAAGTAATCGGCTCAAAGTAAAGGCGATCAGAGGTATCGTAATCGGTCGATACCGTCTCCGGGTTACAGTTAACCATGATGGTTTCATAACCATCATCGCGCATAGCAAGCGCGGCATGGACGCAGCAGTAATCAAATTCAATACCTTGGCCAATACGGTTGGGTCCACCGCCGATGACCATGATTTTTTTGTTATCAGTTGGATTGGCTTCGCATTCCTCATCGTAGCTTGAGTACATATAAGCGGTGCTGGTCGCAAACTCGGCCGCCGCCGTATCGACGCGCTTATAGACTGGATAGATGTTCAAATCCCAACGCTTTTCGCGCAGCTGTTTTTGCGATACACCAAGTAGCTTCGCTAGACGCAAATCTGATAAGCCTTTACGCTTAAATTGGCGCAAGTTGTTCTCGTTAAGCTCGCCAAATCCTAATTCTTTAATATGGGCTTCAGTGTTAACGATATCTTCAATCTGCACCAAAAACCACGGGTCAATATTGGTAAACTTAAACACCTCATCCACGCTCATACCGATACGAAAGGCGTCCGCGATATAAAAAATACGCTCAGGCGTTGGAATAGTCAGCCGATTGACAATCTCGCTGCGCGCTTTATCAGCACTCAAGCTACCATCTTTAATAGCAGCAAAGTCGATTTGCTCATCGAAACCATCAGCGCCGGTCTCAAGGCCACGTAGGGCTTTTTGCATAGACTCTTGGAAGTTACGCCCAATTGCCATCACCTCACCGACCGACTTCATTTGCGTCGATAAGATATTGTCCGCTTGCGGGAACTTCTCAAAGTTAAAGCGCGGGATCTTAGTCACCACATAATCTAGCGTTGGCTCAAAGCTGGCAGGTGTTTTGCCGCCAGTAATGTCATTTTGTAATTCGTCAAGCGTATAACCAACGGCTAGTTTGGCAGCGATTTTAGCGATTGGGAAACCAGTGGCTTTGGATGCCAATGCTGATGAGCGCGAGACGCGCGGGTTCATCTCGATGACGACCATGCGGCCGGTTTTTGGGTTGATACCGAACTGGACGTTTGAGCCGCCAGTCTCGACCCCAATCTCACGCAGTACCGCAAGAGAAGCATTACGCATGATTTGATATTCTTTATCGGTCAAGGTTTGCGCGGGCGCGACGGTGATTGAGTCGCCCGTATGCACGCCCATGGGATCAAAGTTCTCAATGGTACAAACGATGATGCAGTTGTCGTTTTTATCCCGGACAACTTCGGTCTCGTACTCTTTCCAGCCGATCAAAGATTCATCAATCAGCAGCTGATGGGTCGGGGATAAATCAAAACCGCGTTCGCAGATCTCGATAAACTCATCGCGGTTATAAGCGATACCACCACCTGAGCCGCCCATAGTGTATGACGGACGAATAATACACGGGTAGCCCATTTTCTCTTGGGTAGCAAAAGCCTCTTCCATCGTCTCGGCGATCTCAGCACGCGGACACTCAAGGCCGATACGTTTCATCGCCTTGTCAAATAAATCGCGGTCTTCTGCCATCTCAATCGCGTCTTTGGTGGCGCCAATTAGCTCACAGCCGTATTTTTCTAACACGCCATTTCGATCTAGCTCTAGCGCACAGTTAAGCGCCGTCTGCCCGCCCATGGTAGGCAATATCGCATCAGGACGTTCTTTGTCGATGATCTGTTCAACCGTTTGCCAAGTAATCGGCTCAATGTAGGTGGCGTCTGCCATTGCCGGATCGGTCATGATGGTGGCTGGGTTTGAGTTGACTAAGATAACGCGGTAGCCTTCTTCGCGAAGGGCCTTACATGCCTGCGCCCCTGAATAGTCAAACTCGCACGCTTGACCGATAACGATAGGGCCTGCGCCAATGATAAGAATGCTTTTTATGTCGGTACGTTTTGGCATTTAGATTTGTCCTATTTTGGCGGTTTGGAGTATGTATAACTTCTAATACTAATTTTGATGTAAGTGAAGCCTTAATAGCTTTTAGATAAAATTTTACTCAACAAGACCACATTTTGCTCCTGATACTGAAACGAAAATACTGAGTATAAAAGTTTTTACATCAGCAAAATCGGTAATAACACCATCGAGCTTTGCAGGTTGTCCAATCTGAGCTAGTAAGTTTAAGTAGCGTTCATCTAAGATCATTGTTTCAAACTCTTTTGCATCTTTTGTTGAAAGAACTGTAAATGCAGGCGAGGTTGATAAGTTTTCCTCATTGAATGTAATTTCGGTTGGATGACTATAAAAAATATCGTTAATAGAAATTAATAAATCAAGCTTATCTAAGTATAAATCAACGTACTGGGGATCATTATTTACTGACTCTTCAACTTTTTCTTCAAAAAGCTCATTGAACCTTGCTCTATCGATATTGTCAAAAACGCACTGTTTATCTTCTGAAGTTTGAGCAAAGTCAGAAGATAAAATTTCAATAAACTCTGGGTCATCTATTGCTTTGAAAGTAAAGTCGGCTAGTTTCATTTTCGCAATGAGAAGTTGCTTCTTTTCTTCAAAACTTAGTCCTTGCTTTGTTGGTAACGCAGCATTAGATATAGGTGTATTAGTCGAAGTACATGAAACTAGACTACTTGTTAATATTCCTGCTAAGAAAACACTTTTAATTAATTTAAACATTATTAGTTTTCGCCTTTTCCATCATCTGCGCAAACTTAGCAAACAATTCAGCCGCATCATGCGGTCCGGGGCTGGCTTCAGGATGTCCTTGGAAGCTAAAGACAGGTTTATTGGTCAGCTCGATACCTTGATTAGTCCCATCAAACAGTGAGCGATGGGTGACTTTGATATTGTCAGGCAGGGTATCTTCATCAACCGCAAAGCCATGGTTTTGACTGGTAATCATCACCACGCCGGTGTCCAAATCTTGTACCGGATGGTTAGCACCATGATGACCGAACTTCATCTTAACCGTGTTGCCGCCACTGGCAAGGCCAAGTAATTGATGGCCTAAGCAAATCCCAAAGGTAGGAATGTCAGTCTCTTCAATGATATGACGTACGCTATCGATAGCGTAATCACAGGCAGCTGGGTCGCCGGGGCCATTCGATAAAAAGATGCCGTCAGGATTCATCGCTAGCACCTTTTCAATAGGCGTTTGCGCGGGGACAACGGTGACGTGCGCGCCAATATCTACGAGCATACGTAAGATGTTGGTCTTAGTACCAAAGTCATAAGCGACAACGTTGTATTTGTGCTCAATGTGGGTGTCCAGCTGCTTATAAAAGCCGCCTGTACCGCTGTCATGACTACCGGGCGCATCACGGTTAAGTAGAGTGTCAGAGAGCTCCCACGTACCCGTTGTCCATTCAAAACCCTCTGGGTGCGAGGCTTCTTTAGCAAGATCCATCCCCTTAAGGCCAGCAAATTCTTGCGCCAATTTGATAGCTTTTTGTTCGTCAGCAGTAGTGATGGTTTCGCCATTAGAAGCTGTCATGATACAGCCGTTTTGTACGCCTTTATCGCGTAGTAAGCGCGTAAGCTTGCGGGTATCGATCTCAGCGATAGCGACGGTATCATTACGCTTTAAATAATCGCTTAGTGATTCAGAGTTACGAAAGTTCGAGGTGACCATAGTAGCGTCACGAATAATAAGACCTTCGGCCCATACTTGATGCTTAAAATCGACATTGCCAGATTCGGCGTCCTCGCTATTGGTACCAGTATTGCCAATATGCGGATAGGTAAGCGTTACTAATTGACGAGCATAGCTTGGGTCAGTGAGGATTTCTTGGTAGCCGGTCATAGCGGTATTAAAAACTACTTCACCAACGCGGTGACCGAGACTGCCGATACTGATACCGCGAAAAATAGTACCGTCTGCTAGTGCCAAAATGGCTGGTGTTTGGGTCGATGAACTCAAGGAAGGCCTCCGCTGGTTTTGATGAGTACTTTTGATAAGTGCTGTACTACTCTTGCGGCAAATAGTGCGCACTTTTATGGCTTAATCCTCGCTTATTGGGACTACAGGCAAACAAAGATAAAGACATAATGGCAAAAATTTTCCACAAAAAAGCGAGAGGACTAATAGATGAAAAGATACTTGATTCACAGGGTGGTGAAGAGTAACTTACATCATGTCCGCTCGCTTAGGCACAGATTTTGCGTATTATATATAATAACTAGGTAGATAGCCAGCCGATTTTTGCTGTTATAGTGTTTTGCATAACCATTATTTTGCGATCGTCCTTATAGCCATAGAGTCATAAATCTCATACTAAAACGTCTGGATTTTGGTCACTAGCTTTGCCACAATGGACGCCATTAATGGCACAATTAAACAAACGGCTAATAAAACAAGGAAGCGTTATGATTTATAAATATCTGGATAAAACCCCACAGTTTGCTAGCCCTTTTAACGGCTGGGTCGCAGACACTGCGCGGGTCATCGGCGATGTGTATTTGGGTCATCAAGCCAGCGTTTGGTTTGGCGCTGTCATTCGCGGTGATAATGAGCGCATCCATATCGGTGATTATAGTAACGTACAAGAAAACAGTGTGATCCATACTGACGAGGGCATTGAGGTCAAGATTGGCAACTATGTGACGATCGGGCATTTGGCGATGTTGCACGGCTGTGAGATAGACGATAATAGCTTAATCGGTATCGGCGCGGTCGTGCTTAATAACGTCAAAATTGGTAAAAACTGTATCATTGGCGCTAAGGCTTTAGTGACCGAGGGCAAAGTAATCCCAGATAACTCACTGGTCATGGGTGCACCAGCGAAAGTAGTCAAAACCTTGAGCGATGAGCAGGTAGCGATGCTTAGAGAATCAGCTATGCATTACGCTGATCGTTGTCAAAAGTTTAAAACTGGTCTGCAAGAGATTGAGCAACCTGAATAACATCGTTCAGCACTCATCAACCAGACTGATAACTAAGATATTTGAGGGTTAGGTCCTATTTTTGATTTAACATTATACTAATTTATCGGTAACGCTATAAATTTGGCAACTTTAACTATAATTGAATAAGGTTTCATCATGCAGGCAAGTCCACATAACCAATCAGGCCAGCAAAAAGAGCTGGCTTTATTTGATTTAGATCATACGCTACTAGATGTCGATAGCGACTATCTATGGGGCGAATATATCGTTAAACATAACCTCGTTGATGAAGCCGAGTATCGCACTGCCAACCAAAAGTTTTATCAAGACTATATTGAAGGCACTCTTGATGCGACTGAATACAACGAATTTGTTGCGCAGTTTTTAAGCAGTTTGCCTATGGAGGAGCTTATCGAGCTACGTGAAGACTATATTAAAACTGAGATTGAGCCGCACATGCGCCCAAAAGCCATCACCGTATTGCGTGAGCATTTAGATAGAAATCACGAAGTCGTTATTATCTCAGCGACCAATGACTTTATTGTCTCTGCTATTGCTGAGCGTTTCAGTATTGAAAAAGCTAATATTTTAGCCACGCCGCTTGAGGTCATTGATGATCGCTATACCGGTAAATTGACCGATAAACCCAACTTTAAAGAAGGTAAAATCTATCATCTTGAAAGATGGGTCGCACAGCAACAGGCTAAAGGCATTAGCTTCACTAAAACTTATGCCTATTCGGACTCCAAAAACGATATTCCACTGCTAGATTGGGCCGATATTGCGGTCTGTGTCTCGCCGGATGACGCGCTACATGCTCATGCTTTAGCGCATCGCTGGGCAGTAGAAGATTGGACAATTTAGTTTTGCTGATATTTAAAAGTAATGTAAAACTATCATAACCTGAAAACATATACCGAATATTTTACTAAAATTTAGGAACCTTTATGGAAATTAATCCCTACCAAGAACAAATTAAAGACTTATCTGAACGTGGACAGGACCTGCGGAGGTATCTTTGACGTCGATGGCAAAAAAGAGCGTCTAGAAGAAGTAAATTTAGAATTAGAGAACCCTGAGCTGTGGAACGACCCTGAGCGGGCGACCAAAATCAGTAAAGAAAAAAGTCAACTCGACGGCGTCATCGATGTGGTGGTGTCGCTTGAGACCACGTTAGAAGATGCGGCCGCCATGCTTGATCTAGCCGTAGAGGCTGATGACGAGACACTATTAAAAGATGTGCAAACTGAATTAGACAATGCTGAGAAGCGGGTGGCTGATTTAGAATTTCGCCGCATGTTCAGCGGCGAGATGGACCCCAATAATTGCTACTTGGATATTCAATCGGGTAGCGGCGGCACTGAGGCGCAAGATTGGGCAGAGATGCTGCTGCGTATGTATACGCGCTGGGCGGAGGCGCACGGATTTAAAGTTGAGGTGATTGAAATATCATCTGGCGGGGTGGCAGGCATTAAGTCGGCGACCTTAGCTATCAAAGGCGATTACGCCTTTGGCTGGCTGCGTACTGAGATTGGTGTGCATCGTTTGGTACGCAAATCACCTTTTGATAGTAATAACGGTCGTCATACTTCTTTTGCAGCCGTCTTTGTGTCGCCTGAGATTGACGATAATGTCGAGATTGATATCAATCCGGCTGATTTGCGTATTGATACTTATCGCTCGTCAGGGGCAGGGGGTCAGCACGTTAATACTACCGACTCGGCGGTGCGTATTACCCATGAGCCAACTGGCGTAGTCGTTGCCTGTCAAAACGAGCGTAGCCAACATGCCAACAAAGACACCGCGATGAAAATGCTACGCGCCAAGCTTTATGAGCTTGAGATGCAAAAGCGTATGGAGAAGCAGCAAGCGGTCGAAGATAATAAATCTGATATCGGTTGGGGCAGTCAAATCCGCTCTTATGTGCTCGATGATTCGCGAATTAAAGACTTGCGCACTGGCGTAGAAACCTTCAACACTGGCGCGGTTCTAGATGGCGATTTAGATCAATTTATTGAGGCGAGTCTTAAGGCTGGACTGTAAATTGTCATTATAAAACATTGTTATAAAATATCGTTTTAAGCCATTTAATAAAACTTACTTAAGGAAAACTATGCCAAGCGTCAATCAATATTTCGATAATAAAGTTACCTCTATCGCTTTTCAAACTGCTATCAAACCTGCCACCGTTGGCGTCATGGAAATCGGCGAGTATGAATTTGGTACCAGCGAGTTTGAGACTATGACTGTAGTGAGCGGAGCATTAATCGTCAAATTGCCAGATAGTAATGACTGGCAAACTTTTGCAGCGGGTGAGCAGTTCACTATTGAAGCCAATAAAAAGTTTCAGGTTAAAGTTGAGGTGGAAACAGCTTACCTATGTACTTACGGGTAAAGAATATTTTTTATCTTAGGAGTAGTCATTATAAGAAACGCCAAGTATTCATATTTGGCGTTTTTTGTCGTTATTATATTTCTATCTTAATAGTTTTACACAGCCTTACACATTATCTGCGCCAAACAAACAGCAAAACTAGCAATATCTATTTATTCTTAAGAGCTATCTAACCTCAAAAACACAATAAATAAAGGCAAAATAGTTTATGGACAAAACGACTGAGCAAACATATAAATCAGCTCTTACAGATGATTTGCGACATGACTACGAACGTTTAGCTCAGCGCGCCAATTTGCGTTATGTCAGCGACGATGAGCCCGGCTTTACGCGCAGGCGCTGGGGGCGCGGTTTTACTTATCGTGATGCGACTGGCAAGACAGTAAAAGATAAAGCTTTGCGTCAGCGTTTCGACTCTCTTGTCATACCGCCTATGTGGTCAGATGTTTGGATATGCCAAGATGAAAAAGGCCATTTGCAATCAACAGGCCGCGATGATAAAGCGCGCAAACAGTATTTGTACCATCCACTATGGGATAGCGTACGTGATCAAGCTAAGTTCGATGCGATGATTGGTTTTGCTGAGGCGCTGCCCAATTTGCGCGCGCAGGTTGAGCAGGATTTATCAGCAGAGGCATTATCTTACGCTAATGTACTGGCGGCTGTGGTTAAACTGCTTGAGACGACGTTAATTCGTATTGGCAATAGCCGTTACGCCAAGCTTAACAAAAGCTATGGTTTAAGCACTTTACGTAGTAAACACTTGAGCGAAACCGAGGATGGGCTGGCGTTTGACTTTGTAGGTAAAAGCGCTAAAGAGCATCATGTTGAACTGCAAGATGAGCGCTTAATCGATATTGTACAGGCGTGTTCTGAGCTGCCAGGCTACCAAGTTTTTAAATATTTAGATGAGAATGGCGATAAGCAAGTGGTTGATAGCTCTGATATAAACAACTATTTACGCGAACATCTTTGTAGTAACGGTTGTAGCGACAGACTGTATAGCGCCAAAGACTTTCGCACTTGGATGGCAAGTGTGCTTGCAGCGAGCTATCTTTATGATGAGCTGCAAACCTCAGAAGCCGGTGAGATATTAGTTAGTGCCCCTGATAGCAAACTGCGGCAGAAGCTGGTAACAAATATGGTCAAAAATGTAGCTGAGGAGCTAGGTAATACCCCAAGCGTTTGCCGCGCCTCTTACATCCATCCTATTATTATTGAGCGGTTCTTGGCCGGACAGTTTTTTGAGCCCTATAAACAAGCACGTCGCGGACGTACTAAAACTTATCAAAGTATAGAAGAAAAAGCCTTACTTGGGTTTTTAAATAACTTAAAATAAAAATGTATCTTGTTTTAATCTATTTCAAAGTACAGCTAGCGTCTTCATCCTAGTCATAGTTCATATTCACAAGAATACTCATCTAGACTCCTAGCTTTAAAAGTGATACGTTATGTATTGAAATAGATATAAACAGGCTACTATAAATAGAAGTAGCTACAAAAACAGCTATTTTCTCCTCTTATCTCAACTTTTGCTAAAGGATTAGCTCATGACCACTTCATCATTAAATAATACCCATTCTTTAAAAAGCTATAGCGATTACTATGACAACTTTGATATGGCATCGTTGTTAAAAGAAATCTTTGGCGATCATCTAGATGATAGGCTTAATGCTTATCTGGCTTGCTGTGGACGTCACGTTCGTGATGGTCTGGCGGATAAAACGGCTTTGGTTCATGAAGATACCGCGGGCATAATTACTCGTATGAGTTTTAGTGAATTAGATGTTGCCAGTGCGCAAGTCGCCAATTTATTACAGTCTTATGGGGTCAAGGTGGGTGATCAAGTCGCCACTATGCTACCGCGTACCCCTGAATTATTGGTTATTGTATTAGCAACATGGCGACTAGGCGCTGTCTATCAGCCTCTATTTACCGCTTTTGGTTATGATTCTATCAAATACCGGATGGATAAGGCCAATACTAAAGTAGTCTTCACCAACAGCGAGAATCGCAACAAATTTGAAGATTTAGCGCAGCAAACTAAAATGGTCATGGTTGGCAATCAATCTGATAACCAAGCTTGGGATGATGATCATTACAACGAAATGGTTGTTAAACAAAACCAAACCTTTGAGCCAGTATTGCTCGATACTGATGCGCCATTTTTACAGATGTTCACCTCAGGTACGGTTGGTAAGGCCAAAGGCGTCAGTGTGCCTTTAGCAGCATTGCCAGCATTTTACTTATATATGCGCTACGCCATGGATCTGCGTGCATCTGATAACTATTGGAACATGGCAGATCCCGGCTGGGCATATGGGCTTTATTATGCTATCACTGGGCCTTTATTAATGGGTAACACTACTTATTTTAACGAAGCTGCCTTTGATGCGAATAATACGCGTGACTTTATCAAACGCCATAATATTACTAACTTGGCCTCATCGCCAACAGCTTATCGAATGATGAAATCCAGCGGCGTATTTGCAGCATCCGATGATAGTGCGTCCTCTGATAGCAATAATGACAAGCTATCACTACGCTGCGTTAATTCTGCAGGTGAGACTTTAAACACTGAAGTAGTCAGCTGGATTGAGAATCATTTAGGCTGCAAAGTTTGTGATCAATATGGGCAAACTGAGACGGGTATGACCTGCTGTGAGCATCACGCCCTAGAACATAAATGTCCAGTAGGTTCGATGGGTATGGCCCTGCCTGGTCATACTTTGGTGGTAATAGACGATAATATGCAAGTCTTGCCTGATGGTGAGCAGGGTCAGCTGGCAGTGGTGGTCAGTCAATCACCAGCGTTTTATTTCCGTGGTTATAGCTGGAACGAGAAGCAAGCCTTTGTGGATGATTATTATCTAACTGGTG
Source organism: uncultured Psychrobacter sp. (assembly GCA_947501045.1). Taxonomy (GTDB): domain Bacteria; phylum Pseudomonadota; class Gammaproteobacteria; order Pseudomonadales; family Moraxellaceae; genus Psychrobacter. Next base: position 29,749 of record CANMUI010000006.1, read on the forward strand.
ACGTGGTTGAACGCCATAGTGATGGTACTTATTGGTTTTCAGGGCGCGATGATGACATTATTACTACTGCAGGCTACCGCGTAGGACCTACTGATGTAGAGAATACAGTGCTTGAGCATGAAGCAGTTGCAGAATCTGCTGCTATTGGTGTGCCTGATGAGGTGCGCGGGCACAATATCAAGTCCTATGTGGTGCTCAAAGAGGGTGTTGACGCTAGTGATGAGATCGCCCAGCAAATCAAAGATTTGGTTCGCAAGCGTTTATCGGCGCATGCTTATCCGCGTGAGGTTGAGTTTATAGATGCGCTACCCAAAACACCAAGCGGCAAGATTCAGCGCTTTTTATTACGTAGCTTATCCGCTGATTAAAAAGTTCTAACACTAAATAGAAAAGGAGTAAAAATGGATATTGGCAATAATATTTTTTTGGTAACGGGCGGTGCGTCAGGTTTAGGCGAATCAGTGGTTCGCGCTATTGTCAATCAAGGCGGTAATGTCGTTGTCGCTGATCTCAATGAGTCGACAGGTCAAGATTTGGCAGAGGAGCTTGGCGATAAGGCTCGCTTTATTCGCTGCGATGTTACTAGCGGTGAGGAGGTACAAGCAGCTGTTGATTTAGCCGAACAAACCTTTGGCGGTCTACAAGGATCAATAAACTGTGCAGGCATTGTGATAGTACAAAAGTTATTAGATCGTGACAATAATCCGGCCGATCTTAGTGAATTTAGTCGCGGGGTCAATATCAATCTGGTGGGTTCGTTCAACGTGGCACGTTTAGTCGCGGCTAGTATTGCTCGCCGTGTTACAGCTACCGCTGATGATAAAGGCAATACTGAGAAAAACACAGACCAAGGCGTCATTATCAATATTGCATCCATCGCCGCTTTTGATGGCCAAGTCGGGCAAGGCAGTTATGCCTCTTCAAAAGCTGGCGTAGTTGGTCTCACTCTGCCATTAGCGCGTGAATTGGCTCGTCATGGTATTCGCGTTATGACTATCGCCCCAGGGGTTTTTGCCACCCCTATGATGCAAAGCATCCCTGAAAAAGCACGTGAGGAGTTAGAAACAGCCGTGCCTTATCCCAAGCGTTTAGGCGCTCCTAGCGAGTTTGCCAGTCTAGTAACGCACATCATCAACAACGCTTATCTAAACGGTGAAGTTATTCGTTTAGATGGCGCTATTCGTATGATATAAATATATTCATTTTTATGCATATTTAATCACACACCTTACACAAAAGTTGATATAATGCTTTGACATATTGCGAAGATGTTACTTAACGGTAAGTCAAAAAGGTCAAAGCTTATGTCACTTTCCAACAAGAGTTCTGACAAAAAATCCTACCGGTTGGTTTCTTACTGGCTGTTTGCAGTCGTCAAATTTGGCGTTATTGTTCTGGTTAATACCCATACAATAGCCTGTAAAAATAAGTCACTTTCGCTTTTCGATAAACAAAGTAAATCTAGTATTAAGCTTTATAGCCAGTTATTTAATTACTGTTAATGGGTCGTATGTTCAAACTCCCATGGTCGGTTTAGGTAATAACTCAGTTAATAATGTCTTCATTTATTGGTAATAAATAGCTTAGACATATTATTGAACTCAACCGCTTAATCAAAACGACAGCTTCAATGTTTTATTGATTAATTAGTAAAACTTTACTAATGATCCATGTAGTTCTGAGCCAGCGAAGTCAATAGCAAAATTGTGTTTGTAAAAAAAATAAAATAAATATCAATTTTTCTATAAAGATAATTTACTTTTGTTTATTAATAATAATAAATCTATTTACATTTATAGTAAGGGCATCCTGTGTTTGACAAATATACTTATCATGAATACAGAAATGATATTCAAGGGCTAAGAGCTGTAGGTGCTATCATTATTATGGTATTCCACATCTGGTTCAACAAGGTATCAGGTGGGGTTGATGTTTTCTTTGTTATCTCTGGGTTTTTGATGGCATCTATTGTCCTAAAAGGATATTTTTTAAACGGTACCGTTAGTCCGTTTCCGTTTTGGAGCGGGGTGGTAAAAAGAGTATCACCATCAGCTTATATCGTACTAGGTGCCACGCTAGTTGCTAGTTATTTTATTACCTCTCCTGTGCTCATATATAGTGTATTACATGAGATTATTGCCAGTGCTGTTCATTTAGAGAATATTCAGCTGATCAGACTTGCGGTTGATTATCTAGCTACTGGTCAGCCTGACAGTCCCGTCCAACAGTTCTGGGCACTGTCTATTCAAATGCAATTTTATGTGATTTTTCCGCTAGTACTTATTCCTTTGGCTTATTTGACCAAGAAAACTCAGAACTCTATGCCTCTTTTTTTAGGGGTAGGTTTTATTATAGTGGCGTCTTTTATTTATGCTACGCTATTGGTGAGAAGTAACCCGGCGATGAGTTATTTTAATCCGTTATCAAGAGTTTGGGAGTTTTTCTTTGGGTCACTCTCATATCTATTGATAGCCAATATGCAAAGGATTAAGTATAGACAGCTTTTAGGGATATTAGGGATTGCCCTGATCATTGGCGGCGCTATCTTTATACCTAGAGGCGCTAACTTTTCAGGGCCTGTCTCTTTGATTCCGGTATTAGGTGCGGTCGCTATTATCATGTCCGGTATTGGCGGTAAAGGCGTGGTGAATAAGCTATTATCCCATAGGTATTTGGTGTTTTTGGGCGGGATATCTTTTACGATCTACCTGTGGCATTGGCCGATACTGGTGTTTTTTAAAGAGTACTTTGGGATTGAGTCGGTCAGCTTGCTTCAAGGTTTAGCCATCATGGTTCTCGCTACCATCTTAGCTTACTTCACTAGTAAAAAAGTCGAGTTTCCTCTTAGAAAAATACCAAGAGAGAAGGTATTGGTTAATTTCTCTATCGGGATACTGTTTTTCTTACCTGTCGTTGTAGCTGCTTTTGCCTTTCGACAGGAAGTGGTCTCCACTACTGAAAACACCTTGACTACGTTGAATAACAAGTCTATTGAAACGTTCTCAGGAGACCGTATTTATATCGAGGATCGAGCTTTTAAACCAAATCGCGATCGTCTGCTTACTATCAAAAAGAGAGTTCCTGCTGCTTATGCCGATGGGTGTAACCAATCTATGGATGATCCAGAGGTCACCACTTGCGACTTTGGTGATGTAGATGCTGAGAAAACGATTATATTGGCAGGGGGTTCCCACGCGGTACAGTGGATTACCGCGCTAGACGCTATAGGCAAAGAGAACCATTTTAAAATTATCAACATGACCAAAGCTGCTTGTCCTTTGGGAGTAGTAGAAGATTCGAATGAATCTTGTCACGAATGGAACAAAAGCGCACTTGAGAAGATTGTAGCTATCAATCCTGATGCCGTTATTACCAACTCTACCAGAGCGGATGTCGACAAAGGTGAGTTTATCCCTGAAACCTATGTGGATAGCTGGCGCGTACTTGCTGATAACGGTATCAAGGTTATCGGTATCAGAGACAATCCACGTTTTGCATTTGACGTACCAGATTGTCTACATAGAAATAGAAATTCGGCAGATGAAAATGCTTGTATGGTAGATCGAGCGAATATCTTGCAGCCGACTGATCCTTCTGCCGCCTACCAAGATATTATTACTGGAATTGATATGTCGGATATGTTCTGTACTGCAGATGTTTGTCCTACTACTTTTTCTGGAAGAATTATGTACCGAGATGCTGAGCATATCAGCATAGAGTATGCCAAGTTTATACAAGATAATTTTGAAAATAAACTAAAAGAGGTCATGCCTGATATAGGCTAGTAACTAGTATTAGTAACTAATACTAGTTACTGAGCAGGAGTATAAGTCTCTAATTAAAAAGCGTTTGCATGCCTAAGTGGTGTGTAAACGCTTTTTTTTTGCCATTTATTTATTGTCTTTTCTCTTAAGTTTTTTAAATGTTGGCGCAGCCTGCTATAGTGTTTTCTATAGCTACCAGAAAGTCACTAACTGCCATTGACATGAGCTATTCATGAGTTGAAATACAACTTAACATACCATATATAGATAGCAGTCAAATTAAGGCGATACTCTATAATTTTGTTATAACAAGAGGCTTGCCAAAAATACTAATTATAAAAGGATAAAAATATGAGGTTTGAGAAATTTACTCAAAAGCTGCAATCAGCTATTCAAGAGGCGCAAAGCCTTGCGCTAGGGCGTGATAATACAGGCATTGCCCCTGTTCATTTACTTGCCGTTTTGTTGCAAGATGAGTCTAATCTATCGATTTGTCAGCAAGCAGGAGCATCCATTCCTGCGCTTAAGAACGGCGTGGCAAAAGCACTCGATAACCAAGCGACGATTAGCAATCCAACGGGAGAGGTCAACCTAAACCCTGATTCAGTAAAGATACTGAATCTTGCTGATCGACAAGCCCAAAAAGAGGGTGATGATTTTATAGCGACCGAATGGGTGATATTAGCGCTGGCAGAGCAAGGCGAGACTAAAAAGATATTTGAAAGTGCTGGCGTGACCGCTGATAAGTTAAAAGCAGTCATTGAAAAGCTACGCGGCGATCAAACCGTCGATAATCAAAACGCTGAAGACCAACGTGACGCTTTAAACAAATACACTATAAATTTAACCGAGCAAGCGGAGCTTGGTAAGCTTGATCCGGTTATTGGCCGTGATGAAGAGATACGCCGTACCATTCAGGTACTGTCGCGTCGTACTAAAAACAATCCTGTGCTCATCGGTGAACCAGGAGTCGGTAAAACGGCGATCGTTGAAGGCTTGGCACAAAAGATCATCAATGGTGATGTACCAGAAGGTCTGCGCCGTAAAGAAGTGCTGTCACTGGATTTGGGCGCACTAATCGCTGGCGCAAAATTTCGCGGTGAGTTTGAAGAGCGTCTCAAAGGCGTGTTAAGTGATCTTGCCAAACAAGAGGGTAACGTCATCTTATTTATTGATGAGCTGCATACCATGGTCGGCGCAGGTAAGTCTGAGGGCGCGATGGATGCTGGCAATATGCTAAAACCGGCGCTGGCTCGCGGTGAGCTACACTGCGTTGGCGCAACAACCTTGGATGAATATCGTCAATATATCGAAAAGGACGCAGCTCTTGAGCGCCGCTTCCAAAAAGTATTGGTCGATGAGCCTACCGTTGAAGACACCATTGCGATTCTGCGTGGTCTCAAAGAGCGTTATGAGCTGCATCATGGGGTCGATATTCAAGACAGCGCTATTATTGCAGCGGCGCGTATGAGTCATCGTTATATTACTGATCGCAAACTGCCGGACAAAGCTATTGATTTGGTTGATGAAGCCGCCAGCCGTCTGCGTATGGAGATGGATAGCAAACCTGAAGCATTGGGTAAGCTCGATAGCCGTCTGATTCAGCTAAAGATGCAGCGCGAAGTGCTCAAAAACGAAGAGGACGCTGGCGCTAAAGCTGAGCGCAAAGTATTGGATAGTCAAATTGAGGAGCTAGAAAAAGAATATGCCGATCTCAACGAAGTTTGGCAAGCTGAAAAAGCATTGGTAAAAGGCAGTCAGCAGCTAAAAGATGAGCTGGATAAAGCCCGTATCGCTTATGACAAAGCTAGCCGTGAGGGCGATTATGAGACGATGAGTAAGCTGCAATATGAGACTATTCCGCAGCTGGAGCGCCGTATCAATGAGTCGGATTTGGCTGAGCAAAAAGAGCAGTCAGGCGAGCCTGCAGGGGTTAAACTACTACGTAATAAAGTTACGGATAATGAGATCGCCGAAGTGGTAGCGGCGGCTACCGGTATTCCGGTCAGCAAGATGCTACAAGGTGAGCGCGATAAAATGCTCGCTATGGAAGATAAGCTTCATGAGCGCGTCATCGGTCAAGACGAAGCCGTTGAAGCTGTTGCCAATGCCGTACGCCGTAGCCGCGCAGGATTATCTGATCCCAATCGTCCTTCTGGCTCGTTCTTATTCTTAGGGCCAACGGGTGTGGGTAAGACCGAATTGACCAAATCACTGGCTAACTTTTTGTTTGATAGTGAAGATGCGATTGTGCGTATCGACATGAGTGAATACATGGAGAAACACAGTGTTAGTCGTCTGGTCGGTGCGCCTCCAGGTTACGTCGGTTATGAGGAGGGTGGTACCTTGACCGAAGCGGTACGTCGTAAGCCTTATAGTGTGATACTGTTTGATGAGGTTGAAAAAGCGCATCCTGATGTGTTCAATATTTTACTACAAGTACTGGATGATGGACGTTTGACAGACTCGCAAGGCCGCGTTGTCGATTTTAAGAACACGGTCATTGTCATGACCAGTAACTTGGGTTCGCACAAAATCCAAGAGATGGTCGGTGATGACTATCAAGATATCAAAGCGGCAGTCATGGATTCAGTCGGTGAGCATTTCCGTCCTGAGTTTATCAACCGGATTGATGAGATCGTAGTATTCCATGCCCTTGGACAAGAGCAAATGGCAGGTATTGCTGATATTCAGCTAGAGCGCCTGCGTCAACGTTTGCAAGATCGTGAATTGGATATCGTTATGTCTGATGAAGCTATGAGTCAACTAGTGGCAGTCGGTTATGACCCAGTATATGGCGCGCGTCCTTTAAAGCGTGCAATCCAGCAAGAGATCGAAAACCCGCTCTCATTGAAGCTACTGGCAGGCGACTTTGTCGCAGGAGATATTATTAAAGTCGATTTGGGTCAAGATGACAAGCTTGTCTTTGATAAGCTTAGAATGAGTTAATATTAAGCGCTTTATAATAGTTTAATTTATGCTTAATTAAAACCAACCCCTTATTTGCACTAGCAAGTAAGGGGTTTTTTCGTTGCAAAGTACAAAATTTGTACCGCAGCAGTAGTTTGTCTTGCTATATTAATGAGAGCCTAATTCTTAATTATGCATCTTTAACAAAAATGGCATTTACACTCTGGTGTGTTGAGAATGGGTATACTAGCGAACAAGGATGATTATTATGAAAACAACTAGCAAATATATCAGTGCACCTTTAGCAATAGCAGCCTTACTTTTTGGCGTCTCGGCTTGCTCTAATCCAACAATGACTAGAGCTTCTGACACGCCTCTTAAGAGTACCAACAATTCTGCAAGCAGCTCTAGTCAAATACAAGCAAGTACCGAAAAACCTACTTTTACCACTGAAACGGTTGCCACTTTTGATGAGCCGTGGGCGATGACGGCATTACCTAAGAGTGACAATGAAGCGCTTAAACTACTCGTCACCCAAAAAACAGGCGAATTGTTTGTCGTTAATACCGAGACCGGAACCAAAACCCAGGTAAGCGGCGTACCTAAAGTGGCTTACGGTGGACAGGGCGGATTAGGAGATGTTGTTTTAGCGCCGGATTTTACAACTACTAATGCTGTCTATATTAGCTATGTCGAGGAAGGCATGGGCGCTGATAACAATAAATTTGGTGCCAAAGTCATCAAAGCCACACTTGCAGGATTAGATACAGACCAACCAAACTTGCAGGCAGTCACTCCAATCTGGCAGCAAAACCAAAAGGTTAGCGGCCAAGGTCATTATAGTCATCGTTTATTGTTCTCACCCGATGGACGCCATCTTTATATTAGCTCAGGAGATCGGCAGCAAAAAGACCCAGCACAAGATATGAGTGTCAATTTGGGTAAAATTATTCGCCTCAACCCTGATGGTTCGATACCAGATAATAATCCGTTTGCAGATGAAAATAGCACAAGTGATATCGCCTCGCAGTTTTGGACGATAGGGCATCGTAATGTGCTCGGTATGGTATTTGATGACACCGGCAAATTATGGGCGCACGAAATGGGACCAAAAGGCGGCGATGAGTTTAATCTAATTGAACAAGGTAACAATTATGGCTGGCCTATAGTGTCCAACGGCCGTAATTATTCAGGTACAGATATTCCTGATCATGATACGCGGCCTGATTTTACCGCGCCCAAAGTCAGCTGGACACCCGTCATATCTCCATCATCAATGAGTATATATGAACGTGGTAGTCATAATGACTTTCCAGCGTGGCAAGGAGATGCGTTAATTAGTGGACTATCATCGAAAGCATTAATTGTAGTAGACATAGACGACAACAATGAAGCCGCTGAGCGCTACCGTTATGATATGGGCGCGCGTATTCGTAGTGTGCTGGTGCAGAACGGATCAGTATGGCTATTAGAGGATGAGACTAATGCCAAATTACTCAAACTACTGCCTGAGTAAGTATGGCAAACAGTCTATTTCTATTTTTGGTATCAATAGTTGAGCCTATATAAAGATTTATGACTATGTATTTAATAACAAAAATCGTGAGAGTAGAGAAGGTGTGTCTAGTGGGTTTAATATTGTAATTAATTGATAATTAATGGTTAATTTGTTAAGGTACGACCTCTGAAAAAACGAGGCTACTAGATAAATGAATCATGTAAAGGTTGAAAGATTAGGCCCTTTTCCTAGGGTAAATAAACCCGTTTTTATTACCTCAGGTGTTTTAATCGTCGGCTTTATTCTCTTTGGGGTATTTTTCACCGAAGCCGCAGCAGCGCTTTTTAGCTTTTTGCAGAGCTTTATTACTGATAAATTTGGCTGGTTGTTTATCATTCTAGTCAATATAGCGCTCATATTTTGTATTTATCTAGCAGCGAGTCGCTACGGCGATATTCGTTTGGGCAATCAAACTGAACGACCGCAATATACTTTATTTTCATGGATCGGGATGCTGTTTTCAGCAGGTATCGGTATTGGACTGGTATACTGGGGCACAGCAGAGCCCCTATACCATTATATGGCACCGCCACTTGGTGAAGCTGAAACGTTGGACGCCGCTAAACAGGCGATGAATCTCTCATTTTTGCACTGGGGATTACACGCCTGGGCGATTTATACCATCGTGGCTTTAGCGCTAGCCTATTTTCATTTTCGTCGTGGTCTGCCTCTCTCGATTCGCTCAACACTATATCCCATACTGGGTCAACGCATTTATGGGAATTGGGGTCATACGGTCGATATCCTAGCCGTTTTTGGTACCATGTTTGGTGTGGTGACGTCTCTGGGCTTGGGAGTTATGCAAATTAACTCAGGTCTTGAGAACTTATTTGGCATACCAAATAATATCATAGTGCAGTTCATTACTATTGCTTTTGTGACAGCGCTAGCTTGTGGTTCGTTGATGCTAGGTCTTGATAAAGGTATCAAGCGTTTAAGCGATATCAATATGGGCTTCACCGGTGTGCTGCTGGCCTTTATGGTGATTTTAGGCCCAACGCTATTTATATTTGATAGTTTCATCGAAAACATTGGTAACTATATTACCGCGATTGTGCCTTTGTCTACTTGGGGTGAAGCTTATAGCAGCACTGATTGGCAAAGTGCTTGGACCATATTTTATTGGGCTTGGTGGGTCAGTTGGTCGCCATTTGTAGGGGTATTTATTGCCCGTATCTCTCGTGGCCGTACCATTCGCGAGTTTGTGCTGGGTGTACTACTGATTCCTATGACGATTTTGTTCTTCTGGTTTACTACCTTTGGCGGCGTCGGTATTCATATGGAGCTACTTGCTAATGCAAATCCAGAGATGATAAGCCCAGGGTTAGTAGAAGCGGTACAAGCAGATATAGGTAGCGCAATTTTCCAACTGGTCGAGTACTATCCACTGACCAAGCCGATTACCTTTTTAATTGTGATTATGATTGTATTATGGTTTGTGACGTCCTCAGACTCAGCAAGCTTTGTCATCGATATGCTAACCGCTGGCGGTGATACCAATCCGCCCAAGATCCAGCGTTTATTTTGGGCGCTGATGCAAGGCTTAATTGCAGCGATACTGTTAGCAGCAGGTGGTCTGGGTGCATTGCAAGCCGCTGCTATCGTAGCAGGACTGCCGTTTGCTTTTGTCATATTTGTGATGATGTATGCGTTACTGCGCGGTTTGGGCCGAGATCGTTTGATTCTATACCGAGCCCGGCAGCGCTTTATTACTGATGAGTCTGCCGATCATAACTCAGCTGATGAGTTCGTCGATGAGCATCTGCTCAAAGGACCACCTAAGATTGTTAAAGGCGATTAAATATTTAAGCTTGTATCGTTAGCCCAATTTCATACAAGTTGGGCTTTTTAATGACGCAAATTTATATCTTTAATTACAAATTTTTAAGAACACTAATGATGTTAAAAAATGACATTAAATTGATAACTTAGTAATCTTTTGTTATTGTAACTTCCTTCTAAATTCTGGAAAACATAATGAGTGAACTCAAAATTGGCCGCTTAGGGCCTTTTCCAAGAGTAAATAAGCCCGTTTTTATTGCCTCAGCTGTTCTTATTCTTGGCTTTATTATTTTTGGTGCTTTATTTCAAGACTTAGCCGACACTGTATTTACGAGTCTACAAGGTTTTATCACCCAACGTTTTGGTTGGCTGTTTATTATTTTGGTGAATGTCGCTGTGTTTATGTGCTTGTATCTAATCTTTAGTAGGTATGGGGATATCAGGCTAGGTCATCAGACCGAGACGCCGCAGTATAGTCTCCCTTCTTGGATTGGGATGCTGTTTTCAGCAGGTATTGGTATTGGTATCATGTACTGGGGTACCGCCGAACCGGTTTATCATTTTATGGCACCGCCACTTGGTGAAGCTGAAACCGTAGAAGCTGCTAAACAAGCGATGAACATCTCCTTTTTACATTATGGTATACATGCTTGGGCTATCTATGCCATCGTGGCCTTATCGCTGGCTTATTTTCATTTTCGCCGTGGTCTTCCTTTATCTATTCGTTCCAGTTTATACCCGATACTGGGTCAAAAAATCTATGGAAATTGGGGACATGCCGTTGATACCTTGGCCGTATTCGGTACGATGTTTGGGGTAGTAACGACGCTTGGCTTTGGGGTATTACAGATTAACTCTGGCCTAGAAGGTCTGTTTGGTCTACCTAATACCATAACCATGCAAGTTATTTTGATCGCCTTTATTACTATGCTAGCTTGTGGCTCCTTGCTCATGGGTTTGGATAAAGGTATCAAACGTTTAAGCGACACCAACATTGTATTGACCTTTGTCTTGTTAGGATTTGCGTTCATTCTTGGTCCTACGCAGTACATCATGGACAGTTTAGTCGAAAACACTGGTAACTACCTACAAAACATGGTGCAACTTGGGTTTTGGAACGAAGCTTACAGTAAAACGGATTGGCAGTCTTCGTGGACAATATTTTACTGGGCGTGGTGGATCAGTTGGTCACCATTCGTTGGGGTATTTATCGCCCGTATTTCTCGTGGTCGTACTATTCGTGAGTTCTTGTTGGGGGTATTATTTATACCTATGATTATTCTATTCTTCTGGTTTACAACCTTTGGTGGGGTAGCCGTAGATATGGAATTGATGGGTAATCCTGGCTTTATTGAAGTGGTACAAAACGACTATGGTAGTGCTATTTTTAAACTTATGGAGTTTTATCCTTTCACACAAGCTACCACCATGCTTATCGTGATTATGATTGTTTTATGGTTTGTCACCTCATCAGACTCTGCTAGTTTCGTTATTGATATGCTTACCTCGGGCGGCGAGACTAATCCTCCTAAAATTCAGCGCTTATTTTGGGCTATTACCCAAGGTTGTGTGGCTGCTATTTTGCTAGCGGCAGGTGGTCTTGGCGCTTTGCAGGCTGCTGCTATCGTGGCAGGATTTCCTTTTGCTATCGTCATGTTTATCATGCTTTATGCACTGATACGAGGGCTTGACCGCGATAGATTGATACTGTACCGAGCAGAACAGAAATTTATCACAGCAGAGTCTGTAGAGCATAATACGGCGAATGAGTTTGCTGATGAAGGGTTGCTAAAGGGTCCACCTAAGGTTGCCAAAGGTGATTAACTGGCAGCATTAAACTGTCTTTTAAACTGCAGCTACTTGTATTGATTTTAGTGTTTAATAATTTTAATAACTTTTGCAGCTATAGCCTCAATCTATTTCTAGGTTGAGGTTTTTCTTTAAGAGTTATTTACTAAGATTAGTACCACAGCTGCATATTATAAATCTAAACACTGAAAAAAACCAAGATAGCGGTTGAGCTAAATACAACGTAAGCGAAACATTGTCAATAGACAATGATATAAGCTTCTAAAGCAGTTTTATATCTTTAGATTAATTATCTTAATATTACATTTGATAATGAGTTGGTATCTTGATATCGTAACGAATTTTTATTTCTAGGAAAGTCTATGGATCATGTCAAAGTTGGCAGAGTGGGGCCTTTTCCGCGCGTAAGTAAACCGGTATTTTTGACCTCAGTGATTTTGATTACTGTTTTTATTATCTTTGGTGCGTTGTTCAATGAGCAAGCAGAGATTGTATTTAACCAAGCCAAAGAGTTTGTATCTTTGCGTTTTGGTTGGTTTTTTATAGCGGTAATTAATACCACATTACTTATGAGTATCTATATGATACTCAGCCGATACGGTGATATCAGGCTTGGCCATCAAACTGAGAAACCTGAGTACAAGCTCCTGTCTTGGATCGGGATGCTGTTTTCAGCGGGTATCGGTATCGGACTACTTTACTGGGGTACCGCTGAGCCGCTTTATCATTATATGGCGCCGCCGCTTGGAGAGGGGGAGACCGTAGCTTCGGCTAAGCTTGCGATGAATATCTCCTTTTTGCATTATGGTATCCACGTGTGGGCGCTATATGGCATGGTCGCTTTAGCTTTGGCTTACTTTCACTATCGACGTGGTCTGCCGTTAGCTATTCGCTCGACACTATACCCTATATTGGGTAAGAAAATCTACGGGGGCTGGGGCCATACGGTCGATACGCTTGCGGTATTCGGTACCATGTTTGGGGTGGTAACCACTTTAGGACTTGGCGTACTACAGATTAATTCAGGCCTTGATACTTTATTTGGTATTCCCAACAATATTAGTGTGCAAATTATTTTGATTGCTATTATTACAGTATTGGCGGGTATGTCCCTGTTCTTAGGTCTTGATAAAGGCATTAAGCGTTTAAGCGATATTAATATCTTTTTGACCATTGTCCTATTAAGCTTTGTGATTATCCTAGGTCCCACGCAGTTTATTTTTAACAGCTTTATCGAAAACATTGGTAATTATATCCATCAAGTCGTGCCATTAGGCTTTTGGACCGAATCCTATGAAGGTGAACAAAACTGGCAAGCCTCATGGACGATATTTTACTGGGCGTGGTGGATTAGCTGGTCACCATTCGTTGGGGTGTTTGTCGCGCGTATCTCGCGTGGTCGTACCATTCGCGAGTTTACTTTAGGTGTGCTGCTTATTCCGGTAGCTATCCTATTTTTATGGTTTACCGCCTTTGGTGGTTCAGCTGTGCATATGGAGCTAATGGCCGCCATGGATCCTAATGTGGTTAGCCCCGGGTTGGTGGAAGCGGTCAGAGCCGATACCGGTAGTGCTATTTTTAAATTAATGGAATCTTACCCGTTGACGACGGTATTTAACTTGCTGATTGTGACGATGATTGTACTATGGTTTGTCACCTCATCGGATTCAGCCAGTTTTGTTATCGATATGCTGACCTCAGGTGGTGATACAGATCCACCAAAGATTCAGCGCCTGTTTTGGGCCGGTACTGAGGGCGTGATCGCAGCTGTGCTACTAGCGGCAGGTGGTTTGACCGCTTTGCAGGCCGCATCTATTGTATCAGGGCTGCCTTTCGCCGTTGTGATATTAGTGATGATGTATTCATTACTGCGCGGTTTGAGCCGAGACAGCCTGATTTTGTATCGTCAGCAGCAGTGGTTTATCACTGAAGAATCCGCAGCTCATAACTCAGCGAATGAGTTCCGTGATGAAGAGCTGCTAAAGGGTCCGCCTAAAGTTGTGGTAAAACCGAGCGAGTAAAGCGAGTAAAGCGATTAAATAGTAGAAATAGCGAACTAATTACCATTCTTATATAAGTAAAACCCCAGCCTAAGTTTAAGCTGGGGTTTTGTTTTTAGCGCTATAAATTTGGCACTATAAAAATGTATTAATTTTCTTTCAAATTTAAAAACATCTACCTAATTATTCGGATTATCTTCCTTGTTAATTTGAACATACTTATCAAAATTTTGCGCGTAATCAGTTAGGTTATCGCTGAGCATTTGACGATACTGTTTGGTATAAAACTCGATAATATCTTCTTTTTCCTTAGCAAAATCATCACCCTTTACAAAACCAATTGAGGCCACCGAAGCACTATAACGGGCAGCGGCATAAAGAAGAGAAGCGCCCACTTGGCCCGAGTGCGCATCAGGCCCCAACTGGCTATTAGCGACACTAATAATAGCGTCAGCACGCTGATAAAACGCTTGCATCTCAGGGGTAATCTCAAGCGGTGTTTCAGGGTTCTCATTGGTGTTTACATTGTTGTTCTGCGTATCGTCTTGCGACATGGATAACTCCTATTAAAGATGATAATTATGTAGTATGAGGCGATCGATATAGTCAGGTGCCAATAACGTTTGATGATAACGTTTAAAGCGCTAAAGCGTCATATTAAAAGTGTAACTTAAAATTTAGCCACAAAAAAACCAAACTTCTTAGTGAGCAAATTGCTGTTATGGAGTTTGGTTTTTTATTAAAACTGGCTGTTGTTTATTAATCTAGTTGATACTAAATTAAATGGATACGCTAGGTTATAACGCGAGACTGGGACAAATTTTCCTTGCGTGCTGTGCCTACGCAGACAGAGGCTGCGCAAAACTCATCCCAGTCTCGCTGTATCCTTTTTATATTGACCTAACTATTATTGACCTAACTATAATTTTAAAAGATAAAAATCATTTAAGACTTATAACATCTAAAATTTATAAATGACTTATAGTCCCGCATCGGCTTTTAGTATCTCAGCTTTGTCCGTCTTTTCCCAAGTAAAGGCGGTCTCAGAGCCTGGGCGACCAAAATGCCCAAAGGTAGCCGTTTGCTGATACATAGGCTGTAAAAGATTGAGCATACGAGTAATGCCATAAGGACGTAGATCAAAATGGGTGCGAATCAGTTGAATAATTTTCTCATTACTGATTTTACTGGTACCAAAGGTATTGACTGAGATTGAGGTTGGTTCAGCAACCCCAATAGCATAGCTGATTTGCACCTCGCAGCGATCAGCAAGTCCTGCGGCGACAATATTTTTGGCAACATAACGCACGGCATAAGCGGCGCTACGATCAACCTTGGAGGGGTCTTTACCACTAAAAGCGCCGCCGCCATGCCGCGCCATGCCGCCATAGGTATCGACGATAATTTTACGTCCCGTAAGGCCTGCATCACCAACAGGACCACCGATCACAAACTTACCCGTTGGGTTAATATGATAGCGTGTGCCAGCATGAAGTAGTTCGGCTGGCAGGACTTGTTTGATGATGTTCTCCATCACCGCTTCTTGTAGATCGGTTTGTGAGATACTCGGGTCGTGCTGAGTGGAGAGTACGACAGCATCAATCGCTGTCGGATGACTGCCATCGTATCTGAGAGTGACTTGCGCTTTGGCATCAGGACGCAGCCAAGGTAGCTCGCCGGCACGGCGCAGCTCAGATTGGCGCTGCATAAGACGATGCGCGTATTCGATCGCTGCCGGCATCAATACTTCGGTCTCATTACTGGCATAGCCGAACATCAAACCTTGGTCACCTGCGCCTTGCTCCTCAGGACTCATGCGATCCACGCCTTGCGCGATCTCAGGCGACTGTTTGCCAAGCATATTGATGACGGCACAAGTTTCACCGTCAAACCCTAAGTCTGAGTGATGATAACCTATGCCGTTGACGGTATCACGGACGATACGTTCAAAATCAATATTGGCGGTCGTTGTGACTTCACCTGCCAATACTACTGCACCGGTTTTGACCAAGGTCTCACACGCGACCCTAGCATGTAGATCTTCACGCAAAATAGCATCAAGTATCGCATCTGAGATTTGATCAGCCATTTTGTCAGGATGGCCTTCGCTTACGGATTCTGAGGTAAATAAACTGTATTCACGCATAATGGGATCGCTTAATGGCAGGGACTGTTATTGATAAGTACAGTCATTATTAAATGGTAATAAAAACAAGAGGTAAAAGTGACTCAAAAATGGCCACATTTTACCCTGAATTGGGGTAAAACTCTAGGGTATGTTTGCTACTTCCTAATAGGCGCAGCTAGTAGCAGTGTTTAAGTATTAAGCTAGTGAGTATGTTTGGTAGCAGTCGCTATTAGTGTGGTTATTGTCATTATTATTAAGGCTGATAGAAGTCATCAAGCTCGCTATCTTCTTGCCAACGATACTCCGTGTAGTTGGCAACTTGCCGAGCGATATCAACACCTTGTCTGTCGGCAATGAAGCCCAGCGCCATATCCATACCAGCACTAACGCCTGAGGAGGTATAAAATTTATCGTCCACCACCCAGCGTGCTTGCTCAACCCAGTGTACTTTATCCGATTGGGCAATTACCCATTGCCACGAAAGCTTATTGGAAGTAGCGCGTCTATTATCTAAAATACCTGCCTTTGCTAATAGCGCACTACCGGTACAGACGCTTAGCACCCAATCAGCTTGATCAGCAAACGTAGTAAGGGTTTGTAGAAACGGCTTATCATTAATCACTTGCCGAGTGCCCATACCGCCGACTATTAATAAAATATCGGTTACATGCTTAAGCTCTGCTACGGCGATAGTCTGCATAGCAACGCCATGCTTACTACGAATAATACCGCCTGCCATTGAGGCAAATTGGATTTGATAATGCTCAGGCAAGCTGCCAAACATCTCGACAGGGCCAAACAGATCTAGGGTCTCAAAATTTTCAAATACTAGCGCAGTAATGGTTTGCATAAATCATCCTTTGATTTAATCTTAAGCTCTAATGATAAGGTTAAAGCTCCAAAAATTTAGCTTTATCCTTAAACATACATTCCTCATATACTGGACAAGCACCGCACTTTGGCGTACGCGCTTGACAGGTATAGCGCCCATGCAAGATAAGATAGTGGTGCGCGTCTAGTATCAAGTCTTCTGGAATACGCTCAACCAGTTTTTCTTCAACGATAAGTACGTTTTTTCCAGTGGCCAGCCCGGTACGATTGCCAACGCGAAAGATATGCGTATCTACCGCCATAGTTGGCTGACCAAAAGCGGTATTTAATACCACATTTGCCGTCTTACGACCAACGCCTGCCAGCGACTCTAAGTCTTTACGGTTATCAGGCACTTGACTGTCGAACTTCTCAATCAAGTCATGGCAAGTTTTAATGATATTTTTAGCTTTAGCATTGTATAAGCCGATATTTTTGATATAAGGCTTTAACCCTTCTTCCCCTAATGCCAATATCGCCTCAGGGGTATTGGCAACCGGATAGAGCTGTTTGGTAGCGATATTAACGCTAATATCTGTCGCTTGCGCTGATAAAATAACGGCGATGAGCAGCTCAAAATTGCTTTTGTAATGCAGCTCGGTGACTGGCTCTTCAATCGTTGCCGCCAGCTTCTCTAAAAAGGGGCGGACATGCCGATTGGGCATGCGCCTCGAGGGCGGAGTATCAGCAGTTTTATGTTTGACGGTTTTGCTCATAACCGTACCTCTTTACATTATTTTTAATTACGTTGTTTTTAATTGCATTGTTCTTAGGAATCAAGTGTAAGATTTAAAGCTTATAGCTTTGCAAGATCGGCTTGTAGCCCGGCAAGCTCAGCCTGTTTACTTGCGTTTGGACGCACGCTGAGCTGCTTTTCTAGCTTTTTGATTTTACTGCGTAGTTTGGCCGCGGCGATGGTATCTTTGGCTTGGCGTTCGCTAATAATTAACGTTTGAGTCGCGGCATTATTAAGTTTTGCCTCAACCATACTAACTACGGGCTTTTTGTTGCTACTATCGGTAAGCTGCTCGGTTACGCGGCTAAGATGAGTGTGATAACGCAGGCGTAGATCGTCCTGTTCTTGTTGCCGTTCAACGGGCGTAATCTGCCGATCAATAGTCACCAGGTCAATACAATCAACGGGGCAGGGCGCAATACACAGCTCGCAGCCTGTGCAAAGATCAGTGAAAATGGTATGCATGTGCTTGCCCGTACCGACAATGGCGTCAACGGGACAGGCTGGAATGCACTTGGTACAGCCAATACAATCATCCTCACGAATGATAGCACGTACCTCGGTAGGGCGTTTGGTGACAGGGTCTATAGGCCACTGTGAAGATGCCGCCGTAAGAGATTCTTTATTATCGTCTGCAAGTATTTGATCGTCTATCAGTAGTTGCTGGATCGTGTCAGTGACGGGTTGGCCGCCGGGAACACATTTGTTATAGGCCTCACCATTTACCACGATAGCGGCCGCGTAAGGCAAGCAGCCATCGGGATGCTCGCACAGACCGCACTGCGTTTGCGGCAGGCAAGCATCGACCCGCGCAATAGTTGCTTGCTCAGCCTCGCTAAGGGCATCCAAAGCTAAAGTATCGAACAAAATAGGTAAATTCGTTAGGCGTTTTGGTAAAGTACTGGACATTTAATGAATGGCCTTTAATCTGGCGTAAAAAGGTAATGATGGATCGTAGTATAGTCAATGAGATATAAAAAGCATGTTTAAATCTATATAACAGTTTTACTTCTAGCTGACTATATACAATAAAAGAGCAGGTAGACATATTGCAGGCTATAGCATAAGCGTCATTGTCAGTTAATTAAACCCAAAACTATCATTGCGTTTAAATGCAATTAAAGCGTTACCCCTTGCTCATGGACAATTTGCGCAATTAAGTCATAAGCGATACTGCCTCTAAAAGGTATCTTGGGTAGGTTTGAGATATCAAAAAAATCAGCGTGGGATAGCTCATCTTCTTGCAGTATAATCTCGCCACTAACGTAAGTCGCCCGAAAGCCTAACATTAGATTAGAAGGAAACGGCCAAGGTTGACTGCTGACGTAACGGATATCTTGTAGACTAATACCGACTTCCTCGCCAACTTCGCGCACTACAGCATGCTCTAGACTTTCACCTACTTCGACAAAACCAGCAATTAGTCCATATTGTAGCTGCGTGGCCGGTCTACCATAACGGTGGTGATGGGCAAGTAGGATTTGCATCTCACCCGTTTGCGGGTTTGGACGTGTAATTGCAGTAATGACACAAGGTTGTACGCGTGGATACTGACGCAGCCTACAAACGGGACATACCATAGCACGCTCACCGGACGTAGCGGCGCGGACCGCAGCGCTACAGCGGCTACAAAACTGGGTATCCGCCTGCCAACGCAGCAGCTGCATAGCTTGACTAAGCTGGCTTGCAAGCGCTGCTGGCAACTGAGTAAGGAGTTGCCGATAACTGATAAAAGCAACGTCTACGTTATTTTCTGATAGAGCATTGTCTAATAAAGCGTGGTTTGATGCAGAGCTTTTTGATGAGGCAGGCAATGAGGTTAACGTAGAGTCGTTCTCAAGCCCTTTAGGAACAGCAATGCCATTATTTTTTGCATAATCATAGGTAATGGCACTGGTTGCTGGAATCTCTTGAAAAGCGCTTGAGGAGCTTGGCTTGGCTTCCCAATTACTCGGTGCTAAGCTTGCCAATAGCTCCACACGGCCTACTTGATAAGGGGTAGCTATGCTTTGTTCCTTACCATCTACCGTAGCGGCTGGAAGCTCAACCTGCATAGGCCACCAACCTTCCGGAGTTTGGCGACATAGTATAGTATCATTATCAAGTACAAAAGCGCTGTTCATCATTGGCGGTCCAAGACAGCTGCGATCTTATTTGATAGCAGCTGTATATTAATTCATTAATATGGTTTGAGCTATAAACTGTTTAAGCTACAAGCAATTGACTCAAGCTATGTTGACCGACATCGATTGATTGTTTGCTTACCGGACGATTGTATTCAAACCCATCCAAACGATAGTCTACTGCCATGATCACATCAGCAATATAGGCAAGATTGTGATCTTCGATGTCTGCCCCGTTGCTAAGACGTTCTTGCAAATGGGTGGCTAATTGACTAAGCATACTGGCGGCAGTAGGAAGCTGTAAAAAACGTATCGCTCCTGCAACCTGACGCATCATCTCAGGTATGTTTTGAATATTGAGTAGCTCACGATTCTCATCTGCCAAGTAGTCGCTAATCGCTTGCTCAGCACTTGATATAGCAGAACGACTCTCTTGTATCAAGGTATCATAAGCCGTATTGATTTGATGCAGTGATATATGGTGGTTATTCACTGGCAGATGAATGGCACCAGGCGTATGCATTTTTGCCATTGCAATGGAAGCATTCTCTGCAGTTATTAGCGCTAGCAACAATGAGTCAAAGTCATCAGGGCTAGGAGTATACCATTTAGATACTGCATTTGCAGCCGTTTCTAGGGAGGCTGCAGCCTTTGGTAAGTTTAATAATTGTAGCGCTGAGGCAAGCTCAGTAAGATCAGCGGCTATGGAGGACACCTGCGCTTCAGTAGTGCTCAGAGCCTCGCCGCGTGCATAGCTATCGACCTTTTCTTTGATAGTACTAATTTGATTTTGAATAATGTCGTTTAAGGTATCGGTGATAGCGCGGTTAGGACCAAACAAAAAGCGCTGCATCTGTTCGCGCTGTGAGGTTTCTATTTGGTTGGCCGCATACTGCATGCACAGCGCTTTAGCTTGTTGTCCTTCACGCTGGCAGGCAAAGCTGACCAAATCAGCAAAACGGGTATCCATCACCGGCAAGTAACTTTGAAACTGCTGCTCTACATAGATAAGTGTATGCTTTTGACTCAGATTGAGCGGCAAAATACTTTTGATGTCGCTGACGGCAACCATCGCTGCTTGCCAAAACAAGCTGTTGGTGTGAGCGGCGATGGTGTTACAAGCAGCACTCATAGCATCTAGCTTTTGCTGCGCATCAGCACTTAAAGAGTGGTTTTGGTTCTGATAGCCAAGTACTACGCCAAGGCCACTACGATAAGCATTGATAAGCAGGTCACGATCAAGATTTAACTCGCTAAGTGCCTGAAAGTTTTGCTCAGGGTTGGCAACTACCACACTGCTGCTACCAAAGTTGGCAAAATAATCCGTATCGATAGTGTCTTGCTGGCTATGGGCATATAGTTTGTTAATAATAGGTAGCAGCAAACTTGGCTCTACCGTTTCGGTTAGTAGGACAAATTCGACATAACGATCAAGGGTGATGATAGCCTCTGATAAGTCCATAATCAAAGCAGTATCATTATTATCACCACTATCATAGAGCCGCTGTAAACCTTGTACAATAGCGCAGCTCAATACTTGGCCACCTATTAAATCAATCAGCTCAAACACACAAGACAACTGAGTCATCACGCTAATAGAGTCTAGCAATAAAGGCGCTTGCTCTTTATCATCATTAAACTCGCTCAAATGAATTTCAGCATCTTTGAGAATGATTGTAATCTCATTATGTAATAAGTGTAGGGAGGGCAAATTAAAGTTGGTGACACTAGGGGCGGGGGCGCTTAACGCTATTTGCTCAGACTGGCTCATAGTTATTTTTCCGTAAAGTATCGATAAAGTCGACTCTATCAATAGCTAGTGATTTATGAAAAATGGTTGTTAGAGGGTTCAAATAAATGATCAAAGGCTATACCCGCAAGCTTTATTTTCATAAAGGTTGTAGTTACAAATAGTAGCCAAAAAATTTGCCTTTATTTAAACCCAACTATACCTATTGACGCCGTCTACCACTGGGACAAATTGGACTGTAAGCTAGGATACTCATCAGTCAAGCCTGCTAACCAGTCTTGGTGAGCACGGTCATCTACCGCTGACTCTAGCAATAAAGATGCCAAATTAGAAAAATTGCTATGAGCGCTAGGACTACCATCAGTTTGTCCATCTTCTTCAATAGCTAAAGCGACCTGACCCCCAGTCATAGCTAGATATACTTCTGCTAAAATCTCAGAATCTAGCAACGCCCCGTGAAAAGTTCGATCTTGCTTACCTACATCTAAACGGCGCACCAAGGCGTCCAAAGTGTTTTTTTGTCCAGGATACTGCTGTTTTGCCATAGCCAGCGAGTCGGTGACTTGTACGCGCGCGCTAAAGTCTGTCAGGCCAACCTTACTAAACTCCGTATCCAAAAAGGTCATATCAAAAGAGGCATTGTGCGCAATAATCTCCGCCCCATCCATAAAGTCATAAAGCTGCTGCGCCACCTGATCAAAGGTAGGTTTATCTTGTAAGAATGCCTCGGAGATACCGTGGATACGAATGACTTCTTCATCCATACCGCGCTCTGGATTAATATAGACGTGTAGTTTTTCGCCGGTAAATTTGCGCCCTACCATCTCGACGATACCAACCTCGATGATACGATCGCCTTTAAGCGCGTCAAGACCAGTAGTCTCCGTATCCATAATCAGCTGGCGATCGGCCTCATGTTTGTGGCTCGGTTTTGGCAGTAGGGGTACAAAGTTCGGGTTTGCTCGTGAAGTATCTCCATCGAATTTTGGCAGCTCTGATGCTGCATTCGAGATGTTGTCTGTGTCTGCTGTTTTAGTCTCTGCTGTTGGGTTCGCTGTCAGATTCATAGTATCGCTACTCATTGATGAGGGCACGTTTGATTCGTTGGGTGCTGATATGGTGGAGGTATCATTGTAAGTATCGTCAATTGGGTTTTCAGTAAGGCTTTCATCAAGCATATCAAAACCCAGTGGATCATTTTTTAGCCAGTCATCAGCGGCTATTTGCGCTTTTTTTTTAGTTTGAGGCTCAGCCATTTTTTCAGAGCTATAGACAGATGCAGGCTCGCTGCTAGCATTGACCCCAAGATTGGCAAGCTCGTCAGCTTTTTCGTTACCAGCGTGCCCGGCATGACCTTTAACCCAGTGCCAATCAACAGCGCGTCCTTGACAAAGCGCGTCTAACTGCTGCCATAAGTCTTGATTGGCAACTGGTTTTTTACTGGCCGTTTTCCAGCCACGCTTTTTCCAATTGCTTAGCCATTCGGTAATACCTTTTTGCACATAGCTTGAGTCCGTCCAGATCTCAAGCTTTGAGCCGTGCGGGCTATATTCTAACGCTTTGATAGCGCCCGTCAGCTCCATACGGTTGTTGGTCGTCTCTTTGTCGCCACCATACAAATCTTGTGTGTGACCATCCTCAAAGATAAGGTGCGCGCCCCAGCCGCCAGCGCCCGGATTACCTTTGCAAGCACCATCGGTATAAGCAACAGTAGTATTAGCTTTGGCGCTCATAGGGTCAATAGTGTTGGAGCGGATGGTAGTGCTGCTAGCAGCAGATAGAACAGTATCTGACATAAAAACTCATTGGGCTGATGATCGTTAAGTGTTTCATTTAATAGCGTTTGATTATAGCAAATCTACTATCAATATAGGAGATGGTAGCTAATAAATAGGGCGTACAAAACGATCGGTAAGCAGGCATAAACAACAAGGGTAAAACTGTAAAGACACCAATCAAAATAAAAGCTGCTACTGGTTTTCTGTTAAAATAACATGAGTGTTTTACGCACTAGAATTCCTTAACGTACTAACGCAGGACACTATCCATGCTTTTATATTTAGACGTTATACATAAAAAATCGACTGCTTTTATCGCTGGTATCGCAGTTAGTAGTTTGTTATTCCTAACTGGTTGTAATGATACTACTAACACGGTGGATGAGAATGGAGTTACGAGCGCGGCGACTTCTACGGTAGATTTATCAGTATTTGCAGGCTGCTATACCGTAAGCTATGATGAACCGGCGCAGATTAAGGTCAGTGAGCAATCCGGCATGTGGGTTATGCAAATGAAAGAACCTGCTAGCGCCAATCGGGTCTGGGATGATGCTGAGCCTTTAGAAGTACTGGACAACAGTGATATTCCTAAGTTTTTCTCTATTGATCCTGACAACGTTGATGCTGCTATCGCGCGTCCCGATAGGGTGCTGGTTATGGCGCACGTCAAACCCGTGTACGCGAATATTGATCCGCTGCTCGATAGTGAGTATTTGTCCTATATTTATAAAGGCGCCAATACGATTTATCAGGTTGAATGTGATGACACAAATACTGACATTTTAGCCAATCCCCATGCCAATATTGTCATCGATAATGTCAATGAAAGTCTTTAAGTATCAGTATTTAAGCTATAGTCCTTGAGTTTAAACCGTTAAGTATAGAGTCGAATGATATGAATTTTTTGAGTTATGTATTATTAGGCGGATTGTCTTATGCCGCTGGCCGGGCTGTGCGTATTTACGTCCTTGATAAGCAGCCCAAACCTGAGCAGCCTTATAATCTGAAGCATCCGGCTATTTTGGCATACCTGGCTGGGTTTTTTATTATTATGCTCATCATCTCATGGCTTATCGGACGCTATTTGTTAGGTCACGTCACTATTGATCTCCCCTTTATTATCGTTAATAGCTTGGTGGCGACTTTCGTGTACTCGTTTGGTCTTAATCCTGAAAAAGCAAACTATGAAGTACCTGATTGATCGCAGATTATTATTTTAATAATGGTTTAGGACAAGCAGACACAAAAACACAGTCAATGCTAAGCTCGTTGACTGTGTTTTGTATGATCAAAAAGGCTATTTATAGCTTGGTATTTACACCATAACAGTATTTACACTATAAATAAGAAAGCTGGGCTAGTATTAATCTTTAGATTTGGCTTGTTTTTTGGTGCTCAATTTACCTTTATATTTTGTATTACTGTCAGACTTTGCATCCTCGTCTTTATTAGCATGCTCATCCTTCCAAGCTTTGTATTTACTTAAATCTTTTTCCATCAGCTTTAAGCAGAATCCTAGTACCAACGCATCATCAACTTGACCAATGAAAGGTATAAAGTCTGGGATAAGGTCGATAGGATTGAGTACGTATAACAAACCTACAACCGCTGCTGAGATAGTTTTATAAGGAATATCGCGGTAGTTACCTTGATAATAATCTTTGACCAAGCTTAGCAGTAATAGCAAGTCTTTGGAGTAGCGCTCAAGACCCTTACCATTTTCAAGCTGCTGGTTAATCTTGTCCTCTTTGCTCAAAATCTGCTTGATACTATCCAAAAGGGATTGATCGTCTTTTTCTTTATTAGCCATGCTTATGTTCCTTTAATAATGAGTAATCAGTTAGTGAGTAATCAGTAATTTATTACTATTTACTATAACAAGAGTAGAGGTAACTACCAAATAAGGTTATGAGGTAATTTGTATGGTTTTTATCTATGAGAAGAAAAATATCTAAGAGGTTAGCATTTTGAAATAAGTTACAATAGACGGTTTAAAGTAAATAATAGCCTAAGTAATGTCCTATCAAGATATTGTTAACAGAAAAGTAGAGGCAATAATAAACGATGCATACCATCATATCCACATTCGGTGCTCCATTGAGTAATAAAAAGAATAATAATGAGAAAAGGGCAGTGAGAAGTAAGGAAACAGTATTTAATATTAATAAGGACGCTACTGAGCTAAGTCGTCGCCAATTTTTGTATCGACTAGGCCAGCTAGGAGCGGGTGCGGGCGCAAGTTTGCTGGCAACACAAAGTTTGGCTGTCAATATAGCGAATCAAAATGACAATCACAACCATAGTGACCAACTCACTAAAGACGATCTGCCAACTACTGTAACTGCTAATAATCCGCCAGTTGCGCCCAACTCATCCTGCATCCTGCCTACTATCGAAACCCGTCTATTCGCCAGCTCCAACGTTGGCAGCAATGATACTCGTAACCAGCTGGCACTCGAGCGCTTGGCCTGTGCTGGTTTTAAAATCGATAACCCTAAGATCGTTGATCGCCAGTATCTACGCTTTGCTGGTACCGATATTCAGCGCGCCAGCGACCTGCAAAATATTGCCACAGGGGCTATCGCTACGCCCAAGCTGCTTATGGGCGTGCGCGGCGGCTATGGGGCGATGCGCATTTTGCCTTTGATTGACTGGCAAACACTAGGCCGTCTGATGACTGAGCGCGGTACGATATTGACTGGTTTTAGCGATGTCACCGCGATTCAGTGTGCGCTGTTGGCGCAAGGACAGATGAGCTCGCTTGCCGCGCCGATGCTCTATAGCGAGTTTGGTAAGACTATGCCCAATGAGGTCAGTTGCCGCCAGTTTGTAGAGGCTCTGACCAATCCTAATTTATCTATTGAAATAACTAGCGCAGATTTGACCAGCAAACGCTTGCCTGCGATTCTGGCAAAAGATGAGAACCAAAGCTTAACGGGTACTATTTGGGGCGGTAATCTAAGCGTAGTATCGGCGCTGGCAGGCAGTCCTTATCTACCGCGCATCGATGGCGGTATTGTGTTTTTAGAAGATGTTGGCGAGCAGACTTATCGTATCGAGCGTATGCTCTATGATCTGTATTTAGCAGGTGTGTTTAAGAACCAGCAAGCCATCGTGTTTGGCTCCATAACGGGACAAGGGGAGGACAGTTACGACGCGCGTTATGATGTTGCCAAGGTTGTGCGCCAATTGCATGAGCTGACAGGACTGCCTATTTATAACGGCATGAGCTTTGGACATATCGCCCAAAAGCATAGCTTTCCTTTAGGCGCAAGATGTCAGATTAGCCCTAATGCGCTAGGCGGTTATCAGTTAAGTTTTGCTGATTATCCGATTGTTGAGGCTAGTGCCATGAATGTGGCGGGGCTTTGGCAGGGTAGTTAGGATAACTACTATCGCTGAAGATCTGGCGTTTGTGCTTCTTCAAGGTTTTCAAGCATATCGATATTTTCATAAAAAACGGCTTTTCCCTCATCGTCCTGCCTAGTAAGCCTACTCAGCAAGCTAAAGATTTTATCAGCGACAGGGGTATTAAGAATATCGCCGTCGCTGCTACTAAATGACTTGGTTTCTTTCACATTTACAGTCTCTACCAATAGCCACAATCCGAGTATTATTGCAACCAATACAGCCGTCCATCGCAATGTAGATTTTTTCACTAATACCTCACGTACTTGATATTTTAGACTTCTTCATCATTCAAATATTTTATATATGATCGTTGATTCTACTAGCATTTGTTTGTTAGTGGCTTTGGTTTTATGTGTATAATTAAAATATCATTCTAGTTTTAAGAGTACCAATGCCATGAAAAATCTTAACCAGTATGTGTATAAACA
Source organism: uncultured Psychrobacter sp. (assembly GCA_947501045.1). Classification (GTDB taxonomy): domain Bacteria; phylum Pseudomonadota; class Gammaproteobacteria; order Pseudomonadales; family Moraxellaceae; genus Psychrobacter. Next base: position 56,796 of record CANMUI010000006.1, read on the forward strand.
ACTTACCAATAAGATCAGCATAAGTGCCTTTGCTTTAGGCAGTGTGCTCGTCATCAGTGGCTGTAGCAACAGTCTAGTTAATAATCAACCGATGCAAGCCGTGGATCAAAAACCTATAGCGAACAAGGTGGAGAACGCGGTGCTCCTACAGACTGACAGAGATTATATTGCCGCTGACGACTCCGCCTCAACAACAGAGGGCATCTTGCAAGTAGTAAGTGCCAACAACCAATTCGCTATCGATCTGTATCAGCAGTTAAATAAGCAGCCCAATCAGTCAGATAAAAACGTCTTTTTCTCGCCTTATAGCTTATCTACGGCGATGGCCATGCTTTACGCCGCAGCGGAAGCAGAGACCAGATCACAAATTGGGCAAACCTTTCATTATCCGTCGCCAACTATTCTCAATCCCAATAGCGCTGCTCTTTATAACCAATTCAACCAGCCTAACTCAAACTATGAGTTCAGCACAGTTAATGACTTGTGGCTGCGCCAAGATTTGCGTCCTAATCAAGCTTATTTAGATATTGTACAGCGTTATTATGGCGGTCAAGTGACCAACCTTAATTTTATGAACAATCCTGAACCTTCACGTCAGACCATTAATAAGAAGATCGCTCAGCATACCAATCAGTTGATCCCTGAACTGCTTCCTAAGAATAGTATTCAACCTGACACCGCTACAGTATTGACCAATGCTGTCTATTTCAAGGGCGACTGGAAAATGCCTTTTGAGGTTCAAAGCACCAGTACTCAGCCCTTTTATAATCAAACTGGCGCAAGCGCTAACGTCGAAATGATGCAGATACGATCGTATTTTGACTATACAGAAGATGACCAAGCACAGATCGTGCAATTGCCCTATAAAGGCGATGATTTATCAATGCTGGTCGTCTTGCCAAAATCAAAAGATAAGGCAGCTATGCAGCAGCTGGTACAAAATTTAAACGCCTCTAAAATCAAGCAATGGAGTGCAGACTTAGTAGGGCAAGAAGTAAACCTGCATTTACCAAAGTTTAAGCTTGAAGAGGGCTACGATATGAAAGCGTTATTGTCAAATATGGGTATGGCAAGGGCGTTTCGAGAAGAAGCTGAATTTAATTTATTTGATGAGAGACCACCTATAAAGATCGATGATGTTTATCATAAAGCGGTAGTCATCGTGGATGAAACTGGCACTGAAGCTGCGGCAGCGACAGGTATTGTTGCCGTGGTGACCTCTATGCCTGTGAATCCGCCAGTTGTTTTTAAAGCCGATCATCCCTTTATATTTATGATTAAAGACAATAAAACTGATGCGATATTGTTTTTGGGCCAAGTGAATAAGCTATAGCTTGAGGGTGGGACAGTTTATGAGAATAATGAGTAAAAACGTAGCTAGGATTTTTGGTTTAAGCACAGCGTTAATAATGTTAGTAAGTTGCTCAAACTTCACCTTGACTAATCCTACTTCTACTAGTCAAAGTGTACCAGTGGTAAACGCTGCAGCAGTCTCTGTTGATTGGTCAAAAATAGAAGCGACTGCCGATAAATTTTATCAAAACAATCCTCGTTCTAATAGAATAGGCGTTGATAAACGCGCTGCACAGATTTATGCCAACGAATTTGAAGTGTCAATAGCAGAAGCAGAGCGTAGATTACTCATACAACAATATAGCTCGGGGCTTTTAAGAGCAATTGAGCAAGAATTGAAAGACAACGTTGTAAGCGCTTATTTTGTTAACGATGATCCAAAAGGGTTTCGAATTGGTCTAAATACGCTCACGAATTTACAGTCTGACCGATTTATCTATGAGTTTAAGCAAGGCGTTTTGCAAGGAGAGACGATAACGTTAGATATTCATCCAAATGGTGAAAAGACACTAGAGCAAATACTTGCGCTAAAAGACAAAGTAACGCCTGAAATATTTGAGCGCTATCCTAATACTCAAGGTGTAGGTTATAGCCCTGCCGATAATACTATTAGCGTATCAATATACGTACCGTCTTCTTCTAAAGAGTACCGTCAGAAAGTTGAAAGTGAATTAAATAAATTGGTTGGACATCCCGTTAAAGTAAATTTTATGTCAGGTCGAATGATGCCGCCGATACTTTTAGAAGAGTCCGCTGTATTGCCGAACAAGAACAGTAATGAAAAGAGATAAGATGCGTCTTTTCAGCTTTCCTTTCAAATATGAGTTTTCTGTCAAAAATTGAGCGTACAGATGAAAAAAGTATTCTTGATTTTAACAAGCTTAGTGGTAGTCGGTTGTACGACAACCCCCGTAGCTAGTCCGCTCGAACCAGTGCCAGCTATCAAAACTGTTCCAGAAACCATATTGCCTAAGCAAAAAACCAGTATTTTTTATTACTATGTTCATCCAGTAAGACCCGCTCAATCAGCAGCGGTTGTAGAAGGAAATTTTGCATGGAGAGAGGGTTGTATCTATTTAGTAGGTAAAAATGGTTTTTATCACACAGCTATGTTTCCACTCTATCCAAAAGGTATTGTTAAATGGGATGAAGCGACCAAAACCCTAAATCTTAATGGTCGTGTTTTTAAAATGAGAGATTTTATTTCAACAAATGGACAGTATTCAGATTACGTCCCTAACAGCCCTATTGGTATAGAATATGAAAAACAAGGCGATAAAAAATGCTTAACGCCAACCGTTGCATTTATAGGTACTTTTTTCGATTAAAAAGTGAATAAGGTAGGTTAGGAATGTATAAATACACTTGGTTTAAAAATGAGTAATTTAGCGTTGAACATTCATATTATAGATAGGTTAACCTTAAAAGTAGCGCATAACTGACGTTAAGTGATACTATAAATAGGTGTTAATCTATCTTTAAAATAAGGACAGGGAGTCTAAAATGTTAGGGAAAATGATGCATCAGCCATTGCTGATTAGTAGCTTGATCGAGCATGCCGCACGCTATCATGGCGATACGGCGGTATTATCTAAGGAAGTCGATGGGTCAATGACGCATAGTGATTGGTGCACCATCTCCGATAACTCAAAACGCTTAGCCAATGCTTTGCAAGCGCTAGGACTAAAGCGATCAGAGCGCTTAGCGACACTAGCTTGGAACAATCGTCGCCACTTAGAGGCATGGTATGCTATCTCAGGTAGTGGCATGATTTGTCACACCATCAACCCGCGGCTGTTTCCTGAGCAGCTCAGCTACATTATTAATGACGCTGACGACCGCGTCTTGTTCTTTGATACTACCTTTTTACCGCTAATTATGGCGATTAAAGATCAAATTGACCATGTTGAGCATTTTATCTGCTTAGGCGCTCGGGATGAGAAGGTGCTAGAGCAATTGCCCGACGTGCTGTTTTTTGATGACTTGCTAGCCGCGCATACGGCTGATTTTGATTGGCCGCAGCTTGATGAAACGACGGCCAGCTCGTTGTGTTATACCTCAGGAACGACTGGTAATCCCAAAGGCGTTCTATATTCTCATCGCTCCTCATTGCTACATGCCATGGCCTTATCTATGCCTGATGTCTCAGCACTATCTGCGCAAGATGTTTTGTTGCCCGTAGTGCCGATGTTCCATGTCAATGCTTGGGGCACGCCTTATGCTGCCGCCCTAACCGGTTGCTCTTTGATATTACCGGGGCCGAACCTTGATGGCGATAGTCTAGTGTCATTGATTGATGATTATCAGGTGACTGTCGCTTTAGGGGTTCCGACGATTTGGCAAAGCTTATTAACCGCTGCTAAAAATAGCGGCAGTAAACTTGCTAGCATGACCCGTAATATTGTCGGCGGCGCCTCTTGTCCTCCTTCTATTATCAAAACTTTTAGAGAAGATTTTGACTGCGACACCCGGCATGGCTGGGGCATGACCGAGACCAGTCCGCTTGGCACTATGAATCAGATCAAAGCCAAGCATAAATCGTTAAGCAAAGAGGAGCTCAACGAGCTGCGTAACTTACAAGGTCGACCGCCCTATGGGGTTGAGATACGTGTCACCAAAACTGATCAGCCGCTTGAACGTGTCGCTGAGGATGGCGTGTCTCAAGGACGTCTACAAATTCGCGGGCACTGGGTTATTGATGATTACTTCACCGAAAACAAAGATGCTATCACTGAAGATGGCTGGTTCGATACTGGCGATATTGCCACTATCGATGCTGATGGCTATATGAATATTCGGGATCGCTCAAAAGATCTAATCAAATCAGGCGGTGAATGGATATCTTCAGTTGAGCTTGAGAATATTGCAGCCGCCCATCCGCAAGTCAAAATGGCAGCAGCGATAGCGGCTACACATAAACAGTGGGGCGAGCGTCCGGTACTCATCGTGGTTAAGGAGGCGGAGTCCGAACTTACTGAGGCGCAAATGCTGGAGTTTTACCAAGGTAAAATTGCCAACTGGCAAATACCAGATAAAGTTATCTTTGTCGATAATATTTTGCTCAATGGCGCTGGGAAAATGGTGAAAAAAGACTTGCGGGACGAACATGGCGATGTGCTGCTGAGTGCGTAGTATTGTTATCAGCATAGAGAAGTATGAGTTATCGGTCGTGCTTTCGATAAATGAACTGTACTGAAGAAAGTGTAAAGAAGAGCTTAATAAGATAAGTGTATAAATAGCAGGGCGTCTTAATAAAAAGAGTAAAAAGCTGTTTGCATGACTAAATGGCCCCTAACCCTAACTATGCTCTTTTAGGTTTGCTATTAATCTTTGCATAGTAGCTTTTAGCATAAGTACATTTTCAACAGGCAAGCCATCTAGCATTTGCTGTTCAAACTCAATAGCTTTGATTTTGCACTGCTCATAGATGGCTTGCCCCTCATTGGTGAGACTGATAAGTAGGATACGTCCATGATTGGGGTCATCACATTTACTTATCCAGCTTTTTTCCTCCATGGTTTTGATGATCTGATTCGAAGCTTGGGGGCTGATAAACGAGCGTGAAGCCAGTTTGGCATTGGCCATTTTGCCATGCAAATGTAGGTTTGAGAGCATGGTAAACTGCGGCAAGCTTACGCCCACTTCTAACAACGCCTCGCTAAGTTGTTGATTAATCAGTTTATCTAGTTGTCCTACGCTATAGCTAACGGTTGGAATGTCGCTCATAAGTTTATCAAGTTGCAGGTTTTTCAATTGACTTTCCTTTTGATGCTCTACTGGCTTGATAGCGGTAAATCTTGTAGCACCCTATAGTCGATGCGATATAAAAGGCACACTTAAATCTATATAACCGTCTTATTTTCAGCTGACTATAGGCTATTTCGCCAAAAACCTCAACTTATCTGCCTTATCGCTATATAAGGCAGTATGTTCGTCCACTCTGCTGTTGCGAAGTTTACGTTGGTTAAGCGTGCCTTTATCGGTTTTTTCACCAAGGGCTACACTGGCTGGATTCTCCATTAGATAAATGCGAGCAATGCGTTTTGAGCTGGCTTCGTAGTCGTCATTAATCTTATTCATAAAGTCGCTAAACCAAGCTTGCACTTTATCGTGTTCTAATACTTCTTTTAAACTGGTGTTGGTCAAGCCTGTCAAATGGCGAGCTGCTTTTTCTTTGATAAATACAAAAGCGCCAATCTCATCTTTGCCCTCGCCAGTTAATACCACGTCATCAATCATCTCAAGCCCTTGTAATATTATACGGCTGCGCAATTCACTAACGTTGACAAAAGTGCCCGTCATTAGCTTGAAGTCTTCGGCGATACGGCCATCATATACCAAACCTTTTGCTGGATCATCAGGATCGTAAAACAACACCCCATCACCTGTACAATAAAAACCTTCTTCATCAAAGCTGTCACGAGCACTGCTGTTACTAGTACTACTGTTAGTCGTATGATGTCGCCAGTAGCCTGCCATAACGTGGGGCCCGCGAATGCGCAATTCTAGTTTGTCTTGCACGGGTACAAGCTTGACTTCAACCCCTGGAGCCGGAAAACCCACAAAACTGGCATTGGTGTTCGCAGGTCCTATGGTAAAGGTACAAGAAGGCGCGGTTTCGGTCATACCCATCCCGGCCATAATGCGAATTTTTTCGCCGCAGTGCTGATAGCTGATATCGCTAAGCTTTTGCCAGAGCTCTTGCGATAATCCTGCGCCGCCAAACAAAAACAGATCAACGTTTTTAAAAAAGTTATCACGTAGCGCTTTATCGTCCTCTAGAGCGCTGGCAAGCATAGCCCATCCTACGGGTACGTTGAAGTATTTACTGGGCGAGATATCTTTGAGATTGCGAATGGTTTCATCAAAGCTACCTGCGATAGGACGACCATCATCAATATAAAACGCGCCGCCATTATATATAGCAACGCCAAGGTTATGGCTGCCACCAAAGGTATGATGCCAGCTTAACCAATCGACCAACACTGGCGGATCGTTCTCATCTAAGCGTAGCGTTTGTTTAAGCATTTGCTGGTTGCTACAAAGCATACGGTGGGTAGTCGGTACGACTTTAGGATCGCCTGTCGAACCTGAGGTAAACAGAAACTTCACAATGCTATCGGCGCTAATTCGCTGCTGTTTTTTTTCAACCTTATCGGTAGCTTTAGTAGCAATAAAGTCGTCAAAGTTTAAGCAGGGCACACCGTCAAGCTCTCCAGTTGTGGTAATAATAGGTTGGTGCAGTTGCTCGCAGGCCTTAAGCTGACGCAAAAAACCCTTGCCATCGCCTGCATAAAACAATGCTGGAGTGACTTTATCGATGACGTATTGTAGTTTGTCAGGGGTTTTGGCCAGTAATGAGTAGGCCGGAGCAATCAGAGTATAGGGGACGCCTGCAAGCATAGCGCCAAACATCAATAAAAACACTTCTATTGAGTTTTCGGACAATATCATCAGTGGGCGCTCTGCTGATAGCTCGTATTTAAGTAAAGCTTGCGCGATGCTACGAGCCTTTTGTAGCACTTCACTATAAGTAAGCTTTATCCAGTCGCCGCGCTCGCCAGTTGCGGTATCGGCTTCACGTTGAGCGATAAGCATTCTATCTGGATATTTGTCTGCGTACTCATAGAGTTTGTCAAATAAGCGCTTTGGATAATCTTGCAGCGCTTCGACAGCATCGATATAAATAATATTGCCATTTGATCCGCTGGTCTGGCGAACGTGGACTTTATGACTACCTATGGCAACCGCTCGTTCCGGATAAGTGTGGTAGGTAAATTGGGTCATAAACGGTTCCCTTCGTCTTAACTGATGATGTCCTTGTCTCGTATAGCGTCAAATCGGATAGTGTTTTGGCGTACTACGCATGGTCACCCAGCGCAGCTCGGTAAATTCACTGATTGAGGCTTTACTACCAAAGCGCCCATAGCCGCTAGATTTAACACCGCCAAATGGCATGGGAGCTTCATCGTCAACGGTAGCAGAGTTGATATGGCAGATGCCGCTTTCGATACGTTTGGCAAGCGCTATAGCTCGTCCAATATCTTGGCTAAAGACAGCAGAGGATAGTCCGAATTCCGAGGCATTAGCTTTATCAATGGCTTCGTCATCGTCCGCTACGCGCTCCAAAGTACAGACTGGCCCAAATGATTCTTCGGTGTAGAGTTGCATATCAGGCTTGATACCATCTAATAAGATGGGGCTAATGGCAGTGTCATTAACGCGGTAATCAGTGATGGCTTTCGCGCCTTTATCTTCAGCGTCTTTGACCATAGCCATAATACGATCGGCAGCTTGTTGACTGATGACGTGAGCGATATGCACAGGTTCAGTTGGCAGTCCGGTAACAAAACCCTCAATTTTGGCCTTGAGGTGTTCAATAAGTTTATCAGCCACTTTTTCATTGACGAGGACGCGCTCGGTGCTCATACAGATTTGCCCTTGATTAAAAAAAGCACCAAAAGCGATAGCGTTGGTCGCCTCCTCTAAATCAGCATCTTCACAGACGATGACAGGGGCTTTCCCGCCTAGCTCTAGGACCACCGGTTTTAGATATTCAGCGCACTGTTTGGCAATTATTTTGCCAACGTGCGTTGAGCCAGTAAAATTGATACGTTTGACTGCGGGGTGGGCAATAAGCGCGTTCACTACCGCTGGAGCATCTTCGCTACTGTGCGTAACTAAGTTGACCACACCCTCGCCTAAGCCTGCCTCGTTAAGAGTTTTGATCAGAAGCTCATGGGTGGCCGGACAGTTTTCAGAGGCTTTGAGCACCACGGTGTTACCGCAAGCTAGCGGCATAGCAAGGGCGCGAGTAGCTAGGATAACGGGCGCATTCCAAGGTGCCATACCGACAACCACGCCGCACGGCACCCGCCAAGCCATGGCTATCCGACCTTCAGCGTCGCTTGGAATGATATCCCCTTGAATTTGGGTAACCATTCCTGCAGCCTCGCGCAGCATATTGGCAGCCACTTGCACGTTAAAGCCATACCATGCCCCACTTGAGCCCATCTCAGTCATGCCAATGTCGATAAATGTTTCTGCTCGCGCCGCAAGCAGGTCGGCGGCTTTAAGCAAGCGGATACGCTTCTCGCTTGGCGGTAGCGCTGACCAAATAGGGAAGGCAAGAGCCGCCGCCTCAATAGCTTTGTTGGCATCATCGGCTTTACCTGCCGCAGCTGTGGTCACTGTTTTGCCTGTAGTTGGGCCAATATGGTCAAAAGTGCTGTTATCACTGGCTGGGCACGATTGACCATTAATAAAGAGTTGAGATTGATTCATAATGGAATTCCTTTTCCTTAATTGAAGTCAGATATAGTCTTTTTGCTTTACAAAGAAGACACGAACCCTTTAGCGCTTATAAGTTTGCAGGCCCGGTTTGATGCTCTTTTCATCAAGGAATTGACGCATGCCTTCAGCACGTCCGTTTTCTGGATCCCGCATGAGGCATTGGTCCAGCTTGGCGTAGAGGTAATCCTCATTTTGATCCCACGTCAGCTCTCGGCAGCGCTTAAAGCCGTTTTTGGCATAGCGCAGGACGACTGGGTTTTTCTCAAGGAGCACTTTAGCCACTTTTTCCACTTCAGCTTTTAATTCATCGAGGGGGACACTTTTATTGACTAGGCCCATTTGTTCCGCTTTTTTGCCTTTGAAGGGTTCGCCCGTCATGATGTAGTAAAGGGATTCACGATGACCTACGGTATCCGCCATGGCTTTACTAACTAGGTTACCCGGCGGAATGCCCCAATTGATTTCTGAGAGTCCAAAAGTGGCTTCATCGGCGCAGTAAGCAAGGTCACAGGCGACCAGTGGTGAGAAACCTCCGCCGAAACACCAGCCATTTACCATAGCGATGGTTGGTTTGTTATACATGCGTAGGAGCTGCCATTGCCATTTGCAAGCATCGCGGCGCGTCTTTTCTTGGAAGATCTCAGGTTGCCCATCGGTTTCGCGAAAGTATTCTTCTAAGTCCATTCCTGCTGTCCAAGCACTGCCTTCACCGGTGATAACCACCACGCCTGCCTCTGAGTCTTGCTCTAGCGTTTCTAGAATATCAATCATTTCACGGTTAAGCGTTGGGCTCATGCTATTACGTTTGTCTGGGCGGTTGAGGGTGACCCAAGCAATATTGTCAGTAACCTCGACTTTAACGGTCGTCCAGCGGTTTTCATAACTTGGCTTTTCATGACTTGACATAGTGTGCTCCATGCGATGTTAAGTTACTTTACTACTCTATTGAGTAAGTCTTATTGAATAGAGGTTTATACTATCAACAAACTTTATAATATGTAAAGTTTTATATCAACTAAATTGATATAATTATTTGACATTATATTTATATAAGCTTTATTATACTTTTAGTATCAGCTATTTATGAAATATTGATATTATCTGGTTATAAGTTAACTTTATAAATTAATTTTAACTTTTATTAAGAAAATATGGACTGGTTTTGTACGAAACCTTCAATCAAAAGGATTTGATTATGTCTCTTACGTTTTCTAGTTTGACCGCTAGCTTCAGCACATCAAAATTGTTTGCTGCGCTGGGGTTATCGTTTGCATTATCCACAAGCTTAACGGCTTGTGATAATGCAAATCAGACAACTCAAACCACAACAAGTGACGCTAATACCAACGCTGTAGCAGGAGAGCCGATTGTCCTACGTATGTCGCACTTTATGCCTGCGCCCTCGGTTATGAACATGCAAGCATTTGAGGTTTGGGCCAAAAAAGTCGAAGAAGAATCGGATGGTCGTCTTAAAATTCAAAATTTCCCGGGGGCAACGCTCAGCAAGCCCTCTGATACTTACGACGCGGCGGTAAGTGGTAAAGTCGATATCGGCATCCAGTTGCAAGGTTATACCAGTGGGCGCTTTCCACTGTCCCAAATCGCTGAACTACCCGGCCTGTCAAATTCAGCGGCGCAGATGAGCTGTCTGATGCAGACGTTATACGATAATGGCACTATCGCCGATGAATATCAGGATTCACATGTGCTAGCATTGTATGGCCTGGGACCTGGGGTTCTGCATAGTAATAAGCCTATTGCCAAACCTGAAGATATGAATGGTCTTCGTATCCGTCGCCCTTCTGCAGTGGCTGGAGATATTATCGAAAGTATGGGAGCCGCGCCTGTAGGCCTGCCTGCCAATGATATTTATACCTCCCTACAGCGCGGGGTCATTGATGGCTTAAGCCTACCATGGGATGGGGTACCTATCTTTCGGGTGAATGAGCTGGTTGACAATCACACCAACATTCCGCTGTATTCTTCAGGCTTTGTGATGACAATGAATCAGGCAAAATACGACTCGCTTCCCGATGACTTAAAAAAAGTCATTGATGATAATTCGGGTATGGCGTTTTCTAAAATGGTTGGGGATGTAATCAGTGAGATGGATATAAAAGCCCTGCAAGCGGCTAAAGACGCAGGCAGTACTATTATTGAGATTCCGGATCCACTAAGCGACCCTGATTGGTCAGAACCATTAAAACAAGGCACACAAAAATACCTCGACTCTGTCGATCAAAGTGGCGTTGATGCTGATGCCATCTATGAAAAAGCGCAGCAAGCTAGTGTAGCTTGCAGAGTTTAAGATTTTTTGGACAAAATGAAATTCAACACGCCCTAATCTCATCTTTTAAAAAAGGAAATCTTATGCGTATTTACAACGCTCCTTTGGCAGAAATGCGTTTTTTACTCACCGAAGTTTTTGATGCGCCATCGTTTTGGCAGGCTAATGAGAGTCTCAATCATATTGATATGGATACCGTTAATATGGTGTTAGAGGAGCTGGCAAAATTTACCAAAAACGTACTATTACCGCTCAACCGTAGTGGCGATGAAGAAGGCGTTGGATTTACCCATGATGCGCAAGGCTACGGGCAGGTGACGACGCCAACGGGCTTTAAACAGGCCTATCAGCAGTACATGGAGGCGGGCTGGGTTGGCTTAGGTGCTACTACAGAATATGGCGGGCAAGGCTTTCCCAAAATGGTGTCCATGTTTCAAGAAGAGATGATGTTTAGTGCCAATCAAGCTTTTGCGCTGTATCCTAATCTTGCTTTAGGTGCCGGATTGTGCCTTTTAGAATCAGCTTCTGAGGCGCAAAAAGATATTTACTTAGAAAAAATATACTCTGGCGAATGGGCTGGCACTATGTGCTTGACTGAGGCCCATGCCGGTACCGATGTCGGTTTAACCAAAACCAAAGCCCTGCCCAATGAGGACGGCAGTTATAACCTCACCGGTAGTAAAATTTTTATTACGGGCGGCGATCATGATTTGACGGATAATATTATTCATCTAGTATTGGCAAAGACGCCAAATGCGCCTCCCGGCTCGAAAGGCGTTTCTTTATTTATTGTGCCAAAATATCTCGTTGAGCGTGACGACAATGGTGATTATCAGTTAGGCGCGCGCAATGCCGCTTCTGTTGGCTCGGTCGAGCATAAAATGGGCGTTAAAGGCTCAGCAACTTGTGTACTCAATTTCGATAATGCTAAAGGCTGGATAATAGGTGAGGAAAATACGGGCCTTGCCTCTATGTTTATTATTATGAATTATGAGCGTCTGGCCATTGGTGTACAAGGCATCAGCGTGACAGAGCTTGCTTATCAAAATGCGGTTGCTTATGCCAATGAGCGCCTACAATCTCGTAGCGACTCTGGTATAAAGACCCCTGATAAGTCAGCAGATGCCATCATTCACCATGCCGATGTGCGCCGAATGCTTCTCAATGCCAAGTCCCACACCGAAGCCTCGCGCTGCTTGGCGATGTATGTTGCCAAGCAATTGGACACAGCAAAATATAGTAAGGATGAGCAACTTATCAAAACGGCTCATGCTCGTGTGGCCTTATTGACGCCTATTACCAAAGCGTTTTTGAGCGACAAAGGTTTTGAGGCGACTGTGGATTGCCAGCAAGTCTTTGGCGGTCACGGTTATATTCGTGAGTGGGGCATGGAGCAAATTGTACGTGATGCACGTATTGCGCAAATTTATGAAGGCGCAAACGGTATTCAGGCCTTAGACTTACTAGGACGTAAAGTTGCCAAAGATAGCGGTGCTAAGTTGTTTGACTTTTTAGCTGAGATCAATGACTTCGTTAATAATATGCAAGCCGAGCATCGCATCAAACAAGCTACGTTGCAGGCGACTGCTAGTATTGAGGCTTTGACCAAAGCGGTACTGGCTAACATTGGCACGCGCAAAGATGAGATTAATGGTTGCGCGGTGAACTATCTGCATGCGGTTGGTTATCTGTGCTTTGCTTATATGTACGCACTAATAGTGGAAGCCAGCTATGACAACGACGACTTATTTTATGTTAATAAATTAAAATTGGCCGATTACTTTATTGATCACATTCTGCCACGTATGCAGTCACATATAGAGATGGCGCAAGCGGGAAGTGAGTCCATGATGGCTTTTGATTTATCTTATTTTGAGAGCGTTTGATTAAGGTTTAAAAATATTATTCACATCAACCATAGAGTAAATTGTTAATGTCAGCAAAAACAGCCGTTCTGATACAAAAAAGGGCCATACTGAATTGAACCAGTACGGCCTTTTATTTACCATAAGTCACTTATATCAGTAACGCTCAACTTACTCTGAGCTTAACAGTTCGACTTAACTCTAAGGAGTTCAATTAATGTATGGCAGCTTCACTAACATCTTGATATTATACGGTCGGTTTCACACTCGCTTCATATAGTTAGATATAATTCATGGTTAGGAAGTTGACATGATTGTCCGGCAAAAACCGAATGCTATAAAGATATTTTTCACCATGCGCGGCTCAGTGCTTCCCAAGATTTATCGCCAAATCTTATTTATTACTTTGCTAAGTATGATTACAACCATCATTCAGCACTGGATTCCTAACTCATTTCCTTATTACAGTACCGCGCCTTTTACTTTGATCGGTATTGCCTTATCGTTATTTCTCGGCTTTCGTAATAATGCCAGTTACCAGCGCTGGTGGGAGGCTCGCGGTTTATGGGGACAATTGGTTTTTGAGACTCGCAGCCTTACTCGTCAATTGCTGTCTTTTATCGATGGTGATGACGAGATCGGTCGGCAGACGCAGCAAAGTATGATTCATCTTGCCATCGCCTTTACTCATGCCCTGCGCCATCGTCTGCGTGGCAGCTCGCCTTGGGAGGATGTCGAGCGTTTTGTAGAGCCGCAGTATCATGCCAGTATGCGTGAGGCGCGCAACTTGCCTGAGTATCTGATGCGCCTATTGGGCAAAAAGCTAGGAGACAGTCGGCGTCAGAGGTTACTGTCAGAGCACATGGTACAAAACATCGATGAGCGCCTGACGTCGATGACTATCGTGTTAGCCGCCTGTGAGCGTATTCATAACACGCCGTTGCCCTTTGCTTATATGTTACTTGTGCACCGTACGACTTATCTATACTGCTTTTTATTGCCCTTTGCACTAGTGGCCTCGCTAGGCTGGGCGACGCCTTTGATCTGTGCCATGATCGCTTATACTTTTTTTGGTCTGGATGTATTGAGTGAAGAGTTAGAAGACCCTTTTGGACTTGCAGCAAACCAGTTACCGCTTAGCGCTATGTCACGGACGATTGAGATTAATTTATTAGAAGCGCTGGGGGAGGCTGATATTCCAGAGGATATCAGGGCGACTAATGGTTATTTGCCTTAGAATTTGTTTTAGATCTTTAAGCTTATTTTTATAGTAAGTAAAAGCCACCTTATCATTTCGTAAAGTGGCTTTTTTTGATAAATTACATCCCTTGGGCAAACCGTCTCTCAATTTCAGAATCATTTACCGTAAATAAGTTTTACCTGTTTTCGTCACAAAACTGTCTTAAAAATAACTTAAAACTATCTTAAATCATCATTGACAGCTGTCAGAGTAAGTCATAAAGTAATTTGATGAGTTCAAAAAATGACGATTGAATTTTAAACTATGTAACTATACTCGTCATTAAGCTCTACCTTACTTTCATCAACATAAAGGACTATGAGATGAGTATATCTATAAAAGATACTCTGGCCGCTAAAGGCGTTCATCCTAGCGATGAACATTTAGCGATTATTGAAGAGAAGTGGAATGAGTACGAGCAGTTAAAAGGCGACTTAGAAGGTGTTGCTCTTGATGATGCTGATATCGCATTAGTCAATATTGCTGGAGACGATCATCATGAATAACATGCATAAAGAGTTATTAGAAAAAACCGTCACAGAATTGGCGGATTTGATCAAGAATCGTGAAGTCTCTCCTGTAGATGTCACCAAAAATATTTTGGAATATATCGACAAGATTAATCCCAAAACCAATGCTTATATCTCTATTACTGCCGATACCGCCTTAGAACGCGCACGTGAAGCTGAAACTGAAATCACTGCTGGCAACTATAAAGGGATTTTCCACGGCATCCCTATCGCCTTAAAAGACAATATTTATTTTGGTCAAGAGCTGACCACAGTAGGATCTAAGATTCACGGTAGTTTTATTCCAGAAGCCGATGCTACTGTGACGGCAAAACTACGCGCAGCAGGAGCGGTTTTCACAGGTAAGCTCAATATGCATGAATACGCTTTTGGTGCTGACAATAACAACCCCCATTTCGGTGCCGTACATAATCCATGGAATCCTGAAAAAATACCTGGTGGCTCTAGTGGCGGCTCTGGTGCAGCCGTTGCCGCGCATAGTACGTATAGCTCTTTGGGGACTGATACTGCCGGCTCTATTCGTATCCCATCTTCAGCTTGTGGTACTGTTGGCTTAAAACCCACGCATGGCAGGGTTAGTAAATATGGTGTTTATCCGCTAGCATGGACGTTAGATCATGTAGGGCCAATTGCTAAGTCCGTTGCAGATGCTGCGGCCATGCTGTCAGTTATTTCTGGTTTCGATATCAAAGATCCAACTTCTGCAAATGTGCCCGTCAATGACTACCTTAGCGGTCTGAACGGTAATGTTAAAGGTTTGCGTATAGGTATTAATGAAGATTACTTTTTTAAAAATATAGATGCTCGGGTAGAAAAAATCATTCGAGATCGTATTGCAGATTTAGAGAAATTGGGCGCTATTGTAAAACCCGTATCAATGCCGACGCTACGCCATGCCGAATGGACCGAGTTGGCCACTTGTTTTTCTGAAGCCTCAGCCATTCATCATCGCAATTTGCAAAAGCGACCAAACGACTTCGGTGCGGATATCCGTCTGTTATTTGAAATTGGTGAGATGTTCTCAGCAGTTGATTATCTGCAAGCACAACAAGTCAGACGGCAAATTAAGAAAGAATTTATGCAAGCTTTATCAGAGGTTGATGTGATTATTACACCTACTTTGCCACTTATACCACCAAGTATTGGCGAGAATACCGTAGACATCAATGGTAATGAATCCGGTTATATTGAAAACTCCATTCGGCTTACAGGGCCAAGTAATTTGACAGGTTTGCCTGCACTCTCAGTACCAGCAGGAATAGCTGAAGGGATGCCAGTAGGTGTGCAAATTATAGGTCGGGCCTTTGATGAAGCTAGAGTACTCAACGTAGGTATGGCGATTGAACTTATGAAGCCGCTAGGTGATCATCGACCAGTCTTGGCTCCTTAACTAAAACACTGGTTTGATAATAGCCATAAAAGAAAGCTTGGTAAAAATGTTCAAACTCAACAAGTCGTAGTCAGTGGATATGGCACTTCAGGAGAAGCTTTAGATGAATACAAAAGCGTTGATACCAAGCATACTCTCATTAGGACTCCTGTTTCAACTAGGAGTAATGACAGTAAGTAATGCAGCAGTAATCGTTGCTGCAACCGATAATTCGGTTTTGATTCAAGACGGTGAAGTTATTGTCGATGCTAATGGCAAAAGAGGGTTATCCGTTATTGACCTTAATGGTCCTGAACCAATTTTAAAAGCTAGCATTCCATTGGCAAATAGTTTGTTTGGTCCTCCAGTTAACGTAGGTATTACGCCAGACGAGAGGCTCGCCCTAATCGCTGAGGCAATGAGACCAGGTAAGGGAGAGAAGCGTACCGAACTTGTCCCTAGTAATCTTGTTCATGTTGTAAACTTGACTACGAATCCGCCTAGAGAAATTGCTCAGATTACCGTCGGTAGGCAGCCTTCAGGACTGTCTATCCATCCGAAGGGACATATGGCTCTAGTGGCGAATACAGCTGATAACTTTATTACTATTCTTTCAATAAACAGAGATAAGGTTTCTGTCTCTGGGAAGGTCGACATTAGCGGCCCAGCTACTCATGTCGCTATCGCACCAGATGGTCGAAGCGCACTTGCTACGATGCAAGATGATCATAAAGTTGCTGTTCTAAAAATAGATGGCAATACTGTTACTAATACTGCACAAGATGTTCCAGTTGGTCTTTATCCCTTCAATCTTGATATAACTCCCAACGGTGCTCTTGCCATTGTTAATAATAGTGGCAAAGGAGGGCGTTCGGATGGAAATGCCAACACAGTAACCATTCTTGATCTTGAGCATGACCCGGTTCATGTCATTGATCATGTCACAGTTGGAGACAGTCCAGAAGGTATTGCTATTAGCCCAACAGGGCAGATTGCTGTAGTTGGCTTATTAGACGGCGGTGACGGTCCTTATGATGCGTTTTATTATCATCAGCGGGGGAGAATTGTAATTCTCGGTATTGATGGGAAAAAGGTGAGTCGCCTTCAGGAAATTACCCTAGGTGGACTACCTGAGGCTATTGCTTTTAGTCCCGATGGTCGACTTCTTCTTGTCGGTAATCTTTTTGATAAAAACATCGCAGTACTTGAAGTGAATGGCACCGAAGTAGTAGACACCGGACGGAGAATATCTTTGCCAGGTCAGCCAGCAGCTTTACGAGCTCGACCTAGGTAAAAAAGTGTAGTGCGTAAATAAAAACTATGGCCGAAGTTAAGAATTTACAACTTAGCAAACCTTGCGTAATTAAGCTAACCCTTATAAGTTAGAAAGCTTATCAGGGTTTTTTTATAAAAAACGATGTTAATTTCAAACCAGCAGTTTTAATCTAAGTATCTAGTGAACTGTGCTAAAGAAACTGTAGAAAAATATTTAGTAAGCTAATCATATAAATATTCAGTTTGATTGCTCTAATACTTAGGAAAAATGATAAGGTGAAGTGACAAGGAAGAAGGCGGCTTTTAAAAGGAGGATATGCATGCTAGCTTTATTGGGTTTTTTAACCATTTTCGTATTTTTGGGACTAATACTGACTAAAAAAGTATCTGTAATTGTCTCATTAATTCTAGTTCCTGTCTTTTTTGCCCTAATAGGAGGTTTTGGTAGTGAGTTAGGAGACTTCATGCTTGATGGTATTATCGGTGTAGCGCCAACAGGAATCATGCTAGGGTTTGCTATATTGTTTTTTGGTGTGATGGACAATGCCGGTTTGTTCGATCCGCTAATCTCAAAGGTTTTAGCCTTGGTCAAGGGTGATCCGATTAAAATCACCATAGGCACCGCTGTCATTGCAATGGTGGCTCACTTAGATGGCTCTGGCGCTTCTACTTTTTTAATTACCATTCCTGCATTACTGCCCTTATACGATAAGTTGGGTATGAGCCGTATTACCTTGGCAGGCATGGTGGCTCTTGGGGCAGGCATAATGAATCTAACGCCTTGGGGTGGACCGACCGCACGTGCGGCGGCTGCACTGGAAGTTAGTACTGCTGTATTATTCAATCCGCTTATTCCTGCTTTTTTGGCAGGCGTGGTTTGGGTTATTTTTGTGGCCTACCTAGTCGGTAGAAAAGAGCGTAAAAGCTTGGGGGTGCAAAACTTAGAGCACAATCTGCATGATGAGTTGAATGACGAAGAGCGCAGTATGCGCCGTCCCAAACTTTTTTGGTTCAATTTGGTTTTAACCGTTTTGACTATCGTGGCCTTGGTGCAAGTTTGGTTACCGCTGCCCATCGTCTTTATGGTGGCATTTGCCGTCGCTGTTTTAATAAATTACCCTAAACCCGATGACCAAATGCATCAGATAAGAACCCAATCTGTTGGCATGATTACTGTTGTGTCTATTATTTTTGCGGCTGGTATCTTCACAGGTATTCTATCAGGCACAGGTATGATTAATGCAATGTCGACTGCATTGGTTCAGATTATCCCTGATGCTGTAGGTGGCTCTATGGGAGTGATTGTAGCGGTAATAAGTATGCCTTTGAGTTTGATTTTCACCCCAGATGCTTACTATTTTGGAGTCATGCCAATCCTTGCTGAAACTGCGAGCGCCTACGGTCTTGACCCAACCCAAATTGGTCAGGCATCGATGCTTGGGCAGATGACGACTGGGTTCCCTATTAGTCCTTTGACCGCATCAACATTTCTATTGATCGGTTTAGCACAGGTAGAACTTGCCGATCATCAAAAGTTCGTCTTCAAATGGGCATTTGGTACCACTATCGTCATGACTATCGTCGCAGTTATCACAGGTGTCATTATATAAGTAGGTAACATAATAAACAGAACAACAGGGAGATGATGCTATGAAATCAATCAGAATTGGCTCTGGAGCGGGTTATTCAGATGACAGGCTACAACCAGCGCTTGATATCATTAAATACGGAGAGGTTGATTATATTGTTTTTGAATGTCTTGCAGAGCGAACCATTGCCATAGCCCAGCAGCGAAAAATGCAGAACCCACAAGAGGGTTATGACAGCCTGCTTGAATATCGGATGGAGCAGGTCTTACCGCTTTGTGCAGAAAAAGGTGTCAAGATAATAACTAATATGGGAGCTGCCAATCCAGAAGCGGCAGCTGAGATGATAAAACAGATAGCTCAAAAGCACGATCTGCATAATCTCAAAATAGCGGCAGTCACTGGCGATGATGTTTTATCAAAAATCGATCGGTATCAAGATAAAAAACTGCTAGAGAACGATAAGTCAATTAAAGAGCTAGGATCAACCATCGTTTCTGCTAACGCTTATATTGGCGCAAAAGGTATCGTACAAGCACTTAAAGCGGGTGCAGATATCGTTGTTACTGGCCGCGCGGCTGATCCTTCGTTATTTCTCGCCCCTATGATTTATGAATTTGACTGGTCTTTTTTAGATACTGAACTGCTAGGTAAAGGAACGATAGGTGGCCATCTAATGGAGTGCGGCGCTCAGATTACGGGTGGCTATTTTGCAGATCCAGGTTATAAAGAAGTGCCGGAGCTTTGGAACGTAGGTTTCCCAATCATGGAAGTCGAAGAAAAAGGTGAGTACTATATTACGAAACTAAATGACTCCGGTGGTCTGGTTTCTCTAGCAACGGTAAAAGAACAATTACTCTATGAAATTCATGATCCCGCCAACTATCTGACCCCAGATGTTATCGCTGATTTCTCCGATGTTCAGGTCGAAAAGGTAGAAGAAAACGTTGTTAAGGTATTTGGCGGCTCTGGCAAAACAAAGACTGGCTTGCTAAAAACCAGTATAGGCTATAAAGAGGGCTATATCGCTGAGGCAGAAATCAGCTATGGTGGTTCAGGTTCAGTTGCAAGAGCAAAGCTTGCAAAAGAGATTATCCAAAAAAGGCTTGCTGCTCAAAATATTGAGCCTATTGAGATGCGTTATGATTTTATCGGGGTGAATTCTTTATATGGTAATGAGGTTGTTGATTCGCCAGAAATGGCTGAGGTCAGACTTCGTATCGCTGCGAGAACTGAAGATCATATGACTGCAAAATCCGTTGTTCGAGAAGTAGAATCTCTCTACACCAATGGCCCAGCAGGCGGTGGCGGCATTCGCTCAAATATTAAAGAGATCGTTTCAATAGGCTCAATTTTGATTCCAGAAGCAGATACGGATATTAACATTTCATATCATGAGGTGACATAAATGAAATTACGTGAAATCGCTCATTCCCGAACTGGTGATAAAGGCAATATCTCTAATATCTCGGTTATAGCGTACAAAGATGAAGACTATGAATTGATCAAAGAAAAGGTTACCGAGGAGGTGGTAAAAGAATGGTTTAAAGACATTGTACAAGGCGAAGTCACTCGCTATGAGCTGCCAAATCTTAGTGCCTTCAACTTTGTAATGACGGGCGCTTTAGGCGGCGGGGTCACCAAATCCTTGGCGCAGGATATGCACGGGAAAAGTCTCAGCTCCAAATTGTTGGATTTAGAGATATAAATGGACAAGAGTTTCTAAATAGAGTGTTTCGAATGGTATTAGTATAAAGTTATAGCTAAATAAAGATAATATGCGAGCCTAATTTCGTTAGGCTTGGCTGTACATTGATGATCGCTTATACCTTTTTCGGTTTGGATATTTTGATAATGAAGCTTTTTTAGAAACACAAGATATTAACTATACTTTACCACCCACGCCTTTGAACTTCTCTACAAAGGCAGCGATTTTCTGCAAGACACTTTGCTTTTTAGTGAGATATTGCGAATTCAGCGGGCTTAATTTTGGCAAAATAGCGTTAAGCTCCGTACCGTTTTCGCTGGCGTATTCGCGCTTTAATGAGGCGCTGATATAACGCTTTGCCGCCTCAGTATTTAGGTTTTCGTCAGTGATAATCTCTTTTACTTCGCGTTGTTGCTCGCTTTGGGCAAAGGTAAAAAACGCCTCGATAATGCTGGATTTATCAGGAATGTTATCCAGATTAGTCTGATGGATAAAGTCCACAACCAAGCTCTCTTTGGCTCGGTTGCCAAGGCTGGCGCGAATCATACGCCGTACCTCCTCAACCAGCGCTGATTTATCCTTGGTTTGCTTATTATGCTCAAAGATGAGTTCCAGAATATAATCGAGGTTAATCTCTTGTGATTTGAGTAAGTCCACCTCAAACACCACTTCATCCCAATCGACAACAGCGCTGTCTTGTTCATTGCCTGATCTCTCGCGGCGTATCCAATCGCGAATGTCATTATAGGTGGAGCGATAATCCTGTACGCTGCGCTCGCTTGGTACTTTGATAGCTTGCAGCGCGGCTAAATCGTCATCATCGAGATAGTGATCGGCTTTGAAGGTTTCGACGGCGGCGGTGTCACTCATATCTAAGTCTTGCATAGCTTTTAGACTGGCAAACTCGTCATAGTTTTGCAAAATATTCTCGACGCGCAAATACTCACCAAACAGCTTAGCAAAGTCCTTTTTGTCCGCCTCAGTTACGATTTCATCAGGGTTAGGGAAGCGCGCTTCTAGCTCTTTGACCACTTCTAAATAGCCGCGTCTTGCCTTACCCGTCACCACATCAGTGAATCCTGCCATGTACTCTTTATAGCTCTTTTCTAGTACGACGTTTTTGGTATTACTATCACCAAACAAGGTAATGGCATCGATAGTGGCTTTTTCTAAATCGCGAAAGGTGACGATATTACCAAAGGTCTTAGTGGCATCATAAATGCGGTTGGTACGCGAAAACGCTTGCATCAAACCGTGATAACGCAGGTTCTTATCGACAAATAAAGTATTCATAGTCGGCGCGTCAAAACCCGTTAAGAACATGCCAACCACGATAAGCAGGTCTACCTCACGGTTTTTGACCCGCTGTGCTAGATCGCGATAGTAGTTCTGAAACGATTTACTATCGACGCCATAGTTGGTCTTAAATAGCGCGTTATAATCGCTAATGGCGGCGCTCAAGAACTCTTTGGCGCTACTATCCATAGCGGATAGCTCAAAGCTCTCGTCCACTATCTCGCCGACGGTTTGTTGCTCTTCATTCGCTGCAAAAGAGAAGATAGTCGCAATCTTGAGCGGCTGAGTGCTGTCCTGTTGCAATGTATTTAACATCTCATAATAGGACTTGGCAGCATCCACGCTACTGACGGCAAACATCGCATTAAAGCCTTTGCCAGCCCCTTGTAGGCGGTGGGTCTTTTGCCTAAATTTACTTAGCAAGTACGTCGATATCTCGCGGATACGCTCAGGATGCAGTAGCAGCTGTTTGTTTTCGCTAGCCGTTAGGGTTTGCTCGTCTGTCTCGCTCTCAATCGCTTTGAACTGCGGGCGTACATCGTTATAGTCGACTTTGAACTTGAGCACCTTTTCATCGCGGATAGCATCGGTGATGACGTAGGAGTGCAGCTCGCGCCCGAATACGCTGGCGGTAGTCTCCGCGCCCAAAGCGTTTTGCGGAAAGATTGGCGTGCCCGTAAAGCCGAATTGATAGTACTTTTTAAACTTACGCTTGAGGTTCTTTTGCGCCTCCCCAAACTGGCTACGGTGCGCTTCATCAAAGATAAACACCACTTGCTTATCATAGATAGGCAAGTCGCTCTCGCTCTTGATGAGGTTATTGAGCTTTTGAATGGTGGTCACGATGATTTTATTATCGTCCTTGTCCAGATTACGCTTGAGTCCTGCGGTGCTATCCGATCCATTGACGCTATCAGGGGAGAAGCGCTGATATTCCTTCATGGTCTGATAATCAAGGTCTTTGCGATCCACCACAAAAAAGACTTTTTCGATAAAATCAAGCTCAGTCGCTAGCCGCGCCGCTTTAAAGCTGGTCAAGGTCTTGCCTGAGCCTGTGGTGTGCCAGATATAGCCGCCGCTCTCAAGCGTGCTCCACTTTTTGGCTTGATAGGTGCTATTAATCTTCCAAAGGATACGTTCCGTTGCCGCAATTTGATAAGGGCGCATCACCAGTAAGGTGTTACTGACATCAAATACCGAATATTTGAGTAGTACGTTTAATAGCGTTGTCTTTTGAAAAAAGGTAGCGGTAAAGTCCTTAATGTCTTTGATTAGAGTGTTATCAGACTTTGCCCAGTTCATGGTGAAGTCAAAGCTGTTTTTATCGCGTTTGGTGGTATTGGCAAAGTAGCGCGTGTCGGTGCCATTTGAGATCACAAACAGCTGTAGATATTTAAAAAGGGAATTATCGCTATTGAAGCTCTCTTTGCTATAGCGGTGTACTTGGTTAAAGGCTTCACGAATAGCGATACCGCGCTTTTTTAGCTCGACTTGTACCAGTGGCAGACCGTTGACGAGGATAGTGACATCGTAGCGATTGGCGTGAGTGCCGGTCTGCGCGAACTGTTTGATCACTTGCACTTTATTATTAGCGATGTGGGTTTTATCAAATAGATAAGTGTTTTGAATACGCCCATCATCAAAGACAAAATCATAAACATAGTCATCATGGACTTTGCGGGTCTTATCAATGCTGTTGTCGCTAGGATTATCAAGATATTCGAGTAAAAACCGCTGCCATTCGTCATCGGTAAATTGCACATTATTAAGGCGCTGTAGTTGGGCGCGGACATTGACGAGCATAGCCGCCTGTGTGGTCAGCTCTGGCAGATACTCATAGCCTTGAGCACGCAAATCTTTGATCAGCTCGCGCTCAAGCTCATTTTCGCTTTGGTAGGCTTCGCTGACCTGATGGGCTTTACGGTACTTATCGAGGACGATAAAGTTATTGGATTCGGCGATGGGGGTGTAGTCAACCATTTTGCACTTCCTGCTTATTAAATCCGTAGGTTTCGACTAAGTACTTCACTAAATCCTCTAACTTTTCCTTATCTTTTTCTTCAATATGCGAGATTTCCTCACCTGCATGGGCAGAATGGCTAGAGAGATTCATAATTCTACTTGCAAATGGATCAGGAGAACCATCAGCTGTTTTTTTAAGAAGATCTTCCCAACGTTTGTAACCAAGATATGTGGAAGTTTTTTCCAAAATATTTCTCAAAAAGCTAAAGTGATATTTTTTTATATCTTTAGCTTTTATGGCTTTATCAAGTTCTAATAATAAAAACAAATGATAAGAAAAAGGATGATCGTTAGAGTTATGGAGCTGGAAAGTATTATCGGTATTTTTCTCTAACCTGTATTTTTCTGATTGACCACGCTTATAAGTCTGCTTTTTTGTTCCGTCGAGTTTATAATGGTAAAAATCGTTACTAAACTCATTATATAGAACGTTAAAAAACAATGGGCTGTGTGTGGTTATAATGAATTTAAGATCGGTTTTGTTTGATTTAATCAGATAAGCTATATCAACTGCTAATTCGATTAGATGGCTATCATCAAGCGAACTCACAGGATCATCTATAAATACATATTCAAGTTCGTTAAAATAGTCGTCATCTCTTTTGCTTGTGTTTAACTCTTTTAAAATACCAATTACTTCTTCAAGTAATGTGAAAAAAATACTCCAAACAAAATTACTCTCCTCTCCTTTAGATATCTTGACAGGCTTTGACCGATCTGCGCCATCATCATAGGTGAAATTTACCTCTGGATAAGTACTTAAATTAACTCGTCTACCATTCTGGGTAATTTGTTTGGTTTGTTCAATAAAATTAGGATTTAACTTATCGTTAGTATAGTGTTGAAAGTTTGTCTTGATATTTTGATCTTGTCCTCTATCCCTAAGGATCCAATCAGTAAATGTATTCGGTTGAATTTTCAGTGTAGGCTCTAAATTGTTATCCCAATAAAAAAGGTCTTCAGTAAAAGCATTATAATAAAGAATCTTGATACGAGCTAATTCTGTTTGTTCTTCACCATTTTCATTAATAGGTTCCGATACAATCAAATTCCTAAACTCTCTTGAAAGCCGAGTTTTACCCGTACCATTAAACGCATAAATTAGTTGTACTTTTTTATTAGATTTTTTAAGTTCCTTAGCAATGTCTGTTAATGACTGACTCATATTAGGTATCACTCTTTACTTTTGGAAAGCTCAACAATAGCTCTCGATAATACTCATACTGCTGCTGGCGCAACTCAATCTCACGCGGTAAGCCTTCGGTTAATGAGGTGGTTAACGTGTCAAATTTGTCTAAGATATCGACGATGCGTTGTTGTTCGGATAAGGGTGGAACGGGAATTTCTATTTTCTTTACTGTCGGAACCGTTAATTGAGGTATTCCTCCTTTGGTTCCTGAAATTGGTGTCATGTCTAAAATATAGTTTAGGTAACTAGTTGAAACAATTTCTTTATTTGGCACTAATGTTATTAAACGAATAATGGAAGTGAATTTACCTTGCCTTATAGTGTGATAACCAACCTTTGCACCTCTAGCTGAAATAGTTACAGCATCACTTTCAATTTTGTATTCATCTGTAAAACCGTATAAGCCTTTTTCTCCAGTCGCATTAGCAAAGATTGGATAAGGCAGTTCTTCAGTAGGTTCGGTTTGACCTTTGACGAAAGTTTCTGGCAAGTCACCACCTGCAGAAATAGAAGAACAAACTTCCTCCAGAGTCATTATTTCAACTTCATTTTTATTAAATGTTAATAATCGATTACGATAGTAGGCATACTGCTTTTCTCGTGCTAATAATTCTGCGGTAAGCTCTGCGGTAAGCTCTGCGGTAAGGGTGGTAAATGTATCCAAAATTTGCACCACTTTACTTTGGACGGCGAGAGGGGGAATAGGGAACAAAAAATTTTTAAACCCGCTCATATCAACCGAAGCAAAACTTGACATTGTTGTGTTATTTTTGCACCAATCAGCTAGTAAAAAGCAATAGTAGAAAACAAACTTTATATCAAATTTATCTAAGTATTCAGGCTTTAAACTCAAATTAGTGAATCTCTGGTTAGATAAATAAGGAACAGTAACTAAAGCATGTTCGCCAATCGTTGCAGATGTTGCCATTATGATTGAATTGGCTGGGAACAACTTTCCTCCCTTTACGCCTTTTGAAGAAACCTTTTGTAGAGAGTCATTAAGAACTTGTCCATTCTCACGAATATCTTCCATTCTAAACCAAGGGATTGTGCCATTTTCCCAAAACTCACTTTTAGACTTTGAAGGAGTATAGCCGTTTTTCAGATTAAAAATTTCTGAGACTTCTTGCCACTCAATTTCAACCCCATCAAGCAACTTTTCTAAATAGTTTAACTCACTCATGCTTGAGACTCCGACCCTTCGATCTCTGCAACGATCACATCAATATCCTTACGCAGCTGATCGATATTGGCAACGGTGGTTTTTAGCTCAGCATTGAGTTTATCGATGTCGATAACTTCGCGCGTGTCCTCAGCTTCGACATAAGCGCTGACCGACAGATTATAATCATTAGCAGCGATAGCGCTATTGTCCACACTGGCAGCGAGATAATCAGTGTCTTCTTTACTATCAAATAATTCCATAATTTGCGCGATATGCGCGTCGGTTAAGACGTTGGTATTGGTCTCAGATTTAAACAGCGAGCTGGCATCGATAAACTGGGTTTTGCTATCGGTTTTGTGTTTGGAGAGTACCAAAATATTGACCGCGATGGAGGTGCCAAAGAATAGATTGGACGCCAGCGATATTATGCTCTCCACGTAATTATTATCGACTAAATACTCCCGAATCTTTTTCTCCGCACCGCCGCGATAAAAAATACCCGGGAAGCAGACAATCGCCGCGCGCCCTTTACTCGATAGATAGCTGAGCGCATGGAGCACAAAAGCAAAGTCCGCCTTGGACTTGGGCGCAAGTACGCCCGCTGGCGCAAAACGCTCATCGTTGATTAAAGTCGGATCGTCGCTGCCGATCCACTTGACCGAATAGGGCGGATTGGAGACGATCGCGTCAAAGGGTTTGTCATCGCCAAAGTGCGGATTGAGTAGGGTATTGCCAAGGGTGATATTGAACTTGTCGTAATTGATGTTATGCAAAAACATATTCATACGCGCAAGGTTATAGGTGGTGTGATTGATCTCTTGTCCAAAGAACCCGTCTTCGATGATATGGGCGTCAAAGTGCTTTTTGGCTTGCAAGAGGAGCGAGCCTGAGCCTGCCGCTGGATCGTAGATTTTATTCACCGTTTCTTGCTTATGCATGGCTAATTGTGCGATAAGCTTCGAGACGTTTTGCGGGGTAAAGAACTCGCCACCAGACTTGCCCGCATTAGCTGCGTAGTTTGAGATCAAAAACTCATAAGCATCACCGAACAGATCGATCTGATTGTCCGCGAACTTATTGAAGCTCAGCTTGTCGACGCCTTTGAGCACCGCAGCAAGGCGGGTGTTTTTATCCGCGACCGTATTACCAAGACGGTTACTGGTGGTATCGAAATCGGCAAATAAACCTTTGATATCAGGCTCGGAAGGGTAACCATTCGCTGAGGACTCAATGGCGTTAAATGTCGCCGCCAAATCCGTGTTTAGGTTATCATTTTTGTGTGCCGTTGCCGCAACATTGGCGAACAGCTGACTTGGATAAATAAAATAACCCTTGGTCTTAATCGCATCGTCTTTTATCATCTCGATACGCTCGTCATCATCAGCGAACTCGGCATAATCAATACTTTCATCATCGCCTTCTATGTAGCTAATGAAGTTCTCACTGATAAAACGATAAAACAGCGTGCCGAGCACATACTGCTTAAAATCCCAGCCATCAACTGAACCGCGAACCTCGTTAGCGATTTGCCATATTTGGCGTTGGAGTTCGGCGCGTTGCTGGGTACTGGTCATTGCAAGTCCTATAAATCAATAAATTATTAAGGTAAGTAGGATACTATTTAGCGACTGGTTTTGACACTAATTTCTAGCCTAGACAGGCAGCCACATTACTCAATCAATAAAAACTAAATGAGCATCGTAGTATACCTTAGGTACATAAA
Organism: uncultured Psychrobacter sp.; assembly: GCA_947501045.1. Taxonomy (GTDB): domain Bacteria; phylum Pseudomonadota; class Gammaproteobacteria; order Pseudomonadales; family Moraxellaceae; genus Psychrobacter. The sequence continues at coordinate 84,697 of CANMUI010000006.1, forward strand.
TTGAGCGAGACGTGGCAAAGCAATTTTATCGCTTAGAAAAAGTCGGTGAGGGTAGTATTAAGCTCAGTAATGGAGAGACAAAAGACCTAAAAGGGTCTACGGACGTCGGTACAGGTCAGGCCGAAGCCACTGATCATGTCTCTAAGATGGTCATGGAGCTAAATCAAGCTTATGCTACTGACTTTACACCAGTCGATCAGATGTTCTTTGATCAAATAGTACAAGGGGCGCTCAATGATGAGTCTATCGTTCAAGCTATGAAGGCCAGTACTTTAGGTAGCTTTACTGATATTTTAGTGACTAGACTAGTCAGATTATTTATAAAGCGTACTGACAAACGTGAATAGATTAAACCAAATTTTGCTAAGTAGCCTTATGAGCAAGAGCAGTTATTTTGATTACGCTATTGAATATAAGTCGAGTTAGTTAAAATGAGATAGTATAGAAGAATGTATTAGATTAACTAGGTATTGTAAGGCAGCACCTAAATAAAAATAGTAATATATAACCGTATTGTTATATAATAATGATTAGATAAGAGATATCCTATGTATGATGTTATATTTGCTCCCGAATTTACAAGGTGGCTTGAATCGTTAAATCAATCTGAGAAAGAAGATGTATTAGCCGCTTTAGTGGTTCTACGTCAATACGGACATCAGCTAGGTAGACCTCATGCTGATACACTAAAAAATAGTGAATTGACTAATTTAAAAGAGCTACGTATCCAGCATTCAGGTAAGCCTTATCGCGCTTTTTATATCTTTGACCCCTATAGACAGGCGGTTATGCTATGCGGCGGTGACAAAACCGGAGATAAGCGTTTTTATAAGCGTATGATACCGATAGCAGAAAATATCTATCATACGTATTTGAAAACGCTAGATCGTAAGGAGAATAAAAGATGAACGACTTTATAAGTTTAGATAATTATTTGGCAAAAATGCCAGCAAATAGTCAAAACCGTATCAATGATAAAGCCAAACGTTTAAGCCAGTCCATTGAGCTTGCCAAACTAAGACAAATGAGTAATTTAAAACAGACTGAGCTTGCAGAAATGATGGGTGTATCACAAGCGAGTATTTCAAAGGTAGAGAGTGGTAAAGATATTCAGCTATCAACTCTACAAAACTACGTACAGTCGTTAGGTGGTGAAGTAGTCATTACCGCTAAAATGCCTGATGGTGACATCATATTGATGTAATATTTGATAGGTTTAAACTTAGCTCGAACAGCATCCAAAAAACACCGCTAACAACAGCTAGCGGTATTTTAATACTATTCTTATACTGTGTCATCGGTACTCAAAACTACCTAAAACCATAACAGCCATCTAGTAAACCAGACAGCTTTACCAATCAACTATCTTCCCCCTCATGCGCCAAAGCAAACTCCCTAATATAATCGCTCACCTGCTCCGGATGACTCAACTGCCCCCAATGATTGGCCTCAATCTCCACGACTTTTAGATCCTCTACCCAGTTTTCCATCTCTTCAATATAAGTCGGTCTAACATAATTGTCTTCAGTCAGCACAATCGCTTGTACCGGACACTGCGCGTAGCGTGGACGCGGATTTAGGGTACGCGGTAAAAAGTTAGCGCGGTAAAGCTTAATCCCGTATTCGCCATTTTTGGTGACGTATGAATTGAATGGAATATCTGAGCAGTCCTGAACTTCCTTGACATACTCTTGCCACTTCTTGGGTGAATAAAATTTCCAAAACATAGGACCGATAAAGGGTAGATGAAAAGCGCCCACGTACCAAGAGTGCCTGAGCAAAGCGGCCATACGCAGCGGCGATTGTTTAGCCATCCGGCGCAGTAAAAATCCAGCATGATCAAGGCTGGGCCCAGACATCGAAGAGTAAGACAAGATGTGACCGGCAAAGTTAGGATCGGTGACCGTCTCCCAGCATTGCAGCGAGCCCCAATCATGGGCCGCTAAATGAAACGGCTTGTCGTCTAATAGCTGTTTGCTCACAGCTTTTAGATCATCATTGAGCTGCGAGAGCCGATAAGACTCTAAGGATTCGAGATGATCGGACGCACCTGCACCGCGCACATCGTAGGCGATAACATAGAAATCATCGATCAGATTTGGGATCACCTTTTGCCAAATATCGTGCTGGTCTGGATAGCCGTGTACTAGTATTAGAGGCGGATTATTCTTATCGCCATAGCTAAAGGCGGCAAGCTTGATTCCGTCGCTGGTATTCACCGTGTGCCGAGTTTCTTGTAGCATAATTTTTCCTTATCGTTATTCTTATGGAAAGTTAACTAAATCAAATAATATCTAAGACTCTTACTACTATAAGCGCTAGAAAAATTATTGTTATAGGAATTACTTTACGTTGTTTATCTTTTACGTTAAACAGAGTAGGGATATTTTTATTATTATTCAACGTACTTAGTAATCAGCAGACAAGAAAAAGGCTTCCAAGTTATCTTGGAAGCCTTTTAATATAATGGTACCCGGAGCCGGACTTGAACCGGCACGATCTTTCGATCGAGGGATTTTAAATCCCTTGTGTCTACCAATTTCACCACCCGGGCAAAACTTGTGTTATCTATTTGGCAACCAGTTGATAGACCGTCTGGTTACTAGATAAGTGCTCGCTATTATAATCCGTTATATCAATAATGCAAGTCAAAATTAATGCAATTATTATAAAAACTGACCAAATAGCTATGCTAAATAAATGGAGGCTGGGGTCGGAATCGAACCGGCGTCTACGGATTTGCAATCCGCTGCATAACCACTGTGCTACCCAGCCAATCAAGGTGACCTATATTAGCAAAAATAATTCAAATTACAAGCTATTTTTTGACTAAATGCAGTCTATTTTTGCCTCATTATTATAGTCTGACTTAGTAATGACGCTATAGAGCAGCTATACAGTCCTAGCCATTTAGGCTTAGCAACTTAATATCAGTAATTTAATATCGGTAACTTAAGCAGCTAAACAATGTCTTTATTATTACGCTTAGCCTTTTTGATGTCGCGATAAGTGGCCGTACAGATCAGTACCAGTACCCCAAGGGTAATCGCCGGCCAGATCAAAATATAAAAGCCATAGAGTAGTGTGTTATCCATGTTATCTCCTTATTAGTATGAGAAGTTATTAACGGCCAGCACATAAGACTGACCGTATTTGTTAAATCTTTGTCGATGCTTTAGGTTGGACTTTAGCTTTTTTATCGTAGTCACCGACGCGCTGTTTGATCAGATCAAAATCAAAGTGCTCGTTACCCATTAGACTCACGATAGTACAAACGATTGTACTGACACCATACGCAGTTAGTGAGGCGACCAGCACCATATAATCGCGCAAGAAACCAGTGGCGAATATCAGCATCAAAATGAGCGTGATAGCTGCAGCACTCAGACCCGCCTTGCGTCCTAAGAAACCAAAGACCATCAGACCGATGACGACAGCAGCACCGACGCTTGCCATCACTTCAAAGAACAGGGCAGTGATACCAGTGATAGGAATCAGCTCGAAGCGCGCAATACAGAAGAATATTAGCGCGACGATAACCGCTGAGGTAAAGGCAACATTGGTGACGCGATTCCAAAATACACTGGCAATAACTGGAAATACCACCGCGCCCCAAAGCGCGCCAACAAATACCAGCATCACTAGGATATCAAGCTTAAAGCTGGCAAAGATAAGTCCGGCAGCCGTCGCCACAATCATGGTACCGCGTCCGACAAGCATCATAGTTTTGGGTTTAACCTGACCTTTTTTAGCAATGTTTTTGCCGTAAACATCGGCCATCATAATCGTTGATAATGCGGATAAATCAGAGTCAGCAGTAGACGATAGTGAGCCGATGACTAAGATAAAGAACAGCGCAATAAATACTGGATGCAAATAAGTACTGACCATTTGCGGGATCAGGTTATTCATATCGCCATTTAGCGGCTCAATACCAATGGTTAGCGCCATCAGACCAATCATGCCAAGACCGATAACGATACCCGCATAGCCGACAGTCGCGGTCACAAAGGTGGCTTTGATTTTGGTTTTATCAATGGCAAACAGGCGCTGGGTGATGGTTTGATTACCGATAGCATAAGCCAGTACTGCCACAAAAAACGGCGCGCCTTGCTGCAAAAACGCCTCTGATGAGAAGAAGTTTTGCTGCTCTAAAGTTAGATTGGACAGGCCGCTTACCATAACCTCAGGACCACCCATAGAGAATAGCACGGCAGGTATGATTACTACGCCAATCGCCATTAGTGCAACCAGTTGCGCAAAGTCGGTAAAGACGGACGCCCGAAAACCAGAGGTTAAGGTATAGCTTAACACCCCAATACCAGCGATGATCACACCGGTTTGAAACGATAATGGGGAGAGTACCGAGACTAAAGCGCCCGCAGCGGTAAAGTTGACCATCAAGCTAATTAAGCTGCCCATAAGATTCGATATGGCTAAAATCAATTGGCTTGAGGATCCGTGACGGGCGTGAATCAGCTCGCCTAAGGTATGACCGTTCGGCGCAAGCTCGCGAAAGCGCATCCCAAAGGGGTAGATAAATAAAATCATCAATGCGCCCCAAAAGCCATAATGAATGGGACCTGATACTCCATATTTATAGCCGGAAGTGGCCGCTGCATAAAAGGATGCCGCCCAAATCCATGTCGCGGTCATACTAGCCGCGCCCATACCAAAGCCAACACCGTGTCCGGCAACCATGAATCCTGTAGTAGATTCCTTATCTTTTTTAATGAGTAAAGACAGCAAATAAGTGCCGCCATAAAACGCAACCAGTAACAAAATAATGGTCAACGCTGAAAATTGAAACAGTGACTCGGTTTTCAAATTTGCACCTCGCAATTATTAACGTTTATTTAAAATAAAGTTATTTATCAAAATTTGGAATATAAAGGTTTCAAGTAAGGTATTCGCTTATTAAACAGCCAATACAACTTAATAAGAATAGTGAACTAAGCTAACTAGTTACTGATGTGACAACTATAAAAGTAGGCATAGCACCATATTGTTTACTATGAATACCAATAGCTAAGCTAAATAAAAAATACTTATTGTTAAGAAAAAGTAATATTATCTTAACATAAGGATAACTTATTGCTCCTTGAACCTCAAATTTATTTATTATTAAACTTTAAATTATCAGTTGGATGCTTCGACAATTTTTAATCACGTGTATTGTTTAGTTAATACCGAGGTATCAGGGTTTGGTTTCTACTATTAGAAAATAGTAGTTGTGCCCTTTTAGAGCAGACAGTTTCAGAGTAGACAACATAGAGGGAAGTAAATATTGATAACTAGGATTTCTTTGGAGAGACAGGTACAATAACACCCTTATATTTGTACCTACTTGCCCTTTTATCGATTGGAGTTACTATGTCAACCGCTAAGCCTTCGTCAACCGCTAAGCCTTCGCCCAAACTAGCCGCTACCGTTTTGGATGGTAAAGCCCTTGCCAAACAAATGGAGCAGCAGTTAAGCCCGCGCGTGGAGGCAATCAAAGAAAAAACGGGGCGTACCCCAAGTTTGGCGACGATACTGGTAGGTGATGATCCAGCTTCTGCCACCTATGTGCGCATGAAGGGCAATGCTTGTAAGCGCGTTGGCATGGACTCTATCAAGGTTGAGTTGCCATCTGAGACCACCACCAAGCAGCTGATGGCAAAGATAGATGAGCTTAACGACGATCCTGATGTACATGGGATTTTGTTGCAGCATCCCGTCCCAGATCATATCGATGAGCGTGCCTGTTTTGACCAAATAAAACTAGCAAAAGACGTCGATGGCGTGACTTGTCTAGGCTTTGGCCGCATGAGTATGGGTGAGCCCGCCTTTGGATCTTGTACGCCGCAAGGTATCATGTACATGCTCGAGCATTATGATATTGAGCTTGCAGGTTTGGAGGCAGTAGTCGTTGGTCGTAGTCCTATCTTGGGCAAACCCATGGCTATGATGCTGCTCAATGAAAACTGTACCGTGACCATCTGCCACTCAAAAACGCAGGATTTAGCAGCGCATATTCAGCGCGCCGATATCGTTGTTGGTGCCGTCGGCGTGCCAGAGCTGATAAAAGCGGAGTGGATCAAAGAGGGCGCGGTAGTGATAGATGCAGGCTTCCATCCAAGAGAGGGTGGCGGCGTTGGTGATATCGAAATGAGCGGCGTAGCCGATAAAGCAAGTGCTTATACCCCAGTGCCAGGCGGCGTCGGCCCGATGACCATTAACACGCTCATTCGCCAAACCGTGATAGCGGCTGAGAGAGCGGCAGGTATTGAAGCTTAATGTTAGTTTAGGAAATCCTATTTAAATGATTTTCCTTGCGAAACTAAAATTGCAGTACAATTTTGATGTTTCTTAGGGCTAACTATTTAGCCCTTTTTTATGCTCTAAATTAATCTTTTTTTGAATAGTTTGCGTAGGCTGCGGCTTTAGCCCAGCATTTTAACTAAGTTTGGGTCATATGTAGCTTTCGCAAAGTCTCTACATATTACTTTTGTTTTTGGAGTTGTTATTACAACCAGCCCAAACGCTTAAAGTTATAGTATAAATAGCCACACAATGAACCAATAACTAGCATAATCACTAGGTACGAATACTCCCAATGTAGCTCGGGCATAAAGTCAAAGTTCATACCATAAATGCCCGCTATCGCTGTGGGCACCGCCAAAATACCGGCCCACGCGGCAAGCTTACGCACGACCTCGTTTTGACCCATATTCACCATGGCCATATAAGTATTCATGACTACGCTTAGCATCTCATTTAAGCCATTAATCGCATCTAAAGAGTGCAGTAGATGGTCATTCACGTCGCGAAAATAGGGTTTGGCCGCCTGAGAAAACGCCGATCCCAAGTCGCTTTTTTGATGATTGATAAAAAAGCTACAGATGTCTTGTACTGGCAGTATCACCGCGCGCATATGTACCAGCTGCGATTTTAGCTCATACAAATTTTTTAGTGTACTTTTATCAAATTCATACGTAAATACGTAACGCTCTTGCTCGCGCAGATAGCGGCCTAAACGATCAGTGACTGGCATATAATTATCAACGATAAAATCCAGAATGGCGTGCAAGACAAATATAGGCCCCATGCGTAGCTTTTCGGGGCGACGATTGCAGTGCTCGCGCACGGGCGCATAGGAGTTTGAAGGGCCATTACGAATGGTTATCAGATAGTTTTTACCCATAAATATAGCGGTGGTACCGTAGCGAATGATATTGTCTTCAAGCTTGGCGGTACGTAGCACCACAAATATCATGTCATTATCGTAGTTCTCAACCTTGGCACGTTGATGATCGGCAAAAGCATCTTCAATCGCCAGTTCATGCAGATCAAAGGCATCTTGTACCTTTAGCATGGTTTCTAAACTAGGATCATAAAGACCAAGCCAGATAAATTGACCGCTATTGCTTAGAGCCTTACTGACATCGTTAAGCGCTACTTTATCGAGCTGCTTACCGGTTTTACGCGAATACGCATAGCAATTGACGACTTCATCAGCACTGGATAAATCGATATCCTCGTAGCGTTCAGAATCAGGATCGTAGACGGTCATGGTCTCAATTGCGTCTTGGGCGCTAGCGTCAGCATCACCGTAGATATAGCTGTCGTAATTGTCCGCATAAGGATGATCACGACTATCAACTGCATAGACGGGACTGATATTAGAGTCAGGTGTAACACGAATCGTCGTTTTGGCTATTAGATCATCTAGATCGTCATCGCGGTTCATACTGCCTCCTTTACTATCATTAGGGTCTGTTTGATTATTCAAATATTAGGGCGGCTGATAACTAAAATAAGTATAAGGATAAAAAGCTATTAAAAACTTAGATCGCGTAGCGTTTCAAGGTGTCAAGATCGACTAGTGTCAACAAACTTTCGTGACAGGCTTCAAGCTTTAGAGGGGGAGCTACGTCAAAGTCTAAGGCCTCAACCCAGCGCAGCGCGCAAACGCACCAAAAATCTCCTGGTTTTAGACCCGGAAAATTATATTCTGGTATAGGCGTAATTAAATCATTACCGCGTAGCGCTGAGAAGCTTAGAAATTCGCTAGTCATCTTGGCACAAACCGTATGTTGACCCAGATCGCCACTACCAGTGTGACAAAAGCCGTTACGATAATAGCCAGTGATAGGATCGAAACAGCAGCTAGCTAGGGCAGTGCCTAACACGCTGGTTTGGTTAATAGCCGGATTGAGATGATAATTAGATGCCATAAGGCCTCCGAAATAAAGTAGATAGGTATTATAAAATATGCGCTAGTGTAACATGAGTCTAAGCGGATGTAGTAACACAAATGCCTTACGAGTCATTAGGGACAATAGGGTCTGCCTATCAAAACCATCTTCGGTAACAACAAAGGTTTGACGACTTAAGCTTTACTAAATTGACATATTGAGCTTAATTGTGACTAGGCGAAACTTAACGGCTATGCTAAACTAAAGCTGAAATGTCATGCTCGTTTAGCGCATTTATTTCGTCGTTTTATCATCCCTATACCCATACCTTTCGGTATTACCTAACTTGTTGATGACCTGTCTACGATATAAAGTACCTAGTTTGTTGATTCTAATTGGGTTTGCTATGTTGCGTGCTAAAAACCTAAGGCTCTTAATATAGAGAAGGTAACAAGCATAGAGACAGCGACAAGCACGGTATTGTAATGCCGCGTCTTTTGGTAAGCGTTATGCCAAACAAGGATTTATTGTGTCTGTTAGTTCTAATCCAGCTGTAACTTCTCCCTCACGTACTATAGATAGTACTGCGATGCAAAATGCAGATGATAGCAGCGTTGTACCTAACTCCGATCATGTTACTACAAGTCCCTCTTCTGTCAGTAACTCCTCTATAAGCAACTTTCATTTGAGTAGTTTTGCAAGCGAGACAGCCAACAGCTGGCTGCTGCCTGACGGCGTCACTGACGTCTTATTTGAAGAGGCGCAGAAGCAAGAAGTACTTCGACATAGATTAACGCAGCAGCTTATCACTCACGGTTATCAGCTGGTCTGTCCGCCGATGATTGAATATACTGAATCGCTGCTAAATGATGCCTCAGAAGATCTTAGACGCCAGACTTTTAAAATTATCGATCAGCTAACTGGTCGATTGATGGGCGTGCGCGCGGATATTACTCCGCAGATTCTGCGGATTGATGCGAATCACGGCGGCGAGGGTATCGCGCGCTATTGTTATGCAGGCGATGTTATTCATACTCTGCCCTCAGGTCTGTTTGGGACGCGCACGCCGCTACAATTAGGTGCCGAGATATTTGGTTGCGCTGATCTTAAAGCAGATATCGAGCTGATTGATGTCTTATTTACCATAATAAATAATCTAGAGATGCGTGCAGCTCTACACATTGATTTAGGGCACGTAGCGCTATTTGAGCGCTTAACAGTTATAGCTGAGCTCACCGATAACGACACCAAACAGCTGATGCATCTTTATGCTAATAAAAACCTGCCCGAGCTTAAGAGAATTTGTCAAACTCTACCTATGGGTAGTGATTTTTATGCCTTAGCACGCTACGGTCATGATATGACGCAGCTGTCAGCCAAACTGTCAAATGCCGCGCAGGACGATGAGCAGATTATCGAGGCTATCGATGACTTGCAGCGTCTCAAAACGCATCTGCAAGAGCAGTGGCAGGCTGAGGTTAGTATTGATGTGACTGAGTTATCAGGTTATCACTATCATACCGGTATTGTGTTTAACGGTTATATCAATAGTGAATCGCAGCCGCTAGTACGCGGTGGGCGTTTTGATGGCATGCAAAGCGGTGCTCAAGAAACAGGTGAACAGCAATCACGCAGGGCCACAGGCTTTAGTATGGACGTCAGTCGTTTATTGCCCCATGTGCAGCTTGCTACGCCGATGATCGTTTCGGTTGATTACAGTGCACTTAATAATGCTGATAGCAAACAAACGCAAAGCTTGCAGCAAAAAGTAGCACAGCTGCGTGAGCAAGGCTACCGCGTCACGGTGCCCTTGGATGCTAACGACTGTCCGCAAAACATTACGCATCAGTTAAGCGTCGTCGATGGCGAGTGGCAGCTGATAATTTTATAGTTTAAATAGCAGTATTCGCAGCATTATTTATAAGAGCCAGTTATAACAGCTAGTATTATTTTTTATCTGATTTTGATGATCAGATGGTTATCAAACATACTTAAATACATTATTGTAAGGATTTATCATGGGTAAGAACGTCGTAGTTTTAGGGAGCCAGTGGGGCGATGAGGGTAAGGGTAAAATCGTTGATCTGCTTACCGAAAAGGCCTCAGCGGTGGCACGTTTTCAAGGCGGACACAATGCTGGACATACGCTGGTTGTCGATGGTAAAACTACGGTACTGCATCTGATTCCCTCCGGTATTTTGCGCGAAGGGGTAACTTGTTTTATCGGTAATGGTGTGGTGCTCGCACCAGATGCGCTGCTCAAAGAGATGAAAGCGCTTGAAGACAACAGCGTTCCGGTACGCGAACGTCTACGTATCTCGCCCAATTGTCCCCTAATCATGCCTTATCATGTAGCGCTTGATCAAGCCCGTGAAGCCAAGCGCGGCACTGGTAAAATTGGCACGACTGGACGCGGAATTGGTCCGGCTTATGAAGATAAGGTTGCGCGCCGTGCCATTAAGCTTGCTGATCTGTTTCGCGATGATTTAGAAGAAAAACTACGTAATCTGATTGAATATCATAATTTTCAGCTGACCCAGTACTACAAGGTTGATGGCGTTGATTTTGACGAAACTTATAAGCTGTGTATTGAATGGCGCGATCAGATCAGAGGTATGGTTACCGATGTGACCGAAGATCTTAACCAGTTGCGTCTGGCAGGTAAGAATTTGATGTTTGAAGGCGCGCAAGGGACCTTACTTGATATTGATCATGGTACTTACCCCTTTGTGACCAGCTCAAGCGTTACCGCAGGCGGCGTATCAACAGGCACAGGTATTGGGCCGCTATACTTAGATTATGTTTTAGGTATTACCAAAGCGTATACTACGCGCGTAGGCAGCGGGCCATTCCCAACGGAGCTGTTTGACGATGTGGGCGCGCACCTAGCAAGAGTCGGCCATGAGTTTGGGGCGACGACAGGACGCGCGCGTCGCTGCGGTTGGTTTGATGCTGAAGCGCTACGCCGTGCGGTGGTGCTCAACTCATTATCAGGTATTTGCTTGACCAAACTTGACGTGTTAGATGGTTTAGAGGAGCTACTCATCGGCGTGGGTTACGAGCGCCCTGAAAGCGAGTTTGCTGGCGCGCATGATGCTGAGTTTTATGAGTCCGTCACGCCAAAATATGAAACCTTGCAAGGCTGGAGCGAATCAACCGTTGGTATCACCAATTATGATGATTTGCCAGAAAACGCTAAGATTTACATTAAGCGTATTGAGGAGCTGATCAACTGTCCTATCGATATCATCTCAACCGGCCCTGATCGTGCAGAAACCATCGTATTACGTGATCCGTATGATGCTTAGTTCTTGTTATTAATCATTTATTTATGAAGGCCTCCATTGTTATGCAGTGGAGGTTTTTCATTCATTGACGACAATTAACACCTATTTATGCTTCTTTAATTTAAGTTTTTCTTAGGGGTTAGCATAATTACCCCTATCATTTATAGCGTCAATCATTATAATAGGCGACAATCCTGTGTTGAGACTTTATTTACCGATTGATACAGCAAAAGCTGTTTGATCAAGACAGCTAAACATAGGGATAAAATAGACTATAAATTATCGTAATTTTAATTCACTTCACTAAATTAGGAGCTTAACATGGCTATCGAACGTACTTTATCAATTATCAAACCTGACGCAGTTGCTGGCAATCATATTGGCGCGATCTATGATCGTTTCGAGCAAGCCGGTCTAAACATCGTTGCTGCAAAAATGATGCAACTTGATGATGAAAAAGCAGGTGGTTTTTATGCTGAGCATGCTGAGCGTCCCTTTTATAACGATCTAAAATCTTTTATGACCTCAGGTCCCGTACTGGTATCGGTATTAGAAGGCGAGAACGCTATTGCTAAGCACCGCGAAATTATGGGCGCTACCAACCCAAAAGACGCGGACAAAGGTACTATCCGTGCTGACTTCGCTAGCAGCATCGATGAGAATGCCGTACACGGTTCAGACTCAGCTGAATCAGCTGAGCGTGAAATCAGCTATTTCTTTAATGACAATGAAATCTGCGCGCGCAAACGCTAATAACGTTAATAGAATAGCGAGCAAGTTTGATGCGCAAAGTCAGCTTAACTCAAAATAGCTTACAAGTAAGTTAACTCGAAGCTTAATTGACTCGGCGCTAAACGGCTTATACTCAACTGGGTGTAAGCCGTTTCTACTTCATAGTGGTTGAGGCTGTATAGCATTGATCTATTGAAATCTACAGGGTTTACCCTAATGATGATTATTCCTTTATAATTGTCGTTAGTACAATTTTAAAAGCGTTATCAATCCCTTATCAGTATAGTGTTTTTAATATCATAAGTACTTAGCATTAACTAAAGATTAAGTGCTCAAGATAAAAACTACGCTCATAACGGATTGCTCATGCATTACGATACTGCAAAGCTCATCACAGTTATGCAAAAAAGGTTACCTATTATGTCAATCGTTACTACTGCTAATCCAAAATCTTTAGCGTCTACCAAGTCCAATGCTACCAAACGTGACAATGCCATTAAGATTTTGGATGAGGCGCAAGCAAAGACTAATTTGCTAGGTATGACTCAAAGCCAGCTTGCCGATTATTTCAAAAGTATTGGCGAAAAACCTTTTCGAGCCACCCAAGTAATTAAGTGGATTTATCAGCACGGCGTTACTGACTTTGAGCAGATGACCAATCTAAGTAAAGGTTTGCGTGATAAGCTCTCCAATAATGCTTGTATGACGCCGCCCAAGGTGGTTCACCGTGAATATAGCGATGATGGTACGCGTAAATGGGTGTTTGAAGTGACTGGCGGCTCGCTGGTCGAAACGGTGCTTATTCCAGCAGATGACAGTAAACTAAATGGCCGCAAAACCTTGTGTATCTCCTCACAAGTCGGCTGCGCGCTTGATTGCAGTTTTTGTAGTACTGGCAAGCAAGGCTTCGAGCGTGATTTAAGTGCCGCTGAAATCTTAGGTCAGCTTTGGGTCGCTAATGCCTCTTATATGACTGACGATAATGATAGTTTAGCGCATGTCGATCATAGCCTGTGGGAGAACCATGTCACTAACGTAGTTATGATGGGCATGGGCGAGCCGTTATTAAATTATAAGCCTGTGGTCAGCTCGATGGAGCTGATGCTAAGTGATCATGCTTATGGCTTGTCTAAACGCCGTGTGACTCTCTCGACCTCAGGCGTGGTGCCCAAGATGTACAAGCTGGCGCAAGATATCGATGTGGCATTAGCGATCTCATTACACGCACCTAACGATGAGCTGCGGGACGAGCTGGTACCTATTAATAAAAAGTATCCGTTAAATGAGCTGATTGCAGCGGCGAAAAGCTACGTTCATGAGGTCAATCCGCGTCACAAAAAGCACGTTACTATCGAGTATGTGATGCTAGATGGCGTCAATGACAGCAATGAGCATGCGCAGCAGCTCGTGGCATTGTTAGAAGGTTTGCCAAGCAAAATTAACTTGATTCCGTTCAATCCGTTTCCGCATGCGCCTTACGATAAGTCAAGCAATAACCGTATTCATGCTTTTAGTGATATTCTTAGTCAAGCAGGATTTGTTTGTACTATTAGGCAGACGCGCGGCGATGATATTGATGCCGCCTGCGGACAATTGGTGGGGCAAGTGGCTGATCGTACTAGACGCTCAGCGGCGTGGCAGCAAAGTATCAAAGACCGTGATACTAGTAGTAATGCAGAAGTTTAAATACTAATACTTAAAGGTATTTGAAGACATTAAACTATAGTCTTTGCAACTAAACTGTACTTAAGGGGCATAAATCTATTAAACTAGTGGCTGTTTGTTTGATACTCATTCATTAAATACTAAATGATAGTTTTAAATTTGCAATACTAAACTACAGTTTTATGATGGCGGCTATGATGACCTCTAAATACTCTTGTCAAAAGATTCTATGTAATTTTTCTATTGCAGCAGAAAAGTCTTTGCGCTCAAAAAACTTACCACGAAACCGTTGTCTATTGTCAAAACCAAAGTGCTGGCTGGCGTTTGGCATGTCTATACTGGTACTAGCAGGGTGTCAAAGCACTTCAACTGATGATTTAGTTGGCGATGCACGTTATCAGACCTCAACACAGGCGAGCAGCAATCGCAATGTGGATCAACAAGAGATTGCCCGTGTTCGTACCTCACTTGCTGCGCAGTATATCCGCAAAAACGAGCTTGATGCTGCTCAGCGTCAGCTTGAAAAAGCGTTCGCCGCTGATAGCCGATACGCACCAGCCTATGATATGATGGGCGTTTTGCTACAACAAGAAGGCAGCCGTCTCAATCTTGAAAAAGCTGATCAGTACTTTAAAAAAGCCATTGCGCTTGACAAGGATTTTTATCAAGTACGTAACAATTACGGCGTATATTTGTCGCAAATGCAGCGTTACCGCGAGGCAGCAGAGCAGTTTGAGATTGCAGGCTCCGCCCTTGGCTATGAAGGGCGTATCGGCGCTCTTGAAAACTTAGGACGCACCTATTTACAGCTTAATGACCATCCAGCAGCGGCTAAAGCATTTTTGCGCGCTCTCGATGGCAATAGAAATAGTTTGATTGCGCATATCGAGCTGGTTGATTTACTACTCGAGCAGCAGCGTGTGCAGCAGGCCCAGCGCCTTTACGATGAGACTTTATTGCTCATAAAAGGCCAGGCTATCAGTCCGCGTTTGTTACTACAAGGTATTAAGCTGGCTGCTGCACAAAATGATATTACTACGCGTCAACGTTTGGCGCAGCAACTGCTATCGGCTTATCCATTAAGCGCTGAAGCAAAACAACTCAAGACTTGGCTTAATAATCCAGAGGCACCATGGAAATGACCGACCCATCATCAAATAATCAGTTTAAAGCTCAAGGTTCATTTGGTGCCACGCTGCAGCAAGCCCGCAAGAGTAAACAAATTAGTCTAAAAGAGGCCGCCGGCGAGCTATTTATTTTAGAGCGGCATCTAGAGGCCCTTGAAAATGAAGATTTTGCTGGACTGCCGCAAGTGACTTTTGCACGCGGTTTTGCGATTAACTACGCCAAATTTTTAGATTTAGATCCTGTAAGAATTGCAGAGAGCTTTGATGCCGCTTATCCAAACGAGCTTAAAGCTCAATCGATGAGCAATACTGTTACGCCGCTGCGTCCGATGGGCACTTTGCAGCGTGATAGCAGTAACCGTATTCGCTTCAATCCTTTACTTATTATCGCAATCATAGCGCTGATTATTCTAGCGGTGTTTTTGTTTCGTATGGTGACTAACGCCAGTAAAGAAGACAATCTTGCGGCTGCACCAGTAGTGGATGGGTTGACAGAGTCAGAGCAGGCGCAAGGCGCTGCTATCGATGATCAGATCAGTGGGGCAGGTCTAGAGGGCGTAGGTGCTTCAGGCTCTGCCCTTAATTTGGGTGGCGCAGATAGCAGTACAGCTACTCTAAGCGTCAATGTCACCAGTAATACCAATGTAAATATTACTGATGCCTCTGGCAATAGTTTGATGGATGGTAATCAAACCAGCGGCAATTATGAGCTGCTTGGCACGCCGCCGTTTGAGGTTCAAATTGATGATGTCAATAGTGTGAGTTTAACCCTAAATCAAGAGCCAGTTTCGTTAGATGAGTATACTGCTGATAATCAAGCTGACTTTACTTTAACCCCTTAACTTCTGAACGGCTTTAAACTCTGGTCTTTAAACTTTAGCACTTCGATATCTAAGGCTCTAACTTAGTTTTCTTATCTATAGATTTTAATTAATAACCTCAAAATTTTTAACATTCAGTTTTTAACATTACACGTATTATCTCTCGTTTTGCTTGAAGGACTCTTATATGTCAACCTCATCACCTATTGTTCGTCGTCCAACCAAAAAAATCTATGTCGGTGATGTCGCAATTGGTGGCGATGCACCGATTAGTGTGCAAAGCATGACCAACACCGATACTTGTGACGTCGCCGCAACTGTGGCACAAATCGAGCGCTGCGTTGAAGCGGGTGCTGATTTTATGCGTGTATCTACACCTACGATGGATACGGTCGAAGCCTTTGGACAAATTCGTAAATTAGTAAGCGTACCACTGGTCGCTGATGTGCATTTTGATCACAAAATTGCGCTTGCCGTAGCTGAAGCTGGTGCGGACTGCCTGCGTATTAATCCAGGTAATATCGGTAACGATGCCAAGGTGCGTGAAGTCGTGGCTTGTGCTCGCCATCACAATATTCCTATTCGTATCGGGGTCAACGCCGGATCATTAGAAAAGGACATTCAGCGTAAATATAAAGAGCCAACTGGCGAAGCTATGCTTGAGTCAGCCATGCGCCATATCGACATCTTAGAGCGTCTCAATTTCGATCAATATAAAGTCTCCGTCAAAGCCAGTAATGTGTTTTTGACCTTGGATGCTTATCGGTTGATATCAGCGCAGATTGATAATCCACTGCATTTAGGGGTGACAGAAGCGGGCGTCTATCGTACCGGTGCGGTCAAGTCAGCTATCGCGCTTGGCGGATTATTATTAGACGGTATTGGCGACACTATCCGTATCTCATTGGCAGCAGAACCAGAAGAAGAGATTAAAATTGGCTTTGATATTTTAAAGTCGCTCAATATTCGCTCTAATGGGGTAAACTTTATTGCTTGTCCTAGCTGCTCACGCCAAGAGTTCGATGTGATCAGAGTTATGACGGCTTTAGAGGCACGTTTAGAAGATATTCGTGAACCAATGAATCTGTCCGTTATCGGCTGCAAAGTAAATGGACCAGGAGAGGCCAAAGAGGCGGATATCGGTATTGTTGGTGCGGCGCCAAAATCACTGGTCTACCGTATGGGTGAGAAAAGTCATCTTATCGACACCAATAATTTGGTTGACGAGATAGAAGGTATGGTACGCGCTCATGCAAAGGATCTAGAAAAAGCCCGTGAAAATGAGATTATTAGAGTAAAATAAGCCGCAAATAGTATAGATAATAATAGAGACCACAGCTCTGATGTTTAATAGCGACTACTTTTAAGGATTTAATTGCACCATGATCAAAGCTATCAAAGGGTTTAATGATATTCTTCCAGATCAAGCAGCTAAATGGCTGCAACTGGAGTCAGTATTAGCAGAGGTATTGGCTCGCTATGGCTATGAACATATTCGTTTGCCAATTGTTGAGCAAACTGACTTGTTTGTGCGCTCTATTGGCGGTGCTACCGATATCGTTGAAAAAGAGATGTATAGCTTCGTTGACAAATCTGAGCCGCCAACGCCTTTGACGCTGCGCCCTGAGGGTACAGCAGGAGCAGTACGAGCGGTGATTGAGCATAATTTGCTGCGCGGTGATACCCCAAAGCTTTGGTATATTGGGCCGATGTTTCGTTATGAGCGTCCACAAAAAGGGCGCTATCGTCAGTTTCATCAGATTGGGGTCGAGAGCTTTGGTAGCGCGTTGCCTGATGCTGATGTCGAGCTGATCGCCATGACTCATTTAATGTGGCAAGAGCTGGGCCTCAAAGATGAGATGCAGCTGCAACTCAATAGCTTAGGCGAGATCGATGAGCGTCATGCTTACCGTGACGCTTTGGTTGCTTATTTGACCGATAAAGAGGCTCAGCTTGATGAAGATAGCAAGCGTCGTCTAACTACCAATCCGCTACGGATTTTGGACAGTAAAGAGGCGAGCACGCAAGCGCTACTTGCTGATGCGCCCAAACTTGCTGATTTTTTAGGGGAGGATAGTCGCGCTCACTTTGAGCAAGTACAAGCTTACCTGACTGCGCTTGGTATTGATTATACGCTTAATCCGCATCTGGTTCGTGGTCTTGATTACTATAATAAAACCGTCTTTGAATGGGTCACTGATAAGCTGGGTAGTCAGGCAACGGTTTGTGCTGGCGGGCGCTATGACGGTCTGATTGGCCAGCTCAAATCCGTAGATGCTAAAGGCGATGCGCAGAACAAAAAAGCGGTAAAATCTGAGCCAGCAGTCGGCTTTGCTATGGGGCTTGAGCGCTTATTGCTGCTTATCGATGCCGTCGCGCCTATGCCTGCAGTCTCGGCTTGTGATGTGTTTGTCGTTACCCATCCTGAAGTTTTTAGCTCCGGTATTCGTTATGCTCAGAGTTTGCGTTATAGCCGTCCTGATCTGCGGGTTAAAATGGCAAGTGCTACTAGTTTAAAAGCGCAGATGAAAAAAGCAGATAAATCAGGGGCGAAGCTCACGGTTATTATTGCTCAGCAAGAGCTTGATGACAGTACAATTAGCATCAAAGATATGCAAACCGGCGAACAAAAAGTGGTAGCGCAAGATTGGCTTGCGACAGTAGAGAACTTTAAACCATAGTAGTCAGACATCGGTAGTAGCAAGCAATCGCTTTTAGTAATTAGATTTTATCAGGTATACAAACATGGCTAAAAACATACAGTCGCCCAATACAGACGACTCACAGCAAGCACTCAAACAGTATGGTAGCTCTATTATTACTATTATTTTATTGGTGCTGGCAGGCTACTTTGGCTGGACCTATTGGCAAGATAACCATGCGCGCGTAGATACGGTTGCCGCAGACTATTATGCTGATATTCAAAGGCTTAATGACGAAGTGAATTTGGCCGCGCAAAACCCTGATTTAGAGGCAGAAGCGCTAAGCGCACTTGCCGACAGTCGTGATCAGCTCAATAAAGACATTGATGCTTTGGTTGAGACACATGGTGATTCTATTTATGCTTGGCAAGCATTAATGATTAAAGCGCGTCAACAAGTCGATAGCGATGATTATGCAGGTGCGCTCGATAGTTTAGATAAGGCTTTAGCAATTGACTTAGGCGATGCAGGGCTAAGCGCTATTACTAGACTACGCTATGCTGAGACGCTATTGGCATCAGGTGATGCAGACAAAGCCTTAGCTGAGGCTAATAATGATATGCCAAGCTCATTCGAAGCCAGTCAGCAAGAACTGCTAGGTGATATCTATATGGCTCAAGGCGATGAAGATAAAGCTATTCAGTCTTACAATAATGCTTGGGAGCTACTACGCAAACGTCAAGAGACACGCGCTGTTTTGGCTTTAAAGATGGAGAGTTTGGGGGTGATACCTGAGCCCATTGAAGGGCAGGCCAGTCTTATTCAGGCCTCAGTACCTGTTGCAGCACCCTCCGAGCCACTATCCATAGAAAGTAATAATAGTGATGTCGATACTGCTAGTGCTGACAGCGCGGCTATTGTAGATAGTAGTAGTGGTAATAATAGCGTCAACAATAGTAACGATTCTGACCAAGCTGCGCAGTAAATCAGCAGTATAATCAACAACACTGTATATTACAGACGTTATGGTGCTATATACTGGTAACCTTTTTTGTACCGCTTTTTAGTTTATAGTCCATGTATTGATAGTTAATTTATTCGTAGTGAGAACATACAATGATCCGACCTATCCGCTTTAGCAAAATGACAAAAGGCCACCCTGTGAAGGCAACGGTCATGAATATGACAGTATTGGCACTGATGGCGTCTGCTGTCGTTGGCTGTAACCGAGGTATTAAGCCAGTCGTCAATGATCCGGTAAAATTGGTCCAAATCGCTCAGCCTGTCTCCGTGCTACAACCCGTATTTAGCGTCGATGTCGGTAACAAGAAAGCTAGCAAGAAAGACCCACTGGCCCTACAAGTGGGCTATGATAATAACCAGATTGTAACAGCGTCTCGCGGCGGCGAGTTGACGGGTTTTAATAGTGCAGGTCAACGCTTATGGTCTATAGATGTTGGCGATCAAATCACGGGCGGGGTAGCATTAGATCCTCTAAGCCTTACTGCCGTTATTAGTACTCGCAATGGCTTGGTAATGGCGTTTGATAGTGAAACGGGTGCTAAGCGCTGGCAGAAACAACTATCAGGCTCTGTATTGACACCAGCACTAATCAGTAATAATAGGGTGATTTTGTCCGCTAATGACGGCTTTTTACACGGACTGTCTTTGCAAACGGGTCAATCTATATGGCAGTTTGCAACCCAAGTTCCGGCGATCAGCGTACGCGGTACCGCGGCACCGACATTATTAGATGAGCGAACGGCACTACTAGCAACGGCCGATGGACGCCTGCATGCTATCACCGCAGATAATGGTCTACCGCAGTGGTCACGCCGCGTGGGCGTAGGTATGGGTAGTAGTGAAGTTGAGCGTATGAGTGATGTCGATGGTACGCCTGTGATCGATAACGATCAGCTTTATGCTATCAGCTATAGTGGTCAGCTACTAGGAATAGATCTAGCGACTCGTCAAGTCATGTTCGTCAACGAGCTTGCCAGCTTAAAATCTTTGGCAGTGAATAACGTGCAAATTATTGCAACTAGTCTAGATGGCAAAGTGGTTGCTTATGATCGCAATAGTGGCGAGATGCTATGGGAAAGTGAGGAGCTGGCCTATCGCGAATTGACCAATCCGGTCATGATTGGCAACTATATTGCTGTAGGCGATCTTGATGGCGTAGTGCATTTATTTGACCCGGCAACGGGCAGCATTGTCAGCCGAGTACAGACTAAAGGCGCGCTCAATCACTTACAAGTACAAGGCAGTCGTTTAATGACTCAAAGTGCTTCAGGACAGGTTGCGATCTGGCAGCTTGCCCGTTAAATACGGATTATCGTATTTATAATTATGCTTACAACTGTGCTTATAATAGCGCTTTTAACAGAGAGTAATCCATGAGTATCAAGCCTGTGGTCGCCTTAATTGGTCGTCCAAACGTCGGTAAATCCACTTTGTTCAATCAATTTACCAAAAGCCGGCAAGCATTGGTCGCTGATCTTTCGGGCTTGACCCGCGACCGTCAATATGGCGATGCCGAATATGAAGGCAAGTCATTTATTGTGGTCGATACGGGCGGTATCGGTGAGGCGGACGATGGTAGCGGCAACATTGATGACTACATGTCTGAGCAGTCGCATACTGCTATTCATGAAGCCGATATTATTGTTTTTGTGGTTGATGCCCGCGCTGGTATGATTGGTGCTGACGCTGAGATTGGTAAGTTTTTACATACCTTAGGCAAGCCCGTCTATGTCGTTGCCAATAAGGTTGATGGTGTCCACGATTCTGCGCCTGCAGAGTTTTATGCTTTAGGATTGGGTGAGCCTTACCCTATGGCAGCAAGTCATGGCCGCGGTGTGGGTAACTTATTAGAAGCCATTACAGCTGACATGCCAGAACAAGAACCGATGCACGAACCAGATGGTCTTAAGCTGGCAATAATCGGTCGCCCCAATGTAGGTAAGTCAACTCTAGTTAATCGTCTGCTAGGTGAAGAGCGAGTCGTTGTGTTTGATATGCCAGGTACGACGCGCGATAGTATTTATATCCCTTATGAGCGCGATGGCAAAAATTATGTATTGATTGATACCGCAGGCGTGCGCCGCCGCGGTAAAATAGATGAAAAAGTAGAAAAGTTCTCAGTTATCAAGACTCTACAGGCAATCGAAGACTCTAACGTCACAGTCATCGTGATTGACGCGCAAGAGGGTATCGTTGATCAAGATTTGCATATGATTGGCTATGCCCTCGATGCTGGCCGCGCTTTAGTCGTTGCTATCAATAAGTGGGATGGTCTCGATCAAGACAAAAAAGACTTTATCAAAATCGAGATGGATCGCCGTTTTAATTTCATACCTTATGTCAAAGTGCATCTGATATCTGCATTACATGGTACTGGTGTTGGTAACCTTTATCCCTCTATTTTGCGTGCTTATCAGTCCTCTATGTTTGAGGTATCGACCAACCGTTTGACGCAAATCTTACAAGATGCGGTAACCGCAAACCCACCTCCCGCCGTTTCAGGTCGCCGTATCAAACTACGCTATGCTCATATTGGTGGTCATAATCCTCCTGTCATTGTCGTTCATGGTAACCAAATAGGCTCACTACCTAAGAGCTATCAGCGCTACCTTGAGAACCAATTTAGGCAAGTATTTAAACTTGAAGGTACACCGCTCAATGTGGTTTTCAAGCTTAATGAAAATCCTTATGCTAATAAAAGTGATACGCCAACCAAAGCTAAAGCGCAGCAGCTGCGCCAACGCGAGCGTAATCGCGAACAAAAATACTCAAAAAATCATAGGCACACAGATAAAAAGAGCAGTAAGAAAAAATAAGCGATTAAATGGGAAATATACTCGGTAGGTAGGTTTAAAATAACTGAATTGTGTGTAGAATGTCTCAATCAGGTAACATAAATTAAAGCCGACCTATTTTGATTGAGTGATATGAGTATAAATTCTCTTAGAACCATCCCCAAGATTATCCGTCACTCCGTTATACAAGCCATTTCGTTTGCCATACTAATAGCAGCTTTATTGGCTTTCGTTTATACTTTTGTTTATTACTATCAACAAAAACGTCTTCATGTGCAGCAGCTCGGTGAGCTGCTTGCTAGTAGTGCCTCAAATCCTGACGGTGCTAATCTTGTTGCCAGACAAGTAAGCTTGCTCTTAGATAACGACCCTAGTTTGCAAAGTATTGTCTTTTATTCTACTGATAACCCTGTCAATAGTTTGTACCAAAATGAGATTAGTAGCATAAGTAACGACTGGTATAACGCTTTACTTACTCATACTATTAGTTTCAATTATCCGGTTACCAGTCGCTACTTCGATGGCGATAGTATTCAGCGTGCCAGCTCAAGTCAGCCGCTCTTAAATAACTCTTCTTTAGCTTCTTCTGCAAATAATAAAGAAACACAGCCTCCATTATCCCAGCCTGCCGCACGTAACACTTTAGTCGGCCATATTAATATAACTCTAGATATCGCAAGCCTACGCTGGCACTGGATACGCGTTAATTCCTTACCATGGCTGATAACTATGGTATTAGGAATCCTCTTTGTGCGATTTATTGCCCGTAAACTCAACTGGCCCACCCAAGATATTATTGCGCTTGCAAAAGTATGTGAAGTGGCTGTCGATAACCCGCAATTAGAGCAGCTACCAACGATTCAGCAGCGCTTCGAGTTTCAAGAAATTATACGTATCAAAAGAGCTTTTATTATTCTATTTGAGCGCTTAAAAGCCGCTCAGCACGATTATCAGGTACTAGCAGATTTTGAGCAGCAGCTGCATAATAAAGATCTGTCTTTAGATATCCAGCGCTCTAATTTTCAAAATATGATCACTCATGAGCTAAAAACCTCACTCAACGCTATTACGGGCGGTCTGCAATTATTGGATGATCCGTATCTTAATGAGGAGCAAAGAGATACGCTGGCGATCATATATAAAGGCAGTCAGCATCTGGAACGTACTTTAGAACAAATAATCCAGCTCAATAGGATAGAAAAAGGCCAAACGATCATCAGTCTAAGTGAGTTTAATCCACTACAAATGATTGCTGATCTGCTAGAAGAGTTTGAGCCTGCTGCCAAACAAAAGCAATTAGAGTTTATTAGCCGCGTGCACCACGTTGAATATATGCTAGAAGGAGACGCCAATAAAATTCAACAAATTCTGAACACCCTGATCGATAATGCGATTAAATTTACTCATAGCGGGCAAGTCATTATCGATTCGCAGCTGACTCATTTTAACGAAAGTGTTCGCTGGCAGGTTAAGATTATTGATACCGGTATTGGTATTGATGCTTGTTATATAGAGGATATTTTTGTGCCGTTCTTTCAAATTGATTCGTCAGAGACGCGTATGCATGAAGGGGTGGGGATAGGATTATCAGTTATCAAACAAATGGCACAGCTACTAGGTGCGACTATTGAAGTTAATAGTGAGCTTGGGGTTGGCAGTCAGTTTATTGTTACCATGCCTCTGCGTTATAAGAATCATATGCCACAGCAAAATCTGTTACAGGGCATCGATATCGTTTATTATCATTATGATGAAGCAGGTCCTATAGTTGAAGGATTGCAGCGGCTTGGTGCCAGTGTTGATAGCTTGAATAATGAGCAATCACTGCTGCACTATATGGAAAATGAAAAGGTAGTTATGGTGATGTTCGCCGATGAGGTGCTACCAGAGCAAGTTATTTATTTAGCCAAACGTATTCGAGATCAAGAGAGAACCAGCCGCGCTTTACTCATCTATTGGTATCCTGCGCACAAAGCCAAAGATATAGATCGCTTTGAATATGAGTTAAAGACGGCGGGGATAGACTACTACCACAGTATGGTTAATGAGGTTAAAGTATTAGCGAGCCTACTGGATAAATGGCTGATATAAAAAAGACGCTGCAAAGTAAGCGTCTTTTTGTAAGTGTCTTTAAAAGGATTATATGTGATTAAAACAAGTTTTGTACCCAGCGTACCGCGTGCTGCCACATCCGACTCATAAAACCTGCCTGCTCAACATCATTGGTCGCTACGATAGGCACTGAAGCCACTGCTTTTCCATCAATAACCGCCATCATTTTACCGATTTGTTGGCCTTTTTTGATGGGTGCCTCTACGCTATCAGGAATGTCAACGACTGTAGTGATTTTGTTTTTCTGATTTTTAGTGGTCAGAATTTGTAAGTTGTCACCTGTGGCCAGCTCTATCTCTTCAGCTTCTCCAAACCACACTGGCAGTTTGCTCACGAATTGTCCAGATGGCGCTTTAGTTACGGTAGTAAAGTTTCCAAAGCCCCAATTGAGTAGCTCTCGTGATTGATCAGCGCGCGCTTGCTGGCTATCAGTACCCATAATGACGGAGATTAGACGCATATTATCACGATCACTTGAGGCAACTAAACAGTAGCCTGCCGCATCAGTATGCCCGGTTTTAAGCCCATCAACGGAGGGGTCAGTTGCTAGCAGGGCATTGCGATTACCTTGCGTGATACCGTTATAGGTAAACTCTTTTTCAGCATAAATATCGTAGTATTCACCACTATTTTTGATGATAGCGCGTGCAAGCTTGGCCAAATCGAGAGCTGACGCCTCATGCCCTTCATCTGGCATACCAGTTGAATTCACAAAATGAGTATTTTCCATGCCAAGCTTTTGGGCCTGTTCATTCATTAATACGGCAAATGAGGCCTCACTGCCAGCGATATGTTCAGCCATAGCCTTTGAGGAGTCATTGCCAGATTGAATAATAATGCCGCGTAGCATATCGATCACGCTTGCTGTCTTATTTACCGGTACATACATACAAGACTGACTACTACTACCGCGGCACCAGGCATTTTCGCTCATTAGCACCTGCTCGTCCTCGGATAGATCACCCGATGCCAAACGCTGCTCGATGATATAGCTGGTCATCATCTTGGTCAATGATGCAGGAGGCAAAGGTTGATTGGCATTTTTCTGCGCTAAAATCTCCCCAGTATTATAGTCCATTAATACATAGGCTGTATTGTCCATCTCTGGAGGCTGAATAGCTGCGTAGCTTGCCGTTAGAGCGCTTAAAGAGACGCCAACACCGATTACTAATTGTACGAGTTGTTTTTTCACACGCTTTACTGTCATAGATTGTTACACCACATCATGAAACTAAGTGTGCCTATCACCAAATATTTGCTTATCAACACTGTAACTAAACACAGAGTTTCTGATGTCAGCAAGGCGCTTGGACAATAGACATAAAATTAACGCCTTATCTTAGCAAAACGCTGCCCAAGGGGGAAACAATAAATACCAAAAAATAAGAGTTTGATAAAGCTGGCAAGAATAATCTAAAAACCCGTCTACAGCAAGAGCTAGAATGATTAAATCCGCTAGGCATAGTCGACTTTGATTTTGGTAAGCGCTTTTAAGATATGGATATCGACAGTTGGTGTTACCCTTTAGCTAATAAGCGCCTGTGGTATACAAAAGTGAGCTACAAAAAAACTTGCTAGCTTCTACTCAAAAGATATGAGTAAAGGCTAGCAAGTGCGGTTGCTCTCAAGTTTGTTCTTTATATTAGCTTTGATAACTGTCTTAGAATGAAGCTTGTTTGTTGTGACCATAAATCAAAAATCGCCATAACAAAACAAAGATTAGTACTTGGCATTAGCAAGGTCTACACAAAGAGCCTTGTTGTCTTTTTTAGAAAACCCCATGGTCCAGCTACGAATGCTTTGTAAAATCTGACGATAATCTTGCTGGGTCGACAAGTATTGGATAGCTGCTTTAGGATCCTCTAAGGTAGGCATAAGCTCGTGCAGTTGTCTGTTGTATGATTTGTAAAAACGCTGCTTTTGTCTACTATTTAGCATAGGAGGACAGATCTCAGACAGCACTTGCATAACTGCAATTTCATGCTTAGTGATATTTACACCTGACATATCAAGCGGAATGGTGGAGACATTATCGGCAGCATTAGACACCTGAGACAACATCGCGATTGATGCTACCAGCCCTACAATACCAGCTTTTGAAGTTGTTTTTTTAATAGTTCTTGTTGACATAGAAACTGACATAGAAATTATAGATAATATCGATTGATTGTTCATTCGGTATCACACTCGCTTTACATTATTTAATGGTGTTATGGTAATAGGAAAAAAAACAAAAGTCACATTAAATATCGGGTTATGTGTAGATGTCTTGTGACCTAACAGCCATTTGTAGCAACATAGCCGTAGCATCAGCAGATAAGTTACGTTAGTCTTAATGGATGAATGTTTGTTTTTACATTTCATTGCATATAGTAATAAAAAAGCAACTTAGACATTTAGTGGATAGTTTTATTTGTAAGTATAAACATAAACTTAGAGTAGAGTAAGATGGTCGTTATTTATTACTAAAAGCTTTATAAACACTCTATTTATATTATCTTTAGTGTAATAAATAAAGGATAAGCTTATAGCGGTGCGCTGTTAACATATAACAGGTATAATCAGCTGCAAAATTATGTATGTATAAAGCCAAACTCATTATGACTGTTGTGAAAATTTATTATAGCAACTTTATAGTGAAAAGGCATATAAGTAGATAAACGGTCAAATATAACTATGTTGAGCTGATATGAAGTTTTTAATTAGTAATGACGATGGAGTGTATGCTCCAGGGTTGCTGGCACTATATAAAGAGTTATCCAAATTAGGAGAGGTGGTGGTGGTTGCACCCAGCAGTGAACAAAGTGGTTCTGCCAGCTCACTGCATATCACTCAGCCCTTATATACGCAAAAGCTGACCTCAGGCTTTATAGCGGTGAGTGGTTCACCAGCAGATTGCATTTATCTTGCCCTGCATCAGCTCTACTCTGATATCCAGTTTGATTGTGTCATTACTGGAATCAATTCAGGAGCAAATTTGGGTCAAGACGTCTTATATTCAGGTACTTTTGGCGCTGCATTAACCGCTCAGATCTTTGGTATACCTGCTATAGCGACCTCCTTGGTTAGCGATTCGTTTACAGGTAACGAGCAAGAGGGTTACTATAAGATAGCCGCGCAACAGATCGCTCAGCTGCTAGCAAAGACAGCATTGCTGACTGAGATGAAGAATCTACCTTATCATGTATTAAACGTAAACATCCCTGGTGTAGATAAAGCTTGTGATATTAAAGGACACAAGATTACCCAATTAGGTCATAGTTTACTAGCACGGCCTGTACATCAAATGGTTGATCCGCGCGGACGTACCGCTTATTGGTTGAGTCTAAAAAAACGTCAGTCGCCTTATGTAGACGATTCTAAGTCCAGTATGACGCTAATAGGAAACGACGACAATAGCGATATTGTTTTGACGGATGATCAAGCAGTAGCGGCAGGTTATATCAGCTTATCCCCAGTTAGATTACATCACACTCCAGTATCTACGCTTGAAAGATTCTCAACCTTAAAACTATGAGTCGTTAATAGTGCAGCTTACTGACGCGGACAAATTTTAGCAGATAAGTCGTCATTAGGATTTGATCAGCTGTTCTATAAATATGATTATATTGTAGTTATAATGGTGTCGGTATGACTCTAGCTATAAATAGAACTAGCTACAACTGACTCTAGCTATAAATAGAAAGCCAATGACACGATGATCGTAAATGATATAAAAATCGTGCGTAATATAAAAAAATGGGAAACCTTGTATGAAAAAGCTTATTTTTGGATCGCAGCTTAAGACGGCAGCCTTAGTGAGTAGTTTAGCGCTGATAATGACGGGCTGTGCAACCAAACCTACTTATCAATTGCCCTCGCAGTCCGCTCCTACTATTATTACTAATAGCCAAGGAGTTCCAAATTATCATCTGGTCAAGCGCGGTGATACGGTCAGTCAAATTGCTGCACGTTATCGTTTAAACTATCGTCAAATCGGTGCACTCAACGGTCTTGATAGTCAATATACTATTTATACTGGTCAATATCTCAAGCTATGGCAAGCAGATCAGGTTACTCAAGTAGCGCCTGCGCGTAATCCTAACTACAATACAGCTACCACGCCGCCGCCAAGACAACAGCAGCCGTATACAGCGCCTAATACGCCACCGCCAGCTACCAACCAAACCCCTGCCTATAGCGTGACAGCCAATGCTACCTCAGGCTATGAATATCCGACGCGTAACCAAGTTATCCGTAACTTTGATGCCTCAGCAGGAACGATGGGAATGTGGTTTGCAGGCCAGCAGGGCGATCCAGTGCTGGCAAGCCAAAGTGGAACGGTGCTTTATTCAGGTGATGGTCTACCAGAGTATGGCAATCTAATTATGATCCGTCACAGCGACAACTATATTACTGCCTACGCGCATAATAGTCAGCTCTTAGTAAGAGAAGGTGATCAGGTACAGCGCGGTCAGCGTATTGCTAGTATGGGTAGCAGCGGACAGACGGACCAAGTGGCGCTTGAGTTTCAGGTGCGTCTAAATGGTAATCCTATTGATCCGCGCGCAGTATTGGGGCGCTAGTTTAGAGGTTCTGATAAATACAAAAGCTTATAAACTAAGTACATAAAGTAAGGTGCGCTAATGATCTCAACGATTTTTAATATTCAAAGCTATAGTTATCCGCAAAACTTCGTTGAGATCAAACCCAAGCTTGCACGTCTAGAGCAAGCGATCAAAAAGCTAGAAGCCAATCTGGTTGAAGCAAATAATGAGATATTAGAGGAACGACTACGTAATGAGTTGGGTCTAAAGGTCGACTATGCTCGTGAGCTTAATGCTAATCAGTTATTGGCAGCCACAACCATTGAAGGTAAAGCTTTGGTTATTGCTGGTGCAGGTTCTGGCAAGACTAAGACGCTGACTTATCGTACTAGCTATTTATTAGAAAACGGTATAGCTCCCAAACAGATATTGCTACTTACTTTTACTCGAAAAGCGGCCAATGAGATCAAAAGCCGCGCAAAGGCTTTACTGACCAATAGCTTGTCTGATGACGAATTATCTGAGGATGTTTTGTCAACTCATACAATGCCTACTAGCAAAGCGCTAAATGATATCACTAGCGGCACTTTCCACTCTTTTTGCAATCGGCTTTTGCGTCAATACTCTAAGTTGCTCGGTATCAATCCGCGCTTTACTATCTTGGATACGGGTGATAGCGAGGACGCCATTGATCTAATCTATAAAGAAAAAAAGTATCCAGCGCAAACCAAAAAACAAGCTTTTCCGCGTAAGCGTACCCTACAAAATCTGTTTTCAACCTCTAGGAATCGTCGCATTCCCATCCGTAATCTAGTTGAGGATAACTATCCTGATATCGCTATTCATATTCCTATCATTGAGCAATTGGCTATCGATTTTCATGAGTATAAACGTGCCAATCACTTATACGATTTTGACGATATTATCAGCCAAGTGGTGCGCCATCTAAAGTCTAACGATAAGTTTCGGCAGCTCCTGCAAGAGAATTATCGCTATATCATGGTTGATGAATACCAAGATACCAATATTCCGCAAAAGCAGCTTATTGATCTAATCTGTGCTCCTGCGTCCGTGTCACTTATGGTTGTCGGTGATGATAATCAAAGTATCTACGCCTTTCGCGGTGCTAATTACGAGAATATTTTACTGTTTGGTGAGACTTATCCTGAGGCAAGGCTGATTAAGCTTGAGCAAAACTACCGTAGTACGCCCGCTATTTTAAATTACATCAATGCTTTGTCGGCGAACATTACTCTAGGCTATCAAAAGCAGCTATATTCAAATGCTACTATCACGGGTGATAAGCCCGTCTTTAGCCGTGCCAGTGATGAAACCCGCGAGGCCAAATATATTGCGGATAAAATCGTCGAACATAAAGCCGATTTTGATTATAGCGATTGTGCGGTGCTCTGCCGAACCTCTTTTCAATCCAACTACGTGCAGCTGGAATTTATGGAGCGCCGTATTCCCTTTATCGTCGTGGGCGGTATCAAATTCATTGAGCGTCGCCATGTCAAGGACGTGCTAGCGTTCGTAAAAATTCTTTATAACCCCAATGATACCATTGCTTGGCATCGCATTTTGACCTTGTTTAAAGGGGTAGGGGCAGTCACTGCTACGCGTCTAACGCAAGCAATCAATAGCGACGACAACTCGTTTGAACCCTTGCTATTACCGAAATTTAGCAAGAAAAGTCCGCAACTTGAGCCGTTATACACCACCTTAACTAAAGCGCAACAAGCTCAGTCAGTCGAGACCATTATTGAGCTGATCCTTGATTTTTATATTCCTGTGTTAAAAACGGTTGAGGAGAATTGGCGCGAGCGCAGTGAGGACTTTCGGGTACTTAAAAACTTAGCGACAGAGTACCGCAGCCTCGATGACTTTCTAGAAAATCTAGCCCTTGATCCGCCTAATGATTCAGTCGCGGCGATGGATACGACCGAGGGCAATGACAGCGATGAAGATAAAGACAAAGTGACGATCTCAACCATTCATAGCGCCAAAGGGCTGGAATGGCCGGTAGTTTTTGTCAACTCACTCGTTGATGGCATGACGCCGCACTATCGCTCCTTAGATGATTTTGAAGAGTTAGAAGAAGAACGTAAGCTGTTCTATGTAGCCTGTAGCCGAGCTAAAAATAAGCTGTATTTGACCGCGCCTGATTACTTTGCCAGTTATTCTGGCTACTTTGATAAACCGTCAAGATTTATCGCCGAGTTGTCTGCTGATGAAGTAGAGGTTAAACGTTCAAGAAAGCTGCTTGAGACGCTGGCGAGTGATGATCCGGTTTGGTGGTAATCTATACCCCTCAATGCCCCACCGACGTTGAGAACACATTAATCACCACCACCCCGCCAATAATCAACGCAATGCCTGCTGCCGCTGGTATGTCGATACTTTGCTTAAATAACACCAAGCCGATGATAGCGGTCAATACAATACCGACGCCGCCCCAAATAGCATAAGCGATTCCTAAAGGAATAGTCTTTAGAGTTTGAGTCAAAAAGTAAAACGAGCAGATATAAAGTATCGCCACCATTAGCGTTGGCACTAGGCGTGTGAACTGCTCGGACTTGACCAAAAAAGTGGTACCCAGCACTTCAAAGATAATAGCTAGAGCTAAGAAACTGTAGCCAATCAAAACAGGGTTCATAAGGTGACTTCCAAATAATAAATGTACGCAAGATAACGGCGAATGTAGGTTTGAGTGCTAGCGATATGGGTGTAAATTGCACCAATTAAAAGCTAAAGCGAGCTTAGTACGGATAATTTGCATGATAGTTATAACTAAAAGTAATTTATAACAAAAAATTCTGTTAAATAGTGGTTTCATATTTAGTCTAATGCGTTATCATTGGCGTCTGATATTCTAGTCTCTATTATCTTATATTCCTAATAAAAAGGACAGGCTATGCGTTATGACGTGATTGTAATTGGTGCCGGTATGGTAGGTACTGCGGCGGCTTGGCATCTACAAAACAATGGTTCAAAAGTGCTATTGCTAGATAAAAAACTACCGGGGTCTGAGACCTCTTATGGTAACGCCGGTCTTATCCAGCGTGAGGCCATTCATACCCATCCGTTTCCGCGTCAGTTGACTGAGATGGTCAGGGTGCTTCCTAATCAAGGCACCGATATTCGCTACCGTATACCCGCTTTGCTACGCTATCATCAAGCGCTACTCCAATACTGGAAATACTCAACACCAGCTTCGGTCAAAAAAATAGAGTCCGAGTGGCAAACCTTGATTGAGCACTGTACTAGCGAGCATCAGGTGATGATTGAAGAAGCAGGTGCTGATGAGCTAATCACTCGTGATGGTTGGTTACAATTGCATCGCTCTGAGGAAACTTTTAAAAGTGCTATTGACGCGGCTATTAGTGCACGCGAGCAAGGTGTCGAGCACAAGGTTTTGAGCCTTGATGAATTAAAAGCCATGGAGCCTAATGCCAATTTTGATGGCTTCGTGGGCGCGATTCATTGGTTAAACTCTTGGCAAGTATCCAACCCAAGCGCTTTAGTGAAAGCTTATGCTAAAAGCTTTCAAGAGAAGCAAGGGACGATTATTGAAAGTAATGTCCATCAGATTTTACCTGATGTAAAAAGTAGCGCTGAAGATAAAGGCTGGCAAGTGATCGCAGAAGACGACACTTATTATAGCGATCATTTAGTGATTGCAGCTGGGCCTTGGTCTAATGATTTAATCAGACCGCTTGGTTATAATTTGCCATTATTCCCAATGCGCGGTTATCATCAGCATTTCAAAATTAGTGACAAAAATACTATTCATCACAGCATGTTTGATATGGATAAGGGCTTTGTAATGGGGCCAATGCAGCAAGGTATTCGTATCACTACTGGCGCTGAGATGACGACTATGAACGCGCCCAAGAATTTTGGACAATTAAAAACGGTACTTAAATTTGCTAGAAAGATCCTACCCCTAGAAGAAGCGGTAGAGAGTGAGGCTTGGGCAGGGTCACGCCCTTGTATGCCTGATATGAAACCAGTTATTGGACCTGCTGATAAGCACGATAAATTATGGTTTGCTTTTGGGCATAGTCATCAAGGCTTTACCTTAGGACCGATCACCGGACGTCTGGTTGAAGAGCTTATCCACGACAAACCTTTAACGGTGGACGTTAAGCCCTTTAATGCCACGCGTTTTTCTAAATAGTAGTCATTGACTCTACACAAACATCAATTTTAATAAAGTAAGGATAAACCATTATGAAGAAGATCAATAGCAGTCAACGTATGAGCGAGATCGTCATTCACAATCAGACCATTTATTTATCTGGTCAAGTTGGTAATGCGGATGATGATATCAAGGCGCAAACCTTAACTTGCTTAGAGAAGGTTGAGGCACTGCTCAAAGAGGTTGGTAGCGATAAATCCAAATTGCTCTCAGCGACCGTTTGGCTAAAGAGCATGTCGGACTTTGCCGCGATGAATGAAGTTTGGGATAACTGGTTTGAAGGCGTGCAGCCACCAGCACGCGCGTGCGGTGAGTCAGCATTGGCACGTCCTGAGCTATTGGTTGAGATTACCGTTATTGCTGCTGAGTAGTTTGTTTACTTAATAATCTTTATCTTTGATAGTTAGATAAAATAAAAGAAGGACACGATATTGATATCGTGTCCTTCTTTATGTTTTAAACTTTTATAAATCATGCTCTCGAAGCCAATTATCAATCATGGCATTAAGACGTGAACCTGAGAAGCTTGGAAAGTGTCCTCCATGTACGACAAGGGCGGGTAGAGCGTTTAGACGGCGCATGCTTTTTGCATAATCAAAGATATCACTATGCCAAGTATCCTCAATGAGCGGGCCATCATAGATCAGGTCGCCGGAGATTAAAGTTTGCGTAGCCGCCTCCCAAAGAGCAATGCCACCCGGCGAGTGTCCCGGGGTATGAATGACTTCAAATTGTCGATTGCCTAGATCAATGATATCGCCATCTTCAAGCTGTGCAATCTTTGCAGGTGCAGGGATTTTATAGCCGGAGTGCGAATAAGGCGCTGGTGGTAGGGCATCGAACATCTCGTCATTAACAAACATATCCGCCAAGGTTCGCGCATTATCTGGCACCGCGAGAATATCAGCTTCTGCAGAGTGCACATGGCAGCAGTCAAACTCGCTTGCCGCACCAATATGATCGAAATGGGTGTGGCTGGCGACACCGACCACTTCGCGCTCAGTAAGCAGCGCCACATGACGGCGCAGAGGAACGGCGCCCAAGCCAAAATCTACTAACAAATCGCGCTTACTCCCCCGTACGTGCCAAAGATTACAGCGAAAAAATGGCTTAATCCACGGCTCATCAATAAGGGTGATATCGTCGCTCATACTTTGGGTTCGATACCATTTTTCCGGCTCAATACGCGGTAGGATATGATTCATAAGTCAGCTCCATTCAGCTTTTGTAGATCTGTTAGATAGTCTTGATGGCTGCGGCTCTCTTGGATTCGGTTTAGGTCTATATCTACTATTAATACCCCAGAGTCCCTGCCAAGGCTACCTAAAACTTCACCGTCAGGACCAGCTACGAGGCTATGACCGCAGTAGTGCAGCGCGCCTTCTACGCCGGAGCGATTAACACAAGCAACGAAACATTGGTTGTCCATTGCGCGGGCACGAACTTGTAGTATTTGCCGCTCGGCATTCGGTAGCATATTGGCAGTAGGGGACAGTATGATCTGCGCCCCTGCTTGAGCCAATTCGCGGGCTATCTCCGGGAACTCATTATCATAGCAAATCATTAGCCCTAAGCGTCCGAGCCGGGTGTCGATTACGCAGCCCTCTTTACCCGCTGTAAAGTAATCATTTTCACGATCCCACAGCTGACGTTTGTGATAAGTGGTGAGACGCTTGCCAGTATCGTCGAATAAAACCGCTGAGTTGGTGAGTATCTCATCAGATTGACGCTGGGCAAGTCCACATAAGATATGTAATTTGTACTCGCTAGCAAATTTAGCGACTTGGTTAGAGATCGGACCGTCCTCTGATTCGGCCAAACTATCAAGACGATCAAAAATATTGTAACCCGTCAGTGCCAACTCTGGTAGGACAAGTAGGTCTACTTGAGCGTTGGTAGCAAGCTTGCAGAGGCTTTTTAAAGCTTTTAGGTTAGCTTTAGCGTCGCCCCATGCTGGATTGGTTTGCGCAAGCATTAATTTCATCGTAGGGATGCTCCTAAGTTTGACTGATAGAAGGGTTTGGACGAGTAAACAACTTTACGCCTAGCCAATAGAGCCCACCAGTAATAACAAAGACCGGTAATGAAGCGCCAAAAGGTGGCGGCGCAATAATGGCCCAGTAGGCGGCAAGGCTTGCGCCAATCAGATAGGCACCGATAGCCACTTTTGCTGTAGGTCTTCCTAATTGCCGACGAGCATGGAGAAGCTCCGCTCTATAACCATCACGGCCAACGAGATAATAATCGACAATCATCACTGAAAACGCTGGAATGAACAGAGCGCCGACTAACAATAAAAAGTTTTGAAACTGATCTAAAATACCCGGAATCAGAGCGCCAAAGATGGTAACGACACCGATTGCCAAGGCAGGCTTCCAAAAGCTCATGCTGGGAGCGACGTTCATACATGATAATGTAGCACTATAAACCGCCATGACATTGGTAGTCATTACTGAAAAGAAAATGACTAAGGCTGCAGGTATTCCAAAGCCAAAACCGGCGAGCAATCGCGTTGGGTCATAGGTCTGCTCCATGCCGTTTAAAATAGAAAGCCCGGAGATAGTAGCGCCTAAACCCATAGCGACTAAAGCGGCCATGATATAACCAAAATAGGTCGCCCATATGGCAATGCGCGGGGTTTTACAGTTGCGATTATAGTCTGCAGCTGACGATATCCACGAAAATGCTGTGGCGATAACGATATCAAAAGCAATACCCAAAGTGATGCCATTACGCGCTTCAACTGGCATATCAAAGAGCGCCGATACCTCGTAGTGTTGATTAAGCTGGTAGAGGACGATAACGGTAAGTCCTGCCATCGCCAGTGCCGCCCAGCGCTCCACCTTCTCAATGCCCAAATGCCCGCGTAGTACGATCAATACGACGATACTCTCACACATAATGGTCATAAGTGGCAAGTTGCTATAGCCCGTTGTGGCTTCAATAGCGTAGTTGAGACTCATGCCAGCAAGTAGAGCTTGAATACAGCTCCAAGCGATCAGCACCCCCATGTTAACTAAGGAGATCATTTGGCTACCAACTGGACCATAAGCGCGGCGAGTTAAGGCCATTGAAGGCATACCGGTATGCTGTCCCATCAGACCTACTAATAATAGAGGAATAGCACCGATCAATGAACCTATCAAAACTGTGGTGATAGCAGTAGTAAATCGTAAGTCAGGTACCAATAGCATACCAGTCAAGATAGTAGTGACGACTATATTGGCACCGAACCATAATGCGAAGGTACCCAATGAATTTAAACTGTGTCCAGCGCTATCTGGAGAGAGGCCATCTTGGCCAAAAGGGGAGGGAGAAGCGGATTTGCTCATTATGGTTTTCCTTAACCAAATTATGTATTCATACCAGTGAATGCAGCGCACTGATAACGATAAAATCATCCATAAGTACATCGTATTAAAAAAGCAAGGTTGTTAATTGTGCAGGTGGTAATTTCAACTGTGTTAATAGTAGGGTATGCTAGAAAAAACTTACCTGTATTCACAATACCTAAATATAATTTGTCGAACCATGGTAAAATTTAGAAGTAAACTTCTGTTATCTCGTAGTTAAGTGTGATATTTACTTAAAATTAGAAATAACTTATCCTTTATAGTCAGTACATAAATGTCAGTCTCTAATACCGTCTCAGTGGTTAGAGGTTTATAGAGTAAATAATAGTGTTCGATGAATTAATAAAGATTGATATGAAAACCTTGCGTAGCTTTATGGCAATCGTAGAGTGTCAAGGTGTGACTGCTGCTCAGTCTCGATTAAATGTTACGCCCTCTGTTATTAGTGGACACCTATCACATTTAGAAGATCGGTTGGGCATGACGTTATGTCACCGCGGTCGTGGTGGTTTTAGATTGACTGAAGATGGCGCTGCTGTATACGAGGCCTGTTTAAGCTTTCAAGAGGCCGCCGCGAGTTTTGAGCACCAACTGCACTACATTCGTCAGTTAGACTCGGTTAGCGGAGGGCATATTCGATTGTGTTTGGCTGATCAGTTGCCAAGCTTTTTTTATCAAGCGCTGCGTCAATGCTTGTCTGACAGTTATAGCAAAAATCCACTAATACATTTTTCTATTAACGTACAAAGTCCTGAAAATATGCTGGAGAATTTACTTAGCAACGAGAGTGATATTGGCATCGGTTATTTTGTCAGCTTTCCGCCCCAATTGACTTTTCAGCCTGCATTTACCGAAAAGCAGGTAGTTTGTTGTGGCCAGCAGCATGATTTGTTTTATCATGCCGATAAGTTGACCTACGCTAACCTAGAACAACAATACGCTTGGGTAAAAAGAGGCTACGTTGTGGATCACAATATCAATCATATCCGCCCTAAAACGCTAAGTGCTACGACCTATCATATGGAGGCTACTGCGCAGCTTATTCTTGCGGGGCATCATGTTGGCTATTTGCCTAATGATTTAGCAAAATATTATGAAGATAAAGGCCTTATGAAAATTTTGTTACTCGAAGAGGCCAGTTACAAGGTACAGCATCACTGGGCTTATCGAGAAAATCTGCATAAACAAGCTGAGAGTTTTTTGCAGCAGATGATCAAACAGCTCCCTTAAAAACATATTTTGGATAAAAGAGATATGGTTTCAAACAAACTTCCAACTACCAAGAATAAACGGACTTTACTACGAAAACTCAAAAGTTTACTTCTAAATTTTAGCATGGTTTAATAAACTAAATTTAGGTATTGTAAAAGTAAGTAACCTTCTATTTCAACAACTCGTTATTTCAGCAAGATGAACGATAAGTATAACTAAGGATATAATTATGTCATTTAATCAACCTCTAAGCGGCAATGAGATGCCAAGATTCGGCGGTTTTGCCTCTATGATGCGTCTGCCAACGCAAGCTGATGCTCAAGGTTTAGACGTCGCTTTTGTAGGGGTGCCTATGGATATTGGCGCTTCAAACCGTAGTGGCGCAAGGCTAGGGCCTAGGCAGATTCGCGATGAATCAAGAATGATTCGCCCGTACAATGTAGCGACTCGTGCCGCGCCATTTGAGTCCTTGCAAGTTGCTGATATTGGCGATGTGCCTATCAATACTTTTAATCTGCTGAAAAGTGTTGATATTATTGAGCAGTTTTATACCGATAAAATCCTTGCTCATGACGCTATTCCACTAACTTTAGGCGGTGATCATACTATTGCATTGCCTATTTTGCGTGCTCTTGCCAAAAAACACGGCCCGGTAGGACTGGTACACATCGATGCTCATGCTGATATCAATGATGATATGTTCGGTGAAAAAATCGCTCATGGTACGCCGTTTCGCCGCGCCGTTGAAGAAAATCTAATCGATGGTAATCGAGTAGTACAAATTGGTCTGCGCGGTACTGGTTATAGTGCTGAAGAGTTTGATTGGTCAACCCAGCAAGGTTTTCGCGTAGTACCAGCCGAGGAGTGCTGGTATAAGTCGCTTACGCCGCTCATGGCAGAAGTTAGAGAAAAAGTGGGCGATGGTCCTGTCTATTTAAGCTTTGATATCGACGGTATTGATCCGGCGTTTGCTCCGGGTACTGGAACGGCTGAGATTGGTGGTCTCACCTCAACGCAAGGTATTGAGATTATTCGCGGTATGCGTGGTCTTGACGTGGTTGGTGGCGACTTAGTAGAGGTGTCGCCGCCGTATGATCCGTTTGGTAATACTTCGGTACTAGCAGCGAATCTATTGTTTGAGATGCTTTGTATCTTGCCCGGCGTCCGCTATGACGAGAAGGTCAAAGCCATTTATTAGAAATGAAACGCTAATACAATATATAGTGAGACCATAATGTTATAAACCAGCCTTTAAAATCTTTTTGAAGGCTGGTTTGTCCTTAAATAGCACTATTCATCTGCTACTAATGCTATGGCTCAATGATCAAGCCTGCCTTAAATATCGATAAAACTTTTCAGGATAATGGACTTATGACACAATCAGTACCCACTTCAACGCAGACGGCAACCACTCGGTCTACCGCCACCCCAATCACCTGCGGCGAGCT
Organism: uncultured Psychrobacter sp.; assembly: GCA_947501045.1. GTDB lineage: Bacteria > Pseudomonadota > Gammaproteobacteria > Pseudomonadales > Moraxellaceae > Psychrobacter. The sequence goes on from CANMUI010000006.1 coordinate 123,821, forward strand.
TCTCGTCCAATGGTTAGAGTACTATGGCGTCGACACCGTCTTTGGCATACCGGGCGTCCATACCGTCGAGCTGTACCGCGGTCTGCCCAGTACCGGTATTCGCCATATTACCCCGCGTCATGAGCAAGGCGCTGGATTCATGGCTGACGGCTACTACCGCGCCTCTGGCAAGGTTGGGGTGTGCTTTATTATTACTGGCCCCGGCATGACCAACATCATGACCGCCATGGCACAAGCGTTGGCGGACTCTATTCCGATGCTCATCATCTCAAGCGTCAACAACATAGCGCAAACGGGCAGCGGCGAAGGTCACCTGCACGAACTACATGATCAACAAGGCATGGTCAGCAAAGTCGCCCTCGCCAGCAAAACCATCTGGCAACCAGAAGCCCTACCTAAAACCATCGCCCAAGCTTTTGCTTTATTTAATGGCGGTCGTCCGGGTCCCGTGCATATCCAGTTGCCCATCGATGTCATCACCGCGGATGCCAGCCACGTTGCCAAGCCGCCTACAAAAAATCAAAATAGCTCAAACCAAACCAGCTCAGACCAAAACAGTTTAAATCAGTCCACAGCATCAACAGTTAAATTACCAGCGCCCAATCCTGAGCAGTTGGATTTAATTATCGAGCAGCTACAAACCGCTAAAAACCCAGTCCTGCTGTATGGCGGCGGCTGCGTCGATGTCGATAGCGATGCTGAAAAACTGGCCGAGCTGATAGACGCACCAACCTTTTTAACTATTAATGCCAAAGGACTATTGCCGCCTGCACACCCTTTAAGCTTAGGCAGTAATCAATCCCTACCAGCGGGCCGAGCACTGATTGGGGAGGCTGACGTCGTACTAGCCATCGGTACCGAGCTTTGTGAAACCGACTATGACACCGTACTCGATGGCGGCTTTCGTATCAACGGCACACTGATTCGCATTGACTGCGATGCCGAGCAATTGCAGCGTCCCTTTATCGCCGATATTGCCGTATTGTCTGATGCGCAAAGTGCGATTAGCGGACTATGTCAGCGCCTAGAAAAAAGCGCCAAATCAGGATTAGATCATCAAGCTACCAATAAGGTAGAACAAGTTAAGCAAGTGATGACTCAAGAGATGCCTGCTAACTTCGCGGGACAAAACGCGCTACTAAAACTACTCAGAGATGAAGTTAAAGACGTCATCATCGTCGGTGACTCCACCCAGCCGGTTTATAGTGGCAATCACGGTTTTGAAGCACTAGCCACGCGTAGATGGTTTAATTCAGCCACCGGCTACGGCACCTTAGGGTACGGTCTGCCCGCTGCCATTGGTGCTATGCTCGGATCGAATAAACCGGTGATTAGCCTGATTGGGGACGGCGGTATTCAGTTTACCATTAGCGAGCTTATCTGCGCCGCTGAGCTTGAGCTACCACTCATTGTCCTATTATGGAACAACCAAGGTTATGGCGAGATTCGCACTTATATGGAGAATCGCGGACTGCCGCTGATTGGCGTCAGTATCAAAACCCCTAACTTTGAGCCACTAGCAGCAGGATTAGGAGCCGGGTATCGACGAATCACCGCTAAACAGCAACTAGTGGACGCCTTACAAGAAGACACTCAAGGCAAGCAGCCGATCATCTATGAGGTTGATGAAAGTGATGAGTTTCTTAAAGAGTTGGGCGCGGCGTTTAGCTATTTTAGTTAAACAAAGCTTTAGCTAAACATATTGAAGCCTGATCAGTTAAGAAGGTTTGTTTAAAAAGAACGTCTATGGTGTCACCAACTAACAATCTATCTGCTTTTAGCTTATCAGCTTTGTTGACTGACTTTAAAGGTGTGGTTGCTGCAGATCATGTATTAACCAAGCCCAGTCAGCAGCAGGCTTATGTGCAAGGTATGATTGATAATAACTATGAAGATGGTAATGGTACAGCTATCTTGCCAGTAGTGGCCGTGGTCATTCCGCAGTCTTTAGTAGAACTTTGGCGCGTGATCAATATCTGCGCTAAAGCTGACGTCATTATTATTGCTCAAGCGGCCAATACTGGACTGACTGGCGGCTCAACGCCATATGGTAAATATGACCGTCCAGTGGTGATGATCTCCATGCAGGCTCTGACAGGTATTTATCTGCTTAGTGGGGGCGCGGAGGTGGTTGCGCTACCGGCAGCAACTTTGCAAGAGTTAGAATATAAACTTGCTCCGCTAGGGCGCGAGCCGCATTCGGTGCTCGGCTCTAGCTGTGTTGGCGCGTCAATCATTGGCGGTATTTGCAATAGCTCAGGTGGTATGCTGGTACAGCGTGGCCCTGCTTATACTGAGATGGCGCTGTTTGCGCGGCGCAATGCAGAGGGTCATTTTGAGCTGATTAATAATCTAGGTGTTGATTTAGGCGACGAGCCAGAACAGATGCTAGATAATTTGCAAAAGGGGCAATTCAATAAAACCTTAGATAGCTCTAAGGTAAATAACAATAACGATAGAAAAAACTCAAATCGTCAGTATCAAACCAAGGTGCGCGACTGCGACGCTGACACGCCTGCACGTTTTAACAATGATCCAAGCGGGCTTTATGAAGCCTCAGGTTCTGCGGGTAAATTAATCGTCTTTGCGGTGCGAGTGGCGACTTATCCAAAGACCGCGCAAGAGCAAACCTTTTATATCTCCACTAATAATGCCGATACTTTGACTAAACTTCGACAGGGGTGGCTAAAAAGTACCCTGAATCTGCCAATCTTGGCAGAGTATATGCATAAAGAATACAATGACATTACTTTAACCTATGGACGCGATACCTGTTTGAGCATGCGTAAATTGTCAGCTGACAAGATAGGGGCGCTGTATCGTCTGCAAGCGAAAATTAATTATCATCTGGATAAATGGCATTTGCCAAAAACTTTGCCGGATCGGGTATTGCAACTGGCCTCAAACTTTATGCCAACGTCGTTGCCCAAAACTTTAATCAAGCAGGCGATCACAAACCAATATCATCTTATTATAAAAGTTGCCGATGATGATATTGAATCGGCTCATGAGTTTTTGCGCTCGCATTTGCAACAGCATCAAGGCACACTGCATCTTTGTACAGATGAAGAGTCGCAGGCGCTGTTAGTGTTTCGCAGTGCCGCGACTGCAGCGATGTTTCGCTATCATAATCTGCATAGCAAGGATTTTGGTGCGCTGTTATCGACTGATATCGCGCTGCCTAGAAACGCTGTTGATTGGGATGAGAAGCTACCCGCTCATCTACAAAAAAAGGTCAGCAAAACCTTTTATTTAGGACATTTTTTCTGTCATGTGATGCATCAAGACTATTTATTACATGCCAGCATTAACACTGATATTGATACAAAAACATTCAAGGATGAACTATTGGCCTTTTATGACCAGCGCCGGATTGAATATCCAGCTGAACATAATGTCGGTCATATCTATACTGCTAAACCTGAATTACATGAGTTTTATAAGGAACTGGATCCGACCAATTCGCTAAATCCTGGGATTGGTCAGGCAGTTAAAGGGAAAAATTGGCGGTCGTCGCCTAACTTGGAGGAGTAAAATGACGAATTATATTAATGAATCACAGCAGCCTATTCTGGGCACAGATGCTGTTGATTCACAAACCCCGCAAGGGAGCCAATGGCGAGCGTCATTGTGGAAGTTTTTATTATTTTCAGCACTAGGCATTGCTCTATTTATCATCCCGTTTCAGTGGGATGGCAAAGTGACCATTTTACTCGGGGTATTAACGGATACATTGCAAGCGGCTTTAGGCGGTTTTGTCGCTTATATTACCATTGCGATAGTGACTGCTTCCTTTGTCGGGGCGCTAGCGGTAAAAGTGCTAAGACCCAATTTGCATGAAGATACGGTAATGGCTAAGCTTTTCGACGTCGACTGGTTTTGGCTTGCCGCGCGCTTTTTAGGGATGCTGTTTATTTGGATGATTTTTCTGCAAATAGGCCCCGAATTCATTATCAATCGCAATACAGGGGGGGTAATCTTTGAGGACTTAGTGCCGATTTTGATTCCGCTATTTTTCTTTGCTATTTTATCACTACCATTTTTGACTGATTTTGGTTTGATGGAATTTTTGGGAACACTAGCGAGCAAGGTGTTTGTCAAGCTCTTCAAATTACCGGGGCGCTCGGCCGTTGATGCCATGTCTTCATGGTTTGGAGCCGCCTCTATTGGTCTTTTGGTGACCATGCAAGAGTACAACAAAAGCTATTATAGCCAGCGTGAAGCGGCGATTATTGCCACCACCTTTTCGGTAACCTCAATTGCTTTTACTTACGTTGTTGCCAAGACTATTGGCGTTGACAATAACTTTGTGTTCTTCTATTTGACCATTGCCCTAACAGGGTTTATAGCCGCTATTATTATGCCGCGCATACCGCCGTTATCATTAAAACCTGATACCTACCATTCAGGCAAGTGCATGCTTGATGAAGAGATTCCTAACCAATATAGCACTTATCAATGGGCGCTGAATCGGGCGGTGACTCGCGCGCATTCTATGCCAAGTTTAGGTACCGTATTCAAAAATAGCCTAAAAAACTTATTCGACATCTACTTTGGTCTGATTCCCGTTATTTTCGCTATCGGCACTATTGGTTTGGGATTAGCAGAATATACGCCAGTATTTGATTGGCTAGCTGCGCCGCTCGTACCGCTGCTTGAATTATTGCAGATTCCAGAGGCGACTGCCGCCGCACCTGCGATGATTATGGGTTTTGCAGATATGTACCTGCCAGCTTTAGTAGGTAAGAGTATTGAGAGCGAGATGACCCGCTTTATCGTTGGCGCCGCATCGATCACTCAGATTATTTATATGTCTGAGGTGGGTGCACTGATTTTGAAATCAAACATCAAGCTTAACGTGTTAGAGCTGTTCATTATCTTTATTATTCGTACGCTTATCAGCTTAGTAGTTATTACCTCGGTAGCTCATTTGCTGTATTAGTCATTTACTCACAATATGAATAAAGCCGGTTTGATTTCATATCAGACCGGCTTTTTGTGGCGATGGATAGTTGTATTTATTGATAAGTTTAGTGATCTAAGTTTACCCTTCTCTGTGAAATAGCCTAAGTAAAAACTTAAACAACATAAAGTCAATTGCTCAGATCATCTACTTAATGATAATAATTTTATATCATTTGACACTAGTTAGGATACTGGCATATATTCAACTAGCGTATTAACTATATCCTCAAAATCTCAAGATTAAAGGCTTTAAGCCACATTAAAAATAACGATCAAAAATATAATTTATGATTAGCAAAGGAGTGCAGAGTATGACGAGGAAAATGAAAATATATAGCCATGATAATTTAAGTTTACATAGACCACTGCCTTATTTTTCTTATGGAAAAATGCACGAGCCATTAGAGATACCGGAGCGTATGACCGAGCTGTTAAAAGCCCCAAAAGCTCTGGGACTTGAGGTCACTACGGCCAAAGAGATCGGCATGGCACCGATATTGGCTGTGCATGATTTTGGCTACGTGGACTTTTTAAAGCATGGCTATAATGAATGGAGGGCGGTCGAGGAGGACTTGGGGCCGCAGGTACAGACCGGGATTTTTGTCCCCTATGATAATCCTGGACTGGGTATCATGGCAAAAGCGGCCAAATATCAGGCCGATGATAGCGCGCCGATTAGCGAGCATTCATGGACGTCGATTTATTGGTCAGCGCAAACCGCGCTTAATGCAGCTGATGCTCTGCTAAGCGATGACAGCGGTGCAAGCGATATACAGCTTTGCTTTTCGCGCCCGCCCGGACACCATGCCCGCCGTAGCGCGGCTGGCGGCTTTTGTTACCTAAATAACGCCGCCATTATCGCAGAATACCTACGCCAAAAGTATTCAAGAGTAGCCATTATCGATACCGATATGCATCATGGTCAGGGTATTCAAGAGATATTTTACGCGCGCAGTGATGTGCTCTATACGTCAGTACATGGCGATCCGGTCAATTTTTATCCGGCGGTCAGCGGCCATACTTTTGAGAGAGGTACAGGCGCAGGCGAGGGTTATAACGTCAACTTTCCGATGCCGCACGGTACCGATGAAGCTGGTTTCTTTGATTATATCGATCAATCTATCGAGTCGGTTAAATTATTTGACGCCGATGTCATCGTGCATGTCCTAGGCTTCGATGTCTACAAAGATGACCCTGAAGCCAGATGTCAGGTCAGCACTGAGGGTTTTAAAATCTTGGCGCAAAAGATGAGAGCTTTGGATAAACCTGTTATTGTACTGGTTGAAGGGGGTTATTATCGACCCAAGCTTAATGAGAATTTGCAGGCGTTTTTGTCAGGGTTGATAGAATAGATTGTTTAAAGGGGTTATAGCTATCTTTGAGCAGTAGCGAATGACTGTAAGAAAAAAGGATATGATAGTTAATATCATATCCTTTTTATTTGCTACGTTATAAAAGCGGTACTGAAGCTTTTCGAACAATTGAGTTACAGCAAGTCCCTAATCTTAGTTTATAGGTCTAATACCAGCTCTGGGCCCTTGGCGCGTGAGACACAAATCATCATGGTTTTTTGCTCTAGTTTTTCATCGTCATCAAGATAATGATCAAAATGTTCGGCTTCTCCTGACAAAATAGTGGTCTCACAGGTACCACAAGCGCCCTCGCGGCACATACATTCCACATCGACATTCAAAGACTCTATCGCTTGCAAGATAGTTTGATCCGCTTTTACCTCAACGCGGTGGTTGGATTTGGCCAAAACCACGGTAAAGGCTTGGCCATTCTCAGCCGTGTCTGCTGAAAACTGCTCCCAATGAATCCACTCATCGCGGAATCGATGTTTGTTACAGGCATCGATAGTAGCGGTAATCATAGATTTTGGCCCGCAAACATAGACGTGGGTTCCCAAAGGCTGAGCTGCAATCAGCTGCTCCACATCTAAAGGGCGACCATCCCTACGTATATAGGTCTGCACTCGATCAGCATGATCTTTATGTAGATCATCTAATAAAGTGGCGCGCTCTGGTTCCCGAAAAGCATAATGCAGCTCATAGTCCACGCTGCGCAGGGCTAATGTTTCCATATGAGTCATAAATGGCGTAACGCCAATACCACCCGCTATGAGAACGTGCTTTTGACCTAAGGGCGACAGCTCAAACATATTGTTAGGAGAAGATATTTCCAGCTCAAAGCCCTCAACGCCGTATTTATGCATAAAGAGCGATCCACCTTTACCATCCCGCTCTTCTTGTATGCAAACTTGATAGTAGGATAGATCTTTTGCAGAGCTGACTAGTGAATACGCATTGGATAGCTTATCATTCATCTTCAAAAATATATGACTGCCGGCACTGAACTCGGGGTAGTATTCACCATCCACACGTTTAAAAGTAAAGCGTTTTACGTTAGGGGTGAGCTGCTCTACAGCTGTGACTATGGAGGGGTACATCTGATAACTTTCAGTCATGGTTAAATCCTGTTCTAAATAGGGTTGAGCATTTATAAATTTTGTATACCGACTATATACGCTGCATTATCCTATTAATTTTGGCGATAAATTGGCTAAAAGAGCGCTCTTCTAGCCAAAAATACCCGTTGAGATAAACGCTTATTTATAATGCTCAGCGACAAGCCCTTGGAAATAAACCATCCCATGCTCACTAATACCCGAACGCTGACGATCCGTCATGATCCGTCCCTGACCTCGATAGCCACGAGACTTGAGTCCACGTTGTACGCTTTCGACTAGATTGAGATCCTCAGGACGAAAGACATGCTTGTACCACTCAATCAAATCTTTTTGCTTTTGAGTCAGCTCTTCATTCAAAAAGTAGATCTCATAATTTTGTAGGGTGGTTTCTTCATCGACTGGCAGCTCGTAAATCACGGTCATATAGTCGCCGCCTGGATTGACATTGAGCATGGTACAAGGCCAAACCCAAAACCCGCTAAAAGACGGCTCCACTACGGAGGGATCAAGTTTAAAAGACTTCTCAGAGGAGCGCGCGTAGCCAAACTGCAAGGTCCAGTTCTCATGAATGGTATGCCAGTATTTATCGACTTGTACAGAGTCCGAAAAACCCGGATGCGCAGGACCACAGTGATAACATTCCATGTAATTATCAACGATAACTTTCCAGTTTGCCGCCGTTTCAGTGACAAAGCGCGCGGCTAGTTTTAAATCTTTGACTTCAGGGCAGGCCTCATTTAATCTCTCAGCAAAACCGGGGAGCTGTTCGGCGACACTCCCAGCGTCATCGTCCATATTGATAAAAATAAAGCCGGCATGCTCTTCAGCTTTTAAAGGCATTAAACTAAACGCTTCTTTATCAAAATTTTCAACATTTTCACAATTACGCGCTAGTGCCAGTGAACCGTTGAGCTTAAACGTCCAAGCATGATAAGGGCAAGTAATGACATTTTTAGCCTTACCTGATCCGGTAAGTAGCTCATGACCACGGTGCGGACAGACGTTATAAAAAGCTCGCAGAACGGCATCTTTGCCGCGTACTACGATGATATTTTCGCCAACGATTTTGCGTGTAAAGTAGTCGTTAGGATTGGCCACCTCGCTGATATGTCCCACGCAGATCCAGCTTTTGGTAAAAATGGCTTCCTTTTCTTTTTCAAAGACACTTTTAGAAGTATAGAAAGTCTTGGGCAGAGTATAAGCATTATCCGGATCTTGGCAAAAGTCCTCAGGCAAAGTATCTATTACGTCTGTTGTTGACTCATTAAGTGCATTTATAGGGCGCTCTTTAGTAAAACTCATAGTAACTTCCTTGTTTAAAGCTCTTTTTTAAAGCTGTACTTTTTAGCAACAGCCTTTATTATTTCAGCATCTTGTGACAAAGCTGTTAATCCGATAACATCGATGGCGAAAGCTGCTGTTTTTACACACCATAACCAATAAAAACCCTTAAGTTTTCAATGGGTTTGTCTAGGCTCATAATGCTTGTCTAAAAGCTTTGGAGCAATAGCATAATCGTCAACATAAGGAACACAGTTCGTGAATAATCTACCCAATCTTACTGACCTTAATGTGTTTTATATTGTTGCCAAAAAGAAAAGCTTCGCTGCGGCGGCTGATGAGCTTAATGCTTCACCTGCTTATGTCAGTAAGCGAATCCGTATTTTGGAGGAGACGCTTAACAGCAAACTATTTCATCGTAGTACGCGTCATATCAGTTTGACAGGAGATGGCAAGCTCATACTTGAGCGTGTTTTCCACATTTTGAATGAATTTGAGAAGCTTGAAGACATTATAAATAACCCAGAAGACACTCCTAAGGGCAAGATTAATATGGTCAGTAACTTAAATTTCGGACGTACTCATGTTGCCCCAATCTTAGCGAAACTGATGGTTATCTATCCTGAATTAGAGATTCAATTTAATACCATTGAACAAACTTTGGATTTGATTAAGCACAATTTAGATTTGGACATTTGCGTAGGGGACGATATTCCCCCTAGTATGATTGCTAAAAAGCTTTTAGCTAATCATAGGATCCTATGCGCCGCGCCTCATTATATAAAGCTGTATAGTGAGCCTGATGATCTACACGATTTAAGTTATCACAGCATTTTGGCAACCAAACAACGTGAGCAATCTAGCAAAGTTTGGCGGCTGCGTAGTTCTATGGAAGAGGTTTCTGTTGCTATCACTCCAAGATTTATCTCCAATAGTAGTGATATCATTAAACAGTTGGCTATCGAGGGTCGAGGGATTATGCTTTGTTCAGTGTGGGACGTAATAGAGGAGATACAAAGCAATAAGTTACAGCATGTTTTGCCGCATTACTGGCAGAATGCTGATATATGGGCGGTTTATCCTTCGCGTTTAAAGAGCTCTTCTGCCCTAAAAACCTGTATTTTATTTATTCAAAATGAGCTACTAAATCGTTTACAAGTGTTAAATACCATTACCAAAGGTGAAAAAATCTCAATGATAGGGGATGGTGTTGAGCCGCCACCAGACAAAGTATTTATATAGCTATAGTCAATTCGAAATAAAGTCGATACGCTAATATTACCAGTGCTACTGGTATAAATTTTACTTGCGTGCTGTGTCGTTGCAGCCAGAGGCTGCGCAACCTATGTTTTGAGAGAAAGCATCCCAGCAGCACTGTATCAGTTTTATAGTGATTCAACTATATTTTGAAGCTATAGAATATAAGATTCATTGAGGACAAGTTTTAAAAAACCATAAAAATAGGCTGGGTTACCAAGATACTATCTAGGTAATCCAGCCTGTTAATAGTTTAAAAATTAATAGTTTAAAGATTGATAGTTTAAAGATTGATAGTTTAAAAAACTCTAAATCACCTTGGTCTTTTTAGTTTTTTCTCGCATTCGTCTCCATTCCTCATCTTTATGCAATACTGAGCCTTCGAGTACTTGTGAAGTTTCTCCTTCTTCCCATGGTGCATTGTCAGCCAACTCCTCTACATGGATAGTTTTGAGGCTATAATCAGGCTGATAGCGTAGATCGTAGTTGGCCGCTTTAACTACCGATATCATCATCATACACAAGATAATCATCAGCGGTGCACCGGCGACAATAGAAGCCGTCTGTAAGGTTTGCAAATCGCCATAAAACATCAAAATAGCGGGCAATAAACACAAAGTGAACGCCCAAAATAGACGGCTCCAACGATGCGGCTCGTCATCGACTTCTACTTGCACCACAGATGCTAGGATATAAGAGATAGAATCAAACGTGGTAGCGGCAAAAATAGTCGCTAAAAAAGTAAAGACGCCGACAACTAAGTAGGGCATAGGTAAGCTGGTTAAGATAGCAAAGATTGCCGCAGTTGGAGACTCATTACTTAGTATACTAACCACGTCGACAGCGCCCGTCAGTTGCAAATATAAGCCATAGTTGCCTAAAATAACCATGAATGCCGCGCAGCCAAGTGAGCCATACAATACCGATCCGACTACCATATTACGCATGGTACGTCCTCTTGATATTTTGGCAATGAATAGCCCGATTACCGGTGCAAAAACCACCCACCATGCCCAGTAAAAAATCGTCCAATCTTGGGGAAAGGTTGTAGGCTCAAAACCAAATTCGCCAAATGCTTGGAAGGGTTCCATATAAGTCATCATACGCGGTATCTCTGAGATAGCACGGCCCATAGCTTCTACGCCTGTATTCAAAATAAAGACAGTAGGCCCAACGGTCACCACAAACAATAAAAAAGCGATGGCTAAATAAAAGTTTATATTGGAGAGTTTTTGTATCCCGCCCTTTAGACCCTGATAGGCGCTATAGGCGAAAATAGCGGTGGTAAATAATAAAACCACAATCTGCATGGTTCTATCACGTGGCAGACCAAATAGGTTATACAGTCCTTCATTAATGAGCGGGGCGGCAAAGCCTAGTGAGGTCGCACCGCCGCCCACAATACCGAAGATAAATAAGACATCAAGCAGCTTCGCCCAGTTACTATGAGTTAGCTTTTCCCCCAATAAAGGCATCAAGGTTTGACTGACTTTGAGCACTGGGGTCTGACGGACATAATAAAAGTAAGCGATAGGAACGGCTGGTACTAAGTAGATACACCAAGCTGAAGGCCCCCAGTGAAAGATACCGTAGGTGGTTGCCCAGCGAATGGCGTCAGGCGTGCCTCCTTCTAAACCAAAAGGCGGGCTTTGATAATAATAGGCCCACTCAATTAGACCCCAGTAAAGAATACTGGCACCGATGCCAGCACAAAACAGCATAGCGGCCCAAGAGCCATTAGCAAATTCTGGATCCTCCTCTGGACGGCCCAATTTTATCTTACCGATATCAGAGAATACGATGTAGAGAATAAAGATAGGCGCGATAATACCAAAAGCTAAGTAAGCCATGCCAAAATTATCGATCACGAAAGCTCTAGCGAGGTTTACCCAGTACTTACCTTGCTCAGGATAAATTAATAAGGGGATGGCGATACCCAAAATTATGGCGATAACCATGCCAAAAGTGAATTTGTCTATACGGGTATCTGGCACGTGATCAGGTGTACGCTGAGGAACCTCTAAACCTACATTAAAGGTACCTAGATGGGGAGCTTTTCTATGTTTCGTCCTTGTTCTTATATAGTCTGGAAGATACTGTACTGAAGAGGAGGTAGCATCTCTCTTCGGCTTTTGACTATCCTTGTCATTGCCAGAACTTACCATTCGTTTCTCCTACTTTTATGTTGAATGTTGAGCAACTATAGCAGCAAATATCAATAAGTAAATAATAATTAGCTTATGTAAACCCTATTAATTCAAAGTTTAAAAAAAGAGCTTTGCATGGACGACTAGAAGGCTGTTTTAAAAGTAGGCAATGTAAGTTAATATGACTTAACTTCACGTTTAGTTTTCAATGACCGCTAATGCCCAAGGCTGACTTATGACTCAAACTATGCAGGATTCAACGACCGCCACCCCAATCACCTGCGGCGAGCTGCTCGTCCAATGGTTAGAGTACTATGGCGTTGATACCGTCTTTGGCATACCGGGCGTACATACCGTCGAGCTGTACCGCGGCCTGCCCAGTACCGGTATTCGCCATATTACCCCGCGTCATGAACAAGGCGCTGGATTCATGGCAGACGGCTACTACCGCGCCTCTGGCAAGGTTGGGGTCTGCTTCATTATTACCGGTCCCGGCATGACCAACATCATGACCGCCATGGCGCAAGCCTTAGCAGACTCCATTCCCATGCTCGTCATCTCAAGCGTCAATAACATAGCGCAAACGGGCAGCGGCGAAGGTCACCTGCACGAACTACATGATCAGCAAGGCATGGTCAGCAAAGTCGCCCTCGCCAGCAAAACCATCTGGCAACCAGAAGCCCTACCTAAAACCATCGCCCAAGCTTTTGCTTTATTTAATGGCGGTCGTCCGGGTCCCGTGCATATCCAGTTGCCCATCGATGTCATCACCGCGGATGCCAGCCACGTTGCCAAGCCGCCTACAAAAAATCAAAATAGCTCAAACCAAACCAGCTCAGACCAAAACAGTTTAAATCAGTCCACAGCATCAACAGTTAAATTACCAGCGCCCAATCCTGAGCAGTTGGATTTAATTATCGAGCAGCTACAAACCGCTAAAAACCCAGTCCTGCTGTATGGCGGCGGCTGCGTCGATGTCGATAGCGATGCTGAAAAACTGGCCGAGCTGATAGACGCACCAACCTTTTTAACTATTAATGCCAAAGGACTATTGCCGCCTGCACACCCTTTAAGCTTAGGCAGTAATCAATCCCTACCAGCGGGCCGAGCACTGATTGGGGAGGCTGACGTCGTACTAGCCATCGGTACCGAGCTTGGTGAAACCGACTATGACACCGTACTCGATGGCGGCTTTCGTATCAACGGCACACTGATTCGCATTGACTGCGATGCCGAGCAATTGCAGCGTCCCTTTATCGCCGATATTGCCGTATTGTCTGATGCGCAAAGTGCGATTAGCGGACTATGTCAGCGCCTAGAAAAAAGCGCCAAATCAGGATTAGATCATCAAGCTACCAATAAGGTAGAACAAGTTAAGCAAGTGATGACTCAAGAGATGCCTGCTAACTTCGCGGGACAAAACGCGCTACTAAAACTACTCAGAGATGAAGTTAAAGACGTCATCATCGTCGGTGACTCCACCCAGCCGGTTTATAGTGGCAATCACGGTTTTGAAGCACTAGCCACGCGTAGATGGTTTAATTCAGCCACCGGCTACGGCACCTTAGGGTACGGTCTGCCCGCTGCCATTGGTGCTATGCTCGGATCGAATAAACCGGTGATTAGCCTGATTGGGGACGGCGGTATTCAGTTTACCATTAGCGAGCTTATCTGCGCCGCTGAGCTTGAGCTACCACTCATTGTCCTATTATGGAACAACCAAGGTTATGGCGAGATTCGCACTTATATGGAGAATCGCGGACTGCCGCTGATTGGCGTCAGTATCAAAACCCCTAACTTTGAGCCACTAGCAGCAGGATTAGGAGCCGGGTATCGCCGGATCATCGCTAAGCAGCAACTACTAGACGCCCTACAAGAAGACACTCAAGGCAAGCAGCCAATCATCTATGAGGTGGATGAAAGCGATGAGTTTCTTAAAGAGTTGGGCGCGGTGTTTAGCTATTTTAGTTAAGTAGATATGACGACTTATATAGTCTATTTATTCTAAAATCTATATAGTGCTGCTGGTATAAGTTTTGTGCAGCACTTGTCTATTAGGCTGGTATTAATGACTTCTTTAAAATACATTGCTCATTACCCTGAGACTATCCAAATGCAAGCGGCTCAGCTGATTAGCAGCGGTCAGCTGGGTGATTATTTATCCAAAAATTATCCTAATACTCACCAAGTCCAAAGTGACAAGGCATTGTATGAATATATCAACGCGCTAAAAAATGAGTATATGCGCAAAGTTAGTACGTTATCGCAGGTCAGCTATAGCGCTAAAGATAAAGTCCTTAAAAACGCGCTGGGCACGCATACTTTTGAGTCGCGCGTGCAAGGCAGTAAGCTTAAATCTCATAATAGTATCGCCGTAGCCAGCTTATTCAAAGAAGCGCCGCCGGAGTTTTTGCGGATGATAGCAGTGCACGAATTGGCGCATTTTAAAGAAAAACAGCATAACAAAGCCTTTTATCAATTGTGCTGTCATATGGAACCGAGCTACCATCAATTGGAGTTAGATACCCGTCTTTGGCTGCATTGGCGCGAACAGTAACTATAGTCAATACTAAATGAGATGGATACACTAGATTATGATGTGAGACTGGGATGAATTTTGTGCAGCCTTTGTCTGCGCAGGCACAGCACGCAAATAAAATTTATACCAGTCTCACTACGTCTTTTTTATATTGACCTGACTATATCGCCATTTATTTAATAGAGAAAAAGTAATGATCAATACCAAGATATATAAAGCGATTTATACTTTAGCAGAAGACTTATTGGAGGCGGATAACAAGGGCGATCAACAGCAGTTTGACGCGCTTTATGCCGAGCTAAAAGCGCTATGCATTGATAATGAAAATACTGACAAAGACCATCCTGAACAGTGGGAGACGCTAGCTGACTTCACTGGAGATTTAGAAGCAGCGTTAGTCATTTACGATAAGGCACTGGGCAAAGCCAAAGCCATCAACTCCAAAGACCATTTAGCCTCGATTGCTTACTCTATGGCGGTACTGCAAGTTGAGTTGGGCCGAAAAGACGCCGCTATCGAAAACCTACAACATGCCAAAATCAGTGCCAATAAAATCGAAGATAAAGAGTTTAAAGTTGAGATAGATGAATTGTTGGCTAAGTTATTAGCAGAGTAAGGAAGTAGACAAGTAGGCTATGACATTAACCTAGCCGCTGTATCTGTAAAAAACAGTCTAGTTTTATTAAAACAGATATACTTATGCCGATAGGCTTGTATTTTGTATCAAAATTGTCCAAAATACGGCAACGAAATCGTATCAGCGGCTTCGTCTCAATATGCCCTCACAAGGGGTAATTTTAATATGGAAGTTATTAGGAGAATCGGTATGTCAATTAACCATGAAGGTCGGGTACTGCACGAAGGTTTGCGCGAAAAAGTGATGTCTGCTGATGAAGCGGCTGCTTTTATCAAAAATGATATGAATGTGGGTATGAGCGGCTTTACTGGCGCAGGATATCCAAAAGCCATCCCTAAAGCGCTTGCTAAACACATGGAAGAAGCGCACGCTCGCGGCGAAGATTTTCAAATTGGCCTATTGACAGGTGCTTCTACCGCGACCGAATGTGATGGCGTATTGGCTGATGCTAATGGCATCAAATGGCGCACTCCGTATCAATCGGAGCCGGCTCTACGTAAACAAATCAATGCTGGTAAAGCCTATTACTTTGACATGCATCTATCGCACGTGGCGCAGCAAAGCACCATTGGTTTTTATGGCGACATGCATATGGCAGTCGTTGAAGTCGCTGGTATCTTGCCAGATGGTCGCCTGATTCCATCGACCTCAATCGGTACCAGCAATGCTTGGCTTGAAAATGCTGACAAAATCATTTTAGAAGTTAACGCGCAGCAAAGCTTGATGCTTGAGGGTATGCATGACGTCTTTAACGACATCGGTATGCCGCCTAATCGCAAACCCATTCCACTAGTCACTCCCGGCGGACGCATTGGTGTGCCGTACCTGCATTGCGACTTGGATAAAGTAGTAGCGGTAGTGTTGACCGACTCACCAGATCGTAATAGCAAATTTGCTGATCCTGATGAAAAGTCTAACAAGATCGCCAGCCATATCATTAACTTTTTCCATGACGAAGTTAAAAAAGGCCGGATGCCAGAGAATTTATTACCGATCCAATCAGGCGTCGGTAACGTTGCCAACGCGGTATTGGCAGGGCTTGAGAACAGTCCTTTTGAGAATTTGACTGGTTACACCGAAGTACTACAAGACGGTATGCTTGATCTGATCATGTCGGGAAAAATGACCATGGCCTCAGCTACCGCTTTATCATTAAGCCCAGTGGCATTAGAGAAGTTCAATGCCAACATCGAAGAGCTACGCGCGCGCATTGTCCTGCGTCCGCAAGAGATCACTAACCATCCTGAAGTGTCACGTCGTCTTGGCGTCCTTGCCATTAATGCGATGATTGAGTGTGACCTCTATGGTAACGTCAACTCAACTCACGTCATGGGCACCAACATGATGAATGGTCTTGGCGGCTCAGGCGACTTTGCCCGTAACGCTTATACGTCGTTCTTCGTATCGCCATCAGTGGCAAAAGATGGTGCAATCTCTTGCATTACGCCGATGGTATCGCATCACGATCACACCGAGCATGACGTCATGGTAATCGTGACCGAACAAGGTTTAGCGGATCTGCGTGGTCTTGCGCCGCGTCAACGTGCGCAAGCGATTATCGATAATTGTGCGCATCCGGATTACCGTCCGATGCTACAAGACTACTTTGACCGTGCCTCAGATACCGCTGGCATGCAAACGCCGCATATCTTGGACGAAGCCTTGTCATGGCATAAGCGCTATGTCGAGACTGGTGATATGCGCATAAAGCCAGAGGCTTCTAACGAGCAGAGCGAACAGATCGAACAGAAGAAATACAAAACGGCTTAATAGCGTTTAGTTTTCAGCTCATAAAAAAAAGGATACGGTATCTATATCGTGTCCTTTTTTTATTATTGGTTGAGACTTATGCCAGACCTTATTCAATTTTCTGAATTACGTTATAATTGGCAGCATGTATTTTTGCTGGATCAATATAGGACATTCTATGATGATATCCGCTTCAACTACCCAAACCAATCTAGCTGACCTGATTAACTATGCTCAAACCGTGCGCGATAAAATGACAGAAAACACAATCGTTATGAAGCAAATTACTAACAACCCCCCAGAGCAGGCTATGCTAGGCGACTTTCCAACGGCGATGAACCATGCGGTAATGGAGAACAGTAAAGCGCATTAAGAGCATATGATGCAATTGTTATCTGATCCTACCAAATTTCGCCAGTTCCCAAAGGTAGTTTTCAATATGCTACTAAGTGCGTAAGGTATGGTGAGATAATTGTAATTAAGTTTTTTATTAAAAATGTCCTACATAAGTTCAACTTTATTATCTATACTCCACATCAACTGCTATTATAGCTGAGCGATTATCTTGTAGTATAAATACTTATTTACTTTCAATAGTTTGGTTTTTTAGGAGTATAACTTGGGAATTATCGGTGTTATTTTATTTTTTATATAGTTTTATTTAGGATTAACAATAGAATAAAGCTGATGCTTTTTGCACCAGCCCTTTAAGCGAATCGTTAAATTCTTTTTAAACCAACCATTAATTTAACGCCCCGTCCACACTGCATGACGCTTCTCAATAAAGGCATCAATACCTTCGCCTACGTCGTCTGCCATCATATTACAGGTCATAATCTTACCAGCGTAGTCATAAGCCGCTGCTAGATCCATATCCAGCTGCTTATAGAACATGTCTTTGCCCGTGATAGTCGCCACCGAAGATTTGGCAATGATGGCATCAATTAACGACTGTAGCGTGTCGTCCAATTGCTCGCTAGAGGCAACGCGATTGATCAAGCCTTGTTGCAAAGCTGCATCAGCGTCAATAAACTCGCCGGTGATTAGCATCTCAAAAGCCTTTTTGCGCGGCAGATTACGACTGACAGCGACGGCTGGGGTGGAACAAAATAGTCCGACATTGATGCCGGAGGTGGCAAATTTAGCATGGTCAGCAGCCACTGCCAAGTCGCACGCCGCCACCAATTGACAGCCTGCTGCGGTGGCAATGCCTTGTACTTTAGCGATCACTATTTGCGGCATGCGGTTGATACTGAGCATCATCTGGCTGCACTGCTCAAATAGCGATTGATGAAAAGCCTCGTCCGTATTGGCACGCATCTCTTTTAGGTTGTGCCCGGCGCAGAACGCCTTACCACTGGCGGCCATCACTACCACGCGCACAGAGCTGTCATGAGTGATGTCATCCAGCTTTTTTTGTATTGCCGAGAGCATATCTACAGATAAAGCGTTGAATTGTTTGGGACGGTTCAAAGTCAGGGTAACGACGCCATTTGCGGCATTTTCTCTGATGACAAAAGGTTCGTTAGTGTCGGTGGTGGGATTGGCGTTTGACATTTATCATCCTTGATAGTTGATATAGAGTGGGGATTTGGGATTGCAAAGGTTTGTACAGCCACATAATTAATAGCCTGTGCTGCAAGTTATATCACAATTGAGACACGAATTGCACTCCAGTAAACAACGAACATACATTACTAACTATTTAAGAAGAAAGCTGCTGCCCCAAGCGCATAGCCGCTGCCATATTCATCGCGGTGGTTTCGATATTCTCGTAGCCGTTTTTTAAGACCTCATCGATAGGGTCCAGCTTTTGAATACTAGGCATGACCACATTAAAGGCTTTGGGTTGGGAGGTTTTTGAACTCTCCTTAGTTTTTGGTTGATTCACTGCACCGCAAATAGCGATAACTGGCTTGCCGTTTGCGCGTGCCAGCTTGCTAATACTGCCTGCAACTTTGCCCATGGCGCTTTGTGAATCAAGCATACCCTCTCCAGTAATGATTAAATCAGCACTGGCAATATGCTCATATAAATTAACTGCTTTAGCGACGGTATCAAACCCGGATTGCAGCTTAGCGTTACAAAATCTCATCAAGGCAAAGCCAAGACCACCTGCCGCGCCTGCACCCTTTATATTCTGATAATCCTTATCGCCTTGCTTATGACTTATCGTTGCAAAGTTATTCAAGGCATTGTCTAAAAGCTGCACTTGCTGCAAATTGGCGCCTTTTTGCGGGCCAAAGATAGAACTTGCACCCGTCTCGCCGCACAAAGGATTGGTCACATCGCAGGCCACTTCAAAGACCGTATCCAAAACCTTTGGATTGAATTTTGTATCATCTATTCGTTGCAAGCGTGCAAGCTGCAGACCACCTTGCGCCAAAGAGTTGCCATCATAATCATAAAAATTCATTCCAAGCGCCATTAGCATTCCGAGGCCCGCATCGTTGGTGGCACTACCGCCAAGACCAATGATAATGCGTTTTGCGCCCTCGTTTAGCGCATCCATAATCATCTCACCGACGCCATAGCTGCTGGTAACCAAAGGGTTTCTTTCACTACTCGTCAGCAAGTGCAAACCGCAAGCTTGCGCGATTTCAATCACCGCAGTGCCATCAGAGAGTAATAAATATTTTGCCGTGATAAGCTGCATCAGTGGGTCATGAACGCGCACTGACTTCCAGCGTCCACCAAGCGCATATGACAATACGTCTGAGGTGCCTTCGCCGCCGTCCGCCATCGGCAGTAAAGTATAATTAGCATTGGAAAAGACTTGGCTAAATCCTGACTTTATCGCACGGCAGACATCGATAGCGGCTAGGCTTTCTTTAAAGGAGTCGGGGGCGATAAGTATTTTCATAGGGTGCTCGAAGAAGTTAGTATTTTGTTTGAGGTATTCAGTTTATCAAACCTAATCATATCATCATAAATTAGATAATCTGCTACCATAGACGCCTGTTTTATTAATAATACGATTAGGATCAAGCTTTGACTACATTTATCACCCCTCCGATTGCTAACCTTGAGAACAACGACTTACGCGAGCAGCTGCAGCAGATCATGGATACCAAGACTAAACCGCTTGGTGCGCTTGGACGTTTAGAGGCGCTGGGACTACAAATCGGTATGATTCAAGGAACGACGACTCCGCATATCGAGCAACCGCAGATCCGCGTATTTGCCGCTGATCATGGTTTAACTAAGCATGGTACATCGGCGTATCCCAGCGCGGTTACCGCGCAAATGGTAAATAACTTTTTAAATGGCGGTGCGGCAATTAATGTGTTGGCGCGCCAGCATAACATTGAGCTAAAAGTCGTTGATGCGGGCGTAGTCAGTGATTTTGAGACTCATGCAGACTTAATAAGCCACTATAAAGTTCGCCAAGGTAGCCGCGATGCGCTAACTGAGCCTGCGATGACGGATGAGGAGTGCTTACTTGCGCTTAATAACGGTATGAAAGTAGCTGAGACGCTTAGAGGCAGTTTATTTATCGTCGGTGAGATGGGCATTGGTAATACCTCAGCCGCTAGCTTACTTTTAGCGCGTTTGGGCGATTTGCCGATTGCGGATTGCATTGGTCGCGGTACGGGTCTTGATGATGCAGGACTTGCGCATAAAGAGAGCGTTTTAACTCAAGTATTAGCGCGTCATCATGAGGCCAAATCACCATTTGAGGCTCTTGCAGCTTTGGGCGGGCTTGAGATTGCGATGATGGCAGGGGCGCTTATACAAGCGGCGAGTGATAGAAAGGTTTTGTTAATCGATGGTTTTATTGCCAGCGTGGCTTTACTCGTTGCCGAGCGTTTAGCGCCTGGCGTAGTGCAGTACGCGGTGTTTGCGCATCATTCCGCTGAGCCGGGACATATAGAGTTGCTAAAATTGTTAGATGCCAAGCCGTTACTGGATATGGATATGCGTTTGGGCGAGGGTAGCGGGGCGGCGCTAGCCTATCCTATTTTGCAATCGGCCTGCGCTATTATTAATGAGATGGCGAGCTTTAGTGATGCGGGCATTAGCGAAAAGGGTAATTGATGTCAGATAAATCTGAACAAACCTCTAAACCACTGCCCAAAGCAATCAAACACGAATGGACATTATTATTAGTTGCCACCCAGTTTTTGACCCGTTTGCCCGTTCCACAGTTTAGCCACTATGAGCCGCAGTGGCTACATCAAAGCAGTCGCCATTTTCCGGCAGTAGGCCTGCTGGTTGGACTGGCTTGCGCGGGCGTGTTTTGGTTGACCAGTAGCCTGTTTACACCACTTGTTGGTGCAGTAATAAGCACCGCTTTTGGCATTAAGCTTACTGGCGCTTTTCATGAAGACGGGCTTGCTGATACTTGTGATGGCCTTGGCGGCGGTCTCACCCGCGAGCGTACGCTTACCATTATGAAAGACTCACGCCTTGGGACTTATGGGGTTCTGGGACTTGTTTCAGCGCTACTGATTAAGATAAGCCTGTTAGCGTCTATGCCGGTATCTGTAGCTATTGTCGCTTTAATTATCGGACATACTGCCTCGCGCCTGCTTTGCATTAGCCTGATTGCGCTACTGCCTTATGGCGGCGAGATTGAACATGCCAAAGCCAAACCGATGGCGCAGCAATTAACCTCAAAACAAGGCATTATCGCTAGTGGCTGGCTAGTATTGGGACTAATTTTAGTTATTGTTTTATTCCCAAATACTATTAGTCAGATTAGTATTTGGCAGTGGGTTTTGGCTTTGCTATTGGGTTTAATTGCCACCGACTATATGCGCCGATTATTACGCAGACGTCTGCAAGGTTATACGGGTGATGGGCTAGGGGCAACGCAGCAATTAAGTGAAGTGGCGATTTATGCGGGGTTGGCGGCAGTATTACCGTTTTGATTTTTATAAAAATATTCCGCTTTAAAGTAATTAATTCTATTGATGTAGGCTGGCGCTTTAGCCCAGCACCTAGTTTTAAACTGAGTTAAAAACGTCATCTATAACGTTTATTAAGGTATAAATAATGGAGCTATATATCTGGCGTCATCCTAAGCCGCTTGCCGCCAATGGTCTTTGTTTGGGTCAAACTGATATGGGCGTCCATCCGCGCAAGCTCAAACGTCTTGCCAATCAAATTGAGCGTTTTGTACGGCTGCATAAACTGCCAAAGGTAATTTGGGTTAGTCCTTTGCAGCGCTCTTTAAAAGTAGGTGAGCTTTTAGCACAGAGAGGCTTTAAATGTCAGGTTGCGCCTGATTTGATGGAGCTGAATTTTGGCACTTGGGATGGACGACCTTGGTCAGATATTCCCAAGCAAGCTATCGATGAGTGGTGTGCTGATTTTGCGCAATCTGCCCCCTATAAAGGCGAGAGCGTGCAAGAGCTGTTTACGCGAGTAGAGACGCAAATAGGCAGCTGGCTAAAAGCGTGTTCGATAGAAAACAACGATGAGCCAGTACTCGCCGTCGGTCATGCGGGCTGGATCAATGTCGCTAGGATGCTTGCTGCTGGAGAAGGAGTGCCGCAAGTGGCTGCTGACTGGCCGCGTCCCGTTGGCTATCGAGAGTTGAGTAGTTTGAGGTTTTAAAGTGCGTATTATATTTTTAAACGATGTCTCTAGTTGCTAAAATTAAACTTCTGTTACTTGTAAAAACACTAAACATTATACTACTAATACTTGACAATATTTCAGTACCCTCTATACTTTTCTCATTACTCAGTTTAATAACTTTTGTTGATAAACTGTCCGTTCTACTGTGACAGCAGCGATGATGAGAAACCCTTTTATGTCCTCACAACATGCCCGTCTGCACCAGCTCTACGTAAAATCTGATATCTTACCTTTTGACTCCCTGTATCCAGTGGCCTTCTCATTAGCAAGCGCAATCAATCAGCTGGCTTTAGGAAATATCTTAATATACAGCCATACCTTTTTAGATGCGAACGCTTGTCTATCCTTGATCGGCTCGCCCTTATGTTTAACCACCCTCAGCGCTGACCGCACGCCTACCTATCGTACTGGGCTTATCAATACGGTAAACTATCAGTACTCAGATGGCGCGACTCATTTTTATAGCCTAGAGATAGTCACCCCTGACTGGTTACTTACCCAATCCATTCATACCCGCAGCTTTGTCAATCAATCCACGCTCGATATTATCACCGCCATCCTTAGTGATTATGACTTTGACTGGCAAATATCAGAGACGCTACTATCAGCAGATAGTATTCATACGCATACCTCATCGAGATTAACCGCACCATTAACGATGCGCAGCCAATCTGATATCAGTGACTATGACTTTATCATGGGACTGCTATCTGACATTGGCATCTCAACCTTATGGATAAACGGCGACTCCATTGACAATCTCGGCCACTGGTTACTGTTAAGCGGTTTGGATGACAGCGAGCTTGCACCCGTAGACTACCGCTACGCGACCTCCTCAGTACAATCTGGTAGTGACACCGTTGACGAGCTACAAATGAGCGCCAAGAAGCGCGGCACTGCCACCGTTAGAGTACGCGCTGATGGTCTGGCTGCGGATACCATCTATGAGGGACGCGCGTATGATGACTCGCCCCTTGCTCTAGATAACACTGCCGTACTGTTAGGCGCGCCTTCAAGGGTGGATAGCGATGAAGCGGCCACTCGTTTGGCCGAGCAGTGGGTCGCTGCTAATCACTGCAACCGCGAATACTACCTTGCCACCGGTCCCATGCGCGGTCTAAGTATCGGCAGTCCCGTTCATATCAACAACCTACCAACCATTAACAGTCTATCCACCTACTGCAGCGCACTGACCCTGATCGGTATCGAACCGGATAGCGACAGCGTCTCCTATCACCACCAAGTATTTATAGCGGACTGGCTTAAACGCACTACGAAACAAGCCAAGCAGAAAAGCCTCATCACGCAGCAGGCAGACAGCACAGTACATAGGGTCTCCCCCGACCTGCCTCCATACGGTCTCAAGATCGCTCAAGACACTGGCGTCTGGGTCAAAGCCGTGCTCCTAGAGTCTACCATTGCCTACGCTCCCTATCCAAGCAGGCAATCCTTTGTCAGCAGTACCTATACCGGTGTCACTCAAGCGCGTACTGGCGATCAGACTACCTCAGCCACACCAAGCTATGCCTCACAGGTCACCGATGATGGCTTACAGCGTACCATCACCACTCCAGTGTCAGCAGGAATCAGCTCGCACGATGATGGCACAACCCCGCCGCTTAGAGCACTACAACTCTCCTCAGGTGCCACCCACGGCTGGCAGTTTGCCCCAAGACTCGGGCAAGCGGTTCTCCTCAATCATTGGTACGGCGATAAAGACAGTCCGGTTATTAGCCGCAGCCTCTATGACGGTATCGGCATGGGCGACACTGATGATAACGACATCACTACTCGTGACGCCGGACTCTCCAACCGGCATAACCTACAAAACGGGTCTTCTCCAAGATGGCATGGCGGCGGACTCAGTCACTCGCAAATCAAGGATGATGATAGTCACAGTGGCTGGATCTCTGGTATCGCTCAGTACGGATTGACCTCAGACTCTGAGGTCACCCTTCTCTTTGATGACACCCCCAACCAGATCGGCACGCAGTGGAGCCTTAATACAAAGAGTCGTGCCAACGCGCAAAACCCAACCAGCACAGGCAAAGCCACCTTTGCCCCTGACGAGCACGTGCTTGAATTAGGCATATTGCGGCACAGATTTAGCAACCATCAATCGACAACCAGCGGACAAGGCATCAACCTTGCCACTGACCATGGGCTGCAAGCCATAGCAGACAGTGGCGTATTGCTCTCTACCTTTGGGATCCGGCACACCCAATCCGAGCATGAATCGGCTTGGGTGAATGACGCCGGACAACGTCAGCTGAAACTGGGGGCAGAGCTGACCGAGACCCTAATGGAAGCCAAACAAGCACACTTGCAATCCACCCAAGAGATAAGTAGCGCTAACGATTCTATAAAAGCGTTTGAAACTGCAGCGCAGGTGATAGATGACACGCTAAATACAGAAGTCTTAGGCGCACCTGATGTATCGATAGTGAGTAAAGACAGTATTCTGGCATCAAGCAACAATACGCTAACCACCGCCAAGACACTCATTAGACAATCAGGCGCTACCCAATCAGATGTGGTGGCAGGCAGTTACACCCTCACCGCTGATCGTATCGAGTCACTGTCAGGTATCGCCGGACAAGCCGGTAGTGATAAAGGGGGGTCAGGACTGCATATCAGTGCCAATACCAAACCGCTAGCGATACAAGCACAAGGCGGTGAGCTGCAATTGCATAGCCAGCAAGGTATGACGATTGGTAGTGAGTCGGGTCAGGTGAATATCTCCAGTCCCAAACGCATTAAGTTCCAGACAAGTAGCGGGGCATCACTGACGATTGATGAGAGCGGTATTAAGCTGGTGTGTCCGGGGGAGATTAAGGTTCTGGCGGTGAAGAAGAGTTTGGTGATGGGTAGTAAGGTTAATGCGCCTATGATTGCTTTACCGACTTCGGGGTTGTTTAGTAAAGCATTTGATCTTAAAAAACTCATTCCTCAAGATTTAATAGATCAAGGTATTAGCTATAAGCTTATTAATAAGACAAGAGGCACAGAGATTGAAGGTAAGCTTGATGAAGAGGGTCAGACATTAAGAGTGTTTGGGGATGAGCCTGAAAAAGTTGAGTTAGAGATTTTTGGCAACGTGAACCGCAAAGGAGAGATTAAGGTCACTGATGTATCAGATCAGATAGAGTACGATGATTGCTCTATTGAAGACCTATTTGAAGATTGTGGCGATAATCATGCATATGATGAAAATGACTTTGGCTGTTAAACCTCTTAATAGGGTAAATTTATAGGATAACCTATGTACTTGTTTAATAATAAAAAGCTATGCTTTTTTTCAATATTCCTCTTTACGACACCATTTATCAGTGTAGCTCAAACCACAAACGAAGAAGATTATCAAAGTTATAGAGATAGCATACCAGTTGTTCAGCTCAAGATGATTCCTAATTCAAAAGAAGAAGTAAACGAATCTTTCAACCAAACCAATGAACCAGACTCAATGAGCTATACCGATAAACTAAATAAAGAACTGGCAATCAATGAAGTTTCTTTTCGGTATGTAGATTATGAGTATGACGATGGGAAGTTCACTACTTATCCATTTGAACTAGTGAACGAGAAATTACTAACGATAGAAGGTAGTAATCCTAATTATGATAAAAGATACGACAAAGCCTTTCAAAAAATGATTTCTAAACTTGTCAGCCCTATCGACTTGGCTCACAAGGAAATTTATGCAATGGGAACACAACGAGAAGGAGTGTACATACAAGATATAAATACTAATAAAAAGTATGTGTTCAACAAGATTTGCTTCGATAGTAAATGTGCTTTAGGGCAAGTGTTTTATATCTTTGACCCAAAAAGCTATGAAATGACAGGTATGCTTTATGATGGTTGTTCTTTTATCAAAAATAATATAACAGGTAATGAGCAGCGTACTAAAGAGCTATTACAAAAATATATCGATGTACAAGACCCTCTAGATTATAGCTATGCTCCTGATGTTTGTAAAAAGCAGTTGTCGATAGCGAAGGAAAAATAATATGAGCTCACTAATAAAACCAGTTCAAGGAGTTACTTATACTCCTGATAGAGTAGGATATATTAGAGCTGTTTCTAGAAAGGAATCAGGATCTGATTTACGTTATTCTTATACCTATACTGGAGATAACAAAGAAGCCATTAAAGTTGATAATCCAACCGCTGTTAGTATATTAAACCCCTGGAATTATGTGGGCCTGTTTCAGTTTTCTGAAGAAGCATTACAGGATGTAGGTTGTTATCGCTTTGATGGAACTAAAAATTCAAAAACCCAAGATTGGGGAAGGATTGGGAACTATTGGACTGGTAAGTTTGGTGCTATTTCACTTAATGTCTTTAAAAGCAGCGGTACTATACAGATGAAGGCGATCAATGAATGGATTAATCGCTTGTGTAGATATTCGAGGAGTAAGAATTTAAACGAATTCTATGGTTCAACTATTACAGGAGCAAAGGGTTATGAATATTTTGAAGTAACCGAATCAGGCGTGATAGCTGCTATACATTTAAAAGGTTCAGGAGCTGTTAAAAGTTTTTTAACTACGAATGGTAAAACAAATGAATCCGATGCTAACGGTACTAGTATAGCAAAATACATGAATATGTTCGCTCACTACGATATTCAAACTTGTTGTAAACGAAAAGTATATGTAAAGATTGTGAATGCTAAAAAGGTTGGTATTCCTAACAAAGAGGTAGAAATTAGCTCTGAATATAAAGGTAAATTTAATCTAGGTAAAATAGTAGTTACTCATAAAACGGATAAAGATGGCAATTTACCCGTAATAGTCAGACATCCAAATGCAAAAATTCAGTTAAAAATAGACGGTAAACTAGTTGAAACTATAGTCCAAAAATCAGATCAGGTACAAGGGTATGAAATAGTATACCTAGGTAAACACAACTATTCGTCCGTACTATTAGAACATGAAAAATTGGAAGCTACTCAGGAAAGTACTGATAGTAACAGTAATGATGAGTCTACTAGTTCAGATCAACCAAATAAAAGCACTACTGATAACAACACAGTTGACGAAGTCACCTTCAACATAAAACTAGTAGAAGGCGACACAGGTAAGCCCCTACCCAATACAACCTATCATCTTGAGTATAAAAACAACATCAAACCCCATAAAACCGACAGCTCAGGTATCGAATCAGGTATAACAGCTGATATTAGCCAGTCTATCGGCGTCTATCTTGATGACGATGACGACAAAAAGCAATCCGTTTACAGCATGGCATTTCCCGTCACAGAAGATTTAAAGGGACAGACCAAAGTACTCAAAGTCCCTGTCGTTTCTTTTAGCATCAAATTTGTCGACGACAACAATCAACCCATACCGCATTACGAGTTTAAAACCCTATATCGTGGCAGACAATCTGCTATAAAAAGAGCAAACAACCAAGGTATTAGCACTATAAAAGCTCTTGTTGGTCAAAAGCTTACCGTTATCGATGGACAAGATAGAGCGCAAACTACCGCCATCGTTAGCTATGGTTCTAAACAATGGACTATGATCATAGGCACAGACATCACTAGAGAAGATATCAGCGATGCCTCAGATATCTTAAATCAAGACACATCGACTACTCTAGAGACCAGTGAACAAGACGACACACCAAAACCTCAAACAGAGCAAGACCCTGTCCTCAAAGTAAAAAAGCCGAAGGTAACAGAGGTTGAAAAAAAGACAGAGACAGGACCAACACTTGAGGTTGCCTCAGATGAAGCTAAAATCACCATAAAGTTCATTGATGAAGCAACGAATAAGTCACTATCAGGGCTTTCATATATTACTCAGTCTACTAAATATGGTAAGAACACTTCTGTGACAGGAAATGATGGTACTAGAGGTAGAACACACGATTCGCTAGTAGGTGTTGATATAACCGTATTGGTGTATGAAGATGGTAAGGAAGTTGAAAAAGATGTCATTACAGCAAGTGCTGATCGGAATGGTATTCCTTATGTTTATAAGGCTAAGAAGCCTGAGACAACATGGTGTAATCCATTAGATAGCTGCATAGTTAGAACTGCTCGTTTAGCATCAAGAAAATCTGCTACATACGGAAAGGTTAGAAACGGTGGTACACGAAACCACCAAGGTGTAGATTTTCGTGCAGTTCCTGGCGTACCTATCAAAGCGGTTGCTGAAGGAAAAGTTATTGTAATTAATGAATCTTATAGCAGCAAATCTAATTTCGGAGCATATCTAGTATTAGAATGCGAACTTAATGCATTACCAGAGTTTCAAAGATCTCATGCTAAAAAAAATGTTAAAGGTAATAAAGTATGGTTTTTTTATGCTCATCTTAGTCAGATCAATACCAAGTATAAGAACAAGAAAGTCTCAGCTGGTACAGTATTAGGTAAAACTGGAGCTAGCGGCAATGCTAGAGGTATGACCACTATTGCTAAGGGCGCACATTTACATTTTGAAGCTAGGCATGTCTCTACAGGTAGTCCTGGAAGAGGGTTAGTTGGTAGGTTTGATCCTCTACCATTTTTTCCAAAAATCCCTCCTGCATAGTGGATTGAATGTATTACTAATAGCTCTTTCAAATTTCGGACAGTTAATTATGCAATATAGAATCGCTTTTACAATGTTTTTTACTATACTAATTAGCGCATGTAATAATAACGCTACTACGCAAAACCCAGATGTCCAAACTACCAAAATTCAAACTGAAAAACCTTATCAGGAATCTCAAGGTGATGAAGCAAAAATTCAACAACATCCAAAAAATCAAGACACTAAATTACCAAGTCAACAGAAGCCCCCTATTACAAATGAAGTTAAAGTAGGTGAAATTATTAGTTTGGATAGTATTAAAAGTATATCTAGTTTTGAAAATGAGCTAAAAGAAATATCAGTTGTTGAGGACTGTGGAGGCTTTCTCGCTCAAGAAGAAAGTGAATATGAAAGTATCCTTCAATATGGGAATATGGCAGTAAACGTAATGGACGATCAAGCGGTTGTATCAAAAGTCATTGGGTTTCCTGATAACTTTAAGTTTAATTACAAAGGACTTGTAGTTGACAGCAATTTCACGTCCAAGGATTTAAACTATGACGACTTTGAAATCTTTAAAAATGAACTTAATTCGTCACAAGAGATAATAGGTATTGAATTTACAGATATAGAAACAGTTTACGACACTTTATTTAGTTTACGGGCAAATAATAGTGATGATTTATTTTATCTATATTTTTTAAATAACAAAGCTGTTGCTTTAGAGATTATCATACAGTGTTAATTTCTAAGATAATATTGAAATAATTAAGCCTTTCCCCAACTTTATGTAGCTGCTTATAATCCACTAGCAGCAGAGTTGGGTTGGCGTATACCAATAGTCACTTTTTGTATCCCTCTCAAAGTTGCCCCTTAGATATTGAGCATTGTCCACTGGCTGAACCTAATACCCATTTTTTAATGATTGAGCCTGCTAGTACTGCTCATCCTGGTAGCTTGAATAGTGAAGCCAAAGTAGCCTTTGAAGATCAACATTGGATTTGAATATTTTGAAAAAAAGGGGTTGGTTGAACGATTAACTATATTAAGTGGGCATAAATAGTGCATGTTTTTTACTACAATCATTTGATTGTTTTCTGAATTGTTTTCTTACTTTCAGCATTATTTAGAATGGATTTTATCACTGATGAAGAATTTTATTGCAGACGTAAAGGCACTTTTTAGACAAAAGTATAATGCCGACACTCAAAGTAATAAAAGAGCGAAGCCCACTTTCATAGACTTGCCCCCTGATATCAAGCCTGACAACTTTCATAGCCTGCACAATCCATCGCATAGCTCGCATAACCTACATAGAAATAGTCGCTCTATTCAAAATGATGATACCGATGAGTTTGCGTCATTTATCATCTCATCTGCTAAATCTGATACTTCGAGTACTTCATCCAATAAACAGCTAGGACGCTGGGTCAAAGAAAACGAACCTTTGAATATTAATGGCCGTTCTATTGAGCGCGGTTTTTATTACCTTGGCGGCCAGCTCAAAATGCTAACGGGGTTCGGCTGTGAGCCTGCGCTGGTTGATGACAGCTTACCTGCCAGTTCTCCAAACGTTATTCATAGTCTCTCGCAAATTTATCATGATGAGTCGCTTGGCTATTGGCCAAGTTTTGAGCGTTTGTCTGCAAAGTGCCGAGGCGCTTATCTTGATTGGCTCGCCTCAGAGCGTTCGCATCCGAGTACATCTATAGGCTATGTATTCATTTATTTTAGCGGTTTTGAGCGGCGTATTATTGAGCATATTAATGATGATGTCGTCTCTGACACTGAGTTTATCGCTATTTATGAAGAGGTTATGAGGCTTAATCGCATCTACGGCAGTCAGTCTGCTTCGTTTGATAGTTATTCAGCGCATTTTTTAGCCTTTATGATGCTCATCCGCTCATTATTATTTGAAGATAAAGCGCAAACGGGACATTTATCGCCACCGCCAGTAACCAGTCAAAACCTAAACTTTAAGATGCGTTTGGCAAAGGCAGTGGCGCTGCAAAAGCCTATTCCAGCGCCATTAGCGTGGGAGTGGTTGGTATATTCCAATGAATACAACTTTAAAACGCCTGCCAAGCGCTGTGAAGAGACGTTCAAAGATTTGTTCGAAATCCTTTACCATGATGCCTATCCAAACGGCTTTAGGGTTCCTGCTAATAAGACTCGGCTCAAGCTCAGCTATAACGCTGCCAGTCGTTCTATCGTTAGTGTAGAGCTTACGCTTGATGACCTGCCAGACCCAAGCGTGCTGCGGGCACCTATCAAAAAATTGATAACTATCGCTGAGCAGGGCAACGACGCTTTGGATGCTTACAGTCGTTATTTGGGCAAGGAGGGCAGCTCGGCTGATGATATTGCTGCCATTATGTTATTGCCAAAACCTTTACTTCATAGCACCCATCATCCTGTCGTTGAACAATTTAAAAATTGGGCTGAGTCTGTTATAGCAAACGACGAAGGGCTGACCACGACTAAAGCGCTATGGGAATATTTAGACGAATCTCCGCTACAAGCCGCTGGCAAAACACTGAATAAAAAGCAAAACGAGCTGATTATTAATTTAGTAGAGCTGGCGGGTTTCGGTGTGGCACCCGACGAGCGCTATCATCAGACGCGATTGCAATCGGACGGTTATGCCGTGCTGTTTGCTGGTGGGCATAGCGCCGATGGTGAAGACTTTAAGCCCAGCTCATCATTTAATCAAGTCAGCTTGGCGATGAGATTGGGCGCCATGGTAGCGACTATCAATGGCTATGTTGATAAAAGGGAGGTTGATACGCTATTGACGCTGCTCAATCAAGACAGTCAGCTGACCCCTACAGAGAAAGATTCACTGACCGCTTATTTGCTATGGCAATTAAATACCCCTGCCAATATGGCAGGTCTAAAGGCGACCTTGGCAACGCTTGACGAGCACTATATTGGCTTTATCAGCCGTTTTATCATTACCGTGGCTTTAGCAAATGGCAATATTGAACCTAGTCAAATCAAACAAATCGAAAAGTTATATCAGGCTTTAGGTCTGGATAAATCGTTAGTGACTAGTGATATTCATCAGCTGACGACCAATAAAAAGGCAAAGACAAGCACAAATAATGCACCGCAAACTAAGAAGAATAACAGTCAAAGCAGTCCTTCATTTAGTTTTGATGCCGAACTATTAGCGCTACACGAACGCGAGACAGCAGTGGCTAAAGCGATGCTAAGCAGCATTTTCGCCGTAGATGATGAAGTATCTGAGAATGAAGCAGAAGAAAACGAAGCCTTAGCGGAGAGCGATAAGACGGCGACTGATTGCCAAAGTAATGCGCCTATAGAAAAGGTAGATAGTGAGGCGATTATAAACGGACTAGATAGCAGTCATAGTCAATTGTATCAAGCGCTTATCAGTGCTGAGGTATGGCAACGTGAAGCGGTCAACGAGTTATGCGAATCGTTAAATTTGATGATAAATGGCGCTATTGAGACCATTAACGACTGGGCATATGACCACGTTGATGCGCCTGTACTAGAAGATGATGATGAAGTTATCGTTGATTTTGAGATTGTCGAAGAATTAAAAGCTTTGCATTCATAACAGATTAAAAATAGCACCCTAAAAAAGGAATAAATATGAGCGGTAAAAAAATCAGAGCCAAAGAGCGCGACGCAATTATTCAGTCGCTCAAGTCTGGCGTGACTCCGAAAGTGGGTATTCAGCATATCCAAGTGGGACGTATCAATGAGCTCAAAGCGCTAATAGACGATATCGAACGTGTGGCCGATGGCGGCTCCGCTTTTCAGCTGATTATTGGGGAATATGGGTCAGGCAAAACCTTCTTTTTAAGCGTGGTTCGCGCCATTGCCCTTGAGCGTAAACTGGTCACTGTTAATGCCGATTTATCGCCTGATAGACGTATCCAAGCCTCATCAGGGCAAGCGAGAAACTTATATTCTGAGCTGATGCGTAACTTATCGACGCGCAATAAGCCTGATGGTAATGGTCTTGCCAGCGTGGTTGAGCGTTTTATTACCGAAGCGCGCAAACAGGCGGACAGTAGCGGTGAAGCTATTAGTGACGTCATCCAGCATAATTTGTCTGAGTTGACCGAACTGGTAGGCGGCTATGATTTTGCCAAGGTTATCGAAGCTTATTGGCAAGGACACGAAGAAGGCAGTGACGAGTTAAAAGCCAACGCTATTCGCTGGCTGCGGGCGGAATATGCCACTAAGACCGATGCCAGACGCGACTTGGGCGTACGCACCATTATCTCTGATGCCTCTTTTTATGATTCACTAAAAATTATGAGCTTGTTTGTGCGCCAAGCGGGCTATCAAGGATTGCTGGTTAATTTGGATGAGATGGTAAATCTGTATAAGCTCAACAGCACGCAGGCGCGACAAGGCAACTATGAGCAAATTTTGCGTATTTTAAATGATTGTTTGCAAGGCACAGCTGAGCATTTAGGGTTTTTATTAGGGGGTACGCCTGAGTTTTTACTTGACCCGCGCAAAGGTTTATATAGCTATGATGCGCTGCAAACTCGCTTAGCGGATAACAGTTTTGCTAAGCAAGCAGGGGTGATTGATTATTCCTCTCCTGCGCTGCATTTAGCCAGCCTAACGCCAGAGGAGCTGTATATCTTGCTTAAAAACTTACGCCATGTTTATGCAGGCGGCGACGAGTCTGCATATCTAGTGCCCGATGAATCGTTACAAGCTTTTTTGCAACATTGTAGCCAAACGATTGGCGATGCTTATTTTAGAACGCCGCGCAATACTATTAAAGCATTCTTGGATATGCTGGCGGTCATCGACCAAAATCCTACTATCTCATGGAATCATTTGATTCAATCCGTAGCTATCGACCCTGAGATGCCCTCTGATATGGACATCGACATGAGCGACCTTAGTGATATGGATGAAGATGACGGACTAGCAGACTTTAGCTTATAAGAAGGATGCCTATTTTGAGAAATTCGCTTTGAGAAATTCGCTTTGAGAGGTTTGCTTTGAGAGACGCCCATACCAAGCTTGATAAACGTGTGCAACGCTGGATATTTAACCAAGGCTGGCATGGACTGCGCGAAGTACAAGCCAAAGCCATTGCGCCCATCTTATCAGGGCAAACGGACGTGCTTATCAGTGCAGCAACAGCTGCGGGTAAAACAGAAGCTTTCTTTTTACCTGCTTGTAGCGCTATCGCTCATCAAGATAAAGGTGTCGGTATTCTTTATATTAGCCCGCTAAAAGCGCTGATTAACGACCAGTATCGACGCTTGCAAAGTCTAGCGGAGCTGCTCGATATGCA
This sequence comes from uncultured Psychrobacter sp., assembly GCA_947501045.1. Classification (GTDB taxonomy): domain Bacteria; phylum Pseudomonadota; class Gammaproteobacteria; order Pseudomonadales; family Moraxellaceae; genus Psychrobacter. Next base: position 158,275 of record CANMUI010000006.1, read on the forward strand.
AGTGACGCCTTGGCATGGTGATAGTCTACAGAGTAAAAAGAAGCAACAGAAAAAGTCGCCATCAGGTATTATTTTGATTACCCCTGAGTCGCTTGAGTCTTTACTGGTACGAGATGCAGGCTGGGTGAAACAAGCTTTTAGTGAGCTCAAATATATTGTCATTGACGAATTTCATGCGTTCTTGGGTAGCGAGCGTGGACAGCATCTATTGTCACTGTTGACCCGTCTTGAGCATGTGGCTGGACGGTTAGACGCGCCTATTCCACGAGTGGCATTAAGTGCAACTTTGGGGAATTTAGAAACCGTTCCTTTATCGCTACGTCCTAATAACGCCTTACCTTGTGTGATTATTGAAGACACTGAATCGACCGCAAGCGTTAAAGTTCAGCTAAAAGGGTATGTACAGCCTAGTCAGATAAGACAAGCGGCGCAAAGTAATGATAATGACGCTGAAACCGATTCTGAAAGCAATAATGCTACGGATGAAAGTTTTGCAGGTATTGGGGTTGAGAGTACTGATACTGAAGACACTAGTGTAGATGTTCCGTATGATACTCAAACACAAATATGCACAGATTTATATCGCTTCTGCCGTGGCGGTAATCATCTTATCTTTGCTAATAGCCGTAAGCGTACCGAACTGATAGCCACGATGCTAAGTGAGAAGTGTGAGCATAATCTGGTTCCTAATGAGTTTTTCCCCCATCATGGCTCACTAGCGAAAGAGTTAAGAGAAGGTTTAGAGCAGCGCTTGCAAAAGGATGATTTGCCAACTACCGCCGTCTGTACGATGACTTTGGAGCTAGGTATCGATATTGGTAAAGTCGATTCTGTCGTGCAAGTGACCGCACCGCATTCGGTTTCAAGCTTGCGGCAACGACTGGGACGCTCGGGTAGGCGAGGCGGTTCATCAGTGCTACGTATGCTTATCACCGAGCAACAAATCGATGTCAATACCAGTTTGGTGGATAGACTACGCTTAGAGCTGGTGCAGTCAATGGCGATGATACGATTGCTTATCGCGAGCAAATGGTTTGAGCCCGCCGATACTTCACTCTATCACTTTTCAACACTATTGCATCAAGTGCTAGCAACTATTGGTCAATGGGGCGGTATCCGCGCCGACCAAATTTATACCTTGCTATGCCGACAAGGGCCTTTTCAAAAGATAACGCCAGCTCATTTCAAATCCTTATTAGCACAAATGGGCGCGATGCAACTGATTACCCAGCTTGGCAATCAGCAACTGGTATTAGGAATAGTAGGCGAGTGTATCGTTGGTCACTATACCTTTTATGCGGTGTTTAAAACGCCAGAGGAATATCGTCTTGTGGCTGGTAGTAAAACGCTGGGCACGCTACCTGTTACAACTGTGCTCATACCTAAACAGTACATCATTTTTGGCGGTAGACGCTGGCAAGTAACAGATATTGATATGGATAAAAAAGTCGTCTATGTCGTTGCCGCTAAAGGTGGCGGTGTGCCTCCCGCTTTTGACAGTGGCAGTTTATCGATACATGATAGAGTGCGCCAAGAGATGTATGACATATTAAGTAGTGGCGATTACCGTATTTTAGTTGGCGATAAAAAAGTCGATTTCGCTGACAAAACAGCACGCGAGCTGTTCGCAGAAAGCCTTGATACTTTTAATAGGTGTCAACTGCGTCATCGTCCGCTTATAGATCAAGACGGCAATACTTATATCTTTATGTGGCGCGGTGATAAAGTTGTCAACACCTTAGCAGCTCTGCTGATACAGCATGATTTCTCCACTGAGAGCTATGCCGGCGTGATATGTGTTAATAAAACCAATTCGGTGCAAGTTGTAAGATTCTTACAAGCTTTAACCCATAAACCTTTGCCATCTGCGACTGAGCTTGCTGAAAAGGTACCGAATAAAATGATTGAAAAGTTTGATGAATACCTACCTGAGGATTTACTAAATCTTGGCTATGGTGCAAAAACCTTTGATATTGAGGGTCTTAGTGAATGGTTACATCTATTGTTTGAAAGAGAGGTGTACTGAAACTCAGCTCTCTACTATTTTAATCTTAATGCCCAACCGTTTTTGAGAACACATTAATCACAAACACTCCGCCAATAATCAGCATAATACCTATCACCGCTGGTAGATCAATGCTTTGCTTAATTTTAGCGTCGTTGGTATCAGCTTAGTAAATGACTTAGACCTCATTAAAAAAGTCGTACCCATCACCACAAAGATAATCGCTAACATTAAGAAGCTATAACCAACCAAAATGGAATTCATATAATAGATGTCCTGCTATTAAACAAAATACTGTACATTATAAGCCATAAAATACAATGAGTAAGAAAGTACAGTCATGAAAACAGATACTAATAACCCGCTAACCTTTCGAAAATACCCCTCAACGACAGCGCTGCAATGCTTTGAGACCGCAGCTAGGCATTTAAGCTTTACCAATGCCGCGCAAGAGATGCACATGACTCAAAGCGCTATTAGTAAACAAGTCGCGCAGTTAGAGGAGATGTTAAATATTGCGCTTTTTTATCGTACCCCGCAGCGTATCTCACTGACGCCTGCTGGCAAGGCTTATTATCTTGAAGTGCTCAGTATCCTTAAACATATCGAGGTGGCAACCACTAATTTGATGTCGCACAGTGATAACACTGAGGTGCTCAAAATCGTCTCGTATCCAACGCTTTGCTCGCGCTGGCTGCTTCCAGCTCTCAGCGGCTTTAGTCAGACTTATCCATTAATTAATTTAGATATTAGAGAGCAGGCGGGGCCGTTTTTCTCCGAAGATCAGAATGCTGATGTTGCTTTTTTATACGGCGATGGTATTTGGGCAGGGATGGAGGCAATCAAACTGTTTGATGAGTACAGTGTCGCCGTTTGCCAGCCTGAATACTTGCAGAATAAAAACCTTAATGCAGGCACTATGGATAATTTCACACTGCTACAATTAAGCTCTCGTCCTAGCGCTTGGTACGAGTATTTTAAACAGCAAGATATTAGTATGGATGGCACCTTTGTCGGGCCGCGTTTTGATACTTTTCACGCTTGTATAGCTGCAGCTTTGCTAGGTTATGGAGTAGCCTTAGTGCCGCTGCGTTTGGTCGAGCCTGAGCTGCAGACTGGCTCACTGGTCATGGCGTGGGATTATGCGGCAAAGGGGCGGGGGGCTTATTACTTTTGTTATCCGTTGTCCTTGGGTCGGTCGCATAAAGTAAAAGTGCTACAAGAATGGATTACTCATTATCTTAAAACTTCGGATCATGATAAAAAAGAGCTTAAAATTACTTTTTAACGACAACCACGATTCTATTGTCAATTGACCAAAAAATTTGGGCTTATACTCAGATTTTTTGCGTTTAAGCTCACATTTTTATATTAACAAGATGCAATGACAAAAAGGAATGCAGTCACAACTATTATTCGTTTGCTGGTTGCCCTAGGTTTTGCTGAAATGGCTGAAATATCTAACGCATTGTGGTTTTGCTTTTAAAATAGATTAATCTTACATTTTGTGCTCTGCTTAATATGTCAGTTTTCAAAAGGATAACAGTTATGGATAACGCTAGTGCTTCTATAAACAGTGCTTTTACAAATAATGATGATTTTATAAGTAGTGATGATATTCGTCATGAGTTTGCGCTTGCGATGTCCGCCATGTATCAGCAGGAAGTACCGCTTTATGGCGATTTGCTTGATTTGGTTGATGAGGTCAATACAGAGGTGCTAGCCAAGCAGCCCGATATCAAAGAGCAGCTTGAGTACACAGGAGAGCTTGCAAGATTAAGTATGGAGCGTCATGGTGCCATTAGATTGGGTACAGCGGATGAGCTTAGCACGATGCGCCGACTGTTTGCGGTGATGGGCATGTATCCGGTTGGCTATTATGATCTAGCGCCAGCAGGTGTTCCGGTGCATTCTACCGATTTTCGCGCTATTGATGCAGAGGCGCTAAGTAACAGTCCTTTTCGGGTGTTCACTTCATTATTACGCTTGGATCTTATTACCGATGAGGTGCTTAAGCAGCAAGCAAAGGCTGCGTTAAGTAAGCGTAAAATATTCACTGACCAAGCAATTGCGCTTATCGACAAGTTCGAATCTCAGGGCGGGTTAAATTTAGCGGACACGAAACAATTTATCATTGAAGCATTAGAGACATTTCGTTGGCATGAGCAAGCGCCCATTTCAAAAGGTCTGTATCAACAACTTGCCGATCAGCACGCTCTGATCGCTGATGTGGTTGGTTTTAAAGGTCCACACATCAATCATTTAACGCCAAGAACCCTAGATATCGATGCGGTACAACAAGGTATGCAGGCGCGCGGTATACCACCTAAAGCTATTATTGAAGGACCACCAAAACGCGACTGTCCTATATTATTAAGACAAACCAGCTTTAAAGCGTTAGAGGAAGCGGTTAGTTTTAAAAATGAGCAAGGCAGCTATGAGCAAGGTCAGCATACTGCTCGCTTTGGTGAGATCGAACAGCGCGGGGTAGCACTTACGTCTAAGGGTAGGGCGCTTTATGATAAATTGCTTAACAAGGCGCGTCATCAGCTAGGCGCGACGCCGAATCAAAATAATGCCTCAGACTATTATGAAATTTTAGCGAAAAGCTTTGCCGCGTTCCCTGATGATTATCAGACTATGCATGACGAGGGGCTGGCTTATTTTTACTATCAAGCGGTTGAGCAAAGTATCAATGTTGACGCCAAAACTAGACTAGCAAAAGCAGAGATAACGCAATTAATCAATCAAGGTGCTATTCGTATTGAGCCTATTGTTTATGAAGACTTTTTGCCAGTAAGCGCGGCTGGTATTTTTCAGTCCAATCTAAAAAACGCTGAGCAAAATGACGAGCCGGGTTATAAAGGTAATTCAAATAAACAAGAGTTTGAGCAAGCGCTAGGAGCTCAGGTCTATGACGAGCTTGCCTTATACGAGGCCATGCAAGCTCAAAGTCTAAAACAGTGTCTGACGGCAATAGAGCGCTGTGCGTAGATAAATGGTTATTGTTTTTGGTCCATTCCAAAAAGGAATGAGATTAAGAATTTTATTATTTTGCAACTTTTTGAGCCGTAAGGTAATTTAAAAGGTCTATTAAGAGTGTTATCAAAGGACGTTATCAACCACACAAAGGATTGAATATGATTAAGCAATACATGTCAGCCATGGGCGTCAAAGAAGAACAATATCAACATGGTGATTTTGAAGTGACCACTCCTATTGATGGCTCAGTCATCGGTAAAATTACCCTAGATAGCGTTGATGACGTTAATACTAAAATACAGAATGCCAAACAAGCTTTTAAAGAGTGGCGCACAGTTCCTGCTCCTAAGCGTGGTGAGCTGATTCGTCTGCTTGGTGAAGTGCTGCGTGAGCATAAAGAAGATTTGGGCACGTTATTATCTTATGAAGCAGGTAAAATCACCGAAGAAGGCCTAGGTGAAGTGCAAGAAATGATCGATATCTGCGACTTTGCAGTCGGAGTGTCGCGCCAGCTCTACGGCTTGACTATTGCCTCAGAGCGCCCCGGTCATCACATGCGCGAGACTTGGCATCCACTCGGCGTCGTCGGCGTCATCTCTGCCTTTAATTTCCCGGTCGCAGTATGGTCTTGGAATACCGCTCTTGCTATCGTCTGTGGTAATCCGGTTATTTGGAAACCCTCAGAGAAAGCGCCTTTGGTGGCGCTTGCTTGTCAGGCACTGTTTGAAAAAGCTTTAGCCAAATTTGGCGACGCTCCTGAACATTTATCGCAAGTGATATTGGGTAAAACCGATATCGGCAATGCCTTAGTCGAACATAAAGACGTGGCCTTAGTCAGTGCAACCGGTAGCACGCGCATGGGACAAACGGTCGGTCCAAAAGTCGCTGAGCGTTTTGGTAAATGCTTGCTTGAGCTTGGCGGTAACAACGCTATGATTTTAGCGCCAACCGCAGATCTGGATTTGGCATTACGCGGTATCTTGTTCTCAGCGGTAGGTACTGCCGGTCAGCGCTGTACGACTCTGCGCCGTGTTTTTGTGCACGAGTCCGTCAAAGACGATATCTTACCACGGGTCAAATCTGCTTATGAGACTGTCAGTATCGGACATCCGCTAGAGGGTAACCTCGTCGGCCCGCTTATCGATAAAGACAGTTTCGATAATATGCAAGCCGCGCTCAAAAAAGCCAAAGATGCGGGCGGTAAAGTCATGGGCGGCGAGCGCGTACTGGCAAATAAATACCCTGATGCCTATTACGTCAAACCAGCGATTGTCGAATTTGATGAGCAAAACGATGTAGTAAGAACGGAGACCTTTGCGCCTATTTTATACGTCATGCCCTATAGTGATTTTGATGAGGCACTCGAGATGCAAAATGACGTGCCCCAAGGGCTGTCATCTTGTGTGTTCACCAACGATTTACGTGAAGCGGAGCTGTTTTTGAGCGATCGCGGTAGTGACTGCGGTATCGCTAACGTCAATATTGGTACTAGTGGTGCTGAGATCGGAGGTGCGTTTGGCGGTGAAAAAGAAACTGGCGGCGGCCGCGAATCTGGCTCCGATGCTTGGAAAAATTATATGCGTCGTCAGACCAATACGGTTAATTATTCAACCGAGCTACCACTGGCGCAAGGCATTAATTTTGGATAATGGTGTTGTTAATACGCTGTACTCAATTACTGGTAATAAGAAGCGTCTAAGTATGTCTTATCGCAATAGATTTCATTTGTGCTCAGACGCTCTAACAATAACAATGCTTAAGTTGGTTAAAGTTTCTATCAGTAGTGTATTAAAGATAAGCAGCCATCAGTAGTGTATTAAAGATAAGCAGCCATGGATCGGTTGCAACTATGATAAATGATTAAGATTTAAACCCAATATTACTCTCTACTAGCATTTAGGCCAACACTAAGGAAGGTGTCGCATGCTTGAACCCAGACCTCATAATTTTGACCCTAATAGAGATGGCTATGGCCCATCCTCTAGCTTTTTACTCGATATCGCCCCTTTAGTATTGACTGCCATAATCCTCATGGTGCAGTTCTTCGTATTCAAAGACTTCACGCCGCATATTCCATTAGCTTGCGGTATTTTGATCACCGGTTTGTTTATGAAGCTGCGTGGCCGTGATTGGGAAGGCATGGAGGAGCGGTTTTTAAGAGTCATTAAAATAGGTCTGCCGGCGATGATTATTCTGATGGGCGTTGGTATGCTTATCGGATCATGGATCATAGCTGGCACAGTTCCGACTATTCTTTATTATGGCTTTAGTATTTTTTCTCCGTCCTCGTTTTTATTCTCTGTTTGTATTATCTGCGCCATTATCTCTGTCGCTACAGGTACTTCGTGGGGAACGGTAGGTACGGTTGGACTTGCAATGATGGGCATCGGCGTTGGGCTAGGTATTCCGGCGCATTTTACTGGCGGAGCTATTGTCTCCGGCGCGTTTTTTGGCGATAAAATGTCGCCTTTGTCAGACACCACTAACCTGACGCCTGCCGCCGCTGGCGTCGAGCTTTGGGATCATATTCGCGGCATGCTACCAACCACCGTTCCTGCCATGATTGTCGCTTTGGCTATTTACGCGTGGATTGGCATGGGCTATGGCGATGACAGTATTGATCTGTCATCAATTCAAGCTTTGCAAACCAACTTGGCTGACAATTACAACTTAAGCATTATTACTTTACTGCCAGCTCTGGTAGTAATTGTCGCCGCCGTTATGAAAATGCCAGCTATACCTACTGTTTTAAGCGGTGTGGTTGTAGCGTCGCTCATCGCGTTTTTTATGCAAGGGGTAGGGGTTAGCGATATTTTTAATGTATTGCAAAATGGCTTTGTTAGTGAGACTGGCTTTGAGGTGGTTGATCAGCTGCTCTCAAAGGGTGGCGTCATGTCGATGACTTGGGTCATTACCTTGACTATCTTTGCCCTAGCATTTATCGGCTCGCTTGAACATTACGGTACGCTCAAAGCGATCATGGTAAAAATAAATAAAGTAGTAAAGTCGCGTTTAAGTCTGATTTTAACCACTTATGCTAGTGTTTTGGGCGTCGGTACGTTGATAGGCGATGTTTACACCACGCTAGTGCTGCCTGGACGCTTATTAAAAGATAAGTACAAAGAGATGGGTTATAAGCGCACGACACTGACACGCTCCATTGAAGATAGCGGGACGCTGTTATCGCCGCTTATCCCTTGGAACATGGGCGGCAGCTTCGTCGCTGCGACACTTGGTATAGCCACATTAACCTATGCCCCCTTTGCTTTTGCTTGTTGGTTATCACCTCTATTTGGACTGCTATGGGCATTTACCAATAAGTTTATACCGCGCGAGGAACCATCAAAAGAAGGTATTGATTCTGCTTCTTCTGTAAATATGGACTCTACTGTTGATAAAGCATCGTAGGTCAAGGATAAGGGAAGTTAACAATGTTACAAGACCAATGCTTATGGAACATGACAGCGCCCAATATTGATACCTATAGTCAGTTAAGTAACGACACTCAAGCGAGCGTTTGTATCATTGGCGGTGGTTATACTGGGCTATCAGCAGCGATACATTTGGCCGAAAAAGGTGTCAAAGTTGTCTTGCTTGAGAGTCAAGCGATTGGCAATGGCGGTTCAGGTAAAAGTGTAGGTTTGGTCAATGCAGGAACTTGGGCGCGTCCCGATGATCTGAACGTTACTTTAGGCGAGTCGGTAGGTGAACGCTTAACCGAAGCGCTTGGACTAGCGCCAAGCTTGGTATTTGATTTAATCGAGCGTTATGATATCGACGCGCAAGCGACGCAAAACGGCAACATTCATATGGCTCATAATGCCAAAGGTGAGGCCGATGTCGAAGTCAGATATGAGCAACTGCGCCGCCGCGGTGCCAATGTTGAGATATTAACCGGTAGTCGCTGTCATGAATACTGCGGCACCAAAAGCATTAATAAGGCCCTGCTAGATCACCGTGCCGGCACAATCAATCCGCTGGCTTATGTTAGAGGCCTCGCCAAAGTAGCGACAGATCTTGGTGTAACTATCTACGAGCATTCAGCCGTTGAAGCACTACAAAAAGTAGAGGGCTACTGGTATGCCAGAACCGCTAAAGCTCGCGTAAAATCTGAGCGCGTCATTATCGCCACCAATGCCTATACCGAAGGCGAGTGGACGCAAATTAAAAAGACCTTTTATCTGGTTTATTATTATCAAATTGCTTCTGAGCCGCTAACGGGCGCGGCAGCCGAGCGCATTTTGCCTCATAAAATGGGCGCTTGGGACACACGTCTTGCGCTATCTAGCTTTCGTCGTGACAAGGACGATCGTTTGTTATTAGGTACGGTAGGCGGCACCCAGCTTAAACCCAAATCCTTTTATCAAGCATGGGCCAATAATGTGCAAAAAAGCTATTATCCTGATCTGCCCGCCTTTAATTGGCAGTATGAGTGGTGTGGTAAATTTGGTTTTACGCCGGATCATATTTTTCGAGTATTAGAGCCCGATGAAGGTATCATAACGGCCACTGCTTACAATGGTCGCGGTATCACCACGGGAACTATGATGGGTAAATGTTTTGCCGATTATATTTTGAGTGGAGATAGAGCGAATATTCCTTTGCCGTTTAAGACGTTAGAAGAGTGCAAAATACCGCTAAGTACGCTTAAATCCACTTTTACCGAGGTGGGATTAACGCTTTATCATGCCGGACAGTGTTTGCGGATTATTGGGTAAGATGGTTAGAGCGTTCTTAAGAGTTGGAGCGCGAAAACTTATCCTGATATTGTTTTGGCGTCAGTTCAGTTGCGCGTTTAAATAGCCGACTAAAGGATGAGATATCACTATAACCAACTTGAAAAGCAAGCGACTTTATCGTCACCTCTTTGGACTCCAACAGCCGCTTGGCCTGCTCAATTCTCACCGCTTGTATATACTCAATCGGGCGCATGGCAGTACAAGCCTGAAAGCGCCGGTTTAACGTGCGTGGGGTGATGTTGACCATGGCGGCCAAAGTACTAACTTCAATGGACTGACTAAAATTATTTTCGATAAAGGCTTGCACCTTTTTAACCAAGGCATCTGAGTGCGGCTTATGCAAAGTCACATTGCTATAGCTGCCTTGACTGCCACGTTTGCTATCAATAATTTGCGTTTTTGCCACCTGCGTTGATACCTCCCGCCCGCAGTAGCGCTCGATCAATAACAGCGCCAAATCATAAAAAGCACTACCGCCCGCCGCGCAAAATATATTCTCTGACTGAGTAACAAATTGGTTCTCTTGCAAGTCAACCAGCGGGTAATCGCTTTTAAACTTATCTGCATAACCCCAATGGGTAGTGGCGGTTTTGCCGTCTAGCAGCCCTGCTTTGGCTAAAAAAAACGCACCGCTGCAATTGCTGGCGATATCGGCTTGCGTGCTGGCAAGACGCTGTAAATGCGGTAGTAATTCACGATTCTGCTGCAAAACCTTGTCGATTGAATCACCAATGGTAGGAATTAATAATAAATCGCAATCTTTTACCTTTGCAATATCACAATGTGCTTGCATGATTAAGCGATTGCTACATCTGATATCCGCGCCGTTTAAACTTGCAATTTGTACGCTAAATCTAGGCTGTACCTCCAAATCCAAGAAGCGCTGCCAACTGACGCCAGTAAATGAAAATAGATCCAGCGCCCCTGATAGCACGCTACCCAGCACCCCATCGAATCCCAAGATAATGACTTTAAAAGGCTCGCGGTTTGGCATGGGTTTATGTCCTTTTATCATTTTCTTTTAGTTTTGTAGCTGGCTTAACTTTAAAGATATGCAACATTGTGCTACTGGTATAAATTTTCCTTGCTGGCTGCTTACATGAATTTCACAGAGGCTGCGCAAAATTTATCCCAGTAGCACTGTTACACCTCCGAAGTGTTACAACTATATTTAGATTTGATTAGTTGACGTATGCTTGTGCTTTTAGCACATTATTTTGCTATAGCTAATAAATAAATGTCGCTTTTCACCTTAATTATGTCATAAATGACAATACGGTACAGGGCTAAATTAGATTACTATTGATACAACCACTACTTATATTATTCACTGACCAAACACGACTTAACGAGAACACTATGGCCACCGATACTTTAATTAATGATTTTGAACTACCGTTTCAACTATATGATGTACTAAATGTTGAAGCCTTGACCCAGCATCCTAAGTTCTCCGAGCACAACCGCGAGACCTTTGATGCGGTATTAGATACTGCTGATAAAATTGCGACCAATTTATTTTTACCGCACAACCACCTTGCCGATAAAGACGAGCCGCAGTTCGATGGTAAAACGGTGTCGATGATAGACGATGTTAAAGTAGCCTTTGATGCTTTTCGTGAGTCCGGCTTTATCGCTGGTCGTTATAGCTTTGAAGACGGTGGTATGCAACTGCCTGAAACCGTAATGACGGCAGTGGCAGGCTATTTTATGGCGGCTAATCCCTCGACGACCGCGTATCCTTTTTTGACCACCGCCGCGATCAATGTGATCTCTCATTTTGCCAGCGACGAGGTCAAAGACGCCTTTATGCCGCGTATGCTCACCGGCGAATTTACCGGCACCATGGCGTTAACCGAACCGCACGCTGGCTCGTCGTTATCAGATATTAGAACCACAGCGACTGAGCAAGAAGACGGCTCTTATCGCATTAAAGGCAGCAAGATTTATATCTCCGGCGGCGATCATGAATTGTCCGATAACATTGTACATTTAGTATTGGCGAAGATTCCAGGCGGGCCTGGCGGCGTCAAAGGAATCTCCTTGTTTGTCGTGCCTAAATATCGTCTCAAGGAAGATGGTTCAATAGGCGAGCGTAACGACGTACATCTCACCGGACTGCTGCACAAACTGGGTTATCGTGGTACTACTTCTACCGCTTTGAGTTTTGGTGATAAAGGAGAGTGCTATGGTTACCTCGTAGGCGAACCACATTTTGGTCTGCGTTATATGTTTAAGATGATGAACGAGGCGCGTATTGGAGTCGGATTTGGTGCGGCGATGATTGGCTATCGCGGTTATCAATACTCGCTTGATTATGCTAAAGACAGAACTCAAGGTCGTATTGCACCTAAGAATAAACCTGAAGATGAAGCCATCGCTATCATCAATCACGGTGATGTCAAACGTATGCTGCTGGCACAAAAGGCTTATACAGAAGGCGGCATGGCGCTATGTCTCTATGGCTCCAATATTATCGACCGTATCAATACCACCGATGACGAAACCCTCAAAAACGAGCTGTCAGAATTATTAGATTTACTAACGCCAGTCATCAAAGCATGGCCGTCTGAATACGGCCCAAAAGCCAATGATTTAGCCATCCAAGTGTTGGGCGGTGCCGGATATACGCGCGAATATCATGCCGAGCAGTATTGGCGCGACAATCGTCTCAATCCCATCCATGAAGGTACCAATGGCGTACAAGCACTAGATTTGTCATTTCGTAAACTGTGGCAAAAGGGTGGTCTGGGCATTCAGGTTTTAAAACGTGAGATTACGCAAGACTTGGAAAGTATCAGCACACCAGGGGCGGCAAAATTGGCGGGTAAGCTAACACCTTATATGGCTCATTTGCATGAAGTATTAGTACATCTAAGCAAGATATTACCGACTGAAAAAGCCATTACTTTAACCGGTAACGCGCAAGCCTTGATGAATGTATTTGCTTCAATCGTGGTTAGCTGGATTTGGATCCGCCAAGCGAGTAAAGCGGAGCAATTGATTGCTAATGAGCAAAACTCTTCTACTAAAGACAGCGATAAGCAAAACTTCTATCATGGTAAAATCCAAGCGGCAAAATACTTTATCGATTGGGAATTGCCAACCATTCAGCGTGATATTGCTCTGTTAAATAACGACAATGCGGTGTGTACCGATATGCAGGTAGAGTGGTTTTAAGAGTATTTATTTAAAATCTAACTATATTAACTAAAACATTAAAGGAATCAACAATGACAACAAACGGAATTCAAACCACTGAACTTGTTAATCTGCCAGCGTCAAATGTCGCAAATAAACGGATTTTAATTACCGGCGGTGCCTCTGGTATTGGTGCCGCCAGCGCACTACTTTTAGCCAGTCGTGGTGCAAAAGTGGTGATTGGGGATTTAGCAGAAGAGCTTGGTGCAGCTGTTGCTAAACGAGGACAGGACGCAGGTCATAGCATCACCTTTCATAAAGTAGATGTGACCAGCGGTGAAGCAGTACGCGCGCTATTTAAATTTGCCACGGACGAGCTTGGTGGTTTGGATGTGGTCATAAATAATGCTGGTATCGACCATCATCCAGCACCTATGCACGAGATCAGTGAAGAGGACTTTGACCGTAATATCGCGGTGAATCTAAAAGGTGTCTGGCATTGTATGCGCGCGGCGGTTGGCTGCATGGCACCCAATGGCGGCGGTCATGTCATCAATATTGCCTCCATTGCCGGATTGCGCTCAGCGCCCTTATTGTCAGCTTATAGCGCGGCCAAACATGGGGTGATGGGATTGACCAAGTCCGCCGCTCATGAGTACGCGCGGGTCAATATTCGTTTCAATGCCGTTTGCCCCAGTTTTATCGATACGCCAATGGTACAGAGCACCATGGCAAAGATGGATGAGCGCGCCCAACAAGCGACCATTAAAGCTAGTCCGATGCGTCGTTTAGGAGAAGTCGATGAAGTCGCAGGCGCGATTGCATGGCTGGCAAGCGATGAGAGCAGCTTTATGAATGGTCATGCGTTCACCTTAGATGGTGGGATGTTAGCTTAGAGATTGATTACTTTTAGTATTTTACAAATAAGGGAAAATTATGAAAAACCTATTTGATTTAACCGGAAAAATTGCATTGGTGACTGGCGCCAGTCGCGGTATTGGCGAATCTATTGCTCGTCTGCTTGCAGCGCACGGTGCCCATGTGATTGTCTCTAGCCGCAAAATTGACGCTTGCCAAGCGGTCGCTGATAGTATTAACGAGAATGGTGATAAGGCCAGCGCCTATGCTTGTCATGTAGGCGAGATGGAGCAGATTGATGCTATCTTTGAGCATATAAAGAATGAGTTTGGCCGTATTGATATCTTAGTTAATAACGCCGCTGCTAACCCTTATTATGGACATATTTTAGATACCGATTTAGGTGCGTTTCAAAAGACCGTCGATGTCAATATCCGTGGCTATTTCTTTATGTCGACGGCGGCAGGTAAAATGATGCGCGAGCAGGGCGACGGGGTTATTTTAAATACTGCTTCAGTTAATGGTATTGTAGCCGGCGACAAGCAAGGCATTTACTCTATTACCAAAGCGGCGGTGATTAGTATGACTAAAGCCTTTGCTAAAGAGTGTGGTCCGTTGAATATTCGTGTCAATGCATTATTGCCGGGGCTTACCGATACCAAGTTTGCCTCAGCTTTAACTACTAATGAGAAAGTGTTAAATATGGCACTACATGCTATTCCATTAGGACGAGTCGCTGACCCTGATGAGATGGCAGGTACAGTTCTATATCTGGTCTCTGATGCCTCAAGCTATACTACTGGTGCGTGCGTACTGGTCGATGGTGGGATGCTGGCTTAATTATTTATCAACCTTATCAGCCACAATTGGACAAAATAAAAGGACAAGTTATTTAAATCTTGTCCTTTTATATTATGTCGATATTAAATACGTCATCTTTTAAGAGATATATTTATATAAGCATTACTTCTTAATTTATCCTTCACAGGCGGCGCTGGCAGCTTGGGCTTTTTCATAAACTCCATCGGCGTCCAACCCTAAAGCGTTAACGTCAGCCAAGTATTTATTAGTGCCTTCTAATAAAGGACCTTTCCAATCAGGATCGTTTAAGGGATCGGGAATATCAATAATGGTATCGCCTTTAGCACGTGCCTCTTCCATAAACTTGGCGTCTTCTCTATCAAACATCTCTCCTGCGATGTCAGCCATCACTCTACCTGAATTATCATCAATGATCTTTTTCAAATCATCAGGCAGGCTTTCATACTTATCCTTATTCATGGTGACCAGCAAGGCTGAGCTATAAAAGGGGATATTGGTATGAGCACTGGTTATCTCTGTGAGTTTAAAATCACCAGTAGGACTCCAAGGCAAGCTTAAACCGTCAATAACACCTCTTTGCAAAGAGGTGTAGATATCAGTTGCTGGTAATCCTACAGGAGAGGCGCCAGTCGCCTCAATGATATCGCCTGCGACTGCCGAAGGTCTACGAATGCGCATACCTTTCATATCTGCTGGTGTACGAATAGGCGTATCTACGGTATGCAAAACCCCAGGACCGGCACCCATCATAAATAGTAGATGCGTATCTTCGTATTCGCCCGCAAGCGTACCATCGTCATAGAGAGTTTGTAGCATACAACTCATCTGACCCGCTGAATTCGATAAACCTGGCAACTCAGCAATAGTTGTTAAAGGAAAGCGTCCGGCTGTGTAGCCATGAGCCTGCGAGCCGATATCAATGGTACCCTTAGCAGCAGCATCGTAAGTAACATCAGGTTTGCTTAGCGTTGCTGAGGGATAAAGCTCTACTTTTAAGCGACCGTCTGATTCTTCTTCTAGCCTTTGAGCCCAAGGTGCGAACACATCCGTATGCATAGCTGAAGTTGCCGGCCAAAAATGCGAAAATCGTAAAGTAGTGGTTTCCTGTGTCGCAGTAGCAGCAGAAGCCTCTTCATTGCTATCTGTTTGATTAGAACAACCAGCCATGCCTAGCGCTATTGCCATAGACAAAAACATAGCCCCGACTTTAACTTTAGTAGTCATATTTATTACTTCCTTGTAGATAAATTAAAAACATTAATTACTTGCAATATACTACACAAAATTTACAATGATGTAATCGTTTTTCTCAACTAAATATTGTTCAGTTTGATATAAATCATGGTTTGATGAAGTTAATACAAAAAACCTCATGGATATTCAATACAATATCCATGAGGTTTTATTATAAAATTAATAGTTTTTTCTCAGACCATCTCTCTTATAGTCTATATCTTTTGTAGTCTGTGTAAGTAACGAGCATGCTCTTTTTTTAAGCATTTAACAGAGTTAAACATCAAAATCTACTATCGCCGTTTCAGTTTGCACATGAGCCTGGCAGGTCAATACGTAGCCAAGATCTACTTCATAATCTTCAAGTCCGTAGTTGACGTCCATAGTCGCCTCGCCTTCAACCATTTTGGCTTTACAAGTGGCGCAGACACCGCCCTTACAAGCAAAAGGTACACTTGCACCTGCATCAATCGCCGCGTCAAGTACACTTTGACCTTCGGCTAGCCCAATAACTTGCTCGCGACCACCAGAGATGATTTTGATTTGTTTATCAGCATCGCTATGGACAACAGGACGACGTACCGTTTGGCTAGTAGGGGTACCAAATAATTCAAGATGAATCTTCTTTTTATCAATACCTTTGTCAATCAAAGCCTCTCTAAAACCTTCGATAATAGGTAGTGGGCCGCATAAGTAAGTGTGATCCAAGGTATCTGTATTAATAAAAGCGGATAGTAATTGCTCAAAGCGCGCGCCTTCAGGACGAACCGACAAAATCTCTAAATCTCTAGGCTCACGGGTTAACACATGAACGATGGAGAGGCGATCCATATACTTATTTTTTAGTGCTTCTAGCTGCTCAAAAAACATCACAGTTTGTCGCTTGGCATTAATATAAATAAAATCTACCTGCGTATGTTCAGTGTTTTCAAGTAAGTAGGTCGTCATTGCCAAGATAGGCGTAACACCGCTACCAGCTGCAACAAATAAATACTGCTTTGCTCGCTGCATCTCTTCAGTATCATCTATCGGCAAGCGAAAGTCGCCTTGCGGTGCCATAACCTCTAAAACATCACCTTCTTTTACCGTGCTAGAGATATGCTGCGAGAAGACGCCCTCGGGTACATTTTTAATACCTACACGTAGATAATTATCACCCATTTGGCATATCGAATAAAAACGCTCAACATCTTCATCAGCAATTTGCATTTTGAGTTTGAGGTGTTGACCGGGGAGGGCTTTGAAATGATCTGATAGATCTTGCGGGATATCGAATTTGAGTGTCACTGCTTCATCAGTTTCAGGTAGTACTTCAACAACCTTTAGCGGGTGATAAACAGACATAGTTATTCCTTTAAAATTTGTCTATGAAGTTAGTCGTAAATTTCTAAAATTAGCTGCAACAAATGATCAAGCTAGTAAAACTTTGAGTTAATGACATTTAAAGTATTCAAACGGCTCTTTGCATTCAAGACACTTATATAGAGATTTACAGGCCGTAGCACCGAACTGACTGACCAATTGGTATTCAAGGCTACCACAGTTGGGACAGCGTCTGGGCTCATTGTCATCTCCTGTACCAGGCGGAGCTATGCCATAAGTCTCAAGCTTGACGATCGCTTCAGGTGTGATCCAATCCGTCGACCATGCTGGAATCAACTGCTCTTTTAAAAGGGGCTCAGGATAGCCTGCATCAGTTAAAGCATCACTAACCATTTTTCTAATAGCAGCGGTAGCAGGACAGCCAATATAAGTAGGAGTAAGGGTAACTGTAATAGTTCCAGCTTTATCATCAATACTGACATCACGAATAATACCTAGATCATCTAACGTAAGTACCGGTACCTCAGGATCAGGCACTTCAGCCAAGATTTGTTTGATCTCATCAATATCAAGCATCGGAGTTAGTTGAATCTTAGTCATATTAGTACCTATCAGTTAGTCATTACTTACTAGTCACCTACCATTTAGCATCAGGAAACTGGCGACGTAAAGATTGCATCTCTGCCAGCATCAGACCAAGGGTTTCGGTATGCAAACCTTGCGTACCACCGCTATGGTGGTAAGTATCTTGCGGTAAAGTCAGACCTGCTTCTTCAATAAGGGCAAGAGCATCTTCACGCCACTTTGACTTTATGGCAGACATAGAGCTTATAATGCCAAGCTCTTCAGCCGACTGAATAGTTTCGTCCTCTTCAAAGAGCTCATTGGTGTAGGCCCAAAGGTCATTTAAAGCATCCTGCAATCTTCGGTGACTCTCTTCTGTGCCATTACCCAAACGTACTAGCCAAGCACGCTGATGAATATAATGGTATTGCACCTCTTTTGAAGATTTAATAGCAATATCTTTAAAAGCCTCGACACTACTATTTTGCATCTCTTGATAAAGATAATTAAAATAAGTACTAATAAAGAAGCCACGTAAGGTGGTGACAGCAAAATCTCCTTTGTCCAGCTCAGCTAGCAGATAATTGGTATACTCACGCTCATTGCGAAAATAAGCCAATCTATCGGCATCTCTTTTTTCTTCGTCGTGCTCAGCTGCCACCTCTAACCAAGCCATAGCCTGACCTAAAGTATCTAGGCCAATATTTGCAAGCGCCAATTCTTCTTCGATAGTGGGCGCATGACCCACCCATTCACAATGACGCTGCGCTAGTATCAGCGTAGTATCGCCTAAGCGTAGGGCGTAATCAAAAAGCGTTTTTTCATTATTTATAGCAGTAGTATTCATAACAGTATCCATTAATAAATATCGTCAATTACATATGGCCCACTTCATCTGGAATCGTATAAAAAGTAGGATGACGATAAATTTTATCAGCGGATGGTTCTAAGTAGCTCTCTTGATCGTCAAAATCTAGCGAGGTAATACTATTAGATCTAACCACCCAAATAGAGGTACCTTCACTGCGGCGGGTATATAAATCGCGAGCGTTTTGTAGTGCCATCTCATCATCGGTGGCATGTAGGGACCCGACATGCTGATGAGATAAGCCAGCTTTGGCTCTGATGAATACTTCGTATAGTAGCGGTTTACTCATTGCTAACTCCTTTAGCTTGGAAGGAATATCAGATAGTAACTGAAACGTTTTCTGACAATCAGATCCATCTGATGATGTGTTAATTAAGAATAGATAGAATTAAAAAATAATGAGTAGCGATAATAGTTAACTATCGCCACTCTAGGTAGACTAATTTTGAAAGTATATAAAAAAGCTACTTGATCGAAAAAGTTGATTAAGCTGCTTTTTTTACTCTTTGTTTGGCATCATAGGCAAGTCCAGCTTCAACGACCCATTTGCCTTCTTCTTGAGCCTGACGACGGGTGTTCATGCGATCTTTGTTACAAGGACCGTAACCACGGACCACTTGTTTAAACTCCTGCCAGTCTATTGGACCATGGTCATAATGCCCCGTTTCTTCATTCCACTTTAGATCAGGATCAGGGATAGTCAAACCTAAGTACTCTGCTTGCGGTACGGTTATGTCAATGAACTTTTGACGCAGCTCATCATTACCAAAACGTTTGATTTTCCACTCCAATGATTGATCAGTGTTAGTCGAATCCTTGTCGTGAGGTCCAAACATCATTAGTGCCGGCCACCAAAAACGATTGATTGAATCTTGTACCATCGCTCTTTGTTCATCATTGCCTTCTTTGACCAGCTCGGTCAATAACTCATAGCCTTGACGTTGGTGAAAAGACTCTTCTTTACAGATACGTACCATAGCGCGAGCATAAGGACCGTAAGAAGTACGCTGTAAAGCTACCTGATTAACAATAGCTGCGCCATCTACTAGCCAACCAATCATACCCATATCCGCCCAGCTTCTAGTAGGATAGTTAAAAATAGACGAGTACTTCATCTTACCCTCAAGCATAGCATCAATAGTCGCTTGTCTCTCAGCGCCTAACGTCTCTGCTGCACAGTACAAATAAAGACCATGCCCCGCTTCGTCTTGAATCTTAGCCATCAAAATGGACTTACGGCGCAATGAAGGCGCGCGAGTTAGCCAGTTCGCTTCTGGCAACATACCAACGATCTCAGAGTGAGCATGTTGTGATATTTGACGGATCAAACTCTCACGATAAGCTTCTGGCATCCAGTCTCTTGGCTCTATTTTGACATCACGGGCAATTTTATCTTCAAACTTGTTAAGCTCAGCATTACTCATAATTTACTCCTTGTTATAGGCTTTCCATGAATAGTAGAAGGTATTAGCTGTCTAGTATTCTAATAACATAGAGTCTAAATAAGCTTTAAAATCTACATTATATTTAAAGGCTGATATTTAAAAATTGTATACTACTAATTATATAATAATAACTATATAACATCAAATTACATTGTAAAAAGTATAATTAGATATAAATATAGCATATTATTGATAGGGCACACAGTTCATTATTTGTATCAAGTATTTCTACCTGACCTCTAATTACCTTACTGCCTGCACGTATCACTTTAGCCTTGATAGTAACTTTACCAGACTTTACGGGTCTTAAAAACTCAGTACTCGAATTTAAAGTGACTATTTCTCTATCTTGCTCGATTTGAGCCAAAACCGGAAAAACCAATAACGAGTCTGCTAAAGCCATAACGGCTTGACCTGATAGAAGCTCATAAGCATTTGGTGCAGGCACTTTTCTATATAAATCAGGATTGTAAGCCAACTCATATAAAGCCTTACCTGCTGTTAGTTCTATTATCTCTACCGAGAAATTATTGAGTACCCAAGCAGGAAAAACATCATTGATTTGTTTATCAATAATGTGACCATACTTTGTCGTAATATTAGCATTCGCTTTAATCATTAGTAAAAAATTCCAATCAAGATGTATTTTATTCTAAATGGTTTTTTAAAATCTAAAAACAGCAAATTATTTAAAATCTAAACTAGGTTTCTATTAATTTTCCTATTAGCTCTAATGGTGCTATTTGTTTTTATAAAAAACGGCAGGACGCTTTTCTAAAAAAGCGGTAACGCCTTCTTTATAGTCATCACTAAAACCGGCTTGTTGCTGATAATTGGCTTCAAGCTTAAGTTGCTCTTCTAATGAGTTATAAGTGGCAGCATTTAATGCTTTGATAGTCAGTGCGGTACCAAGCGCTGGACCATGAGCTAGGGCAGTTGCCAGAGCAAGAGCTTCATCCATAAGTCTCTCGGACTCATAAACCCTCCAAACCAAACCATATTCTAAAGCTTGCTCAGCACTCAAAGTGGCATTGGTCAGTACCAAAGCTTTAGCGTGGGCAAGGCCAACGAGTTGTACTAAAGTCCATGTCAGGCCTGAGTCTGGTACCAAACCTATTTTGCCAAAAGCCATAGCAAATTTGGCTTTATCAGCACATAAAACGATATCACAAGCCAAAGCAATACCAATACCAGCGCCAGCCGCGACACCGTTCACGACTGCGATAGTAGGCTTACCTAAATCTTTTAGACGTCTCATTAAGGGGTTGTAAAACTCAGTAATGGTTTGACCTAAATCATAGGTCTGCTTACGAGGGTCGCGATTGCCCAGATCTTGTCCAGCACAGAAGCCTTTGCCTGCACCGGTGATAATAACGGCTCTTACTTGTTCGTCTTCTACTACCTCATCAAGGGTAGCGGCTAGAGCTTTATGCATCTCTTCATTGAACGAGTTGAGCTGTTTGGGACGATTTAGGGTGATAGTTGCGACACCATTTTGAATGGTCAGCTGAATAGTATCTGATGAATTGGTTTTAGCAGTCATTATTATTCTCAGTCCATTGAGTTCTTTGAAAATAGGTTAGTTTTTAAAAATAGGTTAAGGTTTTTTATACCATAGTGCTTGTTCAATAATAGTAGTGAATATTATCAATATAGACAAGCTAAAAAAAGAAAAACAGCCAAAAATAATAAAATTTGACGTGTCTTTTATATTAATTATTATTATAAGTTATTGATATTAAACAACAATACAAAGACACTAGCTCAACTATATTTTGTGTACTAGTGTACACTCTATTGCATCACAAATCATAATGTAGTATGGTTTTTTAACTTATTAGGATGTATCAACGAATAAAAGTAAAACTCTAAAAGTAAAAAAGATTAGGTTAACAAAACGTAAAGACTGTAATAGCTATTTTAATCCCTACAAGGAGCAGTAAATGTCAGATTTATACGAAAAACATGAAGAGACCTTATCAAAGGCCAGAGACGTTATCCATACTCGGGAAGAATGGTCAGCTTATCCAGAGATGCCTAGCGAGAAGCATTTTGGTGAAGGCTCAAAGCAGAAGGGCGAAGATGATTTCAAGGCGCTCTTAGGCGGCAAGTACGAATTTAAAGTACCTATGCAAGATGCCGAGTATGTTCAATGCGATGCCACATCCCCTTATGGTATTGACATGAGTATGCAATACCCAAAACTTGATAAAGATACTTTATTAGAACGCTCACAACAGGCTCAAAAACAGTGGCGTAAGCTTGACAACGACACCCGTTTTGGGATTTGTATGGAGATGCTTGATAGACTATCTAAGCAGTCGTTTTTGATGGTGCATAGCATCATGCATACCACCGGTCAGCCTTATATGATGTCGTTTCAAGCAGGTAGCGCCCATGCGCTAGAACGCGGTCTAGAAACGGTTGCTTATGCGGCCAATGCTATAGAATCAACTGCCAAGACTATCCAGTGGGATAAAGTGACAGGGAAAGACAAAGAAGGCAATCTCATCTCAGTTAAGATGGATAAGACCTTTAAACCCCGCGGTAAAGGCGTTGGCGTTATGATTGGCTGCGCCACTTTCCCGACGTGGAATGGTTATCCTGGACTATTTGCCAGCTTATCGACGGGTAACAGCGTTATCGTTAAGCCCTCAGATAAAGCAATCCTACCTTTGGCTATCACTGTCGATATCATGCGTGAAGTCTTACAAGACAATGATATCAACCCTGATGTGGTACAACTGGCGATCTCTAATGGCGATCATAGCTATACACAAGATATTGTCCAAGATGATCGTATTAAGATGATTGATTTTACTGGTGGTAATACCTTCGGTGATTGGCTCAAGAAGAATACCGATGGCGTACAACTGTATTTAGAACAAGCGGGTCTTAATAATATTCTTATCGAATCAACCGATAATTTTAGAGCAATGACCAGCAATATTGCTTTCTCGTTATCGCTATATTCAGGTCAGATGTGTACCGCGCCGCAAAATATTTATATCCCAAAAGACGGTATTGACACCAACGATGGTCATAAGAGCTTTGATGAAGTCGCTGCTGGTATCGCTACCGCAACTGAGAAGTTATTAGGTGATGACAGACGTGCTTTTGCCTTACTAGGGGCGTTAAACAGCGAAGATGTTAATAAACGCGTACAGCAAAGCGCCGATAGTAATAAAACCTTTGTACTTGGGATGAAAACCGCAGATTACGCTGATTTCCCTGATGCCAAAACAGCCAAACCGCAGCTCATCAAAGTCAGTAAAGATGATGCAGAGATGTATGAAGAGCAGTTTGGTCCGATAGCTTATGTGATCGCTACCGATGATGCGCAAAACGCACTTGAGCTGGTTTGTGACAGTATTGAGCAGCATGGTGCAATGACCACGGCTTTGTATAGCACAGCAGAAGATTTCAAACAGCAGGCTATGGACGAGATTGCGGACGCAGGCTCGCCACTATCCGTGAACTTGACTGGCGGCGTTTATGTCAATCAGTCCAGTGCTTATTCAGACTTTCATGGTTCAGGTCTTAATCCTGCGGCTAATACCTGCTTGACCGATTTGGGTTTTGTAGCCCCGCGTTTTGGTTGGGTTACGGTTCGCGAACAGACTAATTAAGCCTTGAGGTCTATATCAAAGTTTAATATAAAAAGTTTGATATATAAGTTAAGAAATTAGGCTTATTTTAGAGTACCTACAAAGGTACCTATAAACTACTAATAGAGCCTATTAGCGATACGCAGTAGGCTTTATTGTTTTGGTCTTCTATCTTATTTATACCGTTATTGGTGGGTATAAACGCTGATCATAGATACATAAGTTTTATGATATACAAGGATGTAGTATGAGTAACGAGAATGTCATCGTTGGTGTCATCGGTGCCGGTACCATGGGTCAAGGCATAGTGCAGCTGGCGCTACAAGCAGGCCACAGTGTCGTACTTGTCGATCAAGCAGACGAGCAACTACAGTCTGCGAAGTCAGCACTTGACGATCTATTCACCAAATTTGTCAAAAAACAAAAAATCACCCAATCCCAAAAAGACAGCTGGCTATCCTCGCTTACCCTAAGTGAGGATAGCAGTCAGTTGACTGATGCAAAACTGGTTATCGAAGCCATCGTTGAGCGTATGGATATCAAGCAGCAAGTTTTTAGCAAGCTTGAATCTATTGTTAGCCCTGACGCTATTTTGGCGACCAACACCTCCTCTTTGTCTGTCACCGCTATCGCCTCAGCGCTGGCAAATCCGCAGCGCTTTATTGGCTTGCACTTTTTTAATCCGCCCGGCATCATGCCTTTAGTTGAAGTCATCGACGCGCTACAAACCGATGCTAAAACTACCCAAACCTGTATGGATCTTATGCAAAGCTGGGGCAAATCGCCCGTACGCTGCAAAAATACGCCGGGATTTATCGTCAATCGCGTCGCCCGTCCTTTTTATACCGAAAGCTTTCGGCTGCTTGAAGATCAAATCACCACGCCTGCCAACCTTGATGCCAGTATCCGTAGCGCTGGCTTTAAGATGGGGCCTTGTGAATTGACGGATTTTATTGGGCAAGATATCAATTATGCGGTGAGCTGCTCTTTGTTCGACAGCCTGTTTTACCCGGCACACCTGCGTCCAAGTTATATACAAGGTAGCTTAGTGGAAGCAGGCTTCCTAGGTCGCAAAAGTGGCAGAGGTTTTTATGACTATGATGATAGCGCTAAAAATACTCAAGATTCTTCCACAAAGACAAATCAACAACGAGTAAGTTTCTCAGCTTATGGCAAGCATCCTTGGATCATTGAGCAATTAAATAATAAAGATGTTCAAGGTACTGATAGCGACTTGATGTCAAAAGCCGCTCTAGCGGACGCACCAACATTAGACGCTCTTATCGGCGTTTTAGAAAACAACGTCCATTTATACGCCTCAGATGGCAAGCTAGCTGAAGATTGGGAAGCAGCGCTACAAGTTCCAGTTGTACTAGTAGATATCAAACACCCTGATAAAAACGAGGCAGCGGTAGCGATAGCTGCTGGGCCTAAAGCGACTGATCTGATGACCGGTAAACTACCGCAAACTTTAGGTAAGATTGATTGGATCGAAGTTGCTGATTGTCCCGGTTTAATTAATCTACGCGTTATTAGTATGATTATCAATGAAGCTACCATTTGTGCCACGCAAGGTATCGCTAGTCCTGAGGGAATCGACAGTGCGCTCAAAGGTGGGGTTAATTATCCGCTAGGCGCTTTTGAATGGCTGGAATTTATCGGAGTTGAGATCATTGTCAATACACTCACAGCGCTACGCCAAATGTATGGTAGCGGCCGTTACGTAGTACCGCGTATGCTGGCTATGCAACTAAATGATATGCAAAAAGGAGCTAGCAATGGCTTATAACAATGATAATGGCCAATCAAATATAAGCAACGAGTCGACAAGAGCGCCAAGTTACAATAGCTCGTTGCCTTTAGACGCAAGTCTAAATGTATCTAGCAACACTAAGATTAGTGATGACGCTCAAAAAGGCGCGGATGAGAAAGCATTAACTATCGCTAATAAGATGTTGGCTGAAGATCATTATTCACAGCATTTAGGCATTGAGATAGTCACGGCTAAAGCGGGCTACTCGGTGTGTAAAATGCAAGTTCAACCCTTTCATTCAAACGGACATGGCAACTGCCATGGTGGCGCTATATTTAGCTTAGCGGATACTACCTTTGCACATATTTGTAACGCTCATAATCAAATCACCGTGGGTCATATTTGTACAATTGCTTATTGGCGTCCTGCTAAGATCGGTGATGAGCTGTATGCTTATGCATATGAATCAGGGGTGCATGGGCGCTCCGGATCTTACCGTATAGAGATCACTTGCGGGGACAACGGTGAGCTGATCGCTGAATTTCAAGGATTTAGCCGCTCGTTGAAGGGTCAAAACCATTTGTAATCGCTGCTTTTAAAATATTTCTGTCAAGCGCATTATCATATCCAACGTTATACAAACTTATTAACCCAGTTTAGTCACTATTTTAAGAAGGAATTTAAAATGAGTTTAGAATATTACAACCGTATCGAAGTTGCCTCTCGTGATGAGATATCTGCCCTGCAATTAAAACGTCTTAAACAAACCGTCAAACATGCTTTTGAAAATAACGATTTTTGGAAAAACCGTTTGGCAAGCGCCGATGTACATCCCGATGATATTAAGTCGTTAGAAGATATTAGCAAAATTCCCTTTATGGTCAAAAATGACTTTAGGGATAATTATCCGCTAAAACTACTTTGCTCCGAGCGCCGTGAGGTCGTCAGGTTACATGGTTCATCCGGCACGACAGGGAAGCCTACTATCGTTGCTTATACTCGTAACGATATTGAGATGTGGTCAGAGGCGGTAGCACGCTCATTGGCTATTGCTGGGGTAACCTCAGATGATATAGTGCAAGTGGCTTATGGTTATGGGCTGTTCACTGGCGGCATGGGCGCGCATTATGGCGCTGAAAAACTGGGTGCTATGGTTATCCCCATCTCAGGGGGTATGACCAATCGTCAAATTCAGATCATTGAAGAGCTCAGACCGGAGGCGATGATGGTCACCCCCTCTTATATGGTTAATATCGCAGAAGCTATGGAGAAAATGGGGCAAGATCCGCGTAAGACCAGTTTGCGTGTCGGTATCTTTGGCGCTGAACCATGGACCAATGAGATGCGTACTCATATTGAGGAGCGTTTTGATATGGATGCGGTAGATATTTATGGACTCTCTGAGGTAGTAGGTCCCGGTGTTGCGCAAGAATCAGTCGTCAGCAAAGGCGGACTCACCTTTTGGGAGGATTTATTCTATCCTGAAATCATTAATCCAGAAACGGGTGAAGTATTACCTGATGGTGAGCAGGGTGAGCTGGTCATCACCACTCTTATGAAAGAGGCGATGCCTGTTTTGCGTTACCGCACGGGTGATATTACCCGTATCCTACCAGGGGATGTGCGCTCAATGCGCCGTATTGAGAAAATAACCGCTCGCAATGATGATATGATTATTTTGCGCGGGGTCAATATTTATCCTTCCCTGCTAGAGGAGCAGATTATGAAAGTATCTGGCCTATCCTCTAACTACCTAATAGAGCGTTACCGCATGGGTGCTATGGATCAGCTACGTATACGTGTAGAGCCAGTTGACGAAGATCAATCCAGCTCACGGTTGAAAAATGAGCTTATTTACAACATTAAATCGAATATTGGCGCTAGTGTCGATGTCATTATTGAGCCTGTTGGTATTTTGCCGCGCTCAGAGGGCAAAGCTAAACGGGTTATGGACTTACGTAGAAACATGTAGTAGTTAAGTCAATTTTTTTAGAATCAACTAAGAGGGCTTATAGGACAACCTTTAAGCCTCTTTTTAGCATCATTAGCCTACATCCAAAAAATTAAACCGTTGAAAATGAGACTTTAGAATAAATAGGAAGGAACTTATGGAACAAAAGGTATTTTTGCAGGTTACCGCATTGGATAATGGTGTTTATCAATTGGGTCTCAACCGTCCTGAGCGTAAGAACGCCCTCAACACCGAGCTAGTAGTACATCTAGCCGATACTCTAGAGTTTTTAGTCAATACAGAATCGGCTAGAGTCATCGTTATACATGGGCTGTCAGGAGATTTCGCTGCGGGTGCTGATATTGATGAGATTGCAACATTAAGTCCAAAACAAGCGTTGCTAGATGCGCGGGTCAGTGCTTGGCGCCGTATCAGACAATGTCCAATTCCTATCATCGCCGCAGTTGAAGGCTATTGTCTTGGCGGTGGTATGGAGCTGTTATTGTCTTGCGATTTTGCTTTGGCACATATCAATGCCAAATTTGGACTACCAGAAGTCAAGCTTGGATTGATGCCGGGCGCTGGCGGTACACAAATTCTGCCAAGGCTTATTGGTAAAAACCGCGCTGCAAGAATGATATATTCAGGCGAGATTATGCCAGCGTCTACTATGGCCGAGTGGGGTGTGGTGACTGATTTAGTGGCTGACGATGTGCTAGAAGCGGCAGTGTCGGTTGCGACTAAGATCGCTAGAAATGCGCCATTTGCTATTAGCCAAGCCAAGCAATCATTGAATAACTCAGTAGAGATGGGTCTTGAGACGGCCATGAGTTTTGAGCGCCAAGCTTTTTCTATGTTGGCCTCTACGACTGATAAAACAGAAGGCATTACCGCTTTTAAAGAAAAAAGGCACGCCAAATTTACGGGAAATTAATTATGAAAAAGGACTCAGTAGCAAAATCGAAAGAGCTGACAAATGATATAAAAACTATCCTAGAAAAATATGAGCTGGTAAACGTCAACAAACACGACTTTGGTGTTTATCAGCTATCTTTAAATAGACCTAAAGTGCTCAACGCTCTAAACGATGAATTGATGCGTCAGCTAAGTGACGTGATTACTCTACTGCAAAACCATGATGCGCGTTGTTTTGTATTAACAGGTAGTCAAAAGGCCTTTGCTGCTGGCGGCGATATCAGTGAGATGAGCGGTAAAAGCTACGCGCAAGTGACCGAGGAGCAGTATGTAACTTCGATATGGTCAAAACTTGAGCAGCGTCATATTCCTATAGTAGCTGCTGTAAATGGCCTAGCACTAGGTGGCGGCTGTGAGCTTGCCATGCTGTGCGACATTATAGTCGCAGGTTACAGCGCAACTTTTGGGCTACCTGAGGCAGGTTTAGGTATTATCCCTGGTGCCGGGGGGACGCAGCGGCTCATACGAGCAGTAGGTAAAGCCAAGGCTATGGATGTCATATTAAGCGGTAAGACACTAACTGCGATAGAAGCCGAGCGTAGCGGCCTAATCTCACGAGTTATTGATGACGATAAAGTGCTTGCAGAGGCATTGTATATTGCCAGTAACATCGCTAAGCGCTCCAAACCTGTAATTAGCATGGCCAAAAAAGTAGTGGATTATGCTCATGAGTCCAGTTTGAAAAATGGCATGCAATATGAGCAGCAAAACTTTTATGCCACCTTTGCCTTAGAGGATCAAAAAGAAGGCATGCAGGCTTTTTTGGAAAGACGCAAACCGAATTGGCAAGATAAGTAATCAAGGATAACTCATTGAGAATAAGCAACTGAGAATAAATAGCTATGGACATCGCTAAGCTCATTAATCAGCCTTTTATGCATCCTGATACCGCACAGGACTTTTCTGCGCGCCTGTTTGTACAGGCAATGCTAGATTTTGAGTTGGCCATTATCGCCGCTCGAGAACAGCAAAACCTCATTCCTACAGGTACGCTTCAGCAGTTTAAGCAAGTGCTAGCAATAGGCAACTTTGATATAGAAGCGATTGGCGCGCAAACTTATTTGGGTGGCAATGCCGCCATTCCTTTTGTTAAAGAGGCCAAAACCTTACTGCCAAAAGAGCTAAAGCCTTATTTCCATCAAACGGTGACCAGTCAAGATGTTGTTGATACGGCGATGATGATAATGTTAAAACCGGTACTCAAGCGTATTAATCAGGATTTACTTGAGATTTTACAAGCATGTTCGTTATTGATTGAGACTCACCAAGCCACGCCGATGACTGGCAGAACGTTATTGCAGCAAGCACTACCAATTACTTTTGGGGTAAAAGTTGCGCATTGGGCGTCCTCACTAATTGCTATCGTGCCAAACTTGCAACGTTTAGAGCATGAAGGGTTTTATTTGCAGTGGGGCGGTCCTGTTGGGGTAAGCGATGCAGAAAATGAGCACTATGAATTGCCTAAGCAGGTAGCAAGCTTGCTGGACTTATCATTACCGTTGCTGCCTTGGCATACTAATCGTCAGCCCATTCATGCGCTAGCTTCTGCTTTAGATGCATGCGTCAGTGCGATGGAAAATATCGCTCAAGATATTGCTTTGATGAGCCAATCCGAGCTTAGGGAGGTGGCGGAACCTGCTATAAAAGGCATGGGCGGCTCCTCATCGATGCCGCACAAACGTAACCCAGTACTGTGTGCGCTAATCAAAACCGCTGCTTTGAGAATGCACGGGCATTTGAGTGTGATCAGCAATACTACTGCGCAGCCGTTTGAGCGCGGGCTTGGTGAGTGGCACGCTAGTTGGACGCCTCTAACAGAAGGCATGGCTTTGGTTGCAGGCGCTGCATTTTATCTAAAGACTTTATTGCAAGGGTTACAAGTCTATCCTGAGCGTATGGCAGCCAATTTAGACTTAAATAGCGATGCTTATCTGGTTGAGCCATTAAAAAGTTATTTTGCAGACTATCAAAAGCAAGTTTATCCTTTAATAGAGCATGCCGGTCAACAAGCCCATAAAGAGCATAGAGGCTTTGTGCAAACTTTTTTAGAGTTAGTAGAAAAACAGTCTATAGAGCTCAATAGCGATAATAAGTTTACAACAATCCTATCGCCTTTAACCTATTGCGGTGCTTCAAGTAGACAATGCCAAGCAGTGCTACAAGCTATTACGACTTTAACTCAAAGTTTGAACAGTAGAGAATAAAAAGCTAACTTTGAGTTATAGAGGAATAGAGGGTAGAACAATCAGATAAAAGCCAAAACCATTAAAAGATTAAGGTTTTATCGAGCTAAGGTGTTGACAAAACCTTTAAAAGGGTACAAATTAATTTAGTACACAAGCAAATATCAAAATTATTAACCATCAAAAAAGGATTTATGATGATAAAGATGCTGCCACTAGGTATGGCACTAGCCGCTTTGATAGGGCTTGCTGGTTGCTCGCCTGCCAATGATACAGCGAATGACGCTACTACTGCTAGTGAAGAGCCCACCATACTACGTTTTGCGCACTTTTGGCCAGCGACCGCTGCAACCCATACCGATGTCTTTGAGCCTTGGGCAAGACAGATCGAAGAGGAGTCCGGTGGTAGATTAAAAGTTGAGATTTACCCTTCAGCCACTCTAAGTAAGCCTGATTCTACTTATAGCGCTGTTGCCAGTGGTACTGTTGATATAGGGTCACAGCTGCAAGGCTATACTAATGGCCGCTTTCCTCTTACTCAAGTCGCAGAGCTTCCTGGGCTTTCCAATTCAGCCACGCAAATGAACTGTATGCTGCAAACCTTGTATGATGATGGGGTGATAGCGGGCGAATATGATGATACGCATTTGCTGTTTATGATGGGTACAGGTCCCGGCGGTATGCATACGGTAGATCAGCCTATTCAAAAGCCCAGTGACCTACAAGGCTTACGTATGCGCCGTCCCTCAGCGATTGCTGGAGATATTATCGAAGCCGCTGGTGGCACCCCTGTTGGCTTACCGGCTCCTGATATTTATACTTCTTTGCAGCGCGGGGTATTGGATGGGGTGAGTTTGCCATGGGATGCTACTGGCTCTTTTAGACTAATTGAGCTGACCAATACGCATACCAACATCCCTTTTTATAGCTCAGCCATTATGGTGACCATGAATAAAGACAAATATGAAAGCCTGCCTGACGATCTAAAAAAAGTCATTGATGATAATTCTGGTAAAGCCATGGCAGCGGTTGCTGGAGAAGTATTCGATGCCGAGGACGCCAAGTTTATGGCTGAGGCCGAAGTTAAAGGCGATACCATAATAGACATTCCTGATCCGTTAAATGATCCAGACTGGCAAGAACCGCTAGAAGCAGGTATTCAAAAATATTTAGCCGATACCGAAGCTCTTGGACTGGACGCACAAACGGTTTATCAAAAAGCCCAAGAAGCCAGTGCAGCTTGCAAGGCTTAAAGAAGCACATGTGCTTTTTAATGATCAATGAAGTTAATTTATTTTAACAATGATATTAGTAGCACCTAAATGTTAACGTACTAACTTTATTTAGTACTAAATAGCAAAGGATAGACATGACATATCTAACGACAAAGTCACATCTTATCGCTTATCAAGACAGCGGCAAGATTTATTTGCCAGCCTTGATTATGGCACATCCTTTGGGCATGAGTCGTGCGGTTTGGGACGAGATATGTGACCGACTGCATGGACATTACCGATGTATCCGCTGGGATTTGCCGGGGCATGGTAGCAGCGGGGAAGCTGCAAACGATTTAACTATCCCTATGCTTGCCAAAGACGTGCTAGATTTAGCTGACGCTTTACAGATTGAGAACTTTAGTTTTATTGGCACCTCAATTGGCGGCGCTATTGGTCAAAGCTTGTGTCAGATGGCAGCAAAGCGGTTAGATCAAGTTTGGCTCACCAACACAGGCGCGGTAATTGGCACCAAAGAGGCATGGGCAGAGCGTGCCGCAAATGTACGCCAATTAGGTTTAGCGCAGATGGCTGAAAATATCGTCGCGCGCTGGTTTGCGCCAAATTTTGCCAAGCAGCATCCTGAGATTGTACAAGGCTGGCAAGTACAGTTATCACGCAATGATAATGAGAGCTATGCCAAGCTTTGCGAAGCACTAGCAGAGGTTGATAACCGTGACAAGCTCATGAGTTATGAGGATAAGGTTAATCTGCTGGCTGGTGCAGAGGATGTATCTACGCCGCCTGCAACGTTAGCAGCTTTACAAAGCGCATTTTCCGACGCTCATTTAACCGTATTTGTAAATGTAGGCCATGTGCCGTCAATTGAAGCCCCTGAGCAATTGGTCGAGTACATACAAACCAACACTGCACGTGCGACTGTTGGGCAAACTGGCATTAGTTATGAGCAAGGGCTTGTGCAACGTAAACGCATTCTTGGCGCGGCGCATGTCGACAAAGCCTCCAAAAATGCCACCACTCTAGATCAACCGTTTCAGCAGTTTATTACCCGTAACGCTTGGGGCGAGCTGTGGGGCGATCCTAGTCTCACCGTGCAGCAGCGCAGTATGGTCACTACCGCTATGCTGGCAGCGCTTGGGCGTGATGGCGAGCTAGGACTGCATTTGCGCACTGCCAAGCGTTTGGGGATCAGTGAGGCGCAGTTACGTCAAGTACTGATGCATGTGGCGATTTATGCTGGCGTACCTGCTGCCAATCACGCTTTTTCTTTAGCTAAAGATAATGGCTGGGGCGAGTCGATATCACAACATCAAAGCTGAAGTAGCTGCAAAATAACAGTAATTAGAGTGTTGAAGTAGTATCAAAGGACTGAGATATTAAGCGTTTTTGATGCTTTAAACCTTTTATAGAAATGGAGATTCTTCTTATGAGTCAAAACTACCCTTATTTTGTTGCTCGTAATCGCTCATGGCAACCTGCGCAATATACTCCCAGTTATAAAACATCGATAACGCGCTCGCCGCGTCAAGCCTTGGTGAGTATTCAAAACGCCAGTCCTTCAGAGCGCAGCGGTCCTACTTTTAACGATCTAGATATGGGGCCGTATGATAATGATTTATTAATGAATTTTCGCGCTGAGGGCACGCAGGCGGGTTTGCCGATTGGCGAGCGTATCATTATGCATGGCCGTATCATTGATCAGTTTGGAAAACCTGTACCCAATACCTTAGTTGAGATGTGGCAGGCCAATGCTGGCGGTCGTTACCGCCACAAAAAAGACGGTTATCTGGCACCATTAGATCCCAATTTTGGCGGGGTTGGCCGCTGTCTTACCGACGCTGAGGGCTACTATCGCTTTCGTACTATACGTCCAGGACCCTATCCATGGGGTAATGGTACCAATACTTGGCGTCCAGCGCATATTCATGTGTCGGTGATGGGACCGTCAATCTCAACTCGCCTTATTACTCAGATGTATTTTGAAGGTGATCCATTAATTCCACTGTGCCCAATCGTGCAAGTATTAAAAGATGACGATGCCGTTGAAACCATGATTGCACGTTTAGATATGTCAATGAGCCGGCCGATGGATTGTCTTGCGTATCGCTTCGATGTGGTGATTCGCGGCGCCCTGCAAACCTATTTTGAGGAGTAGAACATGTATAGCCAATATAAATTATCTCAAATACCGCAGCTACTTCATGAAACTGCTTCACAAACGGCAGGGCCCTTTGTACATATCGGTTTAGCTTTAGAGATTGCAGGCTTTGAATCAAGGCCGGATGAGATCTGGCAAAACTTAGCTAAAGAAGGCGCTACAGGAGAGCATATTGAGCTGGTCGGCTGTGTCTATGATGGCAATGGCGATCTGGTACATGATGCTTTAATTGAGATTTGGCAAGCGGATAGTGAAGGTAACTATATTAGTGAATTCGATAATAAACAGCCCTTTAGCGGCTTTGGCCGTAGTGCCTGCGCGGCAGACGGTGAGTTTAAATTTAATACTATTAAACCTGGAGCTGTTGACTTTAATGGTACCTTGATGGCACCGCATGTCAATATCGCTATTTTCGCTCGCGGCATCAATATTCATCTGCAAACCCGAGCTTATTTTGCTGATGAGCAAGAGGCCAACGATAAGTGCCCCATCTTAAATAGCGTGCCATCATCCATACGCCGAAAGACATTAATAGCAGCAAAAGAAGAAGGCGATGGCAAACCGCGCTATCGCTTTGATATTCGTTTGCAAGGTGAGGATGAGACGGTATTTTTTGATTTTTAAAAGCTAGATGTGACTTTTGAAAGCGAGACGTTTTATCGAATTTAAAAGGATTTTATTAGATATAGCGAGGGATACGATGACAGAAATAGAAGAAACTAATCATAAAGCACCGACGAAAACACAAGTGGCGATTATTGGTGCTGGCCCATCAGGGCTACTGCTTGGACAACTATTGACCAAAGCCGGCATTGATAATGTAATTTTAGAGCGCCAAACTGGCGAGTATGTATTGGGGCGAATCCGCGCTGGGGTACTCGAGCAGGGCACGGTCAATCTAATTCGAGAAGCAGGTGCTGGCGCGCGGATGGATAAAGAAGGATTGATCCATACCCATACTGATTTTAGTTTTCAAGGTGAGCACTATCAGCTCGATATAGAAAAATACAGCGGCGGCAAACATGTGGTGGTTTACGGTCAAACTGAGGTGACGCGTGATTTGATGGAAGAGCGTGAAAAAGCAGGGGCTATCACTATCTATGAAGCCGATAGCGTTAAGCTGCATGATATTGAATCGGATCAGCCTTATGTTACCTACCAGCATAACGATGAATTGCACCGTCTAGACTGCGACTATATCGCGGGCTGTGACGGCTTTCATGGCCCGTCACGTAAAGCGATACCCTCTAATAAGATTGAAGAGTACGAAAAAGTTTATCCTTTTGGCTGGCTAGGTCTTATGAGTGATACGCCGCCGGTCAACGATGAGCTAGTTTACTGTGCTCACGAGCGCGGTTTTGCCTTGTGCTCTATGCGCTCGCCAACCAGAAGCCGCTATTATATCCAAGTTCCTGATACCGACAAGATTGAGAACTGGACTGAAGAGAGGTTTTGGAAAGAATTAAAGCGCCGTATTCCACCTGAGATGGCAGAGCGTCTAGTCACCGGTCCTGCTTTGGAGATGAGTATTGCGCCGCTGCGCTCTTATGTGTGTGAAACCATGCAATACGGTAAACTATTTTTACTTGGTGACTCCGCTCACATTGTGCCGCCAACGGGCGCTAAGGGTTTGAACCTTGCTGCCAGTGATGTCGATACCGCTTATCGTCTATTTGTCAAGATTTACAAAGAAGGTCGCACCGATCTAATCCCGCGTTATCAAGAAATCTGTTTGGCGCGGGTGTGGAAAGCAGTACGTTTTTCATGGTGGATGACGATGCTATTACATCGTTTTGAGAGCGGCGGGCGTTTTGACTTTCGGGTGCAACAAGCTGAGTTTGATTACTTTATCCACTCTGATGCCGGCAAAACCACTATCGCTGAGAACTACGTTGGACTACCTTTTGAGGCGTTAGAGTAGAAGGCAGCTGTAGCTATCGTAACTATAGCAACTATCAATGACAAGCTATTTTTATTTTAAAGTTAAAGCTATTTAGATTTTAAGTTATTTAATTTTCATACTGTTGTTTTCGTAGATTGTTAAAAGGATTTGTGATGAAAAAGGATTTTCTAAAAAAGACTATAACAGCAGGCATTGTATTGACTGCTACGTTTGGCTCTATAGGTTGCTCGCAATCTAATGATGCCAATGAAACGGCTGCTGTGTCCACAGATGAGGTCACCACGCTTAGGTTCTCGCACTTCTGGCCGGCTACGGCAGCATTGCATACCGATGTGTTTGAGCCTTGGGCTAGAAAAATAGAGGAAGAGTCAGATGGCAGACTCGAAGTTGAGATTTACCCTTCAGCG
Organism: uncultured Psychrobacter sp.; assembly: GCA_947501045.1. Lineage (GTDB taxonomy): Bacteria > Pseudomonadota > Gammaproteobacteria > Pseudomonadales > Moraxellaceae > Psychrobacter. The sequence goes on from CANMUI010000006.1 coordinate 194,428, forward strand.
ACTCTAAGTAAGCCTGATATCACTTATGATTCGACGGCTAAAGGTACAGTTGATATAGGAGCGCAAGTGCAAGGCTATATTAGTGGCCGTTTTCCCTTGACTGAAATTACCCAGCTGCCGGGTCTTTCAAGCTCAGGCACTCAATTAAGCTGTATGCTGCAAACCTTGTATAACGATGATGTGATAGCAAGTGAGTATGAAGATACCCATCCGCTATTTATGATGGCCTCAGGGCCTGGCGCTTTTCACACTATCGATAAACCTATCCGAGTACCAGAAGATCTTGAGGGCATGCGTATTCGTCGCCCATTAGAGATAGCGGCTAATATTATCGAAGCGGCAGGGGGTACGCCAGTTGGTATGCCGGCCTCTGATCAGTATACTTCTTTGCAACGCGGTGTCATAGATGGGGTGAGCACGCCTTGGGATGCAGCAGGGGCTTTTAAGTTGGCTGAATTGACCAATACCCATACGACCATGCCTCTATATGGCTCGGCTTTACTTGTGACGATGAATAAAGATAAATATGAAAGCTTACCCGATGATCTAAAACAAGTTATCGATAATAATTCAGGTATGGAGATGGCAAAGACTGCTGGTAACTTATTTGATAGCGAGGATGTTAGAGTTATAGCTGAGGCTCGTGCTCGCGGTGATACGATGATAGAGATTCCTGACCCCTTAAATGATCCAGCTTGGGGCGGTATACTCAAGACCGAGATTCAAAATTACTTAGATAATCTTGCAGCCCAAGGGCTCGACGCGCAAGGTGTCTACGAACAAGCGCAAGCAGCTAGCGCGGCTTGTAAAACTTAAAGCATTATACAGCTAGCCTGAAAAACATTCGCCATTAATAAAAGTTATGGAGGACATATGGACAATACTGCAGAAGATATTTTTGCCTCAAAAGTGACGCCACCAGCTTATAGTGACATTGAATGGAAGGCGAGAGTAGAGTTGGCACTTTGCTACAGAATGGTTGATTATTATGGCTGGACGACCCAAGTCTATAATCATATTTCCTATCGAATACCGGGTACCGAGCACTTACTCATTAACGCTTTTGGACTATTATATAGTGAGATTAAACCCTCAAATCTGGTAAAAATTGACTTTGAGGGTAATAAAATTGATGACTCGCCTTATCCTATCAATAAAGCGGGCAGTGTTATTCATACCGCTTTGCACAAAGGCCGGCCCGATGTGCACTGCGTTATGCATACCCATAACTCTGATATTCAAGCGATAAGCGCTCTTGAATGCGGGTTTATACCTTTGTACCAAGAAGCTTTTATGTTCTATGAGCGTATCGGCTACCACGACTTTGAAGGCATTGTATTGGATCAAAGCGAACAGCAAAGACTAGTAGAATCATTAGGCCTAACCAATCATACCTTGATGCTCAATAATCACGGCGTTGTCACTACCGGTCCTGATGTCGCTTGGACGTTTATGAGAATGTACCAAATCATTCAAGGCTGTCAAGTGCAGCTCAAGGCTATGGCATCTGGAGGTAAAATAATAAAGGTTAGCGAAGATGCTATGAGAAAAACCAGAGAGCAGTTTGAAGGTGGAGACGCGCAAGCTGGCGCTCAAGTAAGACTACCTGAATGGCCTGCCTACTATCGCTTGATGAGTAGGCTTGATCCAAACTGGGATCAGTAATAATGGGTAAGAAAAGAGGTTTTTATAGCAACCTCTCAAATATACCATCAATGTACTTTTCTACCGCATCCGTATTATTGCTGACTTGCGCATAAGTTCTTAAACCCATTACCTGAATTTGGAAGTAGCGGGCCAGTTCAGCTGGATCTTTATCACTGCTAATTTCACCATTATCAATGGCTTGCTGAAAGGTCTTAACAAAAGAAGCTTCAACACGTTCTAAAATGCTTGTCGCGTGATTAAGCAGTTCTGGACTATCGTTTTGCGTCAACTCACCAATAGTTTTGACCACCATGCACATGCCGCTGGGTGCAGTGCCTTTACTACAAACAGTGACGCTATGAATAAACCGTTTTAGGCCAGCAAGCACTGTTTCTTCTTGGGCAATGCTATTGGCAAGATTCGCAGCACCTTCTTGCGCATAGCGATTTAATGCCTCTTTAAACAAATTGTCTTTATTACCAAAAGCGGCATAGATACTACCGGGGCGCATATCAACGACATCTTGCAAGTTTCTCATAGAGGTAGCGTGATAGCCCTTTTCCCAATAGAGATTTTTGGCTTTTTCGATGACATCATCACGATTAAATTTCGCTTGTGCACTCATAATTTTCACCTTAAAAGCTAGTATTTTATTAAAGATATGAGCTTATTAAAAATATAGTCTTAAAATCTGGAAAACCAAGTCACACTAATATTATTGTCAGATATTATTGGTAGCGTTAATCCTAAACAACAAAAGCATAACCATTATAACGTGCTGTTAGGATAATTTTTTCTTGCGTTATAGCTAGCCGTTCAATGCTGCAAAAAACTTATCCCAGTAGCCATGTATTGGTGAGAACCAATTACTCTGGTTTTAGTGCCAACACTTTATCGATATCTGTCGCACTATGGCGATTTTCCAGCTGTTCCCATTCTTCACCGTGAGTACGGTTAACGATGCGGCCACGTTGTACGGCTGGACGCGCCAATATGGCTTTGGCCCAGCGCTGTACATGGGTGTAGTCATTGACTTGCAAAAAGTCTTCTGCCTCATACTGGTTACCTATTACTAAATTACCATACCAAGGCCAAGTAGCAATATCAGCGATACTATACTCATCACCGGCAATAAATTCATTTTTCGCTAATTGCTTATCGAGTACGTCCAACTGGCGCTTGGTTTCCATTGTAAAGCGATTGATGGCATATTCAAACTTTTCAGGTGCATAAGCGTAAAAATGCCCAAAACCGCCGCCTAAGTACGGCGCAGAACCATGTAACCAGAATAGCCAATTAAAGACTTGGGTACGTTTGCTGCCTTTTTCAGGCAGTAGTACGTCAAACTTTTCAGCAAGATAAACTAAAATAGAAGCAGATTCAAATACCGTTTCAGGCTCAGTGCCAGAGTAATCAACGAAAGCTGGAATTTTAGAGTTAGGGTTGATATCTACAAAGCCTGATGAAAACTGATCGCCTTCGCCAATATGAATCATATGGGCGTCATATTCTGCGTCTTTGCCCAGTGCTAGTAACTCTTCTAGCATGATAGTGACTTTTTGACCGTTAGGCGTGCCCATTGAGTACAGTTGCAAAGCATGTTTGCCTACTGGTAATTCCTTCTCATGGGTAGCACCTGAAACGGGGCGATTCACACTGGCCCATTTACCGCCACTCTCTGCATCATGTGTCCAAATTTTTGGGGGTACGTATTGGTTTTCCATTATTATTCCTATTTTTATGTGTATTGTTATGTTTGGGGTTATTCAGCGTTTTTCGCAAAGTTTTGTGGATATAGGGCACGTGCAGCTGCGTTATCAAAGTCAGATTTGAACACAACGTCTTTAGCAATATTGCGCGCTCTATCTACAGCAGGACGAGCATTGATACTAGCAAACCAACGTTTGAGGTTAGGGTAGTTGTCTAACCCTTCTTCGCCCAATACAAATGTTGCTTTATCAACCCAGCCCCAAGCTGAGATATCAGCAATAGAGTAGTCGTTACCAACCACATATTCACGGCCTTCCATATGCTTATCTAGCACCTCATAATGACGCTCGGCTTCACGAAGATAGCGATTGATCGCATAAGGAACTTTTTCGGGTGCTTTATGTCTAAAATGCACAGATTGACCAGAAAATGGGCCCAATCCAGTCGCGACAAACATTAGCCATGAGAGCATTTCACCTCGGTCTTCTGGCTTTCCTGCAAGCTGGCCTGTTTTTTCAGCCAAGTACATCAAAATAGCCGTCGAATCAAAGACACGGTTGCCATCATCTTCGATAGCGGGCGTTTTACCATTCGGGTTGATAGCGCGATATTCAGGCGTATGTTGCTCACCTTTCATCGTATCTATTGGCATTAATTCGTACGCTAAACCCGTCTCCATCAGATAAAGAGCCACTTTCATAGGGTTAGGTGTTTGGTGAAAATAAAACTTAAGCATGTTGATATCCTTAGACGGCTCGAAAGGTTTAGGTGTTAGTCTTACAACCACTATAAAGAAAAATGAACGACCGTTCAAGTATAGTTTGAGTAGTTGTTCATGCCACTAAAGTTAAATATATAAAGATTGCTTACTAAGCAGATTTTTGTGCTCGTAATAATAAGGCAAGTCCAATGGCGACAAAGGCAGCAATGCCAGATACCAGATAACTGATGCTAAAGTCTCCCGTGATTTCTGCAAGATAACCCGCTGCTACTGGTCCAAGAGCCTGTCCACCCGAAAAGGCAAAAGTCAGCGCCGCCAGCGCACTTGCCGCCGCTGCAGGCCCGAAATAATCGCCAGCGGAGGCTGCCATAATGACAGGAACGCTCCAAACTACTAAGCCAAACAGGATAATGGACAAGTAAAGCCCTAAAGTCCAATCAGTCAATCCGACCAGCAGATAAGCGATGGCAAGGAAGAAAAAAGCCAACGCGAGACCAAGGCGTCTGCCAATATTGTCAGAAATCCAGCCAAACAACATGCCTGAAAAGACACTAAGCAGACCAATCCATGCCCAAATACCGCCTGCAGTCGCTTCACTTAGTTGATACGAGCCAACCATGCTAGTGACGATAAAGGTCACGTAAACCATATAAGTGGCACCATAAATGGCAAAGATGATACCCAAATGTACCAGCAGTTTAATATTAGCGCGTTCTAGTTTTTTCTTATTTTTTACAGGTGAGGTAGGTACACGTCCAAAAGGATTTTGATTGACATCGTCTGGATGATTGCGAATCAAAGTGAAAGTAAGCCAAGCTACCAAGATATTGATAACGGCAAAAATTAGCCAGCCCGTCTGCCAAGACAGTAGACCAGAGATAGGTAAGAGTTTTGGTACGACGAAGCCCGATAGAATAATGCCAAACCCAGGGCCAGCCATAACGAGTCCTAAGGCGAGCCCACGATGCGACGGGAAAAACCAATGTGACATGACGCTCATCATCGGTAAGACCACGCCACCGCTACCAATGCCAGTCAATACGTAAAGTGCGCAGAGTAGGGGAAAGCTTGTGGTAAAAGCCATACCAAGCATAGAGACGGCGATTAAAAGCAGGCTGGCAGTACCAGTGATTCGAGTACCAAATCGAGGTATGATTAGCGGGCTTAAAAGAACGGCAACCAGATATCCTATCAGGTTAGTGAATCCCAATATTCCGCTTTGAGTGTAATTTAATCCCAAAGAAGCCGACATCGACGGCAGCAACATACCAAACGCAAATCGGCCTAATCCAAGGCCGCAGAACATCGCTATAGAGCCTGTAGCGGCTACAATCCAAGCATAATGTAACCTGCCTAGTCTCAGGGGAGGCGTACGACCTTGGTCTTTTTGTTGAATGATTCGATCATGCATCACGAATCTCCGATAAGTCGAAGAATTTGATAGTTTGTGATATCAATCGTCATCGCGTTTAGGCCAAAGAACACTATTTCCTTATCTTGGAGTTTATCCATTTTACACTCATCCCTTTGTGCTTAGTTTCTGTAGACCTTTAAACAACTATGTTTATTATTTTTACAAAATTATGTGCTACAGAAAGGAGTATAACTCTACCTGAACGTTCGTTCAATTGATAATCAAAAAATATTTAAAATTATTTAGGACTTCTTCATTTTATTTGTTGACATCAATAAGTATGACTGGTAATTTTAGTTGAAAAGTAAAGTAATTATTCTAAGACCATGATTTTTTATACCTTTTTTCTATAGATAAAAGACGACTAACCATCAAGAAAGGATTCTATGATGAAAATGATGACACCCTTAGCCATGACTTTGGCGTCTCTACTAAGCTTTACAGGCTGCTCAAACGAACAAAGTACAGTTGTAGATAGTACAGATACTACTGAATCAGCAAATAGTAAAGAGGTAACCACATTGCGTTTCTCGCATTTGTGGCCGGCTACAGCAGCTATGAATGTTGAAGCTTTTGAGCCTTGGGCAGAAAAGATTGCAGAAGAGTCTGACGGTAGACTTAAGGTAGAGATCTATCCTTCAGCCACGCTAAGTAAGCCTGATGTGACTTATGATGCGGTAGCTAACGGTACTGTCGATATAGGGTTACAGGTTCAGGGTTATATTAATGGCCGCTTTCCATTGACTCAAATTGCTGAGCTGCCAGGGTTATCAGATTCTGCAGGCCAGATGAGCTGCATACTGCAAACTCTGTATGACGACGGAGTGATTGCGAGTGAATACGAAGACACGCACTTGTTATTTATGATCGGTAGTGAGCCTAGCACCATACACACTGTAGATAAACCTATACGCAAACCTGACGATATGAAAGGGATGCGTATTCGCAGACCTTCAGCTATTGGTGGCGATATTATTGAAGCGGCTGGCGGCGCTCCTGTTGGTCTGCCCGCCACCGACCTTTATAATTCATTGCAGCGCGGCGTTATCGATGGTATGGCTTTTCCTTGGAGTCCTACTGGATCTTTTAGGCTCACTGAGATTGTAAACACCCATACCAACATGCCTTTTTATAGTTCTGCACTGATGGTCACTATGAACAAAGATAAGTATGAAAGCCTTCCCGATGATCTCAAAGAGGTTATTGATAATAACTCTGGTACCGTGATGGCTGATATTACTGCTAATGTCTTTGATACCGAAGCGGCTAAGTTTTATGAAGAAGCCAAAGCGCGTGGAGACGTGATGATCGATATTCCTGATCCGCTCAATGATCCTGACTGGAGAGTACCATTAGAAGCGGGGACAGAAAAATATTTATCCGACGTTGAAGCACTAGGGCTAGACGCGCAAGGCGTGTATGTCAAAGCGCAACAGGCAAGCGTAGCGTGTGAATCTTAATAACTTACAAAGCTAAGTTTTATTTGATAGAGAAACAGCCCCCATAAGTTGCATAAACTTATGGGGGCTGTTTTATGAGCTATTTTTGATATGTTCTAAGCATTACGCTTTAGTCATCGCTATGCTCTAAATTGTCGAAAAGCCTTTTACTTAGCTCAAGAAAGGTTTCAATCTCTGCAGTTGAAAAGCTGGCAAACACATCTTCAAACATAGGCGCTGTTGCCTCGACGATCATGTTGACTTGAGATAGTCCTTGCGCTGTTAATTGGACTAATCTGACCCGGCCATCGCTTTTTTGTTTATAGACGGTGACTAAGCCCTCTTTTTCCATGCGCTGCACAATTTTGGTAATGGTTGGAATCTTCATTAATGCCTCATTGGCAATCTCTGAAATTGTCAACTCTGTATGTCTGCGTAGTAGCAGTCCTACCCGCCATCGGGATGCATCCATACCGACCTTTTTGAGCGTTTTTTCCATCTCTTGCGTGTACAAAGACTCTACGCGAGCTATCCAATAAAAAGGAAATTTTTGATAGTCAAATTGCTCACTATTTGGAAAGTATTTCTCTTTATTCGCCTGCATTTTCTATTTTTCCCAATGGTCTAATTTTTGTATTTATATGATTTCAAAAGAATTTAGTAAAAGTATTTGACATTTCAACTAAATTTTAGGATACTTTTAATCAGGAGCAGTACTCAAGAAATGAGATTGAAAGGACTCAAACATGGACAGTTTTATAGTCACTTATCCATCATCAATGGCTACTGATCAGCCAACCGTTGCCATAAAAGACAGTATTGATGTCGCTGGAACACCCACGCGTCTAGGTAGTCCTGCCTGCTCTGATAATTTACCTGCCAACCAAGATGCAGCCGTTGTCAAACATCTAAAACATAACGGTTTTTCTATCACTGGAAAAACAGTAATGCACGAATTAGCTTTTGGCATGACAGGGGTCAATCACGCCTATGGTACACCAATCAATCCATTATATCCTAATCTAATCCCTGGCGGCTCATCTAGCGGCTCTGCAACAGCGGTCGCTGGCGGGGCCGTTGATGTAGCTATCGGAACCGATACTGGCGGTTCGGTACGCATGCCCGCTGCCTGCTGCGGTATTTATGGCTTTAAGCCTACTTTTGGTTTAGTAAGTCGAGAAGGGGTTTGGCCTACCGAAACTTTATTAGATTGTGTGGGTGTTTTTGCAAGAACGCCTGAATTAATTACCCAAACCATGCAAGCCATCGCACCAGAATTTGAAGCCACTCAGCTCAGTCAAAGCACATTTGAATTAGGGTGGCTCACCGTTGAAGCCAATGATGACATCAGTGCTACTATCAAAAATGCTTTATTGCAATGCACAGGCATAGATCTTACTCCTGTGCATTTACCTGACTTTGATAATGCTTTTGAGGCCGGGCTGACCATTATTAATCGTGAAACTTGGCTGGCATGCAAAGATTTTTATGCGACTGGCAAACTTGGAGAGGATGTCGCAAAGCGTCTGGAAAAAGCCAGTCACACCACTGACGAAGCTGTCTTGCAAGCCAAAAAGCTACGAGCAGCATTCATTGCACAAGTAGATGAGGCTCTGGAAAAAATCCGTATTTTAGTATTGCCCACCCTCCCGCATTTTCCGATGACGCGCGCGCGTGCTTTAGCGGGCGATACCGATATGACGATCTCCAAACTGGTGCGACCCTTTAATTTATCAGGGCATCCTGCGTTAAGTATGCCTTGCCCATCAACACTTGATTTGCCGATTAGTATACAGCTGGTTGGTCGCCGCGGCGATGATGCATTCTTATGCGCGTTTGCCGAGCACCTTGCCAAGCTGCTTTCCCAATAGTCAGATACTCATAGGAGTAATTACTATGAAAAATTTAACACCATTAACTGAGCATCCTAAGCTCAATGGTTTACTCGCAGACATTCGTAAGCGAGCAGATAACTTTGAAGAACAGCGCTACATCGATATGGATATTATTGAGCGTTTTAAAGATATAGGCGTGTATCGCTCTTTTGTGCCCAAGCGTTTTGGCGGCGATGAGCGCAGCCCTAGCGACTTTTTAAGACTGATTGAAACGATCTCTATGGCAGATGGCGCGGCAGGCTGGGTTGCAAGCTTTGGGATGCACCCCTTTTATCTAGGCGCATTACCGCTTGAAACCATCGAGAAGATATGGGCTGATAGTCCTGACATCGTGTTTGCTGGCGCTGTCTTCCCAGTACAACCGGCTCAAAAAACTAAGGATGGCTATACGATCTCTGGTCGCTGGAAGTTTGCCAGTGGCTGTATGGGCGCTTCATTGATGGGCGTGGGTATCAAACCTGAAGAAGAGGGGGAACTACCACGTATGGCGGTATTACCAGCGGATAAGTCTTATATCGATGAGACTTGGGATATGATCGGCATGCAGGCAACCGGCAGCCATGATATCGTTTTGGATAAAGCTCAGGTACCAGAAGAGTGGACGTTTATTCGTGGCAGCAAACCCAATTTGACCGAGCCCTTATTTAAGTACCCCACCTTATCTTATGCCACGCAAGTTCTCGCGGTAACCGCACTCGGCCTAGCTAGAGAAGCGCTAGAAATTATTAAGAATGAAGCTAAAGGCAGAAAATCCGTCACGGGTGCGCCCAATCTAGGCGAGCGTGAATACGTACAAATCGCTATCGGTAAAGCTCAAGCCAAGGTTTGTGCTAGCAAAGCTTTCTTTTATCAAGCAACGGATGAGGTGTGGGATACGATACTAGCAGGTGATGAGCCAAGCGATGAGCAAATCAATCTGCTGCGCTTATCCAGCTCGCACTTAACTCATGAATGTGTAGATGTGGTGCGCACGGTTTATGAGATGATGGGGATGACCAGCGCGCAAAACAGTCATCCCATGACCCGTATCTTGCAAAATATATCACTGGTTTCACAACATGCCTTTATGGGTCAAATTACCTTTAGAAATGCTGGGGCAATGGCCTTTGGTCATAAACCTTATCCCGGTTATATATAATTTGTGATTCAAATTTACCTAAATAAAATCAGATTTGTTTAAAAAGGAGAAAACAATGGAAAAGTCAAAATCACACCGCGTACTGTTTTGTATTGGTATTAATCAGAATTTTATGAGTGCACCAGCTGAAGAGATGAAACACGTTTGGCAAGCTTTTAGTCAAATGATGCAAAGCGTTGATAGCTTGCCCGGGGTAGATATCTTAGGCATTATGGATGATGATTGTATTCAAGTCGGTCCTTCTGCAGACGCTCCCTGGACGGCTTATATCATGGCTGACGTACCCGATCTTGACACGGTCATTGAGGCCTGTAATTTCTTTAGAACCATTCCAGTCGGCGATGGTACTTACAAGTTATGGAAATACTGCAAGGTTGAAGCCCGAATCGGCAGAAAACTGGTCGTTCCTGAAGACGCGATCAGTAAGTAACTTGGCAAACGACTTTGTAAATAATTTTATAAGTAAATCGCTAGATAATAAGTAAGCCACTAGATAAACAGGTACTTTGATGACCGAAGAAATTATATCAAGAGCAACCCTTGCCAGTCTAAGTAATCGCATCTGGATGCTTGAGCAAGAAAAAGAAGTGCGCGCCTGTATACAGCGCTATATGGCACTGTGTGATGTTTTAGATGTGGGCTTTGATCTGTCTTTACTCATGGATTTATTTACAGAGGATGCGGTTTGGCAAGGGGTTGGTAAGCGTTATCAAAAAACCTTTGGTGCTTATGAAGGTAAAGAGGCCATCGCAAAAATGTTTGAAAAGTATACGGTTCCGCCAGCGCATTTTGCATTAAATGCACATTTTCTCACCAATGAATTTATTAATGTTGCAGAAAAGACGGCTGATGGTACATGGTTATTACTGCAAACGGCGACGTTTCATGATGGACGCTCACAGCTAAGTAGCGCCAAACTGACGGTAAAGTTTAGCCTTGAAAAAGAGCAATGGAAAATCAAATATTTTCAAACGGAAAGCTTATTTAATCGACCTATGGACACCCCATGGGATGTGGATAAAGACTTACCCACACCGAATAAATAAGTAAAAATCTTTTAAATGGATATAAAACTAATTAAAGGAGATAGAGATGTTAAAGGAAAATCGAATCCAGTTTAGCGAATTTGTCGCTCCAGAGGGCGATAAAGTGCTATCAGAGATGTACACCGATGAGCAACTGTTTGAAAGAGAAATGGATGCCATTTTTAATAACACTTGGGTGTGGGTTGGGCACGAAAGCGAGATTGCGAACAAAGGCGATTACAAAACCGCGCGAGTCGGTAAGCATTCAGTGATCGTCTCGCGTGACCGAAAAATGAATATCCATGTCTTGGTAAATCGTTGTCGCCATCGCGGCGCTACTCTTTGTGAAAAAAACAAAGGTAATGCGCGTAGTTTCGTTTGTCCTTATCATGGTTGGGGCTACGGCCAAGATGGTACTCTGCGTGCTATTCCCAACCCTGATCCTTACGAGGGCGTGATAAACAAAGAAGATTTTCCGCTCATTAGTTTGCGTACCGAGTCTTATCAAGGGATGATTTTTGCCACCTTCAAAGAGGATATCGAACCGTTAGAAGATTTCTTGGGCGGCGCTAAGAAATGGATGGACTTGTTTATGAAACAAGGCGGCGGCTATCCGATTAAGACTCTAGGCTCGCACCGCTTTCGCTTCCCCGGTAACTGGAAGATTCAGTTAGAAAATACGACCGATGCTTATCATTTCCCAGTTATTCATAAATCCTTTATCTCCTCACTCGATGGCAACACAGCTGAGATTTTTGACTTTCTAGACGGTGATGGTTATGTCGAAGATTTAGGTAACGGCCATAGCGTTATGGTTATGATTCCTGACTTAGTGGACTTGGAGGAAGATCTTGATAAGCCAATTCCTGAGCGCTTTCAAGCTTTGGCAGATGAGCTAAAAAAAGAAGGTCGCAGTGATGAGGAGATCAAAAAACTGGTTCGCGCAGCAGGCGGTTCAGGATTTAATTTGAACTTATTTCCTAACGTCGCCTGTTCGATGGCCTTTTTTCGGGTTTTGGCACCGATCTCTACCAATGAGACAGAAATTCACCATGTAGCCATTGGTGGCGATGGCGCGCCTGCTGCATTTAACCAAGTACGTATGCGCTTGCATGAGCATTTCCAAGGGCCGATGGGTTTTGGCACTCCCGATGATGCAGAAGCATGGGAGCGCGTTCAAAGCGGTGCTAAAAACGGCAACGATGAATGGATTTTGGTCAATCGCGGTCAAGTGATGGCAGAAGAAAACGAGCTTGGTAATAGCTATAGCAGCGTCTGCTCGGAGGTTGGCATGAAAGCCGCTTACCGCCAGTGGCAAAAAATGATGCGTGCCGCTGAGACAGGAGAGTAATAATGAATAACGAGATATATGTAAAAGTTGCCGCCTTTATCGATTTTGAGAACGACTTGTTAGACGCGCAGCAATATGATGAATGGCTTACCTTGTGGCAACCAGAGGGGATGTACATCGTGCCCATTGATTTGGGAAATGATGATTACGTCAACCAGCTCAACTATGCTTATGACAATGCCGCTATGCGCCGAATGCGAGTGGCACGTTTGAGCAGTGGCGAGTCTATCTCTGTTGAAGCTAATGGCGGCACTATTCGTCTGACTTCGCGTCTGCGGATATTTGAGGCGGATAATGATATGGTTAAAGCGCGCTGTGCCCTGCTAATCAATGAGAGTCGCCTTGGCAATAATCAGCAATTTGTGGGCAATGTTGAGTATCAGCTAGTGCCTAACGAAGAAACTTTTACGATACAACAAAAGATTGTCAAACTGATCAATGCAGAAGATTACCTGCGGGCAATTAGCTATATTTTATAAATGAGCTGTATTCTATAAACCGGTTAAGAGAGAACCCTAATGAAAGACGTCGTTGTAATAACAGGTGCCGCTCAAGGCCTAGGCGCATGTATCGCCAAAGCACTGCTTGCTAACGGTTTTCGCGTAGCTATCACGGATATCAGTGAAAAAGATGCTGTTGCGACTGCAAAAAGACTTAGTAGTGGTAGTGGTAGTGATGATAATAGCGGCGACGTTGCTGGGTTTAAATTAGATGTCATCCAAAAATCGGATTTCGAGCAAACGTTAGCAGCTGTCGAAGCGCATTTTGGTCAAGTCAATGGTTTGGTTAACAATGCTGCCCTTACGTTAACAACTCCTGTTATGGAGGTAACTGCCGAGGAATTTGATAACGTTCTCAATGTTAATCTGCGTGGTACGTTGTTTGGTTGCCAAGTATTTGGCGCCTACCTTGCCCAAAAAGGCTATGGCCGAATAGTCAATATCGCCTCACTCGCTGGTCAAAACGGCGGCGCGGCAGCAGGCGTGCATTATTCTTCTAGCAAAGGTGGTATTTTAACCATGACTAAAGTGTTTGCCGGCAACTTAGCCGCCAACGGCGTCACCGTTAATGCGATCGCTCCGGGTCCCATGGACTTACCGATTGTGCATGAGCTGGTACCACCTGAGAAGCTTGAGCATTTATTAGAAAATGTGATTCCTGTCAAAGCATTAGGTAGTCCGGATTTTGTCGGCGGCATTGTCGCGCAGTTGATGCAGCGCGATGCGTTTGGCGTTACGGGGGCTACGTGGGATATCAATGGCGGCTTGTTTATGCGCTAACTTTAATCTTTAAGCCAATGAATGAGTAAGCGCAGGAAGTTTTTAAGCGCAAAAGACCTACAGGCAACTTTTAACCCTTCAATCAAATCTATAAGGGAATTTAAGAGATGATGAAAAATTTGATAACGGTAACGATTGCCGAACGACAAGCTTTATCTTCTGACACGATAGCATTGACTTTGGTGAAGCCAGATCGCTCGCCTTTGCCTAAGTTTGATGCAGGGGCGCACATTGACGTCCATGTTAATGATCATACGATTCGCCAATATTCGCTTTGTAGTTCGCCAAGCGAGACCGGATTTTATCGCTTGGGTATCCTAAAAGATCCCAAATCTCGGGGCGGCTCGATCGCCATTCACGATGAGCTACAAGCGGGAGATACAATTACCATCACTGAACCCAATAATTTATTTCCTTTAGATATGACTGCAGAGCACAGTATCTTGGCAGGTGGGGGTATTGGTATTACGCCGATGGTCGCAATGGCGCATAGTCTTAAAGCTGCTGGTAAATCATTTGATTTACATTATTGCGTACGGGCGCACGAAAATGTAGCGTTTTTGGATGAATTACAACGGGAGTTTGGTGATGCTTTAAAGCTGCATTGTGATGATTTAGACGACGCGCAGCGCTTGAATCCAGCTGTAGATTTTGGTGAAGCTGCGCCTGATACACACCTTTATACTTGCGGCCCCTTAGGTTTTATGGATTGGGTGATGGATTCGGCAAGAGAGCTAGGTTTTGATGATAGCAACATACACTGCGAATATTTTAATGTAGAGATTGATAGTAGTGGTGAAGCGTTTACGGTGATTGCTGAGCAAAGCGGTAAAACCATTCCCGTATCAGAGAGTCAAACGATTGTCCAAGCATTAGCCGATGCTGGGATAAAAGTAGAGGTGTCTTGTGAGCAAGGAATATGCGGTACTTGTATTTGTGATGTTATCGAAGGCGTTCCTGACCATAGAGATCAGTTTTTAACCGATGAAGAAAAAGCCGATAACGATCAAATTGCAGTTTGCTGTTCACGTTCTAAGTCATCTACGCTGATTTTAGATATCTAATTTTGTTCATAATATAGAGATAATAATGTTGCTTGACTGTTATTATTAATTGGCTTCTAGGAGAACACCATGCCAACTTTTGAACCTAAAGCGCTGCGCCAAGTTTTTAGTCAGTTCCCGACCGGCGTTACGGTTATTACCACTCGCAACGCTGAAGGCGCACCGATAGGCATGACGGCCAGTAGTTTTAATTCAGTCTCTGTTGATCCTGCACTTATTTTGTGGAGTATTGACAAAGGCGCTTATAGCTTAGAGGCTTTCAAAGATTGTGATTATTTTGCCGTCAATATTTTAAGTGATCAGCAAATTGCGCTCTCAAACCGGTTTGCTGGACGCGGCGAAGACAAGTTTCATGGGTTTGAATATACCAATGGTTTAGGAGACAGTCCTTTATTGCCTGAAGCATTGGCACAGCTTCAATGTAAAAACTGGAGTATTTATGAAGGCGGTGACCATCTTATTATGGTAGGAGAAGTTATTGATTATAAGATCACTGAAAATGAGCGACCTCTCGTTTTTTCTCAAGGGTCTTATGCACAAGCTAGCCCGCATTATGATTCATTAAATAATTCGTTAGATGCGAATCAAATGGAGACCATCGGCCAACGAGAGTTTTTGGATGATCACCTACTTTATTTACTAAGAGCAGCCTATAATCAGTTAAGCGAGGTTTTTTACCAGCGCCTAAATACGGCCACCGGAGTAAGTCCAGATATGTGGCGTATTTATGCTTGTCTTGCTGATGGGCAGCCTTTATCGTTAGATGTTTTGGAAGGTTTTGTCATGCAACCTAGAGATGCTTTGTTAGACACTTTAGCTAGTATCGGTTCCAACATACACTTAGACAATGAAACCGTTCAATTGACAGATAAAGGTATGCAAATAGCACAAAAATTATTAATGATTGAAAAGGAGTATAAACAAGAAGTGTCAAATCGTGTTGACGATAACAGTTATGCTGAGATGAAGAGAACCTTACGTAAGTTATTCTAAATACTTTTAATAAAATAATCATACACTGAGTATGGTTACACTCATTCTTTGTTTATTTTATGAAATTAATTTTAATCGTCAAAAGGAATTGATAATGAAATTAACGCCACTTTGTACGATCGGGGTGTTGGCCGTTGTTAGTCTATTGGGTTGTTCTAATCCATCTGACACTGATGATGATAGCGCCACTAATGCCGCGCAAGACACGACGACGTTGCGCTTTTCATACTATTGGCCTGCTACTTCCAATATGAGTAAAGAGGTATTTGAGCCTTGGGCTAAGCAAATAGAAACGGATTCTGATGGTCGTTTGAAGGTTGAATTATATCCTTCAGCCACACTTAGTAAGCCTGAGGTTACCTATGATGCTGCGGTAAAAGGAACGGTTGATATTGGTTCTCAGGCTCATGGTTTCACCAGTGGTCGTTTTCCCTTAACTCAAATTGCAGAGCTTCCGGGTCTATCCAGCTCAGCCACACAAATGGGCTGTATCCTGCAAACTCTTTACGATGAAGGCAGTATTGCTAGTGAGTATGAAGATTCACACCTCCTGTTTATGTATGGTGCTGGACCTGGCGCGCTTCATAGTACCAATAAGCTGATCCAGACTCCTGAAGATATGCAAGGTATGCGGATACGTCATCCTTCATCGGTGGCCGCAAACATTATTGAGAGTATGGGAGCGTCGCCTGTAGGGTTACCGGTTAATGATGTGTATACGTCTTTGCAGCGCGGCGTTATTGAAGGGTTAAGTCTACCTTGGGGCGCGATAGATACTTTTAAAATTGGTGAGATTACAAAATATCACACCAATATACCTTTTTATAGCTCTGCTGCAATGGTGACTATGAACAAGGATAAATATGAGAGTTTACCTGATGACTTAAAGCGAATTATTGATGATAATTCAGGGATGGCGCTTGCTAAAAAGGTAGGTGAAATTCTTGACGCAGAAGATAAAAGCGCGGTACAAAATGCGAAAGATTCAGGCCATGAAATTATAGAAATTCCGGACCCCTTAAATGATCCCGACTGGAGAGATCCTTTGGAAAATGGCACGCAAAAGTATCTTGCCGACGTTAATGCTCTAGGTTTAGATGCTGATGGGGTTTATGAAAAAGCTAAAGCTGCCAGTGCGGCTTGTAGAGTTTAACAAAACACTTTTAGAGTTGTAAATCCTTCCTTTATTTAGCTGTTCAGCTAACATACCCTATTACCTTATTTTTGATAATGCTAAATACATTGTTAAACAACACTAATAGACTGCTTTCAACTCCTTCTAAAAGCAAGACTTTGCTATAATTATAGATATTCTGTTTGCAGTATGCTAGATTTAAGGCACCAATTTCTACTTTAATTGGTGCCTTAAATCTAGCATACTGCAAATCAGCAAATATAAGTAAAGCTATATTGCGGTTTAATTTATCCTTATTAACCGAGCAAACCATGTCATCAAACAACGCTGTAATAACTAATAAGAATCAAAGTGGCATTCAGTCTCTTGAGATTGGGTTGTCAATACTAGATGTTCTCATAGATCGCAACGAACCTATGATGTTAAAAGATATCGCTCATGCAATGCAAATGCCTGCTGCAAAATCTCATCGTTACTTGGTTAGTCTTATTCGTAAAGGCTATGCTCGCCAGCTTGATGATGGACGTTATAGGCTTGGAGATCGGATTAGTGCCTTGGGATATACTGGAATCAGTCAAAATAATATCCTTGAGCGCTTAACTCAAGTCGCCAACGAGATCAAGAACACTCTAAACTGCGGAGTACAAATTGCCAAATGGTTCAGCGATGGTCCAATCGTTATTCAATTGGTTGAACCTGACAGTCCCATTAGCATCATTACTCGTATAGGCTCACGTATGCCGTTGACAACTTCTGCGACGGGTAGGTTATTTGCCAGCTATCAGCCGGACACTATCATTAAGCCTTTGATATTTGCAGAATGGCAGAATAGTAATAATAGCCTACCTGCTCCTAAAAATAGTAAAACTGAGTTATCTGAGCAGTGGGATAATTTTATTAGATTACGGACCACAATTCGCAAGCAAGGCTATGCTACAGTAACGGGCGTTTTGCTAATGGGTATTAATGCCATTAGCATACCTATAATCTCATCTGCTACTACAAATACTACCAACGACAGTCTTTCTGCCAAGATTAAACCATTAGAATATGCGATTACAATCATTGGCACTACTGAACAACTGCCGACAAAAGAGCAACATCAAATGGCAAATCGAATATTGTCTATCGCCCAGCGTTATCAAATGGCCTAGTTGTAGTTAAGCCATCTGATAATTAGAGCATTTGATCATCAATAAACTAGTAATCAAAAGTCTGGTAGCTAAATAAAAAAGTTTAACCTTACTGCTTACTAGTAGGCGATACCTCTACCACACCAACATCTTCAGCATAATCGTTATAATATGCAATTAGACTGTCTAATATACCCGGATATTGATCAGAGATATCAGTGGTTTCGCCTGGGTCTTGAGCCAGATTATACAGCTGCCATTGCTGCGTTGGTATATCACCATCATCTAGTCCTGCAAACCTATGGGTGTTCGCCAGTGCTTTGAAATCTCCAAAACGCACCGTTTTAGCGCCGTTCATTTCTAGCACCTCAGCTTCATAGGGACCTCGTGATTGAACGTTGGGCTGCATTAATTCTGGTATCAACGTTTCACCATCTAATGGCGCTTTGCCTTTAGGCGTCGTTTTTTGTACGCCAGTGATATCCAAAATAGTAGGCGCTAAATCCATCAGATTACTATATTTACCAGATACCGTATCTTTAGGGATGTTAGGACCGCTGGCTATTAAAGGCGAGCGCATGCCACCCTCAGAAGTATAACCTTTGAAAAGACCAAAAGGCATGTTAGACGCTTGTGCCCAGCCTAGTCCTTGCGACACATAGCTATCATAATTACCCATATTCTCAAGCGAGTTATCATGGTCGTTATTGACCCAGTCTTTCCAGCGCCCAGCGGTTTCGCGGTATTTACCAGCAGCGCCATTGTCTGAAAAGAAGAAGATATAAGTGTTATCCAGCTCACCTTTGGCTTCAAGATTAGCTAGGACTCTGCCAATATTGGTATCCATGTTATCGACCATGGCAGCATAGATCTGCATGCGCTTGATCTCTTTTTGTCTATCCTCCTCGCTAAAGCTTTCCCATTCAGGATAGGCTACCATGGTCGGCTGTTTAGCAGACTCAGGAATAAAGTTTAGCTTTTTAACATTCTTGAAACGCTGCTCGGCAAGCGCGCGCGGTCCGTCTTGATAATAGTTACTGTACTTTTCTATGTCTTCGCGCGGTGCTTGCAAAGGCGAATGCGGGGCGGTGAACTGTAGATAAGCAAAGAAAGGCTTGTCATCTGGACGAGTATTTAAAGATTCCATCAGAAAATCAGCATAAGAGGTCGATGAGTAAAAATCATCGGGTAGCTCAGTAAGCTCACCATTTAGGCGATAAGGCTGATCGCCATCAGGACCGTCTGGATAATTATCACGTTTATAATGATTACCATCACCTTTTAGATAGACAAAAGACTCATCAAAACCCCAGTTAGTAGGTGCGTCTTCCTCTTCGGTACCCAAATGCCACTTACCAGAGATTACCGTATAATAGCCTGCTTGCTGTAAGCGCTGTGCAATGGTCAGTGCTTTATCATTGAGATGACCGACATAGTCAGGGTCCTCTTTTTGCTCATCGGTACTTAACTCAAATAAATTACCTAAACCGACTTCATGCGGGTCTGAACCCGTCAAAAAGGCGGCTCTCGAAGGAGCAGAGTAGGGCGTCACCGAAAAATCAGTAAAGCTTACACCGTTTTCTGCTAGCATTTGAAGATTGGGAGTTTGGATCTCGCCGCCATAAGGAGAGATGTCCGAAAACCCCAAATCGTCAGCCATAATAACTAGAACGTTAGGCGGTTTTTGGTTGTCAGTATTAGAAACAAGATCAGTAGCAGTAGCTGCATGACCCGCCGACATTCCGGTCAGTACTACCCCTGAGCCTATCACTAGTTTATGATTAAAAACACTCATTACTTACATCCTTATATTATGTTAAGTCAGTTTAAATCCATTGGTAGTGGTATCTTGAAGATAGTGATTTATAAATTAGCTATAAATCACTATCTATAAGGTTATTGAAGAGGCAGTACTACCCAAGCAACGTCAGTGAGATCGCTGGGAAAGCGACTAGAATAGCGAGCCGTATAAAGTCTGAGACAATGAACGGTGCCACCCCCCGAAACATCTCACTAAGCTTAATATGCGGCGCCACCGCCTTAATCACAAAGATATTCATCCCCATCGGCGGCGTAATCAAACCCAGCTCCACCGTCAATACCGCCACAATCCCAAACCAGACCGGATCAAACCCTAACGCAAGAATAATAGGGAACACCACCGGAATGGTAATCACCAGCATTGCTAAGGCATCCATAAACAAACCCAAAAGGAAGTACATCAGCAAGATTGCCAGTAGCACCACCATCGGACTGACTGCCAATCCCCCAATCCAGGACGCTAGGGAATACGACAGACGCGACACCGAGATAAAGTAGCCCAGCGCTTCTGCACCTAAGAGCATAAAGAACACCACCGCTGACAACGCCAAGGTTTCAACCAACGACTGCTTTAAACCTTGCAGGCGCATCCCTTTGGCCGCAGCATACGCCCATGAAGCAAACGCACCCACTGCTGCGCCTTCGGTTGGAGTAAACAGACCAAAGAAGATACCGGCGATGATAATCACAAAGATAAAACCAAAGGGAATCAGACCGGTCAAAGATAG
>CANMUI010000007.1 GCA_947501045.1 uncultured Psychrobacter sp.
GACTGAGTCCTGTAAAGTACAGAACTCAGTCCTTGATGTAAACTTAAACTGTCCAAGTTTAGGGGGTCAGTTCATATCAGTATCGCGCTTTTTTACGTTAATAAACTACTGTACTAATAGCGAGATGGGCACATCATTACGGCTGATATTACCTTGATGGCTGCCATAGCTTGAGCTTTGATTTTGCTTAGCTTGCGCTATTTGTCCAATAGTCACCCATTGCCCGCGCGGCACAATGATAGTGCTGTTAAGTCGTTGAGCTTGGATAGCTCGGTTTTGATTATAAGGATTATTAGGCTTTATTAATTCTTCTTCCACTTGGCTTAATTGCACTTCTACTTGTCCATCTGGCAACACTCTAGGCGTCACTTGAATGCCTTGTGTGGTAGGTAATAATACCTGCTGCTGGATAATAATTTGTCCTAAAGGTTGACTGCCTAAAGAACGATATTGAGTCGGATAAATATTGGCATTATAGGTTTGCGTTAGAGAGTAAAGCGTACCGGTACTAATGCTCGCAGCGCTACCCGATAGCGTTTGTACTTGGTATAGATTATTGCTTTGTTGCGGGTTACGGCTTTGATTGATTACGCCTGCGCCTTGAATACCGCGATTGCTGATAATCACTTGGCCTCGCTGAATATTATCTTGAGCACTGCTGTTACTGCCTACGCGCACTGCTACGGTTAAAGACTCAGGCTGAGTGTCGATCTGAGATAATAACTGCTGCACAGTTTGATAATTAGTAGGAGTCGTTTGTAGTACCAATCTGCCTTGATAAGTCGTTACGCTACCACCGTCGGGGCTAGTGTTTAATTGCTGGCGTACGGCAGGCAGTAGCGAGGCGCCGCCGTAGGTATCGATGACGTAGGTTTGGTAAGTGGCAGCTTGGACTGAAAAAGACCCGCTTAGGCTTGTTATCAAAATCATTACCGGTATCACTAAATTATTCATGCGTATCTTCTTCTAGTCGTCCTAAGCATAGATCTTACTCACTCAAACCTAGCACATCCTGCATATTGTACTGTCCTTTCTTTTGCTTGATTATCCAAGTAGCGGCACGCACCGCGCCTGCGGCAAAGGTCATCCGTGCTCGTGCGCGATGAGTAATCTCGACCACTTCGCCATCAGCGATAAACATTACTGTATGGTCGCCTACAATCTCGCCGCCGCGTACCGCATGAAGACCAATACTGCCTTTTTTGCGCGCGCCCGTTTGCCCTTCGCGGCCATATATGGCGACCTCTTTTAGGTTTTGACCGCGTGCTTCCGCTACCGCTTCAGCCATCATATAAGCGGTACCTGATGGGGCATCAATTTTGTGCTTATGATGCGCTTCAATGATCTCGACATCGGCATCGTTGCCAAAAGCTTTGGCGGCCATCTCTAGTAGCTTTAACGATAAATTGACGCCAGTAGAATAGTTGCCAGCATAGACGATAGCGGTATGCTTGCTAGCCTCAGTCAATACCTGCTCCTGCTGCTCGTTAAACCCTGTGGTACCGATAACCATGGCGACTTTATGCTCAGCGCAAATCTGCATGTTTTGTTCAGTGGCATCAGGTAAGCTAAAGTCGATCAACACATCGATGTCTTTAATGACTGCCATTAGGTCATCAACCACTTGTACGTTTAAGCGCTCAATCGCTGCCAGCTCGCCGGCATCAGTACCGACAAGACTTGAGCCTTGGCGCTCAATTGCAGCGCTCAAAATAGTCTTGGGATTGTCTTGTACCGCCTCAATTAACATACGTCCCATACGTCCGCCTGCCCCAATAACGCCAACGTTTATAGTTTTATTATCTGTTTGCTTACTCATATTTTGTCCTAAAATTTTATAATTTAAAATTAGTATAGTTAAGCCATTTTAAAATTAGTACCGTGTTAGTGTCGCTGGTACGAATTTTACTTGCGTGCTGTGCCTTCGCAGACAGAGGCTGCGCAAAATTCATACCAGCAACATATCACACAATAGGTACCGATTTTATTTAAGATTAACTATATTTGATAAAACCATAATTACTATTTAATGTTACAAATATCATAGCATGAATTGTTTTTACGACTATCAATGAAATAACAATAAAAAAGCCCAACCGTTTCACGTGAAACGGTTGGGCTTGAGTAAAGTTTTCAGTAAGGCTAAGTTAAACCACTAGTCAAACAATTCGCCAATCTTCTTAAAGAAAGATTTTTTGTGCGGAGATTGCTGATGTTTGCTGTCACCATCTAGCGTATCTTGGAACTGACGTAGTAAGTCTTTTTGCTCACGAGTTAGGTTCACCGGAGTCTCAATGACCACGCGGCAAATCAAATCGCCTTTCATGGTCGTACGTACTGGCGTTACGCCTTTACCGCGAACTCGCAGTAGTTTACCGCTTTGGGTACCCTCAGCGATTTTGATATTGACTTTACCATCAAGGGTTGGAATCTCAACTTCTTTACCTAAAGCTGCATCAGTGATACTAACGGGCACATCCATATACAGATCAGCGCCTTGACGAGTAAAGACGTCGTGCGGTTTGACGCGAACCTCGACGTATAAGTCGCCGTTTTGCACGCCAGCGCCGCCAGCTTCGCCCTCGCCTGCTAAGCGTACGCGGTCGCCATCGTCAACGCCAGCTGGGATAGAGACCTCAAGGGTACGCGACTTTTCTTCAACACCGCTACCATGGCAAGTAGGGCATGGGTTTTTAATTTGCTTACCTGAGCCGCCGCACTGCGGACACGTTTGCTGCACCGCAAAAAAGCCTTGCTGCATACGGATTTGACCCTGACCATGACAAGTCTGGCAAGTGACTATGTCTGAGGCGTCTTTAGCACCTTTACCATCACAAGTATCACAAGGCGCAGGAGCGGTAAAGCTAATCTCTTTTTTGCAGCCACGCACCGCTTCCTCAAGTGTCAATTCAATCACATAACGCAAATCGGAGCCACGACGCGTACGTCCACCGCCGCCGCGCGCTTGACCAAAGATATCGCCAAAATTGCCAAAAATATCACCAAAAATATCTTGGAAGTTACCACCAGCACCGCCGAAGCCGCCTGCGCCGCCCATACCATTTTCAAAGGCAGCATGGCCCATACGGTCATAAGCCGAGCGCTTATCTTCATCGCTAAGCACTTCATAAGCCATCGAGGCTTCTTTAAATTTATCTTCACTATCTGGATCATCAGAGTTGCGATCTGGATGATATTTCATAGCAAGCTTTCGGTAAGCCCGTTTAATCTCTTTGCTATCTGCAGTCTTACTCACCCCTAATACTTCATAAAAATCGCGCTTACTCATGGGCTCTCCTATTGTTCTCACCGCATCGTCAGCTTTCGACTTTATATAACCACTTTTACCACGCCATACTTTTTACTGTTTCACATGAAACATAAAATATGGAAGTTGGTTAGTTACATAATGATCGTAAGGCAAAAGAGCGAAATACGGTTTAACCAAATCAATTAATAAAAGTTTGCGCTATTTATGGAGATGACACTAGTAATTATCAAGCAGTCGAGTTGATAAATTATTGTTTGAACTGACTTAGCTTTTATAAAAAGAGAGTCAGAAAAGTAAAAGTGACCCAAACGCCCGTAGAAGCCACATATAAAATCCAGCTAAAAACATAGCCAAATAGAAATACAGCCAGACAGAAACACAGATAGAAAGCCAAACTTTTTTTATACCTACCTAAACAGAAGTCATGCTAGTATTTATCACCGTCATAATTACCCTGATTTTAATAATATAAGCGGTTAATAAACTCGTAACAAGGTATCAATATTTATGAAAAAGCTGATTGCATTTATTCTTTTACTGGTTGTTATTGCTGTAGTAGTATATGCCGGTTCACCTTATTACAGTGCTTATCAGCTTAAAAATGCTTACGAGGCCAAAGATGGTGCTGCCATAGCTGCCGCTATTGATTACGAGCAAGTTCGCCCTAGTGTACAAGATCAGCTGACCAATAAATTTGCCAATACTATGACCCAGTATCCGCTGGTCGCTGAGCTTGGTGGCGAACCTTTAGAACAGGCAGCCAATGAGTTTATTATGCAGGCCGTAGATAATGCTGTTACACCGCAAAACGTAGAGCGGCTTATCAACACGCAAGGTCAGGCCAATACGGCTACCAAAGAGCTAGCAGCAGCTTGGGCAATCGCGAGCAACCAAGTCGATCTGCGTGGTCTAATCCAAGATATGATTATCCAGCGCGGTGATATCAATGCTGTGATCAAAAACCAGATGCAACAAATTATGGCAAAGCAAGCAGCTGAGCTGCAGCAGCAAGTAGCGCAAGGGACTGATAGTAATAAACCTACCCTAAACTACTGTGGTATGAATTGCTTTATGATTAGCGGACAAGTTAAAGGCTATCCACTGACTATCCAGATGCAGCGTGATGGTTTTGTTAATTGGAAAATCGTTGATGTGGTATTGCCTTGATCCTTGAATTAACGAAACTTAGGTTAAAAAAGCTTGGGTTGACGAAGCTTGAATTCACAATACTAATGTAAAATTAAAAACGGCTGTATAAATGATTGATTATACAGCCGTTTTATTGTATTTAATAGCGACTACTTTACGCCTAAAAACTCCAAAAACTCTGGGCTATCAAAACTGGCTTGGTACAGCACTCCGTCATCCCGATAAATCGCAGGCGTGGCAATAACAGCAAGTCCAGCTGCTTTTTCGCGATTGGGTGTTACAAAGTCCGTCGTACAACTGGCAGGCGCAGGCGTCATTTTACCTGCTAGCATGGCATTATCTAAGGCCTTGCGGCGACTATCTTTATCCGGTTGACACCAGATAGCGCGCATTTGCTGAGGCGACTGCTCATAAATGGGATAGCCGATCATTTTGACCGTCACCCCTTTTCTATTAAGCCTATTAATTTGCTGATGCAGCTTACGACAATAAGGACAATTGACATCGGTTGCCACATAAATAATGGCGCGCTCGGCACTAGTCGCTGGATAATTAATAAGCTGTGATTCATCTAATGCACTAAATACCGATTGGTTTTTGCGAGCCTCGAAATCTTCATCCAGTCCGGTAAATTGTCCATTTTCAATAACTGATATCTCACCATCGGTAATATACTGTGCATCATCAGACAACAAGAACGGAATGCCCTCAAGCGTTGCGCCCCAAATGACCCCAGGTACCGCCGTGTAAAAAAACGGTGTCTTTTGGCTCATGTTTTTAAGCGTACCCATATTAGCAAGCATGGCAGATTTTACCGTAGCACTCACTGGCACACCTGCTTGTTCACTATTACTCCGCTCTTGAGTTGCAGTCACTATACGTTTGCTGGGATTCTTTTGTAATTCTCCTTGAATTACATATCTACCATCAGCGGTGATATGTAGTGGCGGCTGGCCCACTAAATTGACTTGATACATATTAGGAAAGTTTGAGGGCACAATAGAGGTAATATCGGTCTTAATGCCTGCTTGTTTTAACACTTGACGTAGATGACTGTCTATGGCCTCGCTTACCATAGCTGGGCTTACAATAGTTGGTCTCGTTTTACTGGCAACTTTTTTGTCTTCTACGTTTTGACTAGTATTTTGCTTAGCAGTTTGGCTTATAGCCGTCGTCTTGTTTATAGTCGCAGTATTAGACGGTGTACACGCAGTAGCGACTAATAAAACAGCACTAACGATACTGGTGGTTTTAACTATAGTCGCCGCTTTAAATAAAGTGAGTTTCACAAGGATAATCCTTTTAAAATATTGACAATGAATTGTGTTCAATATTTATGAGTTTTCAATAGTTACAAGCAAAGCCGCTATTAAAACTTTGCCACTTCTTCCGCAGTTAAAAAGCGACTATCGCCTTTATCAAGACCTTGTAGGTCGATATGACCGATGCTAGCGCGGTGCAGCTCGACAACTTTATTACCAAAGTAACCCATCATCCGCTTAACTTGATGGTATTTACCTTGCTCTAGAGTCAGGCGCGCATGAGTCTCATCGATGAATTCAAGTAGTGCAGGTTTGGTAGGCTCGTAATCACCTTCTAATAAAATCCCCTCCCCTACCTTTTTAATCGCTTTTGCTTGTGCGTCCTCATCCATAGGATCGGCTAACGTCAGCTCATAAACTTTGGCGTGCTCATGCTTAGGACTGGTGACACGGTGCAGCCAGCCGCCATCATCACTAAGCAGTAATGCTCCGGTAGTATCAACGTCCAAACGTCCCGCAATACGTAAGCTGTCAAGCTCTGGCACCGCGATAAGTTCAGTGACAATGGGATATTCTTTAGCTTTGAGCGTGCATTCAAAACCTTCTGGTTTATAGAGTAAAATATAGCGATTACCCGTCGCCACCGATAATGGCTCGCCTGCCCATAGCACCTCATCATTGGTGACATCAACATGGACGCCCGGGTCTTTGATAACCTCATCGTTGACGGTCACTTCGCCAGCATGAAGGATTTTTTTGGATTCTTTACGCGACAGCTCAGTGGCTTTACTAATAAATTTATCTAAACGCATGCTATTTGCTACCATTAGTTTTGTTATAGTGGGGAGAATAAAAGTAATGAAAATTATGCCGAATAACGACTCTATTATTTATTCGACAAGTTTACCATATTCAATCTAAACTAAGGCTGTTCATCAAAAGACATCTCATTGAAGGATATAGCATAAAAACAATATGAGTTATCAAACCCTGCAAAAAGCCGTCACTGCCAGGCTAGAGATTAAAAAATCTGAGTTTATCACTTATGCTTATCCGGTCAATACGCGGGAGCAAGCGATGTTTCATGTGGAACAATTACGTTCAAAGTATCCTGATGCGCGTCATTGGTGCTGGGCTTATATCATTGGCGATCCTGACAATACTACTAGCGCCGGCTTCGATGATGATGGTGAACCGAGTGGAACCGCAGGACGGCCGATATTAAACGTCCTCCAGCATAAGTCTATTGGTAATATCATCATCATTGTCGTGCGCTATTTTGGCGGCATTAAATTGGGCGCGGGTGGACTGACGCGCGCTTATGCTGGCTCTGCACAAGCTGCTGTCGATAAAATGACTTTACAGCCTTACGTGCCGATGACGCAAGTACAAATACTCGCTGACTTTGCAACCGAAGCCCAATGCCGCTATGTGGTAGAAGGCTTAAACGGTCATATTGACGACGTCACTTATAGTAAGCAAGTGACGCTGACTGTAACCTTAGCTGAAGCTGATATTGAGGCTTTGAAAGAAGGTTTAGCGATGGATGGACGAGTGCTAGAGAACTAACACAGTTAACTACGTCAGTCATCCTTTGTTCACTCAGCCGTTCACCAAAAGCTATTGGTGCTATCCTCATTGCCTAGTATCATGGCTTATTCAAAATCGACTGCCTATTTATAGCGTTTGAAAACTATATTCTGTGTTTCACGTGAAACTTTATGCTATCCCTTTACCTTCTTCTAATTCCCTTCAAATTATTATTGATAAGACTAAAATATGCTACTCTCAAATCCACCAAAATCATTTTCCCCTAACCCTTTTAAACCACCATTTTGGCTTAGTAATCCGCATCTACAAAGCATTCTACCTAAGTTTTTTGCCCCAAAAGCTCCAAAATATCGACGTGATATCTTACAAGATTCGTTAGATGAAACCGATATTGCTTATGACTTTTATGATGCGCATTTCATAGCAAATACAAATGATGATACGCTCGAACAGACACCTTTAATCGTCCTGTTTCACGGTATGGAAGGCAGTAGTGATAGCCATTACGCGCGAGCACTGGCTTACCAGATGCATGCGCAAGGCTGGCACTTTGTGGTTGCGCACTTTCGCAGCTGCGGCGGTATTCCGGCCAATGGTCGCGTTTTTTACAACGCAGGCGACACGGCTGAGGTGCATCATATGCTACAAAACTTAAGTCAGAAATTTGCTAATATTTATGCGGTTGGCGTGTCCCTTGGCGGCAATGCTTTGGCAAAATACATGGGCGAATATGGTGATAAAGTATTATGTAAAGCAGCTGTGGTTGTCTCTGCTCCTGTTGATATGTCATCAGCGGCTATTAGTATGCATAGCTTTTTGAGCCATCGTATTTATACGCCGTATCTGCTGAACCCCATTATCAAAAAAGCCTTGGCAAACGACATAAGCGAGGAGGAGATCCACTCCATTAGAGCAGTCAATCGTATCAGTGATTTTGATGATATCTTTACCGCGCCGCGCCACGGCTACCGCTCTAACAACGATTATTATCATTCTGCCTCGGCCCTACCTTATCTGAGAGATGTAAACCGTCCCCTACTACTGATCAGCGCCAAAGATGATCCATTTCTGGGCTTCACTGCCACGCCAAACGACGTCTCTGATAGCGTTACTATTTTGGAAACTGAACACGGCGGACACGTAGGTTATATTCGCTATCGTTCAGATAAAGGTAAGTCCAATAGGGAGCAGCTAAACGGTAGAGACACAAAAACCTCTAAATTCGATATCAACTGGATACCTGAGACTGCTAGTGCTTTTTTTCAGTCTATTGGTGTGACTACTGATAATAACTAAGTTAACCCTAGTCCTACTCTTCTAATTTTGAGAGCGCCTTATGTATCCGTTTATTCGTTATGCCAGCACTATCGTAAAAGCTGCTGTGCAAGCTAAAAAGGGTAATACCCTCACTTTAAAAGACAGCAGCGAGATTAGCTTTTATTGCCGTCTATCCGACATCGATAATTTCCTTGAGATGAATAATGGCCGCGTGCTGACCCTTTATGATATGGGGCGCACCGACTTTGCGGTTCGTACTGGACTTGGCATGCAGCTGCTCAAACAGCGTTGGGGCTTGGTGGTCGCAGGCAGTACCATTCAATATCGTAAGCGTATTCGTGCTTTTGACAAGGTAACGATGAAAACCCATATCGCAGGCTTTGACGCGCGCTGGATCTATATTGAGCAATCAATGTGGGTTAAAGGTAAACCCTGCTCCTCTGCCCTACTACGCACTGGCGTGACTGAGGGCGGCAAAGTCATTGAAACTGCGCGCGTATTAGAAGCTTTGGGTCAAGTGGATTGGGAGTTGCCGCCAATAGGCTATGTGGCAGAATGGATTGAGAGCGATGATGACCGTCCTTGGCCGCCGAAGGGATGATTTTTATAAAATTCAAAATAGTCTAAGGCAACTTTCTAACTCCTTTAACCTTAAAACTACTGTTTGATAACAATACATTATACAAATAAGTATATTAAATGTTAGAGTATTAACCATATACCGTTTATCTAAAATAAAGCTCACAAGGAGAATAATATGGTTAATAATACGGATTACGTCGGTACGCTATTTGATAATAGTGAATCAAACCCAAGCAAAATTACTTTAGCCTTTACGATGGCGGGTGTTGCGCTTAAAAAAGGTCACTCTGCATCAGTGATACTGATGGTAGACGCAGTACACCTAGCATTGCCTAATGCTTTGGATAACGTCGATATCGGTGCACCGTTTGACCCTGCTAAGGATTTGCTAGAAGCGTTTGTAGAGAAAGGTGGTAACGTATTGGTCTGCGGAGCTTGTATGGAACATAACGGTGTGGAAGAATCTGCCATTGATAAACGCTTCACAAGAATTAGTGGTGATGATGTGGTTGAGCTGTTGATAAATGCGAAGGGTTCTTTGCAGTTGAATTGATGCTTAAATCTCAATAATTAAAAATGTCATAACTTAGTCTCTAAAACTGAGTTATGACCTTTATTTTATCTAAGTGTACTTAACACGATACTCTTCGACTTTCTGTAGTATCTCGTCTACTGTTCCTTGTAGCTCTGGCCCCATACGTAGATACTCTTGTTGACGTTCGTCCTTTAGTAAAGAGACTGTAGCGTAGTAAAAAGGTTTTAGCTCTTCTTTAAACTCAGACTCTGTAACCATGCTAAAACACATTTCAAGTTGTCCTTTTGAGAGCAACATAATAATTATATTTTCGAAAAACATATAGAACATGTCTTCATTGTCTATTTTTGAAAGCTCATCTAAAAATTCAACTTTCTTTATTTTTTCGAAAAATGTTTTGAAACTTTCTAAATCGTTATTCCATAAAGAATATATGCAATAAGAATGCACCATTGCTATTCGACCCAAGTCGATATCTACGTTCTTTATGACTTCTGATAGTATTTTGAAAAAGACTTCTTTATATTCATAGAAGTTGTTGTTAAACACAATAGATAATAGATATGAGGCTTCAAGTGGAGCAAAGTTAGTTTTTTGGAAAAGCTTCAAGCCATAAACCTCTGGAATAAACTTTTCTTCATCTACCAAAAATAATGTGTGTAAGTTGAATAGGTAGTCTTTTATGGTTAGATTCTTAAAGTTATTTTCCAACAACTGATAAGCCTTATCTATTTTATTTTCATTAATCAACTCTCTTAACGGTATTTCTATGTTTCTATAACCACTATCTTGATAGTCAACTACTCCTACTTTATCTTTAGAATTTATACCATTTATAATTGACTTCTTAATTTCACTATCAATTTTCTCTGAGGCTAAAAGTGCATTGAAATACACATCAGATATATTAGTCTGATTATTTTCAATATTAAAAGCCGCTTCTACGAACCTTGTCGATAACTCTCTTTCATCACACCAACTCTCCAGAAACCTTGTAAGCCATAAAACCCGACGCTTATCTTGCTGACTCCCATAACGCATGAGATACCAAATATTAAAAAACCGCTCTTTAATCATATAAAGATGATTTTTAGTGTTAGTCTCAATTTTATCTACTATCAATTGCTGCTGTAACTTGACCAACTGCGCAGATACAGTCTTACTTGGTAAACGAGTTTGTTCCGCGATTTCTTTGGTACTCATCGCATCCCAATTCATCGCTATCACATGTACAATCGCTTTTTGCTGTCGCGATAAATCATCCATTCGATGTTTGTATAAGGGTGTAGTCTTATCGATGGTTTCTTCTAGATAAGCATAACTACTCTCTTTTGCACCTTCCATAATGATTTGAAACAGCAATACGATAGTACGAGGTACACCATCAGTAAGCCGTCTGACCGCTTCGATACGTTGAGGATACTCAGTGATAATTTCTTCAATAGTTTTGACCGCTTCTTCACTAGTTTGCTTCGCCAAAGAGCGTAATAGCTCATGCATCTCTGCTTCATTAATTGGTTTTAAATTAACCAATTTAAAGAATTGATAGAATGGCGCTTCACCATCGAAATGCGCTTCAAGCAATTGACTAGAGCCGCCAACCAGACGAATTTGTGAACGTAAGCTTAATACCTCGCGAAGCTGCGCATGTTCGATCTCATCAAAGTCTTTAAACAACTCTCCTAAATTATCAACAAAGACAATTATTTTCTGCTTGTTTTTATCCAAGTGACTTTGTATCAATTCCCAAGCCATTTCGGCACTATCATCTAAGTGTGTAACTTGTTCGAATAACTGTGCGTACAAATCAGAGTCATGCTCTGCAAGCTTTTCAGCGATACGTAGCCAAAAAGTAAAAAGCGATAATATCCCATACTCTTCTTCATTGAGTAGAATAGGAACTAGCCATTTTTTTAACTCTTTATCTTCTGCGACTTCATAATATAGACGTGATAACAACGTCGTCTTGCCAGCACCTCGTACACCTTGGATAAGGTAGTGCGTCTCCGGCTTCGCCATTGACCCTGTTGCAATATCTTTCCATATCCGCTGATATTCTTTTTTGCGGATGCTAAACCCTGCTTTTAGTAATTGGGCATCTATATTTTGCGTGTTGTACAGTAAAACTGAATGGCTTTTTGTATTGTTATCTTCCATAGCGAGTCCACCAGCGTTTTAGTAAAGGAGAGGTAAATTGGTAAGTATTGTCTTCTGGTTGATAAAGATAACCGTCATGTAGAAGGCAGTTTATAACATACCTACTATTCACCTCCTCTCTGAAGTCAATATGTTGCGATAGATTAAATAAATCTGCGTAAACTACATTAGTATCCGCTTTACTAACCATATCTAATACTTGCTGGGCATAGAGACGTTCACTTTTTTCCAAGCGGTTCAATCTATCACGCCAATGAGAAAAGACGGTTTTCATTGCTGGACTAAACAAATTATTGATAGCTACTTTTACATCGCTACTCTCTATTTGGCGCTCCTCTTCATCGAAAATATCAATAAGTTGACCACATACCAATCCTAAATAGTAAGGCATGTTCCAGCTTACTTCTTCTATGATTGCCTGCTTAGTCTCTAAATCTAGAGTAAGTTCTGGACAACGCTTTTGAAGATAAAAGTCTATAAACTCTATCGCTTGAGCGTCTTTGAAAGGACGAACACTCATATTAACCAGCATATTAATTAAATCAGTAACCGCCAACTTCTCTGCTAACGTATCTAGCCCTATAGAGCCTGTTAAGATGAATTGAACTTTTTCATTAAATTCTGGATCTTGGCATAATGCACGAATACCTGATAAAAACTGCTCTACCCCTTTCTTACCATGCTCTTCAGAAATCTTTTCTAGTACATCAGGGAATTCATCAATTGCAATGATTATAGTATCCTCACTTAATTTCAAACTCTCGTACAACACATCTCGAATCATTTCATGAGAGATTATCTTGGTTTCACCCTTTTCCTCACCTAATTCAACTTCAATATTAGTAGGGCTAACTGATAAGCTAAAATTAATACTTTTTGCCCATTCTGAAAGCTTGTTTTTTATTTTTTCAGACTTTTTGATATGGTCGGAGCGGTAGATTTCACGTAGCATTTTTTGATAAAAGCCCTGCTCACTATGGCAAGCTTGTACAAAGACATATATAACAGCATAGCCTGTATTAGGCTGATCTTTGAGACGATTAATCATTGATGATTTGCCTACTCGCCTTGGTGCAAGTAATAAAATGTGAGCACCATCTGACAAGTGTCTCCATAATTTTTTTTCGTCGGCAGGTCTCGGAAAATAATCTTCACCTGTCACTATATTCCCTGTGCTCATATCTTCATCCTATTATGACTACAAAGTTATAGTCATAATAATTAACTACAAAACCGTAGTCAACTATCTTAGCTACAATCTTGTAGTCAAAACTACCCTTCTATTCAGAAAATAAATACACATTATCTAACATGCAAGCCGTCCAGCTTTGCTAAAGTAAGTCATGTAAAACGCCTAATAAAGTGAAAAGGAAGCCCGTCATGACCTTACTAAACACCCTTGATTTAACCTACCCTATCGTGCAAGCGCCTATGGCAGGAGCCACCACGCCTGAGCTTGCAGCTACAGTTAGCAACTTTGGCGGATTGGGGTCGTTGGGGTCTGGCACGACGTCGCCAGAGGTTTTAAATGACCATATTAATACTATGAAAGGACTCACCGACTGCCCTTTTATGATCAATCTGATGGTGTTGTCGGAGCACGATTCTAGTACTTTGGATAGCTCCATTCCTGCTTGGTTAAATGAGTATTATGAAAAAAATAATATAGAAATGGCGTTACCTGAACGTCCAGCACTAAGGTTCGCAGATCAGCTACAAGTGCTCTATGACAATCCTGTTCCTGTCGCCAGCTTTACCTTTGGTATTATTAGCGCCGAACAAGTGCAGCGCCTGCAAAGTCTAGGCACACGCGTCATCGGTACCGCCAATCATCCATTGGAAGCAAAAGCATGGGCGGATATTGGCGCTGATGCGGTATGTATTCAGGGATCAGAAGCTGGTGGTCATCGCGGGGGTTGGTTGCCCCAAAGCACAAACGATCCCATGGGGTTATTGACGCTGATTAGTCAAACGCGTGCTTGTACCGATATT
This sequence comes from uncultured Psychrobacter sp., assembly GCA_947501045.1. Lineage (GTDB taxonomy): Bacteria > Pseudomonadota > Gammaproteobacteria > Pseudomonadales > Moraxellaceae > Psychrobacter. Next base: position 13,778 of record CANMUI010000007.1, read on the forward strand.
CCGCTAATCGCGGCTGGCGGTATTATGACTGGACAAGCTATCAAGGCGATTCAAACAGCAGGCGCTGAGCTGGCGCAAATCGGGACGGCATTCTTGACTACAGATAAATGCGGCATTAATGACACTTATAAACAGGCGCTACTCGATGCCAGTCAAGATAAGCGCAGTAGCGAAACACGTTTAACAAGACTGTTTTCAGGTAAGCAGGCACGCGGCTTATTAAATGATTATCTGCGTGATTTTGCTCAATTTGAGAGCGCTCATGAGCTACCACCTTACCCACAATTAAATGCCATGACTAAAGACTTGCGTGCGCATGCGAAAAAGAAACTTGATGCAGAACATCAGTCTTTATGGGCAGGACAAGGAGTCGCTTTGGTCAGACAAGAGCGCACGACTCAATTGCTAGAGCGACTGGTAAAGGAATTATGATTTAATTAGCGTAGTCCCGGTTTTTAACCGTGAGAAGCGTTAAAAAATTATAATGCAATTTTAGCTTTGCAAGGAAAATGCTGGGTTAAAAATCCAGCCTACCATCTATACTTAAATAACTATTTAACTATTTCGTCAACCCTTCACGAAAATGTTTGTAATCCTTAGCCGTCCGCTCCACCGCTTCAATCATCGGCACATGACCGATATCATCCATCATAATCACTTGCGATTGCGGAATGATCTCTTTTATTACATCAACAGTTTCCGGCTTGATAACCTGATCTTTATCGCCCCAAACCACTAACGTTGGAATATTGTACTCGGCAATAACTTCGGCACGCTTTTCTACATTATCCATAACGATTTGCTCAAGGATTTTGGCATCCAGCGCTTTATTAGCGATACGCTCTTGGGCAAAAACCGCTTTGACTGACTTTGGAATATAAGGCGGCTGATACATGACAAAGTCGTATAGGTTGTAAAAGTCTTCTTTATCGTTTACTAGCAGCGGATTGTCATCAAGGGTCGCCCCTTCTAGTGCTTCATGAATACCGGCTGACCAAAAGCCCGCCGTATCGACCAGCCATAAGCTTTTAACTTCGTCAGGATACTTGGCAGCATAAGCGACACTGATCGCGCCGCCCATCGAATTACCACCGACATGAATGTGATTTGCCAGACCTTTAGCTTGCAAAAGCTCATACAAGCGCATGGCCTGTGCGTCCGCACGGTAGTCAGCGTCCATAGGTTTACTCGACTCACCAAACCCAAGCAAATCAGGAATGATCAGATGATAGTTTTGTAGTTCATCAGCGATACGGGTGAAGTTATCTTTATTACCACCAAAACCATGAATCAATAATAACGGCTCACCTGCCAAACTATTATTTTCGGCATAAACCAGTTTATCGCCGGAAGACAGGGTATAGGATTTGATCACAAGATCTGACTTATTGCGCTCATATTGGATAAGCTTTTGGGTAGTCGCCACCGCAACTGTATTAGGCGTGGTAGTACAGCCTACGATAGAAAGACTAAATAGCGCGGCAAGTCCAAAACGTTTTAATAGCATTGAAACGCCCTTGTTGTAGATGGTAGATAAAAAAGAGAGAATAGCTTAAAAACGTAATCCTAGCACAAGCTCGTCTTGAGTTTAGACTGCAATCACTACTATATGCACAACTGCTAGGAAAAATACCGCTGTAGAACTTTATTACAGCACTTAGCAAAAGCATTATAACTATTTAAAACAGCAAATTTCATTCTTCTTCAGGTCGTTTTGACCATAGCTACTGATCTGATTACCGTTCTTATCAAGAGGGCGGTAGCATTCTCATTTATAATAAGCTTTTTTATTTAATCAACCAAAACCCATTTGTATGGTACAAAAGGAAAAACATTGAGCGATACCAGTACTACCAAGGATAAAGGGCGCGATCTTACCGAAGGGTCAATTGCCAAAACCATGCTCTTGTTTGCTTTGCCAACTCTTGGCTCATCAATACTACAGTCGTTAAACGGCTCGATTAATGCCGTTTGGGTCGGTCGGTTTTTGGGTGAAGAAGCGCTTGCTGCGACGGCAAACGGTAACATCTTGATGTTTATCATGATCTCCTTTGTTTTCGGATTCGGTATGGCGGCTACCATTTTGATTGGTCAGGCCATGGGCAGCCGCAATAACACTATGGTCAAAAGAACAATGGGAACGGCTCTAGGCAGTATTATTCCGATAAGTGTATTATTGTCGGCAATAGGATGGATATTTGCGCCGACGCTACTGGATTTGCTGGGTACCCCGCCAAGTGCTTTGAGCCTTGCGCTGACCTACCTGCGCATGATTTTCATTGCCATGCCCGTCACCCTAACGTTTACGCTGCTAATGATGGCGCTGCGCGGGACAGGCGATTCTACAACGCCGCTTTGGTTTATCGCTGTATCGGTCGGTATCGATCTGATTTTGACGCCGCTGCTTATTTTGGGTGTAGGACCTTTTCCCGAATGGGGTATATTCGGCTCAGCCTTTGCTACCGCCGCTGCAAACACTATAGCGCTGATTGGCATGATCGCGACCTTGTACTGGCGCGGCTCGGTACTGACCCTTAGTATGCCGGAGCTGCGCTTTTTGCGTGCCGACCTAAACATACTGAAATCGATGTTTTCAAAGGGTCTGCCGATGGGTCTACAGATGATCGTCATCTCTACGGCAGCGCTGACTATGCTCTCCTTAATAAACCGTGAGGGCGTACAGACGACTGCTGCTTATAGCGCAACTCAGCAGCTTTGGACCTACGTGCAGATGCCAGCTATGGCGCTAAGTGCCGCCGCCAGCGCTATGGTTGCCCAAAATATCGGTGCCAATCAATGGAGCCGCGTTGCCGGAATCACCCGCTGGGGGCTTATTTTTAACCTGATATTGACAGGGGTACTGATCGGGTTGTTGACCATCTTTGATAAAACCATACTAAGCCTTTTTCTGGGTAGTGACAGTCCAGCAGTACCGATCGGGCGGCATATTCAGGTCATGGCGACCTGGGGCTTTATCTTTTTTGGTATAGCGCAAGTGCTGTTCGGTACCATGCGGGCTAACGGTTATGTCATTTGGCCGCTAGTTGTTATGGCGATCTCGATGTATCCGGTGCGTCTTGGCTTTGCATTTGGGCTTTATCCTGTGCTTGGCTCTGATGCGCTTTGGCTGTCGTTTCCAGCAGGCATGGTAGCCACTGCTGTTATGGGGGCAGGGTTATATCTGCACGGCGGCTGGCGCAAAGGCAAAAACATGGTTCCAGAGGAAGCCGCGCAGGGGTGCGAGGGCTACCGTATACAGGTAGGCACCTCATCGTCATGTCGTGATATCGCACCGACGACTTCTTGGAAGCCTGTGCGTGAAAGCGCATAAACAAAGACAGCATACGCAAACATGTTAGAGTTGTTAAGAATGAGGTGCTTATTCAACTCAGCAAATTTAATGGAGTTAATCGTACTTTTTGGATTTGCTATTACTACTAGTAAAACCTTTAGTATTTATTATTTAATAAAAATTTTACCGCTGCCTCAGCATGAATAGCGGTAGTATCAAAGACCGGAATCGGACTGTCTTCTTGCCTAATAAGCAATCCGATCTCGGTACAGCCTAAGATAACCCCTTCACATCCTTGTTTGGCTAATTGCTCAATCACCTCTTTATAATACTGCCGTGAGCTATCAAACAACTTTCCTTGGCATAGCTCATCATAAATAATGCGATGCACCTCTGCACGCGCGCCATCTTCTGGTATTAATACTTGCAGTCCTGCATCAATAAGGCGCTGCTTATAAAAATCCTCAGTCATCGTAAACTGGGTGCCCAATAAGCCAATCTTGGTCAAACCTTGCGCTTTGACCGCTTCAGCTGTGGCATCAGCGATATGAATAAGCGGTAAGCCCGTTGTCGCTATTACATCTCCTGCGACTTTATGCATAGTATTGGTCGCGATAAGCAAACCTTGCGCGCCTGCTGCTTGCAGACGCTTACCACTACTGGCAAGTGTCTTACCCATTTCGTCCCATGCGCCTTTAGCTTGTAGCGCCTCAATCGGAGCAAAGTCTAAACTATGGATCAATAAATCTGCTGAATGCAAGTGACCTAACTGCTCCTTTACGCCTTCGTTTATCAAGCGATAATAGCTCTCGGTACTCTCCCAGCTCATGCCACCAATGATGCCTAAGGTCTGTTGTTCAAATTGCTGTTGAATCCTACTTGATTGAAAAACTTGCGGCGGTATTGTCATTTCAAACTCTTTTTATTATTAAGAGATACTGAACGTAATGATTGATTATAAGCATTTTACTAATCCATTGGTATATCCTATATTGAGTATCAATAAAAACGCTGAATATTAATAAAAACAACACTACCTAAGTAAGCGTTTATCGTATAATTCATTTATGCAGGATTAGATAATCTTATGGAAAACGTCTCTACTTTGAAAATACGTATTAATAAAAAGTACTATCGACTGGTCTTTACTTTTTTAATGGCGCTGATCATGTCGCTCATTATCTCAGCTGCGCTTATACTGATTAAATCCGGCTATAGTGCCAATTTCTTGTCAGAGCTGATGCACTCTTGGGGACTAGCCTTTGCCTTTGCATGGCCTAGCGCTTACATCTGCGCTTACTTTGTACAAGAGCATGTGCTTAGTCGTATTGACTTTTATTAGACTACAAGGCGTCATCAACTTTATTCTTTAAACAAGCTACCCTATGATCCAAAGTGCCTTCTAACACGGGTTCGATCCGAGCGCATTCTTCGTCAGCTAGCGGACAGCGGGTACGAAACACGCAACCGGATGGCGGATTGATGGGACTGGGCAAATCACCTTCCAACAGCTGAATGGTTTTGTTGCGTTCAGCGATAGGATCAGGCAGCGGTACCGCAGACATTAGCGCTTGGGTATAAGGATGGGTCGGATTGCTGTATACGGCCTTGTCTACTCCCAGCTCTACCGCGTGACCTAAATACATCACTAGCACCCGATCGGCAATGTGTTTGACTACCGATAAATCATGGGCGATAAAGATAAGCGCGAGGCCCATCTCTTGTTGAATGTCTTGTAGTAAATTAATGACCTGTGCCTGAATAGAGACGTCAAGAGCAGAGACAGGTTCATCGCAGATGATGATTTTGGGTCTTAATATCAATGCGCGAGCGATACCGATACGCTGACACTGACCCCCTGAGAACTCATGCGGATAGCGGTTAATTTGGTTGGATAACAGTCCAACCTTTTTCATAATAGTGCGTACTTCATCTTGCACTTCCGCTTTTTTCATCTTGGGATAATACGTGCGTAGCGGTTCTGCGATGATATCGCCTACGGTCATGCGCGGATTTAAAGAGGCCAGCGGATCTTGGAAGATCATTTGAATGTCTTTGCGTTTGAGTTTCATGGTCTTTTTAGAAGCGCCGACCATCTCCGCATCATTAAACTTGATGCTACCAGAATTGGCGCGCACCAGACCGATAATGGTTCGAGCCAGCGTAGATTTGCCGCAGCCAGATTCGCCAACCACGCCTAAAGTTTCACCAGCAAACAGCTCAAATGATACGCCATCGACCGCTTTTAGGGTGTCCGGCTTTTGCCAAAAATAGCTGCCTTTACGTTTAATATTAAAGCTCGTATGTACATCTTGCACTTGTAGTAGTGGCGCTTGCTTGGAAGCTAAATTGGAAGTTTGATTAGGAGCTTGGCTACTAGTATTAACTGATTCTACATTTGCTGTGTTCATGCCCTAGCTCTCCATTTTTGATAAATTTGCTGGCGCGTCTACTTGCATCTCAGGCTGCCAATGGCAAGCACGCTGACGCTCGTTGGGTAAAAACTCAAGCGGCGGCGGCACATCGCGGCAGATCTCCATAGCATGCGGACAGCGCTCATGAAACGGGCATCCGGTAGGCAGATTGAGCAGATTGGGCGGACTACCTGGAATAGTAGCCAGCTTACCACCTTCATCATCCAAACGTGGAATCGCTTTGAGCAAACCGATAGTATAAGGATGGGTGGGCGTATAAAAAATCTCTTCAGTCTCCCCGTATGCCATAGTGCGACCTGCGTACATGACCAGTACCCGATCACAGATACCAGCAACCACGCCCAAATCATGGGTAATCATTACAATCGTGGTGCCAAAGTCGCGCTTGAGTTCGTTGAGTAGCACCATAATCTGCGCTTGTACGGTGACATCAAGCGCAGTCGTTGGCTCATCAGCGATCAACAGCTTGGGACGACAAAGTAGCGCCATGGCGATCATCACGCGCTGGCGCATACCGCCTGAGAACTCATGCGGATACATACCGATACGCTTTTTGGCTTCGGGAATCTTTACCGCATCGAGCATTTTTACCGATTCATTCCAAGCTTCTTTTTTACTCATGCCTTTATGGAGGATGAGCACCTCGGCGAGCTGATCGCCTATTTTCATATAAGGATTGAGTGAGGTCATCGGATCTTGAAAGATCATGGCAATCTGTTCAGCGCGAATTTTGTTCAATGCTTTTTGCGATAATCCTAGCAGCTCTTTACCTTCAAAGCGTACCGAACCTTCGGTGCGGCCATTTTTGGCCAATAGTCCCATGATAGCAAAGGCGGTTTGCGACTTGCCAGAGCCGGACTCGCCAACGATACCCAGAGTCTCACCATCATGTAGGTTAAAATTCAAACCATTTACCGCGGTAACCAGACCATCTTCGGTAGTGAACTTTACCGATAAATCTTTGACCGCTAATAGACTGTTCTCTTGCCTAGACTGGTGATCAAGCGGCGAATCAGCGTTATTCTCATGGACAGTAGAATCTATTTTCTCTGGCGGACTGTTTTTGAGCGCCTCAGCATCTACTGCGTTTCTAGCTTTATTTTTAGCTTCTTTCTCAGCTTTGTTAGCAACGTCTTGTGCCATGATGTTCTCCTAGCGTTTTGGCCTAGCGGTCTTTAGGGTCAAACGCATCACGCAGACCATCGCCAATAAAGTTAAAACAAAATAAAGTAATGACCAAAAAGGCGGAGGGTATCAAAATCTGCCAAGGCGCGACCTGCATGGTTTGCGAGCCTTCTTGTAATAATGCGCCCCAACTGGTCATCGGCTCTTGCACGCCTAGTCCTAAAAAGCTTAAAAACGACTCAAATAAAATCATTGTCGGCACCAACAAGGAAGCGTAAACCACCACCACGCCAAGTACATTTGGCACGATATGACGCATGATGATATTAAATCCTGACACTCCGCCGACATGCGCCGCTTCGATAAACTCTTTACTCTTCAAGCTCAGCGTTTGCCCGCGGACAATACGAGCGACATCTAACCAAGAAACTAGACCAATAGCGACAAAGATCAAAATTAGATTACGACCAAATATGGTCACCAGTAAAATCACAAAGAACATAAACGGAAAAGCGCTTAGGATCTCCAAAAAGCGCATCATAATCATATCGACTCTGCCGCCAAGATAGCCTGACGTTGCACCGTACACTGTACCTACTAGTACCGCCACGGTCGCGCCAGCTATGCCCACTAGTAGTGATATGCGTCCGCCCACTGCTGTGCGCACCAGTAAATCGCGACCAAGGGAATCAGTACCAAAATAGTGCTTATTTTCAATGGAGGGCGCGGCTTGCATAAAGCTCCAATCGGTTTCAGCATAGCCAAAAGGCGCTAGCATCGGCACAAATATCACAAAAGCACCCACTAGCAATAGGATAAAAAAGCTGGTTACCGCTGCCTTGTTTTGATAAAAACGTCGCCACGCATCTTGCCAGAGGCTACGACCTTTGATCTCTTTGGCGGGCAAATCTAGCATCTCGGTTGGTTGGTCTACGATGAGGCTCATAGTCGTCCTTTTAATCATCTACAATGCAAAATATACTTTAATTAATCATGCGTTTTAGCAATATTAATACTGAATTTTGGGGTCAATAACCGCATATAAAATATCGACAATAGCGTTAAAAGCAATGGTCAATACGCCGACCAAAATCGTCAGACTTAGCACCACGCCATAATCACGGTTCAGCGCGCCATTGACGAATAGCTGCCCAATACCAGGCAAACCAAAGATGGTTTCAATAACAATAGAGCCGGTGATAATACCGACGAAAGCAGGGCCCAAATAAGAAATAACCGGTAATAATGCAGGTCTTAACGCATGTTTCATAACGATTTGACGCATAGGCAGACCTTTGGATCTAGCCGTACGAATATACTGACTGTTCATCACCTCAATCATCGAACCGCGCATGATCCGGGCAATACTGGCTACATAAGCTAGTGCCAAAGCGGTGACAGGCAAGATCAGGTTTTGCAGGGCACCATCATTCCAGCCGCCTGCAGGTAGCCACTGCAAAAAGATGGCGAAAATAAGAACCAATAGCGGCGCTTTGACAAAGCTTGGAATCACGACTCCGGTCATGGCAAAAGCCATGAGCACATAATCAAGCCATGAGTTTTGTTTAAGCGCGGCAATGATACCAAAGATTAGACCCAGTACTAATGCCAATACAAAAGCGTAAAAACCAAGCTCTATTGAGACCGGTAGTGACTGCGACAACAGCTCATTAACCGTATAGTCTTTATATTTAAATGACGGGCCAAAATCGCCAATTGCCAACTGTTTTAGGTAGTTGATATATTGTAGCCACATCGGATCGTTGAGGTTATATTTGGCTTCGATGTTCGCCATTACTGCTGGTGATAAGCTACGCTCGCCGCTAAAAGGGCTACCGGGAGCTAAACGCATCATAAAAAAAGACACGGTAATCAATACAAACATAGTCGGAATGGCTTCTAAGATGCGCCGGAAGATGAGCTTTAGCATAGTACCTCTACTTTAAAAAACCCTACTATGAAAATCAGAAACAATAGCCATACGGAGCGACTGACTATAAATAATAAGCTATACGGCTATATAATATATGTGGATGCAAATCCATACACATTAATGCTTAGCAATAGAAACGTCTTTGATTTGCCAGTTACTCAGTGGATCTTGTAATGGAAAATTGGTTACATGCGGCTTAACCATGCTTAATTTGACAATATGAAAAACATTAAGCTGCGGCATATCAGTATCAAGCTGAGCCTCTGCTCGCCGATAAAGCTCAGCTCGCTGCTCAGGAGTCACGCCCTCTTTGAGCGTTTGATTCATTAAATTGTCAAATTTGTCGCTTGAGTATCTACCCATATTATTACTATTGCCAGTTTTAGCGATATTCAAAAAGGTAGAAGGCTCGTTGTAATCCCCGCACCATGTATAGCGTGCCATTTGGTAATTACCGTTGCGAAAAGTATCTAAAAAAGTCTTCCATTCTTGATTGGATAAAGTAATATCCACAAAACCAAGCGCTTCTTTGAGTAAGGAGCTGGTAGCTACCGCCAATTTTTTATTGCCTTCATTGGTGTTATATAGCAGCTCAAAATCTAGCGGATTATTGGCATCATAGCCAGCTGCATTCAGCAGCTTTTTGGCCTTATCGATACGCTGAGTTTTGTCCCACTCTTTCCATTCAGGCTCAAAAGTTTTGATACCGCTAATGGAATGAGGTGTATTTTGATAGGCGGGTATCTGTCCTTGACCCATAACTTTTTCAGTAATAGTTTCGCGGTCTAAAGCAAGGGCAAGCGCACGGCGTACTCTGACATCATCGAATGGCGGCTTGGCGTTATTGTATTGATAATAAAAGCTACATAAACTAGGCGACACCTGAACCTGATCACCAAGCTCGTCTTTTAATGAGTCAAACTGCTCAGTTGGCATACCGCTACCGATATCGATCTCGCCCGCTTTATAACGCGCCACGTTGGTAGTCTCTGAAGCGATAGGCAACATCTTTACCGTATCAATAGTGGTATTGGCGTCGTCATAGTAGCTGGAGTTACGCTTTAGAACGATCTGATCATTGACTTGCCAATCGCTGATTTTATAAGGGCCATTGACTACGATATTGTCAGGATCTGTCCATTTGTCACCGAATGCCTCTACAGTTTTTTGATGCACAGGATAAGTGGAGGTATGGATCAGCATATCTGGAAAATAAGGTACAGGCTCTGATAAAGTCACCTGCAAAGTTTTATCATCAAGTGCAGTTACTCCTAGCGTCTCCGGATCGGCTTCACCATTCAACACCGCTTCAACGCCAGTTACTTTCGCATCAACCAAATAGCTGCCATAAGGTGACGCTATGTTTGGATCGACCACACGGCGCAGACTATACACAAAATCATTAGCTGTCACAGGGTCGCCATTTGACCAATTGGCATCACGTAATTTGAACGTCCAGACTTTGTTATCAGCGCTTTTCCAACTGGTTGCCATCGCTGGTATGGTTTTGCCCTCGGAGTCGGTAGTTACCAGTCCTACCAGCTGCTGACGAATGATATTGGCTTCAGGAAGGCCTGAAACCCTATGCGGGTCAAGCGACTCAGGTTCTATACCATTATTGATGACGATCTCTTGAGTTTCTGCTAATACACTCGGATCGATAGTAGTGTCGCTAGCGCTTTGAGTACTGACATTGTCACTGCACCCCGCTATTATGACACCGAAAATTAAAGAGACAGGCAAACAGGTGGTTAAAATACGAGAATATTTAGACATGCTAGTATCCTTTCTGCATGTAAAGCATTAAGCCAGTTACCAGTTAAGGGCTAAGTATTGATAAACCGTTATGACCTACCTAATACGGCAGTAGTAGTACTTAATTTATAGATAGGTCATAAGATTAAATAATAGTTTTTCTTTGCTGTTCTAACTGCTAGTGCTTAGCAATAGAGATGTCTTTGCCCTGCCAGTTGTCTAAAGGATCGTTTTCTGAGAATCCTATAACATAAGGCTTGACCAGACGCGGACTGACATAGTGATAAATATCTATGAGCGGCATATCCTCATCAAGTTGCGCCTCGGCTTGTTGATACAAGTCGCTACGCTGCTCAGCACTCACACCCGGTTTTATCGTTTGCGCAATAAGATTATCAAAGTTAGTACTTGAGTATTTACCATGGTTATTGCTGTTGCCAGATTTGACAATACTTAAGAAGCTCGACGGTTCATTGTAATCACCGCACCAGCCCGCGCGAGCCAATTGATAGTTGCCATTGCGGCGCGTATCAAGGTAGGTTTTCCACTCTTTATTGGTCAAAGTCACATCAACAAAACCCAGCGCTTGCTCCCATAATGAAGTGGCAGCAATGGCGACCTTTTTATGATTATCATTGGTGTTATATAGCAGCTCAAAGCTTAGTGGATTATTCTCATCGTAGCCCGCTTCGTTTAGCAGTTTTTTGGCCTCGGCGATGCGCTCCTCCTGACTCCAAGTTGACCACTCCGGCGTGTTTTCGACGTCACCATTAGTAGCCGGCGGCGTTAACTGATAAGCAGCAGTTTGTCCTTGGCTCATCACTTTGTCCACGATGGTATCGCGATCTAATGCCAAAGCTAAAGCCCGGCGCACTTTAGGATCATCAAAAGGCGGCTTGACGGTATTAAACTCATAATAATAAGTACAAAGTAGAGGTGAGACTCTTAGCTCCTCGCCATGATCTGCTTGCAGGGAGCCAAACTGCTCGGTTGGAATCTCGTTTGCGGTGACGTCAACCTCGCCAGCCTGATAACGCGCTACATCGGTAACGCTAGAGGGGATCGGTAGGATGGTAATCGTCTCAAGCGTGGTGTTGGCATCATCGTAATACTCAGGGTTGCGCGATAGTACCAGTTCGTCGTTGATCTGCCATTTACTGACTTTATAAGGGCCATTGACCACAATATTGGCAGGATCGGTCCACTTGTCACCAAACTCCTCAACCGTCCCTTGGTGCACCGGTTTGACTGAGGTATGAATCATCATATCTGGAAAATAAGGAACCGCATCTGTTAGAGTCACTTGCAACGTCTTATCATCAATAGCCTCTACGCCAAGGGTCTCTATACCAGCTGCACCCTCAACGATTTGATCAGCGCCAGCTACTTTGGCATCGACCAAATAGCTTGAATAGGGGGATGCGGTATTGGGATCAACTAAGCGGCGCATACTATAGACAAAATCCTGCGCCGTAACCGGATCGCCATTTGACCAATTGGCATCGCGCAGTTTAAACGTCCAAACTTTATTGTCCTCGCTTTCCCACTCTGTTGCCATTCCCGGAATGGTCTTGCCATCAGCATCGGTACTGGTCAACCCTTCAAACATCTGGCGATCAATATTAGATTCAGGTACGCCCGATACTTTATGCGGATCAAGCGATTCAGGTTCAGCACCATTATTGATGACCAGCTCTTGAGTGTCGGCAAGTACGTTAGGATCAATATCAGCAGCGGCGCTGGCATTACTGTTGCTAGTGGTGTTATCACTACAGCCCGTCATAAATATAGCAAGAGCAAGGGTAGTAGGTAGAAATAAAGCGGTACGAAAGGCGGCAGAGTGGCGGGTCATATCATATCCTGACTAGTAATGTTGGCAGATTAACTAAACCTTAGTAAATCCATTTAAGTTAAATATCCATATGTCGATGCTGTGAGCGTAGTACGCGGAAAACATCGGATAAAAAATAGTAATTGAGTACCCAATAAAAACTTATAGTAATACTATACTGTAAATTCACATAAGCTCATCCTACCACTATATTAATTTTTGTAAAATTAAATATATGACCGAATATCTAATTTAATGGACATTGCCCATCCATTAAAAAATCAGCTAAGATGAACTGTAAGCACTTGTCAACTAGAGAGCGCTATGAGCCAAACGCGGCGTACTATCGAGCATTTGATTGAACAAGGTGCGCTCCCTATAGAGCACACAGATAAGGCAGCTACTTATCTAGAGGTTTATCCTAGCAAGCACACTTGGCTGAACTTTTTTGATAAAGCCCTGCTTATTATCGGCGCGGTAGCCTTAGGATCATCGCTAATTTTTTTTATCGCTTATAACTGGCTATATATAGGCAAGATGGGTAAGTTTGCCTTAGTCGAGAGCGCGCTGGTTATTACCATCGCGCTTTATGTAGCATTGTCTTTTCGGCGACGCTTTACCTTGATTCGCCAATTATTATTGCTAATTGCTAGTATGATTACTGGCAGTTTACTGGCGTTATTTGGGCAGGTCTATCAAACTGGCGCAGATACGTGGCAGCTGTTTTTTGGCTGGGCGTTATTAATCATACCCTGGGTCGTTATCGCCCGCTTCCCAGCGCTATGGCTATTGTGGCTCGGACTAATTAATGCCTTTTTAATACTGTACTTAACTCTCGCAGACCTGTCATTTGTCAGCGCTTATCAAGACGTTCTTCGAGTCGCAATCCTGGCGACAATCAATTTTATAGCGTTTATTTTATGGCTAATTAGTACTGAGAAAAAACAATTTTCGATTGGCACGATAGACAAACCAAGCAATTCTAGTTGGCACTGGAGCACTTATATCGTCGGTTTGCTTAGTACTTATTTTGCTACTCATCTTGCCATCGTCACAGTGTTTGACGATAGTAATGCTCTAGCTATGCTCCTCTCCTTATTACTCTGGATAGGCTGGTGCGTATTTATATACTGGCGTTTTTATCGACGGCAAGTCGATGTGTTGATGCTGACCTATCTTTGCTTCTCTGTTATCACTGTGATTATGTTTTGGATGAGTCAGCGGTTACTAGCCTATGCTTGGGAGGCGAGCGGCTTGTTACTATTAGCGTTGTCGCTCATTGTCATGAGCTCAGCGGCTGTGGTTTGGCTACGAAAAGCAGCAAACCTTGAGCGCGTGGATGACCAAAATCATACGATGGAACAAGGCGCTCCCGCTGCGCGCATCAATAATACCCAGCAGCAGACGCTCATAGCCCTCCAACAGACCGGCTTGATAGATACCGATGCAAATTTTGATAAAGTTACACCCAGCATTGATACGCCTTGGTATCTGCAGCTGTTTTTTGGTCTTAGTGGTATGCTGGCCAGTTTGCTTTTTGTGGGCTTTTTGACCTTGATATTAGAACAAACGGGCACTCTTGATAGCTCGGTAGCCCTATTTATCACTAGTGCCATATTAAGCGCTGCTGGCTGGTTTATGTTTAGCAAAAAGCATATACACCAAAGCTCTTTTTGGAACACGCTAGCATTTACTATAAGTGCGGCGGGACAATTGTATGCAGCGTTCGCTCTGTTTAGTAGCGAGATGAATACTCCTTTGGACACTTGGCTGTGGTTACTTTTCCAAGTACTGATGACTGTTATCATGCCAAACATAGTATATCGCTTAGTAAGTACTATTATAGCCTTGGGCTGCGCTGTTTATTTGTTTAGTTATTATCAAATTCCTGAGATTATTTTGGGGTTTTTGGTCCTAATAATGACGCTAGCAAATGTGCAGCGCTATGGGATAATCCAGCGCTTGCCTGCTAGTTGGCGCTCATCGGCTCTAGATCTTGGTCAAGCGCTCACTTATGCCAGTGCAGGTTTGCTCGCTATCTTCTCAGTGTATGTGGTCAAAGCTGAATCTAGTCGCGACTTTGTCAGCTATGTGTTTATTTATAATTACCTGTTTTCGCAAGCACTACTGGTACTGACTAGCCTTTACGCTACCTATCTGATTTTACAGCGCTATAACGTCCTCTTATTCTCAAAGACCAGCTTCATTGTCATTTGCGCCGTCGTTATATTAGGCGTCATATCTTTATATGCAGCTGGGTTTTTGGCAATTAGCCTTATCATTATTATCGCCACTGCCAATAGTCAGCGCGTGCTCTTAGGTTTTGGTGTTTTTGCCTTCGTCAGCTATGTGTTTTGGTATTACTACCAGCTCGATACGTCATTATTAATAAAATCGGCCTCTATGCTTATTATTGGCACAAGCTTACTTTTAATACGTTGGTTACTCATTAAACGCTATTTTGCTGATAGTTTAAGCAACAACCCTGCCGCTACTAGTCATCAGGAGCGGCTACTATGAGCACTATAAAGGATAAATTATTAACAAAAGCTCCTTTGTCTACAGCTGTCCCTTGGTGGCAAAAACGGGCGTTTACTATCAGTGTTGCACTATTGGGTTTGGCATTAATTATAGTTACCATGACTATTAATGTCGCAACATATGAATCCCATCTTGCTACTGGCGAGACAATACTTTTAGAGCTGGCGCCCGTTGATCCGCGCGGTTTTATGCAAGGCGATTATATGGCACTACGCTATGCGCTAGAAGATGAGGTATTTGCCGCTTTAAACCAAGATCATGGTCGCCCCCCTAACAATGCAGAGGGCTATATCATAGTGGCGCGAGATAAAAACAATGTTGGACAATTCGTGCGTTTAGCTGACCCTAAGCTCGATAGTTTGGCTACTATTAATTTAGCAGCTAACGAGATGGTGATCTATTATCGCATTCGCAATAATACGATGATGCTTGCAACCAATGCTTTCTTCTTCCAAGAAGGTCTTGCCGAGGCTTTTGAAGCGGCAGAATATGGACAGTTTCGGGTTAATGATAAAGGGGAGCCATTATTAACGAATATGGTGGATGGTGAGTTTAATATTATTAAAGGCGTAAGTATTGACGATACAGAAAGATTAGACAACTTAGAGAATAGGGGTCGCCTAGGTAGTGGTATGTAAGAGCAGCTGTTTGGTAAAAGTAAAGATTAGTGACTGTATAATTCTATACCGCCCCCAACTAAAGCAACTCATAACATGACTTAACCAAAGTTGCCTTGTTAGTAATAAGAACAACTTGCTAAGGTAATCCTGAATTGTTTTATAAATAAAAAAATAAAGGAGATACTTATGCAAGCCTATCTACTCCACGAAGCTGGCGGCGTTGATAATCTTATCTTGAGCGAGATTGATACCCCTACGCCCAAAGCCGATGAGGTCCTCATCGAGACCAAAGCCATCAGTATCAACCCTGTCGATGTCAAAATACGCGAGATGCCCAAACTACTTGACCAAGTCTACGGTACTGATAGACCGCTGATTTTAGGCTGGGATATCGCCGGCGTAGTCACCGCAGTAGGTCAAGAGGTCACTGATTTTAAAGAAGGCGACAAAGTATTTGGACTGATCAACTTTCCCGGTCACGGCAATGCTTACGCCGAATATCTGACGGCGCCGGCAGAGCAGCTTGCCAAGATTCCCGATAATATCTCTTTTGAAGAAGCGGGCGCGACGACGCTTGCCGCTTTGACCGCTTTGCAAGTACTGGAGCCTAGAATAAAGCCTGGCGATAAGGTGCTGATACATGCAGGCTCCGGCGGCGTTGGCCATTTTGCCGTGCAGATTGCCAAAGACATTGGTGCGTATGTTATCTCCACCTCTTCAGCTGACAATAGAGATTTTGTGTTATCACTAGGCGCGGATGAGCATATCGATTATAAAACCCAAGACTTTGAGGAGATCGTCTCCGATCTTGACTTTGTCTTGGATGCTATCGGCGGTGAGGTACTGGAGAAATCCTTGCGAGTGACTAAAGATGGCAAATCTATCATCTCTTTGCCTACCCCTGAATTCTCAGACAAAGCTAAAGAGTACGCCCAGCAGCATAATATCGATGTCTCGTTTTTCAATGTAACCTCGAATGGCGATGATATGCATACTTTAAAGAAAATGCTCGAGGAGGGCACGCTAAAAACGCATGTATCCAAGACTTTCCCCTTTACAGAATTAGCGGACGCGCATCGTCAAGTGGAATCCAATCGCACGGTGGGTAAAACTATCGTTAAAGTATAAGTGTACCTATAAAGATAACCAAACTGCTACTGCCAGCCATTAAGAGAAATTGATAAGGTTGTTTTGGTTAGCTATTTTTCTAAAAAACAACTTTTCTAAAAACAACATAATAAAGGAAAAAATTATGCGCAGCGCCCTTTATCATCACTTTGGTGAACCCTCCAATGTATTAAGCCTAGGCGATAGTCCTATTCCAGAGCCTAGTATCAATGAGGTGCGAATCAAGACCATTTTAGCGCCCATTCACAATCACGATTTGTCAACCGTACGCGGCACCTACGGTTACAAGCCTAGCTTGCCTGCGATCGGCGGCTCTGAGGCGGTCGGTACTATCGATGCCGTAGGTAAAAAGGTTAAAAAGTTAAAAGTTGGCGATCGCGTCTCGGTCGCCAATGTGCACAATACGTGGGCGGATTATTTTATCGCGCCCAAGCATTTGGTCTTCCCTATTCCTGATAGCTTAGATGACGAGGTGGCGGCCCAGCTTATTGCTATGCCGCTAAGCTCTCTGATGCTCCTGGAGTTTTTGGATCTTAGGTACGGTGAATGGGTCATGCACAACGCTGCCAATGGCGCGGTGGGTAAAAACCTGGCCATCCTCGCCGCCGAGCGCGGTATCAATACCATTAGTATCGTACGCCGTAAGGACGCCAAGGCTGAGATGGAAAAGCTAGGAATCAAAAATACCGTATCGACTGACGATGACGACTGGCAAGATCAAATTAAAGATATCGTTGGCAATCAGCCCATTAAAGGCGCGATCGACTCTATCGGCGGCGAGGCTAGTGGCGAGCTGTTATCCCTGTTAGGCACGGGCGGCACTATAGTCGCGTTTAGTGCGCTATCAGGAAAGCCTATGGCGCTCAACTCAGGCCAGCTGATCTTTAAAGAAGCCGCTGCCAAAGGTTTTTGGGGCACAAAGACCAGCACTAGTATGGACGTCGATCGCAAACAGCGCCTGATCAATGAGCTTACCTCACGCGCTACGAGTGGTAAACTACAACTGCCAGTTGAGGGCATTTATGACTTGTCAGAGGTGACCAAAGCGGTCTCCAAAGAAGTGCAATCCGGTAAAAACGGCAAGGTTCTATTAAAGCTTTGATGGACTATTAAATTTTTCAAACTAAACCAATTTAAATTATTAAAAAATAACTAATAAAGGAATACCTTATGCGTAGCGCCACTTATGATCATTTTGGCAAACCTACTGAAGTATTGAGCCTTGGTGATAACCCTGTTCCAGAACCCAAAGCTAACGAAGTGCGAGTCAAAACCACCCTCGCCTCCATTCATAACCATGATTTGCTTACTATTCGTGGTCAATATGGCTTTAAACCCAAAATGCCTGCGATAGCCGGCTCTGAGGCGGTTGGCATTATTGACGCTATAGGCGATGAGGTCAAAGATTTAGAAGTCGGACAACGCGTCGCCGCTGCTAGCGTGCAGGCGACGTGGGCAGAATATTTCGTCGCCCCAAAAGATATGGTATTTGCTATTCCTGAGAGCTTAGACGACGAGATGGCCGCGCAGCTCATTGCTATGCCGCTAAGCGCGCTGATGATGATTGAGTTTTTAGAATTACAACCGGGTCAGTGGGTCATTCATAATGCCGCTAATGGCGCCGTCGGTAAATCCCTTGCCATGCTAGCAGCAGCGCGCGGTATTAAAACCATTAACGTCGTACGTAGTCAGGACGCTCTAAAAGAGCTTGCAGACTTAGGCATCAAAAACAATGTCAGTACCTCGGATGACGACTGGAAAGAGCAAGTTCGTCATATCGTTGGCGATGAAAAGATCAGTGCCGCCGTGGATTCGGTTGGCGGTGAGAATAGCGGCGAGCTGTTATCCTTGCTAGGCCACTATGGTACTTTGGCCTCTTTTGGTTTGATGTCGGGTAAACCTATGATGATCAACCCCACCGATATGATTTTCAAACAAGCGCTGATGAAAGGCTTTTGGGGCAGCAAACTTAGCCAAGAGATGAGCGTCGAGCACAAGAAGCGTCTGATTAATGAGCTGATTGATAGAGCCGTTAATGGTCAATTAAAACTTCCTGTCGAAGGGGTTTTTGACTTAGCTGATATTACCCAAGCGGTCTCTGGAAAGTTGCAAGCTAGTAAGAATGGCAAGGTATTACTAAAGCCTTAGTTTACTGTCAATATAGGTTATTATTAATTAGGCTATTATCAACATAGGTGATTTATTATGGCTAAAAACGCCCTACAAGCACAGCTGCTAAAAGCTGGATTGGTTGACGATAAAAAAGCCAAGAAGATAAACAAGCAAGCCAAGCACGCTAAGCGGGTTGGCGATGATACAGAAGCACTAGCGGCCAAAGAAGCGGTAGCAAAAGCGCAAGCGGCTAGAGTAGAAAAAGACCAACAGCTTAATCAAGAAAAACAGCGGCAGCTAGAAGAAAAAACCCTAAAAGCCAATATCATTCAAATGATTAAGCAGCATCAGATTACCGATACCAAAGGCGACGTTACTTATCAGTTTGTCGATGATGCCAAAATCAAGAAAATCTACATCACCCAAAAGCTTTATGATCAAATCGTCGCCGGTCACGTGGTTATTGCACGTCTAGAAGACGGTTATGCCCTACTACCTTATCCTTTGGCAGATCGCATCAACGAAAAGCAAGAAGGCTTTATCGTTGAATCCAACGATAAATCAGAGTCGGAGCTGGCCGAAGACGACCCTTACGCCGCTTATGTGATCCCTGATGACTTGATGTGGTAGTTTGGTTTTAGTTTAGCTCCTTTTATCCACCTAAAAAATAAAGGAAACTCCTATGCGTACTGCAAATTATAATAAATTCGGCAAGCCATCAGAAGTCCTCAGCGTAAGCGACACCCCTACCCCAGAACCCAAAGATAATGAAGTGCGGATAAAAACAATTCTATCTTCTATTCACAACCATGACCTAGTAACCATCAAAGGCGAATATGGCAACAAGCCTGATTTGCCCGCTACTGGCGGCTCTGAAGCTGTAGGCACGATCGACGCTTTAGGTAGTGACGTTAAAGGCTTTGAAAAAGGTCAACGCGTCGTGGTCTCAGGCGTACAAGGCACATGGGCTGAGTATTTTATCGCCCCTGCGCAAAGCCTGATTCCAATACCGGACGCTATCGACGATGAAATTGCCGCTCAGTTAATTGCTATGCCGATGAGTGCTTTACTGCTTATTGAGTTTTTAAACATTAAGCCGGGTCAATGGATCATCCAAAACGCAGCTAACGGTGCGGTCGGGGAATCAATGGCGATGCTTGCCGCTGAGCGTAATATTAACACTATTAACTTGGTGCGCAGTAAAGAGTCGGAGCAGGAGCTTATCGATCTTGGTATCACTGAAAACAACGTCATCACTGATAATGATGACTGGAAAGACCAAGTCAAAAAAATCGTTGGTGACAGCAAGATCAGCGGCGCAGTCGATGCTGTTGGCGGACGCTCGGGTGGCGATTTAGTATCACTACTAGGCAAACACGGGGTAATGGCAGCGCTTGGTGGTATGTCTGGTAAGCCGCTCACGCTTAACCCTAGCGATCTGATCTTTAATCTATCTCAGGTAAAAGGCTTTTGGGCAGGCGATATGATGCAAGAGATGAGCACGGACGATATGCAGCGTTTAACCCAAGAATTAATTGAGAGCGCAGCTAATGGCAAGTTAAATCTTCCTACTGGTGGCGTTTACGACTTAGACGATATTCAAAAAGCGGTCTCTGATGACGTGCAGTCGGACAAAAAAGGCAAGATATTAATTAAGCCGTAAGAGGTTTGCATAAAAATAAATTTAATTAAAAGGAAATAATATAATGTCTAATGATAAAACGTTTAGAGCACTAGTGGTCGAAGAAACTAGCGACGGCGAGTTTAAGAAAAGTATTCAGGAGCGCAGCGTTAGCGATTTACCTGACAACGATCTGCTTATCGAAGTACACTACTCATCGCTGAACTACAAAGACGCAATGTCGGCCTCAGGTAATAAAAGAATTACCAAAAACTTCCCACACACTCCAGGTATTGATGCTGCAGGCGTCGTAGTCAGCGACAAATCTGGTACCTTTGAAAAAGGCCAAGAAGTGGTAATCTTTGGCTATGATTTGGGCATGGATACCGATGGCGGTCTGGGTCAGATGATCTCTATTCCTGCCGATTGGGCAGTAGCTCGTCCAGAAGCTTTGAGCTTAAAAGAGGCGATGATCTACGGTACAGGCGGTCTAACGGCAGCCTTAAGCGTGCAAAAGCTACAAAAAATGGGCGCAAAACCTGAAGATGGCCCAGTTGCCGTGACAGGTGCATCGGGCGGTGTGGGTAGTATAAGCATCGCAATTTTAAGTCATTTGGGTTTTGAGGTTATCGCCTTCTCAAGCAAAAGCGAGCAAGCCGATCATTTAAAGGAGCTTGGCGCTAAAGAAGTGCGCAACCCTGACACCATTAATGAAGTCGGCGAGAGACCCGTCGGTCGCGAGCTGTGGGCTAACGCTATTGATACGATCGGCGGCGACTATTTGGCTAACTTGCTCAAACAAACTAAAGCGGGCGGCGCGGTCACCTCTTGTGGTTTGGCGGCGTCCCCTGAGCTTTCTATGACCGTGATACCATTTATCACCCGCGCGGTATCGCTACTAGGTATTGATTCGGTCTATATTCCACTGGAAGATAAAAAAGCGATTTGGGAGCGCGTCTCGACCGATATGAAACTGCCTAATCTTAAGCAGTACTGTGAAGAGATTACCCTTGAGCAAACGCCTGAGTACCTAGATCGTTTTATGGCAAAAAAGGCTACAGGGCGTTATGTGGTAAATGTGAAGGGTTAGGGTTTTTCGTTTAGCAGTTAGGTAATAATTAATTAGCTAAATTTAATCCTCATTTGGAATAAAGCGAATTAACGATCATTTTACGGTATAAATTAAGCTTAATGTTACGTTCTATATTAAACAATGGAGCACTGTATGAAACCGACAGTTGATAGTTGGCCTGATATTCCTTATCAAGATTGGAAAGAGACCTGTACGCTATTGCATCTATGCTGTCAGATCGTTGGCAAATACCGATTATCGCATACCCCGTGGATTAATCATTCATGGCATACGACATTGTATGTCACGCCACAAGGTTTATCGACAGGATCTGTTCCAGATGGTGATCGCTATGTCACTTTGACACTTGATTTTTGTGATCATACATTACGTGCGATATCTGACGATGGACGCTCAGAGGAATTTGCTCTCAAAGACATGAGCGTTGCCGACTTCTATGTGCAAACTAAAATGATTGTCGAAGCTGTAGGCGGGACTTTTGATATTCATGAACAGCCGAACGAGTTAGAAGACGCAATTCCTTTTGCTCAAGATACGAAAACTCGACCTTATAACTCTAATGCTGTTGCCAACTTTCACACAGCGCTAATCCAGATTGATCGAGTGTTTACTCAGTTTCGCTCTGCATTTATCGGTAAGGTATCACCCTCGCATCTGTTCTGGGGATCGTTTGATCTGGCTGTCACACGGTTTTCGGGTCGTCTTGCACCTCTGCACCCGGCAGGTATTCCGAACTTGCCAGATAAAGTTGCGCAAGAGGCTTATAGCCATGAAGTATCCTCTGCAGGATTTTGGCCAGGTGGGAGCGGTGTGGATGAGGCGATGTTCTATTCTTACACTTATCCAGGACTGGACGGTTTTGCTGATCAAAAAGT
The DNA here is from genome assembly GCA_947501045.1 of uncultured Psychrobacter sp. Taxonomy (GTDB): domain Bacteria; phylum Pseudomonadota; class Gammaproteobacteria; order Pseudomonadales; family Moraxellaceae; genus Psychrobacter. Next base: position 36,139 of record CANMUI010000007.1, read on the forward strand.
AGAACCAATGGAGGCAAGGTTTGATAAAGACCTTGGAGAGTTTTTGCTCCCTTATGATGCCGTGCGAACGAGCGACGATCCAGATGCCACGCTTATGGCGTTTCTACAATCAACTTATGAGGCTGCTGCCAATCTCGGTGATTGGGATCGGGAGGCGCTGGAATGTGCTCTAGGCAAACCTAACACTCCTCGCAACGTTCATTAAGTTTGTGATTTGTTCAATAGAATGCATCCAATTGGGGGATTACCTTACCCCTACTCAACATCGATTCGGTATTCATTCCACTGGATGATAAAAAAGCGATTTGGAAGCGCGTTTCTACGGATATGAAACTGTCTAATCTTGAGCAGTACGGTGAGGAGATCACGCTTGAGCAAACGTTTGAGTACTTAGATCGCTTTATGGCGAGCCAGACAGTTGGTCGTTATGTGGTGAATGTTCAGGGTTAGGGTTTTTGGTTCTATAATTGGTTTTATAATGGCAGTGCTCTTTTGAGATGCTGCTTTTTTTGGAATTATTCATTTTTCTCACAAGATTTTAGACACATTTTAAGGTATTCGAAGGTAGTATCTTTAATTTTGCATTGCGCTACATGATTATTAATAACTTCAACAAATTTTTGGAAGGTAATATTTTCTGCTAAAGATAAAATAGAAATAAAGTGAGCAACTATATCAACAAAATATAAATTTACACCCTTTTCGCTCCAAATTTCAGTTAAGTCAATTAGACTGATTCTGCTATTTAAGCTAGCCCTAGGACCCATTGCAAAAATGATAGAACAGCTTCCAGCTCTAACAGCCTTTGCTACTGCATGCTCTACATCTTCAGAAGTAAATACCTTGTCTTTTACTTCGATGGTATAAAGAAGACTATTTTCTTCATAAACGTCTACGTCCAATATTTCATTCGAAGAGGTTCCAGCTTGGTTAACTTTATGAACTTTAACATCGAAGTCTTTAGACTGAGAAATACCGAGAATACTATATGTTGTCCCTACTAACAGTGCACAAGTCTCTCCTTCAAAAGACTGTTTAGTCAACTCGGTTGCAAGCCTAACTAACGATGGCTGATACTCTAAATTAGAATCAGAAGATAGAAACTCAACTAAATTCTTTGTATCGCGCTGTAGAATAAAATAGATACAATCTTTTAAGTATTCTTTGGCTTGCTTGGACGTTTTCAAATTACTCAAGACTTCAATAGTAGCCTTTAATAGCTTAGTGTCTCTACCTTTTCTTACAGAGTTAGATAGACTTAACTCACGATACCTAGCAGGTTTATTTAAAAAAGGTTCGTTAGAGCTACCTAATCTTCCCCCTAACATCTCTCTTTCAATAGGAACAACTACTGAATGACAGATTGAACGTGCATCGTATGCACCCTTGAGATCTGAGCCTGATTGTAGCGCCAAAGGATTACAATGTGTGTCGGCTGCTTTTGCTACAATTCCTGTAGTTAGGATGTAACGGTAAGTTAAATGACTACCGAGGATCACTTCCTTTATTTTTTCTAAATTTTTAGTTTTAGGCTTCCAATCATTTTCAATAACCTCAGTTATGCTATCCTTCAAAATCTTTCTTGCTCGAGCTGAATCGACGGTGACACTCATTTATTTCTATCCATTTTTGGTTAAAAAAGCTTATATCATCATCTGCGATAGCTTCGAGTAAATCTAAGAACTCAATAATGTCCAATCTACGCTCAAGTCTCTCAATCTTTGATATGTCTGGCTGAGTAAAACCAAGTTTTTTCGCTAATACTAATTGAGAAACACCTTTCTCTTTCCGAGCTTGAATTAAAATATCAATCGTTTTTTGATACCTGATATCATGTATTGAAGATAATCGATTGGGTTGCATTGTTTTATATATCATAATGAAAATATGTTTTAGAAAACTCATTTGACATTAGTTTTTTAAATATGCCAAAATCGAATATTAATATTATTTAGAGAAAAAGATGAATCATATAAGCAAGTCAGCTATTTCATTGTTCTGCGGAGCCGGGGGTATGGATATAGGCTTCCAGAACGCTGGATTTTGTATTAAATGGGCTAATGATTTTGATGCTGATGCCTGTCAAACATATGAAAAAAACCTAGGTGATCATATTGTCCATGGTGACATAAATGAGCTACTGCCTTCTCTAAGTCAGTTTGAACAAATAGACTGTCTGTTTGGTGGTCCACCCTGCCAAGGTTTTTCTGTTGCTGGTAACATGGATCCTCATGACGAACGAAGCAAGCTAGTGATGAGCTTTATGGATGCTGTTGATATTGTCAGACCAAAGGTTTTTGTAATGGAAAATGTAAAAGCTCTTGGTAAACTATCCAAGTTTCAAGCGGTGCGAAATGAGCTTTATAAACGAGCACATTTGATGGGTTATAATACAGAACTGCTTATTCTCAATTCTCGCGATTTTGGTGTGCCTCAATCCCGAGAACGTATGTTCTTAATTGGATTTCAAGAAAAAAATCATTCTGGTACGCTAGCCGAGCATATAAGTAAGTTTAAATGTGAAGGTAAAACCGTTAGAGAGGTTATAGAGCATTTAGGACCTGCTGGTAGTGAAAATAATGGTAAGACTGTCAATGCTAAAATAACAACGGCATCATCTCCTGTGTTACGTAAGTCCCCTTATGCTGGCATGCTGTTCAATGGTCAAGGTAGGCCTGTAAATGTTGACTCACACTCGAGCACATTGCATGCCAGTATGGGAGGTAATCGTACGCCTATTATAGATGAAGATGAGCTGTATCATAATGCTACACCTTGGATAAAAAAGTATCATCAACACTTAATTGATGGCGGAGAACCTTACCCCTCTGACGCAGTACCAGCTCGACTTAGGCGAATGACTGTTGATGAAGCACATCTATTACAGACTTTTCCTAAAGATTATGTTTTTCTAGGAAAGCAAAGCTCAGTATTTCGCCAGATTGGAAATGCTGTTCCTTGTAAATTAGCAGAGGCTGTTGCAAATTTGGTGTGTTGTATTATTGACAATAAGTTAGATGCTATTGCGACGAAATCTGGAGATAATTTAGAGTTTGAATTTCACTAGAAAATACCCAAAACTTTGAGTGTTTTGCATTGTATAACATCAATTACTAAGTGCAAAACCCTACTTCTACTAGCTTGTAGACGCCAGCTTACTCTAAACATCATAAGTCATTTCAATATTCCAGCGATCTTCCTTATAATGCGACTCGATATTCTCTTAATCAGCTCATAGGGTTGATAATCGAAGTAGGCAACATTTAGAAAAACTCAGTATAGAATTATATTGACTTTATTACACTTGCCTTTTACAACTCAATCTAAGACTTGTAGAGCGTTTTAGCCTCGATTGCAGCGGTTATCCTTGTTTGACTACTAGATTGCAGCGACTTAGCTCGCTGTGGTATCGCGTAGCAGGAACACAGCGGGCTTTAGTCGCGGCTCTAGTGGGCAGACAAGATAATAGCGGAAAGCGAGATTAGCTTCAGAAACTCTAAACCAAAAAAAACACCCAACTAAGTTGAGTGTTTTGTGTCATCTAAAAACTAGGATAAACCCTACTCCCACTCAATAGTAGCCGGCGGCTTGCTCGATACGTCATAAGTGACCCTCGACACGTCTTTGATCTCATTCATGATGCGATTACTCACCGTCTCAATCAGCTCGTAGGGCAGATGGGCAAAGCGCGCGGTCATAAAGTCCACCGTTTCAACCGCACGTAGCGCAATCACCCACGCATAGCGGCGACCGTCCCCGACCACGCCCACCGATTTGATCGGCTGAAATACCGCAAAGGCCTGCGCGGTTTTATCATACCAGCCAAAGCGCTCAAGCTCTTGCATAAATATCGCGTCAGCTTGACGGAGGATATCGGCGTATTCTTTTTTCACTTCACCCAAGATACGCACGCCAAGCCCCGGCCCTGGGAACGGATGACGATAGATCATTTTCTCTGGCAGGCCCAAAGTGATACCAAGTTTACGCACTTCATCTTTGAATAAATCCCGTAATGGCTCAATGAGCTTAAACGCTAAATCATCCGGCAGACCGCCGACGTTATGGTGGCTCTTGATCACATGCGCTTTGCCTTGATGCGACTTCGCCGATTCGATGACATCGGGATAAATCGTGCCTTGCGCTAAGAATTCGATCTCCTTACCATCGCTCTCCTCGCTCACTTGACGCGCGCTATCAGCAAACACATCGATAAAGGTTTTACCGATGATTTTACGTTTGGCTTCTGGATCTGACTCGCCAGCTAAAGCATCTAGAAACAAATCTTCAGCATCGACACGAATCACTTTAACGCCCATGTTTTCCGCGAACACTTGCATGACCTGATCGCCTTCGTGCAATCGCAATAGGCCGGTATCGACAAACACGCAGGTGAGCTGATCGCCAATCGCTTTATGCAGTAGCGCTGCGACCACCGAGCTATCAACGCCGCCGGATAGCCCAAGCAAGACTTGCTTATCACCGATTTGCTCTTTTAATTGTGCCACGCGCATATCGACGATATTGTCCGGCGTCCACTCGCCGGCGCAGTCGCAGATCTGATGCACGAAGCGGCCGAGCAGCGCCTGACCTTGTAAGGTATGCGTAACCTCTGGGTGAAACTGCAGACCATAATAATGCTTATCATCGTCAGCCATAATCGCAATCGGGCAACTTGGAGTGCTGGCGATAACCTCGAAGCCTTTAGGTGCCTCAACTACCTTATCGCCGTGACTCATCCACACATTAAGGGCGGCGGTTTCATTTTCAGTAGTGCTATCTTCTATACCCTCAGTTAATTCTGAGTGCCCATTCACGTTAATCGTCGCCGCGCCAAACTCGTGTACGTCACTGGCATGTACCTTACCGCCAAAACGATCCGCCATCGCTTGCATCCCGTAGCAAATGCCTAAAACGGGTACGCCCAAATCGAACACTGCATCATTAATACGCGGACTGTCGTCAGCATGCACGCTCTCAGGACCACCCGATAAGATGATACCTTTCGCGCCAAAATCGTTGATACGATCGCTGTCGATATCATAGGGGAACATCTCACAGAATACCCCCGAATCGCGCACACGGCGTGCGATGAGCTGGCTATACTGCGAGCCAAAATCGAGGATTAAGATGCGGTCTTGTTTAATAGTAGGCGTAATAGAGGTAGTCATAATATCGTCCAATGCAGGAAGCTAAAAAATAAACGTATTTTAGCAAGAATATGCCAGTCATGGGCGACTAGATAGCATGAATTCACCGACTAGATTCGCTAACTAAAAGATAGCGATTAGACCATAAACTAGTAATCACTTTATTCAGTCAATTAACTACATAAAATCAAAAAATATTCGCTACTATAAAGTTATATTTGAAATAACAATTTTAAGATAACAATGACGGAGACAGACCATGACTGCGACAGCTAAGCCCAAATTTGACAACCCAAAGCAATATATCTTAACCAAAGCTGATATCGACGCCATTCCTGAAAGCAAGCACGTGCATCAGTTCAACGAAAACGCTATTCGCCATACCGTCTCATTGAGTGATATCGTCGGCCTCAATAAATTTGGCTTGCATCTGGTGCGCGTTGAGCCGGGCGATGAAACTACGCAGCATCATTATCATGAAGAGTCAGACGAATTTGTTTATGTGCTAGAAGGCGAGCTGACGCTACGTTATGGCGACGAGAATTACCCGTTAAATACTGGAGACTTTGTCGGTTTTCCGGCACACGGCGCGGCGCATTCTATGCGTAACAATAGTGATAGCGATGCCGTCTACCTGATGGGCGGTAGCAGACCACCTATTGATATTACCAATTACCCAGATATCGAGCGCAAAATGTATACGATTCATGGTAAAAAGGAGTTTGTAGATCTAGAAGAGTTAAGCAAAGTATAAATGAGATGTTTATTCAACATTAGCTAATCGTCACTTCACCACCATTCTTAACGCTTTTATTTATTATAACGCTGGTAGATCGTTTAGCACCTGCTTTACAAGTATATATCACCCCCATCAACCCAACAATTATCAAGTAATTTTAAAAATACTGTTAAATACTATTATTTAGCAGTATTATCTATAAGCACTATTTAATAGTACGCAACCAAAACAATCCATATTAACTAAAATAATCAAAGGAGTCGTTATAGGGTAAATAAAGGCGCGTCATCAATTAGATTATAAGGATGATGTTTTAATTGACGACACGCCCACTCTTTCTGTGATTTTAGTCTTTAACTTCAAAACAGGACAATAAGATGGGTAGCTCTAATAACAATCGAGACAGTAAAAAGTCCCGTAAGAACAAAACTGGACTGTCAAAACAATACTTACCTGACTATGTAAGAGCACGATCAAAGTATTATAAACCCCCTCATTTGGGTACCTTTAATGTCGGTATGTCCATTCCGCAGTGGCGACCCGATCACGTACCCGATACGCGTATTGATAAATTCACCTTCGGTATGGTACTCGTGATACTGCTAAGTATTGCTATCCCTTTAATACTTTTTCCTGAACAAGGTAAAGAGTGGGTAGGCATAGCTCGAAACTTCGTAGGAGACAACTTCGGTTTTGCTTATCTAGGTTTTGGTGTCCTAGCGATGCTATTTGTGATTTACATTGTATTTTCTGATATTGGTAAGATCAAACTAGGCCGTCCCGAAGAAAAACCTGAATTTGCCAATGGTTCTTGGGCAGCTATGATGTTTTGCGGCGGTATTGGTGCCAGTATTCTGTACTGGGGACTGATTGAATGGGCTTATTATTATCAAAGCCCGCCTTTTGGCATCGCAGGCGGTACGCCAGATGCCATTCGCTGGGCGACAACTTATGGTATGTTTCACTGGGGTCCTGTGGCATGGGCCATCTACCTAGTACCTGCCGTCGCTATTTCCTACTTTTATTACGTACGCCAAACGCCAGTCCTTAAAGTCAGTCAGACCTTGATGCCATTATTAGGTGAAAAGCTGGCGGGTAGCAATTGGGCCAAAATGCTCGACGTCCTGTTTGTTTTTGGGATGGTCGGCGGCGGTGCGACTACCCTAGGTCTAGCCTCTCCGCTTATCAATGAAGGGTTATATAATTTATTTGGCTTACCGCGCAACATCACTATGCAAATTGTAGTACTACTAATTACTACCATGATTTTTGCTTATAGTGCTTATCAAGGGCTCAAAGGCGGTATCCAAAAGCTCTCCAATATCAATTTTTATCTAGCAGTGGCGTTTTTATTATTTGTATTGATTGTCGGGCCTACGGTATTTATTTTAAATACCGGTCTGGAGGCTATGGGGCGCTCTATCACCGAGATGCCGCGAATGATGACTTATATCGAACCCTTTAAAGACTTTCAAGCATTTGGCTTTGAGCCGATAACCTTCCCGCAAGATTGGACGGTGTTTTATTGGGCATGGTGGTTGGTATTTGCGCCTACTATTGGGTTATTTATCGCCAAAATATCTAGAGGACGTACCATTCGCAATATGGTCGTAGGCTCGATGTTCTACGGCTCACTTGGCTGTGCGATGTTTATGATTATTCTTGGTAATTACGGATTATATTTGCAAATGACTGGCGCTTTAGATGTCATTGGTATTTTGAATAACGAGTCCCCAACTGCGGCGATTTTTGCTATCCTAAATAGTCTGCCAATGTCTTATTTGGTCGTCGCGGTATTCACCTTTTTAGCCATTATCTTTACTGCCACTACCTTTGATTCGATCTCTTATATCTTGGCGTCTGTAGTACAAATAGAGGTCGACGATGAGCCACATCGCTGGAATCGTTTATTTTGGGCCTTTACCTTGTGTTTATTGCCCGCAATCTTGATGTTTTTAGGCGATCTGCAAACCTTGCAAACCGCTTCTATTATTGCCGGCGCGCCGCTCATTATTATTTTGTCGATGATGATGGTATCAGTGATCAAAGCGGCACGCTATGATTTGGCTTATCAGCCTGATTACAGTATAAAAACCATTCATATCGAAGAGCTGCCTGCCAATGCTCCGTGGGAGGAGGGGGAAACCTCAGAATCTCTTGAAGGCTCGATAATGCAGCAAAACGAGGAGTGGGAGCAAATGCGCGAAGGTACTAATGATAAGAGATGAGATAAAACATAATTAAGGCGCTTTTACTCTAGAAAACTTAAAAAAAGGCTGGTCTGCGTTAGTAGTCCAGCCTTTTTTATAATCTATTTTGAAGTATGTTACCTATAAAGGTTACAAATCTCATCCTATGAATGACGGGACTACAGAAGATAGTTGCTTTTACTTGGCTATTGGCAAACAATTGAGATGATTGGTTTATCATTAACTCTTTATTATCCAACAGCAATCTAAATGTCTGCTATAGCGGTATAACGTTAATAAAAATTATGCCTTCATTTATCTTCCCAATGATTAGTTATTAGATCGTTTTACATTATTTAAACCCGACTCAAGCATTGATTTTGACGCTTATTTGGATAGGGTTATCATCAACGACAGGTATGTCTCCATGAGCACAATCAAATCTCTTATCCGTAGAAGTGATAAAACCAATCACACTCCCTCAGCTGCAGTAACTGCAATGACAACAAATACCGATAGTACGAACCTAGATAGCGCTGCAAAAACCAATACCCCCATCGAGCAAACGCGCTGGAACGGTTGGGGCAATGTCAATATCAATAAAAAAGTCTCACCGCATGGCGCAAAACTGATCAAATCGCATATCGGCAAAACCAAAAAACTCAAATCAGTCAGCCTTAAAGACGTACTAAAAACCGTGCCCAAATCACGCTTGCCTGAAGTTATCAGTGCTCTTGATATAGTATCGACCGATCAAGAAGTCAGACTCAGACATGCCCGCGGGCAAAGCTTTCCCGACTGGATCGCGATGCACAGCGGCGACTTTGAGGTCTTCCCTGACGGCGTTGCTTTCCCTGAATCGACCAATGATGTCGAGCAATTACTCAAGCTCGCCCAAGAGCACGACTTAATCGTTATTCCTTTCGGCGGCGGTACTTCTGTAGTCGGTCATATCAATCCACAACAGGGTTCGCGACCCGTATTGACAATCGCCATGAGTAAAATGGATCGCCTTATTCATTTAGATAACGAGAGCCAAATTGCCACTTTTGGCGCGGGTACGCAAGGCCCAGCAGTCGAGGCGCAGCTGGACGAGCATGGTTATCGCTTGGGACATTATCCGCAGTCGTGGGAGCTATCAACGCTTGGCGGCTGGATTGCCGCGCGCTCTAGTGGTCAGCAGTCATTAGGCTATGGGCGTATCGAGCAGATGTTCGCTGGCGGTACTTTAGTCACTCCGCAAGGCGTGCTACAAATCGCTGATATCCCTGCATCCTCGGCAGGGCCTGATCTGCGTGAGATGATGATGGGCACTGAAGGCCGCGCAGGTATCTTTACCGAGGTAAAAATGCGCGTGCAGCCGCAACCTGAGGAAGAGCTGTTTAAAGTGGCGTTTTTGCCGAATTGGCAAGCGGGTAAAGCGGTACTCAAGCAAGCGGTGCAACAAGATATTCGCTTGTCTATGCTGCGTCTCAGTAACGCGGTTGAGACTGACGCACATTTGCATCTAGGTACTACGCCAAGTCAGTTTTTAGCGATTAGCACTTATCTAAAAGCGCGTGGACTCAGCTCAGATAAAGTCATGCTCACTTATGGCGTCTCAGGCGATAAAGCGCAGAATAAATTAGCGCTAACTCAGTTTAATAAACTGTTAAAGCAAAATGGTAGTGTCACGGGCAAAATCACCGATATTATGGGCAGCGTCTGGGCGCACGGGCGTTTTAAGTTCCCTTATCTGCGCGGTACGCTTTGGGATCGCGGCATCATGGTTGATACCTTTGAGACCGCCACCAACTGGATCCATATCGACGAGCAAATGGCGCAGATGCAAGAGGCGGTCAGAAACTCACTCGCTGATGAAGGCGAGAAAGTCATGGCCTTTACCCATATCTCGCACGTCTATAAACAAGGCGCAAGTCTGTACACTACTTACTTCTTTCGCGCCGCCAAAGATCATGCGGCAACTTTAAAGCGTTGGCAAAAAATCAAACACGCCGCCAGTCTCAGCGTGGCTAATGGTAAAGCCACTATATCGCATCAGCATGGCGTTGGCCGTGATCATGCCCCTTATTTAGTGGCTGAAAAAGGCAATCTGGGCCTACAAGTGACTCGTGATATGCTCAAAAGCTTAGATCCTGAGCAACGTATGAATCCGGGTGTGTTGCTTGAAGATTAAAATGTTAGCAAATAGCCCTAGCGTTACTATTCGATTTATCGTTAATCTCGAATAAAAATATAATACTCTTTGCCACGTGCTACTGGTATAAATTTTCCTTGCTTGCTGTGCGGTCTCAAAACTCCAGAGGCTGCACAACTATCGCTTAAAAGAAGCATCCCAGTAGCACTGTATTTATTTTGTAGTGAACCGACTGACTTACGTCATTTAAGAAGATACCCTTATGACCCAATCTACACAACGCCAGCAAGCACTCGCGCCCCTAGCACGATCTGAACCTTGGGATATGCTCATCATCGGTGGCGGTATCACGGGCGCGGGTATTGCGCGCGAAGCGGCAAGGCGTGGTCTAGCCGTGTTACTTATCGAGCAAAAAGACTTTGCTTGGGGCACCTCCAGCCGCTCGAGCAAAATGGTACATGGCGGTCTGCGTTATATTGCTTCCGGCGACTACAAAACCACACTGCTTAGCGTCCGCGAGCGCGAACGTATGCTAGACGAGGCAAGCGGTCTGGTCAATGAGATGCACTACATCATGCCGCATTATAAGGGTAAGTTTCCGCCGCCGTGGATATTTAATACCTTGCTAAGAATCTATGACAAAATAGCGGGTAAGCGCTATTTTAAATACTTCAAAAAAGACGCTTTTTTGCGTCTGAATCCAAACATCAAACAAGATAAGTTTTTAGGGGCTAGCCAGTTTAGCGATGCGGTCACCGATGATTCGCGCTTAGTAATGCGCGTTTTAGACGAAGCCATCCATGACGGCGCGCAGGTGATTAATTATCTTAAAGCCGAATCATTACTCACTAATGAGCAAGGCTTAGTCGTCGGTGCTACGCTTAAAGACACGGCTTCTAACAATAGCAATCAGACTTTTGACATCCATGCCAAAGTGGTGGTCAGCGCAACAGGCGCTTGGGCAGATACCCTACGTATGCAAGCTCGCGCGCAAACTGAGCAAAGCTTTCATAAGCAAATTCGACCCTCACGTGGTAGTCACTTAGTGGTCAGTCAAGAGCGTCTGCCTATTGAGCAGGCCTATACCTTTTTGCACCCTATCGATAAAAGAGCGGTATTTGTCTTTCCGTGGGAGAACCGCACCGTGCTAGGGACTACCGATTTGGATCATCCGACCTTAGATGATCAAGAGGTCGGCATTACCAATGAAGAAGTCGATTATCTATTAGCCGCAACCAACGGTCTATTTGCTAATGCCAAGCTTGATCGAGACGATGTCATCAGCTCATGGGCAGGCGTACGACCGCTGATAGCAGATAGCGGCGATGGCAAGCGCGTCAGCCCTAGTAAAGAGAAGCGCGATCATAGCGTTTGGCTGGATAATAATCTGGTGACCGTCAGTGGCGGCAAGCTGACTACCTTTCGTCTAATCGCCCTTGATGTGCTTGCAAAGTGTCAAGAAGTGCTAGCGCTTGACGACAGCACTATTCAAGACCAAGCGGTAAGTGGCGACAAAGTCTTTAGTAATCCTGCCCCCACCCATCCCAAATTTGCGACGCTACCCTCTGCTCTACAACAGCGTTTGCAAGGATTCTATGGTCTACAGCTCGATAAGTTATTAGAGCTGGCGCATGACGATGATTTGTCTTACGTCACCGATAGCAATACCATTTGGGCGGAGATTCGCTTTGCCGCGCACTACGAGCAGGTTATTCACTTGGATGATCTGTTATTGAGACGCACGCGCTTAGGCTTAATCCTACCGCACGGCGCGATGACACCTTTGATTAGCGCCAGACTCAAGCAAATTTGCCAAAATGAGCTGGGCTGGGATGAGCAAAAATGGCAACAAGAAGTCGCTCGCTATACCGATTTATGGCAACGTTATTATCATTTGCCTGCGGCTTAGTGTTTCTTCGAATTATTATAGAAATCAATGTTCTGGATCAGTGCTACTGGTGTAAATTTTTATATAAACTATCTGTGTAACTCTACAGATAGTCAACTGATATTAAAAGTGGTACAAGGCAGACGAGCGCAAGTACTACAGTAGTAGGCTAAGCGATTCTAACGCTGTAACACTTTAAGAGCGGTTCGACTATAGTTAAGGACGACTATGACCGATAATTCTGTAAGCCCGATTTACTTCTTAGCTATCGACAATGGCACCCAAAGCGTCAGAGCGCTTATCTTTGATCAATTTGGCAACAAGATTGCCAAAGCCCGCGTGCCTATCGAGCCGTATTTCTCTGAGCAGCCCAATTATGCTGAGCAGCACGCCGACTACTATTGGCAAAAGCTATGTGAGGCCTGTCAAAAGCTGTGGCAAAGCTGCGACATTAAACCTGAACAAATCGCAGGCGTCAGTCTCGCCACCCAGCGCTATACCATGATTTGCCTTGATAAAGACATGCAGCCCTTACGCCCCGCTATCGTTTGGATGGATTTGCGCCGCGCTGAGACACACGACATTGGTTTTTTAAACCCGTTGACTAAAATCATCGGTATGGGCGAATTAGTAAAAGACGCGCAGCAAAAAGCCCGCTGTAATTGGCTGGCACAAAACGAGCCTGAGACTTGGGCAAAGACCGCGCACTACGTCAACCTCTCCGCCTACCTCACCTATCAGCTCACGGGCGAACTTATCGACTCAAACGGTCATGCGGTCGGCTACCTGCCTTATGACTACAAAGCGCAAACGTGGCTCAAACCCAAAGACCTCAAATGGCGACTGTTTAGCTGTACGCCGGCGCAAATGCCCAAAATCGTCCCACCAAGCCAAACCCTTGGTGAGATAAGCGCCAAAGCTGCCAAAGCTACAGGTATCCTAGAGGGCACACCCATGATTGCCGCCGCCAGTGACAAAGCCTGCGAAGCCCTAGGCGCAGCAGGGCTTGCAGTCGATACCGCTTGTCTTAGCTTTGGCACCACCGCTACCATCAACACCATCTCCCCCGATTATGTCGAGATTCTCAAACACATGCCCGCCTACACCGCCGCCGCCCCGCACTACTACAATCACGAGTACATGATTTATCGCGGCTTTTGGATGGTCAGCTGGTTCAAAGAACAATTCGCCCACTACGAGCAACAACTTGCCAAAACCCAAGGTATCGATACCGAAAAACTCCTCGATGCCGCCGTAAAAGACATTCCAGCAGGCTGTATGGGGCTGATTATGCAGCCCTATTGGTCACCCGGCGTCCGTCATCCGGGCCTTGAGGGCAAAGGCGCCCTTATCGGCTTTGGCGATGTGCACACCCGCGCGCACGTATATCGCGCTATCTTAGAAGGGCTGGCTTATGAGCTCAAACTCGGCTTTGATACCATCGAAAAACGTACGGGCAAACCCATCAAACACCTACGCGTCTCAGGCGGCGGCTCCCAAAGCGACGCCGCCATGCAGCTCACCGCCGACGTCTTTGCCATGCCCGCCTACCGCCCGCACACTTTCGATGCCACTGGTCTCGGCGCTGCCATCAACTGCGCGGTGGGTCTCGGCGTCTATCCCGACCACGCTACGGCTAGCGAAGCCATGACCCATTTAGGCGACGAATTCGTCCCTATCAAAGCCAACGTGCAACTCTACAAACGCCTTTATAACGAGGTCTATCTGAAGATGTACGAGCGCCTAAAACCCTTATACCAAAGCATTCAAGACATCACAGGATATCCTGCCAAGTAGTCTGTACGAGTTAGAAGTTTAGGCGTATTGGGAATAGTCAAAAGGTGGGATGATTTTGAAGAAGATGTTATGGGAGCTGATCGCGCCTTCTGCTTGTATCTGTACCCCTAAGCGTGGCGGGCACTAACGGCTGATGGCATTCCTGTATTCTCGATACTACCCTCAGCCAAGTGCCCGCAACTCGCTTAGTCGCACAGGATACCGCGTCAGTCACGGCTAAAACGCACCTCAAGGCGACCATTGATAGTTGATTTTAGTAATATTGGTGCGCGGGGCGGCACCCTACGAAAATTGGAATTTAAAAATAGAGTTTGTTAATTTTGGGTAGGCTGGGTTTTTAACCCAGCTTTATAATTTTGCAAAGTTTCAAAGCTGGGCTAAAAGCACTAGCCTACGAATATAGCCTTCGTAGCTGTTATTAATACCTTATTCTTATTAATATTGGTTATGCTAGATCTCTTGCTTATAAAATATTATCTACAATAGATTACTTCAAAACTTGACTCTGAGTAATGTTTTAGTTATTATCTACAAGTGACTGGATGTTTCGTCCAGATGCGTTTTAGAAAATCTCCTCTAAAAATTGAATCTTTGTAACTGGCCAATTTTGGCCGCTATTTTTATAGCTGTGACACCTGAAGCCTCCTAAGTACTGGAAGTCGTCACATAAACTTTAAGCGCTGAGCTTATAGCTAATGGTCGACTGGGGCTTCGCCACGTATAAGGCTTGTGGCGTTCTACTGTTATTTCTTTCGGATTCAATTGTGTTGTCGACTGGTGCAATTCCGCGCCGTTAGAAATGATGGAGGATTTATATGACTGATAAAGTCATTCTAGAACAGTTGCGAAATCAGCTTACTGATATTAAAGCAACTACGCATGATACAGTAGAACCCAGCGTTACTCTGGAAATTGAAAAAGCTATTGAGTCTATAGATTCACTTCTAGAAGATTCACAAGGAAAAAACTATAGAGATGAAGCTCTATCGATACTTGGTAAAGTTTTATTCGTATTACCCAGTATAGTTGAACTCTTTAATAAGCTTTTAGAGTAATGCAGCAAGCCTTACTACTCTTTATAAGGTTAAATAATATGAACCTAGGTGAAGTTATTAAAAAATGTAGAAAGCTTAGAGGCTTAACTCAGTCTCAAGTTAGTGTATTGGCAAATATGTCTGAATCATATCTATCTTTGTTAGAAAAGAATAAGAGAGAGCCAAGTTTAACGGCTTTAGAATCAATTGCAGATGCTTTAAAAATACCTGTTAGTATTCTTGTTTTCTTAGGCTCCGAACAAAATAATATTTCAGAGTTGACAGAGCAGCAAATTGAATCACTAACATCTTCTATCTATAGAATGATTGAATCCTGAATAGTTGGTAATAAGCTTGCGTCCCCTTCCTAACGTAACCCCAATATCAAATACTACTTCACTCGCTAGACTTCTCGATATAACCGTATCAGAGCTACTATATTTATCAAATAACATTAATAGTTTTTGGTGTCCAGGTAAGAAGTTACCTAAGAAAGATGGAGGGTTGAGACAAACTCATAACGCCAAGCCAAGACTAAAAGTAGTTCATGAAAAAATCAAAAATAAAATTTTGAAGAAAGCATATTATCCACTATATATGTATGGAGGCATTGCTGATATTGAAAATCCACGTGGTTGCAGACAACATGCATCTATTCATTGCAATAAAGCTACCCTAATATCTGAAGATATTGAAAGCTTTTTCCCTAACTGCGATTACCAAAATATTCGTAGTATCTGGCAAGGCTTCTTTTGTATGACACCCGAAATTTCGGACATTCTTACAAAGCTTACTACCTATAAAGGTATGCTCCCGCAAGGTTGGAAAACAAGTGGCTACTTAGCACATTTAGTTTTTTACGACGTAGAACCCCAACTTGTAGAGTATTTAAACAATCATCAAGTATCTTATAGCCGTTATATCGACGATATAACTATATCTAGCTCACGACTTTTGACTGACAAACAGAGAACAGATTTTATATCTAAAATATACTCAATGTTATTCAGCAAAGGTCACAGCCCTAACCGTGCTAAGCAAAAGATTTTTAGTCCTTCTGTTAACGGCAAAGGAGAAACAGTTACAGGTTTGACTGTCAATAGTAGAAAACCAACCATTAATAAAGCTCAAAGAAAAGAGCTTCGTGCTGCTATCCATAAACTTTCTCAACGATTCTCTAGTGAGAAAAACACTCTTTTTTATTACAAAAACTGGTTGAGTATCAAATCTAAAATAGGGCAAATTAAGTTTTCTCATTCCAGTCAGTGGAAACAACTTAGTAAAGAGATTGACTCTATAAAACCGACTTTCAAAATGAAGAAAAAATCTAAACCTTGAAGGTCATTTAAGAAGCTCATGTTCTTTTAAGCCCCATCTTGAGTCTCTTAACCATTTAAAATGCATGGGACTACAGTCTTTTAACCTTAATAAGCCTTTTACTTATCCCCTCTACGCAAATAATGCGTATAAACACGACTAAGACTAAACACCCGCAAACGCCGCATAAACCCGATTTAATCCCTCACGCAGCAGCGCCTCAGGACAAGCCACATTAATACGCATTTTAAGGTGTCCTTCGCGACCGTATTTAATACCAGAATTCAGCTCAACCTTTGCCGCGCGCAGTTTGTCATAAAGCGCTTGATTGTCCTCACCGTATGCCGAGCAATCCAGCCAAATCAAATACGACGCCTCAGGACGCATCACTTTAATATCAGGCAGATGCCCTGCTAAGAAGTCTAGCGTTAACTCGATGTTTTTTTCGATATAAGCCAATACCTGTTCAAGCCACTCTCCGCCCTTTTCATAAGCGCTTTGCATCACGGTATAAGCAAATAAGTTTAGCTCATATTCATCATTTAAATGCTGCTGCTGGCTGATTTTTTTGCTCAGCTTCTCATCTTTAGCAAAGATCATCGAGCCTTTGATACCCGCTACATTAAAGGTTTTGGTCATGGAGGTTAGGCTGACGACCTTATGCTCGTAACCTGCTGCTTCTGCTAATTTTAAAAACGGTGTAAATTTATAACCACTCAAAGTTAAATCTTGATGAATCTCATCACTGACAATCGCTACATTGTGTTTTTTACACAGCGCCAGTAGCGCTTCAAGCTCGTTCTTTGTCCACACGCGCCCGCCCGGATTATGCGGATTGCATAATAAATACAGCTTTACTTTATGCTCAACTATCTTGGCTTCGATATCTTTTAGATCTAGCTGATATTTGCCGTTAATATCTTTTAGCGCCGATGTCACTAGCGTGCGCTTATTTTGCTTCACCTTAGTCATAAACGGCGTATAGATGGGATCATTGACCAGTACCGCGTCCCCTGTCTCGGTGAATATCTGCATCATCAGCGCAAGGCTTGGCACCACGCCTGGCGAAAATAAGATGTTATCCTGTGTCAAATCCAAGCCATAACGATTGCTATGCCAGTTGATAATCGCATCATACAAAGCGTCGGTAGGTTTGGTATAACCCAAAATGCCGTGATCAATCACACGCTGTAGGTTATCTAAGATAGGCAGAGCTGCTTTAAAGTCCATATCGGCGACCCACAGTGGAATGGTGTCGTCACTATAATGCCATTTGACCGAACCTGTATCTCGTCTATCGATTATCTTATCGAAATTGTATTGCATTGATGTGTTCCTTAGGGAATGGTTTATTTAATATTAACTATAATCATTTCAATTTAAAAAGAATACAGTGCTACTAGGATACTAGCTTTTGAAGTGCAAGTTTCGCAGCCTCTGGCTGCAACGACACAGCACGCAAGGAAAATTTATACCAGTAGCACGCTTAAATTACGGTATCTTTTTAGACTTTAAATTAACTCCCTCTACTCATATCTAACAAACAACTTTGATAACTCTTTGAGCACAAAAGGAATCAAGGATAATCCAAGCACAATAAGCCAATCGTGCATCTCAAGCGGCTGTAGCTTAAAGGCGTCGGCCAAGAACGGCATGCTGATTACCACAACTTGCAAGGCAAAGCCAAACACCACCGCCGCGACCAGATAAGGATTAGAGAACAGTCCCAACTGAAACACGGACTTGGAGCCATGACGCAGCGCAAACGAGTAAAACAACTGCGAGCCTGCCAGCACCACAAAGGTCATGGTACGCGCATGCGCCAGCACACTTTCAGGGATATCGCGTTGCCCCAAATGATAGCCCTCTTCACTGAGACCAATATAAAACGCTACCAAGGCCAAAGCACCAATCAGCACCCCGCCGATAATCGCTCTAAGACCCACGCCACCTGCAAAAAAGCTCTCGCTAGGATCACGCGGCTTTTCATTCATCACCTCCTTGTCCGGCGTATCGACGCCTAGCGCAATAGCAGGGAATGAATCAGTAATCAGATTAATCCATAAAAGCTGCGTAGCTAATAACGGCAGCGGCCACGAGAGCATAATAGCAACCAAGATGGTAATGACCTCACCCAAGTTACAGGACAATAAGAACACCACCGCTTTTTTGATATTCTTATAGATGTTGCGCCCCTCTTCAATAGCATGGACGATGGTGGTAAAGTTGTCATCGGTCAAAATCATATCGCTGGCACCTTTGGATACATCGGTGCCGGTAATGCCCATCGCCACTCCAATATCCGCTGCTTTCAGTGCTGGCGCGTCATTGACCCCATCTCCCGTCATTGAGACGATATTACCATGTGACTGCAAAGCCTTCACAATGCGCACTTTATGCTCTGGGCTGACCCGCGCAAACACTCGGTAGTTTAAGACCTCTTTAGTAAAAGTGTCCTCCCCCATCTGATTAATCTCAGCACCGGACAGGGCTTGCTTGCGCTCTGCTGCCATATCCAACTGCTTAGCAATCGCAAAGGCGGTATCGGCATGATCGCCGGTAATCATAATCGGCGTAATGCCCGCGTTTTTAGCCTCATGAATGGAGTCCTTGACCTCCTCTCGCGGCGGATCCATCATTCCAACGATACCGACGAATACCAAATCCTGCTCCATCTGCTCAGGAGCGATGGCTTGATCGCCATCTTTATAAGCCGCTGCCAATACCCGTAACGCTTTCTCCCCCATCGCTTTTGACGCTGTAAGAAACTGCTGCTTATGCGCCTCACTGATCGCTACTACCTCGCCATGATCCAAAACATGGGTACAAAGCGGTAGCACTTGGTCGATCGCTCCTTTAATATTCACCCGATAGTTATTATTGCTAGTATCCGCATCCATCTGGTTTAAAGTCGACATCAATTTGCGCTCAGAATCAAAAGGCCGCTCATCGATACGCGGGCATTGCGCCTCCGCTTTTGATTTAAGCAAACCCGCCTTCTCAGCATAAGCGACCAGTGCAATCTCAGTCGGATCGCCCGTTTCTTCCTCACCTTCGATTGACGCATCATTACAAAGTACAAAACTACGCGCCATCAGTGTTTCATCATCGTTTAGCTCAACACCAGCCTCCGACTTTACAACTTGTTCAGCAATGGCCTTTTCACCCTGCAAAGTGAAATGCTCAACCACGGTCATGCGGTTTTGCGTGAGGGTACCGGTTTTATCCGAGCAAATGATATTTACCGAACCGAGCGTCTCCACCGCGGGCAGCTTTTTGATGATGGCGTTAATCTTTGACATCCGCGTCACGCCTAGCGCCAATACAATCGCTACAATCGCCGCCAAACCTTCTGGTATCGCCGCGACAGCCAAGCTAATAGCGGTCAAAAACATCTCAAAGGTGTCTCTACCCTGAAACAAGCTGATCGCTAAAATCAGCACTGACACTCCAATTGCCATTAGCCCGAGCGTCTTACCCAGCTCATTTAAGCGCTTTTGTAGCGGGGTCATGGTGTCGTCTTCACTATCCAAGATGCTGGCGATCTTACCCATCTCGGTCTGCATACCGGTGGCGATAACTACGCCTTCGCCGCGTCCATAAGTGGCGGTAGTCGAGCGAAACGCCATATTGCTACGGTCACCGATATTGATGTCCTGATCATCGAGAACCACGCTCGCATCTTTGTTTGCTGCCACCGACTCGCCGGTCAGGGCAGACTCCTCAATTTGCAAATTGGAGGACTGAATCAAACGCAAATCCGCAGGAATAAAGCGTCCCGCATCGATAAGTACCACATCGCCCGGCACCAAGTCTTCTGAATCAATCTCTTGATTGGCACCCGCACGGCGCACCACGGTTTGAGGATTGGACATTTTTTGTAGCGCTTCAATCGCTTGCTCAGCCTTGTACTCCTGCACCACGCCGATGATGGCGTTGATCAGCACTACCAGCAAAATAATAATGCCATCGACATACTCACCAATGATAAAGGTAATCACCGTCGCCGCCAGCAGTACATAAATCAGAACGTCTTGCATTTGCGCAAAAAACATCGCTACCAGGCTTTTCTTTTTGCCACCTTCGATCTTGTTTTTGCCATATTTCTCCAGCCGCGCCGCGACTTGCTGCTCGTTTAGCCCCACAGACGGAGAAACCTCCAGCTCATCTACGACTTGTTCCTTGGTTTTGCTGTGCCACATGGTTGCCTCACTTGTCTGCTTGCCTTTCTAATAGGATCGTCACCGTATTCCACTATGATACTAAGGATAATAAAGCGAGGCTGTAACTTTCGTTAACGACTGCTTAACTGGTGAGCTGGTCATCGGCTAAAGAGGTAAATGCTTGGGATAAAGTCAGCTTTTTGCAGACAAAAAAATACCACCGTGGTTGGTGGTTGTAAGGTTTGGTTTGGCTTGGTTTAGTTTGCTTGTTTTAGAGGATATGGTTTTTGGAGCTGATCCTGCCATTTGCTATTATCGTTAACAGGATAACCTTAAAAAATTCTTATCTAAAAGAGTTTCTCTTGCGAGCCTAAAATTGCAGTGCAATTTTTTCACGGCTCTCATGTCAGGGCTAAACCGCGTCTCAAGGAGACTATTGTAATCAAAGCTAAAATAGAGAAGGTTACACTGACCACGATGGCTATGATAAGTGAATTACGAGTGAAGTTTTTGCCAATACTTAATAGCACGTTTGCCAGCGACTTAGTTGAAAAAGGGTTTATCTCAGCCATATCTTATCAATTAACGCCCTTGTCTACTCTATATTTCACAGACCATCTATTTAAGTATTTTTTGACTTAGGTTATCTATCCGTTCATCGGCTTAAACGACCTTTCAAAATATAACACTATCATTATTTGAATAACGGTTGAAAATTAGTGTTACATTAATGTTGCGATTCTGCATATACTCAAGTTATTTATGCCAAAGTGCGTTGATACTGTATGGATTATGATCTATAAGCACTCACTCAAACCACCTACTAAGCTATGAAGGCTTTTTTAAAATAGGATAAATTTATAATGAAAATGGACTTTCCATCAAACTTAGCACTCAAAATGAGCGTACTTACTTTAGCAATCGTAGGCGTCGCTTCATGCACGACTATGGCAACAAGTACTGAGTCTCAACCAATGAATGCAAATACTACTAGCAGTACTGCCCTCGCTCTTGGCAACACTGCTATGGCTGGCGGCACTAACGATACTGTCGCTATCGGCAGTCAAGCCAATGCAGGACTCAACTCAGCTACAGCTGTCGGCGGCCAAGCCAACGCTGCTGGTCTAGGCTCAACGTCTATTGGCTGGCAGTCTAAAGCCACTGCTGAACGTGCGCAAGCTTTTGGTCATCTAGCCAATGCGAGCGGCGTACGCTCTACCGCAGTGGGTGAGGCAGCCATGGCTGGCGGTGCTAATGATACCGTTGCCATCGGTAATAAAGCCAATGCGGTTCTGAACTCAGCAACGGCCGTTGGTGGTGAAGCCAACGCTACTGGTCTTGGCTCAACGTCTATTGGCTGGCAATCCAAAGCTAGCGCCGAACGCGCGCAAGCTTTTGGGCACATAGCCAACGCTAGTGGCGTACGTTCTACCGCAGTGGGAGAGGCAGCAGCAGCACAAGGTGCAAATTCGGTCGCCGTAGGAAATAAATCTATGGCAGGCGGCATGAACAGCATCGCTATCGGTAACGGTGCAATGGCAGCTAAAAACAACCAAGTCGTCTTAGGTAATGCCGGACAAGTACAGTCTAGTACTGCGTCACAGTCAGGTACGGTCAGAATAGTCACTATCGATGACAACGGCACTTTAGGCACGATGCTCGTTGACTACTACAAGTCAGCCAAATAACCATAGTAGAGTTGCTAACGCTGTTACAGCCATTAACCCTAGACAAAATAATGAGATCCCGCTATTGCGGGGTTTTTCTTGCTTGTCATTATTTATTCATTGATTTAAGTAATATTTAGAATAAAACGCTAGCATTAGTTGAGTTATTAATATAAGTTAATAGCTTATATATTCATAAATATGAATATATATTCGTATTTTTATTATAGGAGGAATTCAACACTGCGAGCAATATAAACTCTGTTATTACCTACTTAAACCACTATTAAGCTAAGATGGCTTTTTCAAAAGGATATAGCATTATGAAAACGGATTTTCTACCATGCTCAGCGATAAAAATCAGTACCCTCGCCTTAGCAATTGCCACGGCAACACTGATGTCAGTTTCTGCCTCAGCTGATGCAACTGCAGACTGTAATGAAAATGCTGGCGATGCAACTGCTCTAGAGTGCGGTGTTAATGCTACTGCAACGGGCGTAGATGCCCTCGCTGTCGGTACAGACTCGACTGCAATTGGCAATTCCACCACTGCTGTGGGCGGTGAATCAGCTGCTACTGGTCCTGGTGCAACTGCCGTCGGTTGGCAGGCTGTCACTCAGGGAAATCGCTCAACAGCGCTAGGACACCAGACCTCTGCAATCGGTGTTCAATCAGTCGCCGTCGGTGAAGATGCAACTGCCACAGGCAACGGTGCAATCGCTATCGGCGGTAACAACGACGTAAATGATGACGGAACCTTGGACGAAGACGGTGTTGGCTCAAATGCCAATGGTAATGACGCTGTGGCAATTGGTGCTGGTACTAGTGCTCAGGGTAACTCAACCACAGCAGTTGGCGGTGAATCAGTTGCTACCGGTCCTGGCGCAACGGCTATTGGTTGGCAGTCGGGAGCAAACGCTGAGCGCGCTCAAGCATTCGGCCATTTGGCGCAGGCAAACGGCGTACGCTCTACAGCAGTCGGTGAAGCGGCAACAGCTGGCGGTGACAACGATACGGTTGCTGTCGGTAATCAAGCCAATGCGGGCAACAATTCCGCTACTGCTGTCGGTGGTCAAGCAAACGCAGCGGGTGTGGGTTCAACGTCTGTCGGTTGGCAGTCACAAGCGACCGCTGAACGCGCTCAAGCATTCGGTCATTTAGCATCAGCAACGGGTGTTCGCTCGACCGCCGTCGGTGAAGCAGCTACCGCAGGCGGCTTAAACAGTATCGCTATCGGTAACCAAGCCTCCGCGGCAAACGACAACCAGATCACGCTGGGCGGCGCAGGTCAGCTGCAAGCAAGTACAAATTCACAAACAGGTAATACCAACATCGTCACCACTGATGCTAACGGCACTTTAGGCACTAGTGTCAGCGTAGACTCACTAGCAACATCTAGACAATTTAACGATTTGCGCAACGAGTACAATCGTCAAGAAGATCGCTTAGACGAAGCAGAAGACGGCATCGCTATGGCACTGTCTCTAGAAACCCCAGTCATTCCTTCAGGTAAACGCTATGCTATGTCGTTTGGCACAGGTTATTATAGCGGCGGCTCAGCACTAAGTACGTCTTTTGCAGGAAGACTCAATGACAGCATGACCATCTCAGCAGGTGCTGGTGTTGGTCTTGATACAGGCAAAGTCGGCGCACGTGGCGGGGTCACCTTTGCTTGGTAGAATATGATTAACCTTGATTAAATTAACTAAAATTAAGAAGACCCCGCAATTGCAGGGTCTTTTCATAACTAAAAAGGCTTAATTAGTACCCAAGTTCATTTGGGATTAGCTCTATACCTTATAGCTTTAAACTCTTTAAATAATACTTAGTTACTGCTGTAAGTATAGAGCTTCAACACCTTAAATTCAGTTCTCTCCTCTTAGTTATCGCTATCACGCCCTAGACTCTAAAATCCGACAGTCATCTGCCAATAAATCAGCACCGCACTCATACTAAAGAACGAGCCAATGGTAGAGACGATGACGATAGCCGACATGCGATCAACCAAGCCGTAATGCTGACCGATGATAGCGATGGTTGAGAACACTGGCGCTGAGGCGAACAGCATAGCCACATATTTATCCTCTAGCGTACCGCCCGGGATTAGAGTAATAGCCAGCAAAATCATCAGCGGATGTAGCACCAGCTTACCCAAGCCTACCGTGGTGATTTTGGGTAAATCGCCTTTTAGCTCCAGCCCATACAGGCTCATACCGATGACGAACAGTGCAACGGGAGCCGCCGCGCCAGTAAGTATTTGCGCGGTTTGAGCGACCACTTGCGGTATAGGCAGACTAAAGATAGAGAAAATCACGCTGACCACTAAAGCAATGATAAGCGGGTTACGAGTGAAGTTTTTACCAATACCGAACAGCACGCTGGCTAGAGACTTGTTTGAGGTGGGATTTATATCAGCCATGATGAACAGCATCGGTAGGATTATTAGGTTCTCGATGATAACGCCCATGGATAAGTAGGCGGCAGCCTTATCAGTGCCAATAACCATAGAGACTACCGCATAGCCAATAAAAGCGCTATTAGAGAACGAGAGCGCAGTAGAATTAAGAGCCGCTGAGACGTTGTCTTGTCGCCAGATCATTTTGGTCAGCACGACACCGATCATAAAAGCCATGACCGAGCCTAAAGCGTAGGTAAACAGATAATGCGGCAAGATGACTTGTTGAAAAGGCATGTCTGCAATGGCGTTAAACATGAGTGCTGGCAGCGCAATATTTAATACCAAACTACCCATGCCTTTGGCGTGCTTAGGATCGATAGCTCTAATGCGCACACATAAATAGCCAAGCGCGATGATGATAAAGATAGGGGCGGTGATGTTAATAATGTCTAACATAGGTGTGATTGCCCCTTGTAGGCATGGATATAATCAAGCGATTATAATCAATCAATCTGCGGATAAATATAAAATCAAACTCTAACGCCTTTTTTTAGCGACCTTTAAAATTCGCCTCGCGCCTCTCAACCATTGCCATTGCGCCCTCGCGAGCATCTTCTGAATGAAATAAATGCGGCAGATAACTGTGAATATTAGCTAATGCAGCAGCAGGACCACTACGGCTAGCATCTTGCGCTGAGGACAGCAGGCCTTGTACCCCAAGCGGTGCCGCTTGGCAAATCTCTTGGGCCAGAGTTAGCGCGCGCTCGTATTCTTCACCATTGGCGACGACTTCGCTAACTAGATTTAGCCTATCTGCCGTTTGTGCGTCAAAGTTCTTGCCTGTGAGTAGATACGGCATGGCTTTTTGCCAGCCAGCTGCTGCGACAAATCTGACCGTCGCCCCACCAAACGGCATGATACCGCGCTGCACCTCCATCTGGGCAAAATTGCAATTGCTGCTGGCGATAACCACGTCGCTGTTGAGCATCAGCTCAATACCCGCGGTAAAGCAAGTGCCTTGTATCGCCACTACCACAGGTTTAGTGCGCAGTTTGCCGCCAATGCCCCAGGGATCGATCTCATCATTATCAAATTCAAACGCGCCCTTATCCCATTTATCTTGTAGCTCCATTAAATCAAGACCAGCGGTGAAATGCTCACCATGGGCAAAGATAAGTGCACAACGCAGATTATCGTCGTTTTCGTAGCGAGTCAGCGCTTCGGAGAGTTGTTTGATCATATGGCTGTCAAAGGCATTGCGTTTGTCGGCGCGATTGAGACCGATAAGGCAGATGTAGTCGTCGGTTTCAAAAGTGATGCGGTTGTTGGTATTATTTTGAATGGTCATGAGTTTGTCCTTTTTAGATTTTTTGTTACGCTAAAATTGTGTGATTTAAGTTCTTTTAAGTGAGTACTACTGACTTTTAATATAGACATCCTTAACCTATAACACAAGACGAAAAGCACAGCACGCAAGCTGGCCGCATTAATAACAAATATAATTTTAATAAAATTCACTTCTAGCATGTAAGGTATATTTACGATGGTTAATTCAACTTCTACGAACTTCGACGATACTTATGATAGTACTACTCCATGTTTTGATAGCTTGCTTGAGGCGGTAAACTCATTAAGTGATAGCTCTATTGACTCTTTAGATGACATAGATTGGCAGCCTGTTTCTGGTGGTGATATTAATGAGGCAAGCTTACTGACCATAGGTAATTCAGAGCCGCACAACCAGCAAAACCAGCAGATTTTTTTAAAGCAAAACACTATTGAGAAAGCGCCGGTACTTGAAGCTGAAGTTGCAGGGTTAGCCGCCATACGCGCGACTGGGGCGCGAACTTGCCAGCCTTTAGCGTTTGGGGTTGATAATGAGCGCGGGCGTAGTTTTTTATTATTATCGGTGATTCACTCTTATCAAGGTTCAGCTACCAGCATGACTGAAGGCTGGCAGAATTTAGCCTTGCAGCTGGCAACTTTGCATCAGGCCATAGCGCCACAGCCTAAAACTAATCAGTCTGATAACTCTGATAAACTTGATAACAACCAACCCTCAAAGTGGTATGCTGGCTGGTTTGATGATAACTTTATTGGTAGTAGTCCTCAGCGTAATAGCTGGACGGCGGACTGGCATGAATTTTTTGCCAGTCAAAGATTGGGCGTACAGTTGCAAATGGCTTTTGATAGGCAGCGAATAGACCGCCAAACTCTACAACAGATCGAGTGTATTCAGCGTAAGCTAGAACAGCATTTACCCAACTATCCGCTTACAGACGATGCAGGACAACCCAGACCAAGCTTACTGCATGGCGACTTGTGGGCAGGTAACGCTATGCTTGGTCAAGCGGCTGATAATAATAACAATAGAAACAGTACTAAAGCGCTTGGCTATTTGATAGATCCTGCCGTTTATATCGGTCATCCTGAGACTGATCTGGCGATGACACAGATGTTTGGCGGCTTTACGTCAGCGTTTTATGATGCGTATCTAGAGTATGGTCTAATGGAGAATGGATTTAGCGATCGGGTAGATATCTATAACCTTTATCACTACCTAAATCATCTGAATTTATTTGGCAGCGGTTATTTGAGTGCCGTACAGCGCATTGCGCAGCGCTTTGGAGGTTAAAGAGCGTTAAAGTATAAGACATTATTGAATGTGTAGATAAAATGGTGGCGCTGTGCTAATTACATTCTACGTCAAATTTACAGCCTGCTTCTAATACAGGTATATTTGAGTCTCTTTAAAAGTGTTAAAGCTTAGTGCTGCAGGGATGCTTTTTAGCATGAGTTGCGCAGCCTCTGTCAGCGTAGACACAGCACGCAAGTAAAATTCATCCCAGCAGCACGTGGTATAGAGTGTGTTAATTTTATTTAGGATTGCCTATACCATAATAACAGTTGACCTCATTTTTAATAACTGCCAAGATTATCTAATTTGCGATAATAATCAGAGTGTTTTATGGAATTTTGGCATGGATTTCTGCTGATCACTAGCGTGCATTTGCTCGCAGCTGCCTCCCCTGGCCCTGACTTTGTCTTAGTTTCACGTGAAACATTAACAAAAGGTCGATGTACCGGACTGATTTGTAGTTTGGGGATTACCCTTGGTCTTGCCGTACATATTATCTATTCGGTACTAGGGCTGGCGGCAGTCATCGCGCATTCGCAGCCGCTACTGACTGCTATTAAATGGTTAGGCGGTGCTTATCTTATTTATCTCGGTTGGCAAGGGATTCAAGCGAGGCCGAAAGCGCCAGCAAAGTTGGTAGATAACCATTCACTAGATCAATCTGCTTACTCGTTGTCGCAAACGCCATCTTCTACCGAATCTACATTCGCTACCCTGCGCCGCGGCTTCTTTTGCAATGTCTTTAATCCTAAAGCGCCAGTGTATTTTGTCGCCATATTTACCTTAGTGCTCTCACCCGACATTCCGCTTTGGCAGCTCTCCATTTATGGTGTATGGATGATGGTCTTACAGATGGCATGGTTTAGCACAGTAGTGATGCTACTGTCCATTCCTGCTATTCTTAGACGTTTTCAGCGTTTTGAGCACTGGATAGATCGCGTGCTTGGTACAGCGATGATCGTATTGGGCCTAAACCTGATTTTCCGCAGTCGATAAGCCGTTGATTAGCCGCAAAATCTGCTACACTGACGACTTATATCCATCTATCAAAGCATCATACTATGACAACCAAGCCCATCAAGAGCACCCCTTCAAGCAGTAAACCCAACACCAACCCTGGCACCAAACATAGAAACAGATCGCCTGCTACTGCCAAAAAACTCGGTCAGCTACATCCGTGCAATCCGCACCAAGGCCGTTATGATTTTGACCTATTAACGCGCGCCCTACCCGAACTTGCCGACTACACCATTACCAATCCAAAAGGCGAGCCGACGATCAATTTCTCTGATCATCAGGCCGTACGTACGCTCAATAAAGCGCTATTATTGCAGTATTACGGTATCAAATTTTGGGACATTCCAGAGGGTTATTTGTGTCCGCCTATTCCCGGACGCGCTGATTATATTCACTACGTTGCTGATTTGCTCGCGCAAACGACTCATATTAATGAAGATAATGCCCCGCCGACTGGTAAGCAAATTCATGCCCTTGATATTGGCACCGGTGCCAGCGCTATTTACCCCATTATTGGTAGTCAAAGCTACGGCTGGCGCTTTACTGCCTCCGATATTGACCCCGTTTCAGTCAATACGGCGGCGCTGATTTGTGAGGCTAATCCGAAGCTAAAAGGCGCGGTTAAAGTTAAGCTGCAACCTGAGCCCAAGCATATTTTTAAAAATATTATCGGTCGTCAGGACTACTTTGACATCGTAGTTTGTAATCCACCGTTTCATGCCTCACTTGAAGAGGCAGTAGAGGCCAATAGTCGTAAACAGCATAACCTACAAAGACATCGTGGTAAAAATGCAAGTGAACAAGTAAGCCGTAGCTCAACGAAATCGGGAAATGCGGCGCAAAACCTAAACTTTGGCGGTCAACATAAAGAATTATGGTCTGAAGGTGGTGAGATCGCCTTTTTGACCAAGACGATAAGGGAGAGCCGAGATTTTGCCGAGCACGTGGGCTGGTTTACTTCTTTGGTATCAAAGTCTGAAAATGTGAAACCATTGCAGCAATTATTAAAAGAGCTTGGTGTTGCGCAGATGCGTATTATAGAGATGAGCCAAGGCCAGAAAAGCACGCGAGTATTGGCTTGGCGCTTTACGATGGATGAGTCTCAATAGTTAGCATTAACTACCTTTAATATGTTTCACATGAAACGCAACTCACCCTCTTCAGAGAAATTAAGTTTCACGTGAAACAGGAAAACACCGCTTTATATATAAAGCGGTGTTTTTGTCGAGGAAAAGAAGATAGACTTAGTACTCATTTAGCTAAAAAACATTATTCTTATACCAATGGCGATAAGGACTAGCCCGCCTAATGCTTCAGCCTTATCCTCTAACCATGTCCCAGACCTTCTACCCAGATACACACCGAAAAAGCTAAAACAAGCGGTTATGATAGCGATAATTAAACAGGCTAGCCACGCATTTAAGGCTAATAAATTAAGCGTGAATCCTGCTGCCATCGCATCAATACTAGTCGCAATCGCTAGCATAAGCATAGTTTGATGATTGATACCCGCAGATAAATGATTAGCTATTACTGATTCATTGTCAGCTGCTACTGCATTCTCGTCATCTTTAATAAAAACTTCATAAAGCATCTTTCCACCGAGCACGATTAGTATAATACCACCAATCCAAGGTGCAGCAGCAGCCAACCAACCTAATAGCGCGGCACCTAACAAATAGCCGATAATTGGCATTAATCCCTGTGAGATGCCAAAATACAACGCTGCATAACTAGCTAAACGCAAAATATACTGACGGTTCTGTTTTTGCGACTTAGCGCCTAATCCAATGGCTACGGCAAACGCATCCATTGCCAAGGCAATAGCAAGTAATAGGACTTCTATCATTTTTCGTTCACTAATTAAAAAGTATTTTCTTATTAAGTTTCACGTGAAACAAAAAAGTCACCTTGCTAGCAAAGTGACTTTTCGATAATAATTAAACCCTATATTTAAATGTCCAAATTAGAAACTGTCAGGGCATTCTCTTCAATAAAGATACGGCGCGGCTCAACATGATCACCCATAAGACACGTAAACATATGATCCGCAGCAATGGCATCTTCAATAGTCACCCGTAGCATGCGGCGATTCTCAGGGTCCATCGTCGTATCCCAAAGCTGATCGGCATTCATCTCACCCAGCCCCTTGTAGCGCTGAACAGACAAGCCGCGGCGCGCATCAAGCATCATTTGTTGCCACAAATAATCAAAATCACGAATCGGAATGTCTTTATTAGCAGCACTACTACCCTCACGGCGAATAAAGGCGCTATCTTCTAACAAAGTATTCCATTCACTAGATAGACGCAGCAGCTTTGAGTATTCTCCTGAATTGATAAAGCTAGCATCAAGCAAATAATGATGCGCCAATTGATGTACATAAATAGTGACGCGTGGTAGCCACTGCGCTTTAGTGGATAGCATCTCGCTATCCGCTAGGCTTTCTGGTTCAGGAGTCATACCTAGCAAATCAGCTGCTGCTGCATCTATATCGTCAGATTCAGAGACAGGAGCATGAATATTAACCAGCTCAATCTCAGGACTTAATTCACTACCAAAATGCTCCAGCTGAGTTTGCAACTTACCTGCCCACTCCTCCATCACTGACTTATCATAAGTCATATCCGTACTAAGCTTTGGCGTATGCGTTAGCGCATCAAGCAAGGTCGCTGGAAAACGAATTTGCAAACGCGCTTTGATCAATTGCGTTTGGTTATAATCGTTCAATAAAGTCTCAAGCGCTTGTCCGGTAATAGCGGGCGCATCACTGCTGACATGCAGCTTAGTGTTGTCAATGGTTGATGACAATAAATAAGCTTTTAGCGCTTCATCATCTTTTAGATATAACTCTTGACGGCCTTTTTTAACCTTATAAAGCGGCGGCTGCGCAATATAAATATAACCGCGCTCGATCAGCTCCGGCGTTTGGCGGAAAAAGAAGGTCAGCAGCAAAGTACGAATGTGTGAACCATCCACGTCGGCATCAGTCATGATAATGATTTTATGATAGCGTACTTTATCAGGGTTATACTCATCAGGACCGATACCACAGCCAAGCGCGGTAATCAGGTTACCGACCTCAGCTGATGAGAGCATCTTGTCGAAACGCGCGCGCTCAACGTTCAGAATTTTACCTTTTAGCGGCAAAATCGCTTGCGTCTTACGGCTACGACCCTGCTTGGCAGAGCCACCAGCAGAGTCGCCCTCCACAATGTACAGCTCAGACAAAGCAGGGTCTTTTTCTTGACAATCAGCAAGTTTACCGGGCAGACCAGCAATATCTAAAGTAGTTTTGCGGCGCGTCATCTCCCGCGCTTTACGCGCAGCATCACGCGCGCGCGCAGCATCGATAATCTTGCCAGCGATAGCTTTACCCGCGCTCGGGTTTTCAAGTAGGTAGTCATTAAATCGATCATGCATCGCTGATTCAACAGCTGATCTGACTTCACTTGATACCAGCTTATCTTTGGTTTGGCTAGAGAACTTAGGATCAGGCACTTTGACTGAGACAATCGCCGTTAAACCTTCACGCGCATCATCACCTGTTGCTACTACCTTCTCTTTTTTAAACAAGTTCTCGCTATCCATATAACTATTTAAAACACGAGTCAGCGCCGAGCGAAAACCTGATAAATGTGTCCCGCCATCACGCTGCGGAATGTTATTAGTAAAGCATAATACTTTTTCGTTATAAGTGTCAGACCACTGCAGCGCCACTTCTACCGCGATACCATCATCTTGTTCGCTAGTAAAATGAAAAACATCATTGATACCGTCTTTGCCTGCATTGATATAGCTGACAAACTCTGACAGACCGCCTTTGTGTTCAAACTCATGACGTTTATCGATACGCTCATCGGTCAACACAATACGTACGCCTGAATTTAAGAACGACAATTCACGCAGACGCTTAGCTAAAATATCATACTCAAAGATAGTGCCTGTAAATACATCATTACTTGGATAAAAACGGATTTGCGTACCGGTTTTGTCGGTCGCCTCCATTTGCTGAATTTCACTATCTGGCACGCCATCAGTATAAGTTTGCTGGTAATGGTAACCTTCACGCCAGATATTCATTTCAAGTTTTTTGGACAGCGCATTGACGACTGAGACGCCGACGCCATGCAAACCACCTGAAACTTTGTAGCTATTATCATCAAACTTACCACCAGCATGAAGGACCGTCATAATCACTTGCGCCGCAGATACGCCCTCTTCTGGATGAATATCCACAGGGACGCCGCGACCATTGTCGCTCACGCTTACCGACTCATCTTCATGAATGATAATATCAATCTGATCACAGTGTCCAGCGAGCGCCTCATCGATAGAGTTATCCACTACCTCAAAGACCATATGATGCAGGCCCGTGCCATCATCAGTATCACCAATGTACATACCAGGACGCACGCGCACAGCCTCAAGCCCGCGCAGTACGCGAATGTCTTTGGAGCTATAATCGGAGGGTAACCCTTCAGGGGCGATATCAGTATCAATGGCTTCGACAAAGCTACCTGATGTTAATTGCTCATAGTCGATAGGTAATGAATCACTCATGTACATTCCTCAATCTAGCCGTAATCAGCCCTTTATCACAAGCGCGCCACTATGGCGTAACCTTATAACTTTGTTCTAAAGTTAACTTACTAACGTTAATATCTGAAATTTATAATCTACATACGTATAAGCATACCTATGTTAAATTACAGTATTAGTTTAATCACAATCTAGATTCTTACCTAAAGGTACAAAATCAGTAACTGACCATTAAAACGAAATATTGTTAATAATATAACGGTTTAAAACTAGACATAAAAAAACTATTAAACGATAGGATAAACTGCTGAAGATAGGACAAAAATAAAGCCTTATTTTAACATTTTTTTGTCTGCAAGTCACTGTTTACTGGACAATTTATGCCTTTTTATCAAACTATATAAGACAAAAAATTATTATTAAACTTGTAAAGAAAAAACCCCTTGTTTCACATGAAACAAGGCAGGTTTCGACCAAAGTTTATTCACTAGTGGGACAATATCATCGGTCAAACTGGTCATAAATACTTGACAAGGTAGCTGAGCCAACGTCGATAACAATATATTTATTGCTCTACCATCTAATTCTGCAGTGATATCATCTAACAACACCACCGGTGTAACTTTTGGTGCAACTCTAG
Organism: uncultured Psychrobacter sp.; assembly: GCA_947501045.1. Taxonomy (GTDB): domain Bacteria; phylum Pseudomonadota; class Gammaproteobacteria; order Pseudomonadales; family Moraxellaceae; genus Psychrobacter. Next base: position 69,452 of record CANMUI010000007.1, read on the forward strand.
TCTCGTTATTAGTTGTTATATCAGCTTCGTTTTGCTCGTAAGTTTGCTCATTCTTTTGTTTACTAGGCATTTCATAGTTAAGTAGCAAGGGCAACTGTGATAGACGTAGAGCGGTAATTAGTAGCTTTTTCTCACCACGCGATAACACATTAGCCGCCTGCTCTTTCAAAACAGGTAATGCCTTATCAGAATTCGATTTTTCTTGATCAGCGCCAGTGTCAGTATTTGGATGATTGTCAGCGTTTAGATGAGTATTAGGATTCTTGCTAGTCTCTGTAGGTTTGGTATTAATAGCTTTAGAGCTAGAGCGCCAATGTACATGGACATCAGCGCGGTGGTTACCAATACGGGTATAACCCAAATGCATATCCTGCTCTAAACGTTCATTAAGCTGTATATCTAGAGCAATATCAGTATCATAACCGGCGTTGTAGCTCAAGCTTAACTGATCAGCATAAGCAGGTAATAGCTGAGTGTTAGTTTGAGCAAAATAAGGCTGCCAGGCATGAAAGACTTGCTCACGGTAGTGGTTGATTAGTGCAGCGTGACTAGCAAGCCCTTTATCCCAAGCTTTTAGTTCTGCAAGCTGGTTTTTATTTAAAGCATTAGTTTGTTTAAGCAGGCTATTACGCTGCTTAAGTAGGCGCTGGTACGCCACCCACTGTGGATGAAAGCCAGGTTTCATGTGAAACACTAACCAGTCAAGCAGTTGTCGGCGGCTGGCACTACCTTGCTCTAACATGTCCATAGTTGAGGGATCGATAAGTAATGTCGGCAGCTGTTCTGTTAAGATACTTTGATTGTAGACCGTATTTTGATTGAGACGGAGGATGGTAGTGGCGTCGACCGCTTTTTGAATAGCCAGTGTGCTTTTGTCGCTAAGCTTAGCGTAAACTGTAGCTGCAGACTGATGATGTTGTATATAGCGCTTGGGCTGATGATGCCGAAAGCTTTTACCGCGCGATAACAAAAACACCGCTTCTAATAGCGAGGTTTTACCACTGCCATTAGCGCCGATAATGACGTTACAGGCAGCTGTGTGTAAATTAGCTTCACTAAGATTACGCAAATGCGAGACTTGCAGACGTTCAATCATAATACTGATAACAGCCCGTTCATATTATTAGCCATCGCATCAGCGAACGCTTTTGCAGCTTTGATTTGCACATTTTTAATCAATCTATATACGCTATATGCGCATAGGCATGATGACATACTGATGTAGTTCATCACCCAGCTGATTGACTAGCACTGAGGCATTCGATTGACTCATATGCATCTGCACATCGCCTTGAATAACGCTTAGTACGTCTTGTAGGTAAGCTGCATTAAAAGACAACTCCATAGGTTCGCCTTGATATTTGGCCTGTAGCATCTCGACCGCTTCGTCTTGCTCGGCATTGTTGGCACGTACCTCAATCATACCGTCATCAGCGAAACTAAATACTACCCCGCGCGATTTTTCATTGCTTAAGATTGCCACACGGCGCAGCACATCTGTAAGCTTATCTTGGCTAAGCAAAGCCAACTTATCAGTGTTACTTGGCATTACGCGGCGATAATCAGGAAACTTACCATCGATTAAGCGCGCCGTAAAGGTCACCATTAAATTTTGATTGACCTGTCCTGCGCTATCTACCTCACCAAACGGCAGACTCACCTGCAAAAACTCGCGCCCAAAGCTTAATGTGACCTTATTATCTTGGTCACCCAGCATTTTACCAAGCTCAGTGGTTAAACGCTCCAGCTCAATTACCGCCTTACGCGGCAAAATAGCCTGCATACTCATCTCTGCATCCACATCGATGGCACTACGGGCCAATGCTAGTCTATGACCGTCGGTTGCCACCGTAGTCAGTTGTCGCTGAGAGACATCGAACAGCATACCCGTCAGATAGTAACGTACATCTTGGATGGCCATGGCAAACTGAGTTTTATGGATCAGATCAATGAGACGACTACGATCAATAGTAAGCGGAGTAATATTCTCAGGATTGCCTAAACTTGGATAATCCTCGCTAGGCAGCGTCCCTAAAGTAAAACGACTTTTGCCACTGGTAAGCAGACAACGCTCATTTTCTTGAGTCGTCAGATCAATTTGCGCTTGGGCAGGGAGTGATTTACAAATTTCTCGCAATTTTGTTGCCGGTAAAGTCGTTGCACCCGCCTCAATACAAGCACCAGCCGGTAGCTTTAAAGTTGAAGTCAGCTCTACTTCTAAGTCGGATGCAGTTAGGATCAATTCAGACTCAGTTAGCTGCAGCTTAATATTGCCTAAAATGACCATATTATGGCGTTTATCAGCGGCCTTAGCGATCAAATTAATGGCTTTTAATAATGACTCTCGATTAATCGATAATTGCATACTGAATTACTCTTATTTAAATGATTATTTTTATAATAGACTATTAGCGATGGCGTATCGTCAATATAGATAATTTACGATTAAATTCTCACCATTATAAACCATATCTACAGATTAAAACCACTTGCTAGTAAGCTACTAATAGCTGCTATCTCTAAGCAGATTAAGCAGCCTGTAACATCAAAGACAACGTTTTATAATCCTTATCAAAAGCTGGATCTGCCGCGCGCAGTTGAGCCACTTTATCACAAGCGTGCATCACTGTTGTATGATCACGACCACCAAATGATTGTCCAATCTCAGGAAAGCTATCACCCGTCAACTCGCGCGCTAAAGCCATGGCTATTTGACGTGGCCTTGCGATACTGCGCGTCCGTTTGCGCCCCATGATATCTTTTACCGTCACATCGTAGTATTCGGCGACCACCTTACGAATATTATCCATATTGACCGCTTGCACGCGCATAGCAACAATATCTTTTAGCGCGTATTGCACCATCTCAAGGGTAATTGGCGCCCCTGTCAAATTAGCATTGGCAAACACTTGGTTTAGAGCGCCTTCTAAACGCCTAACGTTAGAGACTACATTTTGAGCGATAAATAGGGCGCATTCTTTAGGTAAAGTCATGCCATACCAAGCTGCCTTTTTTTGTAGAATCTGCACGCGTGTATCGATCTCAGGAGGATCAATGGCCACAGTCAAGCCCCAAGAAAAACGCGATCTAAAGCGCTCGTCAAATTCTGTCATCTGCGAGGGATGACGATCTGAAGCTAAAATTAGCTGTTTGTCACCACTAGTAAAATCAGCAAACAAAGTTAAAAACTCATTACTACTTTTAGTCTTTCCAGCTAATACATGAATATCATCTACAATTAATAAATCTACTTTTTTTATTTTCTTTTTAAAATCTTCTATTTTATTATTTCTTAATGAATAAACTAATTGATTAATAAATTTTTCAGAAGTGAAATAATAAAAACTTTGATTATTTCTTAAATAGCGATGCGCTACAGAATGCATTAAATGGGTTTTTCCCAATCCAGAATGTCCGTATATAAACAAGGGATTGTGACGATTTTTTGACTGACGCTTGCCAAGCTCATAGCAAGCTTTATAAGCTAAGTTATTTGACTTACCAGTAACGAAGGTTTCAAAAGTAAAATCAGGATTTAGATAACTTAAAGACTTAGTTTCAGTAGAGTCAATAAGGGCTGTATGCTGTCTATCAGTAAGGATATCTGCTTTGTTATTATCATCTTGCACACGGTTTTGAGCCCGATCATTCACAGGGTTTGTGAGGGGAGGGGAGGGCTTATTTTCTACAAGCTCATTTTCTACAAATAATGAGCCTGACTCTTGGTAACCGCTATCACTGGTGCTGGTTGTACTACGATTGGCATTATCAACACGGACGAGAACCTCTTCAATACTGCCTTGGCTATGTTTGGTTACCAGCTGGTGAATATCGGCTAGATGGTTTTTTCTGATATAGGTCACGAAATAATCATTGGGCGCAAGAATGATAAGTGTTTGCGCTTCTTGATGCGCTGATAGTGGTCGCAGCCACATCGTAAATACGTTATCTTTAACGTGATAACGTAAGTCGTTTAGACATCTATCCCAAACTGTTGCTGTGTCTATCATGAAAAACGCAAGCCTCATTGTATTAAACAGTAAAAATCACTCAACGCTATAACCAACTATTTAGTATTACCAACTACTTAACATGGTCTAGAGTGTTTAGCGAGAATCTTTCGCTATAAGATGATTTGAACCCATCTTTAAACTGAGGCTAATTTAACATAAATACCCTGTGGATAACATCCTGTTTTTTGGGGATAAAGCTGTGGACAGTTTTGTGGATAAGTTGATATGTTGAGTTATCCATATTTCACCCACAGGTTATCCACAGGGTTACCCATAGCGTAGTATATTGATAATAAAGTATAATTTAGACTTAACCACAGATATTTAGCTCCCCAATAACAACAATACTACTATTATATTAATTATTTATTATTATGGAGTACGACAATTTCTGTGGATAACTTTTTAAAACAGCTATTAATTCTGGCAAAAAGAATGTCATTACAGTAAACCTTTCTTGTACTCTTACAAACTTGGTTCTCAATAAACCTATCGTCGAGCAAATAACTACAAAAACCGTAGCAACATAATTGATTGATTTATTGACCAACGTATGATGGAGTGATATAATCCTGCGCTATTACGAATTTAGTCCATTATTTGATAGGTGAGTTATGAAACGTACATTCCAACCAAGCGTGATCAAGCGTAAACGTACTCACGGTTTCCGTGCACGTATGGCCACAAAAAAAGGCCGTCAGGTCTTAGCACGCCGCCGCGCTAAAGGCCGTCACCGTCTTACTGTATAAAATACATAAAGACAGCTATGACCAAGCATGTTGATTATTATTTTTTATAGACCCTAATTATTCATAAATTATAATAGTAATTGTCTTCAATCATCATGTTGTCATATATTAAAAGCGCCTCTACTGGCGCTTTTTTTGTTTCCATACTTATTGTATTTATCACCAAACACTTCTTTATCTTAACTAGCTCGTTTCATGCGCTCTTCAAGCTCCTATTTGAGGCTTCACTATGCCTAATACTATTCTCACTACCCCTACTAACCGTTTTACTAAAGAGCAGCGTCTGCTCACTCCTAAGGTATTTCGTAACGTATTTGATGCTCCAGAACGTAAACTACATCAAAGTCATTTGATGGCCTTTGTACGCAGTAATGACTCTGAACAACCACGTATAGGTATGGCAATAACTAAACGTAAAGTACCTACCGCAGTAGCTCGTAATTTAATAAAACGGCAAATAAGAGAAAACTTTCGCGTACAATCTTATAATCTACAAAATAAAGATATTGTTTTTATTGTTAAAAAACCTATTAAAGATATAGATAAAAAAGAATTAAAATTACAGATAAACAATATATTTAAAAAAATAGAAAAAAATAAAAATGAGTAGTTTAATAAAAAATATAAATAATACATTTTATATATTTTTCAAAAACACTATTTTATTTTATCAAAAAATAGTTAGCCCTATTATTCCTGCTCGTTGTCGGTATTATCCAACATGTTCAAATTATGGTATTCAAGCTTTAGCATGGCATGGAGTTTGGTCGGGAAGCTGGCTATTGTTGAAACGTATTGCTCGCTGCCATCCTTTGGGGGGTCATGGTATTGACTTCGTTCCATTACCTCTAGCCTCTTATCATTATCAGTATTTATTATCTGATAGCCCAAAGCTCGGTAGGTCTCAAGGAATCGGTATCTATCGTGATAATCAGAGCTATGTGGCTTGTTTAAATATATTAATGAGCGCAAGTTAAATTTATTAGACCTTAAGTTCAAGCTGTGATCTTACAACATGTATAAGTTATCCACAGCTTATCAACACTGTTGGTATCATTTAGAGCTGTTTTTTAGTAAAATGATGAACATTTTATGTAAATGACTACTAATACTGTTATCCACTATTAGAGATAGCAGCGATTGGTGGTCATGACACATGCCTTAATTTTTCATTCCCTAATTTTAATCTAGGATAGGTTTATGCAAAAGATATTTCGGGTGATGATCATCATTGCGATGCTAATCACCGCTTATCTGCTAATTTTGGCATGGCGAGATGATTATGCCGATACACCAGTGGTTGATTCAGTACCAGAGACTTCCGTCTCCGTAGGTGCTGATATACCTTCTACCTCAGGGGCAGCTGGTGATATTCCGGTACAAACAATACCTACTGAAGCTGATGTAGCTACTACCTCGCCATCTAAAGACATAGGGCTTATTACAGTTTCGACTGATCGCTATGATGTCAAAATCAATCCAGAAGGCGGGGACATTGTCTACTCTGCGCTAAAAGAATACGATGCAACGCTTGATAGTGATGAAGCCTTTGTACTATTAGAAAACAATAGTAATCGTATTTATGTGGCCCAGTCAGGTCTAATTGGTAGAGACGGTATTGATACTGCAGAGGGCCGTGCTATATATAGCACTGCTGCCAACAACTATGTTATGGAAGAGGGCCAGCAAACCTTAACCGTACCCCTCACCTATCAAAAAGATGGCGTGAAAATCACCAAATCTTTTACCTTTACTAGTGGCGAATATCCAATTGATGTTAGCTATCAGATCCAAAACACTTCTGCCCAGCCATGGCAGGGTCAGATGTTTGCACAGTTAAAGCGTGATGACAGCAAAGATCCTGGCATGTCAGATAAAGGTGCGCTAAGTATGGCCACTTATCTTGGCGGCGCTTGGGGAACGCCTGATGATCCTTATAATAAGCTAAAATTTAAGAATTTTAGTGATGGTGAATTGACGGTTACTAGCGACGAGGGCTGGGTAGGCATCGTACAGCACTACTTTGTATCGGCATGGACACCTGATAATTTCACGGCAAACTTCTTTAGCCGCGAGACTGGAAATGATTATTTCATAGGTTTCAACAGCCAACCTATAAATGTCGCTACCAATAAGCAGGTTACTTTAAGCGCAACTTTATATAGCGGTCCTAAAGTACAATCTGAGCTCAAAGATGTGGCAGTAGGTCTTAATCAGACCGTAGATTATGGTTTGCTATGGCCAATCTCAAAGGTGTTGTTTGCGATCCTTGATGGTATTCACAATATTATCGGTAACTGGGGCTGGTCGATTATTGTTTTAACAATTTTGGTTAAATTTGCCCTGATGTGGTTCTCAAATAAGAGCTACTATTCGATGGCAAAAATGCGGGCTATCGCTCCAAGACTGGCGGCGCTCAAAGAAGAGCATGGCGACGATCGGATGAAGATGTCGCAAGAGATGATGAGTATTTACAAAGAAGAAAAGGTCAATCCAATGGCTGGTTGTTTGCCGATACTCATGCAAATGCCAATCTTCTTAGCGCTATATTGGGTATTAGTTGAGAGTGTTGAGCTGCGTCATGCCCCCTGGATCTTGTGGATTCAAGATTTATCGGCGATGGACCCTTGGTTTATCTTGCCACTGCTCATGGGCGCATCAATGTTTATTCAGCAGCAGCTAAACCCGCAGCCAGCTGATCCCATGCAAGCAAAAGTCATGAAGTTTTTACCAATCATCTTTACCGCTTTTATGTTGTTCTTCCCAGCAGGTTTGGTACTTTACTGGACAGTCAATAACTTATTTAGTATGACGCATCAATATATCGTCAACAAAAAAGTAGAAGAAGAGCAAAAGAAACGTACGGTTAAGGTGCTTAGTTAAGTATCTACTAAGTTTAGGTTTGATGTTTAAAAGAACCATCGCTATAGCGGTGGTTTTTTTTGTAGAGGCTTTGCGTCAATAAAATATATTGAAGTTGAGGGCGCTTAAGTCCTTAATAAAGATAAGAAAGATTGAAAACCACAAAAGACCACTATTTAAAGTTTGTTTTGTCAGGCCTTGATTAGCTGTTTATAATGGAGTTTTAGCTCATGAGAGTAACTGTGGATTCTGATACTACCTTAACACCAGATGCTTCTTTGGATCTGTCGCCTTCATCTGCATTGAATAGTAGCTCTACTATTGCTGCTATTGCTACCCCGCTTGGACGTGGCGGAGTAGGGGTGATACGCTTATCGGGACCAAAATCCTACGCTATCGCTTGTCAGCTTACTGGAAAATCTGCTTTTACTCCGCGTGTGGCAAGCTTTAGTCGTTTTTACCAAGACGACGGTAGCGTTATCGATGAAGGTTTGGTGCTCTATTTTAAAGCTCCGCATTCCTTTACTGGAGAGGACGTGATTGAGCTGCAAGGTCACGGCGGCATGATATTACAAAATCAGCTGCTTATGCGAGTGTTTGAGCTGGGTGCAAAGCAAGCCGTAGCAGGTGAGTTCTCCTACCGCGCTTTTGATAATGATAAATTGGATCTAGTACAAGCAGAGGCTATCGCTGACGCTATCGATGCAACCAGCAACGCAGCAGCTAGCAGTGCCATTCGCTCCTTGAGTGGCGAATTTTCAAAGAAGATCAATACCCTGCTTGAGCAGCTTATTCATTTGCGTCTACACGTTGAAGCGGCAATTGACTTTCCTGACGAAGAAGATGTTGATTTTTTATCAGATGGCATTATACAAAACAAGCTTGAACAAGCGCAGGCACAAGTTAAGCAGGTATTAGCTACAGCGAAACAAGGCCAGCTCTTACGCGATGGTATTCATGTGGTGCTGGCGGGCAGACCTAACGCTGGTAAATCAAGCTTGCTTAATCGTTTGGCGGGTCAAGAGCGCGCTATTGTCACCGAGGTTGCGGGTACTACTCGTGATACTTTGCAAGAAACTGTTGTGTTAAATGGCTTAACTTTGCACCTAACTGACACCGCAGGTCTGCGTGAAACTGAAGATACAGTTGAGCGCATGGGAATAGAGCGGGCGCGAACTGCTATTAATCAGGCCGATATGCTACTGCTAGTCTATGATGTTACTCGTGACATCGAGGGCAATGGAACCCCTTTACAACTGGCTGAACAGCTTTTTGGCAGACTGCCAGAAGCTCAGCGTCTGTTGATCATAGCCAATAAAAGTGATCTATTGGCAGCTCAAGCGACTAGTGTGAGTAGCGAGCAAATATCTTTGGTCTCTTTAATTAAAGATAATAATCAAAGCTATGAACAAGTTAATGTTTCATGTGAAACAGGTGCTGGCATTGATACCTTAATACAAACGCTATGTGACAAGGTAGGTTTTCATCCTCCAGAAAATAGCTTAATTGCACGCACGCGTCATATTGATGCGCTAAGACGTACGGCTGATTATTTGGCCGAGGCGCATGAACAACTGGTAGTATTTCAAGCAGGAGAGCTGGTGGCTGAAAGCTTAAGGCAAGCTCAGCATAGCTTAGGTGAGATCACTGGTGAATTTAGTGCTGATGACTTATTAGGTAAGATATTTGGTAGCTTTTGTATTGGTAAATAGCTTAATCCGGCCTCATATATTGATAAAAATTAATTAGGAATAAACTATGCACTGCCCTTATTGTAATGCGTCAGAGACCAAAGTTATTGATTCACGTCTTGCCGCAGAAGGGGCGCAAGTGCGGCGGCGGCGGCTTTGTAGTACCTGCCAGGAGCGCTTTACCACCTTTGAGATGGTTGAGGTGGTCATGCCGCGCATCATTAAATCAAGCGGTAAGATTGAACCGTATGACAATGAAAAATTGCGCCGCTCGGTGTTATTACCACTACAAAAACGTCCTATCACGACCGATGAGCAAGAGGCTATGATCAGCCGCATCGAAAAACGGGTACGGCATATGGGGGAGCGTGAGATCAGTAGTAAGGTTTTGGGCGAGATTATCATGAGTGAGCTTAAAACGCTTGATGATGTAGCTTATGTCCGTTTTGCTAGCGTCTATCGCGACTTTCAAGATATTGATGCGTTTCACCAAGAGATTGCTAATATTCGTCCCAATGATAAAAAGAGTGACGTTTAATTAGTAATAAATCTTTTATGTCAGATTTAGGTGCATCCAAAACAAATACGGTTAATACAAAGTATGGTTGATAAAAATATGTCCAATGTCAGTTATGCTCAAAGCGCGCAAGATAACTATTTTATGATGCTAGCCATTGAGCAAGCTAAACGTGGGCAATATACTACTAGGCCTAACCCCGCCGTAGGCTGCATTATCGTACAGGCAGGAAAAATAGTGGGACAGGGTTTTCATCCAAAAGTAGGACAGCCTCATGCTGAGGTATTTGCCCTAAAAGAGGCGGGTATACAAGCGAAGGGAGCAAGCGCTTATGTTACTTTGGAGCCTTGTAGCCACACTGGACGTACACCGCCTTGTGCCCTTGCGCTTATTGGGGCTGGTATTAAACGCGTAGTGATTGCAGGTCTTGATCCTAATCCGCAAGTAGCTGGACGCGGCGTAGCTATGCTAGAAGCAGCTGGTATTGAAGTTAAGATTGGCGTATTAACCGAGCAAGCAGAATCATTAAATCGTGGCTTTTTAAAAGCGATGCGTACGCAAATGCCTTACGTACGTCTCAAGATTGCCACCAGTCTTGATGGTCGTACCGCGATGGCAGATGGAGAATCGAAGTGGATTACTGGTGTAGCTGCTCGTGAGGACGTACAAAAACTGCGCGCACAGAGCGGCGCTATTATCACCGGTAGTGAGACGGTCATAGCCGATGATCCGCAGTTGAATGTGCGTTCAACCCAGCTAGCAGTAGCGTCAGATCAAATTCCTACGCCTCTGGTCGTTATACTTGATAGGCGCAGACGCTTAGCTCATGATGTGCAATCAGATTATAACTTATGTCGCCGCAAGGACACGCTGTATTGGCATAAAGATGACTTAACTGAGCTGCTAAAAAGTTTGGTAAGTGAGCATCAACGCTATGATGTTTTAGTTGAAGCTGGGGCTAGTGTAGCAGGTAGCTTTCTTAGCCAAGAGCTAGTAGATGAGTTAATCATTTATCAAGCGCCTTGTTTTTTAGGATCGCAAGCTCGAGCTATGATTGACTTTCAGCCCTTATCTTTAGCACAGCAGCTACGCTTTAATTATCAAAGTTATGAGAGAATTGAAACAGACTTAAAGATTGTTTTGACCCCACTATAAGACAGCTAATGATAAGACAACTAATAGTATCAACAACTTATCCACAAGCGCTAATAAACGCTACTGATTGTGGATAACTATACAAATATTGGTTAGGTTTCATGTGAAACTGTGCATAACTTTGTTTCATGTGGAACTAACTATCTATCGCAACACTAGTATATTTTAAAGTAAAGCTATTAGAATCAGTAACTTAAGTTGATATGATACAGTTTTTTAGTCTATAAGTAGAAAAGCGAATGTATTGTGGATAACTTAGGTAGGAAGTCATTATTTCGACTAATTTAAATTAAAAAACGTTACTTATCCACAGTTTATCCCCTTTATAGTACTTAAAGATTAGTAACCACATTATATGTTTCATCTACCAAAATGTTTTACCTACTAAATAACTAAAGAGGTTCATATGTTTACTGGAATTATCGAAAGTGTAGGTCATGTTAAAGCTATGCAGCCCGTTGGCGGAGATATCCGTCTTATTATCGAGTCTAATGACTTAGATTTTGACGACGTAAAATTAGGCGACTCTATCGCTTCTAATGGTATTTGTCTGACCGTCGTAGATTTTGGTACTAATTATTACGCGGTTGATGTTTCACGTGAAACTATAGCTCGTACTGCCTTGGAGGATCTAAAAACAGGTGATATCGTAAATCTAGAAAAGGCAATGCTACCAACTACTCGTTTTGGCGGGCACATTGTAGCTGGACATGTTGATGGCGTAGGTGTAGTGAGTAAGCTACAACAAGACGCGCGCTCGATCTATATTGAGATTGAGATCCCAAAGGAGCTAGCCCATTATACTGCCACGAAAGGGTCGATTACTCTTGATGGTATTAGCCTCACCACCAATTTGGTACGCGACAATATCGTTAGCCTAAATATCATTCCCCATACGGCCAAAGTAACTAATATTGCCAAACACTGGCTCGTAGGCAACAAGGTCAACGTTGAGGTGGATATCGTTGCCCGCTATTTGGAGCGTCTATTGACTAAAACATCAGCGGGCGCCGTAGACACTATGAACAACCTATCTTCACAAAGTATGATTACAGAGAGTTTTTTGGCAGAAAACGGTTTTATGAAGTAAATATTGTTATCTAACAACTAACCATAAAGTACTATAGATCAGCGCCAATAAAACCTTTTAACATTGTTAGTAGTTTATCTAGATTTATAGGTTTTTCTAAGAATCCATTCATCCCTGCTCTATAACAGGCTTCTTGATCCTCCTTAGTGCTATTCGCTGTTAAGGCAATGATAGCAATATTATCTCCCTGCGCGCGAATAGCCTTAGTCGCCTGTATACCATCCATAACTGGCATCCGGCAATCCATCAAAATAAGGGTAATATCTTGGCGCTGAGTCTCTAGCTTCTCAAGCGCTTGTTTACCATCGACGGACACGATGCTGTTATAACCAAGTTTATCTAACAGCTTACAGGTGATTTTCTGATTGGTTATATTGTCATCGACGACTAAAATTAACGGTTGTCTTGATCCGCTTACGGATGCTTTTTCTATACTTTGCTCTATCTGTTTTTTGCTCAATGGTTTTTTATTAATGTGATCCACGTCATTCACGATATTTTTGACAGTGTGATTACGCTTTTGAGTGTTTGTTTCAGACTGAGTGAGACGTATCAACTCAGATAGCAATAAAGTGACGTCTAAAGGTTTATTTAAAAAGCTATCAAATTGATCTAATAAAGTAGAGGGAATATTACGCTCCGGCTTCATACTAAATAAAATTTTCGCCAAAGTGCTATGATTCAACAAACGATTGACTACATCATGATTGTCGTTATTGTGTGCTACGCTGGTGCCTTCTTTTGTTGATGTCTGAGTAGACATTGAAGCATGAGGAGCTATTGCTATATGGGTTTCGTAATACTCATAATCGAGTAACAATACAGAAGTCAGCTCTTCGTTATCGTAAGCTAATTCGTTATTTAGCTGATTTATATTTTTATCATCTAAACGGGTATAAATGGTAACTGGAATAGATAGATACTCGCAAATAGGCGCTATAAAGTTTGCACATAACTCGTTTTCTACAATAAAAATTAGCCGAACACGTGTCAAATGGCTATGAAAGTGGTATATCGGTTGATAAATTGGCGACTGACAAGGCAGGTAAAGCGCAAAATCGCTACCTTTATTAAACTCACTATTTAGTTGAATAAAACCACCTAATAATTGAGCAAAACTATTGGATATTGCCAGCCCTAAACCCGTACCGCCAAAATTTTGACTAATGTTTATATTGGCTTGGTTAAAATATGAGAAGAGCTTGTGTTGTTCAGTGGCTGCGATACCGATTCCAGTATCTTTAACGCTAAAACGTATCCACTGATGAGTAGAGTCTTTCTTGAAGGTCGTAGTAGCTAAAGTACGAGCAACTTTAATATCGTCTATTTTATACATTTGCTCGTAGCTAAGCGGTTCAATAACTAATGCTACGTAACCTGATGAGGTAAATTTGATCGCATTGTCTAGTAAATTAAGTAAAATCTGCCGTAAACGACTACTCTCAGTACAGATATAACGAGGACATTTAGGAGCAAAGAAATAGAGCAGATCAATACCTTGCCGGCGCGCGCTACCAATCATAAGATCGCTTATGTTCTGACCAAGTTTATAGATATCGGTAGACTCAGTGATAAGATCAGATTTGCCAGCGCTAATCTTAGCAGTATCAAGCATGTCATTTAGCATAGTTAGCATAGATTGGCTGGAGTGGGTCAGGGTAGCAAGAACCTCTTGCTGCTGCGTAGATAGTTTGTGTGCATCAATTAATCCAAGCGTACCAATAATGGCGTTTAGCGGCGTACGTAGCTCATGACCTATGACAAACCGGAGCTTGGTTGACTCTTTTAATTGCGAATGCAATTGTTGATTTTCAAACTGTAAGTGGTCTATTTGTTCAGTAAGTTTATTAATATTATTGAGTAGTACTGTAAACCCGTGTACCTGTCCATGGGTGCCGAACCACGGAGCAATATGTAGCTGGTAGGCTTGTTTATCTACTAATCCATATACCAGTAAAGTACGAGTCACTCGCAGGGTTGCCAACTTTTGTAACTGCTGCTGGGTCGCTTTGTCACTACCTGTGACAAAATCTGTCAAGCTATAGTTGGAGTCGCGCTGAAAGGTAGTTGTAAAAATCTGCTCAAAGCGTTGATTAAAAAAGCTGATCTGGCCTTGCCGCATAACCATAAGCATAGGTAGAGGTGCTTGATTTACCAAGTGCTCTAAGCGTTGACGAAGGGTTTTGATACGGCGATGGTGATTGTGCAACTGATAGCTGACGCGACTAAGTGCATGACCTAATCGGACAAACTCAGGGGTAGTCTCTACATTTATAAAAGCAGGAGGCGTGTAGGCTTCTTTAGTAGAGGCAATTAGGTTCTCGGTATAGCGTAGCAATTGATCCCAGTTAGTACGCCGTTTGAGCATATAAAGTAGTGCCAAACCAAAGAGTAAGATAGCGCTCATGAGTGGCAACCAAATCTGGTACGATAACCAGTTGATATCAACAGGCTGATGACGCAATACCACGTATACTTGGTGACCACTTTCAAGTTTGATTTGACCCATCAACCTGTAACTGTTTATCTGGTATGAGTTGCTGTTAGTAGTAGGCAAATAGTTGGTTGCAGAAAAAGTAACATTGTTAAATTTACGCTCATCAGGCTGTGTATGTTGATGAACATAGGTTTGTCCAGAAGGCAACATAAAAATCAGCTGATAACTAATGTCTTGAAAAAAGGGTTTAGTGAGTATCTCTTCTATACCGCTATCTGTTGTTGCATTATGCTCAGTCACTTCATGGTTCAAGACCCTAAAAACGAATTGACTGTGCTGCTGATTTTGTTCTTTAAATGCGAAAAACATCATAACGTAGTATAAAGAAAGCATGATCAGTAGCGTCAAAGCATAGAAGATAAGCAAGCGGCCTAATGACTGAAACTGTTGCATGAGAGTGTGATCCTATACTTGCATGATAATACCATCAGCTATGGTAACAAATTTGCCTTTATCTCACACAGTTACTGTTAGGGCAACTAAATATGATAATTTAATGTTTAGGTTTGATGCTGTGATTGAGACAGTTTTGCTATTTTTACTTACCAGCTCAAAGCGTTTAATCGTCTACATGCTAGTCATAGCGCAAGGCTGTAAACTCACCTATAATGTCACGACTATTCATGCAATACGTAATACGAGGCTATGCTTATGAATGACTTGGCTTTTAATAACGATAATTTAAGCGATGCATCTGACAAAGAGGCTAGCGCTGATAAAGAGCTGCTAGCGATTAATAAGCTCCAACCACTACGCGTAGTATTTGCAGGCACGCCTGAATTTGCCGCAACAGCGCTTGAAGCCTTAATTGAGCAACAAGACGCGCTAAACATAGAGATTGTCGCCATTTATAGCCAGCCGGATCGAAAGTCTGGCCGTGGCCAAAAGCTATCAGCTTCTGCCGTCAAGCAAGTCGCCCTTAACTATGATATTCCTGTCGAACAGCCCGCGACCTTTAGAAAGTCGAGTACTGAGGGCATGGCAGCGCGGCAAACCTTACGTACCTATCATCCTGATGTCATGATTGTCGCTGCTTATGGGCTTATCTTGCCGATTGGGGTGCTAAATACACCTAATTACGGTTGTCTCAATATTCATGCCTCCTTATTACCGCGCTGGCGCGGAGCTGCGCCCATTCATCGGGCGCTACTAGCGGGCGATAGCGAGACGGGTATTACCATTATGCAAATGGATAAAGGACTGGATACTGGTGACATGCTTTATAAAGTCAAATGCACTATCCAGAATGATGATACTGCCGCCAGCTTACACGATAAGCTTGCAGACTTGGGTGCTTCGGCCATTAGCACGGTACTGCAAGATCTGCCTAGTTATCAAGCAAAGGCTATCAAGCAAAATGATACTGATGCTAATTATGCCGAAAAGTTAGTCAAAATTGAGGGCGAGATTGACTGGTCGCAGCCTGCGACTATTATTGAGCGTCAAATCCGCGGCTTGAATCCATGGCCGGGTACTTATACTTTTCTTGATGGTCAGCGCGTGAAGATTTTAGCCAGTATGCCGGTAAATGCGACTCAATCAACTGTAAAACCGGCTGGCACCGTCATTAGTGTTGGCCGCAAAGCGATATTAGTTGCTTGCGGTAAAAACGATGATAGCGACACTGGTACTAATACTGAGGCCAGTACTTTACGAATTACCCAATTACAATTTGCAGGCAGTAAACCGGTGAGTGCTGAGCAAGTTTGTCATGGCAATCAGCTTGATGACGGTGATATATTCACTAATGAGTACTAGAGAGTCTGGTCATTAATCAGAACAAATTAATCTATATAGACGCTGTAAGGCGCATCGGAAACCAATCAATATGAGACATAAAGCTATAGCGTCTAATAACTACAAAAGCAATAAAAATAAACCCTCTAGCAATCTTAAAATGATAGGTAGCGTACGCGTGCGTGTGATTCGCACCTTACTTGCTATTCAGCAAGGTCAGTCGCTATCAAGTGTGCTTGACCCGCTGCTAAACAGTTTGCACGAGGGTGACAAAGGCTTTGCTCACGCGCTACTATTGACCACTTTGCGTCAATGGTATGCCTTAGCACGCCTGCTTGATAGCCTAGCAGACAACCCTATCGATGAGATTGAAGTGCGCACCACCATTCAAGTGGGCTTGGCACAGCTATTGTATTTAGAAGTTGCAGATCACGCGGCGATTCACGAAACCGTTGAGGCAGCAAAAGAGATTGAGTTTGCAAGGGCAGCTGGTCTTATCAATGCTATTCTGCGCAAAGTCGCCAAAAACCCCAATAAATTTCGTAAAAAATGCGATAAAAATCATAGTCTACCCAATTGGCTAGCACGTCAGCTTAAGCAAGATTGGAGCGAAGAATATACGGCCTTAACTCAAGGCTTGCGTCAGCCTGCGCCGATGTTTTTACGAGTAAATACTGCGCTCAGTGCAACCGAGGATTATCACAAGCGTTTAGGGGATGCCGATATCAGTGCTGATTTGGTTGAGTTATCAAGTGGTTTACAATTACCTAATTCAACGAATCTCTCTAGCACTACCATATCAACTCCAGTACTACGCTTGGCACAAAGTACGGCAGTGAATTTTTTACCTGCGTTTGCCGATGGCGCTGCTAGTGTGCAAGATATGCATGCCCAACTTGCCGCGCCGCTAATACAGTTGGCATTAACTCACAAAATAAAGAACGACGATACTAATAGTGAGCTACATTTATTAGACGCTTGTGCAGCTCCAGGTGGCAAACTAGCGCATTGGTTAGAGCTACTAAGTAGCGGTAAGGAACAGTCATTGTTTCATGTGAAACATAGTGACTTAAATGATAATTTAGATAGTGGCTCAAATGTAGATACGGCTGGCAAAATCTCTAGCGTTAAGCTAACCGCTATCGACAATGAAGCGCCGCGTATCACCCGTATTCATGAAAATATAGAAAGGTTAAATTTAGAGCAATCGCAAAACAAAAGTATTAGTCTTGATATTGTCTATGCTGACGCTACCAGATGGCAAAAAGCGCCGCAGGTTAAAACAGACAGTGCTAAGGATTTAGCAGTATTTGATGCTATTTTGCTTGATTCGCCTTGTACGGCAACCGGTGTCATTCGGCGTCATCCAGATATCAGTATTCTCCGTAACGAAGAAGACGTTGCACAAACGGCGCTATTACAAGCCGATATCCTGCATAATTTATGGCCACAATTAAAAGTTAATGGCTATTTGCTGTATATCACTTGTTCTATATTAAAACAAGAAAACGTAGAGCAAATGCAAGACTTTTTAAAACATCATAACGATGCAACGGCTATCGAATTTACCGATGAGTGCAACTGGGGCATCGCGCAAGATATCGGTCGTCAGTGTTTGCCAATAGACAGCGCGGGCGGTGATGGTTTTTATTATGCTTTGCTTAGGAAGAAAGGCTAAGTAAACGTGCTTTATACACTACCTTTAACGATTATGGTTTTGGCGTAGGCTGGCGCTTTTAGCCCAGGAGCGACTTTATAAATTGTTCAATGCATGGCTTGAAATATAACTTCATTATGGTTTCAAAGTAGGTCGGCGTGCAGATTGCGACACCTGAGAGCTGTAAAACGAAGCACTGCTTTGTTAGGCTCGCAAGAGAAAATCCCTTAAAGGGGATTTTCTGATAGCGGTTATCTAGATGAGCTACCGATACAGCTACAAAACTTATCTTAAGAACCGATAAGCCGTTTATTTAATAGAGCTCACCGCTAAAAATATGCTACCCTTTTGCTATTTCTACTCTTTGTATTTCACAGATAAATAAAATGACCTTTTGACAGCCTTAACAGGATAGACTATGAAATATATTAGTACCCGTGGCAAGACAGAACCGATGGATTTTAGCGATGTGCTATTAATGGGACTGGCTCCCGATGGCGGTTTGATGCTGCCTGAGTATTATCCAGAGGTGGATACAGCGGTTTTGGAAGAGTGGCGGGATCTGAGCTATCCACAATTAGCGTTGGCAATTATGCAGCGATTTGCCACCGATATTCCGCATAAAGATTTAAAAGATATTGTGGAGCGTACTTATACGACCGAAGTATTTGGTAATAAAGAGATTGTGCCCGTACGCAAGCTCGAAGACGATTTATACATTTTAGGGTTATCTAACGGTCCGACTTTAGCGTTTAAAGACGTGGCGATGCAGTTTTTGGGTAACGCCTTTGAGTATGTACTCAAGCGTCAAGATGCGCGTATTACCATTATTGGGGCGACTAGTGGTGATACCGGTAGTGCGGCCGAATATGCACTGCGTGGTAAAGAGAACATCGAAGTCTTTATGCTGTCCCCGTACGGCAAAATGAGCGAGTTTCAGCGCGCGCAAATGTATAGCTTGACCGATGACAATATTCATAATATCGCTATCAAAGGCATGTTTGATGATTGCCAAGACATCGTCAAAGCGCTACAACAAGACGCTGAATTTAAAGCCAAATATAATCTAGGGACGGTTAACTCCATCAATTGGGGTCGCATCCTAGCGCAGATTGTGTATTACTTTAAGGCTTACTTTGCGGTGACTGTCAGCAATGATGAGCAAGTCAGCTTTAGCGTACCCTCAGGCAACTTTGGTAATGTTTGCGCCGGTCACATTGCACGTGAGATGGGGTTGCCTATTGGACGCTTAATCGTGGCTACTAACGAGAACGATGTGTTGAACGATTTCTTTAATAAGGGGGCTTATCAGCCGCGAGCAACCGATAAAACTTATGTAACATCTAGCCCTTCAATGGACATCTCCAAAGCCTCTAACTTTGAACGTTTTGTCTACTTGCTATTAGAAAAAGACAGTGCGCGCGTGCATGAGTTGTTTGAAGGGGTGAAGTCCGGTCAAGGTTTTGATTTATCCGATGTGATGGAGACGGTGAGTTCACGTTATGGTTTTGCGGCGGGCAAGTCAACGCATAGCGACCGTTTGCAAACCATCAAAAGCTTGTATGAGCAGCATGGTGAGCTAGTGGATCCGCATACCGCCGATGGCATTAAAGTTGCCAAAGAATTACAGCAAAATGGCGAGGTGATTGTTTGTGCCGAAACTGCTTTGCCAGTTAAATTTGCCGAGACTATCAAAGAGGCTATTGGACCAGTAGATATTAACCGTCCGGCTCATACCGAAGGTTTGGAGGATTTAGAGCAGCATGTGACGGTGCTAGATAACGATGCCGAGCTGGTCGCTGAAGAGATTCGACAACATGTGAAACCAAATTAGGAATATACCAACGTTTCATGTGAAACTATATATTATTAAGTTTATTATATTAATATAATTAATAAAAACTAGTTTATCTCAAGGCTGCTATTGACTAATACTTTAGTTGGTAGCAGCCTTTTTAATGTAAAATTTATGTAAATAAGTATCTAAATTTATACTATTATGTATATAATTGTAAAAATAGCTATTCTAATAAATAATAAATCAATTAGACGTTTTTCTGGATTCAATCTTGCAGAGATAAATTATAGAACGGTTACAAAACCTACTTGCGGTATATCTTAAAATTTGTGGACAAAACAATGAAACTAAGCCTAAATGCTATGACAAAAGGGCTATTTATCACAGCTCTTAGTAGTGTCATGTTGATAACAACTGCTTACGCTAATAATCCAGCACCAACTATCAAAGCGGATGCACCCAACCGTTATATTGTAGAAAAAGGCGATACTTTGTGGGATATCTCAGGGCGTTATCTGGATAGCCCATGGCGCTGGAAGGAGATTTGGGCGACCAATAAGCAAATTAAGAACCCCAATTTGATTTATCCCAATGACGTTCTAATTCTATGTGTGATTCAAGGCAAAACCCTTGTTGGTGTCGACACTGGTGAAGGCTGTGCAGGCGTTGAGAAACAGTTGACTGGTAGTACAGTGGCCAGTGCGGTAACCGTTACCTCGATCGCTAATAGCATTCCACCGATTCCAATGTCCGCTATTCAGCACTGGTTAGATAAGACACTCATCGTCAATCCAGAAGATTTCAACACTACTCCTTACGTTTTAGCATCCAAAAAGCGTAACCTAATTACCGCAAGTGGAGACAAGGTCTATACGAAAGGCGTGCCCCTTATCGTCGGTCAGCGTTACGGGGTCTACCGCGAAGGTGAGAAGTACGTTGAGCCTAGAACCCAAAAGGTGATCGGGCTTGAAGTGACGCAAGTAGCTACAGGCTTAGTCACTAGTGTCGAGACTAATGGCGTCAGTAGCCTACAGCTTCTTGATTCCTACGGTAAAGAAGTACGTGAAGGCGACCGAGTTTTTGTAGAGCTGGACGATTCAATCCCTCCTGTCTTTTACCCCAAGCCTGCAACTGTCAGCCGCGGCGGGATGATTGTCCGCGTCATGGATTCAATCAATTCAGCGGCGCGTGGTAGTGTGGTTGCGATTAATTTAGGCAGCATGCAAGGTGCCAAACCTGGCGACGTATTGACGGCCTATCAAAAAGGACCTTTGGTACGTGACACTATGGATAACGATATGCCAGTGCGTCTGCCCAGTGAGCCTGCTGGTATGGTAATGGTATTTAATACTTTTGACGATATCAGTTACGCTTATGTTTTAAGCTCAGAGCTGCCTTTGAGCATTGGCGATCAGCTATTACCGCCGCCTTATCTATAATGGTTTGTGCTTTATTGTATAAAGATTATCTATAAATTAGCCAAAAAAGTCCGCTAGAGAAGTGAAGCAATTATGACGGAATCTACAATGTCTTTATCACCAGAACAGCGTGCGGTTTTAGCACTATGGTATGAGGTAAATGCATCGTTATCCGCCTACTATAAACTTATAGGCTTTTTTGATAGTGCTCAGTTGGCATGGCAAGCCAAAGTGGAGACATGGCGGCAGTTAGGTATCCATCGTACCCATCTCAAACGGCACGAACAGCCAGAGCAAACAACAGCCAGTATCGATAACATCGAGCAAGCGCTAACCCAAGGCAGTTATAGCTTGCTGTTTGCCAATCAACCGGATTATCCTACGCAGCTATTACAGATCTACGATCCGCCGCCCGTTTTGTTTTATCGTGGCGATAGCGCGCGCCTGCATCAGGCGCAAATCGCTATGGTCGGTAGCCGCAAACCAACAGCGCACGCGCAAAAAACTACTTTTGATATGGCGCAGTATTTAGCACAGGCAGGTTATATTATTACTAGTGGTTTAGCGATGGGCGTTGATAAGCGCGCACATTTAGGCGCTTTGGCTCAGGCAGATCTTGAAAGCCAAGGTCGCACCGTTGGCGTCATGGGGACGGGTATTGATATTCGTTACCCTAATCATCACGATAAATTATTTGAGCAGATTGTTGATCAAGGCGGCTGTATTATCAGTGAGCTTCTACCGCATACTCAGCCGCACAAACATACCTTTCCGCGCCGTAATCGCTTGGTAGCGGGTCTTAGTTTGGCGACGATCGTCACAGAAGCAACTGTTCAGAGTGGCTCACTGATCACCGCGCGTCTGACCTCTGAGCAGGGCAAACAAGTCTTCGCTATTCCCAGCCATATTGATAACAGTAATGCTGAAGGTTGTCACCACTTAATACGTGAAGGGGCTACACTTATCTATCACCCTCAACAAGTGATAGAGGATGTTGATAATCAGTTGAGTTGGAACAATAGAAGCCATCCGGGAACAAACGTATCAACATCTAAGTCTAGTACTAATCAGCCCTTGTCTTTCAATGACTCACCTTCTAATACATTGCTTTCCAACACGTCAACTTCTAGTATATTACCTTCTAATATCAAATCTCCTCGTAGCGCAGTGATCGTACCTAAACATCTAAACGTCGTTTATGAGCAGCTTGATTGGCATGGTCAAGATTTGGATGCTTTGCTGCTCAGTACCAAACTAGCTACGCCTGAGCTGATTAGTCAATTGATGGAGCTTGAACTATTGGGCGCTATAAATGAGCAAGGCGGACGCTATTTGCGCGTTTAGTAGCTATATTTTAAACTTGCTATTCTTTTTAAACCTATGCAAACTAACTTATAACTCGTTCCTGTATAATAAATATTATTAATGGCTATTCTCTTTTAGCCTCTCAAGTTTATTATCCCAAAGCTCTTACCTTATGTCCCAATCAAAATCTTTCATTACTGATTCTATCATTCAAGCCGCTGACTGGCTGCAACAAGGACAGCTGCTCGCTTACCCGACTGAAAGCGTATGGGGTATTGGTTGTGACGCTTACGATAAAAAAGCTGTTCAGCATGTTCTCGAAATTAAACAGCGTCCGCAAGCTAAAGGGATGATCGTAGTCACTGATAGTGTGGATCGTATTACACCGCTACTAAAAAGCTTAAATCTCCAGCAGCGCCAGACAGTATTGAAAAGTTGGCATCATTTAGCTAATACACCTGTACGGCAAGCCTATACTTGGGTGTTGCCGCTAAATAAAGCACTTGCAGCCCCTATTCCTGAATGGGTGACGGGCGCGCATGCTAGTATTGCTGTACGCGTCATTGCGCATCCGCTTATTCAACAGCTATGCGCGCAGATGGTCTCACCAAATAACCCTTACGGCTTTATCGTTTCGACCAGCTGCAACCCTTCAGGTCTGCCGCCTGCAAAATCATTAATCGAGGCACAAGCATATTTCGCAGCCAGTGAGTTTGTTGAGCAAGTAGGCTACCTGCAAGGAGAGACCCTAGGTTATCAGCTACCAAGCCAAATACGTGACGCCCTGACAGGACAAATTATTCGTTAGAATCAAAGAACGGATCGAATAGTTGGTACAATGTTATTTCAATTTAATAAAGTATTTTCTCATTTCACTATTGACAGAAATAAAAGAATACCGCACTATGACTTAACAGAAGTGTAATTTAATAATTAGCTATGTCAGTAAGCAACGGTTTTGTTAGAGTAGCTAAAATTTACAAACGGAAAAGAGCGGGCGTATATCAATTATGAAATTAAATCCTGTGACCGAAAAGTTTATTCTACATTGGGGCGAGATGGGCTCTAAATGGGGGGTCAATCGTACCATGTCACAGATTCATGCTTTGCTATATATCATTGGTAAGCCACTAAATGCCGAAGAGATTACAGAGACTTTAGGCGTGGCGCGCTCTAACGTCTCAAACAGTATTAAAGAACTACAAAACTGGGGTCTGGTGCAAAAAGTATCTATATTAGGCGATCGCCGTGATCACTTTACCACCAACACTGATGTATGGGAGCTGGCACGTATTATTGTCGTTGAACGTCAAAAGCGTGAGCTTGACCCAACCGTGCAGTTCTTACAAGAGCTGATGGACAGTCCTGAATTTGAGCATGAGAATAGTGAGGTAAAAGCGCGTATTCGCGAAACCCAAGAGTTTGTCGATACGGTAACGACGTGGTCATCTGAGATGCTAAAATTACCAACCAGCGCCCTTAAAAAAGTACTTAAACTCGGTGCTAGTATTAAAAAGGTGCTGCGTTAGCCATAAATGCATTGTTTTAGAGTAAAAATTTAGCTGCATATTTCTGTTTTGACAGAAATTATTGTAAAGATATCTAGTTTATTAGTATGGTCTTATTGACGGTATAAGTTACTTAGTATTTTGGGTAATGGCTATTGCAGGTAGTAGAAAAGTAAATATAAAAGGAAGAAGTAAAATGAAAATCGACAACTTAGATAGATAAACGACATTTTTAATTGGATTTTTGGTATCGGCACTTTATAGCGTTGCTATCATTATTTATTTGGGCATCAACTCACCAATAGAGCTTGGAGTGATGCTAACAGTTATAGTCCTAGTAAGATTATTTGGTGGGATCAACGCTATTATTATATGTCCTATAGCCTTACCAAAATCCTGCAAAACCAGTTTTGACAAGCTGCCCAAAAAAGAACACGATATTTATAAAGAGTTACATTTATAAAAAGCTACGTTCGCGTAGACCGTAATAAATAACACAAGGATAGCAATATGAATATATTAATCAGCGGCGGTTCAGGGTTTTTAGGTAGTGCATTAACTAATGAGCTGCTAAAGCGTTATAAGAGTAACGATCAGGAGATACAGATTACGTGGCTGACCCGAGATAGCAGCCAGCAGCACCCTAATAATGTCAACATGATGACTTATGAGGAGCTTGCTACATCGAATGACAGTTTTGATGTCATTGTGAATTTAGCAGGGGCGGGGATCGCTGATTCGCGCTGGAGCGATGAGCGTAAACAAACCCTGCTTGCCAGCCGTATCAAGCCCACAGAGTCTCTACTAGATTTTATTGCTCGTACCAATGACAAACCTAAGCTTATGTTAAGCGGCTCAGCTATCGGTTGGTACGGTACCCAAGGGGATAAACCACTCACTGAGAGTAGTGATTATGAGACCGATTTTTCGCATAAGTTATGTGAAGAGTGGGAGCATCTGGCGCTAAAAGCGACCGACTACGAGGTACCTGTTGCTATCGTACGTACAGGCGTAGTCATCCACCCTGAAGGCGGTATGATCGGTAAGCTGTTGATGCCTTTTAAAATGGGTGTGGGTGGCCAGTTGGGCGACGGCAAACAAATTATGAGCTGGATCAGCCGTGAAGATTGGGTAGGGGCCGCGATATTTATTATTGAACAGCATTTAGCAAGAGCAGCTAATACTCAGTTAGAAAGTCAAGCGGCAGCTGACAACAATACTTTGCAGACCGCAAACGATACGCCAGCAATTGTTTATAACTTGACCGCCCCCAATCCGGTGACCAATCATACCTTTACTAAGGAGCTTGGTGCATGGCTTAATCGACCAACCTTCTTTACTTTGCCAAGCCCTTTATTGAAGCTTATGTTTGGAGAGATGTCGACCTTGCTTATTGATGGGCAAAAGGTGCTACCGCAAGCGTTGCTGGATGCTGGTTATGAATTTAAGCAGCCGACACTTAAGCAAGCGTTAGAAAATCAGAAATCATAGATATCTAGAAAAATTGTTTCATGTGAAACAGTGTTTCTTATCTTCGAATAGCTTAGGAGGCATACATGATTATACAAAGCCAAACTGGTAATCGGCTTCAAGATCATTTGGATCAACAAAGTGCGTCAATCACCATGTACTACGACGATACTTGCGTACTATGTAGTACTGAGGCGTACAATATGCACGAGCGTAATCCAACAGGTATCAAGTTGGTACCGGTAGACGAGGGGATGAACGCTCTGAAAGCTGCAGGGTTTAGCCGCACTGATGCCATGACGTATTTATGTGTGCAAGATAGCAACGACAATTGGTACACGCATATGGATGCTATTCGATTGCTGTATAAAACGGGCGGTCTAAGATGGGCGCCGCTACTGTATTTGCCAGTTATTAAACAGCTTGGCGACTTTGCTTACCCTTATGTTGCGCGCAATCGCTATCGAATCCCAAACTGGACGACCAAACTGATCTATGGCAAATCGCTTGCAAAAGCTTGTGAGAACGGCATTTGTAAAGTGGCGCCAGATAAGCGCTAAAAGAGCTTAGTGTATGAAATTTCAATGAAAACTAAGTATGAGTATTCAAGGTGTAAGAATGATGGCGTAAGATGGTGACCTTTTAAGCTGACTAAATATGGTTATGTGGTTCTTTATTGTTTTTACGCAAATGCTAGTACTCATAACTAGTACTATTTTATGGTGGCTGATCAAACCTAAACGTTCGAGCAGCAAAACGGCGCTAGTATTGGTAGTCTTTATTATTAACAATGCAGTACTGGTTTACGGACTAACTGAGTTTTGGCGTGATCGCTTTCACCTCTATTTGGTCATCGGTATCTTGCAAGGGTTTATGATATACGCATCATTAATCACGGTTTTGCTTGCTTTTATATACTACCGATTGTTCAAGCGGACTCATCGCCCTAAGCTTATACGCGCTATTGGCGTGGTCATCTATATCGGTATCGTAAGTCTAGCGGTTTTTAATGCTTATTCGCCTGTAGTCCATCACTTAACGGTTACCACCACCAAACCGCTTGATAAACCTATGAACATTGCTTTGGTATCCGATACGCATTTGGGCAAATGGTTTGGTAATCGGCAACTTGATAAACTGGTCGATCTTATCGATGCGCAAAACCCAGATACGGTGGTTATAGCAGGTGATGTGATGAATGACACCACTGTTTATTATGATAAATATAATATGCACGAGCACTTATCAAAGCTAAGCGCGCCTTTGGGAGTCTATGCTGTTTTGGGTAATCATGACTTTTTAGGCTACGAAGAGGCTATCGCTAAAGCGGTAAAAGAGGCGGGGATAACGGTGCTTGATAATGAAAGTGTGTTGCTAAACGATGCTGTGTGGCTCGTTGGCCGCTCCGATGAAAACGATCCTAATCGTCTGCCAGCTACGCAGTTGTTAGATGATGTTGATACAAATAAGCCCGTGGTTTTTTTGGAGCACCGGCCGCTCTCTTTTGAAGAGATAAGTGAACTACCTGTAGATCTACATCTAGCCGGTCATACCCACGGCGGGCAGATATTTCCATTAACGATTGTAATGAAATGGTTTAGAGTACTAGGTTATGGACCAAGAAGTATAGAAGATACTCAGTTTTTAGTGACCTCAGGCTATGGGTTTGGTCCGGTTCCGTTTCGGTTAGGTACTCGCTCTGAGATTTGGATGATTACCTTACAACCTGCTACCTCTAGAGACTAGGATTGGGCTTATATTTAGGGTTGGTGGCCCAAAAAAAGCCAACTGTAGCAGTGGCTTTTTGAGTATTTAAAAACCTTTTATAAAAACGGTTCAACATATTCTAATATAGTGCTAAAAAAACACATTATGACAGCCTTTAAACTTAAAGGTCTCTATCAAGCGTCTGTAAAACTATAATCCTGCTGTTGATTTAAAAGCTGCTTCGTCGTAGTCTTCGCTATGAGTTACGACAATAGTACCTTGTTCGATATTAACATTGACCCATTTAACACCTGATATATTACTAGTATCAGCGACCAATTTATCAGCAGCGTCTTTATTAGCAATCGAGGTTTTGTAGCTTGTTTGTGGCATTGAGATCTCCAAAATATAGACGATGAATTGATTTAAAGCCTTAGTGAATAGCTGTTTTAGTAGCCTTGTCACTGTCATATGAACTTTAACAAAACCTTAATAGCAGTAAAAGACAGCTTATCTGTAAATTAAGCGTTTTGTCCTATTTTTGCCTTTCTACACCTGTTCAGAGCTTGATTAATATCAGCGCTAATGAGTCGACTTTAGGATATTTATGCGCTATACGTTTTTGATTATCATCATTACGCTACTACAGTTGTTCAGCGTAGGTGCAGCTTTGAGCTTACGGTGGTGGCTACAACCTTGGGATGAGACAGTACCGCTGCTATTAAATGGCGTTACCATCGGCGTATTTGTAATCAGCAATGGTTTGTTGTTACTAAGCCGGAGTAAGTTAATAGCTAATAGCTATCGCTGGGTGAGTGGCTGGATGCTGGTTATGCACTTTTTAGTACTGAGCGCTTTAGTAACCAGTTTGTTATACGCCGTTTATTGGCTGGTAATGACGTTGATGGGCGCTACTACTGAGCTTGCTGGTATGTCTGCGTTTGGACTTCGAGCGTTTTTTCTATTCATATTTATAGGTTTGTTTATTTACGCCTTATACAGCGCCTATATTCCCGTTGTTCGCAGACAAACTATAAGTATTGATAAGCCTATGATAGAGGAGCTACGTGTTGCAGTAGCTAGTGATCTGCATTTAGGACGGCTGTTTGGTAACCGCGCTATAGATAAGCTGCGTTATCTTGTCGTCCAATCCAAAGCAGATATGCTGCTCATGCCTGGCGATATTATGGATGATAATACTCAGGCATTTGTAGACTACGATATGCAAAAAGATCTGATTAAACTCTGTGAGAGTTTGCCTCATGGGGTCTATGCCACTTTAGGTAATCATGATTTGTATGGTCATGAAAAGCCTATTAGCGACTCTCTACGCGGCGCAGGCGTGCATTTATTAAACGATGAAGTGTGGCGCTTTATTCACAACGAGCAGCCGATTTGGCTGGTAGGGCGCTTTGATAATCACAAACGTGCACGGGTAGCAACAAGTGAGCTGTTAGCGCAAGTCAATCCTAGCGAGCCGATTATCCTTTTAGACCATCGGCCAAGCGATATTGTAGAGCACAGCCAGATGCCTATTGACTTGCAGGTTTCAGGGCATACGCACAACGGACAGATATTCCCGGCCAATTTTATTGTAAAAGCTATCAACCGTCTGGGCTACGGTTATGAAGCAATCGGACAGGGCCATTTCGTAGTGTCCTCAGGTTATGGCTTTTGGGGTATACCGTTTCGCTTAGGCTCACGCTCTGAGATATGGCTAATCACCATTAAAAGCAATATGATCAAAAGCAGTGTCAGCTTACTAGGCGACCAGTAATTGCCGTACAAAGTGGCTAAACTCTTTAATAATATAGTCCGTCTCGCGACCTATGCCTTGATGAACACTCAGCAGATGAATAAAGCCATGCGGCGCGCCAAGGACCGTATAAGTCTTAACTTCAATATCTTTTTCCTGTAATTGCTTGGCGTAGACAAGCGCCTCGTCACGCAAAATATCTAGCTCGGCGGCAATGATATAGCTGGGACATATTTGGGCATTGTTACCATGCATGGGCGAGACCAGCGCATGCGACTGAGCTAACGGGCTTTGCTGCATATAAGCGGCGTCAAACACTTCCACATCATTGTGATCTAAAAACAAGCCTTGACCATACAGTCCCCAGCTTGGATGTTCAGCTTCGATATCAGTGACTGGATAGAGCGGCAACTGCGCCAGCGGCCGCGGCAAATCTTGTAGCATTGTAATTATTCTATCTTCATCCAACCCTAGGTTTGCCCACTGCGTAGCGTCGGGTGCAGAGAGTTGCTGGGCGACCGAAATGGCTAAGCAGCCGCCTGCGCTATCCCCTGCCAAGACGATGCGCGATGGTAATGCGCCCAAAGTATGGCAGTGCTCAGCCAGCCAAGCGTAAGCGCTCAGACAGTCCCTAAGCGCTGTTGGGGCAGGATGCTCTGGTGCCAATCGATAATCAACGCTGACCACCGACCAGCCTGTGATTGCGCAAACGCGATAACAAAACTCATGATGAGTATTAAGATCGCCAATACAAAACCCGCCTCCATGAAAGAACAATATGACGGTTTGATCAGCCGCCTGTTTATTAAAGCCTTGTATCCCACTATCGTGTCTAGACTGCTGATAACAGCGTATAGTCATATCGCCGCCGTCAGCGTCCGCTATTAACTTGTCTTGCCAATACACATTATCGCTAGTTGTGAGCTTTGACGCCCCATTAGACTGCTTCCAAACCTTTGGGTCCTGCATTGAGACCATATTTGTCGCAAATTCTTGTCGCAGTTTGGGTAGTTTCTCTAGCGTTAATGGCTGCTTAAACTTATTACTCATGGCCATTATTAAACGCAAATGCGCGTCAGCGTGAGGGTACTGATCAGCTGTTGATGCTTCTAAGGAGCGGTTGATACGTTCAAGCATAGGGGCTGGCAGGCGGCCAAACCCATTTAAAGTATAGTGCATAGTGTGCATTTTATCTTGCTGGCTAAGAGCAGCCGTTGCTTTTTTTCTCGCTTTGATGGTTTTGGTTATCAGAGCATTGAGGGAGGGGAGTGGTAAAATAGACATAGGTCCTCATTTTATATGTGCAGCGAATGTAGTTAAAGTAAAAATTCCTCACAGATAGGCTTGAAATCTGCACCTATCACCTTTATCAATCAGCTATTAGCCACTGTCTATAAAAAGCTTATAAAAGTAGCTGCAGAAGTACAAATAGAGCTATTAATAAAAACATATTATGAGTGAGCATAGTGTGTTTTTATTTTAAGCGCTAATTTGACAAGTCATTATTGAAATTTATAAGGAGTTATCATGAGCGAACAAGTCCCTAATCAAAAATTCGAAGAAGATGAGCAACAAGCTGTACATAGTAATATTGAGCGTGATGAGAGTGTTTTGGCAGAGACTATGAATGAATTTGATCCCAACAAAGATTCAAATGCGCAGACTACCATCAACAATGAGATCGACGTTAGTGTTTTTGAAGCTCGTATTGCAGAGTTAGAAGGCGAGGTTAAGCAGGCCAAAGAAGGTACGGCTCGTGCCAATGCCGAAGCTTATAATGCCCAGAAGCGTATGGAACAAGAAGCGGATAAGAGTAAAAAGTTTGCTTTACAAAGATTCGCTAAAGAGCTCTTAGAAGTAGTCGATAATTTAGAACGCGCTATTGAAAACGCCAATGAACAAGACCCAGTTGCCGAAGGGGTAAAATTAACCCACAAAGCACTATTAGATGTCTTAAATAAGAATGGCGTAGAGGTTATTGATCCACAAGATGAAACCTTTAATGCTGATTTTCATGAAGCTGTTGGTATTGATCCTGAAGCCAAAGCAGATACCGTAGGTACAGTACTACAAAAAGGTTATAGCTTAAATGGTCGCCTGCTGCGTCCGGCTATGGTGCGTGTTGGTCAGTAAGAGTTTACAGATTAATACAAGTAGTATGGGCTAATCCTTATCAAAAATGAGGGTATTCACAAAAATTCACACAAAACAGAAAAATTGAGTATTTGTTGCCTTGAAAAAATAAAAGATAAACCGATATAAAGCAACAAGTGACCAATTAAGGTCTGATAAACAGCAATAACCACAAATATTTGCGATGTTAAATTAAAACATCGAAACAAATTAGGAGTAATAAATTATGGCTAAAGTTATTGGTATTGATTTGGGTACAACCAACTCATGCGTCGCAGTAATGGAAGGCGATAGCGTCAAAATTATTGAAAACGCTGAAGGTACCCGTACAACACCGTCAATCGTTGCCTATAAAGATGATGAAACACTCGTAGGTCAATCGGCCAAACGTCAAGCAGTTACCAACCCAAATAACACTTTGTTTGCGATCAAACGTCTGATCGGTCGTCGTTTTGATGACAAAGTGGTACAAAAAGATATTGGTATGGTGCCTTATAAAATTGTCAAAGCCGACAATGGTGATGCTTGGGTTGAGATAAATGGTAAAAAACTAGCGCCGCCGCAGGTATCTGCTGAAATTCTAACAAAAATGAAAAAAACAGCAGAAGACTATTTAGGCGAAAAAGTAACAGAAGCGGTCGTTACCGTACCTGCTTATTTCAACGATTCTCAGCGTCAAGCGACTAAAGATGCTGGTAAAATCGCTGGTCTTGACGTAAAACGTATTATTAACGAGCCAACAGCGGCAGCGCTTGCCTATGGTATGGATAAAAAGCAAGGTGATAGCACCGTTGCTGTTTATGACTTAGGTGGTGGTACTTTTGATATCTCAATCATTGAGATCGCTGATGTTGATGGCGAGCAACAATTTGAAGTATTAGCAACTAATGGTGATACTTTCTTAGGTGGTGAAGATTTTGATTCAGCTTTGATTGATTATTTAGTTGCTGAATTCAAAAAAGATCAAGACGTTAACCTAAAAGGTGATTCACTAGCTATGCAGCGTCTAAAAGAAGCTGCTGAGAAAGCGAAGATTGAATTATCAAGTGCGCAAAGTACCGAAGTAAACTTGCCGTACATCACAGCAGATAGCAATGGTCCTAAGCATTTAGTGATTACTATTAGCCGCTCAAAACTTGAGAGTCTAACTGAAGATCTAGTGAAACGTACGATGGGTCCTTGTAAGATTGCTCTTGAAGATGCTGGGCTTAAGAATAGTGACATTGATGACGTTATCTTAGTTGGTGGCCAGACCCGTATGCCACTAGTTCAAAAGCATGTACAAGACTTCTTTGGTCAAGAGCCGCGTAAAGACGTGAACCCTGACGAAGCAGTTGCAGCGGGTGCCGCTATTCAAGGCGCGGTATTGTCTGGTGACAAAACTGACGTCCTACTACTTGACGTGACCCCATTGACGCTTGGTATTGAAACGATGGGCGGTGTTATGACGCCAATCATCGAGAAAAACACGATGATTCCGACTAAGAAATCACAGGTGTTCTCAACTGCTGAAGACAACCAGCCTGCGGTAACCATTCAGGTTTATCAAGGTGAGCGTAAAATCGCTAACCAAAATAAACAGCTTGGCCGTTTTGATTTAACTGATATTCCACCAGCACCGCGCGGTCTGCCACAAATCGAGGTCACCTTTGACATCAACGCTGATGGTATCATGAACATCTCAGCGACCGATAAAGGTACCGGTAAAGCACAAAGCATTCAGATCAAAGCTGATTCTGGTTTGTCGGATGAAGAAGTTGAACAAATGGTTCGTGATGCTGAAGCGAACGCTGCCGAAGATGAGAAATTTGCTAATCTTGCGCAAGTTCGAAATGAGGCAGATGGCCGTATCCATGCAGTACAAAAAGCATTGAAAGATGCAGAAGACAAAGTTACTGACGAAGAGAAAACTTCAGTAGAAACGGCGATCTCTGATCTTGAAGCTGCGGTTAAAGAAGATGATCATGATGACATCAAAGCTAAGCTTGAAGCTTTAGATAATGCTTTCTTACCTGTTAGTCAAAAAATCTACGCTGATAGTGGTGCAGGTAGTGAGGGCATGGATCCAGGTCAGTTCCAGCAAGATACGGAATCAGCTGACGCCAGCCAAGATGATGACGTAGTTGATGCTGAGTTTACAGAAGTAGACGAAGATAGAAAATAATAGTCCGTATATTAAGATTATTTACTAAGTAACTAGCTAGTATTAAAAACGCACTCTTCGGAGTGCGTTTTTTATTGGGCTGGTTTTTCGGTAAGCTAGCTTTTTATCGAACTAATTTTTATTAAGCTATCAATATACTAACAATTTTCATTTAGCTAAGTTTATGTTCTTGATTTAGCACATACTACAAAGCAAAAAGCTATCAATGTAACAAGAAGTTTCATATATATACCTATCTACCCTTAGTACTGACAATACTTGCAAATCTTAACCCCTAAGCCATCAAACACTGACATAGGATACGAAGTATTTTGTTACTATATATACATCGTTAGCAAACAAGGCGATGAAAATATAATTCTAAAACTAGTAAATAACTTGTTTGTCAAAATGTGTTCTAAGGAGATAATAATGAAAACTTTACAGAAAACTCTATTAGCATTAGCGGTTGGTTCTTTAGTAAGCGTAGGTGCCCAAGCGGCCATTACTTATGGTAATGGTTATACTGGTACTCCCTATGTCGGTGTAAAAGTTGGTCAATTCGATTTAGATACCAGTGGTGCAGATGATCCAACAGCTTACGGTATTTATGGTGGTTTCAACTTTGATCCTAATTTTGGCGTAGAAGCTGAGTATATGGGTTCAGATGATGCTGACTATTATAACGGCGAAATTGATGCCAAGACTTATGGTGTTTATGGTACTTATCGCTATTATGTCCCTAACACCGCTTTATATGGTAAAGCCAAACTAGGTGTAGCTCGTACGAAGATTGATGGTGATAGTAATGAGCTTATTACCAATGCTAATGGTGATATCGTTAGAAGATTTGATTCTGTCTCAGATAGCGATACTCGAGTAGCAGGTGGTTTAGGTCTAGGCTATGCTGTTAATCAAGATATTGGTATTGAAGCTGAATACGACATCGTTGGTAGCGATGCTGATCTATGGACAATTGGTGCTCATTTAAAATTCTAAGCACCTAGTCAATAATGTATATTATTAATAGTATATATTACAAAGCTTAATAATTAATAGAAACGACTACATCATGTGGTCGTTTTTTTATGCTTTTTATTAAAACAATAACTTTTAGGTTCTTATTTTTGGTAAGCTATAAATAACAGTATATTATTGATTTTTAAGACAATGTTATCTGAAAATCTATGCTACATTGGAATATGAGAAGAAAGGTAGAAAGGCATAAGGGGATAAGACAATGATTGAGACTATTTGGATGATTGAACCTTGGCATTGGTTGGTACTAGGCTTTTTGTTGATGATTGCTGAGATATTTATTCCAACTTTTGCAAGTCTTTGGTTTGGTGCTGCTGCTATCATTGTCGCCGCTTTAGCGTGGTTATTACCCGTTCCTGTAGTGATACAAATATTGATTTGGTTGGGGCTCTCAGTAGTATTTATGTTTGCATGGGTCAAGTACATGAAACCTTTATCGATAAATCGTACCAAAGCTGGATTGGGCGCCAGCGTTATTATCGGTGAGACTGGCATGATAGTACTTAAACCACAAGCGGATGCTTTAGGACTGGTACGCTTTAATGTACCAATTGTAGGCGCAGATGAATGGCTTTGTCGTACTGACGATGAAAGCGTTGAAGTTGGTGATCGAGTAGTTGTTACTGGTGTTAGTGGCAATGAGCTGATCGTAGCACCTACCAAACGTATCATGGCTCCCAGCTCTGCTGCTAACCGTCCTGATATTACCCCTGCGGTTGTCAAGCATAGCGTTGCCAGTAAAGTTAAGGCTAGTAAATTAAACCTAGATAAACCTGACTTAGATAGAGCTCGTCTCAATAAGAAGTTTATAGATAAATAAGCAGTTAAAACCCTTGAGTGATAAGAGGTTATGCCAAAGTTTCTATTCAGTATTATCAAGTCCTGCCCAGCTCAGTAAAGTAAATTATTAGTACACAGAGTAAAAGAGATCAAATAAACAGGGCATTGCTGCAGAATAGTTAGTAATAGTCCAAGGAGAGTGTTATGAACAGTATTTTAAGTAACCTAAATAGTATCAGTATTGTCATGCTGATATTAGCAGCCTTAGTGATCTTTACCGTCTTTAAAGGCGTACGTATTGTACCGCAAGGTTACAAATGGGTGGTTCAGCGTTTAGGGAAATATAATCAAACGCTAGAACCAGGCCTGACTTTAATTATTCCTTTTATCGATAGAGTGGCATACAAAGTAACTACTAAAGACATTGTATTAGATATTCCGTCACAAGAGGTGATTACTCGCGATAACGTGGTAATAATTGCCAATGCTGTCGCTTATATTAATATCGTTCGTCCCGATAAAGCCGTTTATGGTATTGAAGATTATGAGTATGGTATTCGTAATTTAGTACAAACGTCTCTACGTTCAATCATCGGTGAGATGGACCTTGATAATGCTTTATCTAGCCGCGATGAGATCAAAGCCCTGCTCAAGCACGCCATCTCAGAAGATATCGCAGATTGGGGTATCACCTTGAAGACGGTTGAGATTCAAGACATTAATCCTTCGCAAACCATGCAAGCATCGATGGAAGAGCAAGCAGCGGCAGAGCGTCTACGCCGAGCAACAGTTACGCGCGCCGATGGTCAAAAGCAAGCGGCTATCTTGGAGGCTGATGGTCGCCTAGAAGCCTCACGCCGTGATGCTGAAGCGCAAGTGGTACTCGCCAAGGGTTCAGAGGAGTCTATTCGTCTGATCACCGCTGCTATGGGTGATGAAGAGATGCCAATTGTCTACTTACTAGGTGAGCAGTATATTAAATCGATTCGTAAGCTAGCAGAGTCTGATAACGCAAAAATGGTGGTATTACCTGCTGATATTTTGAGCACCGTTAAAGGTATGGTGGGCGACAAGCTTAAAGTCTAATGGATATATTGTAGTTATTTAAAGCAAAAAAGACCTCAAGTGAGGTCCTTTTTGTTTTTAGATTTTAAATTGGTCTTTAAGATGTCCTAAATCACTTTAGAGAAGCGATTTTTATGCTTTTTATCGAGGTACTCATCAAATACCATCGCCACATTTCGTCCTAGCAAGCGTCCTTTTGGGAGCACTCGAATGCCTGCGGCATCCATATCAATGAGCTTATCGTCTTGCATGGCGCCAAGCTGCCTGATCTCATCAATAAAGTAGGTGATGGCGTCAATACCGAATTTTTGATTAACGTCTTTAAAATCGATATAGTCATGACAGAGCAGATTCATAATCACATATTCACGCAAGCGATCTTTGATAGAGGTTTTGATATATCTGACCGCTGGCATAACGCTTGGATTGCTACGCGCCGCATTAATACGATCTTGATACACTTGTAGATCGGTATCATTTTGCAAAATATAACGAGTATTGCTATTGGCAATCTGACTGATCGCTGAAACTCCAAAACCTAATAAATCACAGTCGCCCATGATGGTATAACCTTGAAAATTACGATGCAGATGGCCTTCACGCTGGGCTATTGCCAGCTCATCATCAGGCTTGGCAAAGTGATCAATACCGATGTATTGATAGCCTGCCTGAGTTAAAGTATCGATGGTATCTCCTAGCATTTTGAGCTTGTCACTAGGACTGGGTAGATCTTCATCTTTAATCTGGCGCTGGGCTTTAAAGCGTTCAGGCAGATGCGCGTAGTTAAATACCGACAAACGATCAGGCGACATCTCGATAATACGGGCGACCGTTTTCTTAAAAGTCTCTGGCGTTTGATGCGGCAAACCATAAATCAGGTCGAGGTTGATAGAGTGAAACCCTAAAGCGCGTGCCTCAGTTAATACATTCTCAATCAGCTCGGCTGAATGCACACGATTGACGGCAATTTGTACCGTTTCATCTAGATCTTGTACGCCAAGACTGACCCGATTAAAACCTAAGCTACGCAGCGTTTTAAGGGTATTATCTCCCAGCTCACGCGGGTCGATCTCAATAGAATAATCGCCTTCGTCTTCTGGCAAAAAATCAAACTGTGTACCTAAAAACTCCCAAAGCTGTACCATCTCCTCATCGCTCAAAAAGGTCGGTGTCCCTCCGCCTAAATGTAGCTGTTTAACCAGCGGATTGTCTTCTCCTTTTGGATTAGATAATAGACTGCGCTTATGCTTAATCTCGCTAAAGAGATACTCTAGATAATCGCCTGAGTCGCTATTCTTTTTAGTAATAATTTTATTACAAGCACAGTAGTAGCAAAGATGACGACAAAAAGGAATATGAAAATAGAGCGATAACGGCGCGTGCGCCTCACGACTTTTTAGTATTTTATGCTCTAAACCATCGGGTATCTCCGAGAATTCTAAAGCGGTCGGGTAGGAGGTATAGCGTGGCCCTGAGCGATTGTATTTATTGATAAGCGCTTCATCAAAGCTTGGTAGCTGTTTGCTCATTATACTACCGCGCATACTAGCATAAGGATTGGTCGGCTGAACAACAGGACGAACCGTACTGGGCTGCTCACCAGCGTGATTATAAGGCTGCTGAGGATAGTTATGGGACTGGGTCATAGAGACAAATTCCTTATACTAAGTTTATAGGTCTATAAGGGCTAATAGTTATCATAAATTGTGGTTCATATACGTTTTTAGCTTAGTAATAATGGTTGGATATACGACCGTTATTATAACAAATCCTCAATGCTAGTGGGGTGGTCGCTCAGTTTTGTTTTCTGTTTAGAATCAATTTGCTAGCTAGGTTTTATCTAAACTGTTCCAAAAATTCTGTAAGTGTCGACGTTCACTGCTGGTTATCTCGTCTTTGAGGTTCATAAAAAACACCTCTTTTAGCTGTACTAAAAGCTCATCGACACTAGCAAGTATTTTGGTTTGACTGGGCTTGCCCAATTCATGCTTGTGATATTTATTATTAAATAACGTATGTTTGACCCCATTTTCCTCAGCTCTTGATACCATAATCTTATCTTTAAAAGGCGATTTTGGATAAGTAGAGATATACCAGTTACCAACGATCATATCTATTTTAATCTGCGGTAATAGATCAAAGACATAGAGCATCTGCCACTCTGATTTGACCTCGCTGCACAGAATATAGCGCTCATAATTCACTTCGGCATGAGTAAGGATCGGATTCTTAGATTGATCATCAAAGCTCTCATCTCTAATAATCTTGTAGTTGCCATGTGGGGTGGTTTGTATCTGTGCCGCCTTGTTCTCCTGAGCACTACTTTGATCTTGGTTCTGTTGATTATAAGCAAATACTAAAGGCGCAGTGGGTACCTGACCACCAAAACCGACATCGACTAAATAGTTTCGCTCCTCAATAGTCATTATGATAGCCATATGAGTACGAGCATTACGGCGCTCAATCTGGTTGTCAATAATGACAATGCCGGTCACGATACGGGCCTCGTAGCCCAAATGACGTAGTAGCGCTAAAAATAAGCCATTAAGCTCATAACAATAACCTCCTAAGCGGCGCTCTATTACTTTGTTATAGATACTAGCTTCTTCTAGGTCAACCGGCCGATCTAAAACGGTGGTTAAGCTTTGAAAAGGATACTGGGTTAAATGCGCTATTTGTAAGCGTTGTAGAGTCTCCAAATCAGGTGTAATTGTTTTATTAATTTCAGGCTCTGTAAACCCAAGCTACGCAAGATAATGGGTGTAATTAATATCAGTCATAAAGAATCCTAATTTATCTTTTTTTGTTGCAGAACAAAGAGTTACTCAACAATATAGGGTTTGTAACTCTAAAATTCTAGATCTACAAAATAGCATTTTAATCTCAACGATAAATGAGACGACGAGCGATTTTTCTATTTTAAATGAACAATTGTTATGATTTAGTCAATTAATAATGCTAATATTAGCAATTAAGTTTCGTAGTAAAGTCAATCCTAGATAGAATTGGCACACTCTATGCGCTACTAGTATTACTCTTCCTTGCGTACTGTATCGTTGCAGCCAGAGGCTGCGCGAGATTGTTACCAGCAGCACTTTACCTATTCCAAAGTGTGTCAACTATAAAGTGCGTTGTCGATAAAAAGCTTGAGTTTTTAATAGCTAGTTTTATGGAGTATGTAGCTTTGATAAGTTGGTTGATTTTTTATCTGTTAGTCAGTCTATTCAACTATTGGATAGTATTTTGGGGCGGCGCTCACAGAATTGAAGGTTGGTTGTCTTTTATTTTGGTAGGCTGGTTTGCTTGGGACTGGAAGGCAGAACAAATAAGATTCTATGTATCCATTATGTGGTTTGTCTTTACCTTATTATTTATATATGGCTTATTTAACCAAGATTTTCGTGACGAGTATCTTTTTTACTATTTTAATTAGCTGTATTTTCTAGATGATTTTCTCTAGGTTACGATTTCTAAGTCATATTTCAAATAATAAGAGACAACATTTGCGCACTTATAATTAATACTTTATTATCAATAGACCTCTTATTAGGGAACGCTCATGTCGTTTGCGCAAGTTTATACCCGCTCCGTTGTCGGTCTCCATGCTCCAAAAGTTATTATTGAAGTGCATCTATCACAAGGCTTACCCGCTTTAACTATTGTCGGATTGCCAGAAGCAGCCGTTCGCGAAAGCAAAGATCGGGTACGCTCCGCTATTCTCAATTCAGGCTTTCAGTTTCCCAATCGCCGCTTAACCATTAATTTGGCGCCTGCTGATTTGCCAAAGGACGGCGCGCGCCTTGATTTGCCGATAGCTATCGGTATCTTGGCCGCGAGCGATCAGCTTGATCCGGAAGTATTATCGAAGTTTGAGTTTATCGGCGAGCTGGCGCTCAATGGTAATCTACGCCAAGTAACTGGTAGTCTAGCCGTAGCGCGTGCAATAAAAGCAGAAGCTTTAGCTGCTAAAACGGCGAAAGTAGCAGCAAATAACAGCGCGCAAAACCAGCAATCGCAACCACAGTTACATCCTCAATTACATCCTCAGTTAATAGTACCAATGGATAATGGGGCAGAGGCCAGCCGTGTTGAGGGAGTAGAAATTCTAAGTGCTGAGAGTCTAAAAGCGGTCTGTGATCACTTGCAATCGTTAGCTGATCCAAACGCTAGCGATCAGCGTTTAGCAGTGGTCATTCCCAACACTACTCAAAAGCACGTAGGTTATAAAGTCGATCTTGCCGATGTTAAAGGGCAGCATCATGCAAGGCGAGCGCTTGAGATTGCCGCAGCTGGCGGGCATTCATTGTTATTCACTGGACCACCGGGCTCTGGTAAGACCTTAATGGCGGCGCGTCTGCCCACTATCCTGCCGGATTTAAGTGACGAAGATGCATTAGAGGTGGCGAGCACTTATTCGGTCGCCGATAGCGATTATGATTATGGTACACGTCCCTTTAGGCAAGTGCATCATACTATATCTGCTGTGGCCTTGGTCGGTGGTGGCTCACGTCCCAAACCGGGTGAGATTACGCTTGCCAATCGTGGAGTTTTATTTTTGGATGAACTGCCCGAATTTGAGCGTAGCGTGCTTGAGGTATTGCGTCAGCCGTTAGAAGCTAAGCAAGTCACTATCAGCCGTGCCAACTCACAAATGACTTTTCCGGCTAATTTTCAATTGGTAGCCGCGATGAATCCGTGTCCTTGCGGCTACGATGGTGATGCCTCTAACCGTTGTCGCTGCCGACCTGAACAGATTAAGCGCTACCAAGATAAGCTCTCAGGGCCGCTACTCGACCGTATCGACTTGCATATTACCGTACCAGCGCTACCCATTAGCGATCTGCAAAACGCGCAAGTAGGTGAGGCATCCAAGCAAGTAAGAGCTCGAGTATCAGCTGCGCATCAGCGTCAATTGGCACGGCAAAGCAAAGTCAATAATGAGCTAAGTCCTAGCGAAGTTGATAGTTATGTGCCATTAGGTGAGAGTGAGCAGCAGCTACTACAAATGGCGCAGCAGCGGCTCAACTTATCAGCGCGTGGTTATCACCGCGTACTGCGAGTGGCGCGTACTATTGCTGATTTAGCAGATAGTATTGACGTCACTAGCGCCCATGTGTCTGAGGCGCTAAGTTATCGCAGCAAGTAATTTTTTGGTTGAAACACTTTAAAAGTGTTACCGTTCAGTGCTGCTGGTATTAATTTCACTTGCGTGCTGTGTCTACGCTGACAGAGGCTGCGCAAAATTAATACCAGCAACACATGGTTAAATATGTTAGTTTTATTTGGAATTGACTATAAGTAGTTTTTAATTAGAATAGCCCAGTAATATTACCAACCTCATCAACGTTAATGCGCTCAGCTGAGGGCACTTTTGGCAAACCTGGCATCTTCATAATAGGGCCACAAATTACCACGATAAACCCGGCACCCGATGAGATACTGATATCACGCACGTGAATAGTAAAGCCCACCGGTCGTCCCAGCAGCTTGGCATCGTCGCTGAGTGAATACGGGGTTTT
Source organism: uncultured Psychrobacter sp. (assembly GCA_947501045.1). Classification (GTDB taxonomy): domain Bacteria; phylum Pseudomonadota; class Gammaproteobacteria; order Pseudomonadales; family Moraxellaceae; genus Psychrobacter. Next base: position 111,060 of record CANMUI010000007.1, read on the forward strand.
GGCAATACATATTGGGATTCTGTCTAACCCTAATACTTCTAACTGGCGTATCTTGGATTGGGCTTGGCTGCTGATATCGATATCAGCAGCACCATAAATGCGCTGCGCCACCATACGAATTTTATAGGCGATGCTATGGTCACTATCGTAAGCTAGCTTAAAGGTACTAGGATTATGCTCCTGCTCAGCAAGTAAAGTTAACAAAGTATTGGCTAAGTCCTCCCCGCCAGCGCCGCCCTTTTCCCATACTTGCGTAATAGCAACTTCTACTCCCTTTGACTCGCAAGTCTCGCGTACCAGCTCAACCTCAGCGTCGGTATCGCTGATAAAATGGTTGATCGCGACTACCACAGGTAAGCCGTAGACTTGTTGCATATTTTCGATATGTTTAAATAGGTTTGGTAGCCCGCGTTTAAGAGCGGGTAGATTCTCTTGCGTCAGCTCATCTTTGAGCACACCGCCATTATATTTTAGCGCCCGAATAGTAGCTACGATGACCGCAGCGTCAGGTGTTAGACCTGACAGTCGGCACTTGATATCACAAAAATTTTGCGCGCCCAAATCAGCGCCAAAGCCAGCTTCTGTCAAAGTATAATCAGACAGATGCATGGCAACGCGAGTAGCAACGACTGAATTGCAGCCGTGGGCGATATTGGCAAACGGGCCGCCATGGACGATAGCAGGCGTGCCCTCAATGGTCTGTACCAAGTTGGGTTTGATGGCTTCTTTTAGTAGTGCCGCCATGGCACCGTGTGCATTAAGGTCACGAGCATAAACAGGCTGTTTGTCGCTATTAAGAGCGACTAAGATATTACCCAAACGCTGTTTTAGATCAGCAAGATCGGTAGCCAGACAAAAAATGGCCATAACCTCTGAGGCCACGGTAATATCAAAACCATCTTCACGCACTACGCCATCAGTGCGCCTGCCCAAACCGCTGATGATATTGCGTAGCTGACGGTCATTCATGTCCATTGCGCGTCGCCAAAAGATTTGCTTGGGGTCAATATCCAAAGCATTACCTTGGTAGATATGATTGTCAATTAGCGCTGCTAGTAGATTATTGGCCGCGCTAATAGCATGCAAGTCACCGGTAAAGTGCAGGTTGATATCTTCCATTGGCAGTACTTGCGCGTAACCGCCGCCAGCGGCGCCGCCTTTCATACCAAATACAGGCCCTAATGACGGCTCACGTATGGCCACGGTGGTTTTTTTACCGTTGTTTTGTTGTTTGTGCAGGCGGTTTAGCGCATCAGCGAGGCCAATAGTAACGGTGGTTTTGCCTTCACCAGCTGGCGTCGGGTTAATGGCGGTCACTAAGATCAATTTACTGCGCGCGGTTTTTATAGGTTTGGCAAACACAGCAGTTGGGTCTATTTTGGCTTTATAATGGCCATAGGGTTCTATATCTTGCGCCAACAACCCCAATTGCTCGGCAATGGTATGGATAGGTTGGAGGATGGTATTTTGGGCAATAATGATATCGCTTGGCACTGCTGTATTTGCTAAGTTTATGCTAGGTGTTATATTGGCTGCAATCATATTTGATAATGTCATCTTAAAGTCTCTTTTGGTATTACTCTTTAAGTCAAACAAAGGTTGTTATGCTCAATAAGACAAAGCTAGTCTGTTAACAGATAATCAATGAGTGCAGCAAAATGATCAAAAGTTTTAGTCGGATGAAAGTCGCGAATATCTTGTCCGTAGTTATAGCCATAGGATAGACCCAAAGTATCCATATGAGCGTTTTGTCCGGCTAAGATATCGTTCTTGGAGTCGCCAATCATCACCGCTTCGTCTGGGTGGATCGCTAGTTTCTCACAAACGTGCAACAGCGGCGCGGGATCAGGTTTTTTAGTCGGCAGACTATCGCCACCCATCACTTCTGCAAACAAGTCCTGCCAGCCAAATGACTGCAAAATTTTAGGCACAAAGCGAATGGGTTTATTGGTCACTAGTGCGAGCGTAAAACCTGCATCGCGGAGCTGTTTAAGACCACTATCAACATCGGGGTAGGCTATAGTTTTGCTGGTTTCAATATTGCTATAAGCCTCAAGGAATATTTGCTCAGCATAATCGGCTTCTTTAGTTGTCAGATCTCCTGCTGCAACCTCAATTTTGCCTACCAAAGCGCGCTCAACCAGTACTCTTGAGCCATTACCGACCCACTTTTTTATCGTTTCAAGAGAGTAGGTAGGTAGGCCCAGCTGCTTAAGCATCGTATTGGTGGCATCAGCCAAATCAGGCACACTATCGATCAAGGTGCCATCAAAATCAAATATTAAAAGCTGTTTATCTTGCATAAATTATAGGCTCATTATTCTAGTTTTAAGTTTAAAAACACTGTTTTTAGCTTCTCATACCTTAGCACAACAATCGTTTGAATCTAGAACCATTTTGGCTATGTTTTTCTAATATCGATTTTTCAATATTGATTTAATCAACTTCCTTATAGCGTTCGCGGTGCTCTTTTTTCATTCTCAAATAATCTTTATTTTCGCGGCACAGATCCCATTTAGCTTTAAATATCCGCGCCGATTCTGCTTTGATAGGGTCTTCCTCCTGACGCGGCAGCTCCTCACGACCATGAGCGCCGCTTTGACCTTTTTTATCATCGGGCACAGGCCCTTTGTATTTTTTACCGCCTTTGTGATTGGCGTAACGACGGGCGCGAGTATAGCCCATCTGAATAAACTTGCGTGCCATGTCCGCGCCGACAAAGTCATCATCATCTAGATAGTCTAAAAACATCTGATAAATTTTCTCGCTACTCTCGGTTGCAATATCAGGGGTCGCAAAGCGCCAGTGCGGCAATATCTCCGACTTATACGGTTCAACCAATAGCACGCCTTGTTCACCGCGGCCCACCCGATACAGTTCGGGGTGCTTACGCAAATCTAGGTTTTTATAGTCCAAATCATAATCAAACTCTCTCATAACGCTTCCCCTCGCTGACATTTATAGCTAGTATACTGAGCGCGCAGGCACAATAAACAGCACAAAAATGTTATTTGGCCGTGACAATGAAAGTTTACTATAGCTCAAAACTATCATGTCAAACATGTCAAAAAAATAGGTGCAGCTGTCAGTAAAGATGATAAACAGGATGTCTAGTAATGAATAAATTTAATATACAAAAGTCCCTACCATTCTCATTTTCCAATACTACGCTATTGACAATGTTGGGGTTGCTTCTAATCGCTATGTTAAGCATGAGTCACGCGCATAGCGCTTGGTTTGAGCGCCTGATACCAAAAGGCGAGACCTATACCGTCGAAGCCGTTGATCGCGATGTAGCGTTTGTCATTGATGATTTTATTTATGATGCGCGTCAGTTTTGCTATATGGCGGTAGGCGATCGCGTGGTGTTTTTTGAAGGGCGTTACGGCATTGACTACAGAGCTGCGGTGTATAATTTAGATGCCAACGAGCGCTGTGAGCTATTACTGCGTGATAGAGTGGAAGGTTAATTGAACAGATAGCCAAACAGGTATATCTTGAAATATATTTTAAATTCAAAACATAAAGATACAGACACAAAAAAGCCCCAAACATTGCTGTTCGAGGCTTTTCACTGTAATTCTAATATAACTAAAATGGGGTCAACGAAATGGTGGCTCGAGGCAGGATCGAACTGCCGACACACGGATTTTCAATCCGTTGCTCTACCGACTGAGCTATCGAGCCGTCTTCGTTGAGGACGCTATTAAACTAAATATAGGCGCTAGTGTCAAGTCATTTTTATCTTTTATGGCATAAATAATTAAATTCAATCATAAAGTTAATCTTTAACCCGTATTAGTTCATAGTCGCTCATAATTTGATGAATATCGCGATCAACAGGCACAAACTGACGCACGCCTTTTTTGACCTCAGCATCATAGACCAGCTTAATGAATTTGGCATCTATAGCGCGGCCTCTATTCTGCGGATGTACGGTTAAATATTGCAAGCGCCGGCTATCTGTTTGCCCGTCATCGAAGCAGCCAACTGCCGCGATAGGCTTATCATTAAACATGCCCACATACAGGTATTGCCCACGTTTAAAGCCTTGCTTGATAATACTTAATACCTCTTCACCACTCGGCTGGCTATCATCGCTATCATACAAAGCTTGCAAACGCTCCGCCAACTCATTCTTACGGGCAGGCTTTTTAATCAGCGGCGCATTTAAATCATTGATGGCGATGGCTTCTAAAGGCATGACAGCTCCTACTTCAAATCTTGCTATGTTGGAATGAAAGGGCGATTGATAATACTTAAAGCAGTATTTTAACAGAAATAGCGCAAATAAAGACGGGCTTTGCTGTCCTGCCATAGCCGTTGTAGCGCCATTTTGCTATGATAAGGACATTACTATAACCCTTTAACACCAATACCATATCCACCCTTATTTATAGAGAGTAGCTATGTCTGCCGATAATAATCAAACTCAAAATTTAAACCAGTACGGTCGCCCAGCGCGCACCGCCACCGTCGAGCGCAACACCGCTGAGACGCAAATCACGTGTACCGTTAATCTTGATGGCACCGGTCAAGGCAAAGTCGATACTGGCGTGCCGTTTTTGGATCATATGATTGATCAGATCAAGCGTCACGGTCTCTTTGATTTAGACATCAAATGCGTTGGCGATACCTTTATCGACGACCATCATAGTGTGGAAGATACAGGCATTACCTTGGGTCAAGCTTTTAATAAAGCGCTCGGTGATAAAAAAGGCATCCGTCGTTATGGGCACTTTTATGCGCCGCTTGATGAAGCGTTAACGCGCGCCGTCGTCGATCTCTCAGGTCGTCCTGGTTTGCATATGGACATCCCTTTTACCCGCTCGCATGTGGGTACCTTTGATGTCGATCTGTTTAGCGAGTTCTTCTACGGTTTCGTCAATCATTCATGGATGACGGTGCATTTGGATAATCTTAAAGGTAAAAACAGCCATCACCAAATCGAGTCTACCTTTAAAGCCTTTGCCCGCGCCCTGCGTATGGCATGTGAGTATGATGAGCGTGCTTTGAATACCTTGCCGTCGACGAAAGAGGCGTTTTAATGACCAAAATTGCACTCTTAGATTATGGCATGGGTAACTTGCATTCGGTAAGCAAAGCGCTTGCCAATGTCGGCGCAGAGGTGTCCATCACCAATGACCCGAAAGTCGTCTCTAGCTCAGACAAAATCGTCTTCCCTGGTGTCGGTGCGATGCGTGATTGTATGATTGGTATGCACGCGGCAGGCATTGATGACGTCGTACGCGATGCTATCTTTAACAAGCCCGTCATGGCGATTTGCGTGGGTATGCAAGCGCTGTTTGAAGAGTCTAGTGAAAATGGTGGCACCGCTTGTTTGGGTATCCTAGACGGCAACGTAGAAGCCTTTGATCCGACATGGACAGATGAGAAAGGGGCGACCATTAAAGTGCCACACATGGGCTGGAATACGATTACAGATATGGATTTAGCACATCCCTTATGGAATGGTATTGAAGATAATGCGCACTTTTACTTTGTGCACAGCTATTATTGTGATCCTGCTGATAAATCGCAAACCGCTGCCATTTGTGATTATGGTCAGCCGTTTTGTGCCAGTATTATTAAAGACAATCTATTCGCTACTCAGTTCCATCCTGAAAAAAGCCATACTGCAGGCTTGCAGCTGTTGAAGAACTTTGTAGAGTGGGATGTTTAAATAAATCTTATTAAGCTAGAAACCTGAGAAGAAGAATTGGACTTTAATACTTTTAAAATACATATCATTGAGACAACAGGCCTTGCTAAAGATGCTTTGCACATCTATGTTGGTGTTGGCGTCTATCTGTTTTGTCTGTTTGCGCTGCGCCCTATCATTAAGAAGCAAAGTGTTAGAGGATTTATCGCTCTGATCGTCGTGACTGGCGTGGCTTTACTAGGAGAGTATTTGGATAACCGTCATATTATTTTACCAAAAGGTGTCTTTGCATTAAAGATTGTAGACATAAAAGCCAGCATTCATGATCTTATTAATACGTGCTTGCTGCCTTTTATGCTGTTTGTGGTAAATAAGTGGACAAGGGTTTTTCAGCCTACCAGCTCATCGAGTAAGATGTTAAAAAAATCACGAACTTAACAACCCAAGCTTTACAAAGCTTACGAAACATAAAAACTCTTCTCTATTTAACGTCGCTTCCTTTTGTTACTTTGGATTTATAATTTTAGTTATGCAATATAGCTGTTAAATCCACATAGATAATAAAAAACATATAAAAAGGAGCCACTATGAATATCCAAAACCTATTAGACAAAGCCAAAGATACTTTAGATAAGGCCAAAGACACCTTGGGTTTAGAGCCGCAAGAGACTGAGTCAGGCGCTTATATCCCTTCTAAGTCCTCGCTAAAGATAGCCGCACCGAACAAAACCAACTACGATAATACCAAGTACGATAATCCCTATACTGGCAATAAGAAAATTATGATGGTCTGTACCGAGCGCCAGTACATGAACATGGTCAATGATAAAAGGTTCGAGACAGGCAATCATCCGGTAGAGATGATGGTGCCGTTATTACACTTTAAAAAAGCGGGATTTGATGTCGATGTGTTTACGCCAACGGGGAAGCCTGTCAAAGTTGAGCAGTGGGCGATGCCAGAGGACGATGACGACGTCAAACAAATCTATAGCGAATATGAGTCCAAGCTTAATAACCCAAACAGCATCGCTGACTTCGTCAAAAATGATATGGCAGATAGCGATGAATATGCGGCAATCTTTATTCCCGGTGGTCACGGGGCGATGCTTGGCCTACCCGAAGATTATAATCTTGGCGAATTGCTACGTTGGGGTTATGACAATGATTTATTCACCTTAGCGATTTGTCATGGGCCTGCGGCTTTATTGGCGGCTGACCTAAATAGCCCTGACAGCTCTGACAATGACAGCAACTCTGAGCGCGACTTTATCTTTAAAGGCTACAAGATGGTCGCATTTCCGACCGCGATGGATAAGCAAATGCCTAAGATCGGTTATCTACCTGGACCAATGCCGTGGTATTTTGCGGAGAAGTTAGAAGATTTAGGCGTTACTATCGATAATAAACTGGCATCTGGACAGACCCATCAAGATAGAAAACTGATCTCAGGTGATGGGCCTCTAGCGGCGAATGACTTTGGTAAAATGAGTGCTAAGGCTTTGCTAAAAGAGCTTAATTAAAAACGTTTTGATATAACCATTTCTAAATAGGATGAGCACAAGCTATCTACACTAATTACGTACTGCTGGGATGAATTTTGCGCAGCCTCTGGAGTGATGAAGTCGCACAGCAAGCAAGGAAAATTTATACCAGCAGTACTTTAACAATTTTAGATTGAGTCAGCTGTATGTTTACTCCATAAAAAAACGGACTATTCATTAGTCCGTTTTTTGTTTTTAAGAGTAAAGGGTTTTACTTAGCCTTATCATATAACCCACGCACCACCTCACCAATCACCGCAATCCCTTTCTCCAAAGTGTCTTCATCCGCGGCAATACTCATACGAATACACTCATGCGCGTGTTTGTAGTCGCTAACATCAATACCCGGGAAAAAGTATTCACTCGGTACGATAAGGGTACCTTTTTCTTTTAAGATCTCATATAGCTCAGAGGTACTAATCGGTAAATCCTTAAACCACAACCACAAAAATATCGCACCTTCAGGTTTATGAATCGATAGCGGATAATCGCCTAATTCTTGCTTAAGTAGCGCAACCGCAGTTTTGGCTTGCTGCTGATAAAACGGCTTAATATCATTATCAGATAAGTCTTTAATCGCATCGTTTTTCATCAGTGGCGTAGCAATAGAAGCCCCAAAACGTGTGGGCGAGAGATTAACCACCGCATTCATCGCGCTGACCGCTTCGATCACCTCAGGCGCGGCAACGATAATACCGGTACGCACTCCCGGTAAGCCGATTTTCGACAGGCTAAAACAAAGAATGGTATTGTCATCCCAACTAAGGGTGACGTCTGAATAAATAATATTAGGGAAGGGCATACCATAAGCATTATCGATAATCAGCGGTACCTCATAGCGCTTAGCAATCTCCGCCAAATGTGCCATTTCCTCATCGGTCAATACGTTACCCGTCGGATTGGTCGGACGCGAACAACAAATCGCGCCAATACGACCTTCCTTTAACGCTGGCAAGTTCTCTAACGCCTCAAAATCCACCCGATATTTAAAGAATCCTGCCTCGCCATCATGCGCGATATCATCGATATGCGGCAACACCGCCATAAAATGCTGACCTTCGACATGCACATCGCTATAGCCGATATACTCAGGCGCAAGCGGTAACAAAATGGACTTATCTATCGACTTATTGTCTTTATCTTGACTGGACTCATCAAGCTCATCATCAACGAAGGCCCCGCCAAACAAGTTAAACAAATAGAAAAAAGCATTTTGCGAGCCATTGGTCAGTGCGATATTTTCTGCCGTCAAATCCCAATCATAATGACGATTAAAGAAGCCTACCAAGGCATCGATAAAAGCGGCATCGCCCTGCGGGTTGGAGTAATTCGCCATGCTACTCGTCGCCGTACTATTGGTCTCATCGCTATTATTGAAGCTACCATCATTACCCAGCACTTGATACGTCTCTAAAAACAACTCATTCACCGCGTCAATCCGCGCTGGATTACCACCGCCCAGCATGTTGACCGGCTCATCGCTTTTGAGCGCATCGCCCAAATCATCCATCAATTGCGAGATGCCCGTAGGCTGAATAAACTTTTGACCAAACTTGGAGAATTTCATAAGGTTACCGTGAGGTTGTCAGTATTTGATTATGTGAGTGTGTTTGTAAGTGTGAGTATTAGCGTGGCGTTAGTATAGCAAATGCTAGCTTTGATGTGCGCCTTGTCAAGCGCTGATCGCCGTTTATCTTTCGTATATTTAAGCCACAAATAAACCAAAAAACGCCCTCTATATCCATAGCGAGCGTTTCAGTTTGCGGTTTTAGAGATTGGGGTTTTGGAGCTAACCCTGCTTTTTGCTTGTAGTTGGCAGTCTGCTGCGCACAGCACCTAGGCACAGCAGCGTTCCAACGTCCGAGCGACCACTCCTGTGCAAGGTGCTGTAAGCGCCACAGCCCGCCAAGCTACCGCTGCAATCAGGGCTAAAAAGCCTTATTATAGCAAGGTTTATTAAGATAATTAAAACTTTGTCCCGAATTTGGACGGTGAGGTGCGCCCAGCGCACCCTAAAGCTCTTATTAATTTTAAATAAAATCTGATGGGTTACGCTATCGCTAACTTACCCAAGGCTTTCTAAAGTTAGCTACAATCTTTGTCCAGTATATCTGTGCATATCACCGTCAGGATAAAAAACGTATATATAGCTCCTTTCTAGATACTCATTAATTCCTAAAGAGTGGTCTGAAGACATAACAATTTTCTTCGCTTCATTTAGTCTCTGTTCTATATAGTTCAAAGTATAATTAGCATCACCTGATATTCTATACTTGACGGTGATACATTCAGAAATAACTGTTAGGTGGAGGACTTCTAAGGGAGTAGTTAGATTTTTATGAGTCTCTTCAATTCTGTTAATCTCGAAGTTTTGTATTTCACCTGAATTATAATGTAATTTACCCATAAGAAATCTATCCTGTTGATATTCAAATTAGAAATAAGCTATGTTTTAATAATGTAAGAAAATTGAATCGTCAGTCTAAAAATAGAACTTATTAATGGTGACTTTAATTATCCGCGTAATTTCTTAAGATTTCTTGAGCTGTTCTTTGCCTAGCGGGGTCAATTGCAAAGCAAACGCTTAGCTCATTTCTATCAATAATTAAATTATAAAGGTCTTCAATAATAATACGAGCTTTGTTGGAATTATATATAGTTCGATTCCCTGTATTCGCTAGATGAGAAGGATATAATCTATTAGGATCTTTTGAATCTGCTCTACTTAGAGAGTTTACCATTACTATTTTTTGCAAGTTACTTTTATCATGGATTTGGCTAGGTATGCTTTCACCTAGTTGTCTTTTAAAACCCTGTATTACATTACCTAACCCATCACCATAAGGTATTCTGAAAAACTCTCTAAAAGATTTGACGTCCAAACTAACAAAACCTCTAGTGTTAGCATGAATTTGGTAATGACGATTTAAGTCATCAATATCAACAAAATCTAATTTAACCAATGAATATTCAGGCTTATGTTCATTCTCGCCGTATAACTCTACTATCACAACATAATCGTAGTTATTAAATTGAAAATTAAAAGCGTCAATAGCCCAGTCATTATCTTCCATAACACTTTTAAGAAGCCTTAAGTTTGAAAGCATAACAATTCCTTTTTTTCATTGTAAACGTAGCAACAAAACAAATAATATTTAACCTCTAGCTTTTCTGCCACCTTCATCTTCTACAACTCTGTAACGCCAATAAAAATCTGATTGAACCCAGACCACATCGCTAGTCACATCTTTGAAGCTTTTTAACAAAGGTCTATCTAATACAAGGTTACCATCAGCATTTTCTCGCAAAAAGCTTTCATCACCACTTCTAACTATATAATCAACTACATCATCTTGATATAGACAACCATCATTCTGTAATTTATCAATCATCCATGAAGCTATACTATTTGAAGTTACTTTTTTTTTACTTCTGACACGTTTTTAGGCTCCATGTAGTCTTGTAAGCTGTCTTCAGGGAAAACTCCATTATCAAGTTTTTTGCCTGCAAACCATTGACATCTATACTTACCCTCAAATTCTTTACTAGTAAAGTGTCTTATTAATTCATTAATAGTCATACAGGGACCGCCAGACTTTAATTGTACTTGGTCACCAACACTATATTTGGGCTGTTTTTCACTCATTATTTATACTCCTATGTTTATATCATTAAGAAATACATTTCTTACATTACTAATGTTGGGAGTATAAATGATTTTTCAAGTATATAAGAGCTTTAAGTGCAAAAATAATTAGCATATATAAAGTTGATTGAGGAATGATAGCGAATAGCAGGTTTCCGCTACATGCTTGGATAACTCCCAAGCTATTTAATGCTTAGACCTAATGAAGTTATCACTTTTGATGTATCATGCAGCTCTTCATAGCTACCAAATTTTAAACGCTCAACCAAAAGTTGTTCAAGCTTAGTTAATTCCTGCTGATATTTTTCGATACCTAGCAAAGACAATATGTCTTCAAGTTCAAGCGCTTGATTAATAATAGGCACTAACCCTTTCAAATCATCATTTTGCTCAAGTCTTGATAATCCGCCGGGGCTAAAAATCAAGAAATGAGCTTGGTCGATGCTGATTTCACCAAGGCGTAAAAGTCGAATGACTCCTATCAAAAAAATACTAACCGTCATGTCATTTGAATTCATTGTAACCTCTAAACCATCGCCCTCACCCGAGCCATAATCCCGCGTCCAATCACCAATCTCACATAAATAATCGCAATACCCAGCAGCAAGGCGAGAAGCAATCCACCACCAATAGCTAAGTTCGCCCACGGCACGCCAAAGCGTAAATCAAACCACTGGGTAATCGCAAACCACGAGCCAGCGCTGGCAATTGTCATCGCAAACACCGCTGCGCTAACGCCAAGTACGCTAATCTCCAAGATATTAAGCAGATATAAATCTCGCTTTTGCATGCCGAGCAGGCGGAACGAGGCGCTCTCTTGCATCCGGTCTTGTGAGGTGGACAGCAGCGAGCTAATCAGCACCATAATACCCGTGAGTAGGGCCAGTAAGGTGAAGACATAGACCAAGCGGCTCATCTGCTGCACCAGCCCTTGGATTTGCTCAGCGATAGCCGTACCGTCAACCGTAGTAACGGCAGGGAATTCGCGTACCAGCTGACCTTGCACCTCAGCGATACTGTCTTCAGGGATATGCGCGGTGGCAAATTGGATTTGTGGAGCAGCGGCTAACAGCTTAGGCTCGAATAAGAAGTAAAAGAACGGACTAGGGCCACGTTCAAAGCGTGAGCGGATACTGGTAATCTGTCCGGTTATCTCAATACCTTGGATATTAAACACCACTTCATCACCCATGCCGACGCCCAGCATATCAGCCGCGCCGTCTAAGATAGATAACGGCTGTACTTGTTGTAGCTTTGATTTTTGCGGGTCTTGACCTTCGATAGGGTTATACAGCTCGTCATTAGTGACCGCGTCGACAATGTATTCGGTGTCCATAATCGTGTCGGCGTAGCTTAAGTTAAACACCCGAGTCGGTTCATCGAAGTCGTCATCGGCATCGATATCTTCTGCCGCCACGCCGCCCGCGGTAACGATACGCGCGCGAATAACGGGGTAATAGCTGACCGGTGCGCCAATGATGTTATTAATCGCGTCATGTTGCTCGCTTTGCACATCAAGCAAGAATATATTGGGCGCATCTTCAGGGTAAGCGTTGACGAACTGGGCATTGATACTGTGATTTAAAGTAGTAATCAGGGTCAATACCGCCACCGATAGCGATAGCGTGACGAAGAATAGCGCCGATTGATTGCCTTTACGCGCCAGATTATGAATAGCGATGCGCTGCATCCAGCTGACGTTTTTATTTTTCGCTAGCCGTGATAACAGCCATAGCCAACCGCGAGCTAGTGCCCAAAATATAGCGACAAATCCAATCAAGCCGATAAGCAATTGCGCTGATAAGCGCCAAGAGCCGACTTCATAAGTGAAGAATAAATACAGACCGATAAACATCCCCCCATACCAGAGTAGGGGCAAGCGTTTGTACCAAGGCAGTTTACCTGATTGCTGGCTTGCGCCTTGGTTGAGTAGGGTAGCGGGTTTAGTGGTACTCAGCTCATTAAGGCCGCGCTGGGTAATCACCAAGGTCAATATAATAGCGATAATCAGCGTTTTAATGATGCTAAGCGGACTAATCGCTAAGCCAAGGTCTTCAGGCAAAATGGCGGTGAGATAGGGTTGGCCTATTTTTAATAGCCCGAGACTGACCACTACAGCGGCAACACTGGCAATGATGGAGGTGCCCAATAACAGCCGATAGTAACTGGCTTTGATTTGCTTAACCGGTTCGCCCATCGCCATACGGATGGCGTTGTTGGCTTGCTGTTTGGTGACAAAGGCAGTAATCACCCCATACATAGCCACCGCAGATAGTAGCAGTACCGCGATGACCAGTAATTTCAAAAACATGAGCACATTGTCAGAGATGCGCGAGACTTGCGTATCCTCGCTATCGATATCAGAAAGCCTGATATTAGGATAGCTGGTTAAGGTTTGCTCCAATTGCTCATTTAATGCGGCTATGGTTTCCTCGTCGCCTGCCATCTCAATACGGTAACGCACGCGGCTACGCTGACCGAGCAGATTAGTTGCCTCCAGCGCGTCTTCTTGCATGAGTACATGCCCGCCAAAGTCAAAGGCGCTCAAGGGGCGGTCTGGCTCTTTGGTCAGCACATCGCTGATGGTAAATCGTCCATCGCCAATGGTAACCGTATCGCCAACGCTGGCATTTAACCCTTGCAACACCTCAGGCGCGATAACGATGGTGTCCGGCCTTAGCTGTTGCCATAAGGGTTTGCCAGATGCGGTTTGTGCCTCGCCATACAAGGGATAAGCAGGAGTAACGCCTTTTATACGCACCAATAAGGTCTGCTCTTCGGTCACCGCCATGGAGCTAAACTGGTGGTCATAGACGACTTGGGTCTCAGGCAGGTTGCGCACTTGCTCTAATACTTGCGCCGGCCACTCCTGATTGCTCTCGAGCACCAAATCACCACCGACCAGCGCGCGCTGATTATTGGTGATATAGGTATTGACCGCTTGTTGAATCGAGTCAAGGGTTAGATAAGTGGCGAGCGATAGGGTTAAGGTAATTAGGAATAATACCGGATACACCCAGCGCCGCCACCAGCTACGGGTGAGGGCTTTAGTGCCTAGTGTGGAAGCGAAAAGCTGGCTTATTATGCTGTTAGCGGCGTTTGTGTCATCGCTGACATGATGACCAGTTTGGTTGTTTTTGGTGACGTTATCCATTGGCGTAAGTTCCGTCTATCACCCCATCGTGCATAGTAATCACTCTATCCGCCATCTCAGCAAGCGCAGGGTCATGAGTCACGACTACCAGCGCTGAACCGGTTTGTTGCCGCAAATCTAACAATAATTGCATGACTTGGTCGGCATTTTGTTCGTCTAAATTACCCGTTGGTTCATCAGCAAAGACGATTTTGGGACGCGACACCAAAGCGCGGGCGACAGCGGTACGCTGCTGTTCACCGCCCGATAATTGATTGGGCAAGCTGTCACGCCGATGCCCAAGTCCGACCGCCTTGATGAGTTCATCGACCCGCGCACTATCAGGACGACGCGCAATATCGAGGGGAAAAGCAATATTTTCTGCTACCGTCAATGTTGGCAGTAGATGAAAAGACTGAAACACAAAGCCCATATCACGCTGACGAATAGCCGCCAGTGCATCTTCACCGAGCGTACTTAAGGTTTGCTCGCCCAGCGTAACCGAACCGCTATCGGGATAATCGAGTGCCGCTAGCAAACCAAGCAAGGTTGATTTACCTGATCCTGATTTGCCCATAATCACCACAAACTCGCCCGCGTTGACATGGATACTGACGTCTTTAATAATCACTAGCGATTGCTCACCAACTTGCACGGTTTTATTAAGGTTTGCAGCGGTGAGTAGGGCGTTGTTGGTAGGTGCAGCAGTCATTGGACAGTCTCGATTAATATATGTATCGCTATAAGTGTTTGGCAAGAAAATAACTACGTCTAAGTGCTTCTGGGGTAAATTTTGCGCAGCATCGAAAAGTGACAAAGTTGCACAGCAAACAAAGAGAATTTATACCGGAAGCCTAGTATTCTCTTAAAGTTGACTAATTTAATCACTCTTACTCGCGACCATGCTCTCAAGCTCCGGCTTAAGCACAGGCAAAATATTATTATTCACGATTATCGTATAGCCTTCCTTTGTGGGATGAATAGCATCCGCTTGATTCAAATCAGGGTCGCCGCCCACGCCCTCTAAGAAAAAAGGAATCATCGGCACATTCATGTCTTCAGCGATACGCGGATAAATATCTGAAAATGACTGCACGTATTCATTGCCTAAGTTATCATAAATCTGCATACCGCCTAAGATAACCTCGCTACCATTGTCTTGTAGATGCTTAATCGCAGTACGAATATTTTTTTCAACCGTTGCTACATCGAGACCACGAATAGCGTCATTAGCACCAATAGTGAGTATGGTGATGTCAGGCTCGGTTTGCGTCACCCAGTCTAGACGGTTAACCAAACCCGTGCTGGTTTCACCACTAAGCCCGGAATTGACCACATCAACATTGACGTAGCCCATTTCTTTTAATTTGGCTTCTAACTGCGTGGGGTAATTGCCATCACGCTCGACGCCTAAGCCTTCAGTTAACGAATCGCCAAGAGCTAAAATAGTAATAGGTTGCTCAATTACTTCTATACCACTGGAATCAGTCGAGGTTTCACGTGAAACAGCAGGAGCTGTCTCAACTTGCGAAGCTTCTACTACCGTATCATTAGCATCAGCCTCATTTTCAGCGGCAGGGCTACAAGCTACTAAGGTTAAGCTAGTTAGCAACGCTAAGGTGATGTTTTTCGACAACAGCAATTTAGATAGATAAGGTTTTATCAAAGGCGAGGACATAGTAGTTCCGCTAGGTTAATTTATAAGACAGTTATTGGTATTATCTGCTTTATATTAGGGCAAGCTTAACGTTCACAAGCTAACATTATTTTAAATAAGCTAATCATAAGCAAGCAACTTTTAATTTATCATAAACTATCTTACACCGACACTTTACTGAAGGATTTTGCTATCTAAAAATTCATTAATTGCTTGATAGGTTTGCAGGCAGATGTCCGGATTGAGATTTTCCATATTCAGGTAAGCGTGAATAACCTTATCATAAGTAATATGCTGAGTATCGACGCCAGCCTCATTGAGTTTTTTAGCATAAGCGACGCCTTCATCATATAAAGGGTCAACCGCTGCATTAATAATAAGCGCAGGCGGCTGATTTTTAAGCTCGTCCAAGCTAGCAAATAGCGCCGACTTGGCGCGCTTATCTTCGCCATACTGAAAGTACTGCTCACCATACCAGCTGATACGATCACGGCTAAGCAAATAACCACTGGCGTATTTTTCAATGGAAGGATAGCTCATAGTAAAGTCAACGCTAGGATAGATAAGCACTTGCGCGCTGATTTTATCCATTATATCTGACGTTCTTACTCTAGGGTCACGCAAAAGATTGGTGACCAAAGCGCTGCCATGACTGTCTCCTGCTACGACAATACCTATAGCATCAATTTGGCGGCGGGCAAGCAGTTTATTAAGGCCAAGCAAAACGGTACACGCATCATTTTGGCCGCAGGGATAAGGGTTTTCTGGCGCTAGGCGATACTCTGGTGCCACGACAATATGCCCGGTATGTTTGGCCAAGCGACATAATATTTGATGATAAACAGAGACGCTACCCGCGGTGCCGCCGCCACCATGAAAATAGAGCATAACAGGTAGTTTGGTGGGTTTAGCTTGGTCGGTGTTGGTGGGCAAGTTAGGATAAAAAAGACGTACAGGGACATCATAAGCCCCAGTATTAGTAACCTCAGTATCAGCCTCAACGATGTCATCAATCATAAGCGGGACATCCACTGCCTCAGTGACTAAAGTACGAGTTAAATTTGCCAAGCCGTCTCTAGCATTGATAGCATTAGGAATACTACCGGTTTTAATAAAAGCAGGTAGCACCATTTGATTGAGTACGTTTAAGTACTGAGCCACAGCAGGTAGTAGCTCAGGCTGGTTTGTATCGCCTGCTGTTTCTTGATTGATATCGTCGCTCATTTTAAGTTCCTTTTACTCTTTAACTATCTATTTATTGATCGAATACTCTACATTGTAAACTAAGCACGGCGACCATCAACCATCACCGGACGACTGACTAACCATGCAATTACCACATTAATGACCATTAATATGAGTATCAGCAATAACGGCAAATCCCAACTGTCTGTCGCTTCATGCAGCCAGCCGGTGCCAAGCGGCCCAAAAAAGGCAATCAGATACCCAACGAATTGTGCCATTCCAGACAGCTCGCTTGATTGATTAGTGGTATAGGTGCGCAGGGAGAACAGCATCATACTCAAAGTAAAGATAGCCGAGCAGCCAATGCCCATCAGCCCCGACCAGAGCCAAGCCAAATTAGGAGATAGATAACTGACTCCCAAGATTCCTATGACGTTTAAAACTGCAGCGAATACTGCCAGTGCTTGAATAGGACGGCCGCGATTAACCAGCCACGTAAGACTCAAAATAGCCACTGGCGCCATAAATTGAAACACGGATCCCATTTGTCCGGCAGTAACCGCTGATAGCCCTTTACTCACCCAAATAGAAGGCAAAAAACTAGCAACAGTATAAAACAGCAAAGATTGCAGACCCATAAATATCGCAATCTGCCAAGCAAAGGCAGTTCGCCACATAGATATGTTTGAATGATTTGACGTAAGCGGCGCTACTACTTGATGCGTTGACGATCCTAAGCGTAGGCGTAAAAGCACCCAAATAACCAAGGCAAAAAGCCCCAAAATTGACCAGCCACCAAGTGCCCACTGCCAACCGACATATTCAGATAAGGGCAGCACCACACCGGCGACCAATCCAGCGCTCACCGTCATAGTCAAACTAAATAGACCGGTAATTAAGGCAATATGGTTAGGCGTACGCTGTTTGATAATAGGCGCTGCTAAAGTATTGGCAAAACCGATGGCTAAAGTTAGCAGTATCGTACCGCTCAAAAACCCAAGCCAAGTCGGAACTACTGAGCGCATAACCATCCCTAAAGTTAGCAGCGCAATCATAGCAATCAAAGTATTCTCAAGTCCAAAGCGCTTACCAATTGCTGGTGAAATCAGCGCTCCAAAAGCAAAAGTAAGCATAGGCACGGCGCCAAGCCAACCAATTTGAGTCTCAGATATCCCAAGCGCCTCTTGTACCACTGGTGCAATAGAGCCAAGGGCGACGATGGGCGCACGCATATTGGTCGCCAGTAGAATCATTGCGCATAGCACCAGCCAAAAAGTAAATTTTGATGAGGGTAGGTTAACTGCTTTTGAGCTAGCAGAAGGCGCTGTGGATTGAGAATTAGTAGAGGTAGACATAGCAGCACTACACTATTGACGTAAGAAAAAGAACCTATCATTAATTAAGTGCTGACAAAAGAGCGCTCTTATAATGATACCAAAAAAATTCCACCAAAGCGGTGGTCGATATAAACAGTTAAAACTAGATAAATAGTTAAAACTAGGGAAATACTTATAGAGCGTCATTCATAACGTTTTTTATAATATTGAATTATCAAAGCTATGTATAAATGACTACTTCAAGAGATTTAGATAAGAGTATTTAAAAATAGCGTTAAGCATATAAAATTATGCTTAACGCCATTATAAGAAAACACAGGAGTAGGTACTATCAGCGTATGGTAACAAGTAAAGGTTCTATAAGAAAATCCCTATACAGATTTACCAAGCTGCGAGGCTCTAAGTGCAGTAGCTTGCTGCTCAGCTACTAAGGCATCACATTTATTAGGATCATCACCGCAAAACGAGCACTGTTCATCACCCATCAATTTGGCAACGCCGCCACACGAACCTTTTAACGGTTGTTTTTTAAACATATAACCAATACCCATGAAGATAAAGAATAATACAAACACAGTAAAGGTAATGGCAAGCATAGGAAGTAATTGACTAAGCATAGTAGCCTCGGCTTATTTTATTCAGCTCACTTTTGCAAGCTTTATCAAATTTATATCTTATTCTATCACATATTGCTCAGATAAATAATAGGTATATAAATCAGTTAGATACAAATACCAGTTATGCAACTATTTAAGGTTCAAACTTTTTTATCAGCCCGTAGTTTTTGCATAGCAGTCGTTTCTACCACTTGCCAATTATCGGTGCTGTCCTCATTAGCCGTACTACCATCATTGGGCGGAACATTATCAGCTAATACTACAAATAACGCTGCAACATTCTGTTTTTTAGCCGTTGCCAGCGCCTTATCAAAAGGCATGGCAGTCAGCGCGGTTGCCCAAGCATCAGCAAGTGCTACTGAATCCGCAGCAACCGTTACTGACGGCGCTCCACCAGCTATAGGCGCACCTGTAGTAGGATCAATAGTATGACTATAATCTTTACCGTTGAATGTCACTGAATTGCGATAATTACCTGAGGTCGCTAAATTCATTTTATTGTCACTATTTATAGGCTGACGAATAATAGCAATGGTTTGCCGCTCAGTTACGGTACTGCCCTTAATCGGCGCGTCAATAGCAATTTGCCAAGGTTGTTGCTGACTATTGACCCCCGAAGAAGCTACTTCTCCGCCGATTTCCACCATATAGTTGCGAATCTTATAATCTTTTCGCAATACATCAGCAATAACATCGACACCATAACCTTTTGCCACAGCGGAGAAATCAAGACCAACGCCATCTTTAGTTTTATAAATGCTATCACCGTCTTTTATTATACTTTCAAAGTCTACCAAAGCTTTTGCTACAGCGATTTCATCAGGACTTGGCGGACTTTGCAAACGCTCTACAGTCATGGTGCTGCCAAAACCCCAAGTCTCTATGAGTGGCATAACGGTAGGATCAAAGGCACCATTTGCTTGCTCATAAACCTGTCTTGAAACCTCAAGCACATGATCAAAGTCTGCATCGATAGTGATAGGGGTGTCTTTAGTCAATTGATTGAATTTAGAGATGGTAGAGTCGGACTGATAAGTCGACATACTGTCATTAATTTGCTGTAAACGCTCATCAATCGTCGTTTGAATCATCGCCTCATCGACATTTTCAGGTATTTTATAGCTGATGTGATAGCTGGTACCCATTGTCTCGCCGCTTATATAGTTATAATTGGGCGGTTGCTGGCAAGCAGTAAGGTATAAGACACTACTAAAAGCAAAAAAGGACGTTATATGAATGTTTTTAGAATTAATTAGTTTTAGTTGCATTTTGATAAAATCCTAGGAAATTTAGCTTTAAAATTTGTAGCTACAATCTATATATTGTCTCAGACTATGTTTTAAATAACATACTATAATCAGTATCAAGGCAATAAAAAAGGCACTTTATACAGTGCCTTAGGTTACTAAGTAAATAGATTTTGATGAAAGTAGATACTTATTTTTAAGATAATTTTTTACTTGTATATCGATATCCTTCTGCTTCCATACAGGAATTGAATAAGCTTTCTTCTCTGTCGCTTTTGACTTTTGCAATACCTACTTGATAATGACATTTTTGTATGGCGTTGTGTGTATCATACTGAGATATACCTACTTTTTTCCATGTTGGTTTGGGAGCACTTGTTGAACAACCCGACATAACTAACATAGAAGCAATAATACCCGTGAATATACCAATTTTCATGTTACTAATCCTCAATTAAAAATAATTATTCAAAATTTTGTACATATCAATACGTAAATAGATTTAAAAATATCTATTCAAGAAGTATAAAATAGTAACAATAAAATATAGATAATGTAAGGTTTCAGAAACAAAAAAAATGGGTATCTTGCTGATACCCACTAAGTTTAAATTAATTCAATAAAATATAGCTCTAACCACCAAAGTCATCAAGCATGATGTTTTCGTCTTCAACACCCAAGCTATGCAGCATATCGATAACTGCTGCGTTCATCATCGGTGGCCCGCACATATAATACTCGCAGTCCTCTGGGTTTGGATGATCTTTGAGGTAGTTTTCTAATAGGACATTATGGATGAAACCAGTAGGACCATCCCAATTGTCTTCAGGCAATGGATCTGATAAAGCCACATGCCACTCAAAGTTATCAAACTCTTCTTCTAGTTGATCATAATCTTCAACGTAGAACATCTCGCGAATAGAACGCGCACCATACCAAAAGCTAATTTTACGATCAGTTTTCAGGCGTTTGAGCTGATCAAAGATATGCGAGCGCATAGGTGCCATACCAGCACCGCCACCAACGAATATCATCTCAGCTTCGGTGTCTTTAGCAAAGAACTCACCATAAGGTCCTGATACGGTTACTTTATCACCCGGTTTTAAGCTAAACGTCCACGAGGACATTTTACCTGGAGGTATACCAGCAGGGCCCTTAGGTGGCGGCGAAGCAATACGAATATTGAACTTAATCAAACCTTTTTCTTCAGGATAGTTAGCCATTGAATAAGCACGAATGACTGGCTCATCAACCTTTGAGACATAATCAAAGATACCGAATTTTTCCCAATCTTCTCGATACTCTTCATCAATATCAAAGTCTTTATAATGTACTTCGTGCGGTGGTGCTTCTAGCTGTACATAACCGCCGGCGCGGAAGTTAACCTCTTCACCCTCTGGAATTTTGAGTACCAGCTCTTTAATAAAGGTGGCGACGTTATCATTAGAGATAACCTCACACTCCCACTTTTGCACATCAAAGAATTCAGGATCAATCTCAATTTCCATATCTTGTTTTACAGGTACCTGACAAGCAAGACGCATATGATCGCGAATCTCACCTTGGGTAAAGTAACCCTCTTCGGTAGGCAAGATAGAACCACCACCTTCAATAACACGGCAGCGACATTGAGCGCAGGTACCACCGCCACCGCAAGCTGATGATAAAAATATACCTTCACTAGCAAGCGTTTGCAATAATTTACCGCCAGCTGCCGTCACTACATCATTTTCAGGATCTTCATTAATGCGAATGGTAATGTCGCCTGAACTGACTAGTCTTGAGCGTGCTGCCAAAATAATGGCAACTAAGCTCATGATAATCACGGTAAACATAGCAACGCCGCCAATCGCCGTAGCATAATCCATGATAAATGTCCTTAATCTATGGAGTAGGGGAGCAGGTATACATCAGATATACCTAAGCCCCTACCGAATAAATGAATTAAATAATTTAAACCGCTAAGCGCATCAGCCGTTTTTAGGAATAATAAAAATTAAATGGACATACCGCCAAAAGACATAAAGCCAAGTGACATAAGGCCTACGGTAATAAAGGTAATGCCAAGGCCACGGAGTGGTCCAGGAATGTCTGAATATTTGAGTTTCTCACGAATACCAGCCAAAGCAATAATAGCCACAGCCCAACCAAAACCTGCACCTACGCCATATACGACGGATTCACTAAAGTTATAGTCACGCTCAACCATAAACAGTACGCCGCCTAAGATGGCACAGTTCACTGTGATCAGGGGCAAGAACACCCCAAGCGCATTATAAAGGGCAGGTACAAACTTATCCAAAAACATCTCTAGGATCTGTACGGTTGCGGCAATCAAACCGATATAACTCAATAAGCCCAAAAAGCTTAGATCAATATTGGGAAATCCTGCCCATGCCAGCGCACCATCTTTTAGGATAAATTGAAACAATAAATTATTAAGCGGTACCGTGATGACCATAACTACGATGACAGCAACCCCAAGACCGATAGCAGTAGCGACCTTTTTAGATACAGCTAAAAAAGTACACATACCTAAGAAGTAGGCCAGCGCCATATTCTCAATAAAGACTGAGGTTATAAATAAACTAACATAATGTCCCATTAGTGTCCTTCCCTATATGCCATAGCTTTAGATTGCGGTTTCATCACAAAATCAGCTTCCTCAACCTGTTCTGGTTTCCAAATACGAACGATGGTAATGAACAGGGCAATAATAAAGAACGCTGAAGGTGGCAGTAGTAATAAACCATTAGGTAGATACCAACCACCGTCTGTCACTGGCTGCAAAATGGTGATACCAAACCAAGTGCCTGAGCCTAGAAGCTCACGGATAGTAGCCACGAATAATAGTACCGCTGAATAACCAAGACCGTTACCAATACCATCCATAAAGCTTGGCACTGGTGGGTTACTCATAGCAAACGCTTCGGCTCGGCCCATAACAATACAGTTAGTAATGATCAAGCCAACGAAGACTGATAAGCCCTTACTGACGTCATAAGCCACTGCTTTTAGAATCTGATCTACTAAGATAACTAGCGATGCAATGATAGTCATCTGCACAATAATACGAATACTAGATGGAATTCTATTACGAATAATAGAGATAAAAAAGCTTGAGAATGCGGTTACCAATGTCAACGCCACACACATAACCAGCGCATTGGACATGCTGGTGGTTACTGCTAGCGCTGAACAGACGCCTAATATTTGTAAACCAATAGGGTTGTTGTCAAAGATAGGCGTGGTTAAAATACTTTTTACATCAGCCATGTTAAGCCTCCTTGCCGTGTGCTACTGGCGTTGCTGCAGCCAGCTCAATTACGGGATAGGTCTCATTTTGGTTTATATTCTGCTTAGCTTGCGCCTCAGCATTATCAATAGTCTGACCGTTTTCTTGGCGCAGTGAATCTAGATAAGGCTTGTAACCTTGTTCCCCTAGCCAAAACTGAATCATATTACTGACCCCGCGACCAGTCAAAGTAGCGCCGCTAATACCATCAACCCAGTTCTCTTTTGGGTTACCAGCTTTGGTGACACCAGTGGCAACTTCGCCGTTTTCATCATAAGAGTGAATACCTTGCCATTTAGCACGCCATTCTGGCTCTTCAATACGTGCTCCTAGACCCGGTGTTTCTTTATGCTCATAAAAGCTAATACCCTTGATGGTATTCATATCACTCTCAAGCGTTAAGAAACCATAAATGGTGCCCCATAGTCCGTAGCCTTGAATCGGCAGTACTACCATCTCAGGATTACCTGCGTCGTCGTTTTTGACATAGACTTTGGCGTATTTGGGGACGCGGCCAATACTAGCAGGGTCGTTGTCACCCAAATCTTCACTTAGCGCTGCGTTTTTAGTAGCTTGACTGGCATCATAAGCATTGCGATCAGCGATACCAGCAGCTGATAGATCATCATCAGTTAAATAGTTTCCGGCTCTTAGGTCGACTATTTCAACATCGAAATCTTGGAAGCGCTCAGCAACATCATCAGCAGTATCAGACGCAGGATCATACATACCTGCGGCAACCAGAATGTTTTTGTTGCGATCTAAGCGTGCGTTTTCAACTTGTGCTGGCTTTAGCCCAACTGCTACTGCTGAAACCAATACTGAACATACCAGACATAGCGTTAACGCTACGCTGATAGTGGTCATATTATTGCTTTTGGGTTTGGACATAACGAACCCTCCGTGCTGTCTGACGTTTGATATTTGCTTGCGTGACAAAATAGTCAAACAATGGTGCAAATAAATTGGCAAATAAAATGGCGAGCATGATACCTTCTGGGAAAGCTGGATTGACGACGCGAATTAATACCGTCATAAACCCAATCAAAATACCATAAGCCCAGCGTCCTTTATTGGTATGAGCGGCTGATACCGGATCAGTTGCCATAAAGACGGCACCGAATGCAAAACCACCGATGACTAAATGCCAATAAAACGGCATACTCATCATCAAGTTATCTTCTGAACCGATCATATTAAATACTAATGAGGTAAGGATGAGACCCACAACACAGCCGAGCATAATGCGCCATGAGGCAATACGTGACCACAATAAGAATACCGCGCCTATTAAGATAGCTAGTGTCGATACTTCGCCTATACTACCTTGGATATTTCCTAAAAAAGCATCGCTCCAAGTAATAGCTTGACCGTAGACATTAGTGAAACTATCTGGTGTCACTCCAAGAGCTGCAAGACCTAAGGGCGTTGCTCCAGAGAAACCATCAACTGCAGTCCATACTGAATCGCCTGACATGTAAGCAGGATACGCAAAGTACAAAAAAGCCCTTCCTGATAAAGCAGGGTTTAAGAAGTTTTTACCCGTACCGCCGAATACTTCTTTGGCGACCACTACGCCAAATATAATCCCTAACGCGACTTGCCATAATGGGATATCTGGCGGCATAATCAGCGCGTACAGTACTGAGGTCACAAAGAAACCTTCATTGACTTCATGGCCACGGACGATGGCAAATATAATCTCACAGGCAATACCCACAGCGAAAGTCACTATATATATGGGTAAAAACTGCATGGCCCCGTAGACAAAACTTGCCCAAATACTATCTGGATTATAACCGACCATGCTGGTGATCATAGTACGCCAGCCCTCAGGTTGTAGGCCAAGCTGGGCAATTGCAGTCAGTGCTTGATGACCTACATTGTACATACCCCAAAACATCGCTGGGAACGTACATAACCAAACGGTAATCATAATGCGCTTAAGGTCGATACCATCACGTACATGCGATGAGGTAAAAGTTGTTGAGCTTGGTTGACGCAAGAATGTATCAAACATCTCAAAAACAGGATAGTACTTTTCGTGCTTGCCACCCTTAGTGAAGGACGGTTCCATACGATCGAACATATTATGTAAAAATTTCATCGTGGTTAACCCTCCAGCTCAATACGCGTCAAATTATCACGCAGAATGTCACTGTATTCATATTTACCAGGAGAGACGAAGGTGCATAAAGCCAAATCTTCTTCGTCCAATTCAAGAGCACCCAAATCAACTGCTGTCACAATGTCTTCAATAATTAGTGCTCGCAATAGCTGCGTTGGCAAATAATCTTGGGGCATAACTTCTTCATAGACGCCAATGGGTACCATCGCTCGCGGTGAACCATTAGTTGTCGTAGTAAAGTTATATTTTTTCTTGAAAAATTGCGAGATATAGATAGGTAGCTTAGAAAAACGGTTTTTACCAGGGGTAAAAAAGTGAAACGCTGGACGTTCATAACCTTCAGCCAATGCACTGATCTGATCATGAAAGCGGCCAAGATAGGCTACATTGTCAAACAACTTACGGCCAGATAGTACTGAACCTGAAATGATACGGTTATCGCCGTCGAGCAGCTCACCCTTGGTGAGAGCAGTGATATCAGCGCCGCGTTCAGTAGCAATTAAACGTGGCTCTTTAACAGCAGGGCCACCCAAGCTTACTAAACGACGCGTATATAGGCGTCCTGTGGTAAACAGTTTACCGATAGCAATCACGTCCTGAAAGCCAATCGTCCATACGGTTACACCGCGACTAATAGGATGCAAAAAATGAATGTGCGTACCTGCCAAACCTGCTGGATGCTTACCAGCAAAAGCATGATATTCAGTAACATTATTAGGCGCGGTATTCGGTACTGGAGATAATTGCGCATCACCATGATGGCACACGAACGTTTTTGGGCTCAAAGTCGACAGTACAGCAAGACCATCATTAAATGCTTGTATCTGCTCATTAATCAGTAGCATGGGATCGTAAGCTAATGGACTGGTATCCATAGCGTTGACAAAAATAGCATGGGGACGAGAACCAATGTCAGGTGCACGGCTATAAGGACGTGTACGAAATGCTGTCCATTCACCAGAAGCCAAAAGCTGGGTCTCAACGGTTTCGGAGTCAAGATTGGCAAGCTGCTGGGAATTGTAGCTCTCAAACTCTATCTCTTCACCTTTGGGGTCAATAGCAATCACAAGGCTCTCAAACACCCGGCGTTCACCGCGATTGACCGCAATGACTTTGCCAGCAGCAGGAGCGGTATAGATAACACCGACCCGTTTTTTGTCTTCAAACACAGGTTGACCTTTAGCTACGATGTCGCCTTCTTTGACGTTCATAGTAGGTTTCATACCTACATAATCGTAGCCAATAAGAGCCACTTGTGCAGGCCTGTGCTCAGATATCTCGCGAGAGGGTTCACCAGTGATAGGCAAATCCAAACCTTTTTTAATGGTAATCATAAGCGAAAACTTAGTCCATAGTCTAAAACGATACCAGACGTCCTGTTTGGTATATCGGTAATAGCAGTACAAGCATTACAAAAGGTATTTGATCGTCAAGTCCTTGTTGTAGGATGACGATCAAATATCTAAAAATACTGGCACACTATTATATAAGAATATTAACGCTGACCTTAGACTCCTTAACAACACGTTAATGTCTTACTCGAATTACCACAGTGGCGACTGGCTACCAAGGTGCATACTAAAGCTATCTATCTAAAGTAAATCTCTAATACAAGTTGCTTGCTATAGACATTTATTTAAATAAAGACAGTCTTACCATACGTTTCATTTAACTCTAAAAATCTGTATCTTAAGCATTGAGATAATCGTGTATCATTCGCTATCGAGTGCTC
This sequence comes from uncultured Psychrobacter sp., assembly GCA_947501045.1. Classification (GTDB taxonomy): domain Bacteria; phylum Pseudomonadota; class Gammaproteobacteria; order Pseudomonadales; family Moraxellaceae; genus Psychrobacter. Next base: position 138,240 of record CANMUI010000007.1, read on the forward strand.
ATTACTTTTGAAATAGTGTTAGTAGCTTTACTATCAATACAAATATAGAAACAAGCACTCACTAGCAATTATGTAATGATCATGTAGAAACAAACATAAATTTATCTATGATTATACGCTAAATTGACCTAAAATTGCCAGTAAGTATCTGAATTTAGATAATATTAAAGCCAATTTTAGAAGTCAAAACTTATCTTTATAAGTCTAGCGTTTTAAACACCTAACTATGAGATTTTAGTGAAAATGCTAATATACTTTTCAGCGTCTTTAGCGTTCAGATAATTTTACTCAGCGCTATTGTGCCTGTTTTTATCTCATAAGAAATGTTTTAAATAGTTATTCATAATGTATTTTTATAAGGAATGTGTATGTGTGCTGTGCCTGTAATTATTCCAGCGATTGATCTAAAAGACGGTAAGTGTGTGCGTTTGAAGCAAGGTCGTATGGAAGATGATACGGTATTTTCTGATGATCCAGTAGCGATGGCTACGCGCTGGGTCAAAGAAGGCGCGCGTCGTCTACATCTAGTCGATCTAAATGGTGCGTTTGATGGAGTGCCTGTGCACAAACGCGTGGTACATGATATTGCTAAAGCGCACCCAAAGCTGCCGATTCAACTGGGCGGTGGTGTACGTAATATGCATACTATTGAGCAGTATATTACTGCTGGTCTAACCTATATTATTATTGGTACTAAGGCGGTTGAAGATCCAAGTTTTGTAAGCGAGGCTTGCCGAGAGTTTGCTGGACATATTATCGTCGGTATTGATGCCAAAGACGGTATGGTTGCCACTCATGGCTGGGCAAACGTGACCGATGTTAGGGCAACAGAGCTTGCAAAACGCTTTGCTGATGCTGGGGTGTCCTCAATTGTCTATACCGATATCGCCCGCGACGGCATGATGCAAGGCGTCAACGTTGAACAAACAGTCAACTTGGCTCGCGTAGGTGGTCTGCCCGTTATTGCTTCCGGCGGCGTTACTGATATGCAGGACATAAAATTATTAAAGCCTTATGGAGAATATCTTGAAGGCATCATTACCGGACGCGCTATCTATGAGGGCACGCTTGATCTTGATGAAGCTCAAAGTTATTTAGATAGCAAATAAACCTCTGCCTAACTGTCTGTACTCCTGAAAGGATTTTAGTTCAATATAGTTGCAGCTGATAACCAGTAGTGACCGATAAATCACCGCTCCACTTAGCAAAGTTAGTAAAGGATATGTATGACGGTTTCTCATTACCATTTAGTAGTACGCAAGTGGCGTTTTATATGCATTCAGCTGCTACTAATAGTAAGTATGCTACTACCGCTACCTTTATATGCTGCTACAGAAGAGCTGGCCGAGGTGGCAACCGTATTAGGTATCGATACAGCAGAAGCGGCTTCCGATAGCAGCGCACCTGCAGATAGCGAAGCCCCCATGCAGACTTCGCCGCCTGCTGCGCCGCCACCAGTTATCAGTGGTGAAAGTACTAACAACGCTCAAATTGAAACCACCCCAACTCCGCAAAAAGACGAAGCTATTCGTCAGCGTATCAGTGGTATTTTTTCTGAAATTGAAGGTTTGCAAGCAGTTAATGTCAGTGTCACTCAAGGCGTAGTGACGCTCACAGGGGAGACACCGAACGAGAAAAAAGCGCAGCAAGCTATTAATTTAACCAATCGTTTGACGGATGTGGTCACGGTAGATGATGAGATAAATCGTACTCTAGATGTACAAGATAATGTCAGCACTGTGTATCAAGGTCTTAAAACTCAAGTCAAAAACTTGATTAAGGCTTTGCCTTTATTACTTGTGGGCATTGTGGTTTTTGGTCTTGTAGCATGGTTTGGTAGTTGGTTGTCTAATCGGCAAAAAATGTGGCAACGCCTTACTCCCAATCCTTTTGTCGCTGAGCTACTAGCACAAACTGTTAAAGTTATCTTTATCATCTTCGGGTTGATATTAGCCTTAAGCTTAATAGGCGCTGAGACCATTTTAGGTACGCTTCTTGGCGGGGCCGGGGTCATCGGTATCGCTGTTGGTTTTGCAGTCAAAGATACCATTGAGAACTATATAGCCTCTTTAATGCTCAGTATCCGCCAGCCGTTTCGTGCTCGCGATCAAGTGGTGATCAATGGGCAAGAAGGCATTGTGGTACGCCTGACCTCAAGAGCCACCATTTTAATGACTTTAGATGGTAATCAGCTGCGCATTCCTAATGCTGAGGTCTTTAAAGGCACGATTCTAAATTATACCAAGAATCCTGAGCGCCGCTTTACTTTTGAGCTTGGCGTCGATGCTAATGATGATCCACTAGCTGCTATTAAGGTCGGTCTGGATGCTATCAAAACCTTAGATTTTGTATTGGACAAGCCCAAATCTATCGCTATTATTACCAATGTGGGCGACTCCAATATCATCCTTGAGTTTCAAGTATGGGTTAATCAATCAGAAACTGACTTTTTTAAGGCTCGTAGTATCGCTATTCGAGAGACCAAGCATGCTTTAGAAAATGAAGGTTTCAGCTTGCCTGAGCCTATTTATCGTCTCCGTTTCAACGATAAATTAGAAAAAGCTTTTGAACAGACGCAGAAAGTTGCCCCCGATATTGAGGCTGATACCGATATGACTATCACATCTACGACGCCTGAAGAGGCGACAATGGATACCGAAGCTAGTAGTAACGATGATAAAGAGAAACAACGGGCCAAAGCACGTGCTAAATATATTTTGCAAGGCAGTAGTGCCAATGAAATACTTGATGCTCGTCCTGATGACAAATTGATGGAAAAGGTAGAACAAGAAATTGCAGAGAGCTCTGATGCTACCGACTTATTAAATGCCAATAGTCCGCAGGAGTAATCATAAGTCGCTAAGCATCGAAGACGAGTTTATAGTCAACCATTGAGTAGACAATCATCAAAACATAGGCAACAAAAAAGGACTAAGATAACTTTAGTCCTATTTGATAAATCAGTTTTTATAGTTAACGATACTTTTTAGGATAGTAATAGTTAGTTAGGATAGTAATAGTTAGTGTAGTGCAAACTAGCTATTTTTATTGCTGCTCTTACCTTTGCCTTTACCATTGCCATTGCTCTTAGAACTATTGTTTTTAGAGCTTGAGCCTTTGGAGCTTGAACGACTCTTTTTCTTGGTTTGATTCATCTCACTAGCTTTTAGCTTAGCGGTCAAATCAAAGTCGATCTGCAATAAGTCCATATTAACCCCAGCAACTTTTACTTTTACTAAGTCGCCAAGACCAAACAATGTCCCTTTGTCTTTACCAATTAGCTGCTGCTGCTGTTCATCGTAGACAAAAAAGTCATCGCCAACATTGGAGATATGCACCAGACCATCGATATATAAGTCGGTCAAAGTAATAAACAAACCAAAACTTGTCACCGTGGTCACCACGCCTTCAAACTCTTCACCAACGTGATCTTTCATGTAATGACACTTAAGCCAAGTTTCTACGTAACGCGAAGCCTTTTCAGCTCGGCGCTCGGTGTCTGAGGTTTGTGTGCCTGCCGCGTCTAAAGAAAAATCCATAACGGGCTGCTTGCTATGGGTGACCTTAGCCTTGATCCCTCGATGCAGCATCAAGTCAGGATAGCGGCGAATCGGGGATGTAAAGTGGCTATATTCGTCATAAGCCAAGCCAAAGTGACCGATGTTATCAGGAGCATAGTTGGCCTGCATCATTGAGCGTAGCAGCATACTGTGGATACTAATGGCATCTGGACGATCTTTAGTCGCCTCAATAATACGCTGATAGTCCGCCTGCGTTGGACTCTCCTCAGGAAACGGCAGACCAAAGTTCTTGGCATACTCGTGAATACGCATTGACTTTTCGTTATCAGGTTTGTCGTGATTACGATACAAAACAGGTAACTCATTTTTTAAAGCGAAGTTTGCCGCACAGGTATTGGCAAGCAGCATACACTCTTCAATAAGTTTATGCGCATCGCCACGAGTACGGGGTAAGATTGCTTTAATACCGCCCTCTTCATTAAACTTAATATAAGTCTCGACCGTCTCAAATTCCATCGCATGACGCTCTTCGCGTTTTTTGATCAGCAAGTCATACAATTGATGTAGGGTATCTACAGATTTTTTGACGTCTTTATTGCCAGTCAAAGATTTGGGGACACCTTGGTCTTTTGGATTGGCAAAGTAGTCATTGACTTGGTTATAAGTAAGACGCGCTTGCGAATGCATAACTGCCGGGTAGAACTCATAACCTGTGACATTACCTGCTCTAGATACCTTGATGTCAGCGACCATACATAAACGATCGACATCAGGATTTAAGGAGCACAGACCGTTTGATAAGACTTCTGGCAACATTGGAATCACGCGATGCGGGAAATATACTGAGGTACCGCGCTCAAAAGCGTCTTTATCAAGAGGCGAGTTTGGCGTGACATAATGACTGACGTCAGCGATAGCGACCAGTACTCGGTAGTTACCACCAGAACGTTTTTCGGCAAATACCGCATCATCAAAGTCGCGTGCATCTTCACCATCGATAGTAATCAGCGGCAAATCACGCAGATCGGTGCGACCTTTTAGATCTTTTTCGGTAGGCTCTTCATAATCATTGGCCTGTTTGAGAGCAGCGGCACTAAACTCAGACGGGATATCGTAGTTAAGTAAAGTCGTCTCAATAATCAATTCACGATCATTATCATCAGACAATACTTCAGTGATTTTACCTGTAGCAAATTCATGCTGATTGGGCCAATCAATAATATCAACTTTGACGGGATAACCTTCTTTGACTTCTAAAGCTTGTACGTTATCGTCGCTCACCGTGATCGGCTGATGATTATTAGGACTACCCAGCTCCACGCAGTAGCCATCCTCATCTTTTGCAAGTGTACCAATAAACTGATTTTGTTGACGCTCTATCACATCGACGATACGCCCTTCGGTACGACCTCGATTGTCGGTTGAGGTGCCAATAGCATTGACTGTATCACCGTTGAACACCCAGCGCATCTGCTTTTCGTGTAAGAACAGATCCGGCATATCCTCTAGTACTACAAAGCCAAAACCTTTAGCGTGGGCAGATACTATGCCTGTTACCACATCTTGTTTGGTTACCGTACGATAGCGATAAGGGCGTCCTTCGCGGTTAACTTGTCCATCACGTGCCATGGCCTTGAGACGATTGCCTAAAGCGTCGAACTGCTCAGGATCTTCTATGCCAAAAATTTTTGCTAATTGTTGATGCGTGGTTTCACCCTGATCACTGATCGTGCTTAGAATAAGCTCGCGACTGGGTATAGGATTGTCGTATTTTTGTGCCTCACTTGAAGCGTTTGGATCATTCCAACTCATAAAGTACCGTATCTATTTTTAAAATTATTAATGGGAGCTATCTTAACACGAACGATGCGCCAATATCTTGCATCAATCGTCTTGTATGTATGTGACCGTATATTGTCATGGCTCGACAGCTAACTTATATATCGATATCAACAGTATTAGATTCATTGGTAATCTTTTTACTGTCTAATTCTTTGGACACTTCAAGAACGGTAGTTTGGTTTGATTTGTCTAAGTACTTCTGTGCTTTGTCCACCTCAGTAGTCAAAGTATTTACCGTCTGCTTCATATTCTCTAGCGCTTCAATCTTATAATTGCTGATCATGTCCATCGTCTCATAGACGTTATTGAAGGCATTTTGTAATTTATCAAGCTCAATGGTGCTACTAGTCGCTTGTTCATGAATCTCTCCTGATTGACGCTTGAGCATAGCGGAGGTCGATTCAATAAGGCTACTAGTGGTTTTGTTCAAAGCGGTAATCTGATCGAGTACCAATTTTTGATTAGTCATCGCTTGGGCGACGACAACAGCAGTACGCAGCGCTGATACGGTAGTGGTAGTGGCACGGTCCACCCCTTTGATCAGTTCTAAGTTATTTTTGCGAATCGTATCAAGAGCCAAATACCCTTGTACGTTAACCGCCAACTGAGTCAAAAAGTCGGTGTTCTTTTGGCGCACATAAAACAGCATCTCTTCTTTTATAATGCGTGCTTTTTCAGGGTCTGTGGCTTCGATCGCATAGATTTTTTGCTCAAGCTGCTCATCAATCTTTTTACCGACATAGATATACTGGCGAATAGATTGCATCAGCTCCCACATATTGACCTTTTCTTGCTCAATCATAGCATTGTCTTTGAGCAGCTCATCTTTACCATTATAAAGGCTGGTCACGACCGCATTGATATGCGACTGTGCAGATTCGTACTGGCGAAAATAATCCTGAACTTTGTTACCAAAAGGGATAAGGCCAAACAATTTACGTGAGCTGGTCAGCTCTTTTTTGCTAGGATCTAAATCCTCTACGATACCGCGCAGCTCAGTCAAGGACTTAGCAATCGGCGAGTTATCAAACAAGCTATCGTTCAGGCTTTTGGCTGGTAGCTCTAACATACGGTTAGAGACTTGGGCGGACTCACGAATCTCTTTGTTGCCCAGATTATGAATAGACTGCACATTTTGCTGAAACTCAGGACTGTGCACAGAATTGGTCAGCACATGATCGACGAAAGCATCTACTTTTGCATCAAGCTCGGGTATTTGGCTCTTATCTAGTTTCACCATTTGATCAGCTTCACTCTTTTGTACTTCTTGCACCGGCTCAGGCGGTGTCAGTGAGATGCTCGGCGTAGTAGAATTTTCAGGTGGGGTCAACTCTTGCATAAGATGTCCTTTAAATAGTTAATATGTAAAATATTTTGGTTGATAGTGTTAATTATAGTTATCTGTACTATCAAATAGATGTTTTTTTAATAGATAGGGCTATTAGATCAGATAAAAGCCCAACAGACTTTTAGATTACCGCGTAATCAAAAAAGTGAGAAGACTGATTTTGTAAAATAAAATCAGTACGTTAAAATTGCGGATTGTAGAGATTCTGCTCAAATCTATCGGTAATAGTATACCTTAGATTTTAAAAAAATTTATTAAGCCCTTTTTGTCAGACCCTATAGCGAAAAACCACCAATATCCCGCAGCATATTGATGGTTAGAAATGGAGCTACTGATTATGGGCTTGTTCGCAATATATTTTGTTCACGATATATTATAGTTACTAAATTACAGCTACTAAGTTATAGCAGACATGCTGGCTATTTTTTCTTAGTAGGGCCTAGCAACATACCCATTTGACGACCTTCCATCTTAGGAGGTTGTTCGACATTCGAGATATCAGCCGTGTCTTCAATAATACGATCGAGTTGCTTGCGACCAATATCTTGGTGAGCCATTTCACGACCACGGAAGCGAATACTGATCTTAACCTTGTCCTGATCTTCTAAAAAGCTAATAATTTTACGCAGTTTTACTTGATAATCGGCTTCTTCAGTACTAGGACGCAGCTTCATCTCTTTAAGCTGAGTTTGTTTTTGGTTCTTTTTAGCCTCTTTCGCTTTTTGCTTTTGATCATAGAGATAATGTTTATAATCCATAATCTTACATACGGGCGGTTTGGCATCCGGAACCAATTCAACCAAATCTAAATTATCATCACGAGCCGCTTTCATCGCGGTATCAATATCAACCACGCCCATCTGTTCGCCATCTTCTTTGACCAACCGGACTTCTTTAGCACTGATATCTTCGTTGATATTCAAACGGTTTGACTGTTTAATAGGTATTACTCCTCATCTGTTTTTTGTTTTAGTCGGCCTTTATCACTAACAGCTTTTTGTACTAAGGTGATAAATTCGGCAACTGACATCACACCAAGGTTTTCACCTTCGCGGGTACGGACGTTAACGCTGCCTGACTCGACTTCTTTATCCCCTAATACTAGCATATAGGGGATACGTTCTAATGTTTTCTCTCGTATCTTAAATCCTATTTTTTCGTTACGCAAGTCACTAATAGCACGAATACCTGCGTTTTTGAGCTCATTGACTACATTTTTACAAGCATCCGCCTGTTTATCGGTAATATTCATCACCGCTACTTGCTTGGGAGCGAGCCATACTGGCATCCAACCGGCGTAGTTTTCGATCAAAATGCCAATGAAGCGCTCAAACGAACCAAGTATGGCTCGGTGCAACATAATTGGGGTTTCGCGCTCGCCTTGCTCATTGACAAATTCAGCATCCAAGCGCTCAGGCATATTAGGATCAACCTGAATGGTACCGCATTGCCACACGCGCCCTAAGCTGTCTTTAAGACTAAACTCAATCTTCGGACCATAAAATGCGCCTTCGCCCGGCAAGTATTCCCAATCTAGACCTGAGCTATCAAGAGCATCCGCCAAAGCTTTTTCGGCATAATCCCAAGACTCATCGCTACCCACGCGCTTCTCTGGACGGGTCGAGAGCTTCATAATAATATTATCAAAGCCAAAGTCTTCGTATACGGCCAAGGTCAACTTAATAAACTCTGCTACTTCCTCTTGAATCTGCGCGGGCGTACAGAATATATGCGCATCATCTTGGGTAAAACCGCGCACTCGCATTAGACCATGTAACGACCCTGACGGCTCGTTACGATGACAAGAGCCAAACTCTGCCATACGCAGCGGCAACTCGCGGTAAGATTTTAGACCTTGATTGAAGACTTGCACGTGGCAAGGACAATTCATTGGCTTTACCGCATAATCACGGTTTTCGCTAGAGGTCGTAAACATATTGGTCGCATAATTGCCCCAGTGTCCTGAGCGCTCCCACAAACTACGATCTACAATTTGCGGCGTCTTAATCTCTTCATAGCCATTATCGTATTGTACTTTACGCATATACTGCTCAAGCACTTGATAAATCGTCCAGCCATTAGCGTGCCAAAACACCATACCCGGCGCTTGCTCTTGCATATGAAACAGATCAAGCGCACGGCCAATCTTACGATGGTCACGTTTTTCTGCTTCTTCAATACGCTGAATATAAGCCTTTAGATCTTTTTTATCTGCCCACGCCGTACCATAAATACGTTGTAGCTGTTCGTTCTTAGCATCACCGCGCCAATAAGCGCCAGACATTTTGGTTAACTTAAATACCTTTAAGAAGCGCGTATTTGGTACATGCGGCCCACGGCACATATCGACGTATTCTTGATGATGATACAGGCCAAAAGCCTCTTCGCCTTGCATATCATTAATCAGCTTGAGCTTGTAGTCCTCACCGCGCTCTTCAAAGATCTTAATCACTTCATCACGTGGGGTTATCTTCTTTATGACGTCGTAGTCCTGCTTTATCAACTCCATCATGCGTTTTTCGATAGCTTCCATATGCTCAGGCGTAAACGGCGTTTCACTATAAATATCGTAATAAAAACCATCTTCGATCACAGGACCAATGACCATTTTTACGTCAGGATACAGCTGCTTTACCGCGTGTCCTAATAAATGTGCGGCCGAGTGACGAATGATATCCACGCCGTCAGCGTCTTTTGGAGTGACAATCTCAACTTTGGCATCATCAATGATAGGATCGGAGGCATCTACCAAATGACCATCTACTCGTCCAGCAACCGTTGCTTTTGCAAGACCTGCGCCAATACTTTGCGCCACTTCCATAACGGTGGTGCTGCCCTCAAACTCTTTTACGCTACCATCGGGTAAAGTAATCGCTACCATAGTCTTAAATCCAAATGTTATTAAAACGCCACTACATATATGAGTGCATAAAGGTGGCTATTAAAGCAGAAAAACCGGCAACAATGCCAGTCATAGTATATAGGTGATAACAATGTATAATATCAATGCCGCCTATTATAAACGATTTTTGATAGCTAATCTTGCTATTTGCTTATACCATAGTTATCGATGCTAACAACAAATTATCAAGGGTAACAATAAGCAGTTGCTCAAGCTTATAATAAGCTCATAGTCTTACGTTTATTCATCGCAGTATCAATAAATCTGTATTGCTAAGTATCGTTACGCTCAAGGCTATGTATCGATACGCTCAAGCTTAGTCAGAGTCAGTAAGGTGCGCCCCGCGCACCAACAAGGTATAGCAAGGTGTTTCACAATTTATAAAATACCAAATTCAAAATAAATTAAAAACAGAGCTTGACGGATAAACTAAACCACGTATAATGCCACCCAGTCGAAAGGGAAGGCGGATTGAGAATGAGTTATCATTCTAAAAATCAAAGCCTACTAAATTAATTTTAAAATAAAATAATTTAATCCTTGACTTACCAATTAAAGCGTCTATAATACGCACCTCATTAAGGGAACGGACGAGACAAGCTACTTAATAATAGTAGTGAAATCAAG
>CANMUI010000008.1 GCA_947501045.1 uncultured Psychrobacter sp.
TTTTAATTTATTTTGAATTTGGTATTTTATAAATTGTGAAACACCTTGCTATACCTTGTTGGTGCGCGGGGCGCACCCTACTCGCACCTTGTTTACAGCTTACCCATCTTTTCAAAGAATGCTTTATAAGCCGCTATCTTTTTATCTAGTGCTAAAGGATAAGCGCGTGAGGTAGAAGGCAATCTATATAAGGTTAAGTCATTTTGCCATTGATAAGGATAGTCAATGCTTTGATTGGTCTTTGGGTATTTTGACTTAGCAGGGGGTTCTTCTAATAAATTGAGTAAAACCTCTGTTGCTTTACCGCCCGTTGTAAACAGTGCACTAACATCAGGCACTTGTGGCAAGATGTTATCTAGATCAACCGTCGTTACTACGGTTAAGTTTTTGTCAGAAGCGTTACCGGTCTCACGAACTGCTTGCCTGACCGTTGGACATGACGCGATGCCACGTTCAAACAAAAAGTCGCGAATACGCTCGGGATCAAAGCGCTTTTCGTCCCCGACTCTAAAATGATTCACATCATTAAAGAATACCCCACCATAGATGCGCCACATATCATTATAAAAGTTAGGATAGTGAAAGCGCATCGCCCATTTATCTGAGGTGGGTGGAAAGGTGCCCATCATCATCACAGTTGCATTTGGAGGTAGCACAGGTGCAAACGGATGAGTTTCCACTTCACGAGTCGTTGTTTTAGAAGCACTTATGTCAGTAATGTTAGTCGCTTTATTATTATCATTTTGGGTATTGGATTGTTTAATAGTCATAATATTCTTCAATAGAAAAAGGGTTTTTTTGTTATCATAGCATACGATGAAAAATCGAAACCAAGAACTAAGGCTATGCGCTATAACCAACGAGCCAAGCCTAATAAATAAGAGAGTACTTATGAGTGACTTAAATATTACCGTAATCGATCATCCATTGGTACGCCACAAACTTAGTCTTATGCGCGAAAAAGACTGTAGCACTTATAAATTTCGTACTTTGACCAAAGAGCTTGCTCGTTTGATGGCTTATGAAGCAAGCCACGATTTTGAGATTGAAACTTTTCCTATGCAAGGCTGGTGCGGCGAGATTGAAGGGGAGCAAATCGTTGGTAAAACCGCAACCGTCGTGCCTATCTTGCGCGCAGGTCTGGGTATGCTTGACGGGGTACTTGATTTGATTCCAACGGCAAAGATATCTGTTGTTGGTTTGCAGCGCGATGAAGAGACTTTGCAGCCGGTACCTTTTTTTGAAAAATTCGTCAGTCATATGGATAAACGACCTGCGCTTATCGTTGATCCTATGCTGGCAACGGGCGGCTCCATGGTTGCAACCATTGATATGCTAAAACGTCATGGTTGCAAAAATATCAAAGCCTTAGTACTAGTTGCCGCTCCTGAAGGCGTACGTTTGGTCAACGAAGCCCACCCCGATGTAACCATTTACACCGCTGCACTCGATAGCCACTTAGATGAGCACGGTTATATCATTCCAGGACTTGGTGATGCGGGTGACAAGATATTTGGCAAACAGTAACCTAAACATAGATCTAAATAAGCGACTTGAATAACAATAACTAGTGATGGTTTTGGTAAAAAACAAGGATGAATCATGAACGTATTAATCACAGGAGCCAGTGCTGGATTCGGTAAAGCTTTAGCTGAGCGTCTAGTAGCAAAAGGTCACCGCGTCATTGGCTGTGCTAGACGTCTCGATAAGCTAAACGCTATACAAGATAAGCTGGGCAATTTGTTTTTGCCGGTAGAGATGGATGTGAGCGATACCGCATCCATTGCACAAATCATCGCTGACTTACCCAATGATTTTAAGCAAATTGATGTGTTGGTCAATAACGCAGGATTGGCACTGGGCACTGAGCCTGCACAAGATACAGACTTGGGCGACTGGATGCAGATGGTCGATACCAACGTTAAGGGTTTGATGGCGCTGACTCATGCCGTCTTGCCAGCAATGGTTGCTCGTAATAGTGGTTATATCATTAATCTTGGCTCAATCGCTGGTAGCTGGCCTTATTATGGTGGCAATGTTTACGGCGCGACCAAGGCGTTTGTGCAGCAATTTAGTTTAAATCTACGCGCTGATTTGATCGGTACGCAGGTACGCGTGACTAACTTAGAACCTGGTAACGTCGGAGGTACGGAGTTCTCAACCGTGCGTTATGATGGTGATGAACAAAAAGCGGCGCAAGTTTATGCAGGTTTTAAAACCATGAGCGGTGAAGATGTTGGTGATATTTTACTATGGCTTATTGAATTACCTGCGCACATCAATGTCAATCGTATGGAAGTTATGCCCGTTGCGCAAACCTATAATGGTTTGACGATCGCTAAAGACGACGAGACTTAGAGTACAAGGTAAAATAGAAATTAAGCTATTAGCGTAGGTCGTAGTAGCGCAGCAAGGTGGGGCTATCGAAACTGCTTTGCTCACTACTATTTGTTTTAATACCATTTTTTTCAATATAAGTTTCATCCACTAGACGTAAATCATGAAAGTCTAAAATGAGTACCTCATTACGCGTGCGCTCACTAGTACGTTTGTTATGCCGTATTGGAAACCCTACTACTTGTTTACCGACTACTCGTATCTGATTCAAAATCAAGGGTTGATTATTTGCTCGCCCTGATTTCAGTGCATTTTGATTTATCTTTTGCGCACCCAACACAGCGGTAGCAGGATTTACAGTGCTAGTAAATAGTTTTTCTTGACGCGCACTTTTGGGCATGTCGCCTGCGACAAATAGGATTTGCTCAACTGGCAGGTACTGAGCATGACGCATAAGCTCATGACGAAATAGGGTTGGCATATCCATATTGAAGCTGTCCTCACTCTGCTGATAAAAAGCGGCAAAACTACGCTGAATATAACGTCCAAATACGGTGGCATTGATCCACTCTTGATAAATATCGTTGGCTAGAAGCTGCTTGGTAAAAGCCTTTGGCTCTAAGGTAAAGCTAGTAGTCAGCAGCGCTAGCAATAAACTTTGCGCATCTTTAAAGATATGCTGGTCCCAAATTTGCGGGTAGAGGCTACTGTCTAACGCTGGTAACGTGGCTCTACTCATAAACGCCTATCCTTTTTGGTTTTTATCATCAATAATCCTTTATACCTCTTTATTGTACCTTTAACTTGAACGATCAGATAACTTTTATATTAGGATTAATTTTACATTCTTTTAATTAAAACCTCTTAGTAAAGCTAACGCGGTACCGACATATGATCAATAAAATACTTAGAATATCTACGTCCTATCAAATAAAAACCATCAATATTGATGGTGCTGATGACAGTTCACTACCGGTCTCAATAGTGGGTAATGGCCCGCCCGTACTTATGCTGCATGCTTACGGAATGGATGCGCGCGAGTTCTTGCCATTTATCTTGCTACTGACTGGTCAATATACTTTTTATTTACCGCATTTTAGAGGGTTTGGTGAAGCGCAAGAGATCACTTTGACTCAATTTGATTTTGTGCGTCAATATGCTGATGATCTTAGCGTAATTATTGATCAGGTTTGTAAGAGCCATAAAATAAAGGCGTTACCTATTACTGCCATCTCGATGGGCGCCCAAGTGATGTGGGCATACTTTGAGAAGTATGGAACCGCAAAGGTCAGTCGCTATCTAAACATTGATCAAAACCCTGCTATTCACAATCAGCCTGATTGGCAAGGGGGACTCTTTGGAGTACGCCAGCAAGAAGTGTTCGATATCTTTCACGATGTAATCGATAGAACTTTGCCATATGCTGATATTGGTAGCTTTACTCATCTTCCCTTTGCACTTAAACGCCGCGCTACCGATGTCGAGCGCCTGTTTTCACTACTGTCAGTCAATCGCACGCGCTCAAAAGCTTTTATACAAGTGATGACTTATAAAAACGATTCTAAACTTGCGCTTTACGATCACAGTACTTGGAATCATAAAAGGCAGTGTTTGCAGGCTTACTTGCAGCTGCCTTATGACTTTCGAGGGGTTTTAGAAAAGGTTACTATTCCGGTAGTCAATCTCATCGGCGGGCGCTCAAAGCTTTATGACCCAAAATGGCAGCAGAAGGTGACGCAAATGTTGCCTAATGCGACCGAGATCATTTTGCCGCGTTCAGGCCATGCTGTACCGCTAGATGAGCCAGTTGGTTTTTATAAAGTATTGAAAGGATTCTTTCAAGATTAGATGTCTTTAGAGTTAAATGCTTTTTAGAAAAGATCAGAGCGCTTTACATAATAAGCTTGCAACTAACACGATACCTTACAACCTAATATAGCAATCCACTTTTTCTGCTTTTATACTAAAAAGCTGATGCTAATAACTACAGTGTCAACTCTTAATAGTAATTCAAAAGGATAAGACTATGCCCTACGTTACGGTTGCACAGCAAGACGATCAGCCCGTTAGTTTATATTATGAAGTCCAAGGCAGCGGCAAGCCTGTCGTTCTCATCCACGGTTGGCCACTGAGTGGGCGGGCTTGGGAGTCGCAATTGTTTGCGCTGGTTGAAGCCGGTTATCAAGTCATCACTTATGATAGGCGCGGCTTTGGGCAATCGTCTAAACCTTGGGAAGGTTATGATTACGATACCTTAGCGCAAGATTTAAAAGCACTGATGGATGAGCTTAATCTACAAGACGCGGCTATCGTCGGCTTCTCTATGGGCGGCGGTGAAGTCGCGCGCTATCTTGGCAAGTATGGGTCAGAGCGGATTAGTAAAGCGGTACTCGCCTCTTCTGTTCCCCCTTATTTATACAAAGCTAATGATAATCCTGATGGCGCGCTAGAAGAAACAGATATCCAAGAATTCTTAGATGGGGTCAGCGGCGATCGTATTGCCTTCTTAAACGACTTTACCAAAAACTTCTTCACGCCAGCAGAGGGCAAGCTGTTAGTGAGCAAACCTATGCGCTTATATAATCGAGACATTGCGGCGTTTGCTTCAGCGAAAGCGACTTATGATTGCGTTAAATCCTTTGCCTACACCGACTTCCGTGATGATCTTGAAAAATTCGATGTACCAACCTTAGTCATTCATGGCGATGCCGATCAAATCGTGCCACTTGAAGCTAGTGGTCAACGCTCGCACGAAATGATTAATGATAGTCAACTGCACGTGGTCAAAGGTGGCCCGCATGGTATCAATGTCACGCATGCCAAAGAATTTAACGAAACGCTTATTAAGTTTCTAGATAGCTGATAGACTTCTGTTTTTATTTGGGATATTGGAAAGGTATTTTAATTATCAATCCTTTAAAGTCTTTATCAGCTCAAATCTTGGCACTTCTTTGTCATCGATCATGACTGTTGCAGCAAACATCGCAAGCGGTCGCACCCAAACGCCATATTCGCCATAAAGACAACGGTAAACGACGAGTGCCTCTTCGGTTTCGGAATGATGAGCAGTATGCAAAACTTGGTATAGGTTACCTTTGTAGTGACGGTAGATGCCTTGGGGGATGGGATTTTTTGTCATGATAAAACTCTTTTTTTGAGGAATAACTTTTAACTGCTTCAAATAAATAAAGTCGACTACGACTATATAAGTATCGACTTTATTATCATTACTCATGAATAAAAACTACTCCACCGTCACCCTAGCATAGCCCTTTTTACCCGCCTGAATAACTACCGTTTGCCCTGAGGTTAAGCTAAAACTACCATCGACCACTTCGCCATCTACTTTTACCGCGCCGCGTTTGACCATGTCTTTAGCTGCAGAATTGTTTTTAGCAAGCTCGGACTGATTTAATATCTGAGTAATAAATAGCGCGTCCTGCCCTTCTAAATCTAAAGTCACTTCAGGCAGATCGACAGGCAACTCGCCATCAGCTAGGACATTGCCTGCTGATTTGTGCGCGTTGGCAGCAGCATTGGCGTCATGGAAGCGTTCGATTAACTCTTCGGCAAGAATGCGTTTAATCTCTTGTGGGTTACGGCCGTTTTCCATCTCTGTCATTAAACCCTCAACCTCCTCCATCGGCTTAAAGCTTAAAAACTCAAAGTAGCGACGAATAAGCGTATCGGGCATAGAAAGGATTTTTTGATACATCATGCCAGGAGCATCATAGATAGCCACATAGTTACCCAAGGATTTGGACATCTTATTAACGCCATCTAAACCTTCTAAAATCGGTACGGTGATACATACCTGAGGCTCTTGTCCGTAACGACCTTGCAAAGTGCGACCCATAAGTAAGTTAAAAGTCTGATCGGTACCGCCAAGCTCAATATCCGCTTTGAGCGCGATAGAATCATAACCTTGCACGAGTGGATAGAGGAATTCATGAATAGAGATCGGCGTCTGCGCGGCGTAGCGTTTGGAGAAGTCATCACGCTCAAGCATACGCGAGACCGTTTGCTGGCTGGCAAGCTGGATCATATCCGCCGCTGACATGCTATTAAACCATTCGGAATTAAAGACCACGCGAGTTTTGTCTTTATCTAAAATCTTAAAGACTTGTTCGGCGTAAGTTTCAGCGTTGGCTTTGATCTGCTCGACTGTTAACGGGGGACGGGTAGAGTTTTTGCCCGAAGGATCGCCGATTTTGGCGGTATAATCGCCAATTAAAAAGTAAATCTCATGACCTAAGTCTTGGAAGTGTTTGAGCTTATTGATTAGGACGGTATGGCCCAAATGTAGATCGGGGGCTGTCGGATCAAAACCTGCCTTGATTTTAAGCGGGCGCTTAAGCTTCAGCTTAGCCACCAAATCATCTTCAGATAAGATCTCTTGAGTGCCGCGCTGAATGAGGGCCAGCTGCTCTTCTAGGGTTAATGATTGCTCAGTCATGTCGGTCTCTTCGTCTTGATTAAATGATAAATACCTTTACAGGTTTAGAACCTTGCAGGTGTATAAAAGTGTTAGAATTTGGCAGATATACTAGCGTTTTTTAAGGTAAATTGCCATGAGTAACCCTACATCGACTACTAATAACGACAATACTGACTTCCTCAATCATGCTACCCAAGATGGCACTGACAGTGAGTTGGATTACGCTGCATTGTCCGATGCCCTTGAACAGACTATGTTTGAAAGCTTCGATGATGGCATATATATCGGCATGATGTCAGGAACGAGTCTGGATGGTATGGACGCTGTGCTGTGCCAGTTCAGTGCTAGCAACCTATCCACGCCGATGCAACTACTGGCAACCTATAGCCAAGACTTCCCGCCACGTCTGCGTGAAGTGTTATTAGCCTTGTGTCACCCCAACGGTGTCAATGATTTAATTGCCCAAAACAATGAACCAGATAGCCGGCCAAATAGTGATCTAAATAGCGAACTTGACTGGTTGGGTTGGGCAAGTCACGCGTACAGTGAGTTTGCTAGTACAGTGGTCAATAGCTTATTGCAGCAGTCCAATACCGATGCTGAGTCAATATTAGCCATTGGTTGCCATGGTCAAACCGTACGCCATCGTCCGCAAATGGGTTTTACCTTGCAACTCCTCGACCCTAACATTATCGCTGAGCGTACTGGTATTAGTGTAGTCAGTGATTTTCGTCGCCGCGATATGGCCGTTGGTGGTCAAGGCGCACCTTTGGTGCCCGCTTTTCATCGAGCGCTGTTTGCTACGCCTAATAGCACGCGTATATTGTTAAATTTGGGCGGTATTGCCAATATTACGGTATTGCCAGCCACGAGCGATGAAGTCATCGGTTACGATACTGGTCCTGCCAATCTATTGTTAGATGCTTGGTCAGCGCTACACACGGGTAAAGATTATGATGCGGGGGGCGCATGGGCGCAGTCAGGACAGGTCATTGAACCGCTACTCAATCAGTTATTAGCTCATCCGTTTTTCACTAGGCCCTATCCTAAAAGCACTGGACGTGAAGATTTTAATCTAGCTTGGCTCCAAGACGAGCTACAAGCATTTGATCAAACAGCCCCTAATACTCGCTACTCATCAGCTGACCTGCAAGCGACTTTAACTGAGCTGACAGCAATCAGTGCCTGCGATCAAATTAACAAATTTATCGAACACGGTGAAGATAGTAGCATCTATGTTTGCGGTGGCGGAGCGCTTAATGATTATTTGATGACTCGCCTGCAAGCCCATCTGCCGCATCGTACGATAGCAAGTACGGCTGAGCTGGGACTTGCGCCTACTTGGGTAGAAGCCGCAGCTTTTGCATGGTTGGCGCGGCAAACGCTGATGGGTGCATCTGGCAACTTACCGGCGGTAACTGGGGCGAGTAAAAACGTAGTATTAGGACAAGTTTGTTTTGCTTAACTGCTATTAGGTTTAAGTTATTTATACTTTTATGTCTCTAAACTCAATCTTTACCGTTAGTTTTAGATGCTTGTAGGCTCAAATTTATTACCAGCAATTATCGCAAACTTAGAATAAGTTATTGATTGTGCTTACTTTATTATAACACCATCATTATAGATGGCTATTAAGTTTACAGACGTATACTTATGTGTTTTATAATAGTTGCTAAAATAGCAATATAACGCTATAAAGAAGACGACACGATTGAATTATAGTGATACAACATCAGCATGCCCATTTGTTCAGGGCCGCAAGTATAGGATATATTTCATGAGCCAAAATAGTAGTGCGCCGACATCGACGAATACTCAAACTACGCCAAAACAGCATCGTAAACCTCCTCATAATGAGCGCTCTGATGAGATGCGTGTAGTCGTTACTGGTATGGGCGCCGTTACTCCATTAGGGCTAGATGTCGAGACTACATGGACCCGACTGCTAAATGGCGAAAGTGGCATCGCTCCCATTTCCCACTTCGATGCTAGCGACTACCGTGCCCAAATTGCTGGGGTGGTCAAAGACTTTGATGCCAAGCAATACATGAGTGCCAAAGAGGTACGTCGTTATGATGAGTTTATTCATTACGGGTTGGCGGCAGCTTCAATGGCGCTCTGTGACGCAGGGTTTACTGAAGAGGTGAGCGCCGCTGATGCGCCTGTACAACATGTAGACTCCGAACGCATTGGCGTTATTTTAGGCTCAGGTATCGGCGGTATCCAAACTATTGAAGACAATAATGCAACCTTACGCGAGCAAGGTGCGAAAAAAGTATCGCCATTTGTCGTGCCAGGCTCTATTGCTAATATGGCAGCAGGTTTGGTGGCGATCAAACATGATATTAAAGGTCCTAATCTGACCGCTGCTACAGCTTGTACCACAGGTACCCACGCTATTGGTCTAGCTGCACGACTCATCGCTTATGGTGACGCCGATGTCATGCTGGCTGGTGGTACTGAAAAAGGCTCAAGTCCATTAGGTTTAGCAGGTTTTGGCTCTATGCATGCGCTGTCTACACGTAACGATGAGCCGACCAAAGCGTCGCGCCCCTTTGATAAAGATCGTGATGGTTTTGTATTGGGTGACGGTGCAGGCGTAATCGTACTTGAGAGCTTGGCTCATGCCAAAGCGCGCGGAGCAAAAATTATAGCGGAGCTGGTAGGCTTTGGTATGAGCGCTGATGCTGGTCACATTACTGCGCCGCCAAAAGATGGTAACGGTGCGCTGCGAGCCATGAAAAATGCTCTGGATGATGCGGGTATTGATCCCTCTGCCGTCGGTTATGTCAATGCGCATGGTACTAGTACGCCGGCAGGCGATGTCGCAGAATCAATAGCGATTGAAACTTTATTTGACTCTATTAAAGATAGAATTTTAGTCAGCTCCACCAAATCTATGACTGGGCATTTAATGGGAGCCGCAGGCGGTATTGAGGCCATCTTTACGGTGTTGGCTCTACAGCATCAACATGTACCGCCAACGATAAATCTGGATAATGTTGAAGATGACTGCAATCTAGATTATGTCGCTAACGAATCGCGTCAGGTTGACGACTTAAATTATGCCATATCAAATAGTTTTGGCTTTGGTGGTACCAACGGCTCATTAGTATTTGCGCGCTGGTCACAATAAATCAAGGCTGACTGGTTAACTTATAAAGTCATACAAAATCTGAAAAGCTATTAGCTTGATATTAATATTAGCTTAAATAGGCTTGTCCCCTTGCAGCCCCTTATCGTATTTGCGTATGATAAGGGGTAATTTTTAGAACCTTTATGGAAAATTCTATGTCAAGCTATTCTTTTTCGCATCAATTTTATCAGCGTTGGACACAGGCGCCAGAACCAATACGTGCCGCTATTGTGCAAGAATTGACGGATATTACCACCTTACTACAGACGGACACCCCTTTTGAGGAGTTCGTCTTTAGTACCCATGACTTAGATGCCCATCTTGACGATCTTTATGCTGCTTATCAGAAGCAACAAGCTGCTGCTAAAGAGATTGCTGATAAACAAGCCGCTCTACGGATAGCAGCCGAGAAACAACAAGCTGAAGAAAAGCTAGCTGCTGAAAAAGAGGCACGTGCCAAGGCCGAGGCGCAGCGGCAAGAGGAAAAAGCACAACAAGAAAAAGAGACCGCAGCGCAAAAAGAGAGAGACAGCATTAGTGACACGGTAGCAGAAGCCACTGATGCAGCTAATATAGACAGTAAAGCTGACGATGATAGCAAAAACCAAGTCGATGACAGCGCTAGAGCTACTACTGATACGGCAGATCGTGCTTCTGAAACCACAATTGTTAAACCCAAAAAGGGCGCAGCGATTGACCTATCTCTTAAAGATCCAGTGGTAAACGCCGCTCATGAAGACTTGATTCACGAGCTTGAGATGCATGTCGACGATTATTTAAGTGAGCAGATGATGCAGATATCTGAAGACTTAAAATCATGGCTACGCGCTGAGGTGAGTCGGCAACTCAATGAGTCAGCGGCAAAAAATAAAGCTGCTGATGATAATGCCAAAGAGTCGTAAATAATATTACCAATAAATACTTTGCTAAAAGCCACTAAAAAAGTCCAGTAAAATTGTTTTACTGGACTTTTTGCGTTATACCGATAGCTATACAAATAGGTTTAGATGGCTTGTGTACGCTCAGTGAGCCAATCAAGCGCAGCCCCTTCAACGCGATCATTTAGCTCGTCATATACTTTACCATGATAATCGTTTAGCCAGTCAATCTCGACTTGGTTCAGTAACGTCTTATCAATTAAACGGGTATCGATAGGGCAATAAGTGACGGTCTCAAAGTACAGATAATCACCAAACTCCGTCTCACTTGGATTAACAACAGGCTGGTTCACCACTAAGTTTTCAATACGGACACCCCATCTACCTTCGCGGTATAGTCCTGGCTCATTGCTTGAGATCATACCTTCTTTCATCGCCCGCTCTTTGGGAGTGCTGGCACTATAAGCAATCACTTGCGGTCCTTCATGAACATTCAAGAAGTAACCCACGCCGTGGCCGGTACCGTGACCATAGTCCATTTGTGCCTGCCACAACGGTGCACGGCAAATGGCATCAATTAAAGGTGAGGCAATACCGTCAGGGAAGTTGGCACGGGCCAGCGCAATATGAGCTTTTAGCACCGTAGTAAAATCGCGTTTTTGCTCCGCTGTGACTTGTCCAATACCAACGACGCGAGTGATATCAGTCGTACCATTTTGATACTGAGCGCCTGAATCAATAAGCAATAGCCCGCCGTCGCCATTTCTAACTTCTAAATAACTAAACTTCTCTGGAGTAGCACGATAATGCGGCAATGCACCATTTGCATTAAAGCCTGCAATGGTTGGAAAACTTGGCGAGATATAGTTTGGTTGCTGACTGCGTACTTCAATGAGCATACTATCAACGTCCAGCTCGCTCAAACGCTCACCATCGGCTAAGCGCTTTTCAAACTCAGCAAAAAACTCACTTAACGCCGCCCCGTCTTGACGCATAGCTTCACGCACGTGCTCAATATCAGTCTCAGATTTGACTGATTTTAACAAAGTGCTAGGGGCTATTTGCTCAATAAAACCAACGTCATCAGCCATTTTTGATAGGGTACCAACTGCTACCTTATTTGGGTCTAATAATAGTATATCCTCAGGTGTAAGCTCTCCTAAAGCATCCTGTACCGCGTCGTAATCAGCAAGCGTAATGCCACTGTCTTTTAGACTTTGCTCAATATCACGACTGACTTTATCATTATCGACAAACAACATTGCTTTATCATTATCGATCAGCATATGTGCTAAAAATATCGGGTTATAATCAACGTCTGCACCGCGCAAATTAGTCAACCAAGCAATATCATCTAGGCTCGATAACAGATGATGCGTGGCGCCTGCCTCCGCCATACCTTCGCGCACCGCTTTGAGCTTCGATGCCGCAGATTGCGATACAAACTTGTCGTCGTGTTCATACAACGCAGCCGTTGGTAATTCAGGGCGATCGCTCCAGATATCCGTCAAAACATCACGATCAGTGATCAAAGTAATATCATTCTCATCAAAAGCATCTAACAGACGATCTTGTTCAGCGATAGACAATACATTGCCATCGACCGCTACGCTATCGCCCTCGCTTAAATGCTCACTTAACCAATCAATGTGATTAGGCTTGCCCGGAGCTAGCTTTTGCAGGTCAATACCTGTATCTGCTAATTGCTCACCGGCATGCACCCAATAACGGCTATCCGTCCACAGTCCAGCGAAATCAGCGGTAACCACTAAAGTACCCACTGAACCGGTAAACCCTGATAACCATAAGCGCGCTTGCCAATACTCTGGAAGATACTCAGATAAATGCGGATCAGCAGAAGGCACAATAATCGCTGTTAAATCTTGTGTAGCTAGTGCTTGGCGTAAGCGCTCGATACGCTCATGAATGATTTGTTTATTCATTATATTATTCCTTTTATATTTAGAGCTGTTTTACTGAGGTCTGTCAAAGCAGACAACTTTGAATTGATATTAATTACCTTGATAAATAGGGTGAATTGAATGCTATTAGAGTGTTATTAGGGGTAGATGATGAGCTTTCAACAAAGTCATAAAATATCTTTTTGGATTATTTTGGACTATAACGTATTACCAACAGTAATTGGCAATACGTTTCGTTGTGCAGTACTGGTAAGACTTATATCTAAGCAGGTTATTTCTAAGTGCTTTGATCTGCATGTTCACTCTTTTTAAGCATACTGTTGATGGGTTTTGCCAAAACTAATAACACTACAGCCGTACCAACCAAGAAGAGCATCATAGTGGTAAATAAACCGGGTAATGCTTCAATCTTGTCCGCTGACACAAAACCGCCAAAAAAAGCAGCAACTAAATTACCCATCGCGATTGAAGCGAAAAATAGCCCCATCATCTGTCCTTGCATCCCTTTTGGAGCAAGCTTAGTCATTGACGACAAGCCAACAGGACTAAGCGCCAGCTCACCCAATGTCAATAATAAAAGACTACCGACTAGCCATAGAGGAGAAGCCAAGCCCCCATCATTGGTTAGGATACTTTTTGAGGCAAAAATCATCAGGCCAAAACCTGCTGCTGCCAAGAGCATACCCAAAGCAAACTTGACCATGCTATTGGGCTCAATTCCTCTATTGCCAAGCTTCACCCATATAATACTGACAATTGGCGCGAGTATTAAAATAAATAAAGGGTTTAGCGATTGGAACCAAATGCTAGGGACTTGAAAACCCAAAACATCTAGATCGGTATAATTATCGGCAAATAAATTAAAAGAGGTAGGCTGCTGCTCAAAGCTTGACCAAAACAGCGTCGAGCCGATAATTAGTATGAAACAAGTTAGCAAACGCAGCTTATCTGTCTTATCAAACCTCGGTAAGACAAACAATATGGCAAAATACAGGACAACCACAGCGGCGATGATGTAAGTCATATACGTCACCACGATCTCAGGATTAAACGGCATAATACCAGCGGCAACCAAGATAACTACGGCAGCCAGTAAAGCTAAGAATCCAGTAACCCAGCGACCTATATTTGTATGATTGTCATTGGCGTGCTCCCACTCAGGCGTGATATTTTTGGTTTGGGCATAATGCGTTAGCGTCTTTTGAGCTGAGAAGCGATAAATAAGCAGCGACACTAGCATACCCAAACCACCGACCCCAAAGCCGATATGCCACATGCCTTGTTCTTTGAACACGCCCACAATAAGCGCTGCTAATAACGCGCCGATATTGATACCCATATAAAATATCGTAAAACCACTATCGCGGCGTACGTCACCTTCAGGATACAGCGCGCCGACCATCACTGAGATACAGGTTTTAAAGAGCCCTGAGCCCATGACAATACACATAAGACCTACGAAAAATAGCGTCATGCCAAATATCGCAGAGAGTGCAATGCAAAGGTGGCCAAGCGCAATAATGATACTACCCCACCACAGTGCCCGCTCTTGGCCAAGCCAATTGTCCGCCAGCCAGCCGCCGGGAACAGCCGCCAAATATAATGACCCTGCAAAGATACCATAGATGGCTGAAGCTCTGGTTTCGGTAAACCCAAAACCACCATCTGCCACGGCTGCAACCATAAATAGTACTAATAGGGGACGAATACTATAATAAGAAAACCGCTCCCACATCTCGGTAAAAAACAATGGACGTAGTGGTTTAGGATGTCCCATAAACCCATTATCTAATGCTTCAATCTCAGCGGCACTCGCCTGCGCTTTTGGTTCTGTGCTCATAGACTTATTCCTTTATTCAAGACTGCTTGTTTTTCAAGGTTGTTTAATTACGTCAATATAAATGCGACTAAGTCGTCAATTATGAGGATAGACAGTCATATAAGCGCATTATTGTTTCATTAGATTAAATACAAGTAAAGAGAAACACAGTTCATTCATTACAGCTCAACTGTAAAAACGGACAAAAAAAAGCACCAACTATTAAAAATAATAAGTTGATGCTATGACTAGTAATACTAACAGTCTGTCATTTTAGAAAATAACATTAACTGCAGGTCAAATAAGAAGACATTTTAAACTGTAGTTGTTATTACTGAGTAGTAGCGGGTTCAGTGCCTTCTGCATCACCATCTGCCTGCTCAGCGCTCAATTCAGTTTCATCGACAGCTGCCTGATCAACCGTGCCATCGGCAGTTGCAGTCGCTGAACCGGTAGCTACTACTGCATCACCTGTCTCAGGAGCAGGGGTAACGGTCGCATCAGCGGCCGTATCAGTACTCGTGGCACCAACTGTAGCAGCTTCAGTAGTATCGGAAGTAGTGTCAGCACTGTCTGTAGCTGGAGCAGCATCTTCTACTACAACGTCCTCTGCTACAACATCTTCTGCTTGCTCAGCTGCTGCCGACGCTTCTGTAGTCTCAGCGGTAATATGTTCACCAGCTGGGCGTAAAAAAGCTGAAATACCAATAAGTAAGACGATACCTAAAAATAAGGCAACGCCGCCCAAGGCAAATAGCAACTCTTTTTTTGGATTATTTTCGACAACATGTTCTGACATACCCTACCCACCTTGCACAAGAATATTTAGAAATTTAACCTATTATATCGCAATTTATCTCAATTTGTGAAAACCCTTAACGATTTAAAGGGCTTATTGTTGGCATTTTTTATCTGCCTCTTTTGCCTGCCGCTTTACTTGAATGTTTTACAATACTTGCAGTACTTTCACGCTTACCTAAATAGCTTAGCAATAATAACAGAGCAATGATAACTAGCAGCGGATAATGACCGAAACGCATAAAGGGCGTATTGCCAACCCGAGCTTGAAGCTCACCGCGCAGTACCGTACGCTCAAACTGCGGCGCACGCTTGACGATACGACCCTTATGATCAATGATCGCGGTCACGCCAGTATTGGTGGCGCGCATAAACCAACGACCGTTCTCTAATGCGCGCATTTGTACCATTTGTAAATGCTGCAGCGGACCTGCCGAGGTGCCAAACCAAGCATCATTGGAGATGGTCAATAAAAAGTCCGTACCGATAGCGTTTTTACGTGTTGTATTAGGATAGGCTACCTCGTAACAAATCGCTGAGCCCAGATT
The DNA here is from genome assembly GCA_947501045.1 of uncultured Psychrobacter sp. GTDB lineage: Bacteria > Pseudomonadota > Gammaproteobacteria > Pseudomonadales > Moraxellaceae > Psychrobacter. The sequence continues at coordinate 15,877 of CANMUI010000008.1, forward strand.
ATGACCACGCACCCGTAATGGCAATTGCTGATCGCTACCTTGACTGTAGCTCATAATATCTTGGCTACCGGCTAAATTTGGCAAAATATCGAGCACGCCTTCAAAGGGAATGTATTCACCAAACGGCACCAAACGCTGCTTTTTATACAAGCCTTCAGCCTCGCTACCTAAAGCAATGACACTGTTATAAAACGGCGGATATTTATCGGTACTAGGGTCAAATGCCGCTTCATCTTTATAAGGAATACCAGTCACCCATGTGGTATCGGTCTCCTCAGCCATTTTCACCATCTCATTAATAAAACCCAGCGCTTCGGTCTGAAACATAGGGATCGACGATTCAGGCCAGACCACGATATCACGACCCCATTCGCTACGGGTTAGAGTTGCATATATCTTTAGCGTCTCTACCTGATATTCAGTTAGCCATTTTAGATCTTGTGGAATATTACCTTGAATCAAAGACACGGATAAATCAGGCGTACCTTTCGGTTTGGTCCACTGCGGATTGATTAGCCACAGCGCTACGCTAATGGTTAACAGCACACCTGAGGCAATAGCATAACCTACACGTCGGCGTAACAGCTCTATTAAACTTGCAGCTGTTAACACTGCCACAAATGACACCGCAAACACGCCAGCGACGGGCGCTAAGGAGGATAGCCAATACTGTTCAGTAAATGCGTATCCGACGAACAACCACGGAAAACCGGTAAATAGCCAAGTTTTTAGCCACTCTTGGAGTATCCACAGCGCTGCAAACGCAAACGGCTGCCGCCCTACTAGCTTATTAAAGATTAAGGCTAAAAAACCATGAAACAGCCCCATTCCTAACCCCATAATGGCAATCATAAGTAGTGCCAGCCATGCTGGAGTACCACCATAAGTATGGATAGAGGTGTATAACCAAAACGCACCCACGCACCATAGCCCTGCGCCGTAAGCTTCACCGATGATAAACGCACGCTTGCCACTCATTTTTGGCAATAGTAGCGCATACAAGATAGCAGGCGATACTACTGCAAGAGGCCAGAAACCATAAGGCGCAAGAGCGAATAAAAATATGGCACCAGCAAGCCAAGCGATCAAAATAGTCAATACAAGGGGTAAACGTTTAGGCTTAGCAGGGTTTAAACGCTTTTGTAAATCATGAGTAGACAGGCGCATAGCAATTATCCAAAATCTTATGATGTAAAGCGTTAACTTTGAGGCCCACTTTTATTCCATTCCAAGTAAAAATGATTCAGAGTAAAATAGAAACACTTACTATGAGGTAATAGTGCTATTAATAGTGCTTAAATAATAGCGCCCAAAATTAAATTCGCCTATTCAAATGCGCATATGATACCAGTCTATGCCGTTTAATGGGTAAATTTGCGTACCAAAAATACCATTCCTAAAAAACAAAAAAACACGACCGCAATCGTGTTTTTTATTGAGCTTATTTAGCAATAATTATAACATCAATGCTATTTAACGCGTCTCTAGTCTAGTGGCTACCTATTAATAAACGCTGCTCAGGAGTAGTTTTGGTCAGCTCTAGCTTTTGAATAAAGCGTCCTTCTACGTCAACCACTTTGATCTCCCAATCATCTATCTGCACGCTCTCTCCTTCAAGATCGCCCACGTAGCCTAGAGTCTGCATAACCAAACCGCCCATCGTATCGACATCGGTGTCATCAAAATGGGAACCGAGCTCGTCATTACAATCTTCAATCACAGTAGATGCTTGCACCTGCCAAGTATTAGGTTTCTCTGGATGAGCAACGATGTTATTAATGTCACTGTCTTCATCGAAGTCATCATGCTCATCAACGATGTCACCGACGATCTCCTCGAGCAAATCCTCCATAGTAACCACGCCGCCAAAATTTCCAAACTCATCAACGACAATAGCCATATGCACTTGAGTCTGCTGCAATGAGCGTAGCAAAGTATCAGAACGCGCGGACTCACTAATATATAAGGGCTGGCGTACTAAGTCTTTTAGGCGTTTGCTACCAATCTTTTCTTCTTGGCCACGCACCATATGCACCAAAATAGGAATCAAGTCCTTGGCGAGCAAAATACCGATAACAGCATCATCGTCTTGACTATCAAATACTGGATAACGTGAATGCGTGGTATCAAGGATAATATCCATCACCTCAGTGAGGCTGGTGCTTTCATGTAGACCAATGACTTGCGGGCGCGGCGTCATGATTTCACGCACTTGGGTGGCTGGCAGATCAAGCACACCCTCTAGCATATCAACAGTATCAGGCTCTAGGAATTGACGTGAATCTTGCACCAAGCGAATGAGCTCATCACGGGTTTCAGGGGCAGTCGATAGCCAGCGTTTTAAGCCGCGCATCGACCAACTACTCGGGCTAGGGGTGTCGTCAGACATGGTAATGTGGTTTAACCTCTTTAGTTAAGAAAAATCTTAATTAATAAAACGAATGAATAAAAATTGAAGTAACCGTTCAAGCAACTATCATTAAGCAACTATCGAAATGCCATATAAAGATTAAAAACAATGACTAAATACGGCCTAGTCATTGCTTAGCAATTAATATACCACTCTAATTTAGTTTCACTTTATCGTAAGCCCTACAGACATTCAACGACAAATTTATGCAAATTGTATTGTCAGTGTGTTATAAACTTTGCTATGGTCAACTTCTTTATTAACATGACTCCCTCTTATGTCGCCTCGCTCTTTTTTCTCCAAGCTACTATCCTCACGTAACGATAATAACCAGCAACTGACTCAAAACCAAAACGATAGCCCCTACTCTCAATCTTGGAAGCATCGTCTTATGCGTTTTTTCATCATAGTGACGTTAATATTATCGGCCATCTGGTTACTATTAGCTATTTGGTATCAGTTTGGCGCTACCAGTTTTATAACTTGGCTTACCACAATAGTCATTATAGGTCTGTTAATACCTTTATTATCTGCAACATACCGTACAAAACTTGCAAATAAGATTGACGATAAGCTGTCTAATAAAAAGATCAGTAATAAAAAACTTAGTAGATGGCTTGCTGGCGGTTATGCTTTTATTTGGCTGGCAGGTCTTGGTTGGTTTTTCTCTATCGAAGCTAAACAAGATCGCAACTGGCAACCAGAGGTTAGTCAAGTGATAACCTACGAGCGGGATGCCAATAATCCTGATCTGATTACCTTTAGCAACGTACGTAACTTTGATTGGCATACCCCTGATGAAGCAGATGAGCGCTGGGACACGCGTACGGTTGATATGTCCAAATTATCTGGTGTCGATGTCAGCAACTCTTACTGGATGGGACCGCTGATTGCTCATACTCTAGTAAGCTTTCGCTTTGAAGATGACAGGCCGCTTGCCTTCTCCTTTGAGATTCGTAAGGAGGAAGGCGAATCGTTCTCAGCGCTAGCAGGATTCTTTCGCCGTTATGAGCTCAGCCTTATTGGTGCTGAGGAGCGTGATATTATTTATACGCGTAGTAATGCGCGCGGCGAGCAGGTTTATCTGTTTCCCATCAGTCATTTGCAGCACTCTGAGGTCAAGGCGCTATTTGAGTCTTATTTAATAGCCGCTGATGAGCTGAATACTAAACCGGCTTGGTACAACACCTTGGTCAGCAACTGTACCAATATTATCTTTTATATGGCACGAATCGTCAGTGGCGATCGGCTGCCTTGGGATTATCGGATTTGGGTTTCCGGCTGGTTGCCCAATTACCTATATGATGTAGGTATGCTCGATGCTAATCCTCAGTTAAACAAAGAGCAGCACAGCGGCCAACCGTGGTCGATGGACACGTGGTATGAGCGCACTCATATCAATCCCAAGACTCAAGGCTTTGATAATGAGGCGAGCGTAAATGCTGACGTTAATAGCCGCGAGTTCTCGGCTCAAATTCGTCAAGGCATTCCTATTCCACCGTTAGCTGATTCTAAAAGCGAGGCCGAAGCGAAGGCGCAGTCTGCGGCTAGAGCTTCTGAGGATTGATGTCTGTTAAAATTAATTCTCTAAGGTGTCACCCAATTGACCACGCGCGTCTCCATCTCTTCATCAGTGATGCCAGTCTCGGAGATACAACGCCCTGCCACGCCAATATTAGCGGCACGCATCTGCTGCTGAGTAAGCACCGCGTCTTCGGTCAGGAGCAGATGCCAACTAAGCAGCGACTGCCCTTTATACAGACGTTTATAAGCGCAGTGCGCGGGTAGCCACATCATACTAGGCAGCTTGTCAGGCGTGAGCTGAATACAGTCTGGTACATAGTGTTGACGGACATCATAATGCTGGCAGTAACCAGTGGCACAATCCATCAGCTTGCAGGCGACATCAGTATATTCAACGTCTTCTACCTCGCTATCATCGTCGTCCATATATTTAATCAAGCAGCAACAACCACAGCCATCGCATAAGGCTTCCCACTCGCTGTGATTGAGTTCAGACAGTTTAAAACGCGACCAAAATTGCGGTCTTAGCGCCGGCTTTGAATTTATCGATGTGGTATCAGTAATCAATGTTGATGATAATTGCTGTGACAAGTTTAACCTCTTAAGATTTTGTTAATTCTGACAATGCTCGTCTAATTATAATAATAGTCCGATAAATGGTAGCATTTTGATAAACAGCGTTACAGTATTATAGCTGTTTTTGAGCGCCATGAACGGTAAGGTAGAGCGAGTAATCGAAACGCAATGCTATAATCGTTTTACTCTAAAACAAATAGCCTATAATGGGGCTTTTTTATTATTTATAAACGATTTGTAAAACCCCTAACATAAAAAGGACGATACTATGTCAATTAAAAGCTTTGAGCTTATTAGCACTACTGAAAACGGCGTTGAGCTAATCAGCTACGTGGCCCTACCAGAGAATGCCTCTGATACTAATCCAGTACCCGGTATTTTTGTTGCCCCTGAATGGTGGGGCGTGGTCGAGTATCCCAAAAACGTCGCCGAAAAACTAGCGAAAGCCGGCTATGCAGCAGTAGTTATGGATGCTTATGGTGAAGGTAAGCTCACTGGTGATGCTGAAATGGCGCAAATGTGGATGCAGCAAGTCCTTGAAGATCAAGATATGCTGATGGCACGCGCGCGCTTGGTACTTAACGACTTTAGCGATCAGCTCGCTGTTAATGGTGATAACATCGGCGCGATTGGCTTTTGCTTCGGCGGCAAGGTCGTCCTTGATATGGCACGCGAAGGTATGCCACTAAAAGCGGTTGCCAGCTTCCACGGTACGCTTGCTCCCAAGCAGCCTGCTGACAACAACTTCTCGGCCAAAGTATTAGTCGCTCATGGCCGCGATGATTCAATGGTATCAATGGACGCCGTTGAAGACTTCAAAAAAGAGATGGATAATGCCGGCGTTGACTATACTGTTGATGTTTATGACAACGCCAAGCACGGCTTTAGTAATCCACAAGCTGATGAGCGTGCTGCCAAAAATGATATCGATCTAGGCTACAATGAAAAAGCGGCTAAAGAGAGCTGGGATAAAATGATGGACTTTATGAAAGCTAATTTAGGCTAGTTTGGGTTAATTTTAGCTTTTAAAGATATTTAGAATAAACCTAAAGCAGAGTATGCGTGTCATGCTCTGCTTTTTTGTGTGCAAAACCTTTATTATAGTCAATCCCAAATAAAACTGACATATTTAGCCACGTGCTACTGGTATTAATTTTACTTGCGTGCTGTGTCTACGCTGACAGAGGCTGCGCAAAATCAATACCAGCAGCACTAAATTGTAACACTTTTAAATTTAATCAACTATAGTTGTGTTTTTACTTTCGGAGCCGTTGAATAAACTTACTTTAGATTTATGCAATCTTTGAATGTGTAGTAAACTGAGCTTATTAAAAGCAAGCGTCCAGCATTTTGCTTTTGCACGATATTAAATAAAAGGTAGCAGTAGCAATGAGTCAAACCAGTATTCAGTGGTTCCCCGGGCATATGAATAAAGCCCGCAATGAAGTTAAAGAGATCATGCCGGAGATGGATGTAGTCATCGAAGTCATCGACGCGCGCATTCCTTATAGCAGTGAAAATCCGATGGTCGCGGCTCTTCGTGGACAAAAACCAGTCATCAAAATCCTTAATAAAGCCGATCTTGCTGACCCTGAATTGACCCAAGCATGGATGGATTATTTAGAGGCGCAAGACGGCGTAAAGGCTATTGCTTGCGACAACAATAAAGCGGATGACGTACAGCGCATCGTGCAATTATGTAAAAACCTAGTGCCTAATAAAGTCGGCACTGGACGCCAAATCAAAGCCATGATCATGGGCATCCCCAACGTTGGCAAATCAACTTTGATTAATACGCTAGCAGGACGCGCAGTAGCCAAGACTGGTGACGAGCCTGCGGTCACCAAATCGCAGCAACTGATCAAGATTGATAACGATATTATGCTTTATGACACCCCCGGCATGCTTTGGCCAAAAGTCGAGAATGCCAATTCTGGCTATCGCTTAGCGGCGACCGGCGGCATTCGTGATACCGCTTTTGACTTTGCCGATGTCGCAGGCTATACCGCTGAGTATTTAATCAAAGCCTATCCTGAGCTTCTTAAAGAGCGCTATAAAATTGACGATTTGCCCAAAACGGATTGGGAATTCTTCGAAGTGGCTGGACATAATCGCGGCCTGCTAAAAAAAGGCGGCATCGTTGATACTTACCGGATGTCTGAGATCCTGATTAATGAGCTGCGCAGTGGTACGCTCGGTCGCATAACGTTGGAGAAGCCTGAAATGGTAGCGGCAGAGGAAGCCGTCGTCGCTGAGCAAAGGCTCGCGGCTGAAGCCAAAAAAGAGGCGAAATTAGAAGAAAAAAGATTGCGTAAAAAGCGGGCGCGGAAGAATCGGAAGTAGATTAAAAGAGTCGGTTTGGTGACTTTTAAAATAAATTACTTAGTAGTAAAAACCTGCCCATCAGGCAAGGAAACCAACCCTAGCAAATAATAAAATACTAGTCTATGTTTCTTTGCTAATGGTGTAATAGCTCTAACAGCTTCTTGCATATTATTATCTGGCAGCGGTAGAGAGACAGCAAATGTATTTTGCAACTGCACATGAGCGACCGTTACCCCAAATGCTAGCGATAGCTCGAATAATAAAGCACCTTCAGAGGCCAGCTGCTATAGCTCGATGGCGAATTCTAATATGTTTCCGCTATGAGCGCTGAGTCACTTCGCAAAGCATTACTTAAACATGAGCTTCACACAGACCATATATTGTTTGATAGAGAATATGAGTAAATAAAGGAATATTATTAACATGAATGTGACTTCTTTACCTTTACCTAGTAATGCCTTATATCCAGAAGCTCAAACGTTAAACTTTGAAAAAATTGCTACATTTATTGGTGGGAATGGTTCTGGCAAATCATTAATTTTGAAATCTATTTTTGATGAAAAGTTAAAGCAAGGGAGCACTCTTTACCAAGATTATAAAGTTGTTTGTTTTTCTTCAGGGCAAAATGAAAGTTATTCTGAGCGATTCGCTCACTATTTAAATACTGAGCGAGCAAACAAAAGAGCGCTCAGCTTAGATTGTTTTTATTATGACAAATCACTTGCAAAACTTTTAATATTTTTATCTACAACAGGCGATCATAGTGGTTTAGTACGTACGTTTTTAAAGCAGAATAACTATGTTGTTGAGAGTGAATTTGATGAAGATGAGTCAACAAAACTCTCTTTTAATGTTAAAGTTGATAAAGCCTACATAGAGCAAGTAAAGCAGGCAGGCAAGGAAGAAGCAAGTGGTAATAGCGACGTTATTACAAATAAAGCTTATCACCGGACTTTGAAAAACTTTATTCATACTCTAATTGATGAAAGCTATGATTTTAATGACTCAATAGCCCTCAAAACAGTTAACTTAACTCAAAGTATAGTTTCCAACGTGTCGTTTGAAGCTGATGAACAACCCTCTTTCGACTCAAAAATCATGTTCTTTACACAAGCTGCTGATAATGATTATTTTATTGTTAAAAGTAGCGTTGAAGTTGAGTTTTCAAAAGTTAATGAATTGGAAAATGAGGATAATAAAACTTTACGCTTGGAAGATCTTAGCGATGGTGAGTATCAACTGCTCTTTCTTTATGCATTAGTAGATCTATTTGATAGAGAAAATACTTTGTTTTTATTTGATGAAGCTGACTCGCATCTTCATTATAAAAATATTGGTAACCTCTGGGATGTTTTTCAGGGATTAGAGGGTAAAGTTATTACTACTACCCATTTGTTAGACTCTATCTCAAAAGCTGGAATAGACAAATTGAAGGTTATTGAGCATGGTTTGATTCAGAATAATGACTCAGCTTTTAAGCTAACACAGAGATTGGAATCTCTATCTGAAGTTCAATCTATTCAATTCAAACTCGTCTCCATGTACAAAAATGTGGTTTTAATGGATCATGCACACGACTGGGAAATTTTTAAAATTTTAGTGTTAAGAAAGCTGGGGATTGATCAAGAGTCTAATGCAGAAATATTAAAGAATTTATCAAGTTTTATTTGTTTAAGTGTTAGTTCAGGATATAAAGAAGAATATGAGAAGAAGAAATTTGCTGACAATAAAATTACCTGGTTAAATAATTTTGAAAATCACTATAAGTATTTGGATTGCTGTACTCGAAATGTTTTCATGATCTGTGATCGTGATGATTACCCTCTGAGTCTCATAGGATCTTCTAAAGTACCATTAATCGTTAACAAACACGAGAATTTCTCTCCTAAGAAAGTAAAAGATAACAAGAGAGAAGGTAGTAAGTCTCTGTCTAACACATCATTACTTTCTTGGAGGCGAAGAGAGATAAAGCATTATTTATTATCTCAAACGGCCTTAGAAGATTTGTCTATAAATATTAACAATAAACTGCACGATCATGAGCGATTAAAAATTAATAGAAATGGTGATTTAGATGCAAATGGGAATTTTAATAATTCCCTAGCTAAATTGAGTTCTGAGTTAGTTAAGGATGTAATTGATCCTTTTGTAAATATAGATGGAAAAGGATTTTGTATTGAAAAGACTCAAAGTTTTGTATCTCGTATCCCTAAAGAAGAAATAAGTGAAGACATAGTAGATATGTATAATTATTTGGTGGCCATTAATGAATAATTCCAATAACAAATTGGCACGTATAGTTGAGTTGCTAAGAAAAGATACCGGTATCAATAACTCAATAGATGCAATAGAGCAGCTGTCTTTATTGCTTTTAATAAAATACTTTTATGACGTTATTTTATTCAATAACCAAAGTGACATTCACAAAAATTCATTTAGGGGATTATTCTCCGAAATTTATAGCTTTGAACACGGAAAATTAAATAATGACTTTTCTATCATAAAAAATATATTTCATGAGATAACTCTTGAAAATAAGAGTTTTTTTAGACAGAGATTTTTTCGTGATGATAGATGGAGGGACATTGAAGTTGTATTTAATAATATCCCACTGCGTATCCGTTCTTTAAAAATTTTAGAGGCCGCGTTATATGAGTTAGAAAATCTTGATTTTTATGAATTCCTGAAAGTTGATTTTGATGAGTTACTATTAATTATGGTTAAAGACTCAAGCTCTTCAGGCGCGTTCCACTCTCCAAAATCTTTAGTTGAGGCAATCGTTAAAGTAAGTAATCCCAGTCCTGTAACAAGTATTTATGACCCAGCTATGGGTACTGGCCGTACATTTATTGAAGTTGAAAAGCATCTAGCTAAAAATCATAAAGATAGAAGATTTAAGGCTATTGGGAATGATATTAATCCTTTAGCGTATTTAATAGGTATACTCAATTTACTTTTAAATGGAATTAATACTGAAAAGATATCGTTATCTGACTCTTTACTACTTAAAGATAACTTAAAGTACGACTTTATTCTTTCGGGTGTACCATTTGGTAAAGCCTCGGACATGAGTAAGTACGAGTATTACTACAATGGATACACTGGTAATTTAGAGGCTATGTTTCTTAAGCATGTCATGGATAAGCTAGCGAAAAATGGCAAAGCGGCTCTAATTGTGCCAGATGGCCTTTTATTTAATAAGGCAAACCAGTTAGATATACTAAGGGGCCAATTGTTAACTCAGTTTGACCTGCACTCTATCTTAAGCCTCCCGGAAGGAGTGTTAGCACCATATACAGGAATTAAGGTTAGCGTACTATTTTTTGAAAATACGCTACCAGGAAAGGATATATGGTTTTATGAGCTAAATACTGAGAAGCCTTTAAGTAAACTTAACTCAATTATTGATAGTGATTTTGAAGAGTTTATTTCTCAGTTTGAAAGTAGAAGAGTAGGTGAAAATTCTTGCCTAATCGATAAGCAGTCATTAGTAGCAGATGAAACCTTCAACCTTTCGTTTTCATTACCAAAAAATGAAAAAAAGTTTATTTTTGATAAAATAGAAAAAATTAACTCATTGAAGAAAGAGCAATTAGCTCTAATCGAATCAATTGAAAACTATTTTGAAAATGCATCAAAAAATATAGATGTTGAGCACTTCAAAGATGTGACCGTACAGAGTATATGTGAACTTAGGAGTGGGTCTCACCTTAACAAATCTGAAGTATCAAGTAATGGAACATATCCAGTTTTTGGAGGTAATGGCATTATAGGATATTACAAAGAGGCTAATAGATCTAGTAGTTCAATCGTTATTGGTAAAGTTGGAATGTATTGTGGAAATATTCATTTATCCTCCGGACCACACTGGTTAACTAGTAACGCGATAAGTTTAGAAATAAAAGATAACAAAAGTGTATTTACGCCCTATTTAGCTCATTTATTACAAAGTATGGATCTAAATCAGATGGCTACAGGGATTGCGCAAAAGTTTATTTCAATTAAACAGCTAAGCAATACAATAGTTTCGCTTCCTAGCTATGAAAAACAAGTTGAACTAAGTAATTGGTTTACTTTGCTAAAAGAAAATAAAAGTTCGATACAAAGTCTTTTATTAAAGTTCAACAAAGATCTTGAGCTATTTACTAAAAATTCGATTTTAGAAAAGACCTTTAAATATTAGAAATGGTATAACAGCTATATTGTTAATACGGCTGTTATGCTTTATACCTAGATCAGTCAGTCCAATTTCCAGATACTCCAAAGAAAGTATGGACTTCCCATATTTCCTTCATTGAAAATAATTTAACTAGTACGTGCAGTACTAGATATTCCAGGATCTATCAACCAGCAAGAGCCAGTTCTTTTCTACTTTAAAGTAGAAAATGGAAATGCCAGAGGCTATTACGATGATGATGGATTCGTTATATTAGCAGGATCTAAATTTAGAAAAAAAGCTGCTCCTTCGCTTAGTACGTGGGGAGTGAAAACACGTGCCCATCTTATTAAAGAACAATATTTAGTCAATTACAGTGAACAAAGCTATCAACTCAGAGAAAACTACTTATGCAAAACACCTAGCGGCGCTGCTCAAATAGTATTGGGTAGATCTTCTAATGGTTGGACAGAATGGGCAAATATGGACGGCAAAACGTTGAGCGATGTTTATCGTTAATTAAACTGTTTTAGATTTTGTCTAGTCAACCTTATATAGAATTGCAGACAAACTCAAAATCCCTAAAAATATTTCCTTATCAGTGCGCGGGGCGCTGTACTTTCTATTATGCAACTTTAACCATCTTGATTTAGCTATACATTTACAGTACATTGAAAGTACACATGTAAGTTATAGGTGATAAAATGACTACCACTAATTATAATATCAGACTTGATAAAGAACTAAAGGATAAAGCTTTTTCAGTATTTGAAAGTTATGGTTTAACGCCATCTCAAGCCATAAAGCTATTTCTCAATCAGGTAGCAGATACCAACACTGTACCACTGTCCTTTGACTATCAACCAGCGCCTAGTGCCAGCACGCTACAAGCTGTAGCAGAGCTTGAAAGCGGTCACTATAACGAAAGCTCCTTAGATGAGATGTTGGCGCTTAAGAATCATGCGCAAAGTTAGACGAACTCGTTCATTTGATAAAGATTTTAAAAAGGCAGAGTTGTCAGAGAGCTTAATTGAAGTGCTTTACTGTTTGGTAAAAAGCGAACCTTTACCACCAAAATATCGCGACCATGCGCTAACGGGTAACTTAAAGGGCTATCGTGATTGCCACGTTAAGCCAGATTTGGTACTTATCTATCGTATTAAAGATGATGTTGTAGAGCTGGTTCGCCTTAATAGCCATTCTGAGGTGTTTCGCTAATCTGAACCCTATCTTATTTAGATTATATAGCATCTAACTCAAAGTTTTATTGATATGTCATTCCAATGGTGCATAGAATGCGCCCTACTACCCTCTTGCATCACCCCTTCTCACACCCATAAATAACTATAATAATCAGTTTTAAATTTTGATAAATAGATTGATCCGTTTTTTCATCAAAGACATCTACTTAGGTGTATAATATATAAAAATCATACACATCCTTTTAAGGAATATTCGTATGCGTACTAATATATATATTGATGATAATCTAATGGCTGACGCTCAGCGGCTATCTGGCGCAAAAACTAAGAAAGAAGCCGTTGAGCAAGGATTAAGGCTACTGGTGCAAATGCATGAACAACAAAACATCAAACAGTTACGTGGCAAACTACAGTGGGACGGTGATTTAGACCAGATGCGTCAAGGTATCGATACGACTGAGCCCTCTGCATGAAACCGAATATCATCCTTACGATTATCGTAGATTCGAGTGTTTGGATAGACTACTTTAATGGTATCGTAACGCCGCATACCGACCTTTTAGATATCCTATTGTCGCAAGCGAAAATCGCTATTACCGACGTTATTTTGATGGAAGTTCTACAAGGATTTAAAGAAGATAAGCATTACTCGCAGGCATTTTCAGCGCTAAATACGCTCGCTTGTTATGACATTTTAGGTAAGAATAATGCTATCCGCTACGTGTCTTATTATCGACAACTGCGCAAAAAAGGCATAACTATTCGTAAATCCAATGATGTTATGATTGCTGGGTTTTGTATTGACAGCCAAATGCCTCTACTCTTTAGTGACAAAGATTTTAATCCTTTTGTAGAGCATCTTGGTTTACTCTCAGCCCTAGACCTCAAAGCTCATTAATACTTAGGAAAGCTCGCGTAGGTTGCGCCCAGCGCACCTAGAAACTGTAAAAACTAGGCATAATCTTTTAAACAAGAATTTCTACGATGATCATTTACTATTTTATAATCGGTGCGCGGGACGCACCCTACTGCCAAGACCAAATCTATGAGCCAAAAAAACGCTAGCCAAAAAATCAAAAATTCAGAAGAAAGCTTTTCTCATTCTACTAAAGCCCTAAACACTTTCGCCCTGCGCCTACTCGACTGGTTCGAAACCAGCGGTCGCCACGATTTGCCTTGGCAGCAGCACCAAACCGACACGCCCAATCCTTATATCGTTTGGCTTTCAGAAGTCATGCTGCAACAAACGCAAGTAACCACCGTACTGCCGTACTTTGCAAGATTTATGGACTCGTTCCCAACGGTGCAAGATTTAGCCGCAGCGGACTGGGATACCATCGCCGAGCATTGGGCAGGCATGGGTTACTATGCGCGAGCGCGTAATTTGCACAAAGGCGCGAAGCAATTGGTCGAAATTATAAACAAGACTGGCGATTTTCCCCAAACTCTAGCAGGTTGGGAAGCGATATCAGGCGTTGGCCCATCAACGGCTGGCGCAATTATGGCAATGGGCTTGCATAAATATGGCGTCATCTGCGATGGTAATGTCAAACGGGTATTGACGCGCTGGGCAGGGATTGATGGCGATATTACTAAATCTGCTACCAATAAAGAGCTGTGGGCATTGGCAAAGCGTCTGACGCCTCTTGAGAACTCAGGTCTATTTGCACAAGCGATGATGGATATGGGCGCGACTTTATGCGTGCGCCGTAGCCCAGCTTGCCAGCTGTGTCCATTGAAAGACGATTGTATCGCTCATGCCGAGGGGCGCGAAACCGACTATCCGGTCAAAGCTAAGAAAAAACCCAAACCCAGCAAGTTTAGTAATGCGTTATTGATCGAAAATGAAAATGGCGAAATATTGTGGCTACAGCGCCCTGATAATGGGATTTGGGGCGGACTTTGGAGCTTACCGCTACAATTCGTAGAAAAAGTCGATGGTAAAACCGATAGTAAGATAGGAACGCATAAGCAGAATAATGAAGTTAAGACAGATAAGCAAAAGCTTGACGTACGTAGCAATGAAAAAGTATATGAAACAGAATTTACCACTGCTGAGCAAATTATTAATGAGTGGCTAACAGAAAATAATTTAATTGCCAAGCCTGTAAGCAATACGCTACTTGATGATGCTCCTATTAGGCACTCACTGACTCATTTTCATTGGTATTTGCAGCCGCAAAAATTGGTTATTGATGGTCAGCAAATAGCAGAGTTAAAAGATAGATTAGCTGCTGCGGATATAGAGTTTAAATGGCTAGATAAACAAAAAGCGCAAGACAGTCTAGGACTACCTCGCGCTATGATAAAGGTTTTAGAAATTTAGATGTACTTTAGAAACAAACTTTATAAACAACTTAAGACTTCGGCACCCGAAGTCGCATCAGACCCTCTTGTTGTACCGTAGCGACCAATCTACCATGTTGCCAAAACTGACCATGATTGAGCCCTTTAGCGCTGGAGGTGGTATCACTCCACATATCGTAAAGTAGCCAGTCATTAAGATCGAACGGACGATGAAAGTGCATGGAATGATCAATACTGGCGGCTTGTAAACCACTGGTCATAAAGCTAATACCATGCGACATCAGCCCCGTGCCCACTAAGTAAAAATCCGATGAAAATGCTAATAGCGCCTGCTGAATAGCCACCGGCTGCGCGCCAAGTTCGCGAATGCGCAACCAGTTGGCCTGCTTGGGTTTCATGGGTTCTGGATGTATCGGATCACGCGGTTTAATCGGCTTAATCTCCACATGCCGCCGACGCATAAAGCGTGCTTTTAGTGCCTCTGGTACTTTGCCGACGTACTTTTCTTTGAGCTCTTGCTCAGTCAGCAGGTCTTCGGGCGGTGGGTAAACTGGCATATCTTGTTGATACTCCAAGCCTTTCTCTACAGGTGAGAACGAAGCGATCATCGAAAAGATAACTTCTTCAACAGGCGCTTTACCGCGTACTTGTTTATACTGAATAGCGGTCACTTCACGCGCTGACAAGCTACGACCATCACGCAGACGGCGCACTTGATAGATAACCGGCTGGGTAATATCACCGCCGCGCAAAAAATAGCCGTGTAGCGAATGACAAGGTTTATCTTCATTAAGAGTATGCGCTGCCGCCATCATGGCCTGCGCAAGCACTTGCCCGCCAAAGATACGTGCACCTACATAGTCATGACTTTTACCTTCAAATACATCAGGACTGACTTCGATAAGCGCTACCGTAGCGAGTAGCTCATCGATCAGTTGTGGGTAATCAGACATGACGGTAAGTCTCCTTATTGGTAAAATCATCAGCAGCGATCACATCGATTCTGATACGAGCGAATACTAAAACAGGACGAGCACTGTTAGATAATTAGATAAATAGTAATCACCTACAAAAGTGAATATCTTACTTAACATCAGTAGTTTTGACCAGCGCTCAACAGTCAGCTTGCCGTCATTAATTTGACTACTTAGGTTAGATTTTTATTACCAGGCTGTAGTAAATTTCTGCACAACATAGCAATAATAAAGTGAACCTTAAACAAAAAGAGGCGCTATTTTGCACCTCTTTACATACTTTTACTGGTAAGATTTAAGGTTTTACCGCTACAAGTACGCGAATAGAATCTGGCACCAAAGAGAGATTTGCTAGCGCTTGCTCACCTTGCGTTTGCAGCTGCTCTAAGCGCTCAATCTCTTCAGGTCGTACGTTTGGATTGATAGTTTGCAGATGTTTAAGTCGTTTGATTTCACGTGACCACTGCTGGCTAAAGCGGCTACTTGCTTGTTTGCCAATATCGTCTAACTGCTCGCGTGCAATGGCTTCGGCTTCATAGTAACGCTCTTCAATCACAGCTCCGCGCACTTTGACCACTTGCCTTGCGCGGGTCTTATCTAAACGAGTGATGTAGGGTTTGATCATGTCGCTGCTGATACGCGCAGATAAATCACTGCCCTGTTCACTAATAAACACGCGAATACTTTGCGTCGGTAGCG
The DNA here is from genome assembly GCA_947501045.1 of uncultured Psychrobacter sp. Taxonomy (GTDB): domain Bacteria; phylum Pseudomonadota; class Gammaproteobacteria; order Pseudomonadales; family Moraxellaceae; genus Psychrobacter. The sequence continues at coordinate 32,050 of CANMUI010000008.1, forward strand.
TCGCTGGCAAGTTAAGCACTTTTGGTGCAATAGCTTCAACTCTAAAGTTGACCTCAAGCATAATCATACCTTGAGGAATGGCGTTGCTTTTAAGCATGGCAACGGTAGTATTACCGAAGGTGCTGGTACTAGCCAGCTCATAGATTGAGCGCATCAGCGGATGCTCGTGCGTTATAAACTCAATATCTTCACGCTGCAAAGCTTGCTCGCGCTCAAAGGTCAACGTCATGCCCTCTTCATCATCACCGAGCGGCAAACCTTCGATATACTCACTGACCTCGGTACTATCAAGCGGCGCAAGTACCCAAGATCCATCGCGCTGGATACTATAATCGACGTTGGCTGATGCTAAGAAGCGATCCATAAACTGCGGCAAAATATTGTTACTATCAAAATCACGCATCGCATCTGCAATACGGCTTGCAACGCGCGGACGGCAAGAGTTGTACTCAAGCAGACGATCACGGCCCGCTTGTAGCTGCGCCTCTAACGCCAAACGCATCTGCTTTGCCTCTTTAATGAGCGCTTGTAAACCATCACGATTGTCAGCAGTATCAGGACCTTCAAGCAGTGGTTTGAGCGTTTGAATGTATTGCTCTTGGACGCTTTGAGCGGTCGGTGATATCTGATTAAACATGTTCAGTGCGCTATCGTACCAATGATAGAGACGCTCTTGTGCGGTACCTTGTACATAAGGGACGTGTAAAGTGATTTGCTGGGTCTGACCAATGCGATCAAGGCGACCAATGCGCTGCTCTAAAGTATCTGGATTGGCCGGCAGATCCCATAGGATCAACTGGCTGGCAAATTGAAAATTGCGTCCCTCAGAGCCAATCTCCGAGCACAGCAGTATCTGCGCCCCTTCACTATCAGCGAAGAACGCCGCGGCTTGGTCGCGTTCAAGCAAAGTCATCTGCTCGGTGAAGATAGCCGTCTTGATACCAGCATGTAGACGCAGTACTGCTTCTAGGCTCTCAACCGTTGCCCCACTACGCGCAATGAGCAATACCTTTTGTTGTTTTAAATCACTTTTTAAAATATTAATGAGCCAAGGCACACGTGGATCGTCCTCAAGCCAGCTGCCATCGGGCTGATTCTCCTCGCCCCAAAGCTGATCGCGCAGCTTACCTATGGACTGATAACTGTTTTCCCACGCCTCAGGTAGTGGCAATGGATGGGGCTGGCTGCTACGCCCATAAAAACCTTTGACGCTCTCGCGAGTATTACGAAACAGTACTCGTCCGGTGCCATGCCGATCCAGTAACTCATTTAGCGCATAAGTACGCAGCTTGTCATCTTCGTTGATGGTCGCAAGCTCATCCACGCTTAAACCTAGCAGTTCAGTCAATGCGGTGATTTGGCTGGCGCTGAGTGCTTGGTCTTCAATTAATACGCCCGCTACAGCTGCTGTTTGTTCAAAAGCTTCTTGACCAGCAATAAATTCGTCCAAATCATCAAAACGATCTGAATCCAGCAAGCGCAACCGGGCAAAGTGACTTTGAATACCTAATTGTTCAGGAGTCGCAGTCAGCAGCATTACGCCAGGGGTTTGTTCGGCGAAGTCTGCAACTAAGTCGTATTTCTCGTTACCCCCATTGGCCTCATCCCAGTGCAAATGATGCGCCTCATCGACGACTAAAAGATCAAAACCTGCATCCAACGCTTGCTCATGCAAATCAGGATGGTCAAGCAGCAGATCCATACCCGCAATAATACACTGCTCGGTAGCAAACACGTTTTGCTCAGGATCGTGCTCTTTAATAGCGGCGGTACGCACCAAATCAAACAGCGCAAAGTTTAGATTAAAGCGGCGACGCAGCTCAATCATCCACTGATACTGCAAGCTATCAGGCACTAATATCAGCACCCGGTTTGCTTTACCCGTGAGCAGCTGCTGATGGATAATCAAACCTGCCTCAATGGTTTTGCCAAGGCCCACTTCATCAGCAAGTAGTACACGTGGCGCAATACGTTTACCGACTTCGTGCGCGATATACAGCTGATGCTCAATGATATCGACGCGCGCACCCATAAGCCCTCTTAGCGGATGACCGGAGATTGCTGATTGCATACGCAAGATATCTTGGCGCAGCTCATACCAATCACTACGCTCCACCCTTCCGGCAAGCAGACGTTCAAGCGGCTTGGCAAGCGTAATATTGGCCGCCAAGCGGGTTTCCATAATACTTTTATTAGCAGCGCCATTATCATTGTTATTTTCAACGCCATATTTAAGAACACCCATCACCTCGTCGACACTAGTGATATTGTAGTTATGGCCTTCTTGATCATAGACGCTGTCGCCAACTTTAAACACTACGCGAGACAATGGTGCAGAGCTTTTAGCATAGACACGGGTCTCTTCGCTTTGTGGAAACAAAATATGGACGCAGCGTTCATCGACATCGATAACCACGCCCAAGCCAAGCTCGGACTCAGTATCAGATAGATAGCGTTGGCCAACAGCGAATTCGGAACTGTGCAGTGCAGCGGCAGAAATAGTCATAGGGCAATATCTTTTATACTCAATTGTTAAGGAGACAAGCGGTAAATACTAATAAACGAGTTCTAACAACCTTAACATAGCAACGTTGTTACCTTGTTAAGCGGGGACCGTAGTTTAGCAAATGTCTTGTATGTTTTTTGGTAGATTTTTAAACCTGTGAGCCAAGTAACACAAGAGACAGTAGCCGTTAGATGCGTGCGGTAGCTTAAGTTTTCAAGAGTATATTCGTCTTGAAAACTGAGGATAGATTAGATAGTTCTTTACAACACTTATAATTATAAAATTAGAAATAAAACTTAGTAAAGCTGACCCCCTGCTCTATAGGTTTTTTGTTTCATGCCAGTCATGCTACATTAAGCTTTATTGAAAACGCTAAATAAGGAGCACCTATGAAAGCCGTACTGTTAGATGAAGCAAGATTTTTAGAGGGCCTTGAGCTGCCTATGCCTGAGCGCGTGAGCCAATACGTTACCTTCAAAAGAACGCCAAATGACCAAAAAGTGATCATTGAGCGCTGCCGAGACGCAGATATTATTATTAGTGGCTCTCTTAAAATCGGGCGCGACATTATAGAGTCCTTACCCCAGTTAAAGCTCATTCAGTTGACCTCAAGCGGTATGAACGCGGTGGATCATAAAGCTTGTAAAGATAATAACGTCGAGCTGTTAAACGTGCCTGAGTTTGCTGCAAAAAGCGTACCTGAACATACCTTTATGCTCATGCTCAGCGCTATGCGCTCCGGCGTTCATTATCATAATACGGTGGTTGACGGCAGTTGGCGTAAAGATGGAAGCGCTAAGACCAAAACTTTACCTACCATAGATATTGAAGATCAAACCTTAGGAATCATCGGCGTAGGGACTATTGGCAAGCGGGTCACCGAAATCGCGCGTGCTTTTGGTATGACCGTATTGTGGGCTGAGCATCAAGGCAAAACACCGCGCAGTGAGGATTATACTGACTTTGACACCGTGTTGGCCGCCTCCGATATTATCAGCTTACATTGTCCATTAACTGAGGACACCCGCCATCTGATCAATGGCGACACGCTTGCTAAGATGAGCAAACAACCCTTGATCGTTAATGTGGCACGCGGCGCTGTGGTAGAATCCAAAGCCATGGCTGAAGCAGTACAAAACGAGCAAGTATTAGGCTACGCTACCGATGTTTTTGAAGAAGAGCCTATAGCAAAAGATGATCCTTTACTTAAACTTGCCGAGCAGCAGCATCCTCACGTTGTCTTTAGCCCGCATGTGGCTGCCAACAGTAAGAACTCTCAGCATAAACTGTGGGAGATTGTCAGAGAGCAAGTGAACTCGTTTATTGACAACTACCAACATTAATAACTACCGATACCAATAACTATTGACATCTATAACTATAAACAAAGTAGCGAATTATAAATAAAGCAATTGACTATAAAAGGCACCCTTATGAAAGCAGTATTTTTAGACCGAGGTACCTTCTCAGAAGGTATAGATTTGCCAGCTCCGGCCGGTATCGACGATTACGTAACCTTTGATGACACGCCCGCCGACGCAAAAATCATTATCGAGCGCTGTCAAGACGCTGATATTATCTTTACTAATAAAGTGCAAATCAATAGCGAGGTTATCAGCAGCTTACCTAAATTAAAGCTCATTCAGCTCACCGCTACGGGTATGAATAACGTCGATCAAGACGCCTGCGCGCAGCATGATGTCACGCTGTACAATGTGGCCGGTTACGCGGTCAAAAGCGTGCCTGAACATACCTTTATGCTTATGTTAAATGCTATGCGCGCAAGCTTTCATTATCATCAAAAGGTCATTGATGGATCATGGAATAATAATGGTAATTTTTGCCTGTTAGATAAGCCATTGATAGATTTAGAAGATAAGACACTAGGTATTATTGGTGTTGGTACTATCGGTAAGCGTGTCACTGACATCGCGCGTGCCTTTGGAATGCAAGTATTGTGGGCTGAGCATCAAGGACGCACGCCGCGCAGTGATGACTATACTGCTTTTGATGAAGTGCTAGCAAAAGCTGATGTCATTAGTCTGCACTGTCCATTAAATGAAGACACTAAGCATCTAATTAACAAAGACACGCTGGCCAAAATGGACAAACAGCCGCTACTTGTGAATGTCGCTCGCGGCGGTATTGTTGATAGTGCAGCGCTCGTCACCGCTGTCAATAACGAGCAAATCTTAGGCTATGCCAGCGACGTTTTTGAACAAGAACCTATTACCCATGATGATCCTTTATTAGATATCAAAGACCATCCTCGGGTTATCTTTAGCCCGCACAATGCTTGGGGTAGCGAGAGCGCGCAAAAAACATTATGGCAGATTTTAAGCCGCCAAGTCTCTGACTTTATTGAAAATAGCTAGGATTGAAAATAACTGGGATTAAAAATAACTGGGCATAGTTTTTAGTGAGTAAAGCGCAGCCAGTTATCAGCAATTTTACGATGTTTAAGCATTATCCGATCGCTTAAATAATTGTTTGTCACTTGCCATGGATAGCGATCACCCTGTTTGGGTAGCTCATCTTTGGCACGCTTGACATACCCTGCACTCAAAGATCCTAGCACCGTATCTGGCTGCGTTTGTACTTGCCCTTGCTCCGTTTTGGACTGCGCACAAACGACGCTGTATTTATGCTTTTTCATATAGCTTAGCAGTCTGATCACGTATTGACAGGCCAGATCAATCTTTAGCGTCCAAGACGCATTGGTGTAGCCAAATAGCACTGCCATATTGGGCACGCCTTCAAGCATCACCGCTTTGTAAGTCATAAGCGCCCCTACATCAATGCTTTTGCCATCGATATATAAGTCGGCACCGCCAAGTAACTGTAGCTTAAGGCCGGTCGCCGTTACGATAATATCAGCCTCAATATGATTACCGGAGTGCAGCTGAATACCGGTTTTGGTAAAGTGGCTGATTTGATCGGTAATAACATCGGCACGCTTGCTATGCAGCGCGGTAAATAAATCGCTATCGGGTACCGCGCACAGACGCTCATCCCATGGATTATAAGACGGCATAAAGTGCGCCACATCAACGCCGCTACCTTTTAGCTCTTTTTTAACCCCATGTTTTAACAAGGCTTTTACCATTTTTGGCGCATGGGTCGCCGCTTGATAAACCCCTTGCTGCATCAATACATTACGCGTACGTAGCAGCGTATAGGCTTGCTGTTTAGACAGGGGTGAGAATTTACCTGACAGCCAATCAAGGGCAGGATCATCGCCAGGCACGCTGGCCACATAAGTTGGTGAGCGCTGAAGCATAGTGACATGACCGGCACACTGATCGCTATCTTCATCGACCAAAGCTGGCAGGAGCGTCATTGCCGTAGCCCCGCTACCGATAATAACAATCTTTTTGTCGTCATAATCGACATCTACCCAGTGCTGCGGATGCACAATACGGCCCTCAAACTGCTCTTCACCTGCGAAATGCGGTCGATAACCTTGATCATAATCATAGTAACCTGTCGCACCAACAACAAAGTTTGCGCTCAAAGTAAACACCTCACCACTACTATGATTTTTGATCATCGCTGTCCACTGCTGAGTAGTGCTTGACCAAGATAGCTGCTGGACTTCATGACGATAGCGAATATGCTCTGTCACATTAAACTCACGAGCGGTGTCAGCAATATAGCTTTTAATGCTCTCACCAGTTGCTAGCATTCTATTATCCAGCCACGGCCTAAAACTATAGCCAAAGGTTAGTGCGTCTGAGTCTGAGCGAATACCTGGATACTTAAACAGATCCCAAGTGCCCCCTAGATCAGCGCGTTTTTCTACGATTAAGAAGCGTTTAGAAGGTTTTGTTTTATGTTTATGCTGTGGTTTGCTAGCACCTGCTGAGGCAAAAAACTTATTGCCTTTTTGTTGTTGCAGACGACACGCCATGCCAATACCAGCAATACCCGCGCCAATAATCAACATCTCATAATCAGCAGGCGGCGTCTGTACTGATGAACGAGTAAAACGGTTTTGGAGTCTTTTTTTGGCAGATCTGATACCTATCATGGTGCCGTCCTCTTGTAATTAGCCATATAATCACTAATAGTAGGACAATAAATAATCATTGAGTAAAGAATATCTGACTTCACTGTTCACAGGTGTACACTATAGTTAAGACACTTTAAAACAGGTGCAGTGCCGCTAGCTTAAATAATAGCCATCAGCTTAAAAAGGTACGGGACTCTCCCAATCCATCCAAGCGCCGAGTACTGGATGCTTGAGCCGTAAGTACTGTGAATGCAGGTTTAATCGCGGTGCCATATCTAAAGCCAGACCTTCGGCATAAATAGGATCGCCTATAATGACATGACCAGCATGCACCATATGGACACGCAGCTGATGACTACGCCCTGTCACTGGTTTTAGCGCCACACGCGTGACTACCTGATCACTGCATATTTCATAACCGAGCACTTCATACAAAGTTAGAGCGTTTTTGCCCCAGTTGGGATCAACGATATGGCGCGGTTTTAAGGTCGGCTCATAGCGTACTGGCACTGATATTTTACCCGTACTACCTACTGCTTTCCACTCTCCAAATACTCTTGCTTGGTACACTTTTTGTGGTAGCCGCTCAATAAACTGCTTACTAATATGCGTTTGTGCGGCAGCGTTTTTGGCAAATATAAGTAGCCCTGAGGTATCCATATCAAGCCTATGAATCAGCTTAACCTGTGGATTAGCGCGTTCAAGTCGCCCCAGCAAACTGACTTTTAGCGTTTTACCATCGACACTAAGCAGCCCTGCGGGTTTATCGACTACCCAAATATCGTCATCCTCATAGATCGTGATTTGCTGTGCAAAGTCTGTAAAAAACCCATCTGAGTATTGAGTTTCCTGTTCGTTTAGAGCGGTTATAGCATCATCAGTAAAAAGCATAGAGATAGCGACTTATAATAGGGGGTTGGTTTAGACAACTAATAAAAAAGAAATACTATCAGCTTTCATATCGTTAGTTATCTATGGTTACAAAAACAAGCAGGCAGTAAGCTTGAGCCAATACAAAGAATGTTGAATTGTGTGTCGATTTATTGTACTAATACTAATTGTTAAGCATTTCAACCGGTATCGGTCTACCATGACTTGGCAAACATGTTAGTATGATGACACATATTTACCACTACTCCACCACTCTTTGTCTGAGCTGATATATTTTGAGCGCCTAAGTAAACTTTTTAAAAAGCTTATTTTTAGGACAAACTATATATTAATAGGCAAAGGTAGAGAGAATAAAATAAGAGAGAAAGACTATGTCAGACCTTATCGTTAATACCACTGATGCCAACTTTGATCAGGACGTTCTTCAAGCCGATACTCCGGTTTTGGTAGACTTCTGGGCAGCTTGGTGTGGACCTTGTAAAGCCATCGCGCCTATCTTAGAAGATTTATCTACTGAATACCAAGGCAAAGTCAAAATCGTTAAAGTCGATGTCGATAATAACCCTCAAGCGGCTAGCCGTTTTGGTATTCGTAACATCCCTACACTTTTTGTTTTTAAAGATGGCGAAAAAGTAGACTCAGTTATGGGATTACAGCCAAAAGCTGAATTGGCTAAAGTTCTTGATAAACATCTGTAAAACCATCTTTAACATTATTAATAAGCTTTTATAACTCACCAAAATCGGCCATTATCTGTACAAGATGATGGCTTTTTTATGTTTTTTCATTAAATAAGTGAATTATACAGTTTTTTAAGTAAAAATAATTGACAAGGCTAAGTTTAAAATCGTATAGTCTGCTGACAAGAAAAACATAACATTTTTCCTAAGCGTCTTGTCGCTGTTCTCCTAGTGTTTATCAACACAAAACACTGTTGCTACTGTTAACAGTTGCTATTATTAAAACAGTTACTGAACGAAACTACTAAAAACTACTAAATTTAATTATTGATACTGAGCTCTTATTCCAGACTCTTATCTGGCTTTTCTTATATTTGTTTTTTGTCATTCTGCAATTGATTCATGCAGCTGATAATTTTATGTATAAAAGTCAGCATCATACAAAACTAAACTTTGGGCACACATCCTATCGCAACGCTACCGCTTTTATAATCAATGTAGGTTGTGCTGCTAATGGCATCTCTCGCTCGATAAATTGCTAATGACCTATCTATGAATTTAACTGAATTAAAGAAAAAAACAATCGCTGAGCTATTGGCTATTGCCAAAGAAATGGGTCTTGATAATATGGCGCGTAGCCGTAGACAAGACATTATTTTCGCTATTTTAAAGACCCATGCACGTAATGGCGAAGCCATTTATGGTGATGGCGTACTTGAAGTGCTACCTGATGGTTTTGGCTTTTTGCGTTCATCAGAAGGCTCGTATTTGGCAGGACCTGACGATATTTATGTCAGCCCCAGTCAGATAAGACGCTTTAGTCTGAAGACAGGCGATAGTATTGCTGGTACTATTCGCCCGCCAAAAGACTCTGAACGTTACTTTGCGCTACTAAAAGTTGGCGAGATCAATTTTGATACCCCTGATCGTTCACGTCACAAGCTCATTTTTGAAAACTTAACTCCATTATTTCCAACTGAACAGCTCAAACTTGAGCTTGGTAATGGCACCAGTGAAGATCTAACGGGTCGCATTATTGATCTGATGGCTCCTATTGGTAAAGGGCAACGCTCTATTATTGTAGCCCCGCCAAAAGCCGGTAAAACTGTACTGCTGCAAACTATCGCTCAGTCTATTACTCGCAACAATCCTGAGTGTTATCTGATCGTACTACTTATTGATGAGCGTCCAGAAGAAGTTACCGAGATGGTACGTACGGTACGCGGCGAAGTGGTCGCCTCGACTTTCGATGAACCGCCGCAGCGTCATGTCCAAGTGGCTGATATGGTGATCGAAAAAGCTAAGCGCTTAGTTGAACATAAACAAGACGTCGTTATTTTACTTGATTCCATTACTCGTCTTGCTCGTGCTTACAACACCGTTATTCCATCATCGGGCAAAGTACTAACTGGTGGCCTTGATGCCAACGCACTTGAACGACCGAAACGTTTTTTTGGTGCCGCGCGTAACGTTGAGGAAGGTGGAAGTTTGACTATCATCTCAACTGCTCTTATTGATACGGGTAGCAAAATGGACAACGTCATCTTTGAAGAATTCAAAGGGACAGGCAACCAAGAAATCATTCTTGAGCGCGATTTGGCTGAAAAACGAGTTTTTCCAGCGATCAACATTAAAAAATCTGGTACGCGCCGCGAAGAGCGCTTACTTGATGAAGATAAGCTGCGTAAAATCTGGATACTGCGTAAGCTGCTACAGCCTATGGACGGGGTACAAGCGACTGAATTCTTGCTTGATCGTCTCAAAGAAGCTAAAACCAATGATGAGTTCTTTGAACAGATGAAACGTAAATCACAAAATTAATTTTTCTCATTTACTAGTGTAAAAGATCGCTTTTGTTCGGTTTTTTTGCTATGTTTTAAAAGATCCGCTAGCTATAATATCTACTAACAATAAAGGCTGTTAAGAGTCGGACTTAGCTTTTTAGTTTGATTGAGCTGTTAGTAACTAATAACTTTTAGTATACTAACAAGGAGTGTCCTCTCATGTAAAAAGACACTTTACACATGAAGCGAGAGCTAGTTTAAGCACAAGGCTCACAGCACAGTTAGCGTATTAAGATAGTTAATACAAGACTACCTAGCAAAACCTCTACCTATGATATATAGAAGCAACATCGTTTACAGCTTGGTTATAAAGTCTAGTGTTTCTACTACAGATGGCTAACATTTGATGAGTTATAATCGAATGTAGTCTATAGCTATCTAAGCTTATAAATCTCCAAAAAGATGATTTTATACATTAGTATATGATGCTATATATTGAGGTGTTAATTATAGTTCTTTAATATAATATCTTTAATGTGGTTGCGAAAACTACAACAGGATGTTCTATGTTAACTTTGATAACTTATTTGATAATTTAAAAGGTGATAATATGAAATTCGCTAAATCTATCGCAATGACTGCTATTGCAAGCTCAGCTTTAATCATGACTGGTTGTAATTCGACTGGTGGCTATGGTGGTTACAATAGTGGCCTTAGCAATACGGCCAAAGGTACAGCAGCTGGTGCAGCGGCAGGTGCCCTTATTAGAAGTGGCGGCGATAGTAAAGATATCGCACGTGGCGCTTTAGCTGGTGCTGCTGTTGGTGGCGCTGGTGCTTATATTCTTGATAATAACAAAAAGAACTAAACCTCTATTGTTATAACCTAAACTTAGTTTAGAGTTTTAATTTAAAAAAGAAGCCTACAATCTAATTGTAGGCTTTTTTTTATGTCTGTTTGTTGAGGAGTGTCTACTAGCCAAAGTTTATCTTTAAGTAGCTATTAAGTTACAGCGCACCGCTAAAGGTATCGCACGACTGGACGTTACCACTCTCCAAACCACGGGTGAACCACTCTACGCGCTGCTGACTAGTACCATGAGTAAAATTATCAGGTACTACTGCGCCGCCACTAGCACGCGCCAAACGATCATCACCAATTTGACTAGCAGCATTGAGTGCTTCGTCTATATCGCCTGGCTCCAAAAACTGTACGCGCTGCTGGTTACGATTGGCCCATACACCAGCGAAGCAGTCTGCTTGCAGCTCTTGTAATACAGACAGCTTATTGGCCTGTGTTTGACTGACTTGGCGGCTGGCTTCGTTTATTTGCTGGGTAATACCTAATAAGGTCTGCACATGGTGACCTACTTCGTGAGCAATCACGTAGGCTTGGGCAAAATCGCCTGCTCTGCCTTGGTTTTCGCGATCACCTGACCCCTGCTGATCGCCTGCAATTCCTAAATTTTGGCGCATTTCTGCAAAAAACGAGGTATCTAGATAAACCGTTTGATCAGCAGGACAATAAAAAGGTCCGGTAGCTGAAGTTGCACTACCACAGGCCGAACCGATTTGTCCGCTAAATAATATAAGCATAGGCTCTCGATAAGTTTGCCCTCCTTCACTAAATATCTGGTTCCAAACCGCTTCGGTATCAGCTAACACGACTTTAACAAACTGAGTATCGCGATCGTCACCTGTTGCAGGCTCTGTTGCTGTAGAAGTACTACCGCCTCCAGTCACCATTTGACCTGTTTGTAGCGCGGTCATAGGGTTAACACCAAATACTAACCATAGTATGCCAGCAATAATAATGCCGCCAATACCGCCACCAATCATTTTACCGCCACCGCTACTGGTACGGACGTTAGTACTGCCTCTTCTACCTCGCCATTTCATGTGTCTATCCTCAGATCTGTAATAATAATTGTTGTAAGTTCATAATTTTAATAGATTATAAACATCAGTCCTCTATTTGACTACTTATTTACTAAACTTTATTTTCATTTTCAAACAGTTCACTATTGAAGTAGGCTATCAAATCAAACTTTAAGTTGAATCTAAATTTTTAACTTGCATTGTTTTCAACCTCTTTCACTTACTATTCATCGGTTTAAAAATATTTATAAAAGCAAATAATAGATAATTTAATTATATAGTCTTTATTAAAAACCTCATCCAAAGCCAAAAACTTTTGTATATTTTCTTTTTGATATAGAATCTAAAATGATTTATATTTTTTTGATATATACGACCACTAAATGCTTATTACTATCACTAGACTGTCGCTGATGTAGATTGTTAAAACTATTTGCAACGATAATCTTACCGTTTGTGTTTTTATAAGTTATCTCTTGGTTAAGTATATTTTCTTCATTATAATTATTCCACTTCTTAAAGCTCTAGAAGAACGTGCGTTACATATAGTTTTACAATTGGCATTCATATTTTTATTGTTATTCAATTGTACAGGCTCTTTTTATTTGAAAAGAAAAGATATAGAATGCGTGGAAGCTGAGTAGCTGTGATCAAGTGCGTCTGATCTTCATAGCAATTTGAAGATCTAATCTTTTGACACAGCTGCTGCTCATTTCATTTTTTTGGAGATTACCTATGAAACTTAGACTACTTGCTTTAGCTGGTATTATGACTGCCTCTATGGGCTTAACTGCTTGTGATAGTAATACAGAGAATGCTGCTGAAGATTTATCTGATGCGCAAGAAGAAGTGCAAGACGCGCAAGAAGAATTAAACGAAGCTGTTGATGACGGTGAAGTAGTTCCTGCTGACGCTGATGCTGCTGTTGCTGCTGCTGAAGCTGATATTGCTGAAGCACAAGCTGCTACAGCTACTGACGAGATGGATGCTGAAGTTCCTGTTGATGGTACAACTACCAGCATGGATATGGCTAGCGAAACTGATCCTGCTAATCCTGATGCAGTTGCTGCTGCTGACGAAGTTATCGTTGTTGAAGAACCAGCTCAGTAAGTATGAATTGTTCATACGCTATAAGTTTATAAAATACATAAAAAAAGAGAGCCTATGCTCTCTTTTTTTATGTTTAAATTTTGATAACACGCTATAGCTATGTCGACTTAGGATTCTACTGATTAACCTTTTTGGCTACTTAGCTCACGCATCAAGTCAGATGAAGAGCCAGCATTTAGTAAATATGGGTTGAAATCAACGGTGGTAGAGTATTTAAGATAGATAGCCGCGTTATCTTGAGTCGGTGAAGCATAGTTCATCGACCATTTAGCCCATTTTCGACTTGTAATTTCATGTGTATCAATAACTTGTAAATCATGGTGGCGCTGGTCAGCTAGTAGGCTATAAAGTAGGCGATTAATTTGCGCTCTTGGTCCTTCAATAGTTTGTAGAAAATAGTTTTTATTAAAAATTAGCATGCCAGTAATACCGTTTGCTGTATTGTTTTCTTGGGCTTGCTTTAAAATCTCATTGAAATCTTTGGCTGATACATCTGGGTTGGCACGGCTAGCGTAGGTCATGCTGACCAAAATGTGAGCGTCTGCAGTTGATTGTGTCATATTCTGTCTCTTATATAAATTTGTTAAATACTATTAGCATTAGCCCATTGAAAACCAAGATTTTTTCTTTTTAGGACTTTCTTTTTCTTCCTGTTCACGCTCTTGAAGTTTTGCCATGGTATCAACCAACATTATAATTTGATTGGCACTCATCAAATAAGGGTTAAACTGAGTACCAGTTGAATATTTAAGGGCTAAGCCTTTATTCTCATCGCTAGGAATCAAGTATTTCATTGACCATTTATTCCAACGGCGCTGCTCAATCTCACAACATTCAATGATTTGTAATGAAAAATGGCGGTCGTCTTTAACTAACTTGCGTAGCAGCTCATTAATCATCGGTCTTGCGCCCTCAATGCTTTGCAAAAAGTAGTTGTGGTTAAATATGAGTGCTCCGGTAATACCGTTGCGCTCATTATTTTGCTGCGCTTGCGCTAGGATACGTGTTACTTCACCATTTTCATTATGATTGTTATAGCGACTGATATAAGTCAGACGTAGAATAATATGCTCACCATGTAGCATATTTGCATTGTTTGCTTCTGATAGTTCAGCTAGTCCCATTGAGTACTCCGATTAGTAGGCTAAGTTGTGTTTAAACGTGCAGCTAATCAATAGCTACGTTAAGGATGTTCAAAATGATGTCAGAATTGACGGTTATGCTTGCTAAGAAAATCTTCCATACTGCGAGATAAACTGCCGCTGCTAGAGCCTTGAATATTTTTTGCTAATGCTAGTAGTTGTGAGGTCTCACTACACTGCTCTAGATCAAGCAAATATCCCCAAGCGTCTTCCGGAGGTGCATTTTTCTCAATAAAGGTTGCTAGACTTGACTTTAGCGTCTCATAGTTAACATCAGGTTGTAGGCGTTTGGAAGTGTTGGCTGCTGAGCTCACTGAATTATCCGCTTGTTTATTGTTAAACGTTTTTTCAAATTCAGCTTCGCTATCTATTTGAGACCTATTAAATTGGTTACTTTGAGATTGGGTAGTTTGAGATGGTGGTGCAGTTGCTCCATAGTTTGTACTAGATGAAGCCTTATTACTAGACAGTGCAGACGTTACTACAGCAGGTTTTTTTGGCTTAGGCACTTGCTGTAGAGATGATGTACTAACTTGCTCTGCCAGCTCTATACACTGAAACTCTAATAGCAATTCAAACAACGGTGTTATACCGCCAAAATCAGCAAACATTTTGCTTGAATCAAGCGAGTTTAAGTAGTTCTGATAAGTCTTCTTACCATCAATCATAATCAGTAAGGTTCTAGCCTCACGCGGCAACACGCCCAAGCTTTGATTCTTAATCTCTTCCCGTCCTAACTCACTTTTTTGGTATATATCATTATTATTCATTTTAGAATCCACTGCAGAAGCTTAAAGCAAAGATAGGCTATATAGATAGTTTTATACTTTAGATATAAAACAGCTCAACTACCTGATTGCAAATATTTTTAAGAGGAGTCTATCTAATATAGTGAGCTGGCTATATTTGTTTAGTGCAAGGAGTATGCCAGAGTGCAAAAACTATTAGTTGAAGTACAAATAGCTTATAACAGAAAACACAAAGGCCAAATATTAATAAACAAGCTCATATAAATAGAGAACATGTTTATTAATATTTGGCCTTTGTACAGCTCATATAACAGTTTTATAAAGAAATGGCGTAACGACTTTTGAAAAGTCGTCACTAAGTACATTTAATAATTCTAACTCATTAGACTTGAAGTATAGCTATAGTTGATACTAAATTAGAGGGATATACTAGATTATATATCTAGTATGTGCTCATCAACTTTTTGACGAAACTTCTGACCAGTTTTAAAAGTAACGACCCGACGTGCAGATACATCTACTGGTTCACCTGTCTTTGGATTGCGGCCGGGACGACTGCTTTTATCTTTGAGCTCAAAATTACCAAAACCTGAGAGTTTGACTTCTTTACCCTCAATTAAGCTCTCTGATAATTCATCAAAGAAATTCTCTACCAGACAACGTCCTTCTTGACGTGTCAGATTAAGGCGGCTCATCAAATGCTCAATCATGTCAGACTTAGTCAGAGTACTCACAGTATGCTTCCTATATTAATATGGTATTTATTGTTTAACCTCTTACAATAAATAATTCTCGTTATTACAAAGGGCTTTCACTTATTCATAGGATAATCAAAAAAACCTTCATTAACAACCTGTTAGTTATATTCTAACCTATACTATTTTTCATAAAGTGAAAATTAGCTATAAATTAAAATTAGTTACAAAGCAGGTTAGCTATCACGTAGCTGTGCACCATACTGTTCAGTTAGATCTCTAATAACGTTTTCAGCTGATGCTTTTATTGTTTCATCTGCTAAGGTTTTGGTGCTATGTTGCCAGACCAGCGTAAAAGCTAATGAGCGCTGACCTGCTGGTACATTCTCACCTTGATAAACATCAAACAACCACAAATCAGTTAGAAGCTCTCCGGCCGCGCTACGTATAGCTGCTTGCAATGTTTGCAAACTAATATCG
The DNA here is from genome assembly GCA_947501045.1 of uncultured Psychrobacter sp. GTDB lineage: Bacteria > Pseudomonadota > Gammaproteobacteria > Pseudomonadales > Moraxellaceae > Psychrobacter. Next base: position 47,976 of record CANMUI010000008.1, read on the forward strand.
CTATCGACTAAGATGGCGATATCACGGCGTACTTGCGGGAACTTACTTGGGGTTGCAATAGGCTGTTGTTCACGAGCTAAATTTAACAAAGGCGCTAGATCTAACTGTGCCACCCACGTTGTTGGTAGATCAAGCTGCTTAGCTATAGAGGGGTGCAGTTGACCAAGCCAGCCTATATAGTGGTCATCAACATACAGCTTTGCGCTTTGACCAGGATGCAAAAAACTAAGCTCACTACGCTCGTAGCGTAGTCTAGCACTATCGATCTGTGCTGGTAATAACTGCTCAATATCATGCTTTATATCATAAAAGTCTATGGCGCGATTCTGATAAGCCTGTTCATCCCAAATATCACCGACTGCAACCAAAGCTATACTGGGCGTTTGTACCAAATCAGCAACGCTATGACCTACAAAGCTCAAACCTGTTTCAAAAAAACGCACGCGCGCCTGCTGACGATTCAAATTATACTGCACACATGGTAGTAAACTTGATAATAGAGTGCGGCGCATGACTGCCAGATCGCTTGATATTGGGTTAGCAAGTGCTAATACTGCTCCTAACGCGTCATCATCTAGCAAGCCCTCAAGTTTGGCATCACTAAAACTAAAGCTGATCGCTTCCATATAACCAATGTTAACCAAAGCCAGCTTCATCTCGTAAGTCAGATCTGCTGTATCGTCGTAGTCCATACTGACTTGTAGATACGGTAAAGTGCTGGGAATATTCTCATAACCGTAAATACGAGCGATCTCCTCGATCAGATCCTCCTTGATACTCATATCAAAACGATAAGAGGGTGGCGTACAAAGAAGACTATCAGCGCCCTCTTCTACCATAAACCCTAGCTGGGTCAAAATACGTACCATGGTATTAGGTGCAATATCGATGCCAAGCACTTCACGAACTTTAACGATGGGCAAATTAATTGGGGTACGCTTAGGTAGCTCAGCGCTATTTTCAATCTTGATAAGCTGCCCTGCTTGGCCGCCTGTGATGCTAGCAATCAAAGCACTAGCGCGCGCAAGAGCTAATGCTGGCAGCTCAAAATCTACTCCGCGCTCGAAACGCTGTGAGGCGTCTGTATGCAGACCAAAGCGACGTGCTCGCCCAGCAATAACGATTGGGCTAAAAAACGCACTCTCTAGCAAGATATTAGTAGTACTTGGTGTCACACTACTACGCTTACCGCCCATAATACCCGCCAATGCCAGCACGCCTTGATCATCAGCAATGACCAATTCATCGCCAGTAAGGCTGATGGTTTGATCATTTAATAAAGTAAGGGTTTCATCTGGCGTAGCCAAACGTACGACGATATCACCGACGATGGTATCGGCATCGAACACATGTAGCGGCTGACCAAGCTCTAATAGCATGTAATTGGTAACATCAACTAAGAAATTATGCGTACGCAGACCTGAGTGAATCAGAGCGTCAACCATCCATTTAGGTGTCTCAATACTACGATCAATCGCGCTAATGGACTGTAGTAAGTAACGGGGACAGGCGGCTACTGCTTGAACCATTACTGAAGGAGTAGGATAATCAGTAGCGGTAAAGTCATCAGTTGTTGGTGTACTAATATCAAGGTCTGGTGTCTGTACTGGCAAATCATTGATAACTGCAATCTCGCGTGCGATACCACGTACACTAAAACAGTCGCCACGATTAGGGGTGATAGAAATATCAAATATTTGATTATCCAGTCCCAAGTACTCACGAATATCTTTGCCTACAGGCGCATCGTTCGGTAGCTCAAGCAGACCATCTACTGAATCGCTAAGATCAATCTCAGAAGCGCCGCACAGCATGCCGTTAGAATCCACACCGCGCAATTTACTTTTTTTGATTTTAAAGCCTGCCCCATCTTCGCTGGGCAGTACCGCGCCAACAGTTGCTACTGGTGCTTTCATACCAACATAGACGTTAGGTGCCCCGCAAACGATTTGTACAGGTTCATCTGCGCCGATATCAACTTTGGTCACACGCAGCTTATCAGCATCAGGATGCGGCTGGACGCTTACGACCTCTCCCACTACTACATTGTTAAAAGGTCGGGCAACGGCGTAGCGATCGTCAATCTCAAGCCCTGCCATAGTCAACTGTTCTGCCAATTGTTTACTAGTATTAGCCGGATTTGCCCATTGACGTAGCCACTGTTCACTAATTTTCATAAATATCTCGGATCAAGGTATCAAAAAAGGTATCAAAAAATGTCAAAGTAAAAAAGTAAGATTAAGCACTAAGTAACTGGTATTTATCAGTGTTCTTTGCCAGCAGGCTTATATTTCTAATAACCACACTTTTTTAGATGGACGTTAGCTGAACTGCTTTAAAAAGCGCAAATCATTTTGGAAGAACAAACGCAAATCGTCGATACCATAATAAAGCATCGCAAAGCGTTCAATACCCATACCAAAAGCAAAGCCTGTGTATTTATCTGCATCAATACCGCAGTTAGTCAATACTTGTGGATGTACCATACCGCAGCCCATGACTTCAAGCCAGTTGCCGTTGTCATCCAAAATATCAACCTCAGCGGAGGGTTCCGTAAACGGAAAAAACGAAGGACGAAAGCGTACCGTCAGAGCTTTGCCAAAAAAAGCTTGCAAAAACTCATTGATCAAACCTTTTAGCTCTGCGAAGGTGCTCGATTCGGTCACCATAAGTCCCTCTAGTTGATGAAACATGGGCGAATGCGTTTGGTCTGAATCATTACGATAGACACGGCCTGGACAGATAATCCGAATCGGCGGCGCATTTTGCTCCATGGTACGAATCTGTACCGGACTGGTATGAGTACGTAGCAGATAATGAGCATCAAAATAGAAAGTATCGTGCATAGCGCGCGCAGGATGATGCGAGGGAATATTCAACGCCTCAAAATTATAGTAATCGCTTTCTACCTCAGGCCCCGTCGCTACGTTAAAACCAGCCTGTACAAAAAACTGCTGCATGCGCTGAGTAATCATAGTAACAGGATGCAGATGACCTTTTTGGGCACCGCGCGCAGGCAAAGTAATATCAATGCGCTCTGCTTCCAGCTTAGTTTGTAGCGCTTTGACTTCTAGGTGCTGCTGCTGGGAGGTAAGGGCTTCTTGAATACGGCTACGCACTTGATGTAGCCAGCCGCCGTAAGTTTTTTTATCATGACTATCAAGCTTACCCAACTGTTTCGACCAGCCTGTTAAGAAGCTTTTTTTGCCCGTAAGCTGTACTCGTAAGCTTTGGAGTGTGGTCATGTCTAAGGCTTGGGCAATAGAAGTCTCTGCAGCGGTTGCAAAATCGTTTAATTGGGCTTCATTAAGCTCACTCAACTGGGATGGTAGAGTTGGTAGCAAATCGTTGGTGACAGCAGGGGTAGTCATAAGACACAGTATTCCTGATTTAAACAATCTGGTAATTGTAAGGGTTTAAGCAAATATTGCAAATTTTTTGAATAGCGTAAGCTATCATTGGTATAACACTGCTCTACTATAATAAGTGAGCTCAAGATCGGCTAATCATTCATTATAGCCGATCAAGAAATAACTGTTATAAAAAAAGCCACCGACTAGCGGTAGCTTTTTATTAATCAATATTATCTCTATTCTTTAATTAGCAACCGACCTAAACTGATCGGTTGACCGTCAAAGAGCTATTTAATAGTTAGGCTAATTCCGCTTTTGCTTTTTCAACCAGTGCGCTAAAAGCAGCAGCATCATGCATAGCAATGTCTGCTAATACACGACGATCAATTTCGATATTGGCTTTTTTGATACCATTAATAAAACGACTATAGCTTAAGCCATTTAAGCGCGCGCCAGCATTGATACGAGCAATCCAAAGACGACGAAAAGAGCGTTTTTTGTTGCGACGATCACGATAAGCATATTGACCAGCTTTGGTCACTGCCTGTACTGCTACGCGATAGACACGTGAGCGGGCACCGTAGTAGCCTTTTGCACGCTTTAAGATTTTTTTGTGACGGCGATTTGCCTGTACACCACGTTTTACACGAGCCATAATTTACTCCAAGATTTTCTAAATATATTAAGCAATATTAGGTTGTAAAGATCAATTAGATATAAGGGCACATACGACGAACTGCAGCTTCGTCAGACTTATGTACCATCTTTAGACCACGCAACTGGCGAATACGCTTAGGTGATTTCTTGGTCAATATATGGCTTTTGAATGCTTGCTTACGCTTAAAGCCATTCGCTGTTTTCTTGAAGCGTTTGGCAGCGCCGCTTTTAGTTTTCATCTTAACTTTCATGATGATTTGCCTCTTTATCTTTGTTAGAACCTGGTTGTCAAACCTCATAGCAGCTGTTTTTTCAAACAACAGCTTATTCTTGGTTTGCCTTGAGGTGGGAGGCGATATTTTAGCAGAAATACTATCGTATTGCCAAGCAAAGTTTTGATTCAGAGTATCTGTCCTACCCTATCTATTAAGTGAGAACATCTTTACCTACATCTTTATATCTATTTCTTACTTGTTTTATTCCTTTAGTTGCAAAAATTATATCAACAATGCTTCTATGTTCTATTTTTATCTTTTTTGTACCAGTTACTTATTATTAATGCGCAAATATTTAGTATTTAAATATTCTATAGCTAGTAATTTAGATTGTTATTAAAAATAGAGTGTTATTAATTACTTAGCAACAGAGTTAAGTAGAGGTTTGTAGAAAAATTTACAGTCAGTTGTATAATACGACCGCCTACTCCTAAATTTGTTGAATGTCGACCTAAGTTGTGTTTTATTGATAAAAATGACGTTTGGGACGTCCAATAATTACTATAGGAGAAGACGTTGACGAACCAAGAACTAGAATTTGATGATGCTGTATTTGTTTTTGAAACAGTTATGCGTGTTCGTAACATTGAGATTGATGTTGGTCAGTATTTAACCATAGAGTCCCTTACTGCGCTGCTAGCCGAAGCACGAACCCGATTTTTATATTCTAAAGGTATCAAAGACATTGATGCAGATTACCATGGACTAATCGTTGATAATCTGCAATTAAATGTGGTTAGTCGTGTACGAGCAAGAGAGACTTTATTGTTTGAAGTAGGCATAGAGCAGATCTCTGACAAAAGTGGTAACATGGCTATCAAAGTGACACGTATGTTTGATCGATCATTAGTAGCTATGGCAAGTAAGCGTTTTGTACAATTTGATTATCGCTCAAACAAGATTATAGCTTTTAATAATGAAGTCAGAAGAGTGCTAGATCAAAACCCACTTGATATGGATTGATTTGTGTTAAATTGATTATTATCAAATTGCTTACTACTATAAGCCTTTGCTATCATTTTTTATCCTATTGACCTCTTTATAGTCAGCTGAAAACAAAACTAGTATATATATCTAAATATGCTACTGGTATAAACTTTTTTTGCTGGTTGTTTACATAAGTTTTTCTCGAGGCTGCGTAACCCATGTTCTAAAAGAAAGTATCCTAGCAGCACTATATTCTCTTTAAAGTATATCGACTATATAAGATGACCCATTATGACTGTACCCGCTTGGCTAACTGCTATAAATTTCAACGCTGATGGTCTGATTCCTGCGATAGCGCAGGATTATGAGACTGACCGTATTTTGATGATGGCATGGATGAACGCTGAATCGTTAAAGTTAACTATAGATACGCAGACAGCGGTTTACTTTTCGCGTTCGCGTCATCAACTTTGGCACAAAGGAGAAACTTCAGGTCATACGCAGCACATACATGATATCCGCCTAGATTGTGATGCTGATGTGCTGGTACTGAGCGTAACTCAAGTTGGCGGTATCGCTTGTCATACTGGCCGTGAATCTTGCTTTTATCAGCGTTTAGACTTATCAGGATCAGAGCCGGTATGGCAAACGGTTGATAAAATTATTAAAGATCCAGCTGATATCTATCACACAAAACCACACAGCTTAGAGCAACACGATACCTACAATAAAGATTTAAATAAAACATCTGCTAGCGCTTATCAAGATAGTATCTCTGAAGAAGATGAACAAACTAGGCAAGATACTAGTAACCAAAATAACAATCAAAAGACTACTAACAACCTGCATACACAGATACTGTCGCAGCTCGATCAGGTGTTAATAGAGCGCAAAAAAGCTGATGCTGATAGCTCATACGTTGCTAGCTTATACGCTCGTGGCCTAAATAAAATTTTAGAAAAAGTGGGTGAAGAAGCTATAGAGAGTATCATTGCTGCCAAAGACCTTGCTCAATGCGATCTTCATACAGACAAATCTCAGTATGATGCAGCGCGGCGCGAGCTTATTTATGAGGTAGCCGACGTTTGGTTTCATACTCTAGTGGGTTTGTCATGGTTCGACATTGAATCAGACGCCATTTTAGATGAGCTGGCCCGCCGTTTTGGACTCTCGGGTATTGATGAAAAAGCAGCTCGCTCGTCTTAATTGCCATCTCGACTATCTGGTTTGTTAAATTACTGTTGTTTTTCCCTTTTTCCATTCGAGCACGTTATAATGGTGTCAAGATAAACACCGGTTTCATCAAGACATAAGGATAACGTTATGGGCAGTTTTTCCATTACGCATTGGTTAATTTTATTAGTGGTGGTAGTAGTAGTATTTGGTACCTCCAAGCTTAAAAATGCTGGTAAAGATTTAGGCGGCGCGGTTAAAGGCTTTAAAGAAGCAGTCAAAGATGAAGAAGCTGAAAACGCAAGAAAGCACCGCGTTCTCGATCATGATGCTGGCGTACGTCCTGCAGATACCCAAGTGCGTCAATCAGATAAAGCGGCAAATCCACAGACAAGCACAAAGATTGATGATGTTGACATTACCTCTACTTCTTCAGAAGACAAGCACAAAGTATGATATGTGTAGCGTTTAAATAGTGATGTTTGACCATTATGTTTGATATTGGATTTTCTGAATTACTCCTATTTGGTGTCATTGCTCTAATCGTTTTAGGGCCAGAAAAACTGCCTCAGGCAGCGCGTACTGCTGGGCAATGGTATGGCAAACTGCGGCGCACTGTTTCCACATTGCAATCTGAAATAGAGGCTGAGCTTGATTTGGCTGAAACTCGGCAACAAATGCAGCAAGAGCTTGCTAAAATTCGGCAAACCGAAGCTGACATGAAACGTGAAATGGCCGAGATGCGCGGTAGTCTTAAAGAGTTTGAATCTTCTCAAAACGAGGGTCTACGTGCCAATCAAAAAGCGCCTACCCAGTATGATGACGATGAAAAAGACCATTTACGGTACCAATCAAAGCCGAATGTTGCTACTTCTGATTATAGTTATGGATCTAATGAAGAGATAGAAAAAGACGAAGAATATTTTGACGAATTCTCTGAAGGTTATATTTGTACTGATGAGGGTGATGATACGCTTTATGCCAATAACGATAACAGCAAAGAAGCTATTGTTACCTTAGCTACTGTAGCGCCTGCACTGACTAGACCATGGGAGAATATGTGGTTTCGTCTGGGTACCTATGACAAAGCTCGCCGCTTACCACCGCCGCCACTTCTGCCCAATTATAAAGCCGATGCGTTACTCTACAACGGCTTTGTACAGCCTGATTTGGACGCCAAGATGCCTGCTATCGAAGCTGACGAATTAGAGTTTGAACCTTTAGAGGATCTGGCAGTAGACAACAGCTCTTTGGCGACATTCTCTACTGACTCTAACCATACCAATGCTCAAAACAAATCGTCTAACTCCTCCTTCTCGTTAAATAAAGATGGAGAGGACTAATGAGTTTGTTCAAACGACAAAAAAGCCGTCAAGAAAAGATAGCGGACGCAGATACTGAGACCTTTGTAGATAGTAGCGCAGACACTCAAGCTGATAGCATATTAGATACGCTAAGCGATATGCCCATCACCGAGCATCTCATTGAGCTGCGTTCGCATTTGATCAAGATATCTTTAGCTGTATTGGTTATATTTTTGGCGTTAGTTGGTTTTTCGCGCGAGCTTTATGACTTTTTGTCAGATCCTTTGGTAGCACAGTTACCTGCCAATTCAACCATGATCGCGACCGATATTACATCCAACTTCATGGCGCCCATTCGATTGACCATATTCGTTGCCGCCTTTTTTGCGATGCCTTATATTTTGTATCAAGTATGGTCGTTTGTAGCGCCAGGTCTGTACAAAAAAGAGAAGAAAATTGCCATTCCTGTGTTGTTGTCTTCAATTATTTTGTTTTACGCTGGTGTCGCTTTTGCTTACTTTATCGTCCTCAAGGGCGTATTGAAGTTTTTTATTATGTTTGCGCCGCAAAACGTGTTACCGATGACTGATATTGACAGTTACTTAAGTTTTGCTCTAAAGCTGTTTATGGTATTTGGCATCACCTTTGAGATTCCAGTAGTTACCTTCTTATTGATATTGGTCGGTATTGTCTCCATCAAGAGCCTTGAAGATAAACGCCGTTATATCATTGTCGGCTGTTTTGCCATTGCCGCCGTAGTCACCCCTCCTGATGGGGTTTCGATGTTGATGCTGGCTATTCCGATGTGGCTATTGTTTGAGCTGGGCTTGTTACTAGCTAAAGTGTTAATCAAAGAAAAAACAGAGAACGCTTTAGCTGCCAATGAGTCTGTAGATAATTAATGAATCTATTGGTTTAGCTCGCTTAAACCAAGTTGTTCGAGAAATAGATGAGATTTTTAATCACGGGTTTACTGCGATTTTAATACTTAGTTTTAGCAATTATTATTTAGTTTTAGCAATCGTTATAGTAATCACTACCCGCTAAATAGCCATTGTATTTGCAGTGGCTTTTTTTAGCCTCACAACTTTTATTACATTTTCATATAAGTTATGTTTTCAGATGATCTAACCAGTTAGGTAGCCTTTTTATGTCCGCATCAATGCCCGCTTACATGAGTCATCCTACTGATGAGCAGCTCAATGCCCTTAATATGGCTATGGATCAAAAGTCATTTAAAGTAGTGGCTTATGCAGGTGCAGGTAAAACGACAACGCTCAAACTAATCGGTGAACGGCTACGTGGACGCGGTTTATATTTAGCTTTTAACAAAGCCATTGCCAACGATGCGCGTGCAAAGTTTCCATCTCATGTCGATTGCCGCACTTTTCATTCGCTAGCTTATCGGCACGTATCACGTGATATCACCGCCAAGCTTTCGCTACCGCGCTTTTCGCCCAAACGTCTGGGTGATGATTTAGGACTACAGCCCGTACAAGTGCGTCGGCAGATGGATGGGATAAATAAATATATTACATTAACTCCAGCACGCTTGTCGCGCTTTGTCAGTGATGCGGTCAGTAACTTTTGTAGTACCCATGCTAGTTATCCGGCACCAAGGCACTTAACATTTCCAAGTTGGCTTGATGAGTCTGATTCTGAGCAGCTACGTGAGATGCTCTACCCTGCTGTTGAGCAGCGCTGGTTACAGTCAATTGATGCACGTCATCCGGCTGGTATTGGTCATGACATTTACCTTAAATTATGGGCATTATCTAAACCCAGCATCCCGGCTGATTTTATTTTATTTGATGAGGCACAAGACGCTGACCCGCTTATGATGGGTATTTTAACGCAGCAATCAAAACAAGTGATTTACGTCGGCGACGCGCATCAACAAATTTATGAATGGCGCGGTGCGGTCAATGCGATGAAAAAATTGCCGCTACCACAAACCCTATTGACGCAGTCGTTTCGTTTCGGTGATCCTATCGCTGATATTGCTAATACTTTGCTCAAAGCCTTACAAGAAGACGTGCCGTTAAAAGGTAATCCCGATAAACGCTCATCGACAGAGAAAGGGATGGTGCATAGTAAAAAGGACGCCATTTTATGCCGTACTAATGCTGCTGCCATGTCGCAATTATTGACAGGACTTAAGCTTGGCCACCGCGTCGCTTTGCAAGCCGATACTGAGCGCATGCTTAAATTCTGCCAAGCTGCCGAAAATCTAAAAAACGGTAAATCTGCTTATGGGGTGCCTGAGCTGGCTTACTTTTATAATTGGGCGGACGTGCAAGAGTACTCTGAAACTAATGAGGGCAGCGATCTGAAAACTTTGGTCAAACTGGTAGATGATCATGGTACTAAAGTACTAAGCCAAGCCGTCAATAGCTTGACCCGTATCGAAAATGCCGATTATGTGATTTCCACCGCCCACAAGGCTAAAGGATTGGAATGGAGCCGCGTGCAGCTGGACGATGATTTTTATTATGATATTACCACTAACGGTATTAAGATTAGCCCCGAAGAGCTGCGCCTGCTCTATGTCGCCTGTACTCGCGCGCAGGCCAATCTTGATATTCATAATATCTTGCCACTGATATCAGGATTGCAGACAGGTAAGAAAGTGATTTATGGGTCTTAAAACAAATTAAGGGTTGAATATATGTGAGCCTAAAGTCTGACGTCGTTGTTTATTTTAACCACTTCAAATCTTTCACATACTAATAAATCACTGCTATCAAAGCTTATGTTAAACTCACAAGCCAGCTCATTGAAGAACTTTAGATGCTCATCCCACCAAAACTGATAAGTACCATCACCTTCACCTTCTGCTAAAGCAAACTCAACAGGAACTTCTTTCATGGGTTCAATATCGATAGTATGCGTTCTGATAAGAGCAACGGGTTCATCTTGACTGCTTAAAATGATTTGATATTGCCCGACTTGTGGTAAAGGCTCTTTCTCAATTGTATATAGTTTATATAATGAGCAAGTTGCCGTTTTTTTACCTTCAACAACCAGTTTTGCTAACTGGTCAGGCTGTGTACCAAATTGCCAAGCATTTGCTTGAATAGTATTTTCTCCAACCTCTGCTTTATAAACGTTCAACCATGCTTGTGCTCTATCGTTCATTGTCATATTCATCTCATTAATAGCGATTCATAACTTTATAGTGATTTAATTTGAGATACGTTATTATGCCTTCTTTTAATCTATATTAATAAAAATATGTCATTTTCAAATAATCTTTTCGACAATCCCGTCCGCCTCCTCGCTCCGATGGAAGGCTTAACCGATCCTTTGATGCGGCAGATTTTGACCCACATTGCTGACGATTTGGGACGGCCTTATGATTGGTCAGTTAGTGAGTTTATTCGGGTGACTCAAACCGTCTTGCCTGCGCATGTGTTTTATAAATACGTGCCAGAGCTGCATCACGATGCCAAAACTGCCTCGGGTACACCTATCCACATGCAGCTTCTGGGTAGTAATGCGAAGCTTATGGCAGAAAACGCCGCTTTTGCCTGCACGCTTGGTGCTCCTGCTATTGATATTAACTTTGGCTGTCCAGCGAAGACTGTGAATAATCATCGCGGTGGTTCCGTACTGCTTGATGAACCAGAGGTTATGTATGAAATTATCAGCGCAGTACGTGATGCCGTGCCCGCTGATATTCCGGTCTCGGCCAAGATTCGTTTGGGTTATACCGACACCGCAAAGATGGACGATATTCGCAGTGCTATCGCAGATAGCGGCGCTGATTGGCTAACCATCCATGCGCGCACCAAAACCCAAGGCTATAAGCCGCCTGCTTACTGGGACAAAATTCAAAGCTTTAATAGTCTTAAGATACCCGTCATTGCTAATGGTGAGATTTGGAATAACGAGCAAGCGCGGGACTGTATGATGCAAGCAGGCACAGAGCATCTGATGCTGGGGCGCGGTGCGGTTACCCGTCCGGATTTAATAGCTCAGATTGATAGTGTTAATAAAAACATGCATAGCGCCAATAAAAATTTGCATAGCCAGAGCGCTGCATATCTATCATGGCAAGATTTAATAACTCATCAGATTAAATTCTTAGAAGGTAAAGCTAAAAACGATATAGTACTAGTAGGCCGCTACAAACAGTGGCTGGGTATGCTTACCAAAGGTTATAGCGAGGCACAACTGGTATGGAATACTATCAAACGTGAAAAAAACAAAGCGGCTATTATTGATACATTACGAAAAAGCATGCACCAATAAATACCTACTTAATGCAAAAAGATAAACGGAGCAGTAGTACTAATAATCAAGCGCTAATTCTTATCGCTAAATAAAACAGCATCAAACAACATATTATTGATAATACCCAAAGTACAGAGCGAAAGGTAGGTAGATTAATTATATACGCTACACAGTAACCCACTCGGACCATCACATAAAGCCACGCTAGCGTGTTAATAATGGACTGCGGTACAAAAAACAGCATAGCAACTAATACCGCTACTAAGAATACAGGCAGGGTCTCATAACTGTTTTTTTGCGCGGCATTAGCGCGAGCGGCGGCTCCTGTTGTCCCCTGCAAAAAGTCGCGCGGATGAGCGTTATCTGCAAACCGAAAACCTCCAAATGCCTTTGCTGTCAATGCCATAATCAGCGGCAAAAAACTGGCAACCACCATCGCCCATATAGCAGCTGCTGCTGTATCAGGAATAAACCCAAATAGTCCATTCATAAATGTCTTTGCTCCTAGCTTGCAACTACTTCAAAATCATGAGTAATATTTACCCCGCCTTGTACCAACATGCGACTTGCTGAGCAGTATTTCTCGCTTGACAGCTTAATGGCCTTTTCAACTTGCTTATCAGCAACTCCTTGACCGGTCACTACAAAGTGCATATGAATATCGGTGTATACCGCTGGTATAGTCTCTGCGCGCTGCGCAGTTAGCTCACAGCGCACATCCGTCACCGCTTGGCGCGACTTTTGTAAAATTGAGATTACATCATAGCTGGCGCAGCCGCCAAGACCGAGCAATACTAGCTCCATGGGGCTTGCACCTTTTTCTTTGTCGGCATCAATTTGTACATTGTGCCCTGACGGAGACACGCCCATGAATGCCTTATTTTCTTGCCAGGTTACACTTGCTTTTGACTCTGCCATTACTCATTATCCTTGTTATAAGTGCTGATCTATAAGCTTTTGTCTGCTAGATACTTTTATCAATCGCTATTGACTGCTATAAACAATACTTGCTTAGTGTAACATAAGCTAAAATAGGATTTTATAACTCATCTGTCACCTGTTCAAATGACTTTCAAAGCTCGCAACGAGCATAATGAACAATCTCTATTTCATCTATAACTACGCTCTAAGAGGTCTACAAAACCACTGCCATAAGCCTTTGATTTTATAGATTTAAATTCATGAAACAATTTATAGCAAAATAGAGTTACACATTTAGGCCATTTCTTGGTTTAATGAGGGTAATGAATCTTGTTTTATCAGCCTATCAATACCATTCATCTAATAATAACTATGATTGTTGTATTTTTTATGTTGATAACACAAGCTATTTTTATATAATTTCAAGGATTTAGTCATGATAGATGCAGACGGCTTTCGAGCCAATGTCGGTATCATCTTGGCAAATACACAAGGGCAAGTTCTGTGGGCAAAACGTGTTGGTCACAACGCTTGGCAGTTTCCTCAAGGCGGTATCGATCGCGGCGAGACGCCAATGGATGCGATGTATCGCGAACTTTGGGAAGAGGTCGGGTTGTACCCGCGCCATGTCGATTTGCTAGCAGTTACGCAAGATTGGCTGCGTTATCGTCTTCCCAAACGCTATGTACGTCATGGACAATATCCCCTGTGTATTGGGCAAAAACAAAAATGGTTTTTGCTGCGCTTAGATGAGCCGAATACTCAACATATTCGCTTCGATGAAGGTAAACCTGAATTTGATCACTGGCAATGGGTTAGCTACTGGTACCCCTTAGGTCAAGTGATTCACTTTAAACGCGGAGTATATCGCCGAGCGCTACAAGAGCTGGCTCGCGAGCTGCCACTTAAACAAGAGCTCATTATTCCTGAGCAGGATAATCATTTATTGATAGAATAAACGCTTATATTTTTACAGATAGCTAATAACTAAATACCCACTTTAAGTTTATTGAAGTGGGTATTTTTATTGTCTTATAGGTCACTCTTCTCCAAAGATTGCTCAAATTCGCGGCTAATAATGTTAGCCCTACTGTAGGTTTTTATAGCACTATCATCAGTGTCAGTTTTATCATGACGTAGCGTTAAAATACTTTGCGTGCGCGTACCATAATTTGGCCTGACGTTATCGCTACCTTGAGTCAACTCAACAGGATCTATATAAATTGACGATAACGCCTGCTCAATTTCGCTGGCGATACCTGTGTTAGGTAGCTGATCTGGCGGTGCAGGCGTATCATCAGACATCACGGCAAAAGCGGCCTGTTGCCAATACTCAAGCGCGTGTTTCTCAGCGATTAAAGGCAGTACCTCTTGGCGCAATCGACTACGTAGCTTTTCGGTCTTAAACCATCCTTCCTCAGGTTGACCGTTTGAGAATACATGCAATCCTGCATGTAGCGGCGTTGGTGCATAGCCACGATTATTAACCACGACCGCTTGCTTATTATCGCCAATAATTAAATTAAACCCGGCATAATCTTGCAATCTAATCTGCCGTGCAAAGGCCATTGGACTTAGATCACTGGTCAAAAAATCAGTGACCAGCTCGCCACGAGAACGCTCATTTGCACTTGCTTGCACCCCGTCTCGAAAGTTTAGCACCGCCGCCCAGCGTCCATTTTGCTGATAAGTAGTGGACTGCTTTTGTTGATGAATACCAAGCCATGTCCCGCCGCTTCGGCTATCGCGTCCGGCGTATACAGGCAGATCCTTCCATTGATACAGAGGTTCGGTTGGACGCGCTAAAAACTCATCACGATTGGATAATAAAACTAGTGGCAACTCTTCAAATAACTGCCAAGCAATGGCGACTATACACATAGGTTTCCTTCGTTCTGTTGCGTCTTATTTTTATAAACTGTGCTGTTGCTGTTCTTTATAAACTGGCTATAGCGGATGTTTAATTTTAGCGATTATCAATCCTGTTTTATGTTAATGGTTTTTGTCAGTCTTTTATAGAGAATTTTAATTATAAAATGAGGGAGGGCAATAGGTTTATAATAACGATGATAGTATGCCTGCGAGATGAATTTTGCTATCATGAGCAGCATTCTGTTATCGAATTTATGACGTTCTTATGATTATTCATCCGCAGTATGACCCCGTTGCCATGTCGCTTGGTCCTATAGAAGTTCATTGGTATGGACTAATGTATTTGCTAGCCTTTGCTGCTGCTTATGGCCTAGCTTGGTATCGTAGTACCAAACGCGATGCATGGTCGACCGATATGGTCTCTGATCTGGTCTTTTTTGGTGCGCTTGGCGTTATATTAGGCGGACGTATTGGCTACGTGCTATTTTATCAGTTTGGTGAATTACTACAAAACCCTGCTTATTTATTTAAAGTCTGGGAAGGCGGCATGTCTTTTCATGGCGGCCTCATCGGTGTGGCGCTTGGTATGCTGTACTTTGCGCGCAAATACAAAAAGACGCCTTTTCAAGTCCTTGATTTTATTATTCCTTGCGTGCCAACAGGTCTACTATTTGGACGTATCGGCAACTATATCAATGGTGAGCTATGGGGACGCGTCTCTGATGGTGGTTATAACTGGCTGACGTATTTTCCGCAAGCTGCTGCTTTTGATATGCAGCTACTACAAACCAATCCAGCGCTACAAGAGTTGATGCTTGAGGTGAATGGACAATACTTACTACCCCGTCATCCTTCACAGTTGTATGAAGCCTTTGCTGAAGGGCTATTGCTATTTATATTACTATGGTGGTATTCGTCCAAACCGCGTCCGCGTATGGCAGTGACTGGTGTATTCATGCTAGGTTATGGCCTTAGCCGCTTTATCATTGAGTTTTTCCGTCAACCCGATATTGACCAAGGATTTATCTTATTAGGCTGGATGACTAAAGGTCAGATATTAAGTGCCCCGATGGTTATTATTGGCGTGATACTCCTTGTTCTTGCTTATAGGCAAGATATTTATGACTGGGGTAAACAAGCAGCTTATTAATTATTGTTGTTTATAAAGTAACTGTATTTGTTGCTATTTTGTCAGAGGTTTATTAAAGACCATTTTGATTAAATAATGAATAAAGAGCGAGTTTATGATTACTAGTAAAAACGAGCAAGCTTATCTTGATCTACTCAGCTACGTAATGCAGAACGGTACCGAAAAAGGTGATCGTACGGGCACTGGTACGCTAAGTCATTTTGGCGCGCAGCTGCGTTTTAATTTAGCTGATGGCTTTCCCTTATTGACCACTAAAAAAGTGCACCTTAAATCCATTATCTATGAGCTACTATGGTTTTTGAGTGGTAGTACTCAGGTCGATTATTTACAACAAAATAACGTACGTATCTGGAATGAATGGGCAACCGGCGAGCAAACCGCGCGCTTCAATCGTCCGGCAGGTGACTTGGGACCTATTTATGGTCACCAGTGGCGTAACTATGGGGCAAGTAAAGATGCGAGCGGCAACTATAACTCTGATGGCGTCGATCAAATCGTGCAAGTGGTTGAGCAAATAAAAACCAAACCCAATTCAAGGCGCTTGATCGTCTCAGGTTGGAATCCTGTAGAGGCCAACCAAGTGGCTTTGCCGCCTTGTCATACGCTATTTCAGTTCTTTGTGGCAGACAACAAACTGTCCTGTCAGCTCTACCAACGTTCAGCCGATTTGTTTTTAGGCGTGCCCTTTAATATTGCCAGCTACGCGCTTTTGACTCATATGGTAGCGCAAGTTTGCAACTTAGAAGTTGGCGAGTTTATTTGGACAGGCGGTGATTGTCATATTTATCAAAACCACCGCGAGCAAGTTGAGCTGCAACTTACGCGCACGCTGTATGACTTACCGACCCTAAAGCTCAATCCGAATATAAAAGATATTTTTGCTTTTGACTATGACGATATTAGCGTTGAAGGTTACGAGTCACACCCGGCTATCAAAGCAAAGGTGGCAGTGTAGTTGGTTCATTAGTATAAATAATAAGGATATTTTATGAGTTACGCTCATACCGAAGTGGCGCAAATTGCCGCTATTAGTAGCAATCGCTGTATTGGCAAAGATAACGAGCTGCCTTGGCACATCTCAAAAGACTTGCAGCATTTTAAAAAGATGACAACCAAACAAAATGCCGATAGCAATGACAGCACTGGCGGCATTCAGGGTATTGTCATTATGGGTCGCAAAACTTTTGAGTCAATGGGCAGCAAACCCCTTCCCAAACGTGTCAGCTTTATCGTTACCACGCAATTAGATTATGCCGAGCAAAAAGGTCTTGAGAATAAAGACAATGCTTATGTAGTGCATAATTTGGATGATGCGCTCACGCAAGCGGCAAGCCTTGCCCATGGCGCTCATCTAGATACTATTTGGGTGATTGGCGGTGAACAAGTCTTTAAAGACGCTATGATGTTCACTGACCGTATTGAACTTACTTACGTTGATACGCAGATTGCAGAGTGTGATGCTTTTTATCCTGAGCTACCAAGCGACTTTGTGGTGACAGAAGGTTCTGAGCAGATGCATGATGAGAAAAGTGGGTTAGATTTTAAATTTGCGACTTATAAAAGAAAAGAAGGTTAACGTTGGCTAGTGTAGCGTTTATTATTTATGACTTATTATTAAAGAGGAGAAACTACTTATGGAAAATTAAAAAAGCTCAGCAAAATTAATTACTGAGCTTAAAAAACTTTTATATAAGGCAACTATGGAGCTAGGCTCCCTTATTAGCTTACTTATGAAGTTTTGGTTTACCTGTAGGAAGGTCCATATACTTTATAGCAAATGCTAATCTTTGTCTACGCCTCCATAGTTATAAAATTTCTATAACAAATATGGAGAAATAGATGACAACAGTATATTGTCGTTATCCTAAAGCTGTGCACGTGCGTTGGTACTGGAGGTACAGATTCGATCGTTGGGAACGTGTTTGCGAACACTGTCGTAGCTATCCAAATCAACAGTTAAGTTTCGACTTTTAACACCTAGAAAATTTTAATTGTTTAATGTTATTTTTTAAATGACAACAATCTTGAGATTGTTGTCATTTTATTTATAAAAAATCAAACTATTCATGCAATACTTTATAAATAGTATTCGCCAGCACCGGGCCGATACCGGACACGCCTGCCAGCTCCTGCTGGGAAGCTCCTAGCAACTGCTGCATACCGCCAAAGTGATTGAGCAAATCGCGGCGGCGCTTCTCTCCAAGTCCGGGGATGACTTCCAGCACTGATGAGGAACGGCGCTTATCACGCTTTTTACGGTGCGCAGTAATAGCAAAGCGGTGCGCTTCATCACGAATATGCATCAGCAGGTGCAGCGCCTTGCTATCCATA
Organism: uncultured Psychrobacter sp.; assembly: GCA_947501045.1. GTDB lineage: Bacteria > Pseudomonadota > Gammaproteobacteria > Pseudomonadales > Moraxellaceae > Psychrobacter. The sequence continues at coordinate 66,175 of CANMUI010000008.1, forward strand.
GGCAGATCAAGCGGCTCATGATCTAAGAAATGCAGCACCTCAAGGCCAGCTTTACGCCCCTCACCTTTAGCAACTCCAATCAACAAAGTATCACCTAAAACACCTAATTCGGTTAGCACCTCTTTTGCCATACTCATCTGCCCTTTACCGCCATCGACGAGCAGTAAATCAGGCAGTGGCTGCTTTTTATAACGGCGCTCTAGCACTTGTTTCATCGCCGCATAGTCATCACCGCCTTGAATACAGTGAATCGCGTATTGCCGATAATCACGCTTGCGCGCGCCGCCTTGATCAAACACCACGCAGCTTCCTATAGTTGCCTCGCCCATCGTATGCGAGATATCAAAACATTCTATGCGGTCAATGGGACGGTCGGTTACATCAGCAAGCACGTCTTTTAGAGCGTTGAAACGAGCATGCAATTCTAGATAGTCGCCAAGTTTAGTTTTAAGCGCGTTATTAGCATTTAGAGTTGCCAAGTCCAGCCACTCCGCACGGTGTTCACGGACATTGGTTTTGATAACCACTTTACTATCAAAGTGAGTCGCTAATGCTTCGCTGACCGCACTTTGATCCGGTAGCTTATGACTTAAAATGATTTCGCTTGGCAAGTCGTCGGTGACCTGAAAATAAAACGAGGTGATGAAGGCTGATAAATTTTCCGCTAGTGGCTCACTGCTATCGACGTCTGGGAAATAGTTTTTGCCGCCTAGCACTCGTCCGCCGCGAATAGTCAACACATTGACACAGCTCATGCCCGCTTGACTGGCGATGGCAATCACATCAGCTTCCCCTTGCACCGTATAGACTGCTTGCCGCGCTTGTACTTCACGCAGCATGGATAGCTGGTCGCGGTAGAACACCGCCTTTTCAAAGTCCAACTCTTCAGCCGCGCCTTCCATTTTTTCTATCAGTGCGCTATGAATATCACTAGAATCACCTTTTAAAAAGCGAATAGTATTGTTGACATCCTCTGCATATTCTTCTGGCGATACTAAGCCCACACAGGGTGCGCGACAACGCTTAATTTGATACTCAAGGCAGGGACGTTTACGCTGTTTAAAAAAGGTATTGCTGCATTGGCGCATCTGAAACATCTTTTGCATCAAGACTAAGGTCTCTTTAGCAGCATGCGCCGATGGAAAAGGCCCAAAAAAGCGTCCCTTTTGATGATTGCCTTTACCGCGCCCATAAGCCAGTCTTGGATAAGGTTTGTCCGCTGAGATAAAAACATACAGATAGGACTTATCATCACGCAGTAGTACATTATAAGGCGGACGATATTCTTTAATCAGGTTTTGCTCAAGCAGTAAGGCTTCAGTCTCGCTACGGGTAATAATGGTTTCGATGTTATGAATACGTGCTACTAGCGCCCGAGTTTTGGGATGATCAATGGTTTTAGCAAAGTAGCTGTTGACGCGACTTTTAAGAGATTTGGCCTTACCTACATAAAGAATATCACCATTTTTACCCAGCATCTTGTAAACCCCTGGCAGATTTGGCAGGCGTTTAATAAGATGCTTTAAACGCACCTGTCTATCGTCCCGACTTTCTGCTTCGGTTTTGCCATCAATGATATTCGTGTCTGAAGCTTTTGCCATAGCTACTGGTTCTCTTGTAAAGATAGTTTTATAAAGGATATTAGTATAAAGGTACTGATATAAATGTACTGGAATATGGCTATTTATGGGGCGATTTAAGTTAAATTGCAAGCGGCCTTGCTCGTAAACACCCAAACGTAAAATAAACGTAAAAAAGCCAGCACGTAGCTGACTTTTATGAATAATTAAATGAGCAGATAAGCTTAATGACGAAAGTTTGGTAGCAGGGCTGGGATACCCGGCAACATACCGACCAATGCCATAACGCCTGTTAGTACCACAAACATAACCACAGGAATAATCCAGCGGCTCATCCGAGTTAAGTTCGCACTACGCTCTTTGGAGCCAATCAGTCCTAAGTTATCGAGCAACAAAGTAATGGACCAACCAAAGGCTGGATTTACTAAAGCTGAGGCAAAGACTACAATAGCAGCAGACTGCGTGGTTTTACCTTCACGTGTCATCTCCATACCCGCCTCTAAGAGCGGAATGAAAACCCCAACAATGAGCGCCACGCACATGACTGGCTCCCAAATGGCCAAATCCATCGGATAACCCCAAAGACCAGCAATCACACAGAATAACGCCGTTAAGACTGCGCCTGCTGGGATAGGACGCTTAGCAATGGCTGCTGGGACAATATAAGTGCCCCATGAGGATGCAAAGTTAGTACCGCCCAATACCGAACCGGCCACTTGACGAAACGAAGCACTAACCATAGTGTCATCAATGTCCATCTGTACGCGTTCGCTGCGTTCGGGGTAGCTGATTTTTTGGAATACCTGATGACCCAAAAAGTCAGGCGACCACATTGCTACTGCCAAAATGGCAAAGGGCAATACCACAATAAAACTCTCAATCGTTGGTAGACCTAACATCCACCCTGTATCATCGCCCCACCAGTACATCGGATTCATATTAGGCAAACCGGGACCAGTATGAAACTCAAAAGGTGCACCCATGGCAAATGCTACCCCGCCACCAAGCAAACAGCTGAGCGGTACGGCAAGCCAGCGCTTATTGTAATTCTCTAGTACTGCATAAAGTATGATAGTCAGCAAAATCACCGTAAAAGCGATATGCGACATACCGATGCCTTCTGCCCACGCAAATAAATTTTTAACTTGCGAGGTGGTACCAATAAAGCCCAGATACAACAGTAGACCACCGCACACGCCTTTACTGGTCAAATTTGCCAGTAAACTCCCCCCTTTACTGATCGCCAGCAAAAGACCAAAAGCCCCGATAAGCAGACCAAAAGCCATCGGATGGCCGCCGGCAGCAACCACAATAGGAATCAATGGAATAAGCGGGCCATGAGTACCAGCTAGATTGGCTGTCGGTAGCAAAAACCCTGAAAACAGAATGATAAAGAACGAGACAATTAATAGCTCGTAACGCACGTTTTCTAATACAAAAGCTTCACTAAGCCCTAACGGCCCAGCAAAAGTTGCCGCAATAGCGCCCACCATGACTACTTTACCAATGGTCGCTGCCATAGCCGGAATGGTATCTTCATATTCAAAACGATAATCACGAAAGGGCAAATTAGGCCGCCAGCGTTTAGGCTGCATGATTTGTAGTTCATGGTTAAGATAAGCGTCACGACTTTCAAAGCTGGCACTTGGTTTGTGTAGCTCTGCATAGTCTTTTGATAGTTTTTGATCGTAATCGGATGGATTTGCTTGCCGAGGATTAGGTTCTAGATCGCGAACCCGAGCATTACTCATCACATCTCCTTATGTTGACTGAGACTTTGAACGGCCATTTGGGGATTTGTTTTACAAGGATTGTATAAAAAACAAACAGCCGAGGCTAAATTGGCAGTCATTGTATGCTATCAGACTTACGAATGCGAGTTTTGCGCGCGAAAAATTGCATACTCTTATCTATTGTTGATATCGTATCGTTAACTTCTAACCCTAATCTTTAAACCCGCTGGGCGCTTTTTCACCCAATTGACAAATTTTTGTACTTCGCTATGAGCCTGCAGACGCTCAATGGTATGATAATAGCTAGAGAGTTCATGATTATCGAAAATACTATGGATTTGACTGTGGCAAGGTCGACATAACATAGCGATCTCCGTCTGCATCTCTTTTTTACTAAATTTGCGCTGGGTACGTCCCTTATTATGGCGGGCACGTGGAATAAGGTGATGACGGGTTAGCTTTAGTCCATTACGGCCACATAGCTCACATATATCATTTGTAACGTCTAAACTATCATTAGCGCTATTATTATAGTGTTCACTCATGACAACCTCCTTCTAACTTTATTCTATACTATTCATTTAGATCAGATCAGAGGTAACAGAAAAGAGTCTTATAATCTAGTTACGCTTTGATGCTAGTGACGCTTACTTTTTTTAATTATGATAATTATTTTTGCTAAGCTTAAGTTTAGGATATATACCACTGATATGATCGTTAAGAAACAAGGATAAAGTATGAGCCTATTCCCAAAAAATTTAGAGACGTTGAAACGTAGGACCAAACAAAACGTGATGCCTATGTTGACACCGCATCTATTAAAGCTGCGTATCAATACTTATGCGCCTTACGTTGGTGCTGGTATCAAAATTGAGCATGTCGATTTAGACCAAGGGCTGTGTGTGGTCAGTATGAAACTTACTACCTTGAATAAAAACATTGTAGGTACCCAATTTGGTGGTAGTCTCTATTCAATGGTTGATCCTTTTTATATGATCATGCTTATGCATCAGCTGGGTAGTAACTATGTAGTATGGGATAAAAGCTCACATATTGAATTTGTCGCGCCTGCTCATAGCAAAGTTACTGCGCGGATGAAAATTCCTCATACTGAGATCATAACTATTCAGGAGTTGGCGCAAAATGGAGAAGCGGTATTTCGTGAGTACGAAACCGATGTCGTTGATGAACAGCAAAAAGTAATCGCTACTGTCACCAAGAAGATTTATATTCGACTAAGAAAATATAGTAAGTCTAAAGATCAAAGTATCCGTATGGATATAGCGAATTAAAAATGTTTAAAAGTAGTTTCCTTCGTCCTTTGCTTCCCAGTTTTATGACCTCCAGTTAATTTCTCAACTTATAAACGCCCATACAAAAACCCCAATTTGGCCTGAGCGCAAATTGGGGTTTTGTCTTTTTGGTATGCCCGCTTAGTTATAAATAAACCTATGAATAAGGGCTCGTATCTATTACTGCTTAAACTGCTACAAAATAAGTGGCTGAGCTATGACAGTAAGCTTAAGCACTACGCTTAAATCAAACACTGCTCAAATAGGACAATGCTTAAACGTAGATACTCAAATTTAGATACCAGGCGCTGTTTCAACAGCATCAGGTACGCCTGCGTCAGTTTTCTTCTGAGCAGTTGGGCGTGCGCTAAGCTTTTCGCGGATACGTGCTGATTTACCAGAACGCTCACGCAAGTAGTATAGCTTGGCACGGCGAACAGCACCACGGCGTTTCACTTGAATGCTGTCAATGATTGGTGAATGCAATTGAAAAGCACGCTCAACACCGACACCGCTTGAGATTTTGCGCACAGTGAATGCTGAATTCAGACCACGGTTACGCTTTGCAATAACAACGCCTTCAAAAGCCTGTAGACGCTCACGCTCACCTTCACGTACCTTTACTTGAACCACGACAGTGTCGCCAGGGCTAAAACTTGGACGCTCAATTAGCTGGGAATTTTCAATACTTTGAACCAATGGATGTTTGCTGCTCATGAGAGTGATCTCCTCACATTAGATAATAGAGGCTTAACGCATATTACCTGTTTGTAGTAATTAATTACGCCTAACTTTAATACTTATATTAATCTAATACTTGTATTAAATAGGCACAACATAAATGGGATTTAACAAACGGCCACTGCTGCATGACCTGTTCTATTGTTACGTAAAATTTTAAAGTTTGATCTGTTAATTAACGTTTTTGTCAGTCTTGTTTTTCTAGAGCCTTTAACCACTGAGCTTGTTCTGCTGTAGGCGTAAAAGCTTGCCATAAATCAGGACGCCGTGTTTGAGTGCGTTTGACTTGTTGGATGAAGCGCCACTTGGCAATATTGGCATGGTGTCCGGATAAAAGTACCTCAGGTACCGCCATACCAGCAAACTCATACGGCTTAGTATAATGTGGACAGTCAAGCAAACCATCGACGAACGAATCTTGCTCAGCTGATAGCTTATCACCCATAACATCAGGCAGCCTGCGTATCACACTATCTATCATTACCATCGCTGGCAGCTCACCACCGCTGAGTACATAATCCCCGATCGATACTTCCAAATCGACGTATTGTGATAATAAGCGCTCGTCAATACCCTCATAACGACCACACAATAAAATCATGCCATCGTACTTGGTCATATCTAGCACACTATTTTCACTTAACGTTTGCCCTTGTGGTGACATATAAGTCACCGGACAATTCGCTTTGCCGATACGGCAACCTTGCTGACTGGCTCGTAACTTAGCCGCCTCGATAGCTTGCGCTAAAGGTTCGGCCATCATCACCATACCAGGCCCACCACCGTAAGGACGTTCATCAACGCGGCGATAGTTGTCAGTGGTGTAATCACGAGGATTAATACACTCAATCGTGACCTGCTCCTGAGTGACTGCCCGTCCCGTAATACCAAACTCACGAATTGAGGCGAACATCTCAGGGAAAATACTAATCACGGCAAAATACATCTGAACCCTGTTTAAACGACAACTATGTCAATGAAATCAATAATCGCTTGGCCATGCTACCTGAACTGTCTTACCAGCCATATCGACTTCTAACACCGTTTGTTTGTGCCACGGTATCAAGCGCTCTTCATTATCTAGACTATTTAAAGTCGCTGTTACACGCATAATGTCATGAGCGCCAGTTTCAAACATCTCAGAGATGTCACCTAAGTATTCATCCTGCTCGTTTAAAACTTGCAGACCAACTAAATCTGACCAGTAGAACTCGTCTTCATCAGCCGCAGGTAAGGAATCCTTCGCCACCCAAATAGTGACACCATTCATAGTCTCAGCAACATTACGGTCAGGTATTTGCTCAAACTGAGCCACAAGTCCTGAACCTTGCTCTCGCCAAGCCGTTACAGTTAGAGGCTTCATACCAGTAGCTGTCTTCATCCACCACGGCTGCATAGCAAATATTGACTCTCTATCATCAGTATCGCTGAACACCCACAGCCAACCTTTGATACCGTAAGGTTTCTTAAGCTGACCGATTTTCATAAGGGTATTAACATCTGGAGTAGAGGACATAACAGCTAGCCTAGCCATATAAAAATAGTAGATAAAAGCAACAGATAAACAATATAAAACGGCAAAACCGACAAAAAACGTATGCCAGCTACACTAGCTACGCTATAACCTGTCAAGCCAGTTGACTGATGTAAAATATACATTAGTCATAAACAGCGACAATACTTAAGCAGTTGCTTCAGTGCTAGTCGCAGCTTTGTTGTACGCTTTTGCTAATGAAGCAACACGCTCTGAAGGCTGTGCACCTTTTTCGATCCACGCATTGTACGCATCCATATTTAAACGTACTGCTTCTTCTGAATCTTTTGCAAGCGGGTTAAAAAAGCCGATATTTTCAATGTAACGACCATCACGCGCGCGGCGCTGATCAGCAACAACTACTTGATAAAATGGGCGTTTCTTGGCACCGCCCCGTGCTAAACGAATAACAACCATGTAAATTCTCTCTTCCGCAGGTATACCAAAAAGGGCATAATTATACCATAGTCTTGTTTTATTGAAAACATAATCTGTGTTTATTTTATGGTATGGGTCAAAATACTCTTATATGATAAAAATCAAGAAACTAATAGCCATAATGAAAATGCCTTTAATTATTATGAATAGGGTTATTAGCTATAAAGTATAGCTGTGCTCGTAGTACCATGGATGGTATTGCACTATACTTTACGATACTTTTGACTTTACGATATTTCTGCCAGAGTTTGTTATGATTATTCCTACGTCGCGCCTACGTCGCAAAGGGCTTATACGACCCTACTCTAATAGTTGGTTGACCACTTTGGTTGTCGCCTTTATTGTCATCATTAGTGTCAGTTTATCAATCTGGTTTTTCTGGCGCAGCCTTTACTTACCGGAGCTCAAAAACCACGCGCGCTACCTAACCAGTGAGCTTCGCTTGATGAACAGTGTCAAAGAAGACTGGAGTGATAATCCAAAAGTACAGCAGTGGCTTTATCGAAACTCTCATGTGGTCATGGTTGACAATCCTAGTGATTTTCCACGAATTGAGGACAAGGTTTTCGTGGGTATCTTTACCGATGTATTGCAGCAAGAGATTAGTGCGCAGTTAGGTCGTCCTGTCGAAGTTTATTTTAAATTCAAACCGACCCCGCAGCTGTGGGTACAAGATAGCCGTAATAAAAATTTCTGGATTCGCGAGCCGGTTATTTATTATTCGCAGTACAGTCCGACATTATTGGTGCTGTTTTTATTGGGGATACCGATCTTGACGCTGCTGACAATCATTTTACTTGTGCAGCAGCTAAATCGTCCTTTGCGTCATCTGCAGCGCGCCGCGACCAATTATATTGGTCTTGGTCATGCAACCACCTTGCCTACGCGCTCAGGCCCTACTGAGATACGTCAAGTCAACTTAGCTTTCAATCAACTCTTTACCACCCTTAATCAAGCACAAAAAGAGCGTACCATCATGCTTGCGGGTATCTCACACGACCTAAGAACGCCGCTTACTCGTATGCGTTTGACCGCTGAGATGCTACCTGATGAGTTTTTCCGGGAAGGCCTTATTTATGACATTGAAGATATGGATGCTATCTTGGAGCAATTTATCTCGTTTATGAAAGATGGTTCAGATGAACCAGTACGTTTGACTGATTTGGATGCTATTATCAACGAGATTATAGTACAGTTTGCACCGATGAAATTTATCTATCAATCCGAAGGTTATCAAGCCGTACCTCTACGTCCGTTATCAATCAAACGCTTGATTATTAATCTAGTGAATAATGCTAGTCGCTACGGTAAACCGCCAATCTATATATCAGTAACTATCGTTCCGACATTTTCAGAAATAGAAGGCGCTGATGTCAGCGAAGTGGTGAGCGAAAATGAAGTCAATAAGGAGGCGCAAGAGCAGCTTATGATATGTGTGCGCGACTGCGGGACAGGAGTGGCTGAAGATCAGCTAGAACGTATCATGCAGCCTTTTGAGCGTGGTGAAACGGCGCGTACTACTCAAGGAAGTGGGCTTGGTCTGGCTATAGTTAGTCGCATTGCTCGTCTTCACCACGGCACTGTTGAAGCTATCAATCATCCCGAGGGTGGGCTACAAGTCTGTGTCCGGATTCCTCTACTCTCCAAAGTTGCAGGTTTGGAGACTAAAACTAGCGCTGATGAATTACCTTTAACGAACAACGTTGTTACTGCTGAGCACCTGCAAAAATAGTACCTGAACCGTGCTTAAAAAATTGTCTTAATTGCCTCACTCTTTGGTACCGATCAGCGGTGGTATATATTTAGCACTATTGGTAAATGAAGTAGGCTGCGTCAGCTCAGTTTGAGCTTGTTGCACAGTCTTTGTAGGAGCTGGCTTCTGTATAAACAGATAATAACCGAGCAACATGGCATTTAATAGCACCAAGCCACCAAATAAATAAGGCATTTTCTCTCTCCTCTTAAAGGTCTAATACCAAACCGCAATAGTACCATTATCGACGACTAAATTATAGAATACTATTTAGCTATCACCAAAACTACGTTCACTCTTTTCTTGAGTCAATTGGTCAGCTGAGATAGTCTGGGTTAATGGTTTAACTGGCCAAGTCATGACGAACCTAGCCCCGCCAAGCTTGGGGCTTTCATCAACTTTCATACTGCCATTAAACCAAAAGGCAATACGGGAGACAATAGACAACCCCAGTCCATAGCCGCCTGAAGCCCTGGTACGACTGTCATCCAAACGCGAAAAGGGAATAAACACTTTTTCACGATCAGCCTCTGGAATACCATGACCATCATCCTCAACACTAACAAAAGCGTTGCCCTTATTGACCCCAGCACTGATGACAATCGTAGTTTCCGCATAACGTAATGCATTACCTGCAAGGTTTTGAATGACGCGGTGCAGGTAACGTTGATCCGCTATGGCTGTGGTTTTGCTGCTAGGTAATTGACCAACGATCTCAATTGGTTTGCCCAAAGCATTGGTTTCGCGTACAACTTGTTCAATTAAGGCTTTGAGGTTTACCGGTTCAAGGTCCAACTTAGGCGACCCTTCCTCAAGCTTAGCATAAGTCAACATCTCATCAATCAAGCCATTGAGTGATTCGATATCTTCGTCAATATAATCGCGCTGCATGTGCCGCGAGTCCTCATCATCAGTATCTGCCAGCATATCTACAGCAAAGCGAATACGCGCAACTGGTGTCCGTAGCTCATGTGATACCGCTCGAGTCAGCTCACGTTGTGATTCAATAAGACGCTTAATATGTTCAGTCATAGCGTTAAATGTCGCCGATAGCCGCGCTATCTCATCCTGCCCTATGACCTGTACTTGAATATCTAGGTTACCTTGGCTGACCTCATTTACCCCAACTTGGATCAGCTGCAGTTTACGCTCAAGTGGGAAAATCAGTGCATAAACGCCTAAACTAATCAAGAACATGCTGATCAGTACCATGCTAATAATAAGATTTAATGGAAACCAATTAAATAAAGAAACCGGCCCCATGACGATAGACATATCGTTGATCTCAGAAGGTATAATGACCTTAATAGCGCTATTGCTTTGGCTGGTACTACTGTCTTGAAACAAGATGACCACTTCATCTCGGCGCAAACGAGCCATTTGATCACTATCTAATCCTAGGGCATTTACACCCTTAAGCTCTAGTGGAAAATAGAACTTCTCCGATAACTCTTTTAAGCGCGCGCGCTTTGCTGCTAGCGTTGTGTAGTAGGATAGATCATCTAACAAAAATACAGCTATCGCACGTACTTGCTGCTCTGTCACTTGCGATATCCTGACAGTCAACACATCCTCACTGTCCGGTAGCCGATGATAAACATCAGCATGAGTAGGTTGATCAACATAGCGTACTACCGTATCACCGTTATCAAGACGGCGTAGCTCGCTGGAGCTAAAATCAACGCTATTAAGCGGAACGATACGAAACGTCGAACCAAATAAGCTACTAGCATCTGACAACCAATACTCACGTTGAATCTCACTTTCTTGACGTCCAACGCCTTGACTAATTAAATAAAAAGCACCAGTCGCCATGTTCTCACGGTAAGACTGGACACGCTCCTTATTAATGGTATCCATTAATAACTGCGCAAACAAGGCTACACATAAGCAAACTATTAATAGTCCAGCATAAATTCGAACAAAAATACTGTGCTTTAGAGAAGAAACTAATGACATACGTGTCGTGACCAAACTATTAAGTGATAATTATGAATGTCATTTGTTTAGTAAAAGACATTTAATCCGTTGAGTGGAAAAATATTTTTATAAGGAGCTACTACAGTCAATCCGTTACACTCACATAGATAATGTATAACATATGTATACATTCTAGACATATAACGTAAATATTACAATTTATTAATGATGCAAAGCATAGATTAAAATTAAAGCTTAAAATAAGCTCATAAAAAAACCAGTATGACACTGGTTCTTTTATTTTGGTTTACTATTATGTATGTATATTAAACACTATAGGTGTCAGATTGCTGATAAACTGATATTAATTACCCTCTTTAACAAAGAGATAACCTTTACTACGTACTGTTTTGATACGTTTTGGATTTTCTGGATCGTCACCGATTTTGGGACGAATACGAGAAATACGCACGTCGATAGAACGATCTTGACCATCGTATTCTATACCGCGCAGACGCTCAAAGATATCTTCACGTGATAAGATTCGACCCGCATTAGAAGCCAGTAACCACAATAGATCGTATTCAGCACTAGTAAAATCAACTAGCTCATCGCTAAGGGTCACTGAACGACCACCATTATCAATGACCAATTCACCAAACTCTAAACGCTGTGGCACATCTTCAGAAGGAGCATTTTCCGAACGACGCAGCAACGCACGAATACGAGCAAGTAATACGCGCGGCTGAGCAGGCTTGGCGACATAATCATCAGCACCCATCTCAAGACCGAGTACCTGATCCATATCTTCAGTACGTGCAGTCAACATTAAAATTGGGTTTTGATAATGTGGACGCACCTCACGACATACGGTTAAACCATCGCTACCAGGGAGCATAACATCTAACACTACCATATCTGGCTGCTCATTAACGATACGACGAATAGCACGATTGCCATCTGTTTCGATCGCAACTTCTAAACCATTCTTGACCAAATAATCTTGGGTCAACATAGCTAAACGCTCATCATCTTCAACGATCAAAATTCGTGGGGTATTGTCTTCTTCAGTCATTGTTATATCCTCTAAAGTAGGAAAATTAGAAATAGGGAATGTAGTACCATAAAATGGAACAATAGGTGTCAATTTAAATAATGCAAAGTGGTGACACAGTATACTATCAAATGTATGGCTTTCTATACTATAGCTTATTGTCGTTAACAAAACCTATAAACAACATATCTCAATGCTTTAGTAAAAGTCCAAAAATAATACTATTTCCTCCATTAGAACAATAATTAATATCATTGGCAGTAATCACAATGACTAAAGCTTATAAAAGCCATAACTACCTTAAAACTATTGGCAATAGCCTTTGAATAAATACACTCTCAAAGTATCTAAAATATATGATGATGACTAGATATTTAATAAACAAATAAGATATTAACAGACTTCTTTAACAAAAAAAACAGCCCTTAGTGGACTGTTTATATATATAAAATAACAATAATCTATCCATTGTAGTTAGACACGGTTCTTATACTTACGAATAGTTTGTAGCTGTGCTACTGATTCTGCTAGTGAAGCTAAAGCAGCGTTAGTTTGTAAAGTATCAGACTGGTTGACGAGCATCTGTTCAGCTTGTCTACGAGCTTCAACAATTTTACTCTCATCAAGGTTGTTAGCACGCATGGCAGTATCTGCTAATACGGTTACCATCTTCGGTTGTACTTCTAGTACGCCACCCGATACATAAATCACTTCCTCTTGACCATCTGGTGTTTGCACCCGCATCGGACCGGGTTTTAGCAAAGTAATAAGCGGGGTATGGCCAGGTAGTATGCCTACCTCACCTTCACTACCACTGGCGATTAACATACTAATCTCGCCTGAATATAACTCTTCACGAGCGCTTACGACGCGGCATTGTAATGTTGCCATACTCATTCCTTATTCTAAAAACCGCTGTAAATACTGCGAGGCGCTGGATATTGATAGGTAAATTTGATAGCAATTAAAGAGATACTATTCTAATTGCTACCTAAAAATAACTTACGCTGCAGTAGACTTCATTTTTTCTGCTTTAGCGACAACCTCATCGATACCACCAGCCATATAAAATGCCTGTTCTGGAAGGTCATCATACTCACCAGCGATAATAGCTTTAAAGCTTGCAATCGTATCACGTAGGGTAACGTATTTACCTGGTGCACCAGTGAATACTTCGGCTACGTGGAATGGCTGCGATAAGAAGCGCTGGATCTTACGTGCGCGATAAACGACTAGTTTATCTTCTTCTGATAGCTCATCCATACCCAAAATAGCGATAATGTCTTTTAGCTCTTTATAGCGCTGCAGTACTTCTTGTACACCACGAGCAACGTTATAGTGTTCTTCGCCGATGACTTGTGGATCTAGCTGACGCGAAGTGGAGTCTAGTGGGTCAACGGCAGGATAGATACCTTGTGAAGCAATATCACGACTTAGTACGACTGTCGCATCCAAGTGAGCAAACGTCGTTGCTGGCGATGGATCGGTCAAGTCATCCGCTGGTACATATACTGCTTGTACTGAGGTGATTGAACCGGACTGAGTTGAGGTAATACGCTCTTGAAGCATACCCATCTCTTCTGCTAGAGTTGGCTGATAACCAACCGCTGATGGCATACGACCCAGTAGTGCTGATACTTCAGTACCGGCAAGCGTATAGCGATAGATATTGTCAACGAATAATAATACATCGCGACCTTTACCAGTAGCAGGATCTTTAGTATCGCGGAAGTATTCAGCCATAGTCAGACCCGATAGAGCAACACGTAGACGGTTACCTGGTGGCTCATTCATCTGGCCATATACCATAGCCACTTTAGATTTGCTAAAGTCTTCAGTATTGACAACGCCAGCTTCTTGCATTTCGTGATAGAAGTCATTACCTTCACGAGTACGCTCACCAACGCCTGCAAATACTGATAAACCTTCGTGTTTCAAAGCGATGTTATTGATCAATTCCATCATATTGACAGTTTTGCCAACCCCTGCACCGCCAAATAGTCCAACTTTACCACCTTTGGCAAAGGGACAAAGTAGATCAATAACTTTAATACCAGTTTCTAACAGCTCAGTGCTGTTGGACTGATCCGCATAGCTTGGGGCTTCACGGTGGATTGACCATTTCTCATCCGCCTGTACTGGACCTTCTTCATCAATAGGACGACCAAGAACATCCATAATACGGCCAAGCGTACCAATACCTACAGGTACAGAAATAGGCGCACCAGTATTGGTTACAGGAAGGTTACGCTTTAGACCTTCAGTTGAACCCATAGCGATAGTACGTACAATACCATCGCCTAACTGTTGCTGTACTTCTAAAGTAGTTTCAGTGCCATCTACTTGCAAGGCATCATAAATTTGAGGAACTTCGTTACGGTTAAACTCAACGTCAAGAACCGCACCAATAATTTGTACTATACGACCGCTACTCATTGCGTTCTCCTTGAGATTCTATACTCTATATTTGTATATAAGGGGGATGTCAATTATGAAACAGCTGCAGCGCCGCCGACGATTTCCGAGATTTCTCGAGTAATCGCCGCTTGACGCAACTTATTATAAACCAGCTGTAAATCATTAATTAGATCACCAGCATTGTCTGTTGCCGCTTTCATAGCGACCATACGTGATGACTGCTCAGAAGCGATATTTTCCATAACAGCTTGATAAACAATCGACTCGATATAACGTCCAAGTAGTTCATCAATTAAGGTCTTGATATCAGGCTCATAGATATAATCCCAGCTAAGCTCCGTCTGCATACCGCTATCTTCTTCACCAAACGATCCTTCTGGTAGAGGTACCAGCTGATTAATCGTTGGTTTTTGAGTCATCGCGTTAACGAACTTATTATAAACAACATAGATGCGATCCAACTTACCATTAGTATAGTCATCTAACATGGCTTGCACGGGTGAATTTAGTTGCTCAAATGTTGGTTTATCACCATAGTCAGTTACAGCGGAGGTTACTTTACCGCCAAAATTTTTAAAGAAGCTAACTCCTTTGGCACCGATAACAGCAAACTCAGTTTTTACCGACTGGTTTTGATATTCTTGAATATTTTTAGATAACGCTTTAAACAAGTTAATATTTAAGCCACCTGCTAAGCCACGATCCGAGGTAATAACGATATAACCTACAGTATTGACAGAACGCGATACCATGTACGGATGTTTGTAATCTGATGAGGCATTTACGAGATGTGATATTACCCGGCGCATACTATCAGCGTAGGGACGACCCACGTCCATGCGTTCTTGTGCACGGCGCATTTTACTTGCAGCAACCATTTGCATGGCGCGAGTAATTTTTTGGGTACTTTTAATACTGGTGACTTTGGCACGTATTTCTTTTAAGCTTGCCATAATGATTCCAATATAAGAGGGTTAAAAAAGCATTGACCAATGCAACAATATCTTAGTATGAAACACTATAGTTCAAAAAGCTCTATGTCTAAAATACAGTTTTTAATATCTTGTGGCATTACTCAGTGTTGTATTACGTATATTGCACAGTAACTATATGATGATAGCATCATCTTATGTAGTATTCTTACCAAGCACTGCACCTTGTTGTTACAGAGTCACAGACGGTTGGCTGTGACTAAAGTAACTTAAGAGTAGTACCCTAGAAGTTATTGCCTAGATACTACTAAGAACAACGCGCTACTTTAGCCAAAGAGCATTCAACCAAACCGAACTAAGCTATACTATTGAATTAATAGCTGTGATTTTGTTTAAAAGTTTCAACTGCTGATTTTAAACGAGAAGCAATATCATCGTTATAATTTGCAGTCTCATCAATTTCACGCATCAGATCACTTTGCTCATCGTGCATATAACGCAAGTAAGACTCTTCAAAAGAACCGATCTTTTCGACTGGAACATCAGCTAAAAAGCCTTCGTTAGAAGCATAGATAACGGCTGCTTGCTCAGCAACTGACATCGGCTGATACTGCTTTTGTTTCATAAGTTCAGTGACACGCTCACCATGATCAAGCTGTTCACGAGTAGCATCATCAAGATCAGAGGCAAACTGAGCAAATGCTGCTAGTTCGCGATACTGCGCTAGCGCTGTACGAATACCACCAGACAGTTTCTTAATAATCTTAGTCTGGGCTGCACCACCAACACGCGATACCGAAATACCAGCGTTTACTGCCGGACGAATACCTGAGTTGAATAGACTTGATTCTAAGAAGATCTGACCATCAGTAATTGAAATAACGTTAGTCGGTACGAATGCCGATACGTCACCAGCTTGGGTCTCAATAATAGGTAGTGCAGTCAATGAACCAGTTTTACCTTTGACTTCGCCGTTGGTAAAGTTCTCTACATAGTCAGCGTTGACACGTGAAGCACGTTCAAGTAAGCGAGAATGTAGATAGAAAACGTCACCAGGATAAGCTTCACGGCCTGGCGGACGACGTAACAATAGTGAAATCTGACGATAAGCTACCGCTTGTTTAGATAAATCATCAAAGACAATCAAGGCATCTTCGCCGCGATCACGGAAATACTCTCCCATGGTACAGCCTGAATAAGGAGCAATGTACTGTAGGGCCGCTGGTTCTGACGCTGAAGCAACAACAACCGTGGTATAATCTAGCGCCCCTGTCTCTTCAAGCTTACGTACGACGTTAGCAATTGTTGAGCGTTTTTGACCAATAGCGACATACACACATTTAATACCAGAGGTTTTCTGGGCAATGATCGCATCAATAGCTAGTGCCGTTTTACCAGTTTGACGGTCACCAATAATAAGCTCACGCTGACCACGGCCAATAGGAATCATAGTATCAACGGCTTTATAACCCGTCATAACTGGCTGATCTACGGATTGACGATCAATAACACCTGGCGCAATTTTCTCGACTTTATCAGTCATTTTGGCGTTGATAGGGCCTTTACCATCGATAGGATTACCCAAAGCATCAACAACACGGCCTAATAGTTCAGGACCTACTGGTACTTCAAGAATACGGCCAGTACAATAAGCTTTTTGGCCTTCTTCTAACTGTAGATAGTCGCCTAAAACTACCGCACCTACAGAATCACGCTCTAAGTTCAGCGCCATACCGTAGATTTCGCCTTCAAACTCAATCATTTCGCCGTACATCGCATCTTCAAGACCATGAATCTGCACGATACCGTCAGATACTTTGACAATCGTGCCTTCATTCTTTGCAGTTGCACCCGCATCAAGGTCTTGAATACGCTGCTTAATCAGATTACTGATTTCCGCTGGATTCAATTGTTGCATTGCCTTGTTTCCTTTAATTTATGATAACTCGCCCACTGGCGTCTACGCTTTTACGTTGGTGCAAAGTAGATTGCACTGGTAAGTAGCATTAAGCCATTAGCTGTGTTTTTAACTGTTGTAACTTGCCACGCATAGAATCGTCAATGATCTTGTCGCCAACTTTGATAGTAGCGCCTGCCAAAAGACTAGGATCAACTGACTCGTGAAGCACCACACTAGCATTTAATGAGGCAGCAAGACGCGTTTGGATCATCTCTCGCTGTTCACTAGTTAATGGATAGGCCGTAGTCACATAAGCGTCTAGTTGTTTTAAACTTTGCGCTTTATGACGACGATAGTGCTCATAAACTCCAGGAAGCAGTGTTAAGCGTTCTTGCTGAGCCAACTGACCAACGAAGTTGCTAAGGGCGCTTGATACTTTAGGATAACTGACACTACTATCTTGATTCAGCTCTTTATGACCTTGTGACTCGCTCAATAATTGTTTGAAGGCAGAGTTACTTTCGCCTGCTACTTGCGTGTTGTAAAGATCAATTAAAGCTGAGGATTTATGCTCATTGGATACAGCTGGATTATCAAGCCAAGTATGAAACGACTTGTCTTTGACAATCTCACTGGCTATAAATAGGAAGTTCTCCCATTCATTAACCACGCCATTTTCATTAGCATAGTCAAACGCAGCTTTGGCATAGGGTCGTGCTAAGGTTGATAAGTCAGCCATTATATCCTCACAGTTATAGCTTCGCCGCCAGTTGATCTAACATGCTAGAATGTTTCTGCATATCGACTCTTTCTTGCAATATCTTTTCAGCACCAAGCACAGATAATTCAGCAACTTGAGCACGTAATGCTTCACGCGCTTGGTTGATTTCTTGATCGATAGATGCTTGTGCTTGTTGGCGAATACGTTCGCCTTCTATTTGTGCTTGTGATTTAGCGTCCTCAACCAGTTGGTTAGCGCTTTTATTGGCCTGCTCAATCAAAGCCGCAGCTTTAGTCTTTGCAAGATCAAGCTCCTGTTGAACGTCTTGTTCTGCCGTCGCCAAGTCAGCTTTTGCCTTTTCAGCAGCGTTTAAACCCTCAGCAATTCTACGCTGACGATCGTTAATCGCGCCAATAAGTGGTGGCCACACGAATTTCATGCAAAAAACCACAAATATTGCAAAAGCAATGGCTTGGCCGATGAGGGTAAAATTGATATTCACGTGATCACCTCTTTGTTAATGAAAAATCAGTTTCATTGATCGTGTTTGGCTGCCAATCTTTGATAGAATTACTAAACAAGTTTGAAAGCCAAACATCTACAACTGAGCTTTCTGATTAACCTGCTAGAGGGTTAGCGAATAGCAACAACATAGCAATACCAACACCGATCATCGGAATAGCATCAAGTAGACCTGCTACGATGAACATACGAGTTTGCAATTGTGAGCCAAGCTCTGGCTGACGTGCAACACCTTCCAAGAATTTGCCACCCAAGATCGCAAAACCAATACCTGTGCCCAGAGCACCTAAACCGATAAGTAACGCAACTGCGATAACTGTATAACCACCTAATACTGGATCCATTGATGTATCCTCATTTACCTATTGAATGTCTAATTAATGTTCAGTTGATGATGCAAGTGACATATAAACTATTGTCAGCATCATAAATACGAACGCTTGAAGGGTGATAATTAAGATGTGGAAGATTGCCCACGGTACTGATAGTGCCCATTGAATCCAAAATGGCATTAGGGCTATCAGTATGAAAATCAACTCCCCAGCATACATGTTACCGAATAGACGCAAACCCAATGAAACAGGCTTAGCAATCAGAGTAACAAACTCTAAGATGAAGTTGATGGGGATTAAGATAATTTGCAAAATAGGGTTTCTAGCGCTAAACGGATGTAGTGTTAACTCACCGACGAAACCGCCTACCCCTTTTTCTTTAATGCTATAAAAGATAATTAGTATAAAGACTGAGAACGACATACCAAGGGTAATGTTAGGATCAGTCGTTGGTACGATTTTGAAGAATACGTGATGCGGATCATAGCCCATCATAGCGCCAACTTGACCGGCAAGACTTGGGATAAAGTCAATGGGTAATAAGTCCATCAAGTTCATCAAAAAAATCCATACAAAGATGGTCAAGGCCAACGGTGCGATGAGTTTTGATGTACCACTATAAGAATCACGGACGTTATTATCAACAAACTCGACGATCATCTCAACGGCAGCCTGCGTCTTGCTAGGCACACCTGAGGTGACCTTTTTAGCGACCATCCAAAAAATAGCGCAAAACAAAATACCCAAACCAATGGACCAAAGCATAGAGTCAAGATGGATAGCATTAAACCCCATTTGTCCCGCCTCTTCGGCGGTATGGGCAACTTTCCAACCTTCGCCCGGCAAATAACCGTACGTCCAGTTTGTTAAGTGGTGAGAGATATATTCTGATGATGTTTGTTCGGATGCCATAGCGTAAGCTTCTTATTAATCAACGATTTAATCAACTACCAAAAACACGGCTGTCATTTGACGAGAGTATTAGCAGTACTTCACATTCGTACTTTCTATATTGCTATATGCACAATTTTAACTGAACCTTTTAACAACGCTATAAGCGTAAGTTCAGTCCGTTACATATTATTTTATAGAGCCAACAAACTCGTGCAATTAATAACATCCAACCCATGGTTGCAACTGCCTACTTTAATAGCTTCACTAATTTTTAGCTATCAAAAAAGGGCTTATGAGTATCCATTACTAGCCCTTGGCACTTGCTGTGTAAACTTGTTATCTAAATGCTTTATTACTTTTTAAAATAGTCGTTACTTGGTATAGCAGTTATAGACGAAATAATTAACTGACTATATTAATGCAGTGTTATATTCATGTAAAGCTAATTATGTGTTTTTATTAGAATATTATCAAAATGAGAGTAAGATATTGTTTATTTAAAATTTATATGAGCCAATAGCCATTTTTTTATGATTATCTATATTTAGCGTATTTGCCCTAGTGCAAAAAAATGACTGACCTTCATGAAAATAAAACCGAAGAACAAAGCTGGCGCTGACAGTGGCTTAACATAAATAAAAATAAGGGCAAAACCGACAACCGTTAATAACCACTTGACCATCTGTCCTCGGTACAACTGACTCACAATATGTCCGCGCGCCCGATAACCAGTATGCCAAAAAACAAAACTGGCAAATATAGCCTGAGTAATAAAGCTTAGCAGCGCTCCTATAGCCATACCCTGCACTATTATAAGCTCACCTTTTAGCCACACAACAGCCACTACCCAAGCGGCGACAATCAAGATAAATAACACCCATGTTTGACGTTTCAGATATAGGGCTATCTTGTCTCTTTGTACACGTTTGGCAGGTTTAGACATTGGTCTTCCTATAGCTTTAATAATAGCCATAGCGTCAATAATAACAGTATGCGTTGTCTTTAGCGCGCATTATTGATTAACCAATGTACGGCTGCCATGCTTTAACTGGATAAAATGGCAGTCATTATAAAGATCATGTACTTATTAAGCAAGCCAATTACTACATTAAATCGAATACTAAGCTGAATTTATCTGTAGTGCTAATTATTATAAAGCCAATATACAATTTTGCATTTGCTGCGCCATGGTCTGCCAACCACTAATAAAATCTTTACTACCGCTCATATCTTCGGCCTGTACGGTAATATGCACAGGCTGCAATTTGGCAAGCAAGCCTTTAGCAGGCTGACTTTGAGTAATTAAGCACATCTGCTCAGTTGGACGCTGCTCATTTAACCAGCGCAGTTGACTGGCTTTAGGCGCTAGATGATGGTCGGTGCTTAAACTACCAATAAGTTGTAGCCGAAGCAGTTTTTCTATGTATTGATAAGCATCATGGTATGCCCAGTAAGGCATTTGGTTTTTATCGCTGCGCTGCTGCGTAGCAACGGCTTTATCCATACGTTGGGCAAATTTTCGCGCATTAGCCTGATATAACGCTTTATACTTGGGATTGGCATGACTGTGGATGACTGCTAGAGCGCGAGTAATGGCTTTGGCATTTTCAGGGTCAAGCCAAATATGCGGATCCAACGTGCCAGCGATAGGTTTGCCTTTGACATCCCGCAATGGATGACGATTAAAAGCATCAAAAGCAAATAAAGAGATGGCATTAGGGGCATTGTTTAAGCTTGAAGCTAAATTGTTCTCTAACGACTCACCAAACCAGACTACAAACTTACTGTCTTGAATGGATTTGATGTCACCAGGACTTATACTGCCATGATGACCTACCTCGCCTGGATTTAAAAGCTGCTTTGCTGACGGCGCGCCTTCGGTCACCGCTTCGCTTAATAAAAATAGTGGATAGTTACTAACACTTACCGTAGCTGCCTGCACGTTTACCGTTAATCCTAAACCTAGGACTATACCAAATAGTACTATCCAACTCTTGGATTGACGTAGTAGTGTTGCTAATTTAGTCAGCTCACATAGATATATATGACGATTGGTAACGTTCATATGGCTTTGATAATTGGCAGACATGTAATGATGATCCTGTAAATATAATCTTTGAAGGCGACTGTAGAATGTAGTCTCTACTTTTATTTTATTATGTTATACTATAACAATTAAAAATGCACCGTATTTTTAGGAGTTTCAACAGTGTCGACTATTTCACTTGCTTGTAATCATACCCAAGACACTCATTTGCATGACGTGCAGCATTTTAGTGTCAGTGACGTAAACGAGCGCTTAATCGCTGCAAAAGAGCAATGTAAAGGACGCGGCGTACGCTTTACGCCCCTGCGTCAGCAAATATATAAGCTGGTATTACAAGCTAATAAACCTGTTGGCGCTTATGATCTAATTACACAATTGCAGCAGGCGCGTTTGTTAGTAGGTGAGGATAATAATGTAGGTGAAGGTAATAATACTGCGAAGCTTCCAGTAGCAAAAAACGTAGCGCCGCCGACGGTTTATCGTAGTTTGGAGTTTTTATTAAATGAAGGTTTGATCCATCAACTGACTTCCATAAACGCTTACGTGCCCTGCTGTCATCCGCGCGCGCAGCATACTGCAGCTTTTTTGATCTGTGATAACTGTATGAGGGTGCAGGAGTGTAGTAGTCTGCCGGTACAAGAGATCATGAGCTTTGCTGAGCAAGATGTTGGTTTTGTTGTAGCCCGTAGTGTGATTGAGTTGAGTGGCCGCTGTCAGGCTTGTCAGTAAACTACCTTAAGTACGACCTTTGATATTGACTTTTTTAACTATCAGCAATTTTAACCATCAGCGATCATAATATGACTCTCTTTACCAAGCCTGCCAAGCTCTCATCTGTAGCACTGTCTAAGCCAGCGTCTAAACGCTCTAGACAATCCATAAGTAGTCAATCTATAAATAATGACGCTACCCACAATAAGCTACTGAGTTTAGCCGATGTTAGTTATGATATCGGTCCGCAGCGCTTGCTATCGCATATTAATTTCAATATGGCTGTTGATGAAACGATTAGTATTATTGGTCCCAACGGTGCAGGTAAGTCAACTTTGGTTAAGCTAATTTTGGGTTTGCTCAAACCAACTACTGGACAAATTGATGCGCATCAGAAGTTGCAGCTCGGTTACGTTCCACAGCGCTTTACTGTAGCTCCTATTTTGCCACTGCGAGTAAAAGATCTATTGGCGCAAGCGAACAAGCGCCGTCTAACCCAACAGCAGCGTCAGTTTATATTCGATCATTTATCTTTGAATCATCTGCTTTCACGGCAAATGCTGCACCTATCTGGCGGCGAGACCCAGCGGGTACTCTTAGCGCGGGCACTGTTAGATAAACCCAACTTACTTATTTTGGATGAACCTATGCAGGGCTTAGATCCTGATACTGAGATCTGGCTTTATAAATTTATCGATGAGCTCCCTGATTTTCTGCGCTGTGCTATGTTAGTCATCTCTCATGATCTGCATTGGGTGATGAAAGGCAGTCGCCGAGTGATTTGTCTCAACAAGCATATCTGCTGTGAGGGACAACCAAGCGAGCTCATTATCGCTCCAGAATTCAAAAAGCTGTTTGGTCATCACTACGAGCAACCTTACGTTCATAAGCTTCACGACTGTGATCATCATGTGCCAACCGAGGCATTGTAGCCAAAATTTTAATAGACAGTTAAATATAGTAGATGGCTAAAAAAGTTTCTTTTGTCATGGGCTACAAGCAATTCTCTTACTTATATTTTCATTTGATAACATTCAACGGACATCAGTTATGACTGCTTGGTTAGCCATTATTGCACCGGCGTGGATCGCTGGTAGTATCTTAGCCCTACTCTCAGCGCCGCTTGGCTGCTTGGTACTATGGCGACGTATGGCGTTTTTCGCTGACGCTCTAGCGCACGGCACTTTACTTGGTGTGGCTCTTGCAGTGTGGTGGCAGCTACCTATGGGAATAGGTATTGGTCTGGTGAGTGTTATGGTGGTTGCAGGTCTAGTATTGATCGATGATGAACGTCTGCCTATTGATGCTGTATTAGCAGTGGTTGCCGTCTCACTACTATGTTTAGGACTACTAACCCTAACTCAGCTGACCGATCAGCAAGCGAACGTATTGGGGTTTTTATTTGGTAATTTGCTTGAGCTTGATTGGACTGATTTGCCGCTGCTAGCTGGCAGTGTATTGTTAGGTTTAGGGTTTTTGCATCGTATTTGGCCGGCGCAAATTAAACTTGCTACCCATGAAGCTTTGGCACGTATCCAGGGTATTAACCCCACTAAGCAGC
The DNA here is from genome assembly GCA_947501045.1 of uncultured Psychrobacter sp. GTDB lineage: Bacteria > Pseudomonadota > Gammaproteobacteria > Pseudomonadales > Moraxellaceae > Psychrobacter. The sequence goes on from CANMUI010000008.1 coordinate 90,258, forward strand.
GACTGTTCTTCATGGGAGTGCTGGCAGGATTCTGTGCAATTGCCTTGCAAGCGGTAGGTAGCTTATTAATTAGTGGTCTGCTCGTATTGCCGGCTCTTACCGCCCGCTTGTGGTCGAGCGCTCCTAAGCAAATGGTCATCTCTGCCTTAATTATTGCGCAGTTGGGCGTGACTTTAGGAGTTTGGGGCAGTATTTTGTTCGATATTCAAACCGGTCTTGCCATTGTCTTGATACTAGCTATTTTATTTTTTCTAGCTTTGATAATGTCTAAACTAATAGCGTCTAAAGCTTTAACATCAAAGCTTTAGACGTCAAATGGACAAGATTTAGAGATGAGAAGTTAGTTTTTGAAAACAGTATGATTGCTACTAAACGTTGATTATAAAATGTCTATCTTAAAATCCCTTCGATTAAAAATGAACTTTATTTCACATTTATAGCTAGAGGTTTGCTAGGATGTATGCTATAAACTTGCTCTAACAACCGCTATAGTAGTAGCTAACTTAATATTTATTGATTTTAATTTAGTAAGAGACTAACCCTATGCCGAGCTACCCTGCTTGTAAAATAAGCAACTCAGATAATCAAATAAACATATTACAGATTACAGATATGCATCTGTCTGCAGCTGCCATTATGGCTGATAAAGAGCTGGGGTCTAAGTTTTGTTGTGAACATAAATTTGAAGCGGTTTTAGCGCAAGCGCTTAATGAAGATATTCGCTGCGATTTAATTTTGGTCACTGGCGACTTGGTAAGTAAAGTACAGCCTGCTATTTATGATTATATCTTTAGGGTATTAGCAGCTACCAATATTCCCTTTGCCTGTATTGCTGGCAATCATGATGTTACAGAAGAGCTAAATTCCGAATTGCCCTTTTCTCAGCGGCAATTTATTGCCTGTCCTGCTGATTCGCGTCTGCTTAATCGCCATGTCATTCATACTGACTATTGGCAAATACTATTATTAAATTCTGCTGTACCAGGCAAAATAGCAGGCGAGATTAATAGCTCTGATTTGGATTGGTTGTGCGAGCAGCTAACTCATTGTGACAAGCCTGCGCTCATTGCGCTACACCATCATGTACTGCTTATGCACTCAAATTGGATAGATACATACATTGCCAAAAATGCAGAAATGTTTTGGCAACGTATGCAGCCCTTTTCACATCTGCGCATCGTTATCAACGGTCATACGCATCAAGAACAAACCGCTAGCTATAAAGGTGTCACCGTCTACACTACGCCTTCTACCTGCTATCAGTATAAACCTTGTGCGGATGATTTTGCTTATGATAAAAAGGCAAAACCGGGCTATCGCTGGTTGCAATTAGCCAACAATGGGCAAGTTGCAAGCTGGATAAAAAGATTAGATACTTGACGGTTATTTTATTGACTGTGGGTACCGTGCTTTAGCCATACCTATACAAACGGTATCAGTATGGCAGTTTAAATACGGTTACTAAAGACATTGTAATTGAAATAACAATACACAACCTCAATATAAGCATACCATCAACTAGCTGTGTTATTTGCGTTACTATATGGTAAAACGTTCTATAATAAGATAAGTAAAGTCTGTTGTCCTGTATTTAAGCCTTATCTTTTAAAACGTCGTTTTGTTGAATTAATTTAAAGAGTAGGATATCCATATGAGCAATCTGACTACCAATCCAAACGATACTAAGTTTACCCCCTATGTGCCTGCCAAAGACGAAGAGTACATGTCTGATACCCAGTTGGAGCACTTTAGAAGCATTTTGTTGGACTGGAAAGAACAGCTGATTGGTGAAGCTGATCGTACCAAAACCTATATTCAAGATGAGTCAAGCGCTATGCCAGATATTAATGATCGCGCCACTCAAGAAGAAGAGTTTGCCTTGGCACTGCGTACCCGTGACCGTGAGCGCAAACTTATTCGTAAGATCGACAAGTCTATAGCAGAGATAGAGAGTGAAGACTATGGTTTTTGTGAGACTTGCGGGGTTGAGATTGGTTTGCGCCGCCTAGAGGCTCGTCCAACTGCTACGCAGTGTATCGATTGTAAGACCTTATCTGAGATAAAAGAGCGCCAAAACCAAGGTCATACTTAAAAGCCTATTTTAATCTTGAGTCATTTATTTTGACATTCAGCGACTACAGTCCTAATGTATTGGCACAGACGTCACCACTGTCGTCTCTAACTCCTACTGGACGTTTTGCTCCTTCTCCTACTGGCGAGCTGCACTTAGGCTCGCTAACCACCGCCCTGGCAAGCTATTGTCATATCAAATCGCTAGGTGGCGACTGGCTATTACGTATTGAAGATACTGATACTGAACGCTGCGATCAGCAATTTAGTGAGCAGATATTAATAGATTTAGAAGCGTTAGGTTTGCACTGGGATAGTGATGTGCTCTACCAATCCGAGCGTATCGATATTTACAATGATTATCTCTCATCAGCACTAGCGCCTTTAACGTATGGCTGTCAGTGCTCACGTAAAAGCCTACAGCACTATTGGTCACAACAAGCGAGCGGACGACAAAAGCTTATAAAAGATGGCCATTTATTATCTGATACAACCTCTCACCGTCAGCTACCGATCAATAAACAGCGTTATCCGCGCTGCTGTATAGACGCCAACCTTGATAAAGAAAAACACAAGCTACGCTTGCAGTTGCCTGATTATTACCTCGGTTTTATGGATGGTCTGCAAGGATTGCAATGGAGCAATCCACAGCAAACTTTGGGCGATATGGTCGTACGCCGTCAAGATGGCATGATTAATTATATTTTGGCGGCCAGTATTGACGATGGTTTACAGCAAGTTACCCACATTATGCGCGGTTTGGATATCTTGCCAATGACTGCAGCTCAGATCAGTATTATGTCCATGACACGCTTGCCCGCTGTTGACTACTGGTATCACCTGCCTCTAATATGTCATCCCGATGGTCAAAAACTCTCCAAACAGAACCTTGCTCAGCCTATTGATACTCGTAAGCCGGGCCAACTACTAGCCACAGCTTTACAGCTATTGAAGCAGCCAGTAGTCGAGATAGACACACCTACGCGTATGCTCAAGCAAGCGATTAGCCAGTGGGATAACACCGTGCTACAACACGTACAGCATCTACCTGTGCCTAATACCTAATAAGTAATGTGCTTGGCTTAAAAGTATTGGTTTAAAAGTAACGTCCTTGGCTTTTTTCTATATTAGGGCTTTCTTTGTGAATCTTTAGCAGCAGCGCTACCATAACGAGGCTAATAAGCATCGATGAGCCGCCATAACTAAAAAACGGCATGGTCAAACCTTTAGTTGGCATCGCTCCCATATTCATCGCAGCATTAATAATAGTTTGCCCAATAAAAATCACGCCAATACCAAATGCGGTATAACTCATCCGCATTTGACGGCGTTTTAAAGCATTGTAGCTAATCCGCATTGCACTACCGATAATTAGGGCTTCTAGTAGTAAGACCATCGTAACGCCTACAAAGCCCAGCTCCTCCCCAGTAATAGCTAATAAAAAGTCGGTATGAGCTTCTGGTAAATGCGAGAGCTTTTGCACACTTTCACCATAACCTACTCCGGTAAACTCACCTCGACCAAAGGCGATTAAGCTACGTGCCAGCTGATAATCCGTATCTTGAATATCATCAAAGGGGTCTAAAAAAGACAAAGCTCGCGTTAATCGGTACTGTACCATGGTGACAGCCAGCACGCCGAGCACACCAACGACTGCTCCTAAGGCTATAAACTGCTTGTAAGGGGCACCAGCGATATAAAACATCGCAAACACCGTTCCAACGATAACGACTAACGAGCCAAAATCTGGCTGCAATAATAATAAGAAAGTAAGCAGGCCAATAACCAAAGAGATACGTAAAAAACCGTCCCAGCCGTTACGAACCTCAAAAGAGCGCCGCACCACAAAATCAGCCACAAAAACAATCACCACCAGCTTGGCCAATTCTGCCACCTGAAAGTTGATGACACCTAAATTAAGCCAACGCTTGGAGCCATTGATCGGCGTGCCAAACAGTGTTGCTATTAACAAAGCTCCAGTGATACCCAATAAAATAAATTGAGTCTCGGTCTGGTACAACGTTCTGAGGGGCACAAAATAATAAGGAATAGCAGCAACGATCAGACCGATACCCATGTATAGCAGCTGATGTTCAAAAAAATACAGCTCTGACATACCGCGGCTGAGCGCAAAGGGAATGGAGGCAGAGGCGACCATGAGTAGACTCAGCACCATCATACAACCGACACTAGACAATAAAATAGCGCTAGCTGAGGGCAAAGAGAGCACACCATCTGAGCTTGTTGCGGGCTGAGACTTTTGAGAAGAACGAGCACGAGAGAGAAAAGAGAGAGCCATAATATTTAAATACACTAGCAAACGAAAAACACGGCATTTATTAAATGCCACCGTTTAAAACTACCTAAAGACGTGCGATCAGAGTAAAACACTGTTACCTAACACTAATTATTATCTAACACTAGTAAATCAAGCAATATGAAGATTTAGCAGTTTTATTAAGAAATTGTTGATATTCATTATTGATATCATATAGAGCACGACAGTAACAGTAATTAGTAAGCAAAACAATTATTTGTCATATGAAATGTTTACTAAACTGCGCTATCAGAAGTATAACTGTCAGTCATTAATTGCATAACCATCTGACTAAAAACCTCACCACGCTCTGCATAACCATTGAACTGATCAAAGCTTGCACACGCCGGTGACAACAGTACCGCTTGTACTTGCGATAAACTGCTTGCTGTCACCTGCTGAATAGTTACAAACGCCCTATCTAGCGTTTGACACTGATGTAGCACAACCTCATTACTGAGCGTGTCTGCACGTAAATGCTGTTCAATCTGCTGACTATCCTCACCAATAAGCAGGACTTGACTGACGTACTTATTAATAAAAGGCGTCAACTCCCCAAATTGCTGTCCTTTACCTTGACCGCCTAGAATCAATAATAGCTTGCCATCTTTTGGAGCATATACCGCTCCTAGACCTTCAATAGCAGCCAAGGTTGAGCCGACGTTAGTACCCTTAGAGTCGTTAAAATAGTCAATGCCTGCCACTGTAGCTACGTACTGGCAACGATGATCAAGCCCTGAAAAACACTGTAATGTGGCTAGCATACTATCAAGTGGTAGACCAGCAAGCTCGCCTAATGCTAGAGCTGCTAAGGCATTAAGTAGGTTGTGACGGCCTTTTATAATAAGTTTATCTGCCGATAATAAGCGCTCGGTACCTCGCGCCAGATAAATCTGACCATTAGGATCAGTAATTAATCCATACTGACCTTTATCAGGAGCACGAATACCAATGCTCAAACGCGGTAAGTTATCTGCCACCAGCGGGCGTGTCAGAGCGTCTTCTCGGTTGATAACCACTGATTTTGCGCCTTGAAAAATACGATGTTTGGCCTGATGATAACCGAGCATGTCGCCATGACGATCCAAATGATCAGGAGACATGTTAAGTACGGTGGCTACTTGCGCCCCTAAATTAGTCACCGTTTCTAATTGAAAACTAGATAACTCAAGAACGGCTAAGGCCATGTTTTTGTTGGATAATAGATTGAGAGCTGGCACGCCGATATTACCGCCCACCCCGACATTGATACCAGCATCAGCTGCCATTTTGCCAACCAGAGTAGTTACTGTACTTTTGGCGTTGGAACCAGTAATAGCGACAATAGGCACCTTACAAGCATCACAAAACAGCTGAATATCGCTTACGATCGGGATATTGGCTTGTTTTGCAGCAGCGATGCCCTCAGTTTCAAGGGAGATACCGGGACTAATAATAATACGCGCAGCTTTCTGCAATAGATCTGCATCGATTGCTCCAAACCTGCGAATCTCAACAGTTGGGGGCAGCTTATCTACTAGCGTTGGTGCCAACTGCGCATCTGTTATTGCCACATGGTAACCTTGCTCGGTCAAATACTGTGCCGCTGATAACCCTGATTGTCCTAATCCGACCACCACTTGTAAGCCACCACCTTTATGAATTAAGTTGTCTTTTGTAGCAAGGGTCGTCATAACTTGTCCTCTCTTAGAGCTATTTAGAGCAGTTTACCTTTAACAGCAAACATTATTAGCGTCTGCCAATTTAGTAAAGCTGGATTTGGATGGGGCACCACTGCAACTTTCAGTAGCTACATGCATAACTTTAGCTCTGATAGTTAGTAACGATAGAATAATAAAAAGCACGACTATCTAAATATATTGAGGATATCGTTTATGTTTGCACAAGGCTTTTTTGTTACTTTGTGCTATTATGCGCATATTTTACATTAAGTTGCTACGCTGGTAACAAACGGTTGCTTCAAAAGCCTAGTGTCCCCTATGATGGATTTTATCTTACTACTATCAACCAGTTACAGCAATAAATCATACGGTCACGGTGTTGCGGCGTAGACAGTCATACAAACGCTCTGTTCATTTTACCTGACAATCTATTTATTGTAATACTTTATCATGTCCATTAACGCATTATCTTAAGTTTTTCATCATATTTTACTTTTAGTCATACTATAAATGGCTAGGTAACCCTGTTCTTTATTGACCTCTAACGAGAATGCAAGGACAAAACCACCTAGCAGCTTTATTTTGTCAGGCGGGGCGTTGGCTTTTCTAACAGCGGCTGTTAGCTAATAATAAATGCTGTTGTTGGCTAATAATCCTTTTTTGCTTTTAACCTTATGCAGTTACAGTTTATTTATGACATCTTTTTTCGATAGTTTACGTGATGAGTGGTTTTCTAATATACGCGGCGATACGTTGTCAGGGATAGTAGTTGCCTTAGCGCTGATCCCAGAAGCCATTGCTTTTTCTATTATCGCAGGCGTTGATCCAAAAGTTGGGCTATATGCCTCGTTTTGTATCGCGGTGGTGATTAGCTTCGTTGGTGGTCGTCCCGGCATGATTTCAGCAGCAACGGGGGCAATGGCACTAGTGATGGTGGATTTGGTCGCCGACCATGGTTTGCAGTACTTATTGGCTGCAACCCTATTATGCGGTGCTATTCAGATCGTAATGGGTATCTTAAAGCTGGGTAACCTCATGCGCTTTGTTTCGCGCTCGGTGGTTATAGGCTTTGTCAATGCGCTCGCCATCTTGATCTTTGCCGCCCAGCTGCCTGAGCTTAATCCGGCAAATGATAAAGTCGGTCTGACCGTTTATATTATGACTGCAGCGGGCCTGGCAATCATCTACTTGTTTCCGCTACTGCCAAAGATTGGCCGCATTATCCCTTCGCCACTGGTCTGTATCGTTGGGCTTACGGCTGTGGCGTTGTATATGAATTTGGATATTCGTAACGTCGGTAGTATGGGCGATTTACCTGACTCACTCCCCGTGTTTTTGTTGCCAAACATTCCTCTTAATCTGGAAACCTTGCTAATTATTGCTCCTTATTCTATCGCTCTAGCAATCGTTGGTCTGCTTGAATCCATGATGACAGCGACTATTGTGGATGAACTTACCGATACCCCTAGTAACAAAAACCGTGAATGCCGTGGTCAAGGCATTGCTAACGTGGTGTCGGGATTCTTTGGAGGCATGGCAGGCTGTGCGATGATCGGCCAATCCATGATTAACGTAAAATCTGGTGGTCGTACCCGTTTATCAACACTAATGGCCGGAGTTATTTTACTTATTATGGTAGTCTTTTTAAGCGACTGGGTCAGCCAAATACCGATGGCAGCTTTGGTTGCGGTCATGATTATGGTCTCTATCGGTACCTTTAACTGGCAGTCTATTCGCGAGTTTAAAACCCATCCTCGATCTTTTAACATCGTAATGCTAGCGACTGTATTGACGACTATTTTCACTCATAATTTAGCGTATGGTGTCGGTGTTGGTGTGCTGCTATCTGCACTAGCTTTTGCTAATAAGATTGGTCAGTTCTTAACCATAATGAGCGAATATGATGACAGTAGTAATACTCGTTATTACTATGTGCAAGGACAGGTGTTTTTTGCCTCTACTACACAGTTTATCGATAGCTTTGATACCAAAGAGGCGCTTGATAACGTTGAGATTGATGTAACTCAAGCGCACTTTTGGGATGTCAGCGCAGTTGATACCTTGGACAAATTGGTTATACGCTTGCAACGCGAAGGTATTAATGTCAAAGTAGTTGGTTTAAATAATGCCAGTCGTACTTTGATTGATCGCTTCTCTGTTCATGACCGTCGTGATATTGGTTTGCTTGATTAGTTTATGACCTCAGTTGGCTCAATTAGATCGGCCTGTAGTGATGGGTTTACTATATGAGCCGTTTTGTTTGACTGTAATTTTATTATTAAGATGATATGGTTGTCTTATGAGTAATTTAAAACCAGATAGTGTGATTGCCTGTTTAGATTGTCCAGACCATGTGCAAGCGGTACTAGATGCTAGTATGTGGGCATCAACGCGTTTGCAAGCACCTATCGGTCTGCTGCATGCGGTACCAAGCGTCCATCAAAAAGCTGCTTTGAACTACTCTGGCTGTATCAATATTGATGATGAAAGCACCTTACTAAATCAGTTTACTAGTCATGAGCATTTAGGTAACTCGGAGCTTAAGTCTCAAGGCAAATTACTACTGCATCAAGCAGGTTCTTACTGTGAACAGCAGCGACATAAGCGTAAAACTTATACTTTACATCGGCATGAGAATCTAAATGAAAGTATTGATTATGTTGATGAGAAGTCGCAATTGATTGTTATAGGCCATGAAGTTAGTTGTAAATCCACTTTAAGTCAGCTAATACGGGTGAGCCACTGCCCTGTTTTGGTGACTCATGCACCATTTTCGTACCCTACTAGCGCTTTATTTGCTTTTGATAATCGGGCTACCTCTCATAAAATGCTCGATTGGTTATGTAAAACACCGCTAGTTCGTGCGCTAACCATCCATATCGTCATGGTAGGTAAAGACAACTCCAATAATTGTGATGCACTGCGTGAAGCTTACGCGCGCCTAAAACAGGCAGGTATTAATTGCAAAAAGGCCTTGCTGGATTGCCGTGATGTTAGTGCAGCCTTGCATTATTATCAAAATGAACACAACCTTGGCTTGCTGATGTCAGGTGCCTTTGGTCAATCGCGCTTGCGTGAGCTTCTAAGAGGTAGCGATACTGAAAAGTTACTGCGCAGTACTAAAACCCCTTATCTACTTTTTCCAAAAACTTAAAGCTAAGTTCTTTTGTAAAATAACGCGCCTTGTATAAGCATTGTTCCTTAAACCTTCGAACAATCGCTTAAAACTTTGTACTACCAATCTCTAAGCAAAGTATCAAAATAAATATTTTGCTTATCCTACCGCTATTTGCTACTCCTCACTGTTTGTAATGTTTTCGCAACTCAGCGCTGTATAGCCTGCCCGCAAAGTACAAAAGTTAGTTATAATAAAGCCTTTGTTGCAAACAACATTACAAAAATCCATAGACAGCTCTGCTGTATTTATTCCCCATCTATTTGGTATTAATTCAGAATAACGCGTTTATCAAGACAGGTTATTACGCCAATTACTCTGACAATATGAGGTTCATTTTACTCATAGTAGTCGCTGTTTTGAAACCAAACACACCTCCCCCTTGTGTGTGCTTGGCATAATTCTTGAATGACTACCTTAAGCATGGCGACGGTACAATGTATTGAAAGATACGCAATGGCTGGCGTCATTATTTATACAAGGAAATTTTTATGAAGTTAATCACTGCGATTTTGAAACCATTTAAGCTTGACGATGTGCGCGAAGCATTGTCGGATATTGGGGTTAAGGGCGTTACGGTCACTGAGGTTAAGGGGTTTGGGCGCCAAAAAGGGCATACCGAGCTATATCGCGGTGCTGAGTACGTGGTGGACTTTTTACCCAAGGTAAAGGTTGAGGTAGCCGTTATTGATGAGATGGTCGAACCAGCTATCGAAGCTATCACCCGTATCGCTAGCACTGGCAAAATCGGTGATGGCAAAATATTTGTGACACCGCTTGAGCAAGTTATCCGTATTCGTACTGGTGAGACGGGACCTGATGCTATTTAGGCTCTGTCTTAATCATTATATCAAACCAATAAACTATAACTGCACACTAATGGTGCAAATGTGAGTCAACCAATGATCTAAACGTATAACGACATTCACAGTGTAATAGCAAACCAAACTACTGCATTATCAATTCAAGGGGGAATTAAGATGCAAAGTCAGATTTTTGAGCTGCAATATGCACTCGACACTTTTTATTTTTTAGTATGTGGGGCGCTGGTCATGTGGATGGCCGCCGGTTTTATGATGTTAGAAGCCGGATTGGTTAGATCAAAGAATACGGTTGAGATATTAACTAAGAATATCTCTTTGTTTGCAACCGCATGTATCATGTATATGTTATGTGGCTACGCCATTATGTATGGCGGTGAGCTATTCCTAAACGATATTGCCGGTAATGATGCTTTGGTAAATGATGCTTTAATCACCTCTGCCAGCAATGGTTTTAATGGAGATGCGGTTTACTCAGGAGCGTCTGACTTTTTCTTTCAAGTAGTCTTTGTAGCTACCTGTATGTCGATTGTCTCAGGCGCTGTGGCTGAACGTATGAAATTATGGGCGTTTTTACTATTTGCTGTGGTTATGACGGGGCTTATTTATCCTATTGAGGGCAGTTGGACGTGGGGCGGCAAAGATGTACTTTGGCTGTATAACTTAGGTGATTTAGGATTCTCTGACTTTGCAGGCTCTGGCATTGTACATATGGCAGGCGCGGCAGCGGCACTGTCTGGAGTGTTGTTTTTAGGCGCACGTACTGGTAAGTATGGCGCTCATGGCGAGATAAGAGCTATTCCTGGTGCCAATCTACCACTAGCAGCGCTCGGTACACTTATTTTATGGATGGGCTGGTTTGGCTTTAATGGCGGGTCGGTACTCAAGTTAGGCGATATTGCTAGTGCTAACTCAGTTGCCATCGTGTTTTTAAATACCAATGCAGCAGCAGCAGGTGGTGCGATTGGGGCTTTACTGCTTGCTCGTCTGATCTTTGGAAAAGCTGATTTGACGATGCTGTTAAACGGAGCACTAGCAGGTTTAGTAGCGATTACAGCTGAGCCTCTAACCCCAACAGCTGTACAAGCTACTATCTTTGGTTTGATAGCAGGAATGGTTGTTGTACTATCAATTTTGGCTTTAGATAGATTAAAAATTGATGATCCAGTCGGAGCAATCTCCGTGCATGGCGTGGTAGGACTCTTTGGTCTGTTAGTCGTCCCTATTACCAATCCTGCCTCTAGCTTTGTCGGTCAAATTGCTGGTGCCGCGACTATATTTATTTGGGTGTTTGTTACCAGCTCCATCGTTTGGGCTAGCATCAAAGCTATTATGGGTCTGCGTATCTCAGCAGAGGAGGAGTACGAAGGCGCTGATCTCTCTGAGTGCGGTATGGAAGCTTATCCTGAATTTACCCCGTAGTTAATTTGATAGACTCGTCTGCGATTTTCCAACTAACTTCTTAAAAAAACCCCGCCTCACTAATTTGTGAGGCGGGGTTTTTATTGCCAATACTACTGACTCAAGTGATCAAAGAGAAACATTATTAACAAGTCTATTTTTTCTTCCAAGTCTGGCTACGAGAAAAAGGACCTAAATACCCTTTTATATCAAGAGTATCACCACTTAGGTTGGCAGTCATACGATAAGACTTGTTCTTTTCTGGATCAGTGATCTGACCGCCACTATATTTGCCATTGCCATCGGCTTTTAAACCTGAGATGACCGTCATACCAACGTGCTTTTTACCTTTCTCTGAGACCGTACTGATAAGCTTACCAGTAAATACCCCATTTGATTCAGTAATCTTGACCACCCCTTTAGGCTGGCCTTCATCAAAGGTTTGCCAAGTGGTATTAGCCAAAGGATCAGCAGCAAATGCCATACTTGCCAAACTGATACCAGCAACAGCTAATGTAGTTTTCGTAAATAATTTCATAAATCGACTCCTTTCGTACCATGATTATTTAAAATATAAAGTTAAAACGCATAGTCAAAGTTTTATGTCTTGTGCCTGTTGATTAGTGATTGATTACTATACTAATTGTAATATTAGTAGATAAACAAGAAAACTAATATTTATACTCATTATAAACAAAATTGAAAATTTGCCTAGTATTTTTTCTATAGACTATTGTTTCTATAAAGTTAAGACTATAGCAAATAGTCATAGGAACGGATTATCTATACTATCATCTGATCGGTCACTTTTTTCTTTTGACGACAGTGTTTTTTTATTGTTTTCATCAACATTTTCAAAAGCTTGCATTATTTTTGTGGTAAGCTCATGCAGTTTCTGTGCTTGTTGATACCCCAAATCATTGAAATATAAATCAAGATCACCGTAGATAATTATCTTATCTTCCTGGTTCTCGATAATCAACTCCCCCACTTGCATGCTTTGATGATTGTTGGCAAAAGGTTCAATCATTGTACGCTCCTGTCTCTAAGTAGCTCTTTTCATTATCTATATCCCAATTATAGCTCTTAATTATTCTTCTCGTCTCTATTCATGCAGTCGATAATCTTTAAGCACGTAACTGCGCTATGATCCAATCGATAATTGCCCATACGAATAACATCCAAGCCGGCTCTTCGCTGGGCATAGTTGGCGCTATTGAATCATCACTACCTGCGCTTGGTGTCAATGGTAGTGCTAAAGCTTGTGCTTTTACTTGTAGATCTAGCACAGGTAAAACGTCTATACCTGTCTGTACGGCTAACTCATCAACGCTGATAACCTCTATACGCTCAGACTCATCATTGGGTGCATAATAAACGCCCGCTTGATTGAGCGCTGGAATATAAACCGCTTTAAAAAAGTGACTGGGCACCAGTACACGATTGGCTAAAAGCTCGGTTTTTTCGTTGGTAAAAGCTACTCCGGTAATGGTATATACCTCACCATACTGCTGGGTCAAATAACGGGTCGCAGACTCAATGTTGCGCCAAATATAGCGATTATTACGCGGCGACTGCGGGGCGATATTAGCCAAACTAAAACTGTCATACTGCTGAGAACGCGATGCCATATCCGCATTAGGCGCTAGATGCCCACGGTCATAACCGGAACCAGAATAGTCTGATAGTTTTGCCCGCATGGACTCTGGCAAACGGCTCTCTTCGTGAAAACTATCATCACGGTCAATCTGCTGGGCTTGCTGCAAACGCTTGCGGGTTAGGTATTCAGCAGACCACAGTGGCGTACGCGACACGCCAGAATACATAACGGCAAAACCGTCCATACATAGCGGCTGGGTATTGACGCTTAGCTTGCTGTTGGTAAATTCTGGATAAATACCCCCATAAAAAGACTCGCTACACTGCGTTAAATCATCGGCACGAACGGGTAATATACTTATTAGGCTCAATACAAATATTAATACACTGGCTTTGATATATCTGACGCAAACTTTGAGACTGACAACACTTATCATGCAATTCTTACCATTTATACTTGCTCATTATAGATATGCTATCCTAGCAAGCGTTTACTCATTACGCTAGTAAAGAGCGATAAGAGTTATTGTGATAAATCTTCAGTCTCAAACCGTGACATTTTAAATCGTATCAGCTATACTTAGTCGCTTAGAAAATAGGGTCGTTCAATAATTAGGGCTGTCAAACACGCCTGATCTAAAACGGTGAAGTGGGTGAGTGGCTGAAACCGCACGCCTGGAAAGTGTGTATACGTTCATAGCGTATCGAGGGTTCGAATCCCTCCTTCACCGCCAATCTTATTTTGTTTCATCAAAACTCTAGCTTTCCTATCTGTCCCACCCTTCTGTAAGTACTTCTGAAACCTTTTACTATAAACCTAGTTATTAACTTATCTTGTCACGCGTAGGCGGTACGGAATAGGTACCAACCACGTGAGCGACCATATCGTCAGAGCCTTCTGAGTATAGTGCAACTTCGCCGACAATCAGCGTGCGCCCTACTTTCATTAAGGTACAATCAGCAATAATACGCGCCTTTGCGGATGGTTTACGTAAAAAATTAATGGTCAGACTCGTCGTCACTGTCAGCGGTACAATGCCAATTGTGCCGAGTATCGCCACATAAAGAGCTACATCAGCAATACTCATCAATACAGGGCCTGAGACCGTGCCACCAGGACGCAGCTCATTTATCCCTATGTCATGCGATAATATCGCGCTATTCTCTTTAACTTCCTCAATCTTATATTTAGCTTGTGGAAACTCTAATGCCATAAAAGCATTAATCTCTTCTTTAGTGGCAGACATATTCATCCCTTAGTATTGATCATCCCTGTTATAAATCTCTTACTCTTCTACTTACTTGAGATTTATTAATTTCTCAATTTTTTATATTATCACTCATTTAAATACAACTGCGCCATACTATTATTGGCCTTCTGCGAGATAACAAAACCAGCAAATGCTGTCTATTAGCTTTTATACGAAAAGTATAACCTGACTATAGGTTATTTTTTATTTTATTTGACCTTGTTAGTTTTTGCTTCGTGGTGTATTCAAAACATATAAAGTATGCAAAATGAAAATTGACAACTATGGATAAACAGGCATGATAGAGTTAAAGAAGCGTCTTTAAGGACAGACTATGATCACAGAACAGCACATTTTAGCTTGTATCGACGGCTCAGCCGTGACCCAATCTGTTTGTAGCTATGCTGCATGGTATGGCAGCCGTTTAAACTTGCCTGTCGCCCTACTAAATGTTATCGATGCGCCAGCCTCAACGCGGCGTGATCTATCAGGGACGATAGGTATGGATAGCCGCCAAAACCTCTTAGGAGAGCTAAGCCAGCTTGATGAGCATAGAGCCAAGATTGCAAAAAGCTATAGCAATGCCTTGATTGAAGACGCTAAAAGCTACATCGATGATAACTTTGCGGTAGCAGTAAACACTTATCAGCGCCGCGGTAAACTGCTACCTGCTATTGAGCATTTTAAATCAAAAAACCGCGCTATTATTATGGGACGGCGCGGTCAGGATCATAAAAATAGTCGTCTTAATATTGGTAGTCAAATCGAAACTGTCGCCCGTGCATCGAGCATACCCGTACTTATTTGTTCAGAGACCTTTGTTACTCCCAGCTCATACATGGTCGCTTTTGATGGGAGCAAAACAGCTATTAAAGCGATCCAAATGACGGCTGAGAGTCCACTGCTCAGAGGCATGCAAGGTTATATTGTGATGATAGGATATTCTGATGAGTCTTCTAAACAAAGCCTAACCTCGGCTGTAACACAGCTAAAATCAGTAGGCTTTGCGGTAGAGGCTCATCATCTGCCTGAAGCGGATGCTGTTGATGGCTTGCTCAGCTTTCAAATAGACAACGATGTCGATATCATGGTAGTAGGCGCTTATGGACGCTCTAAATGGCGACAGCTATTTTTAGGTAGTACGACCACTGAGATTATTGCCAGTACTCTCTCTCCAGTTATTTTGGTGCGTTAGATGGTTTTAGAATACACCAGTTTCAATGCGAGTTAGCCCTCTTCTTCTGTTAAGATGCCCGCGCTGACTCCTTTTTGGCCGCTACTGGTCATTGCATTATATCGTTGCGATGCTGCGCGAGTGGCGTGGCAACTTTCAGAGTGTTTGCTAAATACTGGAGGCTGTGTTTACCTTGATAGCTGTGATGGTGGTGACTATCAAGTTTGTGCCATCGGATTATACTAAAGCTATTAATCTATTTGAAACTTAAGATTAAATCTTACTGATTTAAATAAAGCTCTGCCCGTTCATCCAGCTCTGCTTTTACCGCTCTCCAATTGGGCATCACTTGAGTGAGTAGTCGCCAAAAGCGCTCGCTATGATTGTGCTCAGCTATATGACACAGCTCATGCAATATCACATAATCAATGCATTCTTTTGGTGCTTTTACTAAATGCGGATTGAGTATTAAATTGCCTTTAGTAGAGCAACTGCCCCATTGTTTTTTCATTGCCATGAGTCTAAATGACGGCATGCTTGTGACCCATGAAGCTTTGGACAATACTGCGTGTAAACGCTCAGCAAAAATAATTTCGGCTCTATCTTGATACCATTTATCTAATAGCGCTTTTACTTTAACTGAACGCTCATTAGCAAACTGATTTTCTTGATTGCTGCTTTCCTGATTATTGCTTTCCTGATTAACGGTAACGTTTAACTTACCGCGACTAAGCTTCACGCTGCTGCTTACCCCATCGTTAGTTTCTGAATCAGTCAGCACTTTTAACACATAACGACGACCCAGATAAAACTGGGTCTCACCGCTGACATAACGCTTGGGCAATACATGATCTTTTTGCTTGGCAAAATCCTGTAGACTTTGCCATATCCAGCGCGCACGTTTCATCATAGCGTCATGTATCATCTCATCACTGGCATCAACAGGCGCGGTAGCGACCACACGTAGATCTGGATGTACCTTAATGACCACTTTTCGAGGTCTGCTTGGTTTAGTCAGTTTGCTTGGTTTGGTCTCATCGCTAATAAGCGTGTCGCTTTTAGACTTGCCTGTCTTTTCTTTATAAGTTACTTCTTTACGCACTACTTCATAATGGATCTTATCTTCGCCATAATAAAAGTCGCCATTTTCAGTCATTGCCTACTACCCTCTTGCTGCTCTTGGGCTACTTGTCTCTTTCGTGCTTTTTGCTTCTCTCGACAGCCCAAGCCGGGTAATTTTTAATACCTCTTCAATCAGCTGTTGCGCTTTATCAATACCCAAGTCAGCAAACAACATTGGCAATAAGCTTCTATTAATCGCATTTTCAATCTCACTGGCATTGATGGAATATTCCGCCACATTGGTTTTAACCACTTCATCAATCTCAAAGGCGTAAGCGACCAACTTGTCATTATCTAGCTCCTTATCCGCTAAGCTATCATTATCACCACCAGCGTCAAATAAAAGCTTAAACAAACCAAAATAAGCCTGAGCATGTTTGTTTAATTTACCCTTATCATCGATAAACGCATTCGGCACATCAGCGACATCACGGTCTTTGACGGCTTGCTCAAAGTCAGCAAACATCATGTACTGCTTCACGGGTGCATCGAACATCGCTTTAGCATCAGCAATCGCCTGCTTCAGTAATTTAGAAAAATACTCTTGCGCATACGGATCATCAGCTAAATCCTGCTCAATCATCTTGGTCACACGACCCGTGATTTTATCAGTCTGGTTACGTGCTTCATCATCGCTTAGATTTTCAGGCTTGAAATCTTTGCCCAACTTACCTAAGTTATCGACCAAATAAACGCCTTTTGCCTCACGAACTTCCAAACCTGCGATATGCTTATCGAGTAAGCTGCGAATATTCGCTTCATACTCATCATAATCGATGGTCTCATCAGCGTCTTCGCGCACTTGCTTACGTAGATTAATAAAGGCTTTGAGATCGGCTTTGTAGCGATCACGCTTGTTATCGAATGATTTGTCTTCAAAGAAAGACGCTGATTGCAGCGCAATTTTCATGGCGTTAGAAAATGCGGTCAAGGCAGCATAAAAGTCGTCACGCGCTTTAAGCTTGGTATCGACTACTCTGCCATCTACTTCCTGCATCTTTGGCGCAAGCACTTGTCTTAGCGCTTGCCCGTCCTGTTTGTTTTTCACCGATGAAAATATCGCCCACAGCTCACTATGTAATCTTGGTAGCTGCTTATACTCGGTATCCATCGCGTTATACAGACCTTTGAGGTCTTCGATATCAAACCCACCTTGCGTACGTTCCGCTAAGTCTTGGTATTTCTCAATGGTGATATCTAGCTCTTTTAGGATGCCACGATAATCAATCAGATAACCAAAGCGTTTTTTCTCGTGTAAACGGTCCACCCGCGCAATCGCCTGGATTAGGTTATGCTGTTTTAAGGGCTTATCGATATACAATACCGTGTTTTTAGGCTCATCAAAGCCCGTTAATAGCTTATCGACGACGATCATAATGTCAGGACCATCATCGGTACTAAAGGCTTCGATAATAGCTTTGGTATAGGCTTTTTCATCACCACCATAGTTATTGGCAACATTATCCTGCCACCAATTCTGGACGATGTTTTTTGATTCTCCATCGACGGTGTCATGCCCCTCACGGGTATCAGGTGGTGACATGGCAACCACGGAGGTCACTTTGCCAATCTTATCTAATGCCATTTTATAGCGAATAGCTGAAGCTTTAGAATCACAAGCCAGTTGACCTTTTAGATGCTGCTGTTTAAAGTTTTGAAAGTGATCGGAGATGTCATGAGCGATGAGCTCAATACGACCTTCAACCTGATAGATTTGACCTTTTTGGGAGAATTTACGTTTTAGGTCACTCTTTTGATCATCGCTAAGCTTTTGGGTGATACGGTCAAACCAAGCATCGATAGCTTGGTCATTGGTATTGAGCTCAGGAACGCGCTCTTCGTATAGCAGTGGCGTGACGGTTTTGTCTTTGACCGCTTGCTGCATGGTATAAGAGTGAATAATGCTACCAAATTTGTTCTCGGTCTTATCATCTTTTAGCAATGGCGTACCAGTAAAGGCAATAAAGGCGGCATTTGGCAGGGCTTGCGCCATACGGATATTGTTCTCACCGTTTTGGCTACGGTGACCTTCATCGACCATGACGATGATGTTTGGACTGTCGTTATAACATTCATCATACTTAACGGCTGAGCCAAACTTATTAATAATGGAGAAAATAACGCGCTCATTACCGTGACCGATTTGCTGCGCGAGACGACGACCAGAAGTTGCCATGGCGTCACGACTATCGCGTTTGCTAGTTATTACACCACCAGACTTAAAGGTATTGCTCAGCTGGGTTTCCAAATCGACACGATCCGTGACGACAATAATTCGACACTTCGCGAGCTCCTCTAACCAAATCAAAGCTTTAGAGAAGAAAACCATCGTAAAAGATTTACCACTGCCTGTGGTATGCCAAATCACACCACCTTCACGACTGCCCTGCTCGTCAAAAGTACTGATACGTTCAATCAGAGCTTTGATACCAAAGACTTGCTGATAACGGGCAACAATTTTGCCAGCCTTTTTATCAAACAAAGTAAATAGGCGCATCATCTCCAGCAAACGCTCAGGCTGTAATAAACTAATGATAAGGCGGTCTTGGTCGGTGACGACTAGATCACCGTTATTAATCAATGACCGATATTCATTTTTAACAGAGGCAGGACGATGGTTAAACAAACTCTCAATCTGCTCATTATTAAGCTTTTGGTTTTTTAGACGGGCAAACTCAGGCTCAAGGATTTCTTCCTCGACCCATTTTGCCCAAAACTTCTCAGGCGTGCCGCAAGTGCCATACAGACCATCATGACCATTAACCGCGAGCAATAACTGGCTATAGGCAAACAGATGCGGGATTTGTTTTTGATGTTGATTACGAATATGCTGGGAGACCGCTTGCGCATTGGTCGATTGCCCCTCTCTAGTAGAATCAGGGCGTTTGGCTTCAATCACTGCTAGTGGTAAACCATTCACAAAGCAGACGATATCAGGAATGACGTTGCCTGTACCCTCGGCATTTTGTACGACAAACTCTTCGGTAATGTGAAAGCTATTCTTGTCAATATGATCCCAATCTATCAGACCAATGGTTTGCGAGGTTTTTTTACCGTCGATAAACTCAGTCACGGTCACGCCATACAGCATGGCGTTATAGAGCTTTTCATTGGCGAGCTGCAAGCCTAAATTCATAGCAGGATTGAGCTCGTGCATGATTTTATCAATTGCGCTATCTGATAAATAATGCGGCTTGCCTTCAAAGGTAAAGGTTTGCTCGGCTAAAAACGCACGCATGATGGGCAATAACACCACTTGGTTAGTGGCTTTATTTGACGCTGCTTTTGAGCGCATGGCACTGCATTCGCTGGGTGGAATAAACCGATAGCCTAGTGTAGTGAGTAAGGTCAAGGCAGGGATCTTTGAGCTGAATTCTTCGGCGAAGTTGATACTTGCATTGGAGCTAATATTAGCACTTGGTTTGGTCATAGCTGCCCACTTTAGACATAGCGTTTGTTTGGTTTTGTTTATTGTAGCCATAACGTCATAAAAAGCGTAGCGTTTTATAATATTAACCTATTGGCGCTCATGCATTGACTGGTTAAAAAGATCATCTAGCTAATTTCAATAAAATAGGTATCAATATGGACGTCAAAACATATTTTTCATATAATAACACTGAACGAATATCCAAAAAAATTATAAAATAACAAGTGCCAAACCCATAAAAATAATATTAGGAATATAGCTATAAACATGAATATAGCCAGCTACGACATGCTACAAAGATCTATGCAAGAGACGCCTGCAAACGCTCTTATAAGATTGATATATATTAGTGGCGTAAATACCACTGATAGCTCTGTATTTAAGCATATACAGCATCACTCAGAATCTTTTAACAAAGATAATCATATCGCGGGTTTTTTGTGCAATAACAGCAAGAACTTTTTGCAATGCCTAGAAGGCACAAAGGACGTCATCTCTGCGCTTATGCAAAGAATCTTCAAAGATATTAATCACAAAGATGTGGATGTGGTGTTTGTTAAAAAGGTAAGCAGTTATAGCTTTACAGATTGGCGTATGCACAGTCTGAACCTAAATGATGGTAACTGGGAAAAATTCTCTAATCATACTCAGCTAAGTGATATCTCACCCTTCAAACCACAGCATTGGCCTTCTTGGTTCGTTGAGCATTTCATCGAATCTGTAAAAACAATTGATTACTCTACTCTAGATAAAGACTATATTACCTTTGATAGTCTAGGATATTCTGACGTTGAAAAAAAACTGGCTAATGATAATATTTTGTTCTATATCTTTCTTAGTTTATTAATTGGTTCTACCGTCGTGATTTCACTGTTTAGATATAATGTGGTTTCTTGACACTAATGGTGACTACTGTAGGTTAGCGTTTTAAATATCAAGCCACCCATTGTCTCAAAATATTTATAGCAACTGGTGCAAAGGCTTCAAGTTTGCCATTTCTCGGAATCGATAAATCATTAATCACCATTTGGATTAAATCGCTATCATCGACAACATCTTCGGGATCAATACCTCCGCCTAATAATAAAGCTTGTACAAACTGCCGTCTTTGCTCGACCAAAGATTTATTGTTATTGCCTAAATTTAACACCCGAATGGTTTCTTGGGCATTAGCAGTTTTGCCTTCAACTCTACCGCTTAACTTAAACTCTAAGTCTGTCTCACATTCTATATCAAAAGGCGTAAGTGGTAATGGCTGCGAACCATGCGCATCATCGCACTGCTTGGACGTCCTGCAACTGGCGACTATATTAGTATAATCAAGGCTTCTATTTGGCGCCATGCGTCTAGCGAGGACATGTTCATTCATGCAATCTTTACCATTACCTGAAATGGGTTTGCAGCAGTATGCACATAAATAAAACTGTTCTATTGCACAAGAAAGCCGGATATCTACTCTTTCTACTTTATTTAAATTATCGTAATTGCTATGAGGGTTTGCTCGCTTCCAGCGGGTCAGGGTTTGGGGCTCAAAGCCTGCTTGCTTAGTTATTTTTCGCAAGTTGCAGCTCCTTTTTACGAAGCAGCAACCTTGCTTTAGCAAGCTCCATATTGCCTGATGGCAGCTCATTTTCTAAAGCTTGTAGCAGGGTCTTAGCAGTACCGATATCGGCGTCATGAATGGCATCTAATAGATTGCCAAGCTTTTCGTTAATGTCATGATCACGAATGTCAGTATCCATCGCCTCTAGCAAGACAGTATTAACGTCCTCACCATATAAAGGTGGCAATGCGGTTACCTCGCCATCATTTAACAAGTAAACTAAAATATTTTTTTGATCGCTGATGACTAAAGGCGAATGGGTGCTTAGGACAATCTGGCATTTAGGAAAGGTATCGGTAAAGCGCTGCACCAGATTGCGCTGCCAGCTGGGATGCAGGTGCATATCAACTTCATCTATCAAGATGATGCCATCACCGTGCAAAGGATTATCTAATTCTGGATTCATCATTGCTAGACGTCTAGCAATATCGCCCACTAGCGCCATGAGCGATTTCTCTCCTTGCGACAGTTGCATAACATTTAAAGATTGACCATTTTTATCGACTGCCATATGCAGGCGAGGTTTACGCTGTACACGGATATTACTTAAATTGGGCATAAAAGCCGTAATCGCGGTTCTGACGGCGTTTAGTTGTTTGTCTCTATGTTCATTCTCCAATTGTCTTTTGATACGAGATAGTGACTTCATTATATCTTGTATCTCTTCTTTTATAGTAGCTGAGTCAGACAAAATTAAATTTTTGATTTTTTCCTCATAATGACCATTCATTAACGCATCTACATCTGAAGACTCATTTTCAAGATACAAATCAAATCTTCTACTTTCCTCCTCATTCTCAATATCTTCACGCTCGCGAAACCATTCAAAAAAGCGCCGAAAGTCTACGCCTTGATTGAGCGCACTATCATAACCGTCTATCTGATCAAAATTGTGTTTGTTTCTAATTTTTAATGGAATATCCAATACCGAACGCTCAACAGGATAGTAAGCAATCAAAGGCAAGCTAGCACTATCGTTATCGGTAAGTTGCTGACGATAATTATCTACAAGCTTAGAAAGTTGGCTCAAATTACTAGACTTATCGCTTTTACGCCCTTTTCGTACCTTAACCAGTGTCCATTGGTACGATGAAAGCATGTTTTCACCAGTAGTTTGGACATCATCAGATAGTTGCAAAGTAATACTGGCAGCTGGTGCGTCATCGATAATGGCAAGCTCATTGATGGGATGACCACTGCCCTTTTCGGTACGCATACGCGCAACGAACCAGCTTAAAGAAGTCGCTAACGCTTCTAATATTGAGGTCTTACCTGCGCCGTTATTACCAATAAATACGGTAACATTCGATTGGTTATCTTCAGTCGGGGCAAAGTCCACTTCAAGGCTCTCAAAGCGTCCTAGGTTATTTAGCGTTAACTTTTTTATTTCCATTTTTATGTCCAAGCTTTACGCTTTGCATCGGTAGGATTTATTGGTAAAGGGGTGAGCAATATTAAGTTAGTATAGCAGTGAGTCATTAGCAATCGCTATAGATAGCTGCATTTCGTCTGATACTGTCATAAAAAAGGCAAAGAAAAACCGCCAAGGTTGCGCGTTACCCAGAGGGCACTAAGCGTGACGGTTATGTTGGGTATAGATTAGTTGGTAATTGTTTTAGTGTCAATGTTTATTAATTTGAAGAACTAGTGAAATATACGTTATCTCTTAAATAGAGCGCGACCCGTAGGCTGTGGCTTTAGCCCAGCATAATAATTTTGCAAAGTCTTGGGATGGTCTCAAAGCCACAGCCTACATCTACTCCACTTCACGATTAAACATATCTTTAAAATCACCTTCGTCAGCATCTATGTGTATTCTTTTATACGCTCTCGGTATTTTATCTATAATTTTTTCAGAAAAAATAGTACTAGCTTCTTTGGTAGTATTCGCATCATAACCAAAGGTAATTTGCCACTCATTACTATCATCGTCAATCACAACCTCTTCAAGCATTAAATTTTGGATATCTTCGTCTTGATATATCTCATTGAAAAATTGGCGAGCAAGCTTTACGGCTTGGGTGACTTCAATCATATCAATCTAACATCCAGCGCGGAATGTACTCATTCTTATAATCTTTAATCCATACAGTGATAAACGTTTGAATAGTGTATATACTACCTATCATATAAATCGCCATATGAAAGGGCATAAAAGATATTGGTTGGGTCAAAAACTCAATTTCGGTAGGAATAAAGTAAGTAGCTGAAAAAGTGATAATCAACATAATAGTGGCTACGAGTAAAGCTCTACCAGCGAACATACAATAATAGATAATCGAATCCAACATATTAAAAATAAAATTTTTCATTAGCACTCTCGTTTTTTGGTTAGTGAAAGCGGCGTTTAACCATATAATTCCTAGCTACTTATTACTTTCAAGATACTCCATATGTTTATCAGTTATATGGTCTTCAACTATTAGCCAGTTGAGACTGCCAACACCATCATCTACTATGTCAAGATGATGCCCACCTTCGTACACAAAAACATTTTTATTAAAAAACATAAATCTATCTTTCAATGAGCGGGATTCACTCATATATCCTAAATACACCTGAATATCTTTTTTTAAATCCTTTAAATCTTGCTTAAAATCAATATCGAATGAGTTAATCATTTTTCCATGAATAATGCGTTTCATACCATTATCTAGATTAATAATCTTGATGCTAGAAGGATTAACTGCATGTATGGTAGATAAACCTCTATCGATAAGATCAATCATTGCTGCATTAAGAGATAGATCATTTTCTTTAGCAAACTCTGCAATTTCATCATATTGCTCTTGCGGCATTCGAATTTGGGAACGTTTCCAATCATCTTGATTCTGAGTACGGGTTTTACTGCTCATTTTGGCTCCACATTTTATGACATCAAATTAGTGTTGGCATTATTATAGTGCCATATATTATGTAGAGTCAATGACTAACATTATTTAATTCTTGACTACGCTTAAGCTAAATTAATATAATCATCACATGCTAATGCTTCTATAAGATAGTTTATTAGCAAACGATTATCCTGATGTTTTGGATTACATTGTGCGCTCTCTTACTGATTCCCATCACCTTACCTTTTGCGACGCAAGTCAAAATATGGTGGTTTATACTTAAAACCTATAGACTTTTTTTAAGGAGAAATGGTGATGATGATAGATAAGTTGAGAAATTACGTAAGTTGGAGCGCGGTATTCTGGGAGTGCGACAATAAGTAGGCGTGCAGTGCCAAACATCGACAAGGGGTAGAGTAATACCGTTAGACTTAGGTCTTAGCTCCCACCAAATTCAAAACCGCCCTAATTGGGCGGTTTTTCTGTTTAAAAATTTTGTGATGCTTTAGAACTTTAGATTATGAAAGTAGTACCGTAGGGTGTGGTTAGCGCAGCGTAACCCACCAAGTAATTATGAAAATCAAAAGTCGGTGGGTTACGTTTTTTGCCATTCTCTACGAGAATTTAAAAAACTAACCGCACCCTACGCCAAAATCACCCATCAACCACCACCCGCTTCTTACCCGTCAACAAAACCTGCATCAACGCCTTTTTCTCCTGCTGCAAATCAGCCAACTGCTGCTCAAGCAACTCAATTTCTTTATCAGCATTGGTTAAGACGATGGCGATTTTATTTTGCTCATTTAATGAAGGAAAATAAACTGGAATCTTTTCGCATACAGCTTTATTTATTTTAGGTTGAGCAGATCCTGAGTTAAACTTTTTATAATCAAGGCTTTCGAGATATATACACAAAAATTCAGAGTTTTTATCTTTATTTGCTTTCATGACATGTGCATGATTATTAACCCAAATTTTACCCGAAACCATAAACACATGAGGCACTGCTCTTGAGAGAATATTTTCGCCGTCCTCACCTAATAAAATTAATTCATCATCAAAAATATAGTCGTTCACATAGTCAATAATGCCTGTTGCACCAAAATAGGGGTATTGACCTTGAATATCAGCTCTATCTTCTTGCTTAATAGGTTTGCGCATTCCATTTAAGAATGTCACACAATCTTTCAAAGGAGCAACTTCCCACTCACCCTCAAACCTTTTCCCCGACTCATCAAGCAAACGCTTTTTACCCGTCAGCAATTGCTGCATCAAGGCTTTTTTCTGCTCGGTACTATTGTCAATTAAACGCTCAGTCGTACTAATTGCTTTATCCCAAGTGGATAGGATTTTGGCGATTTTTTGTTGTTCGGGTAAAGGTGGCACAGGAATTTCAAAATTTCTAATTCTTGTTAAAGCAAGTTTAGGTTGAGCATTAGTTGTTTTTTCAGCTTCAATAAGCTTTTTGCCTATTGGAGAGCGTAGTACTGCTATTAAGTAATCTTGATTAATTTTTAAATTTGTTAATTTATCTGCATTTTCAGTTAAATTTGCATTTTCGAGAGCTGGAGGTATCTTACCAACTAAACCCAATAATGCTCCTGCAACGGTAATGAAAACATCATTTGCTGAAATTGTATATTTAGATATCGATTCCACTATTTCAGTTGGTACATATAGTATTGACAATGTATCAACACCATTTTCAGACATATCTTTAACTCGGATATAGGGAAAACCATTATCTTCCAGCTGTAAGGAATATCCTTTAGGAATTCTTTTACCACCTTTTACATCTGCTATCTGCTCAATTCTTTTAATCTGCCAACCATTAGGCACCATAACCCAACTCCTTTAAAAACCCTGCCATCTCAGTCTCTAAACTCTCCAATTCAGCCTTTAACTCAAGACGCTCAGCACGTACCGCATCCAAATCAATCTCCGCCTCTTCTTCAAAAGTATCGACATAGCGTGGAATATTGAGGTTAAAGTCATTTTCTTTAATCTCATCAAAGCTCGCTAGATAAGCGTATTTATCGACATTTTTCCGTGCCTTATACGTCTCAATGATTTTAGCAATATTGCTATCTGTGAGCTGGTTTTGGTTCTTACCTGATTTAAACTCATTGCTGGCATCGATAAACAGTACGGAGTCATCAACTTTACCACTGACAGGATCGGTTTTATTCTTCTTAAAGATAAGAATAGTGGCTGGAATACCCGTACCAAAAAACAGCTTTTCAGGTAAGCCAATCACCGTATCGAGCAAGTTTTCTTCGATAAGTTGCTGACGGATTTTACCTTCACTGGACGCACGGAATAGCACACCATGCGGTACGACCACGCCCATTCTGCCAGTGCTAGGTTTAAGCGTTTCAATCATATGACTGATAAAGGCATAATCGCCCTTGGTCTTGGGCGGGACACCGCGATGGAAGCGACCATAGGGATCGCTGCTGGCATCTTCATGACCCCATTTATCCAGTGAAAACGGTGGGTTGGCCGTCACCACATCGAACTGTAATAAATGCTTGCCGTCTTTGTCGAGTAGCAGTGGATTACGGATGGTATCGCCCCACTCGATACGGTGGTTGTCCTCACCGTGTAGGAACATATTCATCTTGGCCAGTGCCCATGTCGAGCCAATGGCTTCTTGACCGTATAGTGCATACTTCTTAGAGTTTGAGTTTTTGCGTACCATCGCCCCGCACTTAATGAGCAGCGACCCTGAACCACAGGCTGGATCACAGATTTCGTCACCTTCGACAGGCTCAAGGATAGTCGCTAGCAAGTTAGACACTTCTGGCGGCGTATAGAACTCACCAGCCGTCGCCCCACTACTGGCGGCAAAGTGCTTGATTAAGTACTCGTAAGCATTACCAATCACGTCCAAACTACCGACCCGCTCGGCACTTAGATTGAGGATCTCTTTGCCAAAATCTTCTAATAGATGGCGTAGTAGCTCATTCTTTTGCTTTTCTTGACCCAACTTATCAGTGTTGAAGCTAATGTCTTGGAAGACGTTTTTGAGCTTGGTACCGTTAGCTTCCTCAATCGCATGTAGCGCCTCGTCGATACGTTGACCGTTGCCCGGCTGGTGACGCTGCTCGTATAAATCCCAAAAGCTTGCGCCCTCAGGTAATACAAAACGCTGCTTGGACATCATCGCGTGGATTAGCTCGGGGTTGTCGCCGAACTGCTCGACTAGCTTGATGTATTCATCTTTATAGACATCAGACAGGTACTTGAGGAACAGCATGGTTAAGATAAAGTCTTTATAAGTATCGGCGCTGATGACGCCGCGAAAGGTATCACAGGCGTTCCAGACGGCTTTATTGATATCGTCTTGATTGATTGGGCTGGTTTGTTTATCAGGCATTACTGGCATTTCCTTAAACGGCTATGTACTGTTGAATAGTTTTTATGGTCAGTTATTTTAGCTAATAATAGCAGGCTGTAGAATGAATGGCAGATGTTATTGATTCAAAATTCGATTATAGTAGACATTTATAATAGTCTTTTAAATCAGTTAAGGAGTTTAATCATGAAAAAATTAGGACTAGGTATAGCCGTAGCGCTAAGTTTAAGTGCTTGCGCTAGTATGAACAATGGCAGCGTAAATCCCAATAGCCCAAACCAGATGGTCACACAATACCCTGTTGAGACCGCGTTTCTTAATATCTATACCAAAGAGCGCAGCCAGACACTGGAGGCCGTAGTAAACAATCAAACCGCATCAGCGCAAATTCAAGTGACACCCAAAGGCAATATGGTGTTCGATAATAAACAAGTACAAGGCAGCGAGATAAAAACCACCAATAAGATCAACAATCAAATTGCTAATCAATCAGCCGCTATCAACTACTTTACGCTCAATCCATTAGTATTCTACGGCTTTACTGACAGCTCAGGTAAATACTCGCTATCGAACCAAACGACTACTATTCCTAAGAGAGCTAGCGTTGGTGACTCTAGTCCCCTAATCACTGAAAACGTCTATAGTGACCGCAGCATGCGTAACAAGGTAGGCACTTATCAGCAAGACTGGTCTTTGACGCAAGATAGCAATAATACAGCATGGCTATGTATAAACACCTCAAAAAATCTATTGCTCGCTAACGCAGCTGAGGGCAGCACATCAGAGTGCTATAAGATCAATCCTCAAGGCGATATATTAGCCAGTAAAACCAGTATCTCCTACCCGACAAAAAGTGGCGTGAAAACAGTAAATTTTGTGAGTAGATAGTTTTTAACCTCTTAACAAACCCATCTATCTATTAGGTGGGTTTTGTTTGTCCTAATTGGCTCTTTATAGCAAATACAGTCATTATGATTGGCTTTTGGATGAATACTAAAAACTATTAAATCCTTAGGTCTTGCTATCTTGTGTTGATAGTTATAAAAACTTAATTCAAAACAATTAAAAGGTCAGGAAAACCCGATATGGATTTGGTAAGCATCCTTATTTATGACACAACATGGAGTTTTGTCGCTGAGATAATTCTGCGTACCGCTATTATGTTCAGTATGATTATCATTTTCTTGCGCTTTACTGGCAAGCGCGGCGTGCGCCAACTCTCCATATTTGAGCTGACTATTATTTTATCACTAGGCTCTATCGCAGGCGACCCTATGTTCACCGAGGATCTGCCTATCATTCAAGCGATTATCATTATGAGCGTGGTCATTGGCCTGTACCGCTTGTGCACGTGGTTTATGATGAAATATCAGCCCTTTGAGAATCTATTAGAAGGTCGCGCCGTTTACATTGTCGAAGATGGTCTGTTAGTACTTGATAAGATAAAAAAAGGTAAAATGTCGCATGATGAGTTCTTTGCTGAGATGCGGACGCAAGGGGTTGAGCATTTGGGGCAAGTACGTGTCGGCCTACTTGAGACCGATGGTAACTTTAGCTTATTATTGTTTTCGCCTGATGACACCCGCTATGGTATGCCCATTTTTCCCAAACAATATCAAGCGATTGAGAAGGTAGAGCCGGAGCAACTTTATGCTTGTATGTACTGCGGGCACGTTACTCATCTCTTTGATCCCAATGAGATTTGTACACGCTGTGATGACGATTGTGAAAACTGGGCACCGGCTATCAATACTGGCATTGTCAGGTAGCTTGGTATTGAGCGTAATAGTTAGATACTTCGATTTAAAACAATTGAGACTTTGAAACAATTGAGAAAATGCAACCTTGGTAATGCTCCGTCTTAGCCTTTCAAAATAAGCATTTTCGTAATATTAATTATATATAAAACATTGAAAACCTTTTTTGTAACAAGGACTTACTAGAAAGCTTAACAATATACAATTGCGTCGTAACTGTTACCTTTTCCAATGACTCCTCAACACTAGTAACTTATAAATACCCTATGATGAATGTATAAATATTAGGGGCGTAAAAAAATAACAAGGCCTATAATTTATGCAAATCCAAATAAGGAAAGTACTATGAAAAAGTTGTTAATGAGTTCAATCGTTGCTGTTTCTAGTTTATTTGCAGTAGCCGCTTGCGCTCAAACTGGCGCTACCAATCCTTCGGTAAATACTATGCCTCATCACAATAATATGCCGCAGCATAATATGATGCAGCAACAAGGGCAGATGGGTATGGGCAAGCAAGGTATGATGTCGCAGCTAAACTTGACTGGAGAGCAACAAAACCAGATGCGCGCGATTATGCAAAGCAATCAGGGCGATTATACACAGAAGCGTAATGCGATGATGCAAGTGCTCACCCCTGAGCAGCGTCAAAAAATGATGCAAATGCGCTCTCAGCACATGCAGCAAGGTGGGCATATGATGAATCAAGGCGGCATGCACCACAAGGGTATGATGCCACAAGGTCATATGATGAATCAGGGTCAAAATGGGCAGATAAATCAAGGTGGGCGTATGGATATGAGCCAGTAACGCTACTATTTTGTAGATAAATAGACCTTTATAATTTAGCAGAACTATTTTAATTTCTATAGTTTTAACCAAGCGTATCAGCTAATCCTGATGCGCTTTTTGCTGTTTGTACTTTATTATTGATATACAACAGTTAATGGTCAACAGGCGTACCCTCAGTGGTAAACGCGAAGGCTTTATTACTAAAATCACCAATCATAATGGCTTCAATCACAGGTTTTACCGTCTCATCTACCCCTTCAACTTCAATGATAAAGTTAGCACCCGAGCCGCCTTTGTCCTCTTCTTTTTCGACGATATAGTTGAGCGTGCCCATAGCTGGTAGTTCAATAGGGCTGTCCACATAGGGTTTTACAAAAGTGCCATCGGTGTCATAGTAATCAATTTTATTAATATATAACGATTTATCAAGAGTAGTATTGCGTACACTGAGAGTGGCAGAGAGCAAAACCTTACGGTTTTCTCTGTTGATATAAATATCTGAATAAATGGGTACATAGAAAGTTTGACTATAGCCGAACTGGCTACGATCAACTGCTGATGTTATCTCAAGCTCTGCGATTGGATCTTGCTGCTCTTCTGACAGCATCACGTTAGGATCTTGCGAGACCTGATTACAACCAACCAATAATACAGCGCTGATTATGGTTGCCGTTATTCCCTGTTTATTCATGACTCTCTCCTTTGAGACGCCCTGATTCAATCCTTGGTCTTCAAACCCTTAGTGTTGAAACTTGCTATTGACTGGCCTTGATGACATTGATCCTGTCTTAATTCAGTATAGCAGCCCCTCGCCCATTAGTGACCCCTCATTGCTAATTGTTAGTTAGATGTATATGCCAACTTATGAGGAGAAACATAATGTGACTGAGTAGGTTATAATTCATCAGCAATACTGACTATCAATCAAAACAAGATCAATGACGGACAACGCTTATGTTAATGGATATCTTTTTAACCCTGCACTTTATATTGCTGCTATTGATATCTCTGCGCGTGCTTGCCCGTGATAATTTGACCGCTCCTGCCCGCCTAGCTTGGCTGGTTATACTCTTTATATTGCCTTATGTTGGCGTAGTGGTGTATTGGTTGTTCGGTGAGGTACATCTAGGACGCAATTTTGAGCGCAATTATAAGCAAGTTATCAATAAGCTACACCAGAACAATCCTGAAGTGCTCGGTAGTGCTACTGCTATAGAAGCTATCAAGCCTGAATATCGAGCAGCGTTTGCTTACTCTGCCAATGTGACCGGATTTCGCACTACCCTTGGCAACCGCGCCGAATTAATGGCCGATGCAGCAGAAACCAGTAGACGTATGATTGCCGATTTTGATGCAGCGACTGATCATATCCATGTGCTGTACTATATTTGGCTTATCGATGGCATGGGAATTGATACCGCGCAAGCGCTGATACGCGCGGCGAAGCGCGGGGTAACTTGCCGCGCGATGGTTGATGGGATGGGATCACGTAAAATGGTGCGCTCAAAAATATGGCGCGAGATGCAGGAGGCAGGTGTACAAGTTAGTGTTGCCCTACCGTTTCGTAACCTTATAAAAGTGCTACTATTTAGCCGTATTGATTTGCGTAATCACCGCAAAATTACGGTGATTGATGGCAAAATTGGCTACTCGGGCAGTCGCAACTGCGCTGATCCTGAATTCCGTGTCAAACCCAAATATGCGCCGTGGGTAGATATCATGATGCGTATTGAAGGGCCAATAGTCGCGCAGAATCAGATGCTGTTTGCCAGTGACTGGCTGATGAAAAACCCAGAGACACCGCTTGATAGCTTTCCTTATTTTACCGAGCCATTAACGACTATACCTAAACGCTTTGATAAAGATAAAGCTACGACAGAAGATGGAGAGTCTACTGATAGCGACAGTGAGTCAGCTGGTCTTGCCGCGCAAGTGTTTGCCGATGGCCCCACGCAGCGCCAAGGCACAACGCCGCAGTTTTTAGGTGCGCTGATTAGTCAAGCTGAGCATACGCTGATTATCTCCACACCCTATTTTGTGCCCGACTACTCGCTTGTCAGTGTGCTCTGTGCGACAGCTTATCGCGGCGTAGAGGTAACGATGATTTTCCCCAAAAAGAACGACTCGTTCATTGTGGCAGCGACCAGTCACAGTTACTATCTACAACTGCTTGAAGCTGGGGTAAAGATTTATGAATATAAGCCTGGCCTGCTGCACGCCAAGACTTTAACCGTTGATGGGGAGATTGGTCTTATTGGCTCGACCAACTTAGACCTGCGCAGCTTTGACTTGAATTATGAAAACAACGTGGTCTTTAGCGATAAAGCCTTAACCGCTGATATTGTGGAGCGGCAATATCAGTATATCGCTGATTATAAAAGCATCAGCCTTACAGAGGTTAAAAACTGGCCGCTGATTTATAGAATTTGGAATAATGTCGTGGCGACGATGGGACCGGTACTTTAGCTATCGTTAAAGGCTTTTTTGCAAAACATAAATGACAAATTTGGCCTCGCTGACACATGGTTTATGGTCAGTAGCAGCCAGTAGAGCTTGACGTTTGTCAGCACGCGCCCGATAGCTATACGGCGTCATGGTCAATAAATCAGCTAGTGCCTCTGTCGATAAGCGCATGTTAGCGGTTATACAGTGGGTATCTAACAGTTTAAAATAAGGCGCAAGCTCGTCTAAAAACTTATCTGAATCATGCTCTCGAACCTCATCAAATAACGCCTCACGTATACTAGCTAGATGTCCTACATCGGGTTTGGCAATAATCAAATAACCGTCTTTTTGTAAGACGTGAGCAAAAGCTGCTGGCAGAATCGGACTAAAAATACTGCTGATACCCGTCATACTTTGCGCCCGTAGTGGCAAATGGGCGGCACTAGTTACCAGCGGATAAATAGCAGCCGTTTTATTTGCGTCCTCTTCCTCCTGTATGTCCTGCTGATAGCGCTGATACCAAAGTCGATTTGCCGCTTTGCTGGTCTTAGCAAGTTCTAGTACAGCAGGTTTACTAATATCAGCCGCTAGCAAAGTATCTATGCCGGTCTGCGCCATCGCCTCAGTGTAATAGCCTTCGCCGCAGCCAATATCTAGCCAACTGATTGGCTGTTTATTTTTTTTATCTAGTAGCTTTTGTATTTGCTGACAGATAAGAGTCTGTAATGGCTGATAATAGCCCGCCTTTAAAAAACGCTGCCGCGCCGCTACAGACTCTGGACTATCTCCTGGCGCTTTGGACTTTTTTTGTTGTACTGGCAATAGATTGATATAGCCTTGACGCGCCACATCAAATGAGTGTGCGGTATGCTTGGCATTAAGACTACCATCACAGCGCCATGTATCTGGCGCAGGTATGAGGGGGGATTGACAAAGCGGACAGATAAATAAGGACACAAACCATCTCAGTGTTATAGTTGATTTATTCTAAAAAGATACTGTGCAGCTGGTATAAATTTTGCGCAGTCTCTGTCTGCAAAGGCGCAGCACGCAAGGAAAATTTATACCAGCAGTACGATGACATTGACGTATCGATTTTTTGTACTGACTATATGTAAATATGAAACTAACGCAGTTTTAGCGTCATCAAACCCAACACCACAAGTACGATAGCAATGATCCAAAACCTCACCACAACTTGGGTCTCTTTCCAGCCAATCTCTTCAAAATGATGATGCAGGGGCGCCATACGAAAGATACGTTTTTTGCGCATCTTATAAGAACCAACTTGTAGCATCACCGATAGAGCTTCAGCGACAAACAATCCACCCATAATGGCAAAAGCAATCTCTTGACGGGTCATTACCGCAATCGTACCTAGCATCGCCCCTAATGCCAGCGCGCCCACATCACCCATAAATACCTGAGCGGGGTGAGCGTTAAACCATAAAAACCCAAGTCCTGCCCCAATCATCGCCCCACAAACGATAATGACCTCGGAGTTGTAAGTGATATAAGGGACATGTAGATACTCTGAGAATCTAATATCGCCCGATACATAAGCCATCGCTCCCAAACCTGCAGCAACTAGCACCACGGGTAATATCGCCAGACCGTCTAGACCATCGGTTAAGTTGACCGCATTGGAGGCACCATTGATCACAAAATAGGTGAAAATAATAAAGCCGATACCGAACGGGATAACGGAGAAGGGAATGATTAGATTTTTAAAAACTGGAATCAATACATCTTGCATCTCGTGCGTCGTTGCCATACTGGGCTGTATAGAGGCAATATAATACAGTGATACGCCTACAAACAGTGCGCCCATAGACAACCAAAAATACTTTTTGCGGGCGATTAATCCCTTCGGATTTTTATACTTAATCTTTAGCCAATCATCTGTCCAGCCTACTGCTCCAAAGATCACCATGACCACCAGTAAGATCCAAACATAGGGATTACTTAGCCGCGCCCATAGCAGGGTTGCCACGCCAATAGATGTCAAAATAAGCACCCCGCCCATAGTGGGGGTACCGGTTTTAATTAAGTGTGACTGCGGCCCATCATCGCGTACCGCTTGCCCATACTTCAAAGTACGCAGATGCTTGATCACACGTCCACCAAAAAACAGACTAAATGCCAGCGCTGTAATCACCGCAAGTAGCGCGCGTAGAGTGAGCGAGGATACAGCAAAAAATGGCGTGTAGTACTGACCGAGCCATTCAAACAACCAAACTAACACAGCCTACTCCTCAACTAGTGCATCAATAAGGGTTTCCATCGCCATAGTACGCGAACCCTTGAACAGCACGGTACAAGGCTGTGCCTGCTGAGCTTGCAAAAATGTTTGCAAGTATTGCAATAAACTATCTTTATCTTCAAAAGCGTGCGCTTCAATGGCACCCACTTCCTCAGCGCCCGCCACACTGTACTTGGCAAACTCCCCTACACAAAGGAGCATATCGATGCCAGTAGCGGCAATGGTACGACCCAAGCTTTGATGTTCACTCACGGCCGCATCTCCAAGCTCTGCAATATCGCCTAATACCATTACTTGAGTACCGGTTTGTGCTGCCAGCACTTTGGCGGCGGCGCGTACTGAATGCGGGTTGGCATTATAAGTATCATCGATGAGGCGATGCATACCGAGTAGTTGACTGTTCAGACGTCCTTTAGCAGGCAGCGCATTTTCAAGACCGATAACGATATCGTCGACACTGATATTTAGCGCGTAGGCACAGGCGGCAGCGGCTAAAGCATTGTTGACATTGTGCTCGCCTGCCAGTGGCAGCTTGATATCATGAATCTTCGTACCGATATGTAGCTTAAACTCACTACGCTCAGGCTCTACCTCTAAATGGCTGGCACTAACATCGGTATTACCAAAACCGATCACATGAGAAGTATGCTGCTCAGCAATGCGGCGCAACTGATTGGTAAAGTCATCTTTATCAGGAACAATCGCATATTGATCATCGTTTAGAGTGTGATAAATCTCAGCTTTGGTCTGACAAATACCTTCGCGGCTACCAAATTCGCCCAGATGCGCGGTACCAATATTTAAAATACAGGCCACATCAGGACGAACAATCTCGGTAGTGTAAGCGATCTCGCCGATATGGTTGGCACCCAGCTCAATAATGGCATAGCGGTGGTGATCGGAGAGCTCAAGGAGCATCATTGGTACGCCCAAGTCGTTATTTAAATTACCGCGCGTGATCAAAGTAGGTGCAAGTCTACCAAAGATACTACCAAGCATCTCTTTACAAGTGGTCTTGCCACTAGAGCCGGTGATCGCAATGATAGTGACATCTTGATGCTGCTGACGGCGATAAGCTGCGAGCTGTCCCAAAGCCAGACGGGTGTCACTGACTACCAGTTGCGGAATACTGGTAGAGATCGGGCGCGCTACAATAGCAGCAATAGCGCCTTGAGCGGCAGCGACATTAATATAATCATGACCATCGAAATTGTCACCAGTTAATGCCAAAAAGATATCGCCAGTCTTTATAGTACGGGTATCAGTAGTGATACGGTTACTGGTCACCCCAATCTGGTTTGCTGTCTGCTTTGCTGACTCTACTTGCGCCGCCTGCCAGCGACCATCAAGCGCTGCCGTTGCTGCTAATAAATTATCCGCTTGCCAGACATAAAGTCCTTGCGACTGAATGGTATTATCGTTGTCAGCTGTCATAGTGATTACCTTGTAGGGTGGCTGCTTATTTAATTTTTTGTTTTATAGATGATAGTTGTATAGTTAGTAGCTTAGTATTGCGCTACCTTGTTTTATAGGGCGAAAAGTTTTATAGGGCGAAAATTATAGTACAGATCCTATAATCGGCCAGCTTGCTGTAGTGCCTGCTGCAAGACCACGCTATCATCAAAATCGAAACGCACGCCATTGATTTCTTGATAAGTCTCGTGACCTTTGCCTGCGATGACGACGATATCATCTGGACCGGCGTGACTGACGGCATAATCGATGGCTTTTTGACGAGCAGGCTCGATATGGGTACGCTGATATTGCTCGGGGCTCATGCCAGCTTGCATATCCTCCAAAATACGAATGGGATCTTCGCTACGCGGATTATCAGCGGTCAGTATCACTTGGTCAGCACCAGCCAGCCCCGCTTGCGCCATTAAAGGCCGCTTGCCAGCATCACGATCGCCGCCGCAGCCAAATACCGCCCACAATTGTCCTTGGCAGTGGGCTTTGAGGCTACCAAGCACTTGGCTCAAGGCATCGGGCGTGTGCGCATAATCTACAATAAAACAGCCTTCACTCGACGGTACGCGCTGCATACGTCCGATAGCGCCTTGCAGCTGCGGCACTAAAGCTTTGAGCTGCTCTATATCGATGCCGAGAGCTAGTGCCGCACCAATAGCGGCAAGTAAGTTGGCAACGTTAAAGCGGCCCAGTAAAGGACTGATAATATCGATATCTTGACGCAGCTTGTCTTTGACTTGGCTACGTAAGGTGATTTTGACCCCTTCAAGACTTGGGCTGATATCTGTAGCTGTAAGGGTAGCCCTGCTGTCTGCCTGCAAGCTATAGGTCCATACGATCAAACCGCTATCCTGTGCCGCTTTTAGCATGACCTTGGCATACTCATCATCAGCGTTGATGATGGCGTGAGTTAGCGCCGGGAACTGCGCTTTATCGAACAGTTTGGCTTTGGCTGTCACATACTCGCTCATATCGGCATGATAATCCAGATGATCACGGCTTAGATTGGTATAAATAGCGACTTTGATTGGCGTGCCCTGCAAGCGCTGCTGATCAAGACCGTGCGAGCTGGCCTCAAGCGCCAAAATGTCAGCTTGCTCTGCTCCCATTTGATATAAAAACTTCTGCACAGCTATCACGTCGCCGGTAGTATGACTAGCCTGAGTGAGCGCGCCAAGCCGTCCATTGCCCGCCGTTCCCATTACCGCACTACTCATAGCGGCCAACTGCGTTAATTGAGCGACCAGCTGACTAATCGTGGTTTTGCCATTGGTACCAGTAACGGCAACAACAGTTGGCAAGGTCACAGGCTGCTGATATTGCAGGTGCGCTTGCACCAAATCGCCCAAAAAGCTGCGGATGTCAGGTGTATGAAGCACAGGACAAGACAATGCTTCTAAAGCATGCTGAGCAGTAGATTGGGACTCGGTTGATGCTGAGTTTTCTTGCAGTTGTATATTACTATGAGGCGGCACATTGCCTGCGATCAATAACGATGCAGGATCAATCTCAGATAAGATAAAGGCCGCATGTTTTGCGGCTTGATAAAGATAGTCTCGGCTTTTTTGGCAGTTTGGTCGCTGGCTGTTGAGCAGTATAAATACCTCACCATGCTTAACTTGGCGACTGTCTAAACACAGTGCTGCAAAGGGGATCGTTGCTACCGATTCTGCAGAATGACTGGCGTTTATTATTTTAGATAAATATTGACTAAACCTCTTATTTTTATTGCTGTCTATGAGCTGTTGCAGCGTTGTCGTGTGCCGGGCTGAGGTAGTCATATAAATCCTAGACGAAGATAGTAAGAGAAAATATTAAGCATTAAAATAGTTGTTATAACGGCTGTTAGCTGTTATAAATCGGTACTTAAAAACATAACAAATCCTTTAAAATAAACAGTCACCTGCTATTTAAAAGTACAATTATGAGCTGGATTCTTCAGTTTGTAGTGGTTTATCTAATGGCACATTATATAGACGCAGCGCCTCTTTCATAACGTTATGAAATACTGGCGCAGCAGTCAGACCAGCATAGTGCAGCCCGCGCGGATCTTCTAACAAGATGACGCTAACAAACTTTGGATTAGAGGCAGGAGCCATACCAGCAAAGACGTTACGATACTGATCAGTATAATACCCACCATCGGGGTTGATTCGGCGCGAGGTACCCGTTTTGCCAGCTACGCGGTAACCGTCGATGTCAGCGGCTTTCGCCGTACCGCCGGGCAAAGTGACCGCCTCCAACATTTTTACAATAGCCATCGCTTGCTCATGCTCCATAACCCGTTTGCTGGCTAGTGGCTTCTCGGTCTTGATCAGGGTCAATGGATGCATAACTCCGCCTGCCCCCAACGCAGCGTAAGCCTGCGCAACTTGCGCAAGGGTGACTTGTAGACCATAACCGTAGCTGACTGTCGCGCGCCGTGAATACTCTTTTTCTTTTGGTGTGCTGACCAGACCTGCGCCTTCCCCTGGGAATTGTAGCGGTGTCTTGGCCCCAAAGCCAAATTGCTTTTGCATATTGGTAATCGCATCAGGCGGTAGTGATAGTGCTATCTTGGTTGAAGCTACGTTACTTGATTTTTGTAATAAAGTAGCAAAATTGATGACGCCTAAATTGTTATGGTCGCGAATGGTATAGCCTTGCACGCGAATAGAACCAGGATTGGTATCGATTAACGAGTTGGCCGTATATTTACCGGAGTCCAAAGCAGCAGCCACGGTAAAAGGCTTCATGACCGAGCCGGGTTCAAAGACGTCCAATAAAGCACGGTTGCGCTGGTTTTCGCCCGTCATCTCATTGAGATTATTGGAATTAAAAGACGGCCACGTCGAGAGCGCCATAACCTCACCGGTCTGTACATCAACGATCATACCTGTTGACCAGCGTGCTTGCTGCAAGCGTCCAGCTTTCTCAAGCTCTTTATACAGCAGGTACTGCAATCGCGAGTCGATAGTTAGTGCCACATCTTTACCCGGTATCTCAGGCTCCAATTGTTTGATCTCGCGCAGACTATTTTGCTTGGCATCCTTTAACACCAGCACTTTACCATCGTCACCGGCTAGCGCTTTTTCAAACTGCTTCTCAATACCCGCCCGACCTTCATAACCACCATCAGGATCATTGGCGTTTTGTCCCATAAACCCTAGCAGCTGCGAGTTAGGCTGCGGCTGCGGATAGTAGCGCTGGAAAAAGTTTCTCTCATAGACGCCCGGAAAATCGAGAGCACTCACGCTTTGGGCAATCTCCGGCGTAACCTTGTTCAGTAGCGGTAAATAATGTGAGCCAGCTCCTGAGGGCAAAGCCGCTTTTACCGCTTCTTCATCAGTAACATCGACGCTATCATCGATACCTGCCGCCTTTTGCAGCTCAGCCACTGGTATGTTTGCTGCGACAGCTAAAGTAGTAAGATCCATATTATCTAAGCGCTCTTGTACTCGCGCTTGTAGTTTGGGCTGATCAGGGTTTTCAATCTGAATGCGTTTGAGCTCATAGTATTCTTGCGCATAATCATGCGGACTAAAAGACACGGTTGCCAAAGGGGCACTGATCGCAAGCGGTAGATCATTACGATCGGTGATCATACCGCGATAAGAGGGTTGCGTGCGTACGCCGGTAATCAGCTCATCGCCTTTATCTTGATAAAACTGAGCGTTAGCCACTTGTAAATAATAAGCCCGGCCTATCAGCAGACCCAATATCACAAGAGCAATACCCCAAACCGTACGAAAGCGGTTTTTGTCATACTCAAAACCGCCGCGAGATGAAGCGCCAGAAGCTTTGTTAAAAATCGCTTTTTTACGGTTTTTGACACTAGTATAAGCGCCTTGAGTTTCGTTTTTTCTTAGGCGACCATGCAATTTAGTTGCGCGTTTATCTGCATTAGATTTCGAAGTTTTAGACGTTGCAGACTTTTTAGTAGATTTAGCAGTGCTAGCAGAACGCAGTGGCTTGATTACTTTGCCGCTAGCGGTTTTTTTACTGTTTTTCGCGGCGTCTTTATCCTTACCTACCGATTTTTTATCACTCATTGTCCAGCCTCCTCGGTCTCAGGAGATGCTGTAGAAGTTGTCGCTACTGCGTCTGTAGCCGCAGGGGCACTGGGCTGAATGATAAGCTTGTCCTGTAGCGTCGGCGAATACATACCCAGCTCAGCGACCGCGCGGCTTGCAATTTGCGGAGTGGCACTAAAGGTTTGTTGCTCTATTAGCAGACGTTGGTGTTCAATTTGAAGTTTGCGTTCTTGTTTTTTCATGTCTTGCAAAGTTTTATAATCCTGATGATATTGCTGGACGTCCTCAGCCGTTCTGATACCGCTCCATATAATAGCGCCTGCTAACATCAGCAGCACGACGACATAAATACTTACTACGTTAAAGCGGCGTGCAAACATCTCACCGATATCAGTGCTATCAGGTAGGGTGGTACGGCGGTTTGCAGGTTTGTCAGATATTGCCATGACGATCTCAAAAAAGTGAACTTCAATATAAAAAATAGCGGTAGTAACAAAGTGGTAGTAACAATAAGGGTAGTACTAATAAATAATATCAATAAAAAGTACAACGTTAAAAAAACAACACCGGCAAGTGCTCAAACACGGATAAGCAGTTCATTAAAAATAAAGAGCCAAATAAAAAACAACTGCTGAGGCTAGCAGATAATATTTACAGCTTTTTAACAGCAGCGTACTGACTCATCCCAATGGCAGTCATAGGAGCAGTAAAATCAAAGAGACGCTATTGACTGATAGTCAATGTCTGTTCGAGTCGCTACTCGTAGCCAAGCGCTACGGGCGCGCGGGTTGTTTGCAATCTCGTTTTTACTTGGGCCGATACGTTTAGGCTTACTAAAATAACGCGGGCGCAAAGGCGGCATCGGTAATTGCTCATCTTCAGGATACTGACCTTTACTGTGGCGCTGCAAAAACTGCTTGATACGCCGATCTTCAAGCGAGTGAAAGCTAATAACTGCCAACTGCCCACCTGACTTTAAGATAGGAATGCTTTGTTCTAAAAAGTGATCGATATCACCAAGCTCATTGTTAATAAAGATGCGCATCGCCTGAAAGCTTTGCGTTGCCGGATGTTTGCCTTTTTGCCAATTGGGATGCGCGACTTTAATGACCTCTGCAAGCTCAAGGGTCGACTCATAACTATCCATCTGTTTAATTGCGCGCGCAATACGGCGACTGTGACGCTCTTCGCCAAACTCGTAGAGTACATCGGCTAAAGTATCAGCGTCGACGCTCTCAAGCCACTGCCCAACGGACTGGCCACGGCTGGTATCCATACGCATATCGACCGCACCGTCACGCATAAAGCTAAAGCCACGGCTGCCATCATCGATTTGCGGTGATGATATCCCCAAATCCGCCATAAGTCCGTCGACTTGATTGATCTCAAGCGCAGCCAAACGCTCTGTCAAAGTTGCAAAACTATCGTGGACTACCTGAACGCGGCTATCTTCACGAGCAAGATTATGAGCCACTGCAATAGCCGTCGGATCTTTATCAAACACAATTAAGCGTGCGTCATCAGCCAGCTGGCTTAACAACAGACGACTATGCCCGCCGCGGCCAAAGGTTGCATCGACATAAACACCTGAAGCTTGCAGGCTTTTACTGCGATCCGCATTTATACTGGGCAAAGCCTTTACGCCCAGCACTGCGGCGACCGTTTCTTGTAGTAGGACGGCATCGTGTGCAAAGTCCCTCTCATTAGGCTCTTCAGACTTCGACGCTTGTGCAAAAGTATCGGACATAGCAGAGTCCTTGCCAGCAGAGGTGGATAAAACTTTATTATTTGGTTTAGACGGTGATAATGACACAAAAAACTCGATAGATGGCGACCTATTAGGCCAATAATCAGATAAAAATAAACAAGTTACATCTTATTTAGCCTCATTATCGCAAGGATACATCTGTAGTCAAGCACCAACTGGCATTTTCATTAAAAATATTGTGCATCCCTGTTATACTAGCGCTTTATTTTACGCTATCTACTGCTTTAATTCATATGCTTTACCCTATATTCTTTATTTTATTTATTCTAACTTTTGATTAATAACTATTCTCTAAGGCTTTTATGATGCAAACGTCGACTCAAACCACTCATACTAGTGTTAA
This sequence comes from uncultured Psychrobacter sp., assembly GCA_947501045.1. Classification (GTDB taxonomy): domain Bacteria; phylum Pseudomonadota; class Gammaproteobacteria; order Pseudomonadales; family Moraxellaceae; genus Psychrobacter. Next base: position 132,918 of record CANMUI010000008.1, read on the forward strand.
TACTAGCCGTCCTGTCCGTACCCGTATTGCGCCCTCCCCTACTGGCTTTCCGCACGTCGGTACCGCTTATATCGCGCTGTTTAATTTGGCCTTTGCTAAAGCCCATGGCGGCGAATTTATCTTACGTATTGAAGATACCGACCAAACGCGCTCAACTGAGCAATCCGAGCAAATGATTTTGGACGCGCTACGCTGGGTTGGACTTGATTGGGCAGAGGGTCCGGATGTTGGCGGACCACATGCGCCTTATCGTCAAAGCGAGCGCGCGGATATCTATAAAAAGTACGCCGAGCAGCTCTTGAATGATGATCACGCCTTTCGCTGTTTTTGTACTGCCGAGGAGCTAGATGCTATGCGTGCAGAGCAAATGGCACGTGGTGAGACGCCGCGCTATGATGGCCGCTACGCTGATCTGCCGCGCGCAGAATCGGACCAGATGGCAGGTGATGGCAAACCCTTTGTGATTCGTATGCGTGTCCCTAAAAACGGCGTTTGCAAAGTTGAAGACATGCTGCGCGGTACGGTTGAGATTCCGTGGGAACAAGTCGACATGCAAGTACTGCTCAAAACGGACGGTCTGCCCACTTATCATCTAGCCAACGTCGTCGATGATCATTTGATGCAGATCAGTCATGTGATGCGCGGCGAGGAATGGCTCAATTCAGCGCCCAAGCACCAACTGCTCTATGACTACTTTGGTTGGGAGATGCCGGTTCTGTGTCACATGCCGCTACTGCGTAACCCCGATAAATCTAAGTTATCCAAACGCAAAAACCCAACCTCTATCACTTATTATCGTGATGCTGGTGTGTTGCCTGAAGCGCTGCTCAACTATCTAGGCCGTATGGGTTACTCCCTACCTAACGATGCCGAAAAGTTCACTTTGGATGAGATGATTGAGAGCTTCGATATTCAGCGTGTGTCCTTGGGCGGTCCTATCTTCGATATCGAAAAGCTCAATTGGTTAAACGCCGAATGGCTGCGTGAGCTAACACCTGAGGAGCTAAAGAATAGAATTCTAGACTGGGCTAACAATAGTGATAAATTAACGGCCATGGCCGCCGCTATCCAGCCACGTATCGAGCTATTGTCTGACGCAGTCAATTGGGGCGGATTTTATTTTCAGAATGTACCGAAGATTACAGCGGAGGATTTTAATCATAAAACGCTGTCAGCGGAACAGATTATGGAGATCTTACAGCTGGCCATCTGGCAATTGGAAGCCTTGCCTAAATGGTCGGAAGACAATATTTACGCCACAATGAAAGGCTTATCGGCGGCGCTCGATATTAAAATGCGCGATTTTATCGCTCCTTTCTTTATTGCCATCGCTGGTAGCTCGTCGTCAACGCCCGTTATGAATTCGATGTGGATTATTGGCGCAGATATGACGCTAATACGCTTGCGTCATGCGGTTGATGTACTAGGCGGCCTCGGTAAGAAAAAGCTGAAAAAGCTTGAGAAAACCGCTCAGGATTTGCCAGACTTTTTGGCATCAGAATAATTTTATAGCAATTATAAAACCGGATAACGTTTTAGGCGCTTATTCGGTTTGCTGGTTTGATATGAGCTTTGTGGCTATAAGACAATTTTTTCTATTTATTACTATTTGCAGAAATAATTGTTGACAACCTCTCCGCTATTCCCTAAAATACGCATCACTCTTAGCGAGGGGCTATAGCTCAGTTGGTAGAGCACTTGCATGGCATGCAAGGGGTCAACGGTTCGACTCCGTTTAGCTCCACCATACTTTTTATAATAAACTTACCGTTTTGATATAAAATTTGCTAATAGGACAGTATCAGCACCTAGGCAAGACTTGTTTACATAATGAGTACTCTGATATTGTGATTGACCGTTGTATCGATGCTTAATTGCATTAAATACAACACTCTATGCGTCCCCATCGTCTAGAGGCCTAGGACACCGCCCTTTCACGGCGGTAACGGGGGTTCGAATCCCCCTGGGGACGCCACTATTCGGCGTCAGTAATTAGCACTTTTTCGATGAAACTTAAGACTAATTATTGCACCATCCAAAAGCTCAGTTCTAGTCATTACGACTAGAACTGAGCTTTTTTTATGTCTGAACTAAACTCCTCATCCTTTTATTAGTGTAGGATGAAGCCATAAACTCAATTGCTCTCATTGATATAAATAGCTTAACAGATATTTTTAAAAATTTACACAGTCTTACATACGCTCTATCTGGTGACATACCTTAACATTTATATACAGGATACTTGCTTTTTTCTACTTAATAGTATTATGAATAGTTCATGGTTTTCCTTATGCTGGCACTATGTTCATTGTATACATTATTGTTAGTCATTTAAGAATACAGAGCAAATATGAGCTGTGTTTATAATGATCAACAATGCCAAATAACATATAAAACTTTGCTTGAAACAATTTATATTAAGGAATGATTATGACACCTATCTATTCGCCTCAGCGTCGCCCTTCATGGCGTGGTGTGTTAGCAGGTCTTGTCATGGGACTGATAGTAGTGATGGCTATGATTGCTCTCGCTTTAGTATTAAGCTCATTTATACCTTTTGATTTAAAAGGCACCAGTATAGCTGGTGGTATCTATGCCGCTATTACTGCCCTAGTTAGTGCCTTTGTTGCTGGTTATTTTGCTATTAAGTTCTCAGCACCAGAGGCATTATTTGGTGATGGTACCGAGATTGATCAAAAGGACGCTACTTTGACGGGTATGCTAACTGCAGCATTAATCGTGCTTTTTACAACGTTCTTTACCCTTAGTAGTGCCACTGGCATTTTAGCTTCAGCGGGTAATGCTCTTGGTAGCACCGTAAGTACCGTTGCTAAGACAGCAGGCGGCGTTGCAGCAGCAGGTACCTCAGCAGTAGGTACAGCAGCAGCAGGCGGTGCAGCTGTAATACCTGATAGCACTATGCAGCAGATGCAGCAAAGAGCACAGGAAGTTTATCAAACGGTATCTGGCAATATTAGCCGCGAAGATGTACGCGCCATGGTTGCTAAAAATACGCAGAATCTAAGCGAAGAGCAAATTGCTGCGACCACTAGTGTATTAGAAGAGATGATCAACGATACTAAAAGTGATATGGCTAACATGGATTTCACTAGTATCGATACGTGGCGCAACATTGATGACTATGCTAAACAGCGTATGGCATCAATTGAGCAAACCTTGCAAGGTCCTGAGCTGATTAATCGTCTACAACAACAAGGCCTTACTGAAGATCAAGCCGTTCAAGTACGTCAAGAAGTAATGCAGTCGTTCAACGAGTATAAAGCGCAGACAGAACAATATATCGCGCAAGCACAACAATCTGTAGATCAAGCGGTACAACAAGCTGAAGACATTGCTCGTAAAGCAGCTTTATATACTGGTTTATTTTGGTTAATTAGTGCTATCTTAACCTTTATTGCGGCTACTATGGGCGCTAGAAGTGCAGCCACTAATTATCGTTTAGACAAGCCCATCATTACCCTAGGTGATAATGTGCGTTAGAATGTACGCTAAGCTATTTAATTAAATAGTCGTTTTAAACAATAAAAAGCCCACTCATTAATTGAACTGCCCCCCATAAGTTGGACACAATTTATGGGGGTTATTTTATGCGTTACGATCTAGACTTTAAGATCAAAGT
>CANMUI010000009.1 GCA_947501045.1 uncultured Psychrobacter sp.
GACTGAGTCCTGTAAAGTACAGAACTCAGTCCTTGATGTAAACTTAAACTGTCCAAGTTTAGGGGGTCAGTTCATATATAAGATGAGCTTTTTTTAGATAAGTTCTAAATTTTTAAAGGTGAGTATTTATATCTATAGAAGCTAAGCTCAAAACTGAACTATGCAAGACAAGTGGTAAGTAAGTTATCGCAACTTTATACTAGCTAGCTTCAGCTACTAGATAATCTACAGCATTTTGCACTTCTTCATCAGGGATATCAGCGCCACCTTTAGCTGGCATAGCGTTGAAACCATTGATAGCATGGTCATATAAAGTGTCTTTACCTTTAGCAATACGAGGACCCCAAGCACCAGCATCACCTAGCATTGGAGCACCAAGTAGCCCTGCGCCATGACAAGTTTGACAGACTGCGCCGTAGACGGCAACACCGTCGCGCGGACTGCCGTCTGCTGAAGCACCAGCGGCCCGTACAGTGACATCACAAGGCTCACCTTCAAAGCATAAATTACCTACAGGCTGAATACGAGCAATCAGGTTTGGGTATAGCGCAATCAGCTTTTGTACTTGCGGCGTATCCTCAGGGATAGGCTCTTCTTCAACGGCAGGAGCAGCAGCTTGCACAGTTTCTTCAGCGGCGCCGTCTTCGGTAGCAGCATCAGCATCTGTTTCAGCAGTATCTGCAGCAACACTTACCTCTGCATTCGTATCTGTAGTATCAGCTGCCGCTTGCGTCTGATCACCCAATACCTCAGGTGCCTCTTCAACGACTTCTTGCGCTTCTTCCACTTCCGATACCGTCACAGGGGTATCTACAATATCTTCAGCTTGGCTCACCGCGATACTAGCGATTCCTAGAATGGCAGCTGCCGATAACATAACTACTTTTCTCATCCGTCACGTTCTCTTATAGCGTATACAAGTGCCAGCATAATTTAGCATTCTGTTCTTCTTTGAGCTTCAAGGACATGTGGTTATTAACCATTACCCTACCTGCAGGCGCACTTGTAATCGGTGATTTGATTATCCATGTATATTCTCCATAGCATTATAAGGGAAAAGCGTGGTAAATTGCCATGCTTGTTTGTTGACTATCTTGTTTATTGTGAAAGAATATTTATTAGCTGCTTTGAGCATTGGTTTTTTGGCTTTTATTTGTTAGACTAGGCGGTCTTTATTTTTCGACACTTTGCGTTACACGGCTAGTACTCTCTCCTGTAAAATCTTATCGGGAAAGATCCTAATAGCCGCTCCGTCATCAAATCACATTAAGCGCTCGTAGCTCAGTTGGATAGAGTATCGGTCTCCGAAGCCGAGGGTCGTGGGTTCGATTCCCGCCGAGCGCACCACTTCTTTTTTTATTTTTTCTTGCTTGACTTCCCACCTCAACAATCCTTTTAAATAAAAACTTGTCAATATCCTTATCATCACTTTTGTCTTCACAGCTATAAACAATAAAAATATAAACACTAAGAAATAGTCATAAACGCTAATAGATAGTTATATGCGTCAAAAAATTGTGTCTAAAACCTCTGACTTTGCCAGTACTCATAGCTCGTAGTATCTCTGCAATTATATAAAATACCCCCTTTATCATATTTTCCCTACGATGTCTTTATTTTCCGCACCTCATCTCCGACTCCTTCCTTATATTCTTTGGCATCTATTTTGCATATATCTTCGATACAACTAGCAAAATTCATCAGTTTATATCTACTATAAAAAAGACAAAAATATCTAATAAATTACTTTCAATTTAAAAGCAATATGCGTATGATTGTTTTTAAGGTATTTATGTAATTATATGTAAACAAATGAATATAGTAGTAATAATCTGGAAACTAAATATAAGTTAAGTTTATCAGATTTGAAGTGGGTAAAATCTATTTACCAGATTATTCATATTGTTTGACACTATTTATAAAAGACTTGATGGACGAGTTTGGATACCGAATCTATAGCTATTACTATTATTTGATTTAAGTTTAGGAGAGAAAAATGAGCGTCTTTTATATGGCTTTATTATCAGTTGGCTCTGTGTTTTGGAGTGTGGTTGTTTTTTGGTTGATGGCAACTCGATAAGTGATAATGACATCAAGCGTTTCAAAAAAATCTATACTGACCTTGCCTGACGCTAACAAGGCGTTAGTGATAATGATTAAATTTTATGCTGTGACTCATATAGTTGATGGTGTCTAGGGCGGCTTATTCAAAGTTACGGCTTAGAGCTATATTTAAAGTTACTGTCCAAAATTATTGTGCGTCTTGTAAATTAGTTTTGAGTTGAGCACGACTAGGCACTTTATGATAGTTAATGATCGGCACCTCTCCTAAACGGCGTTGACCTGCAGCGATACTTTTATCGATAGTAATCATCGCCACTTTTTTGTTAAGTTTACTGATAAGCAGATGTTTACTTCTACGCGTAACTTGATAATCTGGAAAATTCTGTTCGAGCACCATAGCTGTTTTTTGTAGGGCGTCATTAGGCGATGCTTTTTTAATAGCTGAATTACTCATTGCTCTAGTATTCTTATTGTTTCTAACATTCTTAGTGCCGCGCGCAGAAGCTAGCAACCATAATGCAATGATTACTGCTGATAATATGACAAGCCACCATTTTCCGTCTATCATAAAGAGATGTATCCTATTGTTAGAGGTTAAGTCATGTTACAAGAATTGCCGCAAGCGTTAGCGGCTAATATTCAAAGCGCGGCTAGATTATTAACAGCACCAGCACGTATCTGTATTTTGACCGGTGCTGGGATTTCGGCAGAAAGCGGTATTCCCACCTTTCGTGACAAGCAAACTGGTCTATGGGAACAGTACCGCGCTGAAGACTTAGCCAATCCAGCTGCTTTTGCACGCGATCCACAGCTGGTATGGTCATGGTATCAGTGGCGTAGGCAACTAGTACACAATAAACAGCCCAACCCTGCTCACTTGGCCCTCGCCGATTGGCAAGACTATGCGGCACAGCATAACCAATCAATCAGCTTGATTACCCAAAACGTCGATGATCTGCACGAGCAAGCAGGAAGCACAGCGGCTCATCTGCACGGTCATTTATGGCGCAATCGTTGTAGTCACTGTGGCATATCTTACGAGGACAAATCAAGGGATTTCAACGCTGACAAAGAAGTTAGCGAAGATGACTCTAATTTTAGTACTGATTTAATCACTTGCCAGCACTGTGACAACTATATCAGACCCGACATCGTCTGGTTTGGCGAAGCACTGCCTACTGGAGCATGGCAACATGCTGAAGATGCTGCCGCCAATTGCGATGTGTTTATCAGTATTGGAACGTCAAGTTTGGTTTATCCTGCGGCAGGTCTGGCGCAATTGGCTCAGCAAAACGGTGCCAAAATTATTGAGATAAACCCCAACCCTACTCCCAATACTATAGTTGATATCACTTTAGCCGATAAAGCGGGAGTGGTCATGCCTCATTTGGTGCAACAGATTAAAGAGACATAGTCAGAGATGAACCAGTCAAAAACTACAGTAATACCTGATCAACTTGCCGCAGATATTGCTGTTTTAGATCGTTGTCAATAAAGGCTGAGCGAAAAGAATTCTTTATTAAAGTAACAATGTTAGCTTCTGATAAAGATAAGTGCTCATATATGTTAATAAAGTTTTGATTGATATACCCTTTAAAATAAGCGGGATCATCTGAATTCACACTGACATTTAAGCCGAAGTCCAAAAGCTGTTTTATATTGTGCTGCTCATAACTGTCAAAGACTTTTAACTCAATATTTGAATTTGGGCAAACCGTAAGCGGTATTTGCTCCTCTTTGAGCCTTTGCATCAGCGCATCACTATTTATAGATTGTACTCCATGATCTATCCTATCAATATCTAATAGGTCCAAAGCCTCATAAATGTAGGAATAATCAGCTTCTTCGCCAGCATGCGCCACGAGCTTGAACCCTTCTTCCCTTGCTTTTTTAAACACCGCTTTAAACTTGGAAGGAGGGTTGCCCAATTCTGCTGAGTCAAGGCCTACGCCGATAATGTGCTGCTTAAATTTTAAGGCTTGCTCTAAAGTTTCAAAAGCTTCTTGCTCCGACAAATGCCTCAAAAAGCACATGATGACAGCAGAGGTGATGCCGTAGCGTGCTTTAGCAGCGCTTAAGGCTTGTGTGATTCCAGTGATTACCACCTCAAAAGGCACACCTCGTTGGGTATGGGTTTGCGGATCAAAGAATATCTCTGTATGAACCACATTGTCTTCCACACATTTTAAGATGTACTCCCAAGTCAGATCATAAAAGTCTTCTTTGGTTACCAGTACTTTGGCTCCAGCATAATAAATATCTAAAAAGCTTTGCAAATTGGTGAAATTATAGGCATCACGTATCGCTTCTATATCTTTGTAAGGGATGTCTACATTATTTTTTTTAGCCAATCTAAGCATAAGCTCGGGCTCAAGCGAGCCTTCAATATGCAAATGCAGCTCAGCTTTAGGTAGGGCTTTTATCAGCTCAATCATAGGATACCACCATTATCGTTCTTTAAATTGCCAGTGACAAAACCCGTGACATAATTGAAGACCAACGCTACTTTAGGAACGCTATTTTAAAAATACCACGGTATCAGACAACTCATTACCTTCTGGATCATCTTCTAGATGATAGTATTGACGCAGTAGCTGCCCCACTTCATCTAGCAAATCAGCTAGGCTCTCTTCTGTTTTTTTATTGGCCATACCGGCCAGCGCCTTATCACACATGGCTCGCCATACTGTGGGACTAACGTGAGCACTAATACCGCGATCAGCGACAATCTCTAGGCTTTGCTCACAGATATTGACATAGATTAAAACGCCTGTATTCTCTTCGGTGTCCCATACTCGGTATTCACTAAACAGATCAATAGCGCGTTCACGGCAGTTGATATAATAAGCCTCTTGAATGGGCAGATGATTTTCTATCACCAAAAACACCTCGCCGCGATGGCCTTTTTCGACCTCAGTTATCTTCGCAGTTAGACGTGCTTTGATCTGCGGCGTCAGCCATCTACTATGCAGCATAGGCACGAATAAAACCTGACGCCATAAGCGGGCAAGACTGGTCTGAGACGAGTGTTTTTGTGCCATCATATTGTATCCTCAAGTATGCGTTTAGTGGCTCTCAGCTACTAATCACTTACGATTATCTATCTATGCAAGCTTAAATTAAACTTGCAACAAACTACATATAGTAATGATTTTTATAACTGTTGATTATTGCTCGGTATAGCCTACCATGAGCCACCAGCACCGCCACCGCCAAAACCACCGCCGCCACCACCAAAGCCGCCGCCGCCAAAACCGCCACCGCTACTACCGCCGCCCATACCGGGTAAAAAGATAAAACCGCCGCCGCCGCCGCGTCCACCTCGGCCGCCACCTGAACCGCGCGAGATGAGGAACATCCAGATAAATATAGCCATGATCAAGGTCATAAAAAAACCGCCGCCTAAAGCCAGCGAACCTGCAAAAAAACCACCAGCAGTCAAAATAGAGCCAAAAATACGGCCAAAGATACTGGTAATAAAACTACCAAATATCATCGCCATTAGGAATAAAAAAATAGGCGTTGGAACGTCGTCTGAGCTTTGCTGAGCACTGCGCGCGGCGGCTTGCTCATCTGCACGCGCCAATACTTCAGGATCGGCTGTTAAACGGGTCTCAATACTATTAATACCCGCCAATATACCTGACCCATAATCGTTTTGCTTAAAGTATGGAGTGATATCTTCACGAATGATACGGTTTAAAGCGGCATCAGGCAAAACGCCTTCCAAGCCATAACCCGATAGGATATACATATCACGATCATTGACCGCAACTACCATTAGTAGTCCATCATCAGTGTCCGCTTCACCCAGCTGCCATTTTTCCGCAACTTGCAGCGCATAATCAAATATAGGCACACCATTAGTCGTTGGTACAATAACGACTGCAGCTTGCGCTAGGCCTTGACGATAGATGTTTTGCAGCTGAGTTTCTAAACGCAATCTTTCTTGTGGATTTAGGATATTAGCTTGATCAACTACTGGACTGTTTAGGATTAACTTGTCAGCATCGACGCCAGCAGCAGTGGATTGTATAGGCGGCGGCGCTGCGGTATTGGTAGCCGTACTACTAGTAGTAGCGTCTTCATTATTAGCATTAGGATTTATAGCGTCGTTGCCCAGTATAGCTTCATTGATCGCTTCATTACCCAGAACCGCATCATTGATGGCTTCGTTGGACTCGCCCGCTTTAGCAATAGCGACTAGATCCTCTACACTACGGTTTTGTAGACTTGAGGTGGTATTCTCAGTAGCAGCCGTTTCGTCCGCCGCGGCGTGTGCCGTTACACTACTAGCACTAAAGGCAATTAATAATGCTGATATGACTGCTCTTGAGATATTCATTCGCTCTTTACCACCTTAATTGACACGGGTACTAGCACATCAGTCACAAGCTTAGCGCGTGCTGAATCATGTTATGGCTATTTCGATCAGTCACTAGTAACTATTATTAGTAACTGTTTAATCTGTAACTACCTAACTCACATCGTTTTCGCAGCTGCTGCATTACTCACCAAAATCCACGCTTGGTGCGGTAGAGATAGCCTCTTCATTATCAACTGAAAAATTGGGCTTGGTATCCATACCGAAGACTTTGGCGGTGATATTGGTTGGGAACTGGCGCACCGTAGTGTTATAGCCTTGTACTTCTTGGATATAACGGTTACGAGCAACCGCGATACGATTCTCCGTACCCTCTAACTGCGCTTGCAAATCTTGGAATAAGGCGTCAGATTTCAGCTCAGGGTAACGCTCAGACACCGCCATCAATCTTGATAGCGCGCCTGTGAGCTGTGACTGCGCTTCGGCGTAACGCTCCATTGCCTCTGGGTCATTGAGTACTTCTGGGGTAATCGTAATACCGCCTGCTTGTGAGCGTGCCTGCGCCACCTCAGTGAACACCTCCTGCTCTTGCTCAGCATACTGCTGCACTACTTCAACCAAATTTGGTACCAGATCCGAGCGGCGCTGATACTGGTTAACCACTTCTGACCAAGATGCAGTAACTTGTTCGTCTTGAGCTTGCAAGTTGTTGTAACCACAACCTGAGAGACCCACTGTTGAAGTGGCTAATACAGCTGATAACAGCATAGGTTTTATAATAGCTTTGGGCGTCATATATGACTCTCCTAATAATAAAAAGCGTTCATCTATTCTATTTATTCAAAAACAATCATAAAAAATAGATAAGCGAGTAATCTGAGTAATATCAATTATGCTGCTAATAATGGGGCTATCTTCATGGTTTTGCAATTAGACGTTACCAAAAAACAACTACAAATAATTAACAATAATCGATTAAGTTTATGTACTCCTTTTTCATTGTTGAGCATGCCTACCTAGCAAATATCTATTTATTACTTTTACATGTTTTGATGTAACGAGTATGCATACAAATATAAACGGTAATAGACAGAAAAACCTTTTAATAATATGCGCAGTAATGAGGGAATGCTAAAGCCATTATCTTATTTTAAAATGAATTCATTATGTAGGGATGCACATATGGAAGGTTTAGTTAATAGCGTAAACGGCGTTATCTGGAGCTCTGCTCTTATTTATCTTTGTTTGGGTGCAGGACTATTTTACTCTATTACAACGCGGTTTTTACAAGTGCGTCTCTTTGGAGAGATGCTAAGTTTGATATTTAAAGGTAGAGCCAGTACCGACGGTATTTCATCATTTCAGGCTTTAACTTTGTCACTGGCTGGACGCGTGGGTATGGGTAACATTGCAGGCGTGGCGGCAGCTATCGGCTTTGGTGGACCTGGTGCGGTATTTTGGATGTGGGTTGTTGGCTTTTTGGGTGCCTCCACCGCTTATATTGAATCGACGCTGGCACAGATATATAAAGAAAAAGACGTGGTCACTGGACAGTACCGCGGTGGCCCTGCTTACTACTTTGAGCGTGCACTAGGACAGCGTTGGTATGGCGTGGCGTTTGCTGTTACTGCGCTTATTGCTTTGAGTATATTTCTGCCTGGTATTCAGGCAAATGGCGTTGTCAATGCGGTGACCCAAGTGCTCGGAGAAGGCAGTACTATGTCAGTGCTAGGGTCTGATGTCGGCAGTATGCGTTTAGGAGCCATAGCCATTATCTTAGTGGTCTTTGGTATTATTATTTTTGGCGGTATCAAACGTATTGCTACCTTTACTGAGGTCGTCGTACCTTTTATGGCCATCGGCTACATCGTTTTGGCTTTAATTATCATGTTTAGTAACTTTAGTTTAATTCCACAAGTATTCGGCATGATCGTCGGTGACGCTTTTACCGCCCAAGCAGGCTTTGGCGCTGCCATTGGTTGGGGCGTCAAACGTGGTGTTTACTCCAGTGAAGCAGGTCAAGGTACCGCTCCGCACGCAGCAGCAGCGGCTGAGGTCGATCACCCTGCACAGCAAGGTTTGGTGCAGTCGTTCTCAGTATACGTCGATACGCTACTGGTGTGCTCTGCAACTGCTTTTATGATCCTAACTATGGGTACTTATAACATTCAAGGCGAATTACCTGATGGTCAGTTTATCGTCCAAAACGTTGCCGCTGGTGTCGAGATTAACTCCCCTGCCTTCACCCAACTGGCGATGGAATCTGTCTATGGGGCTTTTGGTGATACCTTTATTGCGGTAGCTGTATTCTTCTTTGCTTTTACGACTATTTTAGCCAACTATTACATAGCTGAGGTGAATGTAGCTTATCTGACCCGCTTTATCAGTACCCATGCTAATAGAGTAGGCTTACTTTTGGTTAAAGTGGTCACTATGATTATGATTGCCTATGGTGGTCTTAATTCAGCTGGTTATATTTGGGCTATCGGTGATATTGGCGTCGGTCTCATTGCCTGGCTAAATATTGTTGGTATCTTGCTCATCTTTGTGGTCGCCCGTCCCGCTATAAAAGCTCTAAAAGACTACGAGGCGCAGCGCAAAGCAGGAGTCGCCCGTTATACGTTCAATCCAGCTAAGTTTGGTATCAAAAACGCTTCTTATTGGGAGGAGCGCTATTTAAATGAGCAGAAGAGTGATAAACAAAGCTCACTTGATAAAGATCAGTAGGAAAGATAATACTTTTAGCATTAATTTTGTCGAGTGCTTCTGGAGTGAATTAGCACAACTTTTTATTAGGTATCAACAATATAGAGCGTTTTTGACCTCAATATATGGAATTAACGACTGTAAAAGCATAGAAAATTCTAGTAATTGTTAAAAAATTATGGCAAATTGCATTTACTTAACCGTCTGGCTTATACATTGGGTTATGGTAGCACTAGCAATGCTAGTGCTACTCTTAGCAACCAGAGGGTTAACTATAAATTGAATATCGGTGTAGCATTGCTTGGTATTTAATAACAATAATCACCTGTTTTATCCGCTGGTCTATTTTATTTACCTATCTTCACAAGGTTATGTCATTATTATGAGGTAATCCATAAAACGGCAAAAGGAATTGCGGCCGCAGCTAAAATATCGGTCATAGTAACTGTTTGATTCAATGACCTTATTGATAAGCCAAGCGGATAAATATAGACAATGACAATCTATCCTTAGTAATTATGACTTTTATTATTGGTTTCAATAACCTATTAATACTGAGCATAACCACTTTAAGACAGTACTAGGAATATTAATATGGAAGGTTTAGTTAATCTAGCAAACGGAATTATTTGGAGCCCAGCACTGGTCTATTTGTGTTTGGGCGCAGGTTTGTTTTATTCTATTTTAACGCGCTTTGTACAAGTGCGTTTATTCGGTGAGATGATTAGACTTTTATTTAAAGGTAAACCCGATAATGCGGGTATCTCATCGTTTCAGGCATTAGCCGTCTCACTCGCAGGTCGTGTGGGTATGGGTAACATCGCAGGTGTCGCCGCTGCTATTGGTTTCGGTGGTCCAGGCGCGGTATTTTGGATGTGGGTAGTGGCCTTTTTAGGCGCTTCCACCGCTTATGTCGAATCCACACTAGGTCAGATTTACAAAGAGCGCGATGTCGTCACAGGCGAGTATCGCGGTGGCCCAGCTTATTACTTTGAGCGCGCTCTTGGTCAAAAATGGTACGGTGTTGTCTTTGCCATCGCCTCTATTATTGCTTGTGGGGTGTTCCTGCCTGGCGTGCAAGCGAACGGCGTTATCAATGCAGTGGCTCAGGTCGCAGGTGAAGGTTCAGCGATAAACTTTGTAGGTATGGAAACAGGTTCGACTCGTCTTATTGCCCTAGGTATTATTTTAGTGGTTTTAGGTTTTATCATTTTTGGTGGTATTAAGCGTATCGCAACCTTTACTGAGTATGCCGTACCCTTTATGGCAGTAGGCTATATTATCCTAGCTCTGCTTATTATGTTTACTAACTTTAGTATGATTCCTCAAGTGTTCGGTGCGATCGTTGGCGACGCTTTTACCGCGCAAGCAGGTTTCGGTGCAGCAATTGGTTGGGGTGTCAAACGTGGTATTTACTCCAATGAGGCTGGTCAAGGTACAGGCCCTCACGCAGCATCAGCAGCTGCAGTTGATCATCCCGCGCAGCAAGGTTTGGTGCAAGCCTTTTCAGTATATGTCGATACCTTGTTAGTTTGTTCTGCGACAGCTTTTATGATCCTATCAACGGGTATGTATAACATTCAAGGTACACTAGGCGAAGGTCAATTTATCGTCCAAAACGTCGCTGCGGATGTCGAGATCAACTCGCCATCATTTACGCAAATGGCCATGGAATCTGTCTATGGCACGTTTGGTAATACCTTTATTGCTATTGCGGTGTTCTTCTTTGCCTTTACCACTATCTTAGCGTACTACTATATCGCTGAGGTCAACATCTCCTATCTAACCCGCTCTATGGGTAAAGGGGCCAGTAAGACTGGTCAATTTATCGTTAAATTGATTATTATGTTTATGGTCGCTTATGGTGCGCTCAATAGCTCAGGCTATATCTGGGGCCTTGGTGATGTCGGCGTTGGTCTAATGGCGTGGCTCAATATCGTTGGTATCATTATTATCTTCTTCGTTGCCCGTCCTGCTATCGACATTTTGCGAGACTATGAAGCGCAGCTTAAAGCAGGTGGCGGTACCAGTTATAAGAGATTTGTCTTTGATCCTAAGAAATTTGGTATCAAAAACGCCACTTATTGGGAAGAGCGTCATGCAAAAGAAGAAGAGCTTTTAAGACAAGAGTCGTTACGCAAAACACCTCGATCTTAGATTTTACGTAAACGCTATTTAAACTTTATTAGTAATCATCAAAAAGCCCGTGATCAAGTCACGGGCTTTTTGATGGAGCTTTATAATTGATACAAGCGTGGTTTTAGCCAGAACTGTACCTATCTTATAAATGTAGTTCATCAAACCAGGTAATAATAGATTATTATTTAGACAAAAAAAGGTTTGATACTCAAGTTAATGAATATCAAACCAATATTAGCTTCATTCAAAAATCGTATTTTAAACTCAGCACATTATTATGATTTGCCTTTATTCAGGAACTAATACTGCATCGATAATATGAATAACGCCGTTAGTAGCTTGTACATCTGGCTGAGTAATATTTGCAGTGCCACCACCAGAAGCTGTAATCACATTATCTTCACTAATAGTAAAGGCATCGCCGTTTACTGTTTCGATATCGCTACCGTAAGGGATATCAGTTGCCATCACTGTAGCATCAGGAACCACATGATAAGTCAGTACAGTAGTTAATAAGTCGGTATCAGCTAGTAGTTCATCTTGAGTCACACCAAGCGTTTCTAACAAAGCAGCAAAGGCATCGTTAGTTGGAGCAAACACAGTAAACTGACCATCTGATGCTAGTGTTTGATCAAGACCAGCTGCCTGCAGAGCGGCAACTAGTGTCGATAAGTCTGGGTTACCTGCAGCAACTTCAGTAATATTCTGCGTGGCCATAGGATCAGCCATAGGATCGGCTTCTACTGGGTCAGCCATAGGATCAACTTCAGGAGCCGGTTCCACAACTTCTACAACCTCAGTTTCAGCAACATCAGCTACTGGCTCATCTTGTACGGTTTCATTGTTGCTACAGGCTGCTAATGGTAATACAGCCATAGCAAACGCTAGTGGTAATAAATTCTTCTTTAACATGAGTACTTCCTTATAAATAGTAATTGAATAATTTTTTATTCAATATAGTTCTATAATATATAGTGTTACAAAACCAGCTAAAAACTGGGCGTTGTATTAATAGCGGGTACTTATTTTGGTAGCAGTACCGTGTCAATTACGTGTACTACACCATTAGTAGCGGCAAGATCAGTCTGTAAAATGTTTGCAGTACGACCATTTTCATCCATTAGCGTGCCTTGAGGGGTCACCACTAAGGTGTCTGTACTAAGCATGACAACATTGCCAGGCCTAACGTCTTTGGCATATACTGGCATATTGGCATTGATAACGTGATAGCCTAAGATTTTAGTTAATAAAGCCTTATCAGCAAATAGCTGCTCTTTAGTCATTCCAGTATCTTGTAATACCTTTGCAAAAGCCTCGTTAGTTGGTGCAAAGATAGTATAATTAGCACTAGGCTCAGACAAAATACCAGCTAAATTTGCTGCTTGTACTGCCTCGACTAATAAAGAGAAGTCTGGATTACTTTGAGCAATTTGTACTACATTAACATTCGATTTGGTCATATTGGCTTGAGCTGCAGGTTGGCTTTGAGCCGTCGGTGCAGGCTGCGCCATTGGAGCTTCTTCTGCCGCCATCATATTATTACAAGCCGTTAGACCAGCAAGTGAGATGGCTAGAGTACCAATAGTAGCTACTTTGGTAAGTTTCATACTTATATCCTTAATAATGAGGTGTATCCTACGTGTTGACTAATGTGTTATATCCTAAGACAGCATCTTTATTTAGATCAATTACTGTAAAAAGAAATAAATTTTGAACAGTATAAGTCTAAAAAACTAAAACAAAGTTTATTATTTAGACTAATATTGGAATTAGTTAACTAAAAATCCTTATTAGTCAAAAACCTTAAATATATAAAATACTGTAAGATGCTAATCTTTATGGTTGTAAACTAACATAGAACTTTGCTGTAACGCGCCATTGTTACGCTACTTTTTGTGAGACGCTTGTAAGTTTTGTCTATTTTTCAAGAGCATTGTTAAGCTTCTATAACTTTTAACTAAAGAAAAGCCCTTTAAAAGTAAATTAGTTACACTTCTTTTAACCTTTAAAATATGATTTGATTGAGATTACTTTGAATTTTCAGCGCCAAATAACTAATGCTAAATACTCACGCTAAATAAAGCTAAACTATACAGTCATGAACGATTTGTAGTTCATGCTAGACTACTACTAATTTATAATTCTCTATCTATAAAACTTTACGCCTTTTACCTCTTTTCCCTTTACAACCTTGATGATATAAGCAGTACTTCTATGATTTCACAAAACCCTTTGCAAACTACTACCCCCTCACCTTCAGACAATCCTAATAATTTTATATTAACTCCGCCAGCTAGCTTTCCCTTTAAGGAAAAGCAGCTGGCCGCGCGTGCACGTATTACCGAGCAAATGAAGGCACGTATTTTGATGCTTGATGGCGCGATGGGCACGCATATTCAGAACTATAAGCTAGAAGAAGCGGACTATCGTGGTGAGCGTTTTGCAGATATTAGCCAAGACGTGCGTGGTAATAACGATTTGCTCGTGTTAACCCAGCCACAAATGATTAAAGAGATTCATAGCGATCATCTAAAAGCGGGTGCAGATATCATCGAGACCAATACCTTTAACGGTACGCGGCTATCGATGGCTGACTATGACATGGAATATCTAGTACCAGAATTAAATAAGACCGCCGCCAAAATAGCTCGCGACATCGCCGATGAATTTACCACCCAAAACCCAGATAAGCCGCGTTTTGTCGCTGGCGTCATTGGTCCGACCTCGCGTACCTGCTCGCTCTCCCCTGATGTCAACGATCCGGCGTATCGCAACGTAACCTTTGATCAGTTAGTAGATAATTATCGTGAAGCGACGTTAGCGCTCATTGAAGGTGGCGTCGATATCATCTTGATTGAAACTATCTTTGATACGCTAAATGCCAAGGCCGCCATCTTTGCCGTTACTGGCGTGTTTGACGATATTGGCTTTGAATTACCGATTATGATTTCGGGTACGATTACCGATGCCTCAGGCCGTACGCTATCTGGTCAAACCGCTGAGGCATTTTATAACTCGATTCGCCATGCCAAGCCGTTATCAGTTGGCTTCAACTGTGCGCTTGGTGCTGATGCGCTGCGCCCGCATATCCAAACGTTATCTAATATTGCTAATACGTATGTCTCCGCGCATCCGAACGCGGGCTTGCCCAATGAGTTTGGTGAATATGATGAGACGGCAAAGGAAACCACTGCCCTGCTAGAAGGCTTTGCCAAAGCGGGTATCCTCAATATTGTTGGCGGCTGCTGTGGTACCACCCCTGAGCATATTCGTCAAATTGCTAATATGGTGGCAAAATACCCACCGCGCGAGATTCCTGAGATAGCACCTGCTTGTCGTCTGTCTGGGCTTGAGCCATTTAACATTACTTCTGATAGCTTGTTCGTCAACGTTGGTGAGCGTACCAACGTCACTGGCTCGAAGAAATTCTTACGGTTAATTAAAACCGAAGCCTATACTGAAGCACTTGATGTCGCACGCGATCAGGTCGAAGGCGGCGCGCAAATCGTCGATATCAATATGGATGAGGGTATGCTCGACTCTGAGCAGGCGATGATTCATTTCGTCAATCTAGTATCCGGTGAGCCGGATATCAGCCGCGTGCCCTTGATGATTGATTCTTCTAAATGGGAGATTATTCAAGCGGGTCTTAAGCGCACGCAGGGTAAATGCGTGGTCAACTCCATCTCCCTAAAAGAAGGCTATAATGAGTTCGTCGAGCGCGCTAGGCTCTGTATGCGTTACGGCGCGGCAATTATGGTGATGGCCTTTGACGAAGACGGTCAAGCCGACACTTACGAGCGCAAAATAGAGATTTGCCAGCGCAGTTATGACATCTTGGTCGATGAAGTTGGTTTTCCTAGTGAGGATATCATCTTTGACCCCAACATCTTTGCCGTCGCCACCGGTATCACCGAACACAATAATTACGGCGCGGACTTTATCAATGCCACACGCTGGATAACCGAAAATCTACCCAATGCCATGGTATCGGGCGGCGTCTCTAACGTCTCCTTTAGCTTCCGTGGTAATCCAATTCGTGAAGCCATAAACTCAGTATTTCTCTACCACGCTATTAAGAACGGTCTGACCATGGGTATCGTCAACCCTTCTATGTTAGAGATTTATGATGATATTCCCAAGGACGCCCGCGACGCTATCGAAGACGTCATGCTCAATCGCAACCAAGGCGAAACTGGGCAAGATGCGACCGAACGCCTGATGACTATCGCTGAGAACTACCAAGACGATGGTAAGAAAAAAGAAAGCACCGTTGATCTATCTTGGCGTGAGCAGAGCGTAGAAAAACGCATCGAGCATGCACTGGTCAAAGGCATTACCACTTATATTGACGCCGATACCAAAGAGGCTTGGGAGAAATATCCCAAACCGCTCGATGTCATCGAAGGGCCATTGATGGACGGGATGAACGTGGTTGGTGACTTATTTGGCGCAGGTAAAATGTTTTTACCGCAAGTGGTCAAATCCGCGCGGGTGATGAAGCAATCGGTAGCGTGGCTAAACCCGTACATCGAAGCGGAAAAAGTCGAGGGCGAGGTTAAAGGTAAAATCCTGATGGCAACCGTCAAAGGTGACGTGCATGATATCGGCAAAAATATCGTCGGCGTGGTACTCGGCTGTAATGGCTACGACGTCGTTGACCTCGGCGTGATGGTGCCGTGTGAGAAAATCCTCGATACCGCTATTAGCGAGAAAGCCGATATCATCGGACTGTCGGGTCTGATTACTCCCAGCCTCGATGAGATGGTCTATGTCGCCAAGCAAATGCAAGAGCGCGGCATGAACCTGCCCCTGATGATTGGCGGCGCTACCACCTCAAAAGCACATACCGCGGTCAAAATTGAACCGCATTACCAAAACGATGCGGTCATCTACGTCAGTGACGCCTCACGTTCGGTCGGTGTGGTCACCAAACTGCTCTCCAAACAGAACCGTCAAGAGCTGATTGACGAAACCCGCGAAGAGTACATAACAGTCCGTGAGCGCCTCGCCAAACGCCAACCAAAAGCGGCGAAGATATCTTATGCTGATGCTATCAAAATTGGCTTTAAAGCTGACTGGGACAACTACGTGCCACCCGTGCCTAATAAACTCGGACAAGTGATATTTGATGATTATCCTATCACCAATCTGCTGCCTTATATCGACTGGACACCGTTCTTTATCTCTTGGGGCCTGACAGGTAAATACCCAAAAATCTTGCAAGATGACGTGGTCGGCGAAGCGGCACGCGATCTGTTTGAGAATGCGAATGACTTAATGCAAAAAATGATAGATGAAAAATTAATCGTTGCCAAAGGTGTGTTTAAACTCATGCCAGCCAAACGCACTGGCGCGGATACGGTAACCGTCTATGACAACAGTCCAGCTGATGGCGGCAAGCCGACCTATCAGTTTGAGCACTTACGTCAGCAAAGCGACAAAGCCAGTGGCAAGCCAAACTTTAGCTTGGCAGACTTTATCTCACCATCGGACACCCATACCGATTACTTAGGTGGCTTTACGGTGTCGATCGTTGGGACAGAAGCACTGGCTGAAAAGTACAAAGAGGCAGGCGATGACTATAACGCTATCATGGTGCAAGCTTTGTCCGACCGCTTGGCCGAAGCCTTCGCTGAGCACTTGCATGAGCTGATTCGCAAAGATTATTGGGGCTATCAGGCTGACGAGAATTTAACCAATGATGAGATGATCAAAGAAAAATATGTCGGTATTCGCCCTGCACCGGGCTACCCTGCCTGTCCTGAGCATACCGAAAAAGGTAAATTGTTTGACTGGCTCGGTACGGTTGATGCAATTGGTACTAGATTGACTGAAAGCTATGCAATGTGGCCTGCATCATCGGTCAGCGGCTTTTATTACTCGCACCCTGATAGTGAATACTTTAACGTCGGTAAAATCGACCGCGACCAGTTAGAAGATTATGCCAACCGTAAGGATTGGGATATTAGGACGGCTGAGAAGTGGTTAAATCCGAATTTGTAAGAATAATTTTTACTAGTTTAAGAAAAAGGGATTTCAATCTTTAGAAATCCCTTTTTTAAATTTTATTTATACTTAGTCATTATGCTAAACCATACTTTCTTTGTCTATTAATAAATGCTGGTACAGTCCCTTCTAAAACATTAATAATGTGTTGCTTGATTGTTGGGTTTTCAATAGATCCAGAAATATAAGATATCTTCTTACCAGTATCACGTTCAAACTCTGCATATATAATCTGTTCAGCATCACAAACAACTGCTAGATTAGGATTATGAGTCACCATAATGACCTGGCGTTTTTTCTTAGCCTCTTTAATTATGGGCACTAAAATATCGTAAATAGTTTGATTATCTAAGTTTTCTTCTGGCTGATCTATCAATAAAGGATTGTTAGATTTATCTAACAGCAAAAAGAGGATTAATAGCAGCTCTCCTCTTTGTCCTGGCGATAAATAGTCTACATCAACACCATCGTACTGAATGCGATTTTGTATTTCAAGATACTCAAATGAATAAATAAAACGGAATAAATCTTCTAATCTTGCTTTGTCCTTTACAATATTTTTTAACCTTACATCACCTAACCCATCAAGTTCTTGCAGTACATTAATAAATTTTTCAGGAAAGCTTTCAAAGCAAATGCTACCATTCTCATCAATTAAGCACTCATCAATAGTTTTATAAATATTATCAATATTTATAACCTTATGTCTTAAATTTATTAAGTTTGCAAGTCTCAATCTAAAAAAATCTTTATCAAATTTTACATAAGCTTCAAAGTTTAGCTTAACATTAATACCTCTTGATATAATATTTTGAATTTCCTGTACAATACCGCTAAACATCTCTTCTCTTTTATATAACTTTAAATTTATTTTATCTAAAATACTTTTAGATTCTTCTTTTATTTTTCTATTAGTTTCTTTTAAATACTCTTCATATTTTTCCAAGTTAGATGCTTCAATTTCCAACTGTTTAATTGACGAATTAGCTTTAGAAATTAATTTTTCTAGGTCGTACATCCTATTACGCTTTTCGCCTAACTCATTATTTTTTTCATTAAGAGCTTTTGATTTGATTTTATAGGCATCATTAGCTAAATTAAATTCCTCACTAACTCTAATAGCATGCTGTCTCTTAGTATTTATATCTTCTTCAATTAATTTAATTTTTGATTGTATTAAAGCATCATCGAAATTGAAGCTGATAATCTCGTCAATAGGTATTTCAAAATCAATCAGAAATCTATTTTTAAAATCTTCTTTTTGCGCCTCATAACTTACTTTAATTCGCTTTAGTTCATCAATAGCATTTTCGAATTTCATTAATTGATTTGACAGATCAATATAAACTCCATCAGCAACAGTTTTATGATTAAAAGCACTCATCATCTCTATATGAGCTAGCTCTACATCTTTCATTAATGGGTCATCAAGACTACCGTAAATATCAGTATTTAAATCTTGCATTTCATTGCTAGCTTTCTCTAGTTTTTCACGTTCAAGAGCCAAACTATTATTTATTTTAACCTCGTTTTCTGATGTAGTTTTATTTAAATAACTAACTATCTCACTACTTATCAACTCAATCCTACCTTTAATATCCAAGATATCTTTATTAATGGTTCTTTCGTCTTGGCTAATAAATGCATTATAGTCGTTGTTACCTAAAACTTTATCACTTGGTACATGACTAAAAACAATACTGTTAATTTGGCTCTGAAATGCGTTACTACTTAAGTCGCTACATAGCTCTTCAAAATAACCTTGTGGAATATAAGTAATTCTATCTTTTACATTTGCATCGTTTTTACACAAGTGTGATTCCAAGTTTTCAGAATTACTCATAAAATCCAAATTTACTTTATAATTACTGCCAATATTCAATGTGTCAAATTTTTTGACAAAATTGTTGTATTTAATATCTGTTTTGTCTTCGAACACGTGTGAAATAATATCTATAAATGCACTTTTACCACTACCTTTGTTTCCAATAATGGCTACTAAGTCACTATTTAATTTTTGTTCTATATTTTCGAACCACTCTCCAGCTGTTTCTGAACTGTGATTACTAATACAGACTCTGTCTAAGTATTTTTCTGAATTACCTTCAATGGCTTTCAATTTGTCTGGTTTATCGCCTATAAAAGACCTATTTGAAGGCTCTCTAATAGCTTGTAATAAACCTTCGAAGGTAGTGTCAGCTTTTATCCAGGTTTTATTATTACCAGGAAATACTGCATACCCTCTATCTTCTCCACTAGTTTTGAACCTATGAGCATCGCTACCCCTTACTGCCAAACAAGGTTTATCTCCTAAGCAGTATTGAAACTCCTTCAAAAAATTTTTGTTATTATCTGTTTCTACATTTTGAAAAGTTAAAGCTTCTTCTTGATTTTTAACCTCAAAGATGTTAGCAAATTTCATTAGTTTGAAAACGTACTGATAGTTATCTTTTGAAAAACTAGTCGCTCCTCCATGAGTACTCCAAGCTAAATACGGAACTGCCCTATCAGGATACATATTTACTGCTTTCTCCCAAGATTCAACAGTTACTTCAGCTTTCTCCTTACTAGCAGTTAAAGCATCTTCGTCATTTTTCTTGACATCGCCTTTAACATCTTTAGTATTACTATCAGGTAATTTACGTATATATTCAATTAAAGACTTATTCGATAATGGCTTATCTATTAAATCAAGAATTAGGTTACTCTTAAAATCACTTAAATCAGTAATACTTATATCATTAGAGAAAACTACATGAGCATTCAATCTAGGTAGTTTTGATGAAGATAGTCTAAGTTCGATTCCAGGGAAAACTACTTTATTTAATTTTGGTGAATTAGGCATGTCTAATCTATTTTTTAATGCTATCCAGCCATCAAATGTAAAGTAATCCATCAATACGAAAACATCAGCATCTGCTTTGTTCAAAGCTTCAATCATCTCATCAATAATCTCTATGTCTACTTGAGTATTCAAATTGGGGTTATTTAGCTTACGACTACCTCTCCAATTAAACGAAGCAGGTGTGTGTACATGAAAATCCCAAACCCTCCACTCTGAACCTCTTTGAAATTCTTGTTCCATAGATACCGTCTCTAACTATTAAGCTTTTAGTTAATCATAATTTTAAGAATTGATCAGTTTATTGATTTATATACAAAAATGCAACTGAACTGTTAATTTTAGTTCATTAATAATTACAGCCGAGTTACAACAAACTTAGCAGTAATGCTACCTTTATCTTCCTTCTCTAATAATATCAAGTTAGAAAACGTGGTGATTTTCATTGTCTTAATTTTAGCTTAGTCCATCTTACACCGCAGACAACGCTCTAAACAATAAGTCTCTTTATTTCGCTGATAAGGTAGATATTTTATGAAATTGGTGCGCTGGGCGCAGCCTACGCCAAATTTTGCAGTGCATATGCTATTTGAAGGCTTATTTTTTGTAGGTTGGTGTCGAGGCACGAGACCCAACAATTTATAAATCAAAAATATATAATCGGTGGGTTACGCCTTGTCTGCATTCTCTGCGAGAATTTGACAAGTCTAACACCACCCTACTTCAAACGTTAGTTTACCAGCCAAGTCAAAGTTAGAAAATTAAGCAATATTGAATAACGACTATTATTAGCAAGGATACGATGTTGCCGTTAGCCCTGATTGTAGCGGTTATCCTTGGTTGACCACTAGATTGCGGTGACTTAGCTAGGAGCGATATCGAGGCAACAGGAACGCTACTGGCTATTAGTCACCGCTCTAGTGGGCGACCAAGATATGAGCGAAAAGCAGGATTGGCTACTTACTACTTTTTAGGTTCTAAATAAGCTATAATCATTTTAACAGCACCGCCGCCTCTACCTTCTTCAGCTGGCAACATTGGGTTAGAAAACGTGGCGGTTTTCTATTGTCTTGATTTTGCTTAGGTCGCATAGAGTTGGTCATTTAACATTTAGATTTAGCATGATTTAAAACGGTGGGTTACGTCTTGTCTGCATTCTCTACGAGAATTTGACAAGTCTAACGCCACCCTACTTCCTTTTCGCCCGCCGACACCGCTCAGAACAATAAACCACATTATCCCAATCCTTCTCCCATTTCTTACGCCATGTAAAAAGTCGCTGGCAGACAGGGCATATTTTCTGGGGTAGATTTTGTTTTTTGTGTGCCATGGTAATGTCTCTTATTTGATTAGAAGTGGTGCGCGGGGCGCACCTTACACGCCACAAACTTTTAAATAGAATTTTTCGTTGCAGAATATATAAAAACGGTGGGTTACGTCTTGTCTGCATTCTCTACGAGAATTCGACAAGCCTAACACCACCCTACCTCACTTTTTTAATGAGTTAACTACTCATAATTATCAAATATTTTATTAAGCCGATTTAAGCTATTGACGATAAGCTTGCCCGATTGGTCGGTGCTGGTGTCGAGGGCGAGTTTTTCATCCATACGCATATTGAGCGGTTCTAGCGCTTGCTTAAGCGCGTTTGCCAAGAGCGCGGTTTGTTCCGTGATGTCGGGGATGTCGGTCTTAGAAGTTTGACTCTCAGCACTCTTAAACAGGCTATCGGCCATCTGCTGCGCCAGTTGCTCGACCGCGCTGACCAATTGCACCATGAGCTGCTTTTGGATATCTTGGTTTTGCTTGAGGTACTCCCCTTCTGCTTTATGGTCGTGCTTATAGATTTGTATCAGCTGGTTCATGCTTTTCTCAAAGCCGTTATCGATGCTGTCGCTAACAACTTTGGCGTTGTCTACAAAACCCGTGATAAAGCTGTCGGCGAGGATTTTTTGCGCCTCAAGCTGGGCATCGATTTGCGCTTGCTGTTCAGCGCCTCGCAAGTGGGCGATTTGTTCAGGGTCATTTTGGTTAAGGTATTTATCAAACTGACTACTAATAGCATTGAAGCCGCTGGCTAGGTCAACGAGCTGCGCGACGATACGTGCACCAGTGTCGCCATCTTCCCCGCCCATGGCTTTGTTACGTAAAAAGTCAGCTTTGATTTGCTCCCAGCGCTCTTTTTCTGTCTCCGTTAAGACATTACGCATCTCGCCAAGCTTAAGTAAGTTACTCTCTGCACCTTGGGTTAATAGCTGCGACTCGCCTAGATAGTGATCATCTACCAGCTGGTTCAGCTCTTGCGCATTCATGACCGCCGATAGCTTTTCGGTCATCTTATTCATATTACGGTAACTGCCTTGCAGCTTAAATATCGGCTCGACGCGATATTTATCATCTTGCGAAGCCGAGGCGATGTAAGCTTGGTTGACGTCAAGGATGACTTCTTGCACGGTAAACATATGGCGCAAGATGGCGATAATTTCGTTAATCTCTGAGGTGCTATAAGGATAAGTCAGGTCGCTTGCTTGCGCGAGACTTTCGCTATTGGAACCGACGGCTTTTGCCATTTTTATGAGGCGATGGACGTCGCTCAAATCACGGTTGGCAAGTGGCGCGAGAACTTTGTTTGACGTCAACGAGTTTTCGATATAACTGAGCGCAAAGACTTCTTCCATACCGCTCATGATGTCGCCTAAGTTGTAGATGTCGGCGCGGTTGGCGAGCATGTCAGGGACTTTAAAGGCCTCACCGCTTTCGGTGTACGGGTTACCCGCCATGACCACGCAGAACTTCTTGCCACGCATATCATAGGTTTTGGTTTTGCCTTGCCAGACGCCGTCGATACGGCGTGTACCATCGCCAAGTGAGATAAACTTCTGCAAAAATTCGGCATGAGTATGCTGGATATCGTCCAGATATAGCATGACATTATTGCCCATCTCAAAGGCTAAGTTGATTTTATTCAGCTCTTCTCTAGCAGTGGCGTTGGGCGCTTTTTCGGGATCTAAAGAGGTGACGTCATGACCGAGGGAAGGACAATTAATCTTCATAAAGATGAGGCCAAGACGGTTTGCCACATACTCCATCAAGGTGGTTTTACCGTAACCTGGTGGCGATATCATCATCAGGATACCCATCGGATCGGTACGTTTATCTTCGCCGACCGTGCCCATTTGCTTAGCAAGGTTGTCGCCGATTAACGGCAGATAGCTCTCATTAATCAGACGGTTACGCACAAAGGATGACAGTGGACGTGGCATAAACTCATCCAATCGCAATGATTCTTTTGAGTCGTGCAATATCTCTGAGCGCATGGCTAGATAGCGTCTGTAGGCAGGAATGACCTGTGTGTCATGATGGTGCAAACGATTTAAGAAATCATCGACAGCAAAGGTCAAAGTCTGCTGATGAATGCGCTCATGTTCGCCTAGTAAGTTATTGACTTGTATTTCAAGCGACACTTTACCTATGCTGCGCTCAAAGCTCTGTACTTGATTGAGCGGATTATTGAGACTGGTCAATGAGGTAGTGGCTGAGAATGACAAAGTAGACGGCGTGCCAGTAGCGCTCTTATCAAAGCTAATACCTGAGTCAATGAGACGTTGCACCAAGGCTTCACGTTGCCCATCATTTAATTGGGTGAGTAAGACCGCAATCGCTTCGGGCACATAGTGGCGGCCAATCTGCAATTGCTGTCTACGTAAGGCGGACTTTTCCTCAATTTCAGCAAGCTGTTCTTCACTGAGTGGTTTGCCTTCACTATCAGTACTATCTAATGGCTTATTGATTGTTTCGCTATCGCCATAGGTCTTATCCAATAGCGCATGAAACCACGTTGCCAATAGCTCATAGGCTGATTTGGGCTGAAAGCCAAGTTTGCCGATTGAGGATCGTAATTGCTCAAAACTGGCAGCGTTCTGCGTACTGCCTGACGAACTATTTAGCGTTTGCGTCAGCTGCTCGCACAACTGCTGCGCTTGCTGACTGGTTTGCCATTCTATTTCTGTATTTGTGCCAGTACTTATGCCTGCATTTGGGCTACTCGCCTGCCCCATGACACTGACCAAGTATTCACTGGCAAGCTGAACGTAGCTTTGTTTAAAGATATTGGCGTTGTGAATGTCGCTGATGTCTAAATTCAGGTCTGAGCTGGAGTTGGATTCTGAGCCTAAATCTGAATCTGACTTCTTATTAGAATTGTTCTCGAGGCTAATACTGTCGTTACTAAAGTTATCATCATTATAAGCAGAGACAAAGTTATGCATAACCTCCGTCATATCTTCTACTAGCAAGGCTTTGGCGGTATCACTACCTAAGCTACGACGCAATTGCTCGGCGGTGATGGCTCTATCCGTCCAGTTACTCACGCGCGTTAGTACGGACTCATTTAGCCAGTTATCGTAACCAAATTGACGTAATCCATTTAAACCGAGTGCTTTTACTAGGCTCAACTGCCAATAGAACAGCTGCGCCAACGCACGTACTTGCGGGGTATAAATGAGCAAGCCAGCTTCGCGCAAAGTCGGTAGTATTTGCAGCAATAGCAATGTTGCATCATGGTCATGAATGCCTTTGTCATAACCGAGCTGATAACGTGGTGTGGCGTAAGCTTTGACCAGTTTGGCAAGAGGGCTATCATCGATGTCGCCATTACTATCAATAGTGCTACTAACACTGCTATTAATAGTACTAACAGTGTCGTCATAAGCTTGATATAGGCGCGACTCGGTCAAGCCATCTTGACTGTTTTTGGCACTTTCGATAATGCTATACGCTAGGTATTCGGCGCGGTAGACGGTATCGGACTCGGAGGCGATGTTCATATCCCAATACGGACGCAAAGCGTTTAATTCGGCATTGTCCAATACTTCATAATAATCTGTGCCCGTTAAATGCAGATTAAGGACGCGTTTGCCGTCTGTCTGCCCACGACTTAGTAAGGTCAAATCCAATGGCTGAGTATTGACCGAAAAGCGGTGCTTGCCAAGCTTGATGATTTGACCACCATCTTCAAACAAATCTGACTTGTCTTTTAGGCTCTTATAACTCTCGATTTGAATGGCTTTTAAGCGCGCATCAATATCATCTGCTTTGACACTAAAGCCTAATGTTAGCAGCTCTTTGGCGATGCTACGAACTTTTTGCACTAGGCCATCTGAGGCAAAGTAAGTATTTAAAGCTTCTTCCTCTGTGAAGCCTGTTACGCCTGTGCTTTGCGTGCGTTTTTTGATGCTCTCCAGCATACGTAGTGCGCCATCACCTAAGTTTTGTGCCTTACGGTTGCGGGCATCGAGCAATTGCTGCTTATGATTTTCAAAGGTTTCGTAAATCTCTTCACGCTTGCTGATAATGTCGGCTAAAAACTGATCGCCACTATTAGTCTCTGGGTCAGCAAACTGGCTCTCTAACTCTTCTAACTGCACCAGCAATTTTGCCATTTGCTCATCTGACTTCTCAGGCGTATTGGCAATGGATAAAGCATTGGCAATGGATTGACCAAACAGTTTAAATTGCGCGCCAAATTGCGCCACGGCTTCAGCTGAGCCTAAGCTTTTACGTTTATGATTTAGCTTAGCTTTACTTTGATTGAGACTCGCATAGATGGTCGAGATGTCATCGATAATTTGCGTGCGTACCGTGGCATCGGCGACGTCTAGTGTACCTAGCAGCTCGGTCAACAAGTCTAAACCTTGAGCGGTCTCATCGATTTTTTCTAATACTGGCTTGAGCTCGGCATTGGTCTCGCTCGTATTTAAACGCTCACTAACATCTGCTAACACCCCTTCGTAGCTTGATAGCGCCTCTTCACCACTTAGAAATAGTACGGTTTTTTCGGCAAGCTCGCTCTCTGCTGCTTCTAGTTGTGTTTGTAGCGCTACTAATTTATCGCTATCTAAATAACGTAAATCTTCCAAGCTGACCAAGCGGCCTTTTTGCCGTCTTAACGCCGACAATTGATCAACATAGTCACTGGCCGACTCAAAAGTAGTGACTCTTATCTGCCGCAATATTTCATTCTGCTGGGCTTCAGCATCGGCTATAGCGGTTTGAGTTTGCTTTTGAATACTTTGTACTTTGGCAAATTCATCAATGACCAGCTCAGCAGTGGCCGTCACCTCTTTGATACTACCTGCAATCTCGGTCAGCTCAGGTTCAGATAGCCAATAATAGCTATCAAAGAGACGGCTAGTATTGTCGGCTAATTCTTCATAGAGCTTTTGTGACACGCTTTGATTGTCAATGAGGCGGGTGATGCTATAGAGATCTGAGATGCCGCGCACCAATTCTTTATTGCCAATTTTGCCATAGAAGCTCGTGCTTTCAGGTAATTCACTGACATACTCAGGAGAGGCATAAGGGGTATGCCATATCTGCATCGGGTGAATGCGTGATGGTTCACTTTGGGCGCTGAACAGTACCAAGCGACCATTTTCTGCCAGTGCCATACCATTACAATAAATGGGGTTTGCCAGTTGTTTTTTGATAAGGTTATAAGGGAATAACCCCGTGATGCCCAACGCCACGTCATAGAATAAGAATAAAACGTCTTCGCCGTTGGGTGAGACGATTTTACGCTTAAATTGTAAGTTCTTTTCATTGCCATTATTGGCATCGACGTTCTGAGCATCAAACAGTTTATGTTCGCCAGTTTGCAAGTAATAACCGCCCGGGAAGATAATGCCGTGATCTTCGGGTAGCTGGACACAAGATTGGCCGATGGCATCCAGTCGCAGCACTTCTTCAGTCAAGGTGTTGTAGACGAAATAGCGATGACTGTCTTCACGATACGGCAAAATCTTTAACAATATTAAACTACCAACTTTGGCATAAGAAATCTCAGCATCTGTCAGAGATTGCGTACTATCACTAACGGGTTCGCTATAAATTCCTAGCCCTGATTGAGTATTATCTTCAATTTTAATGGTCAAACTGCCGCTAACAGTTTCTACAAATATCGTATCTAAGATATTCATATGCGGGTATTTGCCATTGATCATCTGATCACGAGTAGTCTCAGTCCAATCAAAATCATAGGCTGGCGGCAACTCGATATCGCGCTCACCTCTATTATCTACATAGGCGACTTGGGCGGATTCTGGTGTGCCTTCGCTAAAGTCTAGGGCAAAACGAAACACTCGAATATCGGTGATACGTTCACCGATCTGAAATGCTAATAGCAGCTTGCTGTCTTTAACGGTCAGTTGAATCAAGCGCGTTTGCTTGTAATATCTATACAGCTCATTAAAGTCTTGTACAAAGGCTTGTTGATCTAAAAATGTGCCCGTTAAATCGACCTCTTCAAGCTGGTAGTCTTTCTCAACATCGTTACTGTTATTATCAGGCTTCGTATTATCAGACTCTATCAAACGATACAACGACAGCACATCTTTGACATTGCTCGCGCGTTTAAGACCCATAAAGACGTTGTAGCCGAATAGCAAATAGCCACCGACCTGCACCATATCCTGCGCCACACAGTTGTGTTCGGTGCGAATACGAGTACGAGCTGTCACTTGCATTTGAGTGCTACCAAACTCTTCAAGACGCGCGTTATTCAGGGTAGCGGTCTGTTGCTCTAAACGGCTGCCCTGCTCCGTTAGACGTTTTTTGATGAGCTCATAGGCATTGCCGGCGGCAACAGCCTGATCAGTTTGACCGGTTTGTTCAGCTTGATTGGCTTGGCTATCGTTGCTTGGGCTATCTGAATTGGTTGAGTTTTGCGTATCCGCCATCGTGAGTCGTCCACTTCTGTTTTTATATAATAAGAGAGTTTTGCGCAATAAGAAAAGGTGAGAAGGTTAAATGTGGCTAGTCTAAAGAAACGTTTTATAAATTATAGGTAGGGTGCTTTTTAAGCACCTAAAAGCCATGAAAAAGCACTGCCGCGTTCAGCAATGAAAATCTTTTAAATAAGACTTTCTATTATCACACTATCATGGTGCATGGAATGCACCCTACGACAATTCATAGTAAGTCATGTATATAAAACATTTTTTTAGAGTAGCCAACTCAGTGTTTTAAGTTGGCTTGGAAATCTGCCACCTAAGCAACAGATTTTTTATTGATATTTAAAACGACTAATCGTTATATTGAGCAGTCTTATTAGACTCGTTAGCTTTAGTCATAACTTGACCTGCCATAACCGTATTGATGATACCGCTTAGCGTGTCAGACTTGCCAGCTAAGCCATCAATGGCTTTACCGATAGAGAGTGACTTAGCGAAGTTATCAAAGAAGTGCGCTTCACCGCCGACAATATCGATTTTGGCTTTTTGGAGCGCCACTGCCAACACTTCAGCGTTTTCTTTAGCAATCTCTTTGCCCGCATCGATCGACGCCATCGCTTCTTGCAATGCAGTCTCAAGACTCATGCGGAACTCTTCATGCTCACGTGCTTCCTTGCTCATGCTACCCATGGCATTGAACTTCTCGACCAGACCATCGGCCTCAGCTTGGAAGTGCGCGCGGGTAACTTCAGCTTTTGCCAGTCCAACTTCACGTTCTGCTTTGGCATTCGATTCACCGCGAGCGGCGATAATCTCCGCATCTGCCATGCCTTTTTCACGCTCTGATTGCGCTTCAGCTTGTCCAGTCGCTTTAATAATATTGGCTTTAGCAATGCCTTCTTTTTCCAAAGAGCTTGCTTTGGCTTCTTGAATCGCTGCTTCAGCAAACCCATGAGCAGACTCTTCAGCTTTGATACCCTCGGCAAGCTTGATTTTAGCTTCTGACTCTTTGGCAGACGCTTCAAGATTGGCAGTGGCAAGCGTGGTGATCTCAACCGCTTTATGCTTGGCAGACAGCTCTTCTGCTTCCGCCTTTTTCACCTGACGCACTTTGATTTCTTCAGCATCCGCTTCGGCAGCCAATACGCGTGTTTGCTTGGAGCGATCCGCTTCACTGACTTCGCGGACTTCTTTGATACGCTCTTCTTCTTGCGCAACAGTTTTATCTACCGCAATACGCTCACGAATCACGTTAGCGATTTCTTTTTTCTCAACTTCAATCGCACGTTCCGCTTCGATACGCTGTAAGTCGACTTCACGCTCACGAGAGACGATTTCTAAATCACGAGCACGAATGACTTTCTCTTCTTCAATGACGACAGCACGCAGACGGTTCTGTCCAGCCACTTCAATTTCACGTTGCTGATTCTCACGCTGAATCGCCAAATCTTGCTCAACCATAATGACAGCTGTTTCCGATTTTTTACGCTCTTCTTCTTCAATCTTGCGGGTTTCAGCAGTCTCACGTGCAATTACAGAAGAGATTTCACGTTGCTGTTTGGCTTCGGCATCGGCTTGTTGACGCTCAAGCTCCAGCATAGCTTCCCTAGTTTCAACGTTTTTCTTCTTAACCGCTAGCTCTTCATCACGCTCAAGCTCGTTAGTGATGACATTTTGAAAGGCCGTTAATTGAGTAATCTTTTTGATACCTTCAGCATCCAAGATATTACTAGAATCTAATGACGCTTTTGGCGTTTGCTCTAAGTAATCAATTGCGACGTCTTCTAGGACATAACCATTGAGATCGTTGCCAATTTCTTGGACGATACTGTCACGAAATTCGCTGCGGTTCTCAAATAGCTTAACGAAATCAATTTGCTTACCGACTGTTTTTAGCGCTTCTGAGAACTTGGCATTAAACAGCTCATTGACAGCGACTTTATCTGAGGCTCTTTCAACCCCAACCGATTTGGCGACTTTGAGGACATCCTCTTCGGTCTCGTTAACTCGCAGGTAAAACGCAACGGTGATATCAGCGCGCATGTTGTCGGCGCAAATCAGCCCTTCTTTACCGCGTCTATCCACTTCTAAAGTGATAAGCGAGATTCTCATCAATTCTTTTTTGTTGATAATGGGCCAAACGAAACCACCATCAAAGCGTACAGCGATTTTACTAACACCATTAATAATCAGTGCTTTGCCTTGCTCAACCTTAAAATAAAAGGCTTTTAGCA
The DNA here is from genome assembly GCA_947501045.1 of uncultured Psychrobacter sp. GTDB lineage: Bacteria > Pseudomonadota > Gammaproteobacteria > Pseudomonadales > Moraxellaceae > Psychrobacter. The sequence continues at coordinate 30,049 of CANMUI010000009.1, forward strand.
TCAAAAGTGCTGCCATGATGAAAACAAACGCCAGCACTACAACCACGCCGACGATAATGAGTATGTCCATATTCATTCCTCTAATTAAAACATTCCAACCAAATTTAAAACAGTTGCTACAATGCCTGCCAATAGATTACTTATCGTTTATACATTGCCCGATCGTTATTACATTTTCATTTTTAAGTTCAATTTTTACTCAAAAATCGCTTTTGCAAGCTACCCAGTTAAAAATACTTTTGTGTGAAGGTTCTTCAATTAACCCATTCAATTTTTAGCGTTATTTATCTTTAACAGGAGCAACTAGGTAAACATTGGCTTCATTTAGATATTCTACCAATACCACTTTGTCGCCTTGCTTTAATGAATTCTCATTCATGTCTGGACGAATTTTGAGTATTAATCCTGCGCCGCCGTCATTTAGCTCAGCTTCACCATGTTTATCTGTCACACTAAGCGTGCGCACTATGGCTGTCTTACCCACATTACTAATGGCATTACGCTTAGGAATTTTGGCGATGTTTTTACGGATGGGTGAAATAATAACCCCCGTCAACCACATCGATACCACCAATACAAAAATGAGCGCCCCTGTGCCAAACACATAATACAAAACGCCTGAATCAAAATAGTGATGCAAAAAGCTGGTGTAGAGATAGCTTAATACCCAACCGATTAAACTAATCAAGGTTAGTATGATGATTAAAGGCACGCCATAAAGGCCAAATTTGAGCATAAGACCTGTAAAAAATCCGGTCGATGATAGGTTGGAGACATCAGCATCACCGCCTGATTCACCAAACTCTACGGTGTCCATATCTGTCATGCCGAGTAAAGATACTACCCAATACAAGGTGACAAACATCACCAGCCCTGTAAACACAAAGGTAGGGTATAAACTTATTTTGGTAATAAAAATCAAAAACGATTCTTGCATCCTGCACTCCTAAGCCATACCACCATACAAATTAGCCATGATTGTTATATGGTTTTGTCCTGTAATTTATAAATTTATATGGCTTATTTTATAAATTTACGTACTCACCTTGTATAAGTTGCGCCAAACGTAAACGCTTCTCAAACTCATACCTGTAAATGAACTTATGTTTGCTATAAAGTTATTATATACACAAGATGTCAAAAAATATACTTGATTTGCAATCAGTTTCCCCATACTGGCGACCTAACCATGCCGCCATCCTTACTACTGATAGCATAACTACTATTATCAGCTAAAGAGCGCACAGTTAAACTACCCCCACTTTGACCACTAATTTGTTTAACTGGTAAGGTGCGCGCTGGGTACAGAACATACTGTCCAGAAGGCGACAGACGTGCAGGCTCATCAAGTCCTGTTTCTGCAAGCTTGATGATTTGTCCGGTTGCTACAGTCATTATGGCTGCCTGACGACCGTTGAGATAAGCCAGGCGCTGACCGTCAACACTCAACTGCGCGCTGGCAGCATAATCTTCATTACTAATCTGCTCAGCACTGCCAGTTGCAAAGTGATAGCGATAAATGCGCGGACGCCCTGCGTGTTTTTTGTCACTGGTGTAGACGAAACTTTGCCCGTCAAAGGCATAGCTTGGTTGGACTTCGGTACTAGGTAAAGTGGTGAGCTGCTGGGTTTTACCATCGCGTAAATTCATCTCGTAGATATCGGCATTACCGCCGATCGTTGAGCTATAAAGCAGCTTTTGTCCATCTGGAGAGAATGACGGTGACAGATTGCTGCCAGCTGTGTCTACTACTAAATTTCGAGTTTGGCTATTAGTATCGTAGATATAAATCTTTGGATTTTGCAGCATGGCTTGTTTGCTATAGGCTAATAATTTGCCGTCCTTTGACCATGCTGGGGCGTAGATAAAGCCGTTGATTTGATCAAGTAGCCGTCTATCGCTACCATCAGGGTTTAGGGTATAAAGACTTGATATTATTGCAGAACCTGCACTTAGTTCCTCTACATAAGCGATACGACCTTGCCGATCTACAATTGGCATATTTGCTGTTAACGGATCAACAATTATAGGATTCGCGGTGCTACTGAGCGGTTGTATCGTTTGGGGTAAAGTACTACAAGCTGTTAAAAGCACACTCAAAGTGGTACTCAGAGCAATAGTAGTAGAGTGCCTACTAATTAAAGATCGATTAAACATAGAAATACTCATAGAGACAGAAGTAACATAAATTAGAATTGTTTTAGACAGTTTATTAACAAATATATAACATATAGTATAACTTAATTTACGAAATATCTTTAATTAAAATAGACTTATTAGTAATAAAACAAACCTTTGTCTAAGCCTTAACTAAAATTTAACCAAAAAAAACGCTCCACTATAAATAGTAGAGCGCTTTTATGGGGGATATAAGCTTGAACATCACATTACTAATGTCCGAGAATTAAGACAATTATTTAGCAACCCCTTTAAAATAGGCTACTTGATTGTCGTTTTTAATCGTCAAAATAGGTAAATTATTAGCATTTTCGCCAAGACTGTACTTACCCTGTACAGTTGCCATCGTCGCAGTATCAAAGCTGGCTTCGGGTTCAGGACAAGCTTTCATAGTACTAAATACGTTGCTAAGTTGGACGCTACCATCAACTACGCTGTATTCACCGCCGATGTTATTACAAGTATTTATAAAGCTGACGCGATCAGTACCGTTGTCTTTGAAAAAGTTTAGCGTAAGCGGCTTGGCTGGATCAACAAATAGCTGTGTTACTTTATCGCCATTGCTGCGTTTGGCATCGACAAGTTGCCAATTGTAAGCTTGCAGCTGTTGTTTAGTCACAGGCTGGGCAACTGGAGCTGGGGCTTCAACGCTTGATTTTGGCGTAGTAGTCGTTTGACAGCCTGCAGCTAGCGTACCTAAGGTAAGCGTCGCCGCCATCATTATTTTGGTCATATTTTTCATATAGGCTCCTAGAATTATTAGATTTTATATTATGGATTCTTAGTAATCGATAATTTTCACAATAGCTGATTATAATTTTTAATTTAAATGTAAGATCGTAGGATATCATAATGCCAAAGCTAACAATAGTAAGGCAGTCTAAATCAAGATTGATTTTGCCAAAAAAACCTCACTAAGTAGTGAGGTTTTTATATAAAGGCTGACTTAGATATATGGGATAACTAGATATTGCTAAGTCTTAATAATTAGCTTTGATATTTGCCTTTGATAAATAACGAATTATATGACATCCGTGCCAGTGATATTAGGCTCAGAAGTTGGCGGCGCAGTCATACTGGGTGTAGATTGACAGCCTGCTAGTACACTCATTACAACCAAACCAGTCATTAATATTTTGCTTATACTTTTCATACGAACTCCTACAATAATGAATAAAATTTAAATACGAGCTATGTCTTTACTGTTATTCTTTACTAACGCTAACATCTAAAACATCTACTTTTTCGTTAGTAACCATAACTTATTTGAACTTTATACTTCACTGCTTTTTGCGTTACTACTCGTTATTTAATGTTAAGCTTAAACGCCTATTATGGCTTTACCTGTTGCAGGGCAGCATAGCCTGTCAAACGTTTGCGCTCAGTATCACTAAATAACTGCTGTTCAAGCTGCCTGATTTGTGCACTTGTTTGATCATTTGTCGCCGCGTTATTATTGTTTTGATTGAGAATAATCTGCTTTTGCGCTTGGTACTGCTTAAAACGCTGATCGAAATTGGCATCCTCCTTATCCAATTGCGCAAGCCTTGCTGCTGCTGGCGCGCCTACCAGCTCACGGCGCATATTATATAATTGTTCAGGAGTCGCACCTTCATTTTTCATCTGTTCAGTGCGACTCATAAGCTCGTTTAAGTTGGCTTGCTGCTGAATAGCAGCTTTGGTTGCATTATCTGGCATCCGGCTAATATAGTCTTGCCGCGCTACTTGTTTTTGTGCTTTTGAGAGCTGATCGTTTTGATTGATCCTCACCATCTCTATACTATAGTCATCGTATTCGTCTTCTACGCTAAAGAAGGCGGCAATAGTGTTTTTATCAAAATACTGTTGACGCAGCCGCGCCACGTCTTGCTTTTGCTGAGCCACTATATTTAAATCCAGCTCGCCGTTTTGTGTGGCTTGCAGTTGCAAATTACCGTAACGCTTTTCTATCTTAGGAATCGCCTTTAAATAAGCTATATAGTTATTAAATATAACGATAGCTTGGCTAGCGGCCGGTTCAGGAACAAAACTGCGAATATAGCTCTCAACGCGGGCAAAGATAGTGACTTCATCTTCTTCACCAAGCGCGGATAAGAAGTAATCAAACAATCGCTTTAGCCCTTCGGTAACAATTAATTGTTGGTTTTCATCTATGATAATTTCGCCATCAACATCCGTGCCTTGTAAAGAATGCGGCAAGTTTTCAAGTCCGGTGGTAAACTTAGTGCCACTTTGAGTAGAGGATATATTAAGATTTTGCTCAAGATTTGACTCACTATCTATTGAACCATTAGTACTCTTACTTACTACTGTAGACACTTCTTGAGAAAGTGTTATGTTGCTTTGGGTAGGCTTAAACCACCAAATAATTGCTGCCGTTATTATAATAACGCCAGCAATAGTAGTAAGGATTAAATATGAGCGCTGTCTAGCAGACATAAAAGCGGCATCCTATTTTGCTTATAGATTGGCGTTTTTGAGGCGATTAACCTGACTACGATATACGGTTGTTGGATTAACGCTTCCAAAGGCTACTAAGCCTAGTACTTGATTAACCGAATCCAAATGATTCATTCTATAGTTATCACGAATAACATAACCAAGACGACTCGAACACGTAGATACCAAACCATCATTTGGCTCACCTCGATAGGTAGTACTGGTCGACAACAGCAAAGGATCACCGGCATCAAGTAAGTTGGTCAGTTGCCCAACGCCACTAAACGAATAATACTTAATACCATTGACCTCAGTATCAGCTGGTTGCCCACAATAAGTAGTCGGCATCGCTGCCGGGAATCTAGCATTAAATTCAGCCGCGCCATCAGTGGACAGAGCAACTAACGATTTCCAACCATCTTGCTCTTGTAACTCAGTGACACTAACACCAGAGCCGATGTCGGTAGCAATGCCGATGAGTTTGAATAAGCCAAGCGCCGCCTCTGTGGTGATAGTACCCTCTGAGAGTTGCTGCAAAACAGCGTCTGCCGTTTTTGAGCCTTGTTCTGGGCTTGAAACTGCGGTTGCTGAGGCTATATATTCAGGGGCAACGCCAGCGACATAGCGAACGTCAATACCGCCTTGGCTGTGTCCTATTAGATTGACTTTGGGGTTGCCGGAGATAGCTGAGATGAGTTTGACTTGTGCCAGTAGTTGTTCACCGCGAACTTCACTATTATTAATGGCCGAGGTTTTGGTTGCAAATACATCGGTACCTCCTCTCATCAAGGTTTGAGGAATACCATAAAAGTAATCTAGGGCACCGAATAGTTTATTAAAACCACCAAGTCCATGCGCCAGCACCACCGGATGCTGAGTAGTTGTATAATTTGACGTTAATAATCTAGCGCCTACCAATTGGCATCCGCTGGGTGCAGAACAACTATAGTAGGTAGAAGCTTTCGCCGGAGTGGTTTGCAGTGTCATTAGCAAAATACCACTGCCAATAGCACTAAATAGTGGTAAAAATGCACGTGGTCTTTTGTATGATTTTATACTATGAAAGGTCATAACAACATCCTTGTTATTGTATCAATAAGAGTGTTTTTAACCAGCTTATGTTTGTCTTGGCATAAAAAGCTATCAAAAACAATTACTAATCCATTTAGCAATCAAATTTACATTACTTGTATATTTTGTATTATTCAATAGATTTTTCTGTCCGCTTAGTGTATATAAATAACGAATATTTCAAAGACCGACAGATGTTTTTTAATAATTTTATAGTTACGACTATTAGCTCATAAAACGACAACAGACCTTGATTAGCATAAAACCGTCACCATTATGTTTATGATATAATTCATATAAATTAATTCTGTCTCTATTAATTCTACGACTAATATAAGTACAACAATGATGACTAAAAAATCTCTTATTCAATCTCCTGAAGCTATAGAAAAAATGCGCGTCGCCGGTAAACTTGCCAGCGATGTGCTAGTGATGCTTGATGAGCATGTCAAAGTTGGCGTGAGTACCGAAGCGCTTAACCAGATTGCTCATGACTATATTGTTAATGAGCAAGGGGCTATTCCTGCGCCGCTTAATTATCATGGCTTTCCTAAATCTATTTGTACCTCGGTCAATCATGTGGTTTGTCACGGTATCCCAACTGAGAACAAACTGCTTAAAGATGGCGACATTATTAATATTGATGTCACTGTCATCAAAGATGGCTATTATGGTGACACCTCAAAGATGTGGATCGTTGGTGAAGGTTCTATCATGGCGCAGCGTATTTGTGATGTGGCTCAAAAAGCACTCTATGCCGGTATGAGCGTGGTCAAAGATGGCGCACGTTTGGGTGATGTGGGCGCCGCGATTCAAGAAGTGGTCGAGCCTGAGCGCTTTAGTATCGTCCGCGAGTTCTGTGGTCACGGTATCAGCAATGAGTTTCACCACGAGCCGCAAGTCATGCACTATGGCAAAAAGGGTACTGGCTTTGAGCTCAAAACGGGTATGACTTTTACCATTGAGCCGATGATCAATCAAGGCACTTGGCAGACCAAAATATTACCTGATGAATGGACCGCCATCACCAAAGATCGTAAGCTGTCAGCGCAGTGGGAGCATACGATGGTGGTCACCGATAATGGCTGTGAGGTATTTACCACACGCCCTGAAGAAGATTTAAGTTTTTTGACTCAGTAATAACATAAAAGATCGCCTAGGCGGTCTTTTTTTTGCTAATTTTATCTTAAACTCCAATTAGATAACACTGGACAACTTGCATGTTTACTTGCGATACCACCTCTATTAATATTACGCCGCTACCGTCAGTTCTCTTGCGTCCCCCATCAGCAGCAACCCATTCTGAATCAGTATTATCTGATCAGGCGTTGACAGCTATCTCTGCGTGGGTAGTACAAATTAATAATGATATCAGCCGTGCTCTTGAGCGCGGTGTTAGTATTCGTCAGTTGGTTGCCGCTCGCGCTTGCGCCATCGATGATCTGCTAATCGCTTTGTTTGAACGATTTGGCCTCAATGATACAGACTTGGCTCTATTTGCTACCGGTGGTTATGGTCGCGGCGAGTTGTCGCTCTATTCAGATGTCGATATTTTACTACTTAGCCTTACCCGTATTAGCAGTGAGGTTAGCGCCAAGATTGATAAATTAGTGGCGCTACTTTGGGATATCGGGCTTGAGCCTTCATTATCAGTCCGTGATACCAGCGACTGTCTGGAGGCGGCCAAAGACCATACCGTAGCCAGTGCGCTACTCGAAGCAAGATTACTTACTGGTAACGAGACACTGCAAAAAGTACCCCATGCGATTGTCAATAAACGGTGGTCGCCGCGAGAGTTTTATGAGGTAAAAACAGCTGAGGCAAAAGCGCGTTACCTGCGTCACAATGCCACAGAATACAACCTTGAGCCTAATATTAAAACGGCTCCTGGTGGGCTGCGCGATATCCATATCATTGGCTGGGTCACCAAGCGCTACTTTCGAGTCAGCAAACTTTATGACTTAGTTCAGCAAGACTTTTTGACCGAAAAAGAATTCGATGAATTACAGTTTGCAGAGAGTTATTTATGGCAAATACGTCATTACTTGCATGAGCTGACAAAACGTAACGAGAATAAATTGTTATTTGATTATCAGCGCGATATTGCTGAGCTTATGGGTTATGAGACGCAGCCTGATGACGCGCCCAATGCTGCTGTTGAGCGTTTTATGCGTGACTATTATCGCTGTGCGATGCAAATATCTACGCTATCTGAGATGCTCATCAACCACTATTATGAAACCATTATTGAGCCTGAACTGCCAGATGACGAGCGTCCCATAAAACGGCCTATCAATGCACGCTTTAATCAAGTTGGTGATCAGATTGCCATCGCTCATCACCGCGTTTTTGCACAAACCCCAGCGGCGATCATGGAGATGTTTCTGCTTATGGGTCAGTACGGGATCAAAAATATCCGTACGCGCACCGTACGCGCGCTAAAGATTGCGGCGCGCGGTATTGATCAAGCTTATCGTGATAATTCTGAACATCAGGCGCTGTTCTTAGCCAATTTAAAAGAACAAAACTATCTGTTTCACCGTCTGCGCGCTATGAATCGCTATGGGGTACTTGGCAGTTATATCCCTGCTTTTGCACAAGTCACTGGCATGATGCAGTATGATTTGTTTCATCGCTACACCGTCGATGCCCATACGCTATTTTTGATTCGAATTTTACACCGTTTTACCGATCCTAATTATGCACAAGACTTTCCACTCATCAGTGCCATTTTTCAGCGAATCGAGCGCAAAGAGATTATTGTACTAGCAGCTATGTTTCATGACATTGCCAAAGGCCGCGGCGGTAATCATAGTCAGCTTGGCGAAACTGAGGCCACCCAATTCTGTTTGGCACATGGTATGAGTCAAGCGGACGCCCATCTGGTTGGTTGGTTGACCCGCTACCATCTACTGATGTCGATGACCGCGCAGAAAAAGGATATCTCTGACCCTGAAGTGGTGACTGTTTTTGCTAATCTTGTCGGTAACGTCACTCATCTCAACCATTTATACGTACTGACTGTTGCTGATATGAATGCCACCAATCCTCAGCTTTGGAATAGCTGGCGGGCGACCTTGATGAAGCAGCTATATTCGCAAACGCGGCGTATCTTGCGTGCTGATATCGATGCCCCAACCAATCGTCGAGATATGATTAGCGCCACACGCAAACAGACGTTGGCGAGGCTTGACAGTGTCGACAATCAGCATATGAATCGTGATGAAGTACTTAGATTATGGGATGATCTGGGCGATGAGTATTTTTTGCGGGAGATTGTAGAAGATATTTTGTGGCATACCGAAGCCATTTTAAATCATCCTCCTATCGGACGCGCCTCTGATACCGATAGTGCACCTTTGGTGGTGCTACGTGAGCATCGAGAGCTGGCGCTTGATGCGGTGCAGGTCTTTGTTTATACCCAAGATCAGGCCAATCTTTTTGCCGTAACTATGGCGGTGTTTGATCAGATGAATCTAGATGTTTTGGACGCGCGAATCATCACAGCTACTCGTAATTTTGCCTTGGACTCTTATGTTTTGCTTGATCGCAGCGGTACTTTACTAACTGATAAGGACACTCAGCAAGAGCTAAAACAGCGCCTCATTGATGCTTTTAAAAATCCAGCAGCGCCCAAGCTTACCTATAAGCGCTTGCCTCGCCAGCTAAGGCATTTTGAAGTACCCACAGTGATTAGTTTTGACTTTAATGAAGCCTCATCGCAGCACATAATGAATTTGCAAACGCTTGATCAGCCAGGACTGCTTGCACGCGTAGGACAGATATTTTTGCAGCAAGGTATCGAGGTACATGCGGCACGTATTACGACATTAGGTGAGCGAGCAGAAGATATGTTTTATATCAGCGATCAACACGATGCCCCTTTATCTGCTGATAAACTTGCAACATTAAAAAGCGCACTTATCACTAGCTTGAATGCTCATACTGAGGACAAATACACTTAATTATCAACCGAAGTGTTTAGCTTAGCTAGCTTGAATAAGTGATTAGACTTTTATAAACCATCTCGCTGGCATATGGAGTCAACTCATCATCGACAAACTCTGGAGGCAATATCTCTGCCTCTATTTGGTGCTGATCTAAAATCAGTCGGCCAGCATCAATCTCTTTTTGGAGTAAACGCTGCAAGGTTGCAAGCCTTAACTGTGCTTTATAATGCGTATAAATCGTTTGTAAAGAGATTGGCGCCTGATCATGAACATACGGAAAAATATTCTCTGATGCTAAATCAGCCATCTTCGTTAGCGCCTGTTCACACATAGTGTCTGCGTCATTAATGTGCTCTTGTATATAATTGGCCAGCTGACCTTTAAATATTAGCGCAATTATAAACACCATTGTTTGGATGCCAAATACTATCGTGTAGTGCCACAATGACATGGGTATATTAAATAACTTACCCAACGTCATCATTACGATAGCCACGATTACATAACTGACTAATTGCCATAACAACCAAGTGATTATACTATTGTCACCAAACCAAAACATCTGTCTTTCTTTGAGATTAATAAAGCGCTGACGAGCTTGCCACCACTGTTGTTCATATTGTTTAAGCTGCTCATAAGATGGACCGCTCAGATCATTACCTGTCTCGTCGTCAATACTTATATCATCGTTAACGAAATTGCCCCCCTCTTTAAAAGCCTTAAAGTTGTCAATTTTTGGAGCATCGATCATAAGGTTATCCTAACGATAATTTGCCTTAGTCTCTGGCAGCAGTTATCTGTTTTATTGTCTATTGTTGTTTTTAAGTTGTAAGCATATAAATTATTAGCATAAAAGTAGTAGGTAAGTTGTTGAAAAATGAATAATAGTTTAGAGAAATCGATAAGAGAAGGAAAAGACAAATAATAAGCTAAATGCTACACTGCCTAATTGGTAGTTTTTTACGAATATATAATATTATGACGATCGAAATTACGCTCAACTAACTATTCTAATTTTCGTTAACAATTACTTACTTAATGTAGCCTCTTATTATAATGATCTTACTTATGAATAACAACTTAGCACATCTGCACCCTTACCCCTTTGCCAAAATGGCACAGTTGCTTGCTAACAGCGAGCCTGCTCGTAATTACACTGAAATAAAGCTCGGTATTGGCGAGCCAAAACATACGCCGCCGGCTTTTGTTTTAGACGTACTACAAGAAAATTTGGACAAGATATCTCGTTATCCCACTACTAATGGCAGCTTTGAGCTACGTCAAACCATAGCGCATTGGCTTGAGAAGCGGTTTTTCTTGCGTCATGTCGATCCCAATACTGAAGTATTGCCAGTTATGGGTACACGTGAGGCGATTTTTAGCTTTGTACAAGCTGTAGTGAATACTAATAAAAGCAATCCTACTGTCGTCATGCCGAATCCGTTTTATCAAATCTATGAAGGTGCTACGATACTGGCACAGGCAACGCCTTACTTTATTCCTTGTACGCCGGACAACAATTTTAAAGGTAGCTACCGCGCTGTACCTAAAGAGATATGGGAGCAAACCCAGCTGCTATTTATCTGTAGTCCCAATAATCCTACCGGTTCGATTATGAGCTTGGATGACTGGGAAGATCTCATTCGTTTGTCCGACAAATATGACTTTGTTATCGCAAGCGATGAGTGCTATAGCGAGCTATATTTTAATGAGCCTCCTATCGGCTTACTTCAGGCCTGTACTACTTTTGGCCGTGATGATTTTAAAAACTGCGTGGTCTTTCATTCCCTATCAAAACGCTCAAACCTGCCCGGTCTACGCTCAGGTTTTATCGCCGGCGACGCAGCCATCCTACAGCCGTATTTGCAATATCGTACTTATCAAGGCTGTGCGATGCCGATACCGCATCAGCTTGCTTCTATCGCCGCCTGGCAAGATGAAAAGCACGTGGCGCATAACCGCGCGCTGTACCAAGAAAAATTTGCGCTATGGATGGATGAATTGGGCGAGCTACTCGAGTTAACCATGCCAGAAGCTGGGTTTTACTTTTGGGTAAAAGTTCCTACGCAGTTTGATAATGATGACGAAGTGTTTGTCAAAGCGTTGTATGAGCAGGCAAATATCCATGCTCTTGCTGGGCGTTATCTGTCACGTGAGGTCAATGGCAAAAACCCTGGTAAAGGTTATGTACGTATTGCGCTAGTGGCTAGCGTTGCTGAGAGCCGAGAAGCTATTGAGCGTATTAAAGAGCTGCTCACCGCTCATTTGAGATAAAGATAACCTTGTTCTTAGTAATGTTATTGATAATAACGGCTTAGATAATGCTATAGTAAAAGCAGATGCTTACCATTTGTTATACCTCTTAAAGCATTTTATCAGTATCATGAGCCCACATTATCAAGGATAATGCTATGCCGCAGCTTGATTTCACTCAGCCCCCTTTTGATGTGCTCAGTCTCACTGAGCGCCAAAGTCTCAAAAAGCATACTCAAGTGCGTTATCTCGCAGCTGGCGAATCTTTACCTACCGATGATTTAAGTTATTTTTTTGTGGTATTAAAAGGTCAGATTGAACAGCGCTTAGGCGACGAATTTATTGCCTCGTATGTCGGTAGTAGTTACTCCGATCAGCTCAATAGTAACGACTGGTTCGATAGTCGCCGTACTCCTGACGCTCGGGAGCTGCCGTCAGCTAAATTGCCTAGAGCAGATATTAAGAATACTTCAGCATATCAATACCGCGCTATTGAGGACACCTTACTGCTGCAAGTAGAGGGTTCAGCCATCGATAGAATGAGTGCCCAAAATCATCTCATACGCCAGTTGTTATCCAATGAACTGCCGGAGCGCCTAAAAGCGTTGCAACAAAGGCGCGGCGCTCAAAATCAAGCGCTGGGAGCAAACGCTACCAGTTATAATGCTCAGCAAGAAGTACAGCAAATCATGCTCCAGCCTGTCGTGGCTGTCACTTTATTGCCCGTACATATCATCGACGCGGACAGTAGCCTGTATCAAGCGGCGCGTACTATGACTGCTGCGGGACTTAAACATGTACTGTTGCGTCAATCAGCAGACCAGACTCAAGGCTCGCATTCAACCTCTGACCCCATAGCTGGCTTGGCACCTGAATTGGGGATTTTGACTGATGCTGATCTTTGCCGTGCGGTTAGCGAGCAAAGTGATCCTGCCACAACACCCTGCCGGCAGTTTGCAAACTTTAATCTGCGTACGATAGGCGCTGATGATGAGATTGGGGATGCGCTACTGACTATGACGCGCTACCGTATCCATCGCCTGCCCGTCATTGATGATAAAGGCGCGGTCATTGGTATCTTGGGTCAAAGCGATGTACTGGCGCACTTGGGTCATCACTCGCAGCTGATCAGTGTGCAGATCGAACAAGCAAAGGATCTGGCAAGCCTTGATACCGCGGTTGAATTAATTGGCCGCTATATCCGCGCCCAGCATCAAAACGGGGTGAAGATTGGTATCGTAAGCCGCATGGTACAGACCTTAAACGCGCAAGTTTTTACCAAGCTTTGGGAGCTTATTGTCCCAAAAGAGGTCGTTGACAATACTTGCGTCATCGTTATGGGCTCAGAGGGGCGCGGCGAACAAATTATGCGTACCGATCAAGATAATGCCCTGATTATCCGCGACGGTTATTCTCATCCTGACTTAGCCAAGTTTGCCGACACCTTTAATCAGCAGTTGGCGGCACTTGGGTATCCCTTGTGCGATGGTAATATTATGATGACCAATCCGCTGTGGCGTCAACCACTGAGTGATTTTAAAAAGCAGATCAGTTTATGGTTTAAAAACACCGATCCGATGCATAGTATTTGGATATCATCGATACTGGATGGCGCCTACGTTTGCGGTGATGAGTCGCTGTTGACCCAAATCCGCGAGCACCTGAAAGTTGCGCATCGACAATCAGATCCCATGTTTGTACGTCAGTTTGCAAGGGCTGCACTACAGTTTGGTGAAGTTAATCAGTGGTGGCAAAAGTTTATACCATTACTTGGTAAGCCTAGCGTACAAGATATTGACCTTAAAAAAGCAGGGATTTTCCCATTGGTGCACGGTATTCGCACTCTAACACTTGAGCATGATATATTGTATGTCCCCAGCTCCAAAGGCCGGCTCAAAGCGCTAGTAGAGGTGGGTATGCTAACGCAAGTACGCGCCGACACTCTAAACGAGGCGCTGGAGTTTTTTATGGCGCAGCGTCTAACCGTAGCGCTGTCTACAGATGACAAACACGCGCGGCAAGTTGATCCGACTACCTTATCAGCGCTTGAGCGCGATGTCCTCAAAGAATGCCTCGCTGTCGTCAAAAGCTTTAAAGCTCAGCTACGCCAGCATTATCAGCTCGAGATTGGATAAATGGATGATAAAGTAATATGAGCTGGCTTAAACAACTGACAACTAGTTGGCAAAAAAGACAGCTACAGCGTCCGGAGCTGGCATCCATGTTTGAGCCGCCACCTACCAAGCAGTGGGTTGCTATTGATTGTGAGATGACTGGACTTAACCCCAAAAAGCATCACTTGCTGTCAGTAGCTGCTATCCATATCGATGGTGATACTATTGATACCGGCAATGGTTTGCATTTGGTGTGCCGTCCGCCGATCATGCCTGATCGAGATACTATTGTCATTCACGGTTTGCGTCCTACTGATGTTGAGCACGGTATGACTTATGATGAGATGCTCGCTTTGCTACTGCCTTTTATCGATAATCGTCCACTGGTAGGGTTTTGTACGCCCATAGATACCGCGTTTTTGAACCCACTAGTCAAGCACTATATGGGTACGTCGCTGCCTAACGAAGTGCTCGATGTACGTGAGCTTTACAGCCAGCGTATGGGCGGCGCTCAAGGGATTCCAGCTCAGTCGCAACAGCTTAGCAGTATCTTAGCGTATTATGATATTCCGGAGCTTGGTAATCACAATGCCTATAATGATGCGGTGATGACCGCTATGGCTTTTTTGCATGTACGCTAAGGTTAGAACTGTACTCGTTTAAGCTAAAAATATTAACGCTAGAGCTAAAAGTTAGTAACTCATGTTACCATAGGCGGTTTTTGATACCTGACGATATTACTACCATGCCTACCCTTGTCAAACCTGCCAATAATTCAACAGGTGTTACTGATTTGAACGCGCCTAAGGTTACTTACCCTACCCTCAAACCACCGCTTTACTTTAAATCAGCTAAGCTTAAGCTACTCATTGCAATTGGTGTATTGCTCCCACTAAGTAGTCAAGCAGCGCTGCCAGAATCTGTCCAAACTGCGCTAGATCGCGCGGCGATAGATTCGCAGGATATCAGTATTGTAGTGACGCCCATTGGCGATAAATATAACAGCCGCTTACCGTCAGTGGTAAGGGTAGTTGATAGTGCGAGCACAAAAGATAATAGTCCTAAAATAGACAACACTACAAATAACGCCGGACCCGTTGTCGATCAGCAAGTGATCTGGCATCAAGAGCGCAAGATCAACGCTTATACTGATGATCCCTATACTCATTACAGTATAGCAAGTACGCCTGCTCTATTACCTGCGCGCGCGGTGGCTCAAAATACAACCATCAAAAACAAGGCTACTAATGCTACGGTAGACACTACTCAAAACGTCACACAACCTATCCTCAGTCATCAAATAGACATCGCGCGCACGCCTGCCAGCACTATGAAGCTGGTACCGAGCTTGATTGCCCTAGATACCTTGGGGGCTAATTTTACTTGGTATACCCGTGTTTATCATACTGGCCTTATCATTAAGGATCGCTTATATGGCGATCTTATTATCCAAGGTAGCGGCGACCCGAAGATGACCCATGAGCGCCTGCAAGCGCTGCTTTTGCAAGTGCAAAAATCAGGCGTTCGTCATATCAACGGCGATATCATTATTGATAGCGCTATTTTTAATAAGGTGAATAAAGATCCGGCAACGTTTGATCGCTCACCGCTACGTTCCTACAACGCCAGTCCTGATGGGTTCTTGGTCAATTTTAATAGTGTGGCGCTAAGAAGTCGGCCTTTAGACAACGGACAAGCTGAGCTTAATTATACGCCGCAGCTGGCTAGTTATCAGTTGCCACCTACTATTGACATGCGCAGTGCACCTTGCTCCCAGGCTCGTTACAGCCTCGCCCCAACATGGCAGATGGATCAGCTAAGCTTAAACGCCAAATTACCAAATAGCTGCGGTGAACACGTATTTTATATCGCTTACCCCGATGCCAAAGACTTTGCCTCCCGCGTCGTTGCTGCCAAATGGCAACAATTAGGTAATACTTTAACGGGTAAAGTTGTAGCGCAAGAGCAACCTTATAGTATTTATAAAAATAACAGTGGTGTAAACAATAGCTATAAAAACAACGATTATAAAAACAGTCTCGCTGCCACAAACTTATCTACAAAGCCATCTGGTTTAAAGTCTCTAGCTATTACTCCATTGCCCATCGTCAGCTATCCATCCTTGCCTTTAAAGCAGCAAATTTACGATATCAATCATTTCTCCAACAACGTATTAACTGAACAAGTGGCGCTATCAATAGACGCTTATAAGATAGAAAATGGTGCTACAAACTTAACTTCTAAAAAATCAGCTTCAAATCAGGCGCAGTCTCAAGCACAGCATAAAAAGATGTCAGCGACTAGCTTATATGAGTTTGGCGCGCCCAAAATGACTGATTACCCGCAGGCGCTACAAACTATCAATCAGTGGTGGCAAACTCACTTAACCACAGCACCGCCGCACCTAACCAACGGCTCCGGCCTATGCCGCGACTGTACGATCAGCGCCGCTAACTTAAATGAGCTCTTAACCTATGCTTACTATCAGCCAAGCTTTGACGCTTACGTCAACTCATTAGGGGTAGCGGGCGTGAGTGGCACCATCGTTTATCATAGCGAGCGCTTGCCTGACTCTGCTGCTATTGGACGAGCTTGGATAAAAACCGGTACTCTTAATAACGTTACCGCCATGGCAGGTTACGTGAAAGGACAATCAGGTCAGGACTATTCTGTGGTAGGATTGATCAATACACAGCAAGCACTAAACCCTTACACGGCAAGACCTGTATTAGACAGCTTGCTTGACTGGACAGCGCAGCAATAAAATGTTTGTACTTTAGTTATAACCTCACAACAATCACGCTCTCATTATCATTCTTGACTCATTTATCGTTACCTGTTTAATGCTAGTCAATTTAACGATCATATAGGCAATACTATGTCCCGTCGCTCTCCGATCACGCCTAATCAACACAAAGACCCTACTCAGTCAAAACGGACGCAGCAGCATTCAAAGACGGGGATATTACAATATGTAGGGTTTTTCGCGGTTGGTTATTTGCTAGCCAGCGCTATCTTTATGATTGTTCAATTAAAATTTCCTCTTAATCCCTATCTGGTTACTATTATCGCTGTGTTTGTTGGCGCTTATATTGGGGTACTGAAATTTACAAAACATCAGCAGCGCGCTCTTACCATTAGCGAGATAAACCGTTTGACTTTTGGAGGCACAGGAGCGGTCTGGACAATAACTGCCATTTATTTTTTGGCAGTATGGCTATGGTTGTTTGACGCCGCTAACCGTGCTGTATTTATGGAGATGACTATGCAGCAGCCGCTACCTTTGATAGCCGCTTTAGTCATGATCTTGGTAATAACCTTGGTAGGCGCGCGCATAAGTATTTTGATTGTAAATCGTTTGCTAGATCCTAAACGTAAAACCTTTTGATTAGCAATTTTTTATAGTAGATACTCTATAATTGGCTTTAGATAACATTACTAAATTAAGATTCACTAGCATAAAATTATCAATAGGAATAATCAGCATGGATATGTTATTTTTTGACCATATTGAAAAACTTGGGCGTATTGCAGCAACAGCGACCATGGTTTATATAACAATCATTTTACTTACTAAAGCGTCGGGTAAACGTTCCACCTCGCAGCTCAATAACTTCGACTGGGTGATGACGGTCATGATTGGCTCCTTAGGTGCCAGTATCATTTTGCTAAGAGAGATTCCGTTCATCGAAGGTGCAGCTTCTCTTGTCACTTTGTATGTGTTGCAATTTTTAGTAACTAAATACTCTTCTATCTCCCAACCCTTTGCTAGTCTGCTATTGTCTGAGCCGCGCGTGGTTTTCTATCAAGGTCAATATTTGCCTGAGGCTATGCGCGATGAGCGTTTGACCCAGCAAGAGCTTGAAAGCGCCATGCGCTCAGCAGGTATTCATAACCTAGATGATGTGGAGGCTATTATTTTTGAATCTGATGCTACGCTTGCGGTCATATCCAAGAGCGACAAATCTAAAGAAGGTACGGTTTCAGAAACCTTAAAAACAGTGATTCGCTAAGCTAAATCCAAACTGTAAAAAACCTCAATGAGTACTAAAACTAGGATTAAGGGTAATGAGAGCAAGAATTTTGGCAGTGGGTAACAAAATGCCTAATTGGGTGCAAAGCGGCTTCGATGAATACTATAAACGCATTCAACCTATGCTCAGTACCGAAATGGTCGAGTTGGCTGCCGCCAAGCGTGCTAAAAACCCCTCCGATGCTAACTTAGCTCAGTACCGTGAACAAGAGAGCCAGGCGCTATTAGCGGCGCATAGCAGTGCTAGTCGTGAGCAGCTTTGGGTGCTCGATGTGAAAGGCAAGATGCTTTCAACAGAAAATCTAGCGGTCAAATTAAGCGCAGCGATGCAGCAAGGTGATGATATCGCTTTAGTGATTGGCGGCGCAGATGGGGTCGCCCCAGAGCTGCTAGCAAAGGCTGATATGACATGGTCACTATCGGCATTAACCCTACCGCATCCACTGGTGCGAGTCGTACTTATGGAGCAGCTTTACCGGGCCATGAGTATCAATCACAACCACCCTTATCACCGCGGTAATTGAGCAATATCAATGACAAAAGAGATTGAAAAACACGCGCCCGCCCTAATAAACGCAGCATGACCTATTCAAAATCCGCCAGTTATATCAGCCGTAGCCGTCCTGATTATCAGCATAAAACCACTTCTACTACGCCTATTACCGCGTCAGTAGCGTGGGAAGGTGCACCTGCAAGTTTAGCTAATGCGGCACGTCTGCCCTCACTATTTATCTCGCATGGCGCGCCCACTCTGGCGGTTGAGCAATCAGCGACTACTAGCGCTTTGGCGCGTATAGGGCAAAACCTACCCGTACCGCGCGCGATCATTATTATGTCCGCCCATTGGCAGTCTAATAAGCTTGAGATTAGCAGCAACCCGCAGCCCAAAACTTGGCATGACTTTTCAGGCTTTGAGTCTGAGCTTTATGACGTGCAGTATCCAGCGCCCGGTCACGCCGCTCTCGCCGAGTCACTTGCGCAGCAACTAACGGCGCGCGGGATCACTTGCAGTGTCAATCCGATGCGAGTTTGGGATCATGGAGTATGGGCACCGCTCACGCATCTGTATCCAGAGGCCAGCGTGCCTATTATACAAATCTCCCTGCCGCGGTATTATGACAGTGTGGCCTGCTACCAGCTCGGCGCGCAATTGACCAAGCTACGTGAAGAGCAAATACTTATTATTGGCTCCGGCAACATTACTCATAATATGCAAGCAATGCGCTGGCAAGCTGATAGTATCGATCAAACCGCCAAGGATTTTAAGCTTTGGCTATTGCAGCAGCTTAAAATCGACATTCCTACGGCTCTGGACTGGCAGCAGTATCCTAATTATAAAAACATCCATCCAAGCGATGAGCACCTACTACCGTTGTTTTTTGCATTGGGGGCCGGTCAGCGGGTGTCAGTTGTACATCAAAGCATGGCGCATCATAGCTTGGGGATGGATATTTATCGCTTTGACTGATTTTTATCGTTTTAGGGCTACTTCTCAACAGCAGGCTTAGTAAATAATCCTGCACGCTCAAGCTCCCCTGCTACGCTAAATAGCGTCGTCTCATCATTCATACGTCCGATCAGTTGCATACCAATGGGCAACCCTTTTTTGCTCATACCCATCGGTACTGACATTGCTGGCAGACCTGTGATATTACCAAGTAACGTAAAAGACATTTTGCTCAGCACCGGGTGACTAAGCTTCTCAATCATGCCCGAGCTAAAGGTATACTTGCCCATGTTGATGCCGCGGCTTAATAAGCCTGAGGTGTTCATCAGCATCTCATCTATCCGGCTTGGTGGCAGTACTCCGTGCTTAACAGCGGTTGTGGGCACCGTTGGGCATAAGATCATATCGTATTCTTCAAGCAGTAGCCCAGTCTGGTACTGAGTATCATGCCAGCCGTGTTTGGCATGGACCAGATCGACCGCCGATAGTGAACGACCCAGCATCGCTAAATTATAGGTTTGTGGTTCGAGGTTTTCAATATGCTCACTACCATAATTGCTTTCAATATCATCTACAGTAAAGGCGGTATGCGCGCAGATCATAACGATAAAATCATACCAAAACCTATCAATATCGATATTGGGCTCAGCGTGGACGACGTTATGTCCCATAGCCTCTAGCTGCTTAGCCGTATCCTCAAGCACAGCCAACACTTCTTTATCAACTACCGTATTAGCAATGAGCGGGCGTTGATGTAGCGCAATCTTTAACGCTCTAGGAGCACGCATCGCCGCTTGCAAAAAAGTTCCGTTAGGCGGCGCAATTATATAAGGCGCGCCAATCTCCATCCCGCTGGTAGCATCGAGCATGGCAGCACTATCACGTACCGTGCGCGTAATTACATGGTCGGCGACCGCGCCCTCCCACCCTTCACCAAACTTAGGACCCATAGGGTTACGACCACGGCTGGGCTTTAGTCCTATCACCCCGCACCACGCCGCTGGAAAACGGATTGAACCGCCGCCGTCACCCGCACCTGCCATTGGTACAATGCCGCTACTTACCGCCGCTGCACTGCCGCCGGAAGAGCCGCCAGAGCTATAGCCTTTTTTAAAAGGATTATGGGTCGCACCATGCGCTTTGGGTTCGGTAGTGATAATCAAACCAAATTCAGGGGTATTGGTCTTACCAAAGGTATTGACGCCCGTTGCCTTCATACGTTTGACAATTTCGGTGTCATATTGTGAGACGATATTGACGCTGCGGCTGCCCATGGTTATTGGCTCACCTGCAAAATGAAAGGATAAGTCTTTGAGTAAATAGGGTACACTGTTAAATACCCCTTTAGGCAATCCTTGCTGCGCCGCCTTATAAGCGCGTTCATCAAAGCGGTGAATGATAGCGTTGAGTTTAGGATTTAGCGTATTGGCTTGGTGGGTAGCGGCGTCCAGTAGCTCTTTAGCGCTGACCTCTTTTGAATTCACTAATCCTGCCAATCCTAGCGCGTCATATTGGGTGTATTCTTTAAACATAGCGTCATCCTTGTTATGCGTTTAAATAAAAAAGCGAGCTACTATCGTAACTCGCTTTTTACACCTAATAAAAGTATAAACTCTACATCAGCAGCTCACGTTTACCGCTTTTGCCCATAGAGCTGACCAATCCTGCCTCCTCCATAGAGTCTACAATGCGAGCGGCGCGGTTATAACCAATACTAAATTTACGCTGAATACTGGAGGCCGATACTTTGCGCGTCTCCATGATAAAGGCCACGGCATCATTGTACAGATCGTCGTCCTCGCCAGAAGCATTAGCAGAGCCGCCACCGCTCGGACTCGACAATTCAAAATTGCCCGCCATATTATCGATATAATCAGGAGCACCGCGCTCACGCCAAGCGTCACAGACGCGGTTGACCTCCTCGTCGCTCACATAAGCGCCATGCACGCGATCCGGCTCAATCTGCCCTGGCCCTAAAAACAGCATATCGCCGTTACCAAGCATGTCTTCTGCGCCGCCGCTATCCAAAATTGTCCGTGAGTCTACTTTGGAGTTGACTCGCAGCGCTGCCCGTACCGGAATATTGGCTTTAATCAGACCGGTAATGACATCGACTGATGGGCGCTGAGTCGCGAGCATCAAATGAATGCCAGCAGCCCGCGACTTTTGGGCTAAGCGGGTGATCAGCTCTTCAGCTTGCTTACCAACCTGCATAATCATATCGGCAAACTCATCGGCGACGATGACGATCATCGGTAGGGTTTTAAGCTTGGGTGCTTGCTCAATGCTCACGTTGTCATTGGGTCGCCACAATGGATCAAGCATGGGCTTACCTGCTTTTTCGGCAGCGCGTACCTTTTTGTTGAACTCATTAAGCTTACGTACTTTAAGCAAACTCATCAGCTGATAACGCCTCTCCATCTCAGCTACGCACCATGACAAGCTGCTCGCCGCTTCGGTCATATCAGTGACTACGGGCGTTAATAGATGCGGAATATCATTGTAATTGGCAAGCTCAAGCTGCTTTGGATCAATCAGGATCAAACGCAGCTCATTGGGTGTATATTTAAGCAGCATCGATAATAGCATGGAATTGACCAATACTGATTTACCTGAGCCTGTGGTACCAGCAACCAGCATATGCGGCGCGCGCGCAAGATCGGTAATAATAGGGTTGCCACCGATGTCTTTGCCCATCGCCATACTGATTTGCGCTTTGGGGTCTTTGTATTTATCCGTATTTAACAGCTCAATAAGGCGTACCATCTCACGCTGCTTATTGGGCACTTCGATACCAATATAAGGCTTACCCGGGATGACCTCGACTACCCGCAGGGAGGCCATTGATAAAGAGCGCGCCAGATCGCGCGAGATACCAGTGACCTTGCTGGCTTTTACTCCAGCAGCTAGCTCCACCTCAAAGCGCGTAACTACCGGTCCGGGGATCGCGTTAACCACAGTCGCTTTTACATTGAACTCTTGCAACTTAATCTCAAGCAATTCTGATAACTGCTCAAGCTCTGCCATGGTATAGCTGGGTTTACGATCTGGATCTGGCTTATCCAGTATCGATACCTCTGGAATAGGCGTTAAACTGCTACGGTAAGCCGCCGTTTGCATAGAGCGCGACTTTTGACTGAATGCCGCATCATCACTGATGTCTGGCATAACTGACGTAGCTATCTCATCGTCAGCATCATCGTCTGGCATCATATCAGTGATAAGATTACTACTATCGCCCTCGGGTACCGCAAAGCTCATCGTTGACTTGGCAGCAGCTACTGGTTTAGTAGCAGTATTTAACTCAGCTGTCTCTATCGTTGGCGCAGCCTTTGGATTGGCAGGTGGCGTATTAGTAGGAGTCATGTCCGCTGCTGGCGCTGCGGGTATAGAGGTTTGTACCTCTGAAACTCTTTTATTAGTAGCAGTATCTGAAACAGTAGCAGCTTGCACTTCTACGTGCTGATTGTCTGAGGATAGTGATACCGATTGATCAGTTACGGACGTTAAAGCTGACTCTTGTGGTTCTGGCTGCCAAGGCTCCTCGGATTCTGCTGCTATCGACTGATAAGCATCCAACCAAGTATCTGCCAATTCAGCAACTTCAGGCGTGATTGCTTCGTCAGATTTATCGTTCAAGGCGGTATCTGTATGATCGGCTGTCTCTTGCTCAGATTTTTCTGGTTCTAATATCTGCGATGCTACCATCTCTGATTCAGATTCTTTTGTCTCAAAAAACTCTGGTTCAGAAGTAGGCGCTTCAAAATCGTTAGCATCAGTGGTATGTGGTGCTCTTGCAAGCGCCGGTATAGCTTTTTGGTCGTCATTGCTAGAATTAGGCGCAGCTGCTAATAGGTCATCAATAACATCGGTATTGTTCCAAGCAAAGCTGGGCTCAACCTTACGTGCTGACGCGGCGTCGATATTATTATGCTTTAGAGTAGACGTAGGGGTTGACAGACTATCACTCATAGCGTTCTGATTGGTCGCAGCTTCGGTTGCAAGCGTCGCTTTTACACTAGCGCCAAGTCCTGATTTTATTAAAAAGTCTGTCAATACATCACCAAAGCGCTCTGTGTCACTTATCGATGCCTGTCCGTGATTAGTTTGTTCGCTATGAGCAGGTTGTAGCTCAAGTGGCAATTGTCCATAGTCAGGTTTGGCTTTTTTAGACTTTTTACTGATTAAACCTTCTGTAAGCACAGCTTCATTATTCTCTAACGCCTCATCGTTGTCATCTTTTGCATACTGTTCGGTATCGGTAGCCTCCGCTTTGACACCGGAGCCAAACCACGATAAATCGACAAGTTTATGATATAGCGCTTGCCAATGAATATTGAAGGCAAAAGTAGTCGTAATCACTACAAATACGAGCAAGAACAGTACACTGCCCCACTGCGTTAATAGCTGTGCTAAACGTGCCTGCAACTCTAGTCCAATAATACCGCCGGCTACGCCTTCAAGTCCTGTCACTAGAGGGTTGGCAACTTGCTGTACTAAAGCGACCAGCTGTGCAAACAACGCACTACTACTCAATAATAAAAACACATAAGCAACCACACGCAGTGGCCAAAAAGTCGGTTTATTATCCCACCAGATTAAAATGGACTCATAAACTAAAAAGATTAGCAACCACCAAGCCCCAAAACCAAAAAAACTATAAAACAAATCCGACAGCCACGCGCCCGTAGAGCCGCCCATATTATTAATAGTCGTCATATCACTACTGATATGCGACCAGCTAGGATCATTGCCGGTATAAGTCAGTAAAATGATAAACAGATAAACTGCCAAAAGTGTCCCAAGGAAAGTAAAAGTTCCTTTTTTCAAGTATTCAATAAATGGTGCTGATATCACGTAGGATCTGCCTTGTTATTCATACTAAATAGTTGTCAATTCATGATTGAGTGCAATCATATTGACTGGATATGCTGATATAAGTTTACGTCACTAAACACTTATAATAAACTAACCATTATAAGACATCTAAGCTTCGCTTATGGCGTAAAATATGGATCTAATTACGAGCTCACCATAAGACTCTTCGTAAGCTTAGTACTGTGCTAAAGACTCTTATTGCTATCTTGATTACGACAGCTAGCCTTCATCGCTGATTGGGCTTGGCCTAACTTGTTATAATAACAAATACTTAGGTTAAGTGGCGAGCGTGTTATAAAGAAAGCAGGCAATAGAACACTTTAATAACGCAATTAAAAGCAAGCAGACACACAATAGTGGTTATAGAGCGGTTGTAGATAGAAGGCTACGCTATATAATTTGCAATAAAGACAATTCTTTATACCTGTATAATATCCTAACTCTACTGATATCAAAGCTGTGAGTATCGCTACTATAATTAAATCAACTGTACTTTAATTCTAATAATACCCATATTTGCTTTAGCAAACTTGTGCTCTGTGGCGACTGCCCCTATGTTAGTAACATTAATAATGAATATGCTATAAAATTTCTACTTTTTCTCTTTATTTTGTTAAATTTCATATTTTTAAAACTCGTAAGGAAAATTAATGACAACTGATAATCACACTGCTTATCAACAACCTCGTCACGAAAAACTTATTATCTTAGGCTCTGGACCTGCAGGTTATTCGGCTGCGGTTTATGCTGCGCGTGCCAATCTCAAGCCGGTTATGGTAACGGGTTTGGAAGTAGGTGGACAGCTCACTACTACTACCGAGGTCGACAACTGGCCAGGTGATGCCTATGATTTGACAGGCCCTGCACTTATGGAGCGCATGAAAGATCATGCCGAGCGCTTTGGTACCGAGCTGGTTTACGATCATATTAATGACGTCGATCTTAGCGAGCGTCCTTTTAAATTAACAGGAAATAACGGCAGCTATACTTGTGATGCCCTTATTATCTCAACCGGTGCTTCTGCTCAATATCTAGGTTTAGAATCAGAACAAAAATTTAGAGGTCTAGGAGTCTCCGCTTGTGCTACTTGTGATGGCTTCTTTTATAAAAATCAAAAAGTTGCTGTTATTGGTGGTGGTAATACAGCAGTCGAAGAAGCGCTCTATTTATCCAACATTGCATCCGAGGTAACCTTGGTGCATCGCCGCGATAGCCTGCGCTCTGAGAAGATATTGCAAGATAAATTGTTCGAAAAAGCCAAAAATGGCAACGTCAAAATTGAATGGAACCATAAAGTCAAAGAAGTAGTCGGTGATGATATGGGCGTTAATGGCGTTGTCATTGAATCTACTCTTGATGGTACGACTAAACAGCTAGATAGTCATGGTATATTCGTGGCAATCGGCCATAAACCTAATACTGATTTGTTCAAAGGTCAGCTGGATATGAAGGATGGTTATATTATTGTCAATAGCGGTTTAAGTGGCAATGCGACACAAACTAGTATTGAAGGCGTCTTTGCGGCAGGAGACGTGGCAGATCACGTTTATCGTCAGGCCATCACCTCAGCTGGTACTGGCTGTATGGCCGCGCTTGATGCTGAAAAATACTTGGATGCTATTGGTGAAGCTGTCGCTCGTGACCATACTTATGCGTCCACCTTGACCGCTGATAAAGAAAAAGAGGCTTAAGTGAGCTCACCTGCTAAAAACGCTGCAGATACTAATAATAACTGTGCTGTTGATACCCAAAATATTAATAGCCCTCAAGTAACGCCTGAGACCCTAAAAAGTCTTGGGCGTTACAATTTTCCAGATCCTGCTTTGGTCGATCCTGATGGTATTGGTATTGTGGCAGTCGGTGGTGATTTGGCACCTGAGACCTTAATATCTGCTTACGCCCAAGGCCTTTTTCCTTGGTTCAATGAGGATGATCCTGTTGCTTGGTGGTGTCCCCAGCCGCGCTGCGTCATCGTGCCCAGCGACTATGTACCAAGTAAATCCTTAAAAAAACAAGCAGCACGTACGCGATGGCAGGTGACACTTGATCAAGCCTTTGATGAGGTGATACACGCTTGCAGCCTACCGCGCTGTGACGACTTCAATAATGAGCATTCTGATGGCGCGCATACTTGGATTCATGATGAGATGATTGAAGCTTATACCGAGCTGTATAATTATGGCTTTGCTCATAGTATAGAGGTCTGGGATGAGAATAAAAATTTAATCGGCGGCTTATATGGACTCAAATTAGGCCGAGTTTATTTTGGCGAATCTATGTTCCACCGGGCCTCTAATGCTTCAAAAATTGCCTTTTGGAGCTTGATGGCTTTATGTCAGCAAAGCAAAGTAGAGCTAGTAGATTGTCAGTTGGTTAATGATCATTTGCTAAGCCTAGGCGCGACCACTCGATCGCGTAATGAATTTTTGACTGAATTAAACACCTTAATTGGTAGTGGCTCTGATAAGTGGCAACATAGTGCTTATAAAGCACTGTCCGTCTCTCGTCTCAACGATATAGAGCCATGGCAGCGCAAGCACTAAAGCTGACATTTATTACAGCTATCATTTAATTCTAAAGGTAACCTTAATCTCTACGCTACTTTTGAGTCTTATTATCCTTTTTAAATCGCCTACTTGTAGAAGGCTTAATTCCTAGACATGAGGTTGTTGTATGGCACCTGACACATCGTTTCTACTCATTGGTGCACTAGCAGCGCAGGCTCACACCACTAAAGATACGATACGTCACTATGATCAGCTGGGTCTCCTCAAGTCACGCAAACGCCAAGCAGGGTCACGTCTATATACTGAGTTTCATCCCGAATGTATTGAACGTGTTAAGCTGATAAAAAGTGCGCAAGCGATTGGCTTTACACTGACCGAAATCAAGAACTGCCTTAATGACTACTATGAAGGGCATCTTGATCTTGATAAGCAAATAAAGGTTGTTGAGCAAAAACTTGCACAAGTTAAAGAGCAGCAAGCCAATATCAACCTTATGGTTAAGCTACTAACTGAACAAGTTGCTACCCTTGAATGTAGAAAAAGCGCCGATCTTGCTAGTTCGTGCAAACTAAAAGATTAAGATCTCTAGCTGAGTTCTACCCTTGATTCTCATCATTAAGCTTTATAGTTGACACACTTTAGAATAGGTACAGTGCTGCTGGTATTAATTTCCCTTGTGTGCTGTGTCTACGCTGACAGAGGCTGCACGAAATTAATACCAGCAGCACGTAGAGTGTGCCAATTTTATTTAGGATTGACTATATAGCTAAGCTCCATAACCAAAGCATCAATTGACGGCTGATGCAGGGTTTGATAATAGTTATGGCGGCGATGAATAATAGCAAAGCCCTGCTGCTTATACAGTGCTATGGCAGGAGTATTATCTTCTCGTACCTCTAGCAACAAACTCATAACTTCTTTGCTTTGTAACTCTTTATTGATCTCAAAAAATAATTGCGAAGCGACGCCTCGGCGCTGATAACAGGGATGCGTACCAATACGCAATATCTCTGCTTGCTCAAATAGCAGCTGATACAAACAGTAACCCACGACCCTCTGTTTTTCTTCTTGAGTACACTCAATGACTATCAGTAACTCTACCCCTTCTTGGCTCAGCATATCCTTGATCGTGTTATAAGCCCAAGCATCTTGCGGCTGAATGCTGGCTTCAATGCCAGCCACATCTTTTATGACATTTATACTTTCATCATTGATAGTCCTGATCCTTTGTGTACTAAGCATCAACTATTACTCCTTTTTTATTTTTCTAGTTTATACACAGCGGCTCATAGATAATGACAATATAGCATCGAAGATATCATTTCAAAATAAGCACGCACAAAAAAAGCCGCTCTCATAAGAGAACGGCTTTTAGCTAGTAGGCTAAGACTTTCAAATATCTTTATAGTCCTTAACCTACAGCTCTACTTAGTGATTAAACTAGTTACTAAATATTAATTGCTTACGCTTGCAACTACACCAGCACCTACCGTACGGCCGCCTTCACGAATCGCGAAACGTAGGCCTTTGTCCATAGCGATGGGGTGGATAAGCTCTACGCCCATCTCAACGTTGTCGCCAGGCATTACCATTTCAGTACCGTCTTGTAATTGGATTGCGCCAGTCACGTCAGTGGTACGGAAGTAGAACTGTGGACGATAGCCGTTTAGGAATGGCGTGTGACGACCACCTTCTTCTTTTGACAGTACATAGACTTCGGCGTCAAACTTGGTGTGCGGGGTGATTGAACCAGGCTTCGCTAGTACTTGGCCACGTTGCACGTCTTCGCGCTTAGTACCACGTAATAGGACACCACAGTTCTCACCAGCACGACCTTCGTCAAGCAGCTTACGGAACATCTCAACACCAGTACAGGTGGTTTTTTGGGTCGGACGGATACCAACGATTTCAATCTCGTCGCCGACTTTTACGATACCTGATTCCACACGACCAGTTACTACGGTACCACGACCTGAGATTGAAAAGACGTCTTCGATGGGCATAAGGAATGCTTTGTCGATGTCACGCTCAGGCTCTGGGATGTAGGTGTCTAGGATGCCGAGTAGTTCGACAACAGCAGGTTCGCCATAAGGACCGTCAGAGCCTTTTAGGGCTTCTGTTGCTGAGCCTTTGACGATTGGGGTGTCGTCGCCTGGGAAGTCGTAGTCGTTAAGGAGTTCACGAACTTCCATTTCAACGAGTTCTAGTAGCTCTTCGTCGTCAACAAGGTCGCACTTGTTCATGAAGACGATGATGTACGGTACGCCAACCTGACGTGATAGCAAGATGTGCTCACGAGTTTGTGGCATAGGGCCATCGGTCGCTGAGACGACTAGGATGGCGCCGTCCATTTGTGCGGCACCGGTAATCATGTTTTTAACGTAGTCAGCGTGACCGGGGCAATCAACGTGCGCGTAGTGACGAGCTTCGGTGTCATACTCTACGTGTGAGGTGTTGATGGTGATGCCACGAGCTTTTTCTTCAGGGGCGCTATCAATTGACGCGTAGTCTTTGGCTTCGCCGCCTGAGGTTTTAGCGGCTACGGTTGCGATAGCAGCAGTTAGTGTGGTTTTGCCGTGGTCAACGTGTCCGATGGTGCCGACGTTGACGTGGGGCTTGTTGCGTTCAAACTTGGCCTTTGCCATGGGGTTCTTCCTCTTTATTGGTGAATCTTCATTGATCAAAGATCGGTAAATAATGGTTTAACGGCTTATCATGAATTAAAACCATCAAACTGTTGACGCTAGGATTCGTTTACTAGCTTTTATTCATCAGCATAGCTGTAATATATGGGTGCTATACTTGTTTTTTCAACTTATTTGCTAGACTAAAGTACAAAAAATTTTCACTATTTCGTTTTACTAGAACGGCATCAAACATTAAGGCATTGACAGCACTAAAAGGCAACACCTTAGTGTCACCTTTAATTTATTATCTATCAAGCTGACTTTATATTTTTTAGTATCAATATAGAACTTTATATAATAACTGTGGCTCTATCTAATTTAGATCGCCAATCATCAATACAAATAGATGATAAATGGAGCTCATATCGAGAATTGAACTCGAGACCTCTCCCTTACCAAGGGAGTGCTCTACCGCTGAGCTATATGAGCGTGTTTTAAATAAACCGCTATTTACTAAAAAAAATATCACGAGACAGTTAATAAATATAACTGATAGTCGTGACTGATTGTTTAGTATTTTATTTAATATTATCTACAGCTGATAGTGTATATGGAGCGGGTGGCGGGAATCGAACCCGCGTCATTAGCTTGGAAGGCTAAGGTGTTACCATTATACCACACCCGCAATAACTCAAACTGTCGTGATGAATGATTAGATAATGGTTTAAAATTCTATTACATATATGGAGCGGGCGGTAGGAATCGAACCCACGTCTTTAGCTTGGAAAGCTAATATGTAACCACTACACTGCACCCGCACAAGCTGTTATAAAGTCCAGTATTAATAACACTAGCTGTTGTAACAAACTTTAAAAATATGGTGGTGGGAGAAGGATTCGAACCTTCGAAGCTTTCGCGACAGATTTACAGTCTGTTGGGTTTGACCGCTCCCCAATCCCACCTTATGTTGCTTTTAATAAAACATTTTAGCAAAAAATTTTTAGAAAAAGCTACCTTGAAGAATGGTGCCGACTGCCGGGATCGAACTGGCGACCTACTGATTACAAGTCAGTTGCTCTACCAACTGAGCTAAGTCGGCTTGTTCCTTCAAAGTGGGGAGTATTCTATCAAATATATCTTAGAATACAAGCCTTATTTCTGCTTTTTCACAGTTTTTTTTGTGAACGTTGATAAAATATTGATTATATTGCTATTTTTATCGCCTATATTATATTCTCTTATAAGCGTTTATAACAAAAGCATGTAAGCCATATTTAGCGGATACGCAGTCCATCACAAGCCATTTTTACCGCTTTGACCAGTGCTAAAGCTTTTTTGTTGGTTTCATCCCACTCAGCCTCTGGTACTGAGTCAGCAACTACCCCAGCACCGGCCTGAATATGAATCTTGCCGCGGCGCATGACTGCGGTGCGAATAGCGATGGCTGTATCCATATTGCCATGCCAGCCAAGATAACCTACTGAGCCACCAAATACTGTACGACGTACTGGCTCTATCTCATCAATGATTTGCATGGCACGGATTTTGGGAGCGCCTGACAAAGTTCCTGCAGGAAAAGTAGCGCAGAACACATCTAAAGCATCTTTATCAGCGGCTATTGTACCCTCAACGTTTGAGGCAATGTGCATCACTTGCGAGTAACGCTCAATGAGCATCTTTTCAGTAACTTTGACAGTACCATACTCACATACGCGGCCAATATCATTGCGTCCTAAATCTATGAGCATCAAATGCTCAGCAATCTCTTTTTGATCAGCCAGCAGCTCTTGCTCAAGCGCCAAGTCCTCAACTTCATCCAAGCCGCGCTTGCGTGTCCCAGCGAGAGGACGCACGGTTACTTTGCCATTCTCTATCCGCGATAATATCTCAGGAGAGGCGCCAATGATATCAAAACGCTTATGATCATCTAAAGTATAACCATGAACCAAAAATAAATACGGTGATGGATTCAAAAACCGCAGGGCACGATAAACCGCTAGTGAGTCACCTTTGTAATCTGCTGTCAAGCGCTGTGCGGGAACCACCTGCATAACGTCGCCTGCTAAAATATAGTCTTTGATTTTATTGACATCGCTACAGTACTTATCTTTTCCGGTTTGGGAGACGAATTTGGGGGTTGGCATAATAGGCGTAGTCAAATCTGGCATCTCAGCCAGTTTGTCCTCAATTTTTTGTAGCTCGCGTATAGCATCGCCATAGCCGTCTTCATCATGACAATCAGCATAAACAATGATCGAGAGAGTGTTTTCTAAGTTATCAAAAACAATGACACTCATTGACAGCGTTAACCACATATCAGGCAAAGTCATAGGGTTTGGCGCAGCGGATAGTCCAACGCTTGGTTCAATCACCCGCACCATATCGTAGCCAAAGTAACCGACCAATCCGCCACTAAAGCTTGGTAGCGCCTCAACCTCGTCTACTGTTGGCATCTTATAATCGCGCATCAGCTTACGAATATAATCAAAGGGATCGTCAACGGCACTGGTGTCGATATGATCCTCTTTTTTAGTCATCATATTGCCATCGGTATACTGCAAAATTAAATCATTACCCAGACCAATCATTGAATACCGTGCCCAGCGCTCGCCTCCTACTACCGACTCAAATAAATACGCCGAACCGCTCAAATCACGTACTTTGGAGAACACCGATACCGGAGTTTGTGCATCCATTAGACGTTTTTTGACAAGCGGAGCATGACTAAAGCCACGAGCTTTAAAGTCACTATATTCTTCAAAGGTCATCATAATAAGCAGTCTCTTAGTACATCATTAACAAAGAATAAAAATAATAAAAGCAGAAAAAAACCACAGCGTAAGTTCCATACTATGGAGCCCACACTGAAAATAAATAGAGAGAAAACAACTTAAGTCCATCTAAAACTCAGTTAGCCAGTATAACAAAACTGGCTAACATTTGGGTTTGGGACAGCTAAATAACTTATGTAAGTCTGAGTACGTGTGCCTCTATTTTTTATGGTCTAAAAATAGCTATCACTAGTACCATATTTGAATCATCAAACAGACCCTAAGTATTATGCTCCGCCCATGTTAAATAACCATAAGGCGATACCGATAATAAGAATGGCAATAAATACCCAAATAAACCAGCCACCGCTAGGTTTTCTCTCGGTTTGACCGGGATTAGCAGGGTTATCAATAGCTTGATCCATGGCGTTATTACCCTCAGTACCTAAATCTCGCCCTTGACCCAAATTGGCGGTTCCTGAGAACTGTGCTGACGCAGCTTGTTTGGCGCGTAGTACATCTGGATCAGCTTCTTCTTGCAGCTCCGTTGTGGTAGTTTTATCATGTTCTGGCGTGACGACTGACTCTTGATGAGCGGCTGTCTTTTTCATCAGCGGTTCATCGGTTTTTGGCTCATCAGTTGCCGGCTTTGTTTCTAATGGTTCTGCTTTTAAGGTCTTATCAGACTTATCGTTTGACATCATTGTCTCCTGTTCTTCTTCTTCAAGTGGTACGGTGTTTTTTAACAATATAGGTTCTACGACTGCGGCAGCGGGGGAGGTATTTTCATCCACTGTAGATGCCATTACCTCTTTGATCATTGTTTCTTTGTTTACTGGCTCGTCAGTGTTACTTGCCGTCTCTTGATCGTCAAGCGTTTCTTTAATAGTAGTTGTTTGGTCAATGGTAGTTGGTTGTGAAGCTTTAGAGGCGGGTTTAGACGTTTCTCTTGCTTCAGTCTCAGAAGTAACGACAGCATCAGCGGTAACGGCAGCTATATCCTCTTCTACTGACTCATCTGTAGTAGATGTTGGGGTTGCAGTTTTAGTAGCAGAGCCGTCATTAGCTTGCACATTATCCATCTCTGCGCTTACAGGTGCTAAATCTACTTGATCATTGCTCCTAGATGTCTTGCTCTCTACAGGCATCGCCACCTGAAAAGCAAAACTTGCAAAGCTGACAGTATCATCAACATTGAGCAGCTTGGCATCGCTACCTTCAATACGCTGATCATTAATAAAAGTACCGTTTGATGACTCCAAGTCTTTGATATGTAGTTTACCGTTTAACACGCTAAGCTGAGCGTGATTACGCGATACAGATTTGCTTCCTAGTACCACATCGTTGTCATTGCCACGACCAATGGATAAATTATCACTGACGGTCAGTGTCAAATCACCAAGCGCTTCTGTCAAAGCATTGAGTTGCCAAGTATTAGACTCTACATCGGTTGTCGCAGCGTTATTTTGCTCTAAATGATTCGCCATATCGTTACTCCTTTTTATTAAATATTTTATAGGTTCTTTTATTGTATCGATCTAATTATGTTATAAACGACTAACCTGTTATATAAACTATCATATTAATATTTTACTTTAAAATAGTGGGCATAAAACGCGCTTTGATAACTCCTATTAGCTTACTATAAGGAATACTGAGCACTGGCATGCCATAAGCATACGGGCTAATAGAGTAATGCTGATAGCGAATATCAACTCCTCTATCAGTCAAAGTGACATTATCACTAAGCGTAAACGGCCAGTTCTGCTCATAACTACTAACATCCTCATCTATCGTACGTACCCATGTTTTGTAAGCATCATAAGCTAATGCTGCAAACTTGGACTTTTTGCCGCTAATAAGCATGTCATCAAGGCTGATTTGGGTTTTATGACTAGGATCAAAAATTAGATATTCGCTATAAGGCATACCATGCGCGCCGCCAGTAAAAACATAAGCGTCAATCTCAAATAGCTCAAAATCTTGGCGCTGCCCAAGTGTGACATGCCCCATATAATTGGGGGTCACCAACAATTGATATGACCACGGTCTGTCATCTGGCACCTCAATGAACTGCGATTTGGCAAAGTCATCGAGCGCCGTTTGGGTGGTTTTATCATCGTCGCTTTTAGAGGGTTCAGATTCGCTCGGTTTGCTATTAATTACTATATTATTGATGCGCCGATTGACGATATTATTGATCCAATCTTGATTAGTTTTGATATATTTGACATCGATATCAGGGCAATTGTTGTTCTCATAGCATTGATCTTGTAGGCTTTTTGGTAGTTCATACTCTAAATAGTAGTCACTGCTAATCAAAGTATTAGCTAAGGCAGATAACGGGAATAGTCCTAAAAACAAACATAGCAACCTGCTGCCTATTTGCGCGTTTAGTGGCATAGGCGAGCGGTTGATATGACTAAGAGGAGCAAATGCTGGCATAGACTCTCGCTACTATATTTAGAACTATAGCGATATAGTACCGCAAGTATGATTGTCTATTGTTGAAACACTGTTTGTGTTTTTGTAGGGCTGAATGTCGCTATTTATGGTCAAATATCAGCTTAAGAACAGGGATAATAATTAGAGACAGTAAATAAAAACAGTAATTAGAGGCGATAAAAAAGATACAGTGGGCGTGTTTTTTAGATAATAAGCAAGTTTTTATGATTACTAGATAGGTCTCGTGAGGTGCTACAACGTGATAAAAACAAAGCCTATGGAGTCGTTGCGCGCATATATAGTGTATTCATTATTCGAGCGGTCTATTTGACTCATGTCATTAGATGACATTTTAAGCCTCATAGAATATAAAATATTAGAAAAACCTAATTAATGCGACTCCAGAAGCTAAAACGACAACACCAAGTATCTTGCGGCCGTTGACAGGCTTTTTTTTAAATCCAATTAATCCGAAATGATCTAATACTACAGCGGTACTTAACTGCCCCATTAGTATTAATCCAACTAGAAGTCCGGCACCAACTACTGGGGCTAGAAAAGTAGTGGCAAAAACAAAATAAGCGCCCAAAAACCCGCCAATCCAGTGCCACCATTTTGTGTCGGTGTCTTTGATTATGGTAGGAATAGAGATTTTACGTATTATTATTACCACAAAGAGGGCCACAAATCCTATGGTAAAGGATATAGCAGCAGATATTATAGGGCTATGAGTCCATACTGCGGTAAGCTGCGAATTTACACCGCCCTGAATGGC
Source organism: uncultured Psychrobacter sp. (assembly GCA_947501045.1). Taxonomy (GTDB): domain Bacteria; phylum Pseudomonadota; class Gammaproteobacteria; order Pseudomonadales; family Moraxellaceae; genus Psychrobacter. Next base: position 65,537 of record CANMUI010000009.1, read on the forward strand.
AAGACACATGCCACCTACTATACCCATTACTATATAAAAAATATTCATAACTGCCTTTTATGTTTATGATTTACGGATAAGAAGGACACCAGCGCCTAACAATGCGATTCCAATAAGACGAGTTGTATTTACTGGACGAACGGGGTAACCAGCAAGCCCAAAATGATCTAACACTACAGCAGCTAATATTTGACCTGCCAAAACTAAGGCTACGACTACGCTTGCTCCTAAACGAGGAGAGAGATAAACCAGAGAGTAGACAAAATAGGCACCCAGTATTCCTCCTGTCCAATGCCACCAAAGTATTTTATCTGTAAGCGCAGGAATAGGAATGAATAATACGAGGCTCAAAGCCCACAGTGCTAGTGCACCCACTAAAAAGGAGATTGCCGATGCTAACACAGAGTTTTTTGCCCAATGCTTGGTAAGTTGTGCATTAATACCGCCCTGAGCACCAATAAAGGCTCCCCCAAGCACGCCCATTATTATGGCTATCAAATTCACTTATTCACCTGTTGATTGACATGAGATTGAAGCACTCTACTATACCTCTAGAACAGTAGAACAAAAACATTCTTTCTATATCAATTTCTTAAAATTATTATATTTATACCAATAATCTACAGCGTCCAATAAAAAGAGGCTATTTGATGAAAAAGATATCATTGCTAATAATGAGCTCAGTAATCATGCATATAGCCTTCTCTTCTGTCTCTGCCACTGCAGGAATAAAATTTGATAGTAGTACACAACTAAAGATGCCAAGCGACTGGACTGGCAATAAAAATTTAAGAGTAATGCCGTATAAGAATCAATCGGTTGACGTACCCATTCTAGACTTACGTTATCCTCACAATGAAGGTTATCGCAATGAGGACAGCGTAGACGTACAAACCGTCAATCAGAAAATTGCTAGTCTAGGCGATAATGGGATTGTGCTTATAAGTGGCAGTGTTGTGTTTGACGATAGCCTGATTATTGGCAAAAATCAGACTCTACTAGGTAACGGCTCTCTACAGATTAAAACGATATCTGGCAATACCATTACTTATATACGCAAAGTGCCGGCCGTGATTTCCAATAGCTCAAACAGCAGTGTTATCAAAGTTGCCTCTAATACCAATATAAGCGGCGTAACTCTTAAAGGTGGTTTGGAGGGTATCAGTAGTTTAAACACTAGCACTAATAATATCACCACAAGCAACGTCAGTATTAGCGATGTTGATATCTCAGCGACTACAGGCGATGGTATTAAACTGGATAATACCGATGGTCTTAGTATAAGCAATAGCGCAATTCATGATTTGAGCATTTGTGAAGATAAGACAATTTGTGAATTTTCAGTACTCTCGCCGACCATTGCTCCAAATGCTGCAATAAGTGCTATTGGTAGTAGCAACATTATCATTGATAACGTCGATATCGATAGCGTTACCTATGGTATCTTTTTAGCTAATAATTTTTTAAAAGGCAATTATGACTCAGATACCAACACTTATAAGAACACAACCTCAAATGTGACAATCAACAATACCAAAATTAGTAACTCACGCCGTGAAGGGCTACTCTTAGTAGGCAACGATGGCGTAACGACTAATAACCTTACTATTGATAATAGTCATCAAGTACAAGATATGGATTTGGTCGTATTGCAAGCCAGCCACGACGTAACTATGAACGATACTAATCTATTGGGCGGCGTCAATGGCTTAATGATCGTTAATTCAGCTACCTTACCTAATTTCAATGACAATAATATTAGCGTAACAGATATGACTATTAGTGCTCCCAGTCGTTCTGGCGTATTTATTAATCCAGCTGCAACTATTAGCTTAGAGAATGTCACTATTAACGATCCAGGAATCGCTGGATTATCGTTGTTGGGTAATGAGTTTGGTAATGACTGGTTAGATAAGGCTGTCGAAAATGTCACTTTGACTAACGTTCAGGTAAACCATCCTGCAAAAAGTGCAATTACTTTTTCTGGTCCTATAAAAAATATTAGCGGTGATGTGAGTAGCACTAAAAACGCCTGCCTTAATCAATTTGATTTGGGACAACTTGAGCAAGAGGCTGGTAATATTTTGACCATTAATGGCAAAGTATTGGCGGATTTGAAGGATTGTGATTAGGTGTGTTAAGTATCTGACTATAGTACTGACAAAATTAATTGAACTAAAAAAACACAGCTAGCGTGTCTTTGGATGCTGTTTTTAGTGGTCTAATACTGGTGGTTCTATTAATTTTTGGGTTTCAATTTTTTAAAACCAAAACCTAAATATAACTGATTTTGTACTGAAATTGTCTTATAATTAGAATCATTCGTAAGACAAAAGGGGTACAAATCATGGCAACTGTTAATTTTAATATGCGAATTGAAAAAGAACTCAAAGACGAAACCAGTCAAATTTTCGAGAATTATGGGATGACTACCGCTCAAGCTGTCAGAATGTTTTTGGTCAATGTTGCCAAAACGAAGAAAGTGCCGCTGTCGTTTGATTATCAAGCGGATGATTTGGTAATCGGTGCTGAGACATTAAAGGCGATTGAGCAGGGGCGTTTAGATTACCAAGCAGGGAAACTCGATAGATTAGCTCCTGACAAGGCTATACAAGCTTTACAGGATCTTACTCGTGGCTAGAACGGTTATTCCAACCAATCAATTCAAGCGTGATATCAAAAAGCAGTCAATCGAGCTTATCACGCCGCAATGGATTGAGGTTATGAATTGCTTGATTAATGATATGCAGCTGCCTGTCAGATTTTGCAATCATGCCCTTACTGGCGACAAGAAACACCTCATGGATTGTCATGTTAAGCCTGATCTGGTGTTGTTGTATGAATACGAAAATGATACAGACTTAATTCTACATCGGCTAGGATCGCACAGTGAGCTGAAAATTTAGTATCACATCGAAAAACTGATGTGCTATATCTGCTATCTTATGACTATGATTTGATGATATCCAGTTTGATCTATACTAAACAAGAAATTAAGTATAAGAAGTATGGCCGCTATATCTTTATTTTTAATGGTTGTAAAATATGCGAGGCACGGGTTATTACCCTTTTATAATTAGCTTCGTACCTAACTCAAGCACAGCTTTCGCCTTGCACTCTGACAAAGCAATGTTTCGTTATTTCCTCGTTAACCCTCGGCAAGGGATTTGTATTGTACTTAAGTAGAGCAGTGTTCTGCTATTTCATATATCTATGAAATACTGGGTGTCGCAAGCTCTACCCAGCCTACGCGCTATCTGCTATTAGTAGATATTGAAAATAGACAGCTAATCAATGTAAACTGTAAAATTATTACCAACTTTAGTAGTTCAATGTAAGTGATTTCATTGAGTAAGTTTATTGGTATATTGAGGGCTACATACAGTTAGTTTAGTTGGAATATGCCTGAAAGCCTATATTACAAAAGTAAAAAAAGGCAAAAATTGACAATTCTTAAAATTAAATAAGATAATAACCGTTTAGTAGATGACCTTTTTAAACTAAATTTATTATTCTTTACTCTTAATGTTTCATGTAAGGTTTATAAAATGCGTTTAGATAGAGTATCTAATGTTTCCTTAGATAAGATTTATTCTTTCTCTAACTTGCCCGCAGTGCATACCTTTGATGCTGCTGGTGTCAATGTTAATTACTTACTTCTTTTGCAGTACAGTCTAACTACTAATTTCGTAGTGAGTGCTAGATTTCATATTGCTAACCTATATGATGATATTTTCGTAAAAATTAAGTCTTTCCATGATGCAGCTAGTGGTTTCGGTAATGATGGGCTTGATATTATTAGGTATCTAGAAACCACCAATATTGTGCAAGTTTCTGAAGATTTGTCTAAGACAGTCGCAAACGACTATTTTAATTACTGTGTGGATGTTAATGATCGCTATCAACCAAAAATATTTATTAACATGAAAGAGCAGCTAAATATTTTTCTTAAAAACTTGAGTTTCATTCAAAAGTTGCGTTCTGATTCATATTTTTACAATGCTTCTAAAAAAATGATTTTGGACGATTCAGGATTAGAAGATGATGCTGAGCTTAGCGATAAATTGAAAACAGACATAAAGCAAAGCGCACATGAGTCTTATGTTAAAGCTTTGAATACTATTAACAGAGATATTTGCGTCTACATAATACTTTGGTTACATGCGTATAGATTCTCACAGGCAAGGATAGAATGTTTGAAGAACAAGGAAAATATAGTCTTTTCGCATAGGTATTATGGTTGGTCGCAACCTTTATATCATCTAAATGAAGATTTTCAAATAGAATTTAAAACTAACTTTGGGTATGGCTATTCAAGCTATTTCTACTTAGTAATGTACTATAAGGGAATACAGATATTTAACTTTCTAGATTGGGTAAATTACGGTATTGCTGATCTTTCACAGATGCACAAGTACTCTATGAAATACACTATGCAGCCTACGGACGATGAAAAAGAGCTAGGGCAGAAGAACAAAAAAAATGAGACTATCAGTAATGAACTTTGGGTAGAAGCAGTGGAAGATGCTAAAGAAGCCTGCAATTTATATTTAAAAGACGAAGATGAATTTATAAGAAAGCATATCATAGATAATCTGGGTGGTATGGTATCGAGATTGGAGCAAGTAATAGACACAAGCGATGTTGAAATAAATAACAAGTATAGAAGTTCTGAATATAAGTTTAGTCGTTATTGTTTTAGTAAAGAAGAAATAGTAAGAGTAAAATCTATGAACGTGAAGGGCTACATGATAAGTGGAGTATTAGGGTTTATAAATCAAATATTTGAATTAGAAGAAGTTATTTCAGTAACCTCTTATTTAGAAAGAATATGGTCTCTAAATAAAAGATTAAAACCAATGTTAGAATTAGAAAGTCAGAAAAATAAGAACATAAAAGTAAGAATAGAGTCTGAAGCTAAAAAAACCAAAGATAGAATGATTGATCTATGGACAGTGGATAACGGTTCTGGCTGTTTGAGGGACTTAACAAATATGAATAAAAAATCTAGCTTAAGCTCTAATGTACAAGAAGTATTTGATAGGTTACGAAAAGAGCATGACGATTTATCTTCAAAAAATAGCGAAATAATGCAAGATTATGACAACGTTAACAAGCTCTTGAGAAATATTGATAGATATACTTTAAATATAGAGCAGTATTTCTCTAAAAAATAATCTTTAAAAAGGATATACAATTGAGCTTTATTTACATTTTTGCTAAAAACGGAATATTTAGCTATGTTTAAAAGTCTTTCAAATCTATTTAAAGCAGTAACGGTAGAGACAGATAAAATTAACGATAAACTAGACATAAAAATTGAAAAGGAAGAAAAAAAATTAGCAGAAATTCGAAAAAATTTCGAAGAAAATGAGCGTAAATCAGCAGCTGAAGGAGGTTTCGCGACAGTTGAAGAGTGGCGAGAACATATGGATGAGGTAAGAAAAAATCTATGGAAATAAAATTTTAGCTATATTTGATAATTTTTTTTCAAGGTTTCTATAACTTCTTAATATTAAGCTGTAATACCCCATCAATTACTTTTTTATTGTGAAATCGACTCATATTTCCGTAACAAACATTTTAGTAAATGAATTTAAAACAAAAAAGACATGGCTGGCGTATCTTTTAATAGGTCTAACAATGCAATAAACTTAAAAGCACTTAGCGTCTAATAATCAATGCTCACGAGTATTACTAAATTCAACTTCAGGATAGTGCTCCTGCATCAACTACAAATTAACTCGTGATGGCGCAAGGTGGGTGAGATAACCGCCGCCATCAATCGATAACTGATCATGGGCTTTGCGTTTAAACTTGGGTCGCGACTTCTTCTTAGGCAAATTATAATACCCTGTAAGTATTAGGTTTAAAAACACTAGGTCGATTTCTATGTAGTATGGCGTTTTGCCATATATTTACCCAGTAACGGCAAGCAAAATGCTGGTAATTGAAAGGCACCCAGTAACGGTAAAAACATCGTACCCATAAAGGGTACCGTTATGGTGTAAGTAAGTAATACATTACGTCCACCGCACACCAGCGCTGCGACAATAGCATTTTCATAACCAAAACGCCGATATATCACATAGGCGCTAAAATAAAACACCAATGCCAATAACGAACTTAGCACTAGTAATAACAACGCTTGCCACGGGTCATAGTCAAAGGTGGCACGAAATCCTGCCATCAGTCCCAGTGGGAACAACATCAGTAGTAAAATATTAAACTGCCCAATTTTGGGATAATAACGTGACAAAATAACTGGTGGAACGAAACGACGCACTACCACTGCTAGCACCATTGGCATAACAATATAAACCAACAAACGCCTGACATAAACACCAATATCTAAATGCGCATTCGCGTCGCCTAATAGCCACAATACGCCTAATAATGTACATGGCATAACGAGCGTAGCAGCGATAGTTTTTGCCGTCGCCAGTTGTGCATCAAACCCCACTGCATTGACCAACGCACCGCTACCAAATAACGGAGCAGTAGCACCAAGACCTGCAATAGCCAATAACCAATCGCCACGTACACCAAGGGCATAAGCAATTAATATCAAAAATAGACTCATGCCCCCACTTTGTAATAAGGCAAAAACCCATACATAGCTTGTCGCTATACGCTTTAACAGCGCATATTGATCAATGCCTAATAAAGTAAAAAACATCAAGAAGAACAGTACTTGGGGTAAATATACTAATACTGCATTAGATAAGTTTGGCAAAACAAAGCCCACAATGGCGCAAACTGGCATAATTAATGTGCTATGACGCGCAATAAAACGAAGAAGCATGACCTTTCCTAATATTCAAGTCCTCACTAGGGAACCACTCTTGCCTTTGCGACGAAAACTATGATAAATAACTTCCACTCAATAAAAAAGACACGCTAAGCGTGCCTTTTTTCTGGTTTAAGAATAATAAATCAATGCTCGCGCGTATTACTAAATTCGATCTCCGGATAGCGCTCCTGCATCAGCTGCAAGTTAACACGGCTAGGCGCTAAATAAGTTAGATAACCGCCGCCATCAATAGACAATTGATCATGGGCTTTACGTTTAAACTTGGTTAAAGCTACCTCATCATCACAGTGAATCCAGCGTACCGTAGCAATGGAGACCGGCTCAAAGGTGCACTGTACTTTGTACTCTTCTTTGAGACGATGCGCGACGACTTCGAACTGCAAGACTCCAACTGCGCCTAAGATTAGGTCATTATTAATTTGCGGCATAAAGACCTGTGTTGCACCCTCTTCACTTAATTGTTGCAGACCTTTTTGCAAAGCTTTAGATTTGAGCGGATCTTTGAGCACCACGCGGCGAAACAATTCAGGTGCAAAGTGTGGAATGCCGGTAAAGTTCAGCGCCTCGCCTTCGGTGAAGCTGTCACCGATAGAGATGGTGCCATGATTATGCAGGCCGATAATATCGCCCGGATAAGCTTCTTCTAACGCTTCACGGTCCCCTGCCAAAAAAGTTAGCGCATCAGCGATACGTACGTCTTTACCCAAGCGCACATGCTTCATTTTCATGCCTTTTTCGTACTTACCCGAGCACACTCTTAAGAACGCTATACGATCACGATGACGCGGATCCATATTGGCCTGAATCTTGAACACGAAGCCGCTAAAGTCAGCCTCAGTCGCGGCCACTTCACGCTCTTCAGTGGGATGCTCTTTGGGTGGCGGCGCATACTTAACCAAGGTATCGAGCACCATATTGACGCCAAAATTACCTAAAGCGGTACCGAATAGTACTGGCGTCATCTCCCCTGCCAAAAACTCTTCTACACTAAAGTCCTCGAGCGCCATTTGTACCAATTCAAGCGACTCTTCAAAGGCGGCAAACATCAACGTCCCTAAACGCTCACGTATATCGGGGTAGTCATAACCTTCGCGGGTCTCAGAGACGGTAATCTCGCCGCCATGACCTTTTTCATAAAAGTAGGTTTTGTTTTCAGTCAGATGATAGACACCAACGAAATCTTGTCCCATACCGATAGGCCAAGTGACTGGAATACACTTGATTTTCAGTACTGCTTCGATCTCGCTGAGCAAATCAAGCGGCTCACGAATCTGGCGATCAAGCTTATTGACAAAGGAGATAATCGGCGTATCACGCATCCGGCACACTTCCATCAGCTTGATGGTACGCTCCTCCACACCTTTGGCGCCATCAACCATCATCAGCGCGCTGTCGACGGCAGTCAGGGTGCGATAGGTATCTTCACTGAAATCCGCGTGACCTGGGGTGTCGAGCAAGTTAACAATGTGATCCTGATAAGGAAACTGCATGACTGAGGTGGTAATAGAGATACCGCGTTCTTGCTCCATACTCATCCAATCTGAGGTAGCATGGCGATCGGTTTTGCGGCCTTTGACCTCGCCTGCCACCTGAATGGCTTGGCCCCACAACAGCAGCTTTTCGGTCATGGTAGTTTTACCGGCATCAGGATGCGAGATAATAGCAAAGGTGCGGCGTTTGGCAACCTCACGGGCAAGTTTAGTGGGAGACAGCTTGGTAGCTGAAGACTTAGAATCTGCGCTCATAATGAATAACTTATCGTTAAATTTTGGAAGGAATAAATAGAAGGTAGTGAAAACTAATAGATAAATAGGATGAATTTTAGTGCGCATATTATAGCGGTTTTATGATTAAGAAGCTATTTTTACTGCGTTTACTAGCCTCTTGGAACAATATTTATACTTATAATATATAATAAAGTACATTGTACAGAAGACTTACTTGATATCCTTTTTGATACTAAACTTTAATATTAGAATCATATATTTTTGATAATAATTAATAGGGAAACGCTTATGCTACTCGAAAAGATCAAAACTCCCGGACTCTCGCACCTGTCTTATTTGATAGGGTCAGATGGTCAAGCGGCGGTCATTGACCCGCGTCGAGACTGCGATATTTATGTCGACAAAGCACGTGCAGCAGGACTTGAGATCACTCATATTTTTGAGACCCATCGCAATGAAGACTTGGTTTCTGGCGCGCCGATCTTAGCCGAGATAACTGGTGCCAAGGTACTACATGGTCCCAATCCAGAGAAGCCTATTGTCTATGCGCAAACGGCGCATGAAGGTGACTGTTTCGCTATCGGTCAGCTGGAGATCCGCGTCCTAGAGACGCCCGGTCACACTGATGATCATCTTAGCTTTGCTCTATACGATACTGCTTATCCAGATAAGGCAGTTGGCGTATTCACTGGCGATGCTTTATTTGTCGGTGATGTAGGTCGCACCGACTTTTATCCTGATCGGCTTGAGGAAGTCGCGGGACTACTTTATGATTCGCTACAAAAAATATTAGCTTTAGGAGATCAGGCGATAATTTATCCTGCCCACGGTGCAGGATCAGTCTGCGGCTCAGGAATGGCAGAGCGTGAGTTCTCTACTGTCGGTCATGAGAGAGTAAACAATCCACGTCTGCAAATTGCAGATCGTGACGCCTTTATCGATTTCAAAGTAAACGAGAACCATTACCAGCCGCCTTATTTTCGCTTGATGGAGCGCCTCAATATGGAAGGCGGTGAAGCGGCACCGCGCGTCATGCGTCCGCGTAACCTATCCCTTGAGCAGCTCAAAAACAGTAATGCCGATCATTTAATCGATATTCGTGAACCAACGGCTTACGCTGCTGGTCATCTGCCCAATGCTATGAGCTTGCCAGTAGATATGATATCTGCTTTTGCTGGCTGGTTCATCTCTGAAGGAGAAAGCATTGCATTAATTGCATCCAATGAAGAACAGCTGGCTACCGCTATGGAGCATCTGGTACGGATCGCGCTTGATAATGTCATAGGTGGCTATGTCGGCTTGCTTCCTGCTGCGGCGCAAGGCATGCAGATGCAGCAAACGCCTATGGTAGATACTGGCGAGGTAGAAGAACGACTTAACAGTGATGCTAAAGACTGGATACTACTCGACGTTCGCGATGCTGACGAACGCGCTGAAGTTTCTATCAAAGGGTCTCAGCACATCTACGTTGGCAAGCTCAATGAGCAGTGGCGCAAGCTTGATAAAAACCGCCATTATACGCTGATGTGTGGTAGCGGCGCACGAGCTACGGTCGCTGCGGGGTGGCTTGCGAGCCGTGGCTTTAAAAATCTTGATATTTATTTAGGATCAATGGGTGCTTGGCAAGCGGCCCACAATTGAGCTTATAATCGATAGCTAAAGCTTGTTAGCAGTTATAGTATGGAGTTGCTATCGCGGTAGTAGCGTCTGATTTGCTCTTCTAAAAAGTCAGCCGCTACCTCATTGACTAAAGTACAATCTACCACACCGCGACTGCTGTTCTCATTAGGCCGCGAAGCATTAGTGTCGATATAATTGGCCTCGTAAATACGGTCGTCATAATCGACGCCTCTAAATATGTATTCAGGTTCATTATCAAAGGCGAAGAATTTAACTTGCGCCGTTTGTAATTGGTTACTTATACCTGTATTTAGACGAGTAGTACTAAAATTTCTATTGTCGCTAAAACGATTTTCGGATGCCTCAACCCAATCTTCAAGATCATCATAACGAGTTCTGTCTTTATCATTAAAGACAAAAAATGAGCGCGCGCTAGTCGTTACAGGGATATAGCACACAGAACCTACTGGAAACTCGACACTTAATGGAATATTCGGATAATTGTTTAAATCAGTCAAAATTCCTCGGCTGCCGCCAAGATTGTTACCCAGACTATAACTACCAGCGTTCACTCCCGATAAGTCCAGTGTTCTATAAGTCGTTTCATAATTGAAATTATTACTACTGTTTACCTCGTAAACAGGTTGCCTGACGGTACGGCCATTGACCTTAATATAGCGATCTTCGAGTGTGCCCTCAAAATTATCTGATAGCACTATCGATTGTTCTAAATCATTAATATTTTGCGAATTAAAGCTTCCGACAATATTGGTTACATCAATATCGCGCTCGCCATCACTATACTCGGTATCAATACGAGCAACAGCTTCTGTGCTTACCTGACGATCTATACCTTTATCAAAGCGCGTTACCGTAAATTCATTACTACTGATCGAACCAAAGATACCATTGTCTTCATCATTACAGCCTACTAAGCCAATAGCCACCATTGACAACACTATAGGGGTGATTACCAAGTTTTTCATAGCAAAATATCCTTTTTATCAAAAATGCTATTAGTCTTTCGCACCATAAAATTGAACTTTATACGAGTATCTTATAAGGATTTGGCAACTATTTATATATAAGGCTTGTTATAGGCAGGAACTTAACTGCTATAAATCGAAAAAATATTAAACCTCAGAGTATGCTACACATTCACAAGTAAGCACTTACAAATTCATAGCATACATTTACCACGAATAGGTAAAGTGCTGTAGAAGGTTTGCTATGCTAACTAAGCTACGCGAAAAAATAAGTTATTAAAGATAAGTGTATTCTTTAAGAACTTTAAGCAAAAAATAATTTAAGTAAAACTAACAACGAAGGATATGTTTATGAAAACCTTGTATTCAACCAAAGCAACCGTAACTGGTGGTCGTATGGGTACCGCTAAGCTAGAAGACAGTGATCTTGAGATCAATATGGCGCCTCCTGGTGGCAATAAAGAAGGTAACAACCCTGAGCAATTATTGGCAATGGGCTATGCTGCTTGTTTTGATAGTGCTTTAGGGGTGGTCAAAAAGATGGAAGAAGCCAGCTTTTCTTCAACGACTGAAACCTCAGTAGATTTGCTACAAGGTGACAACCACGATTATAAACTAGCGGTAAAAATCCATGTTATCGCTGATAGTACTGACTTATCTGCTGATGATGTCCAAAAACTGGTCGAAAAAGCGCACGAAGTTTGCCCTTATTCAAAAGCTACCCAAGGTAATATCGATATCGAAGTGACTTCAGAAGTTAAATAACGTGTTGGTTTGTTCAATATAGATAAGTATATTAAAAGAACTCAGCTGGTCTGGGTTCTTTTTTTATTCGTTAACCTCTCCCTATTCGGCACGCGTCACTTTTAGCGTTATAATAGGTTATCTTTTTATCTATCCTTTTATCTGATAACTGCTAATAACTTTTAACAACTACTAAGTGACCTTTATGACCGACAACGATCACAACTCACACTCACCTATTGACCCTGATGTTTTGCCAAATTTTGATACCATGCCTAACGTGGCGACTATGGATACTGCTCATGTAGACAAAGAGCAGCCGCCATTTATCCTAGTCGATGGCTCGTATTATCTGTTTCGCACTTATCATGCATTGCCAAAAACTATGCAAAACACGCAAGGGCTAATGACTAATGCGATACGCGGGACGTTAAACGCGCTACTAAAACTGATGCGCCGTTATCACCCAACTCATATGGCGGTTTGTTTCGATACTAAATCGCCCACCTTTCGTCATCATCTATCCTCCGACTACAAAGGCGATCGTCCGCCCATCGATATCGAGCTGGTCGAGCAAATTCCTTATATTCATCGATTAGTAGCCGCCCTCGGTATTCCCCTACTACGCATTGAAGGCGCAGAAGCTGACGATATTATTGGCACCCTTGCTCATCGCGCTGTCGCTGAAGGTCATCATGTAGTAATCTCAACTGGAGATAAAGACATGGCGCAGCTGGTTAATGACTGCGTAATATTAGAGGATAGCTTTACGGGCAAAATCACTGATAGCCAAGGCGTGGTGGAAAAATTCGGCGTCAAACCTAATCAGATGGTCGACTTTTTGACCCTAATGGGCGACTCCTCTGATGGTATCAAAGGCGTACCTGGCATTGGGAAAAAGACCGCTAAAGACTTGCTCAATGAATACGGCAACATTGCGACGATGCTTGAAAACGTAGCTAATATCAAAGGCCGCGCGGGTAAAAACTTGGTGGAGTATAGCGATGACATTCCTATGAATGCGCAGCTGGCGACCATCGTGACTGATCTTGCTATCGGCCAAGATTGGAGAGATCTGAAGATCAATACCGACCCTTGCGCTCATATTGATGAGCTACGCGCGCTATACAGCGAGCTTGAGTTTAAAAACGAGCTGGCATCCTTAGATCACCCCAATCATCCGGCAAACGGTAGCTCAAGTGTGGCAGATAGCCAAGCAAACGCCGAGTCGCAAGCGCAAGTCGCCAAATCTTTACAGTCGAGCAAAATTGACAATATTAAAGATAGCAAAAGCCGTGATAAAGCGTGGCATACCATCTTTGATGAGGCGGCTTTGGACAGCTTGATTGCAGAGTTGTCAGCTGCGCCGCATTTCGTCATCGATACTGAAACCACGAGCATTTATTGGCGTGAGGCCGAAATCGTCGGGCTGTCTTTTGCTGTGCAAGCGCACGAAGCTTATTATATTCCGCTGACTCATGTGCTAGAAGGTGATGAGCTAACCGCTAAGCAACTAGATCGTGATACGGTACTGACCAAACTTAAACCCCTTTTAGAAAACCCTAAGATTGGTAAAATCGGTCAGCATCTTAAATACGACGCTCATATTCTCAGTCGTTACGATATTGATTTGATCGGCGCTATACATGAGACTCCAAGTAACTGGGCAATGGATACCATGCTGGCAAGCTATGTGATTAACGCGGCGATTACTCGTCACGGCATGGACGATTTGGCGCGCCATTACCTGCACACTCAAACCATCAGTTATGAGGACGTTGCTGGTAAAGGCGCTAAACAAGTGAGTTTCGATCAAGTCGCTATCGAGATTGCTAGCGACTATGCATGTGAAGATGCGGACATCACTTATCAGTTGTTTGAAGTCTTTAGCGAAACTTTAGCGGATGATGAGAATAATATTAGACTGCTCACTGAGCTTGAGATACCCATCGCGCAGATACTATGCCAAATGGAGGCGCACGGTATTTTGATCAAGCGCTCGTTTTTAAATGAGCTGTCCAAACGCTTTGATGAGGAGATTATCGCGCTTGAAAAACAGGCTTATGACATCGCAGGTGAGGAGTTTAACCTAGGCTCGCCCAAACAGCTTGGCGAGATGCTATTTGATAAACTAGGCGTTCCCGGCGGCAAAAAAACCAAGTCTGGTCAATACTCTACAGGCGAGGCCATACTCTCAAAAGTTGATCATCCCCTAGCCGATATTGTCCTAGAGTATCGCAGCCTTGCCAAATTAAAGAATACTTATACTGACTCTCTTGACGCGGTAGCAGATAGCGAAACGGACCGCGTGCATACCAGTTATCATCAAGCGCTGACCAGTACTGGCAGACTGTCATCCACTGATCCAAACTTACAAAATATCCCTATTCGTACAGTAACGGGTCGTCTGATTCGTCAAGCCTTTATTGCACCAGAAGGCCGCGTTATTTTAGCAGCGGATTACTCGCAGATTGAGCTGCGTTTAATGGCGCATTTTTCAGGAGATGCCAACTTAACCCGAGCTTTTAAAGAAGGTTTGGACATTCATGCTGCTACTGCTGCCGAAGTATTGGGTAAGAGCGTTGAAGACGTCACTGCTACCGAACGGCGTAATGCCAAAGCCATTAACTTCGGGCTGCTCTACGGTATGAGCGCCTTTGGGCTTGCCAAGCAATTGCAAATGAGCCGAGGCGAGGCGCAAGACTATATCGACATGTACTTTGAGCGCTATCCGGGCGTTAAACAATATATGCTCAACACCCGTGCCAGCGCCGTAGAGCGCGGTTATATCGAAACGATACTCGGTCGTAAACTCTACACCCCCGATATCAACCATAGTAACCGCATGGTCAAACAAGGAGCTGAACGCGCGGCTATCAATGCACCGCTACAAGGCTCAGCGGCGGATTTGATTAAGCTTGCCATGATTGCTGTCGATAAAGTATTGCCTAAAGAGCAAGCTAAAATGCTCTTGCAAGTGCATGATGAATTGGTGTTTGAAGTCGATAGCGACAAGGTTGATGAGACGGCTAAGCTCATCACTGATGCAATGCAAAATGTACTGACTAATACTGCTAAAGATATGGGCTGGGAGGTTGATTTTGCCATACCGCTTTTGGTTGAAACCGATAGTGGTGAGAATTGGGATGAGGCGCATTAAATTCTGATTTAGACTAGGTTATTGGATTTGATGTAGATGTAGATACCATCAAAAAGTCCTTACCTTGGAGAGCTTGCCAAGTTTAGGTGTATTGTTTCTTTAGTACAGCTCATTTTAAAAAGAGCTAAGAAGACTGTATAATCAAAATACCTACCTTTTAAAGAAAATTTACAGCGTCATAGCGTCATATTTTGTATGACGCTTTTTTTAGCTTACCTCGTGACACGTTTTTTAACTAACGTGTTACTATCTAAGTAATAGCCAGATAGGAAACGTGTCTATGCAAGATTCAAACTTAACAAGATTCGGTGTCTCTATGGAGGAAGGCTTGCTCAAGAAGTTTGATAAGTTGGTTGCTCTAAAGGGTTATAGCAATCGCTCTGAAGCGTTCCGTGATTTAGTACGCAAGTCAATCATGCAACATATTTATGAAGACGGCGAACAAGTAATCGCTGGTAGTATTTTGTTGTTTTACAATCACGATCAGCGAAAATTGGTGGCAGAGATGACTAGAATTCAACACGAACACCATGATTTGATCCTAGCGACCACTCATTTTCATGTCAGTCAAGAAAACTGTCTTGAGCTTATCGTGGTTAAAGGGAAAGTTGAAGCAGTGCAAAAGCTTAGCCATAAGTTGACCACGCTAAAGGGTGTGAGTCATGGCGATTTTTCAATCGCCCCTGCTGAATAAGTTTTAGTTGCTTTTCAAATAAGTTGGTCGCATAAGTTGTGTGTCGAATAATAAACGTTTTTCCAAATACCGTTTTATTAAAAAGAGCGTACTCCCATGAATAGAAAGTCTATTGGCATGTTTGGATTATTAACGTTGTTACTCGTGTTAGTAATAGGATGTTCATCACCGACAAATAATACAGGCGCCGGTAATAATATAGCGGCTGACGAGACAAAAGATGAGCTTATCTTAGCGTTTGCTTCAGAGCCAGAAGCAGGGTTTGACCCTATCACAGGTTGGGGACGCTATGGGTCACCCTTATTTCAAAGCACCTTACTCAAAAGAGATGATGACCTTAATATTGCGGGTGATCTGGCGACAGATTATGAAGTAAGCGCGGACGGTAGAGTTTGGACGATAAATTTACGTGATGACGTCAAGTTTGCCGACGGTGAATCCTTAACGGCTGAAGACGTTAAGTTTACCTTTGAGCAAGCGATGCAAAGTGCGTCAGTGGTTGATTTAAACATCCTAGAAAAAGTTGCAGCGCTTGACGAAACCACAGTTCAGTTTACCTTAAAAGACCCGCAATCAACGTTTGTGAATAGTTTGGTGGCGATGGGAATCGTGCCTGAGCATGCTTATGACGACAATTATGCTGAGAACCCTTTAGGTTCAGGGCCTTTTCACTTAGTGCAGTGGGATAAAGGGCAACAGCTTATTGTAGAGGCCAATCCTGAGTACTATGACAAGCACCCTTATTTTAAAAAGTTAACGTTTGTGTTCTTAAATGAAGACGCCGCCTTTGCAGCAGCGCAAGCAGGGACGGTTGATATTACTTATCTGCCCGCCGCTTTTAGTCACCAAAAAGTACCTGGCATGAAGCTTGAATCAGTCGAAACGGTTGATAACCGCGGCATTGCCTTTCCTTACGTTAAGTCAGGCAAAATGACAGAAGAAGGTTTGCCCATTGGCAACGACGTCACCGCTGATCTAGCGATTCGTCACGCTATCGATATTGCAGTAGACCGTGAAGCGTTAATCGAAGGGGTGTTAGAAGGCTATGGTTCGCCGGCTTATACCTCGGTCGATGGTTTGCCATGGTGGAATCCAGAAACCGTGGTTGATGATGCAAACATGGATGGCGCTCGTAAAATACTCGCCGATGCCGGCTGGGAAGATACCAATGGCGACAGCGTGCTTGAAAAGAACGGACTAAAAGCTGAATTTACCCTGCATTACCCGGCAAACGATATGATTAGACAATCCCTTGCCATTGCCGTCGCTGATATGGTAAAGCCTCTAGGCATTCAGATTAATATTGAGGGCGGCAGCTGGGATAGTATCGGCAAAAAAATGCATTCTGACGCCGTATTAATGGGCTGGGGTAGCCACAATCCTCATGAGATGGTAAGTATTTATGGCAGTGAAAACGCGGGCATTGATTATAACAATACTGGCTATTACAGCAATAAAACCGTAGATAAATATTTTGAACAAGCGCTGCAAGCCAAGAGTGAAGAAGAAGCGCTTGAGTACTGGAAAAAAGCGCAGTGGGACGGAACGACTGGTTTAAGCGGTAAAGGTGATGCGGCTTGGGTTTGGCTGGTTAATATTGATCACTTATATCTGATGAAAGACAATCTCGATATTGGCACCCAAAGAATTCATGTGCATGGACATGGTTGGCCTGCGACCGACAATATCGTAGATTGGACATGGAGTAAGTAATGTGCAAAAAAATATGGGAGAAACGGCACGCTTTTTTTTGTACAAAGGCCTAAGAATGGCGTCATTGCTGGTTGCCATTAGCTTTATCTCATTTATTTTAATGAAAAACTCTCCCATAGATCCCGTGCAAGCTTATATTGGCGCGGATATGCTAAATGTAGGACCTGAGCAGCGTCAGCAAATAGCGGAATATTGGGGACTTAATAAACCTGTTTTAGTTCAGTATACGAACTGGGCGGCGGCGGTACTGCAAGGCGATTTGGGTACCTCAATGATTTATCGGCGTCCGGTTAGTGAGGTTATCGGTGAACGATTTATAAGCTCCTTAGCGCTTATGATAGTAGCATGGACGTTATCTGGGGTGATGGGATTTGTGTTTGGTGTCGTTGCCGCTATGAAAAATGGCACATGGATTGATCGCACTATTCAATGGTACTGCTATACCCTAGCCTCCACCCCTACTTTTTGGATGGGACTGTTGGTGCTTATTATCTTTGCGGTATGGCTTGGCTGGTTCCCAATCGGTTTAGGGGTGCCAGCAGGGGTTTTAGCGGAGGATGTGGTGTTTTTAGATCGAGTCAAGCACCTTGTACTGCCGGCATTAACACTCAGTATTCTAGGGGTTGCGAACGTGGCACTACATACCCGTCAAAAGCTCATTGAGGTGCTATCAAGTGACTACGTCTTATTTGCTAGGGCTCGCGGTGAAAAAGGTTTTTCTTTATTTTGGCGACATGGTCTGCGCAATATTGCTCTGCCAGCAGTCACTCTACAGTTCGCAGCATTTAGTGAGTTATTTGGCGGCGCTATTCTTGCCGAGCAAGTCTTTTCTTATCCAGGACTTGGCAAAGCAACGATAGACGCGGGCCTGCGGGGAGACGTGCCGCTTTTATTAGGCATCGTTTTATTTAGCACCATTTTTGTCTTTGTAGGTAATTTAATTGCCGATCTGATTTACTACTTCGTCGATCCGAGGACGAGGGAAAGTAAAATGATATGATGCCAAGTAGCCCCAATACACAAAGCAGCTCAAGTAGCATGGTCAATAAGAATAATAAGCGGTTTGGACTCAATCTCAGACAGCGCACGCTGCTGATTATTATACTCGCCAGTTTATTTCTTACCAGTGTCATAATTGGTGGCATTGTTATAGATGAAGGCAGAATTGCGACAAATTTAACTGATCGTAACCTCTCCCCAACGCTTGAGCATCTGTTTGGCACCGATTGGCTGGGCCGCGATATGTTTGCGCGCACTATTAAGGGCTTAAGGCTAAGTATTGGCGTAGGGTTGCTGGGCGCGGTTGGCAGCGCTTTTATCGCCTTGGTACTAGGTATGGCGGCGGCGACCATGGGAAAGATGAGTGATCGGGTGATTACGTGGGTTATTGATCTGTTTTTGAGTGTGCCGCATCTGGTGACGCTCATCCTCATCTCATTTATGCTAGGCGGCGGTTTTAAAGGCATTGTGATAGGCTTGATGGTGACCCACTGGCCAAGTCTGGCACGAGTGATTCGAGCTGAGGTCATGCAAATACGCTCTGCGGACTACGTGCAAGTCTCGCAGCAAATGGGCAAATCGCGGTGGTGGATTGCGACCAATCATATCCTCCCGCATCTTATCCCGCAGCTGTTAGTGGGATTTATGCTCATGTTCCCGCACGTTATCTTGCATGAAGCGGCGGTGACATTTTTAGGGCTAGGATTATCGCCTCATGAACCGGCGATCGGTATTATTTTGTCAGAATCGATGAGATACTTATCATCAAATCTTTGGTGGTTGGCCTTTTTCCCCGGGGTAGCTTTGCTTATCGTGGTGCGCACGTTTGAGACCATTGGTGAAAACTTAAGAAAATTGCTCGATCCTACACAAGCAAATCAGTAATTAAGGGAGAAATAGATGTCGATTTTAGAAGTAAAAGATTTATCGATATCGTTTAACCAATATACAGGTGGGTTAAAACAAAGAGAGTTGAGTGTCGTCTCAGGTTTAGACGTGAGTGTAAAAAAAGGTGAAATACTAGCCATCGTGGGAGCGAGTGGTTCAGGAAAGAGTTTACTCGCGCATTCAATTTTAGGTATTTTGCCAGCGAATGCAAACGTGAGTGGCACTATCAAATATAAAGGGGAAGCATTGACGGCTAAGCGGCAAGAATCATTACGCGCCAGTGAGATTGCTTTGATTCCGCAATCCGTTAATTTTCTAAATCCTCTTATGCGCGTAGCTAAGCAAGTTAGGTCGCCTACAAACGATGAAGCGACCATTAAGGCACAAAGAGACGCATTTGAGCGTTTGCAATTAGGTCCAGAGGTTGAAGATATGTATCCTTTCGAGCTTTCTGGAGGAATGGCACGCAGAACCCTTTTATCGACTGCCATTGTTAGAGATGCCAAGCTTATTATTGCCGATGAACCGACACCTGGACTTGATCCTGTGATCATAAAAGAGGCGCTGCAGAGCTTTCGAGATCTGGCCGATGCTGGGCGTACCATTATACTCATTACCCACGACATTGAAGCGGCCTTACAAATCGCCGATCGGATTGCTGTTTTTTATGCAGGGACGACGCTTGAAGTCGCCTCTGTAGAAGATTTTACGGGAGACGGTAGCAGACTGCGTCATCCTTATAGCAGAGCATTATGGCGTGCCTTGCCACAAAACGATTTTATTCCCATTGCAGGTTCGCAGCCTAAGCCAGCTGGCCTTCCGCCCGGTTGCCTATTTGCGCCGCGCTGTGCACTTATGATACCTGACTGTAGCGAAGTACAGCCAGACATGCGAGATCTTCGTGAAGGAAAAGTAAGGTGTCTGCATGCAACTTGAAGCCAAAAATATTGGCTTTCGCTACGGGGAGGGACCTTGGTTGTTTCGAGGAGTGAATATAACGATAGAATCGGGCGAAATCGTTGGGCTCATAGGGCCTAGTGGCTCAGGTAAAACCACCCTTTGTCGCATTTTATCGGGTTATGAAGCGCCTTTAGAAGGAAGCGTCACGCTTGATGGGTCAGCTATCTCTAAAACGGCTTATCATCCTGTGCAATTGGTTTTTCAACACCCTGAAAAAGCGGTTAACCCTCGCTGGAAAATGTGGAAAGTGCTTCATGAGGGCTGGAAGCCTGATCAATCGCTATTAGATTCCTTAGGCATTGAAGAAGAGTGGTTCACGCGCTTTCCGAGGGAGTTATCAGGAGGCGAGCTGCAGCGATTCTGTGTGGCAAGAGCGCTGGGACCAAAGACCAAGTTTCTTATTGCTGATGAGATGACAACCATGCTCGATGCGATTACGCAGGCACAAATTTGGCAAGCGGTTCTTGAAAAGTTTGAGCATAGTGACGTCGGCATCCTTATCGTGAGTCATGACGCCGCTCTTATTAATCGGCTTTGTCATCGGGTGATCGACTTAAGATATCTTAGCAAGTAATCATCTAAAAACTCGTTGTGTCTCATCTCTCCACACCAACCTACCCTCAAATCGCTGTCAATATATGACATAATTACCCCTTATTTACCCACACCGACCTCAAATATCCAGTCTTGGAAAAGCAACCAAACCTCTCTATGATCAAATCATCTCATATCACTACTCTAACCTTTTATACCTTTGTCAGCTTTAGCTTGTTATCTTATGCCGTGGCAGAGACTTTACCCGATGCGGCAACTTATATAGAGGCCAAAGAAGAAGCTTTAGAAGATTTGCACTTAGACAATGCCGCACTAGACAAATCAACCCCTCTATATTCTCAACCTAATTTTGAATGGGGCTGGACAGATGAGAAGCGTAAAAAAGTCAAAGATAAATTGGATATATGGGCAAATGAGATGAACGATTGGTTTGGCGAGACTGATCCCCAAAAACCCGCTACCACTAGCTTAAGGCTGGTACTGGATACACGCTGGGCAGACGATCCTATAGAAGGTAATGAAGTAACGGTTAAGCCTAGGATTCGTGGTCGTTTGCGCCTGCCGGTGCTAGAGGAACGTCTAAGTTTGATCATCGGTGATGGCAACTTGGATGAGGATACTTTTCTAAAGTCAGGTAGCAATGTAGATGAGGATATAAGCGATCCAGATAAACTCATCGATACTAGAAGAACCCGAGATGAAAATGCGTCCATTGCGCTACGTTGGTCACGTTTTGATGATCAGATTGAAGATAAACTGGGTGTAAAAACGGATGTAGATCTTGGCGTGCGCTCGGTGGATGATATATATGTCAAGGTAAGCTTGGATAAAGACTGGTATGAAGGCAAGAAACTAAAGATCAGCAATGATAACTTTTATCGCTATGGCCTTGATAGCAAACACTACATTAAAGGGGCGCTGAATTTAAAATATGGTACTAGTGCTGATAGATTCATCAACAATCGCACTACCATTCGCTATCGCAACCGTAACCATGAAGAGAGCACAGATTGGGTAAATGATCTACGCCAAGTGCACTACTTGGGTAATGAAAAACAGCTGGCCTACGGTATCGCGACCAGCGGTTATTTTGATCACGATAAGTCGACACTAAACAGTTACGGCCCTGCCGTCAGCTACCGTCAGCCTATTTGGCGTGAGTGGTTTTATGTCCAAACGGAACTTAACTATCTCAACGACAAAACAGACGATAAAAACCATTACCCTTCTGCTTTGCTGCGAATGGAGGCTTTGTTTTAGCTCCTTAGAGCGAAAAAAAGTGGTATGGCTATAGCATAGTTGCTCAAAAGATAGCGTTTCTATACACAAGGTAAATTAAAAAAATCAATAGTAGTATTTAATTGATTAGAAAAACTTTACAATAGAAAAATGCATATGTTGCCGTTATAATGATGTACTAGAATTTATCTTTTTATAACACCCGTCTTAGCGATAAAAGTGAGCTATTTTGCTCGCTTTTTTCTTTAGATTTAGCTCTATAATTTAGGAGAGTAATATTTTCAACGAGAATGGCATTATTGAGATTTTGGGTAATATTATCTTGGTGCTCTGCTTACTGCGCAGTTTACAGTATGCGATTCAAAGCCATATCAAGCGAGGCCACTACTTTTGGCTAGCCTCAGTTTTTGTATTTTTAATCGTACTGCGTAGAGAGCTTAACTATTTGCCAGACCTATTTATCGCCAGCGACTTCTCATTTCTCAGTTACTCTTATGACTGGTGGGAAGATAGCGTACTCTTAGTCGTTTACATCTTAACTCTTGGGTTATTGGTTTATTCATGGCGCTATTTGTGGGCGCTATTAAAAAGTACAGCGCTCCTGATATATATTAGTGTAGCGGTATTAGCGCTCATACAGTATATGGGCGAGAACGCGATTGGCTTCCCTCATGATCTTGGTATAATGGTTGAAGAATTGAGCGAAGATACGATATACGCCATTGCTCTGTTTTACTTATTGAGCTTTAGACTGGTAGATTTTGAAAAGCGCTTGGCAACTAAAACAGAATTTGAGTTGGAGGCACGTTAGCTTTGATCGTTAAAGTTGATAACGTTTAATTTTAAAGAAAGCTCGTTAGTTTAACCATCTAAGACCAGCATACGGCTGAGTTTTCAAGCTCTCTAGCCGAGATTGTAGATCACCTGTATGTACTTCTAACTTATGCCCGTCTGGATCAAGAAAATATAACGAGTCCCCTTCGCTGGTATTTTGTTTCCATTCGAAAATTTTATTAGTTTTTATCTTATCTAGAAAGGTTTCAAAATCAGCCTGCTCAATAGAAAAAGCAAAATGCGTATAACCTTCAGCAGGCGTAGTTGCTTCTACCGAAAGACATAGCCAAAGCTCATTTAAATGGAGATATGCTCCGCTGTCCCAGCGTACATCTGCTTTAAAGTCTAGAATATCGGTATAAAACTCTAAAGATGCGTCTAAATCTTGCACTGTCAGCGTAATATGATTTAGCCCGGTTATCATTTGTATCGTATCCTAAGATAATGATAAGTTTATTTGAAGCACTCAGCCAAGATAAAAGGTTTTAGAATATAAAATTATAAAACGTCAATAATCAAACTCACACCTTAATAGTTTGTAGCAAAGACACCATGTTATGCTCTCTACCGCTTTGCTATACTAAAAAAATTCAATCATTAACCCAACTATTAGGTGAAACTATGAATATTTTAATCACTGGCGCGTCGCGTGGTATTGGTCTTGCCACTGCCAAACGTTTGGCTACAAAAGGTCATAACGTCGGTCTGTTTGCCACCAATATGGATACGCTTGAGCACGCCATTAAAGATAAAACCTTTAAAAAGCCTAATAAAAAAGATCGTATTGTCACCGGTCAGCTTGATGTCACTCAGCCAGACTCATGGGATGAGGCTACCCGGCAAATGATTGACAACTTCGGTAGCATCGATATTTTAATCAATAACGCCGGCTTACTAGTCAGCGGTGCGTTGCCAGAGACGGACTTAGATGAGCAATTATCTTTGATTGATGTCAACTGTAAAGGCGTTCTGATCGGCTGTCATAAGCTTGCGCCTTATCTGGCGGATAGCAAAAACGGTAAAATCATCAACGTGTCTTCTGCCTCTGCCATCTACGGTCAGCCTGAGGTTGCTAACTACGCCGCCAGCAAATTCTTCGTTCGTGGTCTTACCGAAGGTTTGAATATTGAATATGCTGCTCTAGGTATCAAAGTCATTGACGTCATGCCGCTATGGGTCAAGTCGGATATGACCAAAGATATCGCCGTCACCAGTATCGAGCGTTTGGGTATCCATCTAACCGTTGACGATATTGCCAAGAGCTTATATAAATTGTGCAGCCGTCCTAATCGTAAGCTGTCACGTACCCACTACCCTATTGGCATGCCAGCCAAGGTTTTTCATAAACTCTCACAAGTTACCCCTGATCCTGTAATTCGCTTTGTAAATAGTAAGATTGGTTCATAGTCTTTATATCTGTTAAATCTATAATCAACGTTAGGGCTACCGAATCTCGGTGGCCTTTTTGCTGGCGTCCGTTATTTTGATAGCTTGCGCAAGCATTTTATCGATAAAAACATTGTCTTTAATCACCGTATCTTTTACCGCGCCAGCAGTGCTTGCTTCTCGAATATCAGAGCCGATAGTAATAGGTTGAGCTACTGTTGCATCAAAGGTATTGCCTTCGATAAGCGTTCCATCGTCTTCAACGATAATACCCTGCTCTACTTGCTCAAAACGGTTGTTCGTGATCGTATTATCTTTGGCACTGTCCAGATGATAACGGGCAAATAAGGTCTCTTTAATCTCATAAGCACCGCACTCAAAGCCTTTAAGATCACGTGATTGTCTTGAGGCGACCCAAACACCAACTGGTTCGTCTTGGAATAGATTGTCGCTAATAATATTGTCACGACTAGACTCGGTACGTTTAAAATGATTGCTGCGCGCTGGATCATTGGCGTGCTCAAAGCAGTTGCGGTATAACAGGATGCTGCCGGCGCCATTATGAATAAAAGTGTTGTTCTCTATACGATTGTTGCTTGATGAATCGACAGCGATGGCTTCACGATTGGGTTTGAAGCTGCGAAAACCATTACCAACAAAGACCGAATCTTTGATAACATTATTACGGCTACCAAATTCCAAATAAAGCCCCACCGTGCCCGCGTTTTGCACATGCATTTGCTCAAAAGTGACTTGGCTTACATGGTCACCGACGAATATGCCGCTATTCTTGCTATTGAGACTACTGACATTGATGACGCGAATATCTTGTGGAGCCAGCGCGCGATTGGCAGCCGGGTCAGTGAGACCACGCGCGTAACGCTGATTAGGATTACTGTATTGGCGAATGTGCAGCGCGTGTCCGTAGCCATCAACGTGACAATTGGCTAATGCGATATCTTCAATAGCGGTATCAGTTTTAGGCTGAATAGTAATGGCGCTAGCGTTTGATTCATCGTCCGCCCTAGTGCTAAATGTCGCACCCTGACAGTTAAGTGAGCTGTGCGAGCTATCGAGTATAAAACGTATTGATTTACCCATTAAATCGCAACCTTGGCTCAGCGCACTATGACCTTTTATAGTCAAAGTTTGCTTCGATATTAAATCCCCACACTCTATAATTGTCGTGGGCGCTGGCAGATTGGCATCAACAATTTGAGGCAGCTTTAAATTAAGTTTAGTATTAGCATGGTTAGCAGTAGAGGTACTGCCAATAGGCAGACGATCACAAGCGCTCAGAGCGACTACAACACTTATAAATGATACCGCGACTGGTAGCTGACTACTTATCATAACGACCTTCTTACATTTTTTGAACATCCTGTGACACCTTGCTACTAGCAGTAGCAACTAAAAGGTCGCACACTACTTACAACCATTAACCTATCATAAAAATTAAGGAATGACTTATGGAAAACCCAAAAAACCCACTACCAGAAGAGATGGATAGCATCGATAGCAATAAAAGTACTGATATGGACAAAGACGACCAACTCGTCGATCTAGAAAACCCTATGCTGCGCACTTTTGATAATGACGATGTGATTGATAATACTGCAGGGTTTGATAACTCAGAGGTCGGCACTGACGCGACCCAAGGTCTGACCCCTATGCATCGTCAAAATGTTGATGAGCAACAAGTGCCTGATTTGTTAGTAGAAGGCAATCTTGACGATGACGATTATCCCGATATTGCGGATATCGCTGATAGCGAAGCTGCTGAACGCACTAACGACGATGATTTTTAAGTTCTTGTCATACGACTTGACAAGTTAGTCTCAATTAAAAAGCACGCCCAATATTAGTGAGCGTGCTTTTTGTCGTTAAAAAGCGGTTTTGGATTTAAGAAGATTAGACCCAGCCATCTAGCGTACCCGTCCAGCCCTGCACTAATGGCGCAGCTAGCGCTTCTATCAAATCAATATGCGCGTCATCTGCATTGAGCGCTGGAATATAATGATATTCTTGCCCGCCAGCATTCAAAAAATTATCACGGTTTTCAATAGCTAGCTCCTCTAGCGTTTCTAAACAATCGGCTGAAAACGCAGGGCTGAGAATCTGTACTGAACGCACACCCGATTTTGCCCAGTCATCTAGCACCACATCGGTATAAGGCTTGACCCATTCTTGCTTACCAAAGCGCGACTGAAAACTAATAATCCACTCGTCTTCCTTAAGTCCTAATTCATGCGCCACTTGCGCGGCGGTACATTTGCAGCGTTTGGGATACGGATCGCCTTTATCAGCATAAGGCTGCGGAATGCCGTGAAAGCTAAACATAAGCTTTTCAGGCTTACCATGCTTAGCTTGAAAACGACGGATACTGTCGGCCAAGGCTTTGATATATAAAGGATGGGCAAAATAATCTTTAGCTATGGTAATATTGGGCAAATTACGCTGCTTAAGTGTCCACTTAGTTATTGCATCATACACCGCGCCGCTTGAGGTGGCTGAATACTGCGGAAACAAAGGCAGCATAACAAAATGATCGACCCCCTCGGCACGTAGTTTATCCATCACATCGGGCAGACCTGGATTGCCATAGCTCATCGCTGCATGCACCGAGATCCGAAATGGCTCGGCACGCTCAGCCAAGCGCGGCTCAAGCATTGCCACTTGCTCATTTAATATATTGCGCATGGGCGAGTCGCCATCCCAAATACTGGCATAAGCTTCCGCCACGCGCTTAGGACGGTTAGGCAACACAAATAAATTAAGGATAATAGCCCATAAGAGTTTTGGAATCTCGATTACTCGAGTATCTGATAAAAACTGGCGTAGATAACGACGTACCGCAGGCGCAGTAGGCTCATCAGGGGTACCAAGATTAATCAGCAACACAGCAATACGCGGGGGCAATTCAGGTTTCATAGCAGTACATTCTATTGAAAGTTATTAAAAGGTTGTAGCAGCAAAACTAAGCACAAAACTGCCGTTAGTTTAGCATCTTATCGCTATGAATCGCAGGACAAATATAGCCGCTATACAATTTAATACGCAGCCTATAGTTCGCTAATTAAGTTATTTACGCCTGTTGAACATAAACACTTTGCATGAAGGTTGTGCTCGTGCTCTCATCGCCATACAATAGGCGAACATAACGTATTGTATAGCGATATATCTTGTATTTTATCGATAATTGTTGTCCTGTGAGGTAGCTTTGAGCACACGTCCCGATACCCCTAATGGCTATGCTGATAATCAGTCTGGCAATAAGCGATTTAATTCTAATGGTTCAGTTGGCTCAGTGAGCATTGTTACGCCAGAGAATTTTCACTTTGCTGAGCCATTGACGCTTGAGTGTAATCGCACTCTACCCTCCTTTGACTTGATGGTAGAAACTTATGGTACGCTCAATGCTGATAAATCAAACGCGATTCTAATTTGTCATGCCTTATCTGGTAGTCATCATGCCGCAGGCTATCACAGCGCTGACGATACTAAAGCGGGCTGGTGGGATAATATGATTGGCCCGAATAAAGCCATTGATACCAATCGATTTTTTGTCGTTTGTGTCAACAATATCGGTAGCTGCTTTGGCTCAACGGGCCCCACAACTATTAATCCCAATAGTATAACTGATGATAATGAACCGCAAGTTTATGGCCCTGACTTTCCGCTAGTCACCATTAAAGATTGGGTCAAAACCCAAGCCATGCTCTCAGATCGTTTAGGTATAAAAGCTTGGCATGCGATTGTTGGCGGTTCTATGGGCGGCATGCAAGCTATGCAGTGGTCAGTTGATTATCCTGATCGCCTCAAACGCTGCGTGGTTATCGCCAGCACCCCTAAGCTATCTGCGCAAAATATTGCCTTTAACGAAGTCGCCCGCCAGTCCATCTTGTCTGATCCTGACTTTAAGAACGGGCGCTACTTACAAGCTGGCACCTACCCGCGCCGCGGGCTAATATTAGCGCGCATGGTTGGGCATATCACTTATTTAACTGATGATGCGATGAAAGCCAAATTTGGCCGCGATCTTAAGTCAGGCAAATTTATGTACGGCTACGACGTTGAGTTTCAGGTAGAGAGCTACCTACGCTATCAAGGCGAGCGCTTTAGCGAAAACTTCGATGCTAATACTTATCTGCTGATGACCAAGGCTTTGGACTATTTTGATCCTACCCGCTACTATGCTATAGACTCTGTAGAACCGCTGGAGTCTTCTATTGCAGAATCAGTAAAAACCACAACCGCTACTATAAAAGATGAGCTTGAAGATTATGCAGCCGCTAGCGATGACGCCAGTAACACCCATCAAGAACTCACTGCGCTTAAAACCGCTTTTGCTCATACTCAGTGTCAGTATTTGATTGTGTCCTTTACCAGCGATTGGCGTTTTGCCCCCGAGCGCTCACAAGAGATTGTCGATGCCCTAATGGCTACTGGTAAGCCGGTCAGCTATATCAATGTCGATGCCCCGCACGGTCATGATTCGTTCTTATTTGATATTCCGCGTTACATGGGTGCGATCAGAGGGTTTTTAACCGCGCCGTTCATTGCTACCCCTCAATCAGTCAATCAATAAACAAAAGGAGAGCGTTTGTGAGAATGGATCATCAACTGGCTGAGCGCTGGATTGCCCCGCACTCGCACGTACTAGATTTGGGCTGCGGTAATGGCGAATTATTAGCACACTTGCAACAAAACCTTAGCGTAACTGGCTATGGTATAGAGATTGATGAGGACAAAATCAATGACGCCATCGCTAAAGGATTATCTATTGTGGAGCAAGACCTCAATGATGGCCTAGGCCGTTTTGCCGATGACAGCTTCGATACTGTAGTCATGGCGCGCGCCCTACAAGCGGTTAAAGAACCGGATCTATTATTACTCGATATGCTACGCGTGGCTCGTGAAGCGGTCATTACCTTTCCCAACTTTGCGCATTGGCAAAACCGAATTCATCTTGGCTTAAAGGGTCTGATGCCCGTATCTGAAGCATTACCATACGAGTGGTATAACACGCCGAACATTCATCTGTGTACCTTTAAAGATTTTGAGCAGCTTTGTGCTCAACATGATATTCATATCATCAATCGTTTTGCAGTGAGCGATTCAGATAAAGGCCATTCTGCTTTGATGACTAGTCTTATAAGACATGCCCCTAACCTTTTAGCTGATGTTGCTATTTATCGGGTGACCAAACATCAAAGACGTTAAAACTATAAAACCTGCCTTATACCCATTACCTATTGTTAACTGACCTCTATTTTTTAAGGCGAGTCTTACTTAATGTATATTCTCAGTATACTTACACTTGCTACACAGTAATTATCTGGTTTTGTTACAAACTAAGACCGCTCAAAACGTGTTAAATGAGGTAATTAGTATTTGAGTTTCGTAACTTCGAATGGTAAGCTAGCCAAATAGTGTCGATGACACTTCTAATATTTTTGCTTATCTATCCATTTAGTATTTATTTTGCATTCGTATTTGCATCTGCGTCCCTGCTAATATTTAGGTAAGCCAATACTGTAATGGATATATTGTTGCTATCTCATTATTTAAATTTCGGTAGCAAATTTTATCCACTGCTTATCAACTGCCTAATTTTGGAGCTGCTATGAAACTATTGAAAGCCGCCTTGTTTACTGCATTATTCTCTTGTGCTGGTCTAGCCAATGCCGAACTGATATCGAACGTACCCCTTGATACGTCACGTTTTGAGCTGATGAGTGTTAGTGATTTGTCTGCTCGCGCTGCGCAAGGTAATGATCATGCGCAGTTTTATCTTGCCAAACGCTTACAAAAAGGTGAAGGGGTTGCACAAAATACTAAGCAAGCCATTCAGTGGTATACCCGCGCGGCTGAACAAGGCGTTGCTCCTGCCCAGCTTAATTTAGCGATTATGTATCTGCGCGGTGAAGGCGTGCAGCCCAACTTGCAGCAAGCTCGCGTTTGGCTTGAAAAAGCCGCGATGCGCGGTGACAACCGTGCCAGCTATACCTTGGCGCTACTTGATGAGAAGCAAAAGAACCTAGTTGATGCTTATAAGTGGTATGATCTTGCGGCCCGTGATGGCATGCTCGATGAAAAAGTACGTAGTAAAGCACGTGGCAAAATCGGCCAGTTGGCATTGAACTTATCCAGCTCAGATATCGCTAATGCGCGCAGTCAAGCCGATCGTTGGTTCCAAAGTAAATAAGCTTTGAGTTTCTAGTCAATAAAAAATCCAGCTTATAAGCTGGATTTTTTTGTTTAACTTATAAGTTATTTAAAAACTCTATTCTCTTGGCACACGTCCCATAGTATAAAACTCTTTATTGGACTGCATATTCATCACAATCGCCATTCTATTAGATAAGCCAAAAAACGAGGTAATACCCGCAATATCTAAAATATCCTCGTCGTCATAGCCGTGTTCTTTGAGCGCTATATAATCAGCATCCTGAATAAGCTCCGGTGTACGGCAAATTTTTAGAGCAAAGGCTAGCATTTGTTTTTGCTTGGGACTAATAAGCGCATGCAAGTAGTTGACTGCGATTTGGTCAGCGAGCAGCGGCTCTTTTGAGAACACGCGCAGTAGCGCGCCGTGAGCCACCACGCAATATTGGCAGCCATTAGCGGCGCTAGTGGCCACAATAATCATCTCTTTTTCAGCAGGGCTTAGCGTGCTACCCTCGCGCTCCATAATAGCATCGTGGTAAGCAAAAAAAGCTCTAAACTCCGCTGGCCGGTGTGCCAAAGCTAAAAATACATTAGGAATAAATTTAGCTTTTTCTTGTACTGCCAATATACGTTCTAAAATATCCTCAGGTAAGTTGTCTAAAGACGGTACCGGATAGCGGCTGATAGGCGAGCCGATAGAAGGACTGCTAGATGGGTTAGTTGCTTGGTCACTCATGTGTCATCTCCATTGATGTAGTTATGGTCATTAATACTTTCACAGATAACTTTAAACTTTACATGATAGCTCTCTTGATAACAGCAATTTATTCAAAAACCTACCAAAATTTGCTACACTACGTCCGCTAGCTAATTCCACAATTAAGCTAGTGTTATCTATAAACTTTTAAACTTATTGCACTAGGTTTGCGACCTAGCCCGCAGGAGATATTATGAGTACTACCCCAAAAAACATAAGTAATATAAATCACGATGCAAAAAAAGCCAAGGCTTACGATAGCGAGATCAACAATATCGTCGTGGCGGCGCTGTATAAATTTACCCGTTTTAACGATTTTGAGCAGTACCGTGAACCGATCTTAAATACCATGCTCGAAAATGACGTTAAAGGCACCCTGCTAATTGCCGGCGAAGGTATTAACGGCACGATCTCCGGCAACCGTGAAGGCATTGATAACGTCCTTGGTTATTTGCGTAGTATCGAAGCGATTGGCAGCTTTACCTTCAAAGAGTCTTATACCGATGAGCAGCCTTTTTATCGCACCAAAGTAAAGCTAAAAAAAGAAATCGTTACTATGGGCGTAGAAAATATCGACCCATTACAATCGGTTGGTCGCTACGTGAAGCCAAGTGAGTGGAATGCGCTGATCTCAGACCCAGAAGTCATTTTAATCGACACCCGTAACGATTATGAAGTTCAAATCGGTACCTTTCAAAACGCGGTCAACCCAAACACTGAGACCTTTCGCGAGTTTCCAGAGTATGTGGCAAAAGAGCTAGACCCTAATAAGCATAAGAAAGTAGCGATGTTCTGCACTGGCGGTATTCGCTGCGAGAAATCAACAGCGTTTATGCGCGAGCAAGGTTTTGAAGAGGTCTATCATTTAGAAGGCGGTATTTTAAAATACTTAGAAGAAGTACCTGCCAGCGACTCTATGTGGGAAGGTGAATGCTTTGTATTTGATAATAGAGTTTCAGTAAATCATGATCTAGAAAAGGGCGAATACGATCAGTGTTTTGCTTGCCGGATGCCAATCACCGAAGCGGATAAGCAAAGCGCCGCCTATAGTAAAGGTGAGTCTTGCCCACATTGTATTGATAAAGCTACCGAAGCGCAAAAAGCACGTTTTCGTGAGCGTGAGTATCAAATGCAATTGGCTAAACAACGCGGAGAAGCTCATATTGGCAGCGACGTCATTGAAGTGATGGAAAAACGTAAAGCGGAAAAAGAAGCGCGTCGTCAGGCGGAGGCCGCTAACAAGGCTAAAGCGGGTTAGGATTAAGCTACTATTGAAGTAAGAGGCAGTTATATATTATTACTTCTTACCTATGATAAAAAAAGAGAGACCCAATGATTGGATCTCTCTTTTTTATTAATATCGTCAAATTATATGTAACTATTTTTGCTACTTAGCTACCACGATAAGTACTGTAACCATAGGCCGATAGCGTGATTGGCACATGATAATGGTTGTTGTCTTCGATATTAAAGTTAACTTCGACATACGGATAAAATGACTCTAAGCCTTGGCTCATAAAGTAAGGTTTGGTTTCAAAAATGAGCTTATAAGTACCCTTATGATCCGCATTACCAGCATTGGGTAAGAAGTTACCAATACGGCCATTATCATCTGTTTTTTGCTCATTAAGCAGTTGCCACTGCCCGTTATTTTGCATCATTAATTTTACATTAACATTTGGCGCAGGCTTACCCGTACTGATATCAAGAATATGACTTGATAATTGATGCGTACCTTGATCAGCCGCTTGTCCAGCAGTCGCGGTCATGGCTAATACGCCGCCCAGTGCCGCGGCTTTCATAATATTTATTTTCATAACTTATCCTTCAATTGTTGTTTTAAAACAAGACAATGAGGTATACCAGCTCAAAAATAGAAAATCTATTTTAAAACCAATAAATCATCGCTGCTCGTATAGTATACTAGCCGCAGATTTATAGTCTGAGAACATCGGTACAGTATAGAGGCTGTAGCAGTTATAAATAATATATTTTATAAATAAGCAGTTTTTATAAATTAGTATCACAGCTAAGCTAGTCTCACAACTAAGTAAGAGCATGCCAAAAAATAACAGACAATCCTAAAACTGCCTGCTATCATCTATCATCCAAACCAAGTCAAACGATGCTAATTAAAACAATATCCGCACGCGAATGGTTTCTTCGACGTCTTTGAGCTGATCAAGAGCAGCATCTGAATCATTGTAATCAACATCCATCACCAAATAACCCACATCACCTTCGGTCATCAGGCTTTGCGCCAAGATATTAATATGTGCCTCGGCGAACAAGCGGTTGATTTGTGAGAGTACTCCTGGGACGTTTTTATGAATATGCAGTAGACGATGTGAGCCTTCTTTAAACGGTACAGAGACCTCTGGGAAGTTAACCGCAGTAGCGGTATCGCCTTGGTCTGAGTATTTGACGAACTTTTCAGCTACCTCAAGGCCAATATTGGCCTGTGCCTCTTGGGTCGAGCCGCCAATATGCGGGGTCAAAATCACATTATCAAACTTACGTAGCGGTGATTCAAACTCTTCGTCAGCGGACTTTGGCTCTTTTGGAAACACATCAATCGCTGCGCCCAAAACTCTGCCTGATTCAAGAGCTGCCGCTAAATCGTCAATCTCCACACAAGTACCGCGCGCGGCATTGATAAAATAGCTGCCCTCTTTCATGTGCGCAAATTGCTCCGCCTTCATCATATAGCGCGTACTGGGTACATCTGGCACGTGCAAAGTGACGATATCAGCGCTGGATAATAGCTCCTCTAAGCTGCCAACTTGATGCGCATTACCCAATGGCAATTTGGTGACTACATCATGATAAATAACTTTCATACCGAAGCTTTCAGCCAGCACAGACAGCTGTGAGCCGATAGAGCCGTAGCCGACGATACCGATGGTTTTGCCGCGTACTTCATGCGAATTGGTAGCAGACTTGCCCCAGCCGCCGCGATGCACTACTGCGTTTTTCTCTGGAATACCGCGATAAAGCATAATAGCTTCTGCAAGTACCAATTCAGCAACCGAGCGAGTGTTTGAGTACGGGGCGTTAAAGACCGGGATACCCATCTCACGCGCCGCTTCTAGGTCAACTTGATTGGTACCAATACAAAAACAGCCGATACCGATAAGCTTTTTGGCCTCTGACAAGACTTCACGCGTCAGCTGTGTACGTGAGCGAATACCGATAAAATGCGCGTCTCTAATTTTTTCGATTAGCTCATTTTGATCGAGTGCATGACTAAGATATTCGATATTATGATAACCGGCACTTTCTAACACTTTTAGGGCATTCTCATGTAGCCCTTCAAGGAGTAAAAACCGGATTTTGTCTTTTTGTAATGATAATGCCATGTGAGATCTGTCCTATAATTGCTTTATAATTAATTTGTGTAGTAGCAAGCTATCAAAGAGATAGTAGCCTACGCGAATAAATAAAAATAATTCAGTTATCTTACACAAATTTAGTGGATGTTGTTAGAGATTATGTCTAAATAAATAGTTACTATTTTATACGCTGATACACAGCTTTGAGTTTATGACTTGATAGCAGTGGGGTAGCGCTTAGCAGTGTGCTAATATTGATCCTAATACGCATTTATACTGGTTACTATCAATTAAATTACTGTCAATTAAACTATTGCTAATCAAAATATGAGACCGTTATGACTACTTCTACTGACACCCTATCCACCGCTCACGAGCGTACCCATGCCGCAGAGCAAGCACCTGTTGATGAGCCTACCAGTAGGTCTATAGCAGATGCCAATACTACTGCTGTACAAACCATTTTAAACGCCCTTCTTGAGACTCATCACTTTGATAGCACACAAATAAAGACTGATAACGAGAGCCTAGAGCATTGGGGCAAAGACTGGACCAAACATTTTGCCCCTGCCGCCTCTGCTATTGTGTTTCCAAAGACTACCGAGCAGGTACAAGCTATTGTCAAGCTTGCTAATAAGCATAGTGTAGTATTAACGCCAAGTGGCGGCCGTACGGGACTATCAGCGGGCGCAGTTGCGGCCAATGGTGAGATTGTGGTCAGCATGGATAAGATGAATAAAATAGGCCAATTTTATCCTGCTGATCGCTTGGTGGAGATTGAAGCCGGCGTAGTCACTGAGCAATTGCAGCAATTCGCTGAGTCCAAGGACTTGTACTATCCGGTTGATTTTGCTTCGGCAGGCTCTAGTCAAATGGGCGGCAATATCGGTACCAACGCGGGCGGCATCAAGGTCATTCGCTACGGCATGACCCGTCAGTGGATTATGGGACTAACCGTTGTTACTGGCAAAGGCGATATTTTGCAGCTAAACCGCGGTATGATCAAAAACGCTACGGGTTATGATTTGCGTCAATTGTTTATCGGCAGTGAGGGTACGTTAGGCTTCGTCACGCACGCGCAGATTAAGCTTGAGCGTCCTCCACAAGATCTAAACGTCATGGTGCTAGGTATGAATAGTTTCAATGATGTTATGAATGTATTGTCAGCCTTTCAAGCTAAAATTGATCTGACCGCATTTGAGTTTTTCGATGATGTTGCGGTTGATAAATTAATGGCTCACGGCCAAGTACAAGAGCCGTTCGAATCACGTACCAAGTTTTATACTTTGCTTGAGTTTGAAGCGCTTTATGAGCCTATTATGGACAAAGCAATGGCTATATTTGAGCACTGCATGAATGAAGGCTGGGTGGTTGATGGCGTTATGAGTCAAAGTATGGCGCAGGCAACTGAGCTTTGGAAGCTGCGCGAATATATCTCTGAGACTATCTCCGTATTTACCCCCTATAAGAATGACTTATCCGTACTAATCAGCTATGTGCCCGACTTCATCACTGAGATTGATCATATCGTCAGCAGCAATTACCCTGACTTCGAAGTATGCTGGTTTGGGCATATTGGCGATGGCAATTTGCATCTCAATATTTTAAAGCCTGAAAACATGAGCAAAGATGACTTTTTTAACGAGTGTCAAATCGTCAATAAATATGTCTTTGAAACGGTACAAAGATATGGCGGTTCTGTATCTGCTGAACATGGCGTCGGTATGACTAAAAAGCCCTATCTGCACTATAGCCGCAGCGACACTGAAATTGATTACTTAAGGGCCATCAAAAAAGTATTTGATCCTAATAATATTATGA
The DNA here is from genome assembly GCA_947501045.1 of uncultured Psychrobacter sp. GTDB lineage: Bacteria > Pseudomonadota > Gammaproteobacteria > Pseudomonadales > Moraxellaceae > Psychrobacter. Next base: position 101,937 of record CANMUI010000009.1, read on the forward strand.
ACCGTGGCAAGATCTTTGATATGTGATTGTCTACTAATGGCTCGTCTTTTTTAGATAGCTCTGAAGGCTATAAGAAAGAGCATAAAAATGACGCTATAAAATAGAATATAGCGTCGTTTTTGTGCTTGGTATTACAAAAAATAGGATAGGGCTTAGACATAAAGCAATATTAGCGCTGTAATAATAAGTACAATGAGGACCCCTTGCACTATCAAAAAAGCTTGATGCGGGGCAGCAATATGACGAAACATATTACCTAGCGCATTGTAAGTAATTCCTGCCGCTCTAATATGGGGCGGCGTCTCAAAAGTTTTGATCAGCGCTACAAACTGTTCGGTGCGCTTAGGGTTCCAGCCGTGCGGCGCAAAGGGTAGAAAAGGCGTTAATTTTGTCGCTTGCTGCTTGGTCGCCGGCGACCATAGCCAGCGCTCCAAAAACAATAAGCGCATACGCCAGTCCGAAAAATTACGTTGCTCAACAGCTTGTAACAATAATGTTTTAGTGTTTTTATGACGTTTGTCAGAGAATATTCGTTGTTGTAGCGCAAGTACTTGCGCCTTTTCACCTTCGATGCATTGTAAAAAGTGTCCATTGCCATAACATAGAATACCAGTGATGTTATTATACTGATTAAAACGGCGAGCCTGCGCTTCTATATCATCAAATATTGAAGTATTTAGACGTGTAGTCATTGTGATACTACTAACGTAAACCAGCTGAATTAGTGCAGATTCTGATACTTCATCTAAATTTTTTATAGTATCGATGTTTTTTATAGTATCGATATGCTCTAAATGCGATGACATAGCAAGTTAATCCTGAATGATGGTGTATACCGTTGGAATATAGACATAAAACGTTAAATATAAGAAAGCATAACTGGGGTGTGTTAAATATTCACAAGTCGGCACTGCTGATAATAATTGTTTAAAATATTAAAATTGCTCATCTCAATTATTAAGTAAAAATCTAGTACATAGAAAATTTATTCAATATAACAAAAGTAAATGAGTAAGTAAGTTAGAATACAACAAATGATTGATATTGTTAATAATTGTAACATCATAACTGTTTCATTGATATTATCTTTTAGCCCAATTCAAAATTTTCGTAAGCACATTAAGCTATTGTAAACTCTCTTATATAACTATTTAAGCCTTATTAAACTTTAACCACTGATTTTGACAACTGATAGTAATTGCACATTGATATAGGACTATTATGAATAAAGTAGAAAAGATAGACGATTTTCATCTAACGATTGCTGAGATTAAGAAAAAAGACTATCCGCAGCTAAAAGCTTTGATGGATCGCGTCTATGCAAACTTAGGCGGGGCTTGGTCAAAGACTACGATCAACACTTTAATTGATGCTTTTCCAGAAGGTCAAATTGCTTTGTTTGACCATGATCAATTGATCGGTATCGTATTGTCTGTGCGCGTTAATTATACTAAATTTTCCAATCCGCATACTTACGATGATCTAATTGGTCACAAAGAAATTATCAAAGACGATCCTGAGGGCGACGCTATCTATGGTCTAGATGCTTTGATTGATCCTGAGTATCGTGGGTATCGTTTAGGACGCAGGCTCTATGATGCGCGTAAAGAGCTGTGCCGGCAGATGAATTTTCGCGCTATCTTAGCAGGTGGCCGTATTCCCAAATACCAAGATCATCAAGATATGACGCCAGGTGAGTACATTGATGCGGTTGAGTCGCGTGAGATTCATGATCCGGCTTTATCATTTCAGTTGTCAAACGGCTTTATCGTCAAGCGTATCTTGACCGGTTATTTGCCTGATGATAAACAGTCAAAAGGTTTTGCTACCCTCCTTGAATGGGCCAATATCTATTATGAGCCGCAAGACTACAAACCCAATACGCGTAAATCTGAGGTGCGTATCGGCGGTATTCAGTGGCAAATGCGAGAGGTCGAATCCCCTGAAGAGCTGTTGCAGCAAGTTGAGTTTTTCGTGGATATTATGGCCGATTACAACTCTGACTTTGCTTGCTTGCCAGAATTCTTTAATGCGCCATTAATGGGACTGTGTGAGTCCACTGATCAAAACGTCGCCATTCGCTTTTTGGCTGATTATACTGAATGGTTTAAGAATGAAATCTCACATTTGGCCGTCAGCTATAATGTCAACGTCATTACTGGTTCTATGCCGCTGCTTGATGAAAACGATACCTTGTATAATGTTAGCTATTTGTGTCGCCGTGATGGTACCGTTGAGGAGCAGCGCAAGATTCATATTACCCCGCACGAGCGTAGCGCTTGGGTTATTGAAGGCGGTGATGAGGTAAAAGTCTTCGATACTGACGCTGGCCGTATTGGTATTTTAGTTTGTTATGACGTTGAGTTTCCTGAGCTTGCGCGCTTGATGGCACTTGATGATATGGATATCTTGTTCGTACCGTTTTGGACTGACACGCAAAATGGTTACTTGCGTGTGCGTCACTGCGCGCAAGCACGTGCCATTGAGAACGAATGCTACGTGATGATTTGTGGCTCAGTGGGTAACTTACCGCAAGTTGAGAGCCTTGATATTCAGTACGCGCAGTCAACTATTTTTTCGCCATCAGATTTTGCCTTCCCGCATGATGCAATTATGGCAGAAACTACCCCCAATACCGAGATGGTATTTTTCTCCGATGTAAACTTAGATAAGCTGATCCATGTGCGTAATGAGGGTTCGGTGCATAATTTACTTGATCGCCGCGATGACTTATTTAGTCTTAAATGGAAACGAAAATCTAAGATATCTGCTAGCAAACTAAGCGATGCTGAGCGCCGTGAGAACTCAGGTAGCGTCTTACTAGGCGATCCATTACAAAATCGCGCACAAAAATCTTAATCGCTAGAAACACTCTATAGAAACTTACTGTGAAAACTTAAAATAAACGGCTGCTTATTCAGCCGTTTATTTTTATCTATTGAAATAACTGCTCGCAATCAAACCTCACGGAAGTAAATAAAAAAGCTGCCACTATGACGACTGATATTAAAAAGACAGAAATAAAAGCTAAAAAAACGCCAAAACAAAAGCTCTTTTCAATACTAAAAACAGTCCTAATTTACGGCTTAGTGTTTATACTAATTTATACTGTTATCAATTGGTGGCGACAGCCGGTTATGCCAGCCCACCCGCAATTGCAGCTTACTGATTATCAAGGACAGACTATTGATTTAGCAGCTATAAGCGCTGATAAGCCAGTACTGGTTTATTTTTGGGGTACTTGGTGTCCCATATGTAGTGTTACCTCCCCCACTATCAATAATCTAGCTAACGCGAGTAGCTATCCTATCGTCACCATCGCCATTCAATCGGGTAGCGATCAAGAACTAGATAATTATCTGGCTGAAAATAAGTACAATTTTACGACCATCAACGACCAAGAAGGCGATATCTTTACCGATTGGCAAGGACAAGTTACGCCTTCGTATGTGGTGTTAAAAGATGGCAAGATGACACAAGGATTGACTGGTATTCAGCCGCTGTGGTCGCTTAGGTTGCGATTGTGGTTAAGCGACACCTTCTAAGTTAAAGTCCTTATTACTTACTTGTTTTAAAATTTCATTAAATTCTAAGACGTTACTATTTGGATGACAAATGATGCTCTGGCAGATCAATCTTTTTTACCCAGTCCAGCGCTATATTATATGTCTGCATCCAAGCACTCTATTAAATTGCAGGCATGGATACAAAGTTTGGCAGCGCCTTAATGCGATCTATCCAGCTTTGTATTTCTGGATAAGGCTCTAATGATACGCCGCCTTCATGACTCAGCGCTATATAAGGAAAACATGCTATATCTGCTATCGTAGGCTGGTCAAGCTCTAGCCAGTCGCGATCAGCTAAGTGATCGTTTAGGATAGTGAGAATACGGGACGACTTCGCTCTAGCGGCATCCACATCAAGATCAAAGCCGAATTTATCATGTAGCCGCGCATCATTTGGCCCTCTTGCAATCTCACTCTCAGCGACCATCAGCCACTGAGCAACTTTTGCCTCATCAGCAGCTGTGGTTGGATACCAGTCCGTTCTAGCAAATTTTCGAGCTAAGTAAATAAGAATAGCCTGTGAGTCCCTGAGAGTTAAATCGCCATCAACGAGTACCGGAATTTCACCAAAAGCGTTTCGTTTAATGGATTCTGCATTCTTATGCTCACCGTTTAAGAAGTCAACCGGACGCAAGGTGTAAGGTTGCTCAATCAAAGCCAAAAACAGTCGAACCTTGTAGCAATTCCCTGATAATTCTAAATCGTAAAGCTCCATGTCCCTTGCTCCTATAGTGGTTGATGATCTTAACCTACAATATAATATATTAACAATTGACGTCAATTTAAATTATTGAAAATACTGAGCTTTTTTATCAAAAACTAGTCTACTAAACAGAGTATTAGCTTTACGTCAGAAGAATCACAATCAAAACGCTTAACCAAAAACCTAATCAATTAGCTCATCTAAATCCTTATACTCATAATTGAGCGCCTCGGCAACCGCTTCGTAAGTCATATAGCCTTGCATGGTATTAACACCTTTTGCTAGTGCTGGGTTGTCGTTGCAGGCTGCTTTTACGCCTTTTTTGGCGAGTGCTTGTATATATCGCAAGGTAACGTTAGACAGCGCCATCGTTGCGGTACGCGGTACCGCGCCTGGGATATTAGCCACCGCATAATGGATAATACCATGTTTGGTATAAGTTGGATCATCATGAGTGGTGACATGATCGGTAGTCTCAAACACGCCGCCTTGGTCGATGGCGATATCAATAATAACGCCGCCATCATCCATTGCTTTGATCATGTCCTCGGTGACCAGTTTTGGTGTCGATGCTCCCGGAATTAATACCGCACCGATAACTAAATCGCTGTCTTTGACACTTTTGGCAATGTTGGCTTTATTTGATATTAAGGTCTGCACATTATTACCGAACATCTCTGAGAGCTCTTTTAGGCGCTGCGGATCTAAGTCCAAGATGGTTACATCAGCACGCAGTCCTACCGCGATTTTCGCCGCCTCTGTCCCTGACACGCCGCCGCCGATAATGGTCACGCGGCCCTTTTGTACACCGGGCACACCGCCAAGCAAGATCCCTTTGCCACCATAAAAACTTTGCAAAAACTGCGCGCCAATCTGGGTGCTCATACGGCCTGCGATCTCGCTCATTGGTGTGAGCAGTGGCAGTGACTCATCTTCAAGTTGCACGGTCTCATAGCCAATAGCGGTGACTTTATTATTGATCAATACTTCGGCAAGCTCAGGCTCATTCGCCAGATGCAAATAAGTAAATAGAATCAGATCTTCGGTTAAGTATTGAAATTCTTCTTTTTGTGGTTCTTTTACTTTAATGACCAGCTCGACATTCCATGCTTTGGTCGCACTATCAACGATAGTTGCGCCCGCCTCCTTATAATCATCGTCAGTAAATTGCGAGCCTATGCCTGCATCAGTTTCAACGAGCACCTCATGACCATCGTCAACTAGCATATTGACACCGTTTGGGGTTAAACCAACGCGGTTTTCATTATTTTTAATCTCTTTTGGGATTCCTATTTTCATAATTCTTCCTTGCTCAAAGTTTTTAAGAGTGGTGGTTATAATAAGCATGGATATCTTAGGACATATTTTAAAGTAAGCTTACCAAGCGTTTATGACATAAAACGCTGAGCCGCTGGCATTTTTAGCATCAATATCCAATAAATAGCTCCAGCTGGAATCAGACTGGCGTACCAAGAGACGCTTGAAAACAATAGCGCAACTACGATACCCACTATCATAGCAATGACTGCTGCCATATTGGTACCTTTATAAGGTCCATTTTTGTCGTAAAGTTTATCTAGATCAAGCTTTTGCTTACGAAGGAAATAATAATCAACGACTAAAATAGCAAATAGTGGCCCCAAAAAGGCTGAATAGGTTTGAATAAATAGATTTAATCCAGCGGCAGACTCATCTTTTACCAGCTCCCAAGGGAAAGTGCAAAAAGCAAGCAGACCGACAATAACAGCGGCAGTTTTATATTTGAGATTAAATATATCCATCAGCGCATAAGCTGGAGGAATAACGTTGTTTAGAATATTAGTGGTGACTTGAGCAAAAGCGATAAATAGCATAGTAATAACTAGTAAAGGCTTGTTATCAACGGCACTTGAGAAAACTTGAATAGGATCAACCTCGCCTGTAGCACTAGTGACCATGACCCCAATCAAACCCATGAACAAGGTAGCAGGCAAAATTGAGTTGGCGTAGATAACCACTTGACGAAATAGTCCTACGTTTTTACGTAGTTCACGCGAGTAGTCTGACACGTTGAGCATCATGGTGCTATAAACACCTAAGAACAGCATCGTTGCGCCCCAAAACGGAGTACCCCAACTGCCCTCGACGTTGACAAGATTGGTTGAGATCGTCGTACCATATTTGTCAATGACACTAAAGAACATATAAGCTAGTGAACAGATAATAAACACCGAGCCGATGTTTTCAAGCCATTTGATGCCATGAAACCCAAGAACCGATAGACCAATTTGTAAGAACTGAAAACCTAAGAAGAAAACGACAATATTGCTATAGCCAAACAAGGTATCTGATACTAAATTTAGTGCTCCTGCGCCAATCCAGCTTTGAAAACCAAACCAGACAATCGCTGGCACTGAGCGCACTAGAGCTGGTATCCGGCTGCCCGTAAAGCCAAATGCAGAGCGCGTTTGCACCATGAACGGTATGCCGTATTTGTGTCCGGCTTTGCCATTGATCATCAATGCGGCACCAATAACCGTACAACCAATGGTGATCGCCAGTACTACTTGTAGTAAGTTTAAAGTGCCGACCAGTCCTGAGCCAACTGTAAACGTACCGATAGACACACAGCCGCCAAGCCATGCAAATAAATAAGACCATGAACCCATAATCCGCGTAGTTTGCGGTGCAAGGCTCTCCTCTCCAATTGCCTTATGATCCAGCGTATCTATTCCTGCTGTCGCAGCGGCCGTTTTTATACTTTCCATTGCGTTCTCCTTCCTTGAGAAATGAATTACTATCTATCGTGAGTAGTGCATAGGTTATTGTTGGTAGTACACAGGTTATCGTTAATGGTGCATAGTTTAGCTTTGAATCGGCTTGGCATAAGCGCCGATCTTACTGGTTTTGAGTCCGCAGCCGACTAAAGCCTCAATCATACGGGTGGCGACAGTGACGCCATCAATGACAGGAACGCCCGTCTCTTCGGTTAACCATTCTGTCAAATCCGCCATGCCAGCACAGCCTAGAACCACAGCTTCGCAGTTGTCCTCATTTACAGCGCGCAAAATCTCGTCGCGGACTTTTTCACTCGCACCAGAACCTGGCTCCTCAAGTGCCAACACTGGTATTTCAGCAGAGCGTACCCGTCTACAACGATGCGACAGACCATAACCGTGGATTAAGTCTTCAATGACAGGCACAGAGCGCGGTAAGGTAGTGACGACGCTAAATGAAGTTGAGATCATACTTGCCGCTTTAACCGCCGCTTCACAAATCCCAAGAACCGGCCCTGAAAACACTTCGCGGCAAGCACCAATACCCGGATCATCAAAACAAGCGACCACAACGCCATCGACCCCTTCTGCTTCAGCTTGCTTGAGACGAGCTAATAACCCTGGTACTGACATGGCTTCATCATGATGACCTTGGATAGAGGCTGGCGCATCTGTGCCAGAAGCACCAATAATAGTCGTTCCAGCGCTGGCTTTTTGACGAGCGCTTTCGACGATTTTATCGGTCATAGAAGTGGTTGAGTTTGGATTCATTACTAAAATTTTCATAAAGGCTCTCAATTGACGGCATTCGACTAACTATAATGTTGCCAAAAATAAATAATGACACTGGTAAATATTGTTAACTATTATTGTTAACAATTCAACTGATAAAATAATATTTGTTGTAGAGGCGCGAATGGCACACTATAATCGCGGCTATGAATAAAAAAACCTCAAAAGAAAAGATCTTGGAATCTGATAATACGCCTGAGCATATTATTATTAACGCTATTACTACGGCCGTATCAGAACAGCGTTTGTCAGCTGGAACTAAGCTTGGCGAGCAGATGCTTAGTGATCTATTTGATTGCAATCGAGCCAACGTAAGACGCGCTCTATCCACCCTTGCTACCATGCATGTTGTGCAGTTGCAGCCGAATCGTGGCGCTTTTGTGTCAACCCCTACCCCAAAAGAAGCTGGTGATGTGTTTGAGGCTCGCCGTACTATTGAGCGCACCCTAGCACGTAGCGCTGTCAAAAACGTGCAATCACAAGATATCTTCGATATGCGCGATTTAATAAGCGCTGAAGCCGAGGCTCATGCGCGCGCTGATAAACCAGCAGAGCTGCGCTTGTCGCGCGCTTTTCATATGCATTTAGCAATCATAGCGGGCAATAAAGTTTTGGAGCAGTTTTTGAATGAGCTGACACTGCGTACGACGTTAATTATTGGCCTGTATAACAAAGCGGGTTCTTCAAATTGCGCAGAAGATGAGCATTCAGGTATTGTGCAAGCACTTGCAGACAAGGATGAAAAACGCCTGATCTTATTAATTGATCAACATTTGAATCACTTAGAAGCCGGGCTGGATTTTCAGCGCTCTATCCAACCTTTTTCAACGTTAGCAGAGCAGCTAATTATATCAGCGGACTAGGGTTTTTAAGGACGATTAAAACCGTCTAAACCGAAGAATTATAGCCCCTATTTTTAGTAAATTATTTATCTTATAATAGGTAGCTTTGATTTTGCTAATCATACCCGCATATCCACTAGACATATTAGACTGTAGCTACTTTTTTGCTAATGGTTACCTCTTATTCACCATATAAATCATATAATACAGACAAAGACCACCACTATGACCGAATCTATCGACTATAAAGACACTCTCAACCTTGCTGACACCCCTTTTCCCATGCGGGCTAATCTGGCCAAACGCGAGCCAGATTGGTTAGCTGAGTGGGAAGCAGACGGCATTTATACCAAGATTCGTCAAGCGCGAGAGGGCGCGCCTAAATATATTTTGCACGATGGCCCTCCGTATGCCAACGGGCAGATTCACTTAGGGCACGCGGTCAATAAAGTCATTAAAGACATGATTGTTAAATCAAAAACTTTATCGGGCTTTGATGCGCCTTATGTACCCGGTTGGGACTGTCATGGTCTACCAATCGAACAAAAGGTTGAAGCCAAAGTGGGTAAAGTGGGTCAAAAAGTTTCCGCAACTGAGTTTCGTGGTCTCTGCCGTGAGTATGCCAGTACCCAGATTGAGCTACAAAAAGCGGACTTTAAACGTTTGGGGATTTTTGGTGATTGGGACAATCCTTATTTGACCATGAACTTTCATCAAGAAGCCAATATCGTTCGTGCGCTGGCAAAAATTTATGAAAACGGACATGTCACCCGCGGCATGAAACCGGTCAACTGGTGCTTAGACTGTACTTCAGCGCTAGCAGAGGCGGAGGTTGAATATTACGACAAAGCCTCTGATGCTATTTATGTCAGCTTTGATGTTTTGGACGCTGACAAAGTTGCTAAATTCGCTGATATAAATGACAACGTTGCTGCGGTTATTTGGACTACTACGCCGTGGACCTTGCCTGCCAACCAAGCGATATCTGTGCATCCAGAGCATGACTATAGCGTGGTCGCCACTGATAAAGGTAACCTATTATTAGCCAGCGATCTCATCGATACTGTTTTAGAGTCTATTCACGCCAGCAACCAAGGCGTACTAGCGACTGTAGCAGGACGTGATTTAGAAGGTCTGCAAGCTCAGCATCCCCTTATCGAAGAGCGCCAAGTACCGCTAATCTTAGGCGAGCATGTGACCACTGATAGCGGTACGGGTCTAGTGCATACTGCGCCCGGTCATGGTCTCGACGATTATATCGTGGCCTTAAAGTATGATCTACCAGTCGAAAACCCTGTAGGCGGTAATGGGGTTTATTTAGAAAGCGCAGCAGTATTTGCTGGCGAGCATATCTATAAAGCCAATCCTAAGATTATCGAAGCCCTGCATGATAATGGTCATCTTGTTAGTCACACCAAGATCGAGCACAGCTATCCGCACTGCTGGCGTCATAAGTCGCCGATTATTTTTCGTGCCACGCCGCAGTGGTTTATCAATATGGAAAAAGAAGGGCTACGCGAGCGTGCGCTAAAAGATATTCCTACGGTGCAGTGGACGCCTGCTTGGGGCCAAAACCGTATTGAGGCGATGATGACCGGACGCCCTGATTGGTGTATTTCACGCCAGCGCACATGGGGCGTGCCGATTCCTTTTTTTATGCACAAAGAAACGGGAGAGCTGCATCCAAATACACTTAAGCTGATGGAAACGGCAGCGCAGAAAATTAACGAGGGCGGTGTTGAAGCATGGTTTGATGCCAGCTGCGAGGATTATTTAGGCGCTGATGCCGCTGACTATGACAAGTCAACCGATACACTAGACGTCTGGTTCGATTCTGGTACCACACATTACACGGTGCTTGAGCAGCGTGATGAGCTGACCAATCCTGCCGATATGTATTTAGAAGGCTCGGATCAACATCGTGGTTGGTTCCAAACCTCCCTCTTAACCTCAGAGGCGATGTATGAGCGTCCACCGTTTAAACAAGTATTAACTCACGGTTTTGTGGTTGATGAAAACGGCCGCAAGATGAGTAAGTCACTCGGCAACATTATCACTCCGCAAGATGAGATCAATAAAACCGGCGCGGATATGCTGCGCTTATGGATCGCCTCAAGCGACTATCGCTATGAGATGAGCGCGGGTAAAACGGTATTTAAAGGTGCAATCGATATGTATCGCCGCATTCGTAACACCTTACGCTTTTTGCTGGCCAATACCGATGATTTTAATCCAGCGACGGATAGCGTTGATATTAATGAGCTGGTCAGCCTCGATAAATTTATTATGGAGCGCGCACAAAGCGTACAGGCACAAATTGTAAGCGCTTACGATAGTATGGACTTTCACCAGGTCACCCAGCATATTACTGCGTTTTGCTCGCAAGACTTGGGCAGCTTTTATTTAGATATTATTAAAGACCGTCAATATACTACCCAAGCCGATGGTCAGCCGCGCCGTTCAGCACAGACGGCAATTTATCATATCGCTCATGCACTGATTCGCTGGATTGCACCGATTTTATCTTTTACCGCACAAGAAGCGTGGGAGGTGTTAGAAAGTACCAATAAACAAGAAGCAAAGAGGTATGTCTTTACTCAAGAATGGTACAAGTTCCCAGAGTTTAAGCTAAACAGTATCAGTACTACTGACTGGCATAACATTATGCGCGCTAAAGACGTGGTCAATAAACAGATCGAAACCGCGCGCGGTAATAAAATTATCAATGCTAATTTATCTGCTGATGCTACTTTGTATGCTGAAGGCGCGATGTATGATAGCCTCGCCAAGCTTGATGAGGAGCTGCGGTTTGTGCTTATTACTAGTAAAGCGACACTTGCGCCGCTGGCTGAAGCGCCAACTGATGTTTCAATGAACAGTAATGAATCTCAAGAAGATTCAGATAGCGCAAGCGGTTCTGATACAGCAGCTGATCTAAGAGTCAATATCAGTGCTGCTAAAGGCACCAAATGTGTGCGCTGCTGGCATATTCGTAATGATGTGGGCAGCGATAGCGCGCATCCAGAGCTGTGCGCGCGCTGCGTCACTAATGTCTTTGGCAACGGCGAGGTACGCCGCTATGCCTAATCCAACTGAGGAAGAGCATATCAAGGTTGACACTACGCCCAAGCCTGCACATGTGACTACTGGCAGCTCAACTGTACCTAGAAGTCGCTTGAATAAAAAGCCAAACATGATCGCCAATGGTAAGCGTGCTTTTGTGTGGTATTTGCTATCGCTGGTGGTAATTATTATCGACCAGTGGACCAAGTGGCTGGCCGAAACCAAGCTTAACTTTCATGAGCCGATACCAGTGATTGAGCCATTTCTCAACTGGACGCTCGCCTATAACTATGGCGCAGCGTTTAGCTTTTTGGCCGACGCGGGTGGCTGGCAGAAGTGGTTTTTCTCGGTATTAGCTTTAGTTATGGCGCTATTTTTGATTGGTGTTTTGATTAAAGCGCCGCGTCAAGCTAAGGTTCTCTCTGTCGGACTGGCGCTGGTGCTTGGCGGCGCTATAGGTAATTTAATCGACCGTTTGCGCATTGGTAAAGTGGTTGATTTTATCCATGTGCATTATGCTGACGTTTGGCATTACCCGATTTTTAATATCGCTGATATCGCTATCTGCATCGGTGTCGCGCTGATTATCATTGATATGATATTTTTGGAAAGTAAGCGTAAGGGTTAGCGGCTGGTATTTCGTATAAAAGTGATATGGTGTATAAAATAAAAAAAGGGTCGGCACTAGCATGACCCTTTTTTTACTGGTGTTTTTTGCATAGTATGAATTGTCGTTTTATGTCTAAATAACGCTCATAAGCATAAGGTGTGGTGAGTTTTATCAAGTTTTCATAGAGAATGCATATGAAACGTAACCCACCATTTCTAATATTGAAAATCATATTCTTGATGGGTTGTGATGCAATAAACTATAGAATATATCGTGATTTGAGTCCTTATTAGTGGGTTGAGCGCTCCGTACTCAAAAACTGAATCAATCTTACTTATTATTTATCAGAAATTATCATAATGTATTAACTAGGGGACTATTGTATGTTTGAAATAAATGACGTTGTTAAAGTCTTAAAAGATTTAGAAGATCATATTCAAGCGGGTGATAGCGGAACGGTAGTAGATATTTTCGATACGAACCCTCCTGCATATATGATTGAATTTATTGATGATAAAGGTCGCACCCTTGCAGCTCCCATCTTGCAAGAAAAAGAGATAACCCTTTACTGGAGTGCTAAGACTAAAACATTTTCAAATAATTAGCCTTTATGCTAGGTGGAACCTTTGACAGACACCTAATCAACTTTCCCCAAAAACAACCCTACCTCCTAGGAAACTTTTCCCGCTTTGACAACCTTTTCAAATAACCTTTAACTTGTTCAGGCAGATCAACCCCCATCATTTTAAGCCATGAGAACAGATGCTGATAATAAATATCAGCGAGCGTAAAGCGATTCCCGGCAATGTAGTCTTGATTATCCAACCAAGCACTGGCAATTGGTAACGCGCTTTGAATACTCTGCATACAGTTTTGCTCTGTACCCTCAGGCCAGCTCTCATAGTTGTTTAACACTTTAATCTTGGTCAGTATCCACAGATAGCTTTCGATCTCAATCATGCCAAAAGAGATGACTTGGCGCAGTTTGTAGTTTTTCTCCGCGTAATCTTCATCGTCCGGATTTGGCGTAAGCGGCTTATCGGGATGTAAATCATTTAGATATTCGATGATAGCGAGTGATTCGGTGAAGTGGTTACCATTATGGGTGATGGTTGGAATTTTACCGAACGGATTAATCGCTAAAAATTCAGGACTTCTTTGCTCGCCTTTTTTACCGTCCAGCTCTTTGGTTTCATAATCAAAGCCCAGCTCTTCTAGTGCCCAAATGACGGTTTCGGCGCGGCTAGGATGAGTGTATTTATATAAGGTAATCATTATAGTTCGCCTTTTTATATCAAAAATTTGTCTGTTTATAAAACCATAAACGGTATTTATAACTTGCAACTTATTATACGCAGACTATATACAAACAAACGATGTAAAATAATTTAGAGTAAAAAAAAAACTATTATTGCACAGTTACAAGGATACTCGTATGTCAAATCAAGCCAGCTCCATTTATCAAAAGCAAATTTCAGCTGTTAATAATCAGATTAAAGATAAGGTTACTTTGTCAATGATGCAAGCAGATATTACTACACTTGAAGTCGACGCCATTGTCAATGCAGCCAATTCAAGCCTGCTTGGCGGCGGCGGTGTCGATGGTGCAATTCATCGAGCAGCAGGGCCTAAATTGCTAGAGTATTGCCGAACCCTCAATGGCTGCGCCACTGGCGATGCTAAGATAAGTCCGGGCTTTGATTTGACCGCGAAGTATGTCATTCATACGGTAGGTCCGGTTTGGCATGGTGGTAATAAGGGCGAGGAAGCGCTACTTATCAATTGCTATCAGAACTCATTAGATTTAGCCGTTGCAAACAATGTCGCAAGCCTTGCTTTTCCGTCCATCAGTACGGGCGTTTATGGTTATCCCATTGACAAAGCAGCTAGGAACGCTGTTAATACGGTGCAAGAATACGTACAAAGAGGGTTGGATAACGCGAATGACTTTCCAATCCGAGAGATTATCTTTTGCTGTTTTTCAGCGCAAGATGCGATAGTTTATCAGCAGATGCTAGAGCAAAGTTAGCTTAAACCCTACAAAATATCTAAACCGCCACCCGCCATAATGAATAGTAGCGCTGCCAAGTTAATAATCACCGTCAAATAATAAGTCATACGAAACTCAGGCTTTTGGGATTTATGATGCAGATACGTCTGCGCGATCATCGCCCCTACCCAACCCCCAACTGCACTCAATAGGTGTAATGTCGATTCAGGCGTACGCCACTCACCGCTTTGCGCGGCCGCCTTATCTTTAGCGTACATTATATAAGTAATACCGCCAAGCAATACGTACCATCCGACGACCAGCCAGCTGATATCGCCCATAAACGCAAGTAGTACTAATACACCGTAGAAGCTCACACCAAGAAACAAACGTTTTTTTTGTCCGGCCTCAAAGTCTGCTTGTGCGCTTCGTTGATGATTACGTTTACGTATTTGACTATTCTTTTGTGCCATTTGTTGTTGTACAAAGCTCAGCTCTTGCACTTGTTTGGCTTGCAAACGGCCTTGGTTATCTTGGGCGATGGTGAACACTACTGGCTCGCCAATATCTGGACGCCGATGCGCCTTAAACTCACTGACATGAAAAAATATTGACTCACCAACCTCAGTTTCAATAAAACCGAAACCTTTGTCATCTTGCCATTTTTTGATATGACCTTGTTGTCTATTTGCCATTAATACCATCGCTCACTTTTATACTCGTTAAATAGGCTAGTCAAATATAGTACACTATTTAGGTTACATTATTGACGCTTACAGCACTCATAATTTGGCTTATCATTTCTTACATCATGCTCATTTAATAATACTCTTAACTCATCAACAAGTGGCTATCAATTATGACCGACTCGCAATTTATCAACCCCAACGAAGACACGCGTATCACTTACGGCAGTACCGTAAAGCTACACTTTGAGGTGTCGCTAGAGAATGGTACTGTGATTGATTCAACCTTTAGCCGAGATAACCCAGTGACCCTAACTATCGGTGATGAGAGTTTATTACCTGGTTTTGAGCAAGTACTTATGAATCTACGCGCGGGAGATACGCGCAGCGCACATTTGGACAGCGAACAAGCCTTTGGCGATTGGAATCCTGATAATGTGCAACACTTTAGCCGGGCGCAGTTCGCTCTTATCGCTGACAATCCTGAGGTAGGGATGATGGTAGAGTTCGAAGATAAAGGCAAAAACACACTACCAGGTACCATCAGCGCCATAGATGATGACGAGATAGAAGTGGACTTTAATCATCCATTGGCCGGTCAAGCAGTATTATTTAAAGTGAAAATATTTAAAGTCACCCCGCCCGGTGTCACTGGCATACAGCTCATTTAAGCTTAACAATCCATTTCATAAAACTAAAAAGGATAAACGCATGCATTATACAACTCTGCCGCAAATTAATGAAAAAGTGTCCAAAATCTGCCTCGGTACGATGACGTGGGGTCAGCAGAACGACGAGAGCGAGGCTCACGCGCAAATGGATTTAGCACTAAGCGCGGGCGTCAACTTTTGGGATACTGCTGAGATGTACCCCTCACCGCCCGAAGCGGATAAACAAGGCGATACCGAGCGTCATATCGGTACGTGGTTTGCCAAAACCAAACAGCGCAATAAAGTCATTCTTGCCAGCAAAATGTCGCCAGCAAGCTTTTTGCGTGACGGCCAAAGCCGTTATAATGCCAAGCATATCAGTAGCGCTATTGATGGTAATCTTGAGCGCTTGCAAACTGACTATATCGACTTATACCAGCTACACTGGCCTGAGCGGCAAACCAACTTCTTCAGTCAACGCGGCTATAACGAAGAGATGGCTGCACAATCACTCGATGATTTAACACCGTTTTTAGAGACTATTCAAGCGCTCAACGATGAGATTAAAAAGGGCCGTATTCGTGCTTATGGACTCTCAAACGATACCGCTTGGGGACTAATGCGCTACCTTTGGGAGGCAGAAAAGAATAACTTGATTGCACCTATCACCGTTCAAAACCCATATAGCTTGCTCAATCGTCTATATGAAGTGAACATGGCAGAGATTGCCCACCGTGAAAATGTCGGTTTGCTGGCCTATTCGCCGCTTGGCTTTGGAGTATTATCAGGTAAATATCTTGATGGCAAACGTCCCAAAGGCGCGCGCTTGACGATGTATGACCGTTTTCAGCGCTATATTAATGATGAAGCTAAATCAGCTACCGAGCAATATGCTAAGATTGCTGCTGATGCTGGACTTGATATGGCACAAATGGCGTTAGCTTTTGTGAATTCGCGCTCGTTTGTCACTAGTAATATTATTGGCGCGACCAGTACCGAGCAGCTGAAGTCCAATATTGATAGTATTAATTTAACCCTAAGCTCAGACGTGCTTGATGCTATAGAGGCGGTGCATACTCGCCAGCCCAACCCGTCACCCTAGAGCGAATTAAAGATACTGTTAATGATATAAAATTACACACCTAAAGAGGCGCAAATAATTATAATTTGCGCCTCTTTTCTTTTTATTTGATTGAATGTCAGTTTAAATACGAGAACTTTGGATACAAACACTTTAAGCTTTGGCGGCAGTGCTTAATACCTTTGAGTGTAATTCAGCCAGCCCCTCTTGCATCCGTTTTTGCAATATATTGGTCAATTCACTTTTAGTACATCCATTAGGATCTATTGGCTCAAGTGGTAACACGTGGGCAGTAACATTTCTGCTATCAAGGACGCGCTTCATACTCTCCTTCATAGTCAGCTTACCGTAGTATGGTAGCGCCTCACTTAACGTCCCGTCTTTATTTACATAAGCCAATACCACTGGTTGAATGGGAACATCAGCATCTATCGCTGCTTGCAGCAATGTGCCATGAATACGTTTGATTTTTTTGCCGTCAGTGGTTGTTGCTTCTGGAAAAAAAACAATTGAAAATCCTTTTTTTAAAAAATCAGTCATCTGACTGGCAACCGAGCCTGCATCACCTGAACCGCGCTGAATGAATAACGTGCCCGCAGCATGAGCAAGCTTACCAAATACGGGCCATTCTCCGATCTCAGCTTTTGATAAAAAGAACGCCGGACTCACGCTACCGACTACTGGAATATCCATCCACGAGACGTGATTAGATACCCACAAACCATGATGCTGCGGTACAGGTTCCACCTGTTCAATAGTAATACCAAATGAGCCTGCCATTTTGCGACAAAAAGTCTGAATATAGCGTGGTAAGGTCTCACGAGGAGGCTCTCGAAACGCGCCAATACGCTGCGCGGTACGCATACCGCCAGCGATAGTGGTGGTCATACCAGCAATTTTTTTACCACGGCCCAATTGTTTTTTAAGTGAAAAATTTGACTTAGACTGGCTCATCGGTGTTCCTCATTACTAAGTGTATAAACGACTAAGTATATAAACGTGAAATATGTCACTACTGAACCGTATAACTATTAAAAATTGAATGCTATTAAAAATGGTCAAAATAGAACTGGTTAATATAGGGCTATTCAGAATAGCTTTGACAAAAAACGGGATAATTATAGCAAAATTATAGCGCTCAGTGATGATTTGTTCACTGAGCTGCTGACTATATTTTAAACAGTAATTGTTGTAACATAAAATCATCACTAATTAGATGTATACGCTTTAATATTAAGGTACAAGACCGCATATCAATAATAATCTAAGCGCTATATTTAGATGTGATGTTGCTGCAATGATAATTGACTATCGTTTTGGCGACATCAATAATAGCGATTTATTTATTTAATATAGGTGATAATTTTTGGAATATTTTGAAAGGCATGAAGGTGGCGAGCGCGCCATTTTAGTACATTTAGATATCCGCCAAATACAAGATCCTGATGATTTAGGTGAGTTTGAACTGCTCGCTGACTCAGCTGGTGCTAATGCCTTGGCAATAGTAACAGGGTCGCGCTCTAGGCCTGATGCCAAGTATTTTGTAGGTAGTGGTAAAGCAGAAGAGATTGCAGAATTGGTACGTGAATACGATGCCGATATTGTCTTGTTTAACCATAGCTTATCGCCTTCTCAAGAGCGTAACCTTGAGAGATTGGTGCAGTGCCGGGTACTTGATCGTACGGGCCTTATTTTAGATATTTTTGCCCAGCGCGCGCGTACTTATGAGGGTAAGCTGCAAGTAGAGCTTGCGCAGTTGAATCATTTATCAACGCGCTTAGTGCGCGGTTGGACGCATTTGGAACGCCAAAAAGGTGGTATTGGTCTGCGAGGTCCGGGTGAAACCCAGCTTGAGACCGATCGCCGTTTATTACAAACGCGCGTCAATCAATTAAAAACTAGGCTGGATAAAGTTAAGCAAACGCGCGCGCAAGGACGAGCCCGTCGTCAAAAGTCGGACGTCCCCACTGTTTCGCTTGTGGGCTATACCAACGCCGGTAAATCCACCTTGTTTAATCGCTTGGTCGATGAAAACATTTATGCCGCTGACAAGCTGTTTGCAACCCTAGACCCAACCCTGCGCCGTCTCGATTGGCAAGGTGTTGGCCGCGTTGTACTGGTAGATACTGTAGGCTTTGTGCGCCATTTGCCGCATGAGCTTGTTGAGTCTTTTCATGCCACATTAGAAGAGACTTTGGAAGCTGATTTATTGCTGCACGTCATTGATTCCTCAAGTGAGGATATGCACGAACAAATCCAAGCGGTTAAAGACGTGCTTGCTGAGATCGATAATGACGTACCGGTACTCAATGTTTATAACAAAATTGATTTGACTGGAGAACCGTCGCATGTGGGTTACGCCTCTGAAGGTCAGCCCAATCGCGTCTATGTCTCATCAAAAGAAAATTTAGGCATGGATGAGCTCTCGCTTGCTGTACAACAGTTATTGATGGGTACCTTAACTACTTTTGATTTAACGCTTCCTTATAATGCTGGTCAATTCAAAAACACTTTGTACGAGCTGGGTGTGATTTTAGAGGAAAGCTATGATGACACGGGGCACGAGATTCTAACGGTGCGCTTGCCAAGTGATCGTTTAAAGCAGCTATTGGGTCAAGCTAATATAGCGCCGCTGGATGTCTTACCTTTAGCACAAGCGACGTTACTGATGCCAGTGCTCGAGCCTTTTGAAAAGGACGATAAGCATGAAACGGCTGATTTTGATGATGAAGTAGCTAAAGATGAGCCCATAGAAGAAGAACTGACATACGAGCAGATATTTGGTACTGATGTAGAGAGTGAGCTTGACACTTCTCATACTGACACTAATAATACTAGCTCAAGCCCACAAGTCTAGTATTGCTTTTAAATAAAAAATGAGTATATTGGCTACATAAGTCGATATGCTCATTTTTTTATGCCAATAAGGCGTGTCAATAATTGTAGAATAGTTCATTGAAAATCAAACTGTTACATAGATTTAAATATGCTACTGGTATAAATTTTCCTTACTGGCTGTTTACATGAATCTTTTTCGATGCTGGGCAACCCATCCTTTAAAAGAAAGCATCCCAGCAGCACTATATTTTTTAGAGTGCATCGACTACACAGCATCTATTTAGCGCTAATTTTAATAGCAATTACTAGGGCATGTTTATGAAAGCCTCCTTGCACTCGAGCTTGCCGTTATGGCAGGCTTTGATATTGACCCTCATTATGGTGATCGTCGTTCGTGAATCGGCAGTTGTCATCTGTCAGTGGGCAGGTATTGAAAAAGCGGCCAATATAGTGGGGTTAGTGGCTATGTTTCTAATTTTGATAACTTGGCGCAGGCTTAGAGGATTACCAAAATGGTTGACTCGTGCCAGTAACACCTTATTGGTCGATAGCGGTTTTGCCTTTCTACCTGTATCAGCAGGCGCTGGAATACTGTTATTCCAGCTAGGTGATGAGCTATGGGGAATTATGCTGACTATGATTATCAGCACCTTGATTCCGCTTTGGGGTTTAGGGCTACTGGCCAATCGCTGGCTAAATGACTGCTCAGACAATCCTATTAGTGATACCCAAAAAATCATTGAGCCCAAGGAGTAGCCATGCATTTTGATAGCGTAATAATGGCGACTCTTGCAGCCATACTATTGACTTTAGTTGCACATGTAAGCGCTCGTGTACTGGCCAAAAAACTGGCTGGATTACCGATGGTCATCACTGCGCTAGTATTGGTCATCGTGTTTTTAGTTATCTTGCAATGGGATTATGATCATTATTATGCAGTGGCGAAGCCAGTATTTGATCATTTATTGGGTTATGTAACCGTATTGCTCGCCATTCCGCTTGCTGCTATGAACTTCAAAGGATTGCCCGTTAAGCGCTTATCGATCATCGTACTAATAGCGAGTATAGTTGGCGCTTTACTACCGATGTCGTTGGCTTATCTGTTTGCGCTAAGCAAAGATACTATCTTAGCATTTGCTACGCGCTCGGTCACCACCCCTATTGGACTTAGCGTGGCAGATCTTATTGCAGCGCCACTTGCAATGGCCAATCTCATCATTATCGTCTCAGGCCTTCTAGGTGGTGCTTTGGGTCGGTTTTTGTTTCGCAGTATTAAAGATGACCGTGCCAAAGGTCTTGCACTGGGACTTGCTGCACATGCTTTTGGTACAGTAGAAGCTTGGCAAATTAGCTCAACAGCAGGCCGTTATGCAGCATTTGGCTTGGCAGTAAATGGTCTGCTTACAGCCATCTGGGTACCTGTCTTCGTTAGCGCCATTTATTAAGGTAGTAAGTCCTTAAATAACTTCACTTTTTGTTTACTTTAATGTCATGTGCATCCCGTCGTTTTTATAGGGTCAACTGTTATTATATGTTATAGTAAGCACTTATTATTTTTTGTATCTGCCGCAAGTGGCTTTCTTAGGCGTAATTCTTGCATAGTTCTATACTATTAACGGTTCCTACAAAACTTTGTGATTATATTTGTGATTATGATAGCTATTTTAATAGGTCAGACGATAAGCCTATAAATAGAGTCATTTGCTATTATTCGATGAAAAGTGATATCTATATGATGAAAAATACGCTAATGAAAACTGTGCCTTTATTTACTCGCCACCTATCTTCTACTTTATTAACTCTAACTGCGCTTACTTTATCTACTTTGACGATTACTGCCCAAGCTGGCAACATGTATATCTATAAAGATCAGGGCGGACAAGTGCTACTTACGAATGTCAATCCAAGTGGTAATTTCGATAAATTTACCAAAAAAGTAAAAGTCACCTATTATAAAGATTCTAAAATGTATGATGGTGGAAGTAGTGCCAATTATGGTAACAGCTCTGCTAGCAAGAGCGGAACTCGCAACGCTTATGACACTTATATCCGTGCATCTGCTGCGCGTCATGGTGTTGATCCAGGCTTAATGAAAGCGATGATGCATACCGAATCAGCGTTTAACCCCAATGCTCGCTCCCCTGTCGGCGCGCAAGGTCTAATGCAACTAATGCCTGCTACAGCAAGCCGTTTTAAAGTCAGCAACCCTTGGAACCCTGCAGATAATATTGAAGGTTCAGCTAAATATATCGCTTGGCTTATGCGCCGCTTCAACAACAATATTGAATACGCTATTGCTGGTTATAATGCTGGAGAAGGCAATGTTGATAAATATGGTGGCATTCCTCCATTCAAGGAGACTCGTAACTACGTTAAAAGCGTGATGAGTCGTTATCATAGCTTATATAAAAATGATGCTGGGCTATCTGACAGTACTATAAATGCAAGCAACTCATCTACTACTACTAATAGTGATATGCAAACGGTCAGTTACGGTACCAGCAACAACAGCGCTAGCGCCAGTTACGCCAACTCAGCCTATGCCGCCCTACGCTAAATGGTTAAAAGCAGATCTAATAACTCAGTGCTAATGACATCGTTTTAATGACATTGTTTTGATAGCACATTTAATAGCAACAAAAAAGCCAATAGTGTGAACTGCCCCCCATAAGTTGGACACAATTTATGGGGGTTATTTTATGCGTTACGATCTAGACTTTAAGATCAAAGT
>CANMUI010000010.1 GCA_947501045.1 uncultured Psychrobacter sp.
ATGCTATGACTTTGATCTTAAAGTCTAGATCGTAACGCATAAAATAACCCCCATAAATTGTGTCCAACTTATGGGGGTCAGTTCATATATGAGAGCTTTTTTTATGCTTTTTATAAATTAAACGTATTTATCTTGTACTAGGAGCAAATCAACAGGGTACAGCCGTTGAAATTCTTCATAAGCAACCTCACTTTATAGCATTACAACAAATATTCTATAAAACCATAAAAGAGGTGTTCATGTCTGAGGTGCCAGCGCTTACGGTTCAAAATTTATCTAAAACTTACGAGAATGGGTTTTCGGCATTGAAAGGTATCGACTTAACAGTGCCTCAAGGCGGTTTCTTTGCCTTGTTGGGGCCTAATGGTGCTGGTAAATCGACTATGATTGGCATTATTAGCTCTTTATTTAAGCCAACAACAGGTAGTGTGCATATCTTTGGTACAGATTTGCTAGAAAATCCATCAATTGCTAAACAGTACCTTGGAATAGTACCACAAGAATTTAACT
The DNA here is from genome assembly GCA_947501045.1 of uncultured Psychrobacter sp. Lineage (GTDB taxonomy): Bacteria > Pseudomonadota > Gammaproteobacteria > Pseudomonadales > Moraxellaceae > Psychrobacter. The sequence continues at coordinate 511 of CANMUI010000010.1, forward strand.
TCAACCAGTTTGAAAAAGTTGAAGATATTTTGATTACCCAAGCGGGTTACTTTGGTATTCCGGCCAAAGAGGCCAAACCTCGGGCAAAAAGACTGTTGACGGCTCTTGGACTATGGGATAAGCGCGATACAATGTCACGTGAGCTATCAGGTGGTATGAAGCGGCGTCTAATGATCGCCCGCGCGCTTATTCATAAGCCTAAATTATTAATACTTGATGAACCAACTGCAGGGGTAGATATTGAGCTGCGCCGCTCTATGTGGGAATTTATGCAGCAAATCAATATCGAAGAGAACACTACTATTATTTTGACGACGCATTATTTGGAAGAAGCTGAGCAGCTGTGTAAGCGTATTGCCATTTTGGATCATGGTGAGATTCGTATCAATACTGAGATGAAAGACTTGCTCGCGCAGTTATCTGTCGAAACTTTTGTGTTTGATGTCATCACACCTCTTGAGCAGCCCATAAAACTCAAGGGCGTCACAGAAGTCGCGCAACCAGATGAGCTGACGCTTGAGGTTACCCTGACAGAAGGAGAGTCGCTAAATGGCGTCTTTACTCAGCTGTCTGATCAAGGTATTACTATTGGTAGTATGCGCAATAAATCTAATCGTTTGGAAGAGTTGTTTATGCGCTTGGTAGAAAAAAACGTCCAGAGTGGAGATAGTATGAAGGAGGCAAGATTATGAAACAGGAGATAGAGGTAGATCATAATGAAAGTATATCTTGGTTCAAAAGAGGGATTGCGTTTCGTACTATTTTATTAAAAGAGATACGCCGCATTCTGCGTATATGGCCGCAGACTTTGCTGCCACCTGTCATTACCATGACCCTGTACTTTGTAATCTTTGGTAGAATGATAGGCGATAGAGTAGGCGAGATGGGCGGCGTGCCTTACATGCAGTTTATCGTGCCTGGTCTTATCATGATGGCGGTGATTACTAACAGTTACTCCAATGTGGTTTCAAGCTTTTTTAGTGCTAAATTTACTTCGAGTATTGAAGAGCTACTAGTGTCTCCGGTGTCCAAGCATGCTATTTTAATGGGCTATGTCAGTGGTGGGATTTTTCGTGGATTGACTATTGCTATTATTGTCTCTATTGTCGCCCTGTTCTTTACTGATCTTGGCATCCAGCATTTATTTGTCACGGTCTTTACGGTTTTGGGAACTTCAATCTTGTTTTCCTTAGGCGGCTTTATTAACGCTGTATTTGCACGCTCGTTCGATGATATCTCTATTATTCCAAGCTTTGTATTGACGCCATTAACCTTTTTGGGTGGGGTGTTCTATTCTATGGAAGACTTATCGACATTTTGGCAAAACGTCTCACTACTAAACCCCATTGTCTATATGGTGAACTCGTTCCGCTACGGTATTTTAGGCTATTCTGATGTCAATGTCTTTTATTCGATGGCAGCTATTTTTATTTTTTGTGCGGTATTTTATGTGATCTCATATCGCCTACTTAGTGATGGCTCACGAGTTCGATTGTAGTAGGTGGATTGAATATTATTGGCAATGAAGTAAGTGATAAGGACGTATCAATGAGTATTCACGGTATCTTAGGTGAGCAAACTACTGATTATCCAACCGAGTATAGTCCTGAGACGCTGTATCCTATTGCTCGCAATCTAGGCCGCAATGCTATTGACTGGCAAGCAGATAAGCCCAGTATTCATAAACTAAGTGTTGGCATTGATTGGTGGCACGCCTTTGAGGTGTCATGGCTAAATCCGAAAGGGGTCTCACAAGTAGCGATAGCGCGCTTTAGTGTGCCCGCAAGCTCACCTTATATCGTTGAGTCCAAATCACTCAAGCTTTATCTTAACAGTATTAACTTCACTGAGTTTGCAAGCTGGCAGGATGTAGAGGCACTACTGGCTAGAGATCTATCCGCATGCGTACAAAGCGAGGTGCAAGTTGATTTATTTGCATTCCATGATGACACCTCAGGGTTATTAATCACCCAGCCGGAGGGTATTTGTATTGATGAAGCTTTGGCCGATAGTGATGAAAAGGTAGTTTTAAGCGTTCATCCTGACGCGGCGTTATTGGTGAACGGTAAACCAGAAACAAACCAAACTTACAATGATAATGGGCTTTATACTTTTTATTCTAACTTGCTACGTAGCAACTGTCCGGTGACCAATCAGCCTGATTGGGGAACGCTAGCGGTCTCTATAAATAGCCTTAAAGCAATAGATAATGCGGCGATGCTGCGTTATATCCTAAGCTATCGACAGCATAATGGCTTTCATGAGCAGTGCGTTGAGCAGATATTTGCTGATTTGAGCAGAGTCTATCAGCCAAGTGAATTAATGGTTAGAGCTTGGTATACGCGCCGCGGCGGGATCGATATCAATCCATGCCGGGTCAGCGATACAGCACTGCTACCAATGCCTAGTCGTTTAATTAGACAGTAGTTTTCCATTATATTTTCTTAATCGTATTCAAGAATATCAAAAACTATTGAGTATAAAAAAGCGCCTATCTAACAAGATAAGCGCTTTTTACTTCTAAAATTCTAGTTCTATTTACTAGTGACTCTCGCCAGTACTTCATCGCGGCTGAGCATTTGCTTCTCGCTATCACGGCGATTGACGTACTCGTATTTGTCTTCTGCCAAGTTACGATCAGAGACTACAATGCGGTGCGGAATACCGATCAGCTCAAGGTCAGCGAACTTGACGCCCGGACGCTCGTTACGGTCATCAAGTAGGACATTAACGCCTTGAGATTTTAATTCTTCATATAACGCGGTGGCCGTTTGCATTACGGTGTCTTCTTTGGACTTCATCGGCACAATAGCCACTTCAAACGGTGCAATTGAGTCATCAATGTCAGGCGTTTTTGGCCACATAATACCGTTATCATCGTTGTTTTGTTCAATGGCCGCAGCAATAATGCGGCTAACACCAATACCGTAGCAGCCCATCATTAGCGTGACTGGCTTGCCATCTTCACCTGACACCGTACAACCCATCGCTTGTGAATATTTATCACCCAATTGGAAGATATGACCGACCTCAATACCGCGCTTGATTTGCAGGGTGCCTTTACCATCAGGCGAGGGATCGCCCTCAACGACGTTACGAATATCAACCACGCGCGTGATAGTAGCGTCACGCTCCCAGTTCATCCCTATTGTATGTTTATCGGTCTCATTAGCGCCAGATACAAAGTCTGCTAGGGCAGCAGCAGCGCGATCAACGAAGATAGGCATATCCAGCTCAACCCCAATGTAGCCTTTATGCAGACCTGCGGCCTTAAGCTCTTCTTCTGAGGCCATAGTTAACGGGACATCAACTTCTTCAATCTTCTCAGCTTTGATAGTATTCAAGGTATGGTCGCCGCGTATGACCAAAGCGATCAGCTGCGCGTCCCCATCAGCGGTATGACCGTGCACCACTAAAGTCTTGACTGTAGTAGCAAGTGGGATGTCTAAATGCTGCGCGACGGCCTCACAAGTAGGCATATCTACTGTTGATACATCCTCACGTGGCTGTGATGCGGGCTGACGTTCAGCGGTACCAATAGACTCTGCAAGCTCTACGTTTGCAGCATAATCGGATGAGTCAGAGAAGGCAATATCATCTTCGCCGCTATCAGCGAGTACGTGAAATTCATGGGAAGCAAAGCCACCAATAGAGCCTGTATCTGCCTGCACAGCGCGAAAATTTAATCCCAAACGGGTAAAAATACGGCTATAAGCATCGAACATATCATCATACGTTTTAGCAAGTGACACTTGATCAACATGGAATGAATAAGCATCTTTCATGGTAAATTCGCGCGCTCGCATCACCCCAAAGCGCGGGCGGATCTCATCACGAAACTTACCTTGGATTTGGAAAAAGGTCACTGGCAGCTGCTTATAGCTGCGTAGCTCACTTTGAGCAAGGGTGGTGATGACTTCTTCGTGCGTTGGGCCGAGCACAAACTCGCGCTCATGACGGTCTTTGAAGCGTAGCAGTTCAGGACCGTAGTCTTCAAAACGTCCCGTTATTTTCCACAGCTCAGCGGGCTGAGTCATAGGCATAAGTACCTCTTGCGCGCCGATATTTTGCATCTCTTCACGAACGATACGCTCGACCTTTTGCAACACGCGCAGCCCCATGGGCAACCAAATATACAAGCCAGAGGCGATCTTGCGGATGAGACCGGCACGCACCATCAATTGGCTGGAGGCAATATCGGCATCGCTGGGGGTCTCTTTTAGGGTAGCAAATAAAAATTGACTGGCTTTCATAAATAAAGCGTAACCTTATCTTTGATAGAATAATAAATAAGGCGATGAGCTTTTGGCTTATTAGCCACTACAAGCTTGCCTTTATAGGAAGGAAATTATAGTAGTCGATACTTCAATCTAACCGCAGTTTATGCTTGTCTATAGCTAATTTTTTATAGTGCTCTATTTAAGCGGTATTATATAGGTTAGATTTATCGATACAAACGCTCTATGTTAGGTAAAGTTTGCCTAAGACGCAATGACTTTTTAATTTTTCCGCCGCAACTTTATATAAACGCTCTTATAAGCTTAAAGATAGTTTGATTGCTTACTAATTTGATAAAAAAATAATATACGTGGACTAATTATAAGCAATGATGTAGGGGATTGGTAGAGATTGCTTGAAGTTACCTTAGAGCCGTATCATTTAGATTGTATAGCTATGTTTGACATTGTTATCTATTAGCTACATTGAAGCTAATACTATCCGAGCAAAGCAAAGTATACTATTAAAAATGGCATCATCGATAAAAGGCTGCGTATATGACAAGTCCAAATAATAAACCATCTACTAATCGGGGCGGTACGCTGAGCAAGTCTCCTAAACCTAAAAAACCCATTGCCATGATGTCATGGCTGCTACTCATTATTGGTTTAGCAGCTTTAGCGTTTGCTATTTATGTTGCGCAGAATGCTACTGAGGAGGAACCAATAGAAACGATTACTCGTGAAGGGGTTGTCACTCAAATACAGCAGCTCAATCGTTTGCAAACGGTAGCTTTTAGCGTCGATACCGTAATTACTAGTCAGCGTCCTGGCAGCTGGATGAAGCTGTGGCAAGATGAGCAAAAGGGTCTGTTTATTGCACGTGGCCGCGTAGATGCAGGTATTGACTTAAGCGCGCTCACCCCTGAGATGGTACAGGTCATCCAACCTGACGAGCAAATGAGTGCAGCTAATAATGAAAATCAAAATAATGACGCTGCTACGCCTGTCATGCCGCAGATTAACATCACTATACCACCCTCAGAGATATTCTCAGTCTACCTAGATGATATCGAGATTTACGATTGGCAAACCGGAGCATTTGGTATGATGCAAGTCGATCCAAAAATCTTCGAACAAGCACAAGACATGGCCAAAAAAGAAGTCCTTGAGCGTGCTTGTCGCGGTGATGTGATGAATATTGCTTTACAGAATGCGCAAACTCAGCTGCAACAGTTATTTGCTCTAACGGGAGCCGTGGTTACGATAAACACACAGGGAGCAGGGGCTTGTCAGTTGCCACAAAACACGGCATAAATTACAAACAAAGAAACTACCATTTAAAGCTTTTTATAAGGCTTGAAATTACCGAATATAGTGTCATCTATATTATATAGCATTACTTATTTATTATTCATTGCAAACTTATAAATACTGCTAACAGAATATGATAATACAATGTAAGTGGTGGCGAATATGAAAAACCCTAACGATAAACAGTCTACTGATGTCAAGCGCAAACTTAATAAGCGCCGCAAATCGGAGGATTCTCTGCCATTAGCCACGTGGATACTGCTAATTATAAGTTTTTCTCTACTGGCTTACGCCCTCTATTCTATTCAAACCCGCATAGTACAAGCGCCTGATAAGACTGACATAACTAAAAGTAGTCTAACGCAAGCACAATAGCTAAGCCATTACAAACTCAGCGCTCTGCTATTAATGCCTTGATTTAGTTCTTTTTGAATTCAGCAATGGCTAGTTTCCGTGCCGCTTTATGCTCGACCATGGGCGTTGGATAATCGATTTTAGCAAATTCGCCGCCTTTTTTAAGTGCCTTACGTAGCTTGTCTTCGCTATGCAAAATGGAGGCAGGAATATCTTTAAGCTCCGGCAGCCAAGTTTTGATAAATATTGCCTTCGAGTCATGCGACTTGGCTTGGCTAAAAGGGTTCATGATGCGAAAGTAGGGTGCAGAATCAGTACCAGTTGAGGCGCTCCACTGCCAGCCACCATTGTTGGAGGAAAAATCACCATCTACCAGCTGCTGCAGAAAATAACGCTCACCTAAGCGCCAATCAATGAGTAAGTCCTTGGTCAAAAACATCGCCGTCACCATACGCAGCCGATTGTGCATAAAGCCTGTTGCGTTCAAGCAGCGCATCGCGGCATCTACAAAAGGCACGCCTGTCATGCCTGTGCACCATGCTGCAAAATCATCTTCATTATATGACCAGTTAATTTTTTTATCCGTATCGTCTTTATAGGCTTGATGACGAATCAGCTTGGGTTTATCTACCAATACATGCCGATAAAAGTCTCGCCAGGCCAGCTCGCTTATCCAGCGATTGATGTCTTCATTGTCGCTGTCATTGCCATGCAGCTTCTCTTGTACAGCCGCTGCTTGCAAGTAGCAAAGTCTTGGACTAATAGCGCCAATAGTTAGGTAAGCTGACATGTGGCTGGTACCTTGTAAACTAGGTTTGTCACGGCTTACGTTATAATCGTTGATATCATCAGAGGTAAATTGCTGTAAACGCTGGCAAGCCGCATGCTCTCCTGCCGGATAATCCTTACGTGAGTAGTCAAGTTGCAAATCACTATCGATATGACTTAGCGCTTCGTTGTCTGCTAATGACTGCTGATAATCTTTAACTACTTTTTTGCTAAGTGATTCGATATCTTTTAGCTTATAAACGCTGTCTATAGCAGATTTTAACTTAATCGCTTGTTTTTGCGACTCATTATGGTCAATGGCCTGCGCTTGATGATTCTCAAGCGCTCCTGTCTCCAGTGTCTCACGCCATTTCTTATAGAAAGGTGTAAACACTTTATACATGGTGTCATTGTCGTTGGTAGTAGTGCTTTTAGGCGGTAAAATGCACTGGTCATGCCAGCGTATAAACTCAATATCTTGCTTCCCAAGCTGCTCGGTTAGTTGCTCATCGCGAGCAATCTCACGACCTTCGTATTCGTGATTGGCCATAACTAGACTGATATTCTGGCTGTCACAAAGCTCAACTAGCGCTTTAACGCAGTCAGAGAACTTTGGACAGACATAGACATGCAGGATAATATTTAGCTCATTACGTAAGTCCTTGGCAAGGATAGGTATAGTGCGCATGATATGATCAACTTGCGCCGGCGACCTATCGTGGAGTTGCCACTGTTTGGGCGTAATAAAAAATACAGCGCTCACTGACGCGTTATCCTCATTAGCGCGCTCGCAAAGAGCCGCTAAAGCCGTATTATCATGTAGACGCAAATCACGGCGAAACCACATTAAATAATGCGGCAAGCTAGCACTAGAGTTTTTATTATTACTGTTGCTATTGTCACTGGCAGACGCAGTCTTAGACATTTAAATCCCTTATTTTAATCATAAACAAAACTATGAATAAAAGTATGCTAGGATAAGTTTTTGGATGCAATTGATTTGCAGTCTAAGTAACAAATTATCATCATATCTTTTAGCAATTATTTAGGTTAACCCATGCACGTTAAGTTCTGCGGCTTTACCCAGCTGGCTGATATTCAAGACGCTGTCCGATTGGGCGCTGATGCAGTGGGTTTGGTGTTTTATCCGCCAAGCCCGCGTGCCGTGACACCAGATGAGGCGCAAGTCTTGGTTGCTGCTGTACCCGCCTTTGTCAGCGTGGTCGCATTAGTGGTTAATATGACAGCGGATGAGCTAATCCAGCTTGCTAACGATGTCAGCTTTGATATCATTCAATTTCATGGTGATGAGAGCGCAGATGAGTGCCAAGAGCTGGCAAATAAGGTGAATAAACGCTGGATTAAAGCTTTACGTATTAATAGCGAGACGAACACACTTCAAAGTGTCAAAGCACAGATTGAACAATTTGCCCAAGCTGGGGCGAGCAGTATCTTGCTTGATGCCTATCATCAGCATAAGTATGGCGGCACTGGCGCAAGCTTTGATTGGGATTTGATACCTTATGATAGTGCACTACCTATTATATTGGCTGGTGGTCTCACTGCTGACAATATCGCTGAAACTTTAGACTTACCGATCTATGGGGTTGATGTTAGCGGCGGTATTGAGTCTACTAAAGGAGTTAAGGATGCTGCCAAAATGCGCGCCTTTATGAAAGCGGTTAAGCGTGATCGATGGCAAAGCCCAGCGCTAAGCAAGTCCTAAGAATTATACATAGTTAGTCTTATATTTAGCTGGCTATCAAAAAAATACTTCAATTTCAAACCTCATTTATCCTAGGAATTATCATGAATCAAGTCGCTGATAAAACAGCTCAAGAACCTTCGGCCGCTGCCCAAGCTATCAACACTTTTACCAATCCAAAAGACGTACAAGATTTTAACCAATATCCCGATGCGCGTGGGCACTTTGGGGTGCATGGCGGCCGTTTTGTGTCAGAAACCTTGATGGCTGCGCTCGAAGAGCTTGAAACTTTATATACCAAAGTTAAAGCCGACCCAGCGTTTTGGGAAGAGTATCACAACGATCTGGTCAATTATGTTGGTCGTCCCACGCCGCTATATCATGCCAAACGTCTTAGCGATGAGATAGGCGGGGCGCAAATTTATTTTAAACGTGAAGATTTGAATCATACCGGCGCGCACAAAGTGAATAATACTATCGGGCAGGCATTGCTTGCCAAAATGAGCGGTAAAAAACGCATTATCGCCGAGACGGGCGCAGGTCAGCATGGCGTAGCAACGGCTACTATCGCCGCGCGTTTAGGGCTTGAGTGTATCGTCTATATGGGCGCAGATGATGTCGAGCGCCAAAAGATGAACGTCTACCGGATGCGTCTGCTTGGCACAAAGGTCGTACCGGTAACGTCCGGTTCACGTACGCTAAAAGACGCGATGAATGAAGCCATGCGCGACTGGGTCACTAACGTGGATACCACTTATTACATCATCGGTACCGTTGCAGGACCGCATCCTTATCCGCTCCTTGTGCGCGACTTTCAGGCGATCATTGGCAAAGAAACTCGCATTCAGCATCTGCAAAAAACAGGCAAACTGCCGGATGCACTAGTTGCTTGTGTTGGCGGCGGCTCAAACGCTATTGGCCTGTTTTTTGACTTTTTAAATGACACTGGCGTCAAAATGTACGGCGTTGAAGCCACAGGCGACGGTATCGAAACGGGTCGTCATTCAGCGCCGCTCGCCGCAGGTCGCATCGGGGTATTGCACGGCAATCGCACCTATTTGATGGCCGATGACGAGGGTCAAATCCAAGAGACGCATTCTATATCTGCCGGTCTCGACTATCCAGGCGTTGGCCCTGAGCACAGTTTCTTAAAAGATATGCACCGCGTTGAATATGTTGGTTGTACAGATTTGGAGGCGCTTGAGGGCTTCCACGAAGTCACCCGTAAAGAAGGCATTATCCCAGCACTCGAGACCGCTCATGCTTGTGCTTATGCTTTAAAATTGGCAAAAACTATGACTCCAGATCAAACCATTGTCGTCAATATGTCGGGTCGCGGTGATAAAGATTTGCATTCGGTGATGAAGGCGGAAGGGATTGAGCTGTAGAGACTATAGAAAGATAAAAGATAAATGAGGCTATAAATAATAGCCTCTAGTTTTTTAATAATATTAATTTTAGAGACCCCTATGACCCGAATTGAAAGCACCTTTGACACCCTAAAAGCCCAAAATAAAAAAGCTTTGATCCCTTATGTGATGGCAGGCGATCCCAATCCCAGCAATTTTGTGGGTTTGCTGCATGATCTAGTTAAGCATGGCGCGGATATGATTGAAGTTGGATTGCCATTCTCTGATCCTATGGCAGACGGGCCTACCGTTGCCTTGGCAGGGGAGCGTGCATTAGCAGCAGGTACCAGCACGCGTGATGCATTAAAAATGGTCGCTGAGTTTCGTCAGCAAGATAAAGAGACGCCTATTATCTTAATGGGGTATCTAAACCCTGTTGAAATTATTGGCTACGATAAGTTTGTAGCGCTTTGCGAGCAATCCGGTGTTGACGGTATTTTAATGGTAGATCTGCCGCCAGCGGAAGCGGGCAGTTTTACCCAACATTTAACTGATCATGCGATGAATGAGATTTTTTTATTATCACCAACCACTTTGCCGGAGCGTCGCGATCAAGTATTGACCCATTGTGGCGGTTATATTTATTATGTGTCGCTAAAAGGTGTCACTGGTTCGGCCACACTAGATACTGACGATGTAGCAACGCAAGTGCAAGCGATAAAAGCGGAGACTGATCTGCCAGTATGCGTAGGCTTTGGTATCCGTGATGGCGCGTCAGCCAAAGCCATTGGCGCGCACGCTGACGGCGTCATTGTTGGTAGCGCTTTGGTACAAAACTTTGCTGATATTGATGCCAATGACGCGACAGCAGTGGCAGCGGCTCAGCAGAAAATAATGGTAAAAATGGATGAGCTGCGTACAGCTTTAGACAGCTTGAGTGCTTAAGTAGCCCTGACAATGCGTATAATAAACGATCTATTAAATGGCTTTGCTAAATCTAGTTTACGTGTGTAAACTAAGATAAAATATAAATGGTTACATTTACCTATAATCTGACTTTTTATAGCTGCTCATCCTCTCAGCTACCTATATTGTGACTGTACTTAACCTGCAAAGACAAGTGTATGGGCAGACTTGTCGACAAGCCTTTGATAATGGCGAATAACTATGACTGATACGATAAAAAAAACGGATACCAAAAACGCTGATACTCAACAGGACAACGCTGATCCGGGGCGTCATTCTTGGTTTGATCGCCCTGTACCGGGCATCAAACAGCAATTGACCCAGGTACTAACGGCGGTAGAAACTGAACCGTCGACAGAATGCTCTAATTGCCATTCTATGATTACCAATACGGCACTGATTTTCAATTGTTATGTCTGCCCGCACTGCGATCATCATCTGCCTATGACTGCTCGCGAGCGTTTAAAATGGTTTTTAGAACAAATCGATGGTGAGCTTGGGCAAGAATTTACGCCCAAAGATCCGCTTGGTTTTGTAGATAGTAAGCCTTATCCCCAACGTATGGCTGAGGCGCAAAGCAAAACCGGTGAGAGTGAAGCGCTAATCGTTTTGTACGGCAAATTGCGCAACCTTGATCTAGTCACTTGTGCCTTTGACTTTCGCTTTATGGGCGGCTCGATGGGTTCAGTCGTTGGCGATCGTTTTGTGCAAGCGGCCGAAAAAGCGCTGATAGAGAACAAACCACTGGTTTGTTTTGCTGCCTCTGGCGGCGCGCGTATGCAGGAGGGTTTATTGTCTTTGATGCAAATGGCGCGTACCGCTGCCGCTATTGAGCGTCTAAGGCTGGCGGGCATTCCTTATATCGTAGTACTAACCAATCCTGTTTATGGCGGCGTGACCGCCTCTCTTGCGATGCTTGGTGATATTCATCTGGCTGAACCAAAAGCGATGATTGGCTTTGCTGGTAAGCGCGTCATTGAACAGACCGTACGTGAAAAGTTAGAAGAACCGTTCCAGCGCGCTGAGTTTTTGCTCGAGCATGGCGTAATCGACGAAGTGGTACATCGTCATCAAATGATTGATACTATTTATCGTTTGCTGGCAAAGCTGTGCAATCAGCCTAATGTTGATGCTTAATTAACGTCAACTCTTAGTGTCGAATTAACCATTAATTTATCATTTTACCTCATAGCATTTATCGTCATACGCGATAAATGCTATTTTTGCTTGTAAGTTTGGTTTTGGACCCACTTGTTATACACTAGCTTAATTTTTGCGTTTATACCGCGTTTTCAAATTGGTTTTAGATTTTTAATAGGTTACTGTTATGTCTTCATCTTCTGATGCTAATGCCGTTAATACCGATAGCCCCAATAAACATTCTACGCTTACTGAATGGTTAGATTATATGCAGCAGATTCATGTCTCTGCTATAGATATGGGGCTGTCGCGCGTACTACCAGTTGCGAAATATTTAGGCGTGGTGCAATCAGCCAAAGATGACGCTTACGTTTTTACGGTGGCGGGTACCAATGGTAAAGGCTCAACGACCGCGATTATTAATGAGATGTGTCAAGTAGCCGGATATAAGACCGCACTATATCAATCGCCGCACCTGCAAGCGTTCAATGAACGCGTACGTATCAATGGCGAGATGGTCAATGACCAAACCTTGATTGAGGCTTTTAGTAAAGTGGAAACGGCGCGGCTTGAGTGTAAATTGACACTGTCGTTTTTTGAGATGACTACTTTGGCGGCCTTCTTAATCTTTGCAGAAGCCGATTGTGATGTTTGGGTGCTGGAAGTAGGGCTGGGTGGGCGCTTAGATGTGGTTAATATTGTTGATCCAGACATGGCAGTGATTACCAATATTGGTATCGATCATGTCGAATGGCTTGGTGACAATGTTGAGGACATTGGTTTTGAGAAAGCGGGTATTTTGCGTGATAATATACCGCTGGTTTATGGCGCTCCTAAGATGCCCACTAGCGTTCAGCAAAAGATCGCTGCCCACAACGTAACCTGTTATCAAATAGAGAAAGACTTTGATTATCGTATAATTGATGCCCAAACGTGGCAATATAGCAGTGCCGCTGTGACCCTGCAACTGCCGCGCCCGTCGTTGTCACTTATGAATACCGCCAATGCCTTATCTGCGGTATTAGCCAGTTCATTAACCATCGGTGTTGACGCTATTGAGCAAGCACTACAAAGTGTCAAGCTGGCGGGACGCTTTGACTATCGTGAAATTGCTGAGCGTCAGTGGTTGTTTGATGTGGCACATAATGAACAAGGGGTTGAGTATTTATTGTCGCAACTACTGCCATTATGGAAGCAGCATAGTAGTTATAAGCCATCACCAAGCATAAAAATGCTATTTTCCATGCTCGGTGACAAAGATATTGCGCATGTTGTAGAGCGTTTGACAGCAGCTGGTCTGCTTATTACGGACTGGTATGTGGCCGAGATTGACCACCCACGTGCAGCGAGTATAGAGCAGCTACAAACTGCGTTATTATCCTATGTAGATAATACTCAGGTACATATTTACACCGACCTGCAGCAAGCTACTCAGGCTGTACTGGATAATAGCTTAGTAGAGGATTTAATTGTAGTATGCGGCTCTTTTCATACCATTGGTGAGGCGTTCGCGGCTCTTGGAGTCTAGTTATACTTGTGCACGACCAAGCATAAAATCTTACTACCCTCTTTCAGTATTAGGCTAAAAAATATACGATAGCAGACAGCATGCAAAATATGTTTTATAATCAAAGCACTTGTACAAGGTGGCATAACTTTTGCTAACTGTTAATAGAGATTGGGTACGCTTAGCAATCAAACCTTACTACCAACTAAGAGACGTAAACGGATGAACTTTTCGAGACAAGCCTTATTGGGCATCGGGATGATTATAGGCGGTAGCGTAATGCTATATGCCATGGCGCAGCAAATTGGCACTGATAAAGAGACGACGCCTCCTCCTGCTATCGTCGAGCAATCATCTACCAAGCCTGCATCGACGCCTCCGCTCACGACAGATATTGATACTGAAAAGCGTATCTTAGCGCAAAAACAACAAGAGCGGGCTGCTCGCGTTGCCGCGCAAGAAAGGCGAGCCCAGCAGTTTTTGGCTGAGCAAGAGAGTGCAGAGGCTAAAGCGCTTGCTAAATCCCGCGCCGAAAATCAGCAGTATGTCGCCAATACTACGCCAGTTGGTGGTGACAGTGATAGTCCAGAGGCTGCACAAAACCCAGCTTTAAATCAGTCAACTGTAGTAACCACGCCAACTACGCCTACGGTACAACCGCGCGCCGAGGCTACTCCTGTAAGTGTCACGACTACTGATAATGATACACAGGCTAAAGAGCAAGCTGAAGCTGCAAAGCAGGCCAAAGCCAAAGAACAAGCAGCTGCCAAAGAGCGAGCTGAAGCCCAGGCTAAAGCTGAAAAAGAAGCTCAAGCTCAAGCTGAAGCAAAAGAAGCAGAGGCCAAGAGAAGAGCAGAAGAGCAAGCAACAGCCAAACAAAAACAACAAGAGTCAGAAAAGCAGCAAGAACAAAAAGCAGAAGCCGCTAAAAAAGAGGCGCCTAAATCGCCAACAGATTATACTGTAAAGCGAGGCGATGGTTTAATCAAATTGGCTCGTCAATATAACGTGCCGGTGGAAGCTTTGGCGCAAGCAAACGATCTCTCACCATCAACTTCCTTGCAGGTGGGTCAAGCGTTGACTATCCCTTCACGCAAGCAAGTTGCGCGTTTAGAGCGTGAGGCGGCAGCTGCCAAAAAAGCAGCTGAAGCTGAACGTACGGCCAAACAAAAACTTCGCGAAGCTCGTCAAGAGGTTAAAGAAACGGATGCTAAAGGTAGCTTTGGAGTGCAAGTAGCGTTGGCTAAAAACCAAGCGGCGGCTGATGATGTTGCCGAAAAACTCAAGTCGGCAGGGTATCAAGTAAAAACCAGCGCAACTAGTCGCGGTGTACGCGTTATTGTTGGGCCTGAGCGTGGTAAAGTGGCCGCCTTGGCACTAAAGGATAAAATCAATACTGATCCCAATGTCGATACCAATGGCGCTTGGGTATTGTACTGGCGCTAATTGGTTTATTACAACTATATCCAGCACTCACCATTTCTAAAACACGACATTAATTGTCGTGTTTTTTAGTTTATGGATGGTAGCTAAGCATTAGCCCAGCTAGTATAGTGACTTTTTGTTTCTCTTATTTTAAATTAATAATACAAGGTAAAACCATGTCATTTGGCGTTATATTTTTGGTATTGGCGGTAGGCTTTTTAGGACTGATTGCGTTGCCAAAGCTGCTATTAAAACGTCATTCTAATAAACACATTGAACAAGATCTACAGCCAGTACGCGGTGATGATTTGGCCATTTGGCCTTTTGTCCCTGTGCCGATTATGACTGATACCGAAGTTATATTTTTTCATAAGCTCAGCGAGGCTCTGCCAGAGTTTCACATCTTTGTTCAAGTCCAGCTCTCGCGTATTATCGAAGCTGATAGCCAAGAAACAACAGAGCGCAGCTTTTGGTTCAACCGTATCAGTCGTCAAAGCGTAGATTATGTGATCACTGACAGTGATGGGCAGACTACTTTGATGGCTATTGAGCTGGATGATTGGACTCACAACAGTAAATCCCGTCAAAGAGCAGATGATAAAAAAGACAAGGCGCTTGCCAGTGCTGGCATTCCGATCGTACGTTTTCATGCAGAGCGCATGCCTAGCGTAGACATGCTTAGACACGAGCTAATGCAAGTTATCGAAATATACTAACTGTTAGCGTATTACTTGGTCTTAACTTATTCTAAGAATAAAATATAGTTTGATATCTTATAAAATTGTGTTTTTTGAGCAAAGATACAATCATACAAAACATCAATCTATTTATGAATGGACTAATGAATAATCTTGGTTGATTACTATTAATCACGAAAAGACAAGTAAACTGAGTCCACACATATTATGTATAGTCCCTATAAAAATAAATAATCTGTTTGTACACTAACAAACAGATAACTTCGAAAATATAAATACTTACCATATAGACTAAATTGGAAAATAAATATATTATCTATCCTTTACTAAATGAACTTATGTATATACTAATGTTCAATAAATTTAAGCTAGAACAGTCACTATTTAGTTATTTATCTAGCTTCGATTCAATGACCTAATCTAAAAATATCTCATTAATAAAGGGTAATTCCATGAAGTTTTTTAAACTAACCGCTTTAGCATTAGCCAGCTCCTTAGTATTAGCAGGCTGTGGTAGTGACGGTGGCAGCAGTAGTACCACAGTATCTAATAATAATGGATCAACCATTCCTGCCAAGCCACCAGTAAATAACAATCTGTCTGATCTTCAGCAAGCTAAAGGTCTTATTGATACGGCTAAACAGTTTATTTTGGACAATAAAGCGATCAAAGATGCCTACGAAGGGGCTAGTGAGATCTTGACCGAGCAGCAACAAGCAAGAGTGAGCTTAACCTTTGATATTGCTGAAGGTCTGCGTGAGTACATGCAGGAGAAATCAATAACACGGCTAGATGCAGCAGACATTATTTATCTAAGAGATAATGGTGATCTTAAAGAAATAATAGACAAAGACTTGGCGAGTGATTTTTATTGGGACAGATTCTACGACAATAAGCTAACGCCAAGCGATGATTTCTTAGCAACACTTGATGCCAATGGCAAGTTCAAGTTGTCCGGTACTACGCTTGTGAATAGCGAAGATTATGATTATAGCTATAATCCTCTAACCAATAATATAGATAGCATAGCCACCAAGGATTCTTTCAAGATAACCTATGATAAGTTTGAAAATACACTAGCATCTAATAGCAGTACTGATAATTTTAAAGGAAGATTTGGCTTTAACAATATAACTATTGGTTCAGACGCAAAAGCAGTTGTATTTAGCTCATTGTCGCAAGGCGCTACCGTTAATGCTCAATTTAGCGATAAAGTACTGATCAACGATGAGTTTGATCTAGATGAAGTCAATGCAGCAGGTATTACTGTTGAAAAAGCGGTTATTAAGTTAGGTGATGTCAAGCTTAAAGCCAACGACAGTACTATCAAGGCTAGTGACCTTGAACTGGCGTTTTTAGATATGAGCCACAAGCGTGCTGATGGCAGTTTGGTAGTTAGAACACTACCTTCAACCATCAAACTAACCGGTCAGCTGATAAAAGAAAAACCTAAAACAGATATGACTATTTCACTAAACGCAGTTGCTAATGAAAATGATATCAAAAACGTTATCAAAGTGACGCAAGATGGAGACATTGAAGAAGCGGCTGGTAAATTTGTAGGTATAGAGATTGTGATGTCCCTTAACGGACAGGTAGCTAGAAAGAATACCAATATAACCACTAGCATCCCAATTGATATTCAAGCAAATCTAAAACGTATGTCACGTAAAGATGTCGAGTTACAAGGCTTGAGCGCCAATGTTGACGGTAAAAAACTATACGTAACTGGTAAAACTATTTTGGATACGACCTATAATGTTAGCTGTAAATGTACGCAGCTTAACATCACCCAAAACAATGCGGCGGTTAATTTAAAATTCGACGTGAATAACGACTTTGTAAAACAGGATACTAGCACTGGTAAGATTGCTGATATTACGGTTAATGGTAAGGTTTTAGGTCAGCTGTTAGAGAACAATGGTACCGTTAGTGCCAAGTTCGTTGATAATAGCTTTGTTCCTTTAGGATAATAGTGAGTGTTTATTATACCGCTGTAAAGCATAATTCTTCAGACACGATGATACGCGTTTGAGATATTGTCAATGTGTACAGAAGAGACAGCTCGCCCTGTCTCTTTTTTGTGCCTTTTAATTTATGGAAGACTATTATGTTCTGTCTGCGATCATCCCTTTATGTACCCTTCGCACAAATGCTACCTACATCTCCCACCATCGATATCTCTCGGTACGCCATGTATAAGCACACGCTATTTGTCCTACGCAATATAGTAGTGACCGTCAGTACAGGGGTGGCAATATCTGCTATGGCTCAACCAGCACCTTTGATAAACGTACCTTTAGTGACTGCACCATCTGTAGCCCCTAAGAGAGCGGCGGCGCAAATTGATTGGAATATAATGGCCACAGCTCATAGCCCAGCGCAGCCGATTAATGATTTTATCAAAGATTGGGATGCACCTTTAGACTCCGGTAAGCACGCTTACGCCCAGGGACGTGTGTCACTCAATGTACGTCCGCCTGATAGCGCTATTAGCTACGGCTTAGCTTGGCGTTACGATTATCTGTTGAGCTTCAATCAGGACACAGCAGATCTGTATTGGCAGTATCAAAATAAGCAATTACCTAATCAAAATCAAAACTATCAGTTGCAGCTAGAAGCGCAGCATAATGAGCGCATTGGCGCTAATATCGGTTTTACTCAGCAGATAATGCCCAATTGGCAACTGACTACTTACGCCAATATTTGGCAAGGACAACATGTGCTTGATGGCGCTATCAAAGGTAATTTGACGTCGCAAGCCTTTCCTGAGGGTGAAATAGTTAGAAACCTAGATCGTTTAAATAAGATTGATACTTCTATAGATTATTATTATGATGAGCCGGCACTTAAAGAGGAGGACTTGAATTGGTATCCTGATAAACCCTCAGGCTACGGTTATTCACTAGATTTAAACCTGACCGGTCAATTATCCCAAAATACCCGATTGTCTATTCGTGGTTATGACATTCTTGGACGTATGCATTGGCAAGACGCACCTAGTACCCAGTACATTCTAGATTACGATATCAATAGACCCACTACCGATAAAACACGAGGCCAACTCGATACCGACGATGTGACACAGACCTTGCCTTGGCGAGTTGAAGGTAGCCTCATGCATGAGCTAGATGAGCAGTGGCAGCTTGGCGCTCATGGTCAAGTTAATGACGTTCATGATTTGTACCAGCTATCAGCAGGCTATAAAATGGAGCAGATGGCTTATCCTGTTACGCTTACAGGTCTGATCGAACCGCAAACGCAAGCTTTGGGCTTGGCTTTAGACAGTCAATATGGAGGCATTAAACTGCTTACCGATAGTTTAGATGCAGAAAAAGCCAAACGCAGTGAGATAAGTTTATATGGACGCTATGCTTGGTAGTAATGAGAATTTATGATCATAAACAAGAGTAAATTCAGTATAGGGCAGTAGAAATTATCAAAACTTATCTTCTTCACAGTTATGCTGTTTAGGATAGATTACTATAAACCTATCGCCTTCAAAGTATAGACCTGTTTTAGGTAGCGTATCGTCCGGCTGTTTATCAGAATTTTTATCGAAACCTGTTAATTTTACTTGGCAGTTATCGTAGAAATCGCGCTTGGTAAACCACTCAATATAATGCGCTAAGCGTAGGTTGCTGGTATCTAGCATTGCCAAATTCACCTCATTATTTTTATCGCACCATTTATGCATGGGAAAGTTTGAAGACAACCAATCTGGCCAAGCAAAATAGCTCAAGTCTAAGTTCATTGGCAAAAAGAACCTTCCCTTTATCAGCGCATAACGCTTGTCGATTTTAACTTGTCCATGATTTTCAGTTTCGACCCAAACGGCGCGAAATTGTTTGGTTTGCATATGGGTCATTTTACGTTCTAAATTGTCGTTGGAGTTGATACCCACCCAGTTCTCTGGCGCAAACGGATATGAGCCCATAAAGAATTTAATAGCTAATTCCCAATGCTCTACTCGTTTGTCTTCATGATTGTATAAAATCAAATCCAGCTCGCCCACTGTTTGCTTACCGTTATACAGCTGGATATTGCTGGCTAGCGTCTCATACGGATGCAGGCCACGCGTATAACCATCCTCTAGCCAAAACGCTAGTAATCCTTCAAAATGAAACCCCAAGCGATTGGGGCTAGGACGCTTTAATAAATAACGGGTTAGGTCTTGGTAGGCGTCGGTATTATCTAGCTCATGCAAGCGCTGTTGATAAGCACTAAACTTCGCTAGCCAAAACTCGCTAGGGTGTACGGCGATCGGCGGTGTGTTTTGAAGCGGCGCAAAATCGAGCCATCTGGTTAGTACGTTAGGGCAGGCAAGCACGTAAGCCAGATCACGGACATACGGGCGGTGGTAAGCCTTCCACGGTGCATTATCTACGAGAGTAGCAGAGAGTAGAGCAGTAGGCTCGGGCATAGGATAGACCAGAGTAAGTGATAGGGGAGAGTATAAAGTGTTTACCCTAATAGCTTGCGTGGTAAAAGTCTATAGGGAGTTGTAATATGTTAAGATTAACCTCAATTGGCAGGGTTTATTTGCCGTATAAAGTGACCAATAATTCTTAGATTATAAAGGAATGAGATATGAAGTACCTCTTACAAATGGACTTTCCATACACCGGACCTTTTGGCGATGAGTTTTACAAGCAAATGAAGGAGCTAGCTGAAGATATCGCTACAGAAGACGGTCTGATCTATAAGCTATGGACAGAAAATGAAGAGACGCAAGAAGCGGGCGGCATTTATGTCTTTAATAATTTAGATGATGCCAATAGATATTTGACCAAGCATACTAAGCGCTTAGAGTCGTTTGGGATTACGGGTATTCGAGCGAAAACGTTTAAAGTGAACGAAGAGCTAAGTAAGATTACTAAAGCGTGGTTACAGTATTTAGCGTAATAGATTTTTAGGATCAGAAAAGCCAGCTCTTGGATTTAAGGGCTGACTTTTTGTTGCGCCTTATATGCTCAAAACATGATATTAATTATATAAAAGTTAAGCTGAATATCAGATGTGTTCGATAGTAAAGGAACTAGAATCACTATCAAAAACTTCAATATGCTAAATGTCCATTTTGGTGGTTTGTTGAATGGTTTTTTAGATGATGAGGCTAATTGGTCTTTAGTAGTTAGTTTAGTCATTTGTATAGCTCCATAAAATGCCTTAGCGGTGTGCTTCGGACTGTATGGAGTTATGATAATGGCGAGTAGATGGAGGCTGTTAAGGGGCTGGGGCTAAAATAAATCAGCCCCCTAACAGCCCCTATATGGCTTTGTTGGCTCTTGTTGCAAGTGCAGATTTAGGGTTGGTCACAGTTTTAATCCGCTCTACAGCCTTATTGTTTACTTCAAAATCAGGATAAGCTTCTAAGTATCTAGCCACTTGTTGACCATGTGGTAAATATGAGGTGTTACCGTCTTTATATAACTCGTTCCATGTATCATGGCATAACTTCATCTCTATAGAAAAAAACTTATTGTTAGGGTTTAAATAACCTTGGTCCTCTGCTGGCTCGCATGTTTGAAGTTTTAACAGCTGTGCCTTCAGTCTCTCATTTTCAGCTTTAAGCTGGTCAATAGTGGTTTGTTGCTCTACATCAATGTTTATTAATCTTTTTATTTGTTCACTGTCAAAGCGTAAGAGGTCTTTTAATTTATCTTGGTCTTTATAGTTTTTAAACCCACTGCTAAATATATAATTTTCATTGTATGGTATCGGATTAAAAGGCATTTTATGGAGATGATAACCTTCTAATAACTCATGTATTTTCAACGTATAAGGATCAATAAGCAATCCATCATCAAAAACACCTCCTTCATGAAGAATAGAGCGGGTATGCATTCTTTTAAAAATCCCTTTTAATGGTACATAACTAAAATCGTATTTAGAATTACCATCAGCATCAATTGTCTCTAACTTAATTCTAGGTTCAGTCAAATACAAATAGACTTCTATCTTACCTTCAATCTCTAACTGACATATATCATGTAATGTATAGTCATACCCTGCTTTATCCTTTAGATACAAAAGTACCTCATCGAGCGTAGAGTATTTTTTTAGTAACTCCATAATTCACACCTTTACACACCCTTAAATCAAAGTAGGTGCAAGGCAGTGACAACTTAATGGTGCGAATAGCTGTCGTCCGAGAAATCAGTCCTAGCCTTGCAGAGTTTTTATGCCATACCTTCGTTATCGATGGCATTGGCAAGCGTATCAGCAACCCACTGATTGAGACTCATACCGTGACTGGTGGCGACAGTGCTCACTTGCTCATGTAGCTCGCTTGGTATGCGCGTCATAAACTTACCTGAGAAGGATTTATAAGGCTCAATACCGTTTTCTTGGCATACATCCAAAAAGATTTGTAGTGACTGTTCACCTTCATTCTGTAAAGTAGTGATACTGTCACCGTAGAAATCTGCACCCCCATTTAAACCTACAAATTCTCCACGAAACAAGCCTAATTCAGGGTCATATTGAATGATTGCTTTGTGCTCATTTATCATCATAATATTTTGCATAATTATTCCTTATCTTCATTGATTGCAGGGACAGTCTGCTCGGTATCATCAATAGGGCTATAGCCTAAACTATCTAACCATTTCCGTACGCTAGCTACTGCTCCCTTATCAGTTGTCGGCTGGGGGTGGGGGCGATGATAAACTTGCACCTCATTATCTAATACAATTGCTACCCTTGATCCTGCCCGTTCGCTAACTTCTGCACCCAATGCTATAAATAAAGCTTCAATATCTGACCATTTTATATTACCGGATATGGGTTTACTAAAAATAGCTTTGAGTGTTTTTTGATGCTTACGTTGCATACCATATCCTTATTGTTTATCTCATTATAGTATCATATAGTGATACTAAAAACAGTTATTTAATCCCGTTCAATAGTCTTAAATTCTTGAATCAATCAATTTTGCCTACAACCACAAGTCTAAACCATTTCTTTTATCGTGAAACTATAAACTAATGAAATCTGGACCCAAAAAAAAGCCAACCATTGAAAACAATGATTGGCTTTTCTCTTAAGCTAAGTATTTGGTCGGAACGGCAGGATTTGAACCTGCGACCACTACACCCCCAGTGTAGTGCGCTACCAGACTGCGCTACGCCCCGAATGACTGCTATTTTACGCAAAATTATTTATATTGCAAGGGCTAATTAACATCCAAGTTAGCAATTAATTTACGCACAAAACAGTCAGGACTATTTATAGCAAACGATGTTAGCCCAACAGCTCTTTTAGGATCTGATTAACCTGCTGCGGATTGGCGCTACCACGGCTCGCTTTCATCACTTGACCGACCAAACCATTAAAGGCTTTTTGTTTACCGCCTTTATACTCATCGACCATGACCTGATTGTTAGCGATAACCTCTTCTACCATCGCTTTAATAGCACCAGTATCGGTTTCTTGCTTAAGGCCTTTTTCCTCGATAATCTTATCAGCAGCGTCATCACCATCGCCGCCTTCGCGTGCATAAAGAGCGCTAAAGACGGTTTTAGCCATTTTACCTGATAAAGTATCATCATTAATGCGCTTGAGTAGTCCGGCCAATTGCTTAGCGCTGATAGGAGAGTCGATAATATCAGCGTCCTCTTTATTAAGCGCACCGAGCAAATCGCCCATCACCCAGTTGCCCGCCATTTTGGCGTCTTTTTGTCCGACCTCAGCAACGACATCTTCGAAGTAATCGGCCAATTGACGACTACCAGTTAAGATACGCGCGTCGTATTCTGAGAGTCCAAGCTCCTGTTCAAAGCGGGCCCGACGCGCAACGGGCAACTCAGGCATTTCAGCCATAATGGCATCTATCGTATGCTGCTCAATACGCACGGGAAGCAAGTCAGGATCAGGGAAGTAGCGGTAGTCATCAGCATTTTCTTTGGTACGCATAACGCGGGTTTCATCTTGATCAGGATCGTAGAGCATCGTTGCTTGCACAACTTTACCGCCGTCTTCGATAATATCAATTTGACGTTCGATCTCACGAGCGATAGCGCGTTCTATAAAACGAAACGAGTTGAGATTTTTCAGCTCGGTACGCGTGCCTAGCTCATCCCCTGGTTTGCGCACGGAGACGTTACAGTCGCAGCGAAACGAGCCTTCTGCCATGACGGCATCTGAAATACCCAGCCATGTGACCAATTGATGAATGGCTTTGATATAAGCTAGCGCCTCAGCAGCTGAGCGCATATCAGGCTCAGAGACAATCTCAATAAGCGGCGTACCCGTACGGTTGAGATCCACACCAGTCATACCATCGACAGCGTCATGTACTGACTTGCCTGCGTCCTCTTCTAAATGCGCGCGTGTGATACCCATGCGTTTGGGATACTCATTCTTATCACCTTCATTGACTACCACATCGATATACCCTTTACCCACGATAGGATTGGCCATTTGAGTGATTTGATAGCCTTTGGGCAGGTCAGGATAGAAGTAGTTCTTGCGATCAAAAGTATTAAACAGCCCTAATTCTGCGTTGACGCCGATACCAAATTTTAGTGCTCGATCTACCACACCGCTATTTAGGACGGGCAAGACACCGGGCAGACCTAAATCTACGATATTCGCTTGTGAGTTTGGCTCATGACCAAAGTCGGTCGGTGCACTTGAGAATATTTTGCTTTCGGTATTGAGCTGGCAGTGAATCTCGATACCAATGACCACTTCGTAGCCATCGACGAGCAGCTCTTTACGAACTGCAAACTCTGTCATTTCCATCATAAAATCCTATCAAAAAATTAAAATAAAACGGGGGGATGCTAAAAAGATAATCCATATTTATAGTAGCTACCGATGATAAAATGATTATCACCACTCAGCATCAGTAAACTAGCGCAGAGTATATTTTGTACACTACTCAAGTGATGTTTCGACAAATAACATACATTACACTACGTCTGCCTAATAAACAGACTTTAATAACTATTCATCATTTCAGTATAAGTTTCTGAGAAAACTTTACTATCCCCACCACTTTGATAATAAGCGGGAATAACGTAACTCAACAAGATTCTAAAATCACCTTGTAGAAACAAACTATTTACCAAAGCTTCAGCTTGTTTAGCATCTCCCTTTTCAAAGCCATAAGGGGCAATAGTCTCTTCAAATTTACTATAGAATTTTTGGAAAAAACTTAAGCTATCCTCGAAGTTTTTGTCAAAAAAAGCTTCTAAGTTTTTAAGCTCTGTTTGTAAGTCATTAGCTTGATTATCATCTAAACCATAATCTTTTTTCAACATGTCGATAAAATTCATTTCATATCCCTAGTAAAGTCAAATTTTTGCCCGCGTAAAATCATATAATTTAGTACGGTAAGTTATTCAACCACAACACCGTGTGTTATACGCTTTCCTTGGCGATAGTAGAGTGTTGTAGATGATGATCGGTATGCTGCTGGAATAGATGCGCAGTGGCGAGTAGCTTGCTCTCTTGCCAGTACTGTCCGATCAATTGCAAACCAATAGGCAGGCCCTCAGAAGTCAAACCAACAGGCTGGCTCAGCGCTGGTAAGCCTGCCAAATTTACTCCGATAGTATAAATGTCACCTAAATACATAGTTGCCGGATCGAGGTTATCGCTGAGTTTATAAGCGGCTGTTGGCGACGTTGGACTGGCAATTACATCACAATTGGCAAAAGCTTTATCAAAGTCCTCGACGATCATTCGGCGCACTTTTTGTGCTTTAGTATAATAAGCGTCAAAGTAACCTGCCGAGAGCGCATAGGTCCCAGTCAAAATACGGCGCTGTACCTCGGGACCAAAGCCCTCAGAACGCGTACGCGTGTACAGATCAGTGAGATCTTTGGGATCCTCACAGCGATAACCAAAGCGCACGCCATCAAAGCGTGATAAGTTTGATGAGGCCTCAGCAGGAGCTAGCATATAATAAGTAGCAAGGGTAATATCAGGATCAGTGATGTTCACCTCCACAATCGTTGCGCCCAATTCTTGATACTTTTGTAGGGCAGCGCGTACAGCTTGCTCGACTTCTTTATCAAGACCCTTACTAAAGTACTCTTTTGCCACCCCAATACGTAGACCATCAAAGGGCTTATCGCCAGCTTTAGCTTCGGCATCATTGATGTCTTGTACATAATCAGGAATGTCGTGTTTGATAGAAGTGGCATCACGCGGGTCATGGCCGATCATAGGCTGCAATAGATAAGCGCAGTCTTTAGCGCTACGACCCATGCTGCCTGCTTGATCAAGGCTTGAAGCGTAAGCAATCATGCCAAAACGCGATACACGTCCATAAGTGGGCTTGATGCCGGTTAGGCCACAAAACGAGGCGGGCTGACGGATAGAGCCGCCAGTATCGCTTGCTGTAGCTACAGGAGTGAAACCTGCTGCCACTGCTGCTGCACTACCGCCGGATGAGCCACCAGGGACGTGCTCTAAATCCCAAGGGTTTTGTACCGTACCATAATAGGAGCTACTGTTATCCGAGCCCATCGCAAACTCATCCATATTGAGCTTACCTAGGCTTATCATGCCAGCCTTGTCTATATTGGAGACGATGGTCGCGCTATAAGGCGCCACAAAATTATGCAGCATTTTAGAGCCACAAGTAGTCAGTACACCTTGGGTGCAAAAGATATCCTTGTGTGCCATCGGTACACCAAGCAGACGTCTTTTATCGCCTTGCGCGCGCATCTCATCAGCAGCTTTTGCTTGTGCGCGCGCAGTCTCTGAGGTGTTGGTAATAAAACTATTAATCTTGCTATCTAACGTTTCAATGCGCTTGATATAGTGTTCAGTGATCTCAAGGCTGCTAAATTGTTTGTCTTGCAGTCCGGTAATCAGTTGCTGGGTACTTAAGAGATGAATCTCAGACATAAGGAGTCGTCCGTCAAAAAGGTTGCTGGATAAAATAAGAATAAAAAGTCAGTTAACGGTTATTCAATCACCTGAGGTACTAGGTATAAACCGTCTTCAACAGCAGGGGCAACCGATTGATTACGCTGGCGATTAATATCATGTTTGGCGACATCGCTGCGCAAATCTTGGCAAACCTCATGGATGTTCGAGAGTGGTCGTACCTCTGTAGTATCAACGCTGCCAAGTGTCTGCATGAGCTTGAGTACTTTGCTAATATCGTCAGCATAGCTGCCAGCCGTATTCTCATCAATACCTAAACGGGCAAGATTTGCTACTTCTATAATTTCTTGACGACTCACGTTGCTATCAGCGTTAGGCTCAGTAATAGACCTATTATCGAGTATGGTCTCGGGCGTTTGCTGTGACATAATTTCTCCAATTGAAGTCAGGATTTGTTCGTACGAGTGCCTGCTAGTCAAGGCACTGTTGTTGATCAGTTATTGAATAGCTAAGAGTTATTTGCTGTATCACTCATAGTTTGGCTTTACATGGGATAGTAAATACATCTATGGTACTTTTGAATAATATTATCTATGCTAGGGTTTTAGGACCATAGATTAACGATCCGCTATCAAGCAGTTGTTAGTGACGTATTATAAAGCATCTAGCCTAGGTTTACAGAGGACGATGATAAATTGCTGTACAAACATGAATAATCACAGCCGCGCCAGCTAAATTACTGGACATGTTTTATTAGACTGGATAATAAAAACTTGTACATAATAAAAAATCCTTGTTTTACCCTGTAAATAACCCTGTTTTTTTTGTATTGAAACGGTATAATTTAGTCCAATTTTAGCTTTTAGTCATTATTGTTCAGATTTCCCTTGTCGCCTAGATAAGCTTTTGCTAATGTGAGCGCCTGACTATCATCTATCCAAAACTATGATCTACTCGACCTGACGAGCACTGTCTCAGTCATTTTATTCGCCTCATTTGCTTCATTCTTTTAAAGCGCTGGATATATTAATGAACCCGTTTGGATTTTTATCGAATAATATCGCAATCGACCTTGGTACTGCGAACACCTTAATTTTTATTCCTAATAAAGGTGTGGTGCTTGACGAGCCTACAGTGGTCGCTTTGCGTAGTAACCGTACGCAAAACCCAACAGTGGCAGCTGTTGGTCTTGATGCCAAGCAAATGCTTGGACGTACGCCTGCTAATATTACTGCTATCAGACCATTAAAAGATGGCGTTATTGCTGACTTTGAAGTGACCCAAAAGATGCTCAAGCATTTTATCGCTAAAGTAAAAGCCAAGCGCTTTATGGCGCAGCCTAATGTGGTGGTTTGTGTGCCCTGCAAATCTACCTTAGTTGAGCGCAAAGCCATTCGTGAAGCGGTATCATCAGCAGGTGCTAATAAAGTATTACTGCTTGAGGAGCCTATGGCGGCCGCTATCGGGGCTGGCATGCCAGTCCATGAAGCGAGTGGTTCGATGGTTGTCGATATCGGCGGCGGTACCACAGAGATTGCTGTTATTGCACTGTCAGGCTGCGTGTATGCCGAATCGATTCGTATTGGTGGAGATATATTCGATGAGGCAATTATCACTCATGTCCGCCGTACCCATGGCTGTGTGATTGGCGAGACGACTGCTGAGCGCATTAAGCAAGAAGTAGGCTCAGCCCTGAACGAGGACAGTCAGCTTGAGGTTGAGGTGCGCGGTCGTAGTATGGCAGAAGGAGTGCCCAAAACCTTTACCGTTAATTCAGAAGAGGTGCAAAAAGCACTAAGTGATCCATTGAGTGGCATTGTCAGCGCAGTGAAAGCCGCGCTTGAGCAGACGCCGCCTGAGCTGTCATCAGATATAGCTGAGCGCGGTATTGTACTGACTGGCGGCGGCGCTCTATTGCGTGATTTGGACAAACTCATCTCAAAAGAGACCGGCTTGCCAGTTACGGTAGCAGAAGATCCGCTGACCTGTGTGAGCCGAGGCGGCGGTATAGCGCTTGATTTTATTAATAATAAAAGCTTAAATATGATTTTTGTATAAAGGTTTTTCTTACTACATTTCTACATAAATGAGGGCGGTCAATGCGACTGCCTTTATTGCATTAATGATTGATAGAAGCCTTCACTCTGATAAATAACCGTATTATATGCTACGCTTAGCGAGTATTACTCTAATTAGATATCCTATGATTCCAAGTATTTTTGCCCGTCAATCCCTGGCACTACGTAGGACTGCTATTGTATTGATAGTGGCACTAATATTGATATGGTTTGATAGCAAAAATCCTGAGTGGTTTCAACCACTACGTAATATTAGCCACGCTGCGATGCAGCCCATCTACGAGTTCTCTTTATTGCCAAGCTACGCTGAGCATTGGACGCGCGGCAGCATACAATCAAAAGAAGCTTTGCGCCGTGAGAACATAAGACTAGAGTCGCAGCTGATCCATGCGCAAGCTAAGCTACAACAGCAAGATTATATCTTGGCACAAAATGCACGTCTGCAAGGTATTTTGTCAACGACTAAGCCCGATTTGTTTGACTTAAACTTGGCACAAGTTATTGGTACTGATACCAATTTACTCAAGCAAATTGTAGTGCTCAACAAAGGCGCAAAAGATGGCGTGCAAGTAGGACAAACCGTTATAGATGAGAACGGTATTTTAGGCCAAATTATTAATGTTTATCCAAATACTAGCAGACTACTATTGATTACCGACGAGCAGCAATCGGTGGCAGTGACGATCAAGCGTACGGGGCAACGCGCTATTGTGACGGGGGCAGGTACTCCAACCTCACTGCATTTAAACTATGTTTTTAAAACCTCGGACGTACGCGTTGGTGATGAGCTGGTGTCATCGGGTCTTGGTGGACGCATTCCGGCAGGGTACCAAGTAGGCCGTATTGCGCGTATTCAAGATACCCAAGCTGATAATTTTAGAAGTATTGAGGTAACACCAGCCGCCAATTTTGTTGATAATGCTTACGTATTAATTCTACAGGATAAAACAGCACTTGATAATTAAGGTAGGCAATACAGATGTCCGCTGCAGTCAAGTTACTCAACGCTGCCAGTTGCTAACCAATCGCTAAGGCAAGCATTTATGGCGCTTTCAAACTCTGAGCAATCCTCTGGTACAGTACTAATTGCTATAGCATTAAGCTTTGTGGTGGCCTCATCGCCTAGCGTATACCCTCTAAGTCCAAGTATGGCAACCTTGCGCCCGATGATTATGATTATGGTGCTGATATTTTGGCTACTGTTTCAGCCGCGCTATGTTGGTGTCTTTACCGCTTTTATTATTGGGCTTATTGCTGATTTGCTGATGGACACTCATCTTGGTCAGCAAGCCTTTGCCGCTGTAATAATGGTGCTGGCTCTGAGGCTTTGTAGCTTACAGGTTAAACAATTAAACACATTTAGCGCGTGGCTATTAGCGACCATAGGATTGATTGTTTTTCAATTAAGCTTGTGGCTATTGCAGCTGATGGCCCAAAGCATATTTGTGGTTCAATCAGGATTATCTCTACTAATAAGTATTCTTAGCTGGCCGCTAATCTTGTTGATATTACGCGGCTTTACGCGCTAAAGTTTGTCTAGAAAACCTTATCTGTATAATCATAAAAAACTAACTCCAAAGGACTAGCAATGAATATTTTATTGGCTTCTGGTTCGCCGCGTCGTCGTGAATTACTAATGAGTGCTCAGCTTGATTTTAAGGTCATAAGCGTTGATATTGATGAGACACATTATGACCAAGAGACGCCAAAAGACTATATCCAACGTATGGTCGCTACCAAAGCTGAGGCTGCCATTACGCAGCTTCAAACAGATGATCAAAACCATGCTGCTACTATAGATCAGTCTTCTGTACCTTTTGTCGTTCTAACCGCTGACACTATTGGGGTACTGCCAGACGGACAATCCATTTTGGTTAAGCCAATAGATCGCGATCACGCCTATAATATGTGGCAACAGATGTCTGATGACACCCATCAAGTGTGGACGGCCGTGCAAGCCACACTCGTTGATCCGGCTTTGCAAGTATTATGGCAACAGCAAATCATAGAACGTACTGAGGTTACTTTTGTCCCTTTAACGCCTGCTATGATGGCAAGCTACTGGGATAGTGATGAGCCTGCTGATAAAGCGGGCGGCTACGCTATCCAAGGACAAGCAGCAGCATGGGTCACCCGTATCAACGGCAGTTATACTAATGTCGTCGGCCTACCTTTAGCGCAAACATTGGCTTTAATCAAATCTGCGAGCAATAGTTACGAAAGCCATTGTGCATAATAATTATAACGTCAGACACTTACAAGCAGGCGTTGATCAATAGGCTAGGACACATAATGACACGGCAGGGGAGTGGGCAGTGCTAGCAAGCGTTTGTTACACTGTAAGCTTAATTAACTTAATAAGCTTACAAGCCTATATGATCTTAACAAACCTATAACTATAAAAAGCTATCTATTATCAATACGCATTATAAGCAATAAGAGAAAACATTATGTCTGAAGAGCTGCTGATTAATGTCAGTCCGATGGAATGCCGTGTGGCCGTTTTGGATAATGGCGTGCTCGGTGAGATTTATATTGAACGTCACCATAAGCTAGGTTTAGTTGGTAATATTTATTTGGGTACAGTAGTACGCGTACTACCGGGAATGCAAGCTGCTTTTGTTGATATAGGGCAGTCGCGAACCGCGTTTTTACATGTTAATGATATGCAGCGTGAACCACGGACTACAGTAAAAAATACAAACCAAACTTCTATAGACCAAGTCAGTACTGATAAGTCAGTGACATCTGCTGATAGTTTAGCTATGACGCCACCTGTTGTCAGTGCTCAAACGACAGATGTGGCTACTGTGGTTAGTAAGCTTATTCAACACCGCTTGCACGAAGGCCAGCGTATCTTAGTACAAGTTACCAAAGACCAGCTAGGCAGCAAGGGCGCACGATTAACCACCAACATATCACTACCGTCCCGCTATTTAGTCTACCTGCCATCCAGCGATCATGTTGGTATCTCGCAGCGAATAGACGGCGAGGAGGAGCGTACGCGCCTAAAGACTGAGCTGACAAGTCTTATGCAAACGGTCAATCTACAAGGTGGTTTGATCGCACGTACAGCAGCAGAACGCGTTCCTGTTGAGAAGCTAGAGGAGGATATCTACTATCTTGTGCAGCTATGGCGTACCATCTGTGCACGCAGACAGGAAGTAAAGCATCATCAAAGCTCAGAGCTGATCTACCAAGAACTGTCTTTGCCCCTACGCTCCATCCGTGATTTAGTACATGCTGGTACCGAAAAAGTCATAATAGACAATTCGCAGATTTATGAGCAAGTACGCCTTTTTGCTGAAGAGTTTGTTCCCTTTGTTTATGACCGTATTGTACATTATAGTGCTGAGCCAGCATTATTTGATGTGCACCGTGTTGAAGAAGACTTGCGTGATGCCCTAAAACGCCGCGTCGATCTAAAGTCTGGCGGTTATCTGATTATCGATCAAACTGAAGCTATGACCACTATCGATGTTAATACCGGCTCCTTTGTCGGTGGCAGATCCTTAGAAGATACCGTTTATAAAACCAATTTAGAGGCCACCCACGCTATAGCGCGTCAGCTGCGTTTGCGTAATTTAGGCGGCATTATTATTCTTGATTTTATAGATATGCAAGAGCAAGAGCACAAGGACGACATATTGGAGAGTTTGCAGCAGCAGCTTATGCAAGATTATGCCAAAACCAATATCACGCAAGTTAGTGAGCTAGGTCTGGTTGAGATGACGCGTAAGCGTACCCGTGAATCCTTAGGTCAGCAGTTGTGTGAACCCTGTGCTACCTGTGAGGGCCGCGGTTTTGTCAAAACAGCAGAAACGGTTTGCTTTGAGATATTTCGCGAGATCATGCGCTGTGCCCGTACTTATAACGCTCCTAAGAAATTTACGGTCGTCGCCCATGCTGCCGTTATAGACTTACTCTTGACTTCAGAAGCAGATACCGTAGCAGAGCTTGAATATTTACTCGGAC
Organism: uncultured Psychrobacter sp.; assembly: GCA_947501045.1. Taxonomy (GTDB): domain Bacteria; phylum Pseudomonadota; class Gammaproteobacteria; order Pseudomonadales; family Moraxellaceae; genus Psychrobacter. Next base: position 32,855 of record CANMUI010000010.1, read on the forward strand.
GCGTCATTACTTTTGAGGTTGAAAACTTATACAACCAAGAACAGTATGATATTGTTCTCGATTAAAATGCTGTTTTCATGCTTTGACTTGTCACTTGTGTGACGATTTATTAGAGTACTTAGTGGGTAAAATCATAGTTTATACGCCATTTACCCTTGCAATGACTCAAATGTTCTGTATAATACGCACTACTGAATTATAAGAGCGCAGCCAAGAATATTGCTGCTGCTATGACAGCTAGAGCATCGTTTCTAGCACTATTTCATTATGCCTTTGCTGACATCCATATAACTAGGAGGGTCGGCGGGGCTTTAAATTATTTTGCTTTTAGCACGCTGCTCGTTCTATTAAAAGAATATTAAGCCGCTTGAAGTGAATCTTTAACCAAACGGCTTTTGGTCATCCACTTGCACAGCAAGAATGATCGAAGCACATATTAGGAGCTTGCTGGCATGGCTAACCAGAGAATCCGTATCCGACTTAAATCTTTTGATCATAGATTGATTGACCAGTCGGCACAAGAGATTGTCGATACTGCAAAGCGCACTGGTGCGCAAGTTTGTGGTCCTGTACCGTTGCCGACTCGTATTGAGCGCTTCGATGTCCTAACCTCGCCACATGTCAACAAAGATGCGCGTGATCAGTACGAAATCCGTACTCACAAGCGTATGGTTGATATTGTTCAGCCTACTGACAAAACTGTGGATGCGCTGATGAAGTTAGATTTAGCGGCGGGTGTTGACGTTCAAATTGCTTTGGGCTAACGCGTAGAACACCCCACCCATTAATAAGATATAAAGAGGTTCAAAATGGCGATCGGTTTAGTCGGTAAAAAATGCGGCATGACCCGGGTCTTCACTGAAGCAGGTGCATCTATCCCTGTAACTGTGATTGAGGTCAATGCAAACCGCATTACTCAAGTAAAAAACAACGAAGTAGATGGCTATCAGGCTATTCAGGTTACTACAGGCACTCGCCGTGACAGCCGTGTCACAGCCGCTCAAAAAGGCCACTTTGCAAAAGCTGGCGTTAAAGCGGGCCGCGGTGTTTGGGAGTTTCGTGCCAATGATAGCGATTTAGAAAGTTATGAGATTGGTGGTGAGATCCTAGCTGACTTGTTCGAACAAGGTCAGATGGTTGATGTCACAGGACAGAGTAAGGGTAAAGGCTTTCAGGGCGGCGTAAAGCGTCATAACTTTAGCATGCAAGATGCCACTCATGGTAACTCAGTATCTCACCGTGTTCTTGGTTCAACTGGTCAAAACCAGTCACCAGGTAAAGTATTTAAAGGCAAAAAAATGCCAGGTCAGATGGGTAACAAGCGTGTCACCGTTCAAGGCCTAGAAGTGGTTTCGGTTGACGCTGAAAAAGGGTTACTTGTCATCAAGGGTGCTATCCCAGGCGCCACCGGTGGCGATGTTATCATACGTCCGTCAGTCAAAGCCTAAGCAAGGGGATTAACGTGGATTTAAAAACAGTTACAGGTGCGGCGGTTGAGCTTTCTGATACGGCTTTCGGTCGTGAATTCAACGAAGCATTAGTGCATCAAGTCGTCACGGCGTATTTAGCCGGTGCTCGTCAAGGTACACGTGCACAAAAAACCCGTGCCGAAGTTTCTGGCGGTGGCATAAAGCCATGGCGTCAAAAAGGTACGGGTCGCGCTCGTGCCGGTTCTATTCGTAGCCCAATCTGGCGTAGCGGTGGTCGTGCATTTGCCGCCAAACCACAAGATTGGTCACAAAAAGTTAACCGTAAAATGTATCGTGGTGCGATGCAGTGCATCCTAGCTGAATTAGTACGTCAAGAGCGTCTGATTTTAGTTGATGAGTTGGTTATCTCTGCACCTAAGACCAAAGAGCTGATCGCTAAGCTAAATGATTTGAATGCACCTCGTGCACTTATCGTCACCAAAGAAGTTGACGAGAATTTATATTTAGCAGCTCGCAACATTCCACACGTCAATGTACTTGGTACTAATGAAGTGGATCCTGTGAGTTTGATTGCCTTTGATAAAGTCATCATGTCAGTTGAAGCTGCGAAACAATTTGAGGAAGCACTAGCATGAATAACGCAAGACTCTATCAGGTCTTAAGAGGGCCTGTGTTCTCAGAAAAATCTCAAATGCTTGGCGATTCATTTGGTGTGCAAGTATTTAAAGTTGATTCTAATGCTACTAAGCTTGAAGTCAAAAAAGCAGTTGAGTTGATGTTTGAAGGTGTTGAAGTCACTAAAGTAAACACTTTGAATGTTAAAGGTAAGACAAAGCGTTTTGGTAAAAGTATCGGCCGTCGTAATGACTATAAAAAAGCCTACGTTACCTTAAAAGCTGGTCAAGATGTACAAATGGCTGATGCTGGTGAGGATGTAGCAAATACTACCTCTACTAGTGAAACAGCGAACAACGAATAAGGATTACACTCATGCCTATCGTAAAAGCAAAGCCAACATCACCAGGCCGCCGTTTTGTCGAAAAAGTGGTGCATCCACACCTTTATAAAGGTCGTCCGTATGCTCCACTTGTCGAATCAAAAGGCAAGTCAGGTGGGCGTAACAACAACGGTCGCATTACCACGCGTCATATTGGCGGTGGTCACAAGCATCATTACCGTGTTATTGATTTTAAACGCACCAAAGACAACATTCCAGCGATCGTAGAACGTATCGAATACGATCCTAACCGTACTGCACATATTGCGCTACTTAAGTATGCTGATGGTGAGCGTCGTTATATCATCGCTCCTAAAAAACTAGCTACTGGTGATACGGTGTATTCAGGTGAAGGTTCTCCGATTCGTCCTGGTAATTGTTTACCGCTTAAAAATATTCCATTGGGTACTGTAATCCACAATATCGAGCTTAAAATCGGTAAAGGTGCGCAGATGGCTCGTTCAGCAGGTGCAGGCGTACAGTTATTAGGACGTGAAGGTATTTACGCTATCCTACGTCTACGTTCAGGCGAAACTCGCCGTGTCCATGTTGATTGCCGTGCCGTTATTGGCGAAGTATCCAATACTGAAAACAACTTGAAATCACTTGGTAAAGCCGGTGCTTCACGTTGGCGTGGTATTCGTCCTTCTGTTCGCGGTGTCGCGATGAACCCAGTTGATCACCCACATGGTGGTGGTGAAGGTCGTAACAAAGGTCGCCATCCAACTAGCCCTTGGGGTCAGAAGTCCAAAGGACTTAAAACGCGTCATAATAAGCGTACTGACAGTATGATCATCCGTCGCCGCCGCGCCAAGAAGAAATAAAGGAAGAATTTCATGCCTCGTTCATTGAAAAAAGGTCCATTCATTGATGCGCATTTGTTTGCTAAAGTTGAGAATGCAATAGACACCAACTCACGCAAACCCATTAAAACATGGTCGCGCCGCTCGATGATTCTCCCCCAAATGGTTGGCTTAACTTTATCTGTTCATAATGGCCGTACTCATGTACCGGTCATCGTGAGTGAGCAGATGGTTGGTCATAAACTAGGTGAATTTGCCCCGACTCGTACCTATCGTGGTCATGGCATTGACAGAAAAGCTAAGAGATAAGGTGCTTACCATGGAAGTAACTGCAAAATTACGCGGTGCCGCCATCTCGGCACAAAAAGTTAGACTCGTTGCTGATGAAGTTCGTGGCAAATCTATTGAGCGTGCTTTGGATATCCTAACGTATAGCAATAAAAAAGGCGCGGTTTTCGTTAAGAAATGTCTTAACTCAGCCATCGCCAATGCCGAGCATAACAACGGTTTAGATATCGATACTCTAAAAGTATCAACTATCTACGTTGATGAAGGCATTACGCTAAAACGTATCCTACCACGTGCAAAGGGTCGCGCTGATCGTATCAGTAAGCGTACCTGTCACATCACTATAAAGGTAGGAGAATAAGTTATGGGTCAAAAAGTACATCCAATCGGAATCCGTCTTGGTATTGTCAAAAAGCATAACGCAAACTGGTATGCAAACCCTAAACAATACTCAGAATACCTAATTAATGATATCCAAGTTCGTGAGTATCTACGCAAAAAGCTAGATAATGCCATGATCAGTAATATCATGATTGAGCGTCCTACTGGTGCAGCCAAGATTACCATCGCCACTGCGCGCCCTGGTATTGTTATCGGTAAAAAAGGTGAGGACATTGAAAGACTTCAAAAAGAGTTGACCAAAATGATGGGCGTACCTGCTCAGGTTAATATTGAAGAAATCACATCTCCTGACCTTGATGCTCGCTTAGTAGCAGATGGCATCGCCAGCCAACTTGAGCGCCGTGTTATGTTCCGCCGCGCTATGAAGCGCGCTGTACAAAACAGCATGCGTTCTGGTGCACAAGGTATCAAAGTTGAGTTATCAGGTCGTCTTGGCGGTGCTGAGATTGCTCGTACTGAATGGTACCGTGAAGGCCGCGTGCCATTACATACTTTTCGCGCTGACATTGACTATGCATCAGTTCGTGCAGAAACGACTTACGGCACTATCGGTGTAAAAGTTTGGATTTTCCGTGGTGAGATCCTTGACGGTATGAACAGTGTTTATAATCCCGTCAACGAAGAGAAGCCTCGTGCGCCAAAACGCCGTGGTCGTGGAAATCGTCGAAACTCAGACAGAGGTTAAACTATGTTACAGCCAAAACGTACCAAGTTTCGTAAAATGCATAAAGGTCGTAACACAGGGCTCGCTCATCGTGGAAGCACCGTTGCATTCGGACAAATTGGTCTAAAATCTTTGACTCGTGGTCGTATGACCGCCCGTCAAATCGAAGCAGCACGTCGTACTATTACTCGTAAAATTAAGCGTGGTGGTAAAATCTGGATTCGTGTCTTCCCAGACAAACCGATTACCAACAAGCCACTCGAAGTACGTATGGGTAAAGGTAAAGGTCCAGTCGAATATTGGGTATGCGAAATCAAACCTGGTAAAGTACTGTATGAGATTGAAGGGGTTTCAGAAGATCTAGCTCGCGATGCTTTAACGCTTGCAGCAGCTAAACTGCCCTTTAAAACCACCATTGTTAAGCGGACGATAATGTAATGAAGATCAGTGAATTACGTGATAAATCATTAGAAGAGCTGACCCAGTTACTTGATGAAAAGCAACTTGATGCTTTCCGTATTCGTATGGCTAAAGCAACTGGTCAGTTGGGAAATACCCATGAAGTCAAAGGCAATCGTCGTACGATTGCTCAGATTCAGACTTTGATTAACGAGAAACAACGAGGCAACTCATGAGCGATAACAATCAAGCAACTGCAAATGCTAGTGTCTTAACAGGACGTGTTGTCAGCGACAAGATGGATAAGTCCATTACGGTTTTGATTGAGCGTCTGGTTCGCCATCCTTTATATGGTAAGCAGCTTCGTCGTTCAACTAAAATCAAAGCCCATGACGAAAATAATGTTTGCCAACAAGGCGATCTTGTACGCATTAAAGAGACGCGTCCAATCTCAAAAACTAAAGCATGGACTTTAGTTGATGTGATTGAAAAAGTAGAAAAAATCTAAGTAAATTGCATTAGAAGCTAGAAGCTGTTAAAATAGCCGCCTTTTTCAAGATGCTGATCGTGCCTAGCGCACATCATAAGCATGATGAGTAAGATAATGCTATTTTTATTTAAATGCCGCCTACTCATACGGAGCTTGCGGCAGCAACTGGTTTTTACTGCCCATACGTGTGGAGTAACGCTATGATTCAGGTCGAATCTATGCTGGAAGTTGCAGACAATAGCGGTGCAAGACGAGTTCAGTGCATTAAAGTACTGGGTGGTTCTCATCGCCGTTACGCATCTGTCGGCGACATTATTAAAGTAACGGTTAAAGAAGCCATTCCTCGTGGTCGTGTCAAAAAAGGCGATGTGATGAATGCCGTAGTTGTACGTACCAAAAAGGGCGTTCGTCGTCCCGATGGTTCGGTGATACGTTTTGATGACAACGCTGCGGTGTTGCTCAACCAAAATAAAGCACCTATTGCAACTCGTATTTTTGGACCGGTAACTCGTGAACTACGTGGTGATCAGTTTATGAAAATTGTATCTCTAGCACCAGAAGTATTGTGAGGTAACCCATGGCTAAATTACGCAAAGGCGATACAGTTATTGTGATTGCTGGTAAAGATAAAGGCAAGCAAGGCACTGTACAAGCGGTAAAAAACGATCGTATCAAAGTGGAAGGCATCAATATCGTAACTAAACACCAAAAGCCAAATCAGGCTACTGGTACTGAAGGCGGCATTGTTAAGCAAGAAGCTTTTTTACATATCTCAAACGTCGCAATTTTAAATGCGCAAACCCAAAAGGCAGATCGTATTACTTATCAAATGGATGAAAACGGCAAAAAACAGCGCGTTTATCGTTCAAATGGTGAAGTAGTGGCGACTGCGTAAGACACTAAGGGTGTAACGGTAATGGCAAGATTAAAATCTTTATATAATGATAAACTCAAGCAGCAAATCAAAGAAGAGCTTGGTTTAGACAATGTGATGCAAGTCCCTAAGATCACTAAAGTCACACTTAACATGGGTGTAGGCGGCGCTTCTCAAGATAAGAAATTACTTGAAGGTGCTGTAGCTGATATGACCGCAATTGCGGGTCAAAAGCCTGTAGTCACCAAAGCGCGTAAATCAGTTGCCGGCTTCAAGATTCGTGAAGAATGGCCAATTGGTTGTAAAGTAACGCTACGTGGTGAGCAAATGTACGAATTTTTAGATCGTCTCATTGCCATTGCTATTCCTCGTATTCGTGATTTCCGTGGTTTTTCACCTAAGGCATTTGACGGACGTGGTAACTACTCGCTGGGTATCAAAGAGCAGATCGTATTCCCAGAAGTAGACTTTGATAAGATTGATCGTATCCGTGGTATGGATGTGACGATCACTACGTCAGCTGGTACTGATGAAGAAGGTCGTGCGCTGCTTAAAGCATTCGGCTTCCCATTTAAATAAGGTAAAGACGTTATGGCAAAGAAGAGCATGATTAACCGCGAATTGAAACGCGAAAAAATGGTAGCTAAGTATGCTGAAAAGCGTATGAAGCTAAAAGAAACCATCAGTGATATGAATGCAAGTGACGAAGAGCGTATGGATGCGATGTTAGAGCTGCAAGCTCTACCTCGTAATTCATCACCTGTGCGTCTACGCAATCGCTGTGGTCTCACTGGTCGTCCTCATGGTTACTTCCGTAAGTTTGGCTTATCACGCAATATGCTGCGTGAGCGTGTCATGCAAGGTGATGTACCTGGTGTTCGTAAAGCAAGCTGGTAAGGAGTAACTACATGAGTATGCAAGATACCGTTGGGGATATGTTGACCCGTATTCGTAATGCACAAATGGCGAACAAAGTATCTGTCGCTATGCCAAGTTCAAAACTACGTAAATCTATTGCTGATTTATTAGTAAATGAAGGCTATGTGGCGAGTGCTGTTGTTAATGAAGAAGACAACAATAAAGCTACCCTAAATATTGAGTTGAAGTATTTTGAAGGCAAACCTGTCATTGAGACTATTCAACGCTTTAGCCGTCCTGGCCTACGTCAGCATCGTGGCAAAGATAACATTCCTACTGTTAAGCAAGGTATGGGTGTTGCTATTGTATCAACCAGTCAAGGCATCATGAGTGATCGTGCTGCACGTGCTGCTGGTATTGGTGGTGAGATCGTTGCATTTGTAGCGTAAAACTGACATATTTTTATTTAGGTACTAATATTATTAGTATTTAAATAATAAAAACGATATATCTAATTGTTCTCTATAAAGCTTATAAAATTATCATAAATATTTTATAAGCTTATCCCTAAGGTCTGTTTAGTAACTTTGTAATGAATATTTATTGCAATGACCTTATAAAATCGATCGATAGGTGTTAAATAGAGTCAATTATGTTAAACTAACACGCTTTTTAGCCTGTTAGTTTTTTCGCTATTATTTATTTTTAATAGAAGTATTAATTTTTTAAGGAATATTCCTATGTCTCGTGTGGCTAAAGCCCCAGTAACGCTGCCAAATGGCGTAAGCGTTACTTTGAACGATCGGCAGGTTGAAGTGAAAGGCAAGAACGGAAATATGTCTTTACACCTGCACGAATTGGTCGAGCTGAAACAGGAAGATGATGCTATCATTCTCTCACCTACAGCCGATTCAAAAGAAGCAATGATGCACACTGGCACTATGCGCGCTCTGATTAACAATTACGTTACAGGCGTCAGCGAAGGCTTTGAAAAACGTCTTCAGCTTATTGGTGTTGGTTATCGTGCGCAAGTTAGCGGCAATAAGGTAACTTTAAACGTTGGTTACTCACACCCAGTAGAGTATACGCTCCCTGAAGGTGTTACTGCTGAAACCCCAACGCAAACTGAGATCGTTCTAAAGTCGAACGATAAACAGCAGCTTGGTCAGGCCGCCGCTAATATTCGCGATTTTCGTCCGCCTGAGCCTTATAAGGGTAAGGGTATTCGCTATAGTGACGAACGTGTGATTCGCAAAGAAGCTAAGAAAAAATAAGGTGAGTTGAGATGTTTGATAAAAAAGCAGCTCGTCTGCGTCGAGCTAAGAAAACCCGCGCACATATCCGTCATTTAGGCGTTCATCGTCTTACGGTTAACCGCACGCCAAAGCACATCTATGCCCAGATTATCTCTCCGAACGGTGGTGAAGTGATTGCTCAGGCATCTACCTTAGACGGCAGTTTGCGTTCAGGCGCGACTGGTAACGTTGATGCAGCGACGTCTGTAGGCCAAATGATCGCAGAACGTGCAAAAGCAGCTGGCATCACTAAAGTTGCTTTTGACCGTAGTGGTTTTAAATATCATGGTCGAGTAAAAGCTTTAGCTGAAGCCGCTCGCGAAAACGGATTGGAGTTTTAATCATGGCTAGAAACGATAGAAATGATAAAAATGAACAGAGTGATGGTCTAGTAGAACGCTTAGTGACCGTTGATCGTGTTGCAAAAGTAGTTAAAGGTGGTCGTATTTTCTCTTTTACCGCGCTGACAGTAGTTGGTGATGGAAATGGTCGTGTTGGTTTTGGCCGTGGTAAAGCACGTGAAGTACCCGCTGCTATTCAAAAAGCTCTAGAAGCTGCCAAGCGTAATATGATTACGGTTGAATTGAATGAAGCTACTTTATACCATCCAATTAAAGCCCGTCACGGTGCAAGCAAAGTTTATATGCAGCCTGCTTCTGAAGGTACTGGTGTAATTGCCGGTGGCGCTATGCGTGCAGTATTAGAAGTTGCTGGTGTCAAAGATGTCTTGACTAAATGTTATGGTTCTACCAATACGGCCAACGTGGTTCGCGCTACGTTTAATGGTCTGCGTGATATGTCAACTCCAGAAAAGATGGCAGCAAAACGTGGTAAATCTGTAGACGAAATTTTGGGCTAACCTTTTTATAGATAGGAATAGGTGAGTTACGATGAAAAAAATGAAAGTCACTCAAATAAAATCAGGTGCCCATCGCCTCAAAAGCCACAAAGCGAGCTTGAAAGGATTGGGTTTACGCCGTATTAATCATACTGTAGAGGTTGAGGATACCCCTTCGACTCGTGGTATGGTCAATCGCGTCAACTACATGGTAAAAGTGGAGGAAGCGTAATGGGACTCAGATTAAATGAATTATCACCAGGTGTTGGCGCGAAGAAAACTGCCCAACGCCGCGGACGTGGTATTGGTTCAGGCCTTGGCAAAACTGGTGGCCGCGGTGTGAAAGGACAAAAGTCACGTTCAGGTTCTAGCATCGGTGCTGGATTTGAAGGCGGCCAAATGCCTTTATATCGCCGTCTACCAAAATTTGGTTTTACTAGTAAAATGGCAATGACAACGGCTGAAGTTCGTCTTTCTGAATTGAACAAAGTCGAAGGTGATGTGGTTAGCGTTGAAACCTTGAAAGCCGCTAATATTATTCGTCATGATATGAAGCGTGCTCGAATTATATTATCAGGCGATGTCACTAAAGCTTATACCTTTCAAGGGGTAAAAGTGACAAAAGGTGCCAAGCAGGCAATCGAAGCTGCTGGTGGTAGCATCGAGGAGTAGTAACGTGTCAAAACAATCAATGTCATCGACTGGTATCCCGCTCAATCCTTTTGCCTTTATTCGTAAATATGATGAGTTGTGGACGCGCCTTTTATTTTTGATCGGCGCATTGATTGTTTATCGTTTGGGATCACACATTCCAGTACCAGGGATTAATCCAGTAAATTTGGCGGACTTGTTTTCACGCAACGAAAACACCATTTTGAGTATGTTTAACATGTTCTCAGGTGGTGCACTTGAGCGAATGTCAATTATGGCATTAGGTATTATGCCTTACATCTCAGCTTCAATTATTGTGCAGATGATGTCAGCAGTAGTACCTTCACTTGAAGCGCTTAAAAAAGAAGGTGAAGCAGGTCGACGTAAGCTGAATAAGTATACCCGCCAAGGAACGCTTGCACTGGCTTTAGTACAGTCACTGGGCATGTGTGCTGGTCTTATCAGTCAAAATTTAACATTGTCTAGCGGTCTTACCTTTTATATCCCTGCAGTTACCTCACTGGTGGCTGGTGCTATGTTCTTAATGTGGCTTGGTGAGCAGATTACAGAGCGCGGTGTGGGTAATGGCATTTCCATGTTGATTTTTGCTAGTATTGTAGCTGGTACGCCAGGTATGATTTCACAGTCCATAGAACAGGTCAATCAAGGCCAGATGAACTTGATTGTCTTATTTATCTTTATAATTTTAGGTATCGCAGTAACCGCTGGTATTGTTTATATTGAACGTGCGCAGCGCCGCGTACCCGTTAATTATGCGCAAAAACAGCAGCAAGGCCGGAAAATTTATGCTCAGCAGCAATCACACTTGCCGCTGAAAATAAATATGGCCGGGGTTATTCCTGCTATTTTTGCCAGCTCTTTATTGCTGTTTCCAGCAAGTTTAGGGCAATGGGTGGGTCAATCAACTGATCCTACTTTTACTCAAAAGATTTTGCAAAATATGGCTTTAGTGTTGTCTCCTGGACAACCGCTGTATCTAGTTCTGTTCGGAGCGATGATTATTTTCTTTTGTTATTTTTATACAGCATTAGTCTTTAGTCCCCGTGAAGTTGCTGAAAATCTCAAACGTAGTGGTGCGTATATCCCAGGTATTCGTCCTGGGCAACAAACCCAGCGTTATCTTGATCATGTATTAAACCGACTTACTTTTATCGGTGCTATGTACATGACTGTTATTTGTTTAATGCCTATGGTCATTCAGTCAGGATTTGGGGTGCCATTCAATCTTGGTGGTACATCTTTACTGATTATGGTAGTTGTTGTGATGGATTTCATCTCGCAAATTCAAGCCCATCTAATGACTCATCAATATCATGATCAGACGCTAATTCAGTCGCCTACGCAACCTTAAGATAAACAGGTTGACACTTAAAGGAGCATGCTATGAAAGTTCAAGCATCAGTTAAAAAGATTTGTGGTAGCTGTAAAATAGTACGCCGCAAAGGTCGTGTCCATGTTATTTGTACAGCAGAGCCACGTCATAAGCAGCGTCAAGGTTAATGTTTAGGAATTGGATAGTTTTACCCTATTTATATTCCAAATTAATGCTTGAAAAATAACGGCGGATGCGATATCATCCGCCACTTGCCGTAGTTTATACCGAAAATTTTCAATCAGGATAGTTTGTTTAACTGATCACTGATGAGTTAATAGTATATCCTAGTATTATAATATTTAAGGTATTAACAGCAATAAATCAGAAAGGTAGAACGTTATTTGTCATAAATAATGGTTATTTTTCTTTAATGGAGAGAAATCAATGGCTCGTATTGCCGGTGTCAACATTCCGGATAATAAACATGCTGTTATTTCACTAACTTACATCTTTGGTGTAGGTCGTACTACTGCTCAGAAAATTCTAGAAGCAGTTGGTATTGAGCCTGCTACCAAAATCAGTCAGTTAGATGATTCACAGTTGGATGCTATCCGTGCAGAAGTTGCAAATTTTTCGACTGAGGGTGACCTTCGTCGTGAAGTATCAATGAACATTAAACGTTTGGTTGATTTGGGCAGTTACCGTGGTATTCGCCACCGTCGTAACTTACCTGTAAATGGTCAACGTACGAAAACGAATGCGCGTACTCGTAAGGGTCCACGTAGAGCAATTAAAAGATAATTAACTTAGGAAGCTAAAAGATGGCAAAAGACACTCGCAGCCGCAAAAAGGTGGCTCGTCGTTCAGTATCGGAGGGCGTTGCCCATATCCATGCGTCTTTTAATAACACCATTGTTACGATTACCGACCGTCAAGGTAATGCATTGGCTTGGGCCACTTCAGGTGGACAAGGCTTCCGTGGTTCACGTAAATCTACACCATTTGCAGCGCAGGTTGCAGCTGAAGTTGCTGGTAAAGCAGCTCAAGAGTATGGTGTTAAGAATATCGATGTTTTGGTCAAAGGACCAGGACCGGGTCGTGAGTCTGCGGTAAGAGCACTAGGTGCATTGGGTTATAAAGTGAACAGCATCTCTGATGTAACCCCAATCCCACATAATGGTTGCCGTGCGCCGAAAAAGCGCCGCGTCTAATATTAAAGACGAAGCTTTTTATCCCAAAAGCTTAAAGGAGACATAAAGATGGCCCGCTATATTGGACCAAAATTAAAACTATCACGTCGTGAAGGTACAGACTTAGGCCTTAAATCAGGCGTTAAACCTTATGACGTAAAAACTAAAAAAGCTGGGCGTCCGCCTGGTCAGCATGGCGTTAGCCGTAACAAAAGCTCAGAGTACTCTTTACAGCTACGCGAAAAGCAAAAAGTTAAGCGCATCTACGGTGTACTTGAGCGTCAGTTCGCTAACTACTATAAAGAAGCCGCTCGTAAGCGCGGTGCGACTGGTGAGAACCTACTGGCTATGTTAGAGAGTCGCCTTGATAATGTTGTGTATCGTATGGGCTTTGGCTCAACGCGTGCTGAAGCGCGTCAGTTGGTCAGTCATCGTACAGTTATGCTCAAAAAAGCAGGACGCGACGAATTTGTTCGAGTGAATATTCCCTCTATTCAAGTTCAAGATGGCGACGTTATTGCTATTCAAGAGAAGTCACGCGAACAGCTACGTATCAAGAACGCTATTGAATTAGCTTCCCAGCGCGGCATTCCAGAATGGTTAGATGTTGATCACAGCAAACTGCAAGGTACATTTAAACATGCACCTGATCGTATTGATCTACCTGCTGAAATCAATGAAAGCTTGATCGTAGAGCTTTACTCTAAATAACTAGCATTATAATTAATACTGTCTTGGTATGTTTATCATACTAGGTAGTATTGATTTGAAGCGCTAATTAAATTTATAATTAAATCGAGGTGACATCATGATGCTAAATGCAACTGAGTTTCTAACGCCGAATGCCATTAATGTGGATACGGTTAATGAAACGATTGCGAAAGTCACGCTCGAACCGTTAGAACGCGGCTTTGGACATACCTTAGGGAATGCTCTACGCCGCATCTTGCTTTCTTCATTACCTGGCGCTGCAGTCATTGAAGCTGAGATTGATGGTGTCGACCATGAATACTCAACACTCGAAGGGTTGCAAGAAGACGTGCTTGACTTACTTTTGAATTTAAAAGGTTTGGCCATTACGCTTCACGAACAGAATGAAGTATTTTTGACCTTGGATAAACAAGGTCCAGGCACCATTACTGCCGCAGACATCGCGTTACCGCACAATGTTGATATTATCAATCCAGAGTTGGTATTGGGTACATTGAGTGATCGTGGTCATCTTAAGATGCGTCTACGTGTGGTTATGGGTCGTGGATATGAGCCAGCAAATCAGCGCCGTGAAGATGGTGATACTAAAGCAATTGGTCGCCTAAAGCTTGATGCAAGCTTTAGTCCAGTGCTGCGTGTTGCTTATCAAGTTGAGAACGCCCGCGTCGAGCAGCGTACCGATCTTGATCGTCTTATCATTGAGCTTGAAACTAATGGCACCATCGATCCAGAAGAAGCAATTCGTAAAGCGGCCACTATTTTACAACAACAGATTTCTATCTTTGTTGATCTAGAAGCTGAAGAAGCGCCTGAGCCTGTGAAAGAAAAAGAAGAGGTTGATCCAGTGCTACTACGCCCTGTAGACGATCTTGAACTAACGGTTCGCTCAGCCAACTGCTTAAAAGCTGAAAACATTTACTATATCGGTGATTTGGTACAACGTTCAGAGACTGAACTACTCAAAACCCCAAATCTTGGTAAGAAATCATTGACCGAAATCAAAGACGTATTAGCGTCTAAAGATTTAGAGCTCGGTATGCGCCTAGATAACTGGCCACCAGCTGACTTGCGTGTCGATGATCGTTTTTCTTATCGTAGCCGTTAAACTTTAAGGATATTTGACCATGCGCCATCGTAAGAGTGGAGTCAAGCTGGGTCGTACCGGCAGTCATCGTAAAGCAATGTTCCAGAACATGACTAACTCACTATTTGAGCATGAACTGATTAAAACAACATTGCCAAAAGCAAAAGAGTTGCGCCGTGTTGCGGAACCATTAATCACTATGGCTAAAGAAGATAGCGTTGCTAATCGTCGTCTAGCTTTTAGCCGTATGCGTAGTAAAGCTATGGTAGGTAAACTATTTGGTACGTTAGGTCCTCGTTATCAAACGCGTCCAGGTGGTTACTTACGTATCGTAAAGTGTGGTTACCGTGATGGTGATAACGCGCCAATGGCTTATGTAGAATTGGTAGATCGTGACGCATAATAGTTTTAATTCTAACTAAAAAAGCTCCAATTTATTGGAGCTTTTTTAATGCTAAAATTTTTTAACAAGATTAATTATAAATCCCAATACGTAATTTTATTATAATAATAAAGAGTTAACATCAGCCGCTCCTTGTCTCACAATCTCAGGTTGACTACCGGTCATATCAACGATAGTAGTCAGCTTAGTGGTTTTAATACCAGCATTGATGAGTCCATCTATTTGATTGCCTAATAATTCTTCTATATCAAAAGGATCATCTAAAATGTCTTCATGAGAAGGCAGTATTAAAGAGCTAGTTAATATAGGTTCATCCATAGCTTCTAATAGCGCCTGCGCTATAGGGTTGCTTGGTACCCGAATACCAATGGTTTTTTTCTTAGGATGAGCCAGTTTTTTGGGTACATCTTTGGTGGCATTTAATATAAAGGTGATGGGAGCGGGGGTATGCGCTTTTAGTTGTTTAAACTGGTTATTGTCTACAGTTGCATAAGTAGCAATTTCACTCAAATCACGGCATAGCAAGGTGAATTGATGTTTATCATCAAGCTCACGTATTAGTTTTAGTTTTTCTAGTGCGTCTTTGGCACCGAGACGACAACCAAAAGCGTAACTGGTGTCGGTAGGATAAATGAGTAATTGATCGTTACGTAGTAGATCTGCAGCTTGGTCTATTAAACGCGGCTGCGGGTTCTCAGGATGAATATAAAAAGTCTGCATAACAGCTCCTTGTTTAACTCTATATTTTTTTGATTATTTGCTAAGTATAACGTCAGTTGTTAGTCAAGTAATAGGAGTACGTCGTTAAAAATAGTGTGAGGTTGTTAACATTGTTTTAGTTAAAGGTTTTGGCGATCCAGCCTATAGTAGAATCCTATTTAAAACTGATTAGTGTTAAAGCTGATTAGTGATGCATCTTAATAAAGCGTACAGTAGAATTTGTGCATCGCGAGGTAAGGATTGAGGGCTTGTAATATAATGTTTAACTTGCTGGTAAACATCATTAGCAAAAGTGCTGTTGCCTGTATCGAAATCAGCAAATAAATTATCCTGTGAGACTTGAAAAGGACGCTGACAGGCGAGAGTAAACAAACACTCTATAGCTTGTGGTTTAACTTCTACACGCTCAAATGCTTGCTGCTGAGAGGCGCTACGTCCATCTGGAGCATACCAATAGCCAAAGTCATTTAACTGTCTACGAGCTTTTCCTGCCACGCACCAGTGACTTAATTCTAGTAAACTCTTTGTTAATAATGTACATGTCTATGTTGTTGAAAGTTAATAGATTTAAAATCTATACTTGTTTTTATATTATTCAAAGAAAATGTACATATTTTTGGGTTTAATTATAAAATTGTACATCAGCTTTTGATTGTGTCTGAATTGCTCATAGCTGCATATTATGCATTTTTGAATTCAACATTAAGCAACATATACTTGAAAATACATTAACACAAATGTTATTTTTAACGTAATTAAGTATACAATTAGTTTGTTAGTTCAAAAATCACATACTTAAAGAAATCGACTAACTCTTAAAAAAATCTCATCAGTTTCATCACTTGCTACAGAGGCAACAGCCGTCATACCCCAAAATAATTCACCAAATAGCTCAATAGCTATTAATAGATGCTCAGCTGACAAATTAGTGCTTATGAATTTAGAGGGTATATGCAAACCTTCATTAGTTCGACTAAAATACAACGACTTTTCTCTAAGAGCTGAGTATTTCCCTGTTTCATAGTTCATTATTATCTCTTCAACTCTCTCTTTACCAATACTGTTATATAAACGTTCAGAAGATAAAAATAAAGGGTCGATAGAGATCCTGTGCTTTTTGCCATGATTAAAGAGAGGATCTTTCGATCGCTTCACTCTCTGCTTCGTTTCTAGCTCTCCTCTTGAGCGCATGTGACCAGCGTGCACTTTAGCAATTTCCTCGAATACAGTAATAGATAAAAATAGCGAAGGTGCTGCACTGTCAGTCATTAATAAGGTATATGAAGCTTTTATCAAATCAAAGATATGCAGAATAGCAGCGTTATACTCATCTCTACTATGTAATCCTATATAACCATCAGAAATTGATAGAGATGCTTCGTATGCTATATGGTGACCCGTACTTTTCACTACGTAACTCTCCGTTAATGAGTATCAATGACAATTGCAAAGCCTTCAATAGCTTTCCGTATTCAACTATAGCAAACTGTATAAGCTACCCGTTCCAGAAAGTGGATCTAGATAGCCTGTTTTCGAGATAAACTTATCTACTCTAAGGACTTTAAAAGCTTATTACTGTCTAAATCATAGCCTGCTTCACTAAGCTCTTTTGATAGTATCTGTTTCCAAGCACCAGCATTGTCTAACTGGTTCCAAACAACACCGCTAAAATCTGTCGGAATTTCTAAATTACCTGATTTAAATGCACATACCCTGTTCCGACCGAGTTTGCCCATAAAGTAACCTAACTCTAAAATCACGTTTTGACGGGCTCGAGGTTGGTACTCATCTGCACCCTTCGATTTACCCACATCATCTGGAGTCAATAATATAATTGCAAATCCTACATCCGCATAATGCTCAATCTTTTCAATAATCGTTTTATTACCACTTGCCTGTTCATGAAGAACAATAGCTTCAAAATCATTTTTTTCTAGAAAACGTGCCATCATTTCTTTTGCATGATCGTCATGCCCATGAACGACAAATACTTTTCTATTAGATTGAGCGTTAGGGCTAGTATCCTCTGCCTTAAGCTTAGGTTCTATATTGCTATTTGAAGCTATATATTCTTTATAATCGCGTACAAAGGGAATAACTAGTCCTATAACTAAGTTGTGAATACTGGAGATTATTTTACGGTCACGACTATTAAAGAATACATGAGCAAAGGTGGAAGCATAATCTGTATCATTGCCTAATTTTTGGATTAATGCATACTTTAATCCTAAGTCATGTTCTTCATCACCAGTCCATTGTAACTTGCTAGTGCCAACCATTCCCTGCTGAGTGGCATAGCTTGCTTCTAGAAATTCTTCTAAATTAACATTTCTAGTAAGTGTCTTATTAAAAGCCTGTAAGTCTTCATGGCGTAACAACTGAGCTAGCTTTTCAAGCAAGCCTTCATAAGTTTGGCTCTGTGATGCTTGAAGATCTAACACGGTATTATCGATTTTTTTGAATAGATCAACGGCCATTTTTATTCTCCTCGCTATCAGCCTGTATTCTTGCTTCACTTGCTTTATCTATAATTATTTGTCTATAGGCTGCCTTGATGCCGTCAGCCATGTCAGTAGCCACGGGGTTTGAAGCGTAATTTTCGAACTTTTTATCAACCATGTTTTCCATTTCAACGATAGCTAACTCAATGCTTTCAGCACTTTCAGCATCGAACTGTATGCTTCCTAGTTCACCTTCAAGCTCATCGGTCATTTTGCCTAACTCACTTAATGTCTTGTTCAGTTGATCCAGTCCTTTTATCTCGAACATCTTATCTACTCCTATTTCATGACTAACGATTTTTATAAAGTTATAATAGCAGGTTAATCTGTTGACAGCGCATATTAGCCAAGCACATGCGTCAGTGTATGTCGCTTAAAATATCTTTATCATTGTTTGGTTGGATTGACTTTGTCATAATGCCAAAGCAGTTATATAAGCGCTCCTTTTACCTTACACCCTAGGAAGTATCATGACCAACCTGTCTACCGAAACCCTCTTTGATGAAACTGAAACAGCAAATAGCAAACAGATTGCTATTTTGAAAAAACATTTTCCTCAGTGTTTCGATAAGGACGGTCACTTTCAGCCTGAAAAAATGATGGAAGTCGTAAAAGCCAATGACGTAGATATGGTCAAGGAGTCCTATAGCTTAAACTGGCTTGGTAAAGCCTATGCTAGGCTGTTAACCAACTTACCGCCTCAAAAGCTACTAAAACCTGATACAACGCATAACGAGAGCTCAGAGAACAGTGATAGCGATAACATACTGATTAAAGGTGATAATCTTGAAGTGCTCAAGCATTTGGTCAATGGCTACCGTGAAAAAATTAAGATGATATATATTGACCCTCCTTACAATACGGGGTCAGATGGTTTTGTTTATCAAGACAACTTTAAGTTTAATGTAGATGATTTGAGCCGACTAGCAGGCATCGATAAAGCTGAAGCAGAGCGTATTCTTAGCTTTAATGCTAAAGGCTCAAATAGCCATAGTGCTTGGTTAACCTTTATGTATCCTAGATTGTATATCGCTCGTGAACTCATGCGCGAAGATGGCGTGATCTTTATTAGTATTGATGATAATGAGCAAGCTCAATTAAAACTGTTGTGTGATGAGATCTTTGGTGAAGAAAACTTCATTGCATCCTATGTTCATAAAAATAATTCTATTAAAAATCAAGCTAAACTTGTATCGGTTTCAACTGAGCACTTACTATGCTATGCAAAAAATAGTGAAATACTTAAGAAAGTAGAGTGGCGTTTAAATAAAAAGGGAGCCAAAGATATATCAAAGCTATTTGTTAAGCTCAAAGAGTCAGGACTTGATTTAGATCAAATTGAGCAAGAAATTAAAACTATGTACCAACGACCTAAATATGCTCATTTGAGCCGATGGAACAAAGTTGATAATAACGGTGTATTCAAGGATTCGGACTTATCTCGAGAGGGAGGCTCTAAAGACTATACTATTATTAACCCAGAAACTGGAGAGCCTTGTCTTATACCTAATAGAGGGTGGGGTAAGTCGAAAGATGTATTAGAAAAAATGCAAAAGCAAGGTTTGATATGGTACGGAGATCCTTTAACACCGCCAGGTGGGAAAGACTATATTAATGAAGATGATTTAATAGTCCCTGATAGCTTCTTTTACTACGACAACTCTATTGATACAAGATGGATTAAATCTACTTTTAATGCATTAGTGTTCGAAAATCCCAAACCTATCGAGATGATCAAGTCACTATTATCAATGGTTGGGACTCAGGAGGGTACTATCCTAGACTTTTTTGCTGGTAGTGGGACAACGGCTGATGCTGTTATGCGTCTAAATGCTGAAGATAATGGTGAAAGGAACTTTATTTGCGTACAGTTAGATGAGTTGACATATGAGCTGGACTCTAAAACAGGAGCAAAAAAGGCTAAGAAAAATTCTAAAGAAGCTTTCAACGCTGGTTATAACTCTATCTTCGATATTACTAAAGAGAGAATCACTAAAGCTAAAGCAGAAATTATTGAAAACGACCCAGATTTTAAAGGCGACCTCAGCTTCAAAGTATTTGATATTACTTCTGACTTCAGACCTGTTATCAATGACGATTTAGAAGTGAGTAATGAAAGCCTGTTTGACGATATGGTATTAAGTGACGAGCAGTATCAAGCACTGCTGACGACATGGATGCTTTACGATAACAATGAGCTAACTGCAGACATTATAAGTATAGATCTGCAAGGCTATAATGCCGAGCTAGTGAATAAGAACCTATATCTAATCGCCTCTGGCTTTGGCACTCAAAATTTGAAGTGCTTGTTAGATAAGTTAGATAAGGATAAAAGTTTTGCGCCAGACAGAATCATAGTTAACGGCTACAACTTCGATACCGCCATACAGATGGAGTTAAACGAAGCCATCAAAAGCTATCAAAACAAAAAGAAGATCACGATCAATATTATTGTTAGATACTAAATTTTTGATAGCTATTTTCTTTTTTAACTTCATATACGAGAGCGACTATGGCAGGCTTTAATTTCGAACCAAATCTACCTCATCAAGAAAAGGCAATTATTGCGTTAATAAAGTCGTTTGCAAACGTAGAGTTTCATTCTTCAAACGACTATACCATCAATCAATATATCAACCCTAAGATCAGTTTTAAAGCTATAGCGCTAGCCACTGATATTGAGCAAGTGCAAAAAGATAACGGTATATTTGGCACAGATAAACGCAGTGACGACCCTATATTTGATATATCAATGGAAACGGGTACAGGTAAGACCTATACCTATACCAAAACCATGTATGAGCTTAACAAAATCTATGGGCTGTTTAAGTTTATCGTCGTCGTGCCTACTCTTTCTATTAAAGCTGGTACGGTAAACTTCCTAAAGAGTGACGCTTTGCGTGAGCACTTTCGCCATGATTTTCAAGGTGAATATCATGATAAGCAAATTGTCACTTACGTGGTTGAAAGCAAAAAAAGTAAGAAAGGCAAAAGATCCTATATGCCAGAGTCTGTGACTCAGTTTGTCAATTCCAGTCACGGTGACAAAAGTAAAATACACGTTTTGGTGATTAACCAAGGCATGATTAACTCACCTACTATTCAAGAAGAAAGATTTGATCGAGCATTGCTCGGAGAGAAATACGATCGCGCCATCGATGCGCTAGCAGGGGTCAATCCTGTCGTTATCATAGACGAGCCGCATAAGTTTCCACAAACTGGTAAAACTTGGCAAAGTATATCGAACTTAAAAGCACAGTTCACGCTACGCTATGGTGCAACTTTCAACGATGAGTATAAAAACCTCATTTACCATCTAACGGCTGTTGATGCCTTTAACCAAGACCTTGTGAAGGGTGTAATGGCTTATATTGAAACCATGTCAGGCAATGATAATGCTAAGCTAACACTGAAGTCTTTAGATGGTAAAGAGGCTGTCTTTGAACTCAGTGAAAATGGCGTGAAGACCCGTCATACGTTAAGAAATAACGACTCACTATCTAGTATTCATTCAGCGATACACAGCTTAAATATTGAGAAGCTGAATAAAACAACGCTTGTACTCAGTAATGGTATCGAGCTTAAAAAAGGCGAGAGTATCAACCCATACTCTTATCTTGAGTCTCTTCAAGACAGTATGATTCAAAAGGCTATCAAAGAGCACTTTAAACTGGAGCGAGAGCTGCTTACTCGCAGTCCACGCATCAAACCGTTAACGCTGTTCTTTATTGATGATATCGAGGGTTATAGAGACGGTAATGAGCTCGCTGGCAGTTTAAAAACACAATTTGAGACTTGGGTCCTAGCAATAGCTAAGTCCTATCTTGCTAAAGAAACAGATCCATTCTATAAGCAGTATTTACAGCGGACTATTAAAGATATCAGTCTGACCCATGGTGGCTACTTCTCAAAAGACAACACAGGTAATGACGAAAAAATCGAAGCTGAGATTAACGAAATTTTGCATGATAAAGAAAGTTTATTGTCACTAGATAATCCAAGGCGCTTTATCTTTTCTAAATGGACGTTGCGTGAGGGATGGGATAATCCAAACGTTTTTCAAATTTGTAAGCTCCGATCAAGTGGTAGTACGACCTCTAAACTACAGGAGGTAGGGCGAGGCTTGCGCTTGCCTGTCAATGAGCATATGGCGAGAGAGAAGACTGATGACTTTCGCTTAAACTATTATGTCGACTTTACGGAAAAGGATTTTGTAGAAGAGCTGACTCAAGAGATTAATGAAACCTCTGCTTCAGAAGTAGTGCCAGAAGAGCTGAGCAATGAGTTAGTTGAGCAAATCAAAAATCATTATGAAGTGAGTAAAAGAGAGCTCAGCAATCAACTTTATGACCAAAACTTAATTGATGATGACGAGAAGTTCTTGGAGGGTGGTTATCAAGCCCTTAAAGACCTATATCCCAACGCTTTTGCTCAGAAGCTGAAAAAAGATAAGGTTGTCGATAAGAGTAAAACAGATACGAAAAACAAAACTAAGGTTAGAATTGGTAAATACGAAGAACTCAAGGAACTATGGGAGTTGATCAATCAGCGTGCTATTTTAGAATACCAGTTTGAAGATGAGGTCAATTTCTACGAAAACCTGCTTATGGACTATCTGAAGCAAGAGATTGCTGCTAATAACTTCAGTAAGACTGGGCTCGTAACAAAAGTATCGAAGCTTCATATTCATAATAATCAAGCTGGTTATCAGAGCGTATATGATGATGAGGATGACTTCGCAAAAATTAGCACCATGAGTTACGGCAGTTTTTTACGCCAGTTATCTGAAAAAACGTATATAAAACTGCCAACCTTACATAAAGCGTTCGTTACTCTCAGACATCTAAAAGACAAAGGTGAACAGGGTCTAGATATTAATGACTACTTGAACATCCAAACTATCCGTAAGTTTGCTGACGGGATAAAACTCTATTTGTTCCAAAATGCTATGCAGAAGTTTGAAATAGGCTATAACATCATATCTAATCAAGTTCATCCTACCAGCTATACAGATTCAACTGGCTCACCTTTACTCGAGTTAAAATCAGGTCAGCTAGGTGTTCAATATGATGAAGGTAAGCCTAGTGATGATTTTCTTTTTGAAAATGTTTTCTATGACTCACCTTTAGAAAAGCAGAATATTAAAGAGCAGATAAAGCATGTGACAGTATTTAGTAAGATCCCTCGCAATTCAATTAGAATACCGATAGCTGGAGGTGGTACTTACTCACCTGATTTTGCTTATGTCATTGAAACTGAAAAAGGTCAAACGCTAAATTTAATTATTGAGACCAAAGATACCAGCTCATCTGATAATCTGAGAGCAGAGGAAAGCCGTAAGATTAAGCATGCTGAGCGGTTGTTTAATCAGATGGAATCAGATGGATTGAGTGTAAGTTTTAGTACTCAGTTTCAAGGTGACTTGATTAAGGATATTATTAATAAAGCACTAGAACATGATAGCTAAGTGATTATGCGCTTGATGCTTGATTTTATTTATTATATATACGTATGTAGATTTAAAAAAATTGAAAATCAAGAATTTCTCTTCGACGCGAGAAATATCTAATAATTGACATGCATATTTGAGTAATAAACATGGAATACCAAGCATTTAGCACTTATAGATTAAACAAAGTTATTCGTAAAAGCGATTTCCAGAGTGTATCTGTGGCAGATCACAATATATACCGCAAAAAATTACTACAAGAAGCAACTGAAAGCGTTAGAAGTAACTTCTCAGATGTTGCTAATCCTTTATCATCTTTTAAATTAGACGGCAATAAAGTATATAAAATAGACAAACATCATCACCGCTTAATAGAAAGAAATCTAACGTCGAATCTTAATAGCATTAGTGGTAAGGAAGCGCCTAATCGTGTGAGTATTATGAAAAACTTAAAGCTATTATTAATGGAGGATGTTCCATATAGAATTTATAGGTGGGATATTACAAAGTTTTTTGAGTCTTTTGATAATGTAGAAGTAGAAAAATTCATAAACCAAATTCCTAATTTAAGCCCTCAAAGTAAAAGGCTGCTTTGCTCTTTCTTAGAAAAACACAAGACTTTAGGTGGTACTGGGACTCCCCGAGGCTTATCTTTAAGCTCTGTTCTTACAGAATTAATGATGTGTGAATTTGACAGTGAAATCTCTGCTCACTCTGATACATTCTTCTATGCAAGATACGTAGATGACATCATAATTATTACTTCAGCTAATGAAATCAACCAAAGATTTAGGCATTCAGCTGAAAACATTTTACCTAAAGGCCTAAAGTTTAATGAATTAAAGTCTAAAGAGTCTCCGATAATTGGTAAAAGCCCTTCAGCTAGAAGGCAAAATGATAGATTTATATATAGTTTCGAGTACTTAGGATATAAAATTAGTATTAAAAAAAGAACTAATAAAGATAAACATAGAATTATTGATATTGACATGGCTGACAAGAAGGTTAAGAAATATAAAAAACGTTTATCACGAGTATTCTATGACTTTGCAAAAAACGGTAACACAGAACTGCTTATTGATAGGCTGAGATTTTTAACTAAAAACTTTAAGGTTTATAACCAACATCTAGAGAGAACTAAGCTTTCGGGTATTTATTATAACTATCCTGCTATACAAGGCAACATGTCAAATTTAAAGGATCTGGATGGCTTTGTTAGAGCATTAGTGCTCGGACAAAAAGGACGGCTAGGTGCTTTACTGAAAAATAAATTAAACTCAAGTTTAAAGAGTAGAATACTAGCTAATAGCTTTGTTAAAGGCCATAAAGATGTAGCTTTTGTCACTTTTCGTCCCGAAAGAGTTGGTCAAATAAAACGTTGTTGGGACTATTAGGAATAGTAGAATGTCAGCTAAAAAATATATAGAAAAAAGTGACTACACAAGAGTGCTTTTAACAGAAACACTACCTTATGAGACTCCAATAATATTCTCAAACGATGGACTATATGAACGAATAAAATGTATTAATGACTTTTCAGAATTCGAGAAAAAACTAGTTAGACTGCTAATCTATGGTGAAAAACCTACAAGTAATAGGAAAAATAAGCAAATAAAGCCGACTAAACCCTACCTTTATAAAATATGTAAAGATAGTATTAATTTTAGAAGGTTAGCTTTGTTACACCCTATCTCACAGTATCAAACAAAATTATTTTATGAAAAATATGCAAGTCTAATCCTTTATTATTGTTCGATTAGTCCAGCATCTATTAGATCTCCAAAAGGTATCGCAAGCACTTTTTATACAAAAGGATTATGGGAAAATCTATATCAATATAAGGAGAATCAAGTCTCTTCAGTTGAAAAAGATGCTCTTGTAAAACATATGCCATCTTTCTTTTCATATAATGGGTATGACCGTCTTTACAAGTTCTTCAACTCTTCGGAGTATTTCAAGTTAGAGCAAAGATTTAGAGTGCAAATGAGTTTAGACGTTTCTAAGTGTTTTGATAGTATTTATACTCATTCAATTGCTTGGGCAACGAAAGATAAAGCTTTTACTAAGGATAACTTAAATAGAAACGCATTTGGTGATGCTTTTGATACACTCATTCGTCATGGTAACGACAATGAAACTAATGGCATACCTATAGGCCCTGAAGTAAGTAGAGTTTTTTCTGAAATTATTTTCCAAAAAATTGATTTACTAACTATAGAAAAACTTAAATCAGAAGACATTGATTTAAAATTTGATATTAACTACGTTTTCAAACGATATGTAGATGATGTTTATATCTTTGCAGATAATCAAGAAACAGCTGAAAAAATATATGCGATTTACTCAGATAGTTTAGTCAGTTTTAACTTACATACAAATGTAAGTAAGTCGTCAACTATGACTCGCCCTTTTGCAAGTAGCAAGTCTAGGTTGATGCACGAAATGAGCAGTTTATCGAATAACTTTTTTGATAAGTTCTTAGAGGTTGATGAGTTAAGGAAATTAAAACCAAAGAAAATTTACAAGTCTTCGAGACTTGTAAAGTCATTTATAGAGTCTATTAAGGTCTTATGTGTTCATAATAATGTTGGATACGATGAAATTTCATCATTTGTCATATCGTCTTTAACAAATCGTGTTAAGCGATTAATCGATATAAACGAAGTGATAAATGAAGAAAAAAGTAATTATTACCATGTACTGAAAACGATTATTGAAGTAGCCTTTTTTCTATATGAAGTAGCACCTTCTGTAGGCGCGTCTTATAAACTAAGTACAATGATCATATTTATAATAAGGTTTTGTAAACACTATAGTTTGTACGAAGAAGAAATTGCTCTCAAAATTTTCGGACTTACTAATGATTTGATGCTGAATGAGTCAGACAGAATGCAATCTATGTCTCTCGAAGGATTTATTCATTTAGAGTTTCTTAATATACTTCTGGCGGTTAGAGAGTTAGGAGATTTATATTTGTTACCAGAAACAACACTAAAAAAGCTGTTTCTTAATCAAGCAGAGTTGTCTTACTTCACAGTTACCTCATGTCTTTTCTATATAAAAGATGATAGTAAATATGCCACTATTCGATTAGAACTTATTAATTACATTAATAAAAAATTATCTAATTTAGAGGATATTACTATTAATAGTGAGAAAGCTTACTTATTACTAGATATTCTAAGCTGCCCTTATATTCCTAATAATGATAGCGAAAAATTAGTACAGGAAGTAGCTTCGTTATTAAAAACAAGCTTAAATAATAGTGAAATAAGTAATCTTAGTCATTCTTTTAAAAGTCAACGCTGGCATACTGATTGGAATAATGTAGACTTGCTCAATTTGTTAGAAAAGAAAGAGTTGAAGCAATCATATTCATAGGGTACTATTTAAAACGAAGCATCCTCTCAACATAATCGCTTTCACAGGATTGTGATTATATACGACGATAAGCTAAAAGTCGTATTATCTGTCTCAACGAATGAGTGTTAGTTTTCATAATAACCACACACCCAGAGGATGCTTCCACTCTTAATTCCCCAAAACTCTAAAGAGCATTGTAATTCAAACTAACTCTTGAATCTCAATGCCCAGCGCATCACAGATCTCATACGCCTTTTTAAGAGTAACATTCTTCTCTCCACGCTCGATATTTCCCATATAACTTCGATCAATACCTGCCATCTCTGCCAGCATTTCTTGAGATATTCCTTTGCTTCTGCGCACATCACGGATACGCTTTCCAAAGGCTATCATGCGTTCATCTGTCTTCATCTCACTAACCGCTGCTAAAAATAGCAATACTCACAGTGGTGGGCTATAATATCCACGGGATATAGTCGGTATTAGTGGATAAGCATGAAAACAAAATTAGAGTATCAGCAAGACATCGCAGAGCTTAATAAGCTGATCTGTGAGAAATACTGGCTGCGTAAAGGTAACGAACAAAATAAGTTTGTACATACATGCAAAGAGTTAGAGCAGATATTTGGCCTAAAGCACAAAGATATCTTTAAAATCGTCAAGGAAAGTGTTTATTTAGTTATATTCGACTGCCAGTGCATAGACTGCGATATCACTAAGATTTGCCATACACGATCAGAGTTTAACCAGTTGAAGATAGATGCATGGCGATGCGATACATGTTGGAAATTTTTTCAGAAGAGAAGAAAGTGCATAGAAACAGAGGTGTTAGAATATGATAAAAAACAAGCATTACTTATTCATACAAATAATTATAAAGCCTCTCAATTAGTCAAAGCTCCTCTGTTAGATGAGATAGATGTCATCGATAGTCTCTTACTTGCAGCAGTTATTGAAAGTTTGGGGTCGCAGGATCTAAAGACTACAGTTTCTATAGATAGTAATTTTTTGCTACCACTATCCCCATTTTTTATTCTGGATGAAAAAATACTACAGCACCTTTTTAATTCAAATCTACTTATACCAAACATTGAAGATAGTTCAGACCATTTTAGCTTAGATAAGCAGCAGGAATTAAGAATCGATTATTACCGTGCAACCTTTAGCTTTGCTTATGATAGTGACAGTCTCATCAAAGTTCTTACAAGCGCTAAGACGAAAAACAATATTGATGTATTAATTAGTAGTAATAATTTCAGAAACTGGTGTCAGAGTATACAGCTAGTAGAATGCTTTAATTATCTAGTAAATAGATCTAAATTAAATAATTTGGCTCCTTGTATTACTGAAAAGCTCATTAGTTTACTTATGTCCTGCTTAGCTAGTAGCTCTGTGTCTGAAATATTCTATATAATTTGGCGTGCTGTTGAAAGCGCTGCTGCATACTCACAAAAATTAGGAGTTACGAAAAAAGAAGCATCAGATACTATTTATAGTAATATAAAACACAATCATGGAAAAATATCTAATGGTAACTGGAAGGGTAGAGGGTGTAGACGTGATAGCGATTCTCCTCAGTCTGCTATAAGTATAATATTTTTTGATTATGTATTCGGAATTAGTGATTGTGGCTTTAACTTTACTTTTGATGAGCTAATCGGAAACGCTACTGCTTAAATGAATATTCGAAAGAGGTGAAATCTAGTTTATAGTACGTTACATTTCGATGTTGAATCTAAGTTACATAACAATGGTTATCTATCTGAATATAGAAGCTTGTCTTCTTTTAATGCTCGCAATGCTTTTTTAGCTGTAGGTGGAGGAGTGCTAAGCATTTCCTGATAGGTAAGCTCTAAATTTTTCAGAAAGTAATCAGAAGGAGGTTGTCCAGAAAAGTCGTCTAGACTTGGTGTAAATTTGATACCGATAGCTTCACACATAGCTTTTTCTAAGCCTTGTGGCCTTGCTTCTACAAATTCAAAATGTTGTTGCTCTTCAGCTGTACGGCCACACTCAGTGTACCAATAACCAAAGTCGTCTAACAGTCTTCGTCTTTTGCCTGCTAAGCAATAATGAGACATTTCATGCAATAAGCTTCTTGGATAGTTGCTCTTAAAATATATAACTGCCTTACTATTCGCTTTAGGAGCTTGGAAGAATGGTTCTTCGGCACCGCCTTTTATATCTAGATCAGGAAAGACTTCTGTAAATAACCTTATTAAACTCTGGCATAACATACTGTCGTCCGCATAACTACTCATTTAAAAATCCTAATATGACTTAGTCTATAAAATCATGATTAATATAAAAATACTTAAATATAAACCTTTTTAATTAAGCATTATTTATCATTTTTGATAGAAGTTAGTGTAATATTTTGACTTTCGATCAACCCTGTCTCAAGTTCAAAGTTTCTTCTTACTACATTAAGGTATTCTGTCATCAATAAATCATATTCTTGTTTAAGCTGATTATATTGGTTTCTTGCTTTTAACTTTAACTCTTTTTCATGCTGAAGTTTGGTAGCATGATTAGGGGCTACAGCCTCGTTTTCCTTGCGAATATTCTCAGCATCAGATATGGCTTCACATAGGGCTGGATAACGCTCACTACGTACATAGCCTTTACCTCTACCAGCCTCTCGTCCTACAGCGTCTTTAGTAAATTTGAATCTTACGGAACTCGTATCAACATGCTTTGCCTCACCGCTTTTGAGGCGTTGAAGTGCATCCCAATATTCCTGCTCAATTTTACTGATTGTCATAAGGTGTCTCTGTAGTTTCTACTAAATTTTTTAGAAAGCTATTGATTTTTTTAATGTTACTTTCATACTCTTCACGAGCTCGCTTTGGGGTGTTTGTAACTAGTTGCGCCTCATAAAAGTCCTTTGTTTGTTCTAAGGCCGCTCTTGAACCAGGTAGAAACACAGCATTTTCGCAGCTAATACAAGCAGAGGCAAGAACACCTGCACCCTTATTGCAGGGCTTTATAGACATACACCCTCCTACTAGAGTTGGTCGGTAACGGATTCTTCCGTTTTTAACAGCTTTTTTAGTATTTTTACGATTATCTAAGAACTTAGGTAGCTCGCTTTTAACTTTTTGTGCCATAAGCTTTTTTCCTGCACTTCCAGCTAATGGTTGATTACTATCTAGAAGGAGATGTAACTCATCAGCCTCAATACGAGCCTTCGCATCAACCCATTCAGCTCGTAATGCTTTGACTTCAAGATCGTCGCCTAGAATATTAATAGCTCTAGAGTTTGAGTCAGAGTAATAAGTAGTCATTACCATACTAATATGTTTAAGTTGAGTCTTTAAAGCGGGGTACGATACGTAACCACTTGCAGCTGCATAGACTGCCATAGAACGTCTAAATTGATGAAAGCCTAAAGGCCAAGATTTGCCTATTTGGATGCTATTAGGTAATTTATCGCCATATAAAAACCAGCTTATTTCTGCTATGTCTTGCTCAGATATTTTGAGCTCCTTCTTGAATATACTTTTTTCAGATTTTCCAATATTAATTGCAGCTACTGTATATGCGAAGCTTGGATGTGGTTTACCATGCTTACCATGTTCTACTGATAAGAATAATGGTATTTCTTGCTCTTTCGAATATAAATCTTCTCTATCGCCAGACCATGCAAGTACACCTTTTGCAATGATTCTTAACACGTCAAAAGCAATTTGTACAATAGAGCTTGTAATCCATTTCGTAAATCTAGGAGTTCCATTGCTTTCAAGTTTAGTTGTAGTAGACCAGATAACAGGAATACTCTCTCTTTCAGTATTTAATTCCTTCAATCCGTTTAAAGGTATAGCTAATATTTCGTTTATGCGCATACCAGTAAACGCTGCAATCAGAATAGCACATCGCGTTTGCCAACGAGTTAAGCTATTAGCGAGCCCTGACCAACTCTCACTTTCTATAATCCCAACATCAAAGAGGTGTTTCAAAGCTTTAGAAACTTCTCTATTTTCTTGCAATATTTTCATCCAGTAAAACTGTATTCGAGCAGACTGTTTGCGTGTAATCCGCTCTGGAGTTAAACCTTTATCTAGACTTACCCCTTTATCTCTAGCAAACGTACGCATAGAAAATATGAATTGTATTTTTTCTCTATTTTCGAGAAATAATTCTAAGTCATTTATCACACTTTTTAATAAGTCTTGGTATATGTTAGATGGTATTAGTAAGGTCTGTAAGCAGTCAGTGGTTTCAGGGAATGACTTTCTCACTCGTTTTAACTTATTAAGGTAGTCTACTGATGGGGCTAACTCAGACCAAAACAAACTATTACTAAGGACAGAGGCAGTGTCTGTAAATCTTTGAATTTTCCCCAATAGAAGCCCAGCCTGTTTTTCTGTAGAAACATTATTGACCAAAAAATCTAATGCTTCGGGTGTAGAGAAAATATTATTTAAAGGCAAGTCTTTGCTTGCACAGTAAGATATTAGATAACTTATAGCAACTACATCGCCATTAAGCTTAGACATCGAACAACTGCCAATTCTATTAATCCAATGCAAAGCAAAAGCCTTAGTAAACTCAACAGCTTTGTCTAAAGTAAAGTCACTTATATGATCAAGTTCTTCAAATGAAATAATTTTTTGTATTTTATTTCTAAAATTAATAGTTTTTAGAGTACGGCTAGTTGCACTGTAGTCCCAAATATCATCAGAAAATATTGACAGAGGGTTTCCATCTTTATTAATCGTTACAACTGAGTTAGGAGATGGTATAGCAGCGCTTAAAGTGTCCTCAATAGACTTAACCTCGAAAGCAGTAGATTCTCGCATCATTAACCTTGTCATAGTCTAGGCTCATATTTATAGTTATTGTTGATGGCTGCTGTCAGAACCTGTATTTGATTATTCCAGTGTTCGTTATACACACCCATTTCAATCTTTTCCTCTACTTTGTGAATAATTTCAACGGAGGTCTCACTTTTTTTACGTAAATAAGTTAATATTTCGTCGATCCTAAATATCGTAGGTTCAATAACAGCCTGATGATGTTCAGAATCATTGCGAAGTGTTGAAGAGTGAAGTAGAGCTTCTTTAAGACTGCATAATTTATGTATGTCTTCAAAATCTATGTGGACTGTGAAAAATTCACAAAAAAGACAGCTCTCAAAAGTACCACAAGTAGGCTCAGGCGCTTCATTGTTAAAACCATACGCTCTCGTAGGGCTGCTACCCAATGAGTTAGCACAAGATCCAGCTGCAACTCTGTCTACTGTGTTATCAGTTGATAGCTTGACCGGAATAATTTCGCTTGTTGTTCGATTAAACTTTAAAATCTTATATCGCATTTCCTCGTGATACTTGTTCATTTCGATAGCTTGTGAATCAACGTCAATTGAAGTGTAGGATTTTGCTGTTGTAGCTATTGAGTTGTTGAGTTTTTTAGCTACTAGGGATACTTTCCCCTTTGATTTTCTAATAAAGAACTCACCAGATAACAGTCTTAGTTCTCGTGAGTTAGGTTTGATAATATCTTTGAATAAAATAGAATTATCAATAATTGAATTTGCTTTGCTTCTATCAAGTCTTTTTAAGGTGCGTTTTTCACTAATGTTAATGAATAAAAAATTTCTTGTCTCTTCAGGAAGTCCAAGATTTTCAGCCCACTCTCTTAACTTAAGGTATTTAAGGAGCGCTCGTTTTAAATGATTTGAAGCGTTGAATTCAACTTTCCGACCAGCTCGATACTTATGTTTTTTAGCAAAGGATTGAGAGCCTATTTTAGTCAGATCTAAGTCAGTTATCTTAAGGTCAAGAGTGGGCTGTACATTTGCAGCAGTAAACGCAAGATAAATGTGGAAAAAACAAAACGTGCTTATATTATAAGCGTAAATTTTTTTTGAAGTTAGATATCCATTTATCCATTCGTTTCTATATTGGATCAGTGTTTTTTGATAAAATTGACTAGCAGAGTATTTATTAGTGAAATTTTTTTCAAGAGTCTCTTTGATTAAATTGAAAGGTAAAGGATTCCCACTTTTATCAAAACAATTTGGTAGGCTTTTTAGGGTAGTGCCACTAGGAGCATGCCAATACATATCTTTGAGAGGATGTTCGGAAGAGGTTATAGGTATTGGGTATCTATTTTCTAATATAGCGTCAGAAAATTGATTGAAGTATAAAATACAAGCCTGTAAGTAATTTTGGCTATCTTGAAGGCAGATAGTTCTAGTCTCTTTGGTAATGTTAGAGGTCTTATAACGCGGTTTAGGGATAAGCTGTAGAAGCTCAGCGTTCGATAGACTAAAAGCTAATTGGATAAATCTTCTTGCAGTAGCCAGCCTCCCGTAAATAGATGTTTCACTTAACGAAGATTTACTACTGACACGTCCTCGTTGATAGAGTAGGGTTTGATAAGAGTTGTATTCAACTATCAAGCTTTCTAGTGTGTTTGGCTTTGAACCATCAAAGTCACAGTAGTTAAAGAAATATCGTAAGTAGTGCAGCTTTGCTCGTAATGTTTCATCCCGCCATAATCTGGAAAGAGAGTCAGACAAGAATTTTTGAAGCCATATAACTCTTTCTGAAGATAGAGATGCAGTATCCACAAGCCCAGTCACATAACGTTTA
This sequence comes from uncultured Psychrobacter sp., assembly GCA_947501045.1. Lineage (GTDB taxonomy): Bacteria > Pseudomonadota > Gammaproteobacteria > Pseudomonadales > Moraxellaceae > Psychrobacter. The sequence continues at coordinate 66,200 of CANMUI010000010.1, forward strand.
GACTTATGAAGCAAGTTTCCAGAGTCTTCCTCTCTAATTGTGTAGCATATTCTTCCGATATCGACCTTAAATGATGATCCATCAGCTTTTTCTCCTTTAATAACTACCGCCTGTGGAGCATATACGTCAGGTATGTTTTTAGTATCAATTTCAATAATTGTTCTGGTAGTTAGGGGTTTATTCATCGTTTTCACCCTTATAAAACATTGAACCAAATGCCTCTTGAATATCATTAAACTCTGCTAATTCAGAATCAAAGTTAAGATACATCTCTGTAGTTTTGATATCTTTATGGTTTAATCGTTGTCTAACATGGTCAAATATCTTTGAGTCTGGGTATGACTGTGCTCGCATTGACCGCACAATATTCATACCAGCAGTAGCTCTAAGATCATGAAAAGAAAAATCATGAAATGTAGGTGTATCGATCTGAATTCTTGATATGAATCTTTTTAACTCATTTCTCAATGATTGACCGTTCTTTGGTATCATGACAGATACCTTGCTATTCCATTCATGTTTAGGGTTGCGGCGATCTATTATTTCCCTTTGCGCTGATAAATATGGATTTCCATCACGTGTTAGAAATAAGTAATTATCACTTGTATCACTATAAAAACTATTCTCTTTCTTTCTTCTTGTTTCTGCACGCTCGCAATTAATATAGTTATCTAAGTCATAGATTAGGTCACGACTGAACATCAACCTGTTTAATCGGCCTCCTTTTGAATCTGCTTTGAATCTTTGTCCAGCATTTATAGTGGTAACATTTAAGGAAAGGTCATTTTCTAATGTAAGACAAGCATCTTTTATACAAGAGATACTCAATGTACAGACGCTTTGTTGTCTAGCCCCTGTCTCCAGTGCGATTCTTATCATTAGCTCAAGTTCTATCGAAGCATAGCTTTTTCCAAACGCATGAAAGATAACTTCCTGCTCATCAAGAGTAAGTGGACGCAAACTTCCACCATCTCTAAGCTTACCTAACTCTGGAATGGGTCTTCTACTACTTTTGATTCTAAGATCATTTGTAATGACATCAATACTTTTAGCTAAACCAACTTTATTGGTCGTCATTATTGTTTTTTGTATATGAGAAAAAGGTTTATTTTCAAGGCTTTCTTCTGTTACTAATGACTCATAAGAGATATTTGTATAAAAGTGAGCAACTGTTGATAGTATGTTGTTAATATACTCTGCGCTATAGTCCAGACTGTACAAGATATCTGTCATGAAAGCTTTGAATTTTTGAGGTGCTCTCTCATGGTATAACTTAGGCAGGTCTAGAAAATGCTGATCCGTATCTTCTAAATATTGAAGGTAGTACTTTAGATGGATAGCCCGTGATGAGAGGGTTTTCATGTTAGAGAGATTAGGCCTATCTAATTGCCCTAATAGATAAGCATTGCCAATATCCCATGGCAGACCATTTGATTGAAGAATAACAGGCATTTTGGGAAAACAGTCGGCATCATGTGGATGAGAGAAACAAAACTTGTATTCCTCACTATTCTCGCCTTTGGTCCACACTAACTTACCTCTATAAAAGCTAGTTAAATATATGACTCTTGCTCTAGAGTTAAAAAGGTCATTAATAGTAGTTCTCAACTTTATGGTTTCCTTGTAGAAGTACATCATTAAAGTATGAGGTTCCTAGTATGTCAACCTATAAAGAGGTGTGTGTATCTCATGTAAAGCACTAGCAAAGAAGCCATGTGCAAATTCAATACGCGCAGGTTGATTAGGTTTAGCAGGAAAGTATTCAGGTTCGTTGTCACCATGTTGCAGTTGTACCTGCTGTTTGGCAAACAAGGTATTGAACAATATGATCAGCTCAGTAGTCGCTTCGTCTTCGTTGTTTGTACGCTTTAAACAAAGAGAGTGATTATACAAATAGTCGTGGTCATAAAATTCTTCATTGGCGCCTAGTAGCTGATATTGTTGTTCAATGAGACTGCCAAGTTGAGACAATAATATTGATGCGTCGTCAAAGGCCAATAATGTAGTGAAACTAGGAGTGTTGACAACATGAGTGTTCATACTGAGGGTCATAAAATAGATATTGTATTGACTATAGGTTAAGAAGGTTGAGAGCAACTAATAACTATGCTACCAATAACTATATAGGTAAGAACTAGCTGAGCGCGAAAAAGTAAAAATCGTAACATACTAGCGCTAGCGTAGTACAACGCTTTGCATTAGTATGACAGGCAATATTATACACTGTTTTGATCAAAGAGGCGCTTATGTCAAACCCTAAATCTAATATCCAAGCCAATGATCGCAACGACGACAACCAAATAGCTCATTTAGCAACTATGCCTGAAAATATTGTTTTAGATAAGTGGTCTGAGAGTGGTTTTGAGTGGTCAGGTGTAGTAGCTCCAACTTCTTTTGAGCGCCTATCTGCTCTGTTAACCGATGATCACGAACAGAGTAATTTGCAGCTAAGTACGCGTCTGTATCGTCAGAGTAATGTCATACACCTAGCCACTCACCTAAAAGGTGAGGTGTGGTTGACTTGTCAGCGCTGTCTACAACCGGTAGCAGTCGATCTCACTGATGATTATGATATCGCTTTACTCGAAGATGATAGCCAAGTTGGTCTGATTGACGAAGAAACACAAGACTACTTACTACTTGATGAAGTAATTAGCGAACAAACGCCTGAGCGTCTGTTACCTATCAAAAAAATGATCGAAGATGAGATTATACTTAAAACTCCTATGGCCCCTAAACACGATGACTGTGAAATGGCAGCTTCACAAGTAGGAGACATACCAGAAGAAGAGACAGAAAACCCTTTTGCTGCTTTAGCAGCTCTAAAGGGCAAACTATAAATCTGCTACTAATTTAGGTATAACCTAATTTTTCACAGGTTTTGTAGGTAGCAGTTAAACGCAGGGCTTTATTAATGACTCAAACATGCGTATAATGTCCGGTTTATTGCATTCTGGCAACAAGCCATGGAAAACTAAAAACTGACTGGGTAAATTATATAAAATTTAGCTTCAGTGAGTATTTTAAAAACATGGTCAATCATTTAGTGGTGCGTAAGACTTAGGTTGTTGCAATTATATAGCCTCTGTCAGTATCAATTAACACTAAGTCTTAAGTAAACCTAAGTCTTAATCTAGTAATTTTAAGCTTATCCCCTTTAGTATAGGAGCTATATCATGGCCGTTCAAAAAAGTCGTAAAAGCCGTTCTCGTCGTGACATGCGCCGTTCACATCATCATATGAGTGTGGCTGAACTAAGCGTAGACGCTACTACTGGTGAAAAGCATCGTCGTCATCATATGACTAAAGATGGTTTTTACCGTGGTCGTCAGTTGTTTAAAGTTAGTCAAGAAGCTTAAATTATTGTCTAGATAGCTATGAGAGTAAAAACAGTGAAATGTTAATAACTACTTGCTGTTACTGCTACCCAATCTTTTTAGACAATATATTTAATTAAGCTAATAAAAGCCAAGTTATTTCGCTATCATATACAGTATAGCCGGATAACTTGGCTTTTTACTGTTCTACTGTTTGTCTAAATTACTATCAGTGAGCTTAGTAGTTATTCATTATTGATGTTAATCGTAGCAACGAGCGCTTATTAATCACTGAATTTAATTGTTATTAGTATTCTACTAGCTATAATGATTGAACAAGACAGTATATAGCTAACTTACAATCAGCCGTGGTTACGGATTCAACAAACAATCTTCATAATAGCGTCCAGTAACTTTAAAGACGTCACTAAGTATTTAAGGACTATTGACTATGGTATCTACACCCGATACAACACCAACACTACCACCTCGTATCGCCGTCATTTTTCCTGGACAAGGCTCACAAGTAGTAGGCATGACAGCCGAGCTTGCTGAGCTTTACCCAGAGATTCAGGATACTTTTGCTGAGGCAAGTGAGGCTTTAGGTGAGGATTTATGGGCAATCTGTCAAAACGAAGAGAAGCTTAACCAAACCCAGTATACTCAGCCCGCGCTGTTGACCGCTAGTATTGCTATATGGCGTATCTTACAAGACAAATTAGATAAAGCTCCTCATTATTTAGCTGGCCATTCATTAGGTGAATATAGTGCCTTGTGTGCATCCGGAGTTATCTCTTTAAAAGACGCGGTACAACTCGTCCATAAACGCGGACAGCTGATGCAAGAAGCTGTTGCTGATATCGATACGGCGATGGCTGCCGTACTAGGGCTTGAGGATCAGCGTGTTGAAACGCTGTGTGAACAGGCTACAGAACATGTCGAAGGTGCAGTCGTGGGAGCGGCGAATTTTAATAGTCCGGGTCAAGTGGTGGTGTCTGGTAATGCAGTTGGGGTCAGCGCTGTTATTGACAAGGTGCAAAATACTGGCAAAAAAGCAATTCCTTTAAAGGTAAGTGTACCTTCGCATTGCGCGCTTATGCAGCCTGCCAGTAATGCTCTTGCAGAAGCACTTGCTGCTATCAAATTTGAGCAACCAACTATTCCGGTTATCCAAAACCGACATGCTCAAGTTGAAACCAATATTCAAGATATAAAAAAAGCTTTAACAGAACAGCTTAGTGAGCCTGTACTTTGGTCCAAAACGATGCAAGAGCTGGCAGACAAACATATCAATATACTAATCGAATGTGGCAGTGGTAACGTACTGAGTAATTTGGCTAAACGTCAAGCGAATCCTATTGCTAGCTATCCAGTCGACAAGCCTGCCCGAATGGAAAAACTAATGGAGGTGTTATCATGAGCCGAACTATTGTGTTAGTAAGTGGCGCTAGTCGCGGAATCGGTAAGGCGGTCGCTAAACGTTTTGCAAAAGAAGGCCATTTTGTCATAGGAACGGCGACCACAGAGAAAGGTGCAGCGCTCGTTGATGATTATTTGCATGATAGTGGTGGTATCGGACGGGTATTGGACGTCCGTGATGGCGAGCAGATAGACAAACTGTTTGAAGAGATAGAAAGCGTATATGGTGTGGTACAAGTACTGATAAACAATGCTGGTATTACGCAAGATGGTTTGCTTATGCGCATGAAAGATGAAGACTGGGAGAGCGTGGTAGATACCAATCTAACCTCAGTTTATCGTATGAGCAAACGCGCGATACGCGGTATGATGAAAGCGCGCCGTGGCCGCATTATTAATATCAGCTCAGTAGTTGCAAAAATGGGTAACGCTGGACAGTCCAATTATGCGGCGACCAAAGCAGGCGTTGAAGGATTTAGTCGTACGCTAGCGCGCGAGATTGGATCACGTCAAGTAACGATAAACTGCGTGGCGCCCGGTCTTATAGAAACCGATATGACCGATGAGCTTGATGAGCGTCTGCTTAACTCTATGCTCGACGCTGTCCCTATTGGCCGTCTAGGACAACCTGAAGATATCGCAGCGGCTGTATTATTTTTAGCCAGTGATGAGGCTAGTTATATTACCGGTGCGGTAATACCCGTTAATGGCGGCATGTATATGTAGCTCTATAATTTGCCAAAGATTATAATAAGAAACACTTTACACTTGTATAATAAAAAAAATTGTGTACGAGTGTAAACTGTAATTAATGGTGCTATAATAACAAACACTTTTAGGCGCAAGACCTATAGTATGATAAAGTCTTGTGAGATATTGAATAAAAAGCAACAGTCGTTATAGTGTGTTTAGTTTATAAAGCTGACATAATGTACCGTATTTTATATAATGTCATCGGTGCTAATACTGGCTAGGTGACGATTTTTACATCGATAAATAGAAAGGAGTAATCTATATGAGTAATGATACTGAGCTAAGAGTAAAATCTGCAGTAGCAGAGCAGTTGGGCATGAATGTTGAAGACATTAGTAATGACGCTTCTTTTATGGAAGATCTAGGCGCAGATTCACTAGATTTAGTTGAACTGGTTATGTCTTTTGAAAGTGACTTTGGTATTACTATTCCTGATGAAGATTCAGCTGAATTGACTACCGTACAAAAAGCTATTGATTACGTTCAAGCTCAACTGTAAAAGCTATTGTTATGGAGTTCATTTATAGTAGATTTATCACATTTTAGAATTATTAATCGTATTCTAAAACTACTAGCAATACAAATAAACTCTATAAGGTTTTCTCAACCGCTTATCTTAGTTGATAAGTGGTTTTTTTACGTATAGTAGTCTAATATCCAATAATTTTGACAGTTATTAGCTATTCTATGTTTCTAGTAAGTCAAACTATCATTATAAATAGTGTTCCGCTTAACATAAGCAAAGTAAAATTAACATTACTCAACACTGTTTTACTATTTGCAACTATTTATTTATTTTCTTCTTGGCTATAGTGTTTGTAGAATAAGAAATTTCGTAGTTAGTAGTGATACTGGTATGATTGTTCTGCTAATGAATAAACAACAATGTAAACAATAGAAAATTAAACTTGAAGGAGTAACCATATGGGTATATTTAGTTTTGCAAAGGATATTGGCGATAAAATTTTTAATCGTGATGATGAGAAACATGATGCTAAAGTAGAGACTAAGGCAGACGCTAATACGCCAGTAAAAGACAACGAGCCTTCTGCACAGTCTGTCGCAAATATTTTATTGCGTCGTATTCAGCAGCAAAATCTTAACATTAGTAATTTAAAAGTTAAATATAATGGCTCTACAGATACCGCTGAAATCAGTGGTAACGCCAAAACCCAAGCTGATCGTGAAAAAGCAATTATTGCCATTGGTAATGTACAAAATGTGGCGAAAGTTATTGATAATATCGATATTGAAGAAGATGCACCAGAATCAACTATGTATACCGTAAAATCTGGCGATAGTTTATCTAAGATTGCTCAAGAGGTATATGGATCATCTGGTGACTACATGCAAATATTTGAAGCCAATAAACCGATGTTATCAGATCCAAACAAAATATACCCAGGTCAAGTATTACGTATTCCTAAGCCCTAGTTATTTATAATATATAAGTTAAGCTATTAGCTTTAGCTCATAAAAAGTGCCTTTTTTAAAATAAGAGGCGCTTTTTTATTGTATTTTAGAAAGTGTCGTTCAACAGATTTGAGTTTACGCTAGTTCTTTTAACTTGCGTCGCTGTTCATCGATAGCCCAGTGAATATGTTCATCAAGCATCTCGCCATAATTCCCTAATTTAGCTTGTAACTGAATGATATTATTCTTTTTGACGTTAGCATTACCTAGACCAATAGCTATATTGCGCAAAAAGTTGACATAGCCGGTACGTCTAAGCGGACTACCTTGGGTGTTTTGTAAAAACGTCTCCTCACTCCACTCCCATAATTCAAGTAAGCTACTGTTGTCAAGATTATGTCTTGGCGCAAAATCATCAACGGTGGTCAGTTTGGCATATCGGTTCCACGGACAAATCAGCTGACAGTCATCACAGCCAAAGATGCGATTACCGATAGCGCGGCGATACTTAGTATCTATTGAACCGTCATGTTCAATGGTCAGATAAGAGATACAGGCGGCAGCATTAAGCTCATGCGGGGCAACAATAGCTTGGGTTGGACAGATGTCAATACAGGCACTACAGCTACCGCAGTGTGCGCTAATAGGCTTATCATCAGGCAATTCAAGACTGATAAATAGCTCGCCTAATACAAAGAATGAGCCCGCTTGCTTATTTAGCAGTAACGTATGCTTCCCGGTCCAGCCGAGTCCTACCGCGTCTGCTATAGGACGCTCAAAAATAGGCGCAGAGTCACTAAAGGGCCGAAAAACAAAGTCGGATTCAGCCCCAACAGCTAGATGTTGCCATTCTGGCAGCATGGACTCTATTTTTAAAGCCAACTGTTTTAGACGACTACGCATAATTTTATGATAATCACGACCTCTAGCATAGCGAGCAATAATGCCATGATTTGGACGATCGTTGTCCTCAATGCGGCGACGCATAGGCGTTTGTGTTAAGTAATTCATACGTACGCTGATAATAGTTTTCGCCCCTGCAACTAGTTTATCAGGATGTGCCCGTAGCTCATGATTATGATGCATAAATTGTAGCTGACCCTCATAGCCTTTAGCGAGCCAGTGCTCAAGTTGCTTAATCTGTTTTGAGAATAAAGGATGATGAACGGATAAAAATCCGCAATCAGCAAAACCCAAGGCTTGTGCCTGTACTTTAATCCACCGTTTGACGTCCTCAGCAGTAGCAAACACTTCGGTGTTAACAACATCGATAGATGCAGGTTTTTGAGTTATAAATGATTTTTGCTTCATATAAGATTATATAACGAGTAGGATAAAATAGAGTATAACGATAAATTAGAGATATTTTAGCAGTAATATCAATGTTATTAATATCAATACAGAAGACCAGTCATGATTTTGTTAGGCTTAGCATAATAAATAACTATCAAAACTAACGTTTTTTGATAAGAAAAATAAGGAGAGGTCATGCTACCAAAGATACCGACAACAGCATATCAATACCGTCCATCAATACCAATCGCTTTATACAGTAGTGATCAGGTTTATACTATGGAACAAGATTGGTTTGCACAAGGGTATAGTGGTTTTGCACTTATGAAGCAAGCGGCTTGGCAAATAGCGCAGCATATTATTCAGCTCAATGAGCATAGCATTAAGTCAAAAGACGCTCATAACTGCCAGTCATCTACTAGTCAAAAGCTGCGAGCCTGTGTTTGGGTAGGACAAGGCAACAACGGCGGCGATGGTTGGTTGATAGCTTATTATCTACAGCAAGTAGGCTGGCATGTGCAAATTATAACTGTTGGCATTACTGATCTTAAAGGTGATATACAAGCAAAAAACGTTGATGATACCTCATTATCAGATGCGCTAAAGGCTCAGCAAATAGCATTGGCGGCTCATTGTCCTTATCAACGTTTTGAAGACAGCCAATATTATCAAAATGAAAATGCTCAGTTAGACATGGCGTTGCAGGCTGATGTCTATATTGATGCTTTGTTTGGTATTGGTCTCGATCGTGCTCCAAAGGGTGTCTATCAACAGGCAATTATCGCTTTTAATAAACTTGCTAAGCAAACTGGCGCTTTAGTTGTCGCTGTTGATATTCCAAGTGGCCTAGTAGCGTCCACCGGGCAGATATTTGAGCAATTAGCGATACAGGCAGATTTTACATTATGTTTGGTGGCGCGTAAGTTTGGTTTGCATACCAAAGATGGTGCTGATTACGCTGGGCAAGTTATTGATATTCCTCTAATACCTTATGAGCCAATACAGCCAGCAGCTTGGTTATTAAACCGGACTTATTGCCTGTCCTCACGCCAGAAAAACAGTTATAAAGGTAGCTACGGGCATGTACTAATTATCGGGGGCAATCGTATAGATGGCTCACAAGGTATGGGCGGCGCTGCAATTTTGTCGTCTGCAAGTAGCATGGCAACGGGTGCGGGCAAGATTACGGTAGCTTGCCATGACGCTTTTCACGGTGCCTTGCTCACCTCCCTCCCAGATGCGATGACTATAGATTTACATGATCAAGGTGGGGTCAAAAATTTAATCAAAGATGCTAGTGTGATAGCTATTGGTATGGGACTTGGTCGTGATAATGCTGCAAAAGAATTATTTATAAGTTATGTGCAAGCAGCCATAGAGCAAAAATGCACTATAGTTATCGACGCTGATGGTCTTTATCATCTAGCATCGTTATATAAAGATAATCATAAGCTCATCAACAGTTTACGAGAACATAGTAGAAAGCATCGGGTTTGCTTAACGCCGCATAGCGGTGAGGCAGCAAGGTTGCTTGATCTGAGTATTAATGAGGTAGAAAATGGGCGTCTGGCAGCTATAAAACAGTGTGCTGATCTTTATGGGGGCGATTGGGTGCTAAAGGGTTCGGGGTCTTTAGTAAGTGAGCAGGGGCAAGTCTACGTTTGTAATGTCGGTAATGCAGGTATGGCAACAGCAGGTATGGGAGATGTATTGTCTGGAGTAACTGCAGGATTGTTAGCTCAGCAAGATTTAGATAATGAGCAGCGCAGTTTGCGTCAAGCTGTGCTTATTCACGGCTTAGCAGGAGATCAATTAACTAATCAGTCAAACAGTGCTATCAACAGTAAGCTACTATTGATCGGACAACGAGGCCTACAAGCACAAGACATGCCTGCTGCTATTCGTCATGTAATGCAAATGTACACTCATTAAAGTGTTTCTTAGGGTAGCCAGTTCAATATAAAACGATACAGGAGGACTAATTTTAGCTTTTATGCTTATTGTTGCAAGCAGATAAGAGTTGCAAAAAATAAGGTTACAAAAAATTCAACTTAGTCCCGCGCCATAGTAAGATGTATCTCTTTTATTTGATATCTTCTGTATTTTGCAAGCACCAGTAGTCTTCAACAGTTCAGTTTAGCTTGGTTAGTTAAGTACTTACCCCACTGCAGTATTGACCTATAGCCTGCTGCACGCGTTCACGCTTAAGCTCAATCTCACGGCCGTCCAAATACTTACGATTACCGTCTGCATCCATCTCATAAATACGTCCACCGACATTAAGATTGGTAAGGTTATTGCGTAGTGATTGACAGCGCTGAGCATTGGCTTGCGCTTCTTGATCCTTAATACGGGCCTCTAGCTGTGCTATGCGCTGCTCTTCAGCACTCTGTGCGTTGCTGCTTTGGCTTGGGTCAGTTTTTCCAGCCATCTGCCCTGTATCGTTTTGTCTGCCATCACTACGAAATTCAATGACCTCAATATTTTTAGCATCTTGCGGGGCATGTTGGCTATATTTGACTTCACCATGCGCGCCAATTGATTTGTAAACCTGAACGGCATGGCTATTACTTATAGACAAAGCAATCATACAGGTAGTCACAAACGTAGCAAGTAGCTTGTTTTCAGCTTTCATTATAGGTAGATGAGCCATGAGGATGATCCTTTTAAAACATCAACAAAGCAATTACTATGCCGAATTAGATATATATGTCCAAAAGTTACAATTATTATACGATTTTGAGCTATATTAGCGAATAGTAGTTATAGCTAGATATTTCCAATAACGAATAGTTAGGAGTATGATTCACAATTTTTCCTTGACAATAGGACTCAAACCACCGAATATAACAGCAGTTGATTGGTCAGTGAGCGGCTTTTATGATATTGCCGTGGCACTCGAAAATAACCACTACGAGCTACTTATCGGTAGCATTTGTACGTTATTTTCTTTGTGACAATAGCTCAGCATAGTTTATATAGTAGTAGCTACTTTAAACTGTACTTATTGTCTCCGGACTTATCGGTCTACAATGACTAAGATAAACTTATTATTTTGAGATATTAAAGCTAGTTGTAGCGCTGATAGCGCTAAGTATAGTATGTTAAGTGCTCGGTATAATACGACTTTAGTATTCATACGTCATCAATAAGTAAAGTGATTAGTGTCTGTACTAACTGTTTTTATTGACGTTATTCTTCGTGTCGTTGCTACTAATACCGCTATAGCGATTTAATGCTTGACTGTAATGTCTTCTCAAAAGTTAATAAGCCTCTTTTATAGATAGTCTTTAATGCGCTATTTAGTGTATATAAAAACATCTTGCCACTGTATATCGATAACCTCCTATCAAAACTGATCCCATAAATTACTATGTTTAAGCAAAATGCTGCCCGATACAGTAGCACGGCTTTGACGTAGTGAGCATACCTACTTGATAAGGTGATGACAGTGACTCAAACCACACAAAGTCCGAACATGACTGGCCATACCCAGACGGGTCATGCCGCCAAACATTTCGAAGAAAAGCAGCAACAGCTTGCTAAAGGTACTAAGCAGCCCGTAATGCTATCGGGTGCTGAGATGTTAGTACAATCGCTGACCGATGAAGGCGTCAAATATATTTTTGGCTATCCGGGCGGTGCTGTTCTGCATATTTACGATGCTTTATTCCAACAAGATACCATTGAGCATATTCTGGTGCGTCATGAGCAAGCGGCTGGTCACATGGCCGATGCCTATTCAAGAGTGACAGGCAATACAGGCGTCGTGCTTGCCACATCGGGCCCAGGGGCTACCAATACGGTTACTGCCATTGCTACGGCCTACATGGATTCAGTACCGATGGTTGTGATCTCAGGTCAGGTACCCAGTAGCCTGATTGGTGAAGATGCTTTTCAAGAAACGGACATGGTTGGCGTCTCACGCCCTATCGTAAAACATAGCTTTCAGGTCCGTCATGCTAGCGAGATTCCAACCATTATCAAAAAAGCCTTCCATATAGCTCAGTCTGGTCGTCCTGGCCCGGTCGTTATCGATGTGCCAAAGGATATGACTGCGCCTAATGAAAAGTTTGCTTATGAATATCCAGCACAGGTATCTATGCGCTCTTATCAGCCATCAAATAAAGGTCACGGTGGTCAAATTAAAAGAGCCGTTGAGACTTTACTTGCAGCCAAGCGTCCGGTGGTCTATGCAGGCGGCGGCGTTATTTGGGGCAAAGCTCATGGCGAGCTGACTAATCTTGCGCACCGTTTAAATTTACCAGTCACCAATACCTTGATGGGTCTTGGTGTGTTTCCAGGTTCTGATCGCCAGTTTTTAGGTATGCTAGGCATGCATGGCACTTATGAGGCCAATATGAGCATGCATCATGCTGATGTTATTTTGGCTGTGGGCGCGCGTTTTGATGATCGCGTGACCAATAATGTCAAAAAGTTTTGTCCTAACGCTACTATTATTCATATCGATATCGACCCTGCTTCAATATCAAAAACAATCTTGGCCCATATTCCTATCGTTGGCGATGTTAAATCTGTGCTGAGTGACATGCTAGATATTATCGGGGATGACCAAGAGCTTGATCAACATGCTCTACTAGATTGGTGGGCACAGATTAAGGAGTGGCGTAAGCGTCATGGTCTGCGCTATGACACCAATACCGATGAGGGCATCAAGCCGCAAAGCGTGGTACAGGCATTGGACAAAGTCACTAATAGCAATGCGATCATTACCAGCGACGTTGGTCAGCATCAAATGTTTGCAGCGCTTTATTATACCTACAACGAGCCACGTCAATGGCTTAATTCAGGTGGCCTTGGTACTATGGGGGTTGGTCTGCCTTACGCTATGGCAGCCAAGCTTGTTTACCCTGATCGGGACGTGGTTTGTATCACAGGTGAGGGCTCCATTCAGATGAATATTCAGGAGCTATCGACTTGTCTGCAATACAATCTACCAGTCAAAATATTAAACATCAATAATGCTCAGCTTGGCATGGTAAAACAGTGGCAAGATATGCTTTATGAAGGCCGCCATGCCCAGTCTTATATGAACTCTTTACCTGATTTTGTTAAATTGGCCGAAAGCTACGGTCATGTCGGTATCAAGATCACTGATCCTGAAACGATGGAGGCGCAAATAGCAGAAGCTATGGCCATGACTGATAAACTGGTATTTATTGACGTCTATGTGGATCGTAACGAACATGTCTATCCGATGCAAATCGCCGGTCAGACAATGAGTGATATGTGGTTATCAAAAGGGGAGCGTGCCTAATGCAACAGCAACATCTGATTTCGGTATTGATGGAAAACGAAGCGGGGTCGTTGTCACGGTTAGTCGGCTTGTTCTCCCAGCGTGGTTATAATATTGAAACCTTGAATGTCGCGCCAACAGATGATCCTACGATATCGCGTTTGACCTTAACCACTATTACCTCACCTGAGAAAATTGAGCAGATTACCAAACAGCTTCATAAGCTGATAGAAGTGGTCAAAGTACTTAACCTGTCAGATACTGTGCACGTAGAGCGTGAGCTCATGTTGATCAAAGTTCGTGCTAGTGGTAGTGTACGTGAGGAAGTCAAACGTAGCGCCGATATCTTTCGCGCTCAAATCGTTGATGTTAATGCTAATTTATATACTATCCAAATCGTTGGCGATACGGCTAAGCTCGATGGCTTTATCGATACCATCGGTCGCGAACGCGTTTTAGAAGTCGTGCGCTCAGGAGTTATCGGCATTGCACGCGGTGAAAAAACTCTAAGTTTATAGTTAGAAATCATAACGAAACTGTGTAATACAAAACTATATAGTACGAAACTATATAGTACGAGACTGTGCAATCAGCTGTTTATTAATGATCTATATTTACCGTCAAGCTTATGTATCAAATGATCTAAGCATTTACTAGCCTCGGCTATCCATGATTGAGGAAAAGGACTCTATATATGAATGTTTTTTACGATAAAGACTGTGATCTATCTATTATTCAAGGCAAAAAAGTAGCCATTATTGGCTATGGCTCACAAGGTCATGCGCATGCCCTGAACTTACAAGATTCTGGTGTTGATGTCACCGTAGGTCTACGTGCAAGCTCAAGCTCATGGAAAAAAGCTGAGAATGCTGGTCTTAAAGTTGCTGAAGTTGCTGAGGCAGTCGCTGCAGCTGATGTGGTTATGATCCTAACCCCTGATGAGTTTCAAAAACAGCTGTATAACGAAGTTATAGAACCTAATATCAAAGAAGGCGCAACGCTTGCCTTTGCTCATGGTTTTGCAATTCATTATAACCAAGTGGTACCACGTAGCGATCTTGATGTGATTATGGTGGCACCAAAGGCACCCGGTCATACTGTACGTAACGAGTTTGTTAAAGGCGGCGGTATTCCCGATCTTATCGCTATTTACCAAGATTCTTCAGGTCAAGCGAAGCAGTTGGCGTTATCTTACGCCGCCGGTGTTGGCGGTGGTCGCTCAGGTATTATTGAGACAACTTTCAAAGATGAGACTGAAACGGATTTATTTGGTGAACAAGCGGTACTTTGCGGCGGCGCAGTAGAGCTGGTTAAAATGGGTTTTGAGACCTTAACTGAAGCAGGCTACGCACCAGAGATGGCCTATTTTGAATGTTTGCATGAGCTCAAACTTATCGTTGATCTCATGTATGAGGGCGGTATCGCTGACATGAACTACTCAATTAGTAACAACGCAGAATACGGCGAATATGTTACAGGTTCTGAGGTCATTAATGAGCAGTCTCGAGAAGCGATGCGTAACGCTCTTAAACGCATTCAATCAGGTGAGTACGCTAAGATGTTCATCTCTGAGGGTGCAACCAATTATCCATCAATGACAGCGCGTCGTCGCAATAATGCTGAGCATGACATTGAAATCACTGGTGCAAAACTGCGCGCTATGATGCCTTGGATCGGTGGTAACAAAATTATTGATAAAGACAAAAATTAGAAGCTACTATTGAACAGTTTCTGATAGCTATCGTTAGTTTTTAATGTACTTAAACCCTGTGTTATCAAGAAGATAGCATAGGGTTTTTTATACTGTAAAGCTTTTTATCATAAGGTTTTTTAACTTATGCTAAAACTTTTTGTGACTTTAGGTCAAACAAGAGTCACTGACATCGCTTGAAAAGCTGCAAAGGATACTCAATATAAACAGCCTTCATAACCGTTATTTGTTGTTGTTATCTGTTATTCTCGTCATTGTTGTTGTAAATTTCTTAAATTATAGGTTGTATTGTGCAAATATCAAATCTTGACTGGCTAACGCCGCAGTTCATTTATATCGCTTTTAGCGCCGTGGTTGCCATTCTTATTTGGATAGAAGGTGAGATGCTTAAACGCACTGCTGGCAAACTGCCACAATCAGCCCTGTTTAAATTCAGCTCGCTACTAGATACCGCTTGGTTTTTTATCTCTGTTTTGATGCTATATGTGATTGATTTGACGCCACTGGCTATTGCAGTACCAGCAGCCTACGGACTTTATACTGTTTTTGGCTGGATCTATGGCACCCGTTTACTTAGACGCCGCGGTATTCCAGACTCTCCTAAAGACTTAGTGATACCTCCGAAATATATCGCCTATAGTCAGTCTTTTGCTCTTATATTTTTAGCTTTATGTTTGTTGGTACTAGTTTCTCCGTGGTTGACTATTTTTGATTAAGCTTTCCCAACTATAACTATTTAAATATTATTAAAGTTAATTTATATCTATCTTTATTATTTTGACACATGAAAAGTAGGTGTCAAAAAGTTTTTATAGTTATATGTAAGTTTATTAAACAATCTGTTAAGTTTTTACAAAAACGCCTTAATTCATTATGTTGTCAGTGGTCAAAGCTGCTATAATCAAAACATACTCACTTGATCTTGATTTGAACTTAAAATAATTTATTACTTGATGATTTTTCATTCGATAAAAGATTATTTTAGTTTAAGTAAAAACTTAGAAATCAGCTGAGTATTTGTCAATTAACCGGTGACGATGTAGGTCGCATCAATAGTTTAAGAGTTAGGAAAATTTATGTCAGAGAAAGTTGAAGGCACTGTAAAGTGGTTTAATGAAGCTAAAGGTTTTGGTTTTATCGCGCAGGATAACGGTGGACAAGACGTATTTGCTCACTATAGCGCTATCCAAGGCAGTGGCTTTAAAACTTTAGCCGAAGGCCAAAAAGTGTCTTTCATCTTAGGTGAAGGAAAAAAAGGCCCACAAGCTGAGCAAATCGAAGCAATCTAATCTTTTTAGTAATGAAGTTAATTGATTGATCAGTTAATTTGTTATTAGAAGATAAGTTATTTGCAAAGATTACACGTTGTTATAACAACATAGATATTGTTTAGACTGTATATTAAAAGCAACCTCTCATCAGGTTGCTTTTTTTATGTCTCCAATAAATGATACTAAGTCAATGATTAAAAGTATAAATAGGTTTTATTAAAATATACAAAAAAGGGTAAGGTTATGGATTGGCAAGCATGGTTTTCGATCGAATGGCAACAGATACTTGGTATTTTTTTATCCGTTATTGGCTTTTACTTCTGCTTGATATTATTTACTCGCATTACAGGTCTGCGTAGCTTCTCTAAGCTATCTAGTTATGATCTAGCCATGACTGTAGGGATAGGTAGTATTTTAGCTTCTACAGTATTATCAAAATCTACATCGCTATTGCAAGGGGTTGTTGCTATTGGTTTTTTATTTGCGCTGCAAGGGTTAGTCTCCATTGTTAGACGTAAAGTTAAACCTATAAAAGCATTGATAGATAATCAGCCTATTATTTTGATGGCGCACGGTAAGTATTTTGAGGAAAATTTGAAAGAGGCTAAATTAAGCACCAATGATATTAAGCAAGTACTGCGAAAAAACGGTGTCAAGTCAAAGTCTGAGGTGTTTGCAGTCATTATGGAGACGACGGCTGATATGAGCGTGATCAAAACTAGTGATGCTATTCCTGATTGGTCAATATTTGATGATATCCGTGATAATGAGCTATTGTTAGAGACAAGCTCTAATGATGATCAAGCGCACAGTAATAACAATAAAGATGATTTTGCGAAACAACAACAAACTGTAAAGCATGGACAGGCATAGCAATGCTATAAGTATAAAGGTAAAATAAAGATATAAAAGTAGAATTAAGAGTAACTTTATAACGCTATAACGAATTTAAAGTTTTACGATAAAAGGCATAATGCTCAAAGTTTGTGCAGATGATCTGAAAACAACGACAAATTTATGACGCGTTATTCACGCCCTTATCTTGACCTTGCAGTGCTACTGACGCAAGATAGTTGAGTCTTAATAACTAGTTTTAATTTGAACTGAATAAGTGCTATTTATTGTATTCAGTTGTTATTTTTAATTGGCTATTTTAACGAATAGCTTTTTAACGATTTGAAAGCATTACTTTTCACCCTTAAATAACATCTAAAAAACGAGGAACGTATGAAAGCATTAGTCGCAGTCAAGCGTGTCATTGATTACAACGTAAAAGTTCGTGTAAAAGCTGATAATAGCGGTGTTGATCTTTCTAACACCAAAATGTCCATTAACCCATTTGATGAAATTGCTGTTGAAGAAGCTGTACGTCTGAAAGAGGCGGGCGTTATCGATGAGATTATTGTAGCTTCTATTGGCCCAAAAGAATCTCAAGAACAGATTCGTGCTGCCTTAGCTTTGGGTGCTGATCGCGGAGTTTTAGTACAAACGGATGATAAACCTTATCCACTACAAGTTGCTAAGATTCTAAAAAGCATTGCAGAAAGTGAAGCTACTGATATTGTCTTATTAGGTAAACAAGCTATCGATGATGATAACAATCAGACGGGTCAGATGTTAGCAGCATTAATGGGTGTAGGCCAAGGTACCTTTGCTTCAGAAGTCAAGGTTGAAGGTGACAAAGTAAATGTCACTCGTGAAGTAGACGGTGGACTACAAACGGTTGCTCTTGAATTACCAGCGATCATAACCACTGATTTGCGCTTAAATGAACCACGCTACGCAAAACTACCTAATATTATGAAAGCGAAGAAAAAGCCACTTGATGAAAAAACGCCTAGTGATTTCGGTGTTGATATGGCCTCCAAACAAGAGATCACCAAGGTTGAACCACCTGCTGATCGTAAAGCCGGTATTACGGTAAAATCAGTTGATGAATTAGTCGATAAGTTAAGAAACGAAGCAAAAGTAATTTAATAATTTATTTATGTTTGCATAGAGATTCGTACTTTTAGCGCTGTATTTAAATGTTAAGTGTTTAAAAGATAGGCGTTTAGAAATTAAGTACTCAAAATCTAAATATCGAAAACCTAAGTGTTGAAAATCTAAGTATTAAACACCTAATTATTTGAAATCCAGTTGTTTAAAATCTATGTCTCAATATAAATATACAAATTAAGGATAAAAACAATGGCAATTTTGGTATACGCAGAACACGACAATGCCAGTCTAAAAAAGGCAACCTTAAATACAATTGCAGCTGCTAAGCAAATGGGTGATGACGTTCATGTGTTAGTAGCAGGTAGTGGTAACCAAGCCGCTGCTGATGAAGCCGCTAAAGCTGAAGGCGTAAGCAAAGTATTATTGGCAGACAATGCTGCCTATGAGCATCAAATGGCAGAGAACATCGCTTTATTGGTAGCTGATATTGCTGGTGATTACAGCCATATCGTTGCACCAGCAACCACCACAGGTAAAAACTTTATGCCCCGGGTTGCCGCTTTACTTGATGTTAGCATGTTGTCGGAGATCTCAGCAGTAATTGACGCGCAAACCTTTGAGCGCCCGATTTATGCAGGTAATGCCACTGCAACGGTTAAAACTACCGAAGACAAAGTAGTAGTTACGGTACGTACGACTGCTTTTGATCCGGTAGCAAGCGAAGGTGGTTCTGCTACAGTTGAAACTATCGATAGTGTCCAAGATGCTGGTAAATCAAGCTTTGTCAATGAAGAGATGGCCGCCTCAGATCGTCCAGAGCTGACCTCAGCAGGTATCGTAGTTTCTGGTGGTCGCGCGCTTGCCAATGGTGAGAACTTCACTAAATATATCGAACCATTAGCCGACAAGCTAGGCGCAGCTATCGGGGCATCGCGTGCCGCAGTCGATGCAGGCTATGTGCCCAACGACATGCAGGTCGGTCAAACGGGTAAAATTGTTGCACCGCAGCTTTATATTGCAGCTGGTATTTCAGGTGCTATTCAGCACATGGCAGGTATGAAAGATTCTAAGGTTATCGTTGCTATCAATAATGATCCAGAGTCGCCTATTGCAAGTGTTGCTGATTATTTCTTAGAAGCTGATTTGTTCGAAGCGCTACCTGAGCTGACTAGCAAAATCTAAATCAATAGATGACTGGTTAAGAGATAAATTATAAAATCCCGCTATAATAGTAGCGGGATTTTTTATGTACAGAGGGCATAAAATATAGTTTTACGCTGATAGTTATGGTTTTAACTTAACTTTGACTATAGTTACGCTGACGCAGGGTTTCATAAAGACATAAAGAACCTGCAATGGCAACGTTTAAGCTTTCCTGCCCATTTGGTTGTGGCAAGGCAATAGGAGTTGCACATTGCATCAGCTCGTCGCAAACCCCTTGACCCTCATGTCCCATCACCCAAGCGATAGGCGCTCGCAAATCATGCGTATAGATGAGCGTATCAGTATGAGAGCTGGTCGCTAATAGCGGAACTTGTACATAGTCTAAGATGTCTTGAGGGCTCAAACCTTCATAAATACTGAGTGCAAACTGAGCACCCATACCCGCGCGCAAGGTTTTAGGCGACCAAGCTTGGGCGGTGGCGCTAGTGCAAAGTACAGTTTTGAGACCTACTGCTGCTGCAGTACGCAGTAGGGTACCAACATTACCGCTATCTTGTACGTCGTTAAAAATTAAACAATCGCTATTAATAGTAGATATATCAGGTATTGGTATGTCGATAATAGCCATGATATCGATGCCAACACCTAGACTGCGAATGCTTTGATAGAGCTTATCAGATAGCAAGAGTAAGCTCGTTTGACTGGGCAGACGATCTAAAAGCTGTTGAACTTCCCTATGATTTTGTGCAGACTCCGCTAACAGTATCTGAGCAAGAGGGTAATTGCTACGTAGCGCTGCATCAATAAGATGCGCGCCTTCAATGATGGTCTGCCCTTGCTTTTTGCGCAGACGAGCCTGAGTCAGTAACGCTCTAGCAAGCTTTATCGTTGGGTTTTTATCGGAGGTAATGAGCTCGTTAGGGTTAGATCGCATAACTCTTTAAACCTTTATTAGGAATACTTTTAAATAGACTTTAGGTTTCATCGTGCTCTAAATGCAGCTGTTTAACATAGTCAACCTCGTTTTGACTTCCGAGTACTACAGGGACGCGCTGATGAATGTCGGTTGGCTTGATATCCAAAATACGATTGACCGCATCTGTTGCTCCGCCGCCTGCTCGTTCGATAAGCAAACTCATGGGATTGGCTTCGTACATCAAACGCAGTTTGCCAGCTTTGTGAGCATATTTGGTGTCAAAGGGATAAGTAAACAGACCACCACGGCACAAAATACGATGCACATCGCCGACCATAGCCGCGACCCAGCGCGTATTGAAATCGCGTCCACGTACGCCTGCTTCGCCAGCAACTAACTCGTCAATATATTGCTGCATGGGTGCCCGCCAGTAACGATAATTTGAGCTATTAATAGAATACTCACTAGTCTCAGCATCAATTTTTACTTCATCATTTACCATTATATAATCACCACTATCTGGGTCCAGACTGAACATTACCACATCATCAGCAATAGTTAGTGCCAGCATAGTTGAGGTACCATACAATAGATAGCCTGCTGCCAATTGCTCGCTACCGGCTTGCAGAAAATCACTATTATTACAGGTTTGACCTTGACGCTGATACGGCAAGATAGAGAAGATGGTTCCGACTGCCATATTGATATCAATGTTAGATGAGCCATCAAGCGGGTCAAACAAGACCAATAAACTACCGTCTGCATTGGCAGGGGTGGCATCGTCAAGCTCTTCTGAAGCTACGCCTGCGCAGTTCTTGTTTTTCGCCAAAGCGTCTAGAAGTAAATCGTTGGCAAGAACATCAAGCTTCTTTTGCTCTTCTCCTTGCACGTTTTGATTACCTGCCTCACCAAGAATATCAGCAAGCGCGCCCTTACGCAGTAGCTGTGATATAGTTTGGCCGACATTGGTAATAGTGGTAATGACATCGTTAATCGCAGGATTAGAGGAGTGGTCTTTTAAGTATTGTGTTAAAGTTGTCATGGTACTTCCTAGTTGATAAAGTGAAGAGTAAAATAAAGTACAAATAAGCTACCAAGCTGGCAAATAATGTAGAGCACTCATAGCTTAACTTTTTATATTAATCCTAATATCAGCTACACTATCTCTATTATTATTTGATAGCTTCAATTGTTTGTCGTAGCTGATGTTAGTACTATTTAAATCTTTCTACTGCTGCGGCAAAGTGTAGCAAATAAGCGCTAAAATGTCCTTGTATCTGTGTGCATGATTATAAGGCATAACGAAACATGCGTTAAATAAACCAACGAAAAAGACTCGCCACTATGTCAAATATGTCAAATTCAACTCAAGATTCTGTAGAAGATAAGACGGCGTCTGTTACCCATAAAAACAATACGAAGTTTGACCCTGCCACTATTCATAAAAGACTGGATACCTCGCTAAGCCGTCCGCAGCTCAACGAAGATGGTAGCTTACGGCACTTTTTAGGTGTAGAAGGGCTTAATAAAGCGCAGCTACAATCTATCATAGCCAAAGCAGAAACCTTTTTTGATGACAATGGACTGCTCATTAACCGTCCAGAGCTTGAAGGGTGTACGGTGATGAATTTGTTTTTTGAACCCTCAACCCGTACGCGTACGACTTTTGAGGTAGCAGAAAAACGCTTGAGCGCCAACGTGCTGAATATAGATATTGGTAGCTCTAGTACCAAAAAAGGCGAAAGCTTACGTGATACGTTATGGAACTTGCAAGCGATGACCGCTGATATCTTTGTAGTGCGCCATTCTTCTTCAGGGGCTGCCCATTTTATGGCAACTGAGGTTACTCCAAACATTGCTATTATTAATGGCGGTGATGGCTGGCATGCGCATCCAACTCAAGGGATGCTGGATATGCTTACTATTCATCGGGAAGCGCCGCGTCCTTTTGAGGAATTGTCGGTAGCTATCATCGGTGATATTAAACATTCGCGAGTAGCGCGCTCTAATATAAGTGCGCTACAGACCTTAGGGGTCAAAGACATTCGAATCATCGCCCCGCGTACCTTATTACCTAAAGGTATTGAGCGTTTTGGGGTGCAAGTTTATGAAGACATGGATAAATGCGTGACAGATTGCGATGTCATTATGGGTCTTAGAATACAAAACGAGCGCATAGGTTCGCCACTATTGGCTTCATCTAGTGAGTACTACAAACACTATGGCATTACTCCGAAGCGGGTAGCGCTGGCTAAACCCGATGCCTTGATTATGCACCCAGGTCCTATGAACCGGGGAGTTGAAATTGCTTCAAGCGTAGCAGATGGTGATCAGTCGGTTATCTTAAAGCAGGTCAGTAATGGCGTGGCTATTCGTATGGCAGTATTAGCGCTCACCATGCAAGGTCAGCGTGCGCATCAAGCGGCTAAGTTGAGTTAATTTTGCAGTAGCTGTCAAAAGACTTAATCCCAATTAGCACATTATTTTTGTGTCTTAATTTATTTTATTATTTATATGGTAATCAACGCTCATGACCACTTCTATTGCTACAAATGCGCAAATGACTGATTTACTGCCCACTGCCTTTCAAGTATCGCTGTCGGATACAGCACTTGATAAGCTGAAAAATATAGTTATAGAAGGTGAGACTTGGCTACTACCTCCTTTGGTAGACTTATGCGCGCGTCTGCGAGAACCGGGTCAGCAGCAGCACGGGACTTTAGCATCTGAAGGCCAAGCAGCACGCTCCAATGGCTTTTTACACGTGGTCATTCCTCCAGATACCAATCCAATTTTAGAAAATGGCTCGTTATTAAAGGGCTTACGTGAGCGAGCACTAGATGACGGCGGCATTTATTTGCATATTCTTGGGGCATTGACTGCTGGATTAGAAGGCACGCATCCTTCGAATATCGCTGGCTTAAAAAAAGGCGGCTGTATCGCGGTCTCTAATGCTCGGCGACCGTTTGCCAATGATTTAGTATTGCTACGCACATTAGAGTATGCTGCCACCTTTGGTATGAAAGTGTTTTTTTATCCCGATGAGCCAAGCTTATCGAATAATGGGGTAGCGCACGAAGGTTACATTGCCTCTTATCATGGCTTGCAAGGCATTCCTTGGATCGCTGAAACGGTAGCTTTATCGACTCAACTGTTGATGGTGGAAGAAACTGGTATTGCTGCGCACTTTAGCCAGTTGTCTTGCAAATCGTCAGTGGAGCTAATGCGCTGGGCAAAAGATAAAGATTTGCCAGTCACTTGCGATGTCGCCATGCATCAGCTGTATCTAACGGATGATAATTTAGAAGGTTTTAACGCGCAAGCTTATGTACTACCACCGCTACGCAGTAATACCGATCAGCAAGCTTTGCATCGTGGTCTCAAAGATGGGACGATCGATGCGATATGTAGCCATCATGAGCCACTAAACGCTACTGCCAAAAAAGCGCCTTTTGCTGAGAGTACGCCTGGCATCTCAAACTTTGATACCTTTATGGCGCTAGCTTGCCAATTGGTGCGAGATGAGATATTAACCTTAAAGCAACTGGTAGACAAAATATGTCTCAATCCAGCAAAAATCGCTGGCATAAATGAAGACTACGCAAGTATCGGCGGCGCGGTAGTTATCGACCCCAATCTTGAATGGCAAGTAACTACAGATACGATGCACTCAAATGGTAAAAACACACCTTTTTTTGGACAGTTTCTACAAGGACGTGTGGTGGAGACTCTATTTGACTAATAGGCCTGCACAAGAAGATAAAGTACTATCGTTGCCCCCAAAAAGGAGTCATAAATTCGATAAACAAGATCAAGCATTGTCCAGTTATGCTAGTAAATCTAGCGAATCTATTAAGGCAGTAGCCATATACGAGATTGTCAAAGGAGGTGGCGCGTTATTGATGGCTGCCGCATTGTGGCTATGGCATAAAGATTTAGAGCAATGGCTTGCCACAGTAACTCAGACTTGGCATCAGCAGTTTGGTCAATTACTAGCGCCGCAAGTTGACAGTATTGTGCAGCTTGCTCAGCGTGCCAGTAAAAACTGGACGCTATTTTTATTATTAATATTTGCTTATGCTAGCCTACGCTTTATTGAAGCTTATGGACTATGGCAAGATAAAACTTGGGCGTACTGGTTTAGCGTCATCGGTTATGGGATTTTTATCCCCGTTGAGCTGTACTACTTAATTACAGGTCCATTTGATTGGTTCAAACTGGGTATCTTTGTGCTAAATATTATTATCGTGGTAGTGGTCTACCGCAATATGAAGCACAAAGGTTTATTATAAAAAGGTTTGCTATAAAACTGAGCGGTTATGATGTAGGCGTTGCAGGCTGGTTTTCAGTAATGGTTTTAGCCACTTTACCGATGCTTAGACCTTGAACTAAGATAGAGAATATTACCACCGCGTAAGTTAACGATAGTAAAACATCGCGCTCATCTCCGGTAGGTAGCTGTAGTACTAAGGCGACCGAGATACCACCACGTAGACCGCCCCAAGTTAGTACTTTCCATGCGCCTTCAGGCAGATCAAGCTGACGACTAAAGGTCTTGGTGGTCATACCCACTACTATAAACCGAGCAAGCAAAGCGATAACAATTGTTAAGCCACCAGCAATAAACAAATTGCCAGAATAAGCAATCATCACGATCTCAAGACCAATGAGTACAAACAAAATCGCGTTTAAGATCTCATCGATTAACTCCCAAAAGAGATCAATATAGTGCCGAGTCTTATCACTCATCGCTAAGGCGCGACCACGGTTACCCACCATCAGCCCCATCATGACCATTGCCAGCGGCCCTGACAAATGCCAATGACTGGCCAGCGCATAACCGCCTATCACGCCAGCTAGTGTTAACAGTACCTCTTCTTGATAGCTATCGATGCTTTTGATCATATAATACAAAATGCCACCAAGCACCAAACCAAAGACAATACCGCCGCCAGCTTCGACCGCTAAGGTATGAGCAACATAATTAGCTGTTGGGATATCGCCACTTGATAAAATGCCAAGCAGTAAGACGAAAATGACAACGCCAATACCATCGTTGAATAATGACTCGCCAGCGATAACCGTCTCCAAGCTTTTGGGCGCGCCAGCTGAGGCTAAAATGCCCATAACAGCAATGGGATCGGTAGGCGATATCAAAGCGCCAAACAGCAGACACCAGATGAAGGGTAAGCCAAAACCTAGCAGTGGTAACATAAAATAAAGGGTGGTCGCAATGAGCACAGCTGATACGATCGTACCAATACAGGCCAAAATACCTATAGGTAATTTATATCGTCTCAAGTCGCCAATATTGACATGCAAAGCGGCAGCGAATAACAGCATAGATAACATGCCATCTAGCAATACTTCAGTAAAATCAAGCTGCTCTAGTAAACTGACTTCATAATCAATAAGCTCATCGAACCCTAAAAATCCTAAAAATATCGCTCCTATAGATAGCAAAATAGAGATTACCATGACGCCGATAGTCGTTGGTAGACCGATAAAGCGGTGGTTGACATAGGACAGTACAGCGGTAATAGATAAGAAGATGGCGCTTATTTCAAGTACAGTTAAACTGGTTGCAGAAGCCATAAAAAAGATCTCAAATAAAATAATAGATAGTTATAAGTTGTGAGTTAAAACGCTAGCTAGATTGGCTCTCTAGTGTCTTATGGATATGAGCAGAAAAACTACCAGTATACTCAAAGTGCTGATGCTGAGCAGAATCTCCTTCAATGAATTGCCGAGCTTGTCGACACATAGCAAACAAGTCGTCTACCAGCTCACTATAAGCAAGGTTTTCTTCTCCTGCGCGTTCAATCAAGGTTAGCTCACGCAGTAAAGTTTGCCGCTGCCCGTCATTGACGCAAGAGTAATTAAGATCAGTCATTGCCTGACACAGTGTTTTTAATACCATTAAATCAGCGGTCGCATAACGGCGTATATCCCCAAGTGAGGCATCAATAAAATCTGATATCTTTGGAGTCTTGGTAATAACTGCTAATATCGGTAGACGTGGCCGATTAGTAGTAATAGTTAAGTCATCATGATCATGGTCTGGAGTATAAAAGTGATAAGGACTGGGCGGCTGGCGGCGCATCATAACGCTCAAACAAATGGTTAGCGACTGGACACAACTAATAGCTGTTTTAGGGTCATTAGTCCCTGGCGATAGTGCACGTATGGCGATTTCAGTCACCTGTCCTAAGCTATAAGCAATATCATTAGAATGGGTAGGCCTGCGCACTAGGTCGACACAAGCGCTCAGACGCTGCCAAAAGTTGCCATCAGGGCGGCGCGCTAAAAGAGCCAGATTTGAGGTCTTAGTTTTTTGTAAATGGCTGACTTGATCGTCTGGGCGCTGATAAAAATAGCCGATGATATTTCGATCTGTGACAAAGTCGCCAAGATTAGTGTGCAGCCGTATAATGCCGCCATAGTCTTTGGCTAGAGCAACTACTGATTCGACGTAGATTTGCTGCAGGTAACCTGAGTGCGGCGCGTAAATAGGGGTAGCTGGCCACTGCTTATACTGTTCTATGTCTACTTGTTCTACATCACGCTGGTGTTGAACATCACAATACTTGCCATACCAATAATCGATATTTTCCATAGCATCGTCGCTGGCATGCTGAATGACGTGTGAGGCTTGAATAGCATGCACCATATGTTGAATAAAATATACCAGTAATAAGGCACAGCTAATAGCCATAATAATTGCGAAAGTTACCGCTAATTGCGGTACGCCAAAAGCCACATCTTGCTTATGAATAGCTTTTAGTACCAGTAAACTATAGCTAAAGGTGCCAATAAAAGCGCCTAGAACTAACTGGTTGGAGGTATCTGTCAAAAAATTACGCAGTAGTCTGGGACCAAATTGCGATGAGGCCATGGACAAAACAGCAATAGTAATTGAAAAGGTGGTACCAGCAACGCCTAATACCGCACCAGCTATAGCGGTCATGATAGCGCGTGCGGCTGCATCACTGCCAGTAAAAGCAAAACCAATTTCTTTGACTGCTTTGCGATCAAAGTGCTCGTCAATAGCTATTAACAGCGGCGCTAACAAAATACCTAATAGCACACAAGCTGTTGGAATAAACCAGTAAGACCCAATCAATTGTTGCCACAAGTTTTTTAGCCGTTCAGGCAAACTGGCCAAAGTATCAGTTGACCATAAATAAGAAAATTGCTTTAGCCCTTGTATGCCAGTTGCTATCGTCTTTTCAAGCAGTGATTTTTTAGTAGAGTTGGGCACTGCTGTAGCCTCCAAAGTACTTAGAAAAATAGAATGTCACTTTTTTATTGTTAATTTCTTAGATTGTAGTTTATAGATACTTAGCCCGCTGCGGATTATCATCTTCAGTAATAACATTGTTCTTATTATCAGCGCTACCCGGTATCAATACCTCATTGTTATCCTTATCAGCTATTAGATGGCTATCTTCGTCATAAGCTGCAGGCTCGAGATATACGTCACTTTTGTCGTTCTCGTCTTTGGATGCAGCGAGCTGACTAGATGAATTGTCGGATGACTTCTTACGAGGTTCAATATGAGCAAAGATCTCAGCTAAGGGCAAATTAAGCTGTCTCTTGGCATAATCTTCGGTATTTTCAAATCTACTAACCAACATATTCAACCAAGCCTTTTGACTGTGAGGCTCAATCTCATCAAGCTCATCTTTGATCGGTAGAGGGTAGGGCAGAGTACGATAAAAGTCCCATAGCGTCATCTGACTCAAATCTCTTTTGAGCACATATTCATCGTTGTCTGTGGTCGTAATCAGGTTGCTGTCTTTGAGGTAATTGATATAAATATACCACTTTGGCAGCTCTTTTCGGCCTAGTACATTACGCAGCTCTTGCTCGCTTACCGCCTCGCCTTTGACATGATAGGTGTAAACCAAATTTAGCATATCTAGTAAGCTTAGGAGGGGATGGCGAGGATGCACCTCTTTAGTCTCAAAAATAGTCAGAGTGTAGCTAATCTCAACCCCTAATAAAATCAAATTCCAAGATAAATATATCCATAACAAAAAGATCGGCAGCGCAGCAAAGGCACCATAAATTGCCTCATAGCTCGTAAAGTTAGTCATTACTGTGCCAAAGATATGTTTGAGTAATTCAAAAACAATAGCGACAATAACGCCAGCAATGGCAGCATTTTTAAAAGGTACTCGTGCTTTGGGAATAAACCAATACATTCCCATAAATCCTGCTATCGTAATACCGATAGAGACCATTTGCACCCAAAAGGACCAATCAATTCCATAGCCTGCAATTTGACGATTCAAAAAACTTAGGCTTTGTACGGTACTAGAGGCAATAAAAGCGGTACCCAGTACGATCGGCCCCATGGTGACGATAGTCCAATAACGCAGCATACTTTTGATGCCACCAGAACGATCTTCTACCCGCCAAATCTGATTAAAAGCACGTTCAATAGTCGTTAGGGTCATGATCGTCGTGACGAATAAAATCACAATACCGATAGCGGTTAGATTGGTTGATTTTTCAGCAAAATTGTTAATATATTTACTGACCTGTAGGCTTGACTGCGGTAACAGGTTACTATAAATAAGATCATAAATTTGTGCTCTTACGGAAGCTAGCGCTGGCACAGAAGATAAAATCATCAATAATACTGTCAATATCGGCACGATTGACAGCATAGTGGTATAAGTTAAGGAAGCCGCCTTTTGCTGGCAGTCGTCCTCGAAGAAATGCCGCGTCAAAAATTTTAGGAACTGAAACCAACGCTGCTGCAAAAAAGGGAACTTTTTTGATAAGTTTTCCATATGAACCATTTAGAAAGCGTAAATATGACCACATTGTAACAAAAATGTAAGGTTAGCATCTGCCAATTATTTGTTTTACAAGCCTCAAATCGATCATTTGCATGTCTGCTTCGGAGTCGGGCATAATGTAGACAGTTATATAGCCTATTCACTGAAGGCTTTAGTGCCGTTGCTCGTTGGTAACGTCGCTATTGCTATCAACGAATGGCTACTTTAATAAAGCATAAGGCTTAAAATAAATTTAAAAGGAAATACGGTTAATGAGTCAAACTGCCACGCATGCGCCTTACATATTGGTACTGTATTATTCTAGTCACGGTACGACCAAGACGTTAGCTTATGCTATCGCTCAAGGTATTGAAGAGGCGGGCGTAACCGCACGTATTCGCACAGTGCCAATGGTGGCTCCTGAAACCACAGCTAGCAAGCCTGCGATCCCAGATGAGGGCGATTTGTATTGTACGATGGATGATCTCAAAGACTGCATGGGGCTTGCGCTTGGTAGTCCAACTCACTTCGGCAACATGGCGGCCCCCATGAAGTATTTTTGGGACAATACCGTTACTATTTGGCTGGCAGGTAATTTGCAAAACAAACCTGCTTCAGTATTCACCGCCACAGGCTCCATGCACGGCGGACAAGAAACCACGCTACTGACGATGATGTTGCCTCTTATACATCACGGCATGATGATAGTCGGTCTACCTTACGGGGAGCCTGCGCTTGGACGTACCAGTCGCGGCGGTACGCCTTATGGAGCTAGCCATGTTAGCGGTACCGCGCATGACCAGCCTGTCTCTGAGGATGAGCGCGAACTGGCAGTGGCACAAGGTCGCCGTCTCGCTATTAGTGCTAAAGCATTAGCGCAAGTAGAATGGAACCGCTAAATAATTATTACGAGCTGGTTTTAGTGTTAATTGAAAAACAAGCTGCTCATCTAACTTAGGGAACCATCGCTGCTGATGCCAAATCACTCTGATCTACCTGATAGCCCAATAACTACAAATTCTGCTAGTACAGAACCGGCGGCGAGCCGTGAGACAGCTAAACCTATTACTCCAATGCGTCAGCGTTTGCTAGTAGCTTGGCTTATTTGGCTGGGGTATCGTCTGCTCGTATTGCCAGTGTTGATTAGTGTTTTTAACCCTAGCAATCCTGATATTGTAGGGGGTATCTTTTGGTACGGTTTGTGGTTGCTCCCTGCCTTTATTTTAACGCCAGTGATCGTGCGTGGGCGCTCGCCTTATTTATTGTTGGTAGGCAGCATGTTGACTTTAGTGTATTTGGGCGCAAGCGGCGTGGTTTTGTTTACGCGCCTCTACGGTAGCAGCGTCGCTGAGATTTTAGTTTATGGGCTCGATTTTTTGCTACTACTACTCATTAATACTTGGCTATTTTTACTACTAAAGCGCCTACCGTCGATGAATAACGTCGTTAAGCAGCCACGCTCGCGCTAAACCACGTCTTTTTAAAGTAAACAATAGCGGTTCTCTTAACTTTAGAATCTAAAAAAGGCGGCGCTCTATACACTAGAGCGCCGCCTTTTTATTAACTTAATTTTGTTTATCTATCTATCTAACTAACTATCCAACAAAGCAAAGCTCGCTTAGTTGACTTTGGTTAGTTCCAAGTCCATTTTTTTACCATCGTTAATCTGGCTCACTTTCACGGGTAGATAATCTAAGCTTGGTGCCAGCCAAAAACTGGTAGAGCGACTATCGCCGTCGTGGATGCGATCCACGCGTACAGTGTCAAAAGTGCCAGCAGGCACGGTAATTTGAGTATTGCCAGACTTTTTAAATGGGGTACTCTCAATTTTATTCTTTTTAGCCATATAGTAATTGCCAGAGAATTTACCATTCAATAAGTCTTGACGGATTTGCACCTCAAGGCTCAAATCATCAAAAGCTTGCTGCGCCATGTTCATCGTCGTCGATTTACCTTTGTAAGTACTGACAACTTGGTTGGTACTAGGATTGAAATCAAGCTTATGCGTGCGCCCAATGCCTAATAGCTTATAAGTAGTGCTAGCTTGAGTCGGCGTGACATTATTGCCAACGATAGTAAAAGCACTGTTTTGTGCAGCACTTGCAACGCCTGCCACACGCGCGTTTACATTATACTTCCAAACATTACCTGACTTGCTCAAGGTGCGAGTGGCAGAGCCGTTGTATTTATCTTCAACGGTAAAATTATAACTGGCCGTTGAAGGTTGCACGGTCTTGGCACTAGCGAGAGTAGGGGCGCTCATGCTTAAAGCTCCTATGGCAGCAATACTGATGCCAGTTGTAAGGGTGGATAAAAATTTGGAGTGACGAGATTTTATATTATTAGTATCAGTTTTTATAGTTGATAAGACTGTCATGGATGATCCTTAATTATTTTATTCTAAATGAAATAAATTTATTCGCTAACTTTTTTAAAGTATTTATAGCTGTTATTTTGTTCTCAAATCTTATGATGGTCATATCCTGTTACATTTTCAAGGGTAACCGCAGAGTTAGGCGTATTATCTTGTAGCTGATGTAACTAGAAAGCGTGGACTAGCTATCATAAGTAACCCTCTGTAAGCAGAGTTGCTAGCTCAACTGAATTTGTAAACACTTTAAAACTGCATTCTTAGAGCAGCATTCTTATAAATATTTTGTTTTTACACTTGAAGCACTCCTACCTTGCCCCCACTTTTGGAGACAAGCTCAACGCATATCTATAGAATCTATTTTTGAGAGCTATTTTTAGAAAAAGGCTTTTAAATTAAGGTCTTTCAGGTATTAGCATTGAGACTACTAAACCAAATAAACCCTTAACGTAAACAACCAAATTTTGGAGTCATCTCGATGAATATTCGTCCTTTACATGACCGTATTGTCGTCCGCCGCATAGAAGAAGAAACAAAAACTGCTGGCGGTATTTTATTGCCAGGTTCAGCGCAAGAAAAGCCATCACAAGGTGAAATATTAGCCACTGGTAATGGCCAGATCCGTGATAATGGCGAAACTCGCGCGTTAGATGTAAAAGTTGGCGACAAAGTATTGTTCGGTCAGTATGCCGGTCAAACGGTTAAAGTTGACGGTGAAGAACTACTCATTATGAAAGAGTCTGACGTATTAGGTGTGTTAGAAGGTTAGTTTGATTAGCTTTTTCTAAGCACTGTTTTTATAGGTACTATTTTTATAAGTACTAACTTTATTAAAATAAAATTATTATATATTGGAGTAATTTAACATGGCAAAAGACGTAAAGTTTGGCATTGATGCTCGTAAACAGATGATGGACGGCGTAAACATTTTAGCAAACGCTGTACGTGTTACTTTAGGCCCCAAAGGTCGTAACGTGGTTATCGACAAGTCGTTTGGCGCACCAACCATTACTAAAGATGGGGTTTCGGTCGCTAAAGAGATTGAGCTTGAAAACAAGTTTGAAAACATGGGCGCGCAATTGGTACGTGAAGTCGCTAGTCGCACTAATGACGTCGCTGGTGATGGTACAACTACCGCAACAGTACTTGCTCAATCAATCTTGCAAGAAGGCATGAAATCAGTCGCCGCTGGCATGAACCCTATGGATCTTAAGCGCGGTATCGACAAAGCGGTACGCGAAGCGGTTAAGCAGATCCATGAGTTATCAACCCCAGCTGACGATCACAAAGCGATCGCGCAGGTCGGTTCCATCTCTGCCAACTCAGATCCTAAGATTGGCGAGCTGATCTCACAAGCTATGCAAAAAGTGGGCAAGCAAGGCGTAATCACCGTTGAGGAAGGTTCAAGCTTTGAAGATACCTTAGAAGTCGTTGAAGGTATGCAGTTTGACCGTGGTTATATCAGCCCGTACTTTGCTAATAAGCAAGACAGTCTGACTGCTGAATTTGAAAACCCATATATCTTATTGGTTGACAAAAAAATCAGCAACATCCGTGAGATCGTGCCTTTACTTGAGCAAGTGATGCAGCAAAGCAAGCCACTGCTAATCATTGCTGAAGATGTTGAAAACGAAGCATTGGCTACTTTGGTAGTAAACAACATGCGCGGCGGCCTAAAAACTTGTGCGGTTAAAGCACCAGGATTCGGCGATCGCCGTAAAGCCATGTTAGAGGATATCGCAACCTTGACTGGCGGTACCGTGATCTCAGAAGAGATTGGCCTAAGCCTAGAGACGGCGACTATCGAGCAGCTCGGTACGGCTAAAAAGGTTACTGTTGGTAAAGAGAACACTGTAATCGTTGATGGCGCTGGTCAAAAGACGGACATCGAGAATCGTGTTGAGTCTATCAACCGCCAAATTGAAGAGTCTACTTCTGACTACGATAAAGAAAAGCTTCAAGAGCGCGTGGCTAAACTTGCTGGCGGTGTTGCCGTTATCAAAGTAGGAGCCGCGACTGAAACTGAGATGAAAGAGAAGAAAGATCGTGTTGATGATGCCTTGCATGCGACTCGTGCAGCGGTTGAAGAAGGTGTGGTTCCTGGCGGCGGTGTGGCACTAGTGCGCGCTATGAATGCCTTGTCTGAGCTTAAAGGCGATAACGACGACCAAGACGCTGGTATCAACATCTTACGCCGTGCGATGGAAGCGCCACTACGTCAAATCGTTACCAACTCTGGTGAAGAAGCCTCAGTAGTTGTTAACGCTGTCAAGCAAGGTAGCGGTAACTACGGTTATAACGCTGCTTCTGGCGAATATGGCGATATGCTGGAGATGGGTATCCTAGATCCCGCCAAAGTAGCACGTTCAGCACTTGAGAACGCCGCTTCTGTCGCAGGTTTGATGCTTACGACCGAAGCGATGATCACCGACTTACCAGAAGGTGATGATCCAATGGCTGGCATGGGCGCTGGCGGTGGTATGGGCGGCATGGGTGGTATGGGCGGCATGATGTAATCAGCTCTTTACCCTGTAATGCTTAGCAGTTAGAAAAATAAAACCCCGATAGGCTTTGGCTTATCGGGGTTTTTTATATGAATTCGATAAAATCTTAGATTCTACTGATCCTTTTCATCGCGCCGAAAAGTCCACGTCTTGTCATCAGATTCACTGTCCACATAGTAATACCCTGCCAAATCAAACCCCTTGAGCTGTTCAGCATCCGTCAATTTATTTTCAGCGGCGTATTTTACCATTAGGCCACGCGCTTTTTTGGCATAAAAGCTGATCACTTTATACTGACCGTTTTTTTGGTCTTCAAATCTTGGCGTAATGATTTGCGCATCGAGTGCTTTCTTCTTCACCACTTTAAAATATTCATTAGAGGCAAGATTGATTAGCACTTTATCTTCGTTGTTCGCCATCTGATTGTTGATAGCTTCGGTAATTTGCTCGCCCCAAAACTCATATAAATTATCACCGCGCTCATTGTTAAGCTTAGTGCCCATCTCAAGCCGATAAGGCTGTATCAGATCAAGCGGCTTTATAATGCCATAGAGTCCTGACAAGATACCCAGATGTTCATTAACATAAGTGGCAGTGTCTTTATCCATATTGTACATATCAAGACCACTATAAACATCGCCATCAAACAAGTAGCCCGCGGGTTTGGCATTATCGTTAGTGAAGGGCTTTTCTTGGCTCCATTGCCACTCCTGATTACGGTTAGCGTTAAGCTGCGCCAGATCATCAGAGATACCCATCAGCTCTTGCAGGTCAATAGGCTCTTTTGCTTTTAATGTTTTCATCAAGACTTGCGACTGCTCAATAAGTACAGGCTGACTATGATAATTACCAAGATTTAATGGCACAGCATCCGTCTCATTTAATGATTTGGCAGGGGACAATAAAAAATACATCAGTGCTCCTCTCTAATAATACGATCTATTTATACCATAGCTCTACCATACCACACAGATGACAAAAGCAACACGCACCTTTTAAACTACAGTTTGTACCGTTATCTAGCTGTCTTGTCATAGGCAGGGCTAATTTTAGACTAATATAAAATAAATAGTATCTTTACAATAACAATTTTAAATACAATAATAAAAGTTATAGTGATGGTAAAGCGATTAACTTTTTATTTACTTATGAGTCATCATTTGACAATGAAAGGTAGGTAGAAATGTCTCTATAATAAAAAAAGGTGATGAGAAGTGTATTGTCATTTATTATATTGATAGTCTTTGGTTCAACTCTTTATATTGAAGCCCAAGCTTAATATTAAGATCGAACTAAAGATTTTTTACGCCATACGTTTTATAAAAAGTCAGACATGTATAGGCCAAAAGTATTCGGATGCGAGGAGACGGTATGAAAATCGGTGTTATCAGTGCAGATAGTGCTCGTGAGAGCCGCGTAGCAATTACCCCAGATGCGGTCAAGAAGCTACGTAAGCTTGGATTTGAAGTAGTCATACAGTCAGGCGCAGGTCTTGGAGCCTTTTATACTGATGATAGTTACAAGACTGCTGGCGGTGAGATTGCAGCAAGCAGCACTGATGTTATTACCCAGTCTCAGATCATTACTACCGTCGATGATCTGCCCGCAGCGTTGACAGAGCAGTTGACCTCAGGACAAATCATTGTTGGAATGCTTGATCCTTACCGTAATACTCAGCTCGATACTTACGCAGCTAAAGGCGTCACTGCCTTTGCCATGGAGCTATTACCCCGTACGCTATCGCGCGCGCAAAATATGGATGTGCTGTCCTCACAAGCCAACCTTGCTGGCTACAAAGCTGTACTCCTAGCCGCCAACGAATACTCGCGTCCTTTTCCAATGTTTATGACCTCAGCAGGTACCGTTAAGCCCGCTAAAGTTGTGATTTTGGGCGTTGGTGTGGCAGGTCTGCAAGCGATTGCGACGGCCAAGCGTTTAGGGGCAGTAGTTGAAGCCAGTGACCTGCGTCCTACGGCAAAAGAGCAAGTGGAGTCTTTGGGCGGTAAATGGTTGGATGTGCCAATGAGCGATGAGGAAGCGCAAAAAGCCAAATCGACAGGCGGTTATGCGTGGACGCCCTCGGAGCAGTATATGAAAGACCAAGCCATCGTTGTAGATAAAGCGCTGAGTAATGCTGATATTGTCATAACTACAGCGCAAATTCCGGGTCGTCAAGCACCACGTTTGGTACACAAAGCCACGCTAGATAAGATGAAAGCTGGTTCTGTCCTTATAGATATGGCGGCGGGTACGGGCGGTAATGTAGAAGGTAATGTTGCTGATGAAACTATCACCACTGATAATGGGGTGCGTATCGTTGGTGCTGCCAACATACCGTCTATGCTCGCTGCGCAGTCATCGGATCTATATGCCAACAACTTAGTCAATTTTATTACCACGCTGATTGCCTCCGATGACGCAGCAGATACTACGGCACCGAACACACTAGCCCTGGATATGGAAGATGAGATTCAAGGCGCATTAGCGGTCACGCATGATGGCCAAGTACGCCTTGCAAAACGTTAAGTCTTGTAAGACTCAATCCTGTGAGACTCATAACCAAGTTTGCCAGTGATGAATAAATTTTTAGGAGGATAAGATGATTGCCAGTATTTTAGCGGCGGCATCAGCCGGCGCGGCCATGGGCAATACCCCATTCGTAGCAATTTTTACCGTATTTGTACTTGCCATTTTTGTGGGTTATTACGTGGTCTGGGGCGTGACCCCAGCACTGCATACGCCGCTAATGGCAGTGACTAACGCCCTATCTAGTATTGTCATCGTCGGTGCTATTTTGCAGACGGTGACTATCGATGGTGAGGTATTTACGGCTACTAGTCTCATTGGTGCCTTTGCTGTCTTTTTAGCCAGTATTAATATCTTTGGTGGCTTCTCAGTGACTGAGCGTATGCTGTCTATGTTTAAGCCTAAACCCAAAAAGGTAGCTACGCCAGTTACTGACGCTAGTGATACTTTAAGTGAGAAGGGAGGCAATGTATGAGCAACTTTTCAGCGATGATTGCCGCTAATGCCGACTGGTTTTATTTAGTCGGCGCTATTTTATTCGTCTTGACCTTACGTGGACTCTCAAGCCCAAAGACGGCTATTCGCGGTAACCGCATGGGTATGGTAGCGATGGCGATTGCTGTCATTACTACCTTTTTCTTAGCCGAAGGTCCTATCATGTGGATGATCATCGGTGCCATGGTATTAGGCGCTGCTGTTGGTATTTGGAAATCAAGAACCGTTGCGATGACACAAATGCCAGAAACGGTCGCTTTGATGCACTCCTTAGTCGGTCTAGCGGCGGTTGCTATTGCGCTGGCAACGGTTCTGCATTCTGATCAAGAGTACAATACTGTCACGCGCCTAGAGCTATTTATTGGTTGCTTTATCGGTGCAATTACCTTTTCAGCCTCGGTTTTTGCTTTTGGTAAACTTGCTGCTAAGAGCTGGGCGAAAACGGTCAATGGTAGTTGGGTCAAACCCGTACAAGCCATCTTATTTATCGCTATGATAGGCTTTGGCGCGGTATATTTTATTACCGACTCCTTACCCGCTTTTTATGTCATGACTGTATTAGCTATCGCTTTTGGTTGGATGTGGATTGCGCCTATTGGCGGCGGTGATATGCCAGTTGTTGTGTCATTATTGAACTCATTCTCAGGCTGGGCCGCGGCAGGTATTGGTTTTACGCTGGGTAACTCCATGCTTATTATCGCAGGCTCGCTTGTTGGCTCATCGGGTGCAATTCTATCTTACATTATGTGTAAGGCGATGAATCGCTCATTAATCAACGTCTTATTTGGCGGTATAGGCACTGCAGCAGTAGCAAGTGGCGCTGATGACGGCGCACCAAAGAACTACAAGTCAGGCTCAGCAGAAGATGCAGGCTTTCTTATGTCTAATGCTAGCGACGTCATTATCGTACCGGGTTATGGTATGGCTCAAGGCCGCGCACAAAACGCAGTCAAAGAATTGTATGAGCTGCTAAAAGAAGAAGGCGTTAACGTGCGCTTTGCCATTCACCCAGTTGCAGGCCGTATGCCTGGGCATATGAACGTCTTGCTCGCCGAAGCGGATGTACCCTATGATGACATCATGGAGATGGATGAGATCAACTCGGACTTTGCCAGCACCGATGTGGTACTGGTTATCGGTGCCAACGACGTGGTGAATCCGTCGGCAAAAGACGATCCAACCTCGCCTATTTTTGGTATGCCGATATTGGAGGTCACCAAAGCACAAACGGTGATGGTCATCAAGCGCTCAATGAGTACAGGTTACGCGGGTCTTGATAACAGTCTGTTCTACATGGATAAAACCATGATGATCTTTGGTGATGCCAAAAAGATGGTCGAAGAGATGGTACGCAGTATTAACGGCGGTGGTCATTAATACTTTGGCTTGATTATCATAGTAGTCGCCAGCGTCTAGGTTGATAGCTATTTAATATTAATAATGATGCTAATATAGTCCATAACAGCGCAAAGATTTAATACACTAAAAGTCACTCAGGTGACTTTTTTTGCGTTAAGGTATGCCGCAATTTGGGCGTGTTGAACATTCAAATATTAGGACTGCTGATAGCTAAAATTGCACCAAACCTTTATTAGAATGGGCATAAACCGAAGATAATGTCGAGACCTTAGCTAGGTTTATAACACCGTTTGGGGTGATTTTAGCATCATCCTTTCAGGGCGAGACTATTTTTTGTCAATACATGGCGAAATTGTCTATCCTAGAATGACTAGGCTTCGAAAATTTCACTGCGTATTGCCCAAAAAATAGCACCCGCCAGTGCCATATTTGAATATTCAACACGCCCTATAATCAACGACAAAATAGACCTTAAGAGAGCTTTTTTATGAACATGTTGATACGTTTTTTTATTATGTATGGTCTACTACAACAGCAGCTCAAGCACCAGTCCGCTCGCCCGCGACTTAGCGAAGAGACACTAAGCACACCGAGTGTCCGTCACTATCGGGTATTGCCACACGACATGGGTTTTCGCGATCATCTGCCCAACTATCGCTATCTATCATTTATTGAGCTTAACGTGACGCGCTGGCTAATAGCCTGTTGTCATCAAAAAGGCATGAAAACCTTAGACTGGGTTATCGCTATGCAAGAGATGGTTTATCTAAAAGAGATTAAATTTTTGGATAAAATGACGCTTAGTAGTCAGCTTGCCGGCTGGGATCATAAGTACATTTATTTTGAACATCGGTTTTTTGTAAAAAATCAGCTTATGAGCGTGGGAATGAGTAAGTTTGTATTAATGGATAAAAAGGAAAAACGCGCGCCAGCAGTGCTTGATATGTTTGGAGAGCAGTTAACTGATGT
The DNA here is from genome assembly GCA_947501045.1 of uncultured Psychrobacter sp. GTDB lineage: Bacteria > Pseudomonadota > Gammaproteobacteria > Pseudomonadales > Moraxellaceae > Psychrobacter. The sequence continues at coordinate 105,668 of CANMUI010000010.1, forward strand.
GATCAATACGTGGAATAAACATCAAGCCGCGGTTAAATCTGCGCCCTACAAAAGCTAAGCTATATTCAATCGGCAAATTTTGCTAGGATAACAACTATCATATTATAAATTCTAACTACCACTAAGGAGTAATTATGACCCCGCAAAAACTAAAATGGACCGACAGCCTAGATATCGCTATTGAACTTGCTGAAAAATTTCCTGAAACTGATCCGCAATATGTGCGCTTCACAGACTTGCATCGTTGGGTAACAGAACTTGAAGGCTTTGACGATGATCCGCAAAGATCAAATGAAGGTATTTTAGAGGCGATTCAGATGAACTGGATTGATGAAGCAGATTAGTTATTAATCAGCAAAAATTCGCCTACCTGATAAGCATTTTTATACATAATATTATAGAGATTATAATGACCGTTAATGCCAAGACACTCACTGAAACTATAGCATGCCAAGGCTTGAGTGTGAGAACTACTAACCAAGCCGAATTAAACCCCAGCACGGCAAAAATGGGTAAATTATGGTTAACTTTCTATCAAACGATTTTTTCTAAACTGCCAGCGGGTAGCGCTGCTTATGGTATTTATCATAACTACGAAAGTGATGCGAATGGCGCTTTTGATGTGACTGTGAGTTGCCAGCAAGACATGAGTGTGGATAGTGATGGACATCTGAATCTAAAAGTAGTGACTATTCCAGAAGGCAAGTATCTGGTATTTAGTGAGCAAGGTATGATGCCCACTGCGGTGATTACGGCTTGGCAAGAGGTTTGGTCTTATTTTAACAGTCCAGAGTGTGAGCATACCCGTCTCTATGACATTGATTTTGAACATTATATTAGTCAGTTTCAAGTGGATGTATATATTGGTATTGAGTGAATAGGATAAATAATAATAGCCTACGCAAACTAAAAAAGCATTACTTATCGAATAAGTAACGCTTTTTTAAGTCATAACAAACGGGTTAAGTAAAATTAGTCTAACAATAAATTCTCCAAAATCCCTTCATAAATCTGCGCAAGTCTACCCAAATCATCAACTTCAACCTTTTCATCAACTTGATGAATAGTAGCATTACGCACCCCAAGCTCAACCACTTGCGCGCCCGTTGGCGCAATAAAACGACCATCGGAGGTGCCGCCAGAAGTAGATAAGGTAGCGTCAGTATTAGTCACCTTTTTAATAGCATTTTGACAGGCTGAAACCAGTTTACCTTCTGGGGTTAAAAAGGGCTGACCTGACAATTTCCAATTGATATCATAACTCGCTTTGCTATCTTTAAAATGTTTTTCAAATATCGCATGAGTCTTTTCTTTTAATTCTTCTTCCGTGGTTTCGGTCGAGAAGCGAAAGTTAAATATCGCTTCTAAAGTCTCAGGAATAACGTTGGTTGCGCCCGTGCCACTATTGATATTGGATATTTGCAAAGAGGTCGCTGGAAAATAGTCGTTGCCGTTGTCCCATTTAGCTGCAGTTAATTCAGATAATGCTGCCATCGCCGCATGAATAGGGTTGGAAGCCAGATGCGGATAAGCAACATGACCTTGTTTTCCTGTTACCGTTAGCACTGCGCCCAATGAGCCACGGCGACCATTTTTAATGATATCGCCGAGCGTATCGGTGCTAGAAGGCTCACCGACGAGGCAATAAGTGATTTTTTCTTGGCGAGCTTCTAAAGCTTCGATGACTTTTACCGTGCCATTGATGGATGGGCCTTCTTCATCGGAGGTAATAAGCATGGCAATAGAGCCATTATGCTCAGGATGATTGGCAACGAAACGCTCGGCGGCAATCGTAAAAGCGGCAATGCCTGTTTTCATATCAGCGGCACCACGTGCCCATAAATAACCATCAGCGATAGTTGGCGTAAAGGGTGGATAAGTCCAATTTTTTACATCGCCAGTCGGCACGACATCAGTATGACCTGCAAAACAAATAACTGGATCGCTACTTCCGCGTCTTGCCCAAAGGTTTTTAACCTCAGCATGTTCGCCACTTTGCTGCTTATCACCGAAGAACATAAACTCACAATCAAAGCCTGCTTGCTCTAAGCGTTCTGACAATATATCTTGGCAGCCGTCATCATCAGGAGTTACTGAGAGGCGTTCAAGTAGGGCGATGCTTAAGTCTAAGGTTGCTTTTTGATGGGTAGATTGCTGGGGAGTTTGAGTACTAGAGTCAGACATAAATAAACCTTTTATATTGTAAATTGAATTATTAATCCGCGCTCAACTATTTATTATTATTAGCGTAGGCTGGGTTTTTAACCCAGTCTGCAATAGTTTATGACAAGTTAAGAGCCAGTTATTAATGTTATCTATTAATTATCATTTTTAACAAATGGCACCAAGCCATCACGGCGCATCCATGTAGCAATTGAGTAACGCTGACGATGCGCGATTTGAACCTGATGCTGCAGGTCACTATCAAATATGATTAAGCGATTGGCAACTGGCATAACCGTATGATAGATACCATGATTATTGACAATCTCTAGCGCGCCGCCGTCGTCAGCTGTCCAATCGTCGTTCAAATAAAAAACGGCTGATATCACGCGCTCATCGCGTCCAGCAGGGTTATCGCTGTGCCACTGGTAACCAAAACCTGGTGGATAACAAGCATAGTGTGCTTCACTGTGGCGAATACCTGTAAACAGCGTGCGGTTAAGCAAAGAGGCCAGCGCATTGATACTTTGTAAGTAGTAAAATCCAGCAAAGAAGTCTTTGGTAATCCAGCGAATCCTGTCACCGCGTATGTCGCTGATACGAATACCAGCGGTAAGCTGAGCATCACGGTAATCAATAAAACCACCCTCCGCTTGTAAAGCTAATAAGGCCTTAGTTGCAAAAATATCATCAATAACCGTCCAGCCGTCATCAGCAAGCTTATCTAATTTATCGTCGTCAAGCTTATCCTCCCAATTCACTTCGAAGTCAGATAATTGCAGCACCTTTTGCGTTAAGTTACTTGCTTCACTAGTATTAGTACAGTTATTGGGAGTAAGAAGCGGAGGATTATCTCGGCCTATAGGATTATCGAGCGCAGCCGTCGTCAAGCTCGAATCTTTTGCATCAAGATTACTAATAATTACGGTCATCTCATCATTACCTTTATGTGAGTCAGTACCTTTATTACTAAAACCATCGTTATCTTTTGTGCTTCCTATGCTACCATAGATGCACTTTTTCTTATTTAAACTTTTGCTACTATGAATTATAAACATGCCTATCATGCCGGTAATTTTGCCGATGTGGTCAAACACATTTTACTTGTGCAACTGCTCAATCAATTAAGCCAAAAGAATAAACCTTTTTATGTACTTGATGCCTATGGTGGTCGCGGTCTGTACTCTCTTAGTAGTGAAGAGGCACGCAAAACGGGTGAAGCCGATGGTGGTATTAAAGCCTTATCAAAGCTCGATGAGTCTGATATAGAACAAGCACCTGCAGCCATTAAAGACTATATGGAAGGTATCAAGCAAGCTCGTTTTACTTATGATAATAAAGTTTACCCCGGTTCTCCATGGTGGATTGCGCATCATGTTGAAAAGTATCCTGATCTAGGGGTGCGCGGTGAAGCGTTTGAGGCCAAAGCAAGTGAGTATGATGCGCTCAACTATCAGCTACATAAACTACCGATTGGTATTCATCATCGCGACGCTTTTGAAGGTGTTACCGCCGTTATTCCACCCGCTGAGCGCCGTGGTCTGATTTTCCTTGATCCGCCATATGAGCAAGAACACAAAGACTTTACGCGGCTGATTAATTTGTTAGTCGCTGCTTATACTAAGTGGCCACAAGGTACGTATGCTTTATGGTTTCCTATCAAGAATATTGAAGCGGTCGAGCTGTTTTATAAGAAGCTAAAACGTACTGATATTAGACGTCAGCTGATTTGCGAGCTGAACATTTATCCAAACGACGTTGCGGTGGGTTTAAACGGTACGGGTATGCTGATTATTAATCCGCCCTGGCAGTTTGATAATCATGCTCGCGAGATATTACGCTTTTTACAGCCGGTATTAAAAGTTGCTGATGCGCCAAATCTATCAGCCGACAGTGCGACTAATGTGCGCTGGCTGGTTGGCGAATAAGGATATTGTTTTATGAGCAACGATACACGTATTGATCCCCAGAATAATACTGCCACTGAGCTGCCACTTAGTGATAATTTAAATAAGATAAGTGATAGTGCAGCGACTCAGCCGCCTTATATTGATGAGCACGAGTTTAATATTCGCTTAGCAGACAACGACAATTACGATGGTCTAACTTTTGAGGTCATTGAAACCGAGGTTGCTGAAGGTAAGCAAGTAGTGAGTCGCGGTGTTTATCTAGCACCTAACTTAATAACTACCTTATCTTTACTATCTGGTTTTTTCTCTATTCTAGCCAGTACCGATGGACGATTTTACCAAGCCTCGTTAGCGATTTTCTTATCAGCCATTCTTGATGGAGCAGATGGCCGCGTCGCCCGCATGCTCAATGCCCAAAGCCCTTTTGGCGAGCAATATGACTCCTTAGCAGATATGTTAGCCTTTGGCATTGCCCCAGCAATTTTGATTTATAGTTTTGCTTTGGAACCATTAGGACGTATAGGTCTCGGCTGCGCGTTTGTCTTTACCGCTTGTGGGGCGTTTCGTTTGGCACGTTTTAACGTTCAAGTTGGTACGGTCGATAAAAAGTACTTTGTCGGACTTGCAAGTCCACTCGCAGCTATCCTAGTAACCTCGGCAGTGATGGTCGCTATTGACCATAACCAATGGGTTGGTGAGTATGATAGTCTCATTATGATCTTGTTCGCTGCTTGGGTAGTTATTTGCGGTTTACTAATGGTCAGTAATGTCAAATACTATAGTTTCAAAGAGTTCGACAAAAAGAAAGTACCGTTTGTGGTATTAATTTTAGGTGTATTAGTTATAAGCATTGCTATCTACGATATTCCAGTTGGTATTTTAGCTATAGGTATTATTTACGCCCTATCAGGTATTGTGACGACGATGAAAAGTAAGATGTAGATTTGAGTGGTAATGATCTATCTAATAGAGTATGGAAAACATGCTACGAATAGTTAATTCAAAAAACATAGATTAAATTTAGAAAACCGCTTGACCCAATCTGAAAGATGCGTATAATGCCACCCAGTCGGAAGGGAAGGCGGGTTAAGGAAGTGGTTTACCACTTATATGAATAGCGCAGCTATTAACTAACCAGCCGATAGTTTGAAGCCATTATCTAATTAAGATAAAAACTTTAAACGAAATTAAAAATACTTCTTGACTTACTAATTAAAGCGTCTATAATACGCACCTCATTAAGGGAACGGACGAGACAAGCTACTTAATAATAGTAGTGAAATCAAG
>CANMUI010000011.1 GCA_947501045.1 uncultured Psychrobacter sp.
CTAGATCGTAACGCATAAAATAACCCCCATAAATTGTGTCCAACTTATGGGGGGCAGTTCACACTATTGGCTTTTTTATGCCTACTCCATAAATTAACCCCCATAAATTTGTCCAACTTATGGGGGTCAGTTTACAGCCAGTATTTTTGATCCAAAGCCGAATATTTAGAGCAAAATACGGCGTGGATCAGCAAGCAAGCTTGCCACATAGCGCGTAAATACAGCAGCATCAGCACCATTAATAACCCTATGATCATAAGACAATGACAAGGGCAACATGAGGCGCGGCTCAAAGCTTTGCTTGTCTTTATTCCAGTGCGGCTGCATGGTCGCCTCAGAAGCTCCTAAGATACCCACTTGCGGCCAGTTTACCAGCGGCGTAAAGGCAGTACCACCGAGATTACCTTGACTTGAGATAGTAAAGCTTGCGCCCTGCAAATCTTTAGTGCCTAGCTTTTTATCGCGCGCTTTTGCTGCCAGCTCGCCAATCTCGATAGCAATCTGCTTAATACCTTTATCTTGTGCATCTTTAATGACGGGTACGATTAGACCGTCATCGGTAGCCACGGCAATACCCATATTCACCGTTTTGCGTAAGATAACTTGCGTATTATCATCATTTAAATGACTGTTAAAACGAGGATGCTGAGTCAAAGCATAAGCTGTCGCTTTGACGATAAAAGCCAAAATAGTCAGGCCAATGCCTTCGGCTTTCATACCGCCTTTGAGCTCACCGCGTAGCTTTTCAGTATCAGTAATATCCGCCATATCAAACTGGGTGACCTGTGGTAGATAAGTATTTAAGTTAAGCTGCGGGATGGACACTTTTTGCAAGCGGCTTAAGTCTTGTACCTCGGTTTCACCCCAAATCTCAACGTTACTCATGTCAGGCAGAGTTGGCAGACCCGAACCTACACTGCCACCAGCTGGAGCGGCTTGCCCAGTTGTCCCAGTCGTCATGCGATCTTTAACATGAGCAAACAGATCCTCTTTTAAGATACGATCATTAAGCGCTGAGCCATTGACCTGGGTAATATCGACACCCAATTGACGAGCAAGTTTACGTACCGCAGGTCCTGCATAAACCTCAGTTAGCTTTTTATTAACTTCGTCTTCTGTCAGTTTATTGTTAGTCGTGGGTTGCGATTGACTACTAGCAGTACTAGACGACTCAACCGGTGCTTGTTTAGGCTCACCGGTCGTTTGCGATCCTGCTTTTTTATCTTTGCTATCTTGAGTTTTTTCGTCTTGAGTTTGCGTTTCAGTAGCCTCAGTGTCATCAGATTGCGATTGATCATCGTCAGCTGTATCTGCGCCGCTGCCAACGATAACCACAAAGTCCTGACCATTTGCAACGGTATCGCCAGCTTCAACTAAGATTTTCTCAATGGTACCGGCTTCTGGCGCAGGCACCTCAACGGAGGCTTTATCAGATTCAACCAGCATAATTGATTGATCAGCGCTAACTGTGTCACCAACACTAACCATAATCTCAGCCACTTGCGCTTCATCAACGCCTAAGTCTGGTAGCGCATGGGTAGTCGCTTTACCAGCTTTGGGCGCAGAGTCAGCACTCGACTTACTCACTTTAGCTTGATCTTTATCCTCAGCTTCTTCTTTATCAGCTTCAGACTCCTCTTTCACTTCTTCGTCAGAACTTGATTGCTCACTAGCTGTAGCCTTATCCTCATCGCTATCAGCTTCATCACTGTTATCGTCGCTATCGAGTTCAAGAAGTACCGTACCTTCTTTTACCTCATCACCGACGGCCACGTTGATTTTGGTGATCTTACCAGCAGCTGAGCTGGGTACCTCAACTGAGGCTTTATCAGATTCTAACAAGATAATGTTGTCGTCTTTAGCAATAACATCACCAACTTCTACCATTATTTCACTAACTTCAGCGCTTTCAACACCTAAGTCGGGGGCCTTAATATCCATCTTTTTCTCCTTGTCTTATGATTGCCATGTCTTATATTTATTTGATTATTTTTCTTCGACATCGCTATCATTAAGCAAATTAGCATCGGCTTCATCTTCTGCGCGGCCTTCACTGCTGATCTCATCATCATCTTCGTCGACAAACTCAGGAACCGGTGACGGCTTAATATTGTCAGAGTCTGGTGCTGGTGCGTCTGGGAAGTGATCATAATAGGGCTGCTGCTGCCATGCAGGGGGCTGATCGGCATCAATACCGAAACTTGAAATAGCGTCTTTTACCAAACGCATCTCAACCTCACCTTCATCTGCCAAGCGTTTAAGCGTAGCTACCACAATGTGAGCGGCATCAACATGGAAGAAACTGCGTAGCTTTTCACGCGTATCTGAGCGGCCATAACCATCTGTACCAAGCGTCGTATAAGGACGATTGTCAGGCAACCAAGCTCGGATTTGCTCAGAGTAATTGCGCATATAATCGGTTGCGGCAACCACCACCCCTTCATGCGGCGCTAGCAATTCAGTGACCCAAGGCACCTTTTCTTCTTCCATGGGATGCAAGCGGTTATAATCATCGCAAGCCATACCATCGCGAGTCAGCTCGTTAAAGCTAGTCACGCTCCAGACGTTGGCAGTGATGTTGAACTCATCTTTTAAAATTTGAGCCGCTTTTTGTACTTCGCGCAGGATTACTCCTGAGCCTAATAACTGAACTTGGCTTGAGCCATTATCTTCAATCAGGTACATACCGCGCTTAATACCCTCTTCAACACCTTCTGGCATCGCAGGTTGCTCGTAGTTTTCGTTCATGAGCGTTAAGTAGTAATAAATGCGCTCACCATCTGCATACATCCGGCGTAGACCATCATGCATAATGACGGCCAGCTCATAACCAAAACAAGGATCATAGCTGACGCAGTTAGGGATAGAGTTGAACAAGATTTGTGAATGACCATCTTGATGCTGTAAGCCCTCACCATTTAGCGTGGTACGCCCCGCTGTACCGCCTAATAAGAAGCCTTGCGCTTGACAGTCACCTGCCGCCCATGCCAGATCGCCAACACGCTGAAAACCAAACATAGAGTAATAAATGTATAAAGGAATCATGGGCAGAGCATTAATCGAATAGCTGGTTGCGAGCGCAATCCAAGTACTCATTGCACCAGCCTCATTAATGCCCTCTTCCAACATATGACCGTCTTGGGCTTCTTTATAACCCATGAGCGCCTCACTATCTTCTGGTGTATATTTCTGACCAGAAGCGGAGTAAATACCGAGCTGACGGAACATACCCTCTAGACCAAAGGTACGCGCCTCATCCGGTACGATAGGTACAACGCGGTCTTGGATGTCCTTGTTTTTTAGCATGGCGGATAATAAACGCACGAACACCATAGTGGTCGATTGCTCTTTGCCATTGCTGCCTTTGAGCACGCGATCAAAGATAGATAAATCAGGAATAGGGAGCGGAATATGACCACTACGGCGATTAGGCAGATGACCGCCAAGTGCCTCACGGCGACCTTTTAGATACTTCATCTCAGCCGAATCTTCTTTGGGACGATAGAACGGCAAAGTCTCTAATTGCTCATCAGTAAAGGGCAGATCAAAACGATCGCGGAAGTAAACCAGCGATTCTTGATCAAGTTTTTTGATTTGGTGGGCTTTATTGACCGCTTGGGTTTGGGTAGATAAACCATAACCTTTAACGGTTTTGACCAACACAACGGTCGGTTGACCTTTGGTTTTCATCGCTTCACTAAAAGCGGCGTAAACTTTCGTAGGATCATGACCGCCACGATCTAGACGTGAGATATCTTCATCCGATAGCTCATCTGCCATCTCTTTTAGTTCTGGATATTTATTGAAGAAATGCTCACGAGTAAAGTCAGGGGTACGCGCTTCATACAACTGGTACTCCCCATCAACCGTTTCTTCCATCCGATGCTTAAGCACGCCAGTTTCATCTTTATCGAGCAGCGTATCCCAATTACCACCCCAAATTACCTTGATCACTCGCCAGCCGGCACCGCGAAATACTGATTCAAGCTCTTGAATAATTTTACCATTACCGCGTACTGGACCATCAAGACGCTGCAAGTTACAGTTGATCACCCAAATAAGATTATCTAGCTTTTCACGGCCAGCAAGTGAGATGGCACCTAAAGTTTCTGGCTCATCCGTCTCACCATCACCGATAAACGTCCAGATTTTGCGATCTTCTCTTTCAAGCAGGCCGCGGTTTTCTAAGTAGCGATGCACGTGGGCATGATAAATCGACATAATCGGGCCAAGACCCATAGATACCGTTGGGAACTGCCAATAATCTGGCATCAAGTACGGGTGCGGGTAGCTTGATAACCCTTTACCGCCAATTTCACGGCGGAAGTTTTCTAACTGCTCTTCATCCAAGCGGCCCTCTAAATAAGAGCGAGCGTAGATACCTGGTGCTGAGTGACCTTGGTAGTAAACCATATCGCCGCCAAAGTTGTCATTTGCTGCACGGAAAAAATGGTTGAAACCCGTCTCATAAAGCGTGGCACTTGAGGCAAATGTTGCCAAGTGTCCGCCTAAATCATCATCATTTTGATTGGCGCGCATTACCATAGCTAAAGCGTTGTAGCGAATCAAAGCACGAATTTTGCGCTCGATAGTTAAATCGCCAGGATACATAGGCTCGTCTTCAACCGCAATAGTATTAATATATGCAGTATCTAGGCGATTGAATGGCAGCCCTTCTTGTACGGCCATATTGTATAGCGCTTTTAGCAAGAACTGCGCGCGATCCTTATCTGCATGCTTGATGACCGACTCAAAAGCATCGAGCCATTCTTGAGTCTCTAAGTTATCAGCATCCTTATAGTAATTCATTGTTGTCTATCCTTCTTTTATATTAGTCGTTCCTGAATAGTAGCAGGCGGTTGTGAAATAGGATGAAGAGAAAACAGTTTGCTTTGCAACTTCCATATTTTGCTTGAGTATTCCGTTGTCTAAATTTAAGTTAAAAACAACTACTAATCTGGATAATCATATCAGCAGCTATATCTTTATGATTAAAATTAAACGATTACAGTAGTTTATTATAGTCCCTTATTGTGTAGATGTTTATGGCTGTAAAAAAATGACCATATGGTAAGTATTTTTTAAGTAAATAATGATTAGTAATCAAATAAATAATTACTAAAATAAAGTACAGTTGTTAACTTACTTTATATAGTAAAACATAGCTACCACTTTAATGACTTAAAGCTAAAAACCCACTATTAGAAAACCTACAAATATTGTCTTCAGCCTTACTATGATCTAAGTTCAAGTCATTTATCATAATAATATAATAGACCTTATGATAGAAGTTGGAACTATTCTTGCTGTGTTTTACTAAAATCTGTGTTTTGTCGAAAGCTATTTTCTTGTAAATAGTGCTATTGATTGTCTGCTTTAATATCTACAACTAGGACGACCTATGGCTTCACGCCCTACACTTACCTCTGTAATTACGCCTACAAATATAATAACAGCACACCGCATCTGTGTCAGGCCTGTTTTAGCTTTGCTATTTTTTATCATGCCCTTAATAGCGCAGGCCATACCAGCGAATATGGGTACCTTTACTCTGTCTACGTCTACCACTTCAAGTAACGGTAGTGCCTCTGGTTCTTATACCACGTCTGCGGGTGCTACGGGCACTTTTACTATTGTTCGTAAAGAGATGAGCGGCTATCAAAGCAATGCTATTTTCACGCCTGGCAACAATGGCATTATGATTCAAAATCAAAGTAATACCACCAGCGATAGAGACAAATTTAGCTATACCATTACTATTACGCCTACAGATAAAAACTCTATTCACACGATCAAGATTGGACAGACTAGCTATAACACAGGAGGAAATTCGGAAGTAGCACGCCAGAGCCTAAGTTATACAGACTTTGCTACCAATGAACAATTCACTTTTCCAGCTAGAGCGACTGTTTTAGAAAATCCAAGCGTTAACTACTTTTTTGGCGCTATGGGTGATTATTTTATGGGTCAAAAACTTAGCGGTAATAGTTTTAGCTCCAACAACTCGACTGTCTCTCCCCAACTACGCATTGATGATCCAAACAAAAATGATCTATATTATTATAGTCTTACCGCGCTTAACGGTAACGGCAATAGCAGCTCTTTTACGCCTACGCTTACCAATGGAAATGTCACGTTTGCAGCTGGTCAAAAAAGAGGCACATTACCCGCGCCAGCTACCTTTGAGAACATCTTAAAGTCCACGTCTACCAGCCCCAATAACCAGACTACCTACTCTGCTCTTAGTACTAATACTCCCATTAGTAATGGCGGCAGTTATGTTAGCTACGGCATTGCAAACAGCGATAGCAACTACGTGGTGGCAGTACAAAATGCCAAAAGCGTTACTTTAACCTATGAAGGCATAATGAAAGGTAATAGTGCTATTGAAGCGGACGTCGTGGGTGAGACTTACAATGAATGGATAAGTTTTGGGGTTGAAAGTAAGCCTATTTATGTTTTTTCAGGTTCGGTATTTAATGATAATGGCGGTATTACAGCTAGCCCTGCTACCCGACTTGATACTTCTGCTACCTTTACTGGCAACAGAGGCTACTTCAATGGTGTACGCGAGGACAACGAGTCAGAAATTACTGACCCTAACTTGCAAGTACGGCTAACCGACTGTAATAGTGGTAACGACATCCCTGGTACAACGCCTCAAACACTCTCCAGTACTGGCAAGTATCGTTTTAACGTATTTCCAAATACGCTAACAGTAGGTCAAAATGTTTGTTTGGTGGAAGTTGAGCCAAGTAGCTGGGACTATAATATCGATACCACTGCTAACAAAAAGCAAATTACGATCACTCGCAGTGATTATAATTATTCAAACATTGATTTTGGTGAAGTGAAAGCCGAAAACGCTGCACTAGTGCTTAAAAAATATCAATATGTACAAGACTGCAATGACAATCTCAACTACACCTCTATCAATCAAAGTACAACTAATCCAAGTACTGGCTTTAGTATGAATCCTGCACGCAATGTCGAACCTGGCAAATGCATCGCCTATAAAATTGAAGCCTATAATCGCGGCAATACTGACTTGTCTGAAGTACAAATCACAGACGTATTACAAAAAATTCCTACTCAATCTAAATTTCATTTGCCATTACCAGAAGGCAATCCTGCGCAAGTTTTTAGTAATAACAGCTCAGTGACCTTGGATGCAAATGGTAAAATCGTCTCAAATGACCGTGTTGTCTCAAACGCGTTCAGTTTAGCAAAAGTATCAGGAGGTCCGACTTTAGCCACTTTGTATTTCAATACTAAGTACGATACAACGGTTAGTAATTAGTATAATTCATTATTAAAGACGTTCTGACTTAGAAACCTTTAACAGACCGTAAGGGTATTAAATGCAAAATAATATAAACATAAAAGAGTGTATAAGACGTCGGTTTGTAGTATCTAAACCCTTACAATGTATAGTAGCAGCTTTGTTGATTACCGCATTTAGTAGTGGTGTTAATAGTGCTCATGCCAGCTTTGAATCTACTGACACCTCCACTGTTGGTACTTGTCCCGCTGGTCATAAAATGTACTATGTTGGTGCCAATCCTCCGGCGTCTACTCAAGCAGCGCCTGTAATCTCTCAAGCTCTCAGCTGGACTTCTGGAAACACTACTAAAGCTTTTACGTTTACAGAACCTTCTGGTAACAAAGTATTCAACTTTAGGTTTTCATCAGTAGTAGATCTTAATAGTACTTTTGCTAACAATAGTACACCGCCTTTCTTTGGTAGTTTAAATGGTGCGACTACCAATGCCATCAACCTACTTCATGATTCTCCTGCTGCCAAGACAAATCATGTTTTAGATGTCAGTGTGAACCGGCCAGTAAGTAAAGTCGGCTACAAAATACAAGATTTGGACTCGACTGGTAGTAGCGGACAAGTACCTTATATTGAAGAAGTTGACGTTTCTACTAGCAAAGGTCAACTGACATTTAATAATACTTTTCATACCAGAAACGCAGCTCAAAATATTGTAACGGCTCGTGAAGGACAAAACTGCGGTGCTGGAGGATGCAACATTGATGCAACTTGGAACTACAACCTTGCCGATGTTTTACTAAATTTAAAACATAAAAATATACTTTCTCAAAGAAATAGTCCTCACGCTATAGGTTATTCCGACTTTTACTTTTGTCTTGCTCCGCCCAAATTAATCGTAGAAAAAAGACTTAACGGTACGCGAGTAGCAAGTAGCGATCAATTTCAAATTCAGGTCACCGGTGGCACCATAGTAACCAATAGTTTTACCACCACAGGAACTGGTTCGGCAATAAGTAATGGCAGTAACAATCCTGCGTTGAAGCTGGCCGAGAATACTACCTATACAGTTACTGAGCGCGTGATCAATGGTGACATGGGCAACTATAGCGCCAATTACAGTTGTAGTAATGCGACTACTGGCAGCACTACAGTTATGCCAAGCGGTGCAACCGTTTATAATGCGGCAGCAGGTACTCGCTCATTTACGTTGGCTAATACCAATTATGGAGATGAGATCACCTGTACTCTTACTAATAGCCCAAACTATATTTTTTCAGGTACTGTATTCAACGATAATGGAGGTATCTCTGATGCTCAGGCCAACGATAGAAATGCAGTTATAGATAGCGGGGCTTATAATAATACCAACTATTTCAATGGCGTATTTAACCCATCTGTTGAAACTGGTATAGCAGCTAGTACAGTAAGTTTAGTTAATTGCGCCAATCCCAGCAGCGTTTATGCTACACAAACTGTGGAAGCTACTGGTAGCGGTATAGGAAGATATCAGATCATAGTAGCCAGCTCTGCTTTGGCAGGTAATAACTCTGTTTGTCTTATTGAAAACAACAGCAATGTCAGTCCCACTTACCCTATCCGCACTACTCCCGATAGGCAAGTCGTTGCGCTAACCGCCAATAGATATAGTTATCTGAATAACGACTTTGGCCGAGTTATCGCCAAGAACGTCGCTCTAGTACTAGAAAAAGAACAGGCAGCAAATAACTGCAGATTCACCGATTTTACTCGTCTAAATTATAGCAAAGAGGCTCTTTCTAGCTCGACCACTGGAGCAGGCGCTGATATTAGACCGGGTCAATGTATTGCCTACAAGATCACAGCGACTAACCGTGCAAATGTTAGTGTCGATGATTTTGTTATGCAAGATACGCTACAGAAAAAGAACCCTGCCGATCCTAGTGCACCTAAGGTCACCTCTGTATTAGCAGATCCTGTACGTGTAGCTGGTGATTTTAATGATGGTCTTGTAAAAGGTCAAAACGGGACTATTAGAACTATATCTTTAACGCTGCCTAAAAGAAGTAAACGCTCTTTTTACTTCAATACCCAATACGGCTCGACACAGTCAAACTAATATCTATTCTTCTTTATCAGCTTGATAGGCTTTTGACGCTATCAAGCTGTCCTATATCTGTACATCTTCTATCAGCTCTATACCTTAATTTTCTTTGAGCTGCTTGCAAATTTTATTAGTATAACGCTTTATTTTCTCTTATTACCGCTCAACTATTCTATCTATCCATCTATCTGACTTTAGCAGCAATAGTCTTATCTTCTCTATATATTGATAATAAATAATATACAAATAGTTATATTTCAACAATGATCTACTTATTGTAGATACAGTGTAAGTAATTTACTTGTTTGTAAAAATATCAAATTTAGCCCTTTGATCATTTCTGTCATGTCTTGAGGAGAACCATCTTATGAAGCCAAATTTATTTAAATACTCAGTATTAACTATCGGTATAGTAGCTGCGATGAGTGTGTCTAACGTCAATGCCGCTGAGGTAACTTATAGCGCTGAAGATGCTTTTATGGTTAAGAACAAAGCTACTGCTACCTATACTGTCGCTAACAATACAACTGAGCAAAGAGCCGAATCAAACGAGGTGACCGTCAGCGTCACTGAAACCGGAGCCTTTAGTTTAATAGCTACTAGCGCCGATGATGTACCTAATGATGATGCCAATAAAGATAGGCCTATTAATCCGCAAGCAGGTTCTAGTGTAGATTTTACCCATAGACTGACTAACGATGGTAATGTCACTGACACCTATAGTATTATGCTAGCCAATCCATCAAATAGTGTGCCGGCTAGCGCTGCTATTAAATATCAAATAAAAGATTCTAGTGGTGCCAATGTAGGTAGTCTTGAAACAGTGAATATTGGAGGTACGATAACCTTAAAGGCAACCCAAAGCGCTGATATTATTATCACTGCTACTACGAATGTCGATCGTTTTGTTAATGCTAATACCTCTTTTACTGTGTCAGCAACCAGTGCCTATTTAACAGCAAAAGGACAAACGGGAGAAAATAGAAGAGCGGTCAACACTAATAACGCTATTACTACCACGCCCGTTTATGCCATTACTAAATCGGCTACCACTAACCTTGGTAACAAAACATTCGATGTTAATAACGCCAATGCTTATGTCGACTATACGGTTACTGTAAAAAACGAAGGTAATAGCGCTGGCACTGCAGTAAGCATTACTGATACCTTGCCAGTAGGCTTGATTGTTATACGCCCTTCAGAATCTAACTACAAAGCACCTACAGTAAGTGCTACTAGCGGCAGTAGCGCTCAAACTGCTGTTATCTCAACCAATGGTAAAGACATTACGGTAACGAATCAGAACATCAAAATGGGCGAAACCATTACCGTAACCTTTCGTGCCAAAAAAGACGCAACGACGCCTGCTAGTGGTACCAATATTACTAACTATGCTGTCATAAAAGATAGTACCAAGGACAATGGGACTTTTGATCTTATCGATAGCTCAGGCGATGGTGCCGGCGGCGTTACTGAAAAAAATTACGAAGATCCTGCCAATCCTGCAGTGGGTAAAGATGATAATACCCAAGCTACCATTACTACCAGCAATCAATCGCGAGCTTTAGCTATCAGCCCTGGCACTAATAAGGAAGTAGCCCTACAAAGCACTGGCAATACATACCTCTACACGATTACCAATAATGGTACAGATATTGTAGAAGCAGCCACTACTAATGCAGTTAAGCTATCAATAAAACCAACAGTCTCTAACAATAATAGTAATCCTGATGATCCCAATATCAAAATCACTCGTGTGTTCGTAGATGCAAATAACGATGGTATCTTTAATACTGGCGAGACAATCTTAACGTCAGATTCTGATAGTAGCTATGATTTAAACGCTGCACGAGCTACAGGCATAGCGCCTGGTGCTTTTGTCAAAATTGGCGTAGAAGTGGCAACTACTGGTTCAGGTAGTAATCTTGCAGGCAATACTAATAATCTTGGTAACTTTGAGACTATGACGGTCAGCGTACTACCGCAAGGCCCTGTATCTGGCACTCCTGCGCCAGCTAGTGTCAATACGACCTCTACCACGACTATGCAAGGTATCAATTTACAAAAATTTCAAACTGTGGCGGATTGTACAACTGCGATAACAAGCATTCCTAACAACGATAGTCGCTGGTCACAAACCAACGTTACTGCCACCGCCGATCAGTGTGTCTTCTATAAACTTGCTGCAAAGAACACCTTCTCAGCAGGTAGTGGCATTAATATTAGCGCTTTACAGATCTCAGATAATATTGATGCCAGAGCAACCTATCGTAATGACTTTGTAGCAACGCCGACCTCAGCCACTAACGACACAACTGGATCTACAGTTAAAGGCATCTTCGCTACGTTAGCGCCGCAAGAATCAGGAACCATCAAATTCTCAACTAAGATATCTCAAACTGGCATCAATTAATTCTGCTTAGAGCTTTTCGATCGGATCTTATCTGTATAAAGCTTTCTTGGTCGTGAATTAAGAAAGCTTTTATTTTCACCTTTTACCTTTACCTCAAAAATCAGTTCTCTAGCCGTCATCTCAAATTTATATAACAGTAAAAACAATTCATTTATATAGTTATAAAGTCCAACTTTGCTAGTCCACAAATAAATCTATGAGTTACTTTATTACTACATTTGTATTTTTAGGCATGCATATTGCAGCAAATATATTGTGTTTAGCGAATCTTATATCGACGAGCCATACAGTATGGGTTTAATTACTGATTAATAAGGCTTTAAAAGACACGAGTAGCAAATTAATTTGATGAAATCTTACATCCGTTAACTGACTTATAAGCACCACTTATCTGCTTTTTACTGATTTATTGTAGACATTTTGTAATAATTAATAACCAATTTATGTTTAATTTTATTAACAAGCTCTCAGTAATATTTAGTCCTATATAGCAAGTAAAAAAGCAGTGTAAGTAAAACCTATTCATTCAAGGAAACTCTCATGAAACCTTTTAAATTTTTACGCCATGCTCTTATAGCTTTCACTGTATCTGCGTCCTTGATGAATGTCTCTTATGCAGCAGACGCTCTAAAAATGGAGCTACAGGCCAATAAAGTTGTAAAGACGGCTGACGGCAAGATTAGCTACATCCCAGCATCAAATGCTCAAAAAGGAGAAACCGTACAGTACCGTGCTATCTACACTAACACCATCGATCAGCCTATCAGTGATGTCGCAGTAACCCTTCCTATACCTGCCAACATGATCTTTACAGGTGAAGCCAAACCAAGCAGTGCACAAGCCACTATTGATGGCAAAAATTATGCTGACATGCCGTTGGTACGCAAGGTAGATGGCAAGGTAGTCGCTATTCCTTTATCAGAATACAAGGCACTACGCTGGAATATTAAATGGCTGCCAGCAAACAAACTAGCTGACGTATCACTAAACACTATTGTCAATTAATTCATTAATCAATTCTTATAAACTTTTGTTCTTTAATTAGGAGATTCCCTGGATGAAATCCAGTACCTTTAAATATTCAATGTTAACTGTTGGTATTGCAGCTTCTCTTGGTATAGTCAGTACTGCAAATGCTGCTGAATCTGCAGCTGCCTCAACCCCTACTATTGATAACGTAGCTACCGCTACCTACAAAATAGGCGCTATTGCACAAACTCCGGTTCAATCTAATAAGGTCACCGTCAATATTACGCAAAGTGCAGCGTTTAGTTTGACTGCTAAAAATGACGACGGCAACGCTACCGATGATTATAATCGTTCAGCTATTGTTACTCCTAAAGGACGCGTGGCTTTTAACCATACCTTAACCAACTCAGGTAACGTTGAGGATACTTATACTCTCAGCTTAGCTCAGGGCGGTACTATCCCAGGTAGTACTCAGGATGCAAGCTCTTATGATTTGGCAGCTACTAACGTTACTTATACTGTTTACAACGCCGATGGCACCGTAAAAAAAGCTACCACGGTTACTGGTACTGATTTTCAAAATACCAATATTGTCCTTAAACCTAATGAGCATGCTGATATCTTAATCTCAGCAAAAACAGTAGGAAACGTTGGTGGTAACTCGCAAAACCTAACGTTATCAGCTGCTAGTACTTTCTTTACCAATAGTGATACTACCAAAGCTACTTTGACTAATATCAACAACAGTATTACTAAAGTACCTGTGTTCAAGATTACTAGTAAGGTAAGCAGTACGCTAAACCTCAATGACCCAAGCTCAAAAGTCACCTATACCATTACGGTTCGTAACGATGAAACAGCTTCTTACGCTGCTAATGCTAACAACATTATAGTTTTTAACGGCTTACCAGAAGGCCTGCGCTTAGCTGATCAGCCCAATCTTAGTGTGAGCAACAATGCCACTATCGTACCTGGTAATGAAGGTAAGGGCAGCAGCAGCGCAGACGATAGCGTTAGAGTGACTTTGTTAAATTTAGAGCCTGGTCAAGAAGCAACTATCACATTTGATGTACAAAAGGATCAAAACGAAACCCTTACCAATCCTAAAAATGTCATCAACCATGCTTCTGTAAGCTTAGATCTTGGTGAAAATCAGGTTATTTATGATAGTACTGACGGAACCGATCCCAAGCAAAATACCAACGTGTTTTATCCAGCTGGTGATGACAGTGAAGTGACTGATGGTACTACTAACACGACGACAGGTAGTGATTCAGCAGCGCCCTTGGTTGCCAATCAGCGTGCACTTAGTATTGTGTCGCCTACCAAAAAAGAGATTCCTACCAGTACTACAGAAAGCACGCAGGTCACTCATTCTGTAATCCTGAGCAATACGGGTAAAGAAGTAGAAGGCGACAAGCCGGGCGAAGTGAAGTTTACTATTACTCCTAATGCTAATAATAAAGTAACAGTGGTTACTGGATCAGTTGAGCTGATCTATGACGCTGATAACAATCCCAATACTCCTAACGCTGTTTATACCATAACGCGTGATGTCAATGGTGATAATGATCTAAGCACTGCTGTACCTAAAAATGGTGCACCGCCTTGGACAGGTATGGCGCCAAATTCAATAGTAACGATTACCTATAAAGTAGAGTCAAATAAAGCGGTTATCGATACTACTGAAACAACCACAGTCTCACTAGTACTTGGCGGACAAGATGTACCGACTTTGGGGGAACGCATCGCCAAAAATACGACAACAGTAAAAGGGCTCAAGCTAGTTAAAGAGCAGGCACTAAATGAGAATTGTGCAGCCAGTACGACTCTTACGTTTACACAAGCTGATGTTGCCGCTTCACCTGGAAATTGTATCGTCTATAAAATTACCGCTTTTAACGACTTCTCAAATGCAGACGCGCGCTTTACTTTCAACGATCTTGTTATAAACGATACGACGGCACGCTTTAACAATAAAGCGCAAGTACTGACAACAAGCACCTCTCCTGCTTTTACTATTAGGCTTGCTGAGGTTGCTGATGCCAACGTACTACCTACTGACAATACTTACGGAGCCACAGCTAGCTCTACTGCTGTTAGCGGTACTGTCACCAATCTTGCCCCACAAAAATATGCCGCTATGGTGTTTGCAGTAAAAATCAATCCAGATGGCACGACAACCCCTTAATTTAGTATGAGAAGTACTAAATAAACAACTTACTTTTGTACGGCGTTATTTGTAATCAGAGTTACGAATAACGTCACAATTATCTTTACTTGGATTAACTAGGCTTACTTGTAAGTCAGGATCACTACTGTATTTTTTGATTGGATAATTTGGATAATTACGCAATATGACATTTCATAGTATAGCTCAGTCTACTCGTCTATCAGTCAAGGCAGCGAAGTTATCTGCATTAACTGCAGCTATGCTAGTCATGCAATCAAACTCTGCTACAGCAGCTCCTTCTACTGTATTAAATATTATTGACAATATGGCTAATGCGCAGTTTTATATCAATAATAATAAAGGTCTACTATTTTCTAGCAATTCAAATAAAGTACAGGTGCAAGCTTCTGCATTAAAAGCATACGATATCACCCTTACCCAGCCTATGTTACAAACTATTGATCTTGGTAGTGATACTGAGTGGATCAATGTCTTAACTAATACAGGTCGATACGATGCAACTGTAACATTGAGCTATGCTTTTCGCAGTAACCTTGCCCCTTTTCCAGCTTTTCCTACCTTTCCGGATTTACCTGAAATCAGCCCGGTAACACAGTATATTTCTTCAAATAGCATATCTAGCTTTTCAGCCTCAGCTAAAGAGCCGATGCTCGACAACCGTCTTGCTCCAGAGTCTCTACCAGACAGCTTATCTAATTACTCTATCTATCAAGACATCAATAGGAACGGTGTTATTGATGGTGCTGATGTTTTATTTAAAAATCCACACCGTATTAAAATCGCTCAAGGTGAGAGCATGCAGCTGATAGTCAAAGCGCTTGCCGATATCAATTCACGCGAAAACGATACCATTGACGTCAGCCTTGACGCTACAATTCTTGAGGACGGATTAGTAAAAGCAATAGCGATGGATAGTTTAATCATTATCGCTCCTCGTATTGACTCTATGTTGTCTTCATTTGATGGTCGTAAAAATACCTCACAAGTTGGTGACGATGTTTATATTGAAGCAGGCTATTCTAGATGTAACGTACAATCTGATAAACCAGATCAAGTATGGGTTACTATTACCTCAGCCTTAACAGGCGATACCTATTCACTAAAAGCAATAGAAACTGGAAATAATACGGCCAAATATCGTCTATCAGTGCCAACGCAGAACAACGCCAACGCAATTGACGATGATATTATCCAAACCTTAAAAGATGATACCCTAACTGCTACTTTAGACGCCTGTATCGCCCCTACTGTCGGTTTAGAGCAAGAGCCTACTCGCTCAGATTTAAGCTATATCAATCAGCAGATTAGTAGCGAAATTACTATTGTCAATGAGCTTCCTAACTTACAAGTGACCAAAGAAGGAGATGTCAAAACCGCTGAGCTTGGCGACTATGTTAACTATAGCATTACCGTCAAAAATGACGGGGCTGCGACCGCTTACGATGTGCAATTAAAAGATGCGTTGCCACGAGGATTTGCTTATGTTGGGGATAGTGTTCGCATTGATAAAGCTCAAACCACTGAATTTAAAGCAGAGGGTAAATACCAAGTCTTAGGCCTCGGTGATATGGCAATTGGCGAGAGCAAAAATATTACTTATCGTGTGCTGGTTGGCGCTTCAGCTTTAGGCGGTGACGGTATTAACCGCGCCACTGCACAAGGCACTGATGAGCGTAATAAGACTTTGATCTCAAGAGAAGCGCAGTGGAAAATTGATGTCAGCCGCGGGGTTATGAATACCGATGGTATCATCGTTGGTAAAATCTACCACGATATCAACCGTGATGGTATCCAGCAAAAAGAAGATGGTGAGCTTGGCGTGGCTGGCGTTCGTATCTACATGGAAAATGGCAACTTCGTAGTCACAGACCCCGAGGGTAAATACAACTTTTATGGTATCAATGCCAAAACTCATGTATTAAAAGTAGATCGTACTACCCTGCCTACTGACACTGTGCTGGTCATTCAAAGCAACCGTAACGCAGGCGACGCCGGTAGCCGCTTTATTGATTTAAAATACGGCGAACTATATCGTGCCGATTTTGCCATTGTTAGTAATGTCGACGACAGTACCGAGCGTTTAAATCAGGAGCTTAGCGCACGCAGTAAGAACATCAGCGCTAAAAACAACGCTCTTGAACAAGCCGTCAAAAGTGAGCTGACCCTAGAGCCTAATTATGATCATAATAATGTCGACAATATCGACGCCAGCGGCTGCAAATCAAATGACGAATTAGACCGCGGTATCCAGTGTGATTCAGCGATCGTTGCTGATATGAGTGGTACTGAGGGTAAGCATATTGATCTCACTATTAATACTATTGCGCCTCCTAAAGAAAAAGAGTTAGAAGAATACCTAAAAGAAGTTGCCAACAACGAGGTAGCTTTTATTAACTTAAGTACCGGTCAGCAGCTCAATTCATACAAGCAGCTGGTACAAGTACAAGCTCCTTTAGGTACAGATTTTACCTTGTATGCTAATGGCAAAGCAGTATCAGAAGAGCAGATCGGAAAAACAGCCGAACAAGAGCAACAAAACGTCATGGCCTTTGACTACTACGCTGTCAATTTTCAGCGTGGACGCAATACTCTACGCGGTGTTGCCACAGATACAGCGGGTAAAGTTGTTTCCGAACAAACTATTGAAATCATGGCACCTGATAGTCTGCAAGCTATTAACTATCGCACTCAAGAGCATTTGGTTGAGGCTGACGGCGTCAGCGAATATCAAGTGGTCATCAGCCTAAAAGATCGCGATAACCGACCTTATATTCCATCAACGCCTATTACTATTGATACCAATATCGGCCGCATCAATCTCAAAGATAGCAATAAAGATCAAGCCGGCGTGCAAGCTACAGTCGATGGTGGTGAGTTATTAATCCCAATTATCGCACCAAACGCTGCTGGCAAAGGCGAGCTTATTATTGATACTGGTAGTAGCAAACAAGTTATTCCAGTGCAGTTCACCGCTAAACTACGTCCCCTGATTGCCGTGGGTATCGTTGAGGGTGCCATATCCTTAAAAGATTTCGATGGTAGTCAAATCAGCGATGCCCAAGGCGCTTTTGAAAAAGAGCTGCATGAGTTTGCCGGCAGTGACGACTATGCAGCATCTGGACGCGCGGCGATGTTTTTAAAAGGCAAAGTACGCGGCGATTACCTGCTAACTCTAGCCTATGATAGTGACAAAAAGGGCGAGCGTTTGTTTCGTGATATCGAGCCTGGCGAATACTATCCAGTCTATGGCGATTCATCAGCTAAAGGCTTTGATGCGCAGTCTACTAGCAAGCTTTATATTCGCCTTGATAAAGGCCGCTCATTTGCTATGTATGGTGATCTAAAAACTCAGATAAATAACGATGAAGGCATCAAACTTGGTCAATACAACCGTACTTTAACGGGGGTAAAAGGCCAATTCGAAGACGGCAATACGCGTATCACAACCTTTGCAGCTGAAACCAGCTCATCACAGCGGGTTAATGAGACCCGTGGCCTTGGCATCTCAGGCCCTTACCCACTTGCAGGTGACTTTGACGCGGTGCTTGAGAACTCTGAAACCATTGAAGTCATTACTCGCGATGCTGATAACCCAGGCCTTATCGTTCGCCGTGAGACGCTAACGCGCTTTGCAGATTATGAGATCGACCCTATTAGTCGCAGCTTGTATCTCAAAGCCCCTATCGCCAGCCAAGATATCGATGGCAACCCTATCTACTTGCGCGTCACTGTTGAGGTGGACGAAGGCGGCGACAACTATTGGGTTGGCGGCGTAGCAGCCAAACAACAATTGACCGATAAAGTAGCTATTGGTGGCAGCTACATTAATAGTGATGATCCGCTCAACAAAGAAGAGCTTAGCAGCGTTAACAGTGTTATCAAATTTAACAATAAATTAAAACTGGTCGCTGAATATGCAAAGAATAAAGCTGAAAATCCTAATTATGAGCCTAGCAACCAAATCAATGCTGCTCTATTAGCAGGTAATCGTGAAGCGGGTGATGCGCTACGTGTAGAGCTTGACTACGATGATAAAAAACGCACCCGCGCTAAGGCTTATTATAATAAAGCCGATGAAGGTTTTGTTACTGGTGCCTCACCATTAACAGCGGGTCGTACTGAATCGGGTATCAACCTTACTCATAAATTGGCTAATAAAAACACAGCAGTGAAGTTTGAAGGCGTACGCACAACCGATCATACTACTGAGGCCAGCCGTGAAGGCGTACAAGCTAGTATTGAGCAGCGCCTTAGCCAAAATATCGTTGGCGAGGTCGGTCTGCGTTACTATAAGCAGGATGCTACTGCCGCCTCGCGTAATACCCAAGCGGCAACCGATGTGATAGATATCACAGAAGATACCATATTTAACGATGACATCATTAATCAGTCAGCGCTCAATGGGGTCAATACTTTAGAAAAAGACATAGAAGGCATGACCGCTCGTGCCCGTGTCACAGCTCGCCTGCCTAAGCTTAATAAAGCTTTAGTTTTCGCTGAATACGAACAAGATATCGATCATAGCGCACGCAATGCTACCTCTATTGGCGGCGAGACGCCACTAGGTAATTTAGGCCGTCTCTACGCGCGTCATGATCTTATCAATAGCTTATCAGGCAGTTATGGCCTTGATGATACCGATGAGCGTCAGCGTACTGTGATTGGTTTTGATGCCGCTTATATGAAAGATGGCAAGGTCTATAGCGAATACCGTATGCGCGATGCGAT
Source organism: uncultured Psychrobacter sp. (assembly GCA_947501045.1). Classification (GTDB taxonomy): domain Bacteria; phylum Pseudomonadota; class Gammaproteobacteria; order Pseudomonadales; family Moraxellaceae; genus Psychrobacter. The sequence goes on from CANMUI010000011.1 coordinate 19,664, forward strand.
CAGTGCTCGTGAAGCGGAAGCTGCTATTGGTCTTAAAAACAAATGGTATGTACAGCAAGGTTTGACGCTGAATACTTTGTTTGAACGTGTAGAGTCCTTAGAAGGTGAAGCGGACAGTACGGCAACGGCTGCTGGTTTTGGGGTTGAATATTTAGCCCAAGAAAATTATAAAGCCTCTGCTCGTCTAGAAAAACGCTGGGGTGAAACCAGTGATACTTTACTTGGTAGTGCGGGTATTGCCTATCGCTATACTGATGAGGTGACTTTGCTCGCCAAAGACATCTACTCACAGGTCGATTATGATGACGGTCATCGTACGGTGAATCGTTTTCAGCTTGGCGCCGCCTATCGCGATTACGATAGCAATCAGCTAGACATGCTTGCCAAACTTGAGTACCGCTTAGATGATAACGCTACAGGGGATGACCCTTATCAAAAAGATACGCTAGTATGGTCATGGAGTGGTAACTATCATCCAACGCGTCCGTTGACTTTGTCAGGGCGTTACGCTGGCAAATACAATCAATATGAAGCTAATGATATCGCAAGCGACAATACTGCTCACGCTGCCTACGTGCGCGGGCTTTATGATCTCAGCGAGCGTTGGGATATGGGACTACAAGCAGGTAGCTACTGGAACAATGAAGCTAGCGACTTATCGTATATGTTAGGCGTTGAAGTGGGTTATAGCCCCATTACCAACTTATGGTTGTCACTTGGCTATAACTTTATGGGCTTTGAAGATGAAGACATCGCTTACGATGACAGCACGCAAGAAGGTGCCTACTTTAGAATGCGCTTTAAGTTTGATGAAGAGCTATTTAAACGCAATAATGTGCGCAAAGATAAGCGCTTAATTGATGATTCTGCACTATAATTTGTAGATCATCAATTAACAAGGTTTGTGCTATGCTTAGTTTTTTAACGACTACTTATGAACAGATAACTTATAAAAAAACAAAGCCCGTATACAAAAAGCCGCTACATAGTATGCTGTCGGCACTAACCATTGTAATGTTCTCACAGCCTGTATCAGCAGTAACAGACACTCATAATAGTAAGCCTGCACCAAAAACTGCTACTAGCCAAGTTGGGTATTGTTATAGCGAAGATAGAAACCAGTATTCTTTCTCAAAGCAAAACAGCGAAGATCAGCATACTATCGATTGTATGCAAACCCAGCTCAGCTTTTATCAACAAAAAGATTTGAGCGCGCGCCAACAGTATTTTGCTGACAAAGCTCAAGCTTGGCTTGATTACGCTGCTTATGAAGATAGCATCGGTAGTAAAACGGCGGCTAGTAGTCATGCCTTAGCCGTCAGCAGCATGATCTTACAAGCGCTACAAACTAATAATGAGCAGTCTTTAAGTCTAGTGACTGATATTCCAACATTTTCTGCTTTGATGCGTCCTGATCTATGGGCGATAATCAGTGGTATGAAACACAGTGCCCTAAAAGACGATAACGGTGTTATCACTGCACCATATGAGCTGGCTTTTAGTGAAGTAGCTTTGATTCGAGCAGCAGCTGATCAGTGCCAATATGGTGTACGTCAGTCTGGCACTCATTTTCGTATGGCAGAGCGCTGGTTGGAACAAGCACGTGAGGCTTATGTAAATGCTCATGATGATCAAACCAACATGGCTCTTGAGAACTTAGTTGTTGATTATTATCAACAGTACGCACCACTTGATCCCCAAGATGATACTTGCCGTGGTCAATCACTAGCCTCTATCACTCAAACCCCTACTAGCGAAAGTAAAAATAGTGCCCCTTTTACCTCAACTATCACCATACCGACGTTAGTATCGACTGCTACTTATCGTACTGTTTACTAAACCATCAGTTAAACAAGCACAAAAAAGCTGACATTGCGCCAGCTCCTTATATCACTATAATAAATCGTCATCTTATTAAGTACTATCTTACTTTGCTAACGTTTAACGATCTTTGCGTGGTAGCTTCTCTGGTAGATAGCAGCGCAAATAAGCGATAGAAGCCGTAGTCGCCTCTTGCAAATAGTTATCAGTAATACCCTGATGACGACGATAAGATAAGGTAAATATACCGTTAATAATACTATAAGTTACCAGCAAGACGTCTTGAATATCTTCAAATTTTGGCATCTCATAGCGCTCTGACAAGCGCTTATAGACCAGCTCAACCACTTGATGATCCATATCTTCACCAAAGCCATCACCTTCAAAATCTGGAGTATTGGTATCATAAATTAGTTTAGCTTTGGTTTGGTCATCATGAAAGATATTCACACAGCGCTGAATAAGCGCCGTTAAATAACCTTGCCATCTGTCATAGTTGTCCGTCTCAACCGTCTCTAGTATCTCTAATATCTCTATAGCGTTCAAAAAACGCAGTGCCAAAAATATGGCTTCGATATTAGGAAAAAAGTGATAAGCAGAAGCTCTTGGAATACCCGCCTCTTCACATACAGCTGCTAGAGTAATGTCGTTAACCGATTGCGTTTCGCTCAACTTTTTAGCGCCCATCAATAATTTTTGACGGCGTACGCGACCTTGTTGGCTGGTAAACTTAAACTTGTTCGGTACCAGCTTTTTTGCCAATTCAGAATCAACTAGTATGTCTTCTATCTTATCGTCTTTATGATCACTCATTGTATACCTCTTAGTGTTACGCCCTATTATGTATGGATAATAATTTTCATGGGACTATTTTAGCATTAAATTGGTCTACTCTTGACAGCTTATCAGAAATATTAACACAACCGAATTTAAAGACTCATCATAAACACTTGTATGCTATCAAGCAAGAGCCAAGGAAGGATTAAAACGATAATGTACTAGCTATTACTACCTATGTAACGTAATCGTAACTAAGTGTAAATTTTCATCTTAGCTCTGATAATACCATGATCAATCACTCTATCAGTATAGTCCCACTTTAAATGATCATTGAAGTAATCTACTCGCTCAACATGACCAAGCGCAAACTTACTATCAGGTAAAAACTCTTCTGAGACGAACAACTGATCAATAACCTCAGGCATACCTTGGTAAATATGCGTATAGGCGACATCTTTCATCCAACCATAACGCGCTTGAATACGAGCTGCGTCGAACAATGCTACATCACGCATGCTTTTGTCATAATTCACCTCACCAGTCTCAGTCATAAGCTGTGTGGTTACACTACCGGTAACATCATTCATGTCACCTAGTAAAATTAGGGGCTCGCGAGTATGCTGCAAGCGCTCAATAATAGACATACGTATTGACGCCGCCTCTGATGCGCGCATGCACAAACTACGTAGCTTAGCGCGAATACGAATATTAGGATCGTCCATATCTTCTAATAAGTTGCCCGCCTCATCACGTAAGAAAAATGCACGTTTGCTTTTGAGATGAGCGGTAATGATAGTTATTGGTTGTCCATAAGCATCCACACGTAGCAGTAAAGGTGGACGATTGAACTGATGATAAGGCCCTACATCCGGAACATCAATGATCGCTTCAGCTCCAATATCTTTTAATAATGTCGTCTCTAGGGGAGCGAAACGACTGATAAACCCAACAGCAGGTGTTTTTTGAGCACCATGTCCTTGAGTGTAAGGACTATCGTGATCATTACTAGCCAGTGGAATAATGGCTTGCTCCGGCGCAAAACCTAGTGCCACGGCTAAAGCCTTAAGCGCGTCACTATCCCATACCTCTTGCACTGCAATAATATCAGCATGGGCTTTGGCTAATAGTTCGGTAATTCCAAGCAGTTTATGCTGATATTCTTTCTTAGTATAAGCTGGTGCGTTTTCATAATAAATCCGGTTAGGATTGGCGAAATTTAATAAATTAGCAGTAGCTATATAAAACTGCTTTGACTTGTCGACGTTGTTTTGATGATTCATGGTTTACCTAATGTTGTTATATTGTTGTTTTTATAGTGTAGCTCAAATTTGTATGACTCAAATGTTCTGTAGCACTACTTTGTTTTAATTTAGGTTCATTTCTCGATAGAAAGTCAATAAAAAAGCCCTCAGATATAACTCTGAAGGCTTTAACATAGCATAGATTACAGTTATGAATACTATTGATCAGCTATAATTTATTAAGTTTACAGCTTGCTTGGCATAAGCGCATTTTTGTAATTATTTTCTATAAACTTTTATAACTAATGCTTAATAAATACTCAAAACAATCAATAGCAACTATTAATTATCTAGAAACGCGGTTCCAAGCGTCACGTGATGCAAGACGGGCATCATCCCAAGCCAAACGTGACTCACCCTTTACCTCTTCCCATGAGCGGCGCAGATCTTCTTCATGATCTTCAAAACGTGCGTCTGCTGGATAGCGCCCGCGGTTGGCATAACCTACTGCATAGGCAGGATGCAAATCACGGTCAAAGTCGTGACCTTCTCTGTAATAATCGACATTGGCATGTTCAGCGCGCCAGTAAGCTTCTTCGTGGGTTGGATTGATAGCTTCAGCTGAGGCATGACCTGCACCACCGCCAGCTACTGCACCAATCGCACCGCCAATTAGAGTACCTAGTGGACCTGCCATTGAACCAATAGCTGCACCCGCTACTGCACCACCTACGCCGCCAACACCAGTACCAACAGGATGCGAACCTGGCTCACCAGTAATCATATCAGCATTTAGATCGTCTTTGGTCGCATCCGACATATTTTTGACTTCATGGCGATCAATATTATCATGATCTCTAACTACTCTGTCATCGCGTACATTGTCACGATCAGTCATCGTTGCATCGCGTGTGGCTCTTACATGCGTGGTATCATCAGCACCCGCTTCCCGGCGAGCATTATCATCTATTATGCGTGTTTTATCACCGACTTCGAGATAATCAGGATCACGTGCCATATGCTCTTCAGCTATGCGATCGTTTTCATCTATCACACGTTTATCAATAACGCGCTCATCTAAACGGTCATTTTTATTTATATCATTGTCTCGGTTATTCATAATACTATCCTTAAATTATTTATCATATATTTATTAGTTGTTAGATACAGTGAACGCTAACTAACCCCTTTTATAATCAATCGTCTTTATCCAACCGATTTATTTATAGTGTAGAGGACTATTGGTATCGACAATAGTCCGTTTATGTAAATTTTGTCGCCATCACGAACGTCTTACGTTACAACATGTATATCTTTCATAGTCGAACATATTTGCAATTTAGAGTATTTAATGTCCATATAACGACTATAGACTTTCGAAAGACAATTGTTTGAAAAATGGTTTTTATCGTATTAGTAATATACAGGAAAAACTTTAAATCCCATTTTTAGATATCTACAAGCGCTCTAGTTATCGTCTGTTGCCATTTTTCTAAGTGCTCTTCGCGTCTATCATCTGATAGGCTGGGCTCAAAGATATGATCTCCTTGCCATGATTCTTCTATAATACTCTCATCATACAATCCACTTTTCAAACCAGCTAGCAGTGCTGAGCCTTTGGCAGTAATCTCAGTATCTTTAGGTCGCAATACTGGTACGCCAAGTAGATCGGCTTGAAACTGCATAAGCAAGTCATTATTAGCAGCACCGCCATCAACCCGCAGCTCTGTAAGCGGATACGGACTGTCTTTTTGCATGGCAATTAAGACGTCATAAGTCTGAAAAGCAATAGACTCCAAAGCAGCGCGGGCTATATGGGCTTTGGTTGTACCGCGGCTCATACCAACAATGCTAGCATTAATATCAGAGCGCCAGTGCGGAGCGCCAAGGCCTGTAAACGCAGGTAGCAGCACTACCTCTTCGCTACTCTCTACCTGCCGCGCTAGATCTTCAATATCACAGCTTTGCTTGATCATGCCAAGATTGTCACGCAGCCACTGCACGATAGCACCTGCCATAAATACACTACCTTCAAGTGCGTAAGTCATCTCCTTTTTAGGTGGTTGTAACATACGTTTGCCAGACTGCACGATCTGACCTATAGACAAATTATCTATGCGTTTTATCGATGCGCTGCGCTGCCAAGCTATCGTAGTTAGCAGCTGATGTTCACTAAGCTTCGCATCTTGTCCAATATTCATCAGCATAAAACAACCTGTGCCGTAGGTATTTTTAGCCATACCAGCTTTCATACAGCCTTGACCAAAAAGTGCAGCTTGCTGATCGCCTAATACGGCATGGATAGGTATTTGCTTAGCAAATAAGCCTTTTTTGGTTCTGCCGAAGTCGCCATCAGAGGGTAACACTTTGGGCAGTATCGCCATTGGGATATCAAAGCGCGCGCAAAGTGTCTCTGACCACTCTAATTTGTGAATATCATACAATAGAGTACGTGAAGCATTAGTGACATCAATGACATGCTCACCGCCCGTCAGCTGATAAATTAGCCAGCTATCAACAGTGCCTACTGCTATCTGACCGCTGCTAATACGAGCTTTGATATTAGGATTATGCTTAAGCAGCCAAGCAATTTTGCTGGCACTAAAATAAGGATCTAAACGCAGTCCTGTAATTTGCTGTACTTGCTGCGCTATAGTTTGATTAGCCGCCAGCTCATTACAGTAGCTCGCTGTGCGCCGATCTTGCCAAATAATAGCAGGCGCTAGCGCTTGACCTGTTTGTTTGTCCCACAGCACAATAGATTCGCGCTGATTAGTGATAGCGATGCTAGTAACGTCGGTGGCGAGCAGTCCTGCTCGATTGATGACATCATGGGCACAGCTGATTTGAGTTTGCCAGATTTGGCGCGCATCTTGTTCTACGTAACTCGCTTTTGGTGTTTGCAGCTTAGTTGGTTTTTGTACGGTTTTGATAGGCCGCGCTTGATCGTCGTATAAGATAGCTCGACTTGAGGTGGTACCTTGATCCAAGGCTAGTATATATCCTGCCATATTTAATCCTTGATATGCCCTATGTAACGTCTTAGTATTTGCGTTATTTATTAAACCGTCTATAGCTCACACTCTATTTATAAATAAAGCATACCTTATTTTTGTTATAAAAATAAAACTATAAGCTATGCTAAAAGTTATGCCACTGCTTTTGCAAACTGACTGGCTAATCTATAGTAGATGCATAATGACTATTGACCGGTTACGATTAGCGCTCTACAGTGTAGCCTCTATGGTGAGTACTTCCTTTTATCTTCCGATTCGTGGTTTATTTTCTTATGAAACTTGCTCTCTCGTCTTTGACTAGTGCTGTTGCTATTATCATAGCTTCCTCGAATGCCTTAGCGAGCAGTACTGATATCAATCATGATAATCAATTTGCAAATAATACGCTAACTCCCGTCGCTATTACGCCTATTGAAAATACGCAAGCCAAACCGCTTAATCCTAGCGCCAATAGGACTGCTGCTATAAATAACAATAGGCCAGTCGTATCCGCTGTTAGCTTGCCTGAATCTGCTTTGACCCATTCTACTTTAACCCAACCAATAAGCAGCTCTAACTTAGATACCCTTATTGATCCTATCACTCACAAAAGTATCGATAACAGTTACCCGTTGGAAGTTTCTAGCTTTTTAAGTCTTGAACAGGCACAAGATATTCTATTACAAGTGTCCCCAAAATTGGCAGCCAATCAAGCAGCTATTGCCGCCAGCGAGTATCAAACCGACGCGCTTGCAACGATAGACAATCCTTTTGTGTTTGCACAAGCCTCAGCAAGTACTTATCAAATACAAGAAGATATTGATCTATCGTCACTAAGAAACGAGATTATTACTGGTGTCAATAATGCTGGTTCTGATAGTGGAGATTTGACGCCCCCTGTGCCTCCCGTCGCGCCGCTACCTAATTTTGGTGAGATGATTGGCGAGCGTATTCCTGACTCTTATGATTTTAAGCGCTCAGGTTCAAGGACAGGCGCAGGCTTGGGTGTGGTCTGGCCAATTTATACTGCTGGGCGCACAACAGCATTAACGGGCGCCTCAAAAGCCCGTACTCAAGAGGCGGTCGCAGATAGTATCTTAGATAAAAATAATCTTTATAATACCTTGACTGAGCGTTATTTTCAGGCGCAGTTGGCTATCATCGCCGCTTATCTGCGCGAAGACGCTTATAACACCTTACAGCAAGTCGATCATCAGGTAGAGCGGCTATTTGAAGAAGGGTTTGTCTCGCGTGTTGAGCGCCTAGAAGCTCAATCTGCCCTTGCTGATGCAAAGAGCGAATCTATCAAAGCCAACAATGATGCACGCCTAGCCATGATTGGATTGCAGCGCTTACTACGCACTGACTATCGCATCAAGCCCACCACACCGCTATTTGTCTCAAGCCAGCCTTTACCAGATATCGAGTACTTTCAGAACTTGGCACTGACTAATAATCCGGGCCTACAAAAGGTTGCAGCCAAACGCGCACAAGCTGAGCAGCTGCGCGATCTATCGGATACCGGTTATAAACCCACTGTTATGCTCTATGGTTATGGTCAAGTTGAAAAAGACCCAAGCTGGATTGCGGGGGTCTCTGCCAGCTGGAAGCTATGGGGCGGCTTGGATAAAAGCGCCTCTATCGCTTCGAGCAACGCCCAAATACGTCAAGCCGATCTCTCTGAGATTGAGGTCAGCGATAATTTATTGCTGCTCGTTGAGAAAAACTGGAACGATGTGAATAATGCGCAAGCGCGCTATCAGGCACTGCAAAGTAACGTTGACTTGGCAGCAGAAGTGTTGCGTCTGCGTCGTCTTGGGTTACAAGAAGGAGTGAATACTACCGTCGATGTGGTGCAGGCTCAGACGCAAGCGCTAAAAGCGCGCACCGAGCAAGCGCAAGCGGCAAATGATTATGTACAAGCACTAGCGGCTTTAATGGAGAGCTGCGGCACGCCACTTGCCTTTAATGCTTATCTTAATGCCGCTGATATCCGCCTACCAACTTTATACAAAGAATAATGGGGAAATTGTAAATCATTAACAAGTCATAAGTTATAGTCAAATATTTTGGTATAGACTCAATGGTTTGCAAAAATTTAAATAACGCTAATCTTTAACAGTCTAATTACAAAGCTAAATACATAAATTATAACCATCATATCACCATTGTTAATTATTCTACTGCATTGTCGATACTGGAGATGTCCATACTATGAAAACCGAACAGAGCCAAAGAAAAAAATGGCAGCAACTGATCTTGCAAACTTGGCGCACAGCTAATAAGTCTAATGTTTGGGCGCACTGTGCCAGCGTAGGTTTTTTTGGTTTTCTATCTATCTTTCCAGTGATGGCCGTATTTGTACTGATTTACGGTCTCGTCTTTTCGCCTGCTGAGATGCAAGAACAAATCTCAATCTTACGCCCATTTATACCTGCAAATGTGTATGATGTTCTCGATGGCCGCTTGAGTGAGCTGGTCTCTAATACCGCCTCACGTCTTACTTTTAGTCTGCTTCTCTCAACGCTCTTAGCGCTTTATTCAGGCTCTAAGGGTATCAAATATTTGATTATTCTTGTAAACCTAGCTTTTCATATTACCCAAGAGCGTAATTTTATACAAAGAACCATTCGAGCCATTGGTTTGACTTTTGGTGCCCTATTAGTTTTGATTATAGCAATCTCCTCTATTGCTGTTATTCCTTTAGTCGCGAACTATTTTCCCTTCCCTCAAATAGCTAAAACCATTGCGCTTTGGAGCCGATGGCCTATATTGGCTGGTATTATATTTTTAAGCTTTTTAAGTATTTACCGTTTTGCGCCAAATCATGACCCTATGCCGCTAAAAAAACTCATGCCAGGAGCTGCCCTTGCCACCGTTTTATGGATTTTATTGTCTGTGCTGTTTTCGATTTATGTACAAAACTTTAATAACTATAGCGCTGAGTTTGGCGCGCTTTCAGCAGCGGTAGTCATTATGCTATGGCTTTATTATTCAGCATTTATCGTAGCCTTTGGGGCTATGTTTAATTTCGAAGCCATAGAGGCCTCCAAACCTTATGCTATTCGCGTGTACTAGTAGAACATATTAAACAATCCTTTTACTTTTGTAATAAACGCTTTATTTTCAATCCTACTGTTTTAGGAATATTACTTTCATGACTGAACATCGCGACGATTTGGGTGACGAAAATACCTCTACTGAACCTACAGCGGATCTAAAAGCTGAGCCTACTGAACACTCTACAGATGGATATCAGCGCGCACATTTAAAAAGCAAAAACGCTAAGAAAAAGGCGCTGATTAAAAAAGTAGGGATTGCTTTGGCCGTTGTCGTTGTGCTTGGTGTCATCGCCTATGGGTTATTCAAAAGCAATCAACATAGCGAGCCGCAAGTCACCACTTTTCAAGGGCAGATGCAGATGCAGCAAACTTCCATTGCCGCAAAAGTACCTGGGCGTATTGCCAAGATCTTTGTCACTGAAGGCGATGTGATTGAGGCAGGAGATCAGCTTATTGAGATGGACTCCCCTGAGATTAATGCCAAAGTCAATCAAGCACGCGCCGCGAAGCAAGCCGCGCAAAGCCAGCTTGAAAAGGCAGAAAATGGCGCGCGTCCGCAAGAGATTGCGCAAGCAAGAGCGGCCTGGCAAGCCAATAAAGCGGCGGCTGACTTGGCGGCCAGTACTTATAAGCGTGTAAATCGTCTTTATCAAGAGGGACTCATGACCCAGCAAAGGCGCGATGAAGCTTATACTAAATACCTTGCTACTCAGGACGAAACCGAAGCGGCACGTTTACAATATGATCTGGCGCTAGAGGGTACTCGCAGCGAAGATGAATCAGCGGCAGCCGCGCAAGTGTCACAAGCCGATGCTGCGCTTGAAGAGGCACTGGCGGCCAAAGATGAAGCCAATCTTGTCAGTCCCATCTCTGGTATCGTTGATGACGTTATTGTCAATGTCGGCGAGGTCGTCGGTCAAGGAGTGCCTTTATTAACTTTAGTTGATAATGATGATCAATGGGTAGTACTAAATGTCACTGAGGACTATTTGAACTATTTCACTATTGGTCAAGAGTTTACTGGGACTATACCGGCGCTAACCTCGCCTTCATCCGAGCAGCCCTATACTATGCAGTTTAGAGTCTACACTTCATCCGTGCTATCTGATTTTGCTACTTGGCGACCGACTAACAATGATGATGGCTTCGATGTGCGCACTTTTGAGATCAAAGCCCGGCCCACCGATCCAGATTCGCGCGTGCGCTCAGGCATGAGTGTGCTGATAAAAATGGATACGACTCAATCTACCTCCCAGCTTACCAAGTCGACTGAGTAAACCATGTCCTTGATGAGAGCATTTTTGCGCAGCGCCGCTTATGAGCGACGCTTTTTAGCCAAGAATCCTTGGGATCTGGCAATGATCGTTTGGATTCCACTGCTAGCTGTATTAATGATTTGGTGGGTATTTTTCCAAACTAAGATCACTGATTTGCCTATTGGCGTGATCGATAATGATCATAGCCCTACTGCGTATACTTTAGTGCGTTATTTAGAAGCCACTCCCGACATCACAGTTGCCAACACCTATCGCTCGCAAGCGGCAGCAGAAGCAGCTATTTTGCGACGTGACATTTACGGCTTAGTGACGATACCCAATGACTTTGAGCGCAATATTTTATCCGGTAAGCCCTCTCCAGTAGTTCTGCAAGTCAATGCGCAATACGGTACTCACTCGGGTATCGTGCAAAAAAGTGTACAATCGGTGGTAGCAACCTTATCAGCAGGAGTTGAGATACAACGTTTAGTCAAGCAAGGGGTAGCGCCTTCACAAGCAACTATCGCCGCCTCTCCTATCTCGATTCAGCGCATTAGTTTATTCAATGCTGCAACCGATTATCAGCAGTTTTTGGCCTCAACGATTATTCCGGCGCTGCTACATATTCTAGCCATGGTCGTTGGCGCGACCACTATAGGACGCGAGCTACGCGACAAGCAAATTGGGCGCTGGTACCGTTTTATTGATACAGGTAATCCTGATTTAACTTTGCTTAATAAAACCAGTATCGATGAAACCAAGCCTGCAAACAGATTTGACAAAACCAGTGTTAATAAAGACAGACTTGATGCAAAAAAGTCAGATGCTAGTACGCCGCCTAAACTGCGAGCACCCAATCAAGTTAGTATGTTGGTAGTACTTTTTGGATTAACAGGAAAGTATTTTTGGCCCATATTAGCTTATAGCCTTTGGTCAATATTAGCCATATGGCTTGCTACTCAGCAGCACTCTATTGTGCTCTCATCCATAATAATCACTTATATTAGCTTGGTTATTTTAATGGTACTATCGTTTTGGCTCGGAGCTATTTTTACTCTGACCTCGTTTTCACTACGTGCAGGGTTATCAGCGGCTGGTTTTATCTCGGCGCCCTCTTATGCCTTTGCCGGAGTTACCTACCCCTACATCGCTATCAAAGACAGCGCCAAGTATTGGGCAGACGCGCTACCATTAACCCATTATCTCAAACTACATATTGCTCAGCTACAGATGAAAGCACCGGTCATGGTATCACTGCCCATTATGTATGGGCTTATGCTAGCGGTTGTCATAGCTGGCCTCGTTACTGTCCTGTTAATCAAACGTGCGCTTGCACATCCTGAACGCTGGGGAGCACGCTGATGGCACCGATATCGACCTTTTTTGGTAGTTTACTACAAACCTTTAAAGACATCTTTACCGACAGCGGTGTGGTGCTTATGCTGATTATCGCTCCTGTTATTTATGGTTTTTTTTATCCTTGGCCCTACTCTTCTGAGATAGTTAATCATGTGCCAGTCGGTATTGTGGATCATGACAATAGCGATCTATCCCGTACTATCGTTCGCTATGCTACCGCTACCCCTGATCTTGATACTGAGCGTTTTACCGATGAGCAATCAGCCAAAGAAGCGGTATGGTCAAACCAAATTGCTGGTTATATGGTAATTCCAAGCGGTCTTGAGCAGCGAGTGTTGTCTGGAAAACAGGCGAGCGTTAGTATACTGGCCAATGGCAGCTATCTTATTCTAAACCGAAGTGTGCAGACCGGGTTTTTGCAAGCTGTTAGTACCGTATCTGCTGGAATTAAGATTCAAAAAAGCGTCGCCCAAGGCGCTTATAAACCTATTGCGGAGCAAAGCACGCAAGCGGTACCGCTACAGATTATCCCTTTATACAATCAAACCGAAGGCTACGGCTCCTACGTGGTGCCAGCTGTATCCATTATTATCTTGCAGCAGACTTTGCTTATGGCAACCGCCATGCTCATCGGTACTTGGTACGAGCAGCGCCGACACATGACTACGATACGCGGCTGGCTGGGACGCATTACAGCACTTGCCTCGATAAACTTTGTCATTGGCTGCTTCTTTTATGGCTGGGTGTTTGAGATACAAAGCTATCCACGGGGACAAAACATGCTTGGAAGTTTGCTATTTTTGCTGCTGTTTTGCCCAACAGTCGCCACTCTGGGCTGCGTGTTTGGTTTGTTGTTTCGTCAGCGCGAGCGCAGCTTGCAAATTCTTATTTTTAGCTCACTGCCTATACTCTTTATCAGTGGCTATCCTTGGCCTGCCAATCAGTTGCCACAAACGCTACAAATTGTACGCTGGCTGGCACCTACTACTCCAGGCATTAATACCTCGGTACAAATGAATCAGATGGGCGCGTCAATAGCACAAGTGGCTACCGGATTTTATGCTCTAGCTGGCCTACTGGTATTTTATTTTATCTTATTGTTACTCATGCGCTGGCAGGCAACACAAAAAAAAGCGCCTACCTTTTAATATGGTAGACGCTTTTTAGTGTAGTAGATGCTTTCTCGTTGATGTAGCCTAATAGATTTTGTGTGTTTTAGTCTGGCAAAAAAATTTTAAAATACTCGGTTTAGACCGTTCAATGCTGCTACTCGGTATGCTTCTGCCATTGTTGGATAGTTAAAAGTGGTATTGACAAAATATTCAAGGGTATTGTTAGACTTCATCACTGCTTGCCCAATATGAATAATCTCTGAAGCATGGTTACCGTAGCAATGAATACCTAAGATCTCCAGCGTCTCGCGGTGGAATAGTATTTTGAGTACCCCGGTACGTTCACCAATAATCTGCGCACGCGCTAGATGTTTGAAAAAAGCTTGACCCACTTCATAAGGAACTTTCTCATCAGTCAGCTCTTGCTCAGTCTTGCCGATACTTGAGATCTCAGGAATGGTATAGATGCCGGTAGGCACGCTAGAGACTGGTTCAGCGTCTCTATCCCCTACCATAAAGGCGGCAGCACAGCGGCCTTGATCATAAGCTGCCGACGCCAAAGATGGCCAACCAATTACATCACCTGCAGCATAAATATTTTCTATTTCAGTACGATAGTTGTCATCGACTTTGAGCTGACCACGACTATTGGCTTCTAGTCCGATCGATTCAAGACCTAGACCTTCGGTGTTCCCTGAGCGACCGTTTGACCAAAGAATAGCATCAGATTTAATTTTTTTACCACTCTTTAGATGTAGAATAACGCAATCATCGCGAGTTTCTAGATGATCAATCTCTTCATTGTTACGGATCAGAACTCCAAATTGTCTAAAGTCATGGGCAAGAGCATCACTGATCTCACTATCAAGATAGCTAAGTAGCTTTCCTTGATTATTAATTAAATCAACTTTATAACCAAGGCCGGTGAAGATAGAAGCATACTCACAACCAATCACGCCTGCCCCATAAATGATAATTTTTTTAACGATATAATCCATTTGTAGGATCTTGTCAGAATCAAAAACGCGGGGGTGATCAAAGTCTAAAATCTCCGGACGATAAGGACGACTACCAACCGTAATGATAGCCTTATTAAAGGTAAGCGTTTCAAAAACGTTTTCATCCGTCTCCACACGCAGCGTATGACTATCTACGAAACTTGCCCAACCTTGGATAACCTCAATGCGGTTGCGTTCATAAAAACGAGTATGGGTGCTGACCTGACTGCGTATCACTCGCCGCGCATTAGCTAGCACCTTGTTTAGCGGCACCTGCTCATATTCTAGCGCTTTGGTAAACATAGGATCACGACGAAAGTTAATCAGGTTAAATACCGATTGGCGCAGTGCTTTACTCGGAATTGTCCCTACGTGCGTAGAGTTACCACCTAATTGATCACGCGGATCGATGACCGCTACTTTCTTACCGGACTTGGAGAGCTTCATCGCCGCAGCCTCGCCAGCAGGCCCTGCTCCTAGAACCACAGCATCATATTCATAATCATGTTTGTCGCTTTTGATGCGTCGAGAATCTTTGGTAAAGCCTGATTTTATATCGATACGGGTTTCATCTAGAGGGTTTACAAGATCAGGATGATGCATGATGTCATCATTCACTTGCTCATGAGTTTGCTCGATTTGTTCTTTTTTATCCGCATCTTTGGTATTTTCAGGACTGGTTACTGGAGCTGGACCACTGTCTTTGTTTGAAACCTCAGTTTGTGTGTCTTCATTAACATCGTTAGTGGCATCGTCTTTGCGTTTTTTTCCCATCATATCCTCTTTATTAATTTGTCTGTTTACAACTCAATAACTGGTAGTTAATAAGTTAGTCAAGCAGTATGCCTAAGCAGTGTATTTAAAGGGTACCGACCATACGCTGTGACAAGATGTTTTGCAATGTCCAATATCCATTGGGGCTTTGCTTGTTTTCATCAATCTGCGGACGAGCAGTGATTACATACTCTGTACCGAGTTTTGGCTCAAAATCATCAATCCAATAGTAAGGAATCTGAAATACAGAACCATCTTTATTAGATTTAGCGAGTAAGCACTGCATAGGTAATGTTGATTCACAAGCCACGCGAGTTGGCAAGATAGTTAAAGTTTGCGCCTCACCCAATACAATAGTAGGAATATAACGTGGTTCGGGAACGGGCTTGCGAGAAAAGGGCGAGGTTTGACAGGCGCTAAGTAGGGTAACACTGCATAGCAAAGCTGTTAGTGATAAGGAAGACATTTTGTACGATAAGCTCATAACACTCTCTATATGACATAAATAATAGTGATTATTCTAATAGTTAGGTGGCAGTACTTGTTCAGCAATTAACTGTTAATACTGTTAATACTTTAATAGATGCTTGAATATAGATCATTAAAACCTGCTACTACATCAGCCAATACGGCGTTTCAGTCCAGTTAGTTGTATGATACGAGTTGCAATCTCTTCAACAGACATCTCTGACACATCAAGGCTTGGAATACCTTGCGAGGTATAAATACCTTGTATAGCACGCTGTTCTTGTTGTACTTGCTGATAGCTTGAGTAGCGACTGCCAGCGCGGCGTTCTTGACGAATTTTTACCAAGCGATCGGTATCAATCATCAATCCAAAGAGCTTATCTTTATGTTCGCGTAGTGCTTTTGGCAACTGATTGTCGTACAAATCATCTTCGGTTAGCGGATAGTTGGCCGCACGGATGCCAAATTGTAAAGCCAGATATAATGAGGTCGGCGTCTTACCTGAGCGCGAAACGCCAATCAAAATAATGTCTGCCATACTGTAATGACGCGTGCGAGCGCCATCATCATTGTCTAGCGCAAAATGCACCGCATCAATGCGCTCTTTATAGGTTTCAGAATCGACATTATCATGAGCATGACCGGAGTGACCATCAGGTTCAATCCCTGTCTCTTCTGCAATCCTTCCGATTAAGCCCTCATACATATCTAGATTACAGCTGTGAGCAGAATTAATCTTTTCACGAATCTCAGGACTAACAATAGTATCAAACACTAAAGGCAACAGACCATCACGCTGATAAGCCATGTTAATTTGCTGAACAGCGTCCTCTGCTCGCTCTAAGCTATCGACGTATGGTAGGACTCGGGTCTCAAAAGGTACTGAGGCGAACTGGCTTAATATAGAGCGGCCTAAAGTTTCAGCGGTAATAGCTGTACCATCAGAGACAAAAAAAGCACTTCTTATAGTCTGCGAGTTGTCTAAACTTAAGGCATGGCGATTTTGAATAATAGGTTTATCTTGCTCGGATGGATTGTTTGAGTACATAACTTAAAAACCTCGGTATAAACCTTACTTGGTGTAAACATTGTTTAGTTAGCTACTGGTCAGGGGGTCGATATTTATGTTGTCCATTATACTCATAATAAGTCCTCAATAGAAATCAATGTTAGCACAACTACTAAACTGCAATACTGGCTTTTTGCTCTGCTTCTCCAAACAATTTTTCGTCCTAAAAATTAGTATATATTGCTCACATAGTTACAATTTATAGCACTGTTTATCGTCATTTGCTCATTTTATGTGCGAATACTAGCTGTTTTATATTCGGATAAATGAGATAATGCCCCAACTAATTGTTGGCGAATTATTGCTAAACGCTATGTTTTTTGCTTTTTTACTTGGTTTTTCAATTTAACTACTCGAAATTATCTAAATATAGCGGTATAATTTGGCGTTATAATCTTTACTAAATAACCTTATTTTCTGGAGTTATCATGGCAGCTCAATCTACAGCACTTGTAATCAATCTTGATCAGTTAGGAAAAAATGATGTTGATATAGTCGGCGGTAAGAATTCTTCGCTTGGCGAGATGATCAGTCATTTGTCTAGTTTGGGTGTGAGTGTTCCAGGTGGTTTTGCTACTACCTCCAATGCTTTTAATCGTTTCTTAACAGAAACTGGTCTACTTGACAAAATCAACAGTGAACTTAAAGCTTTAGACGTCAACGATGTTAGCAAACTTGCGACTACTGGTAAAAAAATTCGTAACTGGATTATCGAACAAAAACTACCAGAAGATCTTGAAAAAGAGGTGCGTCAAGCTTTTGAAGAGATGAGCGGCGGCGAAGATATCGCAGTTGCTGTACGCTCTTCTGCCACGGCTGAGGATTTACCGGATGCTTCCTTTGCAGGTCAGCAAGAGACTTATCTGAACATTCGCGGTATTGATAATGTGCTTATCGCTATCAAAGAAGTGTTTGCCTCATTATACAATGACCGCGCTATCTCCTATCGCGTGCATAAAGGTTTTGAGCACGAAGGCGTGGCTTTATCTGCTGGTATTCAGCGTATGGTACGCTCAGAGACGGGTGCCGCCGGCGTTATGTTTACCCTTGATACTGAAAGCGGTTTTGATCAAGTGGTATTTATCACCTCAAGCTACGGTTTGGGTGAGATGGTCGTACAAGGCGCGGTAAACCCTGATGAGTTTTACCTATCAAAACGTCTACTGGCTGATGGTAAGCCCTCAGTTATCCGCCGTAACTTAGGTAGCAAGCACCAAAAAATGGTTTATGGTGATGAAGGTAGCACTACTAAATCTGTCAAAACGGTCGATGTCGAAAAAGAAGAACGTATGCAGTTCTCTTTATCAACGGACGAATTAACTGAGCTTGCCAAACAAGCCATGACTATTGAGAAGCATTACGGTCAAGCCATGGATATTGAGTGGGCAAAAGATGGCGATACTGGAGAGATCTTTATCGTGCAAGCTCGTCCTGAAACCGTCAAGAGCCGTCAAGACAGCAACGTCATGGAGCGCTATGTCATCAATACTGGTGATGCTAAAGTGCTATGTGAAGGTCGTTCAATCGGTCAACGCGTTGGCGCTGGCAAGGTGCGTATCGTTGATAACTTGAATGAGATGGATAAAGTTGAGGACGGTGACATACTGGTGTCAGATATGACTGATCCGGATTGGGAACCAGTTATGAAACGTGCCTCTGCTATTATTACTAATCGCGGTGGTCGTACCTGTCACGCGGCTATTATCGCGCGTGAGCTTGGCGTGCCAGCTATCGTTGGTTGTGGTAATGCCACCGAGCTATTGGTTGATGGTCAAGAGGTGACTGCGTCTTGTGCTGAAGGTGATACAGGCTTTATCTACGAGGGACTGCTTGATTTTGATGTGCAGACCAACTCTATTGAATCCATGCCAGAGCTGGCTTTTAAAGTGATGATGAACGTGGGTAACCCTGATCGCGCTTTCTCATTCACGCAAATGCCAAACGAAGGTATTGGTCTTGCGCGTCTTGAATTCATTATTAACCGTATGATTGGCGTGCATCCCAAAGCGCTACTCAACATGAATAGCCTACCACGCGAAGTTGCGCAAGCGATTAACGAGCGTATTGCCGGTTATGCCTCTCCTGTTGATTTTTATGTCGATAAACTGGTTGAGGGCATCTCAACGCTGGCCGTTGCCTTTATGGATCAGCCCGTTATCGTACGTATGTCAGATTTTAAATCTAATGAGTACGCCAACCTGCTTGGCGGTAAGCTGTACGAGCCCTCAGAAGAGAACCCAATGCTAGGCTTCCGCGGTGCTAGTCGCTACGTCTCTGATAATTTCCGCGATTGTTTTGAGCTTGAATGTAAAGCCCTTAAACGGGTCCGTGATGAGATGGGTCTGACTAACGTTGAGATTATGATTCCATTTGTGCGTACTGTCGATGAAGCAGCGCAAGTGATTGAACTGCTTGAGAAAAACGGTCTAAAACGCGGTGAAAATGGTCTACGCGTCATTATGATGTGTGAGCTACCAACCAACGCCTTACTAGCAGAAGAGTTCTTAGAGCACTTTGATGGTTTCTCTATTGGTTCCAACGATTTAACTCAGCTAACTCTTGGTCTTGACCGTGATTCGGGGATTATCTCGCATCTGTTTGATGAGCGTGACCCTGCTGTTAAGAAGCTATTGTCTATGGCGATTGATGCTTGTCGCAAAGCGAATAAATATATCGGTATCTGTGGTCAAGGACCATCTGATCATCCCGATTTAGCTTATTGGCTTATGGAGCAAGGTATCAGCTCAGTATCACTGAACCCTGATTCGGTACTCGATACTTGGTTCTTCTTAGCTGATGAAGAAGTAGAATAAGCTGCTACAGTAAGTCACCGCTATAATTGGTATAATCATTAAAGACGTAATTATTAGGGTCTATCTGGTTATTAAAAGCTGTCTGTTGTTTTTATAAAAGCTTAAATGACAATATGTGTTTAAAAAAGTCAGATAGTCCCTAATATAATGATTTAAGATATGACTAACTATGCAGGCAACTATGCAGATTTTCCTCGCTCGAAACAATGTACAGGCTGGTCCCTATAATCTGGATCAGCTCAATATTATGCTTACCTCCGGTGAGGTAGTGTTAGATGATTTGATGTGGCATGAGGGTTTAGAAAAGTGGCATCGTGTTGGGGATTTGACAGGTAACCAATATGCGTATCGTCCCAGCCCAACCGTGACAGCTACCGATGCAGTCGTTAATGATTCAATTATCAATAATGTTACTATTTTTCCAGAAGATACTGGTTCTAGTAAAAAAGATAATAAGAATATCTCTATTGACAGGTTGTACGGTAAACCTGAGCGCAAAAAGGTCAACACTAGCAAAAGTGGTGGTATGACGGGCAATCGTCAGCATACTCCATCTAATGATTTATCTTTAAACAAGTCACGTAGCACCAAATCAGTTGCTAGTACAGACAAAGTACTTGGCGATGTGGTACTGGCGCCTATTATGTCGCGGATATTAGCAACAGTGCTCAATGGTTTATTGTATCTACTGGCTATTTTCCCTTTGGTATTAGCGCTGACCAATATGGACATCGATTATAGTCAGTTTCAAAATATTCAAAATATGGACGCTGCCTATCAATATTCGATGAGTTTGATGGAAAGCCTTCCTGACAGCACGCTAATGATGTCGCAGGTGATGATATTTGGCTTATTTATATTACAATTGGCCTTTATTACTTTGCGCGGACAATCACTTGGTAAACTAATCATTGGTATTCGAGTGGTAGATCAAACTACGCATCGTTTGCCCTCATTTACCAAGCTTATCGGCATGCGTACCTTACTACTATTTATTGTTTATAATTTACTGTTCTCTTTTACTAGCTTTTTGGGTTTTATAGTGGTTGCGGCTCACTATTATATGGCCTCCAAAAGTCCTGAGAATATCGGCTGGCATGATAAGTTAGCTAAAACCTTAGTAGTAAAAGCCGATAGTAAACAGCTGATTAAACCAGCAAAAATTAAATAGTTGGCTAAGCTGACTACAACGCAGTATAGAATTACTTGATAGATAAATCCTTACAAACTTACTCTAAAAGTAGCGCTTAGGCGCTACTTTTTTATTGCTAGCAATAAAAAACTGTCTTTGATTTCTTCATAAATACTTGTTTATAAGTCTTTGTGTTCATAGCTAGTAACTGTTATAATACGGCGCTTTATATCCTAAGCCCCT
Organism: uncultured Psychrobacter sp.; assembly: GCA_947501045.1. Taxonomy (GTDB): domain Bacteria; phylum Pseudomonadota; class Gammaproteobacteria; order Pseudomonadales; family Moraxellaceae; genus Psychrobacter. The sequence goes on from CANMUI010000011.1 coordinate 40,788, forward strand.
TGATGATAGTTTTATCATTTATCAAAAGGATAGGCTTACCTTATAAATCTCCTTGCTATTGACATAGGGTTAATAGCTACTAATCCGTAAGGAGTCCAAATGCGACATTACGAAGTGGTGTTAATTGTACACCCAGACCAAAGCGACCAAGTGGTTGGCATGGTTGAACGCTATATCAAGTTAGTTCAAGACAATGGCGGTGTTATCCATCGTTTAGAAGATTGGGGCCGTCGTCAATTGGCTTATCCAATCAATAAGATTCACAAAGCTCATTACGTTCTTTTCAATATTGAAACTGACGGTGAAACTTTAGCTGAGCTAGAAGAATTATTCCGTTATAACGACGCGATCATTCGTAGTCTAGTTATGCGCCGTGACGAAGCTGTCACTGAAGAGTCGCAGTTAGCCAAGAATGCCGATGAAAAACGCGCACGCAAAGCAACTACTCGTCGTCCAGACAGTCGTGAAAACGATAATGACGACAACGACAACAGTGAAGACTAATTAAAGGAGAATACTCATGGCACGTTTCTATCGCCGTCGCAAATTCTGCCGTTTCACTGCTGAAGGCATCACTCACATCGATTATAAAGATGTTGAATTGCTAAAACAGTATATCAGTGATAATGGTAAAATCGTACCAAGCCGCATTACCGGTACTTCTACTAAATATCAGCGTCAGCTAGCTACTGCTATCAAGCAGGCTCGTTATCTTTCGCTACTTCCGTATACCGACAACCATCAGGGTTAACCGTTAACTAGGAGTGACTCATGCAAATTATTTTGTTACAGCGTATCGTCAACCTCGGTAAACTCGGTGAAACTGTCGATGTAAAACCAGGTTACGGACGTAACTTTCTTATCCCGCAAGGTAAAGCATTACCTGCGACCAAAGCTAATATTGAAAAGTTTGAAGCTCGCCGTGCTGAGCTTGAAGCTGAAGAAGCAAAAGAAGTCGCTACAGCTCAAGAGCGTGCTGATGCGTTAACTGATGTTAATGTCATCATGCGCGCTAAATCTGGTGACGAAGGTAAACTATTTGGCTCTATCGGTACTCGTGATATCGCTGAAGCCTTAACCAATTCTGGTTTAGAAGTTGACCGCTCTGAAGTTAAACTTCCAGAAGGCACTCTTCGCCAGATCGGTGAATACAGTGTTGATATTCAGCTTCATCATGACGTTACTGCCACTATTCAGGTGACTATTTTGTCAGAAGATGGTGATGACGAAGATCAAGATACCGAAGAAGCAACTGATGATAACGAAGAGACTACTGAAGAATAATTTTCAGTCGATCTAGTTTACATCTACAAAAGCCAGTGACTTTAAGTTACTGGCTTTTTTTATGTTATGCAGCGTTTAAAATGTTATATTTTATAATAAGTTACGTTTCTTAGATGGTTGTAGAATAGTGCTATTGGCTTAACGAAAAATACAGTACGGCCAGAATAATCTCTTGCAACCTTGGAGAATTGATATGACATTTTACTCAGCTCCCAACTATTCCAAACATTTGCATGATTGGCTCAAGCGTGGCAGAGAGTGGCACATTGAATATGACGACTATCTATCCAATCACCTTACCCATAACTGGATCGTGTTAGATGCCGCTGGCGCAGATGACGAGAAAATACAGTGGTGGCAAGAGGTTTATACCAGCAATCACTCTCTTAGCCCTGCAGAACCGCAAAAAATGTTAGCAGCGCCACGTAGCATCTTGATAGATTATACAAAGATAACAGATGCTAATTGGCTAAATAATCTGCAATCTATTCGGATTGCTTTTGGCTTGTATCGTGATTTTTTCGATAAAAAAATAGCTGATATGGGTTTGAGCGCCTGCCTTAAGCGCTACTACCCTGCTCTATCAGAAGGGATGGCAGGAGCCGCATTTCATCCTGTGATTCATACTGGCTGGGCCGTTGATGTCGACTCTGAAGATATGGCAAGCGAGGGCTTAGCCTATATGGCGACTGCGTTTCAGCCTCTAGCTACTGGTCCAAATCATAGCAAATATCAGCTATGGTCTTTTGATGCACCAAGCATTATTGAAGCATTCAAGCAGATTTTTACCAACAACGGCATAGCAGAGCTGGCCAAAAAAGCCCATTTGTTAAGCAAAACAGAGGACTATACCGATCTTAATAAAGGCGGTTTTCAGCAGCGTCTTATTACTTTTAATAATCCTGAGCATCCGATGGCGCAATTTCTCAATGACAATGTGGTGCTAAAACTACCTGCTATTGGCAGCGATTTAATGTCATCAATAGAAACATTGACTGTTATCGCTGCAACGGCTTTGTACAGTAGCGATAATGAGTTTTTTATAGTGCATGGATTAACCAGTCTACATGGGGTGCTATGTGTGCTGCCGCACCTTGGTGAAGCAGCACAGCGCGATGCCCTAGCTTATTGGTTTCGAGCGCTAGTGGCGACTATTATTGTGCAAGGCAGTCCTAGCGTAGAAAAGACTGTTAGCCTACTTGAAAAATGGCTTGTTGATAAAGAAAAGGCTGGTGAATATCAGCTTACTGATGAGCAAAAAGCGTGGTGGATGAAAACTCTGCAGTCGACCACAGATAGCTATGATGAGCATGTACCGAAGACCGTTTATGTTCTAAAGCGCTGGGCTGAATGGCAAGCTTTTTCAAGCGCTGCACATGACATCTATGTTAAAGTAGCTCGCAACATAGCTATGCCTAATGCCAGTGGTAGGCTTGAAGATAATCTATGGTTTAATCGATGATTATCACAAAATGTCTTAAAATAACTTTAGAGCAACTATAGAAAGTGGCTTAAAAAAATAAAACACCCATAAAAAAATCCGACCACATTACGTGATCGGATTTTTAGTATTTGGTGGAGATGGCGGGAGTTGAACCCGCGTCCGCCAGCATTACGCTCATGACTCTACATGTTTAGATTCTGTCTTTAGTTTTAGTCCGCACCGATCCGACAGGCAGGATGGATTGGACGATTCTCTACTTTTGAACCCAAGCGATTGAGACAATCCCTTATGGCGAACCTATATGCGTACGCTTCGACTTAGTTAACCAACTATAGGCAATCAGCAACTAAGTAAGCAGGGTTTAAGCTGCTAGAGCGTAAGTTTCGTCGTTTGCGACTATAACAATATATGTTTGATTTACGAGAGGACATACACTCTCGACATGCATCATTGAGTTTCATCACCAGCGTCGAAGCCAGAACATCCCCAATAAGACTGCGTATTATACAACAAGCAAACTATTTAAGCAACTACAACCGTATTACATTATAGCAAACACAGATAGTTTAGAAAATTATACTTATTATTTAATGCTCATTACTATATAGGGCTACCTGCCAGCTTTTCAAGTATTACTTCTCAGTTCTACCCGATCGCCCATAACTATTTTAGTACTTTGTTCAACCACTGACCAATATTTTTGATCTGCGGCATACAAACTTGATGCGCCATCGGATAGCTATGGTATTCAACGTTGTAGCCTTTATTTTTTAAAAACTGCTGAGCTTGCTCACCCAAAACTACTGGAACGACAGGATCATGAGTACCATGCTCAATTAATACCGGTATATCCTTATTAGCGCTGTGGTAATGAATATCGTCATTGGTTGCAAAATAAGTGGATAACGCCATTAGACCTGCTAAACGTTGCTCGTAGCCTAGAGCAACATGATAAGCCACTGCTCCGCCTTGTGAGAATCCAGCTATGACTATATGTTCAGGTTTCACGCCGCGCTCTATCTCACGAGTGATCAGATCACGAATTTGCTGGGAGGATTGCTCAATCTGCGCAGTATCTACTTTACGCTCAAGACTCATCTCCAAAATATCATACCACGCTGGCATAACCATGCCGCCATTGATAGTCACGGGACGGTTTGGGGCGTGGGGAAAAATAAAACGTACACCCATACTATCACTCAAACCAAGCTGCGGTACTACTGGTTCAAAATCATGACCGCTAGCGCCTAGACCATGCAACCATATCACAGCGCGATCGATCTGTTTTTGTTCTGGGTTGTGCTCAACAATGACGGCGTCTAGATATTGACTCATGTTATTTTCCTTATATTTTTTGATCGTTATCTTAAAATTGTGGCGCTTAGTATACTATAGCTGCCTAAAATCTTATATCTAGAACTACATAGCGATTATTCATTAATTTTTCACAACCTTTGATGACAGATAGCACAACTTAACCAGACTTTCATGCTAGGATAATTCTATAAAAATTATTCCATGCTATTTTGAAAGATAATATAAAACCTATGACTCATATTTTATTAGTAGAAGATGATCCTGCGATTGCTATGTCGCTCAAAATGACAGCTAAGCGCGAAGGTTGGCACATGACTTGGCTGGACAACGCCAATAGTGTACTCCCTATGCTGCGTAGTAATAAAAATGACCAACCATTAAACCTTTCCGCTATCATTTTAGATGTGGGATTGCCGGACGGTGATGGTTTGAGCTTGTGTCAACAAATTCGGCATAGCACTGATATTGGATCGCTAAAAGATATCCCTATCGTGTTTTTGACTGCCCGTAGTGAGGAGGTAGATCGTATTTTAGGACTTGAGATGGGCGGCGATGACTACTGCGCCAAGCCTTTTAGTCCTCGCGAGCTAGTCGCTCGTTTAAAAGCAATATGGCGGCGCGAACAGCTGTTTCATGAGCAGTCTAATCATCATGATTCAGCAAAAAGCTTTGATGAGACAGTATCAGCTCAGGTTCTAACTTTTGAATGTCAATCAGGCAGCTGGCACTACCAACCACTAAATTATTCATTAAGCTGGCAAGATCAAAAGCTTGATTTGAGTAATACCGAACGTAAAATTCTGCTTGCTTTATTAAAAGCGCCCAATCAAGTCTTTAGCCGCGAACAACTACTAAATGCCGTCAGCGACTATCCCGATCACCGCTTGGCACGCACAATAGACAGCCATGTCAAATCCATTCGCAAGCATCTAGCGACAGTCGATTCTAGTATTGACGTGATTCATACGCATCGCGGTCTTGGATATGCGCTATGTCCGGCTTAGTGCTCAACTTAAATTTTGAGCGCTATTCATTCAAACTCGCTCTATTTAGAATGATAAATGACATCTTCTAACTCCAATAATAGCTCTGATAGTCATCCTCACAACTTGGCTATTAACCCTACTAAAAAAGCTAGTAGTAGCGACAAATATGGCCAAAAAAACTGGTATGCTAAATTGCATCCCATCGGTGTCGCTGACCTGCAAAATAATGCGCCTAAACGTACGCTTAATCTAAGTATCTTTTTTAGAATCTGGCTGGCTGTGGCTTTGGTACTCATTGTCTGTGGTCTGGCGGCATTTACACAGCTATTTGGTTATGTCAAACCGACCGTACAGCAGGTTATTGAAGACACCTTATTAGATACTAGCAAGCTACTGGCAGTGAGTCTACAGCTGCCATTACAGTCAGGACAATTGTATGAAGAAACTTATCAGCGCCAGCTTGACAGCGCGTTTATTGGTATGCCTGCACTGACTAACCCTTCATCAAAAAGCAATAGCATAGAGCCTCAATATCGCATAAAAACTTACAGTAGCTTTCGAGTATACGTGACAGACCGACTTGGTATCGTTGTTTACGATTCACTCCCTACTTCTAACAATGCTGAAGGTAAAGATTATAGCAGCTGGAACGATGTTTACTTGACCTTGAAAGGACAGTATGGCGCGCGTAGCACTGTAAACAGCGATAACCAGCATAGCAATTCTATAAGTAGTGACTCTCTAAGTAGCAACCCTATTATGTATGTCGCTCAGCCTATAAACGATGAAACGGGTACCCTTATAGGTGTTGTCAGTGTCGGTAAACCAGTCGCTAGCGTCCTACCCTACCTAAATGATACGCGCAATCGAATGCTGATCACAGCTCTGCTCATGACTCTTGCTGCTCTTATATTAGCTGGCCTTGTAGCATGGTGGCTCAAACAAAGTATTAGCCTCGTCACTCAATATACTAAAGCGCTAGCAGAAGATACTAAAAAACCTTACTTCTACTTAGGTCATGAATTAAATAGCTTAACTGACACGATCGAAACTATGAAGCACCGCTTGGAAAATAAAGCATATGTCAGTGATTACGTGCACACCTTGACTCATGAGCTTAAAAGTCCGTTAACCGCGATTCGTGCTAGCAGTGAGCTGTTAGAAGATGACAAGCATCATAATGGACTTGATAATGATGGTTTCGACAATGATAGCCTCGATGAAGAGGATCGGCGTATGCTTATTCAAACCATTGGCGAGCAAAGCATTAAAATACAACAGCTCATCGATCGATTACTACTACTAGCTAAAGTTGAGCAGCCTACTTTTAAATTAAACTGTCAGGTAATCAGTCTATTACCTATGCTAAAAAGCTTAGCGCAAGATAACAACTCTAAATTACAGCAGCAGCATCTGCCACCTATTGAATTTTATATCGATGAGCAGCCACTAGCAGACGTATCTAGCGCTGTCATTGAACAGCTCTGCGTTTACGCTGATAAGTTTTGGTTAGTACAGGCGCTGCAAAATATACTGGATAATGCTATTTATTTTGCTGAAAATGCAATCGTTATTTATATTCATAGTACTGAACAAAGCGTGACGGTTAGTACCTTTAACGATGGTAAATTATTACCTGATTACGCCATTACTAAAGTTTTTGATCGCTATTTTAGCTTATCTCATCAGCATTATAGGCCTAACATTACGCCAAAAAAGGGCACGGGGCTGGGTTTAACCTTAGTCAAACAAGTCATAGAGCATCACGGTGGCAGCGTGAGCTTAAAGAACATTACAGCCGTTACTAACGATCAGCAGCTCACTGGCGTACAAGTAAGCCTCACCCTGCCTTTGACGAAAATTCATTAAATTTCCATTGCTCTTACACATGTTTTATATCGCTTTGTTTTACAATAGTTTTGCTTGAAAAATAATTTCGTTTAGAGTCATTATCAAAACAGCAATCATTAGAGCAAAGGATATAGCTTTATGAAAAGCACTTTTACTGAAAATAAACTTATCGACAGCTTTGCTAAACAGTTACTAGGACATAGTCGCCACGATTGTACTCAACTCTTAGCAGACTCAGGCGTTAACAGCATCAGCTTTGCGCATTGGTTAGCTATTCCAAACCAGCAATTGTTATTAGTATTCAGACATCAACAATGTGTGGCTATCGATTACTATAAGATTGCCGCTTAGAGCTGATTTATAACTAGCCACAAAAAAGCCCTTTGTATTTTTTATGCAAACCAGACATAAATACAAAGGGCACATTATTTTGTTATAGCGATAAGCTGTTAAGTAATGGACTCAACTGGCGGCTCAACGTCCCCGTTTTGACCACGGTGGCGCAAGTAATGATCAAGTAGCACAATGGCTAGCATCGCCTCAGCGATAGGCGTTGCACGCACACCAACACAGGGGTCGTGACGACCTTTAGTTAGCATATCAATGGGCTCACCTTGGGTGTTAATACTCTTGCCAGCGGTAGTAATACTAGAGGTTGGTTTGAGAGCGATACCGACGCGAATGTCTTGCCCTGAGGAGATACCGCCCAAAATACCACCAGCATGATTGGCCGTAAAACCATCAGGGGTCAGCTCATCCCGAGACTTGTGCCCAAACTGTCCGGCAACTGCCATACCATCGCCAATCTCAACGCCTTTGACCGCGTTGATGCTCATCATTGCATGAGCAATTTCAGCATCTAAGCGATCAAATACTGGCTCACCAAGCCCTACAGGGACACCGCTTGCAATAATCTCAAGACGCGCGCCGCAGCTGGTGCCTTCGCGGCGCAGACGATCGATCAAAGCCTCAAAGCGCTCTACTGCCTCAGAATCAGCACTAAAAAACGGATTGCTATTAACAAAGTCCCAGTCGATCTGGCTTGGATCTAATACTTCGCTATATTCATTACCGATTTGAGTGACATGGCCATGAATTTGTACGCCCAATCGATCTTGCAAGTACTTCTTAGCGATTGCGCCAGCTGCCACGCGCATAGCAGTTTCGCGAGCTGAGGAACGTCCGCCGCCGCGATAGTCGCGAAAACCATATTTCATACTATAAGTATAGTCAGCGTGCCCTGGGCGAAAAGTATCCTTGATATCGCTATAGTCTTTGGATTTTTGATTGGTATTGCGAATCAAGAGGCCGATGGACGTTCCTGTGGTTCGACCTTCAAATACTCCAGATATAATCTCAACCTCATCAGACTCACGGCGCTGAGTGGCATATTTAGAAGTACCGGGCTTACGGCGGTCTAAGTCAACTTGCAAATCAGCTTCAGATAATTCTAACCCTGGCGGTACGCCATCGACGATTGCCATCAGACCAGCGCCATGCGACTCACCGCACGTAGTCACGCAAAAAAGCTTTCCTATACTGTTGCCTGCCATATCTTCCCTTGAATAGTTTAAATCTGTTATTGGAGGTTTATTTATCGCTACTGTTTATCACTACGCCTTATCTCTACTGACCATCATCTAGTAGTTCTACATAACGAGCAAACAGCGCTCGATGCTCCATGAGCTCATCATAAGTAATAGCAAAAACCCCATGACCACCATGGGCAAATCTTAACCAATCAAATTGTATATCAGGATAAGCTTGGTTGAGCGCCCATTCACTATCGCCCACTTCGCAAACTAGTAAACCTTCAGGACTAAGATAATCCGGTGCTTCAAATAAGATGCGATGTACCAAATCTAGTCCATCTTGACCAGCTGCGAGTGCTTGCTCAGGCTCATACAAGAATTCAGGCGGCAAGTCGGCCATAATCGCCGCATCGACATAGGGCGGATTGGTAACGATCAGCTCGTATTGATGATCCGCTGGTATTTTTGCAAATAAATCGGACTCAATCACATTGACTTGATGACTTAGATCATGATGATCGACGTTGACCATAGCAACTTCCAGCGCGCCTTTATCAATATCAGCGGCATCAACTAGCGCATCGACAAAGCGCGTAGCAAGAGCAATAGCAATACAGCCCGAACCGGTACACAAATCTAAAATGCGCTCGGGCTGCGACAGCTGCTTTACCTCAAGACCATGGTCATAAAATACGGCTGGCTGCTCATTTGCCATAGCCGCATTCATTACAGTCCCAAGCGGTTTAGCAAGCTCATTGACCTCAAAATAAGGATAAAACTGTTGGCGGATCAATTCAGCAACTGGCGAGCGCGGAATTAGGACGCGCTCATCAACATAAAACGGCAAATCACAAAAATAAGCTAGATTAATCAGGTAGCTCAAAGGCTTACGATCTGTGATACGTGCTTCTAGTAAGCTTAGTACCATTTGCTTCTCTGAATTAGTCAGACGGCAATCAAGTATCTGCTCGTTTGCCGCCCAATCTAAAGATAAAGAATGCAAAACGATAGCAGATGCCTCAGCAAACTCATCAGTCGTACCTTGTGCGACAACCACATCGTAGTTACGCAACTGCGTCACAGCAAAACGAATAAAATCGCGAATACTAAATAACTGTTCATGTGCTTCTACAAGCTCACTGTGCAAAGCGGCAAACTCACTATCCTGTGAATCTAATTCCGAATTTTCAAAATCGTCTTCATCAAAGTACTCGTTGTGGTCAAGCTGTTGATTTTGAAAATCTTCTGCGCTCATTACTTGGTCTTCTGACATATCGCACCTTTGATTAAAAACTTGTGACTTGAATGAAAAACTGCTTAGCATTATAGACGCAAACGTTATAGAGCGCCAATGGCTATCACCAATTAATGGTTGCTTATTATTGTGAACTTTATATGCGTTAGTACCTTACTATAGCCTTGCTATACGAATAATTCACGCAATGATAGTAGTGATACTATTAGCCAAGTCTCACTTGTTTGTAGTCAATACGTCAGCATCTGACGCTTAGTATTTCAGTACTACAAAAAGATGTGTCAAAAGTTTGCGTAGCATCCAAATTATGCGCATAATAGCCCCATTATAATTATCAGATGTGATTAGATATGATGAAAACAAAGTTCAAAATAAGACCACTTATGACTGCTATGTCTATCGCTGTCCTCGGCGCTAGCCTAAATATCAGCGTCTTCGCTGCGTCTAATGATACTAGCACTGCTTATAAAGACGCTGCTACGACCAATAATAACACACGTGCTCTACCAGTACGCACAACTAAAAAACTACCTAGTATGGCTATGCTAGCGAGCCTTGATGTGCAGGAAAGTCGTAGTACCTCAATCGATACGGATAGGTCAATTGATACGCCTACCTTAGATGATAATAACCCTTTTAATACTAACGAACCTGTTACGATGCCCAAGATCAAACCTCAATCTACGGATCGTATGGGTCAATTGATTGACAACAAGCGTGAGCAAAGATCAGCTTCTGAGGCGGTGATCGTCGACAACATGAGTGCTGAGGAGCTGACACGTAAAGATGAATATGCTGAGCGCACTGATGACATCAGCGAAGGCCAAGCGGTCGTTAATCCTAGCGGCGCCTTGTCTGATAGTGCTGCAGATTCATTGACATTTGAAGCACCTATTAACGTACAGCGCCAAGACATTAACGATGACTCATCAATCAAAAGTATCGTGGATAAAGACGGCAAAACTTATACTACTCTTGATTTGTCAAGTTACGCGCAGCAAGTAAACAATGCTACGTGGTCACCAAATATGAATGTCAATTCAGCAATGACTATCAAGATGCAAGCTTTGCTCGATTGGAACCACGCATCGCCGGGCCCTGTTGATGGCGGCTGGGGTATGAATAGTAAAAAAGCGTTAACCAACTTCCAAACGATGAAAGGTCTGCCAGCTAATGGTAAGCTTGACCAAAAAACTTGGAATGCCTTAACCAAAAATATTCCTGCCAATAAACCAGTACTGGTCACTTATACCTTGACTGATGAGGATATTAATACCAATTTTGCAACGACGCCTTCAGGTTCAGAGGCCAAGTCAAAAATGAAAGGCCTATATTATCAAGACATCAAAGAGATGCTCGCTGAGCGTTTCCATATGGATGTACGCTACCTCGATAAGCTAAATAAAAACAAAAAGTACGAAGCTGGGGAGACGATTACGGTCTTAAATACGCGTACGCCGCTCAATGAGCGCATTAACCGCGTCGTGGCTGACAAGGCAAGTAAGACCCTTTATGCTTATAACGGTGATAAACTCGTAGCCACTTATCCTACCACGATCGGTAGTGATGCCACGCCTTCGCCGCAGGGTACTTTTAAAATCATCAATAGAGTCAAAATGCCTTGGTATAAGGCCACCGTTGGTGAAGGCAGCGACAAGAAAGTACACATGTTACCACCAGGACCGAATAATCCAGTGGGCGTGGTGTGGATGGGGTTATCAAAACCTTCTTATGGTATTCACGGCTCGCCCAAACCTGAAGGCATTAGCCGCCAAGCATCAGCAGGCTGTGTTCGTCTGACTAACTGGGACGTGCTTGAGGTCTATGCTAATATTGAAAACGGTGCTAAAGTTGAACTAAGATAGTCAAGTGCTCCTCAAAAATAAGCTTGTCTTATAGCACTATTATTATAAATAAAATTAAAAGACCTTTATAAAAAGGTCTTTTTTATGGCTCAAAGGTTATTTATCTTAACATCCATTAAAAAAGCAGCCTCTAGCAGACTGCTTTAGAGATTAACAATTTTTCAATTATCACAAGTGCTGATTGCTATAAACGTATTATACTCGGTGGCCGTTTTCTTCTTCGTCACCAGTAATGTTAGCAATTTTTTTAGTAAAGAATAACCCCGCTGGAATAGAGACCAAAAGTCCAACAACTACTGCAATTTGAATATGAGGTATTTCATTAAATCCTGTGACTAAAGCAGTAATAATAAGCAAACCAACGATAACGGTCGCTGCCATAGAATAAATCATCGAAAATAGAGGCCAGTTCATAGTTTAAACCTTATAATTTATGTGGGTATACCTATAGTTATACACTAAATCCACATAGAAAGTAAGCTATTGGCCTTGACTTGCAAGCTATTAATACTCTACCACTTGTCTATAAAACCATGTTATTATTAGGGACTTATCTGTTAGTAATTTTTAGATTCCTAGCTACTGTTAACTAGCTACTAGCAAACAGTAAATAACTTAGCAACCCATCAATTCTATATTTATTTTCAATCGTTGATACTATCTCCTACCTTTTCCTCTTTATAAAGTCTACTACCCTTACTTTTAATATCTTCTGCATTTAAATCTTAATCTCTCCATACCTCCAGTAACATTATTCAGTCATAAAAAAAGCTACACTTTTGTCACTCTTCTATTACAATAATTATTCTCTTTGTTCTCTACGAAAGTGCTGTTGCCATGACTCTATCCAGCCACAATTCCTCTCCATTTTTATCTACTGCCGAATCCTTACTAGATGACGATCACGCTACCGATATAGACGGTCATAGGGATGAAGTATTAAAAACTAGTGTAGATAATGACGCGCAATTGGCACGCCAACCTTTGATTGACCATATTGATAACTCAGATGCTCAGCATGAGGACATAGGAGAAACACAAGCGGAACAGGATAGCGAAGTAGTAACCGAAGATGCCAAAGCGCCCGAGTCACAAATAACTATGACCTCACCCAGTCCCGATGTAGTTATTGCTACTGTAGAGACCCCAGAAATTGAGGAAAAATTTGATGAAGCTGTAGAGACTCAAAGACAAGCTGGAGCTAAAGCAGTAAAAAATACTGCTGATGAACAGAACTCTAACGACAACAATAGTGAGGCTGCGATCAGTGCGGAGCCTATTAATGAAGATAGTATTAGTGAGGACAGTATTGATAAAAGTGGCGCTGCTGAAAATAGCCTTGATAATAAAAATCCAGCCAGTCAAAAGGAGCTTGATTCAGAAGCCTACCCAACCGAAGAGGAGAAACAAGAAGCTGTTGAAAAAGAAAAGGAATCCAAACTTGAGTCTTATAAACAGTTTATTGCTGAGCAATTTAGCAATCAAAAAGTAGATTACCCCGAGGTACGGGTCAAAATTGAAGCCAATGCTTTGCCAAGCAAAATGTACTTCATTATGAATGTGCTGTCCGCTATCATCGCCAGCTACGGATTGGTAGCCAATTCAGCGGCTGTAGTTATCGGTGCGATGCTAGTAGCTATGATGCTTGGGCCTATCACTGGTATAGCACTAGCTATCATTGACCACCGTATGCCTTTACTGCGTAAATCGTTGTTTACCGTGACAGCTGGCGTGTCTTTAGTGGTATTGGTAGGCTTTATAGTAGGCTGGCTGCATAACGAGCAGCCACTGACCGCCGAGATACTATCACGTACTCAGCCCACCTCTATGGATTTGATGATTGCTCTAGCAGGCGGTACTGCTGGTGCTTATGCGATGGTATCACCGCACTTGTCTGTTGCTGTCGTTGGCGTCGCGGTCGCAACCGCTTTGGTGCCACCGCTAGCTGCTAGCGGAATACTATTTGCTAATGGCGAGATGCAGCTAGGACTTGGCGCACTACTTTTGGCCATCACCAATATTATTGCCATTCAATTTACCAATGCTTTGGTGTTATGGTTATTGGGCTTTCGCCGCTTGGTCGATGATGATTATAAAACTCATACTTTTTATACTTTTTGTCGGCGTAATGCAGTAACCTTGTTACTATTGGCGGGGTTGGGTACTTACTTAACCATTAACTTAAATAAAAATGCCAATCAACAAACCTTTGAGAACAATGTCAAAACAGCGATTAACAATCATTTTATCAATAAAGGTAATGTGCTGACCAATACCCAGTTTGACAATACGGGTGAACGTTTAACCATTCGTGCCGTTATTCGCGGCGAGACTACGCCAAGCTCTTACGATGTACGCCAGATTGAGGCTTTAATTGTACAAGATATGGCTGATAACTTTTCTAATGACTCCCCTATCAAATTGCAATTGCGTTATGTACCAGTACAGGTCATTGAATCCAATCCCCTTATTGCAGATAAGCTTGATAAAACTGATGCGGCGATTTTGACCAATTGATGGCTTATACTCATTGATTTTACATAGTTACTCAAGGCTGCAACTATATCTCCTATATCAACAACCTCGGCGTTTATGCTAAAATCGCTGGCAAAATTATTTAATTTATTTCTATTATTATTTCAATTACATATTATTTTAATCCTACTGCACTAAGGAGCCGCTGTGAGCCAGCCCTTTCGCTCAGCCGATATTCGTAAAGCTTTTATTGATTTTTTTATAAGCAAACAGCATACCCCTGTTGCCTCATCAAGTCTGATTCCGCATAACGACCCGACGTTGCTATTTACCAATGCCGGTATGAACCAGTTCAAAGAGACTTTTTTGGGTATGGAGACGCGTGACTATACGCGCGCGGTCACCTCACAAAAATGCGTGCGCGCCGGCGGCAAACACAACGATTTAGACAATGTCGGCTACACGGCTCGTCACCATACGTTTTTTGAGATGCTCGGCAACTTCTCCTTTGGCGATTATTTTAAAGAAGCAGGTATTGCTTATATTTGGGAGTTTTTAACCGCTGATGAGTGGTTGGCGCTTGATCAAGACCGTCTTTATGTCACCATTTATGAGACCGATGACGAGGCCTTTGATATTTGGCATAAAAAGATCGGTTTGCCGGCGGAGCGTATCATTCGTATCGGTGATAATAAAGGCGCGCCTTATGCCTCTGATAACTTTTGGACGATGGGTGATACTGGACCTTGTGGCCCTTGTACCGAAGTCTTTTATGATCATGGGCCTGAAGTTGAGGGTGGTCTACCGGGTACACCGGAAGAAGATGGAGACCGTTATATTGAGATTTGGAACTGCGTGTTTATGCAGTTTAATCGCCAAAAAGATGGCAGTATGACCCCGCTCCCTGCACCTAGTGTCGATACTGGCATGGGACTTGAGCGCCTGAGTGCCATCATGCAAGGCGTGCATAGTAATTACGAAATCGATTTATTCGTCCATTTAATGGATGCTGCTGCCCAAATTCTAGAGGTTGAAAACCAGCAACAGGCCTCCCTAAAAGTCATTGCTGATCACATTCGTGCCGTAGCATTTTTGATTGCTGATGGCGTTATGCCTAGTAATGAAGGGCGCGGTTATGTACTGCGCCGTATCATTCGCCGCGCCGTGCGTCACGGTAATAAGCTTGGCGCAAAGAGTGATTTCTTTTATAAAATGATGGCACCTTTAGCGACAGAGATGGGCGACGCTTACCCTGAGCTTAAGAATAAGCAAAGCATGATTGAAAATGCTATTCAAAAAGAAGAAGCTCAATTTGCCAAGACGCTCGCGCAAGGACTACGCTTGCTGTCAAGCGAGCTTGCAGATTTGCAACAGGGTGATATCCTCTCCGGCGCAGCGGCCTTTAAACTCTATGATACTTACGGTTTTCCGCTAGATTTGACTGCTGATATCACCCGCGAGCGCGGTATTGCTATTAACGAAGAAGAATTTGACGAACACATGCAAGCACAGCGCGAACGCGCGCGAGATGCAGGCAAATTTGATGTCGATTATAGCAGTGTGATTCAAGTAGACAACCCTACTGAGTTCATTGGTTATCAGCAATTAGAAGAAAACGACGTTCGCCTGATTGCGCTATATCAAGACGGTCAGACGGCTGATAATTTAACAGAAGGTGACGAGGGAGTTATTGTCCTCGACCGTACCCCATTTTATGCTGAGGGCGGCGGACAAGTGGGCGAGCTTGGTGAGATTCGTACAGCCTCCGGTGTTTTTGAGGTACAAAACACCAAAAAATCCGGTCAAGCGATTATCCATTATGGTGTCGTCAGTATGGGCACCATCAGTACCAATCAAACTGCAGAGGCACAGGTACTCTCTAGTATACGTGCCGCTAGCGCTAAAAACCATTCAGCGACGCACCTGCTTCATGCCGCCCTACGTGAAGTCTTAGGCGATAGCGTCTCACAAAAAGGCTCGTTGGTATCAAGTGATGTACTGCGCTTTGACTTTGCTTATGATAAACCAGTAACGCCTGCCCAGATTATCCGTATCGAGCGTTTAGTCAATGAGCAGATCCAAGCCAACACCCCAGCACGTATCGAAAATATGTCTATCGATGAAGCCATGGATAAAGGCGCAGTCGCCCTATTTGGCGAAAAATATGGTGATGAGGTACGTGTGTTAACGATGGGCACAGAAGATATCGTTGATGGCAAACGTCATCCTTTCTCTATTGAGCTGTGCGGCGGGCTACATGTTGAGCGTACTGGCGATATTGGGCTATTTAAAATAACTAGTGAGGCTAGTATTGCTGCCGGTATCCGCCGTGTTGAGGCTGTCACGGGTATGGGCGCTATTAAATATATTCAGCAAAATGATGCGCAGCTAAGTACTTTAGCAGGACAACTAAAAGTTAAACGTCCGGAGGTTGCCACACGTGTGCAAGTGATGAGCGATAATCAGCGCAAGCTTGAAAAAGAGCTTGAGCGTTTGCAGCAAAAAATAGCCAGTGCACAAGCCACTAATTTACTCGATGAGGTGCAAACCATCGCTGGTACACCTGTGCTGATCAGCACTTTATCCGGTATTGACGGCAAGTCCATTCGCCCCCTTATGGATGATGTCAAATCGAAACTGCCTGATAGCGTCATTGTACTGATTGGTGATAAAGACGATCAATTAGCGCTAGCGGCAAGCGTGGCTAAATCGGTCACCTCGCGTATTAAAGCGGGCGACATTATCCGTCATTTAGCAAGCGAGCTTGGCGGTAAAGGTGGCGGCAAGCCTGATTACGCTCAGGGCGGCGCGCCTAAGGCAGATAACACTAAGACAGTTATCGATGCTCTGCCAAATTGGCTGGCGGTGCAGCTTAGCTAACTAGTATTTAAACTGCTCAAATTTAGTCAAATATTTCGGTTAACGGTGCGATTGGTTATAACCCTTATAACCAATCGCCATATATCTAAATGCAGTTACGACTTAAATTTGTCGAATTTATATGATATAACAGTGCCCACTCAAACTTATATCTAGCTATAACATCAAGAGATATGATCAAGTTGAGGCATAATTCTTATCTACCCGTTCTAATCAACACTAAGTGATAGACGACCACCAACAAAAACAGGTAACCATCCTATGGCGTTAATAGTACAAAAATATGGCGGCACCTCAATGGGCAGTATTGATCGCATAAAAAACGTCGCCAAACGAGTTAAACGTTGGCACGATAATGGTCATCAAATCATTGTTGTGGTCTCTGCTATGAGTGGTGAAACCAATCGCCTAATTGATTTAGCGCGTCAGATTAGCACGCAGCCCGATCCTCGTGAATACGATCAAATGGTCTCGACAGGTGAACAGGTATCTATCTCCTTACTAGCGATGGCTATCAAAGAGCTTGGCATTGGTGCGCGCTCGTTTACAGGTCGTCAGGTCGCCATCAAAACCGATGCGGCGCATAATAAAGCCCGCATTGAAAGTATTGATGATAAAAATATTCGTCAGCAATTGGATGCTGGTAATATTGTCATTGTCGCAGGCTTTCAAGGTATTGATAATGAGAACAATATTACTACTTTAGGACGCGGCGGCTCTGACACTACCGGCGTGGCTATTGCCGCAGCACTAGGCGCGGATGAATGTCAGATTTATACCGACGTTGATGGCGTCTATACTACCGATCCACGCGTCACCTCAAAAGCTAAAAAACTTGAAAAGATCACCTTTGAAGAGATGCTAGAGATGGCAAGCCTTGGCTCAAAGATCTTGCAAATTCGTTCAGTAGAGTTTGCTGGCAAGTATGGTGTACCGCTGCGGGTTTTATCAAGCTTTGATGAAAACAACGATGGTAGCTTTGATGATGATTTCAAGAACAACGTGGGCACTTTAATTACAATAGACGAAGGGGACAGTATGGAACAAGCAGTTATCTCAGGTATCGCCTTTAATCGCGATGAAGCAAAAATCGTGGTGCGCGGTGTCCCTGATCACCCTGGTATTGCCTCAGCTATCTTGACCCCAATTGGCCGCGCTAATATCGAAATCGATATGATCGTCCAAAATGTATCTACCCACGGTACTACTGACTTTAGCTTTACCGTCAACCGTAGCGATATGGACAAGGCACTAAAGGTGCTCAACGATGAAGTAAAAGATGAGATTGGCGCCAAAGAGGTCACCGGTAATAGCGAAGTCGTCAAAGTCTCTTTGGTTGGCGTTGGTATGCGCTCTCATGCAGGTGTTGCCAGCCTCATGTTCCAAACCTTAGCTGAAAACAACATAAACATTCAAATGATATCGACCAGCGAGATTAAAGTATCGGTTCTTATTCAAGAACAGTATCTAGAAAAAGCTGTTAAATCACTCCATACTGCTTTCGGTCTTGATCGTACAGAAGGGGATAGCAAAGTAGCTGGTCAATAAACATATCGACGACTTATCACTATAAAGTTAAGTCCTGTTACTTATTTACTAATATGGTCTATCACGATTCTGTGTTTGTTATTGGGATGGACTATTTACCCAACAGTTTTGTTAAAAGTCGTGACACTGTTTGCTTGGGTACTTATAATGGACTGTTCATTTGGGCTAAATGAACTTACCTATTATCACAGACTTAACTATTCTTGTTGTTTGCAGTGTTTTGGATCATATCTCTATTTTATTATAATGAATTAAGATAAGACGCTTTATTATAAAAATAGAACGATTCAATATAACAAACATCATATAGTAGCTAGCCTAGTGATATTCTGAAATTGAGATACAATATAATGAGTAACTATTTTTTATTGCGACATAAGGAGTGTGACGCATGCTAATTTTAACCCGCCGCGTAGGCGAAACCTTGATGATTGGCGACGAAGTCAGTGTAACCGTTCTAGGGGTTAAAGGTAATCAGGTACGTATCGGTGTTAATGCACCTAAAGATATTGCTGTGCACCGCGAAGAGATCTATCAACGTATTCAACAAGAGCGTTCTGCGCAGTCGCAGCTGCAGCATCTTGAGCAAGGTAGCTTTGCGCCTTCATTCGATGACGAAGACTATTTTAATCGCTAATTTAATCTGCTTTGAGGTTATTGAATTATGAGTATCCGCCGATCAGACGTATCAGCATTACTTAATGGTTTGAATAAAAAGGCCATTGGGTTCAATGATGTTATCAGCTTTATCGATGACTTCTATCGTTATTCGCCTGCACCATTTGTAAATGGCATGGTGCACAATGCAGCAGGTGAGAGTGAAGGCAGTGCCAAGATTTTCGGTTTTGCAAAGCATCACAATCTAAATCAACTAGATACGCTCACCTTGTTTGGTGAACATTACGAAAAGGTAAGAGCGACTCCTAATGGTACCGATCATGCCAACATACGTAACTTTTTGCATTGGGGCTGGCAAGGGTTTTTGATGGAAAAGAACCCTTTAACTTTACGTCCAGATGTTGATACTACGAGCGTGTAGTTATGATCTGTCACTAGTAAAAAGGCCACACTAGCAAATCATAGTGTGGCCTTTTTATTATGAGCAACTTTCTTTATTCATCATGCTTTATTTATCACGAAACTTGACAGGTTGAATGGCACCTGTAGGATTGGGCAGATTAGGATAATGCTGCTCATGTTCGACATCACATTCAGCGCCGACCACGCTACCATCTTCTTTTATAGGTTTGTGAATAAAACCTGTGCGATCGCTTGGGGGCAGATGCTCGTGCTCCCAAATCATGACCGCCTGCATACAAGTTTCGCGCTGCTCTGCGGTTAACTTACGACCGTCCGGCCACTTACCAAGCTCAATAGCTTCACGAAATTTATCGACTATCTCAGGCGTTAGACTGCTTAATATTGTCTGTTTGTCCATACTACCTACTCTCCTTTCGCTATTTATATTCAGTTTATAGTATGTCTATTATTCATCATCCATAATATCATCATCAACATCTAGACTGAACTCCTCAGCATGGACGTTCCAGTGCAGCTTAGTACGACAAGCCTCATAAAACTCAAAGCCTGGTGGGTGTAGCAAAGTAAGTTTGTCAGGGTGTTTTCGAATATATAGACGCTGGTTTTGCTCTAGAGGCACGCTGGCTTTGCCATCAGCGCTAACCATTGGTTGAGTACGGTTGTCTTCATGAATACGAATACAAACCTCACTATTGCCGCTCACCACAATCGGTCTGCTTGATAAGGTATGGGGATGCATAGGTACCAAACAAATAGCATCCATACTAGGATGGATAATAGGACCGCCGCCTGAGAGCGCATAAGCGGTAGAGCCCGTTGGTGTTGCCGCAATCAAACCATCACTGTGCTGGCGATAGACGTCTTGGCCGTCTATTTTCATCTGAAAATCGATCATATGTACTGATTTACCAGCATGCAACACTACGTCATTAAGAGCCATATCTTCATGAATAATGTCGCGCCCTTCACGTATCTCCATGGTCAATAAAAACCGGTGATCTAATTGATAATCGCCCATCAACACTTGACGCAGTTTAAAAGCAACCTCGTTTGGCTTGACATCTGCCAAGAACCCAAGGCGACCACGATTAACTCCCAATACTGGCACGCGATAACGGGCCAATGCTTCAGCGGCATGAAGGATTGAGCCGTCACCCCCTACTACAATAACCAAATCGCAAATCTCGCCAATCAAACTACGTTTAACTATTTTGACCTTTTCGATATTGCTAAGGTCTAAAGTAGGTAGGTTAGCTGTTTTCATATCCATGACTAAAGTCAGACCCATCTCATTGACGGTCTGAGATACCTGAAGAAGGCTTTTGATTACGCTACGCTTGCCAGCACGGCCCATAAGACCAATACGGCGAAACGCAGGGTTCTTGATAGCGTGAAACAACTCTGATTCATGTAAGTGCGGCAATCTTGCTGACTGCGCTGAGTTTTCCATAAAACGACTCGGCATAACTTTAGAATAAATGACAAAAAACACAAAGTGACGTTAAAAATGTTAAATAAGCAATGATAGCGATAATTGAGCCGTTAAACTAGCATGTTTTATCAATTATCGTTGTTAACTGTCGTAATCAGCCCCATATATAAATCATCATTCGCATCTTTTATGTCTATTCAGCTTTGGATGGATTGATAGTGCGGAGCTTTGCTACTTGGTATGGCTATAGATCAGCTTTTATGAGCTGATAAACAATAGCGCTGAACCTTGACTATTGTCACGTAAACACAGTTGACAATAATAGCAGTTTTGCTAAAGTAGCTTACATTTATTTCATTTTTATCGAGGACTTATATATGGCAAATCCTATTGTCAGTCGCGCTGAACTTGCGGTCGGTGGTGAGCCGATGACCGTTAAAGGCGTGGTACAAAAAACGACCATGCTTTTAGGCTTGTCAGCACTCTCTGGTTTAGGCTTTTTCTTTTATGCCATTGCTGCTGGTTTGTCTAGCAATTTTATTTATATGACAGCGATTATCAGCATGTTTGCTGGTGTTGGTCTAGCGTTTTTTATGATTTTTAAGCCGCATATGGCAAAAAAGTTAGCTATTCCCTACGCTTTGTTAGAAGGTTTATTTTTGGGCGGCATCTCTATGATCTTTATGAGTATGTACCCAAGCGTGCCTTTAACAGCACTATGTGCAACCTTTGTCACAGCGGCAGTAATGCTAGGGTTATATCGCTCAGGTTTGGTCAAAGTTACTGATAAATTCCGCTCTATCATGATGTCAGCTGTATTTGCCATTATGATTTTGTATGTGGTGCAGTGGGGCTTTATTTTGTTTGGCTCAAGCTTACCGTTCTTATTTGATGGCGGCATGATCGCTATTGGCTTTAGCTTATTTGTCATTGTCATCGCTTCATTTAGCTTATTGCTTGATTTTGATAATATCGAGCGCGGCGTAGCAGCTGGTGTCTCTGAAGATTATGAATGGATATTTAGTGTCGGTATCGTAGCGACTCTAGTGTGGATGTACATTGAGTTCCTGCGTCTGCTAAGCTATCTACAAGACTAATTAGCTAAAATAATACGACTTAAACCAAAACGGCCTGTTATTCATAATAGGCCGTTTTTTATAGGCAAAGATTTTAGATTATAGCTTTTAGATCATATCTTTAAGCACGTTTTAAACGTAGTGCATTGAGCACTACCAGTAGCGAGCTTAGTGACATACCAATAGCGGCAAGCCAAGGCGGCACATAACCAAAGACGGCTGGCAGCAACACGATACCGTTATAGCCAAGCGCCCAGCGAAAGTTTTGTCTAATGATGCGCTCTGTTTTATCCGCGATGCGTTTGGCGGCGGTAATTGCCTCAATCTGACCGTTTAAAATGATACTGTCGCTTGAAACCTGTGCTAGATCTGCGGCGCCAGCAATAGAGGTTGACACGTCTGCAGCAGCCAATACTGGCGCATCATTGATACCATCTCCTACCATCAATACCACTGCATTTTTTGCTTGCAAGTTTTTAATATGATCGACCTTGTCCATCGGCGACAGGCCGTTATAAGCTGATTGCATACCCAAAGATTCAGCCATAGCTAGCGCTTGCGGGCTTGGATCGCCTGTAAGCATCACTGACTCAATGTCTAAAGCTTTGAGCTTATCGAGCGTCGACTTAGCCGTATCACGTACCTTATCATTGAAATAAAAACAGGCTAGCGCTTGCCACTGCACAGACTTATAACAAGACAACACCACTGCTGAGCTGGCACGATGGGCTTTTAAATCAATGGTAACATCATCAAAAGTCTCCTCATTAGCAGCGTTCCCAGTTGTTCCATCTATCGTTACAGCTTTTGTTCTAGCCTTTATTTTATCTAGGGCAAAATCAATATGACCGATACGGTATAGCTCGTCATCGATAACCGCTTCCACGCCACCTGCTGGATAATGCGTCAAGTCTTGTGTGGCTGGTAGATGTATTTTATAAGCAGCGGTTAGTAGCGCGTGCGCAATAGGATGACGACTACCCACTTCTAAGGCAGCTGCTATCGATAACAGCTTGTCTTGTCTTGATTCGTCTGATTGATGGTTTTTATACTTTGTCGTTGTCGCTAAAGAATCACTCGAGGCTATTAATTCAATAGTTAATAAATTGGGCTTACCATAAGTTAGAGTGCCAGTTTTATCAAAAGCAACATGGGTAATCTCAGCCAAGGTTTGTAGCGTATGACCACGCGTAGTCAAAAAGCCATAGCTTGCCAATCGGTTGGTTGCGACCGTAAGCGCAATGGGCGTTGCCAAAGATAAAGCGCAAGGACAAGTGGCAACCAATACTGCCACCGTTGCCCAGATCGCTTGGCTGGGATCAACAATATACCAACCGATAAACACCAATACGGATAACACCAAAATACGAGCTACAAACCAACGTGCCAGCTTATCGGCCTGCTGCGCAAGCTTTGGTTTTTCGCTCATCGCCCGATTCATCAGCCTATCAATTAGTCCCATCTGACTGTCTTGTGGCAGTGCCGTAACTAGCATTATGAACGGTTGACTGTCATTTTGCGCACCGCCCACGATATAGTCGCCTGCATGCTTGGTAATAAGATCGCCCTCACCCGTCAGTAAGCTTTGCGATACCGTAGCTATGTCACTCAGTAAAACACCATCACTAATAATTTCAGCACCAGCCTCAATCATGATAATATCGCCAACCTGAAGACTTTGCGCCGTCACCATCTCTTTTTCTTCTAAAACACGCTCTTGAGCTACAGCCTGTGTCTCTAAAGTCTGCTGACGACTTTTTTGCCAGTGAGTAGCGATCTGCTTAGTAATAGCCTGTATATCGGCATCCATATCTTGCATAAAACTGGGTGTAGCATCAGACACCAAACTTGGCTGTGCTAAGATATGCTCAGCGGCGGCTTTATCTTCATCAATTTTTTGCACTAGCGTCGGCTCAATTACCACCAAATCATTGGCCATAGTCGCCGCTTTTAAGCGCGCATTGTGTTCAATATAGCGCCCCGCTAGCAAAAAGAAAATAAACATACTAACTGAGTCATAATACGTCTCGCCCTGCCCTGTAACTGTGGCATAAAGGCTGGCGAAAAAAGTCACTACCAAAGCAACACTAACTGGCACATCCATATTTACTTGACGGGCGCGGATGGCTGACCATGCTGAGGTAAAAAACGGTAAGCCTGCGTAAAAGAACACCGGCGTGCTGACAAATAAAGACACCCAGCGCAAAAAATCACGCTGAAATATCAGCATATCGCTGTACTCACCGAAATAGATAGCGACCGCGTACATCATCGCCTGCATAGCACCGAGAGCTGCGATACCAAGACGCAGAAGCATCTGATTGTTGTGCCGTGCTAGCATCGCCTCATGCGTGTCTTGTCGATAAGGCTTGGCGTCATAGCCAATCTCGTTAATAACCGCTAAAATACGACTAATAGGCAGTTTAGCCTCGTCCCAGATCACGCGCATACGCTGATTGGTTAGATTGACTTGGCATTTACTAATACCGTCAATCTCATAGAGCCGCGACTCAATTAGCCAAGTACATGCCGCGCAGCGCAAGTTATTAACCGACAACTCAGCGACTGAAAAGCCACCTTGCGCGTATACAAACTGCGCTTTGATCTCGTCGTGATCGTAAGCTTCAAGGCGCGTCAGTTGGGTTGGCAAACTTGCTGTACGATTAATCTCCGAGCGATCCAGATAATATTGCTCCAGTCCCGCCTCAACGATACTTTGCGAGGCAAGCTGGCAGCCCATACAGCACATCGCGCGTGCCTGCCCTAGCACCTCTGTATAAAAAGGCGGCTGCGGCACTGGATCACCACAGTGAAAACAGTGGCCCTCAAGGGGCAACACTAAACCTTGGGTAATAGAGTTATCATAGTGAGACGCTGGTGGCGAGGCAATGGACATAGTCGCGATTACTTCCTTTAGACCGATTTGGCTGACGATTATCTTAAACTAACCACTAACTTCTTTGTTTAAGTATCAATGCTTATAATAATAATGCTGATACTGGGGCTAACAGCAACATAGCGCGCATTAATTCATACAAAAAACATCGTTTTGCTGCGTATAGATTGTTATCTTATATGGCATTCAAGGTTCAAATTAAAAGCCAATTGCAGTCTAATCTGATCGATAGTTACGATAGTCCGTTAAACTCAAAACTAATAAATGCCTAAGTCTATGATGATAGATTGAAAATTTTGTCAATTTGCGTCATTATGAGGCAGTTTTTTAATCTCAACACGGTACTCTATAAGTGCAAAAACCCCATTCTACTCTATCAAATTCGCCTAAGTCTGTCATAAATACGCCGCCCTCGCAGCAACGTGGCTTGGTATTTAGCAGCCTTTTATTGATTATTATCATCGTTGGTATGGTGCTATTGGCGCTATACTTAGTCAAGCTCGATCGTACGATTACCCATAAGTTTGAGGGTAAACGCTGGGATATTCCTGCCAAAGTATATTCACAGCCCCTTGAGTTATATCAAGGCGCAGCTGTTGATAAAAACACTATCGAGACTTGGCTTGAGCTGCTCAATTACAGCAACAACAAAGCTTATGACCGCACGGGTAGTTTTTATAAGTCAGGCAGTGACTATTTTATCCATACGCGCGGTTTTACTTATAGCGCCAACGACATCGATAAAGAACAAGTCATTAAAATGACGATCTCAAATAATAAAATTCAGTCCATCCAAAGTACCGAACCCAACAAAATGGGGATTTTACGCCTTGAGCCGGTAAATATTGGTGGCATTTATCCTGATAGTAATGAGGATCGCTTAGTTGTCTCTTTAGACGAGGTACCGCAGCCGCTGGTTGATGCTTTGATTGCGACCGAAGATCGCGGGTTTTATGAGCACAAAGGGGTCTCTATCCGCGGTATTGCGCGCGCGGTACTCAATAATTTCTCTGGCGGCTCTATGCAGGGCGGCTCGACCATCACCCAGCAGCTCATCAAAAACTTCTATCTAAATTCTGATCGCACCCTAAAGCGTAAAGCCAATGAAGCACTCATGGCGGTGCTACTAGAGCTGCATTATAGTAAAGATGAGATATTGCAGACCTATTTAAATGAGATTTACTTAGGTCAAAACGGTAATCGTTCCATCAATGGTTTTGGCCTAGCTTCACAGTTTTATTTTAATCAGCCACTAAGTGAGCTGCGTACCGATCAGCAGGCTTTATTGGTCGGTATGGCCAAAGGCCCCAGTGTCTATAACCCGCGCCGCCATCCTAACGACTCTAAAGCGCGTCGCGATACCGTGCTAAATAACATGCTTACCCTTGGCATGCTCACCCAAGCTGAGTACGGCAAAGCTATCGAGCAGCCTTTGGGTGTGGTTGATAAACCTGTTGAAGGTAAGAGCCTTTTCCCTGATTTCTTAGATATAGTCAAGCGTGAGCTCAATGACGTTTATTACGCTGATGACCTAAAAAACGAGGGATTGACGATCATTAGCACTCTAAACCCTATCACTCAGCTTGCCGCAGATAAAGCGGTTGAGCAAAAACTTGGTGAGCTGCGCCGTGGTAGCAGTCAAGCCAAGGATCTGGAGGGCGCTTTAGTTAGTGCTAACCCTGAGACTGGAGAGCTGGTAGCTGTGGTGGGTAGTGGTAGTGAGTTTACTGGCTTCAACCGCGCGGTGGATGCCAAGCGTCAAGTCGGCTCACTACTAAAACCAGTCATTTATATGACTGCCCTTGAAAGTGGTCGTTACAATTTAGCAAGCTCAGTAGATGACTCGCCTATTACTGTCAATCTAAGCGATGGCGGTAAATGGAACCCTAAGAACTACAATAACCGTGACCATGGTTATGTGGCTTTGACTACCGCACTGGCCCAATCTTACAATCAAAGCGCGGTTCGGTTGGGCATGGAGTTTGGCGTTGACACCTTTGTTAGACAACTGCGCCGCTTAGGTATTGAAGAGAAGGTTCCTACCTATCCGTCAGTATTGTTAGGCTCAGTGAATCTAAGCCCGATGGATATGTTAGGGGTTTACCAAGTCTTTGCTACGGGCGGCTTTCGCACTCCTATTCACAGTATCCGTAGCGTGGTTGATAATCGCGGTAGTATATTGCAGCGTACTGGTCTTAGCACCGAGCGTAGTATTCCGCCGGAGACTAACTATCTGACCAACTATGCGCTCCAGCAAGTAGTCAAAAATGGTACTGCTAAGCGCGCGCAGTCTTTGGGGAGCGAGCTGAATATTGCCGGTAAGACTGGTACTACCAACGACTACCGTGATGCTTGGTTTGCAGGTTATAGTGGCAACTACGTCAGCGTCGTTTGGGTAGGCCGCGATGACAATAAACCCATTGGGCTTAGTGGCGGTACCGGCGCGCTACCAGTATGGGTTGATTACATGAAGCGCTTAAAGCTAACACCAGTAGCTACCCCAGAACCAGAAGGTATTGAATGGTTATGGCTTGAAAATAATTCAGGCAAACTATCTAACGAGCGCTGTGAAGGGGCGCGCTATCTGCCAGTCATGTCAGCACATCTACCAGAAGAAGCCAGTAGCTGCGCGATGGCGCTGTATCAGCAAGATCAAGCACGGGGTCAAATACAATGGCAGAATGAGCAAGGAGCTATCAATCAGCAGCGCCTCGAAGAAGGACTGCCTATTCCAGATGGCCAAGTGATTGATGAGCAAGAAGATGGCAATACGTCAAGACGAGCTGACACCTGGTACGATCGCGCGCTAGAATGGTTTTGATTATTCAACAACTCAGTCGATGAGACCGAATGAAAGTAGCTAAACATACATTACCAGCTTATATTATTATTTAAATGAGATAAAGAAGAGGTTTGATATGGCACTATCTATGCAGCCTATACCGCAGCAAAACTCGATAACGATAAAAAAGCGTTTAGGATTATCTAGACTCTTGTTAGCTACTAGTACGCTTATAGGTATGCTGACATTGAGTGCTTGTCAGACTACACCAACTTCAGTACCTAGAACTGTATCTAGTCCTACTAGTACAGCGCCGACCTCCTCTACCGTCGTCCAATTGCCTGAAAACACAAGACTCAACAATAGAGTCCTTGAAAATAGAACTCCTGAGAACAGAATCCCTGTGACTCAAGCACCTACTTACGGTAGCAATGAGCGCCCTAACACCGATATAGCCCCTTCTACACCTCCTAAAGCCACACAGACCTACCCATCTTACCCTGAACCATCTAAGCGCCAAATAACACCTAATTCTAAGGATAGTAGAGGTATCACTAATCCTATTACTCAGCCCACGCAGATTATAGAGCCGCCGGAGACCATATTCAATGAGCCTACTATCATAATACCTTCGCGCGATGATTATGTTGTCACACCGCCGTCCACGCCATCACCGCGCAATGCTTTGTTGGAGCGGGCGCGTCAAAACTCGCAACAACAAAGCGCCCGAACCTCTACCGATCAGAGCGATTTGCCTGCATTTCGCAATCTAATACAAGTAGGTATCAATGAGCTTCGGTCTAATAATCTAACCGCCGCCGAAAGTAGTTTTACCCGTGCGCAGCGTCTTGCCCCTAGATCCTCAGCTGTGTATTTTTATTTATCGCAAGTGGCTTTAAAAAAGAATCAGCCTCGTAAAGCAGAAGCTATGGCTCGTCGTGGTCTGACGGTCTCACAAGATGGCGAACGCCGACGCGCACTCTGGCAGCTTATTTTGCAATCAGGTCAACAGCAAAACAATTCGCGTGTCATTCGCGAGGCGCAACAAGCACTCAGATAATGTATTGATAATCAACTGGTAAAAATTTTAATGGTTTTTATTTGAGTTAACAAACACAATCTAACAAATACAATCAAGGTTATTTTTATGGCATGGCAACAATTGCACTTACAGTGTGAAAAAGCGAACGTTGAGTTAGCAGAGACCCTGCTATTAGAAGCAGACGCCCTCTCAATTGCACTAGACGATGCTGGGGATCAACCTTTGTTTGAGCCGCTACCAGGAGAGGCACCGCTTTGGGATGAGGTCATACTCACAGGGCTTTTTGACGCTACTACTGCAGCTGGTAGTCGGCAATCTCTCGAGCAGCTTGGTCATGAAATTGCCGCTCAAGTACACGCCAGTCGTATTTGGCTGACATCAGTTGACGACAAAGACTGGGAACGTGAATGGATGGTTCATTATCACCCCATAGAATGTGCTAACGGCTTGTGGATTGTTCCCAACTGGCTGACACCGCCTGACCCTAGTGCTACTAATATAATTATGGATCCAGGCCTTGCCTTTGGTACCGGCTATCATGCTACTACGCGTTTATGTTTGGACTGGCTAACTGAACAAGACTTAAGCGATAAAGTAGTTATTGATTATGGCTGTGGCTCAGGTATTTTGGGTATTGGCGCTTTATTGTTGGGCGCCGAACACGTTTATGCTGTTGATATTGACCCGCAAGCTGTGCTGGCTACTAAGCAGAATGCGGCACGCAATGGTGTTGACAGTCGTCTACAAGCTTTTTTACCTGAAGAGTTTACAGCTTATTGTGAGCAGCATGAAATTATACCTGTAGACGTTATTGTTGCCAATATATTAGCCAAGCCTCTCATCAGCTTAGCGCCCTATTTTGCAACACTCATCGCTACAAAAGGCAAAATCGTTTTGGCAGGTTTGATCGAATCACAGACTGAGCAAGTTGCTGAAGCTTATAAACCGTACTTCGCTCTTGATCCCAAACATGCCTTTAGCGCTCAAGAGGATCAACATTGGCAGCGTTTATCGGGTACGTTTACACGATAGCAATAAGCATGATTTAAATTTACACACTAGCAACAATATATTACATATGTTACGATAGGTAGTCAGTTGGCCTTTATATGATTAATGCCACTCTCCTATTATTGATATACAGATGTTTAATAATAAATAGGACATAAGATAATTATGATGAGTGGAATGGCAGTTATTGCCGCTCTTTTTTGGACGCCGCCCTATGCAAACGCTCATCAAAACCAAATGTCCTTCCTGCAAAACTTATCTTAGTGTCCCGCAATCACATCTAAATGAGCGAGATGCAAAGGTGCGCTGTGAGCGCTGCCAGCAAATATATTTAGTTAACAATAATATTGTAGTTTCCAGCGATACTATGTCAACTGTTAGCAGTTCTAAGACCAATACTGCTAAACAAAAATTTAATCGGGTCACTAAAACAGAGGCTTCTTCAAAAGATCAAAGTGACTCTTTATATAATGATGATCTTATCTATGATGATATGCCTATTGATGAGTCAGATCATACCGATACAAAATATGACTTATCAGATGATATGGAGCCTTGGTTCTCACTGTTAGATGCCATGCCTTCATCCTCATCGAAGAGTAATAAGCAGCCGAATATGGTAGCTAACAAAGAGTCCATCGCAAATAACGAGTTAGATAGTTTGGTTGTTAGGAGTGATTACATTGCTAAGACTAGCTTTCAGTCTACTATGAGCTCAGCGGCTGCAAACGATATCAACGCCTCTGTAAGCACTACTAACCATCGTAGTGATAACGATAATGGTTGGCTTGAGAAGCTCTTAGAAGAACAAGATGATAGTGATAATACGCGTATAGATAACCCAAAATCTACGACTGACTTATCAAAGCTATTGGCTAGTATGGGTGTGCCGCCCAACGATCAAAAACACCTGAACCGTCATGCAAACCTTAATGACTTAAATATTTATAGGCAAACTCATAAGCGTCCTACGCGTAGCTATCCTGCGCAGAACCGTATGCAGGCTTCTGCTGCATCAGTGCTGTGGCTGGCTGGCTGCTTGGTATTAGTAATGCTATTGTTTGCACAATATGTTATTTTTAATCTTGATCATTTAGTTAAGAATCCTGCACACGCCGCCCGTTTGCAAGCTGTTTGTGCTATTGCAGTTTGTAGCTTACCAAGCGCTGATCTAACGGCTTTTGATGTAACCGATCTTGTGCATAGACCTAGTGAGATAAAATCCGCTAATGGTTTTAGCGATATTAGTGCTATCTTAGCCAATCAAAGCACACAGGCCCAGTTGCTACCAACGCTTAAAGTAGGTATGTATAGTGATGAGGTTTTAGTTGGAGAGTTTATTGCATTGCCAGAAGATTATCTAGTAAGCAAGCAGTATAAACTACCTGCAGAACAACACAAATCTTTGATGTTCACTGTACCAATTGCAGATAATCAGATTAGCCAAATTACCATCGATCCTATTTATTGATAATCTTTTTTATTGATGATCTAGTGCTAATACACGTTCGATGCTGGTTTAATCATAGCTTAATAATTACTATCATTAGCTTATATATATTTTTAGGGACATTACCTTATGGCACACTCTGCGCAACCTTCTGCTAGTCATCCTAGTCAAAGCGATGACAATCTTTTTGATCGTGATGATATGAAGCTACCTACTAGCGATGTAGACAGCCATTTAGGTGACTATCGTTCTAGTAATTATCGTTCAAGCAATCATGGTTTAAGTGACTCTTATTTAAGTAACTCTTATCTAAATGGCCATACCAACGAGCAAACACTTGATAACCCTACCTCTATTTCGCTAAATGCACCTTTACGAGTGCACGTTGAGCGTGTGGTACGTGAGTATTTCGCAGCTTTAGATGATGAGATGCCTACAGACTTCTATAATTTAATTTTAAAGGAAGTAGAGCTGCCTTTACTGACCGTGGTCCTTGAACAAACTCGCGGCAACCAAACTAAATGCGCGCAAATATTAGGGCTTAATCGTGGCACGCTGCGCAAAAAACTCAAAACATATGGTCTAATGTAGCGCTTAATTTAATGTAAGAATCAAAGCTACCTTTATATATTCAATATATTCACTTTTTTGTTTAATTTTTGATTAAAGGTGCTTTTGCGTTTTGTATTAATAGATCAGATGTTTTATCATAAGCGTCGCTTATGTTCTCAAAGTGGCTGGTACTGACCCTTCAAGCTATCTCTTAGATATTGAGCTCTTAGATATCAAACTATACGTATTACTCCCAAAACGCTAGCTTTTATTATTACTACATACGACAACTCATAGATTGAACCTTATGGTATATATGATTGTCATAACTAATTTGCCAGACAACCTTGTCAGGCTTTTTTTATGGAACGGTTATTATGGCTACAAAACCGCTTGCTCTACTCTCAGTCTCAAACAAATCCAACATCGTAGAATTCGCTCAAGCACTTATCCAATCAGGTTTTGGTTTATTGTCAACAGGTGGTACTTATCGTCTGCTCAAAGAGCAAGATGTAGCGGTCACTGAAGTGTCAGATTATACTGGCTTTCCTGAGATGATGGATGGCCGCGTGAAAACTCTGCACCCCAAAATCCATGGTGGTATTTTAGGTCGCCGCGGTACTGATGATGACATTATGAGCGAGCATAAGATTGATCGTATCGATCTAGTAGTGGTGAACTTATACCCATTTGCACAAACTATAGCTCGTACTGATGTAACTATGGACGAGGCTATTGAAAATATCGATATTGGTGGGCCTACTATGGTACGCGCAGCTGCTAAAAACTATGCGCATGTCGGCATTGTTACTGACCCAAATGATTATGATCGTGTGATTACCGCTTTAGAAGGTAGCACCAAGCTGAGCGCTACCCTACGTTATGACTTAGCAGTAAAAGCTTTCGAGCATACCGCACAGTATGACGGTATAATTGCTAACTTTTTGGGAAGCCGTGTCAATGATACGCAAGAACCAGAGGCTTTTGCTCGTACACTTAATCTGCAACTGGATAAAGCACAGGATTTACGCTACGGAGAGAATCCACATCAAAAAGCGGCATTTTATGTTGAAGGCACCTTTACTGAGAGCCCGCAAGCCTCTATTGCTACGGCTCAGCAATTACAAGGCAAAGCTTTGTCTTATAACAATATAGCCGATACCGATGCTGCTCTTGAATGCGTAAAGGCCTTTACAGCACCGGCTTGTGTCATCGTCAAACATGCTAATCCTTGCGGTGTTGCTATTGATAATGATCAAGTAGCAGCCTACCGTACAGCTTTTAGTACTGATCCTGAATCTTCGTTTGGCGGTATTATTGCTTTTAACCGTCAGCTTACCGTAGCCGCTGCCAAAGCTATTATTGACAATCAATTTGTGGAAGTGATTATCGCGCCGAGTCTTGAAGAAGGTGTATTGCAAGCGACTGCTAGTAAGAAAAACGTACGCGTACTGGTTTGCGGTGAGCTTACCTCTCCAAAGGATCTGTTAGCGCAGCTGGATTATAAGCGCGTCAACGGCGGACTTTTAGTACAAGAACAAGATTTAAATATCATTACGGCTAATGATTTGCAAATCGTGACTGACGTTCAACCCACAGAGAGCCAGATTAGCGATTTATTATTTACGTGGGCGGTGGCCAAGTATGTCAAATCAAACGCTATTGTCTATGGCAAGAATCAGCGTACTGTTGGTATCGGTGCGGGTCAAATGAGCCGTGTCAATTCAGCACGTATTGCTGCCATCAAAGCTGAACACGCAGGTTTGACTACTGAAGGAGCGGTAATGGCATCTGACGCCTTCTTCCCCTTCCGTGATGGTATCGATAATGCAGCAGATGTTGGTATCTCAGCTATCATTCAGCCTGGTGGTTCTATGCGCGATAATGAAACCATTGCTGCTGCTAACGAACACGGCATTGCTATGGTCTTCACCGGAGTACGTCATTTCCGCCATTAACGCTCTTGCATAAGAGTTATTGTACAAAAGCTAAGTCATAAAAAAAGCCACTATACCTGAACTGACCCCCATAAGTTGGACACAATTTATGGGGGTTATTTTATGCGTTACGATCTAGACTTTAAGATCAAAGT
>CANMUI010000012.1 GCA_947501045.1 uncultured Psychrobacter sp.
AAGGACTGAGTCCTGTAAAGTACAGAACTCAGTCCTTGATGTAAACTTAAACTGTCCAAGTTTAGGGGGTCAGTTCATATTTAGAGGCTTTTTAACATGAATTTAAAGTAGTGGGTTTAACAAATCAACTAAACGTTCAACCACTTGTATGCTTTCTTCACGGCGTATATTTAGTGGCGGCAGTAGACGAATAACATGACTACCCGTAACATTGATAATTAACTTTTGCTCATCACGAGCTTTGTCAACGAGCGCGCTACAGTCCGTTGTTTCAGGAAGTACGATACCTATCATCGTACCTGCACCGCGACTACTAACTCCATATTGCTGTAATTCACTAACTAGACTGTCACGAATAAACTGACCTTCGCGTACAGCATTCTCCATAATGCCGCTATTGGTTAATACGTCATAAACGCTATGAACGACACGGCTTGCCAGCGGAGTACCACCATAAGTTGAACCATGACTACCAGCGCTAAATAGATCCTTTGCCCGGCCTCTAACCATGCAAGCGCCTACTGGGAAACCATTACCTAGTCCTTTGGCAGTAGTCAATACGTCAGGGCAAGCGTCGCTGTGCTGATAGGCAAAATATTTACCCGTACGGCCATTACCAGTCTGCACTTCATCAAGCATAAATAACCAATCATGAGCGTCGCATTCTGCCTGCAGTTCTTCCAAATATGTAAAGCCGTTATTAGCAGTATTGACTCCACCTTCACCCTGGATAGGCTCTACAAAGAGGGCACAAATATCATCATAGTCTTGAGCCACTTGTCTAATTGCCGCGATATCACCAAAAGGCACGCGGATAAAGTCATCATCAAGGGTAAAAAAACCTTCACGCGCTTTAGGATTAGCGGTTGCCGAGACTGATAATAAAGTACGGCCATGAAAGGACTGTTCCATTACAATAACTTTTGGTCTCTTAAAGCCCTTATTATAAGCGTATAATCGCGCTAATTTTAGTGCCGCTTCGTTGGCCTCGGCACCACTATTGGCAAAAAATACGCTGTCCATCTGTGCTGCAGTACATAAGGCTTCGCCAGCTCGTTCCTGCCAGTCGATACCGAATAGATTGCTGGTATGTAGGAGTGTGGCAGCCTGCTGTTGTATGGCTTCGGTAACTTGCGGATGACAATGACCAAGACCACAAACTGCGATACCTGTAAGCGCATCTAAATAAGGGGTATCATCCTTGGTATACAGCCAGCTACCTGAGCCGTGAGTAAAGCTAATCGGTTGACGATTATAAGTGGGCATCAGGTAAGTCGCTGACATATAGGTATCCTTGGTTATTAAAACAGTAGGTTAGGTAGTAAATTATGCAGTATGATAAATGAAAATAAAGAGTTAAAACTCATCAGAGAAAGGAGTGGATTCAGCAGGTAGGCTATATTCTTCGCTCGCCCAAGCGCCTAAGTCGATAAGCTTACAGCGCTCACTACAAAATGGTTTAGATTTATTGTCTTGCCAAGCAGTTTGAGTGCCGCAGCGCGGACAAGGGTAAGTTTTGGGTAAAGAGTCTTGAGTAGATTGGGTCATAATAATAGTCAGGTTATCCTCGTTTTATTAGAATATAAAATTCATTATAATAGCATGCAGTGGTCAAAAAACAAAAAATGTATTGCTATAGAAAATCAATAAATAGCCTAAGTAAACATTTTCATTAAACAAAGATTGAGAGGTGTAGTGCAACATATATGACAAGCCCTGTGAATATCCTTTCCCATCGAAAACAACGCGCCTTTCGCCCAGAAAAACTTTCAGTACCACGAAACTTTTATGTTCCCGATGCTATCAAGGTATCAGCGACTGATAAAAATAAACGTTCTCTAATTTTGGAGATTGGAGCAGGGAAGGGCAAGCATGCGCTGAGCTTTGCCGACCAAAACCCCAATCAACAGCTAATAGCGATCGAACGGACTCGTAACAAGTTTGAAGCGTTTACAAAGTTGGCGATAAAGCAAAGACTCAATAATCTAATACCTATTCATGCTGATGCGTTAGCGTGGATAGTACATGCTGTTGCACCAAATAGCGTCGCCAAAATATACATACTCTATCCTAACCCTGAACAGCACAACCACAATCAACAGTGGCTTAATATGCCCTTCTTTGAGTTTTTATTATCACGGCTACAAGAGGGTGGAGAGATTATTCTAGCGACTAATATCGAAGCTTACATGGATAATGCAGAACAAGAAGCCAAAGAAACTTGGTGTTTACCAATATCTCGTCATCTAGTACCTATGCACAGTCAACGCACTCATTTTGAGATTAAGTATTTAGCACGCCAAGAGATTTGTTGGCAGCTAAATATGTATAAACCTGAAGGGTATCGGACAAGGTTTGATACTTGGCAAATGGAAGAAATAAAAGAATAGCCTAAGCAGTGTAAAAACAACATCTTAAAAGAGTCATAACAAAGATATACAATTATAAAATAGCCTAAGCAAACGATAAATACAAAAAAATCGCTTCTAGAGAAGACGATTTCAAAAGTCAAATCTACCCTTTCACTACAAATAAGGTTTAACTAATCTTTCTGAATTGGTATGCGCATCTATAACCGTTAAAAAAGTATAAGCCCCTATAAATTTGCGACTAATAAACATGAGCTCTTTTGGTGGTAAGTTAAACTCAAACGACTGCATAGCACGTCTAGCACTGGCTGATATGCGTGAGTGTAGTTTACTATTGGCCCAAATATAACGCTGCTTTTCATCTAGACAGTTAGCTGGAATCTCCGAATTCATCTCAGGGTTGCTAAAAGGTTCTGTAGCTAATAAAAATAATGAAGCAACATCAGATTTTACTTTATTACTCATGCTGTCAAAAAAATCATAGCCCGTCATTGCCGCTTCCATAGCTTGCTGATCATGGTAGTAGCCTGCACGCAGCAAACCATGAGCGATTATCAATAAAGCATAATCAAACTGACGAATAGCACCGAAGTCTAAGAGTACTAGTTTGTCAGGCTCACTTTCATCATTGCTAATACGCACTAAGTAGTTACCAAAATTGGGATCGGTCTGCATCTCACCCCATACAAAAATCTCTTGCATGATAAGCTCAATGGCTGCTTGTCCAATAGCATTACGACGTTCAGAAGACAGAAGTTGTAATTTGTCCGATGTTACTGGTACACCAGATTCGTAGCTCATACATAATAAGCGTTTGCTGGAGTACTCACGGTTGATTTTGGGGACAGCATAACGCGGATCGTCTTTTAAGCGTCCATAGAAGCGCTCTGTCGTTGCCGCTTCCACATCATAGTCAACTTCATTATGAAGAAGATCACGAATCTCTTCAAACCACTCATCAAGAGCCCGGGTTTGCGGCACCGCATTGCTTACTCTCAACAAGCGTTTAAATAATGCTAGATCTGAGTCAATAGCATCTGCCACACCCGGATATTGAATTTTTAATACAATATCTTCACCAGTTGCTATTATTGTTGCACGGTGGACTTGCGCTAATGAAGCTGTACCAATAGGAATAGTATCGACTTCAAGCTCATCTAATTTATCACCTAAAATGCGGCGTAGTGTATCCTCTATCTTAGGCCAAGCAAGCGTAGCCGTGTCATCATTAAGCGTTTGCAGCGCGCGCGTAATCTCAGGCGGTAATACGTGTTCACCATACATCGCTAGCATTTGACCGATTTTCACAACCGAGCCCTTTAGCTTACCTAGCTCCTCTGCGACATAATTCGCCTGCGCCTCCATAAACGCCTGATTACGTTTGGAGCGCGCTTGCTTGTCCAAAAACATACCCGATACACTATTACCTGCCCAGCGACGACCAATATTCAAAGACGTTTTAGCAATAGATAATCGACGCTCAAACCCTGAGGTTTTAAGGTTATCAATTGATTGCCTGTTATTAGTAGGTCTAGACGGTTCATTTGCCATAAATACAACCATTTATCAAGTTAGTATTGATTTATAGATTTAAGATTAACAATACAAAGAAGGGTGCTAGTGATGTACAGAATTGTATCATATAACGTACTGTAAGCTTGCTAGTGATACAAGTGTTCAACAGGTTTGAGGGTAATAATGATGGAATCTAAATCAAAGATTCTCACCATCATTTCTCCTTAGGTTTGCCACGTTGTTTAAGAAGATTGCTCTTATTAACAACCTCCTTTAAATAATAGTTGGCGTATCAAGAAAGCTTACGAGTAATAGCATGATGTCCAATATCACGACGATACTGTGCGCCTTCAAAACTAATCGCGCCAGTTACAGCGAGCGCTTCTTGCTGGGCATCTAGTATCGTATCAGCAAGTGCTGTTACGCATAATACGCGCCCGCCATCAGTGACAATTTCTTTATCATTATCAGTAGCGCGCGCGGCATCTAGATTATCTGGTTGCTTACCATTCGCAAACGCAGTACCTGCATGAAATACCTTTACTGTAGACTTATTATCGGGATCCAGCTCTGGTAGACCACTGATTGCATCCCCTTTAGATGACGTTTCAGGATAACCTTTAGAAGCAATAACGATACCTAGAGCAGGACGCTCATCCCATTTAGCTTGTTTTGGCAGCTCTCCTGCTAGCCCTTGGCTCACCAAATCTACCATAGATGATTGTAAGCGCATAAGGATAGGCTGAGTCTCTGGATCACCAAAACGACAATTGAACTCAATAACAAAGGGATTACCTGACTCATCGATCATCAAACCTGCATATAAAAAACCAGTATAAGGATGACCGGCAGCATTCATGCCATCTACCACTGGCTGAATGATTTGTGTTATTACCTTATCGTGGACCGCTGACGTGACGACAGGGGCAGGGGAATAAGCGCCCATACCGCCTGTATTAGGTCCCGTATCACCTTCAAAGGCACGTTTATGATCTTGACTGGTCGCCATTGGTAAAATATTTTTGCCATCTATCATACATATAAAACTGGCCTCCTCACCTTGCAGAAACTGCTCTATAACCACGTGGCTACCAGCATCCCCAAACTTATTATCTGCAAGCATATCATCAATGGCATTATGGGCGTCAGTTACGGTTTCGGCGACGATAACGCCTTTACCTGCAGCAAGCCCATCCGCTTTTATAACGATAGGCGCGCCTTGCTCACTGACATAGGCTTTGGCGCTTTTAGCGTCCGTAAAACCTTGATAGGCGGCGGTGGGAATATTGTGCTGCGCCATAAATTCTTTAGCAAAAGTCTTGGAGCCCTCAAGCTTAGCGCAATAAGCGCTTGGGCCCCATGCTGGAATACCAGCATCACGGCATGCATCGACAATACCTGCTACAAGAGGAGCTTCAGGACCAACAATGACCATGTCGATAGCTTTGTTTTTACAAAACTCTATAATCGTACTGTGATCTTTTGTATCATCGGCTAAAACAATATTTTGGCATTTCGGTTCAAGGGCGGTACCTGCGTTACCAGGAGCGATATAGACACGTTGTACGTTGTCATCCTTGGCACACTGCCAAGCCAGCGCATGCTCACGGCCACCTGAGCCAATTACCAAAATGTTCATCTTATGTTTTGTCCTTAATAATAAAAAGTTTCAGTAGCAAGAGTATTAATAATAAGTAATACAACGCGGTTAAACATACTGTCGTATTCTAGCAAAAAAGTTGCAGCGATTGCCATGAGTATCCACATAGCAGAACGTAATAGCAACAAGAGCTCAAAAACGCCTACCTATTAGAGCCTATCTTAAAGATTTTACTGAGGTCAAATAACAATATAAATCAGCTAAAACCGACCTTTGAATAGACTGTGCTATTTGACATTGTTTCATAAACAAAGGTTATCGAGAGCCCTACCATGCATGAAATAGTTTTTTACACTTTAGCTATGTCAGTAGGTGCGTTACAATCTCAAGAGTATAGCAATCCTGATCTAACTAGCCAGCGCTATGCACGGTCTCATACTCGAATTTTGAGTGAGAAGTAAAAATTATCGTTAAGCAACAGCAAGTATCCAAACGTAAAAAACTTAAAACTAATATTAAATACACTATTAAAACTTATAAAAAAGGACACAAATTATGCCCAACTCTCTTAGCATTGCCCAAGAGCGTGTCGGTCAAATTAGTGATATTGCTACCAACTATGTGCAAAAGGACAAATCGCTACTAGATCATTTTATTAATAGTTATTATCGCTCACTACATCATGAAGCGGCGGATGCTCTGAGTGATGCTGATTTGGCAGGTATGGCGCTACATCACTTTACCTTGTTTAAGGCTTATGAGGGCACTAAACCACAAATCGCCATACTAAACCCAGCAGCTGAGGAGCAACATTTTCATAGCTCACATACCGTCATTCAGGTTGTGGCTTATGACCGTCCTTTTTTAGTAGATACTATTTTGATGACTCTTGAAGCAGAAGGCATTGATGTTCATCGTACTTATAATACGATCGTTAGTGTGGAGCGTGATGACGATGGTAACGTCTTACATGTTAAGTATGCCAATGAGAGCAACACCGACCAGATGTCTCTCATTCATTGCGAGATTGCTTATCAAGACGATGATACTTTAGCTTCTTTGCAGCAGTTATTATTAGATACCGTAGACACCTTAGATACTGTAGTCGGTGATTGGCAAGAGATGCAAACACGGCTAACAGAGATCAACGCTGAATTGACAGACAAATCATTACCTGAAACGTTCTATTCAAAACAAGAGATTCAGGCCTTTTTGGACTGGGTATCAGATAATAATTTTATCTTTTTAGGATTTCGTGAGTATCGTTTAGAAACTAAGGGTGATGATTTAGACTTGTTTGCTATTGGTAATAGTGGACTTGGCTTATTGCGCGGTTCAAGTGAGGACACGCTCTCAAAAAGCTTCAATGAGTTACCATCCAATCTTAAGCAGCTGTTGACTGAACCACGCGTCCTTATGTTATCAAAATCAAGCCGCGTGTCACCTATCCATCGTCCCGTATATATGGACTTTGTGGGCATTCATAAGTTTGATAAAAAGGGTCAGCTAGTTGGCGAGTATCGCTTCATTGGTTTGTTCACCTCACAAGCTTATCAGCTAAGCGTACAAGATATTCCTTTACTACGTGAAAAATCCAACCAAATCATGAAAATGGTAGATCTACCGCGCGATGGTCATGCCTATCAAAAAACCATACATATTATTGACAGTTTGCCGCGTGATGATTTATTTCAAGCCAATGTCGAAGAGCTGTATCCTATAGTAGCTGGTATCGCCCAGTTGCAGGATAAGAAAAAACTGCGGCTATTTAGCCGAGTGGATCATTATCAGCGCTTTGTATCTTGTCTGGTGTATATTCCTCGTGAAAAATTCAATACTGAGCTGCGCATCAAAGTACAAAACGTACTAAAAGAGGCTTATGGCGGAACCTCATCAGGGTTTATCACTGAATTTAATGAGTCAGAGCATGCCCGCGTCCATGTTCATGTACGTACGGTCCCAGGCCAAGTCAATGATGTCGATACCAGCGATCTTGAAGCAGAGTTATCGGCACTGATGGAATCATGGAGCGACCACTATCAAAAAATGCTACTAGATAACGTGGGTGAACAGCAGACCAATGTCTTAACGCGGCAATTTCTATCTTATATTCCCGCCGCTTATCAAGAGCGTTTTGATACTCGTACCGCTGTTGAAGATACCAAAAAGCTTGCCAGCCTCGACGATACAAAGCCTATGATTTGGCACTTGTATCAATCAACAGGAGATGCCAGTAATCAGCTACATCTTAAGCTCTTTGGACGTCAGCAGCCGGTAATACTGTCCAAAGTTCTGCC
The DNA here is from genome assembly GCA_947501045.1 of uncultured Psychrobacter sp. Taxonomy (GTDB): domain Bacteria; phylum Pseudomonadota; class Gammaproteobacteria; order Pseudomonadales; family Moraxellaceae; genus Psychrobacter. Next base: position 7,782 of record CANMUI010000012.1, read on the forward strand.
CATACTAGAGAACTTTGGAGTATCGGTCATCTCAGCGCAAACTTATGAATTTGATCTGCCAGAGCAGCCCATTTGGATGCAAGAGTATGAGCTGACCTTAGAGCATGTTGACAAAGTCGATATCCGGGTAGTAAGGACGCAGTTTGAAGATAGTCTCAAGCAGATCTGGGCTGGACGTGTTGAGAGTGATTTCTTTAATGAGCTAGTATTGATCACTGAGCTTGATACTTATGATGTCGTTGTACTACGTGCACTATCAAGCTATATGCGTCAAGCAAAAGCGCCATTCTCTAGCAGCTATATTCAACAAACCGTCGTAAAAAATAGTGATATCAGCGTGGCACTTAGCTATTTGTTTGATGCGCGTATGAATCCCAAGCATAGCGCAGAGGAGCGCGCCAGTAAAACCGCTCAATTCCAAGAGCAAATTAACGATGCACTGGTTAATGTCGATAGTTTGGATGAGGATCGTATCTTGCGTTGGTATTTGGATTTAATCAATGCCATGGTACGTACGAACTTTTATCAGACCGATGACGAAGGGGCGCGCAAAGACCGGCTATCATTTAAGTTTTTGGCCGCAGATATTCCTAATCTACCCAAACCTAAGCCTATGTTTGAGATTTTCGTTTATTCACCGCGTGTAGAAGCGGTGCATCTGCGTGGCGGCAAAGTGGCTCGTGGTGGTCTGCGTTGGTCAGATCGTATGGAGGATTTCCGTACCGAGGTTTTAGGCCTAGTCAAAGCGCAAATGGTCAAAAACGCAGTTATTGTGCCCGTGGGCTCAAAAGGCGGTTTCATTGTTAAAACCAAAACTATGGCTGATGGCCGCGAAGCTTTTCAAGCTGAAGGTATTGCCTGCTATCAAGCCTTTTTGCGCGGTATGCTTGATATCACAGATAATATCGTTGATGGCGAGATAGTTCCGCCTGCCAATACGGTACGTCATGATGAAGACGATCCATATTTAGTAGTTGCAGCAGACAAGGGTACGGCAACTTTCTCCGATATTGCCAACGCCTTATCCAGTGAATATAACTTCTGGCTTGATGATGCTTTCGCCTCCGGCGGTTCGGTCGGTTATGATCATAAAGCGATGGGCATTACGGCGCGTGGCGGCTGGGAATCAGTCAAGCGTCATTTCCGTATGCGCGGTATGGACATCCAAAATCGCGACGACTTTACGGTCGTTGGTATTGGTGATATGAGTGGGGACGTCTTTGGTAATGGCATGCTACGCTCAACTCATACCAAGCTGGTCGCCGCTTTTAACCACTTACATATCTTTATCGACCCAAATCCAGATACAAAAAGCTCCTATGCTGAGCGCGAACGCTTATTTAATATGCCGCGCTCGACGTGGGACGATTATGATAAATCGCTCATTAGCGAAGGTGGCGGTGTGTTCTCGCGTCAGGACAAAACCATCGCTATCAGTAATGAGATGAAAGAGGTTTTTGCTATTGAAGCGGACAGTATGGCGCCAAACGATTTTATCAGTGCTTTACTGCGTGCTCCTGTGGATCTGATTTGGAACGGCGGTATTGGTACTTATGTGAAAAGCGCTAATGAGAGCCATGCTGATGTTGGTGATCGCGCCAACGATGCAGTGCGGGTCGATGGCGGCGAGCTGCGCGCGGCAGTTGTCGGTGAGGGTGGTAATCTAGGCTTTACCCAACAAGGGCGTATTGAATATGCGCAAACTGGCGGCCGTATCTACACTGATGCTATTGATAATTCAGGCGGCGTTAACTGCTCAGATCATGAAGTCAATATCAAGATTCTGTTAGGTAAAGTGGTTGAGCAAGGTGATATGACTCTCAAGCAGCGCAACGAGCTACTTGAGAGTATGACCTCTAGTGTTGCACAGTTGGTGCTACGCCAAAACTACCTACAGCCGCAAGCTATTGAGCTTAGCCATATGCGCGCTACGGCTAATTTAAGCGACCATCAACGCTTTATTCAACTGCTTGAGTCTGAGGGTCGTTTGGACCGCGCTATTGAATACTTGCCATCAGATGAGGAGATTAGCAAACGCCAAAAAGCGGGTACTGGTTTGACCAATCCTGAGCTGGCAGTGGTTCTAGCCTATGGCAAGATGTGGGTCTATGATAATTTGCTGTTATCTGACTTACCTGACGCGCCTTATTTTATCAATGAGCTGCGTAAATATTTCCCCGATGAGCTGGTTGCCCGCTTCTTTGATGAGATGACTGAGCATCGTCTAAACCGTGAAATTATCAGTACTTATCTGACCAATAGCGTCGTCAATCGTTTGGGGATTGAAGCTCTGTTCCGTCTTTTTGAGGAAACCGGACAGTCGCTTGCAACTATCATCCGAGCTTACGCCATTACTCGTGAAGTGTTTGAAGTCAAAGAGGTGTGGCAACTGCTTGAATCATTAGACAATAAAGTCGATGCCACCTTGTTATTAAAACTTGAGCTACGCTTACGTGACGCTATGGAAAGCGGAGTGGTTTGGTTTATCAACGCCTTTGGTCAAGATTTGCAAGTCGCCGATATGATTGAGCGCTTTGGTGGTAGTGTCGCGCAATTGATCAAATCTGGCGGCTTTATCGAACAGCAATTTTCGCAGTATTTGCAAGATGATACGGCAAGCCTGACTGCCGATGGTTTGTCTGACAACGATGCTGCGCTATTTGCTATTTTGCCTTACCATGTTGATGCCCTTGATGCCGCCTTGCTCGCTGAGAAGTATGAGCGTTCGGTCGACGACATTGCCACGCTTTATTTTGAAGCCTATCAAGTGCTACAATTTGATTGGATGATCGACAATATCGCCAGTCTACCGCAGCAGAACTATTGGGATCGCCGTGCCCGTCATGCGCTCGTCAATGAGCTGACACGTAGTTTGCGCCTGCTTATGAATGCGATATTATCAGAACCTAATGCCAAAGAGGCCTTTAACGAATGGCAGTCGCGTCATGAATCGCAGCTTGAGTCAGTGAAGACAGAGATGAAAAAGCTTGATACTCTTTATGAGAATGATGATAGTGTGATCAGTCTATCTACGCTATCAGTATTGATGAGTGAACTGAGCAATCTTGTGACAAAATAGTTTGTGAAACAGTAAAGAGCTACTTTTAAGCTAATAAAAAACCGCCGCTAATAGATTAGCGGCGGTTTTTTATTAGCCCTTTGTTCTAGCCTGCGACTTTGTAACAGCCTTGCCCCGTAATCTCACTAAAGCCACCCGAGATTTTTTTCACCTGAATTTGGGTCAAAATGCGCTCTTTTAGTGCTTGCACATGAGAGATGACGCCAATGAGTTTGCCTTCTTGTTGCAAGCTGGTCAGCGTATCGAGGGCGATATCCAGCGACTCCTCATCAAGGGTGCCAAAACCTTCGTCCAAAAATAACGAATCAACACGAATATTATTGCTCGCCATTTGTGAGAGTCCTAGCGCGAGAGCTAGGCTAATAATAAAACCTTCACCGCCTGATAGGTTTTTAGTGCTGCGAATCTCGCCGCCTTGATAATTATCAATGACATTGAGCTCCAGCGCATTATTATCATCACGAATCAGCAGATAGCGGTCACTCATTTTATGCAATTGGGTATTAGCATGGCTGACCATAATGTCAAAGGTAAGGCCTTGGGCGAAGGTGCGATACTTTTTGCCACTACTCGAGCCTATGAGGTCATTGAGTTGTTGCCAGATTTGTAATTTGTCCTTTTGAGCATTGATAGCCTCAAGCTGCGCTAGCTGGTTTTGTTTTTTATCCTCATTATCTTTGAGCTGTTGACTGATTGCGCCGATAGACTCAATTAAATGTTTGCTTTTATCCAACGCTTGCGTCTGTTGTTCAATGAGTGTTTCTCTGTTATCAGTAGTCAGCGACTCGGCTTGTTTGTCTGCCAGTCCTTGCTGAGACTCTTTTAATAACGACTGTGCTTGCTTGAGTCTATAATCAATATTTTCATGCTGCTGCTTAAGCGAGCTGCGCTCGTCAATGGATAACCGCGCGGCAATAAAATCTGCCTCATCGGTAAATTCGGAGACGGCAAGTGCTGATTTAAAGGCGATCTCTTGGGCGTCAAGGGCAGTAGTCGCGGTAGCCAGTTGGTCGGTAAGCTGCTGCTGTTTTTCTTTTAATTGTATCAGCGTGTGCTCGGCATTATCCCATTGCCTTTGTGCTGAGGCTTGCATGGAACTGACTTCTGCAACTCGGTCACGTAAACGCTGCTCTTCTTCATCAGGGTTTTTATCAACAAAAATTGATTGTCTATCAGCTTTTAATTGTGCAAGCGTTTTGGTTTTCTCACTAATAGTTTCAGTCAGCGCCTCCAGTTCATTATTTTCTTTATCGAGCTGGGCTTGCTTGGTATCAATTTGGGTGCCTAAGGTGCTAAGCGTAGTTAGCAAGTTTTGCCGCTCATCTTTATAGGTATTAAACTGCTTTCTTAACTGCACCAATTCACTACGCCGCTGTCGAAGAGTGTGGATATGGCTATCAAAGTCAGCTCCACTTAGGACAATTTGAGTATCTATACTGTCTAGCAAAGGCTGTAATATTGAGCACTCTGCCACTGAACTTGTCACTGCATTAGATTTAGATTTGCCAGCGAGATATTTACTTAATAACACTAATATAGCGTTGCTAAGGATTTTTAATTCAGAAAAATTAGCGCTCACCTTTTTATCGATACTGTCTATCGCTGACGCGCCAATCCTAATATCAGTCTCAATCGTGCTTATCTCACTTGCCAGCTTGTACTGGGTCTTCTCCAAAGACTCCAACGTTTTGCTGATTTTAGTACCCTCATCACCAAGCGCTTCATATTGGGTTAAGGTAGCTTTTAGCGCTTCTTTGTGCGCGGTAAGTTGGTTTCTGCTGGTACTTAGCAGCGTTAAGGCGTCCTTTATGAGATTAAAATCAGCCGATTCTGCATTGGCCATGTGCTGGCTAAGCGACTCTATGTCCTTGCTACTCTGTATGAGTGGAGCAATGGTTTTACTAATAATATCAGTATATGTTTTATCCAAAAGCGTCTGTATGAGCTGACTGCTATCCGCGCTCAAGGTTTTTATCTGGGTGTTGAGCCCGCTTTGTTGCTCTTCTAGCTGTGCAAGCTGGTTTTGTTTGGTGGCGTAATCGACACGATGTTTGGATAAGGTTTGCTCTAAATCATGAATCAGGGTATCAAGCTTGGCCATTTGCTCTTGTGTTTGCGCAACTTCGGATTGGTCATTGTCTAAGATAGGATGATGCACAGCGTAAGGATGCTCAAGCGCGCCGCAAAGCGGGCAGGGGTCACCGTCTTTGAGCTTAGCAATATAATGCTCTAAGCTTGCTACTTGTTGTAATGAGTCGAGCAGTTTTTGCTTGTCTTGGCGTCTGTCTTTGGCATCTAAAAGGGCAGACTCACTCTCAGTAATTTTGCTGGAGATTATCGCTAAATCTTTATCAATAGCGGTCAGGTTAGCCTTTACTTTGCTACTTTGCGTAGCCAGCGCATCAAGCTGCTGTACTTTAAAGCTCAGTTGTTCAATCTGACCACTGAGGTGGTCAATCTGCTCTTGCTCACCGCGCATATCTGCCAAAGACTGGTTTTGCGTGAGGGCTGCCTGCTTTTTTTGCACAGCGGTTAACTCATCACAGCTCTTAGTAATCAAGGCTTTATTAGCGTTTTGCTGCTCATAATAATTATCAAGGTCGGCTTGATACTGGCTGCTTTGGTTATCATGGTTACTCTTATCGTTTGCCAATAGGGCATTGTCTTGCAACAGTGCTTTTAAACGGCTGCAATGGTTATCAAAGTTGGCGGTATCCGTATCGATGTCGTTTAGCTCGTTTGCCGCTGCAAGATGTTTCTCTATACTTGCCAGCGCAGCCTTATTTTGGGTTAAGCTGTCTTTATGACTCTCGATATCGTCGCGCAAACGCTGGGTATTAGTGCTCAGGGTTTGTTGTCTTTGACGCTGATCGTCTAAAATATGGATTTGCTGATTGATATTGCTATCGAGCTTGCGGGCTTGGGCTATTTTGGGCAAGGCGGTTTGCAGTTCATCGTGAGTGTTCTGCACACGCTCATTGGCCGCTTTTAAAGTATGAGCTGCTTGTTCTAGGCGTTCTTGCTGCTCAGGTAATTGCTGGTTCAGCGCCTGCTGCTCATTTTGCAAACGCTTGACGGTTTCACGGTTGTAGGTAAGCTGGCTGTATTGACTGTCAATCTCCAGCGCTTTATTAGCAGCTTTGAGACGCTTAGCATCAGGAATAAAGTCTTGCTGCGCTTGCTTGGCGTACTCAAGATCATGCTGATAAGTGCGTAATTTATCCTTTAATTCTGTAACGCTATCAAGCCATTTGATTTGCTCGTCCAAAGTATTAATAATCTGTTGCTGCTCATTTTGCGTGCTTTGATACGAGGCTAAAGTAGCGTTGAGCTCATTTTCTTTGTCGCTATCTAGTAGCATTAAACCGTCTAAGCCGTATTGTAATTTACTAAGCACCTCCTCTTCGGTGCGCTTTTTATCAAAAACATGAGCTGAGATAGTGGCATAAATATCAGTGCCCGTTATTTTCTCCAAAATATCGGCGCGCTCATCAGTCTTGGCCTTTAAAAAGGCGGAAAAACTACCCTGCGCCAGTAAAATCGAGCGGGTGAACTGCTGAAAGTCCATCCGCGTCAGCTGGGTGATCTTATCTTTGGTGCGTGAGAGCTTACTCTCTAAAATCTCATCATCTTTTTCGGTATTGGCCAGGTTTATTTTGGCAACTTCATGGGTGGCATCTTGCAAATTGCCATCAGGCTTATTATAAGCGCGGCGCTGACCCCAACGGCAGCGATAGTGGAGGCCGTTTAAATCAATGACCACCTCAGCAAAACACTCCGCCGTTTGCCGCGTCATGACTTCGTTGCTGGTTTTGCTAATGCTATTAATGCGCGGCGTCTCGCCATATAACGCCAAGCAAATGGCATCCAAAATCGTGGTCTTGCCCGCGCCAGTTTGCCCTGTTATGGCGAAAATACCTTCGTTGATAAAAGCAGGGTCGGCAAAGTCAATATGCCATTCGCCTTTTAAAGAGTTGAGGTTTTTGAGTCGGAGTTCGATTAGGCGCATGGTTTGGTCTTTATAATTTTAGATTCTGAATTTGAAAGAGAGATTGTTGATGTTTTATAAATAAGTTAGGCTGAAATTTCTAATCATAATTTTCTAGAATGAATCAATTATTCCGCCAATTTATCATCATGATGCAAATCATAAAGTATTTGCTGATAGGCGTCACGCAAGGCCTCTTTTTGGGTTTCGGCAACTTCATGCACATTTAAACAGCGTTCAAACACATCCATCTCATTTAAATCTTGTAGGGTCTCATCGCTTTGCTCTTGATTCAGCACTTTGTTATAGGTGCGCGTGTTTTTAATTTTTAAAACCTCGCAGTGTAGACCTTCTACCATGGCAGCCACTTTTTCACGCAGTTCACTGACAATCTCATCGCCTGTGTAAATAATCTCCAGCCAAATGGATTCTTTATCGTCAATGGCTTTAACGGTGGTAGTAATAGTAGCTAAATCACCTGAGATTTGCGCCAATTTTTGGAAGCAAGGTATGGGTAGGGAAGCGATTTGCATTTGCCGCGCTTGATCATAATGAAACGGTTCTTCATTAATCTCATCTTTTGGTTCAATCTGTTTTTCTTTATCATCGCTATTCTTTGTCTCTTTATAAATCGTGTCACCATTTGTAAGATCATCATTGGCGCTATGCTTTAACGAGTCATTGACATCATCAAAGCCAAATAAATCATCCATAAAATCAGTAGTTTGATTCACAGCTTTTTTAACGGTCTTTGCTACTAATTTAGGCGCTATCGTTTCGGTAACCTCTAGACTTAAAACTTTATTGATCACCTCGGGTACTGATTTGGGTACTGAGTTGTCATTGATCATTTGACCTGAGATTTTGCCAAATTGTACCAACAATACTTGCTTTTGCTGCTTTGCTTCACCAAAGCCCATAGCAATAGGCGATCCTGAATAGCGAATATGCTCTTGACCGCCAACACGCTGCGGCACGTGCAAATGGCCAAGCGCCACGTAATCAAAGCGCGCATCAAACATCTCGGCAGAGACTTTGCCCAAGGAGCCGACATAAAGGTCACGCACACCGTCATCGTCAGTGGTTTTGCCGCCCGCTGCAAATAAATGCCCTGTAGCGATAATAGGAATATAGCGCTGATGGGTTTTGCAAAGTGATTCTTGATAGTTTTTGGCAATCGTGGCGACTTCATCGTAATGGGCGCGAATACCTTTGATGACATTGGCATCTTTGCTATCCGCAGACTCGCCAGCGCTGCTACTGCGCACATCGCGGTCACGCAAATAAGGCACAGCGGCGATAATGCAGTGCGGCATACCATCGGTACCGTCTAACACCAAGACTTCATCGCCTACATCGTCACAAGCAGTACCGATGACGTGAACGTTTAAGAATTTAAGTACCTGACTGGGCGCATCCAAAAAAGTCGGGGAGTCATGATTGCCTGCGACGATGATGATATGCTCGCAGCAAGACGTTGAGACTTTGCCTAAAAACTCATAATACAAAGCCTGAGCGCGGTTACTTGGGGTCATGGTATCAAAGATATCACCGGCGACAATAAGCACGTCTACCTTTTGCGCGCTAATGGTGTCCTCTAACCAGTTTAAAAACGCGTCAAACTCTTCGTAACGCATGCGCCCGTAAAGACGTCGTCCCAAATGCCAATCGGAGGTGTGCAAAATAGTTAGAGGTTTGATAGGCATAGATTGGGAAACAATGGCGTTAGGCATAATAGGCTTGCTGACAATAGATAGAAAGCCTTTATTCTAACAAGAATTGGTAGGATTTGCTGAATTGGAATTTATACAATCAAAAACCCTTGCCAGTATTGCTAGCAAGGGTTGTACATTATTTAACTATGAAATACTTAACTACCAAATCTAACTTATTGTTAATTAGGCTGAGATTTCTGCATTTGATAGAGTAGCTACCATCGACAGCGCATGCGCCTGCTGCTGAGCCGGATGATCAGATAGCGCATCTTTAGGCGTTGCAGCACTGCCGCCGCGCAGCCAATTACTTTGGGTATCGCTACTGTCTTTATTATGCGTGTTGTACCAAGCCAAATCATCATGCAGCGCGACCACATCACCCATAATGAGCAGTGCAGGCGTGGGTAGTTGCGCTTTTTCTTGCTTATCTGTAATATCAGCTAGCGTGCCCGTTAACACCTGCTGATTAGGCATACTGGCGTTAGAGATGATAGCGATAGGCGTATTAGGCAAGCGTCCCGCTTCAATTAAACCTTCGGTTAGACGTGCTAGCGAATGCAGGCCCATATAAAATACCACGGTCTCATCGGTATCGAGCAAGTTTTCAAACTTCTCATTGGGAGCGCCGGCTTTTAAAAATCCGGTGACAAAACGCACCGACTGCGCATGGTCACGATGGGTTAATGGAATACCTGCATAGCTGGCAGCAGCATTAGCAGCGGTAATGCCCGGCACTACTTGATAAGGAATGCTATGCGCCCGTAAGCTCTCAACCTCTTCACCGCCGCGTCCAAAGATAAACGGGTCGCCGCCTTTTAGACGTACCACGCGGCGCCCTTTTTTGGCCTCGTTAATCAACAGCTCATTGATGCCAAGCTGCGCTACAGCGTGATTGCTGCGTTTTTTACCGACATATACTTTATCGGCGTCTCGGCGACACAAGTCGAGTACTTGCGGCGAGACCAGCGCGTCATAAAATACGATATCGGCTTGCTGCATCAGCCTGAGCGCTTTAAAAGTCAATAGCTCAGGATCACCAGGACCGGCACCCACGATATAGACTTCACCAACAGGCTGCTTAGGTTCTGCTATTTTAAAATTATGGTTGTTGATGTCGTAGGTTTCACTATCTACTGATAATACTGGCGCCGCTGCTGATACAGATTGAGTTTCTAAAGTGTTATGATTCTTCTTAGTAGAATTAACTGGATTAGTCTTTAAAGCCGTGTCTTTTACGAGCTGAGCGGCGGTACTGTCCAAGTCCGCTTGCAGCTGCGCGGCGGCCTCAGTCTCGTTACCGGCAAACATCAGCTCGCTGACTTTTCCTTCAAAGGCGCGCTCCCAAAACTGCCGACGCCCCGTAAGCGTTGGGATTTTAGTTTTTACTTCTGTGCGAAACTCGCCTGCCAGTTTGGCCAATTTACCATAACCTTGCGGGATAAGCGTCTCAAGTCTTGCCCGAAGCAAACGTGCCAGCACTGGCGCTTTACCGTTCGATGAGATGCCAATCACTATGGGGTTGCGGTCAACGATAGCGGGGAAAATAAAGTCGCATAAATGCGGGGTGTCAACGACGTTGACCGGAATATTAAGCTCGGTGGCATCGGCATGAATTTGATGATTCAGCGCTTCATCATCGGTGCCCGCGATAATCACCCGCGCGCCTGCCATATAGGCTTTATTATAATTCTCAAAAATAAGCTCATGCTTTTTAGCATTATTATTAGAATTTTCTAGCAGCGCTTGCAGCTCATCACAGATATCTGGGGCAACCACAGTAATACTTGCGCCGGCGCGGCTGAGCAGATCAGCTTTACGTAGCGCCACATCGCCGCCACCAACGATAAGTACTTTGCGGCCTTCTAGTTTGAAAAACAGCGGAAAGGTATTCATAGCGTTATGAGTCATTAATTTAAAATATACTGTTATTATGAAACATCACGCGCGTGGTCTCACGTTGTGAATTGGCATTAGCTTATTCGTTTTTGTCATGTCAAATAAGGTTTTTAATGAGAAAGGGAATAGTCACGAGTAATCTAACATAGCCTAACATTAAATCTTGATTAACCATGCTAATATATTTCGATTAATTGACTACAAACCTTATAACTAAAAATCAAAAGGATAAAAAATGAAATTACAAGACAGAGTAGCCATCATATTCGGCGGCACCTCCGGGCTCGGAGAAGCTACCGCAAAAGCTTACGCAGACGAGGGCGCAAAAGTAGTCGTGACAGGTCGCGATGAAAAAGACGGCAATCGCATCGTCAAAGACATTAAAGACAATAATCAAGAAGCAATTTTTGTCAAAGCCGATGTTTCTAAAGGCTCTGAGATTCAGGCAGTAGTGGATAAAACACTAGAAACCTACGGCCAAATTGACATCTTATACAACGGCGCAGGTATTCATGACGGTTATGACAATGCGGTTGAATTAGAAGAAGACTTTTACGACAAACTAATGGCAATTAATGTCAAAGCGCCTTATCTGGCCTCAAAAGCGGTGATTCCGCATTTTATTAAGCAAGGCAAAGGGGCCATTATCAATGTTGGCTCGCAAGCGACGCAAATGGCGGGGCCGGGCGGTTCCGCTTATGTGACTTCCAAACACGCAGTATTAGGATTTACCAAGCAGTTGGCTTTTGATTTTGGTAGTCAAGGTGTTAAAGTAAATATTTTATCGCCAGGTTTTATCCAAACCCCCATGACAGAGGGTATTGACGATGATCGTTTAAACCGGATTCCTGCCCAGCGTGCTGGTAAACCCGAAGAGATTGCTGCTCTGGCAGTATTTTTAGCCTCTGACGACTCTAATTATATGCACGGCGCGAACGTGTTTATGGATGGCGGCTGGGTGCTGGGTCGTAAATAGCTGCAAGATTTAATAAGATTTTTATCTCTTTTCTCCGCATTAAAAAAGCCCTTTCAAAATGAGAGGGCTTTTCCACACTATTTATAACTTTTTGTAGGCTGGGTTTTTAACCCTGAGAAGCGTCAAAAAATTGTACTGCAATTTTAGCTTTGCAAAATAAAAATGCTGGGCTAAAGCCACAGCCTACGCCATTAAGGTTAAACAGTTAAGAGTAAAAAGTTTAACATTTATAGCTGCGTATGCAGTCCACACTCACGGCTTTCTTCAACCTTGGTCGGATCAAAGTAGTCATGCTCGTTAGGCAGGTTATGCTCATCTAAGTACGCATCCAAATCCGCGTCATTTTTCTCAAACAAAGGCGCGACTTTTAATACGCCATCTTTTGATAAGCTAAGCACATCAAGACCTTGGCGAAATTCAGTTTGATCTTTGCGAATGGCATTGAACCAGACGTCAGGTTTTAACTCATCAAGCGCGCGACGGAAGGGCTCAAGCTTAACTTGTTCAGTAAATTCATCATGTTGTGGATTATCAATGCCTGGAATACCATTCATAGTGGCATCACGATGGGCAGCGGTTTGCTTAGGAATATAAGTGATGACATTTAGGTCCAAGTCATTAATCAGCTTATTAGCAAAGCGATAAGTGGCATCGGTGTTGTAGCCAGAATCGACCCATAATACGGTAATATCAGGTTTTTGTTTAGCAACTAAATGCAAGATAGCCGACTCGTACGGACGAAAATTAGTAGTGATAATAGGGTTTTTGGCTTGGCTCAGCGCCCACTCGACGATCTCTTCAGGTGATTTGCCTTGCAAGTCTTTATTGGCTTGGTCGATATCTAAATTAGGATGTAATTGGCTCATCGTTTTGTCCTTAATGGAAGTTAAAGTAGTAGTAGGCTGGGTTAAAAACCCAGCCTACAAAAGAAGGTTCAATATTTGAAATATATTACGGTTATAAAAATTTAAAAAGGATAATAAAAACTAAGCCCTAAAAAGCCCAGCGAACATCGGTAAGTCTGCTGCTCGGCGGCCATCATAACTACTGGCAAGCGCGGTAAAGGCCTGTTCAATATCAAATTTAGAGTCTGGATGGACGTCATGTTCGCTAAGTACAAAACTATCAACACCAACACGCAGCAGATAAGCGATTTGATCACGGCCAAACTCGCCAGCCACGCGAATCTCATCTTGATAACCCAATTGACGTAGAGTTTGTACAAAGCTAAATCCGCGTCCATCAGCAAACTTAGGAAAATGGATGACGATCAGCGATTGTTTTAATAGCAGCTCACTAAGTGCGGTTAGCACATCCGTATCCGTATCGGCGGTAATCCACACGCCATGATGGCTACTATGCTGCTCAATCAGCTCATAGACCTCTTTTATGAGACCACCAGCAAGCACGCCTTTACTATCAAGCAAATCGGCGAGCGGTACTAGCACCTCAGGTTTTTCTTGTTTATGCAGCAGCTCAAGTAAGGTGATCTCGCTCAAAGCGATACTATCGGGTAGATTATCGGTACACAGCGCCTGCCACGTATCTTTAGCGCTCACATCCACACCCTTACTATCTAAAATGTGATGATTAGCCATAGACCTTCTCCTTGAAGGGGTCAATACCGACGCGTTCAACCAATTCGCCAAAGCTCTCAACGTCATTCTCAGTGGTCGCGCGCAGATCAACATAGACATCGACGATTTGTTGAATAGTTTCAGCAACGGCTTCGGTTGGGACAGAGCGGCCGAGTATTTTGCCAAGTTTAGCATCGTTACTTGAATTGCCACCAAGGCTGATTTGATACCAGTTCTCGCCCTTTTTATCGACGCCGAGGATTCCGATATCACCGGTGTGATGATGGGCGCAGGCATTGATACAGCCTGACATATTGAGGCGAATATCACCCAAATCGTAGAGATAATCGAGATCGCTAAATTGCTTCTCAATCTGCTCAGCGATGTTGTGCGTGGTGGCATTGGCAAGCGAGCAATAATCCCAGCCGGGGCAGACAATCATGTCAGTGAGCGTATTAATGTTAGCGCGTGCCAAATGCAGCTCTGATAACTGCTGCCATAGCTCATACAATTTATTGACCTCGACATCCGCGAAGACTAGGTTTTGCTGATAAGTTCCGCGTAGCTCGCCAAAGCTATACTTATCTGCAAGATCAGCCAAAGCGTCCATCTGCGAGTCAGTGACATCACCGGAGGGCACATATTTACCATCGACGAGACCGGCTTTTAAAGAGATGACCACCGCACGGTAGCCCGCAATTTTATGCGCCACGGTGTTTTGCTGATACCAATTGGCAAAGTCTTTATTGTCCGCAAGCTGTTTTTGCAGCTCTGATTGAACTTGTAGCGCGTCGAACGCTTTGTAATCAGGTTCGCTAAAATAACTGGTAGCGGTGGCAAAATTGTCATCTGTTAAGGTTAGCGGTCCATCTTTCGTGTGTGCTTCCCACTCGGCATCAACGAGCTTGGCAAATTCACGCCCGCCTAAAGTATCAACCAAGATTTTGATCCGTGATTTATATTTACTACCTTTATCACGGCGTCCATGCAGGTTATACACACGCAAAATAGCATCTAAATAACTCAGCAGATGCTGGCGTGGCAGAAACTCATTAATGACTTTACCCAGCACCGGAATACGGCCGAGACCGCCGCCCACTAACACCTCAAAACCAATTTCGCCCTCGTCATTTTTCTTTAAATGTAGGCCAATATCGTGCACTCGTGTGGCCGCGCGATCATTTTCAGTACCGATAACCGCAATCTTAAATTTGCGCGGCAAAAAGGCAAATTCAGGATGAAAGGTTGACCACTGACGGATAATCTCACAATAAGGACGCGGATCGGCAATCTCGTCCGTATGGATACCGGCATAAGGGTCGGTGGTGGTATTGCGAATACAGTTACCTGAAGTTTGAATGGCGTGCATCTGTACTGATGCCAGCTCCGCTAAGATATCAGGTACATCTTCAAGCTTGGGCCAATTAAGCTGAATATTAGTGCGTGTGGTAAAGTGCCCGTAACCTTTATCGTATTTACGGGTAATCTCGGCCAATTTACGCAATTGATAGCTGGCAAGTAAGCCATAAGGAATGGCGATACGTAGCATCGGCGCGTAGCGCTGAATGTAGAGACCGTTTTGCAGTCGTAGCGGCAGATACTGCTCCTCGGGCAACTCGCCTGCCAAAAAGCGCTCAGTCTGGTCGCGAAATTGGGCGACCCGTTCTTCTACCAGCGTTTGATCGGCGTAATTATATTGGTACATGACGTCATCTCAATAGTGATTTGCGTGTGTAATATAAGCGTGCTTTGAAGCAAAGTTAATATTCGTAAAAATGAGCTTAAAGCAGTATAGGCTGACATCATATAACTCCACGCTTATAAATATAAATTCCTATAAGTCATATCCATATCCAAACACAGCATAAATTTTCATAACAAAAATTCGGTAGCCTAGGCATATTCAATTTATCAGCTGTGTTAAGGTTTAAAAACATGACATCTTCAATGCCTAATCAAAACTCCTCAAAACTTGTCCCACCGCACGGTAGTGAAACATTAAAGCCTTTATTATTGAAAGGTGAAGCGCGCAAAGAAGCACTTAAACTTGCCAGCACGCTACCTACTATTACCCTAAGCTCACGCGAACGCGGTGATTTAATTATGCTTGGTATTGGCGGTTTCACACCACTGGACGGCTTTATGAACAAAGCTGATTGGCAAGGCGTGGTCGATGAGATGCGTCTTAAATCTGGTGATAACGCGGGTCTTTTTTGGCCGATCCCTATTACTTTATCCGCACCAAGAAAGCTCACCGATACTCTAAATCAAGGCGATAAAGTGGCTCTAATTGCCGAAGATGGTGAAGTGATGGGTATCATTACCGTCGAGGAGACTTATGACATCGATAAAGATCACGAGTGTCAGCAAGTCTTTACTACCACTGATCCTGAGCATCCGGGCGTGCAGCAAGTACTGCGTCAAGGCGAGGTCAATGTCGCAGGTAGTATAGAGGTGCTTAGCGAAGGCGAGTTTCCAGAGCTATATCCTGAGATTTACAAAACGCCTAGCGAAACCCGCGAGATGTTCAAACACAAAGGCTGGAAAACGGTAGCCGCCTTCCAAACCCGTAACCCCATGCACCGCTCGCATGAGTATTTGGCCAAGATTGCTATTGAGATCTGTGATGGCGTACTCATTCACTCTTTACTTGGTGCATTAAAGCCGGGCGATATCCCTGCTGAAGTACGCCAAGAAGCGATCAAAACCTTGATCGACAATTATTTTAGACAAGACACTGTTATCCAAGCCGGTTATCCGCTAGATATGCGTTATGCCGGTCCGCGTGAAGCCTTATTGCATGCCGTCTTTCGCCAAAATTACGGCTGTAGTCATCTGATCGTTGGTCGTGATCACGCTGGCGTCGGCGATTATTATGGTGCATTTGATGCGCAAACGATCTTTGACTATGTCGGTAAGGACGATCTTATTACCCAGCCGCTAAAAATTGGCTGGACGTTTTGGTGTAATGCTTGTAACGCGATGGCCTCTGACAAAACGTGCCCGCATGATGCCAAGGATCATGTCAAAGTATCGGGCACCAAGCTGCGTAAGGCTTTATCAGAGGACGAAGAAGTGCCAGAGAACTTTAGTCGCCCTGAAGTACTGGCTATTTTGCGTGAATACTACGCTGGTATCGCAAAAGAGGAACGTGCTGAGATCAAACTAACGGGCGCATCTGCAGTATAAAACATATTCGCTCTTAGTAAATGAAAAAGGTATCAGACTTCTGATACCTTTTTTTATAGGTTACGGCTTTTGAACTATCGTAGGGTACGTATCATGCACCCTTTAAATTTGCAGCTTTTGTATGCATAAAGAGCACCTTATTTAGAGGTTTGAGATACCTTAAAACCATATGACTTTAGTGAAGCTCTAAAGCGCTCTCAAGCTTTTGATACGTGCCTACAATCGAGCCGCCGCCCGAACAAAAATAGTTCAACGTGTATTTATCCTGACTATCGATAACTAGCTTGTCATTACCAAACTTATCTTTTTTAAACTGAAAAAAAGCCATGTTGTCACTCCCTGTCGTTTGAAAAACAACCCCGTGCGCTTGGTCCTGACCCATTAAGGTAGCGCTGCCATCAAAGCTGCAAGTAGGGTTTTTAATATCACTGCGAGCGCGCACCTTTATATTGATTTTATCTTTATCATTGTCATCGGCTCGTACCATTACGGCCACCCAGTCATAGCCCTGCGCGCGCTTGGCGTAACCCTCAGAGACATAGTCGCCTATAACCGCCTGCACGCTAGGCGTTATCGTTTTTGGATGTATAAGTAGGTTACCTGTCTTTGTAGTATCTGCAGTATGGTTAGTCGTAGTAGGGGACAGATGACTACAGCCTGCCACACCAGCAAGGAACAAAGCGCTAAAAGCAGATAAGGTGACAGCAGATAGTAAACGTTGCGGTAATGAAGTCATGTATAGCCTTTATAAATTATAGAGCGCTCAGGTAACAAAGGGCAAATAAGAGGTAGGAGCGTCTTTGTTCAATTGTTAGTAGCCTTAAAGTAAGTAGAGTAACTAATAATGATGCTTATGCCAAGTTAATCAGTCGATAAGCAAATTTGTCACTAAGCGTTTATTGTACAAACTGCTAGCATACGCTCATTCCTCACAGATTTTGTGTCGCTATAAACCATAAACCGCGACAGATCTCACTTATAGAGAACGCCATGCCAGCTATTATCTGCCTAATATCTCAAAGCAAATTGTTGTACTTAAATTCGCGTCCATTACTGCTAGGAGGCGCCTTGAGCGCTTTGATGCTCAGCACTGGCTGTAGTCCTACCAAAGCGGATAATCAACCTGCCACCCAAGCAAACAATGAGGAGCAAGACATTAATCTGCTTAACGTCTCTTATGACGTCTCGCGTGATTTTTATAAAGAATACAACGCGTTATTTAAAGACGCTCATCAGAAGCAGTATTCAGATAGCAAGGTTAAAATTAACCAGTCCCATGGCGGCTCAAGTAAGCAAGCGCTGTCCATTGCCAATGGTCTACAAGCGGATGTAGCGACGTTAAATCAAGAAAGCGATATGAACCTGCTTGTTGAAAAGGGTTTGGTTGCAAGCGATTGGCAGCAAACGCTACCTGATAATGCTATTCCTTATACCAGTACCATGGTGCTGCTCGTGCGCGCAGGTAATCCTAAGAATATTCAAGACTGGCAAGATTTGGCGCGTACTGACGTCAAAATTGTCATGCCAAACCCCAAAACTAGCGGCACGGCGCGCTATGCGTTTTTAGGCGCCTACGGTTACGGTCTGCATCAGTTTGGGGAGACTACTAAGGCCGCTACACAAACCGATGGTTTTATAAAAAAGCTACTGGCCAACGTGGTCACTTATGACAATGGCGCACGGGCGGCGACGACCAGCTTTACCCAGCGCGGGCTAGGGGATGTGCTTATCACCACTGAAAACGAGGCGCATTTAGTGGCCCAAAAGCATGCCAAAGGGCAAGTTGATCTCATTTATCCAAGCTACTCTATCGCTGTTAATAATCCTGTCGCTGTGGTCACAGCAGTCACGGATAAAAAGGGCAGTACTAAAGCGGCAAGTACTTACTTAAAAGGGCTATGGAGCAAGCCTGCGCAAGAGCTGATCGCTCAGATGTATCTGCGTCCTAGCGACAAGACTATTTTAGCGGCGCACCAAAATACACTACCTGTCATTGACACTTTTGAGCCAACAGCGGTATTTGGATCATGGAACAATATTATGGACGATTTTTTTGTGGACGGCGGACGTTTTGATCAATTAGCCCAAGTGCAGCCAAAATAAAGAGAGGTCAATTAAAATCGTTCTTTATTCCATTTTGGCAAAAACATACGCATATTCATCATTAAAGATAATAAGCTGTCACTGTTAGCATACGCTCATACCTAATAAATTACTTTGAGATACTTATGACTACTTACACTACAAAGTTGAATTACTTTTATAAAAACAAAACTAAAAACATCCTTGGCGCTGCCGGTATTGCTCTAACGCTTGGTTTGGTAGGCTGTAGTAATAATGAGCCAGCTGAGACTACCACAAATGCTGACGGTACAGAATCAACGAGCGCAGGACAGAATATTGAGCTGTTAAATGTCTCGTACGATGTGGCACGCGACTTTTACAAAGACTATAACCCTATGTTCGTTGAGCAGTACCAAAGCGAGAACCCAGGTGCCAATATTACCATTCAGCAGTCGCATGGCGGCTCAAGCAAACAAGCTTTATCAGTGGCTAATGGTTTGCAAGCCGATGTGGCGACCATGAACCAAGGCTCAGACATTGAGCTGCTTGAAAAAGAGGGTCTAGTTGCAGCTGACTGGGAGGAGCAGTTCCCAGACAATGCGGTGCCTTTTACCAGCACTATCGTCTTTTTGGTACGTAAAGACAATCCAAAAAACATTAACGACTGGGAAGATTTGACCAAAGACGGTGTTGAGATTGTTATGGCCAATCCAAAGGTTACCGGTAATGGTCGCTACGCCTTTTTGGGCGCTTATGGTTACGGGCTACATGCCTTTGACAATAATGAAGACGAGGCAAAAAACTACGTACGCGACATGCTCAAAAACGTCAAAGTCTATGAGAACGGCGGGCGCGCGGCAACCACTACCTTTGTCCAACGCGGCATCGGTGATGTGCTGGTGACCTTTGAGAATGAAGCCAACCTTGCCGCTACCCAATTTGGACAAGGCCAAGTTGATATTGTTTATCCTGATTACTCTATTAAGTCTGAAAGCCCTGTCGCTGTAGTTACCAGCGTTACCGATAAAAAAGGCACGACGGATGCAGCCAAAGCCTATCTTGATTATTTATGGAGCGAGCCTGCGCAGCAATTAGCCGCTGACTTATATCTGCGCCCAAGCGTACAAAGCGTGCTTGATAAAAACGGTGACAAATTACCACCAGTTGAAACCTTCCGTCCCAACGATACTTTTGGGTCGTGGGATGAGATTATGGGTACCTACTTTAGTGACAATGGGGTCTTTGATCAATTAGCGGTAAACGCACCGCAGTAGCGTTATCGACATTTTATAATGAGATTTACCTTATAAAGGACATGGTCATCTACGCTATGTCCTTTATATCTTAAGCTGACCACAAGATGGTAAAGATAGACCATAAGACAAGCGATAAATAGGACATTACTATGAGTAAAGCCCCTGCAAATACGAGGCCTACTAGTAACAAAGGCTGGCTGACTCGTCTGCGTCAGCGCAATGTACTGCCAGGGTTTGGGCTTAGTATGGGTATCACCGTTTTTAGCTTGTCGCTACTGGTAGTGCTGCCGTTTGCGATGATGGCTTATACCACGACGCAAATGGGCTGGTCGGGATTTTGGGAGACCATATCCCAGCCGCAAGTAACGGCGGCGATTAAGCTGAGCCTATGGATGTCCTTTCTTGCCATGCTGACCAATATGGTGTTTGGTACGCTCGTCGCTTGGGTGCTGGTGCGTTACGAGTTTTGGGGAAAGTCCTTGATTAACGCCTTGGTTGATTTGCCATTTGCGCTACCAACGGCGGTGACTGGTATCTCGCTTGCCACGCTTTATGCGCCTAATGGCCTTATTGGACAATGGTTTGACAAGATTGGTATCCAAGTGGCGTTTACGCCGATAGGAATTTGGCTGGCTTTAGTGGTGGTCAGTTTTCCCTTTATCGTGCGTGCCGTACAGCCAGTACTCGCTGAGTTATCGGTTGAATTTGAAGAGGCGTCGGCAGTACTGGGCGCTACTCGTTTAACGACTTTTCGTAAAGTCATTTTACCGGAGCTGCTGCCAGCGTTGTTTATGGGTGCAGGCATGATGTTCGCTCGCGCAACTGGAGAATATGGCTCAGTGATTTTCATCGCCGGTAATATTCCGATGCAGTCTGAGATTCTGCCCATCATTATTATTAGTAAACTTGAGCAATTTGATATCCAAGGAGCTTCGGCGGTAGCTTTGTTTATGCTGATGATCTCGTTTGTTATTTTATTAAGTATCAACATTGTGCAGTGGAAACTGTCGCGCCGCGTAGGAGCACGCTGATATGCAAATAGCCAATAGCTATGATTACCAAAGCAATCCTGCAACTAAAGATTCGCCTTGGGTTAGGCGCATTTTTATCGGTATTGCTGTTTTATTTATGGTCATTATGCTGGTGATTCCGCTGCTTGCTGTCTTTTATGAGGCGCTCAAAAATGGCTGGGAGTTATATATTGCCGCTCTCGTGGAACCAGAAGCGCTGCAAGCGATCAAGCTGACTTTATTGACAGCCGCTATCGTACTACCGATCAATATGGTGATGGGCATTGCGATCGCTTGGCTGGTGACCCGTTATCAATTTCGTGGTAAGCAGCTGGTGACCACTTTGCTCGATTTGCCATTTTCAGTATCGCCGGTGGTTGCAGGTCTCATGTTTATCCTGCTCTTTGGTCTTAACTCTCCAGTTGGCGGCTGGCTTGAAGGTCTTGGATTTCAGGTGATCTTTGCGGTGCCAGGTATTGTGCTTGCAACGTTGTTTGTCACTTTTCCTTTTGTCGCGCGCGAGCTAATACCGCTCATGCAGACCCAAGGCGACTCTGAAGAGCAAGCGGCGCTGACGCTTGGTGCGAGCGGTTGGCAGACTTTTTGGCACATTACCTTACCCAATATTAAATGGGCGCTACTCTACGGACTTATTTTGACCAATGCGCGTGCGATGGGCGAGTTCGGCGCGGTAAGCGTGGTATCAGGTCATATACGCGGTGAAACCAATACCATGCCGCTACTCGTTGAGATTGCTTATAATGAGTATAATTTTACCGCCGCTTTTGCCTTATCAAGCCTGCTTGCGGCACTAGCTTTGATAACCTTATTAGTACAGCAAGTGATGACTAAATTGCAGGAGCGCAAATTCGCTAAATCAGAGCGTCTAGTGGCCGCGCCTGATCTGCCAGTTAGTGCTAATGCGACTGTAGATGATGACGTCGCTGTAAAAGATATTTCTAGATGAGTTAGTAGATACTAAACCCTGCTAAATGGGTTAACTAATGATTAAATACCATAAGCAGTAGACAAAAACATCAGAAGATAAGAGATATAAAATGAGTATTGAGATTAGAGGTATCAATAAAACCTTTGGCAGTTTTACAGCTTTAGATGACATTAATATTACCGTGCCGACCGGTAAGCTTACCACCTTGCTTGGTCCCTCAGGCTGCGGTAAAACCACGTTGCTGCGTATTATTGCCGGTCTTGAGTACGCAGACTCAGGGCAGATCTTATTTGATGATTTGGATGTGACCAATACACCGGTGCAAAAGCGCCGAATTGGGTTTATGTTTCAGCATTACGCGCTGTTTCGCCACAAAAACATCGCTGATAATATCGCTTTTGGACTGACGCTGCTTCCCAAAGATGAGCGCCCAAGCAAGACGCAAATCCAGCAGCGGGTTAGCGAGTTATTGGAGCTTGTCCAATTGCCCCAACTGGCCAACGCTTATCCGCACCAATTATCAGGCGGTCAGCGCCAAAGGATTGCCTTAGCGCGTGCCTTAGCCGTCAAACCTAAATTACTGTTATTAGACGAGCCTTTTGGCGCTCTTGATGCCAAAGTGCGTAAGGAGCTGCGTGAGTGGCTGAAAAATATTCACCACGAGCTTGGTATCACTAGCATCATGGTGACGCATGATCAAGAAGAGGCGCGTGCGGTATCTGATGAGATTGTGGTCATGAATCATGGCCATGTTGAACAAGTAGGTACGCCAGAGACACTCATACATAGTCCTGCTAGTGCTTTTGTCAGTGACTTCTTAGACTTAGCATAAGCGCTACTAAGTCATAGTTCAGATTAGCGATAGCAAACCTCATAGCAAGTGCCCATGAAAAGACGCCATAAAAAAAGACCTTATCATATAGGTCTTTTTTGTCGTAAATAGAACATATAAGAATCCACCTAATAAACTATTCAATCACATATGGGCTCATCTCTGACTGTTCAGGTTGTTCAGATAACGTCTGATAAGTCGTCTCCAAAATACTACGACACCATTCTGGTAGGTCTTTTTCTACTTCATACCACATCCAAGTCCCTTCGCGTGAACAATTGAGAATCCCTAGTTTTTTTAGATGATTCAGATGACGCGATACCGTAGGCTGCGGCTGATCAAGCAAGTCTACTAGCTCGCCAACACAGCGCGACTGTTTATTAAACAATATCTGAAACAACTTTAGACGTGTTGGGTCAGACAGTACTTTGAATAAATCGATAGGCTGGAGCGTAATATTATTATCAGGCATAAAATCTTCCTATATGTATTAGTAAGCTTAGTTAAGAGTGTTAATCAATGTATTAGAAAAGTATTAAATAGTTTATAAAGTAGATAATTCATAAGCCAATCATACCGAGCCTTTCATTAATAAAATCATCAAGCTAACGAAATATTTACTAAACAATAACACTATTTATTGTAAGTTATCTTGATGATCTAAGAAATATTAATTTCTACACTTATGAGTTTAATATTACTTATTTACATTTGTGTTTTACAATTAACCTAAATATACAATAAGTAACATTTAAGTAACTGAAAGTTATATTAACACAATATTTATATTAAGTTGTAAAATATACAGCAATATTTTTACCGTTCGTCGGTATTTTACCACCGATAGTCCAGATTATATCAATGTATACGTATGTATAAATATATTTTCTTATAGTATAAATTTGTATGAATTATAATTGTAACTCAAGGGTGATTTTGTCTTTCAAAAAGTTAGTAGCATACAAATAGTAGTTAAAAAGTCGCAAAAGTTATTGTAAATGGTAATAATTCTCGTTATTATAAAGAACATCGAATAACAGCTACGATTGGAGCGACCCTATGTACGTTTGTATTTGCAATGACGTTAAAGAAAAGCAAATTAAAGCAGCTATTGCATCAGGCATTGATACTCTTGAAGGCTTAAAAGACACCCTTGATGTAGCAACCTGCTGCGGCTGCTGCGAACCTATGGTTAACGATTATCTTGATGAACACAACGCAAAAGTTGATGCGTTAGCTTATGCAGTAGCTATATAAACGTTCAAAGTAGATTTGCAAGTTACATGCCAAAAATTGAATAGAGACATTTTTGTAGCGATCAGGGTCTATGAGTGATGACATAGCTCTCAGTTATGTCGTTACTATATATATTCACTCATCATCCAAGATGTATACTATATCGTCCTAAATAACTCTTTTTTCAACTTAAACTCTTGTTTTAAATGACTAAATTTTTAAAGGTAGCGCCTAAGTAGTTATGCGTAAGCATTTAGCTGATTCCTATTCTCAATTGACATCTTATTCTTAGTTCATAACGTTACATCCTGTAGAGTAGCTATATGCTACTATATTTATCCAACTGTATAAGAAAGTTGACTGTACTTGTATTTACCGGTCAGTTGATATTGATAGTGTTTTCAAAGCATATTTATGAAGAATAGGAGTACACACTATGATAGGAAGCCAAAAAGTCATTGATTATCTAAATTTTTTATTGGGCGGGGAGCTTGCGGCACGCGACCAGTACTTTATTCACTCTGAGATGTATGCCGAATGGCATTATGGCAAGTTATATGATCGTATTCATCACGAGATGACAGATGAGACGATGCATGCTCAAGCTATTATTCGCCGTATTTTGATGCTCAGTGGTACGCCTAAGATGAGTGTTGATAATATTCGGATTGGTAGTAACGTCCCTGAGATGCTACAGTTTGATCTTGATCTTGAGTATCAGGTACAAGAGCATCTAAAAAACGGTATCGCTTTGTGTGAAGAGGAGCGTGATTATGTAACGCGCGAGATGTTGGTCGAGCAGCTCAAAGACACTGAAGAAGATCATGCGCACTGGCTTGAGCAACAACTACGCCTGATCGATATGGTCGGTCTGCCCAATTATCTACAAAGTCAAATCGCTGAGGTGTCACCGGATCTAATTGGTGGTTCATACTAATAAATTAAGCCGATATTGATTTTAGAATAATAGATGCAGGAGAGAGATTATGAGAGGCGATAAAGAAGTAATTCGCGCTTTGAATAAAGTACTTGGGCAGTCATTGATTGCGATCAATCAGTACTTTTTGCATGCTCGTATAGCGCGTCACTGGGGACTTGAAGCATTAAACGACAATTGTTATAAGCAGTCTATTGCTGAGATGAGATGGTCGGATGATTTGATTGCGCGTATTTTATTGCTAGGTGGTCTGCCTAATTTGCAAGATTATGGCAAGATGTTTATTGCAGAAGACGTAGCAGAGATGATTGATTGTAATCTACGTTTAGAAAGACAAAAGTTTGATATCATCACCGATGCTATTACCTTGTGTGAAGAGCATCGGGATTATGTCTCCCGTCAGCTGTTAACGACTCTCAAAGATGGCAACGAAGAGTATGATGACTGGCTAGAGACGCAAGAAGATCTGATTAAAGATGTGGGGATAGAGCGCTATATTCAATCGCAAATGCATGAAGATAAGACAATTTAGTATGACTAAGACGATCAGAGCTTGCTCTGATTCATTTAATAAAGAAGCCAGTACCATTCATAGTGAGGGTACTGGCTTTTTGCTGCCAAGCTTTTTCTAGTTAAGCTGATTATAATCAAACTAAGCTAGTACAAAAATAAGCTAGTACAATCCGCGACCATCCTCAGGTTTAAGGCGCAAAAAATGTAGTCCTGAGAGAATAGTTAGGATACCAAGCAACCAATACGTAGTTTGAAAAGCCATAAGCATATCAAGCTCTAGGCGTTCGCGTAATAAGTTTAATACCGCGGCGCCCAAAGCAATACCAAAACCAATAGCTAGTTGTTGATTGACCGCCATAAGACTATTGCCACTACTAGTCTCTGTACCTTCTAAATCACCAATGGTAAGCGTATTCATAGCACTAAACTGAATGGAGTTACAAGCACCCATAACCACCAAAACTGGAATGAACCACATCCAATAGGAGGGATCGTTGAACTGAGCCAAGACGATAATCAACATACCTAGCAACGCTGTATTATAAACGAGTACCTTACGGTAGCTAAAACGCTGAATAATCTTACTGACTAAAGGTTTAATACCCATAGCGCCCACAGCAATAGGCGCAAGCAGCCAACCTGCCTGCGAGGGCGAGTATTCAAACACGACTTGTAGTAATAACGGTAATAAAAAGGGTACTGCGCTAATGCCTAAGCGCGTAAATAAATTACCAACAAGGCCAATACGAAAGGTGCGCGTGTTAAATAAAGTCAGCGGAAATAGGGGCGCTTGTCGGCGTTTGGCATGCCAAACATAAGCGCCAATCAGTACAGATCCAGCTAGGGCCAGCAAAAGACCATAGAGTCCGCGTCCAGTTTGTGAGCCGAACTCAACTGCCAAAGTAAAGCCGCAAGCTGCTGCTGCAAATAGAAAAAAACCTGTCCAGTCTAAACGTTTGGCGTCCTCAAATAGGGCAGGTACCAGCTTTTTACCCAGTACAAAGCCGAGCAGTCCCATCGGAATGTTAATCAAAAATATCCAGTGCCAACTGAAATACTGCACAATGTAGCCGCCAAGCACTGGGCCTACTAGGGGTGCAATCAGCGCTGGTATCACCGCAAAGTTCATGACCGTTAATAGCTTGTTACGCGGATAGGATTTAACTAGTATGAGGCGCGCAACTGGAGTCATCATCGCCCCGCCAATGCCTTGCACGATACGCGCGGCTATCAGTAAATCTAGAGTCGGGGAGGCGGCGCATAAGAGTGAGCCGATGGTAAATATAATAATAGCGCTTAAAAATACGCGCCGCGTCCCATACTTGTCCGCCAAAAAGCCACTAACGGGAATAAAAATGGCCAAAGTTAAGGCATAACTGATAACTGCCCACTGCATCTTCAGCGGTGATTCCCCAAGAGCTGCCGCCATTTGTGGTAAAGAGGTGTTCAAGATAGTGGCGTCTAAGATTTGCATGAACAGTGCCACTGCCAATACATAAGGCAGGTATTTCTCTTGCGTGGGGGTTAGCGTTACCATATGGACATCACCATATATCTTCTCGTTATAAGTATAGTTTTATAAAAATTATCAAATTGCGCGTAGTATATGAATAAAGATGCGATAATTAAAGATGAGCAAAGTAACTAGATAAAAGATAGCCGAATAATAAGTGCCTATTTTTTGTGGTTTTTTTGCAGTACTGGTTTGCCGTATCTGCTTTTAAAAACTGCGCTCCTAACTCAAAGATAACGACCCCAATTAAAGATGAAAATTTGGTGAATAGGCAAATATTCGTTATAGTAAATCAGAAAAACGGCTTTAAAATAAAAACATAAAATCAGAGGATACCTTATGAGTAACACTAATACTAACTCAAATCATGATCATTATGTGCCACCCAAAGTCTGGAGCCAAGACAAAGATAACGGTGGTAAATTTGCTAATATTAATCGCCCAACGGCGGGCGCACGCCATGAACAGACCTTACCAGTCGGAGAGGCGCCCTTACAGTTGTATTCACTAAATACGCCGAACGGTGTTAAAGTCAACATTTTACTTGAAGAGCTGGCAGATCTTGGGATAAAAGGCGCAGAATACGATGCTTATAAAATTGATATCTCAGAGGGTGATCAATTCGGCTCAGACTTTGTAGCGATCAATCCTAATTCTAAAATACCTGCGCTGGTTGATCTTTCAGTTATTGAGGACGGCGCGCCTATTAATGTTTTTGAGTCGGGCGCTATTTTATTATATTTAGCCGAAAAGTTTGGGAAGTTTGTACCTATGGATCAGGGCCGTGCACGGACTGACTGCTTATCTTGGGTCATGTGGCAGATGGGTAGCGCGCCTTTTTTGGGTGGCGGCTTTGGACATTTTTATGCTTATGCGCCGCAGCCAATGGAATATCCAATCAATCGCTATACGATGGAGACTAAGCGGCAACTTGATGTATTAGACGCCCATTTAGAGGGACGCAAATACATGTGCGGCAATGATGACAATGATTATAATATTGCTGATATGATTATTTGGGCTTGGTATGGTCAGCTGGTGCTAGGTAAGCTTTATGACGCCGCTGAATTTTTGCATGTAGATGATTATGTCCATGTAAAACGCTGGGCACAAAAGATTGCTGAGCGTCCGGCAGTCAAAAGAGCGGTCGATCTGCCATTGCAGCCCATCCCCTAAAATTATGTATTTTTAAAAAATAACTTCAGCTTACAGCCCCTGAGTTTAGATAAACTTATTAACAAAAATTTGCTTACTATTTACTTTACATAATGATACATTGTCACAACAGATAAAAACTTAAATAGGTTAAGCTACTGAATAGCTTATTTTTTTAATATTTAACGTTTGTATCCTTTTATTGATGAGTGAGAGTTATGAAGGATTTATGTTACAAGCTTGAAGCGGCGCTTAAAAGTTCTTTCAACTATAGATTGCTAAGCACAAATCGAGTACGGTCATTATTAATAACTACCAGTACCGCTTTGCTTAGCACACTAGGTTATGCAGGTGAAGAACTGGTTCATCAAGATTGGCAAGTAGCTTGTGATAATACTCGCACCTGCCGTCTGGCAGGTTATCAGGCTGAAAACAACAGCGACTTTCCAGTCTCTGTCATGCTGGTTCGCCGTGCAGGTAGTGAGGCTGAGGTGGCTGGTAAAGTCAAACTTGGTGGTGGTAAAGAGAGCTCATCAAAAGCATTACTACAATTGGGCAATCGTCATCGCATGTCTTTATTTATCGACGATAAAGACTTGGGGGAGACCAAACCTTTTTCAACAGTAGCAGGTGATGCCGAGCTGACCTCTGCTCAAGTCAACGCCTTACTTGAAGCCTTAACCAAATCTAGCAAAATTGAGCTGGTACTACGTAACTCACGCTGGCAATTGTCTGATAAAGGTGCAACGGCGGTTATGGTCAAAGCTGATGAGGTGCAGGGGCGAGTAGGAACCTCATCAGCTTTGGTTGGTATTGAAGGGGCTACCAAATCCAACAGCAATGTATTGGCCCCTATGCCTGCACCGCAGCTACGTCTGGTCGTACCCGACCCTAAAATGGCTGCCAATACTAAAAAATTCACTATGAAGGCTTCACAGCTCTCAGCTCTAGTAAAAGGTACTATAAAGGATGTCGATACCAGCTGTCCTAATTTGAGCAATAAAACGCCTTGGCGCATCAGTCGTCTCAGTGACAGCCAGTTGCTGATACAGCATAACTGCTGGAGTGGTGCCTACAATGTAGGTAACGGCATCTGGGTTATTAACGACAACAAACCTTATAATCCGGTGCTGGTAACCACCAATGCGACCCATTATGACAGCGGTAAGATAAGCTCCATACAAAAAGGACGCGGTATTGGCGATTGTTTAAATAAAACGGACTGGATATGGACAGGTAAGCGCTTTGAGAAAAGTCATCAAAGCAGTACAGGGATGTGCCGTATGATTGAGGCGGGCGGTGCTTGGCAACTGCCAACTTATGTCTCTGAGGTTAATGCGCCTCAATAGCGCCCTAGTAATTAAGTACATGGTTTGCGTGTAAGTATGCACTCTTGTGCAGCATACTAGACCTTTTATGATAGATTAAAAAATAAGTAGGGATAGCGCTTTAGCTGTGCTATACTACGTCGCCACGCAAGCTTAAGCTTACGTGTATTATGAGATTGATAACATCGCCTGCGATTTTGGGCCTGGGATGGCCAAAAGTAATTGTTGCCGATGATTTTGTGTACTTAAATAACGATCTATTAAACACTCTGTTATTTTTGACTCATATCTTATCTACTAGCCTATAGATTGGCTTAAATTGGGTGTTATTTGCCTTTATCTGCTTTGGACAAAGTAGTGATAAAGTTGGAGTAACAGACAAAGATAAGACACTCGGCACTACCACCAAAATACGTCAGACAGCACGTTAAGCCTTTTATTGAATTGATATGCCTTTAGCAGATCAGTTCACCGTTATCGATATTTCGGTAATGGCTTTATAATGAGCTTATGTGATGAACGGTTATCAGTGGTAGGCATCAAGCCTGTTGAATTTGCAACGGCTTTACTACCAAGGATACTCA
Source organism: uncultured Psychrobacter sp. (assembly GCA_947501045.1). Taxonomy (GTDB): domain Bacteria; phylum Pseudomonadota; class Gammaproteobacteria; order Pseudomonadales; family Moraxellaceae; genus Psychrobacter. Next base: position 37,579 of record CANMUI010000012.1, read on the forward strand.
TGACTGACATCTTATCTGCAATGCTAGACTCTGAAACTACCTCTACTGCTGAAAATACCAATACTGAAACACAAACTAACGATATTAGTTTTAAAGACCTCAATATTGCCAAACCTATTCTTAGCGCCCTTGATCGCAGTGGTTATACCAGCCCAACACCTATTCAAGCCCAAGCGATTCCTTTTGCTCTAGAAGGTCGTGACCTTTTACTATCAGCGCAAACGGGTAGCGGTAAAACCGCCGCTTTTGTAATTCCACTGCTTGATCGTTTAAGCCGTGCCACCACCTTTGACAAGCTAACCAAAGCCTTAATCTTAACACCAACCCGCGAGCTTGCTCAGCAAGTCCATGATAGCGTGCGCACCTATTCCAAAGACATGCGCGGTCTATTTTGTGTGCCTTTAGTTGGCGGCGCGCCCTACAATGGTCAGATCACAGCGCTCAGAAAAGGCGTGCAAGTCATCGTCGCCACCCCTGGTCGTCTACTTGATCATATTAAAGCGGGCCGTGTTGATTTATCACACCTTGAAGTATTGATACTTGATGAAGCGGATCGTATGCTCGATATGGGTTTTGCTGATGATATCAATGATATCTTAAAAGCGGCGCCTACCGATCGTCAGACCATTATGTGTTCGGCGACTTGGGATGGCCCAGTTGGCAAAATCGCAGCTACTTTTACCAAAAATCCTGAGCGTGTCGCTATTAAGGTAGAGTCTGCGCATATTGACGAAAAAGTATATTACTGTGATGACTTTAATCATAAAAATAAGATTTTAGACAAGATCGTTTGTCAGCCAGATATGGAACAAGTCATTATCTTTGCCGCAACTAAGCGCAGCACTGAAAAGCTTGCTAAACAGCTGGCCGATGATGGTCATAAAGCCAGCTTTTTGCATGGCGATCTGCCGCAAAGCAAGCGTAACCGTATCGTACAAGACTTGCGTAATGGTAAATGCAAAATCTTAGTGGCAACTGACGTCGCTGCTCGTGGTTTAGATGTGCCAGCAATATCGCACGTCATCAACTATGACTTGCCGCGTCAAACCGAAGATTATGTACACCGTATTGGTCGCTGTGGCCGTGCTGGTCGTACTGGGGTTGCTATCAGCTTATGCAGCATGGATGATCGTCCGCAGCTAAACGCAATCAACCGTTATCTTAATCGCAAGATGGACGTAGAAGTTATTGAAGGCTTGGAGCCCAAAAAGACTTATGTTCCTAGTGATGATAAAGGTAAAGGCCGCGGCCGGGGTCGTGGACGCTCAAATAGTGGTGGTCAAGGACGCGGTCGTTCAAGTGGCGGTTATGCTGGTAAGTCGAGCAGTCAAGGCCGTGGTCGCTCAAGTGACAATACTGCGACTACTCAGCGCGCCAGCAACGACAGCGGCTATCAAGGACAAGGTGCTGGCAAGTCGCGCGACTCATCAGGTAAACCAAATGATCGCTTTGGCGGTAAGCCTTATCAAGGCAAGCGCAGTGGTCCTAGCCGTGGTGATGGTACTAGCGCGCCGCGTGGTGATCGTGCTGCAACCGGACGTGGTCGTCCAAGCGGTAGCCAAGGTCGTCCAGCCAATCGCTCAGGCGCTCAAGGTCGTCCAAATGGCAACCGTGGTAAGAACTCGTAATAAACTATCATTTGATATATTAAGTTAAATCTCTATTGAGGTTTACAGATAGTTTAAAAAAAGCCAGATACTTGTTATCTGGCTTTTTTGTGCTTCATACCTTAATTTAATGAACGCTTCTATAGTTGTTGTAGGCTGGTGCTAAAATCACCTCAAACGTTGTTATAAACCTAGCTAAGGTCTAGACATTATCTTCGGTTTACGCCTAGTTTGATGCAATTTTAGCTATCAGCAGTCCTAATATCTGAATGTTCAACAGACCCTAATAACCTGACAAGCTGAATCTAATTTTTTAGCTTTAATAAAGCTGTGCTTGCACCTAAGTTTAGCTGTGTCTATACTGCAAGTTTTTTGCCACTCACCTTGGAGCTATTTGATGCCCGCTATCTCTGACTTAAAAATAGACAGCCTACCGCTAGCTTTTGGCATCATTATGGCGATTATTGGTATAGTATTTTATACCCAAGGATTACCGGGCAAATTTTGGCGACGCTTTTATGCGGTACTGCCGGGTATCGTTCTATGCTGTTTTATACCCGCGACGCTCAATAGTTTAGGGGTCTTCGCAGACGGCATTGGTTCGCAAATCTATGGCTTTACCGCTACCTATCTGTTGCCAGCAAGTTTGCTACTCATGACCTTATCTATGGATGTACCTAAGATTTTGGGCTTAGGCTGGAAAGCGATTGCGATGTTTTTTGCGGCCAGTATCGCGATTGTGATTAGTGGGCCGATCAGTTTGGGACTGGCTAAATGGGTAGCGCCTGAGATGTTCGTTGATGATACGCTATGGCGTGGATTCTCAGCGGTAGCGGGCAGCTGGATTGGCGGCGCGGCAAATCAGGCGGCAATGAAGGAGCTGTTTGGGGTTAGTGACGACTTATTTGGCATGATGATACTGGTTGATACCACCAATGCTTCACTGTGGTTACTAGCGATACTTATCATGGCCAAACACAGCGATAAAATTGATAAATTGCTAAAAGCTGATAGCAGCAGTATCGACAGGGTAGTTGCTGCCGTCGAGAGCTACGAGCGCGATCATGCTCGTCCTGCAACTTTAAATGATTTGATGGTGATGTTTGGACTGTGCTTTGCCATGGTTGGGGTGGCGCATTTTGTCGGAGGACAGATTGCAGATTTTTTTGCGCCATATGCTTGGGCGGTACAGTATAGTTTTGCTAGCGCGTTTTTTTGGATGGTGGTGATTATTACCTTAATAGGGGTTATCTTCTCTTTTACCAAAATTCGTAGGCTTGATCATGTTGGCGCCTCCAAAATCGGTACGGTGTTTATCTTTGTACTGATCGCCGCTATTGGTATGCAGATCAATTTGGCGGGTATCGTCTCACAGTGGCGCTTGCTGCTTATCGGTTTGGTGTGGATGATTATCCATGTCATTATGATTTTTATTTTTGCTAGAGTCATTCGCGCGCCGTTTTTCTTTTTGGCAGTGGGTTCTAATGCCAATACCGGCGGTGCTTCCTCAGCACCTATTGTGGCAACCGCTTTTCATCCGTCCTTGGCGCCCGTTGGGGTGTTTTTAGGCATTATGGGCTATGCGGTAGGTACGTTTGGTGGTTATATCAGCACGCAGATGATGCGCTTGATGGTAGGGTAAAATCTTAAATATTTTCACTAAAAAAAAGCCCATCCTTGGGCTTTTACAACATTCTATTAAAGCTTTATCCTTTAGGCTTTTACTATATTTTATTATTAATGTTATTTATTATTATAGTTATTTGAGAAGATCTGAGCCTATTAATCTAATACTCATGACCCCATAAAAACTGATAAGATAATCATTATTGTCCAAAATACTAACAGCCGTTTTAAAAAATATTCTGTATACATAGAACACCTCTTATTTTTATTTAGTTAATTCAGCACAGCTTATAGGATTCCATTTTATTGATTTTGCTCCGTATCCTTATAAACTGCAAATTGCAATTTTCGTAATACTGTATTTCATCTTTTTCTGTTTTCTCTAAACTTTTTTGATAAACATAATCAGCTAAAAAGACCAAACCATTCTTCATTAGTTTTAAATCATAAGTCGACAAATCTGTATCTTGATCTATATCAAGTAGCGTAACCTTTGAGAATAGAGTGAATAATTCTAAACTGAGATTTTCATATTGCTGCTTTATCTGTTTTTCTGCCACCTCCTTGCTGCTTTTAGCGTTTTCTATCAACATAATTTGCAAGCCACTACTAACCAAATTTAGCTCGTAATCTGATAAATTTAGACTCATATCCATATTGTTTTCCCATCGTTATGTAAAATTTATTACTTTTTTGTCACTGCAACTATCTCAATCGGTACCGCAAATGACCATTGCATGCCACTTGTGCAGTAGAAATAGCCTTCTTTATATGACGTAATAAAAAACGTAAAATCATTGCCGACCAAATCTTGTATAGCTTCTTCATCGCTATTGTCAGAAACAGCACACCACACAGGCTTATTTTCTCGTTCCAACATGACACGAGTCAAATGACTACCTGTTAGTTTATTGCTCATCACAGTGACTCCAACTATGCGCTGCTACACGCTTAACTTAGTATGGTAAGCTATTGATTATCATCAATAATTAAAATGGAATCTATTTTAATTATATACTTACTATCGTAAGGGATATACTTAATATTTAGCAAGACAAATATTAGTTTATGGGCTAGTACTAAAAAACTGTAAGCAGTAAAAACAGCTTTTATCCTATTCTAAAACTAATACTAATAAATAACCGTTTATTTAAGGAATGGTTCTATAAGTCAGAATCATATAATTAAGCAGACAGGACAAATTAATTTTATGGATGTTAACTAAAAGTTAATAGGTAGCCACATGTTTATACTTAACTCTATTTAAACTTCGTATAAGATTACAAAAAGGCTCTGTATATAATTTTAAGGATGAGGTTTATGGACGCGCTTAGTACTCTATTACAGCAGACGCAGTACTTGACTAAAACTCAGTTTTTTACTTTAAAAACTGCAGGGAACTGGGCTTACTCAATAACCAATAAAAATATGATGTATTTTTATCTGGTTCAGTCTGGCAGCTTTTGTATTAAAATAGGAGATGTGTTGCGAGTAGCGTATGCTGGTGACATTATTATGATTCCAAATGCTAATAAACATATTTGTCATGCGCGCGGTCATCATGGAGATAATGCCAAATCGCTGGATAAAAATATATCCAATTATGATCAAGGTACTATCAATTTCACTAAAAGCAGTGTGTTGGATACACAATTGATACTGATTGAATGCCAATATGACGAGGATCTGTTTCGACCGCTAATATTAGCGTTACCACTTATATTACCTGAACACGAAGATATGGATATAAGTCAGTTTCAAGCGATTGGTAGAGCGGTTAGTTTCATGGCACTAGAATTTGAGTTTAATCGTCTGGGTAGGCTTGCGATGATTAATGAATGGGCAAGTATCGTGATGATTGAGTGCTTGCGTACCTATATCGAAGGCTTGCCTGAAACGGCAGATAACTGGCTAACAGTAATGATAGATCCACATTTATCTAAAGCGCTAAGGGTAATGCATGAATCGCCAAATATTAGTTGGACGACTCGTGATCTTGCTAAAGAGGCTGGAATGTCGCGCTCAGGGTTTACTCAGCGTTTCAAAGACATTGTTGGTATACCGCCACTGACTTATTTGACCGATTACCGCTTACGTATTGCTGCCCGCCGTCTACGCTTGCAACGAAGCAGTATTGCTCAGATTGGCGAGATGGTCGGCTACTCGTCACACTCAACTTTTAGTCAAGCTTTTAAGCGAGTTTATGAGATGTCGCCGAGCGAATATCGCAAGCAACAAAAAGATAGAAATTAAAAAATGGTTTAAGGATTTCAACGGCTACTAATGAACGTTGCCCTTCGATGGCCGTTTTGTTATCTAAGAAAGTAAAGTTATCCTTTTGTCTATCTATGCAAGAATACGTAAGCCTGCCGTTAGTTCTTATTTGGACATGTTAGACTGTTTTGCCCTGTCAAAAATATTCAGCTAAGCATACTCAAACTATACCTCAAAGCGTAAAACAGGGATGATAAGTATAAACAGGAACGGCTACTTTATGACCAACAACTTAACCAAAGCTCATTACAATAATGACCACAAAGCTAGTAATCTAAAAATTCCCCACCACACTGATTATCATCTCCAAAGCAATGTGCAACATGGTATTGCTCAAAACGGTATTCAAGTCAGAGGCGCGCGCGTTCATAACCTAAAGAACATCGATGTTGATTTGCCGCGTAATGCGCTGGTGGTATTTACAGGGATATCAGGCTCAGGGAAGTCATCGCTGGCTTTTGGTACGCTCTTTGCTGAGTCACAGCGGCGCTATCTGGATTCAGTAGCGCCTTATGCTCGGCGCCTAATTGACCAAGTGGATGAGCCTGATGTCGATGCTATAGAAGGATTGCCGCCAGCGGTCGCCTTGCAGCAGCAACGCGGCACGCCTTCGGTACGCTCATCGGTGGCGAGTGTGACTACTATCTCTAATGGTTTGCGTATGCTCTATTCGCGGGCAGGGGACTATCCAGATGGGCAAGAGATGCTCTATGCCGATGCGTTCTCACCCAATACACCAGAGGGCGCTTGCCCAACCTGTTCAGGTATTGGACGGGTATTTGAGGTAACCGAGGATTTGATGGTTCCTGATGCAACCAAAAGCATTCGTGAGCGCGCTATTGCTTCGTGGCCAGGCGCTTGGCAAGGGCAAAACTTAAGTCGTATCTTAACCACTTTAGGTTATGATATCGATGTTCCGTGGCATAAATTGCCCAAAAAGTCTCGCGATTGGATTTTATATACTGACGAGACGCCAACGGTACCGGTTTATCCTGAATACAATGTAGAACAAGTGCGAGCGGCTATTAAAAAGGACGAAAAGCCCAATTATATGGGCACTTATATCAGCGCCAAGAACTTTATTTTGCAATCATTTACAACCACTCAAAGCCCGCGAGTTAAAAAACGGGTCTCGCAGTTTATGCAAATATCCAAGTGTCCTGAATGTCATGGTAAGAAGCTCAAAAAAGAGTCGCTAGCGGTTAAATTTGCAGGTCTTGATATTGGCGAGCTGTCACAATTAACGTTAACAGAGCTTGCCTCCAAGCTACAAGGTAGCGCCCACGCCCGCTTAAATAGCCCAAACTATAAGCACAATCCTGAAAAAGCCATTGTAGCGCAGCGCATTACTAGCGATATTCTCGCACGGGTTGAAGCATTGACGAGACTAGGATTAGGCTATCTATCACTTGAGCGTACCACGCCGACTTTGTCGCCAGGGGAGCTGCAGCGTTTGCGTCTGGCAACCCAAATCCGCTCGCAACTATTCGGCGTGGTCTATGTCCTTGATGAGCCGTCGGCGGGGCTACATCCGGCTGATACGCAAGCGCTGCTCGGTGCTTTGGATGAGCTGATAGCCGCTGGCAATTCGGTGTTTGTGGTCGAGCATGATGTGAGCGTCATCCGTCACGCCGATTGGGTGGTCGATGTCGGACCCAAGGCTGGCGTGCATGGCGGCGAGATTGTTTATAGCGGACCTGTAGCGGGTTTACGCGGCGTTAGCGAGTCATCAACCGCGCAATATCTATTTACTGATGACGACAGCGTAAACCAGCAAAACTTAAGACAACCTACTGCTTGGCTTAAGCTTACTGAGGTAGAGCGTAATAATATACAAGGTTTAGAGGTTGAGTTTCCGCTCGGGGTACTAACTAGTGTTACTGGGGTATCGGGTTCAGGCAAATCAAGTTTAGTCAGCCAAGCAGTAGTCGAATTAGTCAATGAAGCATTGGGGAAAAAGACAGTTGCCCAAGCACCAACCGATGAAGCCGATTTGCTGGAGCAAGAGTTTGAAGCACCAACAGGCGGGCGCATTGTCTCTGGCATGGATAAAGTAAGCCGGCTTGTGAACATTAACCAAAAAGCCATTGGCCGTACACCGCGCTCAAACCTTGCTACTTATACCGGATTGTTTGATTATGTGCGTAAATTATTTGCTGCCACTAAGCTTGCAAAAGCGCGCGGTTATGATGCTGGTCGCTTCTCATTTAATACGCCAAAGGGACGTTGTCCCAATTGTGAAGGTTTAGGGTTTGTTAGCGTTGAGCTTTTATTTTTACCTAGTGTCTATGCACCCTGTCAAGTCTGTCATGGACAGCGCTATAACGATGAGACGCTTGAAGTCACTTATCGAGATCAAAATATTGCTGAAGTGCTAGATTTAACCGTTGAAAAAGCTCATGATTTTTTCGCCGATGACGCGCCTATTTTGCGTGCATTAGATGCTTTATTGCAAGTGGGTCTTGGTTATCTGCGTTTAGGTCAACCAGCTACGGAGCTATCAGGCGGGGAGGCGCAGCGTATTAAGCTTGCCACCGAGCTACAACGCGTTCAGCGCGGCGATACGCTCTATATTCTTGATGAACCGACCACTGGTTTGCACCCAGCTGATGTCTCTATGCTCATGGCACAGTTAAATGGGCTGGTTGATGCGGGTAACACCGTTATTATGGTGGAGCACGATATGCAAGTGGCGAGCAATAGTGACTGGATTATCGATATGGGGCCAGGAGCTGGGGACGCAGGCGGACAGATTGTCACTCAAGGGGTGCCAGCTACAGTAGCACAGTCAAAGACTAGTCGAACCGCACCTTTTTTATTGGCGTAACTAAAGGATATTCTTGAATCTTCTACGTTCTATTTAGATGTTTTTAACTAACTATAATTTTTGTCTAACTATAATATAATGGCAAAACATAACGAAGCGCTAGCTTCTGTAGCGTCTTAACCATTCACGCGTCCTAACGATTCAATAATAAGAGAGAAAACATGAATATCCAAGAAGCCAAAAATCTTGTGCAAGAGTGGCGTCAAGCGCTTTTTGTTCCTGATGCTAATATACAAGAGGTGATGGCAAAATACTGGCCTGCCGAGGCAAGTTTTAAGATCGCTTATCCTTTTAATCATCAAGATCGTGATGGGGCGATTCAGAACTATTTTGTACCATTATTCAACAGCTTTACCGATATCGCGCGCCGCGAGGACATCATGGTTACAGGCGAGGACAAAGGCGCGATATGGGTGGGCATTAACGGCCACTATGAGATGAGCTTTTATGAGCCGTGGCTCGATATTCCGGCGACAGGCAGGCGCGCAACCTTGCGCTTTGGAGAGGTTTACCGCGTTGATGAGTCAGGACTGACTGAGGCGCAAATCTTGATCGATATTCCTATGCTCATGGCGCAGGCTGGAGTCAATCCCTTGCCAGAAAGTTTGGGTAGTGAGCTTGCTGTACCCAGTCCAGCTACGCAAGATGGTATGCTATACGATTCGCAATCACCGGAGGCGACAAAGACCTCACTAACGCTGGTCAACGATATGTTATCAGGGCTGATGGAGTTTGATGGTAAAACCTTGGAGTCGATGGCAATTGAGCGTTTTTGGCACCCCAACATGAACTGGTATGGCCCTTTTGGTATTGGCACCACTCGCGGCACTGCCGGATTCCAGCATGGTCATCAGCATGATTTTGTCATGGCTTTTCCTGATCGTGACGTGGTCACCGATGTGCGCTTCGCTGAGGGCAACTATGTAGTGTCCAGTGGCATGCCCTCCATGCGCGCGACCCATACAGGCGGCAACTGGTTAGGGTTGCCTGCGACCAATAAAGAGCTTACCATGAATGTCATGGACTGGTGGCGCCGCGAGGGCGACCTGCTAGTAGAGAATTGGGTGCTGATTGATCTATTAGATATCTATAATCAGCTAGGCGTGGATATGCTCGAGCGCATGCGCAAACTGCAACAGGGTAGCGCGAAAGCTTCTAGTAAAAATAAGGGCTAAAGCTCACTAAAAACTAACGTGCCACGGTTAACGCTTCATCTACCATCTGCTTAAAAAAGGTATTTAGATCTACTCCCGTCGCTTTGATCATAGTAGGGATAACGCTTTTGGGCGCAAAAGAGCAGTACAAGCCCGCCTCCAAAAACCAAGGCTTACCCTCGGCATCAATGCGAAAATCGAACAGACTGTAATGACGACAGCCCAGCGCTCTATGACTTAGCTTTGCCGCCTCCCAAACCCGAGCAACGTCTGGATCGTCAGCATGTACTAGCCATGTTTGCGTAGGATCTTTGCCAGCAAACGCTAGATTGCCTTGCTCGTCCTCTGCCAGCTTGCTAGAGTAGGCGCGAATAGGATGCATTTGCGCGTCCATACGGTACTCCTCAAGTGGCAGACAAACCAGTTTCCCTTGCCGCTCAATAATGCCGCAGCGCACCTCTCGGCCAAGCTCGATAAAGCGCTCAACCAATACCTCGTCTGAATCAGCAAACGCTGTCTTTAGCGCTGATGCATAGTCCGCTTCGCTATTGACTAATGTCACTCCTAAAGAGTTGTCGCTTTGGGTGGGTTTTACTACTACCGGAGGCTTAAAACTTGGCTTATCGCCTAGGCGTAGTAGCTCACTTTCAGGTACGGCTACCCCTGCTGCTGCCACAACTGCTTTGGTTTTGGCTTTATTGGCGGTAAGCGCTGTTAGCTCCGGCGTATTGCCTATATAAGGAATACCTAGCAGAACAAGCAGGGCGCGATAGTCGCTCATACCCGACACACAAAACATCTGCGGCAAGGCTACATCGATCTGCTGGCGCGATAAAAACTGTACTGCTTCGGCGAAATCAAGGGTCTTAGCAGCAGCAATATCAGCATCAGATAGCGAGGCGGGGAATCGCCACTTTTTATCAGGCGTGACATAGGCAATTAAAAAACTATAGCGCGCAGGATCTGCTACAGCGTGGATACAGCTATCGGCATAAAAGCGTGATAGATCGCAATAAAACTGATCAGTAGGAGAGCCAACTAAGTGCAGGATACAGCGCTTTGACATAATAAATTATTCCTTTTGATTAGCTACCTGTCGAATAGTTACCGTCATAATTAGATATTTTTAGTAATTAGCTACTACTAGAAGCTGTCAGTAAAAATTGGCGAACAACCAACAATTCTTAGCCAGCGAGCACATAGGCACCCGCTGGCTTTTTTTAAAATATCGATATCAGCTTGGAGCGTTTATTTTGGTAGGTTTAGCTCAAAGCCTTCAAGTGACGTAAGCTTCTTATCCGCTGCACTAAAATCTTGCTGATCGGTAAAATTACCTGGAGTAACGACCGTATAGATTCCTGCCTGTTTTGCCGCTTGTAGGGATGGTGAGCTGTCTTCAACAGCAATCACTTCGCTGGCATCGACTGATAAGCGTTTTAAAGCGCTCAGATAAACGTCTGGCGCAGGTTTGCTTGCATCGGCGTCATCTCTTGTGAGGACTGCGCTAAATTTATCTAGCGGTAGATCATCACCTGCCGCCTTGGCGATAGCATCGATATTGTCTTGATAAGTTGAGGTGACTAAGGCCAGTTTTATGCCTTGCTGTAAAGCTTGGTCAATTAATTCGGCGACACCAGGACGCAAGGTGATGCCTTCATTAACGATCTCTTGGCAAGCCAGCTCGGTTTTACGCGCATGAATACGCTCAATGTCGTCTTGGCTAAGGTTAGCCTCTTTTGCTTTATTTAGACGGGTTAAACGCTTAACGCCGCCAGAGTCTGTAAGCAGGTCGCGATAAGTGTCTTTGTCCCAGTGCCAATCAAGCCCGGCTTCTTTTAGAGCTTGATTGTAAGCGCGGCGCTGAATGTCAGAGGTTTCGGCCAGTACGCCGATTGAGCCAATAAATAGGGCAGTAGGTTTCATAAGGCATCTTCCATAAATAGTTATTATTAGGGTCTTAGATATAGGTTGCGACTTAAGTTGTTATTTAAGGTGCGATTACGGTCAACGTCCATCCCTATATACCGTGCCAGCATTGCTACTTATATTCAAGTAAGTAAACGTAAGACTGTATAGTATTGTGTTCATGCTTATAATTGTTGCCTATGACCTATACTCAGTCCCAATAATCATTAGGGCAGGCGGGCAATTCTACTAAAGTACGGCGCAGCGCGTCTGCCCACTGACGGCTGATATCGAGAAAATACTCATCGTCTGCTTTGATACGTCGACCTTTAGGCAAAGTTAAACTGTCGTTTTGATAAATCATAAAATCGATCGGCATGCCGACAGATAAGTTTGAGTGAATGGTGGAGTCAAAAGACAGCATTAGCGCTTGGGCGGCATGATTGACATCGGTATCGTATTCAACCGATCGATCAAGAATAGGCTTGCCGTACTTACTTTCGCCCAGCTGAAAGAATGGCGTGTCACGTGTGGCTCTGATGCAGTTGCCTTCAGGGTAAATCATATATAGCTCGGGCGCTTGGCCTTTTATTTGACCCCCTAATAAGAACGAGCTGGTAAAGGTACCGCTATTATTATCATTAGCGATCATTTGCGCGTGTGCCATAACTTCACGCATACAAGCGCCTACCATCTGCGCGCCATCAAACAACGTCGCTACGGTATTGAGATTACTCTCGCTACGCTGATTGATATCGTTTTGTAATTTGTTAAATACCGCTTGCGAGGTGGCAAGGCTACCAGCGGTCTGCAAGACCATGAAGCGTTCGCCCTCAACACCGTATTGATAGAGCTTTCTAAACGTTGAGATGTGATCAACGCCTGCATTGGTGCGGGTATCGCTTGCAAAAATCATCCCTTTTTCTAGGCGAATAGCAGCGCAGTAAGTCATAAATTATCCTTGGTAAATTATTATTCGTAAATAGTCAGCTCATAAAAATTAAAGCTATGATAAGCGCGTCACCAAAACTTGACTGTAAAGATTCTCGTAGCCGCCGCCCATGCGTACGCCGCGTACTGGCGCGGTATCTGAGTAGTCGCGGCCAATAGCCACGTAGACGTGCGCGCTTGGCTGAAACATCTGATTGGAGATATCAAAGGTGTACCAGTAACCATCCAGCCAAATCTCAGCCCATGCATGACTTGCCATATGGTTTTCAGTATCATCATATAGGTAGCCTGAGACGTAACGCGCGGGGATTTGCTGGTCACGGCATAGACTAACAAACACATGGGTATGGTCTTGACAGACTCCAGAACCCATCTCAAAGGCCTCGCTCGCCGTGGTGCCTACGTGAGTGGTGTCTTTAACAAAGGGCATTTTCATAATCAGCGCGCCTGCTAGCTCTTTTAAACTATCAAGAGTAGGTTTTTTTAGATAAGGCTTAGCAAAGTCGCGCATATTCTGTGAGCACTGGGTTAAAGGGCTTTGTACGGTAAATAGTAAATAGGGGACCTGACCGGTGTCCTCTAAGCGCTCGGTATCGGTATTGATCTCCACGATACCTGAAGCCTGCATTTGTAGATTATCGTGTGCTTCGTTGCGACTTAGCGTCAGCCAGTCGTTACCAAAGCCATCTTTTTGCGCTGTGGCAACTTTAGGTAAAAGCACATTCCACTGATGAATAACTTGGTGCGGCAGCTGCATGGGCGTCATACGAATGTACTGTACGCTGCGCTGGGCCAGATCGCCGTAATAATAATTGGTTTGATGACTGATTTGTAGTTTCATAATGCTGTCCTTATAAAATAGTCCTAAACGCCTTGCTGCAAGATAATACTAAACTCACGGCTAATTAGCTTAAAGTCGCTAAACTGCTTGGATTTGATCATCTGATTGGTAAGACGGGTCAGCTCGCGCCAGCGGGTGTTCTCAGGCAATTGATTGATCCAGTGTTTAAACGCTAAGCTGATCTGTGTGGTGTCCTCATTCAATAATACGGCGCGCTCAAGTTGCTCAAAATAGCGGCCTAATTGCCAAAAACAGGTTACCGTAGGGTGCTCTTGCTTCATCGCTGCATTACAAGCGTATAGCTGTAGCGTTGCCGCGCGGTAAGTCCCAGCGCTCGATAAGCGTTTGATAAGGTTATATAGCTCAGCGGTGTCTTTACCGATAACGCCTTTGGCATCTTGCACATTGGTCTCAATAGAGGTGACCACGCTTGGAATTTTACTTTGCTCCAAATCGCTTAGTATCTGAGCTTTCATTACCTTAAGCGAGCTATCTGCATCAGCGTTAAAGCCCAGACGGTTAATAAGATGCTGCACCTGCGTCTTTTTAATATCGCCTTTGATGAGCTGCTTTATGATGTGGTCATAGTAGTAGAGGCGCTCGCTGTACCTACCTAACCAAATCAGATGGCTACCTGTAGATAACAGTAGGATCATTGGTGCATCGTCAAGGTCCTCATCATAGCCGGCTTCGATAGGCTGCACACGGTTGTAGTAGCTGGCATGTCCAGCAATACTGACATCTTGATTGTTGGCTGTCAGCGCTTTAGTAGCTGTAGAGGAAATACTATTATCTAAGATACTGTCGTCAACCACCCAAGTATCTTTGATACCGCCGCCTTGTGAGGAGTTGACGACTAAAGAGTCCTCAACCATCGCTACCCGAGTGAGGCCGCCTGGGACGATATCGACCGAACCATCACCGTGACTGAGGATAAAGGGACGCAGGTCAATATGACGCGGCGCGATACCATCGCTGACAGCAGTAGGGTTGGTGGAGAGTGAAATGGTGGGCTGGGCAATAAAGCCTGCTGGGTTCTCAAGCAAACGTTTGCGGTAGTCGCTAATCTCCTGCTTGGTGGACGTCGGCCCGATCAGCATACCGTAGCCGCCTGAGCCCTGCGTCTCTTTTACCACCAGCTGATCTAAATTATCGAGCACATAAGATAATTCATCAGGTTTACGGCACTGATAGGTTTCAATATTGGGCAAGATTGGCTTTTCATTTAGATAAAACTTAATCATATCGGGGACAAACGGATACAAGCTTTTATCATCAGCGACGCCAGTGCCGGGTGCATTAACGATCACGACGTTGCCGGCCCGGTAAGCACTCATAAGCCCTGACACCCCCAAAATAGAGTTTGCTCGAAAGGCTAGGGGGTCAATAAAAGGGTCGTCAATACGCCGATAAATAATATCAACTTGCACCTTACCGCGAATGCCCTGCATATAGACTTTACTGTCCTCAACCACCAGATCGTAGCCGTGTACTAGCGGCACATTCATCTCATGCGCCAAAAAAGCATGCTCATAATAAGCGCTATTAAAGCGTCCAGGAGTCAAAATCACGATTTGTGGATCGTATTTACTCATGGAGCTAGCAAGGCATTTTTTGAGACGCTGAGGATAGTCGCTGACATCCAATACCGGAGTATGCGCGAACAAATCGGATAATAAGGTTTCTGATATACTGCGGCTCTCAAGCATGTAGGAGACGCCAGAGGGAGTACGCAGATTATCTTCTAATACACAAAACTGACCACTCTCATCGCGAATCAGATCGATACCGCTGATGTGCGAATAGATCGGTTTATCCAGCTCAATACCCATCATCCACGGCTCATAACAGCCGCTAGCGTAGACGTAGCTATCGGGGACAATGCCTTCTTTCATAATGGCTTGATCGTGATAGATATCATGCAAAAAGGCATTGAGCGCCGTGATACGCTGCTGACAGCCTTTTTCCACCTGTTGCCATTCGCTTGCAGCGATGATACGCGGGATAATATCAAACGGGATCATGCGCTCGATGTTTTTGGCGTCGCTATAGACGGTAAAGGTGACGCCTTTTCGGTAAAATATGTTTTCAGCTTGCTCATTTAAGTGATTAAGATTATCAATGCTGATCTCATCAAGCCAATCACCAACTGCCTTAGCCACAGGACGATACTGCTCTGTGTCGGCTTTTAGCTCATCGAAACATTGCCGCTTTTTTTTAGAGGTTTTTTTGTTATTTTCTGTAGTGTTTTCAGCAGTCGCCTCGTTAGCATTAGCATTAGCATTTGTAGCCTGACTTTGGCTCTGGTCTTGAGTATCGCTTGCTGTTTGGCCTTGATTTTGACTCTGGCTCTGAGATTGGGTGCTTTCTTTAGTCATAGATACCTCACGCGTCCTTGGTAAAGTTGGGGATAGTGGTAACCAGTAAAGTTATATTTATCCTGTGTGGCGTTGTGCTATGTTGTGCAATACGCTCAAGATGCCTCCTGCATCTTATAACGACTATACCGCGTCTGGATGGTAATGCACAATAAGTGTTTGATGTTTCTTAGGTCTATTTTTCTATTATGAACTTAAGTCTAATGCCGCTATAGTATTGGAACTATTATAAAAAAAGGCATGCTTTAGTAGCTTGTTAATATATGAATAAAGGACGAATAAATGAAGGTCGCTGACAATATGAAAGACAACTATACGGAAGAGAATCATGCAAAAATAGAGATATACAAGCTGGCAGGTGGCGCGTCTGATATCCGCGTACACATTGAAAACGACAGTGTCTGGCTAAACCGCCAGCAACTCTCGACGCTGTTTGATCGCGATGTCAAAACCATAGGCAAACACGTTAATAATGTCTTTAAAGAAGGTGAGTTGGATAAAGACGCAACTGTCGCAAATTTTGCGACAGTTCAAACAGAAGGCGATAGAAAGGTTGAGCGTCAAGTTGAGTACTACAACCTTGATGTCATCATCTCAGTAGGCTACCGGGTAAAATCAAAGCGTGGTACCCAGTTTCGTATTTGGGCGACCCAGCGTCTGCGTGAATACCTAATACAAGGCTATACCTTAGATCAACAGCGTTTTGAGAAAAACTCAAACGAGCTACAGCAAGCGCTGAACTTAATTAAAAAAACCGCGCAAAGTCCTGAATTAAAGACCGATGAAGGGCGCGGTCTCGTTGAGATTATCAGCCGCTACACCCAAACCTTTTTGTGGTTGCAGCGCTATGATGAGGTCTGCTTGATGATCCAGTAGGGCAAGACGGCGGAGTATTACCCAGCACTATGGAGGCGATGACGGCTCTCAATAATTTAAAAGCCCAGCTTATAGTAAGGGGTGAAGCAACCGAGCTGTTTGCCAAGCCGCGCGGTGATGGTTTGGACAGTGTCTTAGGTAATTTGCAGCAAACGGTATTTGGCGAGCCTGCTTATCCAACGATTGAGAGTAAAGCGGCGCACCTATTATATTTTATGGTCAAAAATCATCCCTTTACCGATGGCAATAAACGCAGCGGCGCTTTTTTATTCGTCGATTTTTTACATCGTAATCAGCGTTTGCTTAACGCGCAAGGTGATATGGTGATTAATAATACCGGTCTTGCTGCGCTAACTTTGTTGGTTGCCGAATCCGATCCCAATCAAAAAGAGACGCTGATTAAACTGATTATGAACATGTTGTCGTTAGAAGGATAGGCGATGATTTTAAGTATAAATAAAGGTGCAAATAAACTAAGCGTGCAGCCTGTTAAGCTAGCAGTTACCTTGGCAGCGATACTAGCAGGTGTTAGCGTAACCGCATGTAGCGATAAGCCAGTAGCTCAGCACCTGCCAGCGAATAGCAAAGTTATTGCGCTGGGCGATTCGCTCACTTATGGCTATGGCGCTAGTCCCAACGAGGCGTATCCAGCACTGCTTGCTAGTATGACCGGCTGGCGGGTGCTCAACGCTGGCGTCAACGGTAATACCTCAGCGGACGTGCTGGCGCGCACCGATACTGTGGTGGCACAAAACCCTGATCTGGTGTTGCTTGGCGTGGGCGGCAACGACGTATTGCGCCAGATTAGTCCCGTGACGACGTCGGCTAATATTACCGCGACCATCGGTAAGTTCAAAGCTGCCAATATTCCGGTGGTACTGATCGCTGAGCCGTACTTTAGTAGCAGTATCTTATTTGGCAAAGCCAGCGACAATCCTATTTATAAAGACATTGCTAAGCGTGAAAAGGTGTCTTTATACCCTAAGTGCTGGTCGGAGGTGATCTCCAATGACCGTTTAAAGTCGGATCAAATCCATCCCAATGCGGCAGGCTATCGCTACTTTGCAGAAGGCTTATATGGGTATTTGCAGGAGGAGGGATGGGTGCGTTGATAGAGACGTTAAACTATCGACTTAGTAGGCAAAAACTTATGTATTGATATTGCGATAAATACACTTAGAGCTGATAAGGCTTGATTGAATGTAAAACGCTTTATGGCACCCTATTTACTAGACAAGTATAGATGGTGATCCCATATACTTTTATCGCCTCAACGCCTATACTTTGAGCCGCTAAGGCGAATTCTAAAAATTAAGAAATTATAAATACTTAGGCGTACGACGCACATTGTTAGCCTGCTCAAAAGCATAACCCAACCTAAATAAATCTGGCTCATGATATGGTAAAACAACTAGCTCCATACCTACGGGCAAACCGTTCTCACTGAATCCAGCAGGTAGGCAAATCGATGGCATCCAAGTCTGCGAAGCAATCAAAGTGTTTGTTGGGAACGTTAGTACTTGATGCTTGCCATCACGGACATCCTGTTTTGACGGAGGCAGAATCTGAACACAGGGAAACACTAACGCATCTAAGTTATTTTGCGCAACGATTCCGGCAACTAGGCGCTGGAACTTGTCACGAGCAGCAAGCTTTTTGAAATAGTCAGGCTCATCTTCTGGATTTACTGGCCCTTCAAAGATATCAATCAAAAGGTCCAGTGCAGGGTGGAACAAGCCCTTTTCTTTGATTTCTTCAAGACTTTTGGTTGGCATGTTTTCACGTGACGCCAAAAATTCATTGATGTCATGTCGCGAGTGCGAGCCATACAAGGAGGTTTCGGTAATGAGATCCATCATATCCGGAATTTCAACATCAATTAGTTCTGCGCCAGCGCTTTTTGCTTGTTCAAGGGCTGAGTCAATAATATTATTAACTTCTGCCGACTCAGTATTATCATTTGGCCCATAAGCGTTTCGTACAACTCCCAGACGCGCGTTTTTGAGACTGTTAATATCCATCGCATCGGCGTAGCTGCCTTTATGATTAGCAATACTTGCTGCGGTAGTATATTCATCTTTTGGATCATAGCCTACCATCGCATCTAAAAGGAGTGCCGCATCGGTAACGGTACGCGCCATCGGTCCTGCTGTGTCCTGAAATACCACAAGAGGTGAGGTGCCGTCACGACTTATCAGGCCTGGTGTGACACGGACGCCAACAAGATTGGTAAAACTGGCTGGCAAACGTATAGATCCACCAGTATCTTCGCCAACTCCGACCAACCCTAGGTTCGCAGCGATCCCAGCGGCTGTACCACTACTAGAGCCACCCGGATCATGTGACAAAACATAGGGGTTCTTGGTCTCGCCCTGTTTTGAGCTGAATCCAAACCATGATGATGCAAAATCTGGCAGCACTGTCTTGGCAAGGATGATAGCACCTGCAGCTTTTATCTTTTTGACAACGGTTGCGTCGTCTTTTGGTTGGTAGCCGTCCTGAGCTATAGAACCAAAGGTAGTCATCATATCCTTGGTTTCTATCTGATCTTTTACGAGCACTGGCACGCCATGCAATGCCCCAACAAACTCGCCTGTTTCTGCGAAATGCGAATCAAGACGATCAGCTTCATCTAGCGCGAGTGGATTAATAGTAATAATGGAGTTAAGAGTAGGACCAGATCTATCAATTGTTTCGATACGTTCAAGGTACGCCTCAACCAGACTACGTACAGTTAGCGACCCATCTTTGAGATGCGTCTGCATATCAGCAATAGTTAATTCTTCAATTTCGAGATTTTCCATGATTATTTTCCTTCTTTCTTAAAATTATCATCGTTTTTAATGTAATCGTTTTAGCTCACGGCTAAAGCAAAAATTGAGTTAAGGAGCAGCCACCTCAATACCAGCGTTATCGAGAGCTGCTCGTACTGCTTTGATCAGTGAAAGGGCACCTGGAGTGTCACTATGAATACATACAGAATCGAATTTAACGGTCAGTATTTGACCACTAATCGACTCTACCTCATTGTACTGGCAGGCACGTAATACCTTTTGTGCCACCAGCTCAGGATCAAGTCGCTTAACCTTGCGCACAAATACAAGGTTTCCCTCATCATCGTAATCACGATCCGCGTAAAACTCATGGACTCTTCGTAATCCAACGTTTTTTGCTGCATTATCAATGGCTGTGTCCGCTAAGCAATAAATAGATAAGTTGGGAGCGACAATTGCTAGAGCAGAAGTTAATTTATCAGCAAACTCCTCATCTTGCGCTGCATGCATGAATAACGCGCCATGCAATTTGAAATGATGCATTTTAAGACCTTCAAGGTGAGCAAGTTCTCGTAGGGCACCTAGTTGATACAGTGCGTCATTCACCAGTTCGTCGGCAGACGCTGATATATGGCGGCGTCCAAAGCCTACCAAATCACGAAACCCTGGATGAACACCAACGCACACCCCATGGCGGGATGCTAAACGTAACGTCTCAATCATAGTTGAAGGGTCGCCAGCATGGAACCCTGCAGCAATATTGGCCGAGCTAATAAGTGGCATGATGTCGGGATCGACTCCGTCACCAATCGTCCAAGCACCAAATCCTTCTCCCATATCTGAATTCAAATCGATCGTTGATGTCATTGAATAACTCCTTAGCAATACACTCAAATTTAAAACTATATTAAAAGCTCTAAGACCTTTATTTTAATCATAGACCTTTTGATCGAAGAGGGATATATTGCAATGTAACTTTTAATTTAATTTTCATTAAAGGAGGTAAGTCCAAAGTAATGAATCACTTTAGACTAAAGAATGTAGTTTTACTTTGATTCTTATATTTTAAGGCGTCTGTATTAAAATTGACTTCTAAAAACAAAAGAAGGAGTAGGGCGCTGGCACATTTATACACGACGATTATGCAGCAGATTGACGCAATAGATATGCTTTAATGAACAAAAGATATTTTTATGGGACAAAACCATGTTTGAGATAATAAAAGACTGGCGCAACCAGCGCATACTTGATAATAGCGAATTCACGCAAGCCGACTGGCAGCAAGCGGCAGGGCGCATCGTGATACTAGATAGGCTTGGTGAGGATGAGCTAAGTCGTCTATTTGAGCTGGCAACTTTATTCTTGGATGATAAATCAATCACCGGTGCACAAGGCTTTGAGATTACCGATAAGGTAAGGCTATCTATTGCTTTGCAGGCCTGCTTGCCGATCTTGAATTTAGGGCTTGAATGGTATAAAGGTTGGTCGTCGATTATCATTTATCCGGGTTCTTATAAAAGCGACACCAAGACAATGGATGAGTTTGGCATTGTCCATGAAGGTCAGCAGCACCGTAGCGGGGAGGCATGGCAGCGCGGGCCTGTGATATTATCATGGAAGGATGCCAAGCACTCAGGTGAGCGCGACGGTCATAACGTGGTCATTCACGAGTTTGTGCACAAGCTGGATATGTTAAACGGCCGCGCTAATGGCTTTCCGCCCCTGCAGCCGGATATGGACCCGACGCGCTGGACTGAAATTATGAGCCGCGACTTTGAAGATTTTCAAAAGCACCGCAAATCAGGCCTTGATCGTTATGGCGCGACCAATCCAGCGGAATTTTTTGCGGTATTGAGCGAGGTGTTTTTTGAAACCCCGCAAAAGCTGATTGATGCTTATCCTGACATTTACGAGATTATGGTGAAGTTCTTTCGGCAAGATCCATTATAATGATTTTTTATTAAAAAACCTTTATAACCAATAGCTTACTTGAGGTTTAGAAGGTTTTTGTAGGACAGGTTAGCTAAAACCATAGCCTATACCAAATGTTTATAATAATGAATATATCTAAAGGCAGTAAAAGAAAAGGGTAGTGTGCTAATATTTTAATATATAAATCAACACCTTACGTCGTCCATTGCTCATTCACAATAGCCACCAAATAACGCTGGCCTTGATACTCATCAAACACCAAGCGCATGATGCGCCAATCCATTCCAGAATACTCCTCTGTGCCTTTATAATAAAACTCAACAACATCTGAATCTTGATAGATTTTATCTATATTATTGATCATGTTGCCGCTGTGTTTAAATTCATTAACGCTAGGCGTAGATTCATTAAATTTAATAGCATCCACCCAAGTGTCGAGATATTGTGGCAGCGATATAATTAAAGGCTCACCAGTACCGTCCAAAGCACCCCAAGTGAAGCGTATTTTGGAGTCATTCAGATACTGTGCGTATTGCTCACGGCTAAACACTTTATCAGTCTCAGGGCGCACATAGGCATACATTGAGAAGCGTATACCGCGTGTCGGATGGATGTCATTATTGATGCGAGCGTAGTCGTTGTTTGCGAGTGCACGCTGGATACGTAACGCTTGTTGTCTGAGAGTTTGTTGACTAATATCTGCGACAAATGATGTCGATGAGTTGCTATTGGATTGATTAGAAACGGTTGCATTCGATTCAGCAGAAGATTGGCAACCGGTAGTAACTAGCATTGAAACAAGGCACACAGGGGCCAATAGTTTATAAAGATAAGACTTAGAAATATTAAAACAAGATGACAGCACCATAAAATATCCTCATCGTAGCTTACTGCTTGAATAAAAGTAGAGTTAGACCCATATAAATACTAAACAATTATGCAGTAAAATGATAGTTTATATTTGTTTTAATGAATTTAATACTAGGACTGTCTAGTTCATGGAGGACACCATGCAAAAAACGATATTTTCTATAATAGTGTCAATAGTAGGTTTTTTCGCTGTGACCGCTAGTGCTGAGTTAACAGAGCCATTAACGAAGGTTTCAGCTATAAAAGTTGATACTATTGCCAAGATGTACCAGCAAGATGTGAATAATCAAGGTCAAGATTATCCGGTTGTGCTGCAACAATATGGTAGTCCAGAGCTACAAGCGGCCATGCAGCTTGAGCAAGATTACTTTGATAAAGAGCAAATGTCGTGTCATATTGGTTATGATGTGTTGTGGAGCTCGCAAGATCCTGACTATGGACAAGACAAGCAGTTTTCGGTGACCTCAAAAGGATTGGTTCAAGTCAGCTTAGCGCAAGGCAATGATGTTTATTATGAGTTGTCGTGTGATAGGACTGACGATAAAGCAGTTTGCCAAGTGACAGATGTGATATTGGATGAAGATGGCACATCTTTGCAAGAGCATTTACTCAAGAATTGTCGTTAGCTGCAATCTGAAATATCGACACCGTTATTGATATTGAGGATATCTAAGTATTGAACAAATACTTGTAAAGATGAATGAGAAAATTTGCAAACCATACTAGATAAATATCATACGCTAGACTCTTAAGACCGTTGGTTTGTTTTCGCATAATGTATATTATGTTAAATAAGATATTTTATACAGGTATAAAAAAAGGGATAAATCAATATCCCTTTTTATCTCTTATCTAATTAGTACCTACCAGCTATAGCCAAAGCCTACGCCACCAGAGGTTTCATCTTTGGTAAAAGCGCCACCTATACTAACGCTAGTATTGGGGTTTATTACGCGCTGATAGCCTACCGAAACGGCTTGCTCAGAACCTTGGAACCCTGCGCCGACGCCAACACGATTTTCACCTTGTAACCCTGAGGTACTAGTCGCCATGTTTAGCATAGCGGCACTCATCGCCCCTTGACGATCAAAACGCTCATCGACATCATGAAAACGTCTGTCAGTCTCATATTCATAATCACGGAAGGTATTAGTCAAAGTTGCTATACCCGTATCGGTATAGGCATTAGCAGCTTCGACAACGCGCGATTCTGCCGTTTGTAATTGACGGACGTTTACCGCATCATGATCAGCTGTGCCCTCAGCCACGTTGATAATTTGGCGCTGGCTGTCAGCAGAACCTACTGATACCGTATTATCGCGATCCGATGAGCTAGAATTATTACCCAATACCACGGCATTGTCGGCTGAGGTATTGACGTTGTTACCTAGCACAAAAGTGTTGTCGCCAGACACCGTATTGTCATTACCAATGCTGTAGCTGTTATCGCCGCTTACGATACTGGGATCACCAATCGCACCAGAATTATTCCCCGTGACTTTATTGCCCGTACCGATACTGATAGCTTGTACACCGCTTGCCTCTGCACCCTCACCGATGACAATGGATTGCTCACCTTCACCTTGTAGATCTGCATTATTATCTATAGCATTTGCCTCTACCGACCTCATACTTGCATTGTCGGCAGTTGCAAACTCTGCAAACGTAAACCTACTGATTTCATTATCAATAGGTGCAGGTTCAATAGATGCAGGCTGAATCATAGCTGACTGTGGGGTAACTAAAAAGTTTCTTTGTATCACTAGTATTTGATCATCGACGTAACGTTTATTGGCGGCATCATAAGCGTTTTGCGGATCAGCAACGTTAGTGATACGTTTCTCGCGACCTCTGCGGCCAACTGAAACAGTGTTGACCTCATCAGCAAGAGAATCGTGACCGATGGCTGTCGCGCGGGCGGCTGTCGCTCGGCTACTGCTGCCAAATACGTTACTAAAACTACCTGAGGCCTTATTGTTATAACCCACTGCACTACTACCGCCACCTGATGCAATGTTATTGAATCCTAGCGCACTGCTATAGCCGCTTGATGCAACATTACCACGACCCATTGCATTACTAAAATGACCGGATGCTTCATTATTATAGCCTACGGCATTACTAACATTACCTGAGGCAGTATTGCTACGACCTAGCGCGCTGCTATTTATTCCTGATGCTTCATTACTAATACCTATGGCACTGCTGTTCCTACCTCGTGCTACATTGCTAACCCCCAATGCATTGCTCTCATAACCAGAAGTAGTATTGTTTTGACCTACCGCACTACTATACGAACCTGATGCCGTATTACCATAACCTACCGCGCTGCTATTGACGCTCTCAGCCTTGTTTTCGACTCCAAGCGCGCTACTGTTTTCCTTTAAAGCCTGATTGTGAGCACCCAGTGCACTGCTATTATGATAGCCACTTGCTGTATTGTTATACCCAACGGCAGTACTGTTCTCACCTGATGTGGTATTACTTGCTCCCACTGCACTATTGTATTCACCCAACGCTTCATTACTAAACCCTAAGGCATTACTATAATTACCTTCTGCTGCATTGTAAGCGCCCACCGCACTACTAACATGACCCAAAGCTTTATTATAAGTACCTATTGCACTACTATCGTTACCTGAAGCATTATTTTCATTACCTACCGCATTACTACTCTCACCTCTTGCTTCATTGATGTAGCCTACGGCACTACTGTTTCCCCCTGATGCGGTATTTTCGTTACCCATTGCACTACTATAATAACCTGATGTAGCATTACCACGGCCTAGGGCACTACTCCAACCGCCCTGTGCAGTATTACTAACACCTACCGCAGTGCTAACATCACCTGATGCTGTATTACTACGACCTAAAGCACTGCTATCAACGCCTAGTGC
>CANMUI010000013.1 GCA_947501045.1 uncultured Psychrobacter sp.
ACTGAGTCCTGTAAAGTACAGAACTCAGTCCTTGATGTAAACTTAAACTGTCCAAGTTTAGGGGGTCAGTTCAAATGTTTGGGCTTTTTTATTGATTTATTTTTTATTATATTTAGATGAATTACAATTTAGAATCTTAGCCTTGTTTACTGTTTCTACCTGACCATATCTGTTTAGCTATAAAATCGTAGAATACTATAATTTTAAAACATCATAATCTTAAAACATCATAATCTCAAAACACTATAAAAGTATAAAACCTATGTATCTTAACCAAGATAAAGTATTTAGTACTTCTAAAGCTGATGTCTTTTTTATGAGCTTTGATATGGCTAAACCGCTACAAGAGTATTTGCTCAATAATAAAGAAAGATTGATCCCTTTTGAACCCTCGCGCTCTTCAGAGTATTATGAATTGGATAGTATTCATCAACGTATTATTACTGCAATAGATGATCAAACTCAAAAAACAGCTCTTTCATTGATTATTACAGTAAAAAACTCTAATAGAATTATTGGTATTATTAACTTTACAGGTCTTACCTTTGGGGTATTTCAGGCCTGCTATTTAGGTTTTTCAATAGATAAAGATTTTGAAGGTCAAGGTATTATGCATATCACCTTGCAAAGGGCAATCAGTCATATGCGTGAACAATATGGATTGCATCGCATTATGGCAAACCATCTACCTAACAATGTTAAGAGAGAGCAATTACTAGCTAAACTTGGTTTTGTAAGAGAAGGGTATGCTAAGTCTTACCTAAAAATTAATGGTGAGTGGCAAGACCATGTATTAAACGCTTTAGTATTTGAAAATTAAGATACTTAGAAGTGAGAGACCGATGGAACACAGTTGTACCAGCAAGCTAGTCAGAAAACTTTATGATCTAATCAACCCCTTTATAGACAAATTTAAAGATAGATAAGTACCAAACAATATCACCACTGAGCCCACGATAGCAAAGATATCTAACGCTTCATTAAGCAGTATATAACCAAAAAATATCGCAAAAATGGGAATGACTAGGGTAATACTGGTCGCGCGCGTCGGACCGATATTTTTGATGAGTTGATTCATAAACACAAGCGCAATCGCAGTTGAAAATACGCCGATACAAATTACCGACACCCAAGCTTGCAGACTAATACTTTTGCCGTAAGGAAACTCATAGAGACCAATCGGTAGCATGACTATACTAGCAATGATTATCGACCCGGCGGTGATAGGAATGGGCGATAGGTCTTGTAGATAGTTTCTGGTGATATTGGCTCCAGTAGCATAACCAACACAGCCTAATAAAGCATAGCCTAAAGGCAGCAACCCTGATCCTGAGACGCCTTCACCAACTAAGTTTTCACTCATCAAAATAATAACCCCAATGACCCCAATGACCAAACCAAGAATCTGTTTTTTGGCCAGCTTATCGTTAAAAAAGGTACTGGCAATAAAGCCGCTCATCATGGGTACAGAGGCATTGAGCACAGCCAAAACCCCCGCATTTACAGACTGTGCTGAAAAGGAAAACAAGACAAAAGGAATAGCAGTGGAGAATAGACCAACAACTGTAAGCAGCTTCCATTTTGTACGGATGCCTTGCCGATTTTTTGGATTTAATAACACAAAAACTAGCATAGTTGCGCCTGCAAATAGCACCCGCAAGCTAGCAAAGGCTATTGATCCAAACTCAGGCACGCCGACTCGATAGAAGATAAAGGACAGTGACCACATAAAGGATAGAGTAAAAAAGGTGATAAGATCGCGTCTGGTCATGGTATCGTGGGCTCTTTAGCGGGTAAGCTTAACTGCGTCAGTCAAGCTCGTGAGAAAAACATGGTGATGATAACTTTTTAATCCGCTTAGGTGGGATGTTTTTATGTGTTTAAACTGATTCTCTAAGCCGCCCTTAATGTGATTTTGAATTTTCATAGAATAAAGTTTAGTAATATTATATTTACCTCCATTTTGCTTTTTTTTCATGCATAACCCTCATTGCTTTAGTTATTTTTACCACGTATCATGTTTTTCTAATAAAATTTGACAAAGACAACTTTATTATTAATTTTACTTAACAGTTTTTATTGTTCTAATAATTAACGATAATGAGTACGTTTTTATCTTGTGTAGAGAGTTGGATAAACCTCGTCTTTCGCATAAAAGAACTCACTTAAAAGGACTTAAGTATGGCTATAGATCGTAAGTACGGTGAAGAGCAGCCTTATTGGGCTGCTGGTCCCTTTAAAATACGCCTGCCCTTTATACACTACCGCTGGGAGATCCCTGAGATGCTTCAGGGATTATTCATGTTTATGGTCAGCCTTGCCATGATCCCACTGCTGGAGCAGTATTTGGGTATGCCTTATGATGCTGCCCTAGCTTTTTGTGTGATTGCCGGCCTCATGTACCTGCTGCCCTCACTACTTGGCGTACCGCTAGTACCCGGCTGGATTACTCCTGCCATTCCGATTGTGCTGTTATATTTGCAGGCGTTTGAGCCTGGTCCGGCTGCTGTACAAGCCATGTTTGTCTTGCAATTAGAAGTGTTTTTAATATTTATATTTTTTGGTCTGACTGGCCTTAGCAATCGTATAGTGGGTTTTATCCCCAATTCTTTAAAAGCCGGCGTCATCATTGGGGCTGGTATCGCCGCCTTGATGGGCGAGATACAAACCGGCGGCCGTGTTGAAGCGACACCCATCTCGTTAATTATTGGCGCTATTATATCCGGTTACGTGCTGTTTTCCGTATCTTTTAAACATACCATTCAACATAATCGCTTCGCCAAAATGATTGCCAACCTTGGTATGATCTCAGGCATGTTCGTGGCGATGATTATTGGCTGGGTTATTGGAGAATATCCGCTACCTGATATTGAGTGGGGTATCACCCAGCCTAACTTTAGCGCGATGACGGATTTTTTGATTTTTAATGTCGGTATGCCTGATATCAGTGTTTTCTTACTCGCCTTCCCGACTGCGATGATCGCTTATGTCATTGCCTTTGGTGATATTTTAGTCGGTCAAGCGCTCAGTGAGCGGGTCGATGAAATCCGTCCTGATGAGAAAATTGAAACCAACATTACGCGTATTCATATCGTCACAGGTATTCGTAATGGGGTACTGGCTTTCTTTGCACCGTGGCCGGGACTTGCCGGACCTATCTGGACTGCAGCTCACGCCACCCTTGCCGAGCGCTATGCGCTTGGGCGCAAAGCCATGGACTCCATCTATAGCGGCGGCGGCACCTTTTGGTGGACCGGGCTTGCTGCCATATTTATATTACCGCTGGTTACTTTGTTTAGACCAGTGCTACCCATTGCCTTATCTCTTACTTTATTACTAACTGCTTATATCTGTATCATGGTGGGAATAGAGCAGCTAAAAACCTCTGCTGAGCGTGGGGTGGCAGGAATCGTAGCAGTGACTTTAGCCATGCCAGCGGCGCAATCAACCGTTTATGCTATTGCTATCGGTATAGTGCTCTATATTTTAATCGAAAGACCTACTTCAAGACAACGCAAAGAAACGTTAGAAGCTGCTGCTGCTAGCAAAGCCAACGCTGCTCTTCAAAATGATTTGTAAAGCGGTTTAATTGAGGCAACATAAGCTAGATATTGCATCTAGCTTTGCCAAAGTTTTGACAACACTTATTAATAGTAATTAAAAGGCTAGTAGCGATGTTTGGTATCGACAACTATCTAGGATTTGTACTCGCTGGCATGTTGTTAAATCTAACCCCGGGCACCGATAGCTTATACATTATCACGCGTAGTGTAGCGCAAGGACAAACAGCGGGACTTTACTCGGTATTGGGTATCGTCTCCGGCATCTTAGTGCATACGCTGTTGGCAGCGCTGGGGCTATCTATCATATTAGCCAATTCACCCCTAGCCTTTATGTTAGTAAAATATATTGGTGCTGCCTATTTATGTTACTTAGGCGTTAAGATGCTCATTACTACAGCAAAGCCACTAATCACTAATGCTTTAGATAATAGCAAATTAACAGAAAAAAGTAGCCACAACTCTTTAGACTATAAGCAAATCTACAAACAAGGTGTCTTGACCAATACTTTTAACCCAAAAGTTGCTTTGTTTTTCTTAGCTTTCTTCCCGCAGTTTATTGATCCCAATTATGCTTACAGTACGTTGTCGTTTTTAATTTTAGGATTGACCTTTGCCGTAACTGGTCTGCTATGGTGCTTGTGTTTGGCGCTGTTGGCATCGAAGTTTAGTAAAAGTCTGAGAGAAAATCCAGCTGTTGAGTCTATCTTGAATAAAATAAGCGGAGTGGTATTTATTGGCTTGGGTATTAAATTGCTGACTGAGAAGGGATGATTGATTGAAAAGAGAGGATTAATAAAATATAGGAAGAAAAGATAGTAAGACTCAATATTCGATCAATCAAGCCTTTGAGTATGCAAAGTATCCTAACGCAGCATCGACTCTCTTAAAGCTTGCATATTCGCCGCACCAAGCGTCGCCATCGTCACTTGTAGCTCCTCAAGCAACAGCTTATTAACATGAGCGACGCCAAGCGCGCCTGCCAATGCCAAACCATAAATATAACCTCGACCAATACCGACCGCATCAGCGCCCAAAGCGATCAGCTTTGCCATATCGCTACCCGAGCGCACGCCGCCATCAGCGATAATAACCATATCATTGCCCACGCTTTGACGCAGCTCGGACAATATGTCTGCCACAGCAATAGCATCGGCCAATACCCGCTGTCCATGATTAGAGGCGATAATACCCGCGCAGCCTATATCTCGCGCTCTTTTAGCGTCACTTGGATGTAATATACCTTTTAATAATACCGGCACTGGGCAACGCGTCAGTAGCCATTCTATATCCGCCCAATCTGGCGCTTGCGCCAATAAGTCATTGATGCCTTGAGCCGCATGGGCGCCATTTATATGGTTGCTCTGCGGCAAATTGATAGCCTGACAATAGCTTGGCAGTATTGCCTGCGCGCGCCGACTCACCGCCCGTACTCCGCTATGCGGCGCGTCAACGGTGATGACCAGTAATTGCATACCTTGCGCAGCCAATTTTTCAATCAACTGCAAATTATAGTCACGACGAGCTTGCTTATTGTTTGTCTGACTTGATTGTAGGCTGGATGGCTGAATGGGTTGTTGAGGAAGCGACTGCCAGTACCACTGCACGGCATTAGTAACAGTAGTGTTTGGCAGTAACTCAGTAAATAGAGTATTGCCTTGCGAGCTAAAGATACAAGGAGTATTTAGCAGGTTAGCCGCTTCAAAGGTGGCTTTTTCCGCTTGCGGATGATACACACCTTGATGGGCAACCGGAGACAACCAAAGCGGGTGCGGCAGAACAATATCTAGCGGTACGGCGCTATACGGATTGGACAAATGACAGCTTAGATCAATAAGTTTGGGATCAAGCATCCGCGGCAGCCAGCGTTTATTATCTAAAGCACTAGCGTTGCTGTAAGAATTGTTGGGCGCTAAGTTGTTTTCAAACAATATGGCCTGTATCGCAGTCGGCAGATGCAGGCGCGCTGCTTGTTCATAATCGCTTAGAGTGACAATGTGACTGGGAATCTGCGCCCAAACAGGTTGCCAACGTTCAGTCATAGACGGTGGGTTAGAATTTGTTGGTTTGGTTGACATTCCACACCCCTTTTTAACACTCTGCCCATAGTCGTAATAAATTATGATAGCTTTTATTAAGGTTATCCAGCTCATCTGCAACCAGTCCATTATCGATCGCTTGATGATTAAGATGTTGTAGCTTTTGGCGTAGCAAGATATGGCTAATATCTAAGTCATGCAATATCTGGCGCTGCTCATCGCTACGGACGAGGCTTTGTACCCAAGTGACCATCGCTAAACGCTGACCAGATTGTACGCTATTGACCCGGTGCAAACTGGTAGAGGGATAGAGTACCGCATCACCTGCCGCCAGCTTTACAGCGTGCTCGCCGTAGTCATCAGCTATGACCAGCTCCCCGCCTACGTAATCCTCAGGAGCATTTAAAAACAAAGTCAACGATAAATCGGTACGCAGCCACTGCTGGGTATCAGGATGGGTTTGCAGGGCATTATCGACGTGCAAGCCATACTCTTGCCCTACTCCATACTGACTAAATAGCGGCGGCATAAACGTCTTTGGCAAAGCTGCGGACATAAAAACCGGATGGGCTTTAAGGGCAGCCATACCTGTATTAGCAAGCGCTGCATAAGCTGGATGATCGCGGCTAAGCTGCCAGTTGTTTTTCTTCTCTTTTGCGCTTGCCCCAGCGGTCAGCTTGCCGTCTTGCCAGTGGTCGTTGTCTTGAGTCAATGCATCGATAATCTGCTGCCGCTGATTATCATCGAGCACTTTTTCGAGGATTTGTAGCACCGTAAATACCTTTTAGTTAAAAATAATAGTTTTGACTCAGCTTAAACCTTTATAAATGCAAAATGCTGGGCTAAAGCCACAGCCTACGACAACCTATTTGGGTAGTTAAAGTATATGTTCTAAAATACTCTAAACAAGCAGACTCTACAAAACTATTAGGTTTTATAGAGTCTATAATAGATTTTCAGGCAAAGTTAGAATAAATATCTTAAGGTAACCATAGCATTTAAAGGCTCGCCTTTGACAGCACGCACGCCCTGAATGTTTAAGCTATCAATGTAATCCTCATCGAATAAATTATAGACGTTTAAGTCCGCTGATAAGGCATCGTTGATACGATAAGAGGCAAAAGCATCTACCGCCCAATAATCTGGAATTACGGGCATAGGCGTTTCGCTGGCATCTACATTCGGATCGGTCAAACGTTTTTGTTCATCAACATAACGCACGCCGCCGCCAAAGGTAAATTTCTCACTATAATCGTAACTGGTCCATAAAGTACCAGTGAGATCTGGCGACCAGCGGGCAGAGGAGCCAATACCGTAACGGCTACTATTAGCACCGCCATCTGTAATTTCAGTATCCATGGTTTGAATACCTAAATTGACACGCCAATCTGGCGTAATCTCCCCTTGCGCCGAGAACTCTACGCCTTTAACTTCACGCTCACCAAACTGGATATAGTTACCATTGTCATCGGCCTCAGCCAGCTCATCTTTATGTTTGGTATGATAATACGACAAGCCAAGTAATAAGCGCTCGTCTAACACATTCCATTTAGTACCAATCTCCCAACTATTGGTTTTTTGTGGATCAAAAACAGGATTCGCATTGGGATTAGTTTCGTCACGCCCTGTAGTACCAAAGGTAAAGTTTTCGCTACCTGGCGGGGTTTCAGCTCGTCCGTAGTTGGCATAGACGCTTGAGTTTATGGTAGGTTTGTATACCACCGCGCCTTTGTAACTAAACAGCGTACCACCATCACTTAAATCACGAGAACTACCGTCGGCCAAATTCTCTTCAAAATTAGTGTCGTAGTTATCTACACGGCCACCGAGCATCACATCCCACTGCTCATTTAGCGCTACCGTATCAAAGAGGTAAGCGGCCATGGTTTTGGTCTCACCTTTGGTAGTGGCTCCCGTTCGAACCAAATCAGTTTGCGGCATGCTTGGATCAGGGTTGTATAGATTAGGGAAGTTATCACCCAATGAAGAATAGGTTAATACATTATTCTCTTGTTGCTCTTTTAAAAACTCCACGCCAGTTGTGATGTCGTGACTTAACGAGCCGGTCTTTACATCCAAAATATTGATATTGGTCAAGTTGGCAAAGGTTTCATTTTTTCGATCTACCCCTTGACGAATAGCACCAATGCGCCATGTATCTCGATTATTGATGTCGATATTAGCATTTGCTAAACTCTCATAAGCTTCTAAGATATTGCCGCCTCTACGGATATTGAGTGGGGTATTATAAGTCAGATAAGGAGAAGAAGTCCGACGATCCATAGTGGTTCTAGCATAGCGGGTAGTGTTGGTTAGATAAGTATTATCATCGATATCATGTTCGATAAATACGCTATAAACATCGCTGTCGACATCATCATAATCATCGCGATTACCATAGTAGTTCTCTTCATCTACCTTTGGCGCGGCATTCAATAGCGCATTACCTCGGTTTAAAAGGTCAACGGCTTCTTCAGGGGTTGAAGCATCAATCAAAGAATAATCAAGCTGTGAGAAATCAAAATCATCGACGGTAGCATCAGTTGGACCGCGAAAATAGCCATCCATGCCTATCGTTGGGATACCACTCTCAGGAGTATCACGCGCTCGTAGTAATTGCGCGCTGGCGGTGACTCGAGTTGGCGTATCTGCGCCCCAAGTGATACTAGGCGCAATCCCGTATTTTTCGATATCGACTTCATCACGCTTAACCATATCACCTTTTTCGAACATCAGGTTTAAACGACCATCAAAGTCCTCATTTAGCGGCTGATTTAAGTCCGCCGTAAACCGTGTTTTGGCCTCAGTATCGACACTGATTTCGGTCTCATATTCAGTATACGCTTTAGGTTTTTTGGTCACGATATTGATAGCGCCGCCCACCGCGCCGCGTCCAAGCTCAGCCCCAGCTAAGCCTTTGGTAACCTCAATAGATTCGACGTTAAAAGTATCACGGCTTACCGGTGCTACGTTACGTACGCCATCTACCAAAAACAGGCTATTACCAGAGAACCCACGCATGCTAATGGCATCACCTTCGTTACTATTAGCATTCTCACCCATCTGCATAGTAATCCCTGGCGTATTACGTAGGGCATCGATTAAGCTGTTTGCTTTTTGTTCTTCAATCAGCTCATCAGTAATTACCGTTATCGTTTGCGGCGTATCGACCAAAGGCTGAATATATTTAGTATTGGCTAAATAGTCCTCTTTAAAATCAGCGTCAGGTTCAGCAGTTACGGTTAGAGCCTCTAAAGTAGTACTGGGTAAAGCGTCATTAGTAGCGACGTTGGCGCTGCTATAATTGGAGGGCGTTCCAGAGATATCAGATACGCCGTCTACCGATGCTGCATTGGCCATATTTGATAGTGAGGACAAAGGAACTGCAGATGCCATCATAAGTAGCGTAGATAATGAGGATTTGCGTGTGGTAGTAATGGACGTACGGGCGGGGGTAGTGACAGACTGTCTAGTGTGATTACGACTTTTTGGCATGAGTAAATCCCTTAAGTATTGGCATATGCGGCAAATAGAACAATAGAAAAGATAACGTTAATGAGAACGATTCGTATTCTATATAAAGTTTAATGCTCATACAAGGATTAATTCAGGTTTTGTATGGTGAGTTTTTATGATATTGGCTTGCTCAAACTCTAACCAACTCCATCAGCGGCTCAAAAGAATAAAGCGTAGAGGTTCTGCCAGCGCCTTCTTCAACTTCATACTTTGTCTCTCAAAAATAGCGAAAAATGAGGGATAAGCAGTTTTGTCTATCAAAGTGAGAGACAAAATGGATTGCTTTTTAAAATTCTCAAGGTGCGCCCCAGTAGATGACCGAGATAATAGCAAAAAGCAAAATAAGCTTTCAAAAAAGCTACCCACAAAAAAGCCCAGTCATTACGACTGGGCTTTCTCTTATTTTAACTCTAATCAACCATTACGCAGCGTCTTTGCTCTCAGCAGCCAATTGACGTAGTACATAGTGTAGTACCCCGCCATGGCGCACGTATTCGCGCTCTTTTGGCGTCTGCAAGCCAACGTTAACTTCGAAGTTTTCAGTCGAACCATCAGCGCGAGTAGCAGTAACTTGAGCGGTTTTGCTCTCGCCATTGTTAAGACCGCTAATGCTGATCATTTCTGAACCATCTAGGTTATAGGTGTCTGCATTCTCGCCTTCTTTAAAGGTTAATGGTAGTACGCCCATACCGACTAGGTTAGAGCGGTGAATACGTTCAAACGAAGTCGTCAATACCGCTTTTACGCCAAGCAAGATGGTACCTTTGGCAGCCCAGTCACGGCTTGAGCCTGAACCATACTCTGCTCCGCCAAGGACTACTAATGGACGCTTGTCTTCTTTATACTTCATCGCCGCATCATAGATAGCCATTTCTTCGCCGTCTTTTAATGTGGCATTATCGCCCTTAAAGTAATACGTATAGCCGCCCTCTTTACCATCCATCATCTGATTTTTGATACGGATATTGGCAAAGGTACCGCGTGCCATAACCGCATCGTTACCACGACGTGAGCCGTAACTGTTGAAATCCTCTTCCATCACACCGCGGTTTTGCAAGTATCTACCTGCAGGAGAGTCAGGATCGATATTACCAGCAGGCGAGATATGGTCAGTGGTAATTGAATCACCAAACAGACCTAAAATGCGCGCGCCTTCGATATCAGGAATGCCTTCAGGCTCCATGGTCATCCCATCAAAGAACGGTGGGTTCTTGATATAAGTAGAGCCTTCATCCCATGGATACAACTGGCTGTCCGCTGAGCTAATAGCGTTCCATTCTTTACTACCATCAAATACTTCACCGTAGTTTTTGCGGAACATCTCCGCATCGATATTATTAGCGATCAGCTCGTTGATCTCCTCCGACGTCGGCCAGATATCTTTTAAGAAGACATCATTACCGTCTTGGTCTTGACCTAGTGGCTGTGTGGTTAAGTCAATGTCAACCGTACCTGCCAGCGCATAAGCGACTACCAATGGTGGCGAAGCCAAATAGCTTGCTTTCACGTGTGAATGAATACGACCTTCAAAGTTACGGTTACCAGAGAGTACTGCTGCAGCGACTAGATCTTTTTCTTCAATGCCTTGCTCAATAGATTCAAGCAGAGGCCCTGAGTTACCGATACAAGTGGTACAGCCATAACCCACTAAGTAAAAGCCTGTTTTTTCCAGCTCATCCATCAGTTTGGTTTTTTCAAGATAATCGGTGACGACTTTAGAACCAGGGGCTAATGAGGTTTTGACCCAAGGCTTAGCTTTTAGCCCTTTAGCAGCTGCCTTTTTGGCAACTAAACCAGCACCAATCATTACCGCTGGGTTTGAGGTATTAGTACAAGAAGTAATCGCTGCAATGACAACTGAGCCATCACGCAGTTTGTGACTTTTATCGTTGATGTTGACATCAGAGAAGACATGAGGTTTGGCATAAAGTCTATCTGCTTGCTCTTGTAGCGCGCCCTCTTGGTCAAAGCGCACTTTACCGTCTCTCTCTGACTTACGATCTTTAGTCATTCTATCTAGTGTCTCGCCGAACTTTTGATGCATATCGGATAGATTAATAAGCTGCTG
The DNA here is from genome assembly GCA_947501045.1 of uncultured Psychrobacter sp. Classification (GTDB taxonomy): domain Bacteria; phylum Pseudomonadota; class Gammaproteobacteria; order Pseudomonadales; family Moraxellaceae; genus Psychrobacter. The sequence continues at coordinate 11,184 of CANMUI010000013.1, forward strand.
CGGCAGATTAGGACCGGCAAGCGCAGGCTTAACTGATGATAAGTCTAAATGCAGGTTGCTTGAATAAGTGGCTGCGGGTGTATTCTCATCATGCCACATGCCTTGAGCTTTGGCGTACTCTTCAACTAGCTTAATTTGGCGCTCTTCGCGGCCTGAGAGACGCAAGTAATCAATCGCCATCTGGTCAATTGGGAAGATACCGCAAGTCGCACCGTATTCTGGTGACATATTAGCAATAGTTGCACGATCAGCGAGTGGCATACTGTGTAGACCTTCGCCATAAAACTCGACGAATTTCCCAACTACCCCATGCTCACGTAGCATTTTAACGACACGTAATACTAAATCGGTAGCTGTGACACCTTCGGTCAGCTCGCCTGTCATCTCAAACCCGACAACTTGCGGGATGAGCATTGATGAAGGCTGACCGAGCATCGCCGCTTCGGCTTCAATACCACCTACGCCCCAACCAAGTACGCCAATACCGTTGATCATCGTTGTGTGACTATCAGTACCAAACACCGTATCCGGATAAGCCGTCAGCTCACCATTGATGTCTGCTGCCATGACCACACGCGCTAAGTACTCAAGGTTAACCTGATGCACAATACCGGTCGCTGGTGGTACCACGACAAAGTTTTCAAAAGCGTTTCTGCCCCAATGCAAAAACTCATAACGCTCATTGTTACGCTTAAATTCGATCTTTTCATTCAGATCAAGTGCATCTTCGCGGCCGTAAGCATCGACCTGTACTGAGTGGTCAACTACTAACTCACTGGGAATGAACGGGTTAATTTGCTCAGCCTTTCCGCCAAGCTCGACTACCGCATCACGCATTGCTGCAAGATCAACGACTGACGGCACACCTGTAAAATCTTGCAACACCACGCGCGCTGGCATAAAGGCGATCTCTTTTGAGGCTTCAGCCTTGGCATCCCAATTGGCAACCGCTTCGATGTGATTTTTGCCAACAGATTGACCATCATCTTCGTTGCGCAGTAGATTCTCAAGAACCACTTTCATGCAATACGGTAATGTGTTGATGTTATCGTAAGTCTCGGCCAATTTAGGTAGGCTATAGTAAGCATGTTCCTTGCCATCGACAGAGAGTTTGTCTTTTACATTAAAAATATCACTCATGGGTAGCTTCCTTATCTCATTCATTTATAAGAGGTTATAAAATTATTATTATAACGGGTGGCTATACAATCGCTATGCTCTAAATAGACTAGCTATAGGTTTATACAGTTTTGTTAACAAAAACTATAAGTGAAACGCTAGTCATTAACAGTAACGTGCTATTACCATAACAAATAAGTGCGACTTTGTTAACGACTGGGCGTAGTCAAATGGTGGCAGAATCGTAACTGCACAATAGCTTGATAACCAATTTCCTAGATATTTACTCCACCCCTCCGGCGACCACTACGAAATACAAAAGCGTCCTCGTAAAAGTCAGTATTAGCGTTCTCAGCCCAAAAATGCGGTACGCCTAAGATAGGTAGTGGCGATAAGTGACGCGGTGTAATGTTATCTTGTGATAGTAACCCGTCCATATAGTTGGCCAGTTTATCGTCTAAAAACGCTATACGCTTAGGCAGTGACAAGGCAAAGAAATCTTGGCTCACGTTGATGATCACGCTATGGGCGCACAACGGCTTACGCGGAGTCACTAATTGCTCAAGCAGCGCATGTCCAAAAACATAGACGGCAGCGCTTGCGTCTGCGCTAGGCGACTTTGGATCGTCCCAATTCTCTCGCGGCGCAACCAAGCTTTCTTGCCAATCAAAATCAATTAACGCTTTACCAATGCTAGCATCAGAGGTGACCAATATAGCGCCGTTCTCATCAAACACCGTAATGGTGTCGCGCACACGTCCCCGGCTATCACCTATATCCTGTTTAGCAATCTCTAGCATATGATAGTAATTGAGCAACGCCTTGGTTTTGGGAAAGGTCAGCCAAATGCTACCGTTGAATAAATCATGTAGATTATCACGGGTCGGGATATTGCCAGTAGCGGCGATAAAGTACTCATACGCCTTGCCCTCTGGGAGTGCATTTTGGGAGACGAAGGTTAGAGTATGCGCTTGGTTTTCTGGAGTTGGCTTGGTGGTCGGTAACGAAGTTTGCAGATTCTGACTGGTCTGCTTCAACGCAGTGTTTAAAAACCCTTTATTTAACACCCCAGCGATAATATCTACTTGTTGGTTATCATTAGTTGAGGTATCTATTTGCTGATTTGTATTACTCAGGCGCTGTATGGCTTTACTTAAATAATTTAGCTGATTTAAATGAACCAACCAAGGTGCTTGCCAGTCAATATTAGCAAAACTATCATCGAGTGCTTTGTCAATAACAGATGACTCTTTATGTTGTCTATTGTTACGTAAACCAGAAATGCTCATAGCTAGTATCTTTATCAAACGTGTGGATTATGTTCAGCTTTTTTGCAGCGTAGCTATGGTATCATAGAGCGCTTTTTTGCCGCTAGGCAGACGGGTTAACGCCCTTTTGATCCCATCTACATTGAGTTTCTATGGCAAATTTTAATACCCACTTAAATGTCGCTTTTATGGCAAGTGGAGTAGCAAGCTTAACCGTTTATAAAGCAGGACTGATCGACGATTCTGGGTTTTTAATGTGCGTGGTGCTCGGCACCGTGGGCGGCCTGTTGCCCGATTTGGATTCAGATAATTCAACGCCGATTAAGCTTGGCTTTAATATCATCTCTTTTGTCTTCGCCTTTGGTCTGGTTATGCATTGGCGCAGTGAGCTGAGTTTATTGGCTTTGATGATTCTATGGCTGGCAGGCTACGGGTTTATGCGCTATGTCGTGTTCTACGTGTTTACCACTATGACCGTGCACCGCGGGGTTATCCATTCCGTCCCCTATATGGCGATATTGGGTCTAGGACTGACATGTTTGAGCTACTACCTGCTGCAAGCGCCGTTAACCGCCAGCTGGTTTTATGGATTATTTCTATTTAGCGGAGCAATGGTGCATTTGCTGCTCGATGAGCTGTATAGTGTGAATTTATCAAATATGAAAATGAAACGCTCTTCAGGTACGGCGATGAAGTTTTATCAGCATAAGGATAAATGGTGGTATTTATCGTTATATGTGTTGCTGGCGCTACTCGTGTATTTTGCGCCGCCTTTTGAGCCTTTTTGGCAGCAGATAAGCAGTCCTACGCCTTGGGCGCAGCTTAAAGTTGGTATGCTGCCAACCATGCTAGAAAATATGTTGTACTAAAATAGATGAGAGTTAGAACAAATTATGCACACCTCAACCCAACTCTGCCCGTGTCAAATCAACCCTTCAGCTGCTACCCAAACGTCACTATCTTATAGCGACTGCTGCCAACCTTATCACAATGAGATTGATAAAGCAGACGGTATAAAGGCCGAAAATGCGGAGCGATTAATGCGTACTCGCTATAGTGCTTTTGTGCAGGTTTTGCCTGATTACATCGTCAAAACCACCCTGCCCGCGCAGCAAAACTTGCTTAATATTCAAGCGATTGAGACTTGGGCAAGAGAGACGGATTGGGCAGGTTTAGAAATTGTTAAGCACACGCCAAAGTTGGGCAAGCGTCACGCGCAGGTTGAATTTAAGGCTTTTTTTAATGACTCTAAGCATACAGTCGAAGGTTTGCCAGCGCATCATGAGTTGTCTACTTTTGTGAAAGTAAAAGATAAGGCTAACTCTGAACGCTGGTACTTTTTAGACCCAACAGTGAAGATGAACGTAACGCAAAAGCAGCCGTGTATTTGCGGGTCTGGGGAGAAGTTTAAACGGTGTTGTGGGGGTTATTTGGGTAGTTAAAGTTGCTGATAACGCTCATATAAGCCTTCCATCTGCGCGATATGCTTATCATTTGATAGCAGTTCAATACCGTTTATCTTAGCGGTTGCGAAGTGAAAAACATCAAATTTCCGCTTCTCTAAATTCTTAGCTATACCTTTGCTGTCAGCTTCATGTTTATCCAAACGATATAAATCAGTCGCTAAGTCTGTTACGTCTTTACTAATATCGAGCCATGTAAACTCCTCGACTGCTGCTTTGAAGGTGTTAAAGTCTTCACTCTCACCTTGCCAACCAAATTTCCTTAAAAACTCGTATCTTAATAACGGTGTAATAACCAATTCGACATTATCATCATTGATAAGAGCTAATAAGTCCGTCAACCTTTCAATAAGCGCATTGTCGTTCTCATCAATGTTCTTACCTTCTAAAACGTAGGTTAAAAAATTTGAATCCAGTAGCTTAGCAATTTCTACATTCATTATTGCTGTGTTCCTTCTTTAAGCTCGTTAATCCTTTTTTCTAACAACTCAGACAATAGTCTTTTGGCATTTTTTTGCTGCGGCGCATTATCACGATCCAACTTAAGCCGATTGATATCGATATCAAAGGCATCTTTTAACAAGTCTACAAAGGCAGCATTATTAGGGTGCTCTATCAGCTCAGTTTTAACGATGCCATCGGCTTTATCACGATACAACTCGTAAGCTTCGCCATGCTGTAATTGACTCAGTACAATGGCGGAATGGGTAGTGATATAAAAGGTAGTATTAGGAAATAGACGCTTTAAAGTCGGGATAATGGTCGCCTGCCACTTGGTATGTAGATGGCTTTCTATTTCATCGATAAACACCACGCCTTTGACACGGGCAATGTTGGTTTCGTTGGTAAAATAACTGTAGCCAGCAATGATCGATTGCATGATTTTGAGTATGGAAGCGAAGCCACTGGACAGCTCTGAGAGTTCTGTTTTATTGTCGGCAATTTTAATAAAAACGCGATTATTACCTGATATTTCAAGAAACTCATTATCAACTTTATTATCAATCTTACTAAGTAGTTTTAATAAACTTGATATCTCAATTTCTCGGTTATCTTCTTTAGCTTGATAGGGATTGGCCGACTGAGCCCTTTGTATCATCCACTCATGAATATTAGTATCCATATTAACGGACTGAAATTTACTTTCACTGACTAGAATATTTGATAAGTATTTGTAGTAATTTTCTCTTCTATCTTTATAACTACCTATTTCACCAATACCTTTTTGCTCTGTATTCATATTACTACGTCCTTGAGCGCCTAAAAAGACAGTAGGAATTGTATGAAACCTAATACTAGCATCAAAATTTATTAATGCTCTAAAATTACTTTCACATACGAAAGTATCTTTATCTATACCAGATAAATCTAAATTATATTTTTCAGAACTCACGCATCTAAATAGTTTATTCTTGAATTCAAAACCAATATTACTTTCAATGAAAAATTCATTATAAAGAAACAGAGTAGTAAACAAAGCCTCCAAACACTTAGTCTTGCCAATACCGTTTTCACCAATGAGGCAATACACTCTTTGCTCAGGCAAAAAGCTAAGATGCACATCACCTACGCCTACCAGCTGCTTGATTTCAATGTCATTGCCTAACATGGCTATACCTAATCTTCAGTTAATAACTACTTCAATGATGAAACAAACAATATAAAAGTACAAGTACATTATGAGCTAACAAATACTCACCCTAAACACTCGCCCCAACCGATCTTGCAATAGCAATCCCTTCCTCAATGGTCAAAAACTTGCGCTGGCTTGGGCTGTCTTTAAAGATAACCTCGCCCTCAGAGAAGATCAGACACTCATTGACTGCCAGCTGTTGCCATTTCTCATTTTCAGTCAAAGGTACGGTCACCAAGATAGTGACTTTATCGGTATCAGTGGTTACATCACTAAAATCAATTATCAAATCATCGTCCGCCAGCTTAGCCTCGCCAAATGGCGCTTGACGCGTCAGATAAAACAGCAGGCTACCAGCGTAAGCCAAATGCCAGCGACCATTAGACATAAGACAATTAAACAGACCATTAGCAGATAAATAACGACACTGCGTGGTTAAAAAGTTAAATAGCGTCTTATCATCAGGGCGCGATTTGAAGGTGCTTTTTAGCCGATTAATAAGGTAACAAAACGCCACTTCTGAATCAGTATTTCCTACCGGCTGGCAATGAGAGGCGTTACCATTATCTTGCAGACGCTGACAGCGTTTAATAAACTCGCTATTCATCTGACCGTTGTGGGCAAATACCCACTGCTCGCCCCAGACTTCACGCACAAAAGGATGGGCGTTAGCAAGACAGTTTTGACCTTGCGTGGCTTTACGAATGTGGGCGATGACATTCATCGCTTTGATCGGATAATTATTGACCAAATCAGCGACTGGTGATAAATGGCTAGGATGATTGTCATGGAATAGACGCAGTCCAGTCGAATCATTGTTAGTGGTACTGTCACCCGCACTATTAGTAGTGCAAGTACTACGCTCAAAAAAGGCAATCCCAAAGCCGTCTTCGTGACTATCGGTCATGCCGCCGCGTTTGCGAAAGCCTGCAAAGCTAAAGCCAATATCGGTTGGGGTGTTACAGTTCATTCCTAAGAGTTGACACATTTAAACATTACCGCCTTTGTTATTTGATGTTGTACGGTTTATCGGCGTATCAGCTACGATCCCAAGCTCGGCATCGCTCATACTATTGAGCAGTGCCTCACCATCGGTATCCGCATTTACGCTATTTAAGATACGCTCAGCCTGCGCCAAATCACTTTTTTCGACCCATAACACGATCCCTGAATTCATCCCCGGTATCGCGCTAAGCGGTTGCAAGGACACCGTAATACCGTTATTGCGCAGTAAATTAGCATTGAGCTCGCCTTGCATGTTGGTGTCATAGCGAGCCAGTTTTTGCCAATTATCGACTTGGTTGCTCATGGAGCTCTCCTTGAAAATTGAGGCGTCAGACGTAGGATCTGCCATGTGGTAAGCTGGCTTGTTGTGAGGCGCTGTATGCCGCGCATAAGCCGCTAATATTTCGATAACAAATAGGGTCACGGTATATACGCCTCCATGATAAACATTATACGAGTGCATCCAGTGTATATTCTTTCACCGTCCATGTGGTATCAGCGTTGTTACTTACATTGTTACTTACATTGTTACTCACGTTGTTACTTATACTGTTACTTATACTGTTACTTAACTGCACGCGTGCTTGCTCGGCAGCTTCGAGCTGACTAAAGATACCCTTTACTTGATTGTCGTAGGTATTTATCACCGCAAAGACCACTCTTTGCGCTTTTTCCACATGTGACCAATGATAAGCGGCAAGGCGTTTCATCAGGTCAGGATTTTTGACCATAATATTATCGCCAGTACGGCCTTCGGTGCGGTTATAATGGATGACGTTAAGACGCAATAACCAAAATATCACTGCAGCTTTGGCAAGCATGATGGGCAAAGCGCGCTTTTCATCAGCGTTAAGCGGCTTTTTGGATTCATATCCTTGCAAGAACGCGGCCATTTTTTGTCGATCAAAACTAACACTCTCGCCTTGTTCAGCATCGCCCCACGTCGTACAAAAATCATTAATAGTAATGGCGATATCCATCACGTAATGCTCAACGCTGACCTCGGTAAAGTCCAAAAGACCCGTGAGCGCTTCGCGACCTTTTTTTAGATCCCACAAGGTATTGTCAGCAAACATATCTAAATGACATAAGCCTTTGGGTAGATTATCAAGAGGCAGATTATTATAGGATTGCCAAATATCGCGCATCAGTTTGGCTTCGTCGCTTGGCATAAACTGTATTTCACGGTCGCGCACCTCGCTCCACGGATATAAGGGTACGCCATAATCCTGAGCAGGCTGTAGTGCTTGCAAATTCTTATGTAGCATGGCGAGCGCTGCGCCAATTTCATAGCACATCGCTTGCGTGGTTTGTTTGGGATGCGTGCCTGCCAGACACGGCACCAAGGTGATTCCTTTATCTTCATAATGAATCACATAGCGCTTGTCAGCTTGGTTCACATGTTCAGAATCAATAAGAGCCAGCGGCGCGGCGACAGGCAATTTACCGTCTAATTGATTGAGAATAACCGCCATTTTTTCAATATCAGCAGGTGGACGCTCTTCATATAAAGTAAACACATAAGAGTAGTCACCCTCGGCATCGTCCGTTGTTTGAATAAACCAGTTGGAGTTTTTAATGCCTTGGGTAATCGGTATGGCGCGCGCAAAGGAGACGCCAAAGCTTTGGCAAAAGGCAGTAAACTGGTCTTGGCTCAACTGGGTATAAACAGACATGACATCTCACTTTTAACGAGTAAATAAAGGGTGGTAAAAGGGTTTTTCGGTTAATCGCCTATTGTAGGAGAAAACTTCGGTCAAGAGGACATTAATATTGCAAAAATCTGCCTGATATAGCATTGATTTTGCTAGACTAGCGCCTATGATTGAATTGATTATAAGGCGAAAGACCCTATGTTAGCAAAGCGTATCATTCCTTGCTTGGATGTCGATAATGGCCGCGTGGTCAAAGGCGTGCAATTCGTCGATATTAGGGACGCAGGTGACCCTGTCGAAGTTGCCAAACGCTATAATGAGCAAGGCGCAGATGAGATTACTTTTTTGGACATTACCGCTACCAGTGACGCGCGCGATACCACTTATCATACGGTCGAGCGTATGGCAGAGACGGTATTTGTGCCGTTAACCGTTGGCGGCGGCGTGCGCAAAGTCGCCGATATCCGTAACCTACTCAATGCAGGAGCGGATAAAGTGGCGATCAATTCAGCCGCCGTTTTTACCCCTGAATTCGTTGGGGAGGCCGCGCAGAAATTTGGTAATCAATGCATCGTGGTGGCGATTGATGCCAAGCGCGTGGTAGACATTGATATTGACGGCATAAAGGTGCCACGTTGGGAGATTTTCACCCATGGCGGGCGTAAACCTACCGGCATTGATGCCGTTGCTTGGGCAATTAAAATGGCGGAGCTGGGCGCAGGCGAGTTGCTGGTGACCTCCATGGATGGTGATGGCACCAAACAAGGCTATGATTTAGCGCTTATGCAGCAGATTACCAGTCAAGTCAATGTACCTGTCATTGCCTCAGGCGGCGTGGGTAATTTGCAGCATTTGGCAGATGGTGTGACTCGCGGCGGCGTCGATGCGGTGCTGGCAGCCAGTATTTTTCACTTTGGCGAGTATACCGTGCAGCAGGCCAAAGAATTTATGGCAGCACAAGGCATACAGATGCGCTTGTAATACATAACCCTAGCGGCAAAAAATGCTATCATAGCGCCAATCACTTAAACTCATACAACTAAAGGATATTTCTATGTCAAATCTACAACAGCAGCGCAATGACGTGACCCATATCGATGGCAATCTGCATCAAAACCAAGACGCTCGTATTGGTATCGTCGTTGGTCGTTTTAACGGTTTTGTGGTCGAATCATTAGTTGATGGCGCCATCGATGCGCTCCTGCGTCATGGCGTATTGGGCAGCAATATCACCGTCGTCCGTGTACCCGGTGCGTTTGAATTGCCATTGGTCGCCCAGCGCGCCGCTGAGTCTGATCGCTTCGATGCCATTATTGCGCTAGGCGCTATTATCCGTGGTAGTACGCCGCACTTTGATTTTGTAGCGAGCGAGTCTGCCAAAGGTTTGAGCAGTGTTGCCACCGACTACAATATCCCAGTCGCTAACGGCGTATTAACTACCGATAGCATTGAGCAGGCGATTGAACGTGCGGGCACCAAAGCTGGTAATAAAGGCTCAGAGGCCGCTATGGTAGTGCTTGAGATGCTAGCTGTCTTATCGCAGTTAGACATCGATGATAGCGATGATGACTAATAGTACTTGGGTAGCACTTGGGACTTAGACTCACTCTTTAACCTGCTTCTCTGCTTTATTTGATGCGATATTATTTAATTACCTAATTGGGCGCTATGGTTTTGTATGAATAGCGATAGCGCCTAAGCACTAGAATCTAAGCACTAAAATCCGGCGGTCACCTATAGCTTGCCTGCCGACTACTATTTAACACTTTGTATTTATAGCATTTTCAAAATTAGCGTAACCGCTGCTTTGATAGGTTAAGCTTATTTTTGATCTTAATATTATTTTAAAATTTAGGTATTACTCCCTATGACTGACCAACTCAAACGCGCCATTAGTGCTGCGCAAACTGCACAGACCGACGCTACCGATGCCGCGAGTGGCAAGTCGGATAATCAACATTTCGACATGAGCGAGTCTACTTATAAAACCAGTCACACTGCCGTCCGTAAAGCGCGGCGCTTTGCCATGCAAGGGTTATATGAGTGGCTAGTGACTGATCGCCGTTTTGAGCAGACCGACAAGCGCAGCTGGAAAGACAACGCGCCGCACGATATCGCTGCACGGACGCGAGCTACCAACGCCATGCATACGGTACATATTGGCTACTATCATGAAATGATGCGCGATATCCCCGAGCAGATTGATGCGCTAGATGCGCTGATCAGTCAGCATCTAGATCGTGATATCGATAAGCTCGATACCGTCGAGCACGCTATTTTATTGATCGGCGCTTATGAGCTGCAAAACCGCCTTGAGATTCCCTATAAAGTCGTCCTTGATGAAGCCATGAAGCTAAACAATCATTTTGGAGCAACTGACGCGCACAAACTGATCAACGCGGTCCTCGATAGAATGGCTATTGATCTACGCGCTATTGAAGTGCAAGCGGACAGCAAAGCTAATTTGCGCAGCTCCCAAAAAGCCGCCGCCAAGCTAGCTGATACTGAACAAACTCAGCGAAATGAGGACGCTACGGCAGCTGATATCGATAGCGAGTCAACCGCGTCGACCAAACCCCGTATTAGCGCTAATAAAACGGGTATTAAACGTCAGCGCTCCAGTAAAGCTGAGACAGGTATCAAAGACGCGACTGGGGAAAACAACGCTAAAAATCAAGATAAGTCATGAACGAGTTTGAGCTGATTGAGAAAGTATTCTCAAAAATACAAACTGAGCAACTGCCATATAAAGACATGGAAGCTGCTGGTATAGAAAAAGCTATTGGCGATGATGCCGCTGTTATGGCTGTACCAACAGGGGCACGCTTAGTCAGCTGTATCGACACCCTAGTACAAGGGCGACACTTTGGCGCTGATTGGGATGAGGTAGAAAAGCTGGCTTTTCAGATTGGCTATAAAGCGGTAGCGGTCAACGTCTCAGATATCGCGGCTATGGGAGCTGCGCCGCACAGTATTTTATTGGCACTAGCACTACCTGAGCGTTTAGCTACTGAGGCTTGGCTCACTACATTTGCACAAGGTTTATTCCATGCTTGCAAAGTGTTTGGAGTGACTTTAATTGGCGGAGATACTACGCGTAGCGAAAACTTGGTATTAAGCGTCAGCGCCCAAGGCTTGCTAGCTGCAGACACGCCAGCCGTTTACCGCTCTGGCGCGCAAGTAGGCGACAAGATCTATGTCTCAGGAACCTTAGGGGACGCCGCTTACACTTTAAAGCATCCTGAACATGAAGTCGGGCAAGAGCTTGCGCATCGGCTGCACATGCCGACGCCGCGTATTGAGCTAGGCCCAGCGCTGGCGAAAATGGGCGCTACAGCGATGATCGATATATCGGACGGTCTCTATCAAGACCTAGGGCATATCTGCCAGCAAAGCGGCGTAAGTATGCGTCTCAATCTTGAGCAATTACCTACAAGCTCTCCTTTATTAACTGTTGGTTTGGCTGAGCGTTTATTATGCCAACTGACTGGCGGTGATGATTACGAGCTGGCCTTTACTTTACCTGCCGATATAGAGCCGCCTGTTAATAACAATAGCAATACTCAAGTAACCTGTATTGGCGAAGTCATTGCGCTTGCTGATAACAAAACTGATGATCAAAATACAACGGTAGCTTTGCGCCCGCAATTGTTTTACAAAGAACAGGCCGTGACTGACGCTCAACCTCACCCCTTTACTAGCCTACCTCCATTGACCGGTTACCAACACTTTGCAGGTTAACCTATGACTGACGACGCCGAACAAAACCATAAACCAGATATCAGTAAAGCTAATAACTGTCCGCCTCTTCCAAGCGATGCCAGTACCCTCGATGGTATCGTTTACTGGTTGGGTATTGGTTTGGGTAGCGGCCTACCTCGCCGTGCACCCGGTACTTGGGGTACAGTTGGCGGAATTATTGTCGCCATACCGCTGATGAGTTTGGGCTTCATACCCTTTTTAATCATTACCCTATTGTCCTGTATTGTAGGCATATGGATATGCGGCCGCACCTCTGAATTGATGCAAGTCCATGATGATCCGCATATTGTCTGGGATGAATGGGCGGGTATTTGGATTACCCTACTGCCTTTTTCTTACATGGGGGTGACGGTAGCAAACTTTTGGCAAGATATCTCACAAAGTCTGTCTATTATTGCTCTAGTCATCGCCTTTATACTGTTTAGGTTTTTCGATATCATCAAACCACCACCGATTGGCTGGGCGGATAAAAAAGTCGCCGGCGGTCTGGGTATTATGCTCGACGATATCATTGCAGGGTTTATGGCGGCAGCTGTCTGGATCATAGTGATGATGGGTATGCTGCTATAAATACTAGATCGTTTGTAGTATTAGATTACTACAAACATAAAACGTACAAGGTTAGAATACTAAGCTATGTCTTACTAACCCAATAATATATAAATGATACCCACACTAAAAACATTCGTTTAAATGGATATGTTTTTTTCTCGACATTTGCGTTATAATCGAGCGATATCTTATTGAATCTATTATAGAGTAATTATGACAAACTCCCTTTCTGTGATTATCCTGGCTGCCGGAAAAGGCACACGTATGCAGTCTGCTAAGCCCAAAGTTCTACAAACATTAGCAGGTAAACCTTTACTTGGACACGTATTAGATACTTGTAATGACTTAACGGTAGCTAAAACCATTGTGGTGTACGGTTTTGGCGGCGACCAAGTGCAGTCAGCGATGGATACTCGGTACGCGCATCTGCCCATTACTTGGGTCGCGCAGACTGAACAGTTAGGAACCGGTCATGCGGTTAAAGTTACCCTCGATGAGCTACCAAAAGAGGGACAAAGTCTTATTTTGTACGGTGATGTGCCGCTAGTAAGTTGCCAGACCTTGACTGATCTACAAGCAGCTAACACCGATGGCATGTCGATGCTGACGCTAACGGTAGATAATCCATTTGGCCTTGGCCGTATTAAGCGCGATGCCTTGGGCAATATTGAAGCGATCGTTGAGCAAAAAGATGCCAGCGCTACCGAACAGAAAATCAAAGAGATCAACAGCGGTATTTATTGCGTTGATAATGCACTACTACATAAATACCTGCCTAAGTTGTCAAATGACAATGCTCAAAGTGAATACTATTTGACCGATATCGTCAAAATGGCCGTCGCTGATGGCATCGCTATTGCCGCGATCGAACCTGAACACACCTTTGAGATTGAAGGCGTCAATAACCGCCAGCAATTAGCTAGTCTTGAGCGAACATGGCAGGGCAAACTTGTCGCTGATCTGCAAGAGGCGGGAATACAGTTTGCTGATCCAGCGCGCGTAGATATCCGTGGCACGCTAAGCGCGGGACAAGACGTCTTTGTCGATGTCGGTGTGGTATTTGAGGGCGATTGCACTTTAGGTGATAACGTTTATATCGAAGCCGGCTGCGTCATTAAAAATGCAAACATTGGTAATGCTTGCCATATCAAACCTTATTGCGTAATTGATCGTACCGAAGTGGGTTCAGGCGTTGACATTGGTCCTTTTGCCAATCTGCGTCCTGACACAGTATTGTCTGACAACAGTAAAGTAGGCAATTTTGTAGAGATTAAAAAATCAGTTATCGGTCAAGGCAGCAAGGTCAATCATTTAAGCTACGTTGGCGACGCTACTGTCGGTACGGATGCTAATATTGGCGCAGGCACTATCACTTGCAATTATGATGGGGTGAATAAGTCGCAAACCATTATTAAAGACAAAGCCTTTATTGGCTCAAACTCTAGTTTAGTAGCGCCAGTTACTATCGGTGAAAGCGCAGTGGTCGCGGCAGGCTCAGTAATTACTGAGAATGTTGAAAATAAAGCGCTAGCTTTGGGCCGCGCCCGTCAAGTACAAAAACCTGACTTTGAGCGCCCTACCAAAAAATCAAAATAGTTAAACGTGAACCTCTAAGCAATACTGCAATCTTTGCAGTGTTGTTTTAATCCTATTTATCATTAACCCTCTTATTTTTATCCTAGATAATCATACATAATTTAAGGAATAGCTATGTGCGGAATCGTAGGCGCCGTCGCTGAGCGCAATATCTCTAATATCTTGATCGAAGGCTTAAAACGTTTGGAATACCGGGGCTATGACTCTGCTGGCCTAACCGTTATCCGTAATAATGAGCTGCATCGCGAGCGTCAAGTGGGTAAAGTGCAGGCTTTGGTAGATGCGGTCGCCAATGATCCGCAGAACTTTTATGGTCATATCGGTATTGCGCATACGCGCTGGGCAACCCATGGCGAACCGGCACAGCGTAATGCGCATCCGCACGTCTCAGGTAAAATTGCTGTTGTTCATAACGGTATCGTTGAGAACTATGCTGAGCTCAAAGAAGACCTGCTTGATAAAGGTTATGAGTTTACTTCGCAAACCGATACTGAGGTTGTCGCTCATTTGATTAATGACGCTTATAAACAAACTTCTGACTTGATGCAAGCCGTGCGTAAAGTCACGCCGCTACTGCATGGCGCTTTTGCTCTTGGTATCGTCCATGTGGATAGTCCAGATGAGCTAATCGCTGTCCGTCTAGGCTCGCCGCTCGTCATCGGTGTCGGTATCGGCGAGAACTTTATCGCCTCCGATCAGTTGGCGCTATTGCCTGTGACTAACCGTTTTATGTATTTAGAAGAAGGCGATATCGCTAAAATTACTCGCGACGATATTCAGGTTTATGCTGACGGTAAAGAGGTTAATCGCAAGATTAATGAGATTGATGCCAAACAGCACAACGCTGACAAGGGCGAATTTAAGCACTATATGCTCAAAGAGATCTACGAGCAGCCAGATGCGGTTGCGCGCACTATCGAGATGGCAGTCGATAACGATAAAAGCTCTAAATCGTACAAGCTACGTGATGACTTCTTGCAGCGTCATGAGACTCAGTTATCTGGTGTGCGCCACGTCCAAATTTTGGCTTGTGGTACCAGTTATCATGCTGGTATGGTTGCCAAATACTGGTTCGAAAACTTAACGCGCTTACCTTGCTCGGTCGAGATTGCCAGTGAGTTTCGCTACCGCAATCCAGTAGTCGTTGATGACTCGCTAGTGATTTGTATTTCACAATCTGGCGAAACTGCTGATACTTTATCGGCGCTGCGTGAGATCCAAAAGCATGAACCAGCAGGTTTAGTCAGCTTAGCTTTATGTAACGTACCGACCTCTTCATTGGTACGCGAAACCGATATCTTTTTACCAACCCTGGCCGGCCCTGAGATCGGAGTGGCCTCTACCAAAGCTTTCACTACTCAGCTAGCCGCACTTATGCTACTCCTACTAAAAGTCGGCGCGGTGCAGCAGCGTATGGAAGATGGGCAGTTGACGTCTTTATTAGAAGATCTGCATAAACTACAAGGCCAGCTGCATGCTAGCCTCAAGCTAGATGGGCCTATCCAAGCGATGAGTGAAAGCTTTGAAGATAAGAAAAGCTGTCTGTTCTTAGGTCGCGGCTTACAGTTCCCAATCGCTTTAGAAGGCGCGCTTAAGCTCAAAGAGATCTCATACATTCATGCCGAAGGCTATGCGGCAGGTGAGCTGAAACACGGGCCACTTGCGCTAGTCGATAAAGACATGCCTATCGTAGTGCTAGCACCAAAAGATAGTATGTTTGATAAGCTCAAAGCCAATATGCAAGAGGTGCACGCGCGTCACGGTGAGCTGTTTGTGTTTGCTAGTGAAGCCAGCCAAATGGTAGCGGAGGATCGCTTACATGTGGTCTATGTACCGGATGTCTGCGAGATACTAGCACCCATCGTTTATAGTGTGCCCATCCAATTGTTGTCATATCACGTAGCGGTTATGCGCGGTACGGACGTCGATCAGCCGCGTAATTTGGCTAAGAGTGTTACGGTTGAATAGGTTTTTAATTTTTAGTTAAGTAACTATTATTAAGTAATTACTTATTATCTTAAATCCTTCGCCATCTAGTATTAACTAGATGGTGGAGGATTTTTTTTGGGTAGGGAAAATAGAAAGGGTTTAATAATCTGAGACTATCCCAGTATATTGCTCTATTAAGATGATAAGAATATCTAAGATGACTAAAATAATAGCTTTCTAAGTTTATTTAATTTAATGTCTATCATGATTATAAGTAACTATTAAAAACAAATCATTCAAAATACCATTGATGGGCGTTTTTGTAGAGAATTTTATCAGTAGCTTGTTCATCAAATAGGTGCTGTATTAGTTTGATGTCTAAAACATCAAAAGGTCTTTTTGCTCTTGTAGAGGGTAAATCTGTTCCGAACATAAGAGCATTAGGATTAACGTCATTAATTGCTTTCAAAGCGTTTTCTACGTTCAATTCTACACGACCAAAGCCAGTAGCCTTGACTCGAATGCCTTTATCAACAAGTTTTAATAAATGTGGCAGCCCTTCTTCAGATAACCCGAGATGATCAACGGATATAGCAGGTAAGCTTCCAATAGTTGATGAAATTTCGGCTAGTTCTTTTGCATCTATATAAAGCTCACTATGCCATTCAACTAGATCATGAACTCTTCTAGCAAAGTAAGCTAATTTTGATAAACCCTCTGACCCTCCTCGTTTGATATTAAAGCGTAATGCTTTTACTCCATTTTCATTAAGTTTTATAATCTCCTCATCTGTAACCGTAAATGGTAATTGTGTTACGCCGCAATAGGTTGAGCCCATTTTGCTAAGTGCTTTTAATAGATACCCTTGATCAAATCCTTGAAAAGACCCCGATACAATTGCTCCACCCAAAATATTTAAATTAACAGTTTCATTTTGATAGTCTTCTACAACATAATTTGATGGTAAGTATCCCTGATTCTCAATGACTGGAAAATCAAAATCGATAATATGAAAGTGTGAATCAAAAATTCTCATTTTAATAGCTTACTCCAGATTCGGCTTGAATAAATTTAGACTACTCAAAACAGACTATTATTATAAAACCATTTATATTAGAAAACTAAGCCAGTTATATTTATAAGAACCTATCAGAAAGACAGCAAATATAGCAGAGCAATAAATACTTATTTAATATCGCTATAGTATTAGTAAAAAAGCGTACAGGATGATGCTTGTATAGGAAATCGCATCTATTCCTACAAGATAGTTTAGATTAAATAGCATGTGAGCAAGTTTTTGAATCCGTAATAACCACTCATATAAATATAAACATGATAAAAAAGGATAGTAAAATGGATGATGTAAAAATAGACGCTACCGATGTGACAGCCACTTGGGAAGCTGACGAGTTGCAAGTACGGGCTACGTTAGGTTCTGCAGGAGTAATAACACCTGATAAAATGGTCAGTATCAATGGTAAAGCATTTTTTGATGCTATGTTTGCTGGTCACTTACCTTCACCACCAATAGGAGAGACGCTTGATTTTATTCCTATTCAGATAAAGGATGGTAGTGCCATCTTTCAAGGTCGACCTAGTCAACAACATTACAATCCACTAGGCAGCGTACATGGCGGTTGGTTCTGTGCCATTCTTGATTCTGCTGTTGCCTGCGCTATTCACTCAACCTTACCTACTGGCAAAGGCTATACCACACTTGAGATCAAGGTAAATATGATTCGTGCCTTGACTAAAGATATCCCGTTAGTACGTGCTGAAGCCAACACTATCCACGTCGGTCGACAGACAGCGACTGCTGAAGGTCGCATTGTAGGGCCTGATGGCAAACTCTATGCTCATGCCACGACCACTTGTTTAGTATTTGAAATGAAGTAGTGAAACTATAATGACAGCTCCTTCTAAAAGCATAAGCTTAGAGCACATGGATATCGAAAGCATCGAAAGCGGCAGCACCGATCAAATAGAAATCATCTATGAAGATGAGTTTTTGGTAGCGATAAATAAAGAGGCGGGTTTACTCGTGCATCGCAGTTGGCTGGATAAAGGCGAGACACGCTTTGCCCTACAGCTCACTCGTGATGCAGTAGGCTGCCATGTGTTTCCGATGCATCGGTTAGATAGACCGACATCGGGCGTGTTGCTCTTTGCCAAAAGCTCTGCTGTGGCGCGCAGCCTGACCGAGGCTTTTACTGAGCACAAGGTGACTAAGCAGTATTTAGCCGTGGTACGCGGTTATATGCCAGAGCAGGGCATCGTTGATCATGCACTCAGCTTTAAGCCCGATGCCATTGCTGATAAGTTTGCGGACTTGGACAAGCCCGCGCAAGAAGCAGTCACCCATTGGCAATCTTTGGCACAAATCGAATTGCCCTTTGCCGTATCAAAAAAGCATGATACCACGCGCTATAGTCTCGTGCGCTTAACCCCTGAGACGGGACGTAAGCATCAGCTGCGTCGGCACATGAGACACATCTTTCATCATATAGTAGGTGATACCAGTCACGGCGACGGACGGCATAATCGATTTTTTCGGAGTCAATATAGCTGCGAGCGTATGCTACTGCATGCGCAGAGTTTAGCGCTTAGTCATCCGGTTACTGGTAAACCCTTACTTTTAGAAGCAGGGTTGGATGAGCAATGGATGAATGTATTAGAGGCGTTTGATTGGGTGGAGAGTGCTGAGGTTTCAAGTCTCTAGTGAGGACTTGAAACTTTGGTTATAGTCTATTATTGTTAGCGCTATAATTCATTTGATAGTTATAGAATATTTACTGTACACATTATATTCGTGGTCAGTTCGTTATACAGGAGTCGAGCTGTTGACGATATAACTTAAAATAAAAGGGCAAATAAATTAATGTCTATTATACAAAAGAAACTTGCTCAAGCAGAAAATTTTTGCAAAAAAAATGAGCCAGAGCTAGCTATAAATATTTTAAACGAAGTGATTTTTGATAGTCTTTCAACAGACGATGAGATAGCTGAGGCTTTGACTTTGAAAGGAGTAACTGTAGATATTGCTCCATATCTTGCAGAAGATCAACAAAACTACTCTCCATTGATTTACTTCCAAAAGGCTTTGGAATATGACCCTAACAATATATATATTCTATTCAACATACTTAATTCATTTTCTTTCGTAGATATGATGCAAGAATATACTCAAAAAAATAAAAGTGCTTTTGTAAGTGCTTATAACGTTTTGAAAAATGACTTATATGATACTTTAGATGAAAAATTGAAGAATGATTTGCATAGATTCTCCTCTAAATATAATGAATTTCTGAATGAGGGCTTTTGAGGTATACCCGAGTTACTTAGACTTTGAAAACAAGCGTTCATTAGCATTGTCGCTAACTACTTTCTTTTTACTAGACGTTTATGTTTTACGGGCGCAATAAAACAAGAATATACCAATGATGAGTTAAAAATATAATCATCCTTTAAAATTAAGAGTTACTACCTAAGCAATTTAAACCTTAAACCCTATATGCTTTCCTGTCGGCAGCTCAACATCGATACGCAGCTTACCACCCATTCCTTCAACGTATTTTTTCATTGTCGAAATCTTCAGATCACTACCCCGATTTTCTATTGCTGAGAGCGACGGTTGTTTAATGCCAAGGGTTTCGGCAAGCTCTTTTTGCGAAATATTCAATTCTTCACGAATACGGTAAAGCTGACTCTCTAAAAGTAGACTATCAGCCATTTCTTGAATGCGAGCTTGGCTTTCTGGAGAGCGATTAGCTAATAATTCTTGCAGAGTTTTAGTCATTAGATGATTCTCCTAATGTTGCGAGATGAAGCTCATACTGCTCGTCTGCAAGCGCAAGCATCTCTTTATAAAATCGCTTTTTACCGCCTTTATGACCTATACAAAGTACGATAGCCTGACGTAATGGATCAAATGCAAAAAAAGCTCGGAGTGGTTTGCCTCGATACTGAACCCGTAGTTCTTTCATATTAGTAAATTTTGAGTCATACACAGTATCAACTAAAGGACGACCTAGACTCGGTCCTTGTTGCTCTAGAACCACTAAAGCTGCTAGCACTTTTTCTTGCATGGCGTCTTCTTGCTGTTCCAGCCATTCGTTAAACAGCTCTGTTGTGATGACAATCCACATATTACAACCGCAACATAGATTATAGTCTATATAGTATAGTTATCTAAGCTATTTTTCAAATAGCAATTTAAAACGCCTAGTTGCTTTTTAAACCAACCCCTTATAGAGAAAATAAAGCCCCACCACAAACAACAATACCGAAAAACACTTTTTCAAAATCTCTGGCGATAAGATATGCGCGACTTTTGCGCCTACTTTGGCGGTGAAAAAGCTCATGATACTAATACCTAAGAACGCATAAACATGCACAAAGCCAATGGTATTAGGCACATCGACTTGCTGCTGCATCCCGAAGAACATGAAGCCTAACGCGCCAGCAATAGCAATTGGCAGACCACAGGCTGCTGAAGTGCCCACCGCTTTTTGCATGACGACATTATAGCGAGTGAGATAAGGCACGGTTAAGCTGCCACCACCAATACCGAAGATGGCAGAAGCGATACCGATGACTCCGCCTGCCGCCAGCTGCTTGGGCTTGGACGGCAGCTCAGTCTGAGCGTATTCAAGACCATTGATATTATCCGTATGATTCGCGACCTTCTTTTTAACCCCAAAAAACATCTTATAAGCGACCCAAAGCAAAAACACCCCAACGATCAGCTGCAAGTACAACCCTGAGAGTTGCCCTGCTATCCCTGCTCCGAAGAAACAGCCTAGCGCGAGGCCTGGCGCTAGGTTTTTGAACACCGGCCACATCACCGCGCCTTTTTTATTATGCGCCATGAGCGAGCTGATAGAGGTGACGATAATGGTCGCAAGAGACGTCCCTAAGGCCAGATGCATGATATTGTCAGGACTGTAGTTCATTTGCGTAAAGACAATAAATAATAGCGGTACGATAATGGTGCCACCGCCCACGCCAAACAGCCCTGCCGCAAATCCTGCTAGAGCGCCAATGATTAAAAAAGTGATTAATTCCACAGGATCGTTACTTCTTAGTTAAATAATGAGTTTGATGGTTAGGCTAATGGTTATTTTAATCGGGCGACAGTTAGATAGCCAGCTTAAGCGACTTGTACTTGACCAACGTAATGGTAAGAGCGGTTAAAGTAAACCAAGCTTTCATTGACCTCGACTTGTGGTTCGGCGTGCCCAATAGCGACCACCCGACACATAAAAACACTATGGGTGCCCACTTGTTGGATATCCTCAATGACGCAATCGAAACTGACTAGCGCATCTTGTAAAATAGGTGCACCTGTTGCTAGCTGAGTCCAAGAACCATATTTAAATCGTTCTTCTGCGCTCAATTTGGAGGCAAAAGCATTGGATATGGCTTCATGCTGCGCGCCTAACACATTAACACTCAATATTTTATTGTCAATAAAATGAGCATGTGAGCGCGCTGCCTGATTCATACACACCAACAAAGTTGGTGGGGTATCAGTGACACTACATACCGCAGATGCGGTAAATCCATGAGCACCAGAGGCACCATTGGTAGTGATTACATTGACCGCCGCCGTGAGCAACGACATGGCATTTCTAAAATCGGTGACTTCAATCATATTCTCAACCATTGCTGGAATCCTAAATTTTAACGCTTTAAGTGCCTTGATAAATGAAGGCACTCACAAGATTAAACAAGCGGTTATAGGCTAAGAGTTCATTCGGCTTCTATATATTACAACTTTGCAATGCTGGATTAAAAATCCAGCCTACAAAACTAAGTTCTCATTCAACATACAAAAGCTAATATTTGAAGAATCAAAAATAAGCTAAGTCGTCAGCTCTTTTCGTACGATTGCCGCGCCTGCACTTAACGCTTGCAGCTTACCTTGCGCAACGAAACGCGACAAAGGTGCCATGCCGCAGTTGGTCGAAGGATAGAGCTTATCAGCATCGACGAATTGCAGAGCTTTACGTAGTGTATCTGCCACCTCTTCTGGGGTTTCAATAGTATTGGTTGCCACATCAATGGCACCGATCATCACTTTTTTGCCGCGAATCAATTCGATCAAATCCATCGGCACATGTGAGTTTTGACACTCTAATGAGACAATATCGATATTCGACTGCTGCAATTTAGGAAACGCTTGCTCGTATTGACGCCACTCGGAACCCAGTGTTTTTTTCCAATCATTATTGGCTTTGATACCATAGCCGTAGCAAATATGCACCGCCGTTTCACACTTTAGACCTTCAATAGCACGCTCTAACGTGGCGATACCCCAGTCATTGACGTCATCAAAGAACACGTTAAACGCAGGCTCGTCGAATTGGATAATATCTACCCCAGCCGCTTCTAATTCTCTAGCTTCTTGATTCAGAATTTTGGCAAATTCCCAAGCCAGTTTTTCACGACTTTTATAATGACCATCATACAGCGTATCAATCATCGTCATCGGACCGGGCAACGCCCATTTGATTGGCTGATCGGTTTGCTGACGTAAGAACTTAGCATCGTCCACAAATACTGGCTTTTGACGGCTCACCGCACCCACGACTGACGGCACACTCGCCTCATAGCGATCACGAATTTTGACGGTTTTACGATTCTCAAAATCCACGCCATCTAAATGTTCAATGAAGGTAGTCACAAAATGCTGGCGGGTCTGCTCACCATCACTAACGATATCTATCCCTGCATGTCTCTGTTCTTGCAATGTCAAACGTAGTGCATCTTGTTTGGCTTCACTTAACTGCTCCCCTTCTAATGCCCAAGGTGACCAGATTTTCTCAGGTTCTGCCAACCAAGAAGGTTTCGGTAAGCTGCCCGCGGTTGAGGTCGGTAATAATAATTCCATATTGGTTACTCTTTTATATTTTAGTCTTTTAGTTTTTTATATGTCGGTTGATAAAGGTCTATTAAGCCGCGCGTTTTTTTACCGCTTCTTTTTGTACAGTTTCACTTGTCACTACATAATTTGCCGCCCACTCATCAAGAATAGCCTGATACGGTTTAATGAACTCATCTTCCGTAAATTTACCTTGCGTCACCGCCATTTGGCTGCGCTCTTCGCGGTCATAGACAATTTGAGTCAGTGAATAATCTTGGTACTTCAAACTGGGTTGATAGACGTGACCCGCGGTAGAATTGGCATTGTAAATTTCAGGGCGGTAAATCTTCTGGAAGGTTTCCATCGTACTGATGGCACTGATTAACTCAAGGTCGGTGTAGTCACTCAACAAGTCACCGGCGAAGTAAAACGCTAAAGGCGCAACACTACCTGCAGGCATAAAATAGCGCACCGTTAAGCCCATTTTATGGAAATAGTCATCGGTTAGGGAGTACTCATCTTGCTTGTATTCAACCCCTAATACCGGATGCTGATTGCC
Organism: uncultured Psychrobacter sp.; assembly: GCA_947501045.1. Taxonomy (GTDB): domain Bacteria; phylum Pseudomonadota; class Gammaproteobacteria; order Pseudomonadales; family Moraxellaceae; genus Psychrobacter. The sequence continues at coordinate 34,590 of CANMUI010000013.1, forward strand.
AGTACGCTGATAGACTTTACTGCTTGACACACTCAGGCAAATCACAGGCTGTTTATTAAAGTTGACTTTATAGGCTTCTGAGTTTAATAAATGTTGAAACAGTTTGCCGTGCAGGTCACCAAAATCGGCTGGCGGTGGCGATGTTGGGTTATTGTCAAAATGTTCTGGCAATACGATGCTAAAGTCATAATCGCGCACATAAGACGAAAAACTATTGCCAATCATACCGTCAATACGGGTGTTTTCTTTATGATCGATAATCGTTGTTTTTAGCGTCTCAATGACCGGGAATATATTGCCATTGCCTTCGATATCTAAGTCTGCAGAGATGATATCAACTTCAACGGAGTAACGGTCGGCAGTTGGATTATCCCAATGCGCAAGATCATTAAAACGGTTATTTATCATAGTTAGCGTTTTGCGTAAGTTCTCTTGACGACTCTCGCCACGCGCCAAATTCGCAAAGTTAGTCGTTAGACGTGTGCTATCTGCAGGCTGATAATTTTCATCAAAACGAATGCTTGAGATGGAATAGGTAAAAGGTTTACTCATGATGATCCCCTACTTTGCTATCTTGGATAAAGCTAAATTTTGTATGGGATAAATCATACCTAAATTACTACATGAATAAAAACGATACTATTTTAATAAAAGATGAATTTTATTCATGTTGATAAGGTGGTTACGATAGATAAGATGAAATGGTGGACGTTTTGGCGACTTATTTACCAAAAGATTGAGCTATATTAGAAAAAAGAGCTAGTGAAATTTGCTTTAGTTTTACAAGCTTGAAAGTAGCAGACTGGTTTCACTATTTAAAATACCATCCACTTCCCGAACTTTACGCAAAACTTCATCAAATTCACTCAAGGTTGCGGTATGTATTTCGGCAACAAGATCCCAAGCACCGTTGGTAGTATGCAGCTTTACTAGCTCTGGAATACCGCGCAGTTTTCTTATGACCTGAGCTGTCGACTGTCCGGATAACTCAACCATCATAATGGCTTTTACAGTATCTTGATCTAGAGCGTCATGTACGCGAATGGTAAACCCGAGAATCGCACCGCTGGCGATAAGTCGATCAAGTCGGTTTTGTACCGTTGCTCGAGACACTTTTAGCGTTTTGGCAAGGTAGGAGATCGTCGCCCGCCCGTCTTTTCTTAACTCTGAAATAAGCTCACTGTCTAAAGTATCATAAATATAGGGTTTCATAAGCGCTCTTGTTTATTACGGGATCTATTTATCAAAAAGTATAGTATATCTTATCAAAATGTCAAAAAATAATAAGAAATTTATAATTTTATTGCATTTTAACTAGCACTCCACCTTGCTAAGATATTTTATAGCAATAGCAATCACGTACCTAGTGTAAGTATGGCAAATAAAAGTTGGTTATTTTTAATCAATGAGCTTAAATTTAGTCATCCACCTTCTCTTGCAAGATAGCTTTTTTGATTATCGCTAAGGTAATTAACTATGGAAAAGTTTCCCAAACTAGTATGGAGTGAGACTAAATTGCGTGACAATATCCGCTTTTTAAACCAGTTGTTTGCGGCTCAAAGCAGGCCCATGACATGGATTCCTGTATCCAAATCTGTCTGTGCCTATCCAGATATTATTAAAGTTTTACTCGATGAAGGAGTAACTGAGATAGCGGACTCTAGAATAAAAAACCTTCAAGCTATCAAATCAATCTCCAACGACTGTCGAACTTTACTTCTGCGCTTGCCGGGTCTTCATGAAATAAAAGATACCATTCAATATGCAGATACAAGCATGGTTTCCGAGATAGAGACTTTAACGAAGTTGCAGGCTGAAGCTAAAGCGGCAGGAGTGGTACATCGCGTTATTCTAATGGTTGAGCTAGGAGATTTGCGTGAAGGGGTGCTACCCAAAGATATACTTGAGATGGGTCGCTTTATTCTCAAGCAAGATCATATTGACTGGTGTGGCATTGGTACCAATCTTGCTTGCTATAGCGGCGTGTTGCCTACTAAAGAGAAGATGGAGCGTTTGCTTAAAATAAAGGACAGTATTTTATATGAATTAGGCCATAAGCTTGCGGTAATATCTGGCGGAAACACCAGTACACTTTCTTTAATGCTTAATGATGATATGCCAGAAGGTATTAATCAGCTTCGTCTGGGTGAAGCTCTATTCTTAGGTAGAGATAGTACTATTTTGAAAGCCTCAATCGCTGGCATGCATGACGATATATTTACTCTAAAAGCCGAAATAATTGAAGTAAAAGTAAAACCTTCTTTTCCAGAAGGAAAAACTGGAACCGACGCTTTTGGTAGAACGCCAACATTTGAAGATATTGGACTGCACTCCCGCGCTATTGCAGCTATTGGGCGCCAAGATATTCCCATTGAGGGCCTGATACCTATCGACGAAAATATCCGAATTCTCGGCGGCAGTAGCGATCATATGGTCTTAAACGTACAAAATAGCTCAGTTAAAGTTGGAGATATATTAAGCTTCAATATCAACTATCCCACTTTGTTGCAAGCTATGACCTCACCTTATGTAGAAAAAGAGCGTTTAGAATGGGGGGCGGTATAGAGTTGAGATATACATTAGTTATAAAGTTTAAGTTGTGAAGTTTACTATCACTACTGCTTCGCTGCCTCAATCTGAATATTCAAATCTACCTGTTCTGTGATCCCAAGCCGCGTGTACTTACTGATATCCCACTCTCTGCGGTCAATAGTTGTCGTAAAATCACCACCGCACACTGAGCCTTTCGCTATAAAACTAAAATAACAATTGAACTTAGTAGCGGTTAGCGTTACTGGATGAGTAATATCGCGAATAGTTAACTCCCCATCGACTCGGGTCACATCGCCCGTATTGTCATCAGCAAAATGCCATTTGGTAGACTTAAAGTAAGCTAGCGGATACTTTTCCATGTCAAAAAATTCATCGCTTCTAAGGACAATATCAAAGGCTTTATTACCTGTATTTAAAGTATTAATGGGAATGACTAAAGAGACATTGCCCGTTTTTGCCCTTTGATCATACTCCAGCTGTCCGGTCAGATTATAAAAGCCGCCGGTATTGGTCGAGGTATTAAAGTGATCGATTGCGAAACGTACGTTGCTGTTGGCAGGCTCTAGTAAATAGGTAGCGCCGTGACTACTAGCGATCCCACCTATAAGCAATAATGACGCTCCTAAAGATTTAACGCACCTGCATGTCGTTTTAGAACATTTCATTTTAAAAAGTGAAAGTCGGCTCATCCCTATAGTCCTTTATTGGTAATAGCTGGTTAGTTTTACGGTGCTATTTCTAGCCTACTCTTATTTATAACTTATGACACGCTTTAATAGGGTCAATTTTATATAAAAACATGGCGCACTAACTGCATTATGATTTTTCAATGACTGGATCGTTATCCTTACCGTGCGGAATCAGCCATTTAGCAAACCAGCCTGAGACATCATCCATGAGCGTATAGACTACTGGTATGACCACCAAACTTAGTAGCGTCGAGGTGACCAGTCCGCCCAATACTGCCGCCGCCATCGGACGTCTAAAGGTAGGATCAGCCTCGCCCCAGCCAAATACTAGCGGCAACATGCCCGCGCCCATAGCAATAGTGGTCATAATAATGGGCCGCGCGCGTTTGCGACAAGCATCAAGAATAGCATCAAAACGCGCCAAGCCGCGTCGCTGCGCAATCAAGGCGTAATCGACGAGCAAAATAGAGTTTTTGGTCGCGATGCCCATCAGCATAATAAAACCAATCATCGAGGGCATGGACAAGCTACTATTGGTAATCACCAAGCCCACAAATGCGCCACCTATTGATAGGGGCAGAGCCATTAAAATAGTGAAGGGCTGTAATATTCGACCAAATAGGAGAATTAGCACCCCTAAAATACAGATAATCCCTACCGACATAGCGATGATAAAGCCGCTAAATAGCTCAGCCATGTTCTCTGCTTGCCCTTGTTCAATCACCGTAATAGACGCCGGCATCTGCTGCATAGCGGGGACAGCTTTCACCGCTTGTACCAACTCGCCAAGCTCACCATCAGCTGGCTGCACCGTGATGGTAATGGAGCGTTCGCGGTCAAGCCTGTTGATCTGCGCAGGACCCGTACCAAAGCTTAGATCAGCCACTTCGCCTACGCGCACCCCTTGTCCGGCTGGGCGCGCGCTTGGCACATATAAACCTTCCAACTGGCTGACATTTTGCTTGGCGACATCGGGCAGACGTACTACGATAGGTACTTGACGCGTATCAAGGTTGAGCTTGGATAAGCGCTGCTCATAATCACCAACTGTCGCTATGCGTAGCGTATCAGCGACATCTTGGGTAGTGACGCCTTTATCCGCCATAGCCAACCTGTCAGGCATCACGGTTAATTCTTGACGCGGTAAGCTACGATCACTGGTGACCGATCCTGCAATGGACAAACCGCGGATATCGGCCATGACTTGTTGCACTGTTTGCTCAAGCACTTGCGGGTTGGTACTGGTTAATGAGAAGCTATAACCGGTCTCACCGCCACTCGATAGTCCTACGGTAAAACGCGCGCTTGGCACCTCAGAGAGTAGCGCGCTAATCTGCTGCTCAATCTCTTTTTTGGAGCGCCGCTCAGCGCGCGGTGCCAGCACGATATCTAGGCTGGCGATGTTTTCTGCATCGCCACTGCCAGAGCTTGGTCCCATGGCTTCTTGCGCCTCTCCAACAGCGGTAAACACATGAGTCACGCCAGGCAAGTTTAAGATACGCTCGCGTGCCAGCATAGCTACGCGCTCAGTTTGCATAAGCTCAACATCAGGGGTCAGTTCAATAGCTACTCGCGTTTGATCGATATCATTATCCGGAATAAATGAGGTGGGCAGCAGTTTGACCAATCCAAGGGATGCCACAAATAAAATCAGAGTAGCTCCCATGGTCAGCCAGCGATGCTGCAGCGTCCACGACACTACCTTTAAATACCAAGTCATCAGCGCGCTTTGTTTTTCAACGTGATGTTTTTCTGGCCTTAGAATATAGGCAGCCATCATAGGGGTGATAAGACGCGCTACCAGTAGCGAGGCAAAAATCGCCATCGCTGCCGTCCAACCAAACTGGCGAAAAAACTGCCCGACTACCCCGCCCATAAAGGCGGTGGGCAGAAATACCGCGATCAAGGTAAAAGTAGTAGCAATAACGGCAAGCCCAATCTCGTCCGCCGCTTCCATCGCCGCCTCATACGGCGTTTTACCCATGCGCAAATGGCGAATGATATTTTCAACCTCAACGATGGCATCATCGACTAACACCCCGATCACTAATGATAGTGCCAGTAAAGAGATAATATTTAGGCTAAAATCAAATAGATACATCCCTAAAAAGGTAGGAATAACTGATAAAGGTAGCGCCACTGCTGCTACGATAGTGGCGCGGATGTTGCGCAAAAATAGAAATACGACAATAACTGCTAAGATACCACCTTCAATGAGCATTCGTAGCGATGCCTCATAATCTTCGGCTACTGGGGTTGCTCTATCGTAAGCTTTTTCGATAGTGATGTTGCCCATCTCGGTACTCAGTTGCGCAAGTGCCGCGTCTGTGCGCTCCATGACTTCAACTTCACTAGCGCCGCGCGAGCGTATCACGTTAAATGCTACCACCGCTTGACCATCAAGCTTGGCAATGGAAGTAGGATCAGCGGCGCCATCGGTCACTTGTGCCATACGGCCAAGCGCTTGTGTGCCGCCAGTAGGGACGGCAATCTGCACATCATTAAGCTCGCGGGCGCGCTCCACTGCGCCTAGCACGCGAATGGTCTGCGTGGTATTGCCCACTTCCGCCTCACCGCCTGAGCTATCTTGCTGAATGCCAGCCAGCTGCTGCGAGAGCTGGGTAATAGACAGCTGCAAACCACTAAGCGTTATTGGGTCAGCGGCGACGATAATTTCACGCTCAAGGCCACCAATACGGCTGATTGAGCCAACCCCTTGGATATCTGATAAGCGTTTGGTTATAGTGTCATCGACGAACCAAGATAAGTCCTCGACACTCATATTATCGGCACTTACCGAATAGGTGACGACCGGAAAGCCTGCGGTGGTCACCTTAGTAATGATAGGGTCGTTAGCGGCTGCGGGCAGATCTCCGCGTACCTCGCCGACCGCTGAGCGCACATCGTCGACCGCTTCTTGAATGTCTTTTTCTAAAGTGAACTCCGTAGCAATGGTCGCCGCGCCCGTTTGTAAAGTAGTGCGAATATGCTTGATACCTTCGATGCTAGTTAGCCTATTTTCAATCTTTTTGGCAATATCGTTTTCAAGCTGGGTTGGTGCCGCGCCCGGTAACGTTACTGTCACCACTACTGCGGGCAGGTCAATATCAGGAAACTGCTGTACCTTCATTTGCATAAAGCCATAAATACCGCCCAATGTAAGCAGTACGAATAGCAAGATGGCGACTAAAGGGTTTTTAATCGAATAGGTAGAGACGTTCATGTTCATAAGGTCGCCTGCGTAGCGTTACTGTTAGCAGCATTAGTATTAGTAGCAGTATCAGCAACCTCAACTACCCGTACCAAGTCACCGTCATTTAAAAAGCTACCGCCTTGCTTGACCAGTTGGCTAGCTTCAGGTAGCGGCTCTATAAGGGCCACATTTTCGCCAATACGCTCCCCTAGACTCACACGCTGCTGCAAAATGCGCCCGACCGTCTTACCGTCTTGGGTGGTGATATTGGTGACGAGCATGACGTAATCGTAACCATCGTTGCTGACGATAGCCGTATTGGGTACCGTTTGTAGGTTCTCGCTACCGAGTAGAAATTCGCCCGTTTGATACATGCCGGCACGCGCCGCTGGGTTATTGGCTAAGCTGGCATAAATAGTAATTTGGCGATTGTTATCGGCAGTTGGCGCTATACGGCGCACCTCACCCATGACCGCTTGATCTTGCGGCAGATTTACTTGCACAGGCGTACCCACGTTGATCTGGCTGACAAGCTTGGGATCGATATCTGCGCGCCACTCCAAAACACCGTTTTTGATAATGGTAAATAGCGGCTCACCTCCTGCCACCATACCCACCTCAGCTATCTTTTCACTGATAATACCGCTGACAGGAGCAATGACTTCGGCATTGTTAAGCGTTAATTGCTGATTGCTCAAACGTGCTTTAGCCGCTTGTAGTGACGCTTCAGCACGCAGTTTTGAGGTGCGATAACGATCCGCTTCTTGACGGCTTATTGCATCTATATCAAGCAGCGGTAGTACACGCGCCGCATCAGCACTGGCATTAGCAAGGGTAGCTTCCGCTTCGGCTACATCAGCTTGTGCTTGTAGTATTTGCTGCTCCATAGCATCGGTATCAAACACTGCCAAGACTTGACCTGCTTTAACCTGCCCTCCTTCTTCAACCAATACTTGCTCAATAGCGACGCCGTTGACCTTGGCACTGACATTAGCGATATCTTTGGCTGCAATCACACCATCAGCTGTCAAAGTATTACCGATACTACCTTGGCTTGGCATGATGGTTTCTACCGATAGGACAGACTGTTCAGTAACCGCGCCATCAGCTGACGTACTAGTCGCTGTGCTCGTACTCACAGGCTGCTGATCCCCAGCTGTCACCTCACTACTGCCCCAATATCTACCGAGCAGAACACCGATTACTAGCATAGCTATCAATACCGGAATAAGCCACGGCGGCATCTTAGAGACAGGTTTGTTGGCTACTTCAGATTGGCGGTAGGGTGGCAGCTCAGATTCAGAAGAGGTCTGAGGGTTGATGCTAGGCTCAGTAGTAGACGCTTGCTTATTATCAGGGCGTTCAAGGTCACTCATAATCGGTCTCAATAGATAAGTACAGTAATAGCATACCGCTCATCACAAATAAAAAAGCTAAAAACAAGGAAGGTGTTGAATATTGTAGACTATCTTACCGATGCGTCAATTGTGCTACGTATCTGAGGCGTCAACTTTTGACCCTTACTGACCTGAATATCTGATCTACTTTATCGTTATTAATGTATGGGTTTTATTATGTACTAACCATACCCTTACAGTTTAGTCTTGTGTTCTTAGGCAGGTTTGTTACCATGGAGTCATGATGTGGTTTATTGACATAGTTAAGATTGCATCAATATTTGTTGATCTTTACTACTGTTAAAACGCTACGTAGCCTAGTACAGGCCAGCATTTTAAATTATAAATTAAGGAGTTTATTATGGCTAACAAAGAAAAGGTAAAAGCGCTTAAGAATGAGATCAAAGAGACTAAAAACGAGATCAAAGAAGCCGAGAAAGAAATTAAGAAAGCAATGAAGAAGCAACAACAAAAACTCAAAGATCTCAAAAAAGACCTAAAGAAAGCTAAAAAAGAAAAACCTGAGAAAAAAGCTAAGAAAAAGGATAAATAGGGTTTTTTCTAGCTGCGTTTTAAACTCATTTTTTGAGCACGTAAATCAGGACGGCACTAGCTGTCCTGATTTTTATTTTTTTATCATAAATTAACGTCAATTTTATATAATAAATATAACATGAGTGTGACAAGCACATACCATAATTACTATCTAATCTTGCTAAGCACTTTTTATGCATTAGTATTAAACATTGGTATTAAGCATTGGTATAACGGCTGGCCTCCGGCATCCAGCGGTGGATGAGCTGGCTGACATCCGCTTTGCGCGTAGGGTCTGAGATTAAATGTTTAGCCAAGCGCTGGGCAATGGCAAATAGCTGCTCATCACGGATCAAATCGGCTAAATAGTAGCCAACATTACCGGTTTGCCGCTTACCTAATAGCTCACCAGGACCGCGCAGCTCCAAATCTTTTTGCGCAATGACAAAACCATCGGTACTATCGCGTAGTACGTTTAGACGCTCAATACCCGTTTCAGACAATGGCGTCTGATACAGCAGCACACAAAAGCTTTTGGTCGAGCCGCGCCCGACCCGTCCGCGCAATTGATGCAACTGTGACAACCCTAAACGCTCAGCATTTTCGATCACCATCAACGAAGCATTGGGTACATCGACGCCAACCTCAATCACTGTCGTCGCAATCAATAAATCAAGCTTGCCCGCTTTAAAATCTTGCATGACCACTTGCTTCTCAGCGGCTTTCATTTTGCCATGCACCAGTCCAATGCGAATGTCTAAGCGCTCATTTAAATCCTCATAAGTCGCTTCAGCAGCCTGTGCATCGAGCACACTAGACTCTTCTACTAGCGAGCATACCCAATACGCTTGCCGCCCTGCCTCGCAGTTGATAGCGATGCGCTCAATGACCTCATTACGTCGATTGCGATCGATAGTGACCGTAGTAATCGGCGTGCGTCCGGGTGGTAACTCATCAATAATTGAGGTATCCATATCACCGTAGACACTCATCGCCAGCGTACGCGGAATAGGCGTTGCCGTCATAATCAGCTGATGCGGGGTGCTACCAGCAACGCCTTTATTAGTCAACGCCATACGCTGCTCAACGCCAAAGCGGTGCTGCTCATCGATAATCACCAAGCCCAATTTAGCAAACTGCACCTGCTCTTGAAATAGGGCATGAGTTCCGACCACGATCTGCACGCTGTTCTCGCTCACTGCTTCTAGCGCTTCGCGGCGCTGTTTGGCGGTTTGCTTACCAGCGAGCCAGCCTACACCCACGCCTAAGGGTTCAAACCACTGTTTAAAATTAAGCAGATGCTGCTCGGCCAAGATTTCAGTTGGTGCCATGACCGCCACTTGCCAGCCACTATCAAGCGCGTATCCTGCTGCCCCTGCAGCAACCAAGGTTTTGCCCGAACCAACATCGCCTTGTATAAGCCGCAGCATCGGAATAGAGATTGCCATATCCGCGGTGATATCTCTCATCACCCGCTGCTGCGCGCCCGTTAATTCAAAAGGTAGCGCGGCAAATAACTTATTGGTAAGCGCGCTTTTCAAGGCACATTTGGGTGCTTTGTATTTATGCAGCTGCTGACGCCGATAGAGTAGGCTGAGCTGATGCGCGGTCAGCTCCTCAATAATCAAACGCTGACAAGCAGCATGGGTACGCGCGGTTAGCTGAGTTAGTAATTTATATTGCTGAGCGGTATCAGTATAAGTGGGCGGCGTATGTAGCAGTACTAACGCCTCAAATATAGTTAAATTATAGACGTTACTGTTGGCTGCTGTATTGATAACCGTATCGCTAGTTGTCGTATAAGCGCTGGGACTGGTTTTATGAACACTATTGCTATTATTATTAATATCATTAACATCATTGTCTGGCACACTACGCGCCAGCGCTGAGAATATATCCTCAGAGTCGTCGTTATAAACCGATGATACTGTGGGAATAAAAGGCGCAAGCGGCAAATCAGCGACCACAGCAAAGTCGTCTTTATCAAATAGCGTCATGGGCAAACCTTGACTACGCACCGTTTGCAGCGCCAGCTTAATTAGGGTGCGTAGCTTATTTTGATGTAGACCTTTAACCGTTGGATAAATAGGCTGCAATCCGGTATTGGTCAGCACCGCACTATCGGTGATAATCTGATATTCAGGGTGGTGCATCTGTTTGCCGTAACGGCTAACTTTGACTTCACCAAACAACTGCAACTGGCTGCCCAAGCTCATCGTTTGCATGAGGCCGCGATAAACCTTAAAAAAACGCAGAGACAAGGTAGCGCTACCATCATCTACGATTACCGTCATGCCGCTACGTTTATTATCAACGTGGACGATGCGACCAGTCACCAGTGCTGCTTGTCCATGCGCTATATCGCTGATAGCGACTAATCGGCTGCGATCCTCATAATCACGCGGCAGATGCAATAATAAGTCAAATATACGCACGATACCCAGTTGCGCGAGCTGCTCAGCCACTTTTGGTCCCACGCCGCCAAGCGCCGACACTGCCATATCCAGCGCTGAGGCAGACACATTATCTATAGGGTAACTTAGTATTTGGCTTGCAGATGTTGGCATCAAAAAACCTTTGCAAAATGACTCTGAAATTGATAACTGATACTAGATAATGTGCTATCTAAAATGCTAGTAACTATAACTATAACTATAACTATAATTATAATAACTGCATCGTATTTAGCATTGTGTTTAGTATTATAACTGACAATATAGCTCATTATGTTAGGCTATTTATATTTTGCAATGGAACTTTTATGCTGACCTCTCTGCGCTTTTTTACTTTTTTGATAAGTCTTGCGCTTACGAAAGTTTTTTTTATTACCAATTTTTTTGACACTAAGCATCAGGCAGCTACCTTGTTACGCCTAAGCTTACTAGGTGTACTGGCTATTTTTGTCAACGCTTGTAGTAGCTTGACGCCCAAAACCTCAACACCCCTACAACCTAGGATAGAAAAACCAAGCGTGGCGCTTGTGCTAGGCGGCGGCGGCGCGAAAGGTTTTGCTCATGTTGGGGTCATAAAAGCGCTAGAAGAAAATGGTATCACCCCGACAATAGTAGTCGGCACTAGTGTCGGCAGCTTGGTTGGTAGCTTGTATGCCAGCGGCTACAGCGCAGCCGATCTTGAGCAGTTGGCACTGACCACACCCGATAGCGCACTCACCGACTTTACCTTGTCCAACCAAGGGTTTATCGAAGGTATTAAGCTTAAAAACTTTATCAATGCTAAGGTTAATGGACAGCTGATAGAAGATTTCCCGATCAGCTTTGCCGCCATCGCGGCTGAAAAAAATACTTTGAAAAAGGTCGTATTCACTCAAGGGGACGCCGGACTGGCGGTGCAAGCATCTTGTAGCGTGCCCAATATTTTTATCGCACCGCGAATCCCTGAAAAGGTTGGCAAAAAATATATCGACGGCGGCGTAGTCAGCTTAGTTCCTGTAGACAGCGCCTACGACTTAGGCGCTGATATTGTTATTGCTGTCGATGTGACCGCTTCTAGTCCCGCTCAAAAAATCTCTATTAATAGTATCTTACCTGCTGTCACCTCATTAAGTAGTTTTTGGGCACTACTTGAAAATAACTTTATCCTGAACGTTAATAGCAATGCGCCAAGCAAAAATGTAGTATCAATGCCTGCTGAGCGTCAGCGTGCAGATATTGTTATTATTCCTGAGGTCGGCCACATCAGCTCACTAGATACCAGCCAGCGTAGCACGCTTATTAAAGCGGGTACAGAAGCTACTATTCCTCAAATCAAAGCTATTAAGCAACTGATCACAGACAAAACGTATAGCAAATACACTACTCTTTAGCAAAACTTTTGTTCATTGTGCTTAAAGCAACGTCAAAAAAAGCACTGGCATTATCCTATGCAGTGCTTTTCTCTTAACCATATCAAAAGCTGGCCTTATTTAACTTTGGCGCGATATTGTACTTTTACCGTATCGTTGAGGCCGACATCGTCAATATCCCAGCGCACTGCTTTGTAGTACTCTAGAGGAATCTCTTGTAATTGATTGTCAACTTTACCGCGTAGTGGCATACGAGCAAAAGTATTACCATCAGCGCTACCATACGGGAAGTCAGGAGCTACCACACGCAGCAGCTCTACTTGCTCAGGGATAGTCAAAGTGACCGTCATTTTGCGTACCCGGTCGCTATTGGTATTAGTAAAAAACCCTTGATACTCTACAATATTGCCCGGCTGCAAACGAGTATCTGCGGTTACCGGAACCAAAGTTTCTTGTCCATTAGGATCAACGCTAACCAAAGAAGCGGTAATCTTACTGTCAATCGCCTCTACACTTGAATTGGTATTATTGTTACTGGCTGCAGATACGTTGTTCAAGCTACCAGTATTAGTTGCCGCTGATTGCATAGCAGCCGCATTGTTATCAAGTGCAGGCTCCGGTGTTGGTAGCGCGGCAGATGCCTTTGTAGCCACTACTGCCCCGATAAGCGTACCAGCAACCACTTGAAACAAGCGATGACCTGTCCAAGCCGCAAAAGGATTGGCTAAATGGTTTATTTTTTTCATGATGTTCGTTATTCCTAGTTAAAGTGTCGGTAATACGGTACTGATTAAACGGTATTGATTAAAGGTATCTTGCATTTTTTATTACAAGACTCTACTAACCTTCCAAAATTGATGATCTAGCAAAAGTATAGTTAAACAAGGATGTAATTAAACATATATACAGTCGAATCCATCATTTTTGATGAAACAGCACTTAGCATAGCAAAAAGCTTTTATAGGTATAATAACCCCGTGTTTAGGTTGTGTATATAGCGTCCCGTCTCTATATCTTCATTAAAAATATCAAAGCAAATAGCTAAAATAAAAAGATAGCTCATATCGATGATTTTTGCTATGGTAAATCCTTAGTATATAAAAACAAGTATCTAAAAATATTTTTATCCTCCATCTTTTACTATACCTACTATTATTGCCTTTATTATGACTACTAGCGCTATGCCCAAGATCAATCCTGAATACGTCCATTGGTTCCGTAACTCTGCGCCCTACATCAATACGCATCGCGGCAAAACCTTTGTGATTATGTTTGGTGGTGAGGCCGTCAACCACCCCAACTTTAACACGCTTATCCACGACTTTGCTTTACTACATAGTTTGGGTATCAAACTAGTGTTGGTACATGGGGCGCGCCCGCAGATTGAAAAAAACTTAGCAGAGATTGGTGTCACCTCGCCGCTACATCAAGATATTCGAGTGACCCCGCGTGAGGCAATGCCGTCCATTTTGCAAGCGGTCGGCGCAATTCGCCTACAGATCGAAGCGCAGCTGTCGATGGGGCTTGCCAACTCCCCAATGTACGGTTCACGCATTGACGCGGTGTCTGGCAACTTTGTCACTGCCCGCCCTTATGGTATCCGTGACGGTATCGATTATCAGATGACAGGCGAGGTGCGCTCAATAGATGTCGATGCTATTAAAAACAACTTGCTCCACGATCATATTGTGATTTTGGGTTCGATGGGCTACTCGGCAACAGGTGAAGTCTTTAACCTATTAGGAGAAGACGTAGCCTTGAGTGCTGCTGTGGCATTGGGCGCTGACAAGCTGATTTTCTTAGGTGAAGAAGCCGGTATCAACGATAACGATCGTCTGCTTAGTGATATGATTCCCAACGAAGTAGATCGTTTCTTGCGAGAACGTGATCTAAGCAACGAAATCAACTACTTTTTGTACTGTGCCAGTCAAGCTTGTCGTCAAGGCGTACATCGCACTCATATCATCTCCTATGCTAAAGATGGAGCGCTACTCGAGGAGCTGTTCACACGTGATGGTTCTGGTACGCTGATCAGTCATGACCCTTATGAAGAGATTCGCCATGCCGATATCGACGATGTAGTCGGATTGATTGAATTGCTCAAGCCGCTCGAGGAGCAAGGTATTTTGATTAGTCGTTCACGTGAGCGCTTAGAACAAGAGATCGATAATTATAGCGTGATTGAGCGTGATGGTATGATTTTAGGCTGCGCTGCCTTATATCCGCTGGGGGCGGATAGCGCAGAAGTGGCTTGCGTAGCGATACATCCTGAGTATCGTAATGGTAGCCGCGGTGCCGACCTGCTTGCCTTTTTAGAGCAGCAAGCACGCAGTCATGGACTACACAAGCTGTTTGTATTGACCACGCGTACGGCGCACTGGTTTGTAGAACAAGGGTTTGCTGAGACTGATGCTGATGCCCTACCAGAAGCTAGACGCGAAAGATATCATAATGGTCGTAATTCTAAAGTCTTTCAAAAAAAGCTATAGAACTATATTTTAGACAGTCAGTTCCATAAAAAAAGCTCTCATATATTTGAACTGACCCCCTAAACTTGGACAGTTTAAGTTTACATCAAGGACTGAGTTCTGTACTTTACAGGACTCAGTC
>CANMUI010000014.1 GCA_947501045.1 uncultured Psychrobacter sp.
CAGCAGTGAAACATCGTAGCGCCAATGGTAGTGTGGCTCCGGCCATGTGAGAGTAGGTCATCGTCAGCTCTCTATTCCTGATTAGCCCTAACATACTTTAGTATGTTAGGGCTTTTCTTTGTCTCCAAGTTTCTCATACTAAAAGCTTCCGACACTTACGTGTTGAGGGCTCTTTTTTTGTGCGTGATTATATTTATCCTATGCTATCATCAATTCAATTCAAACTTATTAAAAGGAAATAATATGAGTATTGAACAAGAATTTAGAAAAGAAGTTCAAAGTCATTTAAGTCATTTGAGGTCCGATATCAAACCAGTACTAAAACAGCTCATTGAATATAATTATCCGGAAGAAGTTGTGAGTTTAGAATTTGAGGTTTTCGCTGACGGTTTTACGCAAGGATTTCCGGTGAGGGCTTTCTTTATGGATGAAAGTAATTCTGAGCATTTTGTTGATGTAGATGGTCAAGCGCAGTATCCGTCACCTGTTGATCCTGAGTTACTGGATATAGAACACGTTTATCCTGATGAGCTTGAAGATAAGTATAGAAACAAAGATGAGGATATTGATCTATACACTATTGCTACTGAGGAGCTTATTAAATGGTTTGCAGAATGCTGGAATGAAGTAGGTGGAAAGTCGTTCAAGCTAAAAGCCAATATTGCTTTTCATGACGATATTAATGAATACAATTTAGTAGAAAATAGATGGCAAGAGCGATTCTAGCTTGCTATATAATAGGCGACAATAGCACGATAGTACCACTTGCTCTCTTCCTGAACTCAGAAGTGAAATATCGTAGCGCTAATGGTAGTGTGGGTCCGTCCGTGTGACCTATACAGCCAATTCTATCTAAAGGATTGGCTCTTACGCTACCTAAAATTGATATGCAGTTTTTATAGTGCTCAGGTCATCGTCAGCTCTTTATTTCTAAAATCCCCCTATTCGAAAGTTGAAGAAAGCTTTTTTAATAGGTAGGGTTTTGGTTTTTTTTATTATTAGGTTTATATGCCAAAGATCTGATAATATCAAAAATTAAAATTGAGAATTAGTAGCAGTTATCTAGGGAAATAATAAATGTATCCAACTTATATAATCAGCAAAGATCAAGCTGATAAAATCATCAATGTAGAAGAAAATTTCTTGAACGATGTTAAAGCTAAAGAAATTAGACCAGCAAAATTATCAGAAACAGTCTCCGCTTTTGCTAATGCAGGCGGTGGAGACATATATATTGGTATTTCTGAAGTTGGAGAAAATAAAAATAGGTTATGGAAGGGGTTTGCGGATGTGGAAGAAGCAAATGACATGATCCAAGCTTTAGTTCAGGCTCATCTATTTGCAAATCATATAATATTTGAGTTTTTAAGCTGTTCTGATTATGAAGGATATGTACTTCATCTTACTATAAAGAAAGTTAAAGAAATTGTAAAATCTACGAAAGGAGAGATCTTCCTAAGAGTAAATGCAGGAAAAATAAAGTTAGATACAACTGATAGAATAGCCCGTTTAGAATTAGATAAAGGTATCATTACGTTCGAAGATGAATGGGTGAATATTACACCTGAAAGAGTAGAGAATAGTGTAGCTATATTGGATTTCCTAATAAACGTAGTGCCTAGTGCTGAACCATTAACTTATTTAAATAATCAAGAGCTTCTTAAACATGATCAATGTAAAGTGGCTGGTGTTTTATTATTCTGTGATGAACCAGCGATATATCTACCTAAAAGATGTAGTATTAAGATAATGCGATATAGAACTAAGGATAATGATATAGGTAGAGAGTTTCTCGATGGAGTCCCTCTAACAATCGAAGGTAATATATATGACGTTATCTATCGAGCTGTAGATAAGTCTATAGAAATAATTGAAGGTGTTCAGAAGCTTGGTACTAAAGGAATGGAGAGTGTCCTATATCCTAAAGATACTATTCACGAAATTATTACTAATGCAGTTCTTCATAGAGATTACAGTATTGCTGCTGATTCACAAATAAGAATATTTGATAATAGAGTTGAAGTAGAGAGTCCAGGAAAACTTCCAGGGCACGTTACTAAATACAATATTTTGGATACTCAAAGTGCAAGGAATCCTACTATTGTAAGACTAATTAATAAATTTCCTAATCCACCTAATCAGGATGTAGGCGAAGGTTTAAATACTGCGTTCAGTGCTATGGAGGCTTTAAGACTAAAACCTCCAGTAATTGATGAAACTGAGAACTCAGTTTTAATCACTATCCCTCATGAACCTCTTTCTTCTCCAGAAGAGTTAGTCATAGAGTATCTACAACAAAACCCAGAAATTACAAATCGTGTAGCTAGGGATATTACAGGTATAAAAAGTGAAAATATAATGAAAAATGTTTTCTTACGACTCAAAGGAAGTAATGTAATCGAGCCAGTACCTAACAAAGGAGGTTCTGCTTCTGCATGGCAAATAAAAAGCTCTTAATACTTCATTTAATTAGGAAGGTGCTATCTAATTTGATTATTTTTTAAAATTTTTTTTGAAATAATCCTATTATTACTTCGAATGTAGCCTATAGAGATGATCTGCGAACTAATGCCATTAGTTTGTAGTCTGATAATTGAATTATCACTGATGATGTTACTGGTAAAAAAAAGCACAGACCAAGCATTTTTATTAATTCTAAACGTAAAATGTAGCAGCATCATTTGATAGTTTAAAAACCGTAATCTATACTCGATAAAGGTTGAATAATTGCCTTTTATTATTAAAAAAGCCCATATTAGCGAACTAATACGGGCTTTAACATACAATAGAGTATTTAACTAACTAGTAACTAGACTAACAGTTAAGCGCCTTCACCAAATTTGCCACTTTGGAAATCAGTGACCGCTTGCATGATTTCTTGCTGACTGTTCATGACAAAGGGACCGTACTGAACAATTGGCTCACGTAGTGGGCGACCCGTGATTAAGATCACTTTAGTATCCTCACTACTATCGGCGGTAATGGTGACGCCATCAGTGTCAGTATCATTTTTCAAGATAGCCATGGTCTTAGTCGGCACTTCTCGACCTTCGATATCTACTTTACCACGATATACAAAGGCAAACGCATTGTGATCGCTTGGAATGGCTTGGCTAAAGCTGGTTCCTGCTGGTAGATGGATATCCAAGTAAGTCGGCTCAGTAACTTCGCGGGTGACCGCGCCTTCAACACCATGCGATGTACCGGCAATTACCGTAACGTCGACGCCATCTTCAGTCGTGTATTTAGGTAGATCATCACTTTGGAAGTCTTTATACCAAGGGTCATTCATCTTGTCTTTGGCAGGTAGATTGAGCCAAAGCTGGAAGCCTTCCATCGCGCCATCTTCTTGTTCCGGTAGCTCTGAATGGATCACCCCGCTAGCTGCCGTCATCCACTGTACGCCGCCGTTTTGTAATAAGCCTTCGTTACCCGCGCTGTCACGATGACGCATACGACCCGTAATCATATAGGTAATAGTTTCAAAGCCGCGATGTGGGTGGTTGGGAAACCCAGCGACATAATCATCTGGATTGTCGCTTTTAAAGTTGTCTAGCATCAAATAAGGATCAAGGCGTTTTTGCAACTGCTGCGTGAGTACGCGAGTTAGCTTAACACCCGCACCGTCTTGAGTATCTACCCCAGCATAAAGCTCTTGCACTTGACGTGATTGGGTTACGGTATCTTCTACGTTATTCGCTATAGTGTCATTCATTATTATCTCCTGCTTTTTTCAACAACTGTTAATAATCATTGAGTTTTATCAATCTTCAGTTATATATTTGAGGTCAGGAATATAAATTTCAATAATACTATGTAGAATTATTATATTGATATTACTTATTATTAAAAATAATTTAATAGTTATATTTTCTCATTAAAACAATTCGCCTGTTTCAATAACTTCTTCAAAATCAAAGCCTAATTGCTCGCCTTTACGCTGCTTTATTTGTTCAATACGCTGCCGACGTCCTACTATCAGTCTAAGTACCTCTCGGCGCTGCTCGTTGTTCATGTCATGCCAAAACTGACGCTCAGGACGACTGCGCAAACAGCCAAAGCAGTAGCCTTTTTTATTACTTTGACAAACGCCAATGCACGGATTAGCAATCTCAAAGAGCTCAAACTGCTGATTCATGCTTCCTCTCCATTTAATATATCATTCCCTTGCAAACTCAGTACTATGTTAGCCTCAGTATTTATAATTTTAGCTATTATATTATGGCTTAGCGCTTATATTCATTGGCTTGTAATGCTATTCTTGAGGTTTAAACCGTTCTTTAAACAGTGCTATATCTTATATCATAACAAAATTAATAAGTGAGGCTATACGTGAACATTGTTTATATTCATGGCTTAGATAGTGATGCTAGTTCTATTAAAGGATTATTACTTGAGCATTATTGTGAGCAGAATCATCCAGATATTGCAGTCTATCGTCCCGACTTAAACCAGTCGCCTGAACAAGTCTTTGGCGACTTAATCGACTTAGTCACCAAATTGAGTAAGGAAGCTAGAACCATATTGGTAGGTAGCTCATTAGGAGGCTACTTCTCAACGTTAGTCAGTAATCATACGGGTTGTTCAGTATTGCTATTGAATCCTAGCACTCAGCCTCATATTACTTTACAGCGCTTTTATGAAGAATCTAGTGTTGATAAAAACCTTGATAGCCTTAATAACAGTGATGCAGATACGAAGGTACTTTATACTACAACGGGCGGTTGGAACATCACAATAGCAGACTTAAAATGGTTTGCTGATCATAAGCTGTCCGGTGTTGAATATCCCAGCCAAGTAGTCGCTTTGATTAAAGAGGGTGATGAGTTACTCGATTTCAATTTATCTGTAGATTTCTATCGAAAATATGGCGCGAAGGTTATTTTACAAGCAGAGGGCGACCATCGCTTCAGTGATTTCTCCGAGCAGTTACCTGTCGTTATGGACATCATACAGCGGCTATGATGATAGGTAGTGGACGACACGACATGACGTATATTATTAACAGTTACCGCTAGTGTAGCCGTTTTTCGTTATAATGGTTTATTGGAATTAATAGTTTGTAAATACTTATAGTTTGTAGACATTAAGGAAAGCATTTTGAATCAATATAATGCGCAGTCATTAGAAGTTTTAGAAGGTCTTGAGCCCGTTCGCCGCCGTCCCGGCATGTATACCGATACTACCCGTCCCAATCACCTAGCCCAAGAGGTCATCGACAACTCTGTTGATGAGGCCTTAGCAGGCTATGCCAAAACCATTAAAGTACAACTGCATGAAGATGGGTCATTGTCGGTAGAAGACGATGGCCGCGGTATGCCGACTGATATCCACCCTGAGTTTGGGCAATCAGGAATTGAGCTTATCTTAACGCGTCTGCACGCGGGTGGTAAGTTCTCGACCTCCAATTACCAAGTATCAGGCGGTCTGCACGGGGTTGGTATCTCTGTCGTTAATGCTTTGTCAACGCGCATTGAAGTCACCGTATGGCGTGAGGGTACGCAGTTTGACATGGCGTTTGAGAATGGTGCTCCTGTGACACCGCTTACCGAATCAGTCAGCTCTAACAAGCGCAAACGCGGCACCAAGGTACGCTTTTGGGCAGATGGTAGCTTCTTTGATACGCCTAAATTTAATGTGAAACAGCTCAAACATAACCTAAAAGCCAAAGCGGTGTTAGCGGCTGGTCTCATTATTGAATTCGTTGATAACATCAATAATGAAAAAGTGGTTTGGCAGTTTACCGATGGCGTGGTCGAATATTTAAACGAGCAGTTAGATGGACTTGAGACGCTGCCACCAGAGCCGTTCTATTATAATTATGAGGCTAAAGACGGCAATGGCACAGGTATTACCTTTGCCCTATCTTGGTTGCCTGATGGCGGTACCCCTGTGCAAGAAAGTTACGTCAACTTGATACCAACCGCGCAAGGAGGCACGCACGTTAATGGGCTACGTACCGGTATTTTAGAAGCTCTGCGTGAGTTTTGTGAGATTCATAATCTGTTGCCGCGTAGTGTGAAGCTAACGGCGGAGGATGTTTGGGATGGGATTAATTATATTCTCTCGCTTAAATTTTCTGAACCGCAGTTCTCAGGGCAAACCAAAGAGCGCTTGTCGAGTCGCGAGGCGGCAGGGGTGGTGCAGACATTAGCCAAAGATGCTTTTAGTTTGTGGCTCAATCAACATGCAGACTTAGGTGCTCAGATTGCCGAGCTGGCGATTAATAAAGCCGGACGTCGTCTAAAATCAGCAAAAAAAGTCGCGCGTAAAAAAATCAGTCAAGGTCCAGCACTGCCGGGTAAATTAGCAGACTGCCGCGGCGACTTACGTGATGGCGCGGAGCTGTTTTTGGTAGAAGGGGACTCTGCTGGCGGCAGTGCTAAGCAAGCACGTGATCGCCATTATCAAGCGATATTGCCACTGCGCGGTAAGATACTGAACACATGGGAGGTCTCATCTGATACTGTACTCTCAAGCCAAGAGATTCACGATATCGCCATCGCTATCGGAGTTGATCCGGCCTCAAACGACTTGTCCGAGTTGCGTTATGACAAGATCTGTATCTTGGCCGATGCGGATTCTGATGGACTGCACATTGCTACTTTGATTTGCGCGTTATTTGTTAAGCATTTTCCAGCTTTGGTCGATGCAGGTCATTTGTTTGTCGCGATGCCGCCCCTGTACCGAGTGGATGTGGGAAAAGAGGTGCACTATGCATTAGATGAGCCTGAGCTCGAACATATTCTATCGAATGTTCCGGGCAATAAAAAAGCGCAAATCACGCGCTTTAAAGGGCTTGGTGAGATGAGTGCCGAGCAGCTACGCGAGACGACAATGAACCGTGATACGCGCCGCTTAGTACAGCTGGATATGGATGACATGATATTAACCAATAGCGTCATGGATATGCTGCTGGCAAAAAAGCGCTCGTCCGATCGTAAGTCTTGGCTTGAGGATAAAGGCAACCTAGCGGATATTGCTTTATAGATATCTATGATGGGGAACCATTATTTTTATTAAGTTTACCTTATTAAATTTATAGGTAGGTTGCAAAAAATTGAAGAAATAGAATAAAAGTCAATTTAATAGTGTCTAATTAATGTTATTATATTGTTAAATTAATTTTTATCGTTCAGTACTATTATGAAATTCAATTCTGCTACGCAAACTACAACTTCGAATACTAAAACATTTGCTAAATTACCTAAACTCAGTAGAAAAGACTTAGGTCATTTGATTCCAAAACGTGGAGGGGTAGTCACGCCTCCTATAGCAGCGTGGCTTATGAAAATAGCAGGTTGGCGTACGGTTGGCGAGATTCCTAATATTTCGCAAGCTGTAGTACTGGCGCTTCCGCATACTTCAAACGTTGATGGGGTTTATGCCTTACCTAGTTTGTTTGCTCTGGATATGAAAATTAGCATTATGGGCAAGCATACTTTATTTAAAGTGCCTGTGCTGGCGCAGTTATTACGCTGGATGGGTATTATTCCTATTGATCGGGGTAATAAAGGCTCTGTCTTACAAGCAAGCATCGATAAATTCAAAGCAGGTCAACCGCTCTTTTTGGGACTATCACCAGAAGGCACACGTCAGTATACCGAGAACTGGAAAACGGGATTTTATTATTTAGCACTAGGCGCTAATGTACCGATCTTGCCCGTGGCTTTGGATTATAAAACTAAACAAGTGCGTTTTTTATCGCCGGTTTATCCTACGGGCGATATCGAGGCTGACTTACCAAAGATTTATATTCAATATCAAGGCGTAGTACCGCGCTATCCTGAGCGTTTATCGCAGCCCCTACAGGACGTGAACGACATTGATATAATCTTATAATGTAAGTAAAAAAAAGATCGAACATATGGCCCTTATAAACATATAGCCCTTATATTTACTAAGGGCTATTTTGTAAGATTTTAGAAATGCGGCTGACCGTTAGAGGCGCTAACGCCGCCATCAACTGGCAAGTTAACGCCAGTAATCATTGAGGCATCATCACTGGCCAAAAAAGTAATAGCCGCGGCGATATCTTCAGGTGTAGCCAGACGTCCCAGCGGCGAGCGTGCTAGAAACTGATCTTTTTTATCATTATTGTCCTGAATAGCGCTAGTCATGTTGGTTTTGGTAACACTTGGATTAACCGCATTAACACGTACGCCATCAGCGCCATGATCCAAAGCCAGTGTCCGTGTCAGATTGGTGACGCCAGCTTTAGCCGCGTTATAAGCGGCCATATTCCAATCGCCGCCAATGCCTGAAAGTGAAGAGACATTGACAATATTACCTTTAGTCTCAATTAAGTGCGGGATAGCCGCCTGACAAACATAAAAGGTACCATTTAGATTGACATCAATGGCTGACTTCCAGTCGTCAGCAGATAAATCAGTGATTCTACCTTGGGTGGCTTTACCAGCGTTATTGACTAGTATGTCGATTTTGCCAAATTTTTCTACCGTCCGTCTTACCATTTCTTGTACCTGGCTTTGGACACTGATATCGCAAGTAATCGTCATATAAGTATCGGTATGAATCCAAGTACGATCTAGCGGTAACTCCTTTGCAGTCTCTTCCAAAGTTTTGGCAGTACGACCAACCAAAACCACACTAGCACCTTCATTAGCGAATCGAATAGCAGTGGCACGACCAATACCTGAGCCGGCACCGGTGACAATTACCGTTTTTTCCTTAAATCTTTTCATGGTGTCTAATCCTAATAGGCATAAATGGTGGAAAAGTAAATGACTTCTTATCATAACAAGCCATTATTATGAAAGCGATATTAAATAGTATGAAAGTGTTTAAATCTTTAGCACAAAAAAAGACAGCCTAAGCTGCCTTTTTTACTGATATAAATAAGATAGTTACTAGGAATTATTTATCCTTATCGTAACCCTGATCACCAACCAAACCGCTACCTGGTAATATGTCTACGTCATTAGTATTACTAGCAGTGTTGTTAGTATTACTAGCAGTGTTGTTAGTATTACTAGTAGTGTTGTCAGTATTACTAGGGGTGTTACTGTCATTACTCAAGTTACTAGTATCAACAGAGTCTGTACCTAGCTTACTGGTATCAACAGTATCAGTAGTTAAATCATCAGTAGCTAGACCAGTAGTAGTTGGATCAGGTCTATCGATGCTAGTTGTTGTCGCACTAGGTGTGTTTGCGCGAACAGCGTCAGCTACTTTGTCTTGTGTATCCGTCGTTGTCTTGGTATGACGAGTCGTTTCTACTTTAAGACCAGTACGCTCTTCATCCATTTTGTCCTGCATTTTGCGTAAGAAGCGAGCGGCAGCTTCTTGACCACCAAGACCAAATGATAGTGCAAACGCCACTGCCACAGCGCCTAAGGTGAGACCAAACGCTAGGTTGACGATAGAGTCAGCAATGCCCATCGCTTTTAAACCCATGGCAAGTACTAAGCCCATGATCAATACACGTACGATATTGGCTAAGAACTGTGAGCCTTTTTCAGAACGCTCAACGACACCAGCGATGATATTGGCAAGCCAGAAACCGATAAACAGAATAATGGCACCTAAGATGATATTGGCACCAAAGGCGATGAACATAGTAATAATAGCTGAAATAGGCTCAAAACCTAATAAGTCAGAGGCTGCAATTGCTGCAAACAGCATAGCAAAGAAGATAATAGCATAACCGACCAAATCAGAGATTTGTTTGTCGCCCATGGTTTCTTGCAAACCTACTTTGGCGGGCAATTGGTTAATTTCAGTATTTTCGATTAGACCTTTGATGATGTTAGCCACCATACGCACTACATAATAGGTCACAATTAAGATCGCAGCTGCCATAAAGATATTGGGCAGGGCGGCCATAATTTTATTGAGCATATTTGTCGCAGGGCGAGCAATGACCTCAATTCTTAGCGCTTCTAGAGCAGCTACAATAGTTGGGATAATGACCACTAAAAAGGCTAATGATCCTGCAATGTTAGGTAAGCTGTTTTTCTCGCTCAGCCCAGCTCTTGAGGCAAGCTCTTGAACGTTGAAGGTAGAAACTAGATTGGTCACGATACCGCGTACAACTTTAGCAATGATATAACCCACCACAAACACCACAATGGCGATAATGATGTTAGGAATAAAGCCAAAGATTTTGTCGACCATATTAGTTAATGGTGCAAACAGACCATCAAGTTCTAATTGACCTAGAACCATGGTTAAAACAATGAGCAAAATGAACCAATAAACCATATCAGCAATAGTATTGCTCATAGGTTTGACGCCAGCATGAGCACTGAGACGCTCATCCATTGAGGTTTTTGAAAGACCAGTATTGATCGCTGTGCGAACCACAGTAGCGATAACCCAACCCAGAACACCAACTGCAATAGCGGCGATAAGATTAGGAATAAATGCCAGTACTTGACCTACCATATTGGCAAAGGGTACTGAGATTGAATTTAAATTAAGCTGATCAAGCGCCATTGAGATGGCAATTATAAATATAAACCAAAAAACAATTTTAGAGATGATGCTTTCTAAATCGTATTTTTTACCAGTTGAGGTATTCATACGCTGATTGAGGTTTACTTTAGCCAGTACTCCTCGAACCACACCTGCGATACCAAGTGCTACCAGCCAGCCAATGATAAAAATCAAAATGGCACCAATGATAGAACCGATTGGCCCACCCAAGTAATCATTGAACGATATATATGTTGGATTCATCTTATCCTCCTTTAATCATCATGTATCTTGGATAAGAAAGAGAATACGTATTCTCAAATTTAATAGATACACGAATATATAAAAACTCATGAGTATTTAGAAACTATAATATTTTATTTCAGTAAAAGTAAACCATTTCATTAAATAGTCATATTTAGTTACTTCTTAACGAGTTTAGCTTATCTTATCTAGTGTTGTAGTTAAAGATAGAAAGCTTAACTCAACGCTATAATTGTGTGATAAGTTGTTATTTTGATAAGCTGCAGTAACAAATACTATACATTACATCGTTAATTTTACTAGAAACATAGCCCCTAAAACCAAGATTTGTTATGATGTGCTGCAATTATTTTTAAATAAAATTCACTGTTTCTACAGTGTTTTCAATAACTTGTTTTTCAATAACTTGAGAGTACCCTATGAAAAAAATCACTACCTTGACTATTAGTAGTTTAGCCGCTGCTATGTTATTAGTGACAGGTTGTAGCACCAATAACGGCAATCAAGAAACAGCAACTCAAAGCGTATCGGTCACAGAACAAAGTCCGCCAAATGAAAAAGTAGGCTATAGTTTGGGTTTTATGATGGCTGAAGGCAACAAAGAGGCGGTACAAGATTTAGACCTTGATACCTTTGAACAAGGTTTTCGCGATGGCTACGAAGGTAAAGACTCAGCTTTGACTCAAGAGCAGATGGAAGAGGTTTTGCTTGCTTATCAAAAGGAACAAGAAGAGCAGTTCGTAGCAGATATGCAGTCCAAAGCTGAAGATAATAAAGCGACAGGCGCTGCATTTTTAGCAGAAAACGCTAATAAAGAAGGTGTGCAAGTGACTGATTCTGGTCTGCAGTATAAAGTACTTACTGCCGGTACGGGCGCTTCACCAAAAGCCACTGATGTCGTAGTGGTCAATTATGAAGGTAAGCTGATAGATGGTACGGTATTTGACAGCTCTTATGAGCGCGGCGAGCCTATTGAGTTTCCGTTGAATCAAGTTATCGCTGGCTGGACTGAAGGTCTACAGCTCATGAAAGAGGGCGGTAAATATGAGTTTTATATTCCATCAGACCTCGCTTATGGGGAGGCGGGCAACCAAGGTATCGATCCTAATAGTACGCTGATCTTTACCGTTGAGCTATTAGAAGTAAAATAGCTTATATCAAAGCACTATATTAAGTGCTAACAAAAAAGCTCTCATAAATGAACTGCCCCCCATAAGTTGGACACAATTTATGGGGGTTATTTTATGCGTTACGATCTAGACTTTAAGATCAAA
>CANMUI010000015.1 GCA_947501045.1 uncultured Psychrobacter sp.
TAGGAACTATTTAAAAACATAGATATGAGTCTGGGTTAGGAAGAGCGTGTTCACGCGCACTTTCTAACCTTAATAACTCACCTCTTAACGACATCAGTTGTTATCCCAGGGGTGAGTTATTAAAAAAGTAAAGAGAACTGAATCAAGCGTAAACATAGGTGATATCGTTATAATTGCGAGACCAACCTGTTAAGTATTAGATTTATGCATTGGTTAAAACACCTCGGATTACTTCGAGGTTGTCTTTAACCAATAGTAAAACGAAACTTAGCAATTAACCAAGACTACTTGGGGTTGTATGGTCAAGTAATTAAGCGCACATGGTGGATGCCTTGGCAGTCAGAGGCGAAGAAAGACGTGACAGCCTGCGATAAGCTTCGGGGAGGCGGCAATATCCTGAGATCCGGAGATTTCTGAATGGGGAAACCCACTTAGCATAAGCTAGGTATCATATACTTTGTATATGAGGCGAACGAGGGGAAGTGAAACATCTCAGTACCCTTAGGAAAAGACATCAAATGAGATTCCCCAAGTAGCGGCGAGCGAACGGGGAGAAGCCGATTGATACTAGAATAGAAGAACAGAATGGGAAGTCTGGCCATAGTGGGTGATAGCCCCGTATTTTAAATTCTAGTATTGACATATTAAGTAGAGCGGGACACGAGAAATCCTGTTTGAAGATGGGGGGACCATCCTCCAAGGCTAAATACTCCTGACTGACCGATAGTGAACCAGTACCGTGAGGGAAAGGCGAAAAGAACCCCTGTGAGGGGAGTGAAATAGAACCTGAAACCGTGTGCGTACAAGCAGTGGGAGCGAGCTATCTACTTGTAGATAGTCTTGTGACCGCGTACCTTTTGTATAATGGGTCAGCGACTTATATTCTGTAGCGAGGTTAACCGTTTTGGGGAGCCGTAGGGAAACCGAGTCTTAATAGGGCGTCTAGTTGCAGGGTATAGACCCGAAACCGAGTGATCTATCCATGAGCAGGTTGAAAGTGACGTAACAGTTACCGGAGGACCGAACCCACTGTCGTTGAAAAGCCAGGGGATGACTTGTGGATAGGGGTGAAAGGCTAATCAAACTCGGTGATAGCTGGTTCTCCCCGAAAGCTATTTAGGTAGCGCCTCGGACGAACACCATTGGGGGTAGAGCACTGTTTCGGCTAGGGGGTCATACCGACTTACCAAACCGATGCAAACTCCGAATACCGATGAGTGATATCCGGGAGACACACAGTGGGTGCTAACGTCCATTGTGGAGAGGGAAACAACCCAGACCGCCAGCTAAGGCCCCAAATTCCTAGTTAAGTGGGAAACGAGGTGGGAAGGCATAGACAGCTAGGAGGTTGGCTTAGAAGCAGCCATCCTTTAAAGAAAGCGTAATAGCTCACTAGTCGAGTCGGCCCGCGCGGAAGATGTAACGGGGCTCAAACTAGGAGCCGAAGCTGCGGATTTGAATTTGTTTTCAAGTGGTAGGGGAGCGTTGTGTAAGCCTGAGAAGGTGCATTGTAAAGTGTGCTGGAGGTATCACAAGAGCGAATGCTGACGTGAGTAACGATAATGGGTGTGAAAAGCATCCACGCCGGAAGATCAAGGGTTCCAGTCCAACGTTAATCGGGGCTGGGTGAGTCGACCCCTAAGGCGAGGCCGAAAGGCGTAGTCGATGGGAAATCGGTTAATATTCCGATACTTGTTTATGATGCGATGGAGGGACGGAGAAGGTTATGCCAGCCTGGCGATGGTTGTCCAGGTGAAAGGATGTAGGTTGACAGTTTAGGTAAATCCGGACTGTTAAGACCGAGATCTGATAGCAAGCTGTACTTGTACAGTGAAGTGGTAAATACCATGCTTCCAGGAAAAGCTTCTAAGCGACAGTCATAAACGAATCGTACCCTAAACCGACACAGGTGATCAGGTAGAGAATACCAAGGCGCTTGAGAGAACTCTGCTGAAGGAACTAGGCAAAATGGTACCGTAACTTCGGGAGAAGGTACGCTGCTGGAGGTGAAGGACTTGCTCCGTAAGCTTCTAGCAGTCGCAGATACCAGGCTGCTGCAACTGTTTATTAAAAACACAGCACTCTGCAAACACGAAAGTGGACGTATAGGGTGTGATGTCTGCCCGGTGCTGGAAGGTTAATTGATGGGCTTAGCGAATGCGAAGGTCTTGATCGAAGCCCCAGTAAACGGCGGCCGTAACTATAACGGTCCTAAGGTAGCGAAATTCCTTGTCGGGTAAGTTCCGACCTGCACGAATGACATAATGATGGCAGCGCTGTCTCCAGCAGAGACTCAGTGAAATCGAAATCGCAGTGAAGATGCTGTGTACCCGCGGCTAGACGGAAAGACCCCGTGAACCTTTACTACAGCTTTACATTGAACTTTGACCTGACTTGTGCAGGATAGGTGGGAGGCTATGAAACCGAGACGCTAGTCTTGGTGGAGCCAATCTTGAAATACCACCCTGGTCATGTTGGGGTTCTAACTCAGGTATAACAGTACCGAGGACAATGTATGGTGGGTAGTTTGACTGGGGCGGTCTCCTCCTAAAGAGTAACGGAGGAGTACGAAGGTGCGCTCAGAACGGTCGGAAATCGTTCAAAGAGTATAAAGGCAAAAGCGCGCTTAACTGCGAGACCCACAAGTCGAGCAGGTACGAAAGTAGGTCTTAGTGATCCGGTGGTTCTGTATGGAAGGGCCATCGCTCAACGGATAAAAGGTACTCTGGGGATAACAGGCTGATACCGCCCAAGAGTTCATATCGACGGCGGTGTTTGGCACCTCGATGTCGGCTCATCTCATCCTAGGGCTGAAGCAGGTCCTAAGGGTATGGCTGTTCGCCATTTAAAGAGGTACGCGAGCTGGGTTTAGAACGTCGTGAGACAGTTCGGTCCCTATCTACCGTGGGCGTTGGAAATTTGAGAGGAGCTGCTCCTAGTACGAGAGGACCAGAGTGGACGAACCACTGGTGTTCGGGTTGTCATGCCAATGGCATTGCCCGGTAGCTACGTTCGGATGGGATAACCGCTGAAAGCATCTAAGCGGGAAGCCCACCTCAAGATAAGATTTCCCTAAAGAGCCGTTCAAGACTAGGACGTTGATAGGCAGGGTGTGGAAGCGCAGCGATGCGTGTAGCTAACCTGTACTAATTGCTCGTTTGGCTTGACCATACAACACCCAAGTGGTTTGTA
>CANMUI010000016.1 GCA_947501045.1 uncultured Psychrobacter sp.
AATTAAAGCGTCTATAATACGCACCTCATTAAGGGAACGGACGAGACAAGCTACTTAATAATAGTAGTGAAATCAAGCCACTAACTTACTGAAACAAATGATAAAAAAGCTTGACAGAACATTGAATTATGATATGATAGTCAGCTCGCTAGACAGAACCACCCATAAGGGGTTGGGGCTAATTTAGCAAATAGAATTACAAGATATACTTACATACTGGACGACAGATGTAGGACACTATTTAAAAGCGAAACTAAAGAACAACTTGTGTGGATTTTTGCTGAGATAGAATGCTAAACATAAAGTTGACTATCTTCTCTTTTCGGGAAGGTAATTAACTCTAAAAATTATCATTTAATCAGTAAAGAAACTCGAAGTTAATTCATTACGAACATATACGAAGAGCGTAATTGCCAGATTAGATGAGCCAAGTTTAGTAACCTCTTTAAAGGGTTACATAGCAGATTAAACTGAAGAGTTTGATCATGGCTCAGATTGAACGCTGGCGGCAGGCTTAACACATGCAAGTCGAGCGGTAACATTTCTAGCTTGCTAGAAGATGACGAGCGGCGGACGGGTGAGTAATACTTAGGAATCTACCTAGTAGTGGGGGATAGCTCGGGGAAACTCGAATTAATACCGCATACGACCTACGGGAGAAAGGGGGCAACTTGTTGCTCTCGCTATTAGATGAGCCTAAGTCGGATTAGCTAGATGGTGGGGTAAAGGCCTACCATGGCGACGATCTGTAGCTGGTCTGAGAGGATGATCAGCCACACCGGAACTGAGACACGGTCCGGACTCCTACGGGAGGCAGCAGTGGGGAATATTGGACAATGGGGGCAACCCTGATCCAGCCATGCCGCGTGTGTGAAGAAGGCCTTTTGGTTGTAAAGCACTTTAAGCAGTGAAGAAGACTCTTCGGTTAATACCCGGAGACGATGACATTAGCTGCAGAATAAGCACCGGCTAACTCTGTGCCAGCAGCCGCGGTAATACAGAGGGTGCAAGCGTTAATCGGAATTACTGGGCGTAAAGCGAGCGTAGGTGGCTTGATAAGTCAGATGTGAAATCCCCGGGCTTAACCTGGGAACTGCATCTGATACTGTTAAGCTAGAGTAGGTGAGAGGAAGGTAGAATTCCAGGTGTAGCGGTGAAATGCGTAGAGATCTGGAGGAATACCGATGGCGAAGGCAGCCTTCTGGCATCATACTGACACTGAGGTTCGAAAGCGTGGGTAGCAAACAGGATTAGATACCCTGGTAGTCCACGCCGTAAACGATGTCTACTAGTCGTTGGGTCCCTTGAGGACTTAGTGACGCAGCTAACGCAATAAGTAGACCGCCTGGGGAGTACGGCCGCAAGGTTAAAACTCAAATGAATTGACGGGGGCCCGCACAAGCGGTGGAGCATGTGGTTTAATTCGATGCAACGCGAAGAACCTTACCTGGTCTTGACATACAGAGAATCCTGCAGAGATGCGGGAGTGCCTTCGGGAATTCTGATACAGGTGCTGCATGGCTGTCGTCAGCTCGTGTCGTGAGATGTTGGGTTAAGTCCCGCAACGAGCGCAACCCCTATCCTTAGTTACCAGCGGTTTGGCCGGGAACTCTAGGGACACTGCCAGTGACAAACTGGAGGAAGGCGGGGACGACGTCAAGTCATCATGGCCCTTACGACCAGGGCTACACACGTGCTACAATGGTAGGTACAGAGGGCAGCTACACAGCGATGTGATGCGAATCTCAAAAAGCCTATCGTAGTCCAGATTGGAGTCTGCAACTCGACTCCATGAAGTAGGAATCGCTAGTAATCGCGGATCAGAATGCCGCGGTGAATACGTTCCCGGGCCTTGTACACACCGCCCGTCACACCATGGGAGTTGATTGCACCAGAAGTGGATAGCCTAACCTTTTAGGAAGGCGTTCACCACGGTGTGGTTGATGACTGGGGTGAAGTCGTAACAAGGTAGCCGTAGGGGAACCTGCGGCTGGATCACCTCCTTATAGACGGCATTCGCTCAGTAAGAATTCACAACAAGTTGTTCTTTAGTTTAGTTTAAGAAGATATGGGTCTGTAGCTCAGCTGGTTAGAGCACCGTGTTGATAACGCGGGGGTCAGTGGTTCAAGTCCACTTAGACCCACCATTAT
>CANMUI010000017.1 GCA_947501045.1 uncultured Psychrobacter sp.
TTTGATCTTAAAGTCTAGATCGTAACGCATAAAATAACCCCCATAAATTGTGTCCAACTTATGGGGGGCAGTTCAATACGTTTAGAGGCTTTTTAACATACTTCATGTAAATTTATTATAAAAATGATCTGTTTTACAAAGTAGCCGCTACTACTTTATCATTTAGCTGGCATGAAAGTATTTTTTTAATACCTCTAAGCAGCGGGTAATCTTTGCAGGTTGCTGCTCTCGATTTAAGGTAACGGCATACAAAACAAAACTTGGTAGCTGGTAGCCTGTCAATACTTCAACTAACTCCCCTCTCTCTAGCTCCTTTTTGATATCCATCTCCATTATTCTGACCAAACCATGACCTTCTTTGGCTAGAGTAGTCGCCATAAAGACATTGTTGGTATAGATACGTGAATTCATCTTTATACGTGATTTCTTGCCCGTTTCAGTTTGAGTTACTTCAACTTGACTGGCGTCCTTCATAATCTCAATACAAATGAGCTTATGCTCTGAGAGATCTTTTGGACTCTCTAATTTTTTGTGTTGACGCAGGTATTGCGGTGATGCAACTAGGACTTGACGAACATCAGTCAGAGGATAGTTACTTAATGTCGAGTCGCCCATAGTAGGACTCATACGAATAGCTATATCGATACGCTCATCGATCAAATCAACATAGTGATTGTCTGCCAAAAAGGTAATATTTAAATCATCGTGAGCGGCCATCCATGTCGATAAGGCTGGCAAAATATGATTGACACCAAGCTCAGGAGTAGTTGCAATGCGCAAACTACCCGCTAACTCATCACGCAGCTGATTAACTTTAATCCGACCTTGCTCAGCAGCACTAACCACATCTTTTGCTGCTTCATAAAAGCTTTCACCAGCCTCCGTCAAGCTCAGCTTACGAGTAGATCGGTGCAAGAGCACTACGCCCAACTCATTTTCTAGCGATCGTATTTGTTGACTAACCGCGCTTGTAGTAATACCAAGTTCACGAGCTGAGCCACTAAAAGAGCCGTGTCCGACTACACTGGCGAACACGGCCATACCGCGTAAATTATCTAACATAGTTCCACCTAAACAATACCTTAGTTTTTAATATAACTTAACTATTATAGCTGATTTCATTATTATTTCCATAACATTACTTATTATTATCGGTAAACTTTTCCCAACAAAGATATAAGTTTCAATACTTTAATTATCGCCTATTATGTTTTTCTTAAAATTAGGTCCTTACTACGTTTATAACTCGCCAAAATGGATTATCAATTACTATTTAACTAAGTTTAATAGTTTTTATAAAAATAATTTTACTTTACCCATTTTACCTTCACCACGATTAGATAAATATTGCATGACAGGAGATTCATGTAGCATAGATTCAGCAAGCGAAGTAGCTTGCATCATGCGCTGACTTTGACGACGTTCAGGTGTTTTATTCTCGTGTTGCATCACGCTACTATCTACTTGCAAACTGATCTGTGCTTGCGGGAACTGGTGTTGCAACTTTGTAGCTAACTCTCGAAAGGTTGCTTGCAAATGCTTACTATCAACGCCGGTTACAAATACTGCTTCTCCATTGCACTGCCCTGTCATCATACCTTGACGTGCCAGCGCTAGCTCATCTGAAGCTAGGTTATTTGTCTCACGTGCCGTTTGAAGCCAATAGTCCCATTTCTCCGGTGTCCATTCTCCTGTTAGATCCGTCGGCGGACAACGTAGTAATGCGCGCGGATCATCAACAGAGTCAGCTGGAGCATGGTTAGCTAACTGAGAATCATTTACACTCGGCTCAACGATTGGTTCAGGCTCAACGATTGGTTCAGGCTCAACGATTGGTTCAGGCTCAACGATTGGTTCAGGCTC
>CANMUI010000018.1 GCA_947501045.1 uncultured Psychrobacter sp.
GACACACTCGGGAGATGAGGGTGCTGAGGCTAACCATAGCGCTCATAAGGGGTTCCTCTAATAAGTTAGACTTTGCAAGCGGCGCTCGCGGCTTGGGCTTTTTCATAAACGCCATCGGCATCTAACCCTAGAGCGTTGACGTCAGCCAAATATTTTTTAGTACCGTCTAATAGAGGACCTTTCCAGTCGGGGTCGTTTAGAGGATCGGGTATTTCAACGATTTCATCACCCTTATCCTTAGCTGCTTGGATAGCCATCTGATCGTGTTTATCAAACACTTCACCAACTTTTTCTGCAAGTGCCATTCCTGAGTTATTGTCCAAGACTTGTTTTAGATCATCAGGCAGACTTTCATACTTGTCCTTGTTCATCGTCACCATCAAAGCGGAGCTATAAAAAGGAATATTGGTATGATACTTTGTTATTTCGTCAATTTTAAAAGCTGTAACTGCCTCCCAAGGGAAGCTTAAACCATCAACGACGCCGCGCTGTAAAGAGGTATACATGTCATTAGCGGGTAGACCAACAGGCGATGCTCCTGCACTTTCAATGATATCGCCAGCAACCGCTGAGGGACGACGAATACGCATGCCTTTCATATCTTCAGGCGTACGAATTAACTTATCAGTGGTATGTAGTGAGCCAGGTCCAGCCCCATACATAAATAATAGATGCGAATCTTCATATTCGCTAGCAAGAGTACCATCGTCATAAAGTGTTTGCAGCATACAGCCCATTTGGCTCGCTGAATTAGATAAGCCAGGTAATTCAGCAATCTGGGTCAAGGGGAAACGACCGTTAGTATAACCGTGTGCTTGAGAGCCAATATCTATAGTACCTTTGGCAGCCGCCTCATAAGTTACATCGGCTTTTGCAAGACCAGCTGAAGGATAAAGCTCCACATTTAGGCGGCCATTTGACTCTTCTTCAATCTTTTGCGCCCAAGGCTCAAACACCTCTTTACTTATAGAAGAAGTCGCTGGCCAAAAATGTGAGAATCGTAGAGTGGTAGTTTCTTGTGTTTCAGTAGTAGCAGAAGCAGTTTCATTATTATCAGAGGGACTAGAACAACCTAGTAGACTAATAATTGCTAAAGCGCCAATAGAGAGAAGCGGGACTGACTTCATTATCAATTCCTTTTGATAACCATAGTTAAGTAAAAAAGCATTTATTAATATTTTCAAGAATTTTCAAATCTACTGATTCAGTATCCTTTGAATCAATCTAAATAATCTTAATAAATAACTCTAAAATTGTTTATAAATTTAATAAATAATATAAAATCAAATTACTGTTTAGAATTAAAAATTACTACCTGAAATTAGCAGCTATAATGATAACTGTCAAATCATTTTATAATAAATTTATCAGCATAACACCTTATTTATGATTTTATAGAATAACAAATTTAAGTTCAAGCAGACATAAAAAAAGCCCCCTCACACATAAGTGTAAGGGGGCTTTTTAGGGTATAGAGAGCTGACGATGACCTACTCTCACATGGCCGGAGCCACACTACCATTGGCGCTACGATGTTTCACTGCTGAG
>CANMUI010000019.1 GCA_947501045.1 uncultured Psychrobacter sp.
CCCCCATAAGTTGGACACAATTTATGGGGGTTATTTTATGCGTTACGATCTAGACTTTAAGATCAAAGTCATAGCATACTACAAGCAAGGACATAGCGGACATGCTACCAGTGAGAAGTTTTCTGTAAATCCGCGGTTTGTCAGCAAATGGGTCGAGCAATATCAACATGGTGGCATAGACGCTATCAAGCCTAAGGTCGATAGGACTAAATACAGTAGCGACTTTAAGTATAAAGTGCTCGCTGTGATGTTATCAGAAGGACTAAGTCAGTCTGAAACTGCCCTTAGGTTTACTATCAGCTCACCTGCGCTTATTAGCCACTGGCACAACGCTTATCGACACTACGGTATGTCTGGACTCACCTCTAAATATAAAGGTAGTAATCCTATGACCTCTCCTATCACAGACAAACCTGATGAGGACAAGACCCTAGCAGAGCTCAAACGTGAGAACGAGTATCTACGAGCGGAGAATGCGTATTTAAAAAAGCTCGATGCCTTGCTCAGAGCGGAGGAACAAGCAGACAAAAAGCAAGGCTCATCGAAGGACTAAGACAACAGCACGTGTTATCTGACTTACTCACCATAGCAAAGCTTGCAAGGAGTAGTTTCTACTATCATAGAGCGAGTCTTTGGGATAAAGACAAATACGCTCCCTTGAAACAGCGCATCCGTGATATCTACCACCAGCATAAAGGTCGATATGGCTATCGTCGAATCACTCAGACACTTAAGAATGAAGGACTAAAGGTCAACCATAAGCGGGTTGCAAGGCTTATGGGACAGCTTAAGCTGACTGCCAGAATCAGACGACAAAGGTATCGATCCTACAAAGGACAGTGCGGCGTTATAGCTAAGAACAGGGTCAAGCGTAAGTTCAGAGCAGGTGCGCCTAATCGCAGATGGTTTACTGACAT
>CANMUI010000020.1 GCA_947501045.1 uncultured Psychrobacter sp.
GACGCCATGGAATTTGGCAAAGTCACCCAAGATTTGCGCATCTCCATGATGCCCATCTATCTTATCAGTTCAGTACTGAGCGTTTTGCTTGCCATTCGCTCTTTGATCGAATCCATCAACATCTTTAAAACAGGCGAATTCTATGACGCCGAGGAGACCGGCGCATGAGTCCAGAAATTATCGGAGCCATTGGCCTATTGGTCATGATTATACTCGTCGTGGTTCGCGTCCCAGTGGCGCTTGCCATGCTTAGCGTCGGTCTAGTGGGTTTTGGTGCCGTCACCACCCCTGATGGCGCCCTGCAAATGCTCAAAGACATCCCCGTAGATGTCCTTGCCAAATATGACTTTAGTGCCATACCTTTATTTATTTTAATGGGGGTATTTGCCACCCACTCCGGTATGGCCGGTAAACTGTTTGACTCCACCCGTACCATCTTTGGCGGGGTCAGAGGCAGCTTGGGGATTGCCGGTATCGGCTCCTCCGGTATCTTTGCCTCCATCTCAGGGTCGTCCTTAGCCACCGCCTCAACTATGACAAGGGTGGCCTTGCCGCAGATGGAGAAGTACGGCTACAAGCCCGGCTTTGCCTGCGGTATCTTAGCCGCGGGTGGTACTTT
>CANMUI010000021.1 GCA_947501045.1 uncultured Psychrobacter sp.
CTGTAGCTCAGCTGGTTAGAGCACCGTGTTGATAACGCGGGGGTCAGTGGTTCAAGTCCACTTAGACCCACCATTATTAGCGACAAAGCTAACCACTAGAAATTCTATTTAAAGAATTTCTAGTGGTTAGCTAAAAAAGTAGTAATACTTTCAAGCTTAATAAGGTGCAGAGCTATTAGCAAATCCCCTTTAAGGGATTTACTCTTGCGCTCGGATCAAAGCGGTGCTTTGATTGTATCCTCGCTCAGGGGCCATAGCTCAGTTGGTAGAGCGCCTGCCTTGCACGCAGGAGGTCAGGAGTTCGACCCTCCTTGGCTCCACCACTTAAACGACGCGGTTAGATAGACTATATAAATAAGTATAAATAGAAACAAGTGATTATCAAATGATTACTTCTTTCTGTTTTATACAGAGCCTAATACCTGACGAAGGATTAGGAACTATTTAAAAACATAGATATGAGTCTGGGTTAGGAAGAGCGTGTTCACGCGCACTTTCTAACCTTAATAAC
>CANMUI010000022.1 GCA_947501045.1 uncultured Psychrobacter sp.
CTGTAGCTCAGCTGGTTAGAGCACCGTGTTGATAACGCGGGGGTCAGTGGTTCAAGTCCACTTAGACCCACCATTATCTGGGTAAGGCACAAACCAGCAAATCCCCTTTAAGGGATTTACTCTTGCGCTCGGGATGAAGCAGTGCTTCATCTATATCCTCGCTCAGGGGCCATAGCTCAGTTGGTAGAGCGCCTGCCTTGCACGCAGGAGGTCAGGAGTTCGACTCTCCTTGGCTCCACCACTTAAACCAGCGATTAGATAGACTATATAAGTAAGTATAAATAGAAACAAGTGATTATCAAATGATTACTTCTTTCTGTTTTATACGGAGACCTATACTCTGACGAAGAGATAGGAACTATTTAAAAACATAGATATGAGTCTGGGTTAGGAAGAGCGTGTTCACGCGCACTTTCTAACCTTAATAAC
>CANMUI010000023.1 GCA_947501045.1 uncultured Psychrobacter sp.
GTGGCCTTGCCGCAGATGGAGAAGTACGGCTACAAGCCCGGCTTTGCCTGCGGTATCTTAGCCGCGGGTGGTACTTTAGGGATTATGATCCCGCCCAGTATTGCCCTACTGGTCTATGCCATCTTAACCGAGCAGTCGGTGGGCGATATGTTTATCGCCGGCTTCTTGCCCGGTATCCTTGGCATGGTCATGTACTCTTTAACCGTGATGATCATGGTGCGCTGGAAGCCGCATTTGGCGCAGCGCGG
>CANMUI010000024.1 GCA_947501045.1 uncultured Psychrobacter sp.
CACTGCTGAGTTCGGGAAGGGATCAGGTGGTGCCATCGTGCTATTGTCGTCAGCAAAGGGGGTTAGATATGAGTCTGATGTTTTACTTAATTGACTAAGTATCACTATCCTAACTGAATCAAGGATAAAGGTGATATCGATATAATGCTTGATACAAACCACTTGGGTGTTGTATGGTCAAGCCAAACGAGCAATTAGTACAGGTTAGCTACACGCATCGCTGCGCTTC
>CANMUI010000025.1 GCA_947501045.1 uncultured Psychrobacter sp.
AGTACTGAACTGATAAGATAGATGGGCATCATGGAGATGCGCAAATCTTGGGTGACTTTGCCAAATTCCATGGCGTCAATCGCACTTTCATACAGACCCCAGGCAAAGACGAGCCCGAGTAAGAAAAAACCGATCATGAAGACGCCCATCATGTAGCCTTTGACGGCTTTGGACATCTTTTGAGTAAAGACGTCGACGATGATTTGCGAGCGCTC